>NZ_CP192146.1:0-39378 GCF_050572635.1 Psychrobacter sp. VH5 | reverse complement strand
GACCCTACCTTAAAGGGCGAATCAATGCCCAGCTCTTCACAAAAGCCATTAATGACAGCGTCCGTTTCTTGGCTCTTTTTTTCTAAATCTTGCAGCGCTTTGGCAACGGCTGCGAGATCCACTTCAGGCTCAGCCTCAAACGTGTCCACGTAACGCGGAATGTTGAGATTATAGCCGTTCTCGCTAATGTCCTTTAAAGAGGCGACATGGGCGAATTTATCGACATTTTCACGCGCTTGATAGGTTTTGATGATGGTGTCGATATGCTCGGGCAGCAGCATATTTTGATTTTTTTGCTTATCAAAGCAGTCACTGGCATCGATAAAGAAGACCTCGTTATTGTGCTTGCGGTTCTTTTTAAAGACTAAAACAGAGGTCGGGATACTGGTGCCGTAGAAGATATTAGCAGGGAGTCCAATCACTGCGTCTAAGGCGTTAAGGTTTTTAATGATGTATTCACGAATATCGCCCTCACTTGAACCGCGAAATAGGACACCATGCGGCAATACCACTGCCATTGTGCCGTCATCGTCTAAGTGATGCAGCATGTGCTGGACAAACGCCATGTCGGCTTTGGTCTTGGGCGCAAGTTTGCCATAGTCTGAGAAGCGCTCGTCTTGAAGCAGCAAGGGATCAGCCGACCAGTGCGCTGAAAATGGCGGATTGGCCACGATGGCATCAAAGCGCATTCCAACGTGCTGTGGACGCTTGAGCGTGTCTTCTTGTTTGATATCAAACTTGGTGAAGTTCACGCCATGCAAAATCATATTCATGCGTGCCAAGTTATAGGTGGTGCGGTTCATCTCTTGACCGTAGATTCTATCTACGTCATTCGCCTCACGCTTGACGCGCAGCAGCAAAGAACCCGAGCCACACGTTGGGTCATAGACTGAGCTTATGGTGTCCTTGCCGCTGGTGACGATTTTGGCAAGTAACGTGGATACCATCTGCGGCGTGTAAAACTCTCCCGCTTTTTTGCCTGCGCCACTGGCAAACTCACCGATCAGATACTCATAAGCATCACCTAACACATCGCTTTCGGTGTTACTCAGATCAAAATCAATGGCATCTAGGTGGCTTAGTACTTTGACGATCAGCTCATTGCGGTCATCAGGGCTGTTGCCAAGCTTGGTTGAGGTAAGATCTATGTCTTCAAATAGGTTAGCAAAATCTTCTTCTGAGTCTGTGCCTAATGTGCCCTGCTCGATGGCCTTTAGCGTATCAGCCAAATCATCAAGAATGAATGCCTGGTCTTGTTTGCCGCGTTTGGCCAGTTGATGAAACAGCTGATTGGGTGCAAGCGCGTAGCCAATCTCATCAATGGCGTTTTCTTTGACTTCCTCGATATATTCAAGATGCTCAGGATTACTGGTGTCAAAATTTGCAAAGTTATCGAAGCCTTCGCCTTCTTCAGCCAAGATATTATTGGCAAAGCGGATGAATTTATCAGATAAGTATTTATAAAAAATAAACCCTAATATGTAGTCCCGAAACTCATCTGCACCCATCTTACCGCGTAGGTCGTTGGCAATATTCCAAAGCTGCTTTTTTAGCTGTTGAAGCTGTTGTGATTGACTCATGATTATCCTAAATTAACATCGTTAGGTGTATAGGTGTATAGGTGTATAGGTGTATAGGTGTATAGGTGTATAGGTGTATATATATACCTACAATAAATTATTAAAAATCAACGCTATGGATGGACATTAACGCTCATTCAGCCGTGACTCAATCATCTCAGTGAGTAGCTTAGTGACGGTTGTGCGATTATCAAGGACGTATTGTTTAAGCTCAAAGTAGGTATCTTCATCAAGATTGAAATTGACTCGTGTGCTCTTTTTAGGCTTATCAGTGACGTCAGACAACTCAAGCGCGTCTTTTTTATCTTTACTTGGGCGGCCAGCTTTCATAACTCTACTTCCTTATCAAAAAACGTTTTAACCTCGTTGACCAGTTGCGTGATCTCAGTCACGGCACTGCTCTTAGCAGATTCTGTCTCAAATACCGTTTTGCCAACTGAAGCGCTATTTGGATAGCTGACCCGCTGCACGATTCTGGCATCAAGAACGGGCAGATTATAATCTTGTAGCACTGCGGCAACTTCTTTGCCGATGTTAGTGTTTTGGATCGCGCGAGAGACCACAAAGGCGGCTTTGAGCTTACCATCGGTCATCTCGATGCGCTGCTGCACCAAATCAACCAAATCACTGGTCGCCCATACATCATAGGGGCTTGGCTGTACGGGTATCAACACAAAGTCAGCGGCTTTTATGGCAGATAGTGCCAAATTGGTCGCTTGCGGTGAGCCATCAATTACGATGAACTCTTTATCAGAAACATTTTTTAAGTCCTTATCAAGCGTTGGTCTATCAAGGCCGATAACAGGAACAGGATTGTCTTCATCAACAGCTCTCCAATCGCGAGCACTGCCTTGCTGATCACTATCAACGAGTAGCACACTATGACCCTGAAGTTGTAGCCCACGTGCCAAATGCGTGGCTATCGTGGTCTTGCCGCTGCCGCCTTTTTGGTTCAGTACTGCGATTACTTTCATGGTAAAGGCCTTATAATGATTATATATTCATACACTCAAATGAGTATGTACTCATATAAGTATATTATCGCAAAAGGCTAGTAAGCACAACTGAAAGCATTGAGCTTATTAGTATTGGATAGGTCTTACTATTAAACCGATATGACACGTAGTAAAATGCACTGCTTAATAGCGCTATGCGTGTTTAGCGAATAATTTGTATGCTAATAGCACTATATTTGAAATAGGAGAGGGTAATGGTTAAGTGTCATTTATCAACGATAATGGGTGAAAAGCGCCTTAAAATTGCAGATGTTGCAAGAGACACCTCTATTAACAGAGGCACAATCACGCGTATGTACCATGAAGAAGCCACTCGAGTAGATTTAGAAGTGATTGAAAAGCTATGCCGCTATTTTGAAATTGAGGTAGGCGACCTATATGAGCTTGTTGACAATCCAGAAATATAACTTCTAAAAATACAAAATAACCTACTGTAGGTTATTTTATCTTGCAATGAGTCAAAATGCGTGTATAATTTTACCTGTAGCAGGACATTTAATTAATTAAAAAATCTAATTAACCTACAGGAGGTTATTATGTATACGTCAGCGCAGCAACCAACAACATCATCTTGGTTTGATCACAAAGTGAAGGTTTTAACCAAGCAACTGATTCAAAACTTACAAATACAGCAAGGCTCACAGCTGGCCAAAATATTGGACGTGAATCCGATTTTCTATAATGATGAGGCGCTTCATGTATGGGTACAGCGCCAGATAGATGAGGGGTTAATCGTGGATGATGAGGCGATTGGTGTGCTTGAGGCGGCGTTTATTGATTTAATGAATGCTAAAGAAGCTGTATAAATACTTGATTAAAAGAACGAGCAAAGTTTAGCTGATCAAACTAGTAGCTAAACTTTACTCATGTTTTTACACATTATTTTAAAACTTGAAATAAATGAAAAGGCTTTGTGCTTTCAGCAAGTTGAAATAGCAATGGAGTTATATCAGCTTTTCTAAGATTAATTTTTTTAGCAATATCGTCTAGGCTCATTCCTTCTGAAGTTAACTCACTAGTTATTGTATTGAGTACTTGGGAAGTCTCTCTATCCATTGGATAAGGCTCTGACTTACGATAATTATATTTTGCTATTTCTGGGCAGAGCACTCTTGTATAAACCCACTCACTTATGAACCCTAGCTTATGCATTCTATATGCCAGTGCTACTAAAGATACGCCGAACACTTTTTTCAGCTCAATAAGATTGTTGATGGTAGGATTTACATGTCTATATTCCATTAATGCAACTTCGGGCATCAAGAACGCAGATGCAAACTCATCTGCACATCTTTCGACTACTTTTGAATCCAAGTCTTCATCAAGTGATTTACTAAAACTTTCAGACATTTTCATACTGTATATGTCTCTAACTAAATGACCTAGTTCGTGACATGCATCAAAACGACTTCTCTCCATAGTTTTTTGGTTATTAAGAAAGATAAAAGGTGTGTCATCATACCAAACGCTAAAAGCATCAATATATTCCGATTTTACAAAAATAGAAAAAATACGTATACCTTTTGACTCTAATAGAGCAATTAAGTTCCCAATAGGTTTATCACCCAGGCCCCAGTCGTAACGGAGCGAATTAGCCGCTTCTTCAGGAGATAGATGAGATAAATCAGGAAGTTCTGATTGAACAAGTTCAAACTCCTCTTCAAACCAATCATTAAGCATAAAGCCAGTAATGCCATAAGTTAAAGCTTCGGCTTTGACTTTCTTAGTCATTCTAGAACGAGATCTAAAACTAACACTATGTTCATCAATGATTGGTAAGTCACTACCTTTAAAAAAATCGATAGGGAAGCTTAGCACCCTTGAAATATCAACTAAATTAGGCTCAGTATTTCCTTTTAGATAATTTGTTAATGTTCTAGGAGTAATATTTAGCTTTTCTGCTAATTCAGCTTTGCTCACAGCTCGCCTATCGATTGCAAACTGTAATCGATTTGGATTAAACATATATTAGCCTTGAATTGATTAAGCTTTTTTCTTACGCTTGACAGGAACTACTCCTACCTCAACTTTTTCTTTCATACGCGGTGTTGTAGGAATGTTGAACTTAACATCAGGGATTTTGATCCGCGTACCCCAGTCATTGATCTTACCTTTTGCAAATGATTTTGGCTGCGAAAGCTCTAATCTCATTAACTCACCAAATCGGTAATGAAGTAAAGTCCAAATGGTCGTTCCTTTATCAGAGTTTAATAGCGGATAAATATCATCTTTAAGGGTATTTCCCTTAATTGATCTATTGCTTACGTTTCCATCTCGTAAACCTACATACTTGTTACCTGCAAAAACACGAATTGCATGCTCCTTACACGGCGATATTACATATGCAACCCCACCTTTACCATCAACTTTAGTCCAACCAAGAGCACATAGTTTTTCTCTAAGAAAACCTGTAATGTGAAATTGCCACATTGCTAACGGAGCATTAGCTGGAAAAGAGCTTCCAACATGTTGAGTTTTTTCATTAGCGGCCAGAATCACCTCGTAAACTAGTTGAGTTGTAAGACTGGGGTGAATGGCAGCAAGAGCGCTAACGACCTCAGAATTTTCATCAATAAATTTGTCTGAAATAGCATCAAACGATGGTTGTAAAGAGAACATGGCATTTCCGATATATTATCATCAATTTGATGTATAATAATCGGAAATGCCATGTAAGTAAATAGCTAAGCGTCAATAAGATAAATAGAGCGAATTAAGTTCAGTTGCGTTGAGTATTTAGCATAGTTATTCTTATAGCCATAAGGATGGCACCCTAGTGAGGATTCGAAGCTTTGGTTGTGGGCTAATGGTAGCAACGTTTCAACTCGCTAAAATAGTCTGAGTGTACTTCGTTGTGTACTTGCCCTATATATTCTATCTGTGATCGGTGCGCTATATAGTAGACATCGAGCTGCTAGTATTTGCCATAATTATCCTTATAGGAACAGTCTGGTACTTATTTAACCTCTGACTGACTAAAAAGTAATTTTCCTATCCACCAAATGGATTCTCCAAAATTACAAATTAATTGTTCGCCTTGCTTAAGGAAAGACTCGTCTTCGTCAATTTTCGCTAATTTTAGAGCATCTCCAATTTTAGAACTAGTAGGATGTGCATCGCCTAGACGCATATCATAAGCACCAGCGATTACACCAAAGATTTGGCGAGCTCTATCGACTCCTACTTTTTGTGCCAAAATATCTTCTAATAGTTTATTTGACCCGAGTGTCTTCTTATTCTTATGTGTTGAGAGTTGGCGTAGATTGCTAACATTGAGACGATCAGAGAATATACGAATTAATTCCTTTGCTAATCTTAGTAATGAGGTTTGGTCTTTGCTTGAGAAGCGTGAAATTTGTTTTTTAAACTCAGGTTCATCTATTTCATGCGAGAACAAATCAGTATTAAACTCATTTCTAAAACCATCCTCTAACAGCTTCATACTTATAAATAAAAGTTCTTCAACAGCATGCGTAGAAGCAGGTTTAGCTTCAACCTGCGACATTAATAACTCAGATGACACCTTCCCCTCTGGAGCAATGTTATGAGCAGCCCAAATATGCTGTTCCCATGGCGCAAGACGGGCAACATCATAAGCATAAACAGTTATTAAATCAGATGAATTAATTCCAAAGTGAATTCTACACCCAGACGTAGAGTGAATACCGCCTGTTTCTGCCGTATACCATTGCAGTGAAAACCCTTGGTAACTAAGAAGTTCGCTAACTACGTTAGAACGGAACCAGAGCCATCTGCCAATATTTTCATTATTCAAAGAATGAGACGTCATTCGCGTTCCATCAGTTTTAACAATGAACTGAGGAAGTGTCTGATCTTTATCTCCCCGAACCCGTACGCTTATATTTTGATGCTCAATCCATTCGTCTCGCCAAAACTCTCCTTCTACTCGAACTCCTTTATAAACACCTTGATGGCTACCTTGCGAGCTTTCTGAGTCAGTATTTTCATCACTTTCTTGCCCCATCACTGGAGCATCTTCGTCTTCATCAATATCAGTTCGCCAGACTCTAAATGCAGCCCAGCTTCCACCGAAAACGTCTTCTAAGTCTCGAATCAAAAGCTCAAATCTTCCACCATCTCTAGACTCTTCTTTATCTGTCAGATCGGCATATACGCTGTCTTTTAAACTTATAACATTAGCTACTCTTTGGCGGTAGTACGAAAGGCGAAGAGATAGATTTCTTGCTGCTAAATAATCAATAAGAAACTCTTGCTTAATTTCAATTAAAGTATGATCACCATTCTCGTTAATAGTTTCACGAGCAACAACAATGAAATTTTCTGCAGGTCTAACCCAGTTATTTCCATCTTTTATTAAACCAAGAGCAATGACTAAATCAGGACTTAGTATCCACTCTCTTATTCCAGTTACAGGCTGATTGTATTCAAAGACAAGATTCACACCTATGGGTTCTTTGTCATTATATTCATATTGTTCGATTGGAGAATAATAGCCGTTTTCATAAGCATATGGTCTAGTGGTATGGCTAATGCCAACTTGATTCCAGTCAAATCCATCAGCTCTTTCCTTTTGTTCTGGTGGGAATGCAACAGATCCGCACCCAAAAAATTCGCTGTCATAGCCAACGTTTTTAACATCACCTTGTTCTTTATTAGACAACTCTCTTAATGGAACCCAAGTTGAGCTGCCAAAAGTTCTACGAGTTTCTTTTACTTGAAGAATCCAATCACTATTTTTCATATCTAGCACTCCGCTATTAAGGCTATTTTGAATTAATTGCATTCATTCTTTTATTAATTTCATCATCAAGCGCATGTCTTTGTTTCGAGCTTAATTGAACCATAGTCATTCTGAAATTAGCGCCACCATCGGTTAATGATTTGAACTCTTTTGCAGAAATTGCTTTGAAGCCAAATTTAAAGTCTTTTAGTTCCTTGGAATATTTAGCATCTGGTTTGCCACCATACTCACTCTTTATCAAATCCCCTGTTACTGTGCCAGACGCGACAAACCCAACGCCACTTTGATAAAGATATACCTTATCCCCTTCTTGCAAGTTGCAAATATACTCTTTCCATCCTGAGTAGAAGGCAGCAGCTTCGTTGTTTTCAAGCATTTTAACGTGCGCAGATTTGTCATTATTGTAGTTGGTATTGAGCATGAAAGGCTTAGTGCTAAGAATGTTACTAGTATCTCTTTGCTTCGCAATTTCAGGGTTTTTTGCTCTTTCTTCTAATATGTTGTTCGTTTCTTCAATTCCAGCTTTAACAAACTCTAATAATAGATAGCTTTTTGATTTGTCTAAAGTAAGCGTCAATTCTTCCAATTGATTGTTCAAATGGTTGGGTAATCTGATAGATAAAGGAGTGACAGTACTTTCATCTGTTTGGTCAAATATCACTTTTTCTAAGGCTTCTCTAATGCTCATGGTAGTCTCCAGTAAATCGAATTAGTAGAGAACTACAGTACATTTACTTCAAAAAGAAGTCAAGGTATAAAACTACATTATGTATTTTTATACCTTGACTTCTTTTTGATTGGGTTAGTTAATAAAGTCTATACCCCAGGGGCACTATCAAAACAGGTCTCTTAATCAATTAATAGTCTACTTATAATAGACTGCAATAATGGAACTACTTATAACAGACTATTTTAGGTGTTTATGTTTATCAGAGCATAGAGCGCCAATCAAAGATCAAGATGCCAAGCGTGCCAAAAGTGAGCTCATATAGCTTGCTGCTGATCATGGTCACAAAATTGCCGCCTTCTATGTTGAAAACGAGTCAGACGCAACTTTAATACGTCCACAGTTAATGTAACTGATAAATGATGCCCATGAAGGCGATATAATTTGGTTGAGCAGATTGACCGCTTAGCACGTTTAAACCAAGCTGATTGGGATACTCTCAAAAGAATGCTATTAGAAAAGAAGCTGGCGGTAGTATCAGAAGAGCTACCGACCTCTTATATAACGCCTCAATCTGATAGCAGCATTGAATTTATGAGCAGCGTATTACAGGCCATCAATTCGATGATGCTTTATATGCTCGCTGCTATTGCTAGAAAGGACTATGAAGATCGACGTAACCGTCAGATGTAAGGTATTTCTCGTACTAAGGTAGAAAGTAAATATTCAGGACGTAGGAAAGATACCGAGAAGCGTAAGATTATCGCTAGCCTTCTGAAATCTGGGCGTAGTTATTCTGAAATACAAGCTACAGCTAAGTGCTCGCGTCATTTGATAGCTGTATAGCTAAATAAATACTCAAATACTCAAATACTCAAATACTCAAATACTCAAATACTCAAATACTCAAATACTCAAATACTCAAAATTATTTTGAGGATCTGTAATAACCTTGTCAAATAAAAATTGTCTGTTATCAAAGTTCCTCTAATATATTCTGTTTAAGTAAGAAAAATATTGATTACGTTTCAGGTGACAGTATTTTAGCCGAATCTTTATAAACGAATCATTATCGTAACGATGACACAAATACTAGCTTGAGCTTGATTATTAAGGCAGACTTTCCTGCGTATAGCAGAGTTTGTTCTAACTATTCAAACCATTTGCTTCATCTTTAAATGTCTCTACAACCACAGAGAAAATATCGTCCCAAACCTCATCATTTGCCAAAAACGGATAATCTTTCAATAGCTTATTACTTTTAGCACCCTTATTCTGCAGCATGCTACGAATGATTCTATCGGCATAGCTGTTGGGCATCTCAATAATCTCTTTTATCGCCAGTCGTGCATGGTCATGTTGTCTTAGGTACTGTGACTCGTTATGCATCTCTTTTTCAATAACATGCGCAATCAGTCCTGATAAGTACTGAACATGAGGCGTCAGGTCCATAAAGCGCCATGCCGGTTGAATAAGGTGACTGTCTTCAAAATTTAAGTTTGAGCGAATACCATCAGGGTAAGTAATCGCTTGTTTATCAAAGCTGTAATGATCACGGATTTGCTCCATAAGTGGCACGGATACACGGTCTAAAATTTTATCATAGGCATGACGGTCTGAGGGATGCTCAGCGATGGCTTGCGATATAGGTAAGATAATCGGCTCATGAATGATCTGAAATGCGTCTGAGTACATCGTTAATTAGGAAGCGATGTACTCGGCCATTGCCATCCGCTAGCGGATGAATATACACAAAAGCAAAGGAAGCAACCGCACTACGTATCAGTGCCGATTGTCCCTCGGTCTTTTCCATAAATGCCTGTAACCCTTTGAGCTTTTCAGCAATGTCATCAGCAGGTGGCGCAATATAGTGCACAATCTCTTTAAAGCCATTGACCTGAGTATGCGACACAAAAACTGGAGATTGACGGACGCCATACTGCTGGATGACCGTTTTGCTACCAAGTATCTCTTGTTGCAACTCTGCTAGCGACTCAGGATCAAGCGGAATATCGCCCTTGCCGGTACGCCGTGCCATCACATCGGCGAAACGTTCAATACGTTTTAACTCTTTCCCTTCACCTTCTATAGTAAAACTGGCTTTACTCTCTCGTAATGTCATCCATACGGAGGCACGCATCAGTAAGTCTTGCCCAAATTCATCGTTCAGCTTGTCAACCATTGTGGCAATATCGAGTGCAGCGGCTTGCGTAAACAACTCTGTTTTCACCAATTGAGGACAGAAATGACGGGTTCCTGCAAGATTGTCATTGATACGCCAACGAGCATTCTTTATGACATGCGCAGGGCTTGAAGTAACCTGCTTCTTAGCATCTAGAGCATCCACATAGTTACCGCCTAAATTACTCGGTACTGCTAACTGCTGACCCATGAGCCACTCATACAAGAAAGCCATTCTACGGGCATAGCTGCCTGTCGGCTCAGCGTTTACCCATGCTTGTACGTCATCAGCACCTACCTGCTCAAATAGACGAACCAGTAACTCTAAATTCAGTACTTCATGACGCATGTGAAACTGTAAGTGCGCAATGATAGTGTCCAGTGGACGCGCGGTTTCCTGATAAGCGTTATGAATGACGTCACCGTCTTTATAGGTTTGTCTGCGCCCACCGATACTACTGCTGACATATAAAGGGGACACCAGCTCGATGCTGGCATAACGGATAAGCCATGCTGCGCCAATAGGGTCTGAAGTAGGGGTATTCATCATGAGGGGCTCAAGCGATTATAGATAAGCTATTTTGCAGAAAAGCGATTATGAATGCAATATAATGATTATAATGAAGCCTCATTGCATTAAATCGATTTTTATATGACGCTGTGATGTCTTTAGATAAAGATCGAAGGGCGTTTTAAGTGGGCATAATTGAACGAAATTGAATGATGAAAATACACCGTTCTTAACACAGCTACGTAGTAATAGAGTACCTATTTCTGCAAATAAAGCCTTCTTGCCTCGCGTGTAAAGCCTTATATATCAGCTATTTATGAACAAAAATAAAATAAAATACCTCAGCTATGAGCCTGGCTTTAACACCCGGTAAACAGTAGCTACGCCAACACCAACTGCCTTAGCGATTTCCTCTTTTGTCATATTGCCTTGACTGTCTAATTCTCTAATACGATTGTGTTTCGTTGTATTAGGCTTCTTACCGGAGGGCTTATAGCCACTGTTAGCCAATCCCTGCTTGATACGCTCTCTACGCTTGTCGTTATCAAGCTTTTGCCATCGTTGCTAATAAGTCGATCAGCATATGGTTAATCACTGTTAGGATCTCACCTGTCATGCCATTATTAACTGTATGCGTCGTTGGTAGATCAGCCACCACCAATCGCAAGCCTTTGTCTTTGATACGCTGCTTTAGAATTGCAAAATCATCTTGAGATAATCGGCTTAATCTATCCACGCTTTCAACCAGTAGAATATCGCCTTGCTCAGCGTCCTTTAGCAGCTTGGCTAATAATGGTCTATCGAGCTTTGTACCACTGAAATGCTCGACGTACTCAACATGGTTATCATCATAACTTGTACTGAAAGCCACCAAATCAGCCAATGCTCTGGTAGCGTCTTGATCCTTAGTGCTGGCTCTCACATAAATACGAACAGTCATAACCCACCTCTATTATTTAGACTTAATAATTAGTGCTCATTGATAATAACAAGATATTACTATCATTTAATAATATAAAAAGTCTAATGATAGATAGATTATCATTTAAAGGTTTTATGTTTTGGGTATAGGCTAATGATAGGAAAAAGCACAGCAGCCAGTCTTATAATTCAAAAAGTCTGTTATAGATGGTTCCATGCTAACAGTCTGCTTTAAGTAGTCTGTTAATATGTTTGAAGGGTGAGATAGCTGGTTCCGCTAAGGTATACCCTAGGATAATAGGAAATCCATCGCGGATGACAAAACCTGTTTAGCTTTTAAACAATACGGGTTTGTCGATAGTATGTAAGATAAGTTCGAAAAGTGACTAGAGTGTTAGATTATTCATACTGGGTCTGAATTAAAATTTTATTGTGATTAATTTCTGCTCAATGTTATTCATTTGTCGCCATGATGAGTGATGGCGGCTTGTGATTTAGTTAGGAAAAATAATCTTGAGTAATAAGGTACGTTTGTAGCATTTGCAGCAGGGCTTGTTCTAGGCTTCTTTACTTACACTTTCCTGTAAATTCTTTTAGTAAATGATCGAATATAAACGGGCCAAAAGGTAAGAGTGAGCCGAGTACGCCCGCAGGTATTGCCCAAAGAGGCATTTTTCATTTTGATAGCTGAGCCTATAAGTATTATGATATAGGTAATAAACAATATACCGTGTGCCATACCGATGTATTTCACACCTTCTGGAATGTCCAGCATATATTTTAGTGGCATGGCGATACAGAGCAATAATAAGAAAGAGGTGCCTTCTAGGTAGCCTATAATGGTAAGGCTTTTTAATGCGGCACTTTGTTTTTTTCTAAGATTATGTATTTGTTTGATAGTTAGCTGAGCATGTGACACTATATTATCCTTTTGTTATTTCAATAAATAATTTAGGCGGTATTCAATGTCTTTATAATAATGGCCCTGTCCAGAGCTTTGAAGTACTGGTTTTTGTCATCTACCACTTAGCACGTCACGCCTTCGTCTAGCCACTTCAAAATCATCCTGCGTTCACTCGCATACAATTATGCATTGGGTTTTGGGATATAGAATGAGAGAGTATTTGTATTAATCATATATCACCTTCCAGTTCGCATTTTTATAAACACACTTGAGTATAAAAAAGTATCTTTCCGTATAGAGCAGCTATGACGCTAGTTCTTTTTATTTGTACTGATCAATATTCACTTGTTTATTCATTACGCTTACTTTCCAAAAATATCATATCAATTATAATCAACGCTACACCGACACAGACACCTATATCTGCAACATTGAAAATAGGATAATTCCAGACATCAGCATAATGCACATGGATAAAGTCAACCACTTTGCCAATTCTTAAACGATCGATTAAGTTGCCAATCGCACCGCCAAGCACTAAGGCCAACCCCATAGACAATAGCTTGGCTGTACGTGGCGCTTTGATTAAATAAATCGTTAAAAAGATAGCCATTACAAAAGCTAAGCCTGAGAAAAACCATTTCTGCCAACCGCCAGCGTCGGCTAAAAAGCTAAATGCTGCCCCATAGTTATAAGCGAGTGTCCAGTTGAGAAATGGTTCAATGACCGGTACGGGGTCATTGAACGCTAATTTGGTTTGGGCCAACCACTTAGTCCATTGATCAAGTATTAACACCATTATCGCCAACAAATACCAGATAAAAGCGCGACTGCCATTGGCAACCATTTTTGGCATTTTATCCAACTTACCTTTAGGTGTTATCGAGTTGCCTGAAGTCACGTACATAGCTTTAGGCGTATGATTCATGGTTTTAGAGTCAATCGATTGATGAGTACTACTCACAGCTATAGGTACTTTATTGTCAGCAATATTAGTACTAGCCGATTCAACGCTATTCAATTTAGTACTATCTAATCTGTCGGTAGATTCAGTCATAGTTGTTTTCTTTATCTGTGTTTATACAATGAACAATGTTAAACGTATATGTTTTTGGTATACGACTATTAATCGCGCCACTTTTATAAACGGCTCCACTTACCGCTCTGGTGTTATGAAACTTACGGTAATAATTTTTTATTAGGGAATCTGTTGATTGATTTCAACATTAACCTGAGTCTGTTCAGCGCTAATCACTATAGGATTACCCGATAAGTCGCCTGACTCTGCTATGGCATTACCGCTATGACTAATACGAGCAACGACTGCTAACTGAGTTTTGTCACTACGAGCTGAATTTAACGTGCGATCTGGCATCATCGCATCAAGATTGCTTAAGCGGATACTAGCCTCACCTTGCTTGATAATACTAATGGGTAAACGTTTGGCGGCAAACGGTGGACCTCCTTTAACGTCACGTATCGCAACAAACAACACATCATCAGCTTTCACTAACGGTAATAAATTAGCGTTAATTTTCACTGTCACGTCAATACCTTCTAGCGCTTGCTTTTCTTGCGTGCTAACGTAGTTGCTTAACTCATCTAAGCTTGCTAAAGCTTTAGTATGATCACCTGGTTTGGCCACAATGCTGCCTTGTAAGCGTTTAATCCAACCTTGCGCTTGGGCAAAGTTACTACTACGAGTCTCACCCATTGCCATGAGCATTTGAGCCCGTTCATGCTGCGGATTCTTAGCTAATATAGCTTGTAATACACGGCGAATATTGGCGTCTAACTGACCTTCATTAACGAAAAGCTAGTCTGAGCATAAGTGGTGGCGATTTCTTCATTTTCAGGAGCTAAACGATAGGCACGAGATAAGGCTTCCAGCGCAGAATCAGTTGCCTCCATAGATAAGAAAAAGCTCGGATAGGCGCATCCAGCGATTAGGATCATCAGCATTACGATGAACATTGGTTTGCATGGCGCTAATCAACTGACGACCATCTTCAAACGCCCATGATGGCGGCTTGTCAATTTTAGCTGTCAATAGGTCGTCAGCCACTTGTCCTACTTTGTCCTCAGCTGTCCACAAATCAAACACGGGCGTACGATTGCCTATTAGTAAATACGCCATTGCAGCCAATATTGGGATCCAAGCTGCGACAATTAAACGGCTTTTTGACATCAGGGGTGACCATAGGTGTTATCTGACGCTGCACATCTAATAGCTGACGCTCCAGTTCCAGCTTTTGATTTTGATAATGGCTATTATTAATAGTACCGCTGTCTTTATCTGTTTGTAGCTCAGCTAAACGTTCGCGAAATACTGCAACATTAATATCTAGCAGTTGATTGTCTATTGGTTTGGACTGCAAACGCGGTGCTCGTAGCCATGGCATAATAGCAATCAGCGCAAATATAAGAGCAATCAGCAAGCTTAGAGTTACAAATAAGCCAAAAGTAGAAAATAGAGTCATTTTTTGTCCTCTAGGCTAGTAATGTCGTGGTCGACACTCTCAGCTTGCGATAATAGACGATCAAGCTCAGCCTTTTCCGTAGAGGTCAAGGCAGCAGTACTGTTCACTGTGACGCCGCTTTGACCACGGGCAACAACTTGGCGACGCTTACTTTGCCAAAACCAACCAATAATTAAGACGAGCAATAATAGTGGTGGAAAAAACCATAGGATCCATGTTGATGGTCGCATAGGCGGCTTGTAGCTAATAATAAAGTCACCGTAGCGCTCTTGCATATAGACGCGTATTTCAGCATCACTACGTCTATCTTTAATTAAATCATAGACTTTTTGCTTTAGATCCTGTGCAATCGGTGCATCAGAGGCTGCAAGGTTTTGATTTTGGCATTTTGGGCAGCGAAACTCTTCTATTAATCCACGATACTGAGCTTCTTGCTGTGGTGAGTCAAAATCGTATACGTCAATAGCTGCGTTTGCCGTCATGTTAAGCAGACACGCTAGTATTAAGCTTGCTAGTTTTAAAACTATATTGGGTTTTAGTTGAGGAGCTCTTATTCGAGTAACGTTCATTTGCACATCTCCTCAACCTGAATGAGATCAGGACTATCGTTGTTCTTATTAGCCTTATTAAGTACTGTCAGGCACGGCTTAACACGCTGTTGCCAATTGGCTTCATTAATCTCACCAACAATATGCTGACGAATGATGCCATCTCCATCCACAACAAAGGTTTTCGGGCGCACCAGTTATGCCTAAGTCTAGAGCAAACTGACCCAATGAATCCTGAATAGACATAGAAAATGGATCACCGCCTCGGTTTAAGTAACTGAGCGCATTACCAATCTCATCCTTATAATTCACACCAACGATATCAACGCCGCGCTCTTCTAGTTGCATTAAAAACGGATGCTCAATAACGCAAGTTGGGCACCATGAGCCCCAAACATTAAGTAAAAACGGCTTATCCGGCAAATTATCATTGGTGATAGTACGGGTAGTATCTGCTAATAACGGCAGCTCAAAGGTAGGAACCGGACGCTCAAGAGCGGTATTGGTCACAATGTCTGTTGGTTTACCTAAGCGCATGTACAATATAACTACCAAACCAAAAGAGGATAAGCGGAATTAAGAACCATAGCTTCGTCTGCTTTTTTTTCATTGTCTTTGGGTTACGCTGCTTACTGTTTTGGCTATCTTTTTGCTCAGGAGTATTATTCGACATAGTCATTTATTTCTCCTTTAGTGTCGACATCGTCGATACTGAGATTGCCTGCTCAATAGCTACCTCATTGACTCCATAAGTAGCCAAACTACCAGTAACTAGCAACGGAGCTTTAATTTTTTGATGCGGTATCGTTTATCAAGCATACTAATTAATCCACCTAGAGCCATGATAATTGCCCCTAACCAAATCCAGCGAATTAATGGTTTTACATAAATCCTTAATGCCCATTGGTTACTACCATCGGCAATAGGTTCGCCCAGTGCGACATAAACATCGCGCATAAGACTGGGGTCAATAGCAGCTTCAGTTGTTGGCATCGTGCTGATAATATAAGTACGCTTTTCTGGAGTCAGTTTCGCCACTTCACGACCGTCTTTGGATACCACCACTTGCGCTTGCGTTGCATCAAAGTTACTACCCTTTATTTCAAAAAATTCAGTTACTTCAAAATCGTAACCTTGAACATTGACTGTATCGCCAATACCGTCATTGCTACGTCACGGCTCCTAATACTCAGGCTACTGCGTAAAGGCTATGCCAATGACAGCAACCAATACGCCAATATGAGCAGTCTTGTTGACCCCAATAGCTAAGACGCAGCTGACGCAGACTCTTTAAAGAAATTAGGGGCGTTCTTGGTTTTGTCTCTAAAGTCAACGATCATCCATAGCAGTACCCCAAAAAGCTCACCGCTAAAAAGTCACGCCAATATTGAACATAGCAGATGGACTGGTAAAGTAGGCGATAATAGCAGCCAATACGATACTACTAGCGGCAATGGCGATACCCACCCCTACGTAACGGACGCTTATCTTTGTTTCCAGCGAATATTAGAGCCCATACCACATGTTCAGCGATTAACAACAGCCATGTCAGTAAGGCACAAACAGCGCATTGAAGTATGGAGGCCCCACAGATACCTGACCGAGACTAAAGGCATCAGCGATAATAGGATAGAGTGGTGCCGAGCTTGGCACCACCTAAAGGTTGCAAATCAAAATGATGGCGTTATTGATCACTAAAAAGGACTCACGTGAAATCAGCTGATATTGACTTTTCAACGGTTAAACGCCAACCGCGAACGGCAAACATTAATAGACCACTACCGATGATAATGCCAAGAATAGCTAAGATGACCAAACCACGCGTCGGATCAGCGGCAAACGAATGCACTGAGGTAAGGACTCCAGAGCGTACCAGGAACGTGCCAAGTTGCTTAAGGCAAAGGCGAAAATAGCCAGTATGATGGTCCATGCGCTGAACACCCTGCGCTTTTCAGCGACCAAGTACGAATGCAGCAATGCTAAGCCGACAAGCCAAGGCATAAACGAGGCGTTCTCTACCGGATCCCAAAACCACCAACCGCCCCAGCCAAGCTCTTCGTAGTAGTTCCACCACGAGCCCAGTGCAACACCAATGGTCAAAAATCCCTGCCGCGAGCGCCCATGGACGTGACCAGTGTGTCCAAGCAGCATCTAAACGCCCTTCCAATAATGCCGCCATACAAAATGCAAAAGGTAATTTCACTTCACACCACACAGCTCCATATATAACATGGGCGGATGAATAATCAGACCGAAATCTTGTAGGACAGGATTTTAAATCAGCGCCATCGACCGCTAGATTGGGCAAGGTGTACGCTCAAACGGTGACGAGGTAAATATCAGCATCGTTAAAGGATCATTAACTGTACACCGCCAAAAATAACCAATACCCGCGCACGCATTGATAACGGCAAGCCGCGACTAAAGTATGATACCAGTGCACACCCCATGTGGCCATGATGGTCATCCATGGCAGCAAAAGAGCTCCCGTGTCCGCCCCATGTCGCCGATAACTTATAGTACCAAGGCAACAGCGTATTAGAATGTTGCGCGACGTAACTTCGAGGCTAAAATCATTATAATAAAACTCACTACAAAAGCGCCAAATGACGCATCATGGCGGCAAACCGTGCCCAAGCTAGGCTACAGGGGCTAGTCGTTGCCAAGCAACTTGGTTACGAATAACACCAATAGTTGGCAGAATTACCTGCAATAACGCCAGTACAAAAGCGGTAAGCAAGGCAAAATAGCTCAATTTCGTAATCAACATACGGTCTAACCTTATTTACTTCAATGTAGCGGTTGCAGTTTACTGTATGGTGGAATTTTTATTATTAGAACCCACCCCGAAATCTGCTGCCATCTCCCGCTTTTAATTGATTTCGATGGGTTTTATTTAACTACTTTAGGCGATTTTACCAGTGGAGGCGCGCCTTTAAAGCGCAGTAAACGCAATCGCATTAAGAGTAACGATCACTGTTGCTCCAGCATCAGCTAGAACCGCAATCCATAGTCCAGCAATGCCGAATATGGTCGTGATCAGAAAGACGCCTTTGAGACCTAAAGCGAAAATGACGTTCTGATGAATGTTGCGCATGGTGGCACGTGAAAGTGCGATGAGATGAGCCATGTCCGTAACACGACTTTTTAATAATGCGATATCGGCCGTCCTTTCAATGGCCACATCGGTACCACCACCCATCGCGATGCCAACATCGGCAGGTTGCTAGCGCTGGCGCATCGTTAATACCATCACCAACCATCGCTATTTTGCGGTTGTTCTTCATCTCGTTAAGCAGGCGCAGTTTGTCCTCAGGCAACAGCTCAGCTTCCCATTCCACGTCTAAATTACTGGCAAGTGCTTGAGCGGTTAAGCGGTTGTCACCAGCAAGTACGACGGAGCGCACACCCATCGCTTTGAGCTGAGCCACACCTTCATGAGCGTCGTCTCGTACCCGTCTCTTAGCGCGATTAATCCAAGCACTTCACGGTTTTGCTCATCGAAAAGAACAGAGACGGTCTTACCCTCATTTTGCAGCGCTTCCACTTGCGCCTGTTGTGTGGATGAAATCACTGCCTACTCGGCTGCGTAAACAGGCGAACTGATAGCTAAAGGCAAGCAGCGCTCCGCGACAGCTGGTGTGTACCGCTTTACCGGCAGTTGCAGAAGCATTGAAGGCCACAGGTGGTATGAACACTTTAGCAGCTTCAGCATGACTAACAATGGCTTCAGCAAGCGGGTGACCAGAACCAGTCTCCAC
This sequence comes from Psychrobacter sp. VH5, assembly GCF_050572635.1. NCBI lineage: Bacteria > Pseudomonadati > Pseudomonadota > Gammaproteobacteria > Moraxellales > Moraxellaceae > Psychrobacter > Psychrobacter sp. VH5. The sequence continues at coordinate 20,086 of NZ_CP192146.1, read as the reverse complement.
ACTGGCAAAAAGTGCCAATATCTTCATCTTGACCTCGAGAATTTCTGACCTTGAATACTTTGAGTCCTTCTGTGTAAAGGCAACAACATCGGTCAGCGCGTGGTTTGCCTGCCAGTGCCTGTTCTTGTCAAAAGCGACCGTCTTCACTTGGCCGATAGTTTCTAAAGCACTACCGCCTTTGATCAGCAAGCCACGGCGCGCACCAACAGCAAGACCAGAGGCGATGGCAGCGGGTGTTGATAGTACAAGAGCACAGGGACAGGCAATCAGCAACAGTGCTAGACCGCGATACAACCAAGTCGACCAATCTCCACCCATGGCTAACGGTGGAATGATAATAATTAGTGCGGCAATAGCCATCACTGCCGGTGTGTAATAGCGACTGAATTTCTCAATAAAACGGGCAGTGGGTGCTTTGGAGGCTTGGGCTTGCTCTACCAGCTCAATAATGCGCGAAATGGTGTTATCGGCGGCTGTCTTTTCTACGCGCACTTGGAGCACACCATCGATGTTAATTGACCCTGCAAATACATTGTCACCCATCGTCTTGGCAACAGGAACAGACTCTCCCGTCACGGGCGAATCATCAAGGCTGGACGCACCTTGAACAATGGAACCATCAGCAGATACCCTATCTCCAGGACGCACCAGCACAAGGTCATTCACTTGTAATGAAGTCGCTGGAACGTTACGCTGCCCACCTTGAGCATCAAGTAAAATCGCACTTTTCGGAACCAGCGATGATAAGGCTCTGATGCCAGCGCGAGCGCGATCAGCAGCGATACTCTCAAACAGTTCACCGATTGAGAACAAAAAGACAACCGCTGCGGCCTCTTCAGCTTCACCAATGATAAGTGCGCCAAGCACGGCGACGGACATCAGCGTTTCAATTGAAAAGAATGAACCTGTTTTAGCCAGTGCTAAGGCTTTGCGTGCAAATGGAAAAACGCCTACAATCACAGCGATGGCAAACACCCATATCCCATAAGCGGGGAACAGTAGTGACAGTGCATAAGCGCTGCCCATCAAAATACCGAGACCAACAACCTGTTTGCCTTTTTGAGTTTGCCACCACCGCTTATCCTGCGGAGCCATCTGATTGTCGCTGTCAATATCAATAGCCGATACAGTTTGTTGACCAGTATTGGCAGATATACCGAACCCTAGGCTTTTGATGGTTTTTTCAATATCACTAGCCTGAGTCGGCGCACCAGGGGCTAAATTTAGCTCTAGCGTTTCTGTAGCGAAATTCAGCTCAACATCAGAAACCCCAGGCATACGTTTCAAAGCTGTTTCAATCTTGCCGATGCAACTGGCACAGTCCATACCTTCAATATGATATTTCATAATAATTTACCCTTTGAATAATGATATTATGAACCCTATAGTGGCTTTAGAGTCAAGGTTATTTATCTACAGTTTCGTAATTTTAATTTCTCTAGCGCTAGTCTTTACAGCCACTTTAATTATTTAAATCATAGAGGTTGTTATGACAATCAAAATTGGTGAGCTCGCTAAACGCACAGGTGCCACAGTAGAAACCATTCGCTATTATGAAAAAGAGCGTTTATTACCCGAGCCTTTTCGTAGCGAAGGGAATTATCGTTTATATAATGAAGAGCACATTGAGCGTCTACAATTTATCCTACATTGCCGTACGCTCGATATGGCTTTAGATGATGTGCGAATCTTACTTGAATACTGGGAGTCGCCTGACAAGGACTGCGGCGATGTGAATAACTTGCTAGATGAGCACATTCATGCTGTGGAAATACGAATGGAAGAACTGATGCACTTAAAGCATCACTTGACCGTTTTACGCCAGAAATGTGCAAGTAGTGCACCAGCGTCATCATGTGGCATTTTAAACGCGCTTGTCGATAACTCCTGTCATGAGTAATGATATCAGTAGTGTTCATTTCTGACGGATCAAATCATGAAAGGTTAAATACGCCCTGATGTTAAGCACAAAAAAACCCAGCAATGATAGTAAGATCACTACTGGGTTGGAGAAAAGCAATAAATATGTTGTGCTGACTTCTCAGGTCTTATTTATCATTCATAGCAAGGTAGATATTACGATCTGATGCGGATGCGTCATCCACATATTTTGAATCACGCCATGTCGTATAAGCATAGACACCACTGTATGGGCTGATGCTGTTCTGACGGAAGTCAGAAATCCAATTTGTACCATCGAAAATTTGAATATGGCCATGTGGACGCTTTGATGAGCGATCATAGACAATAACATCACCTACTTGGGTTGGCATATCATTGCTGATTTTGCTGAAACCTGCTTTCTCAAGTGTGCCACGAGTGGCGTACTGATAGGCTGAAGGATTGGGTGTAAATTCATAACCAGCTGATTGTAGTGCTTTACGTACGTAACGGGCACAATATCCAGAGCTGCCAGATAAAGCCACTTTTGAGGCGCGAGCAGCAGCGATAGCGGGGGCTGAATTGCTGTCAGGAACCTTATTGACTTGCTGCTGTTGTTTTTCAGCGTATAAGCGGCTGTTTAATGATGAAAGCTGATTCTCTTTTTGCTTGGCCTGCGCACTTAGGTTGCTAATTGCTTGACTAATTTCATCATTATTAGAAACATAAGCACCACTTTTGGTGCTATAGATGTTTTTTGATGAACCGTAGTTTGATGCCACAGAAGTATTGGTGATGGTATTATTTGTTTGAGAGATTGTGATAGCAGCACCACTCGTTTGTGCTATGCCCATACCCAGTACTGACAAAATCAATAAAGCCTGTTTCATAAATCTAATACCTACGGTTAATTCAAAATCGTCTGTTATCAACAACAGCGCAGTCAATTAAATCTCAACAACACAAGTATATATACGTCATAGTGACTGATACTTCTGCTGCATATTATTCATATAAAAAATAATTATTGGCGATCACAGCTCATTGAAGTCTTACGAAGCTGTTACAAATCAAGCTGCTGACCAAAACACAAAGCCGACTTTAGCATAGGCTGTTTAGCCTGTCATCACCCTTAAAAACCCCAAAAATACTTTTTTGATGTTGAAAAAATTGCTAATATCCCACATTTTACAATGTAAGTTTGTGTAACATGTACAGAATATAGCTGACTAGATTGACCACAATTTCTACTGTTTTATAAGCAAAAAAACGTCTGAGGGTTAAATCTATAATTTAGATTTAACCCTCAGACGTTTTTCTATTGGATGAAGTAATTACCCTATATAGGGTCTAACTAATTATTAAGATAATATAATAATTTATAATATTAATATAGATGCTAATTCCCTACTAGCTTATGTAATATTACGTAATTGTTTCGATACATCCTGTATATTCTTGTATTAACCCTTAGTCATTTATCTATTTTAAGGGTTAATAACCGATAAATTCGCTTACATTGTCATCAAAAGTTACAAATTCAAAGTTATTTTTAATTTTAAAGTCGCAATAGCTAATGAATTTTTTGATGAAGAATCATTTTATAAGCAATAGAACAGTCTTATACCTACCTCATTTACTTTTAACGCTAACACTATAATCAAAGTATTCTTAACTGCTAACACACTATAATTGCTGCTCTACCGATTCAATATCAGCATAAACTTGGGTTGTCCCGTCTTTATTGAGCTGCATAACCTGATAGGGCATGAATTTATTTTGATACTCCATACCTGGGCTACCAATAGGCATGCCAGGTACGGCAAGACCCATAGCTTGTACTGGCGGATTTTCTAAAAACTGCGCCATATATTTAGCGGGTACATGACCTTCAAAGACGTAACCATCCGTAGTGACTACAGTATGGCAAGAACGCATTTCATTTGGAACGCTGTAGCGCTCTTTAAATACGGCTAAGTCCGCAACATCTTGCGCGGTTGCACTTAGACCATTATCTTCTGCATGACTTATCCATTCTTTACAGCAGCCGCAATTGGCATCTTTATAGACAGTGGCTGATACGTTTTTTAGTAAGTCTGGTTTACTTACTGATGTCATCATAGAATTATTTATAACGTTTGGTTCAGCTGTCTTTGGAACAGCCAAAACATCTTCAGTTGATGCCGATGTTGTGCTTGCATCAGATACGCCACTACTCGGTTGGCTACAAGCAAATAGTGATGAGGCGGCAAGTAATACTAACGTACTACGCAACCCCTTAGACAGATAACGATTGAATATAAGACTGGATTTTATTTTTAAGGGGGTCATAGTGCTCTCTCATGTACTGTAGATATTGTGAGCTATAGAAGGTCAAGTAACACTTCATATCGTTTGGTAATGTAGCATAATAACCCATCAAACGGAGTACGTAAATTTATCCATTGAGCAGTGCGGACTGGTATCATAAGCAGTTTTCATTTTGAAATGCTGCCTGTAGTATTAACAGGTCTATCCGAGTTTTGGATTTTGACTAAAAATTCAAAACTCATAATTTTGGATAATTTGCGATGCGCCTGTCTACTATTAATCTACAAAAGCGTTTGAGTACTCACTCAAATCAATTACCGCTATGGTTTACGCTAGTAGCAGCATGGCTTGCAGGGGCTATTTTTTTATTTGCGCTAGCGCCTCATGGGTTCTGGCCGCTAGCAATAGTGTCACCAGCGATTTTATATGCGCTGTTGGTACCAAATATGAGTGGTCGTCGCGCTTTTATTATCGGTGAAGCTTACGGTATGGGGCTATGGTGCGTCGGCGGCTTTTGGCTCTATACTGCCATCCATGATTATAGCGATACTCCAACGTGGCTCGCATTGATTATGATTGGATTGATGGGTCTCGGTATGGGACTGTTTCATGGATTTTTAGCACTAGTCTTTAACCGTATGGTAGGCAAACAACCCTTTTCATTTGCTGCTCTTTGGGTGCTACAAGAATGGTTAAAAACTTGGTTATTCACAGGCTTTCCGTGGCTATTTGTTGGTTATGCATTTACTGAAGAGTATTGGTTATCGTCCTTAGCACCCGTTGCTGGTGTTTTTGCCGTCTCTTTTGTTGCCATACTATTGGCTGCAAGTTTAGTAGAGCTACTGCTTCGACGCAGTAGTTATGCCGTCGTTTCTGTACTGTTATTAGCCATTAGCACATCATTATGGCTGGTCAATCCGCAATGGACAAAACCTAAGGGCACACCTGATCTGTCAGTGTCATTGATTCAAGGTAATATTTCACAAGATATAAAGTGGCTGACGCAATATCAAGTAGAAACGCTAAAGATTTATGCGAAGTTAACGCGCACTGAGTGGGGACGTGATGTGGTGGTGTGGCCTGAATCATCTATTCCGATGTTTCAGGATGAGGCTGCGGGCTTTATTAGTGAAATGATAGAAATGGCCAATGCGACCAATACGACATGGATAACTGGTATCCCTTATAAGGATAAAGCGGCATTCAATGCCAGTACGGATAAGTATCCCCCATTTTACAATAGCGTGATTGCTCGAGGTGTAGAAGCGGAAGGCCTATACAAGAAGCAGCGTCTAGTGCCTTTTGGAGAGTATATTCCATTTGAAGGCGTGCTCGATATTTTCCCAAGTTTGGCCGGTAGTCAGGATATTAAGAGCTATAGTCGTGGTAGTGATCAGCAGTCACCGCTAAAGGTGCGTGAACACAATATAGGGACGGCTATCTGTTATGAGGTAGCTTATCCAGATACCACGCGTAAAAATGCCATCGATACTGACTTTTTGTTGACCGTCTCTAACGATGCCTGGTTTGGCACTTCAGCAGGACCATTGCAACATTTGCAAATGGTACAAATGCGCGCGCTTGAGAACGGGCGCTGGTTTATTCGAGCGACCAATACTGGTGTTACCGCTATCATTAACCATAAAGGTCGTATTGTAAAACGCGCACCGCAGTTTGAGCGTACTGTACTACGTGGTGAGATACAGGCACGGGTTGGTAACACGCCCTTTATGCTTATGGGAAATTATCCTATCTTGATAATAATAACCCTGTTATTACTAATAAGCTATTTTGGCAAAGGTCTAACCACACTTAGAAGACGAGGGTAATAGTAAACTTAATCATAATAATTTAATCAGCGTAAGTTTTTTATTTTTTCTAGGTAACGTCCTAACGCACGTAAATATAAAAGTTTTAAACTATTGATCACATAAGAACTGATTGAAAAAATTATGTTGACATAAGGCACGCGCCTCATACTTAAAAAGAGATAGCTATATACGGTCTATCATCTTTTAGTTGATACTTTCATTTAATGCACGCGATTTTTGATTGTCATCTGCCTTAGTACCAAATTCAATAGTTGCATGTTGTATATTCTGATGCGCCAAATCTTCCTTGATGTTTTCTTTCATAGTAATAGTCTCTTCAAACGTTATATCGGTCTTCGGTACAATATGAACTGTAAGAGCATTCTCAGTGGTACTCAAAGCCCAGATATGTAAATGATGAAAGTTTTGAATAAAATTATAGCTCTCTAAGATAGCAGTGATTTTACTGAGATCAACATTTTGAGGTACTCCGTCGATAGCAAGCTTGATACTCTCTTTTAGTAGACCCCAAGTCGATAACAGTATAACGACTGAAATAATCAAGCTAACTAGAGGATCAACGATATTCCAACTTGTATAGTAAATAATAATGCCCGAGATAACGACACCTACAGAGACCAATGCATCTACCATTAGATGCAAGAAAGCACCTTTGATATTAATATCGTCTTTTTGACCTTTGTAGAATGCAAAAGCAGAAACAGTATTTATAAATACACCTATTAGAGCTGTAATAATAATAACTTTTCCTGCAACTTCCGGTATCGTATCAAATCGACCCAAGGCCTCATACGCAATACCTATAACGATTGTAACTAACAATATGGCGTTAATAAGAGACGCCATTATAGAAGCTTTTTTGTAGCCATAGGTATAAAGCGTAGTAGATGCTTTCTGTGCTAATTTCATTCCAATTAACGAGATTATTAAACTGGCAACATCACTTAAGTTGTGGCTAGCGTCTGCGATTAAAGCTAATGAATTAGTTGAATAGCCCACTATAAACTCGATGAGCGTAAATGCAGAATTTAGACCAATCCCAATATAAAAAGCTTTATTCATATTTTTAGGGTCTGGAGCTTGATGACTGTGGTTATCTGAATTACTCATAATTTACCCTTGTTTAGGTTGCTGCATTTTATTAAAGGTAGAAAATAAGTTTATTGCATATTTTCTATATTGCACAGTCAATATTGCTCTAATACCGTAGACCCACTTATTTTTATCAATAAACTGAGCCACAACTTGATTGTGTGTCCTATCTCTCCTTGGGCGAAAAAAGCGGATTTTACTGTAATCTAACTGGCTTACGTAAGCTTCTTGTTCTCATGTTCAAGCTCTTTAGTATGTGTAGCTTAGTCTTGAATGTTGGTTAGTATAGTTTCATTAGTGTGCTTTTTATGACATGACCACATAAAGGTGTAATCGTTTAATGCTTCAATCAGCATACGAACGGCGCGTTCTTTAATCTCAGGAGTGTAGGTTTGTCTTTTCATTATCGTATTCTCTCAGAAAGATGATTTACCGCTTCTTAACAGCGCGTGTAAAACCTTGCATCTGACGACTAAGCCGGTCTTCATAGTAAACTATCCCAGTATTGTCAGAAACTTAACGTCTTGTGAGGATGTACTAAGTGCTAACTTCAAAATGGTTGAAATACCTACGCTAAATGACGACAAAAAAAGCCTAAGCAATCTAATGAAAAAGTAGATAATAAAAACCCAATCTACATGACAAACAAAAAAATGCCTCTGGGAGTTGACTCCCAGAGGCATTTAGTTTTAAATATAGCTAACGGTTACAGCGTGTTGACGCACACTGTAACGAACAAATAAGCACCTGAACTGCGTTATTTGAACAGCATTAAATGCCCGTGTAGGTGCATTTTATCCAAAATTTGCTTTCATATCAACTTTATTCACTATACATTTTAAAAACCGCTTGTTCGCTCGTTACATCCTCGTGCTGCTCTCTTTATAACCGTTACCCGTCAAATGGGTGGCAGGCTAAGGCGACGACTGCGTTTGACAGAAGGGTAAAGCTCTCGACAGGGGGTTCTAGACATATTGAGCAACGCAATGAGTGGTTATTTGTGCATATCGTAGCGGTATATTGGGTGTATTGCCCTTGCTAGCGTATGACAGCACAGTAGCGGTTAAGAGCGTGTCTAGGCGGTGCTATCAGCCGTAATCTTAACAACCGTAGCTTGATACAGTGATACGGTCTTGATGACGCGATGGGCGATGAAGTCGGCATGACTAATCACATCAAATCCAAGGAATGCACTAAAGTGTTTGTGAGTATGCTAGAAAATACTCATAGATGCTTTAGGGTGAGTGTTCCTTGAAATCTGCTCAAGGCTCCAAAATCAGCATCGGAACTTACTTAGGCTAATTTAAATAGTATATAGCCCACTAGGCTATATACTATTAGACTTCAGAGAAAAATTTAGAATAGTTCTTATACAACAGTCATTTATTCAGTGAGTCGATATTGTCATAGTTGATTCATAAGCTTAGTGTGAATAGAACGAGATCTACGCTTTAGGTAAAGTCTCTTCCTAGCTCATAACTATTCTTTATCTTGGAACCTTGAATACTTTTATTTAATCAACATCCAAGGCGTTATCTTTGTTTTGAATAAGTATTAGATTATCTTGAGCTTTCTTGAGTTTATTTTGTAACACAGTCACTTGTTCTTGTTCTGATAGGTGACGGCTCGATAGCTCGCCATATTGCTTATTCAATATACTATGTTCAGCTTCAAGTTTAGCCTGTATTTGAGTCAGCTGCTCATAAAGTCCTGATAGCTTATCACGTTCAAAGGTTACCGCCTTTAGCTCTCCTTTGATCTCTGCGGTAGCAGTTTGTATCTCATTGCGTTCAGCTGTGACCGTCTTTAGCTCTGACTTAGTGGCTTTAAGCTCCGCCTTTAAACGTGCAATCTCTGCTTTATCGCTATCAGCTGTAGCTTTAAGCGTGGCTACCTCACCAAGACTACTAGTAAGCTCTACAGATTGCTTATCTAATGCGCTACGTGTCTCTACAAGCTGTGATTGTGCTGTTTCTGCTTTAGTTCGTTCAAGCTCTAATTGATGCTTAGTATCTGATAGCGTCTGTTTGGTAGCATCATGGTCAGCTGTGGCTTGCTGAGCCGCTTTAGTTGCTGTCTCCGCAGTAGTGGCCACTTCGTCCAGCTGCTGTAGTAGATCTGCTTGTTCACCCTCTAAGGTTTTAACTGCTTCTTGCGCTTCGTCCGTCTCTGCTTGTGCCTTAACCTTAACCACCTCTAGAGCTTCACGCTCCTTAGACAGCCTATCGTTCGCCATATCAATAGCTGTCTGCCACATATCAGCGCCAAGCGTGTGCAAGCGTTCAGTGATACCGCTAGGTAAATCCACTTGTTGCAGCTCTTGCTCTTCCTGCTGTTCTCGCTTCCAACTCTGCATCGCATCACTAATGGTAGTGAATGAGCCACCGCCTAGCGCCTTACGCACCTCTGCCAGTGTCGGCTTTATCCCTTGCTCCTGTAATCGGTCAGCTGCTGCATGAATATCTTGTGTGGTGAGTGCCATGATTTTGTATTCCTTGATAGTGCATTGTAGTATGTTGTATATAGTATAATACAATATACTACATACTACAATGCAAGGTGTAAAAAAACCCCAAGTCGTCTTGAGGTTATAACTTGTTGGCTAAGACTTAATGATCAGTTAGGTATTCTTCTAGGGCATCATTGATCATGTCCTGATAGTTACCGCCTGTCTGCTTGGCTCTGTCCTTAAACTTAGCAAGAATGCTTGGGCTGATAACACTGGCTTCTGTAGTAAGCGTTTGTGGTTTGATACTGCCACGGATCGCGCCTGACCAGTCGGTGATTTCTGGAATGTCCGATAGATCAATGTCGTCATCGCTAAGCGTTGCTAAGTACTCTAAGTCCGCTTGCTGCTTAGCCGTTAATGGCGGCAACTTATCTATGTGATAACTAACCTTGTTCATATTGTCTCCTTTCAATCTTTGTGGCACGCCTGGCAGAGATAATGCGTATAACCTCAGGCCATAGATTTCAAACACTGCAAAAGCATTGGCCTTTGACTCTTAAGTAAGCCATATATCATAATTGGTAGTAAACATAGTAATTACTTACCTTGACTGACTTTTGGTAAGTAGCTCTCAAGCGCTTTGTTTGGCTTGTTAAAGCTTTCAGGCTCCCGCTGTATGATGTTAATCATTTCACGCTTAAAACTATCAGTACTCATTTTACCGTCATAGCTTAAACCTGGGTGATCGTTATAGTCGTTCATAAACTGCACATTATCAACAATTGATTTGATCTTATCTTCTGACAATTTACCGTCTTTACCAGCAATTTTATCTAATAACTTTTTGTGAAATTTGAGCTTTAAGCCTTTATAGCCCTTCCCTCTTGCTTTTTTTTGATACTCTACACTGACTTTATAATTCGTATTTTCATTTATATCGTTGATAGCTGTTTCAATAACATATCTTCGCAACTCACTAAATTGCTTATACTTATCTTTAACACACATTACGTGTTTAAACTCTTCTATCGTAAACTCTTTGCTGTACTGGTATTGATTAACCCACATTACCACCAATTCATACATTTTTATTGAATGAATACTCGATAACTCACCTATTTCTAATAGCTTGTATTTAGTGAAATTAGCTTTAAGTTGCGTCAAATATGGCAGTATTTTATTTGCGAATGATAATACGACTTCTCCGTTATCCGGATCATAAACAATACTACTAACAAGCCTTGTTTGAAGCGTTTTATTCTCGGGCAAGCTCATAACAATATCGACGTCATATAAACGTTTGCTTGCGTTCTCTATGTCACGATAAACATTCTGTTCGTTCTTAGACTTCTTACCAAAAAACAATGATTTAATATCATCAACTGTTACTTTATATTCTGTGTCTTGCGTGACATTTGGTGCATCAGGCCTACTGTCAATTTGACTGATACAAGCAAGCATGAGCTCTTTATCCGTCTTTTGCATTGTGTACGTTGCTAGGATTAAATCATTTGACTGAACAACTAAGTTATTTTCCATTTCAACTCTGCGCCCATAGTTACATTTAACAAGATCTTATCATAAAATAGAGTTATAAAAAGAGTGTTTTTTATTTATCTCTGTTTTCTGCTCATTTACTCTGTTTTCTGCTCATTTACTCTGTTTTCTGCTCATTTACTCTGTTTTCTGCTCATTTACTCTTTTTCTTTCTTGTAAGGTATTGATTTTAACAGGGAAAAATAGCTCTCAAACAGGAATAAACAGGAGTAAACAGGATCAAATAAAAACCCTCAAAGAAACGGGTGATAAATTTTTTTGTGGATAAGTGAAAAATCATCACTTAAACCACGCAGCTTGCCTAAGCAATTTAACCCTGTGTAATGTTTTTTTAAGGATTAGATTAAGGGCTAAATCCTCGACTGGGTGCATTAGTTCTACTCACTTGATGCTGATAGGACTCTAAACCGTCCTGTAGTGCTCTGTGTTGGCTTTCAGAAAGCTTTCCGTCGTATTGCTCGGTAAACGTCTCTAAAGCGGCTTTAAGAGTCTCTGAGTAAGCTTTACGCTGGGTAGTTGGTAATGAGCTCATATCACGAAACGCAAATTTAAACTGCTGACACGTTTTATCTAAGGTATCTGCAAGATGTTCTTTAGCACATTTCCTCGCCTCAGCTGGGTGATTATCATTATCAATATAATCAGTTAACCATTCTGTATAGTTGAATGAGGAGACAACGTCTCGAGTCAGTCTACCAACGTCTCCTGCGCTACCGCCTAGCTTATTGATGATACTAGTTTTAAATGTCGCACGCTTTTGATCAATATCGTCCCTAAAGTCCTCAAAATGCTTAATAAGCGCCAGATACCGCTCTCGTTCAGCTTTAGGATCACGCAAAAGCTTGATAATGGATTTGTTATTTTCAACTAGCGTGTAATCAAAACGTTTGCCCACTTGCTGTAAGTGATCTCTAAACCCTAGCGCTTTATCTTTATCTTCAATACCAAGGCGCTTTGCAAACTCGCTAAGTATCGCAACTTGACGCTTATCAAATTTATCAGGGGCATCCTCTATCGTTTCTCCTTGTGCCCAGCTGATTGCCATTGAATTGTGATGGCGTTGAATTAAACGCATGGCTAAGTGCAGCTTCATACGTTCAGCATACTCAAAGATTCTCTCATCTTTGTGACGGTTTGCTCGAGTGTCTCGATCAACTTGTCTTTGCTGTCGATCAAGTCGAGCAGCTCTTGCTCGTCGTGCTGCGTCATCGAAGGGGTTGGGGGCTGGTCTTGCACTTCGCTCAGTTGCTTTGTTAATTTCAATATTTGACTTTCCGATAGCTTCAGTGATTCCCTCAATTGCTTGTTTTGTGTCGTCAATTCTTTGTGTGAGCTTGTTATTTGCTTGTGCTGTGCCATTAATTCTTTGTTTTGTGTCATCACATCGCTTTGGTAGGTTTTCGCATCGTTTAGCTGCCCAAGCAATGCCTGATTTTGCCTCTTCAACGCATCGTTTTGTGTCGTCAACTCGAATTGCCGTTCTATTATTTTGTTCTGTGCAGTACGTAATGTGAGGTTCTGAGCTTCCAGAGAGGTGTTTTGCAAAATCAGCTCGCTGTTTTGTGCCTCCAATGCTGCCAGGTAGTCTTGCATTTTTCTCAGTTGCCCAAGCAAGTCCTTTTCTAAGTGCGCTAATTCGTCGCTCATTGTCTGCTTCCTGTTTGATATGGTTGTCAGCCACCAATTTATTACGTGCTTTGATGGCGCGGTTGGTGTCTCCTTTTTCGGTCGTGATGCCTCGGCGCTCCATTGCCGTCGCCTCAACGCCCATTTTAATGGTGGGCTGCTGATCAAGCCCCTGATCCTTATAACTGCGCGCATCCATCAATGGCAGATGATGCTGCGCCAACACTTTATTGGCGGTATCTACCCACATCTCCCGAACACGCTTAATCTCTTGCATCGATGACGGCAGATCATGCGCCTTACGTTTTTTGTTGGACCACTCAAACGGGGTCTTAAGCTTTGGATCAAACGCCAAGGTTTTATTCGGTCCAATGGTAGGCGCTCGAGTAGTGACTAAAATATGCGCGTGAAAATTACGGGGATCAGGGTTCTCCTCACCCTCACGCAAATACTTAGAGCTTGGCGGTACATTAGGATCAAAAGGCAATTTCATCACCGGACGATGGATACACACATCAGCAATCACATCCATATCGTCGCAAAGCTTTTGGGCAAAGTTGATGGCCAGCTGATGCCGATCATATTCGTCTAACTCATACGGCAAATTAATCAGCCACTCACGCGCCACCCGACTGTCCGAACGTGTCTCTGCCGCTTCAGCGGTATTCCAAAGCGTCTCTCGATCCACACTCACACCCAGCGCCTTTAGCGAAAATGGTAAAACAATATCGCTACTCATAACCCCAGACTTTTTACTATAGTCATGCGTCTTGCCATATTTGGCATCATCAAGCACATCCCCAGCACGATAGGCCGCCGACGCCACAGCTGACTGCCCTGATTTTCGAGAAATCGCCTTTGTCGCAATATGTACCATCGTCATAAAGAGCCACCTGCTATTGTTGCTTTTTTCACACCACCGCTTTTTGTGGTGTGCGGGGTTTGGGGTTTCCCCAACGAAGAAGGATTCAAAATTAAGATAGTAACGAAGTGGATAGATTAAATTTTGAGTCGTTACTTCGCCCTTAGTCAGGGAGACGCCACCATCAAATACTAAAATAATATATCTGAGGTGTCTGATGCGGTTGTGTTAAAGCTTACCACAAGCGATTGAATGATAGTGAGGTGCTTGCTATGCTGAGTAAAATTTAATCGATAAGGGTAAATCTGATGTCAGTATCTAATAATAAAGCACCTATGTCTATTTTTGATAGTCAAGACTCTAATGAGCTAAAAGAGCGTCAACGGTTAGAAGAGTTAAAACGTCAAGCTAAGGTTCAGCAGGTGAAGCTGGATAAACGATTAAACAAGCAGAAGATTCTAATGGGGGCATTTTTGGGTCAAGTATTGGCAACTGAAGGTGAAACTGAGCAAATGATTCGAGATTACTTCGCCATTCACTTTCCAGATTTTTTAACAAGGAAATCAGATAAGTTTTTATTCAAAAGTATGATCGAGAGTTTAGGTGGTGATATAGGATTGGGTGAGGAAGAGGATCCATTTTTAGCCAACGTAAAAGAAAATAATAAAGAAGCTACTGATCAAAATACAGGCGTTGAAGGCAGAAATACTGATAGCAATAACCAAACGCAATCTGACTCTCTGGCTAATTATAGAGAACAGGATTCGCTACTAGATGACAATAGTCATGCTACTGGTGGAAGTAATCCAAACTATCATGGGTAATAGGTTATGTTTATTGAAAGCCACAAAGCTGCGCTATCAAGCTTTGATGCAAATATAGAGCCGTATATGGTCGATGGTGTAGTGGCAGATAGTGAAGGCGCTTTATCTGTGATGCTGCCACTTGCAAGAAATACGATAGCCATTAAATTTGCAGAAGATGATCATAGCGTTGCGGAAATGGTAGCTCGTGCATTTACTTTGTTTGAAAACTTCTGCACAAGCGATCAAGCATACGCTTTTTACAATGAGATGATGGAAAATCCAAAATTATATGATCGTGTGATGCAGTTCGTTACTCTGATGCTAATAGCTGATAAGCCATTAGGAACCCTTGCCATAAGTAAGGCAGTGGATAAAAAACATGCAAAGCTTTTGAGTGATGTTCGGCTGATTGGTGGAATTTTTGGGTTTTATGATAAAGAGACTAAGGTTTATACAGATGATATCACTTGCATAACTCATCTCAATGGAACAACTAAAGAGCTGACTCTGCCCCCTGAGAAGGTTTTGATGCTGATGAGCTATTACATAAATGGCCAACGTGTATTGACCATGATGCCCTGGTGATGGGTTTAGGTTAAAGTGCAGTTGCACAGGATCATGGATAGTCTTTTACATATCAGCATAAAACTTCTGGATAAAGTCACGAGTCTTGCTCATGAGTCGCTCGTGAAGGGGTTTGCGCTCAAATAGCTTAACTTTATAGTTAGGTAGCGCTTTCACTTCGTTACGGTCAGGTAGCCGCTTGCTAGTCTTATACTTTCTGAGGATCTCTTGCATGACATCGGCTTTCAGATTGTTATCTTTACATAGCTCTTGGTACGCAGCCTCCTTCTCTACGTCCCAAAAGTGTGCAAAAGCCTCCTCTACTGTCTGACCATCTGGCATTTTAGGCATCTGATCCTTGATGAACTTTTGGATAAGCTCTTGCTTGTCGCGGAAGGTCGGCTCATTCATGATTAAATCGTTCACCTGGGCTTGGTACTGGGCTGCCTTCTCTTCGTTGCCATCGTCTTGCTGCTTATTGGCTTGCTTGAGTAGCTCTAGTATGTAGCCGACATTGATACGATCGCTATGTAGCATTTCAATCTGAAAGTTGATGTCATCGAGTATTGAGGTTTTATCCTGGCTATTCTTGTTCTGGGTGCGAATGTTGCGGTATAGGTCTATATATTTACTGGCAAAATTGGCGAAGTCTTCTTTATTCAGATCTGTATCAGCCTGGTCGTAGTCTACGAAGGTACCTAACTGCTCGTTATAGCGCATCACTTCACGAAAGGCTTTGATAAATGCTAACTGCTCATCTTCAGTCTCTAGTGTATCAACGGCCTTATAATCAGCGCAGATGTCTAAAAGGGTCTTAGCGGCTTGATCGTAGTGCTTTCGTAGCTCATGCATTTCAGGAATGACGGCGATATCTTTCGCTTGCTTGTTGGCAAACAGGGCTAGAGCGTCGTCGGTGTTTTGCTTTAGGTTACGAAAGCAGACGATATTACCAAAGGGCTTTTTATCGTTATAGATACGGTTGGTGCGTGAGAAGGCTTGTACCAGACCATGGTACTTTAGGTTCTTATCCACGTATAGCGTATTTAAGGTTTTGGCGTCGAATCCTGTCAGAAACATGTTCACGACGATCAGAATATCGATCTTGCGCTGTTTTACTTTGGTGGCGATATCACGATAGTAAGGATAGTAGTTCTTGCCTGAATCAAAGTTTGTAGCGAATGTATGATTGTATTGGCCAATGTAGCGATCTAACTTGTCGCGGCTGCTCTCATCAATTTGGGCAGGGGTTTCAAAGCTGGACTCTGCAATGAGCCCATTGTCTTCGAAACTGGCATCGGTCGCTTCGTTGGCCGCATAAGAAAATATCGTAGCAATGGTGAGTGGCTTGAATGTAGGGTCATCGGCTTGCTTTTGCGCTTGAATACGCTCAAAAGCGTCGTAGTACTGCGTGAGTATATCAACGGAGCTGACGCAAAATATGGCGTTAAACTCGCGGCGTTTGGTCTTGGTGTCATGCTTTTCGATGATATAGCGAGCGATATCATCAATGCGTTTAGGGTCGTTATAGACCTCTTGAGTGTCAATGGCGGTGACTTTTTCATCGGCAGCACTGTCGTTTTTGGTGAATTTACCCACATAGTCAATCTGAAAGGGCAGCACGTTTCTGTCACGAATGGCATCCACGATGGTGTAGCGGTGCAAGCACTCATCAAATAGGTAGGCGGTAGTGAGCTTAAGCCCAGCTTTGTTGTGAGCGTTGTCAATCAATATGGGTGTGCCTGTAAAACCGAACATCTGCGATTGTTGAAAAAAGCGTTTGATGTTTCGGTGCGTTTCACCAAATTGGCTGCGGTGACATTCATCAAAGATAAAGACGACTTTTTTGTCTTGTAAATAGCGGATTTTTTCTTGATGGCGCTCTGATTTGATAGCGCGGTTGAGCTTTTGAATGGTGGTGACGATCAGCTTGTCGTGGGTCTCGCCGAGCTGCTTGACTAAGTTTTTGGTGTTGGTGGTACTGTCTACGCTGCCGTCTTTAAAGGCGTTGAACTCATTAGCGGTTTGGGTGTCTAAATCGTTTCTATCGACAACAAACACCACTTTTTCGACATCAGGTAGCCCCATGATGATTTGACTGGCTTTAAATGAGGTCAGCGTTTTGCCTGATCCTGTAGTGTGCCAAATATAACCGTTTTTATCTGAGGTGGTGGCGCGCTCAATTAAGCGCTTGGTAGCATGGACTTGATAGGGTCTGAGCACCATCATGGTCTTGGAGGACTCATAGAGCACGACAAACTGAGCGATCATCTCGGTTAAATGCGAGGGGGTTAAAAACACCTCAGCAAAATCAACGATTTCATTGATCGGTTTGTTGTCGCTGTCCGCCCAGGGAAAGGTAAAATTAAAGTGCTGTGTACCTTTGGCATAGTAGCGCGTGTTTGCGCCATTACTGATGACAAACAGCTGAACGAACTCAAATAAGCCATGTCCTGCCTTGTAAGCGGCTTTTGAGTAACGCATGGTCTGATGGAATGCCTCGGTAATCTCGATTCCGCCACGGCGCTTAAGCTCGATTTGCACTAGGGGCAAGCCGTTAACCAAGATGGTGACATCAAAGCGGCTGGTGCGCCCGTTTTGGCTGCTGTGGTCAACCATAATCTGATTGCTCAGCTGCCAGATGTTGTCATCAGCGTTTGGCCAAAACTGAATATGGCGTGAGCTGCCATCATCGAATTTGACGTTGAACTTATCGCGCAGTTTTTTGGCACGCTCAAAGGCGCTGCCACTGCCAAGATGACTGATAACCTGTTTCCACTCATCATCAGACAACGGCTTATCAAGCTGATTGGCGCGGACAATTTGCGTCTTTAAGTTGGCAAGGAGTGCCGCCTCGGTGGTAATGGTAACGCGCTCATAACCTAAGTCCTGCATTTGCACCATTAGGCTGTCTTCGAGTTGGTACTCACTTTGCTCAGTCATGTTATACCTTATACAAACATCTGCTGTAATAAGCCTTTCTTCCACGTTTTGGCATGGTCAATTTGCTCGGCGACGTTATCAATTTTTTGGTCAATAGCGGTTAGGAAGTTGGCGATTTTGGTTTGTTCCGGTAAAGAAGGTATAGGAACTTCTATTTGAGAGTATTCCGATATCCATCGTCTTTTATGTTCATCGCCCTTCTGTATGTTAATAGTACTAAAGACTGAATAAATGTAAAATATATCGTAGTTTTTAGATTTTGTTTGCAGTATCTTCATTGCTGATGATTTTACTTTAAAAGGGAAGTCCACAAACTTATAAGCAGTAGTAAAGTCATCGAAGATGATCACATTCTTATTGTCTGCCTCAAAAATATCATTATCTTCATTCGTATATCCTAAAATAAATGATTTTCCAGCCGTTAATACGGCTGTTTTAAAGCTATCATCATAATCAGTAGTTTTAACTATATATCGTGTAGGTTGTTCATAATCTAGAACCTCATGGAGACTCATATATTCCCAATCCTCAAAATCACTACCATCGTCGGCTTGAAAGCGCAGTTTTTGGCTAAAAAGCTGCTGCATCATGCCTTTTTTGTACTCGGTAAGCAGTTCATGCTTTTGGGTCAGCTCGTCGATCTTAGTATCGACAGCGGATAGAAATGTGGCGATTTTGGTTTGTTCTTCTTTAGCAGGATAATAGATTTCTAAATTCTGTAGTTCAGAAGTATCTAGCTTACCTGCCCCAATACCTGTTGATGTAACTTTATTTTGGATAATGTTTTCTTGAGATAGCAACCATTGAAAAAAATAATATTCGTTCAAATCTTCTTTAGTAATAATAGATTTAACATCTTGATTGAAGGCTACGTCTTTTAAAGCCATCCCCATCGGTATTTTTTTAAACAGCATGCTCCCACGAACTAGAATAAGTATTGAGTTTTTTGGGGCTAACTTTGACCCTTTTTTGAGTCCTAAATCAGTAATATTAAATTCTGATTCGCATATTTTCCTTGTATGCATAGACGCGCCACTAATAAGTGGTATATCACCCATCCAGTAATCTTTGTTTTTTTTTGAGGGAGTACCACCAGAAGCCCATAGAGTTAAATTAATCAGGTTGTTTTTTTCTAAATACCCATCAAACTCTTTAAACCGCAATTTTGGCGTTGCCATCACATTACATCCTTATCTTGTATCACCAGTAGATTCATCACCAGACGGATGAGCACTTCTTTTTGAGTGGGGTCTGATTCAGCGATCAGCAGTGTGAGCGCTGCAAGCCCCGTATCATTGATGATGGCAGTACCCTCATCATTGAATAAGCGGTTGTTACGATATAAAAAATCAACGAACAAAAATGCTGCACTGCGCTTGTTACCATCAGCAAAAG
This sequence comes from Psychrobacter sp. VH5, assembly GCF_050572635.1. Lineage (NCBI taxonomy): Bacteria > Pseudomonadati > Pseudomonadota > Gammaproteobacteria > Moraxellales > Moraxellaceae > Psychrobacter > Psychrobacter sp. VH5. The sequence continues at coordinate 772 of NZ_CP192146.1, read as the reverse complement.
GATGGTTTTTGACGACAAAATATAACAGATGCGCCGCCTTGGATTCGATACTGGGGTAAACTTCCTCACCAAACGCCGTTTGTTGAATATTACCCAATATGGCAGCCAATCCATCACCGCGAGGCTTAGCAAATAGGTCTGTGGCCTCTTTTTTATCCATCAGGTTTGATTTGAGCTGATTCAGTGCCTGCATGGCACTTGGTGCGTCTAAAACCTCGCCGCCTGGTTGCCCCACAGGCTCATGCAACAAACCCTCATCGTAGCGCTGCAACCATAAAAAAGTTTGGGTGTAGCGGCTGATGATCTCGACCAACCCCAGCGCGCTGTCTTTGCTATGCTGCTCAGATTGAGCCGTTTTTTTGATTAAGGCGATGGCTTGCTCAAGCTCAGCGGTGTTTTGCTGCAAACGCTGTTGATTGATGCTAAAGCCTTGGATGAGATGCTCTTTTAAGATGCGCGTCGCCCATTTGCGAAACATCACGCCTTGCTTGGATTTGATGCGATAACCCACGCTGATAATGACGTCCAAATCATATAAGGTTACGGGTTTGTCAGAAAAAGCAATTTGCACTTTTTGCAAATTGCTTTTTGGATCCACCTCTTCATCACCAATCGCGTTATTGATATGGCGTGAAATCACTGAAACATCACGGCCAAACAGATCACTCATTTGGGCTTGGCTTAGCCATACCGTGTCTTGCTCAACATTCACTTCAAGGCTGACTTGGTTGTCTACTTGATATAGCTGGATTTGACTGTCTACGGTGCTCAT
>NZ_CP192145.1:0-2926433 GCF_050572635.1 Psychrobacter sp. VH5 | reverse complement strand
TGATAAAACCCTGCTATATTAAAACAATTAAACTGACCATAGCATAAAAAATGCCTAGCGGTAATAGCGGCGAGCAGGTTAAGGGATGAGCGGCCGATCAATGATCATCAGTGACATAAAGGAAGAGTGTATGAGCAAATCGACGTTAGCCTTGCTTGATAGTAGTTTGTATCCACAGATCTGGCAGCAGCAAACTTTTGCAACCCCGCAGGCGCTACTAGTCGCGATGCTAAGCGCAGAGAGCATGCCTGATGCTCGGGATTTTACACAACAGTTATTAGCCAATGAGGTGTATCAGGACTGGATCAATAGCAGTGTGTTTGGCCGCTATTTGCATCGGAACTTTACCGCTTTTTATCGGCAAAGCGAGGACAGCTTTAATACCGATATGCCCGCATTATTTCGCCGTGAGCTGACGCGTCATGCGCAGTATTTACCGCTGGGGCAAGTGCTGTTTTTTGCAGGTGATATGCCAAAGCAGGTACGACAAACCAAGCTGCTAACCACCACGGTCAATCCTGCGACTGCTATCATCGATGCGCAGCCAAGTAGCCGTGCTGTGCAATATACACAGATGGTAGTCAATCAGATAACCATCGTCGGCAAACACCTCTTAGGCTTTCCTATTCGCCATAATAAGCGCACCAGTGAGCGCATTCGAAATGAAGTGCTGATTTTGGACTTTCAGCAGTTAACGCTGGTCAAAGAAACCCAAATTCAACCCAAAAAAAGAAGCAATATAGATGAGACTATATTGCTTCGGTCTTATGAGTTACGTTAGAGAGCAAAACGGCCGGCTAAGCTTTTAACAGCCTTGCTTCGCAATGGTCAGACCATTATAAGTTTGCGCCACTGGCATCACTTCCAAGCGATTGACATTGATATGGGCGGGCGATTCAATCAACCACAATAAAATATCGCCGATATCCTCACCGGTCATGGTTTTAAAGCCGTCATAGACTTTGGCCGCTTTCTCATCATCGCCATGATAGCGCACGTTCGAAAACTCAGTGCCCGCGACATTACCTGGTTCAAGATTGGTGACGCGCACCTGCGTACCGACTAAGTCCGCGCGCAGATTTAAGCTAAACTGTTTGACAAAGGCTTTGGTCGCGCCATAGACATTACCGCCAAAGTATGGCCAACTGCCAGCGATAGAGCCGACATTGATGACATAACCGCTGTCGCGTGCCACCATCGCAGGTAGTACAGCGTGGGTCAGCGTCACCAGACCTTTGATATTGGTATCGAGCATACGCATCCAGTCATTGAGATCTGCCTCATGGGCAGGCTCGGTGCCGAGCGCTAGCCCAGCATTATTTACCAAGACATCGATTTGGCTAAAGTCTTTTGGCAGATCAGCGATAATTGGAGCAATAGACTGGGTATCGCTGACATCCATAACGACTGGCAAAAACGCCTCGCCCAATGTAGCTGCCAGTGCATCAAGCTTATCGCGGCGTCTGGCACAACCGATCACTTGGTGGCCTTGTGCTACTAACTTCTCCGCCAGCGCTTTACCGAATCCAGCACTTGCTCCTGTAATCAATACGTTCATGTTATATCCTTATAAGTGATATCGTATGTGGCTTTTGTGATATGAATGGTGCGCTGTTTTGTGGCAGCTTGCGCTTATCTATTAAATAGCTGTTTACCAAAGATTTTATCGCCAGCATCGCCAAGACCTGGGATGATATAGCCGTGCTCATCTAAATGGCTGTCTAGCGCCGCTGTAAAGATGGTCACATCAGGATGCGCTTCGTTGACCAAACGCACCCCTTCAGGAGCCGCTACCAATACCAACGCCTTGATATTGGTACAGCCGTTTTTCTTTAGCATCTCAATGGTTGCGACCATCGAGCCGCCTGTGGCTAGCATTGGGTCAATGATTAGGGCAGGGCGCTTGTCCATGTGGCTGACGAACTTTTCAAAGAAAGGTACAGGCTGCAAGGTTTCTTCGTCACGTTGTAAGCCGACGACAGAGATTTTGGCCGTAGGGATCAAATCGAGTACCCCATCTAGCATGCCAATGCCGGCACGTAAGATAGGTACGATGGTTGCCGTCTTACCGATGATTTGCTCACCTGTGATTTCACCACACCAGCCTTCCATTGGGAAGGTCTCAATTTCAAAATCACGGCTTGCTTCGTACGCCATCAAGCGCGCAAGCTCTTTGGTTAATGTACGAAATTTATAAGTGCTACAGTCTTTTTCGCGCATTAGGCTGAGTTTATGACGGACTAGCGGATGATCGATTACAGTAATTTTTAAGTCACTCATAAGTACTCTCTTGGTTTTGGCTTGGTTTTGGGTCTGATGCTTGCGCAGTCGCTGCGGTTGCCATTAGTATAAAAAATACAAACACTTACCACACGTTACCCCGCCTTTAGCGCATTCATAGTAAGCTTAGCCTACCTAACAACCGCGCCTAGAGCTTTTATCTCTTGACAGTACGATTCTCTTTGACTACATAAATGGCGACATATATGACATATATAGAGTTATCACAACATGCTTACCGCGCAAAATATTACCAATAAAGTTGAATTGTTATGGTAAGCGGCCACGTATTGAGCGCATCAATGAAGATGCTATGTTGTATTAAATCGACTATATTTTACTATTATGGATGACTATATGACGTCAGGGTCGGTGAAGTAGTGTTTAGGCCTGCTATGATACCAAAAAAACCGCTTTTTTGATGAAGAATCTTATGACCAATCAACCAACTAGCAACCAGCACCCCATGTCTCATACAGAAATCGACGCAGCATTGTCAAAAGACGATGCTTTAGAAGTAGAAACCCATCCGTTTGCCCCAGTACTGCCTGCAAATGCCAATGTAATGATGATGGGCACCTTTCCACCGACCGCTGATAAATGGGCAATGCGCTTTCACTATCCAAACTTTTATAATGATATGTGGCGTATTTATGGCGGCGTGTTTTTTGACGATATTGATTACTTTAGAGTAGAAGGTGAAAAGCGTTTTGATCCTGAGCGTATTCGCGACTTTATGTTTGATCGCGGTATTGCCTCGTGCCCGACGGTGAAGCAAGCCATTCGTGAGACCGGAAATGCGTCGGACAAACACCTAACCGTCGTTACCCCAGTGGATTTAGATAATATCTTGCTGCAAGTACCAAAGGTTAAGACGCTCTTTACCACTGGCGGCAAAGCAACTGAGGTCTTGCTAAGCTTACTAGTGGAGCCACCTGCCAAATCCAAGCATCCGAAGACCAATCAAAGCATGCAGTATCCTTATCATTGGCAGCATCATGACAAAGACCCCGCCGTCAAAGAGCTGACCTTATATCGCCTGCCCTCCACCTCGCGCGCTTATCCTTTGGCGTTAGACAAAAAAATCGCCGCCTATAAAGCTTTTTTTGAAAAAATGGGCAAGCTATAAAGGATACATAAAGAAGCATAGATAGAATAACGTCGTCTGAGAACCAAGAGGGCTAAACGCTAAAACAGAGTAATTGAGATTAGCGGTAAATTATTTTCCCTGTTAACTGTTTGATATATATCAAGTATCAATCATCATGCCAAATAATCTCTTAATTAATAAGTCTGGCCCCTTGACCCCCACCCAAATACGCGTATAATGCCACCCAGTCGAAAGGGAAGGCGGATTAAAGAGTGGCTCATTCAAAGAATGATTTATTATTTTAAACTCTTAAACTCCAAGCCTGACCAACTAATTTAAAATAAACCAAATTAGTTCTTGACTTACCAAATAAAGCGTCTATAATACGCACCTCATCAGGACAAGCTAAGCATTACTAGGGTAGATTACATAGTAACAACACAGCGAACCTTGAGAAACAAATTAGATAAAAAGCTTGACAAACCAAATCTTTATGATATGATAGTCGGCTCGCTAATAACGATAAGCACATTGCTTAGTTATTAGTTATATAACTCTTTAACTGGACGACAGTGAAGAGACACTATTTAAAAGCACAACTAAAGAACAACTTGTGTGGATTTTTGCTGATATAGAATGCTAAAAAATAAAGTTGGTTTTGACTTCTTTTCGGGAGTTAAATCTAACTATAAAAATTATCATTTACTCAGCAGAAAAACTCAAAGTTAATTCATTACGAACATAATTTTAAGCGATTTGCTAGATAAATGAGCCAAGATTAGAAGTCATCTTCCTATTTATAGGTAAAGGCTTCAGAAAGATTAAACTGAAGAGTTTGATCATGGCTCAGATTGAACGCTGGCGGCAGGCTTAACACATGCAAGTCGAGCGGAAACGATGGGAGCTTGCTCCCAGGCGTCGAGCGGCGGACGGGTGAGTAACACTTAGGAATCTACCTAGTAGTGGGGGATAGCTCGGGGAAACTCGAATTAATACCGCATACGTCCTACGGGAGAAAGGGGGCAGTTTACTGCTCTCGCTATTAGATGAGCCTAAGTCGGATTAGCTAGTTGGTGGGGTAAAGGCCTACCAAGGCGACGATCTGTAGCTGGTCTGAGAGGATGATCAGCCACACCGGGACTGAGACACGGCCCGGACTCCTACGGGAGGCAGCAGTGGGGAATATTGGACAATGGGGGAAACCCTGATCCAGCCATGCCGCGTGTGTGAAGAAGGCCTTTTGGTTGTAAAGCACTTTAAGCAGTGAAGAAGACCTAACGGTTAATACCCGTTAGCGATGACATTAGCTGCAGAATAAGCACCGGCTAACTCTGTGCCAGCAGCCGCGGTAATACAGAGGGTGCAAGCGTTAATCGGAATTACTGGGCGTAAAGCGAGCGTAGGTGGCTTGATAAGTCAGATGTGAAATCCCCGGGCTTAACCTGGGAACTGCATCTGATACTGTTAAGCTAGAGTAGGTGAGAGGGAAGTAGAATTCCAGGTGTAGCGGTGAAATGCGTAGAGATCTGGAGGAATACCGATGGCGAAGGCAGCTTCCTGGCATCATACTGACACTGAGGTTCGAAAGCGTGGGTAGCAAACAGGATTAGATACCCTGGTAGTCCACGCCGTAAACGATGTCTACTAGTCGTTGGGTCCCTTGAGGACTTAGTGACGCAGCTAACGCAATAAGTAGACCGCCTGGGGAGTACGGCCGCAAGGTTAAAACTCAAATGAATTGACGGGGGCCCGCACAAGCGGTGGAGCATGTGGTTTAATTCGATGCAACGCGAAGAACCTTACCTGGTCTTGACATACACAGAATCTTGTAGAGATACGAGAGTGCCTTCGGGAATTGTGATACAGGTGCTGCATGGCTGTCGTCAGCTCGTGTCGTGAGATGTTGGGTTAAGTCCCGCAACGAGCGCAACCCTTGTCCTTAGTTACCAGCGGGTTAAGCCGGGAACTCTAAGGATACTGCCAGTGACAAACTGGAGGAAGGCGGGGACGACGTCAAGTCATCATGGCCCTTACGACCAGGGCTACACACGTGCTACAATGGTAGGTACAGAGGGCAGCTACACAGCGATGTGATGCGAATCTCAAAAAGCCTATCGTAGTCCAGATTGGAGTCTGCAACTCGACTCCATGAAGTAGGAATCGCTAGTAATCGCGGATCAGAATGCCGCGGTGAATACGTTCCCGGGCCTTGTACACACCGCCCGTCACACCATGGGAGTTGATTGCACCAGAAGTGGTTAGCCTAACTTAGTGAGGGCGATCACCACGGTGTGGTTGATGACTGGGGTGAAGTCGTAACAAGGTAGCCGTAGGGGAACCTGCGGCTGGATCACCTCCTTATAGACAGCATTCGGTCAGCAAGAATTCACAACAAGTTGTTCTTTAGTTTAAGCTTACGTTTTAGGACGTACTAGGGTCTGTAGCTCAGCTGGTTAGAGCACCGTGTTGATAACGCGGGGGTCGGTGGTTCAAGTCCACCTAGACCCACCATTATACATGGGGCCATAGCTCAGTTGGTAGAGCGCCTGCCTTGCACGCAGGAGGTCAACGGTTCGACTCCGTTTGGCTCCACCACTACAAACCTCGGAAGCTTAGCGTGCAAATAAATACAATAGGTATTAAATAGAAACAAGTGATTTATCTTTGAATAAAGACACGATTACTTCTTTCTGTTTTATACGGAAATCTATGACTTGACGAAAGCATAGAGACTATTTAAAAACATAGATATGAGTCTGGGTTAGCAATAACATTTCACGTGTTATTGTTAACCTGAAGACTAGCCTTTAACGACATTGTTTGTTATCCCAAGGGCTAGTCTTCAAAGTAAAGAGAACTGAATCAAGCGTAAACATAGGTGATATCGTTATAATTGCTGACAAAGACCCCTTGGGGTTGTATGGTCAAGTAATTAAGCGCACATGGTGGATGCCTTGGCAGTCAGAGGCGATGAAAGACGTGACAGCCTGCGATAAGCTTCGGGGAGGCGGCAATATCCTGTGATCCGGAGATTTCTGAATGGGAAACCCACTTACCATAAGGTAAGTATCTTGTACTTGTACAAGAAGCGAACGAGGGAAGTGAAACATCTCAGTACCCTTAGGAATAGACATCAATTGAGATTCCCTAGTAGCGGCGAGCGAACGGGGAGAAGCCGATTAATGCTAATGTAGAAGAACAGCGTGGGAAAGCTGACCATAGTAGGTGATAGTCCTGTATTCGAAACATTAGCGTTAACATATTAAGTAGAGCGGGGCACGAGAAATCCTGTTTGAAGATGGGGGGACCATCCTCCAAGGCTAAATACTCCTGACTGACCGATAGTGAACCAGTACCGTGAGGGAAAGGCGAAAAGAACCCCTGTGAGGGAGTGAAATAGAACCTGAAACCGTGTGCGTACAAGCAGTGGGAGCCCACTTGTTGGGTGACCGCGTACCTTTTGTATAATGGGTCAGCGACTTATATTCTGTAGCAAGGTTAACCGTTTAGGGGAGCCGTAGGGAAACCGAGTCTTAATAGGGCGTCTAGTTGCAGGGTATAGACCCGAAACCGAGTGATCTATCCATGAGCAGGTTGAAAGTGCCGTAACAGGCACCGGAGGACCGAACCCACTGTCGTTGAAAAGCCAGGGGATGACTTGTGGATAGGGGTGAAAGGCTAATCAAACTCGGTGATAGCTGGTTCTCCCCGAAAGCTATTTAGGTAGCGCCTCGGACGAACACCATTGGGGGTAGAGCACTGTTTCGGCTAGGGGTCATACCGACTTACCAAACCGATGCAAACTCCGAATACCGATGAGTGATATCCGGGAGACACACGGTGGGTGCTAACGTCCATCGTGGAGAGGGAAACAACCCAGACCGCCAGCTAAGGCCCCAAATTCCTAGTTAAGTGGGAAACGAGGTGGGAAGGCATAGACAGCTAGGAGGTTGGCTTAGAAGCAGCCATCCTTTAAAGAAAGCGTAATAGCTCACTAGTCGAGTCGGCCCGCGCGGAAGATGTAACGGGGCTCAAACTAGGAGCCGAAGCTGCGGATTTGAATTTGTTTCAAGTGGTAGGGGAGCGTTGTGTAAGCCTGTGAAGGTGTGTTGTAAAGCATGCTGGAGGTATCACAAGAGCGAATGCTGACGTGAGTAACGATAATGCGAGTGAAAAGCTCGCACGCCGGAAGACCAAGGGTTCCAGTCCAACGTTAATCGGGGCTGGGTGAGTCGACCCCTAAGGCGAGGCCGAAAGGCGTAGTCGATGGGAAATCGGTTAATATTCCGATACTTGTTTATGATGCGATGGAGGGACGGAGAAGGTTATGCCAGCTCAGCGATGGTTGTCTGAGTGGAAGGGTGTAGGTTTATAGCTTAGGTAAATCCGGGCTATTTCATACCGAGATCTGATAGCAAGTCCTACTTGTAGGACGAAGTGGCAAATACCATGCTTCCAGGAAAAGCTTCTAAGCGATAGTCATAAACGAATCGTACCCTAAACCGACACAGGTGGTCAGGTAGAGAATACCAAGGCGCTTGAGAGAACTCTGCTGAAGGAACTAGGCAAAATGGTACCGTAACTTCGGGAGAAGGTACGCTGCTGATGGTGAAGGACTTGCTCCGTAAGCTATTGGCAGTCGCAGATACCAGGCTGCTGCAACTGTTTATTAAAAACACAGCACTCTGCAAACACGAAAGTGGACGTATAGGGTGTGATGTCTGCCCGGTGCTGGAAGGTTAATTGATGGGCTTAGCGTATGCGAAGGTCTTGATCGAAGCCCCAGTAAACGGCGGCCGTAACTATAACGGTCCTAAGGTAGCGAAATTCCTTGTCGGGTAAGTTCCGACCTGCACGAATGACATAATGATGGCAGCGCTGTCTCCAGCAGAGACTCAGTGAAATCGAAATCGCAGTGAAGATGCTGTGTACCCGCGGCTAGACGGAAAGACCCCGTGAACCTTTACTACAGCTTTACATTGAACTTTGACCTGACTTGTGCAGGATAGGTGGGAGGCTTTGAAACCGAGACGCCAGTCTTGGTGGAGCCATCCTTGAAATACCACCCTGGTCATGTTGGGGTTCTAACTCAGGTATCACAATACCGAGGACAATGTATGGTGGGTAGTTTGACTGGGGCGGTCTCCTCCTAAAGAGTAACGGAGGAGTACGAAGGTGCGCTCAGAACGGTCGGAAATCGTTCATAGAGTATAAAGGCAAAAGCGCGCTTAACTGCGAGACCCACAAGTCGAGCAGGTACGAAAGTAGGTCTTAGTGATCCGGTGGTTCTGTATGGAAGGGCCATCGCTCAACGGATAAAAGGTACTCTGGGGATAACAGGCTGATACCGCCCAAGAGTTCATATCGACGGCGGTGTTTGGCACCTCGATGTCGGCTCATCTCATCCTAGGGCTGAAGCAGGTCCTAAGGGTATGGCTGTTCGCCATTTAAAGAGGTACGCGAGCTGGGTTTAGAACGTCGTGAGACAGTTCGGTCCCTATCTACCGTGGGCGTTGGAAATTTGAGAGGATCTGCTCCTAGTACGAGAGGACCAGAGTGGACGAACCGCTGGTGTTCGGGTTGTCATGCCAATGGCATTGCCCGGTAGCTACGTTCGGATGGGATAACCGCTGAAAGCATCTAAGCGGGAAGCCCACCTCAAGATTAGATTTCCCTAAAGAGCCGTTCAAGACTAGGACGTTGATAGGCAGGGTGTGGAAGCGCAGTGATGCGTGTAGCTAACCTGTACTAATTGCTCGTTTGGCTTGACCATACAACACCCAAGTGGTTTGTATCAAGCAATTATTCGATATCACCGTTATCCTTGATTCAGTTAGGATAAGTGATACTTAAGTCATTAAGTAAAACAAACATAGACTCATATCTAACCCTCTTTGCTGACGACAATAGCACGATGGCACCACCTGATCCCTTCCCGAACTCAGAAGTGAAACATCGTTGCGCCAATGGTAGTGTGGCTCCGGCCATGTGAGAGTAGGTCATCGTCAGCTCTCTATTCTAAGAAGAGTCATCCTTAACCGGGTGGCTCTTTTTTTTGCCTTTAATTTAGTCATTACCATATTACCATGTGACCTACGCAGCTATTCCTATTCAAAGGAATAGCTCTTGCGAACCTGAGGAGGGATAAGCGAAACACGGTTTCGTCCGACGCAAGACAAGAGCTGTGCTCGCAGTTTGGCATGCAATTTTTTAACGGTTCTCAGGTCATCGTCAGCTCCCTATACCCTAAAAGCCCCCAACTTAGTGTTGGGGGCTTTTTTTTGGGTGCGGTTTTTATGTTTTATTCTAATAAAATGATTTGACTTATATCATTATAACTGCTAATTTTAAATAGTAATATTTATTACAGGTCTATAAAAGGATGTTTTAGGCTTGTAACGTCATAAATGATTTGACGAGATAAATACTCAGTTTGTCTTTGACCTTTATTCTTACAGTTATCAAAAGGAATTGATAATGAAGTTAGCTCCCCTTTTTTCGATTGGTGCATTAGCTGCCGCGAGTCTTTTTGGTTGTTCAAATCAATCTGCGGATAGTACCGATGGTGTATCAGCAAATTCTCAAGAAACCACTGTCCTACGTTTTTCTCATTTTTGGCCTGCAACCTCCTCAATCAGTACAGAAGTTTTTGAGCCATGGGCCAAGCAAATCGAAACTGATTCTGATGGCCGATTAAAAGTTGAGCTATACCCTTCAGCAGGTCTTGCAAAAGCTGACGTGACCTATGAGTCCGCTGCTAAAGGCACTATAGATATTGGCTCACAAGCGCATGGTTATACCAGTGGACGTTTTCCATTAACGCAGATCACTGAGCTTCCAGGTTTGTCTAATTCTGCCACACAGATGGGCTGTATGCTACAAACCCTCTATGATGACGGCACCTTGGCCGGTGAGTATGAAGATTCACATCTCCTCTTTATGTATGGTGCTGGACCTGGCTCTTTGCACACGACCGATAAGCTAATACGCACGCCAGCAGATATGAAGGGCATGCGTATTCGTCGTCCTTCTGCGGTCGCTGGTGATATCATAGAAAGTGCTGGAGCCTCACCTGTGGGTTTGCCTGCTAATGATATGTATACTTCTTTACAGCGCGGTGTCGTTGATGGTTTGAGCTTTCCGTGGGAAGCTGTGACAGCTTTTAAAATAGACGAAATCACCAAGTATCATACCAATATTCCTTTTTATAGCTCTGCCCTGATGGTCACGATGAATAAGGACAAATACGACGCCCTGCCTGATGATTTAAAACAAGTTCTTGATAACAACTCAGGCATGGCGCTTGCCAAAAAGGTAGGTGAAGTATTTGATAAACATGACGATATGGCAATAAAAGCGGCTCAAGCTAAAGGCGATGAGATTGTGGAGGTTCCAGATCCATTAAATGATCCAGATTGGCGAGGTCCGTTATTAGAAGGCACAAAGAAATATCTCAAAGATGTAAATGCTTTGGGCCTAGATGCAGATAGTGTCTACGAAAAAGCCAAAGCCGCCAGCGCCGCCTGCAAGGTCTAACCTAAAGGAGTCGCCGTATGGCCTACTTGGTCAAAATCAGTACCTTCATCTCACGGCTATGTCAGCTCATCGGTGGTATCAGTCTGATCATCATCGTTTTGACCACCATGCTAGATGTTACCGCCCGTTATATCTTCAAGCTCACCGGCGGTGAGTTTGGTTTCACTGTCAAAGGCAGCGTCGAGATTGTTTCTTATTTTATGCTGTTTGCGCTATTAGCTGCCTTTGCCGCTTTTGTTGAACGCTCACAAATCATTGTTGATGTTTTCACCCAAAAGATGCCCAAGTCTATCAAAGGCTATATGATGGGCGTCTTTATGCTGGGGTTCTTTATCATCGGTATCGTCTTTGCTTGGGGGCTGTTTGAGAGCGCCGTTGATGCTATCGAGTTTGGCAAAGTCACCCAGGATTTGCGGGTTTCAATGATGCCTATTTACCTTGTCAGCGCCTTTTTAAGTGCTCTGCTGGCCATTCGATCCTTGATCGAGTCCATCAATATCTTTAAGACAGGCGAGTTTTTTGACGCTGAGGAGACAGGCGCATGAGTCCAGAAATCGTTGGAGCCATCGGCTTAGTTGTCATGATCCTACTCGTCGTCTTACGAGTACCCGTTGCCCTTGCTATGCTTGGTGTTGGTCTGGTCGGCTTTGGCGCTGTGACGGCACCGAGTGGCGCTGTACAAATGCTCAAAGACCTCCCTGTCGACGTTTTAGCCAAATATGACTTTAGTGCCATTCCGTTATTTATCTTGATGGGCGTTTTTGCCACTCATTCTGGTATGGCGGGAAAATTGTTTGGAGCAACCCGCACCATCTTTGGCGGTGTTAGGGGCAGTTTGGGAATCGCCGGTATCGGTTCATCGGGTATCTTTGCCTCAATCTCGGGATCATCGTTAGCGACCGCCTCTACCATGACCAAAGTGGCCTTACCACAAATGGAGAAGTATGGCTATCAGCCAGGCTTTGCCTGCGGCATTTTAGCGGCTGGTGGTACGCTTGGAATTATGATTCCGCCCAGTATTGCCTTACTGGTTTATGCCATTTTGACCCAGCAGTCGGTCGGTGACATGTTTATTGCAGGATTTTTGCCCGGTATGCTAGGTATGGTCATGTATTCGATCACTGTCATGATCATGGTGCGCTGGAAACCACACTTGGCGCAGCGCGGTGAGTCTACCTCATGGAAAGCCAAGCTTGTAGCATTGACAGGACTCATTCCCTTTAGCTTTATCTTCATCGTTATTATCGCTGGTATTTTCTTTGGGTTGTTTACCCCAACGGAAGGCGCTGCCGTCGGGGCATTCATTTCTTGGGCTTATGCATTTGCCAAAGGCATGCGTATGAAGGGACTGAAGCAGTCGTTGATTGAAACCTTAGCATTATCTGCAGTGGTATTTTTCATGCTACTAGGTGCAGAGGCACTGGGCTACTTTATCTCAGTTTCTAGATTGTCATATACCTTAGCGAGCTGGATTGGTACCTTGGCAGTGAGTCCGATGGTGGTGCTGATTTGTATTTTGATCATGTACTTCTTATTAGGGCTGTTTATGGATGCCTTGGCGATGCTGGTCATCACCATTCCGGTGGTGTATCCAATCATTATAGCCTTAGGGTTTGATCCGGTATGGTTTGGTATCATCGCAGTACTGACGGTAGAGCTTGGACTGATTACGCCACCGATGGGCATGAACATCTTTGTGATTAAGGCGATGGCACCGCATATTAAGCTGTCCGATATGTTTCGAGGGGTGGCGCCGTTTATTGTTTCCGATGTGATTCGCTTGGTGATTTTGGTGGCGTTCCCTGCGATTTCTCTAGTACTGCTAGCATAACCTTTCTCAGATAATAGTCTAAACGGTAACTGTGTTTAAATGGCCATATTGTTTATAAAGCAATATGGCTTTTTTGTTGTAATAATTGAACGATTACGCTCGCTATCGGTGCTAGCGCCAGTCATAAAAGTGCCATATATCTTCTGATAGCGCCTTGTTACAATAACCCCTACCATGGAGCCTGACAAGTGAGAGCCTTTTATTATGGCAGTTGATTTTAGTAATACGTTGATTGTAGCGATTTCTGCAACGGCGCTGTTTGATTTAACGGAGTCTGAGAGCTATTTGTCGCAGTTATTAGCGCAGCATCCTGATACGGCCATTAAAGCGTTTCGCGATTATATGACGGAGCGCGAAAACGATCCTTTGAGCATTGGTGCAGGCTATCCCCTGATAAAAGCGCTGCTAAACCTCAACAGATACTGTCAGGCTGACAGTCAAGAAACTGAGCTAGAAGCGCCGCTAGTTGAGGTGGTTATCGTCTCAAAAAGCAGCCCCGATACTGGTATTCAGGTTCTCAACGCCATTCGTGAGCATGGCCTCAATATTTCTCGATCAGCTTTCATCTCAGGTAGCCCGGTGGCGCCTTATATCGATGATTTTAATGTGGACTTGTTTTTGACCACCAATCGCGAGGACGCGCAGCAAGTTGCAGATGCCAATATTTGTGCGTGTGCCATCTTGGATGCGACGCCTGTCAATACTTATGAGCTGGATACTCAGCAGCTGCGTATCGCTTTTGATGGTGATGCGGTGCTTTTTGATGACTCAGGTGAGCTGCTTTATAAGCAAAAAGGGTTACGCGCCTTTCATGACCGTGAAGCCAAAATGCGGGATTTGCCGATAGAGAAGGGGCCGTACGCCGAGCTCTTGATTAAGCTCTCAAACTTGCAAGAGCGTCTGCCAGCAGGGCTTAGCTACTCTCCGATAAAAATCGCTCTGGTAACCGCTCGCAATGCCCCTGCTGATCTGCGGGCCATCAAAACATTGCGAGAGTGGGGCGTCAATGTCGATATGGCGTTTTTTTTGGGTGGACTAGAAAAGACAGCGGTGCTCAGAACCTTTGCGCCGCATATCTTTTTTGATGATTCAATTCAGCATATCGATGCGGCGCGCCGTTTTATCCCAACGGCTTTGGTGCCTTATCATTCAACCTCATTGCTGCATGGTGATAGCTATTTGGCCGCTGATAAAGAAAACAGTCTGCTATTTATACCAGTTCCACGTTGACAGACAATGTATAGTTAGCTGAATGTAAAACTGTTATGGATTTAAACGCGCTACTGGTATAAATTTTACTTGCGTGCTGCGTTCCCAGAGGCTGCGCAACCTACGTTTAAAAATAGCATCCCAGTAGTGCTATGACATTTTTAGAGTGTATCGACTATATCTGTTTTATTTAGAATCGACTATAGCATAAATATTAAATACAAAGCATAGAGTCAAGGGCAGGTCACGATATGAATGGGCAGCAGTTATTTTCTCTCATCATGACACGGGTCAAACAAGTCATCGGACTATATGCTTTTGTGCTGATGCCGATGTGGGGGATGTTTTTTTTAAATGAAACGGTCTTTTTTGGCATCTGGAATGTGTTTGGTATTGTACCGCGCGCCTTAGATGTGGGTAGCATGATAGGGGTAGTCGCTTCATGGACAATGCACGGCAACTTTTCTCACTTATTGGGCAATACTATCACGTTGTTGCAGATTTTATTTTTGTTTGGCTTGTTTGAAAAAAACGCCTATCGCACGGTGATTAAGCTGGCGATTGCCTCAGGGCTGGTCACTTGGGTCATCGGTTCGCCGTCTTCTATTCATATCGGCGCATCGGGGCTATGCTTTGCCATGATTGGGTATATGATCGGCGGCGCGGTATTTGCCAGACGTTGGGGCTACCTGCTCGCTTGTATTGTCATGGGTACAGGCTATTGGTTGATTATCAAGCAAGGTTTGATGCCGCAGCAAGGCATTTCATTTGCCGCGCATTTCGGCGGCTTGTGCGCCGGTCTGCTATTGGGTGCCAACTCAAAACATACCTATCAGGTAGGCTCTATACGCTAAACATGCCAGAGGCGTTATGGATTACTATCTGTGCAAACACGGATAAATAAAGAATCCGCTTTGGTCAATGGGTGCCATGTGCTGGTTTGCTGTACATGTTCATCAAGCGATAGGGTGCTGCTTGCTTTTGGCAGTATATAATCTGCACGCGCAGGCGCCGCGCAATCGATGACTTGCGGGATTTTTTGTACGCTTCTACGTCTTTCAAACAAATAAAGAGTGACTAAGTGCATATCCGCATTGTCTACTTGGACACGGGCATTTTTGATATCTGCGGCGATAAAACGCAGTATTTGCGGCTTGACATAAGACCAGGGCCGAAACCAAGTGCGACTCTCTGCTGTTTTGACCACCTCTACGCCCGAGGGTAACTTGCTGACTTGCTGAGAATACCAGTTGTATTCTT
Organism: Psychrobacter sp. VH5; assembly: GCF_050572635.1. Lineage (NCBI taxonomy): Bacteria > Pseudomonadati > Pseudomonadota > Gammaproteobacteria > Moraxellales > Moraxellaceae > Psychrobacter > Psychrobacter sp. VH5. The sequence goes on along the minus strand of NZ_CP192145.1, from coordinate 2,911,227 downwards.
GATGAATTTGGAAGGTAAAAATGCCAATCGCTGCAAAGAGTGGCACCAGCCACTTTGGCGCGCGTTTGCCCGCCAGTTTACTAAGGTGAGTTATGATCAGTGCCAGTCCAGCCATACCAAACGCTGCGGCCATGGTGGCAATAAACTCAAAAAGCATAAAATCTTCCTTCTTAATGGGTTAGGGCGGTTTGTGTTCTATTTAGGCAAAAACAAATCTGGCAACCATCCAAGACTTATTCTGCACCTAAAGGGATAAAAAAATCACTCACAAGCAGCGCCTGCCTGTGAGTGACACTTTACGTATGATATCTATAATCATTCCAAGAAAAAAAGTGACGTTCAACATTTATCCTTTTAGCGTGGTTTGATTATAGAGCCCACATGGCTCGTACACCTAGTGGTCGATGGCACCGCCAGCGCCGCGCGGAGAGCGAACACTTTCAACCAGTTCTTGGATGTGCAGCGGTGGCGCTTTTGTCGAATAAGAAACGATAAAGGCGACTGCAAAGTTAATCAGCGCGCCAATGGCCCCAAACGACAGCGGTGAGATACCAAACAACCAGTACTCTGCGGTATCGGGGAAGTTGGCAGTACCACTGATAAAGAACCAGCCTTTAAAGACAAAGATATATACCAAGGTCGTGATAAGGCCGGCAAGCATCCCAAAGATTGCGCCCAGATTATTGATGCGTTTTGAGAAGATACCCATCATCAGCGCGGGGAACAAGGAGGCGCCAGCGATACCAAAGGCCAAGGCCACCACCTGTGCGGCAAACCCTGGCGGATTTAGGCCAAGCCACGTTGCCACCACAATCGCAATCGCCATAGAGATTCGAGCAACTTGTAGCTCTCCTTTATCAGTGATGTTTGGGTTGAGGTTTCGTTTGATTAAGTCGTGACTAATGGCAGACGAGATGGCCAGCAACAATCCTGCCGCGGTCGATAGCGCGGCTGCCAAACCACCAGCAGCGATAAGACCGATCACCCAAGGTGGCAGCTGAGCAATCTCTGGGTTGGCCAAGACTAAGATATCGTTATTGACATCCAGCTCATTACCCGCCCAACCTGTTTCAGCAAAGCGTCCATCAAGCTCTTGGTCGTGAGCGGCTTGCGCCTTGGCGACTTCTGCTGTAGCAGCGGTGACATCGCCACCTTCTGCTTCAGCGGTGTTAAGGGCTATTTGAGCGGCACCAAGTCCACTGTCGTTATACATCTGGATACGACCATCATTGTTTAGATCGTTATACTTGATAAGCCCTGTGTCTTCCCATGTCCGCATCCAGTCAGGACGCTGCTCATAAGGCAGTGCCGGCTGATCAACGCCTTGTGGATAGATGGTGTCGTTTAAGTTCAAACGGGCCATGGCACCCACCGCCGGAGCAGTAAAGTACAATAGCGAGATGAATACTAGTGTCCAACCCGCTGTCCAGCGCGCATCAGCGACTTTTGGTACGGTAAAGAAGCGAATGATAACGTGTGGTAGGCCTGCTGTACCAATCATAAGTGATAGCGTAAACAGTACCATGTTAAGCTTGTTTGGCACATCAGCAGTATAAGCAGCAAAACCAAGATCAGTGACGACTTGATCAAGCTTGGTCAAAATAGGCACGCCGGACTCAGCATGCGTAGAAAACAGACCCAAACCTGGAATAGGGTTGCCGGTCAGCTCAAGCGAGATAAAGACAGCCGGAATGGTATAGGCAATCATCAAGACGATGTACTGAGCGACCTGTGTATAGGTAATGCCTTTCATACCGCCTAGTACTGCGTAGAAAAACACCACTACTGCGGCAATGAGAAGACCTGTGTCATTCTCCACTTCCAAAAAGCGAGAGAAAGCAACACCTGCACCAGTCATCTGTCCGATAACATAGGTGGTCGATGCCACAATCAGACAAACCACCGCAATCATCGCTGCTGTCTTGGAATAAAAGCGATCGGAGATAAAGTCTGGAACCGTAAACTTACCGAATTTACGTAAGTATGGGGCAAGCAACATAGCGAGTAGTACATAACCGCCTGTCCAGCCCATCAAATAAGTTGAAGCACCATAACCACCAGCAGCAATCAAACCTGCCATGGAGATAAAGGACGCCGCACTCATCCAGTCAGCAGCGGTAGCCATACCGTTTACAACTGGATGTACGCCGCCGCCTGCCACATAGAATTCACTGGTGGTCCCAGCACGTGCCCAAATCGCGATACCGAAGTACAGCGCGAAAGACGCTCCTACAAAAATAATATTAATTATATATTGGCTCATGATCTATTCCTCATCTACGCCATATTGTTTGTCCAACTTATTCATACGCCAAGCGTAGAAAAAAATTAAGACGATAAAAACCCCGATAGAACCTTGCTGGGCAAACCAAAAGCCCAAATCAGTGCCACCGATTTTTATACCTGCCAAAAGAGGACGTAAGAGAATAGCAAAGCCATACGAGCATAATGCCCAAATGATAAGGCTGCCTAAAATGAGACGGACATTGGCACGCCAATAGCCGGATGGATCGTTATGGTTTTCCATAGGACAACTCCTTTTGTCTTACCTAAAATATCATGGTTGATCTCAGTCTCGTCAGTCTGATAAAGACATCTGACAAGCACGTACTGACGATCAGATAACGCGAGTGCTGATTTAGCATGATGACTATTTGCCAAGACACTGTATTTAAGAGCGCTATAACAAACAATATTTGAGGAAGAAAGGAGGGGGCAGACCATCCACTGTCTTTGATTACCGTCTCGTCTTCCTGACAAGCGTCTTAAAGTTTTTAGTATGCCAAACAATCATGACAATAAGTGAATATTCAATAAGTCACAATGCCTATAAAATTTAGTCTATCACTTTCAAGTCTGCGTCACTGCAAAAAAATATGCATAAACCAAAAATCCTGCATAACCATTAGTAATAAAGGCCTGATAGGTGGATAAAAGTATGTAACAACCATCACCGCTGGCTTACTTTGTGCAGTAAATTGGTTACTTTTATCATTCTATAGGATAGGAGAAGCCTGTAGTATTTATTTTAAAAATAAATATAGTTAACCGATAAGTAAACGTGATGGTTGTGGCGCACCGAATCTCTATAAAATGCACAGCAGATTTGACAACTGAGCATGGTATGCTGGTTTTAATGGCGTTTATTTGATATAAAACGCAAAAAATAAGCAAGTTTTAAAAAATATTCACGAGGAGTTGATATGAGTGAAGGGGTAGTAGGGTGGTTTAACAGCCTCGTAAATTATGGTGTCAGTATTATCTGGGGGAATAATGATTGGTTGATTGCCAATAACCCTTGGTATGGTCTGCTGATGTTTGTACTGATTGGCGCAGGTCTGTATTTTACTGTCGTGACACGTTTTATTCAGTTTCGCCACTTTGGTCATATGTGGAAGCTACTGCGCGTCTCCAACCAAGGACGCAAAAATGGTGGTATCAGCTCATTTGAAGCATTGATGACGTCGCTGGCGGCGCGTGTGGGTACGGGTAACTTGGCAGGGGTTGCGATTGCGATTTATCTCGGTGGCCCAGGTGCCGTGTTTTGGATGTGGATGACCGCGCTGGTTGGTATGTCGACCAGCTTTATCGAGTCGACGCTCGCCCAAGCATACAAAGTCCCTCACAACGACAATGTGTACCGCGGTGGACCGGCCTACTATATCGAAAAAGGCTTAGGTAAACGCTGGCTTGCGATATTTTTCTCACTGTGTCTGCTCGTGGCCTTTGGTCTTGCTTTCAATGGCGTACAGTCCAACACCATCGCACAAGCGACCAACGAAGCCTTTGGCGTGCCAACATGGATGACAGGCCTTGTATTGGTGGCACTGGTTGCGCCTGTGGTGTTTGGAGGGTTGCGCTCGGTGGCTCGTATCGCGGGCAAAATCGTCCCTATCATGGCGATTTTATATATTTTATTGGCACTGTTTATTATCATCACCAACCTTAGCCAATTCCCAGCTGCCATCGCCTTGATCGTAAAATCAGCTTTCGGATTTGAGCAAGCAGCGGGCGGGGTCATCGGTTATGGTATCGCTCAGGCGATGATCAACGGTATCAAACGCGGATTGTTTTCTAACGAAGCAGGCATGGGGTCGGCGCCCAATGCGGCAGCCACAGCCAAAAGTCATCCTGACCATCCCGCGGTGCAAGGGTTTATGCAAATGCTTGGCGTGTTTATGGATACGCTGGTGATCTGTACCGCAACGGCTGCTATCATCATTTTGTCAGGTGTGGTCGACCCCAATGTCGAGCAAGAAGGTATTCAGCTGACACAGCTGGCGTTGTCGCAGTACGTGGGTGATTTGGGTATTATCTTTGTCGCCATTGCCATTTTCTTCTTTTCTTTTACTTCTATTATTGCCAACTACAGCTATGGCGAGTCGAACCTTGAGTTTATCTCAGGCGCCAAAAACGCCAAAGTAATGATCATGATATTTCGCTTTATGGTATTGGGAATGGTGTTTATTGGTGCCATCGCCAGCTTGCCTGCGATTTGGAACTTTGCGGATTTATCCATGGGTATGATGGCACTCGTCAACTTGGTGGCTATTTTGCTCTTGTCTCCTGTGGCGCTACGCATACTGCGTGACTACGAGCGTCAAATCAAAGAAGGCAAATCAGGGACACAAATCAAATTTGACCCTGATGATTTTGTCAAATTAAAAGACGAAGCCAACCGTGACGCTTGGACAGATTAAGATGGGTTGTCGCGTCATTTAATTGAGACATTGAATGTATAAGTATTAAAAAACCGCCCTTATAAATTAAGGGCGGTTTTTTATTGCTCAGCGGTGAGCAGATGACTGCTCAAGGCTCTCCAACACCATTACATGTTTGGATAGTTGGGGCCACCGCCGCCTTCTGGTGTGACCCAAGTGATGTTCTGTGATGGATCTTTGATATCACAAGTCTTACAGTGTACGCAGTTTTGCGCGTTGATGACGAATTTTGCGCCTTCGGCATCCTTGACCACTTCATAGACGCCCGCTGGGCAGTACAAACGCGCAGGCTCGGCATAGAGGGGCAGGTTAATCGACACTGGCACCGTTGGGTCAGTGAGCTTAAGATGTGTTGGCTGATCTTCTGCGTGGTTGGTATTAGAGATAAATACTGATGACAGCTTATCAAATACCAGCTTACCATCTGGTTTTAGGTAGGTCGGCTGATAGGCATGGTTGGCACGCTCTAGCTGATCGTAGTCAGGGATGTTGTCATGCAGGGTCAGTGGCATTTTACCTTTTAATAGATTGTGCTCGATAAAGGTAAAGGCGCCGCCCATAAACAGACCCATGCGATGTATCGCAGGGGAGAAGTTGCGTGACTCATAGTTGTCTTGATATAACCACGACTCTTTATACATAGTGGTATAAGCCACCACTTCGTCGTGCTGGCGGTCGGCTTGCAGCGCCTCAAAAATCGCCTCAGCCGCAAGCATGCCTGATTTCATCGAGGTGTGTGTGCCTTTGATTTTGGCTGGGTTTAAGAAACCAGCATCGTCACCGACCAACACGCCGCCTGGGAAAGTGAATTTTGGTAGAGAGTTTAGGCCACCTTTGGTCAGGGCACGGGCACCGTAGGAAATACGCTTGCCGCCTTCTAATACATTTTTGATAACAGGGTGCGTCTTTAAGCGCTGCATTTCATCAAATGGCGACATATATGGATTGTGATAAGACAAATCTGCCACCAGACCAAAGCTGACTTGGTTATTTTCGTCGAAATACAACCACCAGCCACCCGTCGAGCCAGTTTCGGTCAATGGCCAGCCAAGACCGTGCATGACCACGCCTTGCTCATGTTTTTCAGGTGCCACTTCCCATAGCTCTTTTAGACCGATACCATAATGCTGAGGATCAGCGTCTTTATCGAGACTAAAGCGGCTGATTAAACGTTTGCCCAAGTGACCGCGGCTACCTTCAGCAAAGATGGTGTATTTGGCCAGTAGCTCATAGCCTGGCTCAAAGCTTGGCTTGGCCTCACCGTTAGCCGCCACACCCATATCGCCTGTCAAAATACCACGTACTGAGCCGTCATCATTATATAAGATATCGGCGGCAGGGAAACCTGGGAACATCATCACTTCTAGCTCTTCTGCCTGTACGGCAAGCCAGCGCACCACATTGCCTAGCGAGACGATATAGTTGCCATCGTTGTGCATCGGTGCTGGGATTAAGGGGTCAGGTACTTTGGTCGAGCGCGTGGCTGAATTGAGGTAATAAAAACGATCTTCGGTCGCAGGTACGTTGAGCGGGGCACCTTTTTCTTTCCAGTCAGGGATGAGCTCATTGAGCGCGCGTGGCTCGATAACTGCGCCAGATAAGGTATGAGCGCCAAACTCAGAGCCTTTTTCGACCACACAAACCATAAACTCATCATTGCCCGCCTCAATGGCAAGCTGACGTAGACGGATAGCCGCAGACAAACCTGCAGGACCGCCGCCGACGATGATGACATCAAACTCCATAGACTCGCGTTCTATCTCAGGCTCTGCAGCCACGCTTTGTGCTTGCACGTCTTGCTCGACCGTATCTGTCGCTACAGTATCGCCATCAACGACTGGCTTTTGATTGTCTTGCTCTTGCATACCTACTCCTAAACTTATGGTGGCTTATCTCAGGGCATCATTAGCTTAACAATTAAATAATAGACTTGTGGCGCTAACGTCACTCGACATATGGCTGCCCGATAAAAACTGTCTGCGCCGTATCAATAACAATGAGCTGGGCTCTTTGCGACAAACCATTTATGCAAAGATATCAACACCTTAAAAAACGCCTCATTGATACAGCGATACAGCACCCACTTAACCATGTAAATAAAAACACGTAAATGAAAAATCGTTACTCATTATAAAAGAAAAGTCCTACAAACACGATACGCATTTGTGAGTATCGATGTTAAGGTAAAATTAAAATAATGAGCTAATTATGATGATTGATTGACGACAAAGATTCATCATACCTGAAACTAAAATTTATAGTCACAATAGATTTGCCAAACTTTGCATACTAGATAGGAAATCATAAGATGGATAGCCATAACAAGCAAGCCAATAAACACCAAAACGATACGCCACAAGCCCCAAACGACGTGCCATCAGACCTAAATAGTATGGACGCATTGAGCCAGTATCTAAAGACCACTGCTGGGGCGCGCGAGGGGCGAGCCATACCGCCCCTAGAGTGCTGGCATCCTGAGCAAGTGACGGATATGGATTTGGTGATCAAGGCAAATGGCGAGTGGTGGCACGAAGGCGGGCAAATGACCAGAGAGTCATTGGTGAGTCTGTTTGCCACGATTTTGTGGAAAGAAGAAAATCAGGGCAAAACAGAGTACTTTTTAAAGACGCCTGTACAAAAAATTCGTATTCAAGTTGAAGATGCGCCGTTATTGATCAACGATGTGGGTATCGTTGAGGAAGCAGGCGTGCGCTGGTTGGAGTTTACCACGACCACAGGCGATGTCGTTCGCCTAGATGACGAGCACAAAATCGTATTAAAGGCGTATAATCCTAATGTATTAGACAAGCATGCCGAGAGTCAGCCTCAGGCCAGCAGCGCTCAAGCCAATAATGCACAAAACGCCAAAGACCATCAGCAACAAGCAGCCGAGCAGCAAGTACGTCCGTATATGCCCGTCAGACAGGGCTTGATGGCGCTGATCGGCCGCAATACGTTTTATCATTTGGCTGAAATTGGTGAGCTGACAGAGCAAAACGGCGAGACGATATTAACCTTACAAAGTGGTGGGCAATGCTATCAGTTATCGATGCCTTAACATATCAATGTTTTAACGTACCAATCAAATTAGCAATAACTTAAGCTATCAAGGCCTTAAGCTATTGCTAATTTGTAGAATAAACAATAAATAGCAAAGCGTGACAGGATGTGTGTAGCAGTTTGATTGACTACCGACAAGTCACGCAATCAGTAGTATAAAGATACCGATATGACCAAAAAAACGACAGTACAGCCATGAAGGGTATGAGCAAAAATGACGCGCTAAACGTGGATAGGGCACATCCTGAGGCTGTGCTAGCCAAACACATGAAGACAGCGGCTATCTGGCAGGCTGCTGCTCATGAGGTGGCAGCTGAGACAACGACTTATCATGCCGACCCAAACGCACCGATAGGCTTATTTGACTCGGGGGTAGGCGGTCTGTCTGTGTATCTGCATCTGGCCGAGCAGCTGCCTGCTGAGCGCTATGTCTATTATGCCGATACGCTACATGTCCCTTATGGTAATCGCGACAGCACTGATATTGAGAGGCTGACATTAAGAGCGATCGAGTGGCTATATCAGCAAGGCTGCAAACTTATCGTTATCGCTTGCAACAGTGCTTCTGCCTATGCGCTAGAGACGGCTAGGCGTTGTTATCCGCAGCTGCCTATTGTGGGATTGGTGCCAGCATTAAAACCGGCGGTACTGGCCAGCAATACCCATCGCGTGGCGGTGCTGGCGACCAAGGCGACCTTAAATGGTGCGTTACTAAACAAGGTTATCGATGCGTTTGCTCTGCCCAATAATGTAGAAGTGACTAAGTACTTTGACCCTCTACTAGTGCCATGGGTGGAGGCGGGCATGCCAGAGGCGGACGAGACCGCGCGGCGTTTACGTCAGCAGCTCATGGTCTTCGCGCAAGCTGGTATCGATCAGTTGGTCCTTGGGTGCACGCATTATCCGTTTTTTAAGGGTTTCTTGTTGGAGGAAATTGCGCGCCAGCAGTTATCGATACAGGTATTGGACTCAGGACAGGCGATTGCAGAGCGGGTCAAGCAGCTGCTACTGAGCAATCAGCTATTGGCAAGTGCTAATATTAAAGGCAATGGTAATAACCATATCAATGAATATTGCAATGATGATGGCGAGAATGACAACAACGCTCACCGAGCGATAGCGACAAATCATCAAATACCGCCTAGTATTCGACTGCCGTTGACTTTTTATGCCAGCAAATATGACGATACGTTGGGCGCTTTGATAAAACAATTGGTCGGGCAAGAGACCGTTTTGCAATACGCTTCTAAATAAGTGCTATCATGGTTTTTCTGATCAGCGGTTTGAGTGTCAGGCGCGCCTATATGACGATGAAACTGCTGTAGTCGAAATAAAATAATTCCATTTCTATAAGTTTATGCTAGTCTGTGCAAAACAAGATATTTGTGCTTTATTTTATCTGCTCGTTACTTATGTCACGACTGAAGCTTAGAGGTGATTGTGCCAAACCGTCGCTATCATATCCACGTCATATGCGCTGATAATGATCAATTGCTGGTATTGGATAACCTAGCGATATTTTTTCAGGCGCGCGCTTTTTTGACTTATGATGTGTCAAGCCAACTGTCAAAGGCATCGTTATATGGGCGCCAATGCATCGACTCCTGCGACTATGCGTTGATGGTAATCGGTGATAGCTATGGCACCGCACAAAAAACCGGCGTCAGCCAAATGCATTTGAGCTATCTAAATGCCAAAGCCAAGCTCAAGCCTTTACTGGTCTTAATCAAAAACCAGCCGCCAAACAGCGCCATCAGCCGCCAGTTGCAAGAATTTATCAACGCAGTGACCAAGCAAGACAATCGCATATACTACTATGACAATGCTGATGAAATCGAAAGCCTGCTGGTACAAGCCTATCACACCATCATTGCTGCACATAAAGTCACGGGCGGCTGGATAAAGGCCAGTGACGAGGTCATTGAGTTTAGCAAACAAGCCACTATGCAAAAACCCGCTGAGCGGCTGTCCGCCAAAAAAGCCATCAACAAACACAGCCTGACCCAACATAATCTTACCTACCGTCATGAGCAGCCCAAAGCCAGCTTTGCAGAAGATAATGTCAGTAACCCCATCGTTTTGACAGAGTCCTTTGATATCTCCTATAGTGCGCAAGCCTATGCAGGGGGTAACCTGACAGATGTGACACGGCCGATGACGCTGACATGGCAAGAGGTACTGAGCGCCTTATCAAAAATTCCCTCAACGTTCTCTAGCTATGGTTTACAAACCGCCATCAACCGACTGATAGCATCAAAAGCTGAAGCAGACGTCAAGCAAGACATGCCAAATGTCCACGCGGTTGCACGCTGTCAGATATCACAAGACGACTTAAACGTCTTGCAGCGTCAGCTGGTCAGTGCCAATTGGATACAGCTGACCACCTATGGCACACGGGTATCGCAGGAGCTATGGAAGATGACTTTTTATGCAAAAAACTTGTTAAAAAACACCCCGTCTCAGTCTTAATCTGCCTTTTTTAAATTTTTCTCTTCTTTATTGGTTTACTTTTCTCAGTAGTCCTCCAGTAGTAGCTGTCTCGAGCAGATATACCGCAAGCATCTGCGCGCGCGACTACGTTTTGTAATACAAAGCATACGTGGCAGAGGTTGTGAAACTGAGCAGGACTGGTGATAATAAGAATCATGATTCAGCGCACGTTCAGTCGACAGCCGAAGGCCATGAACGAAATGACGAACATGACTAAAGAACAAAATCACTAAAACGATAACACATCATACAATAGCGCTGAGATACGTATCATTGACGATCACTGAATAATTAAGGAGAGTAGACATGAGCAACTCTAAATATGATGAGCGCAACCATGAAATCGACGGCTTAGAAAAAGCCATGCATGATGCCGATCAGTTTCGCACTCTAGAAGAGCAAGTTGCCGACATGAAGCGCCGCGGCATCGACCCTAGCCAAGCCTACAAAGACTTGGATAGAAAAGAAGAAGATGCGGATTGGGGTGATGAGACGTGGAAAGAAAATGGCAAATGGGAGCCAAAAACCCCTGCTGACCTAGACGACAAGGCACGGGAAAACTGGGATGGCGACAATGGTAAGCCCAATCCGCCGCCTATCGTATAACACCGCGTCACTATGATCAAAGGATCAAAACGTAGGTTTGTCAAAAAGACAAAGCTAGAAACTGATTTGTTAAATGTATCGTCCTAAAGGTCTCGTCTTAAAATACATAAAAAGGCCACGCTAGCTATAGCGTGGCCTTTTTGCTATCAGAGGGAGAGCGATAAAACCTAGCGGTTATGAGCCTTCATCAATACGTACCAGCTTGATAGTACCGTCGCTGCCGATCACGCGGCGATAGCGCGGGTTGCTAGACGTAGAGGGCTGCGGCGACTGAGAGTAAGCGCTTGGCGCGGTGGTCTGCTGCTGGATCAATTGCCCCATACGATCGGCGGGTGCTGGGTTTAGGGGTTGGCTATTGGTGGGCTGAGAGTATGAGTGACCATACGAGCGCGGGCTTGGGGCCGCACTGCCAACGATAGCACGATAAAATTTTTGCCCTGCACGGCCATCAGCTGGGAAGATACCGTGACTGGTCTGGTATTGCTGAATCGCCGTACGAGTGTTGTCACCGATGATGCCGTCGACACCGCCAATATCATAGCCAGCATCGAGCAGTGCTTGCTGGATGTCTTTGGCTTGTTGGCGACTGATACCTGGGTCATCTGTGGGCCACGCAGTGATAAAATCTGTCTTGCTGCTGTCTTCGCGCGTGATTAAGTCTGACAAGTGCGCGATGGCCAATGCGTAGTTTTCTGACGCGTTATACGAGTAAAAGGTGTCAAAGTTTTTACCAACCAAAAACGCCGGCCCTTCTATACCAGCTGGTAATAGCAGTCCTGCACTACTCAAATCATAGGGCAGCGGGCTACCATTTGCCAATGTCAGACCTTGGCTGCGCCAGTGACTCATGGATTTTTTGTTTTTACGGTTGGACGCCGCCCAGTAGCCATCAGGGAGTTTGACTTCATAACCCCACGGCTCCCCTGTACGATAGCCACGGTTGTCCAGAAAGTTGGCGGTAGAGGCTAGTGCATCAGGTACGCTATTGACGAGGTCGCGGCGACCATCGCCATCAAAGTCGACGGCCAGTTCCAAAAAGGTGCTCGGCATAAACTGCGTTTGTCCAAAGGCGCCAGCCCACGAGCCTGTCATGTCGTTTGGTGCGATATCACCGCGTTGGACGATTTTGAGCGCGTTGGCAAACTCCCCCTGAAAGTAGCTTTGGCGACGATCAAAGCAGGAGAGAGTCGCTAAGGATTCAAATAGCGGTTTTTTACCTAGTGTCTGACCAAAGTTGGACTCCACGCCCCAGACGCCAAGGACGTGCTCGGCTTTTACGCCATAGCGCGATTCGATTTGGCGCAGCGTATCACGCCATTGGTGCTTGGCACGAATACCATCTTCGACGCGCTCTTTGTCCACCAGCGCCGAGAGATAATCCCAGACATCTTTTTGAAACTCGGGCTGATAGTTAAGCGACTGAATAACGCTAGGATCAGGTTGAGCTGGGCGATAGTTGTTGAAGGTAAAGCTGTCTACGCTGCGAAACTTACTAGAGCCTTTTAGCCTATCTAGACACTGCTGAAACTCGCTATTGGACAAGTCTGGCGCTGGTGGTTTGGCCGCTTGGGCAGTGCTGGCAAAGCTCAGACCGATAGCCGCAGCCAGCATGGATAGGGTCGAAAGAAGAGTCAAACGCATGAAGATATCCTATAAACGTCAAAATTATTATGAGAAATGGTGATGGGACGTGATGATAAGTAATGGTTATAAATAAGAGCGATCAATAAAACAGCATAAAGTGCAAAATCGTCATATTTACTTAGAGTAACCAATCTGCATAATAAAGAAAAGCGGTCGCAGCACCCTGTTACTATAAATTGACGTAGGCGTGAGGTTGCAAGCGGCTTGTATATAGCAAGCTATATAGTCGACTCTAAATAAAAGAGTCATGCGTTTATTGGTCAGTTTGCTATAACATTTTTATAGCAAACTGACGATAGGTGAGTTACTTGCCGAATGATGCACTCGTGATGGCGCGTCAGTTAATTGACCATATATTCGCTAAACTCTTTACGCAGTTTGGCAAGTTTGGGCGGGATGGCAAAGTTGCAGTAGGCTTGGCCTGGGTTTTTGTTAAAAAAGTCTTGGTGCGACTCTTCAGCCTTATAGAACGTCATAGCAGGATGGACTTCTGTAACGACGTTGACGCCCATATCGCGCAGTTTGTTGATGGTGCGATCGACGGTTGGTTTTTGCTCATCGTCTGTATAGAACACCACGCTACGATATTGACTGCCGACATCATTGCCTTGACGATCTTTGGTTGTGGGGTCGTGAGTGGCAAAAAACACATCAAGTATCACCTCCAGAGGGACAACAGTGTCATCAAAATCGACTTTGATAACCTCTACATGACCTGTGGTGCCGCTACAGACGGCCTCATAATTGGCCGATACTGCATCGCCGCCCATATAGCCTGAGGTCACGGACGATACCCCTTTTACGGACAAAAAGACCGATTCGGTGCACCAAAAGCAGCCACCGCCTAAGATAATGGTTTGCATAATTTTTCCTATTATTATAAAGAGATGATCAGATTATATAATCACTTCACTCTAAAAGTGACATAGCGCTACTGATGTAAATGTTGGTCGCAGACGGTCATTTTTCAACTTTCAACGACCTGCTTAAAGACTCTATCAACTCAATGACACGGTTGGTTTAACGACTGCTTCAATCATCAATTGATTGTCCTTAGCGTCACCTATTTAGCTTAGCAGGGCATCTGATGGCGATAAGTAACAAACAGTAATGTTATAATGGGCTTTTGCTATTATCGAAACGAGTCGCCCCATGAGCCAATCTAATCCTGCCACTATCAAGCATGACACTTTATTTACCACACCTCTCGATAAAGCGGCGCGCTTTTCTTTTGATGAGCAGGTGGTGGCGTGTTTTCCAGATATGATTCGCCGTAGTGTACCAGGTTATGGTCAAGTGCTGGCGATGTTGCCTATCTTTGCTCGGCGTCATTGCAAGTACCGTCAGCAAGGTGATGATGGCCGCCGTGTCAGCCGTGTGTATGATTTGGGCTGCTCACTTGGTGCAGCTAGCATGGCGCTAGCTGGGGAATTTGCACCGCAGGATTTACAGATTAAAGCGATAGATATCTCGCCTGCGATGACCACAAAAGCGGCAACTGTGCTCAATGATAACTATCCTGAGCACGATATCGAAGTCGTCACCGCCGATATCCGCGATGTGACACTTGAGCCATGCGATATGGTGATTTTAAATTTAACGCTACAGTTTTTGCCAGCCGCCGATAGAGTAGCGGTGTTAGAGAATATCTATAATGCACTTAGCGAGGGCGGTATATTGGTGTTGACCGAAAAAACCCATGCGTTTGATGAGCAGTATGATGCGTGGTTGGTTGAGCGCTATTATGACTTTAAGCGCGCTAATGGCTATACCGAGATGGAAATCAGCGGCAAGCGTAATGCGCTAGAAAACGTCCTTATCACCGACACCTTAGACGGGCACCATCAGCGTTTGGATGAGGTGGGTTTTGCGCGGCATCTGACGTGGTTTCAGTTTTTGAACTTTGTCTCGATTGTGGCGTTTAAATAGCCTTTCTTTGAGGACGCAATTTTTAACCTTACTTTTTGATCCACATGGTAATTCGCTTTTATGCTTAATGACACTATCTTGCGCGCCGAACGTGAGCTGTATTTGACCTTGCTAACACTTGCGCAGCAGCAGCCGACGGCTTATGAGTGGCTGACCCAGTTGCCAACATGGCTGGGTGCCATCAAAGACAAAGCCAACTATGCGCACGCGCCAGCTTATCAGGCGTCGGTGGCGCGTTTGCCAGAACTGGTCGTCGATGCTGTCCATCTAAACACTGATGTGTTGACCATTGAGGCAAATCTAATTGATTCGCAGCGCAAGCAAACAACGGCGCTGTTAAAGCAGCTGATGCCGTGGCGCAAGGGGCCGTTTCAGATCGGTGGTCAAATCGGCGATGATGCGTCAGGTATCAAGATCGATACCGAGTGGCACAGTGACTGGAAATGGCAGCGAGTTGCGCCGCATTTGGGCACCTTAAAAGGACGGCGCGTGCTCGATGTCGGCGGCGGCTCTGGGTATCATGGCTGGCGTATGGCAGGGGCTGGCGCGGAGACGGTCATTATCATCGATCCCTCTTGCTTGTTTTATCATCAGTTTATGGCGATTCGGCATTTTGTCGGCGCGACTGATAGTTATAAAACGCATTATATCCCCGTCCCACTCGAAGCCTTACCTGAGCATAGTCAGCTATTTGATACGGTGTTTAGTATGGGGGTGCTCTATCATCGTCAGTCACCCTTTGAGCATTTGCAACAGCTAAAGGGGCAGCTGGTCAAAGGCGGCGAGCTGGTGCTTGAGACGTTGGTAATCGAAGGCGATGCCAATACTGTACTGGTGCCGCATGACCGCTATGCGCAGATGAATAATGTGTACTTTTTACCCTCTGTTGCAGCGTTAATCGGCTGGCTTGAAAAAGCAGGGTTTACAGACGTGCGCTGCGTCGATGTGGCCACGACTTCGACCAATGAGCAGCGCCAAACCGAATGGATGACGTATCACTCTTTAGCAGATTTTTTAGATCCTAATGACCGAACAAAAACTGTAGAAGGCTATCCTGCCCCGATGCGCGCGACCATTATTGCCAAAAAATAGCACAGTAAAACAGTGCAGTGTTTGGTCGCTGTTTAGCCGCTTCGAACCCATTTGGATGACTGTCGGTTGAATGAAGGACCCTAGAGCATTGGTTAGATCAACCATCTCTCAAAGGCGACCTCTAGTAAGAGCTTGAGTAAAAAGCCCATAAACCCAGCACCCAGTGCCAAAAAGATCCAAAACGTCCCAGCGCGTCCAGCCTCAGATTTTTTAGAGATGTCCCACATAATAAAAAATAAAAAGGCGATAAATATTGGTAGTAAGACGTACAACCCCCAGCTGGTGATGGTACTAGCAGCAATAGCAAACATAAGATAGTCCTATAAAGTGGTAACGCGTTGTCTGATTGTCTTTATTATTTTATCGTCTGGATAATGGCAGGCGACTCGGCTGCCATGGGGCGTATTGCCTCACTACAGCAAGACAGCAAGACAAACCGTCATTATAGCGTGGAATGTACTGGGTATAAACTACCGCAAAGCCTTGAACAACAGTAACGCTACAATCATAATGCTCGGTGTTATGGCACGCTTAGCGCGGCGCGCGCCGTCTTTATCAGATAGCCAATACTTAGGGGCAAATTGGGCTTAAAGTGTTGTATTTTGACACTAATTTTATCGTAAATAGTGCAATACAGCACAAAGATTGTTATATTTATAGGTTACTTGTTTTTTAGTACTAATGCCTCTTTTGCATAGCCTGTCGCTATTATAATAATCCCATATCGACTGCTCGCATTCATCATGTTTCATACCGTTTTTGTTGTTTATTTAACTGAGTTTATACCCTATGTCACAAGCCCAAATCGATACCTTAACCGCATTATTTGACCAAGCTGTTCAAACCTTACAGGCGCAAGACATCTTGCCTGCTGATTGGAAAAACAATAGCCAGATTACCCGTACCAAGGATTTGAGCCATGGTGATTTTGCCAGTAACATCGCGCTGACAGCAGCCAAAGCAGCCAAGAGCAATCCGCGTATGCTGGCCGAAAAAATCGTCGCCGCGTTGCCTGATAATCAAGACATTCGCCAAGTCGAAATCGCCGGCCCTGGTTTTATCAATGTGTTTTTGAACAGCGATGCCAAGTTTGCAGTATTAGCAGATATCTTTGAGCTACAAGACCGTTTTGGTCTAAGCGAGCAATTTGCCGGGCAAAAAATCCAAGTCGAGTTTGTCTCTGCCAACCCAACCTCAAGCCTGCATGTCGGTCACGGCCGCGGCGCAGCGTTCGGTATGAGCGTCGCCAATTTGCTAGAGGCGGTGGGGTATGACGTCACGCGTGAATACTACGTCAATGATGCCGGTCGCCAAATGGATATTTTGGCAACCAGCACCTACTTGCGTTATTTGCAGATCAACGGCGAGCAGGTGACCTTTCCGGTCAATGGCTATCAAGGTGAGTATGTCCGAGATATCGCACAGACTCTAAAGGTGCAGCATGGTGACAGCTACGTTCATCCTTTCGCTGACGTCGCCAAAGACGTACCAGCAGATGCTATCTTTGATACCAATGCCGATGGCGAAAAAACACTGGTATCAGGCGACAAAGAAGCTCATATCGATGGCCTGATTGCCAATAGTAAATTCTTGCTAGGCGAGGGTTATGAGCTGTTTTTAGACGCTGCGCTGAGCAGTATCTTGGCGGATATCAAAGATGATTTAAATGACTTTGGGGTGCGTTATGAGTGCTGGTTTAGCGAGCGCTCAATCGATAGCGAGATCGAGCCTGTCTTACAGATACTAGACGACAAAGGCTATCTGTATGAAAAAGATGGCAATATTTGGTTTAAATCGACCGATTTTGGTGACGAAAAAGACCGCGTGGTACGCCGCGCCAATGGGCAAACGACGTACTTTGCCTCTGATATTGCTTATCACAAAAACAAGTTTGACCGCGGCTTTGATAAAGTCATCAACGTCTGGGGCGCAGATCACCATGGTTATGTCCCGCGGGTAAAAGCGGCGCTGACTGCGCTTGGCATCGATGAGGCGCGCCTCGATGTGGTATTGGTACAGTTTGTGGCCTTATGGCGCGGTAGTGAAAAAGTACAAATGTCGTCACGCTCAGGCAAGTTTGTCACCTTGCGCGAGCTGCGCTCTGAGGTGGGTAACGATGCGGCGCGTTTTTATTATGTGGCGCGTAAGCCTGAAGTGCATGTGGACTTTGATCTGGAGCTGGCCAAGTCGCAAAGTAAAGACAACCAAGTCTATTACATTCAGTACGCGCATGCGCGTGTCTGCCGCGTGTTAGAGAAGCTTGAAAACAGTGGCTTTGTGGTAGATGATGCCATCGGGCAGGCGCAGCAAACGAGGCTAAGCGCTCCTAATGAAGATGAACTGATCAAGCTGCTAGCAGGCTATCCTGCGACCTTGGCGCGCGCGGCAACCGGCTACGAGCCGCACGTCTTGACCAATTATCTAAAAGAGCTGGCCGCGCTGTTTCATGGCTGGTACGACAGCAACCGCATCTTGCCGGTGAGTTTGACATCAGGTGAGACACCGAGCACTGATGAGATGGCATTGATGCAGGCGCGTCTACGGTTGTCAAAAGCGGTGCGTCAAGTATTGTCCAACGGACTTAATTTATTAGGGTTGTCTGCCCCGTCTAGCATGTAGTATAAAGAGACGGCCGATAAGCGTAATTTAATGATAGTTAGATTCAGTAGGGAGAACCAGATCCATGCTAGCCAAAAAACCTAAAGGCGCGACCGAAAAGCGCAAAACCAGTAGTGTGTCAGGCTTATTATGGATGTTCGTCGGGGCGATACTGACCTTGATGATTGGGGTGTTTATCTACCTCTCGCCATTGTTTGATTTTAGTCCAGCAGATAGTGCCGCCGGCGATGACCCAGACCGTCAGGTACAGCCGCGTGTCGATACCGACACGGATAATGGTGATTATGAGTTTTATGACATATTGCCCAGTCAAGAAATGGCGACGATTCCTGATGAAGACATCGCCGAGGTGGGCAACAGTGCAATAGGCGATATCAATGCCTTTGAGCCGGATGTGGTCGTCACTCAGCCGCAGGATAGTAGCGCCAGTCGTGATGATGAGTCAGACAATGTCGGTATCGCGGATGGCACAGTGACAGCGCCCAATCAAGCCGAAAACAGTGATGAGATTGTCATTGTCGAAGAAGACGCCACTTACGATGGCCCTGTGCCTACTAGCAATAGTAATGGCGCTAACCGTAGCAATAACTCAGGTGCCGGAACCGCTAGCGTACAGGCCGCCAAACCGTCAGCCACCTACATTTTGCAGATCAATAGCTTTGGTGATGCTGATGAAGCAGATCGTCGCCGCGCTCAAGTACTGATGGCAGGTGTCGATGCAAGAGTGGTAAAAAACACCACAGGTAATGGCTTGCCCATCTATCAGGTCATCTCACGGCCGATGAATAATCGTCAAGCGGTGACCACCGCCCAGCAGCGCCTACAAAATAACGGCATCGACTCTATCATCGTCGAGCAGCGCCGCTAGCATCGGCAGCTTAGGAGGATGATTCGTTTATAAACAAAGGCGTCGCTTACTGGTACGAGCGACGCCTTTTTTATCGTTTATTTTAGGGCGTGTTTTCAATTCACTCGATAGTTATCTAAATGGGCTAAAAATGGCTAAATTTTGCCAACCATCGTCAAATAGCTGGTCAATATCCCGATATGAACGGCGCTATTTTCCTTATTTGACCACAATTTATCTCCAAAACTTACAAAGAGCATGGCTATGACTGTATCGCACGCAGTAGCACCCCACGGTGTCATTAAGGCTTTTTTTCAAAAATATTTTATTGATGCTTTTACTGGCATGGCGTTGGGCTTGTTTGTCACCTTGATAGCTGGTCTTATTATCTCGCAAATCGGTGGTTGGTTAAATTTGCCAGCACTGGTGGCTGTCGGCAAGCTGGCTTCAGTCATGATGGGGGCGGGTATCGGCGTGGGTATTGCGTACTATCTAAAAGCACCGACGCTGGTGATGCTCAGTTGCTTGGTCGCTGGTATGCTCGGTGCCCACTCCGAGGCGCTAATGGCAGGGACGCTATTTACCGCTCAGGTAGGCGCACCTGCGACTTTTGTCGCCATACCAGGCAATCCGATTGGCGCGTATTTGGCATCGGTATTTGCGTATCGTGCTGGTACGTGGGTCGCAGGTAAAACCAAACTTGATATTTTGTTGGTGCCATTGGTGGTATGTAGTGCGGCGTTGCTGGTTTGTGCCCTACTTAATCCGCCCATCGTCGCTGCCGTCAGCGCTATTGGACAAGGTATCCAAGCAGCTACTGAGCTGCAGCCGTTATTGATGGGGGTGGTGATAGCTGTGGTGGTGGGGATTTTGCTGACACTTCCCACCTCCAGCGCTGCCATCTGTATCACTATCGGGCTTGGCGGGCTGGCAGGCGGTGCGGCAGTGGTGGGCTGTGCGGCGCACATGATCGGCTTTGCGGTAGCGAGCTTTAAGGACAACGGCATGAGCGGGGTGATCTCTCAGGGGCTTGGCACCAGTATGCTACAGATTCCCAATGTACTAAAAAAACCATTGGTGCTATTGCCTGCGGTCATCGCAAGCGCCATCGTCGGCCCTATTGCGACCGTCGGCTTTGGGCTGGCATGTACCGCAACTGGCGCTGGCATGGGGACGGCCGGGTTGGTCGGGGTATTTGGCGTTATCGAGGCCTCGCAAGGACTGATGAGCACCGCACAGCTATGGACGGCGATTGTGTTATTGATGTTTGTGCTGCCAGCCGTGATTGCCGGTGTTGTCGCTTATGTGATGCGGCGTATGGGCTGGCTGGTAGAAGGTGATATGAAGCTACCTTAAGTATTACTATGATGGTTATGCATACCGCAAAAAAGCCCAGTTTATTTTTTTATGGATTTTTTATACGCCTTTTGTGCGCTTGGGCATATATATTTATGCATACAGACGAGCGAACACAAAAAAGCGCCTGAGCACTGCTGCCAGACGCTTTTTTAGGATTATTGTCAAGATAGCCTACCATTTGTCCTGCTATCTTTAGTCATGCTCAGATTAAGCAATTTTAGGCGTTTTGCCTTCATTGATGACCGACTCATCGACCATCACGGTTTTGGCGTTTTTCATCGATGGTAGCTCATACATGGTTTCTAGCAAGGCGTTTTCTACGATAGAGCGCAGACCACGCGCGCCTGTTTTGCGCTCCATGGCTTTTTTGGCGATGGCATCGAGGGCTTCTTTGGTAAACTCAATCTCAGCGCCTTCCATATCAAACAAATACTTGTACTGTTTGACCAGCGCGTTTTTTGGCTCGGTCAAGATTTGCACCAGCGCTTCTTCATCCAGCTCTTCGAGCGCGGCCAGTACCGGCAGACGACCGATCAGCTCAGGAATCAAACCAAACTTAATCAAATCTTCAGGCTCGACTTGCTGAAGCAAATCTGAGCTACGGCGGCTGTCGTCTTTTGAGCTGACATCCGCATTGAAACCGATACCGCCTTTTTCGGTACGCTGCTGAATCACTTGGTCGAGGCCAGCGAATGCACCACCAACGATGATGAGGATGTTGCTGGTATCGACTTGGATCAGCTCTTGCTGTGGATGCTTACGGCCACCATGAGGCGGGATAGCAGCAACTGTACCTTCGATTAGCTTGAGTAGGGCTTGCTGTACGCCTTCGCCCGATACATCGCGCGTGATAGACGGGTTGTCGCCTTTTTTGCTGATTTTATCAATCTCATCGATATAAATGATACCTTGCTCAGCTTTGCTCACATCATAGTCAGCCGCTTGCAGTAGTTTTTGCACGATGTTTTCGACGTCTTCACCGACGTAGCCTGCTTCGGTCAAGGTGGTGGCGTCGGCCATGGCAAAAGGCACGTCGAGCAGGCGCGCTAAGGTTTGCGCGAGCAGTGTCTTACCAGAGCCGGTCGGGCCAATCAGCAAGATATTGCTTTTTGCCAATTCAACCATGGCATCATCAGCGCCAATCTTGGCTGTTTTGTTGTCATTGGCCAAAGTCTGGCTGACTTTTAGACGTTTATAATGGTTATAAACCGCCACTGCCAAGGCTTTTTTGGCCGCGTCCTGCCCGATGACATACTGATCAAGCTTGGCGCGTATTTCTTTTGGCGTTGGTAGTTTTTTATTGACCCACGAGGTGTCAATATCGCTATCGTCGCTCTGCTCGGCGCTGTCTGCGATTAAGTCGGTACATAGCTCGATGCACTCATTACAGATATTGGCATCGTCAGAGGCAATGAGCTGTTGTACGTCACTTTTGGCTTTACCACAAAATGAGCACTGCGGGGTGTTATCTTCTGCCATAAAAGGCGCTCCTAAAATTTAAAGCTTATAAGTATTCTGAGTATGTCCATCAATGCCCAAACAGCAAGTGCTCAGGCATAAAATGTAACAAAATGGCTGCGGATATCGCGATGATGGCGCGGCGCCCAAAGACTACAACGAAGTCGGACGACGCTCTAGTACTTCATCGACCAGACCGTACTCTTTGGCTTCTTGCGCATCTAGCCAAAAGTCACGTTCGACGTCTTTTTCGATTTTTTCAAGCGGCTGGCCGGTGCGCTCAGCCAAAATGCGGTTTAGGCGATCACGGATTTTGAGGATTTCACGGGCATTAATCTCGATATCGGTCGCTTGACCTTGCGCGCCGCCTGATGGCTGGTGAATCATCACGCGTGCATTGGCAAGTGAGTAACGCTTGCCTTTTTGGCCTGCTGCCAATAGGAATGAACCCATGCTATACGCGCCGCCCATACAGATGGTCGATACTTCAGGCTGGATAAAGTTCATGGTATCAAAAATTGCCAAACCGGCACTGACTGAGCCGCCTGGTGAGTTGATGTATAAATGAATGTCTTTGTCTGGGTTTTCTGCTTCCAAAAATAGCAACTGAGCAACGATAAGATTGGCCATGTGGTCTTCGACTTGACCGGTCAAAAAGATCACACGCTCACGCAGCAAGCGCGAGAAAATATCAAACGAGCGCTCACCACGTGAAGACTGCTCGACCACCATGGGTACTAAGGCAGACTGCGGAGCGCTTTGGATGTTTTGTACGTCGTTGTGCGCACTCATCAACATATCAAAATACGGGTTGGCGGTGATGCGATCATAATCTGTCATAAAGATGTCCTATGTATAAGTCCATAAAATAAAGGGTTTGAGGGTAGCGAGTGGCCAAGCTTTGCTGACGGCTTATCATTGTAAATACGGCCGTTTATACCTAGTACGAGCCAGATGCCATAAAACTATCACCATAAAACCATCTAGGTGTCGCTAAAAAATAATTGAGCTAATGGTAACTTTTTTATTGAGGCAATAGTAACTTTTTAATGTGAAAATTGATAAATGACTGTCTATTAATAAGGCGTCTGCAACTATTTATCAAGGGGTTGGTCATAAACGATGATGAAAAACACTCGATAAAAAGTCAGTCAGTGTGGGCGTACGTGCCAGTACTCTATCCATCAATAACTATCTACCAAGAAAAATGCCCTAACACAATGGTTAGGGCATTTTTGTATTACCTTGATCGTCGTTACCAATGATCACCCGTGCTTAGCGATGATCGTAATGGTCTGGCTGGACGACTAAGCAAGATTACATTGCTTGCTGCTGCTGAGCGGCGAGCAGGTCTTGGTAGCTGACTTCTTTGTCAGTTACTTTACCTTGGCTGATCAAATAGTCGACCACTTGGTCTTCTAGTACCACAGACTCGATGTTGGCGCGTTGCTGCTTGTCATTGGTATAGTACTCGATGACTTCGCTTGGGTCTTCGTAGTTTTCTGCCGCTTCTTTGATGAAGTTTTCGACACGCTCTTGGTCAACTTCTAGGCCTTTGGTGTCGATGACGCGAGCGACGATGATGCCAAGACGGGCAGCACGTAGCGCTTGCTCTTCAAACAGCTCATTTGGCAGCATGTCTTTGTCAAAGCTGTCAGCGCTAGCGCCGAACTGCTGAGAAAAACGCTGCATCATCATGTTGCGCTGACGCTCGATTTCTTGCTCTAGCATGGCGCTTGGTACGTCAAACTCGTTCTTTTCTAGCAATGCATCAAAAGTCGCTTGCTTGACTTGGCTACGCGCAGCGTTTTTGATTTCACGTTCCATGTTTTTGCGTACGTCTTCTTTTAGCTTCTCAACGCCGCCTTCGGTCACGCCAAATAGCTCTAGGAACTCGTCGTCGATTTCAGGTAGCTTGGCTCTTTCCACCAATTTTACATTGATTTTGAACTGTGCTTCTTTACCGGCTAGGTTTTCTGCTTGGTAATCTTCTGGGAAGGTCACATCGATGACTTTTTCTTCGCCAGCTTTCATGCCTTTGATACCCGCTTCAAAGCCAGGAATCATCTGGTTGCTACCGATGACCAATTTGAAGTCTTCAGCTGAGCCGCCTTCAAATTTTTCGCCGTCGATAGAGCCTTCAAAGTCAAAGGTCACTTGGTTGTCTTTGGCTGCTTTGCCTTTCTTTTCAACATACTCTTGACGCTGCTTTCGCAGGTTTTCGATCATGGTGTCGACGTCTTCGTCACTGACGGTTGCAGTGTGACGCTCAACTTCGATTTCATCGATACCTTGTACGTCGATTTCTGGGAAGATCTCAACAGTGGCTTGATACACCAAAAAATCGTCTTCTAGTTTGACGTCGTCGATGTTTGGCATGCCAACAGCGCGGATGTCTTCAGCTTTGATCGCTTCAAAGACCGTATCACGGATCACATCGTTGATCACTTCTTGCTGGATGCCCGCACCGTACTGTGAGCGGATGTGCGACATTGGCACTTTGCCTTTACGGAAACCGTCGATTTTGGCGGTTTTCGCCACTTGGCTGATGCGGCCTTCTACTTTGTTTTGGATTTTTTCCACGGGGACTTTAACCGTCAGCTGAGTCTCTTTATTAGATAGCTTGTTGGTTGTGACTTGCAAATCTGTAGCCATGTTAATTACACCTTTAGGGTTAAATAATAATGATAGACAATCGCACCTCAAAATACGGGCGTGTGCTGCTGATTGCCGTTGGAATAAATAGGGGATAGTGATAGCGCGCAGTCGCTCAGCTGGCCTTTAAGCAATCGCCTCAGGCGTCCCTATAACCTAACTGCGCCACGGCTATAAGGCCAAGCGCTGTCAGGCAGCGTTTGAGTACACGCTATCAAATATCAATAATAAACCGTTTATGCCGCGCATAATAACGCTTTTTGCTGAATTATACAGGCAAATAACGGCCTTCAACAAAATTTTAAAAGTAGAACAGTATAATCTATCTGTTTGTTAAAGTAAAAATTATCTGTTTACCTAGTGTTTACCTATAAA
The DNA here is from genome assembly GCF_050572635.1 of Psychrobacter sp. VH5. Taxonomy (NCBI): domain Bacteria; kingdom Pseudomonadati; phylum Pseudomonadota; class Gammaproteobacteria; order Moraxellales; family Moraxellaceae; genus Psychrobacter; species Psychrobacter sp. VH5. The sequence continues at coordinate 2,886,372 of NZ_CP192145.1, read as the reverse complement.
GCGTTCTTTATTTACCTTATGTTTGATGACATGCATTATTAGCGCTAACGCTATTTTAGAGCGCATCAACTGTCATAGCGGTAGCTGCGTCAATAACTGCCGAATGGCTTGGCCGCGGTGACTGATGCTGTTTTTGTCAGCGGCGCTAAGGCTGGCGGCCGTCGTTTGTCGCTTGGGCAGCCAAAACAGGGGGTCGTAACCAAAGCCGCCGTCGCCTTGCGCTGCCTGCAAGATCTCACCATGCCACAGACCTTGGGCGATAATCGGCAGCGGGTCGTCGGCATGGCGTACCATCGCCAGCACACAAACAAACATGCCTTTGATAGGCGTATCTGGCGAGGCGGCGCGAATAGGCTGCAAATCAGCGATGAGCTTGGCGTTGTTTTTAGCATCATTGCCATGCTCGCCTGCGTAGCGCGCCGAATAGATGCCAGGCGCATTGCCCAATACGGGCACGCATAACCCTGAGTCATCTGCAATGGCAGGCAGGTTGCTGGCTCGGCTGGCATGCCGCGCCTTGATGATGGCGTTTTCTACAAAGCTGAGCCCATCCTCGGTGGCATCATCGATATCAAGCTGGCCTTGCGGGACGATCGTCACATCCAAATCTGCCGCCGCAAATAGACGTTTAAACTCAGCAAGCTTGCCTTTGTTATTACTGGCGAGTACCCACTGGCTGGCAGCGGTTGCCTCATTTGGCGATGGTACGGGGTGACCAGATAGTTGGCCTGTGGTAGTGCTCATAAAATCATTCCATCAAGTCGAGGGACAAAAAAGACGTTACCAGTAAATGCGGTAGGCTCAATAGAGTAAACATGCATAATGGCTCGCATCCGCCCATTTATTATACCGGTTAAGCTCAAACAACCAGATAGCGTGGCTCGATAAATAACCAATTGCTATACAGGTTGTATCGTCCATAACATTTAGTAACTGATATTGTCGCGTACTGTTGCTATAATAGGTGCCAAGATTCAGTGAATGATATCTTATAGCTTGTGAATATTAAGTTAATAAACGCCCGCGAAGTCAAACACTTGGCTTTCGGGCAAAAAATAACACTAATGTTGCTTTTGGATTCATGACAATACGTGATATTGTGAGTAAAAATATCATGTATTAAACGACAAAAGTATTAAGCGATAAAATTCATCTCAAACAATAAACTCAGCCAATTTAGCTCGGTATGTTGCTTGCCTCTGTGGGGCAGGTGAGATAAGAGCGGCAAATAAGCAAGGATAAAATAATTATGTCAAACATTACTCTACCAGATCTACCTTATGCAAAAGACGCGCTAGAGCCACATATCAGTGCCGAAACGCTAGAATACCATCATGACAAGCACCATGCAGCTTACGTAAATAAATTAAAAGATATGCTACCAGGCTCTGGTCTTGAAGATAAGACACTACCTGAGATCATTGAAGCTACGGCAAAAGACGATAGCAAACAAACCATGTTTAACCAAGCAGCACAAGTATGGAACCACACGTTTTACTGGAACTGCATGACCCCAGAAAACGGCGGCGGCGAACCGACTGGTGATCTCAAAGCAAAAATCGAAGAAGATTTTGGTAGCTATGACAAGTTCCGTGAAGAGTTCAAAAACGCAGCAACTTCACAGTTTGGTTCTGGTTGGGCTTGGCTTGTCGCTGATAAAGTCGGCGGTAAACTATCAATCGCGAAGACTGGTAACGCTGACAACCCATTGGCCCATGGTCAAGTCGCGGTATTGACTTGTGACGTATGGGAGCACGCTTACTACATCGATTATCGTAACCGTCGTCCTGACTATGTTGACACCTTCCTAGACAAGCTCGTAAACTGGGACTACGCAAATGCGAAATATAAAGGTCAAGATGCGGGTGTTGAAGAGTAATCTTTAAGACTTAAGGTTTTGATTTTAAAAAAAGGACGCTGAGAGGCGTCCTTTTTTTGGTTTGGTACATTTCTTTATTCATCATATCCGTAATTAGGCTCTAACGTGCCAAAATCAACTGTAGTTATAGGGTTTACAACTTCAACGTCCTCGATCTCTACATCTGATAAATCACCAGTCAAGTCGCCACATACAGTGACTAATATTTCAGAATTAAACTGCACTTCAGTAGTAGTTGTAACTCCACCAATACCAACGTAATCACGATCTATTGAGTCGTAGTGTGAAAGAGAAAATTCCCCCTCTACCTCAACTGAGATAATAGTATTCATTTCCAAAACCACGTAATCCTCTGCGTGATCTATTATTTTGAAATCATAATTGGCTAACTTAAAGTCACTTAGCCAGCCATGACAACCATCTGGTTCCCAGTAATGAGAAGAGTCTGCTTCTTGATCTGGTGTAAAACCATCGAAATACATCTCTAAATTGTTATGAATCCTTTCTACAAAATTAATTGCACTATCTTCTTTTTCTCTTAATTGAGAAGTTAGAAAGGATAAGAAAGCAAAAGGAGCTGTTGCTTTATTGAACTTGCTTAGAGCGTTAGCTAAATCTTCAATGTAGTCAATATTAGCTGATGTGTCACAGTAATTCTTCCAATCTTTATCGCTAGCAACGGCTAATACTTGAATACCTTCTTCTTTCGCCCATGACTCTGTAGCTAATAATACTATAGCATCGGGAAATTCACTTTTCTTGTTACCTGTTTCTGCAAAAGGTGGTTTGTTTTGGAAGTATTGATCTAGTAAATTTGTTATTGAAATATAATTGCCACATTCTAGAACGATAGCCCCTGTATTTTCTATAAAATTATCGAGACGATTTACAATAACATCATTAATCTCTCTACTATCCATTAAAGTTGATTTTGCGCTATTAAGTTTACTATCATCAAAAAATAGATGGTCTTCAGCATCGTTAAGAGCTTTCTCCAAAGATGCACGAGAACTTTTAACTTTCTTTTCTAAGTGACTTTTAATTTCACCTTTTATGACATCAGGCAAAAGGTAATCTATATCACTATCTTTAAACTGTTTTAATTTCCCTAGTAGACCTTTTTCCAATCTCAAACCATATCTATCAAAAATAGACGTATCTACTAGGATTGCATCGTACACCTTATCATCATCAGAACTCATTTTTTGACCTCAAATTTGTTTAATGTATTCAATGTTAAAGGACCTCAAACCCAAACTTACCCAACGCCTCACGTAACATCGCAGTATTATAATACGCATGCGCATTGACGGTGTTTTGAAAAAAGATATAGAGCGTATCAAAGTGCTGGCGCTGATTATTAATGGCTTGCGCCCAGTCCTGCATCTCCGCCTCGCTATAGCGATAATCATGGCGATCGCTGGCGCTCATGGCATCCCACCAGTTCAGATTATTGCCATGCATGCGTAGGTAGCCGGTGCGCTCGGTGAATATCAATCGTGATGGCGGTAGACCGCTGACTTTAGGATAATCGACGCTACCCCAAATGAGACCTTGCTGTTTAAAGCTATCGACCACTTGCGGGGTGTGCCATGCGTTATGACGAAACTCGACTGCTAGCGGATAATCGCCAAACCAGCTGACCAGATTGGCCAGATATAGCCGATGCTCACGAGTACGATCAAAGCCATGGGGGAATTGCAATAGTAGGGGCGCGAGCGCATCGGCTTCGATGAGTGGGGATAGGGCGTTTAAAAATGCTTGTGCATGCTCGCTTGTGCCTTTGCGCGCATGGGTAAAGTCTTGATGCAGCTTGACGGCAAACTTCAACTCGCTATCGGCTTGTACATAGGCCTTATCGATCATACCAGCAAAGGCTTTTTGGCCGATGGGCGCGTAAAAGGTGCTATTGATCTCGACCGCGCCGTATTGACGAGCATATTCGCGCAAAAAGTCTGTCTTTTTGGTGCCTTCAGGATATAGCGTACCAAGCAAGTCGGTATCGCTATAGCCGCCGGTGCCAAGGTAGATGCGCGGTGTCGGGGTACCGTCCATGTTGACCACCCTTTATTGTTTTTAATGTTTATTGCTCAGCTTATTTTTTACGTGACCATAGCCATTCGATGAGTGCCAATAAGGCGTTGGTGTCCTTACTGCCGCTCAACTCACGCAAGATGGCGGCGCGTCCGTCATTAAACAGCGACTGCGCATAGCTGGTCGCCTGCTCAACCCCCATCAGTTTGACATAAGTGGATTTATCCAGTTTTTCATCGCTGCCAGCAGGTTTACCAAGGGTGTCGGTGCTGGTGGTGACATCCAAGATATCGTCTTGGACTTGAAAAGCCAGACCAATATGCTGGGCGCACTCTTGTAGCGCCATGCGCTCTTGCGCGGTCGAACCAGCACAAATCCCGCCCATCAGCATCGCCGCTTCGATGAGCGCGCCGGTTTTATCACGGTGAACGGCTTCTAATTGGCTTTGGGTAATATCGGGGTTGGCTTCGGCATTGAGATCCAGCGTTTGCCCTGAGACCATACGGCGAGCACGCGGCGCAAATACCGCGAGCAGCTGACTGGCAATCGCGGCATCAAATGGCGCAAAAGTCGGCAGCTCTGCGGTCAGTACCTCAAAGGCGAGGGTTTGGAGCACGTCCCCTGCTAGTAGGGCAGTTGCCTCGGTAAAGACGATATGCGCGGTTGGCTGCCCACGGCGCAGCGCGTCATCGTCCATACAGGGCAAGTCATCATGTACCAATGAATAGGTATGCAACAGCTCGACGGCCAATGCCGCCCGGCGCGCCATATCATAATCGGAGTCGTTTTCTAACAGGCTTTCTAATAGAGGGTTTGCCGTGTTGCCTTGCGTCATGGTCTCAGAGATATCTGGGCTGATAGGCTGCGCCTCGCTTTGCCAGCGGTCATCATTCACGCTGGCAAAGGCGCTAGCGACCAGTAGCGGACGCACCAGCTTACCTTGCCCCGTCATCACATATTGGCAGGCATCCAGCAGCGGGCTTGGCAGCTTGGCATACGCAAATAACACCTCGATATCTTTGGCAATCTGCGTGCGCACAATCTGATGAAACTGCTTGGTTTTATTATTGATATGGTGATCAGCATTATCATGCGCGCCGTCATTTATACGCAAAAAAGACATAAAGCCAGAAGTAGGAGAAACAGTCATAATCCAACCATTTATAAGAGAAACGAGAAAAATAGCGATAGTGTAGCATGATAGCAGGCCCTGCTTATGAAGCACGTAATATCCGCGCCAAATTTTTGGCAGTTTTTTGTCAAAAAACACGCTAAAAAACACAAGAGACAATGCCATATGTAATGCAGTACGCCCTGCAACTAATCCTCGTTACGTATTGCCCGTGTTATTTAGTGATTGAATGTGTTGTGATGAGGCGACTGTCCACTGAGTATACAACTGGTCACTTAAAGCACGTTAGCCACTAGGTAAAGGCGAGTCTCGACTTAAGAGTGACTTGTGAGTATGGTATTAGCTTGTGACAGTGAGGGGCATAATCCCCTACACTAATTGCCGTGGAAATGGGCTGATAAAGGCAGTCGCCGGCGTGAGTGAGCCGGACTGCCCAAACCGTCATCGCTGCATCTACATGCGATGGCGCTCCCCAATCAGCACCGACAGCCGTAGTAGATACCTGTAATATATAAACAAAGCGCCAAACGATGTTGTACAAGCGACGTAAAAATAAGTACATTACTATGAGCGCTGGATAATAAAGATATCTTCACTGTGCGCCCGCTAGTGGTTTGTCGTCAAGACGATGTTTGTCTTGAAGGCGGCGCACAGTGCTATTACCCATTTTACTAACAGTAACTGGCTATTGATTGTAATCCAAAACGTAGCTTTCGTTATATAGCAAGGAGTTTCAAATGGTATACCAAGGAAATCGCATCACGGTGACAATGCTAGAAGATGGCATCGCCAACATGCAATACAACGCCGAAAATGAGAGCGTGAACAAGTTTGATGCCGAGACCAACAAACAGTTTGGTGAAGCGGTGAGCGCACTAGAAAAAGCCGACGATGTCAAAGGCCTTATTGTCACTTCAAGCAAAGGCGTGTTTATCGCGGGCGCTGACATCACAGAGTTTGTTGGCTCATTTAAAAACCCAGAAAACGAGATCAAAGACTGGGTGGTGAGTATCAATGAGACCTTTAACCGTTTTGAAGATCTGCCATTTCCAAAAGTAGCGGCTATCAATGGCGCAGCGCTAGGCGGTGGTTGTGAGATGACCTTGGTGTGTGAATATCGCGTCATGAGCGAAAAAGCCATCATCGGGCTGCCAGAGACGCAGCTCGGTATCTTCCCAGGCTTCGGCGGTACGGTACGTAGTACGCGTGTCATCGGTATCGACAATGCGCTTGAGCTAATCGCTACTGGTAAACCAAAAAAACCACTAGAGGCGCTAAATCTTGGTCTGGTAGATGCGACCGTCCCTGCTGATGATCTGCAAGACGCTGCGATTGACCTAGTCAAAAAATGTATCTCAGGTGAGCTTGACTGGCAAGCCAAGCGTGAAGAGAAGCTAAATCCTGTTAAATTAAACCAGCTTGAGCAAGCAATGGCGTTCAATAGCGCCAAAGGCATGATCTTCTCAAAAGCCAATCCTAAGCAGTATCCAGCGCCAGCGCTCGCGATCGAAGCGATCGAAAAGCACGTCAATTTGCCACGTGACAAAGCGATCGAAGTCGAAGCAGCTGGTTTTGCCAAAGCGGCAAAAACCCCGCAGGCTGAGAGCTTAGTCGGTCTGTTCTTAAATGATCAGTTGGTCAAGAAACTGGCCAAAAAACACAGCAAACAAGCGCATGAAATCAATGAAGCCGCAGTATTAGGTGCAGGCATCATGGGCGGTGGTATCGCGTATCAAGCCGCTAGTAAAGGCTTACCAATCATCATGAAAGACATCAAATCTGAGCAGTTAGATTTGGGTATGGGCGAGGCCAGCAAGCTACTTGGCAAAATGGTCGAGCGCGGCAAGATGACCCCAGCGAAAATGGGCGAAACGCTAAGCCGTATCCGTCCGACTTTGAACTATGGTGATTTTGCTGAGACGGATATCGTTATCGAAGCCGTAGTAGAAAATCCAAAAGTGAAGCACGCGGTACTCAAAGAAGTCGAAGGCTTAGTCAAAGAAGACGCGATTTTGGCTTCGAATACTTCAACGATCTCTATTACGCATTTAGCAGAAGTGCTTGAGCGCCCAGAAAACTTCGTCGGTATGCACTTCTTTAACCCAGTACACCGTATGCCACTGGTAGAGGTGATCCGCGGTGAGAAATCATCTGAAGAAGCGATTGCCACCACGGTTGCGCTCGCAACTAAAATGGGTAAAGTGCCTGTCGTCGTCAACGACTGCCCAGGTTTCTTAGTGAACCGTGTCCTATTCCCATACTTTGGTGCTTTTGACTTATTACTTAAGCAAGGCGCGGACTTTACCCATGTCGATAAAGTCATGGAAAAATTCGGCTGGCCGATGGGTCCTGCTTATCTCATCGACGTCGTCGGTCTAGACACAGGTGTGCACGGCGCAGAAGTGATGGCAGAAGGATTCCCTGACCGCATGAAGCCTGATTATAAAGGGGCGATCGAGCATCTATATGAAAACGAGCGCCTAGGTCAGAAAAATGGCGTTGGTTTCTATAAGTACGAAACCGACAAGCGCGGTAAGCCAAAGAAAGTCGCTGACGATGCCACTTATGAGCTACTTAAAGCCACGACAGATAGCGACAAAAAAGAGTTTGATGATCAAACCATCATCGACCGCACCATGCTTGCTTTCTGTAATGAGACCGTACGCTGCCTAGAAGACAACATCGTCAGCACGCCAAGTGAGGCGGATATGGCGATGATTATGGGCGTTGGTTTCCCGCCGTTCCGCGGTGGTCCTTGTCGCTATATCGACCAAATGGGTCTCGATAACTACTTGGCACTATGCGAAAAATACGCACACCTTGGCAAAGCCTATGAAGCGCCGCAAAAGATTCGCGACATGGCAGCCGCTGGCGAGACTTTTTACGCCACAGCGTAACGAGCATACCGTATTAGGATAAGTGGGGTGCGTTTGCTGACATCGTTATCGGTGATAAAAAAATAGCAGACGCACCGTTTTGGTCGGTTTTATCAGGTCTGGCCTGCCGCGATAATATCCAGCGCGACAGTATTCAGATAGTTGTCGTACTGATGTACGGAACGTGTGATAGATGGCTATAGAGCCCGATTAAATCGACAACACTGACAATAAAAATTGAAAAGGAAGATAGTATGACAACTTTAAGTCCAAAAGATGTGGTCATCGTAGATGGCGTACGCTCGGCGATGGGAAGATCTAAAAACGGTATGTTCCGCCATGTTCGTGCTGATAATCTGTCAGCAGAATTGGTGCGTGCTTTGGTAGAGCGCAACGATTTTGACACCAACGATGTCGAAGACATCATCTGGGGTTGTGTCAACCAGACACTAGAGCAAGGCATGAACATCGGTCGCAATATCGGTCTATTGGCAGGTATTCCAAAAACCGCTGGCGGCCAAACGGTCAACCGTCTGTGCGGCTCTTCTATGCAAGCTCTGCACACCGCAGCTGCGCAAATTATGACCGGCCAAGGTGATACCTTTATCATCGGCGGTGTTGAGCACATGGGTCACGTTGGTATGATGCATGGCATCGATCTCAACCCAGCAGCCTCCAAGCATTATGCAAAAGCGTCAAACATGATGGGTTTGACCGCTGAGATGCTAGGCCGTATGAACAACATCACGCGTGAGGAACAAGACGCCTTTGGTCTTGAGTCACATCGCCGTGCATGGGCTGCGACCACTGAAGGCCGTTTTGACAATGAAATCATCGGCATCGAAGGTCATGATGCAGATGGCCGTCTGCAGCTATGTACCGTCGATGAAGTGATTCGCCCTGATGCGACCATGGAGCAAATGCAAAAACTGCGCCCAGCCTTTGACCCTAAAGGCGGTACAGTAACTGCCGCGACGTCATCTGCACTCTCTGATGGTGCCGCAGCGATGCTGGTCATGAGCGCGCAAAAAGCCAAAGATCTTGGTCTAAAGCCTCGCGCTCGTATTCGTAGTATGGCTGTCGCTGGTTGTGATGCGGCTATCATGGGCTACGGTCCGGTACCTGCGACCAACAAAGCCTTAAAGCGCGCTGGCATGAGCATCGATGACATGCAGACCATCGAGCTAAACGAAGCCTTTGCCGCCCAAGGTCTATCTGTACTCAAAGCCTTGAACCTGACGGACAAGCAAGATATCGTCAACATCAATGGTGGCGCGATTGCACTGGGTCATCCACTAGGTTGTTCTGGTGCTCGTATCACGGTTACCTTGCTAAACGCTATGGAGCAGTCTGACACCGAGCTTGGTCTTGCAACCATGTGTATCGGTCTTGGTCAAGGTATCGCGACTGTGATTGAGCGTGTTTAATTTTCACCTAATGTCTAGGTATGAATAAAGCTGATATTTGTTTATTAGTTTGACTTTCGTCTTGTATAATGGTTGCCTCTAACGCTATGTTAGGGGCATTTTTTTGTGCTTATAAAGAATAAAATTTTACCGGTAGTAAGTGCTAATGGTAAAAAGGTGTTCTTGGCAATGAGACTAATAAGGGTTAGATGGATGGTATTAAATTATGTTGGATAAAGCGCTCACTAGCATAAAGCTTAAGCTAGTATTCTTCCCTTTTTTATGGTCAAGTCTGTCAACTATCTTTCTTTATTGTGTAATACGCTGGATATTAGACATTCACCTAAATATTTGGCCATTAAAGGACACTTTCTGGGACGGAATAATTGCGCTAATACTAAGCAGCGCTATCGTCTTTACCTACATGAGACCCAAAATAAAGCTATTGCGTTTTAAATTATTTGAAGAGAAGAGCTCAAATGTATTTTATTTTATAATGATACTGTCTTTATTTCCTACAATAGTTACGAGTCAAGCCTATTTATCTAAAGTGTCTCACGATACGATTGAGGTGAGCCATGTCGAGGAGGTTCGACGCTATCCAAAACAAACTTATTTTCAGATAACTACCTTTCCTGTTAGTAAGCAAGAAGTTAAGTTTAGTATAGATACGAGAGTACCTAGCAAGTCTAAGACTATCTTAAGAGTATATTTATATATAGCACTACCTTTTTTAGCTAGTGAAAATATTTGGCTGGGAGAACGATTCTCAACAGATATTGACAATAATCTTTCAGAACAAGACCAACATCAGCAAATTAATGATTTTATCAACTCCAAAATTCCTGAGTACATAAATTCGGACTTATCATCAATTGATTATTTTGAAAAATTAAAAAACTCAGACCTTCAAGCTGGTTACTTACAAGCTATCAAGTCAACGTGTCAACAAGTCGAATGTGAGCCTTTAATATTGGTTGCTAGAGCTGGCACACTCTCAGAGGCTGCTACTGAAGAGCTGATAAAAGCTATTAGATTTTTGATAATTGGTATGGCTATTTGCTTGGCAATGATTTTACGGGCTGAAGTTGATAAAACGTTCTTAAAAAATATGAAGAAAAAATCATATTGAGCATCGTCTATTTAGGGTGTTATTTAATCTAAACAAGTGGTAATGGTACATGCGAGATAATAACAAGCAAAGCCAGTACAGGTATAAGGATAAAAACAGAAGCAGAAACAAAAAGAGAGTAAGCAAAAGCGCCAAGCAAAAGCGAACACAAAGCCTAAGTGCTAAAGAATCGATCAAGCTAAAACTAAAGCAAGTATTCTTACCATATTTAGGTCTTAGTATCTTGACCATTCTGCTTTTTGGGGCTTTACGCTGGTTGCTTGATATTTATCTAGATATTCTGCCTTTAAAGGAAGGCTACTGGAATTTTGGCATTCCGCTCCTTTTATCTATTTCAGTCGTAGGTATTTGGATGTGGCCGAGGTACGAGCATTTGACCTTAAAGTGGGTTAAACGTAGTAGTTCAGGCTACTTTTTTATAACGATGGTTTTAGCATTAGTGATACCGCTTTTGATTAGCCAAAACTATTTGTCTAAGGCTGCTTACAAGGTTATTGAAGTAGCCAGCTTGAATGATATTCGTCATTATCCAAAACAAAAATACTTCAGAGTGGACGATTTTGAACCACTAAAGTCAGAGAGAATTGCTTATATAGAGACACGAGTAGCCAATAGACGATACTTTGACTCAACACTGCATATTTATTATTACGTTGTTACGCCATTTATAGGCGCTGAGAATGTCTGGCTAGGTTCTAGCTACTATACAAGCTACGACAATCGAGAAGAGCAAAACATCAAAGACCGTCAATACTCAGCGTTTATTAACGAGTCGCGCCATAAGTATGCCGCCGAAGATTTCTCTAATATCAACTTTTTTAGAAAGCTAAAGTCATCAAATGATAGAAGTGCTTACTTATACACGATTTCTACAGCTAATAAGCAGTCTAATTTACCAGCCTTAGTGTTAGTCCCTGAATCAAATATATTCGCTGACAGTTTAGATCGTGATTTCGTTTGGGGGTTTGGCTCATTTTTTATTGGTATGGTGCTGTGCTTGTTGCTCATTCTCGCAGCAGAGTTTGATAATCAAGAAAAGAAAGCTAGGCAAAAACATATACAAAAACAAAAGCCTGTAAAAAAACGAGCACCAGTAAGTGATGTATCAAAAAGCCTAGTAGTTTGTTTTAGAAGTAATAAAGAGCGGCCTGCGACGTTGGTGTTGATACTGAGCTGTATCGGTGCATTTATAATGACCGTATTCATGGGTATGGATATCATTGACCCTTTATCTAGACAGGTAAATAGTGTAGGTGGGTTGACGATAGACGCGCTGCAAGCTGGCAAATATTGGCGGGTAGTCACAGCACTTTTTGTGCATGTAGGAATTATGCATTTAGTAATGAGTCTAGGAATGCTTTTTGCGACAGGTTATATTTTAGAAAAAGTATTGGGTTCTTTACGTTTTTTAATGATATTTTTTATATGTGGTATTTTTTCTAATATTTTAGGGCTACTATATTTTGATATGGACATGGCAGGTATTTGGGGTGCTATATTTGGCTTATTTGGTATCGCGATACCGTTGGTGGCCTTTAAGATTTTTAATAAAAAATATCGAGAGCTGTTTGGCGGTACTATCGCTGCGATATTAATCATTACTTTAAACAGCATGTTTTTTGCATTCATAAATACGCTGAGCTATATGGTGTATTATCTTCTAACCTTATGTTTTGGTATTGTTCTCGGTGTGGTCATGGTCATAACTCAAAAGCAGTCTTTATTACGTAATGCTAGACGTCATTACATGTAGTAATGGGGTGTTCATTATTAAAAGACTAACCCATTTAAAGTTTTATGCTCAGATTAATGATACGCCCCAGCTAAACAGTATGAATCAAGCCTAATATCCTGTTCATAATTGTTAATAAAAATTATCTGCATTGACGCCCCTACAAATCTATGACTAAATAACAGTGAAGCGAACAAGCGTATGAAATGAATAAAATCTATAAGCCAGCACTATAATATAGCTATCATTGTCAGTCGTACAAGGAGTGTACTATGTCTACCATGATTACCGACCGCACGTATCGTATCGCCCGCGAAAATACCCAAGCGATGCTGATCGATGTCCAAGAGCGACTCACCCCGCATATCTATGATCATGAAAATATCGTCAAAAAAACCGTGACACTGATTAAGGGGTTGCAGGCGCTTGATATCCCTATCATGCTCAACGAGCAGTATAAAAAAGGCCTTGGCGATACCTTACCTGAGATTCGTGAGGTGCTTGCAGATAACAATGCCAAAAGCTTTGAAAAAGTGACCTTTAGTGCGTGTGATAACGATGAGTCATGGCACCATTTGGCGCAGCAAAACCGCAGTATTGTGTTGCTGTTTGGGGCAGAGGCGCATGTATGCGTCATGCAAACGGCGCTTGATTTATTAGACAACGGTATGCAGCCGGTCATCATCGGGGACGCTGTCGGTTCTAGATTTCCGTATGACAAAAAACAAGCCATTCGCCGTATTCGCCGCGCAGGTGGAGTGATCAGCACGGTTGAGTCTATCTTGTTTGAGCTGTGCCGCAGTAGTCAAGATCCGGCGTTTAAAACCATTAGCAACTTAATTAAATAGTATCTAATGAATATCTCGATCACTATGACATGACCCAAATATCCATCAGAACAAGGCAGAATGAATGAATAGGAACAAGCGCTACGGTTCAAAGAGTCTTCTAGCAGTTTTATTATCAGTCATGCTCATACAACCAACCGTTGCTGCCAGTCCTATTAGTAGTGGTAATAAGCTGGCGCTGGATGCCAAAAAGCAAATCGGTGTCACTGTCAGCTACGATCCTGCGTATCGCAAGTTGGCGTTTCCTCGCGGAGATGTGCCAATAGAGACCGGCGTCTGCACTGACGTGATAGTACGTGCGTATCGCTTGCAAAACATCGATTTGCAGCAGTTGGTCAATCATGACATGAAATCGAACTGGTCAACGTATCCGAAGCATTGGGGTCTAAAATCAACCGATAAAAACATTGATCATCGCCGTGTGCCCAACCTTGAAGTTTACTTTGAGCATCACGGGCAGGCGCTATCGATTACGGATAAAGACAGTTTTAAAGCTGGTGATATTGTGACGTGGCGGCTGCCAAATAGTAACTTACCCCATATCGGTATCGTCTCCGATAATAAGGCCGCCGACGGCACGCCGCTTATTATTCATAATATTGGCCGTGGGACGCAAGAAGAAAATATTCTGTTTGCTTATCCTATTACCAAGCACTTTCGCTATTAGTTTTCCATTCTCGCTATCAGTTCTCACAGTCTGGTTACACAAAGGGCTAATAGTATGAATGATACTATTGGCCCTTTTTATTGCTTAGCTTTTTAGAGTTTGCTTTGTAGCTTACACAGTTTCTTCAATATTAATAGGGTTTGCTAAGCCTAGCAGCTGTCCCATTTTTACCACACTATTGGCTTGCAGGCTGTCTTGCCATGCTGCTTCTGCGCCTTTTGGCAACACTACTATTGCTGTTGAACCTAAATAAAAACGTCCAAGCTCATCGCCTTTTTCAAGCTTCATATCGTGCTCGGCCTCTTGAATATCGTCGGTACGGCTGATTTTGCCAGTGGCGACTGTCTCGATACCCGCGACAATCATCGCACCGACCATCACGACCGCAGCTTTGCCGTAGGCGGTATCAAACAGGCACACCAAACGCTCATTTCGCGCAAACAAGTCAGGTATGTTGGCAGCCGTGGTGTTGTTGACAGAAAACAGTGTGCCCGGCACATAGCGGGTTTTGGTCAAGGTACCAGCAAATGGCATATGCACGCGGTGATAATTGCTGGGTGCCAGATAGACTGTGGCAAAACTGCCATCGGCAAAATAATGCCCATCTTCGCTATCAGCCAGCAGTTGGCCGATATCATAGTAGCGCCCTTTGGCCTGCAAAAGCTTATGATCGTCAATCTGACCGAGCTGCGAGATGATGCCGTCAGCTGGGCTGACAATCCCCTGCGGCGTGGCATCGATAGGACGCGCGTCTGCTTTTAACTCACGAGTAAAAAAGTCATTAAAGCTCTCATAAGCACCTAAGTTTTGGCGCTCATACTCATCCAAGCTGATATGATAGGCTTTTGCAAAGCTACGAATAAAGGTGCGCTTGACATAGGGATGGCGACTGGCAGCCAAACGGCCAGCGATTTTACTGAGCTTTTGTTGCGGGACAAGCTGCTGCAAGGTGGTGAATACATTCATAATACGGCGACCAAAATAAAGGTGAGAGAGTAATAAATAGGCAAATAAATGATGATATTTTATCATGGACAGCCTAAGTTTGTATGAGCATAATTGGTAAAGGGGAGCATAAATGAAAGCATTGATACAGCGGGTACATGGTGCGAGCGTCAGCGTCGATGGGGATTGTGTCGGGCGTATCGAGCGCGGCGTGCTGGCATATATCGGTTTGGGGCCTGAAGACGACCTACAAACGGCCAAGCGAATGATTGATAAAATCCTTGGCTATCGTATTTTTGAAAACGACGATGACCCTACCAAATATGGCAAACTGGACAAAAACGTCCAGCAAGTCGCTGGCGGGCTGCTGCTGATATCACAGTTCACCCTGATGGCGAAGACCGACAAAGGCCGGCGTCCTGATTTTGGCGGTGCCATGCCACCAGAGGCAGCGAGCGTGCTGTTTGCTCAGCTAGTCGACTATGCCAATAGTCAGCACCCTCAGGTAGCGACGGGTCAGTTTGGCGCAGACATGCAGGTTGCGAGTATCAATGATGGGCCACTGAATTTTATATTAGACGTGAGCTAAAGCATCAAATGTGAATCATGATGGTGAGTGCCATCTGTTTAAGGGAAGTGGCTTGGTCTATAGCAGCCGCTTAAATGACAAATGTCATCAAACTGTCACAATTACCGCGTTTAATAGGCAAGCAGTGGCGAGTGATTATCGCTCTTTTTTATACGTCTGTTTTGTCCCTTATCACTGAGAATACCCTATGTATAATGAGCAAATTTTGATTGTTGAAGACGAACCTGCAATCCGCGAGATGGTCGTAATGACGCTAGAGATGGCTGGTTTTGATAGCTTGCAGGCAACGGACGTACCAGAGGCGCACCAACAAGTGGTCGACCATCGGCCAGCGCTGATTTTGCTAGATTGGATGCTGCCTGGGGACAAAAGCGGCATTGATTTTTGTCGTATGCTCAAAAGTGATGAGCTACTCGCTGAGATACCCGTCATCATGCTGACAGCCAAAAGCGAAGAGGACAGCAAGGTGCACGGTCTGGATGCGGGTGCAGATGATTATATGACCAAGCCTTTTTCGACGCGCGAGCTGATCTCAAGGATCAAAGCGGTGTTGCGCCGTAGCAATGCTTTGAGCGCCGACAAGAATATTGAGATAGGAAAGTTAAGCCTCGACCCCAAAAGCCAGCGAGTCATGGCGTCTGGGCAAATCATCGATGTCGGACCGACCGAATATCGGTTGTTGGCGTTTTTTATGAGCCATCCTGAGCGTGCCTATACGCGCACCCAGCTGCTTGATCAAGTGTGGGGCGGCAATGTCTATATCGAAGACAGAACCATCGATGTGCATATCAAACGCCTACGCAAACTGCTGCGCCCTCATGACTGCGATAAGCTGATACAAACGGTGCGCGGTACTGGTTATCGCTTCTCAAGCGTTGTTGAGGCCAAATGATCGGCGCTCATACTCTCAAAATAGCCACCGCAATTCTGTTGCCAGTCCAGCTATAATCACCATAATTATCAGTAAGTGATTATCAGTAAGGGCCAATTAGCAGATAGGGATAATCATCATAATGATAACGAGATAACAAGTAGGGCAAAAAAATAGGTCACGAAAAATGGATGAGTAACATAATGTCAAAGCAATGTACCGAACAAGATATCTCAGAGCCGATAGCGCTACAAAACACCACCGATCAATTAAAAAAAATAAGAAGTGCGCTGCGGGCGCTGCGCGATGCGGTGATTTTACTCAATGACAGTGATGGTCTGGAGTGGTGGAATCAGGCCGCTGAAGATTTACTATTATTGCAGGCAGCAGATAAAGGCCGATGTATTTTTGACTTTATTGACGCATCTGAGTTTCGTCAGTACTATCAAGCGCCGACGCTGGCTGACGAAGGCGTACATATAAAGTCATGGCGCGCGCCTGAGCGCTATTTAAAGTGTGAGCTGACCCCATTTGCCGACGAAAAGCTATTGATCATCTACGATGTGACGCGTCTGCATCATCTAGAAGAGATGCGCCGCGACTTTGTGGCCAACGTTTCGCATGAGCTGCGTACGCCGCTGACCGTGATGATGGGGTATTTAGAGAACTTTTCGGATCAGCCAGACATGCCGCCGCACTGGAAGCGCGGCTTTGAGCTGATGACCCAGCAGACAGCGCGCATGAATAGAATCGTCAATGATTTATTGCTGCTATCGCGTATCGAAATCGAAGAGGCTCATGAGCTGCATTATATCGATATGATCAAGCTGCTGACTCATATCTATGATGATGCACAGGCCTACAATCAAGAGTACGGTCATAGCATCCATCTACAGATAGATACCTATGATGGGCTGTACGGCTCAGAGATATATCTGACCAGTGCCTTATCCAATCTGGTGATCAATGCGATTAAATACACGCCAAAAGGTGGCGATATCACCGTCAGCTGGACCAAAACAGCAGAGGGTTGCCGTTTCGCCGTCGAGGACAATGGCATCGGTATTGCGCCGCAGCACATTGCCCGCCTGACAGAGCGTTTTTATCGTATCGACAAGGGTCGTAGCCGTGCCACAGGTGGCACAGGCTTAGGGCTGGCTATCGTCAAACACGTCTTATACCAGCATGAAACCAACCTACAAATCAAGTCGGTAGAAGGCAGCGGCTCGACATTTAGTGCGGTGTTTCCGCCAAATTACGTGCGCTCTGCTGCCATTAGCTGAGGTTTG
This sequence comes from Psychrobacter sp. VH5, assembly GCF_050572635.1. NCBI lineage: Bacteria > Pseudomonadati > Pseudomonadota > Gammaproteobacteria > Moraxellales > Moraxellaceae > Psychrobacter > Psychrobacter sp. VH5. The sequence continues at coordinate 2,868,972 of NZ_CP192145.1, read as the reverse complement.
ATGGTTATTAGCCAATGTCAGATGGATACGCAAGCAATCGTCGTGCTTATCATGACAGGCTACCGGGCAGGCTCGGATTTTTGCAAAAGCGGGTAGGGGTTGACCGCATTGCCTTGGATATAAATCCCATAATGTACGTGCGGCGGTGTGCCCTTGGCGTTGCCGCTATCGCCGACATAGCCGATGATATCACCCACATCGACCCAGTCATTGGGGGCGATATCGGCATACTCCTCTAAGTGCGCATAGTAGTGGCCAGCGCCGCCAGGACCGACGATGACCACCACACGCCCGCCTAGGGTGTTTTCGCCAACCTTACTGACGATGCCTGCTGTCGTCGCTTGTATCGGTGTGCCTCGCGCGGCAAATATATCGATCCCTTCGTGTGTGCGGCCTTGACTGCGCGCTGCGCCCCACGTGTCGCTTAGGTTTTGCTGAGGCAGTGGCGAGGGCAGGCTGTTTTCTGTTGGCAGATCTTGCTGCAATAAGCTGAGCTGTTGCCATTTGGCGATGACAAAGGATTGGGCTTGCTGGCTGATGCTGGGCCATAATCTGTCTAATACAAACAATAACATCAACAATACTGCTGCTTTAATCAGCAGCTTGAGTAGGCGGCGAAAAAACCTAGGCCGCGGTGGTGGATTGGGCCTTGGTGGTGGCTTGTTGCCATCGGCAATCATAGCGATCCTTTGTCAGTATGGTCATAGATATTATAAGAGACCTGCGCTAGCGGGTTTGTATCGCATTGTTATATCTGCTTGTTATCTTTGGCTTTTAGCCCCATAAACAACAAGGCAGTCTGTGGGATACCGTGCGTTGTTTGCGCTGGATAAAACAGACTGTTATCGATTATGGATATCCAACGTGCTACAGCGAGCTTTATGACTGATTGCCTCAATATGCCAAGTCTGACTGATACTGCTTTGGTTATCGATACCGAAACCGATCAAGGCCGTGACCCAAGACCGATTCAGGTTGCTACCATCAACGTAGCGACGGGGTTTGAGTGGATGAAGTACTTTAATAGTGGCCGTGCCATCTCACCGGTGGTCATCAAAGTACACGGTATCACCGACGATGATGTGGCGGGTCTTGAGCGTTTTGATCTACAAGCGTTTGATTTGCCCACCTACCTCATCGGCCATAATGTGCGCTTTGACTGGCGCGTGATAGGCCGTCCGACTACCAAGCTGATCTGTACGGTGCGGCTCGCCCGTGTGGCCTTCCCAGAATGGCGCTACTACGGTCAGTCTAAATGTATCGAGCAACTGCTGGGTAAGTCTGCAGCGAGTGAGCTGACCTGCGCCGCCCATGATGCGCTGGGTGACGCCCGTATGTGTTATTTGCTGTATCAAGCATGCTGCACGCGTTTACAAATCGCGCCGACAGACTTTGCCGCGGCTCATGCCATCGCCAATCAAGCCAATCCTGCCAGTAGGATGCCATTTGGCAAATATAAAGGCCGACTTATCACCGAAGTCCCCATTGGCTATATCAAGTGGATGCTAGGTAATATCCATAATTTGCAGCCGTCGCTGTACTCTGCTCTACGTCAACGTGTCAAAGCAGAAGATGCGCAAAAAGATTGACGCCTTAAAAAGCCATGCTCTAACGCTGCTGCTCCAACCAGTCCACCGCCATTTGCCATAGTGCTGGGGCTTTTGCATGGGTGCGGCGACTAAAATAGCGCATATGACCGATATGACTTAAACCAAAATCTTGCGGGGTATAAAAACGCTTTTTGACCAGCATCTTGGTAAACACACGTATCATGTCGTCTATATTGTCGCTGTTGGCGATATCATCGTCGCTAAACCCTAACCACAAAGCGGGCATGCTAAGCTCATCGTAAAAATGAGTATGTATGCTGTGACCAAAGGCGGTTTTGATATAGCCTGCGCCATTGCACCACTCGCGCCACTGTCGAGCAACGCCGCGTGGTAATGGCTCGCCCATACCGATTTTATCCGCTGGTGTATAGCCTAATACCAAGTTACTAAGTGGAATAAAAGCATCCATAAAACCCATGGCCTTGAGCTTATAGGGCATGTCCATGTTTTTGATTTGCCCTGACGAGCAGGCGACATTGAATACAGACTGTACGGTCTGATAGTTTGGCATCAAGCCAATCAGCTGACCGCCGGCACTGTGACCGATGATATGATATGTGGTATCGGCAAACTCATCTTGCAGGGCATCAAGCACGGCTGGCAGGTCATGACGCCCCCAACTGATCAATGAGGCGTCACATTTGGACAGCTCAGTGCTTAACGACTCGCCGATACCTTCGTTGTCAAAGGTCAATACACCAAAACCGCACGTGGCCAAATAAGTGGCAAAATGGTGATAAAACTGACGTTTAATACCAGTGGCAGGCGCTATCATGACCGCCGCTTTTGTTGTATGTTGCGGGCGATATACTGTCGCGGCTAGCGGCTGATTGCGTTCAGTCATGATACTCAGGGCATCGGTTTTTATGACATGACTGTCTGTTGGTAGGGAGTTTTGCGGTTCTTCCATGAGTTGGCCTTATGGTCTGATCTATAGTGTGGGGGCTGGTGTTTTATGGTTGTGGCGGCTACAAGGTTTGGGCAGCTCTGCTGGCTCTAACGGCGTGATGGTCAGTCCGTTATGAAACTCTGATGCGCAGCTTTGATGATATCAAGCTCATGTAACAGCACCGCTTATGTTAAGATAAATGAGGGTAGCTGAGGCGGGCAATGATGACTTGTAAGTTCTATACGCTATGACTGGAGCGGCGCTTTGTCACATTTTTATCGTCATCAGTCAACTGAGCACTCACCTAAAAACAATAATATAAAAATTAAGGAAGCACTATGCAAATGAAAATCAATAACGACACTTATGAAGTCATCACCAGTCAAGATATCACCAATATCGAAAAAGCCGTTGATAAATCCTCACTGACCATGCCGTTGGTTGCGGTGTATTGCGGCTCGCGCCTAGGTAATCATGAGGTGTATGAGCAAGCCGCTCGCGAGCTGGGACTTGCGCTGGCAAAAAACGGCATGGGTCTGGTCTATGGCGGTGCTAGCATCGGGCTGATGGGGGCGGTGGCGGATGAGGTCGTCAACGGCGGCGCTCAAGCGGTCGGTGTGATTCCAACCTTTATGCTCAAACACGAAATCGCTCACAATCAGTTGACGCGCCTACATTTGACCGACACCATGCATACGCGCAAAACCGTCATGGCAGAGTATGCCGATGCTTTTATCACCTTACCAGGTGGGCTTGGCACGCTCGAGGAGATCATGGAGATTGCCACATGGCGTCAGCTTTATCAGCACGAAAAACCCATGATTATTCTGAATATCAATGGGTTTTATGACCGGATGATAGAGCACTTGGCCTATACCGCTGAGCAAGGGTTTATGAAGCAAGAAGATTTGGCGCGTCTGGTGGTGTGTAATACCATCGGTGAAGCGATTGAGATGCTAAAGACGGTGGTCACCATCGACGATGCTGTCGATACCGAAAAAATGGCGGGCAGCGACAGCTAAAATGTGCAAAGTCTCACAGACTGCCAAACTCAGAGATTAAAGCTCTCAGAGAGCAAGACGCTCAGAGGCCAAAAAGCGCAGACCATCTAATATCGGTGGTCTGCGCTTTTTTTATTGAATTATTGAGTCGGAGTTTTGCCTCGTCTGCGCTGTGAGCGGGATATAGTTAGCTGAATGTAAAACTGTTATGGATTTAAACGCGCTACTGGTATAAATTTTACTTGCGTGCTGCGTTCCCAGAGGCTGCGCAACCTACGTTTAAAAATAGCATCCCAGTAGCGCTATGATATTTTTAGAGTGTATCGACTATAGAAGCAAAAATAAGCCAAGATAAGCGATGCCTCATAAGCTAGACAGTATGGCCTCACGGATACCATGGTTTACTCCCGCCATGGCCACCGGAAAACCGCGCTGCTCAGCCAGCTCGCGAGCCACACTATCGATGGTCAAGCTATCGTTGTGCGCCAGATATGGCCATTTATGAGCATAGCGGTGACGGTTTGCGGGCGTATCTGTTGTCACCAAACCCAGCTCAGCCAGCTCATTGACGATTTGATCCGCTGCAATCAAGGTCGAGGAGGCTTTGACGTTTTCTGCACGGGCATAGCGGATATCGGCGTACAAGCTGACGTCAGCGACGCGCAAAGTATCGTCTTCTCCAGGGATTTGCTGCCCACCATATAGGGCATTGCCAACGCTACGAGCACTATGAAAGGTCGGTACAAACTGCGCCACATACTCGATGGCTTGTTGGCTACGCGCTTGTAGCGGCGCTTTGTCCCAGCCATCCTCGATGTAGTGTACGTACTGCTGCGGTAGCTTGGGCTGGGCGCTGTCAGTATTCGACGCCACCAACCCATCATCAAACAAAGTAATGGCATGACTCATGCCATGAATCTGGAAATAACCATCAGGATAAGGCGTCAGCTGCGCCATCCCCTCAGGGGTGCCGCGATTGCCGTAGACGATGATCTCGGGTATCTGACCACCAGCTTCGCCCCAGTGGGTGATATAGGAGGACTTAAATTCGACCATACGGGTGACGGCGACACCGACCATATCATCGATGATGCCCGTACGAAATCCGCACGCATTGATCAGGTAGTCGACCTCGATAGCGTCTTTTTGCACCGCCTCTGTCGAGCTGCTTGCTGATTGGTAGTCGATGCGCCATTTGGTCACATGGTGATCGGCGTTTGTACAGTTTTCACAATCGACAGGCATGACCTGTGTCACCGTCGTATCGGTAAACACATGAGCGTGTTCATACTCTGCCAATGCCAGCTGTGTTGACGCGGCGAGGCGAAAGATATTCCAGCCGTACTCTTGGACGACGATAAGCGGGAACTTGACTTTGTTTAAATCCAGATACTTGGCAACTGGTATCATCCACTCATCGACGCTGCGAGGAATGGCGACTTGCTCACGCTCGGCCAGCGCCAGCAACTGCTCATGGTTATAGAGCTGATAGTAGTCCTCAGGCTCGCCCAAGACTTTATTGTTTGGGTCCTGCGCGATCAGCTCGCGATAGGCGTCTGTCAAAATATCAAGGCGTGGTAACAAATCCTCAGGCAAGCCCTCATCGCGTGTTGGGACGGCAAACACGGTGGGGCGCACATCGATGGTGTAAGGGTATAAGCGCAAAATATCGATACACTGCTTGAGTAAGGCGACGCAGTCTTCGTCAGGGATTTCGCGATACAAGTTGCCGCCGGCATGCAAGTGGCACATCGGTGGGCCGTCGATGAGAGATTGTTTTTTTTCAAACACATACGTCTCAAGCCCCAATGCAGCCAGGCGAATGGCAATCGTCGCGCCTGCCGTGCCGCCGCCTAAGATACCCACACGCTTTGCCGGTCGCGGCATGTCCGCCGTCTTCGCCGATGCTTCATCAGTGGCTGTATTGGCTGGTATGCCGCTATGGCTAGAATTGGTGTTGTGATAAACGGATTGTGTCATTGTCGTTGTCATATCCTTAATAGCCTGAGCCGCGCTTAGGCTGCACTTATTAATTATAGGGTCGGTCGCTTTTGATATGCGTGCGCCTATCGCCAACTTCAACATCTTATCGTCATTGTTAGTCAATGCTGATCATTCGTATAAAGCTGTTTTAATATAGGGGATATTTTACGAAAGTTGAGGCGAGCATAAGATGACAAATACGTAAGTACATGCATGAGTTTTGTCAGTAGAGCCGAGAGCAAGACAACCCAAAGCCTGTATAAAGCGATAAGGCGCCGTGGTATAAAAGGTAGGCAGTCTGGTGGTTTTAGAATAAAAATTAGCTCAAACGATAAAGGGTGACCGCTGCAAGTAGCGTTGACTTTTGTAAAATAATCCGGCTTTTGTAACAGTACACATTAAGAAAAATGCCGCGTTTTTAGCCTGCGCTATAGTTGATACACTCTAAAAATGTCATAGCGCTACTGGGATGAATTTTGCGCAGCCTCTGGGAACGCAGCACGCAAGTAAAATTTATACCAGTAGCGCGTTTAAATCCATAACAGTTTTACATTCAGCTAACTATATATACTGAACAAACTTTAAAACAGCGACAGCGCTACCGGTACTCACTTTTTTTATTTGACAGCAATGTGTCTTACTTTTATCCACATTTTTAAAATAAAGATATGCCCTAGTCAAGAACAGCCATGATGGTGGCTGCTTTTTGTGTTGGCTTATGACGGTTAGGGTGATGGTGATTAAGATGATGGTCGTATAAAAGACGGACGTGACAAGGGCGCTCTATATATCTGCGAGCGCTTCAGCTGGTGCGGTTTTTACCGCAGGCACAGTGGTGGCAGGTTTTCTATATAAGGGGAAAAAGTCTGAATCTGACTCATCTGGGGTCAGGCTACGCGCAGCTACCAGCTTGGCATACTTATCTGGGTTGATGATGAGCCTATAGGTTTTAAACAGCAACTCTTGTGAGCTAAAGCCTTTTTTGTACTCGTATAAAGAATCCAGCGCCCCGCCCACACCGCCGCCTAAGTGGAGAATTTGATAGTTATTTTCTCTACCCCAACTGCGGGCGGTATGAGTAATTAGCTTGGAGGGCTGCAGATGAGAGTAGGCACCGCACGTGCCGCCGAGGTGAAACTGCATGATGCCAGACTCTCGGCAGAGGGTATAAATAGCAGACGCAATCGGCGTATCGTCTTGATAGGCGGTGATGAGTAGTATCCGGTCTTGTAGGTTTTCTAGCAGATTAAAAAAGTAATCGTCATCAAAAAAATAGTATTGATCGGCCTGCACATGCGCCATGGTTTCTTTATAAATGGTAGAAAACACCAGCGCACTGGCTTTGGTCAACCGCTCAATTTTGGTCACGACATTATGCTTGATGGCTTTTTTGATGCCTCGGCGATGACGGTTTTGCGTCTCGCTCCAGTGCGCGGCCTCAGACTGACTCAGATCAGACATCAGTGTAAGGCCATGAGTCAAAGCCTTACCAACCGTCGGTATCCAGTCTTTATTGATAATAGGGTGCAGGCGCATAAATAACGACACGCAGCCTTTAGCAAAAAGCCGCTCCTTCACTGCTTGCAGCATATAATCTGCCTCCGCATCACTAAGCGACTTGTCCATCAGTGGGCCACCATAGCCGTAAGTGGTGGTTGCATCCCAGTATGCTGAGTCTATTTTGCGGATGATAATGGGCAAAAAAAGTTGTTTGTTTTTATAGGTGGCCATCAGTCCCATCGGTGTGCCTTTATCGACTATCGCCGAAGCCGCCACCCAGCCTGATAAATGATATATATCAAAATGACAGTGTTTTATCTTTTTGTCCCACTGTTGATCGATATTAAGAAAATCTATCTGTACGGTATCCATCCTTCTGCTCCCTCAGAGGTTTGTTGATATATTCATAAATCCGTATGTACGAATATATCAACAAACCAAGGGGTAAACAAGAAGAGAAAGGCTTTTATGTAATATATTGAATATAAAAGTATGAGCACAGGTTTTTAATTTAGCAGGGAGCGGCGTAGAAGTGCCAGCACGGCTCTAGTGGGGGTAAAAGATGCCGCGCAAAGTTGGGACACGCTCTTGCATCAAATGCCAAAAACCGTTAAAATCGCGGTTTGATTTTCCCGCTGGGGAAAGGCTAAGTGAACAGAGGCGTGGTGTTGGGTGCTGGAATAAGCCAGTGATGCAGTTGCCACTCTTAGACATGTCCTTAGTGCCTCAGTTACGTATGCCAGCATGTGTTTGATTGCTCATCAAGCCGCCTGATACATACATCGGACATAGAGAGATTATTATGCGTAAAGATATCCATCCTAACTACCAAGAAGTTTTGTTTCACGACACCAACGCTGATGTGTTTTTCTTGACTCGCTCAACGGTCAGCACAAAAGCCACTCGTGAGTACGAAGGTAAAGAATACCCATACTTCCCACTTGATATCTCAAGTGCATCGCACCCATTCTATACAGGCGAGCAGCGTAAAACCTCTACTGAAGGCCGTGTTGCTAGCTTTAACAAACGCTTTGGTGCATTCGGTGGCCGTAGCAAAAAAGCGGCTGACTCTGCTGAGTAATATGCGCTTATCGCGTCATGTTATATGGCGCAGTATAAAAAAACCGCTGAATAATCAGCGGTTTTTTTATGTCAAATCAGCCAGCATCTGTTAGCGCTCAAGGAGCTGTGCGATTAGCGCCGCCAGCTGCTGCGCCCACAAGCCATAAGTCAAGCTGCTGGGGTGAAAGCCATCACTGGCAAACATCGCCGCGCTATCAATGGGGCTACTGCCGCTGTGCATTTCGGCCATCATCGCAAAGTCAGCGGCCATGTAGTGTACACCGCCCTGAGCCTGACACACGTTTTGCAACACCTTGTCGAGTGCCATGGCTTTGGCACCGATAAAGGCGTTGAGCGGCGCGGGTAGTGCTGGCATTTGCGCCATCGGTGGTAGGCTTGAGAAGACAATCTTGCGCGCGCCAAATTTGCGCTGAGCAATGGTGATGATCTGCTCGAGTTGCTGTTGCCACTGGTCGGGGGAGACGTTCGCTGTGGTGTCATTGACCCCGACGCTCAAAACCATGATATCAACAGGCTCGCTGGGCGCAGACAGCACATACAATCGCCGCAAAATATCAAAGCTGGTGTGCCCCGTCGTCGCCTGCAACGACCAGACAATCTCAGCAAACTGGCTATGAATAATTGGCTGTTGCTGCAGAATGGGGATTAGCTTGCCTGCCAGCGCTTCTTGCTGTGTCAACGTCCCGACCCCTGCTGCTGCGGAGTCGCCGACGATCATCAACTGTAGCGCAGGCTTCGATGCTTGGGCGAGCGTCTTAGTCGCTGACACTAGAGTGACCCGGCCGCATCTCTCACCGGTAGGCTCAGGGAGGCGTACCGTATCACGTTTGACCTTGATACCTTGATACAGATAAATTGGCGCAAGCAGCATATCTTTTTTGGATAAGTTTAGAGAAGCTACCATCCTGCACGCTCCCGAATGGTGGTCAGGCTGTCGTCGATCAACAGCTTACCGTCGACATACACATCGCGTAGTAGGTTGTCAGCAGTCGATAAGTCGTCGAGTTTGATGGTTTTTGGTTGGCCTTGGGTCTGATTGATCAACGCCAAGCGGCCTTTTTTTGAGCGTTTTGAGCGACTGGTCACAGGGTCTTTATAGATATCCTTCCAAAGGCCATCGATACAAATGGCGCTGGCTTTCATCGCCCAGCTCATGGTGTCGCGGTTGACTTGCTGCAATAATCCGCCGCCCATCCCAAAGGTGATGTTATCCGCGCTAAACCCAGCCTTTAGCACCACATCGATGATGCTGCCCAAAGTGTTTGGGCTGATACCATCACCTTGGATGATACGCACATAATCTGGCAATACCTTATAGCCTTTACTATTGATGGTGGTGCCAAACTTCACAGCCAAGCGCTCTAAAGCTTCGCGTACCACTTTGGCAGGCTCGCCGCTGTCTGGTCTGATGACCAGCGTGCCGCCCATGTTTTGAACCTCGTCTTTGAGGCGGCCGCCCCAGATATTATCTATGGCGTTCCATAAATCATAGCTGTCAGAGACCACAGAGACACTTTTGCCCGCGCCGCCAAACTGCGTAAGCATATTGGCAAAGGCAGCTGTCTCGCCATCGCGGCCCCAAGCGGTCATGGTACTGTGCTCGGCGGCCGGAATCGAAAACGCTGGCATGTCTTTATCCATCCGATACCAACGGCTGGCGGCGACCAGCGCCGTCATTGAGTCAGTCCCTGCAAAGTTTACTAAATGCGCCAAACTGCCTAAAGCGACTGATTCTTGGCTAGAGGCACCGCGCGCGCCAAAATCATGCAGCCGAAACGTAAGCGAGTCGCTATTGTCGGCAGACTTTTCTAGGGCCTGACGAATAATGCCTTTACAGTAATGCGAGACGCTAGCGACGGTGGAGGGGTACCAAATAGCGCGTAGCAGTGCGGTCTCGATATAGCTTGGTAGCCAGTAAAACTCAGGATCGGTATTGATGACTTGGCAGACGACGTTTGAGACAGGGATGATGCTGCCTTCAGGGACGGCCTCGATACGTAGTGGCAGGTAGCCACCGTGTTTATCGACCAAACGCTCCCAGCCTGCACGGTTAAACGTCAAGCCATGCGCTTGAATGACCATTTCGGCTTCATCGATATCTTGATAGGTGATAGGGGTGCTAAGGTACTCTTTGATAAAAGCTTGCAGACCAAAAAACACCACGTCGTAGTTGCCTTTACGCGCCTCAATGTAGCTTGACAGATACTCACTACCGCTTGGGTATTGCATCCAATGTGAGGTCTTGTAGCTGTCGCTATTTAAGATTAAGTTGCTCAGATTGCTAGTGTACATCACAGAACTCCTCTGCGTTGAGATACCGCGGCTGCCTTGTTATATGACAGCTGCGGCGGTGAGCCGTTACCGTCTATCGGTGCCGGCATAAAAACGTTACTTAGCCTGCTTTTAACACAATAATCATAAAGACTCAGCGCGCTGTTTGCCTATTATAGCCCTACCATTTTGGTAATGATCGCATAGTGGTCTTCAAACATCATGGTGGCGTCCAGCTCAGCCAGCGGTAGCCAAAAAGCCTTGGCCGCATCGTCGCCGCCTTTGACTTTGGGCAAGCCTTTCGGGTCGTTTTTTAGCTGAAAATAAAACGCTTGGGTAATCGTACGACCGCGCGCGGAGCGGTACGGATCGTCAAAGGTATGCTGACTATGGCAAGAGCCGCGTAATACTGGCTCAGGGACTTTGAGCCGTGTCTCCTCGCGTAGCTCACGGATACAGGCATCAAACAAGGTCTCTTTTGGGTTCACAAACCCACCGGGCAACGCCCAAAGCCCACGTCCTGGCATGCTGCGGCGTTCTACCAATAAGATATGGCCTGATTGTACAATCAGCGCATCAGCAGTCATAAAGGTGGGCGGATAGGGCGCAGCCTGCCATTGTCTTTTATATTTATCGATAAAATCGGCTTCTTCGTGCAGCTGTTGATAGTCTTCAGTTTTTTTGAAATCATCGAGCACTTGACGGGTGGACTCAGGCGTACGCTCAGGTATTGGCGTTGCCCCCATCAGATAGCTGTCGCGGATAGGCGTGGCTGATAGGTTGTGATAATTGGGAACGGAGACAGAATCCCAGTTGGGAAACAATGATAGATAATACGATGAGCTGTCTTTTGAGTGGCCTATCAGGCCGATATCACTTTGCAAATCACCTGTGACAGATTTGACACCGGCTTGTACGTATTGAAGCCAGCGCGTGTCATTATATAGTGCATCATCTAACCCCACGCAGTGGATGCGCGCGGCATCAGCAGATGAGTACGCGCCCTTAATCATCGCGGCACGCTCAGCGACGCTAAAAGGATTGCGTAGGCTGCGTGGTAGGTTGGCTGAGCCAATCAGCATAATCACTTCATCAGCGCGCTGTAGCGCCTCGTCGACGACTGCTTTATGCCCTCGATGAAAAGGCTGAAAACGTCCGATAAAGACCAGATAATGATAGTGTCTGCGCTTATCTGTTTGCTGCTCTACTGAATCACCCATATGTGCCACTGTCCTGCCATTGATATGTCATTAATAAAAATAAAGGCTAAAAACCATACTGCCAATACTGACACAGCAGCAGCGCCACTGACAAGTGCAAAGATGTTTTATACCGTGTATGGGTTTGCTGAGTATGGGTTTGCTGATTTACCAAAAAAGGAGCGAGCAGACGCTAACGCCTTTACGGTGGTGATCATCTGGCGCTATAACGATCAAGTCATCTGGCGTGCTGTTCGATCCAAGCGGCGACTGTTGGCCAAATCTCTGTCGCTGCATGACGGCTAATCATAATGCGGCTATGGGTATAATCGTCTAAATCACCATAGCTGCGCGCATACTCTCGAAAGATATTGGTAGCGTTATTATTAGTAGAGGTGGGGGCAGAAGAAGGGCTGCTATTAGTAGCGCGGTTAAGGGCATCAAAAAACCGCCGACAGCCAGCGGTTGGGGAGATGAAGTTATCACCCTTGGCACTGATGGCATAGATAGGCATCGTAACCATCGGCATGTGCTGTCGATAATCAAAAGGGGCATTGTCGGCAAACTGTTTGCGGCTGCTATTAAAGTTTTGTTGCAAGTTCCAATCAAACCACTGGTTCATGGTGTGATAGCTTTCGTTGATCGGCCCCAGTTTGAGCTTTTTGGCAGGGATATAACCGACCGCTTTTGTCACAAGCTTGGCGGCAAGTATCTTGGCGTAGCTGATAGGGCTGGCGGCCGCCCCAAACGCTTGACAGGCAAACATAGTGGCGCTGTTGATTTTATCGATATAATCTGGATATTGAATCAAAAACATCGTCAGGCCCAAGCCGCCGCCGCTATGGGTGACGCAGTGTAGATTATTGAGTTGTAATTCATCAAAAAAGTAGCGAAAAGTCGCCTCATAATCATAGGTTGCGACGGTCTCAAAATCAAACGCTTCTTTAGGCGCTGGGCTGTCGCCATGGCCGCGCCACTCCATGATGTAGCACTGATGGCCCAGACCGGCCAGATACTCGGCGATTTTTAGACAGGTTTGTTTGTCTGAAAAGGTGCCATGGGTCAAAAATATATTTTGTGCCTTGACGCTTGTGTCAGGGGCGCAAGGTGCGCCAGCCGTTGCGTCCGCGTGTTGTTTGATACTGTTTGCTACCCGCCAAACGGCTATTTGCTCGCCGTCCTTGGTCGTCACGATATGCCGCGTCCGTGTCATCATAAAGCGCTCTTTTACCCTCAGTTTTTATCACAATATCCCTATAACTGCCGCTTAGTTATACCATAATTGATGAGTCTTTGATGGCCGTTTTGTGACCAACCTAGCCAAATGAGTATATGAATGAAGCAAATTGAGCGATAAATAGGGCGTGTTGAACATTCGACCATGGCACTGACAGCGACTATTTTTTAGGCGATTCGATGTTAAAAATAATAAGTTTAGTCATTCTAAGTGCTTATTTTTAACGATGAAGCGGCAAAAAAGAGTCCTGTCCCTGCGGGCTGATGCTAAAATTGCCCCATACTGCGTTACAAATCTCGCTAAGGCATCTGCATTATCGTCGCTTTGTGCCTTGTCTGGAACAATTTTAGCGATCAGCAGTGCCTATTTGCGAATGTTCAACACGCCCTAATAAAGGCATCAGAAATAAGGCGCTAGGAATTAGAGCATCAAGAATTAGAGCATCAGAGGCCAAAGCGTCAAGCGTTGAGAAACAACCTCGGAGGTGCTGCTTGATAAATATGAGAGTCGTCTTTATATAAAGGAGAGCATATCAACGATTAGATACAGGGCAAGGCTGTCTGCAAGCGGTGTTAATTCACAGTGGGGCAGTCGGAATTGTCGCCTGAATACGCTATAATAATGAGTATAAGTGCCACAAAGCCTTGGTCGGCGTGAGCAACCCGTGACAGACACGCCCATCAGATGATAAATCGGTGCAGTTGGTACCCCCTTATCGTTACACACTCTACATTCACGACACAGTAGCCACGACAGGTATCGCGTTTGTGTCATAACACATAGGAAACATTATGAGTGAGCACAATCAAGCTGCTAATCAGTTGGATCAGTCAGCAGACTATGAGTCAGCGCTAGATACTGAGCAAGCGGACGTAAAAAGTAACATCACTATCACAGAGTCGGCGCAAGGTTATTTGGCCGATTTGTTGGCTAAGCAAGACACCGACGGTATCGGTGTCCGTATTTTTGTTGAGCATCCAGGTACGCCGCGCGCCGAGTGCTGCATGGCGTACAATCAGCCAGGCGAAGAAGACAGCGCGGATTTGGTGCTCACGTATGACGATTTTTCGGCGTTTATTGAGGCGGCTTCAGTGCCGTACTTAGAAGATGCGGTGATTGATTATAATAAAGACCGTTTTGGTGGGCAGCTCACCTTCCGTGCGCCAAACTCAAAAGTACCAAAGGTCGGTGCTGATGCCAGTGTCGAAGAGCGTATCAACTATATCTTGCAATCAGAGATTAACCCAGGCTTGGCCGCGCACGGCGGTATGGTGGACTTGCTAGAGCTGATCGACGAAGAAGGCGTTGGTCTGACAGCCGTGCTCAAGTTCGGTGGTGGCTGTCAGGGCTGCTCAGCGGTGGATATGACCTTACGCCAAGGTGTCGAAGTCCAGCTTAAGCAGCAGATTCCTGAGCTGACGCAAGTGGTTGACGAAACCGACCACAGCCGTACTGAAAATGCGTATTATAAATAATCGGCGCGGCAAAGTTGCTCAAATCATTCAGCTTAGACAACGCTACTTAAATCTTAAATAAAGTTACTTAAACAAAGCTACTTAGATCAAATAGTATGGTTGCTTATGAGTTTTTGTCATTAAGAGATGAATGATTTGCTATTCTTTTCATAAAGAAGTTGAGTTATGATTAACTCAGCTTTTTTTATGCCTATCGTTTTTGTAGATGGCGTTTAGCGACAGCGGCGTAAAGATAACGATTTGACATTTTTTATCATGATATCCTTATTGAATCATAAATACCTACACAGGAGCACAGTATGAGTGACGGACAACCAGACCAGCAAAACCAAAATACACCGCGTCTTGAAACCTTGGCCATCCATGCCGGATACCAAGTTGAGCCAACGACCAAAGCGGTCGCCGTACCTATTTATCACACCAGCTCATACGCGTTTGACAACACCCAGCACGGTGCTGACTTGTTTGATCTCAAGGTCGCAGGCAATATCTATACCCGTATCATGAACCCAACCAATGCGGTACTAGAAGAGCGGGTGGCTGCATTAGAAGGCGGTATCGGAGCGCTGGCGGTGGCGTCAGGTATGGCGGCCATCACGTATACCATTCAGACGATTTGTGAAGCGGGTGATAATATCGTTGCGGTATCGACGCTATATGGCGGTACTTATAATTTGTTTGCCCATGCGCTACCGCGTCAAGGCATTGAAGTACGTTTTTTTGACCACAAAGAGCCAGAAGCAATTCGCGATCTTATCGATGATAAGACCAAAATGGTGTTTGCTGAGAGTATCGGCAATCCGCTGGGCAATATCGTAGATATCCAAGCGCTAAGTGATATCGCTCACGAGTATGGCGTGCCTGTGGTAATCGATAGTACGGTGGCGACGCCTGCGCTCTGCCGCCCGTTTGAGTTTGGCGCGGATATTGTCATTCATTCATTGACCAAGTACATGAGCGGTACGGGCACCTCGATCGGCGGCGCGATTGTCGATAGTGGCACGTTCCCTTGGGGCGACTATCCTGAGCGTTTCCCGCTGCTCAATACCCCAGATGAGAGCTATCACGGTGTCAACTTTGTCAAAGACGTCGGCGCTGCGGCGTTTATCGCTCGTGCCCGTGTGGCACCGCTACGCAACACTGGGGCAGCAATCAGCCCATTAAATGCCTTTGGTATTTTGCAAGGTATGGAGACGCTCAGCCTACGTATGGAGCGCCATGTACAAAATGCCCAGGCCGTCGCTGAGTATCTGCGCGACCATGACAAAGTCGCTTGGGTTAAGTACGCAGGTCTATCGGACCACCCTGAGCACGAGCTGGCCAAAAAATACATGAAAGGCACGCCTTCTGCTATTTTAACCTTTGGGGTAAAAGGCGGGCTGGAGGCTGGCGCCCGCTTTATCGATGCGCTGCAGATGATCACGCGCTTGGTCAATATCGGTGATGCCAAATCGTTGGCGTGTCACCCAGCGACTACCACCCATCGCCAGCTCAATGAGCAAGAGCTTGCCAACGCTGGGGTCAGTGCTGACATGGTGCGTCTCTCTATCGGTATCGAGCATATCGACGACATCAAAGCCGATCTGGCACAAGCATTGGCTGCGGCTTAATATCGTCATACTGGTCATATCCGTACGCTATTTATACGTCACAAAAAAGCCCATATCGATAAGATATGGGCTTTTATTTGGCACGAAATATCGCTTAGACTAGGGCGTGTCCTTATTTTAAAAATGGTGATAAAAATGAGATAAATCGCAGGCAAACAAGGAAAATAGCGCAGGTAATATCAAGATATTGGCCAGCTATTTGACACCGTTTGCCAAAGATTTAGCCATTTTTAGCCCATTTAGTCATAAACGCTTGAATTAGGGACACGCCCTATATGCTTATTAAGCGGATAATACGCGCTGCGCAATCTCTTTATAGTCTTGGGAGGCAAGGCGCGGGCCAAATTGCTGAATGACTTGGGCGGCGACAGCGCTTGCCAGACGACCACACTCAGGCAGGCTATAGTGTTGCGATAGCGCATATAAAAAAGCGCCCGCGTAGTTATCACCTGCGCCATTGGTGTCGATGACATTGGCCACCGCTGGCGTGGCGACTTCATAAATCTCCAGCTCTGAGTGGTCATCTGACTTATGAGCGATGATTGCGCCATTCGCGCCATCGGTGACGACTGCGGTCTGGCAATACTCAAGGAGCGCGCGGGCGGCGGCTTTGATTTGTTTTTTGTCAGTAAATAGCTTGGCCTCTTCGCTATTACAGAATATCACTGCAACTTTATTGCCGAGCATATTGAGTAGGCCGTCTTTGGCAAACTTCACCACCGCAGGGTCGGCGAAGCTCACCGCGATTTTGGCGTTATGAAGACCTGCTTGCTGGCGCAGTTTGGTCATCGCAGGTTGGATGCTCTCAGTCATCGCCAGATAGCCTTCTAGATATAGCCAGTCGGCTTGCGTCAGCGCGTCAAAGTCGACATTTTCTGCTGTGATGTCGCTTGAGGTTCCAAGATAGGTTTGCATGGTACGCTCGCCATCTTCGGTCACCGCTACCACACAAGAGCCTGTGACGCCGCCTGTATGTACGGATTTTTTTGAAGTAGCGACGCCTGCAGTGTGCAAGTCTTTTAGGTAAAACTCACCTTGAGCATCATCACCGACGCGGCAAGCATAAAACGGCTTGCCACCGAGGCTGGCAAAGGTGTACATGGTATTGGCCGCTGAGCCGCCACCAGCTTGTTTTGAGGGTGCGATTTCTGCCAGTTTGAAATACGCCAGTAGCTGCTGCTGCTCCTCGATAGCCGCCAGCGTCATATTGCCTTTGGTCAGATCCGTCTCTTCTAGGGCAGCATCGGACAGTAGGTACTCGTGGTCCACCAGGGCGTTGCCTATCGCCATTACATCGTACATTTGCTCTCTCCTCACTCAATGATTAATTTGTTGGTATAGTATTTTTTATAACCACAAGCTATTTCGCTTGTAGCTCAAGCAGGCGCTGATAGAGCGCGTTTTTTTTCAAGCCAGTGATATCAGCGGCCAAGGCGGCGGCTTTTTTGACCGATAAATCCTCCAGTAGGCGTTGTAGTAACGCATCGTGCACACTGATGTCGTCGGCGTCTTGTGTGATATGATCACCTGCGACTACCAAGACGATTTCGCCGCGCTGCTGATTGTCATCGGCTTTGACAAACTCAATCAAGTTGCCAAGCGTGCTTTTGTGCACAGTCTCAAAGGTTTTGGTCAGCTCACGGCAAAACGCCACTTCACGATCAGCGCCAAATATCGCCGCCATGTCCGCTAAGCTTGCCAGAATGCGGTGCGGCGCTTCATAAAATATCAAGGTTTCGGTGCGTGTCGTTAAGGCGGTCAGTTGTTTTTGGCGACCGTGAGTTTTGGCAGGCAAAAACCCAATAAAGCTAAAGCGATCTGATGGCAGCCCTGCGACCGATAACGCGCCAATGGCAGCCGATGCACCCACCACAGGTGATACTCTCACGCCAGCGGCATGCGCCGCTTGTACCAACTGATAGCCTGGGTCACTGACCAGTGGTGTGCCAGCATCACTGATCAAAGCGACGGAATGGCCTTGCTGGATCATCTCGATAATCTTTGGCGTTTGGATGGCGCTGTTGTGCTCATGATAGGCCCATAGCTTATTATGCGCTTTGGGCGCGTCAGCCTCGCTACTGTTGTCTTTGGTATGGATACCAAAGTGCGATAGCAGTTTGCCGGAGGTGCGGGTGTCTTCACAGGCAATGATGGCCACTTGTTTTAAGACATCGATGGCATGCGGCGTCATGTCGCTCAGATTACCAATCGGCGTGGCAACGATATATAAACAAGCTGGCATCGCGGTAGGGATGGACATGAAAACCTCTGTTATAAAAGTCGGGCATACAATATAGCGCCACGCTCTATCTTGGCGTTTGGTGTGTGGTCTTTAACACAACATCATAATCATAATAAAGACCGTAACAACCCCATGAATGCAGGCCATGGTGACAGACCAAATATATAGACAAGGCGCAAAAGTGGTTAGTTTATCATGTTGTGCTATGATAATTCTGAAATGTTCAGCAGGTATCTTGCTCTTATGACCCATCACAAACCCTTACGCCTTAGCTCGCCCAAGCAGCGTCAAGGCAGCTTGTTTGAGCAGCGCGCTTGTGCGTTTTTGCAGGCGCAAGGCTTGACGCTGATTGCACAAAACTGGCAACAACCCAAAATCGGCGAGCTTGACTTGGTCATGCTAGAGACGGGCGCGGCATGGTCGACCCTAGTGTTTGTCGAAGTGCGTCAACGGCGCCAATCAGGGTTTGGCGATGCGCTGCTGAGCGTCACCAAATCCAAGCAAAACAAACTCATCAAGGCGGCGCGCTATTTTTTGCAGCAGCACCCTGAGTATAGAGATTTTGATTGCCGGTTTGATGTCATTGCTTATGATACCGCAGGCAAGCACAAACTCGCAGAAGCCCACATGTCTGAGTCGCCGCAGTGGCTGATAGGCGCGTTTATGGCAAATGCTTGGTAAGGCGGGCTTGGCTTTTTTACTTATATGACTGAGCATAATTACTGAGTGCACTTGGCGCGCTTGGTGTTGATTCTTATTGTATTAATGAGTCTGAGCGTGCGCGAGCGATGCCAAGGTGCTTGTCGGTTGAGTTATCGTTACCAAAAGCCTAAGCGCTCACCCAAAAAATTGAGTAAAGTAGCTCAATAAAAAAGCGATGGCATGCCTTGCTCATCAATCATCGCCAATATCTTACTTATTTCATCAGGCTCTAAGAGGTAAATCATGACACGGATGCACTTGCGCACTGCTATGTTTGGCTCATCATACCGCATGACGATAGGTGCTGTGCTGCTGGCAAGCGTCATTAGTACGGGTTGTACCACCAATTATCTGACCAACAGTACACAAGGGACTTATGGTGTGCCCATGACTGAGCGTACCATTCCGCAGCGCCTGCTGGATCGTAGCATCGAACACACTGCCAAAATCAATGTTTATGGCCTAAAAGAAGACTTGCAGCAAACCAGCCGCATGAGTATCGATAGCTTTAATAGTGAAGTACTGCTGACCGGTGAGGTGCCAAGTGCTGCGATCAAGACGGAGATAGAAAACGTCGTCAGCTCCATGCCAGACGTGCGACGTGTCTATAATGAGCTGACCGTCAGTGCCTCAAAGGGCTATAGCTCGACTGTCCATGATGGTTATATCACCTCAAAAATGCTGGCAAAAGTCGCGACAAGTAACGGCGTCAAAGCCTCCCAAATCAAGGTGGTGAGCAACAACGGCGTGGTCTATGTCATGGGACGTGTGACACCGACGCAGCAAAGCCACTTAATCGATATCGCCAACGACACCGTAGGAGTGACCGAGCTTGTGCTATTGACGACCGTTGTCGACGATAGAGGGGTAAAGATTAGTGAAGACGATATTATGTATGAGGACAATCTGGCCAATCCGGTGTTAGCGCCAGTTGTGCAGCGCTCGGCTGCCGCGCGCGTTGCTGATGAGCCGGGTAGTGCAGTCGCACCCAGCCCAGCCCGAGCCACCACGCCTATAGTGGTGACTGAAGAGGGTTCGCCTATCGACTCCTCTGCTAGTGAGGCTTCTGTTAGTGAGAATATCGATATTTATCAAAACCCGTAAATATAGTCGATACACTCTAAAAATGTCATAGCGCTACTGGGATGCTATTTTTAAACGTAGGTTGCGCAGCCTCTGGGAACGCAGCACGCAAGTAAAATTTATACCAGTAGCGCGTTTAAAGCCATAACAGTTTTACATTCAGCTAACTATACCTCATTTCATCATGAGCCAGTGCCTCGATTGTATTCGGCGCTGATATAGCCGCCGCTGATGACAAGAAGCCTAAACACGAGTAACAGCAAAAACACGAGAAATCTTTTGGCAGCCAGTAAACTGATTACTCTGTAAATGAATGGCTAGATGAGTGACTATATGGATGGCTATAAATAATCCGCGGTAAGCGACTGATGGTACGTGGCGAGCGATAAATAATTGGTGATAAATAAAGGATACTGGCGATGAAGGATATCAAAACACGCAAGCGGCATCATGACCATGATGATGGCCACAAGCGCCAACACAGTCACAAGATGAATACAAAAAGCGCTGATACTCAAGCGGCAAGTAAGAGGGTGCTAAAAGTGACGGGCGCGGCGTTGTTGGCAATTGGCGGCGCGGTGCTGGCAAGCCAAAGCGCGCAGGCATTATCACCCTTGACTCTCGTCAATGGAATTACCTCAGGCGGCGGTGTTGGGGTCAGCAAAGACATCTTGTACGGCGATCAGCCCTTACAGGATTTAGATATTTATTACCCCAAGCCGTTGACCCGTGCCATGACGGCACAAAGCGCGATCAGTGATCGTTATCCGATGGTGGTGTTTGTCCATGGCGGCTCATGGGAGAGCGGGAGCAAAGAGCAATACGCCTTTGTCGGCCAGAGTTTGGCGCAGGCAGGCTATGTCACAGCGGTGATCAATTACCGTAAGGCGCCTGAGCATGTCTATCCCGCTTATGTCAAAGACACTGCGCAGGCGATCGCTTGGAGCCTAAACAACGCGGCCAGCTTGTATGCTGACCCTGCTCGTGTGGCGGTGATTGGGCACTCGGCTGGAGCGTTCAACGCCGTGGCAGCGGTCGCCAACGAGGAGTTTTTGGCCCCTTATCATATCAAGCCAAGCGCTGTAGGGACGGTCGTCGGCATCGCGGGGCCATATAGTTATGACTTTCGTAAGTTTGATAGCGCATCGGCCTTTGCCGCCGCTGCCACGCCAGATGAGGTGATGCCCGATCGTCATATCAAAGGAAAGCAGCCGCCTTATTTATTATTGACGGCCGAAAAAGACGACATCGTCCACGACAGCAATACCATCAAGATGACGCAAGCACTAAAAGCAGCTGGCGTTTCTGTCAAAAACGGTGAAATAGCAGGTGCCAGCCATGCGACCAGTATTGGGGCGATGGCACCGCCGCTACGCTGGGTCAATGACGTACGCGCGCAAGTGCTTAGCCACCTAGATGACGCCCTTAAATAACGATAAAGGGTGAAAGGCATTGTGGGCACGACTGATTGGTCGCTACTGCATCATAAAGCATGGTAAAGCAAGACAATACTGTAAGATAGCCAAACTCTTGTTATAATGTCTTCACTTTATATTTATACCCTATTTTATATTTAAGGCAGAGAGATTTATGAGCATGAACGCTGACGACTTGATTGCATTTTTACAGACTCATTTTCCAGACGCTTTTATTCAAGCGGCCAATCAAGGCAATAAGTTTGATGTGCGCGTGGTCGATGCCAGCTTTGAAGGCAAACGCAGCGTTCAGCGTCAGCAAGCGGTATATGCGCTGGTTAATGACAAGATTGCCAGCGGAGATATTCATGCGCTCAATATTCAAGCATTGACGCCCGCTGAGTGGGACGCTCAATCAAAAGGCTAAACGTCACTCTTTATGATGAGACGTTATGCTTAAGCCTGTTAATTAGACGCCTCAAGCCTGCTGCTTCATTTATTGTCTAAATCGCGGGTTTTGGTGGTTTGGTTTTTATTTTTTATATTCATCTTTTTATACTCATCGCTAGGTTGCCACTTTTATGGATCAATTTTTAATCACGGGTAGTAGTCGTATTGCAGGGGAAGTTACGATTTCAGGCGCCAAAAATGCCGCGCTGCCGTTACTTGCGGCCATGATATTGGCTGAGACCCCAACGACATTACATAATGTGCCATCGCTACAAGATGTGCGTACCCTGATTGCATTGATCGGTGGTATGGGCATCCACATTCAAAAACAAGGTGATACGGTCACGTGCGATACCAAAACCATCGATAATTTTTATGCGCCCTATGATCTGGTCAAGACCATGCGCGCATCGATTTTGGTATTGGGGCCGTTGCTGGCACGTTTTGGCGAAGCAGAAGTCTCATTGCCAGGTGGCTGCGCGATTGGCTCGCGCCCTGTCGATCAGCATCTCAAAGCCTTTGAAGCCATGGGCGCTACTATTAGCGTCGAAAACGGCTATGTCAAAGCGCAAGCGCCAAAAGGCGGCAAACTAATCGGCTGTAACTTCTCGTTTGATATGATCACGGTCGGCGGCACTGAAAACGTCATCATGGCGGCTGCCCTTGCTAAAGGTACTACAGTGCTTGGCAACTGCGCGCTGGAGCCAGAAGTGGTGGATTTGGCCAACATGCTGGTCGCGATGGGTGCCAAGATAAGCGGCATCGGTACCTCGACCATGACCATCGAAGGCGTTGAGCGTCTGCATGGTTGTGAGTATTCAGTAGTGGCGGATCGTATCGAGACAGGCTCTTATCTGGCAGGCGCGCTGATGACTCGCGGTGATGTATTGGCCAAAAACACCTCTGCGCTGTTATTGACCCCTGTGCTAGAGAAGTTTGAAGATATGGGCGCGGTGATTACCACAGGTGATGACTGGATTCGCGCGCAAATGACGGGTCGACCAAGACCTGTCAATATTCGCACTCAGCCGCATCCTGGTTTTCCAACAGATATGCAGGCGCAGCTCATGGCGATTAGCTGTCTGGCCGATGGCACCAGTACCTTTATCGAAAATATCTTCGAAAACCGCTATATGCACGTGCCAGAGCTCAATCGTTTGGGCGCATCCATTCAGGTGGACGGTCATACTGCCGTAGTTACGGGCGTCGAAAACTTTACCGCCGCGCCCGTGATGGCGACCGATTTACGCGCATCGATGTCCTTGGTGATGGCCGCGGCGACCGCCGAAGGTGAGAGCTTGATCGATCGTATTTACCATATCGATCGCGGCTATGAAAACGTAGAAAGCAAACTGCGTGCGCTCGGCGTCAATATCGAACGTATCAATAGCAACAACAGCAACGACTAGGCGGCAGTTTTTTGCTGGTTTTTGTCAGCAACTACATAAAACCATGCCTTAAGTCAGTCAGACACTGAACGACTCAGTAAGCCCTTATGCGTCAAGCACTTCAATGATTGGCGCATGAAGGTTTACCCCATCGCTTAGCAATGATAAATTCACGCCCCGCTATCGGGGATGCCAACTGTACATGGACACGATGTCATTATGACCGAAGCAAGCACCCGCCAATCAAATGATGGTTTATTAAACCAAGTCAATGAGGAATTTTCAGGCTTAACGCTGGCCTTATCTAAAGGCCGTATTTTAGAAGAGACCATGCCTTTGCTGCGCGCAGCGGGCGTTGAGTTGTTAGAAGACCCTGAAGCCTCGCGTAAGCTTATTTTTCCAACCTCAAACCCCAATGTACGCGTCTTAATCTTGCGTGCCAGTGATGTACCGACCTATGTCGAGCATGGCGCTGCGGATTTTGGTGTGGCGGGTAAAGATGTACTGCTTGAGCACGGTGCCAACCATGTGTATGAGCTGCTGGATTTGCAGATTGCCCAGTGCAAATTGATGACCGCAGGCGTAAAAGACGCGCCATTGCCCAATCGTCGTCTGCGTATCGCCACCAAGTACGTCAATGTGGCTCGGGCGTATTTTGCCAGCCAAGGCCAGCAGGTCGATGTGATCAAACTATACGGCTCGATGGAGCTGGCACCGCTGGTCGGACTCGGAGACCTTATCGTTGATGTGGTTGATACAGGGAACACCTTGCGTGCCAACGGCCTTGAAGCCCGTGACCATATCTGCGATGTATCGTCACGCCTTATTGTCAATCAAGTCAGTTACAAGCGTAAGTTTGCCTTGCTTGAGCCAATTTTGGACAGCTTTAAAGACAGCATTGCGAGTGCTTAACAGCTCAGTGCTTGATGCATTGGTGTGTCACTCATCCATACTTGCAAAGACAATGTGCTTCATTGGTAATATTAAGTACAGTGATGCAAATTTTTAAACCAGTTTGGCGCTCTATGATAAGCATAGCGTGCTAAACTGGTTTTATTGTATGGGTTTGTCAAAACATAAAAGCCCAGTATAATCTAAACCGGACTCTAGGGCGTGTCCTCAATTCAATCGATAGCCATCTAAATGGGCTAAAAATGGTTAAATCTGGCCAAACGGTGTCAAATAGCTGACTAATATCTCAATATTATCTGCGCTATTTTCCTTGTTTGACGGCGATTTATCTCATTTTTATCGCCATTTTTAAAATGAGGACACGCCCTAGCCACAGATACGTATCACAGTATCAGACTCGCTTGTTTTTACTCGTTAATGTTCCGTAGCATACATGCTCAGATATAGGATTAGCTCATGCGCCAGTTAAGTACCCAAGATGCCGATTTTGATAGCCAGTTGACCGAGTTGCTTGCTTTTGAGACGGTCAATGATGCCGATTTGTTAACGACTGTTGATGATATCATCGCGCAAGTGCGTCATCAGGGTGATAGCGTGGTACTGGCATTGACTCAGCAATTTGACCAGCATCCAGCGACTACCATGCAAGAGCTAGAGCTATCTAAGGAAGCACTTGCTGAGGCCTTTGAGCAATTAGACGATACGGTGAAAACCGCCATAAGCACGGCAGCTGCGCGCATACAGAGCTTCCATGAGCGCCAAGTCCAAGACAGTTGGCAGTATGAAGATGCGCTGGGCAACCGTTTGGGGCAAAAAATCACCCCGCTGGATCGTGTCGGCATCTATGTGCCAGGTGGTCTGGCCTCGTATCCCTCATCGGTTCTGATGAATGCCATCCCAGCCAAAGTCGCTGGCGTGAGTGACGTTATCATGGTCGTGCCAGCACCTAATGGTGTGCTCAATCCATTGGTGCTGGCCGCGGCACACTTGGCACAAGTGGACCGAGTCTTTACCATCGGCGGCGCCCAAGCGGTTGCTGCGTTGGCATATGGTACCGAGACGATACCAGCCGTGGACAAAATCACCGGCCCTGGTAATAAATACGTCGCTGCGGCCAAGCGCGCGGTATTTGGTCAAGTGGGCATCGATATGATTGCTGGCCCCTCTGAGGTGCTGGTATACGCAGAAGGGCAGGCGCAAGATCGCGCAGACTGGTTGGCGATGGATTTGTTGTCACAAGCAGAGCACGACCGTATCGCCCAAGCTATCTTTGTAACGACCAGTCGCGAGCAGCTCGACGCGGTGGCAGCTGAAATCGAAAAAGCCTTGAGCGAGCTACCAAAAGCGGATATCGCGCGCGACTCATTACAAAACCGCGGCGCGCTGATTTTGGTCAAAGACCGTGCTGAGGGCATGGCAGTGATCAACCGCGTGGCGCCTGAGCATTTAGAGCTGTCGGTCGATGAGCCTGATGCTTTGCTCGCTAATATTCGTCATGCTGGGGCGATTTTTATGGGACGTCACACCCCTGAGGCCATCGGTGATTACTGTGCAGGCCCCAACCATGTACTACCGACATCGGGGACGGCGCGTTTTTCTTCACCGCTTGGTGTTTATGATTTTCAAAAAAAATCCTCTATCATCTATTGTAGCGAAGCGGGCAGTAAGCCTTTGGCCGAAACGGCAGATATTTTAGCGCAGCGTGAGGACTTAGAAGCCCACGCGCGCTCAGCTCGTTATCGTTATCAATAATTGGCGTGTCAGAGTGGCGTATGTTTTTACGCCAACGAGCAAGCGTTAGTTTTTTTAAATATTAGGTCTGTAAACTTTGATAGTCTTTGTGGCTAATAGTAGGATAACTTATGAATGAGTTAAAGATAGATACCAGACTTTGGTCATCCAAAGCACGTAACTTGTCACCTTATGTACCAGGTGAGCAGCCGCAACACGACAATTTATGTAAATTAAACACCAACGAAAACCCGTTTCCACCCTCACCTAAAGTCGGTGAGGCCATTGCTCAGGTCTTAGCGCAGCAGGCGGATGATTTGCGCTTATATCCAGCGCCTGAGTCTGATGAGTTGCGCGCCGCTTTGGCTCAGCTATATGACCTTGATGCCAATCAAGTGTTTGTCGGTAATGGTTCAGATGAAGTGTTAGCGCTGGTATTTGCCAGTTTTTTCTTAAAAGAGCGCCCTGTGCTCTCGCCTGACATTGGCTATAGTTTTTATCCAGTGTATGCCCATACTTTTGGTATAGAGCTGGTGCAAATTGCGCTAGAAGACGATTTTAGTATCGATCCGGATGCTTATCGTCAGCCTTGTAGTGGCATCATTATCGCCAACCCCAATGCGCCGACAGGACTGCTATTATCGCTTGCGGATATTCGTAAATTGGCAAGCGAGCATTCAAACTCGGTGATTGTGATTGATGAGGCGTATATCGACTTTGCGCAAGTAGAAGAGGGTAGTTTGGAGACTGAGGTTTCAGCTGTGAGTCTTATCAACGAGTGTGATAATATTTTGGTCACCCAAACGTTTTCCAAATCGCGCTCACTGGCAGGTTTGCGCGTTGGGATGGCCTTTGGTAATGCCTCATTAATTGAAGCCTTAACACGCATGAAAAACAGCTTTAACAGCTATCCGCTCGATAAATTGGCGCAAGCTGGGGCGACGGCGAGTGTGTTAGATGTAGAGTATTTTGAGCAAACGCGTCAGCAAGTGATTGATTTACGTGAGTCGTTGACGGCAGGCTTACACGCATTGGACTATGAGGTGTTGCCTTCGCATACCAACTTTGTGTTTGCGCGTCCTAAAGAGGGTAATGCCAGCGAGGTCGCCGCCGCCCTACGTGAGCAAGGCATCATCGTGCGTCATTTTGATAAGCCGCGCATCAATGAGTATCTACGTATCACGGTCGGTACCGCCGAGCAGCACCAAAGATTGATAGCGGCGCTGACGGTATTGCATGCAGATAGCAATACGATAGATAGCGCTGCTGAGTAGGTAGCGTCAACTCATGTCAGTATCATAACGCCTGTCAGTATCATACTGTGCAGGCTTTTTTATGTCAGGGTTTTCTCGCCAGCACGTCCAATAGATTGCCCACTTTATCCAGACACTCTTGATACTCAGCATCGCAGTCAGAGGCCACCGTGATACCGCCGCCCGCCCATAAATTGACCTGCGTGTCTTGCTGCGGCGCATGGCGCGCTTGTAGCGTGCGGATCAGTACATTCCACTGTCCACTGCCATCAAAATTCATATAGCCCATGGTACCGCAGTATGCGCCGCGCGGTGCTTGTTCCAACTCAGAGATGATTTCGACAGCGCGTTTTTTGGGCGTGCCGGTGATAGAGCCTGCTGGCAAGCTGCCAAACAATACCGTAAGCGGATGGGTGTCGTCTTTTAGCTCGGCGCGAATGGTGCTGACCATATGATGGACATTGCTAAAGCTCTCGATAGCAAACAGCTTGGGCACTTTGACGCTACCGATTTTGGCATACTTGCCCAAGTCGTTACGCAATAAGTCGACGATCATGACGTTTTCGGCGCGATCTTTTTCACTATCGATCAGCTGCTGCTTAGAGGCATTATCTTGTGTGGGATTGGTGCTGCGTGGCATGGTGCCTTTGATGGGTTTGGTGATGATATGATGTTTGCCGCTATTAGGTTCTTTGGTAAAGGTAAAAAACAGCTCAGGCGAGCAGCTTAATAGCTCAAATTGAGCGTTAACGCTATGCGGGTCACGAGCATCGAGGCTATTGTCGCTATTATCAAACCTATCGTCATCATGCGGCTGGGTTTGTAAGTACCCTGCAAAGGGCGCTTGGGTGTTTTGATGGAGCGCTGGCAAATAATCGATCAGACTCGTGGTCTGAGTAGATTTACTCTCGCTCGACAGCTGTCCTGTCCATTTTTGGGTCAGGTTGATCTGATAGCAGTCGCCTTGCTCTAGGTAGTATTGGGTTTTATCAAAAGCGGCTTGATAGTCATGTTGGTGCCAGCGCGGCTGTAGGTATAATGGCGCAGGCGTTTTTGCAATGCTATTAGTTGCTTTAGATAGCTGTTGCTCTAGTGAGTCTAAGCAGGATATCAGCGAGTCAAGCGTTGGGTCCGTCTCATCTGCTACTGTATATAGCCCTATAGTACGCAGTGCCCAGCCATGACCGCTATCGCAGGGCGTCAGATATATGTCGTAATGCCCCAATACCGCACAGGGCTGCGCCGCCAGCTCGATAGCACCCGCTGGGCTCAGCTCGTGAGCTGCGATGTCATAGCCGATAAATCCTATCAGCCCGTGGTGATAGTTCGGTGGCGCGCTAGGATCTGCTTGGCTATTTATGTCGGTCTGATGGGCTTGACCATAGGCAATGAGCACCTCTTGCCATGCTTCATAGCTCATGGAGCGGTAAGTGGCCGCATGCTTGTCGCCACGGCGGCGGCCAACGATAGTATAAGCGGCAGGCTGTCTGGGTTCGGGCGTGGTCGCATAGACAGACCAAGCCATTTTAGGCAGCAAGCCAATCACTGGCCGTCCAGCATTGTTTAGCCAAACCAGTTGCCAGTTGGCCTGAGCGTCTTGCTTGAGTAAGTGGCGCTGCAGCTTTGGCAACAGCTCAGCCGCACCCAGCGCACCAAAACGCCAGCTAGGGTGAGTAGCTGGCGATGGGGTAGGGTTTATGTGATTGGTAGAATGAGTGTTTACAGGCATTATTTAGGCGTCAAACTTTTTGATGATTAGTGTGGCATTGGTACCGCCAAAGCCAAAGCTGTTGCTCATGATGGTCTCAAGTGATGCATCACGCTTGTCAGTAACGATATCAAAGCCTTTAGCAGCAGGGTCTAGCGCTTTGACATTGATGCTTGGGGCGATAAAGCCTTCTTGTAGCATAAGTAGGCAATAAATCAGCTCTTGCGCGCCGACAGCGCCGAGACTATGACCAGTCATCGACTTGGTAGAGCTGATCGCAGGTACTTTGCTGATATCACCATCAAACACCTGCGCGATGGCTTTGAGCTCGGTGATATCGCCCAGTGGCGTACTGGTGCCGTGGGTATTGATATAGTCGACGCTCTCTAGCCCCGCGTCTGCCAAGGCTTGTTGCATACAGCGCACTGCGCCTTCGCCGCTAGGGGCGACCATCTCAGCGCCATCAGAGCTGGCACCGTAGCCAACGATTTCTGCTAAGATATTGGCGCCGCGTGCCTCGGCATGTTCTAGGCTTTCGACCACCACCATCGCGCCACCTGCCGCGATGACAAAGCCGTCACGGTCTTTGTCATAAGCTCTAGAGGCAAGGGTTGGTGTGTCATTATATTGAGTACTGACCGCGCCCATGGCATCAAACATACAAGACTGGGTCCAGTGCTCAGCCTCACTACCACCAGCGAGTACCACATCGGCTTTGCCAAGTTGAATCAGCTCGGCGGCATGGCCAATACAATGTGTCGAGGTGGCACAAGCTGAGCTAAGAGAGTAAGACACCCCTTGGATTTTAAGTCCTGTGGCCAGTGCGGCCGATACCGAGCTGCCCATGGTTTTTGGTACCGCCATCGCGCCGACGCCGCGCAGACCTTTGGCGCGCATCGCATCGATGGCACTGACGATGTTTTCTGTCGATGCACCGCCCGAGCTTGCTACCACCCCAACTCGCGGGTTGCTATTGATGGTCTCGAGTGACAAGCCTGCATGCTCGATGGCGCTCAATGCACTGACATAAGCATAAAGGCTGGCGTCACTAAAAAAACGTTTTAGTTTACGGTCGATGCCACTGGTATCTAGCGTCGACTGATCAATACTGCCGCTGACCTGCGATTTAAAGTCGTGCTCAGCATAAGACTCGTTAAATGTGATGCCAGACTGTCCTTGTTTGAGTGCAGCAGTGACAGTGGCCAAATCATGTCCGATACAAGAGACAATCCCTGCTCCAGTGATAACAACGCGGCGCATATTCTATTCCTTCTGAGTAATAATTTTTTAATTGCTGTCCCTATATTTTACTTATAGGCCGTCTAGGGCGGGTTTTTATTAAAACTCATCTTTGAGATGAGCAGGCTCTAGATAATGGTGCTGATAATAATAGTAAGTAAGTGATACGATAAGCTTGAGAGTATAGCACTTGAGGGCAGCGCATATGATACCGTATCAGTGCCCCAAAATCTTTGTACAAGTGCAAAATAATCACAAAACTGCCTCAAGCACCAAATAGCGCTACAGCTATCAGCAAAAGCGGCCAACAGTACACTTATTAAACCCTTAAACCCATGCTCATCTGTCATCATAAGAGACAAAAACAGTTATAAACACGTTATACTTTTAGATACAAAACTGGTGACGGCAATAACATTGTTGGCACTGACAGACAGACAGATAATTGACTAAGATGACACATCTTCAAATACTATTTATCATATATGACGATTTATCATAATATTAAGGACAACCAGATGGCAAAGCGTAGCACTCTCTCGAAGGGCGTCAGCAGTATCGGCGCATTTACCCGCAATAATTTAGAGCGTATGGGCGCTGTGATTGATGGCATGAATGCCAAAACCAGCAAGCCGCGTCAATACAAAGCCGTAAATTTAGGGGACAACGACTATCAGCAAGACCTGTTTCGTGAGCAGACGTTAAAGGCCACTCAGCAGTTGCTTGGCCCACGTTTTGCTACTTATGGTAAATACGCCAAAAGAGTGGTGCCCAATAGCTTGTTTCAATCGACCCTTGATGGCGCATTTGCGCAAGTGGCCAAGCTCGCTTTTAACTGGAGTCAGATTGATTTGCCTCATGAGCATCGCTTTGCCAATATCGAGAGCTTAGATGACGAGCAGCGTTATGCCTTAGCGACAGATATCGCCAACCAAAACCGCGCACTTGCGACCATGGGCGGTCTGACAGGCTTGGCAGGATTGCCAGGACTGCTTGCCGACACTTTATGGTTGCTATTGGTTTCTCTACGTACCGTTTATCAGCTGGCGGCTGTATACAACAAACCGCTGACCGGCACGCAAGGCATCAAGATGGCTTATGAGCTGCTTGCCAATGCCGACCTGAGTAAAATGCAAGAAAAACAAGCGCTGCTGGCGGGTATAGGCATTGGTAAAGGGCTGCTAGACAATGCACAAAACAACGGCTTGCATAATGAGCTAAAAAACCTCGGCTTAAAAAATAAAAACGTCAATTTTTATGCCGAGCAAGTAGACCGCGTCGCCAGTCAAGTGGGTATTGATTTAGACCAGGTTAACTTGTCATGGGTGCGCCGCTTACTGCCCGCTACCGCTGTCGTTATCGGTATGCGTTACAACAGCCAGCTGATTGATGAGGTCATAGGCGTGGCGCAAGCAACCTTTGCCCCAGAAGCCAAATTGGCAAACCGTGCTATCACTGATGACAGCAGTAGTGAAGTTAAGGTCGATAAAGCCGGCGATAATGCGCAAAAAACAGATGAGCAGGCTGAGCAAACAGACGCAAAAAACACAGACACAGCAAAAGAGTCAGCGAAGAAGGACGCTGAAAATAAAGATACTAAAAGCAAAGAGCATAAAGACACAGTAGATAAAAACGCAAAAAATAGCGACAAGACAGACAGGACAAAGGCTGATAAAAAGTCTGCAGAGCAATCGTCCGCTGATAAATAGGCGCAGCAGCCATATATTACTTAGGGGCGCATTAGAGAGATAACAGGCGGGCCTTGGCCTCTAAGCGGGTTCTAAGCGAGGTTTAAGCCTAGCGCGGAGGCTTCACACACACTTGAAAAACGCGCCGATGTCGCCATTTATTTATACAAGCTTTATTTGCTTGCCTGCTTTGTCTATTTTTTGCTCATTTACTGGTTTGCATACGACTATGTTGTGTTAGGCGCTTAGCCAACACTTTAGCGGTTCTCGCTGCATGATAGTTAACGAAAAATAGATAAAATGTTATAGTAAGTAGCTGCATGCATATCTACCACAGATTGTAAAGTGAAACCATTCATAAGTGGTTGAAATAGCAGCAACAACTCTTTATAATACACTGTCCTAAAAATGGGTGCGTCAAAATCTGGTATTTATGTCAGATAGTTGGCGTGTTTCCCCATTTTTTTGTTTTATACCAAACGGGAGAAGGATGCCTTATGGCAACAACTAACCAATTGATTCGTAAAGGCCGCAAGTCCATCAAGGAAAAGTCAAAAGTTCCTGCGTTGGAAGCGTGCCCACAGCGCCGCGGTGTATGTACTCGCGTATATACTACCACGCCAAAAAAACCAAACTCTGCCATGCGTAAAGTATGTCGTGTACGTTTGACTTCAGGCTATGAAGTATCAAGCTACATCGGCGGTGAAGGTCATAACCTACAAGAGCACAGTGTTGTTCTTATCCGTGGTGGTCGTGTAAAAGATCTACCAGGTGTACGTTATCACACCGTTCGCGGTGCACTTGACTGCGCAGGCGTTAAAGACCGTAAGCAAGGTCGCTCTAAGTACGGTGCTAAGAAGCCTAAAGCTTAATAACTAAACGTTATTTGCTTAGCTTTTAGTACTACCCAATAACTGTGCATGGGTTCGGTGTCGATGGTAATTAGATCGATAAGATGTAACTTACCCTTAAACATACCACCATGCAGTAAGGCTAACTGACAACTCATCACTATGCTCTATGATGACAAGTATGATGTTGTGAATGTTGGACACTCCTGAAGACAAGGAAATTTATTATGCCAAGACGTCGCGTCGTTGCTGCCCGTGAGATCCTACCGGATCCTAAGTTTGGTAGCCAAACTGTTGCAAAATTCATCAACCATGTAATGAGTCATGGTAAAAAATCTACTGCTGAGCGTATCGTTTATGGTGCACTTGAGACAGTTAGTGCAAAACGTAATATCGAAGATCCAGTAGCTTTCTTTGAAGAAGTCTTAGAAAACGTACGCCCAATGGTCGAAGTAAAAGCTCGCCGTGTGGGTGGTGCTACCTATCAAGTACCAATGGAAGTACGTCCCTCCCGTCGTACTGCCTTGGCAATGCGTTGGTTAGCCGAAGCTGCTGCTAAGCGTTCTGAAAAATCAATGTCTTTACGTTTGGCAGGCGAATTGAATGACGCTGCTGACGGTAAAGGCGCTGCTATGAAAAAGCGTGACGAAGTTCACCGCATGGCGGATGCTAACAAAGCATTCTCGCATTACCGTTTCTAAGCTGCTTTTTAATAGTAGCTTGAGACTAATGGCTCATGCTCATTAGTCCTACATTGTTGTTTATTCTACTGATTGCCGCCATCATCGTTCCGTCATATATAAATGTTATTTATTAATGACTGAGGTGGCGGACATCTATCAAGATGTTTCTCTGAGAAATACAGTTTTTGCTAGAGAACATCCCGAATTTGATGCCACACTATTCTTAGTATTTGCTCTTTTGTTGTCCGTATTAGGCTCAATAATCAGTAAGTAATATCACGAAGCTCACCGCTTTGTCATAGAGTATTAGGCAGAGACACAACACATTATTATATACACGAATTTCCCTAGGAAAACACTATGGCTCGTAAAACTCCCCTAAAGCGCTATCGCAATATTGGTATCTCAGCGCACATCGATGCTGGTAAGACGACCACTACTGAGCGTGTTTTATTCTATACCGGTGTTAGCCACAAACTTGGCGAAGTACATGATGGCGCAGCCACTATGGACTGGATGGAGCAAGAACAAGAGCGTGGTATCACTATTACCTCAGCAGCAACAACTTGTTTTTGGTCAGGTATGGCTAAACAGTTTGACGAACACCGTATCAACATCATCGATACCCCAGGTCACGTTGACTTCACGATTGAAGTTGAGCGTTCTATGCGTGTTCTTGATGGCGCTTGCATGGTTTACTGTGCAGTAGGCGGCGTTCAGCCACAGTCTGAGACCGTATGGCGTCAGGCAAACAAATACAAAGTACCACGTCTTGCGTTTGTTAACAAAATGGACCGTGTTGGTGCTGATTTTTATCGCGTCATCGATCAAATCAAAACGCGTCTAGGCGGCAAGCCAGTACCATTGGTTATCCCAATCGGGAAAGAAGATGACTTTGAAGGCGTTATCGATCTAGTCACCATGAAAGCTATTTATTGGGACGAAGCATCTCAAGGTATGCAGTATGAAGAGCGTGAGATTCCAGCTGAGCTACAAGACAAAGCAGAAGAATACCGTGAGTATCTCGTAGAAAACGCTGCTGAAGCTTCAGAAGAATTGATGAATGAGTATCTTGAAAATGGTGAATTGACTGAAGAGCAAATCCACAGCGCACTTCGTCAGTTGACTATCGACAACGAAATCATCCCAATGCTTTGTGGTACTGCCTTTAAAAACAAAGGTGTACAAAAGATGCTAGATGCGGTTATTCAGTATCTACCTGCACCAATCGACGTACCAGCAATCAGTGGTATCTTGAACGATAAAGATGAAACTGAAGCGACTCGTGAAGCTTCTGATGATGCACCGTTCTCAGCACTAGCATTCAAAATCATGAATGACAAGTTCGTTGGTAACCTAACCTTCGTTCGTGTCTACTCAGGTGTGGTTAAGCAAGGCGCTAGCGTTTATAACCCAGTAAAAATGAAGCGTGAGCGTGTTGGCCGTATCGTACAGATGATGGCAGACTCTCAACAAGAGCTAGAAGAAATCCGTACAGGTGATATCGCCGCATTGGTAGGTATGAAAGACGTAACCACGGGTGATACGCTTTGTGACGAAAACAACGTTATCACGCTAGAGCGTATGGAATTCCCAGATCCAGTTATCTCTCTAGCAGTTGAGCCAAAGACCAAAGCTGACCAAGAAAAAATGTCAATTGCTCTAGGTCGTTTGGCCAAAGAAGATCCATCATTCCGCGTTCGCACAGACGAAGAGTCTGGTCAGACCATCATCAGTGGTATGGGTGAGCTACATCTTGAGATCTTGGTTGACCGTATGAAGCGTGAGTTTAACGTAGAAGCAAACATCGGTGCGCCGCAGGTTGCTTATCGTGAGACCATTCGTACCTCAGTTGAACAAGAAGGCAAGTTTGTACGTCAGACTGGTGGTCGTGGTAAATTCGGTCACGTTTGGCTACGTCTTGAGCCGCTTGATCCAGCAGGTGATGTTGAGTACGAATTCGCTGAAGAAGTTGTTGGTGGTGTGGTACCAAAAGAGTATCACGGTGCGGTCGACAAAGGTATCCAAGAACGTATGCAAAACGGCGTACTTGCAGGCTACCCAGTGGTTGGCGTAAAAGCGACCTTGTACGATGGTTCTTACCATGACGTCGACTCGGATGAGCTATCATTTAAAATGGCTGGTTCAATCGCGTTCCGTAAAGGCTTCTTGGCAGCAGACCCAGCACTACTTGAGCCTGTGATGAAAGTAGAAGTTGAAACACCAGAAGAATATATGGGCGATATCATGGGCGATCTAAACCGCCGCCGCGGTATGGTCCAAGGCATGGAAGACTTGCCTGGTGGTACCAAGCAAATTCGTGCTGAAGTACCATTAGCAGAAATGTTTGGTTATGCCACACAAATGCGCTCAATGTCACAGGGCCGTGCAACTTACTCAATGGAATTCCAGAAGTATGCTGAGATTCCAAAATCAGTTGCAGAATCTATCATCTCTAAGTACAACTCTAAAGATGATGACGAGTAAATAACGCTCATAAAATGACAATATAAAGCATATCTTTATATTGTCAGCGAAGAATCCGCCAATAACTTGTTAAAAGACTTGTTATTGGCCGTGATTTTCTTATAATATCTGCACATTAGTATGTGCAACCTTTTAACAATTATTTTAATGTGGTCTCTACTGCTTTAGCTTTTATCTATATGAAATTTAATATTTATATCAGTTAAGCGCCGACCCCAAAAAAAGAGGAATTACCCATGGCAAAGGCCAAGTTTGAACGCAACAAGCCACACGTCAACGTCGGCACCATCGGACACGTTGACCACGGTAAAACAACCCTAACCGCCGCTATCGCAACCGTAGCAGCAAAAACCTCAGGCGGCGAAGCCAAAGACTACGCGTCAATTGACTCAGCCCCAGAAGAAAAAGCACGTGGCATCACCATCAACACCTCACACGTAGAGTATGACACCGACACCCGTCACTACGCCCACGTTGACTGCCCAGGTCACGCCGATTATGTCAAAAACATGATCACTGGTGCCGCACAAATGGACGGCGCAATCCTAGTCGTATCAGCAACTGACGGCCCAATGCCACAGACTCGTGAGCACATCTTGCTATCACGTCAGGTAGGCGTACCATACATCATCGTCTTCATGAACAAATGTGACCTAGTAGACGACGAAGAATTGCTAGAGCTCGTCGAAATGGAAGTACGTGAACTCCTAAACGACTACGACTTCCCAGGCGACGACACCCCAATCATGAAAGGTAGTGCCACCCAAGCCCTAAAAGGCGACGACGGCAAATACGGCGAACCAGCAGTCGTAGAACTACTAAACACCCTAGACACCTACATCCCAGAGCCAGAGCGTGACATCGACAAAGCATTCCTAATGCCAATCGAAGACGTATTCTCAATCTCAGGTCGTGGTACCGTTGTAACTGGCCGTGTTGAATCAGGTATCGTAAAAGTTGGTGACGAAATCGAAATCGTCGGTATCAAAGACACCCAAAAAACCACCTGTACTGGTGTTGAGATGTTCCGCAAACTGCTAGACGAAGGTCGTGCAGGCGAAAACTGTGGCGTACTACTCCGTGGTACCAAGCGTGAAGAAGTCCAACGTGGCCAAGTACTAGCCAAGCCAGGTTCAATCACCCCACACACCAACTTCGACGCCGAAGTATACGTACTATCAAAAGAAGAAGGTGGTCGTCATACTCCGTTCCTAAACGGCTACCGTCCACAGTTCTACTTCCGTACCACTGACGTAACTGGCGCAATCCAATTACAAGACGGTACAGAAATGGTCATGCCTGGTGACAACGTTGAGATGAGCGTAGAACTTATCCACCCAATCGCTATGGACAAAGGCCTACGTTTCGCTATCCGTGAAGGTGGCCGTACTGTAGGTGCTGGTGTAGTAGCTAACGTAAAAGACTAAGCGATACTGATCTCAGCGCAAGCTGACACCGAGTATTGAGTAGTGAAAAGCCATCCTTTATAGGGTGGCTTTTTTTTGGGCGCTTATAGAGGGTTATGGGGTTTATTGGAAAGGGGCAGGGAAGGTGGTACTTCATAAAGTATGTTTTTTAAAGCTATAACTATTAATAACTGCAGTAAGTGAAAATACCGTTCTTTTTGTTTTTAGTCTATTGTGTTTTTTATGAGAGCTTGCTATATTAACGCTGCTTTTAATAAGTCAGTTGGGACATCGATTTTTACTTATTTATTTACTCAAGTAAGACTGATGTAGCCGCAAAATGACTAAGAGCAAAGCTTGGTAAAAATGATAATTTTACCGCTAAGGGCTTGCATTCTATGCTAAATATTGTATAATGCTGTCCTTTACACCCATAGGCGATTGGCTCAATTGGTAGAGCATCGGTCTCCAAAACCGAGGGTTGTAGGTTCGAGTCCTACATCGCCTGCCATCTTCTTATCACATCTTTGTTGTACCTCACCATCTCCGAAGCGAGTTCTTTATGAGCAATAATCAAGATAACCTCGAGAATAAGTTATCTGATGCCAAGGCGACGGCGAGCTCGATGCTGACTAAAGGTAAGCACGTCTCAGCAGGCAATAAGACCACTGCGGTCGAGGTTGCTAAGACAGGCTCAATCAAAGATTTGATTTTGTGGCTTGTAGCCGCAGTAGTATTAATTGCAGCAACATTGGTCAATCAGTATTTACCCGGTTATTGGCAGCCAGCCAACGATGTCTGGGTGCGTATTGGTATCATTGTTGCTTTGGTTGTGGTTGCTTTGGTGTGTTTGGCCTTAACCCATCAGGGTCGCGCTTTTAAAATTTTACTAAAAGACGCTGCGGTTGAGCTACGCCGAGTGACCTGGCCGAGTAAAGACGAAACCTTTCAATACACATGGCAAGTGCTTGTCGTGATTGCGATTGTTGGGTTCTTTATTTGGTTGTTGGATAACTTCTTTAATTGGTTCGTTGGTATCTTTATTGGCTAGTCACACGTATTAGTGGGCAAGACCAAAATGGACGGATAACGACTTATTTATAATGATCAGGAGCGTGATATGCGTTGGTATATTGTCCAAGCATTTTCAGGATATGAAAAGCAAGTACAGCGTTCATTAACTGATCGTATCAACCGCAGTGAGTTTGCTGATTCGTTCGGTGATGTGTTGGTGCCTACAGAAGAAGTCGTCGAAATGAAAGACGGCAAAAAGCGTAAGAGTGAGCGTAAATTCTTTCCAGGATATGTATTGATCCAGATGGAAATGAATGACAACACGTGGCACATCGTCAAAGACTGTCCACGTATTATGGGCTTTGTTGGTGGTACACCAGAGATGCCAGCACCTATCACGCAGGCAGAAGCGGATCGTATTTTGAACCGTCTGAATCAGACTGAAGCTGACCCACGTCCTAAGACGCTCTTTGAGCCAGGCGAAGAATTGTTGGTCATCGATGGTCCATTTACTGACTTTAAAGGGTTGGTAGAAAAAGTGGATTATGAAAAGTCTAAACTACATCTGACCGTAAACGTATTTAATAGGCCGACTCAGGTCGAGCTTGAGTTTAGTAAAGTTGAAAAATTAGACTAAACCTATAAAGTTCATTAACCGGGGAGCTGTTTTTCGACAAGGTTTATACCATGTTGATTTGGCGCTATCACCCATTTAGGAGAATATCATGGCTAAGAAGATTGATGGTTACATCAAACTGCAAGTGCCTGCAGGTAAAGCAAACCCTTCACCACCGATTGGTCCAGCTTTGGGTCAAAAAGGCGTGAACATCATGGCGTTCTGTAAAGAGTTTAACGCAGCGACCTCTAACCAAGAGCCAGGTCTGCCGATTCCTACAGAAATCACGGTATATAACGATAAGTCTTTTACCTTTATCATGAAGTCGCCACCAGCTGCGTTTTTACTACGTAAAGCTGCTGGTATCACGAAAGGTTCTGGTACGCCAAACACCGCAAAAGTCGGTAAAGTTG
This sequence comes from Psychrobacter sp. VH5, assembly GCF_050572635.1. Taxonomy (NCBI): domain Bacteria; kingdom Pseudomonadati; phylum Pseudomonadota; class Gammaproteobacteria; order Moraxellales; family Moraxellaceae; genus Psychrobacter; species Psychrobacter sp. VH5. The sequence continues at coordinate 2,829,833 of NZ_CP192145.1, read as the reverse complement.
ATCGTGCACAACTAGAAGAAATCGTGAAAACTAAAGACGCAGATTTGACTGCTGCTGATCTTGACGCTGCTGTTCGTACCATCGCTGGTACCGCTCGTTCAATGGGTATTACCGTGGAGGGTGTGTAAATGAGTAAACTTACTAAGCGTCAAAAGCTAATCGCTGATCGCATTGAAAACGAAAAGCTATACACTCTTGAAGAAGCGGTTCAAATCCTAAACGATTTGCCACCTTTGAAGTTCAAAGAGTCTATCGACATCGCAGTAAACTTGGGCGTTGACCCACGTAAATCTGACCAAGTCGTTCGCGGTGCTACCAACCTACCTGCGGGTACTGGTAAAACCAAACGCGTTGCCGTATTCGCTCAAGGCGCTGCTGCTGAAGCCGCCAAAGAAGCTGGTGCAGACGTTGTAGGGTTTGAAGACCTAGCAGAAGACATTAAAGCCGGCAACATGGACTTTGACGTTGTTATTGCAGCTCCAGATGCGATGCGTGTGGTGGGTCAACTAGGTACTATCCTAGGTCCACGTGGCCTAATGCCTAACCCAAAAGTTGGTACAGTAACGCCAAATGTTGCGGAAGCTGTGGCCAATACCAAAGCGGGTCAAGCACAGTATCGTGTTGACAAAGCGGGTATCATTCACACAACTATCGGTCAAGTTGGTTTCACGACTGAACAAGTTGCCCAAAACGTTCAAGCATTGATCTCAGATCTAAAGCGCGCTAAGCCTGCGACGTCTAAAGGTACATTCATTAAGAAAATCACCTTGTCTAGCACCATGGGCCCAGGCATCACTATTGATCCTGTTCCTTATCGCGTGGCTAAATAGTTTTTTGTATAAAAATTACTCGATATTCAACGATTTTGAATAAAGAGTGCATATTGTTTTAAAGAATTAGGTCAGCGTAGCAAACGCTATGCTGTCTAAGACCGTAGGTAGAGAGCGGTTTTACGTCATTATTAAGTGGTCTTTTGATAGCTAGTGATGACGGTAAGCTGCTTTTGTTAATCGACGACAGATGAAAATCTTAGTTGTCCTACGCAGACGGTGACCCACCCAGTTGTTGATAAGAGCCGATAAACCGGTATTTATACCAATCTATCACTCGATGTCAGTCTGATAACGGTGCCGTAATCAGTCGTTATGAATAAACTCTATTTTTAGAAGTTATGAATAACGTGTCGTATCAAGTCAATCTTAGCTGATCGTTTTTAACTAAAAGTTGAGCGGATTGATAAGATTAAAGGAGTCAACTTATGGCATTAACGCTAGAACAAAAACAACAAGTTGTGGCTGAAGTGTCTGAAGTTGCTGCTAATGCTTACTCAGCAGTAGCTGCCGAATATCACGGTCTTGGTGTTGCACAGCTTACTAAGCTGCGCGTACAAGCCCGTGAAAAAGGCGTCGTTTTGAAAGTGGTAAAAAACACCCTAGCAAAACGCGCTTTTGAAGGCACTAAGTTTGAGAGCATGTCAGACCGTATGACTGGTCCATTACTTTTGGCTTTCTCTATGGAAGATTTGGGTTCTGCTGCTAGAGTCGTTTTCGACTTTAGCAAAGAAAACAAAGCATTGGAGACCAAAATAGTATCAGTCGGTGGTGAAGTTTATGGTCCAGAAGAGCTAGAGCGCGTATCGAAGCTACCAACTCGCGACGAAGCAATCTCTATCTTGATGGCAACTATGAACGCACCAGTGACCAAGCTTGTCCAGACTATGAACGCTGTTCCTGGCAAGTTCGTTCGCACTGTAGCGGCAATCAAAGACGCAAAAGAAGCTGCTTAATTGCTTGTTTTAACGTAACTTTGACATCGCTGGTTGTACTGTATTGCCAACTCTATTTATATATTTGGCAAACAACCAAAGCGATATTAAAATCAATTAATTTTTATCAGATAACGGAGAGTTCTCATGGCACTATCTAAAGAAGATGTGTTAAACGCAATCGCTGAAATGTCAGTAATGGACATCGTTGAGCTAATCAGCGATATGGAAGAAAAATTCGGTGTAACTGCTGCTGTTGCTGCTGCTGCACCTGCTGCTGCCGCTGGTGGCGCTGCTGCTGCTGAAGAAAAAGACGAGTTTGACGTTGTTCTTGCTAGCTTCGGCGACAAGAAAGTTGGCGTTATCAAAGCCGTACGTGAAGCAACTGGTCTTGGCCTAAAAGAAGCAAAAGATTTAGTTGAAAGTGCTCCAGCACCAATCAAAGAAGGCGCATCTAAAGACGAAGCTGAAGAGTTGAAAAAGAAACTTGAAGAAGCTGGTGCAACTGTTGAACTAAAATAAGTTTAACACTGTACGAAAAAAAAGCTGGTAATGCATTGCATTGCCAGCTTTTTTTTACTATAATTCGTAGCTTGACCTTTTGTGTCTGCCAACATACGTATGCAACATCACGGTGGATACCCATCAAAAGGACAGACGATATACATGCAAGCACACATGCCAGTTTTTAAAATCAGTGATATGAGCTAAACGTCTTGAGATGTTTGGCGTTTTTTTGTGTCTGCATGCTTTTCCATTAACGCTATAGTTTACACTGATTCTAAAAGTTATAGTTATCCCTAATATTATTAGTTCTAATAAGCTGTTTATCTTAGGTTATTCATTTTGCATGGTTGTACTGTCAGTATGTAGGCTTGTAGACGGTAGATATCAGCGACGATATTGGTTTTGATGAGTGACAGCTGATGGGGTTTTGGCTGGATGGTCTAGGTAAAATACCTAGATGCTGATGACAAAACTTGATGAGGGTGCTAAGCCGACACTGGTAGTAAAGTAGTCATTAACAAAAGATATAAACTGAACACGAACACCTGTTTTATATTAACGTTTACGTTGCTATGTTTGCATAGTATTTATGCACGCATGCCACGCTTTTAATTTGTTTCCACGTTTACTGTAAGGACTCTCGATGGCATATTCTTATACTGAAAAAAAGCGTATTCGCAAAAGTTTTGCTGAATTGCCCACTGTAATGGACATTCCCTATTTACTGTCTATTCAAGTAGATTCTTATGAGCAATTTTTGCAAGAGCACAAAAAGCCGAAAGCTCGTGAGAATACTGGTCTGCAAGCTGCCTTTTCATCTATTTTTCCGATTGAGAGTCATTCTGGTAATGCAGAGCTACAATTCGTTGAATATTACTTAGGCGAGCCTGAGTTTGATGAGCGTGAGTGTATCTTACGTGGCTCAACGTTTGCAGCACCGATACGTGTCAAGATCCGTTTGATTATCAAGGACAAAGACAGCAAAGACAAAGACAGTAAAGCGGCGATCAAAGACATCCGTGAGCAAAGCGTCTATATGGGCGAGATGCCACTGATGACTGATAACGGTACCTTTATTATCAACGGTACTGAGCGTGTCATCGTATCACAGTTGCACCGCTCGCCTGGTGTGTTCTTTGATCATGATAAAGGTAAGTCGCACTCAAGTGGTAAGGTGCTTTACAACGCTCGTATCATCCCTTATCGCGGCTCATGGCTTGACTTTGAGTTTGATGCTAAAGACTTAGTTTTTGCTCGTATTGACCGTCGTCGTAAGTTACTTGCGTCTATTATCTTACGTGCGCTTGGTTTGACGACCTCTGAAATCTTAGATTTGTTCTTTGATAAAGTAAAAGTCTATAAGGGTGAAGAGCAGTTTGAGATTGATCTGGTTGCTGATCGTCTACGCGGCGAGATGGCGCAGTTCGATATCGTGTCACCTGATGGTGATGTCATCGTCGAGCAGGGCAAACGTATCAATGCTCGCCGTATCCGTCAGTTAGAGCAAGCGGGTATGACGAAAATTGCTGTGCCTGATGAATATCTATACGAGCGCATCTTGGCTGAAGATATCGTGGTCAATGGTGAAGTGATTGCTCATGCCAATACGCTCATCGATCATGAATTGTTGGTCAAACTCAGTGCGTTCGAAGCCAGTGATGCACTCAAAGAGTTTAGTATTTTGTTCACCAACGATATCGATCAAGGCAGTTATATCGCCGATACGCTACGTGCTGATACCACTTCTAGCCGTGAAGAAGCATTGATTGAGATCTACAAAGTCATGCGCCCAGGTGAGCCACCAACGCTTGAGACCGCTGAAAAGCTGTTTGAGAGCATGTTCTTTAACGCCGATCGTTATGACTTGTCAAACGTCGGTCGTATGAAGTTTAACCGTCGCTTAGGTCTTGAGTTTGAGGACACTGACGACGCTGATATCCAGCGTGCGCGTAGTGTTTTGACCAATGATGACATCATCAATGTGTTAAAAGAGCTGATTGAGATTCGTAATGGTCGCGGTGAAGTCGACGATATCGATCACTTAGGTAATCGCCGTATTCGTTCAGTGGGCGAGATGGCAGAGAACCAGTTCCGCGTGGGCCTTGTGCGCGTAGAGCGTGCTGTCAAAGAGCGTTTGTCGTCAGCTGAATCAGACAACTTGTCACCACAAGATTTGATCAACTCAAAACCAGTAGCAGCTGCTGTCAAAGAGTTCTTTGGCTCAAGTCAGTTGTCACAGTTTATGGACCAAAACAACCCATTGTCTGAAGTCACGCATAAGCGCCGTGTATCCGCGCTTGGCCCAGGTGGTCTGACCCGTGAGCGTGCAGGCTTTGAGGTACGTGACGTTCATGACACCCATTATGGCCGTGTCTGTCCGATTGAGACGCCTGAAGGTCCAAACATTGGTCTGATTAACTCACTAGCGACCTTTGCCAAAACCAACAGCTTTGGTTTCTTAGAAACGCCTTATCGCCGTGTGGTTGATGGCAAAGTAACTGACCAGATCGAATACCTATCAGCCATCGAAGAAGTTGGTACGGTCATTGCTCAAGCAGATTCGCCAGTGAGTGAAAATGGTGAGCTAAGTGATGAGATGGTCAGCGTGCGTAGTTATGGTGAATTTGTCCGTATGCCACCAGAAAAAGTGACGCATATGGATGTGTCACCAAGTCAGGTAGTATCGGTCGCCGCAGGTTTGATTCCATTCCTAGAGCATGATGATGCCAACCGTGCATTGATGGGTTCAAACATGCAGCGTCAGGCGGTTCCGACGCTACGTGCGGATAAGCCGTTAGTGGGTACGGGTATGGAGCGTCACGTCGCGCGTGACTCTGGCGTATGTGTGATCGCCAAGCGTGGCGGTGTGATCGAAGACGTCGATGCCTCGCGTATCGTCGTGCGTGTCAACGAAGAGGAGATGGTCGCAGGCGAAGCGGGTATCGATATCTATAACTTGATCAAATACACGCGCTCAAACCAAAATACTTGTATCAACCAGCGCATCATTGTCAACCAAGGCGACGAAATCGCGTCAGGGGATATTCTAGCTGATGGCCCATCAACCGATTTGGGTGAATTGGCGCTTGGTCAAAACATTCGTATCGCCTTTATGCCGTGGAATGGTTATAACTTCGAAGACTCGATTTTGCTTTCTGAAAAAGTCGTCAAAGAAGATCGCTTTACCACCATTCATATTCAAGAGTTGACTTGTGTGGCGCGTGATACCAAGCTTGGAACAGAGGAAATCACTGCTGATATTCCAAACGTTGGTGAAGCGGCGCTCTCAAACCTTGATGAAGCAGGTATCGTTTATATCGGTGCTGAAGTAGACGCAGGCGACATCTTGGTTGGTAAAGTCACACCAAAAGGCGAGACGCAGCTCACGCCAGAAGAGAAATTGCTACGGGCTATCTTTGGTGAAAAAGCTGCTGATGTAAAAGACACCTCATTGCGAGTGCCAACATCAAGCAAAGGTACGGTCATCGACGTACAAGTCTTTACCCGTGATGGCGTCGAAAAAGACGCGCGTGCCAAAGCAATCGAGAAGTCGCAGCTCGATAGCTATCGTAAAGATTTAAAAGAAGAGCTACGTATCTTTGAAGAAGCGGCTCGCGGCCGTATTGGTACCTTGCTTGATGGTCAAAAAGTCAGTGGCGGCGCTGGTCTAAAAGCCGGCACAGTCATGGCGTTGGCTGACATGAAAGAGATGAGTCTTGAGACGCTGCTTGATATCCAGCCAGTCGAAGAAGAGGTCTCTGAGCGTCTCACGCAGATCGCTGATTACTTGGTCGATAAGCAAAAAGACATCGATGTGAAATTTGCAGAGAAAAAACGCAAATTAACGGCTGGTGATGACTTACAGCATGGCGTCCAAAAAATCGTTAAGGTCTATCTGGCAGTGAAACGTCGTATCCAGCCAGGGGATAAAATGGCCGGTCGTCATGGTAACAAAGGTGTGGTATCACGCATCATGCCAGTCGAAGACATGCCGTATGATGAGCATGGCAATACCGTTGATATCGTATTGAACCCGCTAGGTGTACCATCGCGTATGAACATCGGTCAGGTGCTTGAGACGCATTTAGGTATGGCGGCTAAGGGCTTGGGTGAAAAGATTGACGGTATGCTAAAAGCGCAAGCGGCAATCAAAGAGTTACGTGAGTTTTTAGACAAGATTTACAACCAAGTCGGTGGTGAGTCAGTCGATCTAGACAGCTTGTCTGATGATGATATCTTGGCATTAGCAGACAATCTACGTGATGGCGTGCCGATGGGTACAGCAGTATTTGATGGTGCTCACGAGTATCAAGTCAAAGACTTGCTAGAGCTTGCTGGTATGGATCGTGATGGTCAGCAAACCTTGTATGATGGCCGTACCGGTCAGAAGTTTGACCGTAAAGTGACCGTGGGTTACATGTATATGCTCAAGCTTAACCACTTAGTCGATGACAAGATGCACGCGCGTTCAACGGGTTCTTACTCACTGGTCACCCAGCAGCCACTAGGCGGTAAAGCACAGTTCGGTGGTCAGAGATTCGGTGAGATGGAAGTATGGGCACTAGAAGCGTATGGCGCAACCTACACATTGCAAGAGATGCTGACAGTGAAATCAGATGACGTCGAAGGCCGTACCCGTATGTACAAAAACATCGTCGATGGTGAGCAGTACATGGATCCAGGTATGCCTGAGTCATTTAACGTACTGACCAAAGAAATCAAATCACTGGGTATTAATATTGAGTTAAAACAAAGCAACTAAACCCAAAGCAGAAAGATTGCTGTTTAACCTAGTTGTCAACCAAAAGTAGTACGCTTATGGCGACTGCTTTTGGTGATTTGTCTCAACCCGATTCATTGCCTTCATTCATCTAACTTGGCGTCGACAATATGCTGCTAGATGATTATAAAGATAACGGAGAAGCAACTTGAAAGATTTACTCGATATCATGCAAAGCCCTACCGCTAGCGGTAATCAAGAGTTTGATAGTATTCAAATTACCTTAGCCGCCCCTGATGTGGTTAAGTCGTGGTCACATGGTGAAGTTAAAAAACCAGAAACAATCAACTACCGTACATTTAAGCCTGAGCGTGATGGTCTGTTTTGTGCCAAAATTTTTGGCCCAGTCAAAGACTTTGAATGCTTGTGCGGCAAGTACAAACGTCGTAAGTTCCAAGGCGTTATCTGTGAGAAGTGTGGCGTAGAAGTCACCACTGCCAAAGTTCGCCGTGATCGTATGGGTCACATTGACCTTGCAAGCCCTGTTGCGCACATTTGGTTCTTAAAATCTCTGCCAAGCCGCATCGGTCTACTTCTCGATATGACCCTACGCGATATCGAACGCGTTCTATACTTTGAGAGCTATATCGTCACTGAGCCTGGCCTGACTTCTTTAGAGAAGTACCAACTGCTCGATGATGAAGACTACTACAAAGCTCTAGAAGAGTTCGGTGACGAATTCACCGCCAAAATGGGTGCAGAAGCGGTACAAGACCTGCTTAAAGAGATCGATATCGATATCGAGATTGATGAGCTGCGCGAAGCGATCCCGCAAACAGGCTCTGAAACCAAGCTCAAAAAGATGTCTAAGCGCCTAAAACTATTAGAAGCGTTCCGTGACTCGAACAACAAGCCTGAGTGGATGGTAATGAATATCTTACCAGTATTGCCACCAGACTTGCGCCCGTTGGTACCACTAGAAGGCGGCCGTTTTGCGACATCAGATCTAAACGATCTGTATCGCCGCGTTATCAACCGTAACAACCGTCTAAAGCGTCTGCTCGAGCTAAGTGCGCCTGATATCATCGTACGTAACGAAAAACGTATGCTACAAGAATCAGTCGATGCCTTGCTTGATAACGGTCGCCGTGGTCGTGCCATTACTGGTAGTAACAAGCGTCCATTGAAATCTTTGGCAGATATGATCAAAGGTAAGCAAGGCCGTTTCCGTCAAAACTTACTTGGTAAACGTGTTGACTATTCTGGTCGTTCGGTCATCGTTGTTGGTCCGACCCTGCGTCTGCATCAGTGTGGCCTGCCAAAGAAAATGGCACTTGAGTTGTTCAAGCCGTTTACTTACAACAAGCTACTATCGCATGGCCTTGCCACAACGATTAAAGCCGCCAAAAAGATGGTAGAGCGTGAAGAGCCGCAAGTATGGGATATGCTGGCCATGGTTATCCGTGAGCATCCAGTCCTACTAAACCGTGCGCCAACGCTTCACCGTTTGGGCTTACAGGCATTTGAGCCGGTACTTATTGAAGGTAAAGCGATCCAATTGCATCCGCTGGTTTGTACCGCGTTTAACGCTGACTTTGATGGTGACCAAATGGCCGTACACGTGCCATTGACGCTAGAAGCCCAGCTCGAATCGCGCGCATTGATGATGTCAACCAACAACATCCTATCGCCTGCCAACGGTGATCCAATTATCGTACCCTCACAGGACGTTGTACTTGGTCTGTATTACATTAGCCGCTCGTCGATCAATGCCAAAGGCGAAGGCATGATATTTTCGACCGTCAACGAAGCTTTGCGTGCCATTGGTTCAAACGACTTGCATGTCAACGCAAAAATCAAAGTGCGTGTGACAGAAACGCACGTCGATGCAGAGGGCAACGAAAGCAAAGAAGCCACTCTAAAAGAAACGGTGGCTGGTCGTTTGCTTATCTGGAATATCATGCCACAAGGCATGTCGTTTGATGAGTGCAACCAAGAGATGACCAAAAAGAACATCTCGCGTTTGATCAACTCTTGCTACCGTAAAGTCGGCGTCAAAGAAAGTGTCATGTTTGCTGACCAATTGATGTATCTTGGTTTTGCTCAAGCGACATTATCAGGCGTGTCAATCGGTATTGATGATATGGTGATTCCGCCGCTGAAAAAACAAATCATCGAAACCGCTGAAGCTGAAGTTCGCGAAATTGAAGATCAGTTTGAGCAAGGTTTTGTGACTGCAGGTGAGCGTTATAACAAAGTCGTCGATATCTGGTCGCGTACCAACGATAAAGTCGCTAAAGCGATGATGGATAACTTGGCGACCGATAAAGTCATCAATGCCCAAGGCGAAGAAGACGAGCAAAAATCATTTAACTCTATCTTTATCATGTCAGACTCTGGTGCTCGTGGTAGTGCCGCGCAGATTCGTCAGCTTGCTGGTATGCGTGGTTTGATGGCAAAACCAGATGGCTCAATCATTGAGACACCGATTAAAGCCAACTTCCGCGAAGGTTTAACCGTACTACAGTACTTTATCTCGACGCACGGTGCGCGTAAAGGTCTTGCTGATACCGCCCTAAAAACGGCTAACTCAGGTTACTTAACCCGTCGCTTGGTCGATGTGGCGCAAGATTTGGTTGTGACCAGCGAAGACTGTGGTACCGAAGAAGGCTTGCTCATGAAGCCGCACATCCAAGGTGGTGAGATCATCGAAAAACTCGGTGAGCTTGTTCTTGGCCGTGTGACCGCGCGTGATGTGACGTACAATGACGATCCGTCAAAAGTCTTGATTCCAGCGGGTACGTTGATCGATGAGCATTGGGTAAATGTACTAGACAACAACGCCATTGATGACATCTGGGTACGCTCAGTGATCACCTGTGAAGTTGAGCATGGTGTGTGTTCACAGTGTTATGGTCGTGATCTGGCTCGTGGTCATAAAGTCAATATCGGTGAGTCAGTTGGTGTCATGGCAGCCCAGTCAATTGGTGAGCCTGGTACCCAGTTGACCATGCGTACCTTCCACGTGGGCGGGGCGGCAAGCTCAGCATCTGTGGACAACAGCATCTCAGCACGTAATGCAGGTCAAGTGCATTTTGAAAACATGAAAACGGTTGAACACACTGATGGCCACTTGGTTATCGTCTCGCGTTCAGCAGAGCTTGCGCTGACCGATGAGCTTGGTCGTGAGCGTGAGCGCTATAAAGTTCCTTATGGTTCAAGCGTTCTGGTGAAAAACGAAGAGCAAGTCGAAGGTGGCCAGACCATCGCTAAATGGGATCCACACACGCACCCAATTATCACAGAGTTTGCCGGTACGGCACGCTTTAGCGATATCATTGATGGTTCGACAGCGACGGTCAAAGTCGATGATGCAACGGGTATGAGCTCGTTTGAGATTTTAGCGACTCGTGACCGTTCAAGCTCGGCTAAAGATTTGCGTCCTGCTATCATCTTGAATACGGATGAAGGCAAAGAAGTGGTTTATTTCTTGCCAGCGGAAACCATCATCCGCGTCAGCGACGGTGAAAAGGTAGCCGCAGGTTCGGTATTAGGCCGTGTACCACAAGCGTCATCAGGTACCAAGGATATTACCGGTGGTCTACCACGTGTGGCTGATTTGTTTGAAGCACGTCGTCCGAAAGATCATGCCATCATGGCAGAGATGACAGGTGTGGTCAGCTTTGGTAAAGAAACCAAAGGGAAAAACCGCTTTATCATCACCAATGAAGATGGTGAGGTACATGAAGAGCTGATCCCGAAATGGCGTCAGATCAACGTTTTCGAAAACGAGACCGTTGCTCGCGGCGAGATCATCGCTGATGGTCCGCAAAACCCGCACGATATCCTACGTCTAAAAGGTCAAACCGCCCTTGCTGATTATATCGTCAACGAAGTACAGGACGTCTATCGTCTGCAAGGTGTAAAAATCAACGATAAGCACATCGAAGTTATTATTCGTCAGATGTTGCGCAAAGTTGAAGTGACTGATGGCGGTGATTCAAATCACTTTAAAGGCGATCAGGTCGAGTACGCTGATGTCATAGCCTTGAATGCTAAACTGGAAGCTGAAGGTAAGTTCCCAGTTCAGTATGAGCGTCAATTGCTTGGTATCACCAAAGCAAGTCTGGCAACAGAAAGCTTTATCTCAGCGGCGTCGTTCCAGGAGACTACTCGTGTCCTAACTGCTGCTGCGGTAACAGGTAAAGTTGATGAGCTACGTGGTCTAAAAGAAAACGTGGTCGTTGGTCGCTTGATTCCTGCTGGTACAGGGCTTGCTTATCACAAAGCCCGTAAAGAAAAAGCAGAGCAAAAACTGCAAGAGTCAGATCTAAACGCAGCTTTTGATATGACGGCCAGCACCGATAGTAAAGACTTTGCAAGCTTTGATGAAGCCTTTGCGCAAGAGCTAAATCAAGACAATTAATTGTCTTTGATGTCTTATCACTGTCAAAAAAGCCAGCCTATGTTGCTGGCTTTTTTGTGCACGTACAAAAGTCAGAAAGACGTGGTACTGTTATCCAAAAAAATAGTACACTGGGAAATAAGCCCTCACTTATATCTTATAGAAGGATAAATCGCCAATGGCTGGTAAAACCCGTGTTGCCAAGTATCAAGCAGACCGCACCAATCAAAAGCTGTATTTTTGTCGTCTTGCCTGCCAAGCGGCGGACAGTAGTAGTGATAAGCAGCTATATCAGGCTCATTGTGAAACCGCTATTTTTCATTTATATGGTGCGTTGTTGGCTTTTACTCAGGAGCTTGGACATTTTTATGGTTTAAACATGACAGCGCCGACATTGTGCGACATCGAGCAAGCACTAAGTGCGCGCACGCAGGTATCGCCTGAAGTTCAGCGTTTACAACAGTTACAGCAGCAGGGCTTTGTGGCCAACATAGAGCGCGCGTATCAGCGTAGCTTGTATGCGGTACCGCCAGATACAGTGATTGATGAGACGCTAAGTGCGAGTAGAGATACGGCAAAAGCGACTGATCTTATTGTCAACGTTGTGACGTTATCGAATCAGTGGCTGCCAGATGAAGCCACCATCCGCGAGTGGCGTCAGCAGCTCTTAGAGCTGATAGATCAGCTGCGTGCGGGTATGGTTGAGTTTTAACCACCCTAATCCATACTGTTGTTTAACGGCTTTTTAGCCTTACCTTACATGACAGCATCAAGAAAAAAGCGTGTTTGATCATGGTCAAACACGCTTTTATATAAAGTATAGCCAGTTCAAAATAAAGTCGATAGTCTCAAATTAACGTGCAACTGGTATAAGTTTCTCTTGCTTGCTGTGTTTACGCTGACAGATGCTGCGCAAAACTCATACCAGCTGCACTGTATCGGTTTTAAAGTGAATTAACCATACTAGGGCTACTCAGGCATGGCTGGCATACGCTCCACCGGGGTTACCGATAGCGGATTTTGCGGTACGCTATCATAACGCGTCGTTAGTGCTGAGCCCTCGTCTTCGACCGGCTCAGGTGCTGGCGGCTTGCGCTGCTGGGTGCTGGTTTTGACAGGTTTTTCTGATACAGTGTCGGTAGACGTATTGTCGTCTTCATCGCTAGTAACGATACCATCATCCGTCATTTCTATGATTTTTTGTTTTTGTTTTTTGGATTTTGAGCGATTATTGATAGAGACCCATTGGTAAGGGGTGTCTTTGAGCTGGGCTTTCATAAAGTCAATCCATACTGGTAGCGCTGCCACGCCGCCGTATTCGCGCCGACCCATGGTCGATGGTTGGTCAAAGCCCATCCAGACGACGGTTGCGTTACTGGGATGAAACCCTGCAAACCAAGCGTCTTTTGCTTCGTTGGTGGTACCAGTTTTACCACCGATATCATCACGTCCCAGTGCTTTTGCTCTTCTTGCCGTGCCATGCTGTACAACATCACGTAATATGTCTGCCATCTCAAAGGCCACTCTAGGCTTTAAGATACGCGGTGCTTGTTTGGCCATCACGTACTGTACTGCAGGCGCTTTTAGGCGATCTGATTGCGGACTGGCATCATAGATACGGCTTTGATCGCTCTGTGTACCTGCTTCGGTATCACGGTCTTTTGAGTCTGCTGCTGCATCTACAGTTGCCGCTTGTTCGAGCGCGTTATCATAGTCTTCTAGCAGTTTTTTGTTGACGCGTTCTAGTTGCTCATTAAAACATGAGGCGCAGGCTTGCTGCGGGTTGGCCTGAAAAAGCAGATTGTTATTGTAGTTATAAATTTGCTCAATAAAATAAGGCTGTATGCGGTGACCGCCATTGGCAAAGGTTGCATAAGCGGTAGCCATCTGTAGCGGTGTCGCTTGCCCTGTACCCAATGCCAACGATAGGGTAGTTGGCAGCTTTTCTTTATCGAGACCAAACTCGTCTAATAATGTACGAGTATCAGAGATACCGATGGCCTGTAACAGACGAATAGAGACAAGGTTGCGCGATAGATACAAACCGCGACGTAAGGTGATGTCTCCTAAAAAACGCCCGTCAGAGTTTTTGGGTTTCCAGTCTCCAACTTGGATAGGGCGGTCTGAGACGATACTGTCAGGGCGGTAGCCCTTTTCTAGGGCTGCGGTATAGACTAGAGGCTTGATGGTAGAGCCAGGTTGCCGCCAGCCTTGCAGCGCTCGGTTAAACTTGCTGTGATTAAAATCAAAACCACCGACCAAAGCATTGAGCGCGCCTGTTTCTGGGTTTAATGAAACCAGACTGCCTTGTATGTCAGGAATTTGAGCCAGCTGCCAGCGGTTGCTCGCTGTCGGAATCAGGCGCACAATATCGTTTTTACTGACGACTTGACTGGCATTACTTGGATAATAACCGATACGATCGGCAGAGATGTATTTGCGCGCCCAGCTCATCCCAGACCAGTTAACCGTCACCGTCTCACCCGAGGGGATAGTGGCCTCAAAACTACGAGCATTTACTTTTGTCACTTTGGCAGGTGATAGGTTACTATACCGACGGAAGTTCTCTAATGGCTCATCATTCGCTTCAGCGCCGCGCCAGCCATGGCGATGCTCATAAGCGATGAGACCTTTGAGTACGGCGGCCTCTGCATCGGTTTGCGCTTTGCTATCGACGGTCAGACGTACGCGCCAGCCGCCATGCATGACTTGCTCGCCGTAGCGATTTACTAAGGTAGAGCGTGCCATCTCTGCCAAATAAGGCATATTAACATCGAGTTTTTCTTGATAGAGCTTGATGCCGATGGGGGAGTTGACTGCTTCATCATGCTGCGCTTGACTGATATAACCCAGCTCATGCATACGGCCAATGATCCAGTTGCGGCGGGTCAGGGCGCGTTCAGGATTGGCGACAGGATTGTACTTAGAAGGGGCTTTTGGCAGACCTGCCAGCATTGCCATCTCTGCAATGGTGAGGTTGTCTAGTGACTTACTATAGTATTTTTTGGCGGCCGCACGGATGCCGTAAGCGCCTTCACCCAAATAAATCTTATTGACATAAAGGGTCAAAATGTCGTTTTTACTGAGCTCGTCTTCTATTTTACGAGCTAAAAACAGCTCAGTTAGTTTACGATTTAAGGTACGCTCTGGGCTCAAAAAGTAGTTTTTGGCCACCTGCATGGTGATGGTTGAACCACCTGTTTGACTATCATCATCGGTCACCACTTCGGTGACCGCGCGACCTAGACCTTTAATGCTGATACCACTGTGCTGGAAAAAAGACGCATCTTCTGCGGCCAAAAAAGCATGAGTCAAATCTTCAGGGATTTCCTCAAAAGTGATCGGCAATGATAAACGATTGCCGTATTGACCGATGAGTTTGTCATCACTACTATATATCTGCAATGGCATTTCTAGTGTTGCGGTCTTTATCTCTTGCGTACTTGGCAGGGTAGGCGATAAATACATGGCCATGCCATAAAAGCCAATAGGAACTGCCATTGCCAAGATGACCGCCAAGGCTAAACAAGCAATAAATAGCCCTACCAAAAAGTGAATAATGTGAGCAGTAGCATTTTTTTTGGCCATAATAAGACTTATTAATTAATGATTTGCAACAGGTAGTGCATTATACCTTGAACGAAATAGGTAGGTCATAATAAATGTGTAAGTTAGCCTTAATATATAATTTAAATGCTTGAATCTATCTATTAAGTAAAGTATTGTATTCAATTATTACAAATAACTATCAGATTGTACACTTAATATAAGGTATAGAGTTTGTGAGGCTATTTACTTCCAAAAGTCGACATTTGATTGGAGTGGATATTTGTGCCACCTCAGTAAAGTTGGTTGACATACAGCGCCAACAAGGCATGTTCCACTTAAAATCTTATGGCATTGAAAGACTACCGGAAGGCGTAGTCGTCGATAAACTCATCGTGGATACTGAAGCCGTTGGCGATACGATTGCCAGTTTGGCCAGACGCTGTCAAGTGGCTAATGCCCATGCAGCGACAGCCGTATCAGGGTCAGCAGTGATTACCAAGATCATCGATATGGACATGGCACTCAGCGATGTCGAGCGCGAAGCGCAGATACGTCTCGATGCCGATCAATACGTGCCTTATCCTCTTGAAGACGTCAACCTGGATTTTGAAGTCTTAGGCCCTTCTTTGGTCAGTGACGATATGGTACAGGTGCTACTGGCGGCCTCACGCTCGGAGAATGTCGACCAACGCGTCGATGCCTTAACCTTCGGCGGCATGCAAACCAAGGTCATGGATATTGAGTCGCACGCCATTGAGCGTGCTTTTGGCTTGATGGTAGATAATTTACCAGGGCTACCAGAATTAGTCGCCTTGGTCGATATTGGTCACAATCAAACCACCTTATATGTCGCCAAAAATGGCGAATTTATCTATAGCCGCGAACAGCTATTTGGCGGTGCTCAGCTTACAGAGGCAATACAAAATCGCTATGGCTTATCGTCTGAGGAAGCGGCGCTGAGTAAGCGTGAGCGCACCTTGCCTGACGATTACTATCCTGAGATATTGACGCCGTTTATCGAAAACACCATTCAGCAAATCACTCGCTCTTTGCAGTTCTATTTTTCTTCGAGCCAATACAGCAATATCGATCACGTGGTCCTCGCGGGGGGCAGTAGCTCGATTCCCGGTCTGGCTGGAATGGCGCAACAAAAACTGGGTGTGACTGTCAGTATCGCCAATCCATTTACCAATATGACCATCGCGCCACATATCGATAATGAGCAACTGGCGATCGATGCCCCAAGCCTCATGGCCGCATGTGGTCTTGCGTTAAGGAGCTTTGACTAATGGCTCGTATTAACCTCTTACCCTGGCGCGCCGAAGAGCGCGAACGCCGCAACAAAGAGTTTATCACGCTTGTGGTAGCTGTGACACTACTAACGTTGTTGGCCGCATTTGCTACGTGGAGCTATTTTAACAATGAGCTTGAAGAGCAACTCGATGCCAATGCTTTGATTGAACAAGAAAACGCGCGCTTAGACACCGTGTTGAGCGAAATCGATAGCTTAGAGCAGCGCCGTGAAGATATTATCTCACGCATGCAAGTGATTCAAGACTTACAAGGTCGCCGCCCTGTTCCTGTACGTCTATGGGACGATTTGGCTAAAGCAATGCCGTCGGCACTTTATCTCAATAATCTCAAGCGCGAAGGGGATGTCATCACCTTGACCGGCCTGGCAGATAACCCAAATGTGGTGTCCAATCTGATTCGTAATCTCGATAGTAGTAAATGGATGGGTAACTCTGCTGTCAGCAATATTCAACAAAACATCAGTGCTTATCAGGCAGCGCCTGCGCTAAATAACACCATCAAGACAGGTGAGCAGACGCGCCCTGTTTATCCAGAAGACAGCTATGTACAGTTTGTGGTAACCACAAAGGTGCAGTCAGAGACGGCCACACCTGACAAGGGTGATGGGCTTGGAGGTGCGTTATGAAACTGAGCCGCAAAAAAAGCCTAATCAAAATCAAAAAAGCAGACCTAAAGCCAAAAAAGCAGTTTGACTTACAAGAGTTTCGTCGCAGTTTTGAGTCGTTAGACTCCGAAAACTATGGTAGCTGGCCATTGCCCGTCAAGGTAACGGTGATAGGGCTTATCATTGTTTTTATCGCCGCCTTATCATGGGCGCTGCCGATCAGTAGCAAAATCGATGAAATCAATGCCGCCGAAAGCCAGCAGCAAACCTTGCTTGATAGTTATCGTGAAAAAGAATCACGCGCCCGTCACTTAGAAGCGTATAAAGCGCAAGTGGTGCAGATGGAAGCTGAGTTTAACTCGTTACTTGATCAACTACCAAAAGACACACGGGTGTCAGAACTGGTAGAGGGCATCAACATGACTGGTGTGGGCAGTAATATTCGTTTTCAGGATATCTCGGTTGAGCCTGAAATTGAAAACGAGTTTTTTATTGAGCAGCCGATACGTATTGCCGCATTGGGTGAGTATCATCAGTTTGGCAGCTTTATCAGTGGACTGGCTGCTCTACCTCGTATCATCACGATGCATGATTTTGAGGTGAGTAACCCGCAGCCGAGCTTGGATGTATTGCCAGAGCTAAATCTGGTACTACAAACCAAAACCTATCGTTCAAAAGAAGCAAATCCTGAAGGTGATGCCGCTGCTGCAGGAGACAGTCAATGATGATAAATAAACTGCCCACGTTACTGGCGTTAAGTATGGTTGTGTTGTCGATGACGGGCTGTAGCGATCGCATAGGGATGGCACAGCAGTCGATGAATGACATACGCAACCAGCCAGCGCAGCCGATTGAGCCCCCACCTAAGGCGGAGCTGGTAGAAGATTTTGTATACAGCGCAAGCACGCAGCGCAGTCCGTTTTTGCCCCCAAGTTTGGTCAATGTACAAGGGCCGACGACGCCTATCGATGGTGTACGCCCTGATATTACCAGGGTCAAAGGGCCGCTTGAGCAGTACGAGCTATCACAGCTGGTCTTTCGCGGTGTCGTTGTTTCGCCTGAAGGTCAGCGATATGCGTTGGTACAACGTCCTGATGGCTCAGTTGCGAGTGTGAAAGTAGGTGATTATCTTGGATTGAATGACGGCCGTATTGTTGAAATCACGCCGACCCAGATTAACTTGATTGAAATTGTGCCAGACAGCCGCGCAGGGTTTATCGAAAAACCCCAGTCGCTGGTCTCTCCTATAAGCTAAGTCGGCAGATTTTTTGAGGAATAAATAATGACAGTACGCAACAACAAGGTAATGACGATGAGTAACCGCGTATCTTCTGCTTTTGCCGTTTCAGCATTGGCAGTCAGTATGGTAGCAGTGAGTAACCATGCCCAAGCTGCCCAGCGTATCAATAACGTCTCTGTGGTACAAACTGCGCCAGCTGTGACGCAAATGCGCTTGAGCTTTGCTGGTGCGCCAGCATTGCCTGCAGCCTATCAGCTAGATGATCCAAGCCGTTTGGTACTAGATTTTGAACAAGTGCAAAATGGGCTGGCTAGCCGATTTAACGAATACAACATCGGTATGGTCAATGATGTCACGACACTAAGCAGCGACAGCACCACGCGTCTCATTGTGGGTCTCAAGCAAGCAGGCAATTATACCACAGCGGTCGATGGTAATGATTTGCTGCTGACCATCACTGACCCTAGCCGCCCCGTCGTTAATCAAGTAATCACCAATGATCCTGTGCAAGATGTGCTGAATAACAGTAGTGGCATGACAACCACAGCAGTTGTCACCCCCATTGTAGAAACCAGTAGCGTTCCTGTTGCGGCCGTCAATAGCACCAATACTACGGTGGTCAAAAACCAAGTGCCCGCAGATACGATGGTGGTTCGGGTCAATCCGCTATTGGATCCACAGCTTGCCGCCTCACAAGTGAGTAAGCAATATAGCTATGAAGGCCTAACCGCCGTCAATTTTGCTGCAGGTAGCGATGGTGGTGGTAATATCAGTATCGCTTTGGCCAATGAAGCCATTCCAGTAGATGTACAACGTCAAGGCAATAAGCTGGTCGTCCGTTTGACAGGCAGTACGGTGCCTAGAAACTTGCTGCGCCGTCTAAATATCAATAGCGGTCTGGTCAGTAGTATTGATACCAAAAATCAAGGTCAAAATGGTGTCGTCACCATCAATATGAACGACGACTATGAGTATCAAGCGTACCAGTCAGGCAATCAGCTAAATATCAGCATCAGTAAGCCTGAGCTACTGCGTGAGCCGACGCTCGAAGAAAGGGTCTATAGCGGTGAGCCACTGTCTATGGAATTCCAAGATGTCGAGATCCGCAGCGTTTTAGATATTTTGGCGCAGTTTACCGAGATGAATATCGTGGCAAGTGATTCGGTTGCAGGTAACATCACGTTGCGCCTGATCAACGTGCCTTGGGATCAAGCGCTTGATATTATTTTAAAGAGTAAAAATCTGGGCAAACGTGAAAACGGCAATGTGATTTTGGTCGCGCCAGCGACAGAGCTTGCAGAGCAAGAAGCACGTGAGCTTGAAGCGCAGCAAGCGGTTGAATCTTTTGCACCGTTACGTACAGAGTACATCCGCTTAAGCTATGCTAAAGCGCAAGATGTTCTGACATTGATTTCTCAAGGCAGCGGCTCTTCTGGTGGTAGCTCAAACCGTGCCGACGACAATAACTCTTTGTTGTCAAATCGCGGCACCGTCACAGTGGATGAGCGTACCAATACCTTGATTGTCAAAGATGTGGCAGACAGCATTGAAAACATTCATAAACTGATCAGCAAAATCGATATTCCGGTGCGTCAGGTGATGATCGAGGCGCGTATTGTCAGTGCGACCGACAGCTTTAGTAAAGAGATCGGTGTTCGTTGGGGTATCTTGTCAAATGGTGCGGCCAATAACCGTAACTTATTGGTGGGTGGCAGTAACCAGACATTGTGGGATTTAAAAGACTTTGATGTAGAAACCACCACCGTCAACGGCCAGACGGTCTCGTATCCCTCTTATGACATCACGCGCCCTGATAACCTAAACGTCGATTTGGGTGTGGCCAACCCAGCGGGTAGTATTGCCTTTGGTTTGCTCAGTATGTCAGATGTGATGCTCGACCTTGAGCTATCAGCGCTGCAAGCGGACAATCGCGGTGAAGTCATCTCGACGCCGAAGATTTTGACCGCGGATAAACAAACCGCAAAGGTGTCATCTGGGACTCAGATTCCGTATCAAGAGGCCTCAGCCAGTGGCGCGACCACCACCAGCTTTAAAGAAGCGGCGCTGAGCTTGGAGGCCACGCCAAACATCACCCCTGATGGTAAAATTGGCCTACAACTCCTCATCACCAATGGCACACCGACCATCATCAACAATCAGGTCGCCATCGCTGAAGACTCAATCTCAACCAACGTTATCATCGAAGATGGCCAAACCGTGGTCTTAGGTGGCGTGTTCAAAAACCGTACCAGTAACGGCGTGGATAAAGTGCCTTTCTTAGGAGATTTGCCGTATATTGGCCGCGCCTTCCGCAAAGATGTGCGTAGTAATGCCAAAGAAGAGCTATTAATCTTTGTCACACCAAAACTCATCAATGATGGTACCAGCCGCTTGAATTAATCACAGGTTGACCTACTTTAAAAAAGCGAGCCTGAGTGCTTGCTTTTTTTATGAGTCAGCCGAAAGATGGATGAGGTTTTGCGGACAATTATCGCGGCTCGTTACTAGCCAGAATATCAATGACGTTGTATCATAGCTAATTTAGCTGAGTAAGTACTATGGTGGAGGAATTGCCGTCGGTGTTTTTAGTGGGGCCGATGGGAGCAGGGAAAACGACAATCGGTAAACTGCTGGCTAAGCAGCTAGGACGTGAGTTTTTGGATAGTGACTGGTATATCGAGTCGCAAACAGGTGCCGATATTGCGTGGATCTTTGCCAAAGAAGGTGAAGCAGGCTTTCGCGAGCGTGAGACACGCGCCATCGATGAGTTGACCCAAAAACCGCAAATTGTATTGGCAACTGGTGGCGGTGCGGTCATGTCTGCCGAAAATCGCGCATTTTTGCACCAGCGTGGCATCGTCGTGTATCTCAATGCCCCCGTTGATGTGCAAATGGCGCGTACGGCAAAAGACAAGTCGCGACCATTGCTACAGCAGCCCAACCCCAAGCAGATATTGCAGGATCTCTACAGCATCCGTGATCCGCTATATCGTCAAGTGGCGCATATCATCATGCCAACTGGCCATACTTATCCGCGTTATATGGTCAATCAACTCTTGCAGCAGCTGGCATCGTTTGATATGTCTACCATTACCGCCCCCAATAACCGAAGCTAACTGTATGGATGACGGACAGTCGACTGCTCATCGCTTATGACCACTATTTAAGGAGTACTTCATGGCCATGCCACAGTTTTTTGAGGGTTTAACCGTTCAGACACAAAGCCATGATTATCCCATTATTATCACTGAAGATGCGGCCAAAAATGGCAGTATGGCGCAGCAAGTGGCGCCTTATATCACGGGCCGTCAGGTTTTAATCGTCACCAATGAGACGGTTGCGCCTTTATACCTATCTGCATTTGAACAAGCGCTGGCCGCGCACTTTGCTGTGAGAGTCTGCGTGCTGCCAGATGGTGAGCAGTATAAAAATCAAGACAGCATCAATCAGATTTATAATGCACTGATGGATGCCCATTTCAACCGTGACGTGACGCTCATCGCCCTAGGTGGCGGCGTCATTGGCGATATGACAGGCTTTGCGGCGGCAAGTTTTATGCGCGGCGTGAACTTTATCCAGATACCAACGACATTGCTGTCACAAGTAGACTCTAGTGTCGGCGGCAAAACAGGCATCAATCATGCACAAGGCAAAAACATGATTGGTGCTTTTTGGCAACCGCAAATGGTATTGGCTGATATGAGTACACTCAAAACCTTGCCCGCTCGTGAGCTCTCAGCAGGGCTGGCAGAGATCATCAAGTATGCTCTTATCATGGATGTCGGTTTTTTGCAGTGGCTGGAGAGCAATCTGCCTGCCATGATGGCGCTGGATTTGGCCGTGCTTGGTGAAGCGGTAAAACGCTGCTGTCAATATAAAGCCGATATCGTGGCCCAAGACGAGCGCGAGTCAGGTGTGCGTGCCTTGCTTAATTTTGGCCATACTTTTGGTCATGTGATCGAGACGCATCAAGGCTACGGCAATTGGCTACACGGCGAGGCTGTGGCGGCAGGTATGGTACAGGCCGCCGAGCTTTCACAAAAAATGGGCTGGCTAAGTAATGAGGAGGTGGCGCGTGTTAAGCATGTGTTGACCTTGGCAAACCTGCCCATCTATCCGCCTGCGATCGCGGTGGACACTGCGCTTGATCTGATGGGCCATGATAAAAAAGTGAAACACGGACAAATCCGCCTGATTTTGTTAAAATCACTGGGTGAGGCGGTATTGACCAATGACTTTGATGCCACGCTATTAACCGACGTGCTGGCCGCACACAGTACGTAAGATACTGATTTTACAATCATAAGCGTTTGGTGAAGACAATGTGCGTTTAGCGCCTAACGCGACCGCTGGCATTTATTTCAACGAGTCTTTATGTTGCATTCTTAACCCTATTTTCACCAAGGATACTCTCATGGCAGCACCAAGATCGACGACGCGTAGCGCAAGCCAAGCATATCGCCGCCAAGCATTGATTTGGCTGGTAGCGACGTTGCTACTTGGCGTGGTTACCGCTTTGGTTTGGATGTTTAGTCAGACCCCAGCGATGGGTGCCAAAATCGAAAACGCACCGATAACCACGCCGCAGCCGCTTAGTGCTGAGCTTGAGCAGCCGCTCACCATAGAATCCTTGCATGAGCTGGATACGGATGTGCAGCCGCTCAGCTTTGATGCGACCATTCGCGATTTGCGCAGCTATCCTGATGAGTTCAAAGACAAGCGCTATTTGCTAGCAAACAAGGGCAAATGGACAGTGCAGGTGATGAATGTCGCCGAAAACGACGTCATCGTCAGCTATCTAGAAAGCCGTGATGATCGCAAAAAGTTTGCGTATTTTCGCTATTTAGATGACGAAAACCAAGCGCGTTATATGCTAACTTATGGACTGATGAGCAGTCCGCAAGAAGCGGTTGGCGCCTCAAAACTGGTGGACTTTAAATTACCGGCTGATGTCCGCGTGTTGCCAGAAGAAATCAATCGCTATATCGGTATCATCGATAATTATGAGCGCCCCGGTCCCATAAAAGATTTGAGCAATAGGCGAACGCGCGCGGTTGATTTGCGCCCGACCAAGCGCGAAGTACCAGTGCGTCAACCTGCCGATGACAGCAACGACGTCGATGAAACACGGCGCGCACCGAGTAGCAGTGAGACCAGTATTCGCCAGTCTATCGATACCTCTGAGACCTTATCTGTCACTGAGGAGCGTATAATAGGCGGTGAAGAGCAGTCGTCTGTGACCGCAGGCAACGAAGAGTCGAGCAACAAACCTGCGGACAATCAAAAACCGGTAGCGGCAGGCGGTGATAGTAGCAATAAGAAGCCACCAGTCGTGCCAACGCCGAAGCCGCCAAGTAGTAGCAGTGGGGCAAATGCGGGCGCAAACAATGCGGCAAATAGCGGTGTCAATAACGCCAGCAATAAAAGCACCAACCAAGGTGTAGCTAAAAACAATAACGCTGCCAAAAATGACAATGCTACAAAAACTGACAATGCGACCAAAAATAACGGCGACAGTATTAAAGAGCTGATTGAAGAAAAAAGCAATTAAGTTGCGTCTGATGATTTGATCAGAGTCATAGCCGTAGCGATAGTAATAGAGCCCATTAGCAAAGATGCTGGTGGGTTTTTTTTGGCAGGTGTTTTGTGTATCAAGTGACCGTTGTTATTTTCTCCAGTTACCGCTTTTGCTTTGATGTTCTACTATCTTAGTTGCATGAACCATGGATTAAATGATGGCTGAAACCTGCCTTTATATGCGTTTTTATCTGCTGTTTTTCGTCGTTGTATAACCATTAGTAATACGTTCTCTTACAAAATATGGGTGATGAATCGATAGAAAAGACTAGATTTTTTGCCAATCATTAACTAATATAACGGTGGGCGACGTTCTGTATAGTTATCGTAAATAACTATTTATTGAGCATTCGGTGAGTGCTTGCATCAAATTTACAAGACGCTTTGCTACTGTTTGTTGTCCCAAGCGCCGCCATTTTTATTTGCATTTATACGCTAATAAATGGCGCAGCCTCCCTTACGGTCGCTCTTGTTAGAGTGAATAAAGCGCTTAAATACAGAGCGTCAAATATTCAATATAAATCATCGCACCGTTACACTACCTAGCCAATATAATCATAGCGTTCGGTAATACACGGTGACAAGCGATACTCCAGTTAACAATAGCATGTGATTGAGAACTGAGTAACTGGCAGATAAAACGATTTTTATCTGATTGCCAAGATCTATTACTTACTGTCTATTCATACATTAATTATCTGTTCAGACATCATTAATGACTAGGAGGGTCAAGGTGCTAACCTGATTCTCAGAGTATGATGAATAAGAACGTCACATCAATTATTAATTCGGATATACGAATATTAATTATTAGCCCGTTCTGCCTACGGATAGCCGTTTATGCTCCGCATTGGATGATAAGCGACCCGTTCACTTAAAAGGACTAGCCATGTCAATGATTTCCTCCCATACGCATTTGGCCACGCCAGATGATTTCTCTGATAACTGTGGTTTTGGTTTGATCGCTCACATTGAGGGTGAGGCCAGCCATGATTTGGTAAAAACAGCCATTCATAGCTTAAGCTGTATGACGCACCGTGGCGGTGTTGCTGCTGATGGTAAGACGGGCGACGGCTGTGGTCTATTGTTGGCAACGCCGACCAAGTTTTTTCAAAAAATTGCCGCCGAGCTGCAGTTTGATATTACTGATAACTTTGCGGTGGGCATGGTCTTTGTCAATCTCGACGCTGCTAAAGCAAAACACAGCCAGCAAATACTCTCTGAAGAGATTACTGCACAAGGTTTGGATGTGGCGGGCTGGCGTAATGTGCCACTTGATTTGACGATTGTCGGTGACATAGGCCGTGAGACATTGCCTGATTTTAAGCAAGTGTTTGTCAATGCGCCTGATGATTTATCAGCAGATGATTTTAATCGTAAGCTGTTTGTCGCGCGCAAGAAAGCCGAGCAACGTTTGGCAGACGATGAGTTGTTTTATGTGTGCTCGTTGAGCGCTCAGACGATTATCTATAAAGGGTTGGTGATGCCGTCTGACTTGCCAGCGTTCTTTTTGGATTTGCAAGATGAGCGCCTGGCCTCACATATTGTGGTATTCCACCAGCGTTTTTCTACCAATACCTTACCGCGCTGGCCGCTTGCGCAGCCGTTTCGCTATCTGGCGCACAATGGTGAGCTAAATACCATCACGGGCAACCGTAACTGGTCGGAGGCACGCACCCCAAAACTCAAATCGGACAAACTGCCCAACCTAAATGAGCTGACGCCACTGGTCAATCGTACAGGCTCGGATTCTTCGAGTTTGGATAATATGCTTGAGGTGCTGATGTCTGGCGGCATGAGTCTGTTTCATGCCATGTCGATACTTGTGCCACCTGCTTGGCAAAATGTCGATAGCATGGACATGGATTTGCGCGCGTTTTATGAGTTTTATTCGCAGCATATGGAAGCATGGGATGGGCCAGCGGGTCTGGTGATTCAAGATGGCCGTTATGCCGTCTGTATGCTCGATAGAAACGGTCTGCGTCCATCGCGCTGGGTGACGACGAAGAATGGCTACATTACGGTCGCCTCTGAGGTGGGTGTTTGGGATTATGCACCAAAAGATGTACTGGCAAAAGGCCGCGTCGGTCCCGGTCAAATGCTGGTCATCGATACCATGACTGGTCAGATTTTAGATACCAAAGCCATAGCGACCCTACTAAAAAAAGCGCACCCGTATCGCAAATGGCTGCGCGAAGAAGCGACCCGTATCCGTGATGATGAGCGCCTAGAAGAGCAGCTGGCGGCGCAGGCCTGCCGCGGCGAGCCACTCAAGGCCCTACAAAAGATGTATCACATCACCAATGAAGAGCGCACCGAAATCATCCGTCCTAATGCCGAAAATGGTCAAGAGCCAGTGGGCTCGATGGGCGATGACACACCAATGGCAGTGCTGTCGCAGCAAATTCGTCATGTCGGCGATTTTTTTCGTCAGCAGTTCGCGCAGGTGACCAACCCACCGATTGATCCATTACGTGAGTCAATCGTGATGTCACTACAGACGTGTCTCGGCGCTGAAACCAATGTGTTTGCACCATCTGCGCGCGATGCACACCGTATTATTTTATCCTCACCAGTATTGTCAGCCAGCAAAATGAAGCAGCTTGAGCGCTTAGACGACCCAGCGTTTCAGATGGCGCGTATTGATTTAAATTATGATCGCACCCTTGAGCTGTCAGAAGCCATCATTGCTATCTGTGAGCAAGTGGCAAGCAGTATTCGCGCCGGCCATACGCTGATTGTATTGTCTGACAAAAACATCGTCGCCGACAAAGTCCCTGCCAATGCCATCATGGTGACAGGGGCAGTGCATCATTATCTGATCGCCCAAGGTATCCGCACCGATGCCAATCTCATCATCGAGACGGGGCTGGCGCGTGACTCGCATCAGGTGGCGGTATTAATTGGCTTTGGCGCCACCTGCGTCTATCCATATTTGGCTTATGATGTCATCGATGATTTGGTGGCAAGTGGTGAGCTGCTTGGCGATCCGATTCAGGCGCGGGTCAATTTCCGTAAAGGCTTGGATAAAGGTTTGCTAAAAATCTTATCAAAAATGGGTATCTCAACCATCGTCTCTTATCGCGGTGCACAATTATTTGAAGCGGTTGGTCTCTCAGAAGAAGTGGTAAACCTATGCTTTAAAGGTGTGCAAAGCCGTATCAAAGGCGCCACCTTTGCCGATCTGGCAGCAGATCAGGCCATACTCGCGGCCAACGCCTTTAAGCGCCGTGCGCCCCTTGATCAAGGTGGTTTGCTCAAGTTTGTCTTTAACAAAGAGTATCACGCCTTTAATCCTGATGTGATTAACAGCCTGCATACCGCTGTACGGACAGGCGATTATGACAATTATCGTCATTATGCCGACCTGGTTAATAGTCGCCCTGTAGCAACCTTGCGGGATTTGTTGCAACTAAAGACAGATAACTCAATTGACGTGAATGAGGTCGAAGACATCTCGGCTATCTTGACACGCTTTGATTCGGCGGGCATGTCGCTTGGCGCTCTATCACCAGAAGCACATGAAGCGATCGCCATGGCGATGAATACCATCGGTGGCCGCTCAAACTCAGGAGAGGGCGGCGAAGATCCGGTACGCTATGGCACGCTGCGCAATTCAAAAATCAAACAAGTGGCTTCTGGTCGTTTTGGTGTCACGCCTGCGTACTTGCGCTCAGCAGAAGTCATGCAGATCAAGGTCGCTCAGGGTGCAAAACCAGGGGAGGGTGGACAGCTGCCAGGTGGTAAGGTCAATTCGCTGATCGCGCGCCTGCGTTACTCTGTACCAGGGGTGACACTCATCTCACCGCCGCCGCATCATGATATTTATTCTATCGAAGACTTGGCGCAGCTGATTTTTGACTTAAAACAAGTCAATCCCGATGCCTTGGTCTCGGTGAAGCTGGTCTCACGTCCAGGCGTTGGCACCATCGCGACAGGCGTGGCCAAGGCCTATGCCGACTTAATCACCATCTCAGGCTATGATGGCGGTACGGCAGCGTCACCACTGTCTTCTATCCATCATGCAGGCTCGCCGTGGGAGCTGGGCTTGGCAGAGACGCATCAGTCGCTACGCGTCAATGGCCTGCGCGATAAAGTGCGGGTACAAACGGACGGCGGACTCAAGACAGGCCTTGATGTGGTAAAAGCCGCTATCCTTGGTGCAGAAAGCTTTGGTTTTGGTACCACGCCGATGATTGCGGTGGGCTGTAAATACTTGCGTATCTGCCATCTAAACAACTGCCCGACAGGTGTTGCTACCCAAAAAGCCAAGTTGCGTGACGAGCACTTCATCGGTGAAGCGGAGATGCTCATTAACTTCTTTAAGTTTGTGGCGACGGAAACACGTGAATGGCTTGCCGCCCTTGGCGTACGTAGTATGGAAGAGCTGGTCGGACGTACTGACTTGCTCGAGGTGTTAGAAGGCAATACTGCAAAGCAGCGTCACCTCGACTTAACGCCACTCTTGTTTAGTCATCCAGCCAGCGTTGGCAACGCGCAAACGTGTCAGGTAGAGCGTAATGAGCCATTTGATAAGGGCTTGCTCGCTGAGCAGATGGTCAGTGATATGCTCCTTAATATTCGTCAAGGTACAGGCGGCGATTATAGCTATGCAATCGGCAACTGCGATCGCTCAATCGGCGCGCGTATCTCCGGTGAGATCGCTCAAGTCTGGGGCAATCTTGGTATGAGTGATATGCCAATCAAGCTGCATCTAACGGGCACAGCAGGGCAGAGCTTGGGTGTGTGGAATGCAGGCGGCCTAAATATCGAGCTAGAAGGCGATGCCAATGACTATGTCGG
Source organism: Psychrobacter sp. VH5 (assembly GCF_050572635.1). Taxonomy (NCBI): domain Bacteria; kingdom Pseudomonadati; phylum Pseudomonadota; class Gammaproteobacteria; order Moraxellales; family Moraxellaceae; genus Psychrobacter; species Psychrobacter sp. VH5. The sequence continues at coordinate 2,801,349 of NZ_CP192145.1, read as the reverse complement.
TAAAGGTATGGCTGGTGGCGAGATCGTTATCTATCCGCCAAAGGGTGCTAGTTTTAGTACCCAAGAGACCGCCATTATCGGTAATACTTGCCTTTATGGTGCGACAGGCGGTAAGTTATATGCGGCAGGCACCGCAGGCGAGCGCTTTGGCGTACGTAACTCAGGGGCGCACGCGGTGATAGAGGGCACAGGCGATCACTGCTGTGAATATATGACTGGCGGCGTGGTGACCATCCTTGGACGGACAGGGCTGAATTTTGGCGCAGGGATGACCGGTGGCTTTGCTTACGTGCTCGACATGGATGGCGACTTTTTTGATCGCTGCAATCACGAGCTGATTGATTTAAACCGTATCTCCAGCGAGCAAACCGAAGAGCACCGCATTTATTTGCAGCAAGTGTTAGAAAACCACGTAGATAAAACAGGCAGCGCTTGGGGCCAGACGATATTGGCTGACTTTGAGCACTATGTGCGCAAATTTTACTTGGTCAAGCCCAAAGCGGCGAATATTGCCAGTCTCCTAAAAACCACCATGGCTGATCCACAGTAGTCGGGTATAGGGTATAAGAGACGTTTTAATACATTGGTTTTTTCGCAGGTCGGTGCCCGCAGTGACATATATCAGATGGACTGACAGTGTGTCGCAGCGGCTCCCCACCCACGATAAAAGCCACCTAGAGAAGAGACAGTTATCATGGCAAAACGCTTAGAAAATAGTTTTCAGTTTTTAGATGTACCACGGTTTGATCCTGCCAAAAAAGACATTGCCACCCGCTCGACAGAGTTTGTTGAGATTTATAAGCCGTTTGAGAGCGAGGCGGTGGCGCAGCAAGCCCATCGTTGTCTTGAGTGCGGCAACCCTTATTGTGAGTGGAAATGCCCAGTTCACAATTACATCCCTAATTGGCTAAAGCTGGCTACCGAAGGCCAAATCTTTCAGGCAGCAGAGCTGTGTCATCGTACCAATACTTTGCCTGAAGTATGCGGCCGCGTTTGCCCTCAAGACCGCTTGTGCGAAGGCGCTTGTACGCTAAACGATGGTTTTGGCGCGGTGACCATCGGTAATGTCGAAAAATATATCAACGATACTGCTTTTGCCTTAGGCTGGCGACCTGATATGTCGGATGTGGTTTGGACAGACAAAAAAGTTGCCATCATTGGGGCTGGGCCGGCAGGTCTTGGCTGCGCTGATATCTTGGTAAGAAATGGCGTCAAGCCTGTGGTTTTTGACAAGCGTCCTGAGATTGGCGGCCTACTGACCTTTGGTATCCCAGAGTTTAAGATGGAAAAAGACGTCATGCGCAATCGCCGCGTGATTTTTGAAGGCATGGGTATTGAGTTTCGCCTTGAGACCGAAATCGGTACAGACGTCACTATCGATGAGCTGTTGAGCGAGTACGACGCGGTGTTTATGGGAATGGGCACTTATACCTATATGCGCGGCGGCTTTGTAGGCGAAGAGCTCGACGGCGTTTATGACGCTCTAGATTATCTGATTGCCAACGTCAATCGCTGTAATGATTGGGAAAAAGATGCTGAAGAGTACATCGACTTTAAAGGCAAAAGAGTCGTGGTACTGGGCGGTGGCGATACAGCGATGGACTGCAACCGTACCAGCATTCGCCAAGGCGCTGAGCAAGTCGTCTGTGCCTATCGCCGTGATGAAGAAAACATGCCAGGCTCACGCCGCGAGGTGGTTAATGCGCGCGAGGAAGGAGTGCAGTTTTTGTTCAACCGTCAGCCGACCGAAATCATCGGCCTAAATGGTAAGGTCAATGGCGTCAAGGTCGTCACCACACAACTGGGCGCGCCAGACAATCGTGGCCGCCGTCGTCCTGAGCCGATTCCAAATTCAGAAGAGATCATTGAGTGTGATGCGGTGATTATGGCCTTTGGTTTTCGTCCTAGCCCTGCCGACTGGTTTGAGAGTCAGCAAGTGAGTATGGATAGCTCGGGCCGCGTGCTAGCGCTCGAGCAGCAGACATTTAAATTTCAAACCAGCAATCCCAAAATCTTTGCAGGTGGCGATATGGTGCGCGGCTCTGATTTGGTCGTGACCGCCATCTGGGAAGGCCGTGAAGCGGCGGAAGGTATCTTAGACTTTTTAGAAGTATAATTACCTCGATTTAGCTTCCACGATTTATTAATGGTTTGTGATGTAAACGTCTTTTGTCTTTTATCAGACAAAAGGCGTTTTTTTTGAGTGATGCTTGGTAAATAAAAGCTCGACTGCTAGCATGTTTGTGCGTACCCTATATTCTTTATCGTTTACCTCATTTATCCACTAAAACTCGTTTATTCACTAAAAAGAGTAGCCTGGCGTGAAATCAACCTTTTACCAGCGTGTTACTGCTCCATTCATCGAGCCTTACATTCGTTATCAACGTGCAGATGTGTTACATGCTTGTCGTCTGGGAGTGGCTGTCATACTGGCACTATTAGTCAATAAAGTCACAAACCTGCCGCATGGTGAGTGGACCACCATTACGGTTTTTATTATTTTAGGGTTGTTACAGTATCAAGGCGCTATCTATACCAAAGCCAAAGAGCGTGTGCTGGGCACGCTACTAGGTATTGGCACAGCATTAGGGGTGTTGTGGTTCAATCAAAATGTAGGGGCATGGCTATGGATCGATTATGCACTTATCGGTATATTAAGCGGCATTATTGGCTATCTGGCCGTTCGTAAGCTTGGCTACACAGGGCTGCTGACGGGTATTACGATGTTAATGATTGTCTCCGATCTAGGCAATAGTAGTATTGGTCAAGACGGCATTTACCGTGCGCTCAATATCTTGCTAGGGACAGGCGTGGCGGTCGCAGTCACACTCATTTTGCCGCTAAAATCAACGCTGATGTGGCGATTTCTATTGAGTAGCAATCTTGATGCTTGTAGCAGCTTATATGCAAGCGTTGGCCATCATATTGATGCAGCGGACGGAGCGGCGGGCAACACGACCCATAAATCAAATCCAGTGGCTTTTTCAGTTGAAGAAATACCTGTTGATAGAGCGTTGGTCACCACATTACAACAGATCAATAAGCGCCTACTGGCCGTGCGTCCACATATCGCTGCGACCGCAAGTGAGTCAGGGATCGAAAAAGAGACGCTGGAGACCATTCAACGTACCCATCGCAATATCATTGGCACAATTGATTTGTTATTAAGTGCTGCACCGCGCTTGGCAAATATTGAAATCGATGAGGAGAACCATGTTTTGTTGGTTCATTATCAGCATGAGTTGACGCAAGCGATGCAGCATATGGCTGCGGTGCTACGTAGTCCCAGTGATGAAGTGTTTCGTCCCATTACGCGTATTGCCGTCTCAGAGTATCCAAGCGTACAGCGTTTAGCGTTTGAGTGGCAGGGATACTTTTGGTTGACCCAAACCTTGCAAACCCAGTTGCAACAGTTGAGCGACTTGTTACAAACGACTAAACCGCAGTGGTTTGCAGCCTCAGGTTTACGCTATCAGCGCCGCGAGCAACGACGCATCGAGGACAAAGGCGGCGAGACGGATTTGCATTTATAATATAAAAAACGCTGATCTTAGATCAGCGTTTTTACTTTTGGACTACTAGGATTAAGCGATTACGTCATGGCTATTAACGGCCTGTTTTTAGCTTATCCCAATACTGCTGATACATTTGCAAGGCTTCATCACCCACATCTTCTTGGAACTCTGCTTTTGCCAGTACTTCTTTAGAAGGGTAAATCGCCGGATTGTTGCGCACTGATTCGTCCATCATCTCGCGTGCGGCTAAGTTTGGCGACGCATAGCCAATCTCTTCACTGACGATTTTGGCGTTTTCGGGGCGAAGCAGGTAGTCGATAAACTTATGCGCGGCATCCACTTGCTTGGCATTTTTGGGAATGACAAAGTTATCCATCCACAGTATCGCACCCTCAGATGGATATTTATAAACCAAGCTGGTCAAGCCTTCATCATTGGCCATGACCGCTTCGCCATTCCACGTCATACCAAGCGTCGTCTCCCCTTCGATATAGGGCATACGCGTGGCATCTGAGTTAAAGGTTTTGACATTTGGCATCAACGTGGTGAGCTTGTCATAAGCGGCTTTTATTTCCTCAGGATTGCTGCTGTTGCCTGAGTAGCCGAGGGTTAGTAGTGCCATACCAAAGACTTCGCGCACGTCATTGGTGAGCATCACTTGACCTTTGTATTTCGGGTCCCACAGATCATTCCAACTATTGACGGTCGCAGGGTCGACGCTATCACCATTGATGGCAAGACCTGTACTGCCCCACATATAAGGAATCGAGTACTTATTGTCTGGATCGACCTTGGTATTGGTAAATGATGTATCAAGGTTGTTAAAGTTGCTTAATTTTGATTTATCGAGCTCTTGCAACAATCCTTCTTTGGCCATTTTTTCGACATAGTACGTCGATGGAATCGCCAAGTCGTATTGGCTAGAGTCATCGAGTAGCTTGAGCTTGGCGTACATCGCTTCGTTGGAGTCAAAAGTGGTGTAATTGACGGCGATACCGGTCTCTTCTTCAAAACCATCGAGAATCTCTTGAGGCATATACTCTGACCAGTTATACAGATTAAGCGTCTCATTGCTTGCGTCAGCACTGCCATCCGCTGCTGCATTGTCAGAGCTACTACAGCTGGCAAGTACCAAGCCGACTGCCATAGCAAGCAAGGCTTTTGGCGCAGTCTTTGTCACGGCCGTAGGCAATAGGCGACCGATGCCGGCCACAGAGCAGGCAGGCGCTTGGGATGATGATACGTGTGTCAAAATATCTCTCCTAAATAATAAAGTCAAATCAATAAAACGGCATAAAAACGGGCGTATACAAAGCACTAAACGCTGCATACGGTGATTGATACTATTATGACCATTAGTGTTACTGATTTAAAGGGTCGGCGCAAAGAGATTTTGACCGCGCCTACCGTCACCATAAAAAGTACAACAAAACAACTAAGGTGATGCTGTCGTTTCAGGGTATGTTACTGAGCAAGTCATTAAAAAACCAAATATATGTGTAATACTAGGAGAAAGCATGAATAACCGTAACCGTGCCGGCGTAATTGCTGCCATCATTGGTATCATCGTTTTTATGGCGATGTTTAACTCAGGCTCACCGACGCCTATCGTCAATTGGCCGGTAGAAACCTACATGGGGATGGCCTTTACCATTGGTTGGCTGAGCAGCGTGCCGAATTGGTTGGCTTATGTGCTGGCGGCGCTGGTGCTGATTTTACTGGTGATTGGGCTTTATAAAATAGGCGGCTGGATTTATGGTCTGCTAGCGCGCACGCGTTAATAACAGTACTGCTGCACCGCTGCAAAAGCGAGAGATTAGAGATATTCTAATCTCTCGCTTTTTTGTTTTTGGTTTACTTGTATTGATGATTGTACTGGTGAATATAGTAGATTCAATTTAAAAATGTTATAGCGCTACTGGTATAAATTATCCTTGCGTGCTGTGCCTGCGCCGACAAAGACTGCGTAAAATTTATCCCAGCCCCACTGTAGCGTTTTTATATTGAACGCACTGTATATAGGCTCCTTGTCATTTATAGATTGTCCAAAATTGCAAACATTTGGTTTTATGAGCAAAAAGTATTTGTTTCTGTTTCCCAACTATGTTTCAATCGCTATCTTTTATCAATTTTTTCATATGTTTGAAACCTATCAATTTATTTAAGCCCTAAATGGAGCAGTGGTTATGCAAGGAAGTAATTCGCCAAATGGCAGTCCACCAAACAATAACTTTGATACCGCAGCGAAAAGTTCTCGTATGCAGCGATTTTTGCAAGGGGTTGAGTGGCTCGGTAATCTACTGCCGCATCCGGTTATTTTGTTTGTTTGGATGTCTGTGCTGCTGTTGCTACTCTCAGCTGTGATGTCTTATTTTGGGGTGTCGGTGATAGATCCGCGCCCTGAGGGCACCAGCGGACGTAGTGCCGATGGCATGATCGAGGTCGTTAATCTATTGAACGGCGAGGGTTTAGCACGCATTGTTGAAAATTTAGTCACCAACTTTACCGGCTTTGTGCCGCTTGGTACGGTGCTGGTGGCCTTGCTCGGTGTCGGTATTGCTGAGCACTCTGGTATGATATCAGCTGCCCTGCGCGGTCTGGTCATGAATGCGCCCAAAAAAATGGTGACCTTTACCATTGTGTTCGCTGGCATCATGTCAAACACCGCCGCCGAGCTTGGTTATGTGGTATTGATACCACTGGCGGCAGTTATCTTTCACTCACTTGGTAGGCATCCGCTAGCCGGTCTGGCTGCGGCGTTTGCTGGGGTGTCAGGCGGCTATAGTGCTAACTTATTGCTTGGTACGGTAGATCCTTTATTATCAGGGATTACCCAAGAAGCGGCGCGTATCATCGATCCTACCTACACCGTCGGTGCAGAGGCCAACTGGTACTTTATGATCGCCAGTACCTTTTTGATCAGTGGCCTGGGTTATTTTGTCACCGAAAAAATCGTTGAGCCAAGCCTAGGTAAATACAATCCTAACGACGCTGATGATGCCTCTGTACTAGAGACGCAAATCGAAAAAGTATCGTCAGTTGAGAAAAAGGGTCTACTATGGGCCGGTATCAGCATGTTGGTGTTCTGCTTATTGCTGGCATGGACCATCATCCCTGCAGACGGTATCTTACGTAACCCAGAGACAGGTCTAGTATCAGGCTCACCATTTTTAAAAGGCATCGTGGTCTTTATCTTTGTGTTCTTTGCCCTACCAGGCTATATCTACGGTAAGATCACGGGCAGCATCAAGAGCAACCAAGACGTCGTCGACGCCATGAGCAACGCCATGAGCTCCTTGAGTATTTATATTGTACTGGTGTTTTTTGCCGCGCAGTTTACCGCGTTTTTTAAGTGGTCAAATCTTGGTTCGGTGATGGCGGTATCTGGCGCGACCTTCTTAAGTGATGTTGGCCTAACTGGACCGCTGCTATTGGTTGGTTTTATCCTGATCTGTGGTCTGGTCAACCTTATGCTCGGCTCAGCGTCAGCACAGTGGGCAGTGACTGCGCCGATCTTTGTGCCGATGCTCATGCTCACAGGTTATGCGCCAGAGATGATTCAGGCGGCTTACCGTATTGGCGACTCGACCACCAATATCATCACGCCGATGATGAGCTATTTTGGTCTTATCTTGGCAGTAGCAATGCGCTACAAAAAAGACACTGGGGTGGGAACCTTGATGGCGATGATGCTGCCGTACTCCATGGCTTTTTTGATTGGTTGGACGATATTGTTTTCTGTCTGGGTGTTTGTGCTGGGTCTGCCAGTCGGCCCTGGCGCAGAGACCTATTATCCTGCTCAGTAGTTGTTATTCGCAAAATAAAAACCCTTGTCAGCGATTGGCAAGGGTTTTTTTGGGCGATAAAGAAAAGAGTTTTGAAGGGTTTTGCTTAAGACTATTCTATTTATGACGCCACCTTAAATTGCTCAAGCACCTTTTGAATACCATATTCTTCAATGGTACCTGTGACAAAATCTGCGCGCTCGATCAGCGCAGGCTGGGCATCGCCCATCGCGACCGCATAGCCGACCAAATCAAACATCTCCAAATCATTCATACCATCGCCGAACGCCATACATTCACTGGCATTTACGCCGTAATAGTCACAAACGTCTAGGATGCCACGGGCTTTTGAGGCGTTGGCTGGTAAAATATCCGCACCAATTTGATGCCAATGCACCAGCTTTAAATCGTCCTGCGCAAAGTCGATATCCTGCATTTTATCGAATTGATTATTAAAAAACACCGAGCACTGATAAACAGGGTTTGATAGATAGTAGAGGGGATCGACGATGGAGTTGGGGGTTTTGGCATTGAATTCGCGCAGACGCTCATTTTCCCCCGACCAAGCGATATGAGTCGCTGAGTCAAACTTATGAATGAGCTCGCTTGTTTTGCATAACTGCACGATTTTGTCCGCCTGCTCAGCAGACAGCGGATAGTGACTGATTAAGCCTTGATTATCAAAGCTGTACTGTCCGTTCATACAGATAATGGCGTCTAAAACCTCTGCCTCGAGCAAGGCCAAAATATCAGCCGGCAATATCGCTTTAGAGCGCCCTGTAGAAATCACCAGTTTAATGTCGGTTTGGGCAAGCGCCTCAAGGGTAGCCTTGTTGTGCGCTGCAATAATACCGTTGCGGCTTAGCGTATCGTCGATATCAAAAAATATCACTTTTGGTATGAGCAGCTTGTGAGGCATACTGGCTGTCGCAGCCTTATCTACTATAAACATGAGCATCCTTTACGTTTAAAAAACAACCGTGTAAGTCTTTTGAGTTAATGGGTCAGAGTGGGGCCAGCACTTATAAGGCATCCTAAGATACCTTTTTTATAAATACCCATAATAGTAACTTTAAACTAAGGCTCTAGATTAGCGTTATGATTTTCAAAAATCCAATCAACCAACCTCAACCGAACTCACATTCTGAAAGCCCCTTGGTAACTGACCGCCGCGATTACCACGAGTGCCTGTATAATTCGCCAAATCATTGGGCTTTAGCGTCACATGACGTTTGCCTGCGGTGATGACTAGGCTGTCTTGCAAGCTTAGCGGCGTGATAGCAAGCATTTCTTCACCGTCTTTTAGTTTAATCAGCTTATTACCTTTACCGCGAGCCTGTTCGGGCAAATCATCGAGGGCAAATATCAGTAGATATCCGGCATTGGTCACCACCGCGACATGGTCAGGTGCCACGTTTTCGTTGCTGTTTTCACCATCAGCATGGGTCGCCACTTCTGCTGGCGCGTCGATACGAGCGACAGGAAGCAGACGACTATCGGCCGCTAGATTGATGATTTTTTTACCGGCTTTTTGATTGCTATCGAGGTTACCAAGCGTGTTGATAAAGCCATAGCCGTTAGAGCTGGCGAGGATGATACGCTGATCGTCGCGACCAGTTATTAGCTGCTCAAAGCTGGCACCTGCTGGCGGCTTGAGTACGCTGGTCAGCGGATCGCCTTGACCACGCGCTGAGGCTAGGCTATGCGCGTCGACACTATAGCTACGCCCTGTGCTATCGAGTACGTAGATTCTCTCGTTGGACTTACCGCGTGCGTGCGCTTGATAGCTGTCTCCTGAGCGATAGCTCATGCCAGCGGCATCGACGTCATGACCTTTCGCAGCGCGAATCCAGCCTGCTTTTGAGAGTATCGCGGTGATAGGCTCGCTTGGTACCAGATCCGACTCTTTTAGCGCCTGTGCTTCTTCGCGCTCTGCTAGTGGTGACATGCGCTCGTTGCCGTGCTCTTTCATATCGGCGTTCAGCTCTTCAATCATCAGAGTGGTCAGGCTGTCTGGATTGTCCAAGTACTCTTGAATGGTGGCGCGCTCAGCGTCTAGTGCATCTTGCTCACGGCGCAGCTCAATCTCTTCGAGCCTTGCCAGTTGACGCAAGCGTATGTCCAAGATGGCATTGGCTTGGATATCGGTCAGATCATAACCCTCCATCAATGCTGACTTTGGATCGTCTTCCTCGCGGATGATACGAATGACCTCATCGATATGTAGATAAGCGATCAGCAACCCTGCCAAGATATGTAAGCGTTTATCGATTTTATCGAGGCGATACTGTAAGCGCCGCGTGACCACAGAGCGACGACAGATCAGCCACTCTTCAAGGATTTCTTTGAGGTTTTTGACCTGCGGTTTACCGTTTAGGCCAATCATATTCATATTGACGCGATAATTACTCTCAAGGTCAGTACTGGCAAACAGGTGACTCATCACGCGCTCGACATCGACGCGGGTAGAGCGTAGCTCAAGCACGATACGGCAGGCGTTTTCGTGGTCAGACTCGTCATGGATGTCGGTCACCCATGGCAGTTTTTTGTCCAGCATGAGTTTGGCGATTTGTTCTTGCACTTTGTTGCCTGAGATTTGATAGGGCAGCGCATCGATGATGACGAGGTTTTTTTCTTTGGGGTCGATATGGTAGGTCGCGCGCATTTTGTAGCTGCCGCGGCCGCTTTCGTACATCGCCTGCAAGTCTTTTTTGCTGGTGATGATCTCAGCTGGCGTGGGCAAGTCAGGCGCAGGTATCGATTGGGTAAGCTGCTTTACCGATAGCTCAGGATTTTTTAGTAAGCGAATGGCGGCGCGTACCACTTCATTTAGGTTGTGCGGCGGGATGTCGGTGGCCATACCGACGGCGATCCCTGTCGTGCCGTTTAACAAGATATTGGGCAAGCGCGCAGGCAGGGTGACAGGCTCTTGTAAGGTACCATCAAAGTTATCTTGCCAATCGACCGTGCCTTGGCCGAGCTCGGCCAGCAAGGTGTTGGCATAGGCAGACATTTTGGCCTCAGTATAGCGCATGGCGGCAAAGGATTTAGGGTCATCAGGGCTGCCCCAGTTGCCTTGACCGGTGATCAGCGGATAGCGATAGCTAAACGGCTGCGCCATCAGTACCATGGCCTCATAACAAGCACTGTCGCCATGCGGGTGGTACTTACCGAGTACATCACCGACGGTACGGGCAGACTTTTTGGCTTTAGCAGAGGATTTTAGGCCAAGCTCACTCATGGCATAGACGATACGGCGCTGGACGGGCTTTAGGCCATCGGCGATATTTGGTAGCGCCCGATCCATGATGACGTACATGGCGTAGTTGAGATAAGCCTGCTCGGTGAACTCCGCTACCGAGCGGGTGTCCATCGGCTCATGAGAAGGGGCGGCAGGGGCGGTATGATCAATAACATCGGACATAAAGTAAGGTTCACTTATCAGTTTTAATAGGTATCGGTAATAGGTATGAATAATGCGCATCAGCGCCAAAATAAGATAGTGCTATCGTAAAGGATATCAGCAAAATTAAAAAGAGATAACTCAGAATAGACGACAAGGTGTGACGTGCCTATTCAGGCAAGCAGTCAAGCAGGCAAGCAAGGTAAAATAATACAACTCGCTTCACCTGCCATAAAAGCCAGCGTTTTCGCCACGCTTTAGCAAAACCGTAGCAGTGAGGATTGTTTGGTATAAAATCAGAAAATTGTCCAGTAATAAATAGGAAAATGAAAATCTATGAAATGGCGAGTCATTTATCACTTAACTGTTTGATAATAATAGTATTAATGAGCGTCAAGTAGCTTTGCGAACGCAAGTAGCAATCTTTTGTATTGAGTAGTCTTTATAAAGTGTGTATGTTAATGAACAAAGGGCTATTTACCGCTATAGGGTTTGCTTGTCACCATACAACAAGGTCGATGCACAACAAGGTCGATGCCTGACAGCCATCATCATGGTTTGCCAGTGCTTTGAGACTTTGTGTGTTTGTCACGCTGTGATTTGTATGAGTGGACGGTAGCGTACTATTACTAGGAGAGAAAAGATTATGGAAAATCACGGTAACTTGATTCGTCGTAACGACAAAGTATGGGTCAAAACTTACGAAAAACTTGGCATGCAGTACGATATCGATATGCCGCCCGCCGACACCTCGTTGATCGAGATACTTGAGCAAAACTTCATCAATCACGCTGGCAAAACCGCGTTTGTCTGTATGGATGTCAAGCTCTCGTACGAAGAATTAGACCGTTATAGTAAGCAGGTCGCCGCCTATCTACAGTCCCTCGGCCTAAAAAAAGGCGATAAAGTCGCGGTAATGATGCCAAACATCCTGCAGTTGCCCGTTGCTGTCTTGGGCGTGCTGCGGGCAGGTCTGACGCTGGTCAACGTCAACCCACTTTATACCACCAAAGAGCTTGCCCATCAATTAGAAGATTCTGATGCCAAGGTATTGATTTTATTAGAAAACTTTGCCAAAACCTATGAAGATATCGGCAAGGAGATGGTCGATCATGTGGTAGTGACATCGATGGGCGACTTGATGAGCCCGCTGAAAGGCTTCATCGTCAATATGGTGGTGCGCCATGTCAAAAAAATGGTGCCAGCCTATCATATCAATGGTAGCGTCAAATTCAAAAAAGCGCTTAATCGCTTTTCGGCGGCCAGCTATCAGCGCCCCAATGACATCGGTTTGGATGATGTCGCGGTACTACAGTATACCGGTGGCACCACAGGCGTGGCCAAAGGCGCGATGCTCACGCATGGCAATTTGGTTGCCAACTTGATTCAGTGTGACACGTACTTAGGCGATGCTTTTGATAAGTTTGAAAAAATGAATGAGCAGCCAGTGATTATGACGGCACTGCCGCTATATCATATTTTCTCATTTACCGTTTGTGGTATGTACGGCCTCTATCGCGGCTGTATTGGACTATTGGTACCCAACCCACGCGATGGCGCAAGCTTAATCAAAGCCTACAAAGATTATCCACCTGCGTTTTTCCCAGCGGTAAATACCTTATTTAATGCGCTTGCCAATAGTGAGGTGTTCAAAGCGCTCGATCATAGCAAGCTTGAGATGTCGATGGGCGGCGGTATGGCTGTGCTAAAGGATACAGCGGCAAAATGGCAGCAAATCACGGGCAATATCATTGTACAGGGCTATGGTCTATCAGAGACCTCGCCCGTTGCCTCAGCAAACCCACAAGGGACAGGTGAGTTCTCAGGCAACATCGGTCTGCCAATGCCAGCCACGGATATGGCCATCTTGGATGAGGCGGGTAATGAGGTTGAGATTGGTGAGCGCGGAGAGATTAGTGTGCGCGGGCCGCAGGTGATGAAAGGATACTGGAAACGCGATGATGCCACGAGCGAGGTGATGACGGCGGATGGTTATTTCCGTACCGGTGACATCGGTGTGATGGATGAAGAAGGCTACTTTAAGATTGTCGATCGCAAAAAAGACATGATCTTGGTGTCAGGCTTCAACGTTTATCCAAACGAAGTAGAAGACGCCATGTCAGGCCATCCAAAAATCTTAGAGTGCGGTGTCATCGGTATCGATGATGAAAAAAGCGGTGAGGTGCCAAAGATTTATGTGGTACGTAGTGATGACAGCTTGACAGAAGAAGAAGTTATCGCGTATGGCAAAGAGAATCTAACGGGTTATAAGCGTCCGCGTTATGTGGAGTTTATCGACGAGCTACCAAAGTCAAACGTGGGTAAAATCTTACGCAAAGACTTGCGAGAGCTTGAAGAAAAAAACCACGGTTAGGCTCTTGCTTAAGCCGAGCTGATCAGCTATTCATGACTCACTAGGGCTATGATTGTATAGTCTGAGTGGGTTTTGCTCGAGATGTCATCGTACACAAAAATGATAAGGCCGCTGATTTCTGCTTTATCATTTTTTGTCTTTTCTGCTATTTTTGTCTGTACAACATCATCGCCATAGATAGAGAATTTTGCATAAAACTGCTATAGTGCCCACCGACCTATTTTTGTATATATCTGTTGGTTTGGCTTGAGCGGTTTGGCAAAACCATCATAATGACAGTAAGTTATACCTTAGCGTGTGGCTAAGGCATGGTGCCACTTATCGATGACGTGGTATGGCTTTGTGACTTGCAAAGCTTATGAATGATAAACCCAATGGTGTTGCCTTGTTTTTTTATTCATAAGCTTTTGTAGCCACAGATTTGCTGCGATAGATAAGGGTGCTTTATTGGGGCATGTCTTTCATTGAATCGATGCACTGCTTTTAATCGATGTATTGCTTTTAATCAATGCATCGCTAAAGGGCGAGAAATGATGACGCGCTTTTGATTATTTTATGTTTTTAACGGCAACATTTAGGGAAAATTATGACCGACAGTATCAATAAAGAGACGACAAAGGATCAAGCTGCCACGGGCCATACCGCTAGGCAGGCATATCAAGACAATGCCTTTCCCGATATGCCGACGATAGACAGCGACAGTCCGTGGTTGAGTGCTTATGAGCGTTATGGCATCGCAGCAACTATCGATATGCCAGAGGACAATACCTCTTTACTTGATGTGTTTGAGCGTAATTTTAGTCGTTATGGGCAAAAGCCTGCTTATATCTGCATGGGTGCTTCTATTAGCTTTAAGCAATTGGATTTGTACAGTCGCCAAATCGCCAGCTACTTGCAGTCACTAGGACTGGTCAAGGGTGATAAGGTTGGGGTGATGATGCCCAATATCTTGCAGTATCCTGTCGTGGCCTTGGGTATCATTCGCGCAGGGATGGTGCTGGTCAATGTCAATCCCCTCTATACCAGCCGCGAGCTATCGCATCAGCTGCATGATAGCGGTGCCAAAGCGCTGTTTATCGTCGAAAACTTTGCTAAGACTTATCAAGATGCCGAAGACAAAGGTCAGGTCGAGCATGTGATCTTGTGCAAAATCGGCGATATGCTGGGCACGCTCAAAGGCGCGGTGGTCAATCTTGTGGCTCGCCATGTCAAAAAAATGATTCCAGCCTATAGCTTGCCAGACAGTGTGAGCTTTAAACAGGCGCTAAACGCTGTATCAGCCAGCAAGTACCAGCGTCCAGATATGAACCTCAGCGATGTGGCGCTGCTCCAGTATACCGGCGGCACCACAGGCGTGGCCAAGGGTGCCATGCTCTCTCACGGCAACCTAGTCGCCAATATGCTACAGATCAGCGCCTTGATGAATAGTGCCTTTGATGATGATGTCGATGCCAATGATGTTATCTTGACAGCACTACCGCTGTATCATGTCTTCTCCTTTATGGTCTGCGGTATGTACGGCATGTATCAAGGCTATGCAGGGCTGCTGATTCCAAACCCACGCGATTTGGATGGTTTGATTAAAGAGATGGGCAAATACAAGCCCTCGTTTATCCCAGCGGTCAATACCTTGTTTAATGGTTTGGTACACAAAGAAAGCTTTGCCGATTTGGACTTTTCTAATCTAAAAGCCTCTATCGGCGGCGGGATGTCGGTGTTGCCAAGCGTGGCAAAAGAGTGGCATAAAATCACAGGATTGCCTATCGTTGAAGGCTATGGTCTGTCTGAGACCTCGCCTGTGGTGGCCTTTAACCCAATGACCATCTCTGAGTTTACTGGCAAGATTGGTATTCCAGCTTCGAGCACCGATGTGATACTCATCGATGAGGACGAAAACGAAGTGGCATTAGGCGATCGCGGCGAGATTTGCGTCAAAGGCCCACAGGTGATGATCGGCTATCAAAACCGTCCAAAAGAAACCGCCGAGACCTTTACCAGCAATGGATACCTAAAAACAGGCGACATCGGTATCATGGACGAAAAAGGCTTTATCAAAATCGTTGATCGCAAAAAAGACATGATTTTGGTGTCAGGGTTTAATGTCTATCCAAATGAAATCGAAGAAGCCATGAGCGAGCATCCAGCTGTGGTAGAGTGCGGCGCTATTGGTGTGCCAAATGAGCAGCGCGGCGAAGAGCCTAAGCTGTTTGTGGTCAAAAAAGGCGAGGTCACCGAGCAAGAGTTGCTTGATTTTGGTAAAAAACAACTGACAGGCTATAAGCGTCCGCGTCATATACAGTTTGTCGATGAATTACCAAAGTCAAACGTCGGTAAGATTTTGCGTAAAGAATTGCGTAAGATGGAAGGTCTAGAATAACACCAGCGTCTTTTTTGCAGCGGCGTAATGGCTGGAGTGAATCTTGCTATTGCGCCGCTGCCACGTTAGGATATCGTCATACGGGCATCGGCTTAGACATTGACTGGCTGAGAGTTTGTGGTTCATGCCGCTTTGCGCGTGCAACCTTTTATTGACAACACTTATTTTACAACACTGCTTTAAAACAAGTACTAGGAATTTTTATGCGTATTGACAATCGTGAGCTTGACCAACTTCGCTCGATCAGCTTTGAGCGCCATTATACCAAGCATGCTGAAGGCTCAGTGTTAGTCAGCTTTGGCGATACCAAAGTCCTGTGTACCGCTAGTGTTGAGTCTGGTGTACCGCGCTGGCTAAAGGGTAAGGGTAAAGGGTGGATCACGGCCGAATACGGTATGTTGCCACGCGCGACCAACACCCGTAACCAACGCGAAGCGGCGCGCGGTAAGCAGTCAGGTCGTACGCAAGAGATTCAGCGTCTCATCGGTCGTAGCCTGCGTGCTATGATTGATCTTAGCAAGCTTGGTGAAAACACCATTTATCTTGATTGTGATGTACTCCAAGCGGATGGTGGTACGCGTACCGCCAGTATCACAGGAGCGGCCATCGCGCTTATCGATGCGTTAGAGAGCCTACAAAAAACCAAAAAGCTCAAAGCTGATCCATTGATTGGCCTAGTGGCGGCGGTCTCTGTGGGTATGAAAGATGGCAAAGCGTACTTGGACCTCAACTACGAAGAAGACGCTAGCTGTGATACCGATCTAAACGTCGTCATGACCCAAAAAGGCGAGTTCATTGAGCTACAAGGCACTGCCGAAGAAAAACCGTTTACTCGTGCCCAAGCAGACGATATGCTAGCGCTGGCCGAAAAAGGCATTGCAGAGCTCATTACCATGCAGCAGACGGCGCTGGGCTGGTAAGCGACGTTTTTTTTTGTCTTATCGTCCTCTAACAACGCATTAATTTTGCAGTAAATACTCGGCAATAGGTAACGATACATGCTCAAGCTGACCGATGACGGCGCCAAAATCACCTTACAAAATCAAGCGCCAGCGGCTGACAATGGTATGTTTTGGTTTGGCACCGCCTTGCTCGTGGGTGCCGTGGCGGTCGCGATGGCCATGAGCTTGTTGCCTGAGCGCCTTGCTATTGGCGCGCTGGCTTTGCTCATCGTTGGTAGTTTTATTTTTAATAAAAAACGCCAGCAGCAAAAACAAGCTTTGAGCAAAAATATCAGTAGCGGTGTGCTGTGGGTGCGTAGTGGTGAGCTGGTGCATGACCATCAAGGCAAGCGTCAACACATTACCCTTATCACTAGTGATAATGTCACACAGATGGGTGAGCAGCTACAGATTACGGATGTCGATGGTAGCTGTAAGTGCCAGATCAGCGGCTTTGAGAGTGTACAAGAGGCCAAAGCCGCCCAAGCGATATTACAAGGCCAGACATTTGGCAAACGCCATGTCAATATTAAGATGAATGACAACCCGCCTCCCTCTTAGTTTTTCTATCTACCTTTTTTAGGCCTTATTTCCTTTCTCTAAGCGGTGCTATAGTCAGCTCGAAATAAAATCGATGCGCTCATACCAGTTACACGGTATCGTGTTTATAGTGACTGAACTATAGTGCTTGCAGATTTATGCCCAAATGGTTTATAAGTAAGACTGAAAACTGGTATTTTGCTTTTTTGTTGTCAATGGTACCTTTGACAAGGAGTCAGTCATGTCGCGTTTGTCATTGTCTATGTCACTGTCTGTATCGTTCCCGATTACAGCGTCATGTAGCGTGTTATTGCTACTTGTAGGTGGCATGACATCCTCTCATGCCGATAGTATGAGTGCGCTTATCGCGCAAAAATCAGCTGAGTCAGATCTGAGCGCCCGTTATACCCCATCATATTCAGCCGTCCCTTCTGCTAAGATCAGTACGCGCTCTCGTATTCAGCGCGCCGATAGCTATCGCGCTGACACGGCAGTTACTGCACCAGTGAGGCGCACAGCATATCGCTATCCTGAGCGCGCCTATCAAGCGCCATCTGTGCTGCCAGCGTTTTTGTCTGGTAGCTATGACAATGTCGATAGTGAATATTTACCGATACTGAGTAGCGCAGAGCGCCAAAGCAGTATGGCGGCGCGTGAAGTCATTAGTACAGCGCGTAAAATGGCGCTCAATGAGCGTACAATCATTCAAGGCGGCTGCTGGGATTATTTAGATGCGGTGTTTAAGCGAGCAGGGGTGACGCGCGATACGGTGCACAAAGGCACATACCGCCAAGGGCCTTATGCTCATAGCAGTCAAATAGAAGCAGGTGACTGGCTTTATTATATCAATCACGGCTACAATGGCGTCGAGCATAGCGGCTTGTTTGTCGGCTGGGTCGATGAGCGTGCCAAGCAAGCACTGATTCTCAGCTATGCAGGCGAAAACCGCCGAGAGCCTGCGCGTTACCGCGTGTATGATTTGAGCAATGTCTATCAAATCATGCGCCCAAGTGTTTAAGCGTGATAAATAGGTTCAGGATAAAAACACTACAGCGAGACGAAGATGAGTTTTGCACAGCGGCAAGCGGCGTAGGCACAGCAACCTTACATGCTTTACAAAAAACGCCCGTTATCTAAAGAGATGACGGGCGTTTTGGTTTGATCACTCTAGCTCGTGTCGCTGTCTTTAAAACGGTTTGACTACCACCAAAATAACGATAAATATCAAGGCAAAAACAGGTATCTCATTAAACCAGCGCCAAAACTTATGGGTTTTGTAATGTGGGTTATCGATTAGCTTTTTGCGATAAAAACCGCAAGCACCGTGGTAGGCTGAGAGCAGTACTACCAGCAGTAGCTTGGCATGTAGCCAGCCTTGGGTTTTGTATACCTCCCAGCCCAGTCCTAACATCCATAAGCCAAAAGCCCATGTCGCTATCATTGATGGCGTCATGATGCCGCGATAAAGCTTGCGCTCCATGATAGCAAAACGCTCGTGGCTGATGCTGTCCTCGCTCATCGCATGATAGACGAACAAGCGCGGTAAATAAAATATCGCAGCAAACCAGCAAACCATAGAAATAATATGCGCTGCTTTGATCCAATTAAAATAATCTGCCATTATCCTCTCTCTTACTGTTTGGTCGGGTAGGCTCCATCATGTCGGCAAGCTTAGCACATATTGCTCATTAGTAGCGCAACTACCAACATGACCACCAACACAGCTATCAATCAATGGCATACAAAGGACTACTGCGCCAAAACGACCTGTGATTGATGACCACTCATCGCATCCAGCACAGGCACCTGCTTTGGCGCACGAGGGGCGGCAAACTGAGCAGTGAGGCCGAGCTCACGCATCAGTCTATTGTCACTCGATTGACTGGCGTTACCTGTGGTCAATAGTTTGTCACCATAAAAAAACGAGTTGGCACCTGCCATAAAGGCCAAAGCTTGCTCGGCATCAGAGAGGCTCTCGCGGCCAGCAGATAAGCGCACGTAGCTGGTCGGACAACAGATACGCGTCACCGCAATGGTACGTATCCACTCCAGCACAGAGAGCTGGCCTTCTGCTAAGACTTTATCACCGATCGGTGTGCCTTGAATGGGCACCAATAGATTGACCGGAATAGATTCAGGCGCTTTGGGCATTTTTAGCAGCTCATGTACCCATTCGATACGGTCATCACGGCTCTCGCCCATCCCCACGATATTGCCGCTACAGACATTGATACCAGAGTTACGGACATGAGCGAGAGTATCTAGGCGCTCGTCATAACTGCGGGTGCTGACCACTTGCTCGTAGTAGCGCCGCGAGGTATCTAGGTTGTGATTGTAATAATCAAGCCCTGCATCAGCCAGCTGCGCGGCCTGCTGGTCATCTAGCATACCTAGGGTCATGCAGGTCTCAAGCCCCAATGCTTTGACTTCTTTGATCAGCTCGACCACATACGGCATGTCTTTGGCGCTTGGGTGTTTCCAAGCCGCACCCATACAAAAGCGCGACGAACCCGTGGCTTTGGCGCGCCTGGCGGCGGCGATGACCTTATCGATTTCGATACGTTTTTCTGCCTGCAGTTTGGTGGTGTCGCGGTGGTGGCCTGATTGTGAGCAGTAGCCACAGTCTTCAGGGCAGTTGCCAGTTTTGATAGACAATAAGGTGCTAATCTGTACTTCGTTGGCTGTAAAATGCTGACGATGCACAGTCTGTGCTTGCATCAGCAAGTCCATCAATGGCAAGTCAAACAACCGCGCGATATCATCACGGCTATAGCTGCTACGAGAGGTAGACTGCGCCGTCGCTTCAGTCTTTATGTCGGTCAAAAAGTCAGGCTCCAAGCCGTTGTCTTTTGTGTTTTGCTGGCTGCTGGGCTCTGAAATATTAAGCAATCCTGCCATAAGGTAAATCCTTTTATAATACGATGAAGAGAGTAGGTTGTGATTTTATATGATAAAAAAGGCTACGATATAGTATACCGCAACCTTTTTAGAAAGTCAGAATGCTGCCAAAGCGTACTGATAGTCGATACCATCAAAACACCAATGACAACGACTTGATAAGTCTAGCCTTTATAGAATTATAAAGGAATATAGAGTTATAAAGGACACTTTAGCAAATAGGTGATTACTTACCCAGTTTGTGCTTGACAACGCCGATCCAATGATTGGCAAACTGCTGCGCTTTATAAGCGTAAGGCTTGGCCTTTTGGATATAAGGTTTGTATTCTTCTGGGATAGCGGGCACGATGTGCTTGGCAAGTTTATTGAACCACATCATCAAGCTGTAGTCACCCTCGATACTTAAGTTGCCTTCTTGTACCGCCGTCATAAAGCTTGGCAAATCGCCTTTGGTTAGCAGCTTTACGCCCGTCATCGAGTCTTTAAAAGTAATGGTCAAATCGGCTTCTGTTGCATGGCCACTTTGCTGACTAAACTGACCATTGTCAAAGCGATAATAGCGTGCAATACCAGACTCAGTGCTGGCAAGCTCGATGGTCACATCACGATCCGCAAGCAGTTTTTGTACGTCTTCATTATCACTATCGGCCAGCATAGAGAGGCGATAGCCAATCACTGCCAGCAATACATCTAACGGGTCAGACTTGATATCTAATACAGGTAGCGTAAACATCATAAAACTCCTAAAGAATAAGACAAAAAATATAGCGTACTTTATATGAATTTTTGCGGCAAATATATAGTTAGAGTATAAACCATCAAATACCCTCAATTCTTTAGTAGTTAAGTAGAGAGCGTTTAGTATCTTGTAACATTAGCCATCATCAATGAAAACGCGGCTGATAATCGTCGTCATACACTGGCGTATGCTCGATATAGCGCGCGGCTTGCAACTCGCGCTGCTGCTGTACTGACTGACTGACATCATCGTAGCGTATGGCTCGATACAGCACCCAGCCTGCCAGCGGCAACCAGCTGATACCCATGGCGATGACATAGCTGTGCCATTCTGATAGCGCTAGCAGAGCCGGGCGACTGATCAATAGGCTTTGGACGGCCTCGACTGCTAGCCAATATGCCATACCGCCAAACAGATACCATAGCAGCCAGCGCTGTGATGAAAACGCCAACGCCAGCACCAAACCTGCCAGTAGCCCATACGCAAACAGTGCCGTACCACTCAAGCTATCTATACCGATAAAGGAAAAAACAGTCATTAACATCATTCATCTCGCTATTGATAAGGTGAATTTCTTATAACAATGCGACTATTATGAAAGCTTGCTGAGTAAAGCTAAAGAGGGTAGAGGCGGCTTTGCGACAACCGTTGACGTTTGGTTTTTTAGAATACTAGGCACCAATCACAAAGCCGATAAGCGGCCTTAAGCGTGGCGATTACCCCACCACGAGAGCAAGGATACCAATACAGCGCCAAGCAGCATTAGCCCTATCGTGGTCGCCCACTGCGCGCCTGCCGGATACTGCCATGGCATGACGTTATAAATGGCGTCGCTGTCGAGCGCCCCCAACGCATCGACCTTCCACGGCCATACTTTGACCAAGGAGCCGGCGATAAAGCCGGTCAGTAGGGCGAGCGTGGCTTGGTAATAGTGCGCTAGTAACCATTTGAGCGCCCGCGTGAATAACAACAGCCCTGTTGCCATACCAGCGATTACGGTCAAAAGAATGCTAAGGTTCATGGTATCGACCGCTTCTAACACAGCGTCATAAGCACCCAATAACAGCAAAATAAAAGACCCTGATACCCCAGGCAATATCATCGCACAAATAGCCACTGCCCCTGCAAAAAACAAATAAGGCAAGCTTGGCGTGGTGGTCATGATTGGTAGGCTGCTAATCACCACAGCACTGATAATCCCTACCAAAAACAGTAGCATGCGGCCGATATTCCAGCGTTTAATCTCTGTCAGTAATAAAAATACCGTGGCGACGACCAGACCAAAAAAGAACGACCAAATCAGTAGCGGTTGATGGTCTAAGAGGTGCTTGATCATACCTGCTAACGTGGCAAAACTACTGGCAATACCCAGCAACAAAAACAACAAAAACGTGGCATCGACTTGTCGCCAGACCGCAAGCAAACCTCGCAAACCGCTCTCTGCGCGAAACACCTGCCACAAGCTGGGGCCAATACTGCCGAGCGCATTGATCAGGCGCTCATAGATGCCGGCAATCAAAGCAATAGTGCCGCCAGAGACACCAGGGACAATATCAGCGGCGCCCATCGCCATGCCCTTGATATAAGTGGCTGCTAGCGATTTTGGTTGGTTATCCGCTGCTGACGACTCGCTTGGCCGCGGTGATTGAGGTGCCGTCATGGGTACATCCTTTATACAAAAATACGTGATGGGGTAAAATATCGAGTGAAACAAAGCTAATAAAGAAAAAATGCAACGAGATAAACATAAAAGCTAGGTCGATGACAAGGTATCAACCTAGCTTTTTTGAGCGTATAGCTACTCTACTTTAGAACAGGCACAGCACGACTGGTGTTTATGTTCCTTACGTGCTGTGCCTACGCCGATAGATGCTGCACAAAGTAAATACCAGTAGCACGTGGCACCCAGTAGTACATAGTATCTTGCCAGCCAGTATTATAGGGGACTGGCTATAGTGTGTTTTGCCGTTACTTGGTCGGGGCGAGCGCTGGATAACCCAAGGCATAAAGCGCGCCCTCAAGTCCTGTGACATTGATGGCAGCGTCGGCACGCGCTTGAACGATGGGTTTGGCGCGGTAAGCGACGCCCAAATCAGCAATGGCCATCATCGGTAAGTCATTAGCACCGTCACCGACACAGACCACTTGTGACATATCAATACCTAAGCGCTCGGCAGTCTGCTCGGCGATGGCGGCTTTTTTGGCACCATTGACGATAGGCAGCTGCACATGACCGGTCACTTCACCTTCATCGATATCTAAGGCGTTGGCGTGTACTTCATCGATACCTAACTGCTCGGCGATATAGTTGGCAAAATAGGTAAAGCCCCCTGATACCAGTACCGTATGATAGCCCAGTGCTTTGAGTGCACTGATCGTGGTGCGCGCGCCTGTCGATAAGGTCAAACGGCGGCAGATATCATCGAGGACATCGGTTGAGGTGCCTTTGAGTAGCGCCACGCGCTGGGCAAAAGATTCATCAAAACCGATCTCTCCGCGCATTGCCGCCTCGGTGATGGCTTCGACTTTTTCGCCAATACCAGCGGTTTTGGCCAGCTCGACGATGACTTCTTGTTCGATCAACGTCGAGTCCATATCAAAGCAGGCAAGCTTGTGCGTACGCAGCATATGACCGATGGACAGGATATGACAATCGACCACATCTAACTGCTCGCCGCTGTCTGTACGGCTTGTATTGTTATAGGCTTTGGTCAAGTCGTGACGTAAGCGGGTGGTAAGCTGATCGTCGATGATGTGGGCGGCTGCCGTCTTTTTGGCAGGGTGCATCAAGGTGTCGGTCACAGGCACCAACAAATAGCGATAGACCTGCACGGGGGTAAATGGCAAGCGCTGCGCATCACCTGCTGTAGGCTCGGTATCAGACACCGTGATATTGACAAAGCTGGCATCGGCGTCTTCTGCTACGGTGACCAAATGCCAGTTGGGCTGCTCATCGACCCAAGACTGTACATACTGATGAATGTCCAGCGCTGATACGTGAGTTGGCAGGACGACGATAAGGGCAAAAACAGGAAGGGACTGCAATGCGTCAAAATCTTGCAAATTCGTATTGTTGGGTAGTAGCGATGCAACAGAATCCACGGCTTGTTGCCATGCTTTGCTGTCTTTTGGTAACGAATAAGAGGTATTTTTTGGCATGACTCAATTGTCCCTTGTATGCTCATATAAGATTAGGAATAATAACAGTTTTACAGGTCAGCGCCTATAGATGGCGCGCAAAGTATTATGGTCTGCAAAAAACGGCTGCGTTGCCCACATAAATTTCTAAAACTGCTAACGCTATAAGGCTTATTATGGTGCTATAGTAGCTATGATAAGCGCGTCCGCTTGGTCTGTATGATAAGAGCGATAGCGGTATGTAAGCACAGCTGTGTGTAAGTATGATAGCAAGCACAATAGACAAGACCGACGATTTTTTAAAATTAGCCAAAAAATGAGCGACAGTCTCGTTTTTTAATTTCATTTATCCAAAAAAGTTTACCATATCATGACGTATTTAGCGCCGCGGCAAGGGTTGTTTGCCATTATTCTTCTGGTTAGTTTTTGTTTGCAGACACTACTATTGGTCATCAGTACTGATCAGCAGTTGAGCAAAAGTCGTGCGTTAAAAGGCGAACAGATGGTCGCACAACTGATAGATGAAGCGAGGCTGTCGCTAGAAAACAAAGACCGTGTCAGCCTCAGTGTCATCGCCAATCGTTACACCAGTGAGCAGGACGTGACGCGTATTTTGATCAAAGACAACAACGATGATATCTTGGTACCAGTGGGCAACGCACCGATGCAGCAGGGCGATACCATCCGTCAAATCGCTACCAAAGGCGATGCGGTCATCGGTAGTGTGGCGCTGACGCTAAAAGATATCAGCAAGGGTGAGATTATCGCCATGCAGTGGCCGTTTGTCATTGGCATGCTGCTCCTGCATCTATTGCTATGGCTGATTTATGGTTATCTTGCGCGCCCGACCAAAGAGCAAATCAACGCCATCAGCCGTGATGTCTCAGAGCTACATCGCGAGCAGTTTAGACAGCTCGATCAGCGAGGCTCTGAGCGCGATTATGATCGTAGCAGCTATGAGGACGACCGCCGCGCCGCAGACGTTGAGGTGACACAGAGCACAGTTGTCAATACAACCACCGCCGATGCCAGCGCTGCGGTACGTAAGCTAAACATTCATGGCGCAGTCAATAGCTATATCAGAGGGCAGCAAGGCGCAACGTCTGCAGATGCTGATACTCGGACTGATACCGAGCATGACTCGGATATAAGTACGGATATAAGTGCGGGTATAAAGGACGATGTTGATGCGACGTCCAAAGCAGAGTCAGCCCATCATACAGAGAATAAACCATCAGAAACAAGCCATAACCAAAGCATAGGCAAAGCGGCTCATGGCAGCGCGGGCCTATCAGCCACGCGTACGTTTGATAGTGTCAGGGTACAAATCGTCTTTCATGATGAGTTTAATATGCTTGAGCGTCTAGCGCCCGCCCAGCGCCTACCATATCTGGCACTATGCACACAGCTGCTCAACCAAGCGACGACTGAGCTACTAAAACAGCCGCTACTGCTCGGTGTCAGCGTGATAAATGAGCCAAGTTTTGATGATAAAGGAGCCAGTGTGCTGCTCAAAGCCGACAACAGCCATGCCAAAGTGGCGCTGGCAGGCGTGATGCTGGGCAAGCTGTATTTGATGCTAAACAAAATCATCCATGATAAGCATATCGAGCTGTCGCGTTTTGCACTGCCTGCCAAAGCAGGCGTCAGTGATGATGCACAAAGTGAAGCCATGATGCATCTGCTGCATGGTATCGGCAAAAAAGAGCAAATGCTGATCTTATTGCCCAATGCAGGTCTCAAACAAATCAGCCACCATGTACAGGTACAGAGCATCATGCGCCCAACGACCGTCTATGAGCGTGAGTGTGCGATATTTGAGGGAGGTAATGATGCGATGATTCAGCGGTTGGCGGATGTGCGTAATGCGGTATTGATGGTCGACAATCAAGAGGCTTCTTATTCGTAAGTGCTCATCAAGAGCGCTGTCTTGTACCGATGTAGTCTGTACAATTGCCTACAATACCGCTTGGCAAAGAGGTTCGGCTGGGACTGGGAAATATGCCATATTGACAAAAAGGATTGACAACTCTCAACAGAGACTTTATAAGGCATATATATATTGATGTATTTTTTATACCTTTGCTAAAACTGATAGGAGTTTGTCATGAGTGATGCTGATATTGACGACGATTTTGATGATGACTTTGTCGATGATGATGACGCAAAGATAGTAGAAGAGGCTGAGACAAGTGTGCGCACACGCTTAAGTAGCCTCGAAAAGCGTCGATTGATCGATAACTTGCTCGAAGAAAAGCGTTTGGCAAGAGAGCTAAAAGACGATCTCGATGATCTCGACGATTTCGATGAAGACGACGATGATTGGGACGACGACGATATCTGAGCGGCTACGTCATAATGCCGGCATTTTTTTTCTGTCAGCAGCATTCGTCTGTCGCTCTAGCGCCGTATGTTTGTCAACTAAAGCCTTTTAATGACCGCTCTACAGCAGCGCTTCATCTTTCTATCGAGATTTGGCGTTGCCTGCTTTTATTTTTTATCATGACGGTTTGGATACGTAACTTTTAACAGTCGCTTTCTTGTCCCCTCTATCATCATGCCTATCTTCGATCGTTTTGCGATTGACACCCCTCATTTAAGGACTTTTACTCATGAGTGATCCATTAAGCTTTGACGAACTACTAGACTACTTAGACACCCAAGAAAACCCCTACGTCCTCGATAGTGTCGCCGCCCATGGTTTTTTGACCGCCACCGTTATCGGTCGCCCGCTGCCTAATTGGTTGGATGCGTTTTTTGAAGGTCATGTGAGCGAGATTCCAGAAAACGTCGTCGATGGTATCAAACGCTGGCGTGCCGCTATCATGGCTGAGCTAAAAAACGAGACACCCATCGAGTTGCCTTTCAACGAAGACGCTGGTGATGAGGAAGTGGCGGTAGATTTCTCCGATGAGTCAGACATCGTCGCTTGGTCGATTGGTTTTGTCGATGCGATGTATGGCGAGGAAGCCAGTGATTGGTTTGAAGATGAAGAAACCAGCGAGGATGTGGCGGTATTGACGCTACCGATGATTGTGCTCAGTGGTATCGATGATGAAGATCCTGAGCTGGCTGCCATGCGCCGTGATGAAGACAAGCTGGCACAGATGGCCAATAGTATCGAAGGCAATCTGACCGAGCTGTTTTTGTTGTTTCATACCAACGACTGATACCGTACCTAGATCTTCCCACGCGTCAGTTCTTTTAAGTAGCAACTGTTTTAACAGACAGCTGCCGCTGTTATTTTGTATGCATAAGGTAATATCATGGCTTTGCAACTCTCCAATCTTGAGCATCTACCAGGGTATCAGATCACTGAGCGTTTGGATGTGGTCTATGGCAGTACGGTACGCTCAAAACACGTCGGCAAAGACTTGTTTGCTGGGCTAAAAAACATCGTCGGTGGCGAGCTGACTGCCTATACCGAGCTGTTAGAAGAATCGCGCCAAGAGGCAATCGATCGTATGGTGGTCAAGGCCGAAGCACTGGGCGCAGATGCGGTGGTGGGCTTGCGCTTTTCGACCTCTAGTATCGCTCAAGGGGCTTCCGAGCTGTTTGTCTATGGTACGGCGGTCAAGGCCGTACCGATGCCGGATCCAGCGTCTCAGCCGCCCCATCGTCACGATGATTCATCACGCCCACCGCAAGCCGCGACCACCCAGCCAAGCGCAGTGCCAGCTGATGACTTACCACGTTTCAACCCTTTTGGTTAACCACCTAAAAAGCCTATCCGCTTTTTTATAAGAAGAGACGTGTCATGAACCAGTCATTCACCCAAATGCTTATCAACTATGCGCCGCTCCTTGTATTGTTTGTGGTGGGGTGGTTTTTTGGCACCCGTCATGAGCGTCAGCATCTAGCGCAGCTACGGCAAGCTGAGCAAACGCTGGGTCATATCGTGGTCTCAAGCGAGCGGTTTTATCGCCCCAAACTGGCGGCGGACACGCAAGGTGAGCTGGTGCTCGGCAGTGTCGTGATCGCACAGGATTATTTTAAAATGATCGTCGCGCGAGTGCTGAGCACCTTTGGCAAAAACCTAACCACTTATGAGACACTGCTGGATCGCGCGCGCCGCGAGGCCATCGTACGTATGCGCACTCAAGCACATGCCAAAGGCTACAATCACATCTATGGTTTACGCCTTGAGGTGACCAATGTCGACCAGCTCGGTAGCATGGTGGAGGCCATTGCTTATGGCACAGCGGTGCATAGTATCGATGACACGCTCTAATTGTCTTGCTTTTACGCTTTATTTGCCTTCCTGATTTCCCTTCCTAGTTTGCTCTCCTTGCTTTGACCACCACATCTGACTGATAAGTCGTTGAATAAAACAGATAAAGCCGCTTTTAAAAGTATCGTTGCTCCTTAACCTCTCGACCATGGCGCTTGGCTACTATAGCAGTAAATGGTTCGGCCTAAACTTGGTGCAAAGAACGTCGGTAACCTTAGAAGTCGGCCTACAAAACAGCACGTTATCTCTCTTTATGGCATTGACCCTATTGGCCAATTATAAAATGTCGATGACGCCTGCGATTTATACCCTCATCATGTTTTTGACTGCTGGTATCTTGGTCAGAGTGTTTGGCGCCAAATATCGTCAAGTAAAGCGCTCAGAGGTGGAGATGAGCGTCTTAGCTGCTCGCCGTTTGTAACTGGCTACTCAAAGCGATCCGAGTCACCTTGTGTCGCCTTGTATTGGTTTTATAGGGTGTTGACTAGCGCTAAGGCTACGCGCATCGATACTTATAAGTAATCTATTTTAAAATTGGGACAGCGCTACGGGTGTTTAGCTTTCTTTACGCGCTGTGCCGATGTTGCTCGATGCTGCTTGATACTGCGCAAAATACATACCAGTGGCATAAGACATAAAGTGTGCCAATGTTATATCGGACTGACTATATTTTGTCGTCGGTCTGCTCTTTGACACGCTCCACTTCAAATAAAAAAGCGCGGTTTTTTAGTATCGCGACAAAGACCACGCCGCCCACCGTATTGCCAGCCAGCACCACTATCAAAAACAGCAAATAGCGCCACAGACTGACGGTATTGCCATATAGTAGGGCGGAGAAAATCTCGATGTTGCCGACGATGCTATGATGCAGTCCCAAAAAACCAATACTACTGGTGATTAGCGTTACCAAGACGATACGGCTAATGGTATCGCGCGCTGAGGTCACAAGCCATGCCGCGATGCCCATCATCCAGCCTGCCAGTACGGCACTGCCAAAGATGACCCACCATCTAAACCCCAAAATATGCTCAGCATAAGCATCGATATCACTGGCGCCAAACAGCTGCATATTCAGGCCAAGGCCAATCATCAAGGCGGCAAACAGGCAGCCGCCGACGATATTGCCTGCGATAACGATGCCCCATAGCCTTAGCAGCTTGTGCAATGGTTCGATTTTGTTTAAGACAGGCAGGCTTAAGAGGGAGGTCTGCTCGGTAAATAATAGCGACTGGCCGATGACAACGATGATAAAGCCCACCGGATACAGCAAGGAGGCGAGGACGATGGCATACTCGCTAGGTATGACGGCGCTCAGTAGCGCAAAGGCTGATAAAATCATAAAAAAGCTGATGCCAATCTCAAACCCTGCGGTAAAGGCGCTGGTAAATAATGAGCCCAAAGAGCGCTCAAAGGTTTCTTTGGCATGTATCACTTGCTCCACCAAGATACTGGCATAGCTTTTTGCTTGGCTTAGATTGTCATCGCCTGCGACTTTTTTGATGGTTTCTTTGTCTTCATCGCTGATTTCTTTGGGTAGGTCTTCATCCTTTAGGGTCTTAGTTGCTTGTACCTCGCTGTGGTCTGGCGGGTAGTGGTCTGCGGCAGCGTCATTGGCTGGCGTATCGTCAGGGCGCGCGATATCCTCTGCGGTAGGCTTATTGCGTGATGGCTCGGCTTGGTAGGTGTTGTTATGCTCGGTATCTTTGGGCACAGTAAACTCGCTGGTTATGGGACAATGATGGGGCGCTACCGACTGGCAGAAGGTCTCGGCCAATATATGGACAGACGTTATATGTTATAGCATGACTATAACGTATTATATTTGCCAGAGGGGGATTGCTGTTCGTTAATTGTTTAATGGATGCGCTTCAAAGCCGAAAAGCCGATAAATTGCCTTAGCATCTAACAAAATCTGGCCATCTGCGTTAAAATCACTCTATCAATCTCATCGCTTACGTTTCATGTTATTTGTTTGACCGAATTCATTCATTATTAATAAAAGATTATTCTATTATGAGCAATCCTGAGAATCATACCAACAGCACGACCAACTTGACCGAGTCTATTCAAGCCGCCTTGAGCCAATTAGAAAACGCTTACAGCCCAAAGGATGTCGAAGCGGGCATGTATCAAGGCTGGGAGGAGAGCGGTTATTTTGCCCCAACTTTTGATAAGGACGATTCGTTTTCTATCGCCTTGCCACCGCCGAACGTCACAGGCTCGCTACACATGGGGCATGGTTTTAATAATGCCATCATGGATGCGCTGACCCGCTATCACCGTATGGACGGCGACAATACGCTTTGGCAACCGGGCACCGATCACGCTGGTATCGCAACCCAGATGGTCGTTGAGCGCCGCCTAGAGGCGCAAGGCATCCGCCGCCGTGATATGACGCGCGAAGACTTTATCGATAAAGTGTGGGAGTGGAAAGAAGAGTCGGGCGGCAACATCACCCGTCAGATTCGCCGTCTTGGTAGCTCGGTGGATTGGTCGCGTGAGCGCTTTACCATGGATGATGGCTTATCCAATGCGGTCAAAGAAGTGTTTGTGCGTCTGTTTGATGAAGGTCTTATTTACCGCGGTAAGCGCTTGGTCAACTGGGACCCTAAGTTCCAAACCGCACTGTCTGATTTAGAAGTAGAAAACGTCGATGAAAAAGGCAGCTTGTGGCATTTCCGCTACTATTTCACCGATACAGACATCACCACCCAAGACGGCAAAAACTATCTGGTGGTCGCCACCACCCGTCCTGAGACATTATTGGGTGATACCGCTGTGGCCGTCAACCCAAGCGATGAGCGCTATGCGCATTTGATCGGCAAGACCATTACTTTGCCAATCACAGGCCGCGTGGTGCCGATCGTGGCCGATGATTATGTCGAAAGCGACTTTGGTACAGGCTGTGTCAAGATTACCCCTGCCCATGACTTTAATGACTATGAGCTGGGCCGTCGTCACAGCTTGCCACTGATTAACATCTTAGATGAGCGTGCCAACATTTTGCCTGAGATGGAGGTCTATGCTGATCTGCAAACGCGTGAGCCTGCACTTGAGACCACGCCGAGCGAATACGCTGGGCTTGAGCGTTTTGCGGCGCGCAAGCAACTGGTCGAGCAAGCAAGTAGCGAAGGCTGGCTAGAAGACATCGAAGACTACGCGCTAAAAGCGCCGCGTGCCGAGCGCGGTGGTACCATCGTCGAGCCGTGGCTGACTGATCAGTGGTATGTCGCCGTCAATAAGCTGGCGGGACCAGCGATCGATGCGGTCGAAGATGGTCGTATTGAGTTTGTCCCTGCGCAGTACAAAAACATGTACATGGCATGGATGACTGACCTGCAAGACTGGTGTATCAGCCGTCAGCTGTGGTGGGGTCACCGCATCCCAGCGTGGTACGACGATGCGGCAGGTGAGGTGTATGTCGCACGTAGCGAGGCGGAGGTTCGCACTAAGTACAATTTAGGCGATGATGTGGTATTGCGCCAAGACGATGATGTCCTTGATACGTGGTTTAGCTCAGGGCTATGGACCTTTAGTACGTTAGATTGGGCAGACCCTAAGGCCGATCCGCGCGTGCTGCAGACTTTTCACCCGACCAGCGTGTTAGTCACTGGTTTTGACATTATCTTCTTTTGGGTGGCGCGCATGATCATGATGACCATGCATTTTGTCAAAAACGAAGATGGTACGCCGCAAGTGCCGTTTAAGACTGTCTATGTCCACGGCCTAGTACGTGATGGCAATGGTCAAAAGATGTCCAAATCGAAAGGCAACGTCTTAGATCCGATTGATTTGATTGACGGTATCGATCTAGAAGCGCTGGTCGAAAAACGCACCAGCAATATGATGAATCCCAAGGACGCGGCGAAGATTGAGAAGCAAACGCGTAAAGAGTTCCCAGAGGGTATCCCAGCCTATGGTACCGATGCGCTGCGCTTTACCTTCACCTCTCTTGCCAGTACTGGCCGCGACATCAACTTTGATCTCAAGCGCGTTGAGGGCTATCGGAACTTCTGTAATAAAATCTGGAACGCCAGCCGCTTTGTACTGATGAACTGTATCGATAATGACGGTAACGCCAAACCTATCGACCAAGCGGCCAACGTAGATGTTTGGGAATTACCAGAAAAATGGATCATGAGCCGTCTCAACTCGACGATTAGCAATATCCATCAGCACTTTGCCCAGTATCGCCTCGATATGGTCAGCCATGACATTTATGAGTTTATCTGGAACGAGTACTGCGACTGGTATGTCGAGCTTGCCAAAGCCAGCCTCAATGATGACTCGGTGACAGACGAGCGTAAAGCGCAAATCCGCTACGTGCTGCTGCATGTGCTCGAGACGGCGCTGCGCTTTAGCCATCCGATCATGCCGTATCTGACCGAAGAGATTTGGCAGACTGTCGCGCCGCTGCTGAGCCGTAAAGATACCGACAGCATCGTCGTCGCAGCTTATCCTCAAGCTGATAATGCGCAGATCAGTGAGCAGGTGGAGGCGGACATGGCATGGCTACAAGAGCTGATCGCCAGTATCCGCAATATCCGCGGTGAGATGAAACTGGGTAACGCCGTACGCCTACCAGTATTGCTACAAAATATCTCAGATGAGGAAGAAGCGCGGCTATCACGTATCAAAAACCAGTTTAAAGCACTGGCCAAAGTCGAGAGCTTAGAGATCGTCAAAGAAGGTGATGAGGTGCCACTGTCATCATCAAGTATGGTCGGTCAGCTACGCGTACTGGTACCGATGAAAGGGCTAATCGATCCAACGGCTGAGCTGGCACGTCTGGACAAAGCGTATGAGAAGCTACAAAAGCAAGCAGACGGTATCGCTCGCAAGCTGAGCAATGCAGGCTTTGTCAGTAAAGCGCCTGCGCAAGTAGTCGATGCTGAGAAGGCGAAACTGGCTGAGTTAGAAGGGCAGTTGACGGCGATGACGGCGCAGATGGAGCAGTTAAAAGCGTTGTAGGTTTTATTAGATGTGTTTGAATCTATGCAATTTAATACACAAGGACGTGTAAAATTAATGATAGTTATCTACAGGGTATAAATTTTGAATATAACAGCTGAAATGATAGAAAAAGCATATAAATATTTGAAAACATATGCATACAATGAAAAGTATAATCTATTTATAAAAAAAAGAGTAGCAGAGTTCGAATTTGCTCAGTGTAGAGACACAAGTAATCAATCTACAGACTATCCTAATCTTAACTACTCACTATTGGAGGATTTTTTTCAGACTTTCTCCGAGAAAATAAATAATGAAAATTTTTTAGAGTCTGAAGAGTTTACTGCACTATTAAATAAAATTGAGGTCAGATATTTACCAAAAAGGTTTCTAGAGGTTAGTGACGAGAAGGATAGTTATAAAGAAGAAAATTTTTATACGAATAATAATTCGAAGGAAAGATATAAATTTGAAGGCTGTAACTTTATAATTGATGCTCCTATAGAGTTTCATTTACTTGATGTTCTCTGGTCTTTATTGGTGGGTAGTGAGTTAGATAACTCTTTATCTGACGATTGTTATGGGAATAGATTATCAAAAGACGCTAAAAGTTTTATTACAAATCATACGTCAGAATATAAGTCAAATAAGATATATAAATACTACTTTACTCAATATGACCATTGGAGAAGAAACGCTGTTAAGCAAGCAGCTTCTATATCTGAGAACAACGAAGATGTAGCAATTTTATCTTTAGATATAAAGTCTTTCTACTATAATTTGGATATAGATTTTAGGAACCTACCAGAAAATAAATACAGAAATTTAACTCTAATGTTAGAAGATATTTTAAAGTCTTATAATTCTTTGAGGAGACAAAGCCTTGGATTAGGATCAAGCAAAAATAATTGTAATAAAAATACTCTTCCGATCGGTTTTGTTAGCTCATCGATATTAGGTAATTATGCATTAAAGCGCTTTGATGAACATATTTCCGAAGTTGTTAGACCTTCGTATTATGGAAGATATGTAGATGATATTTTAATGGTTTTTAAAAAACCCATACTGTCTTCTGAAGATACAATAAAGAACTTTATCTATAGATATCTAGGTAAGTTGATAAAATTTGAAGGAAGCGAATTGACGGTTTGTCTAACTGGATCAATAAACTTAGATAATCCAAAAATTCAAATGAAGAAAGTGGTTTTACAACATTTTGGGAAAGATGATAGCAAGGCAGGACTGAAGTTCTTGAAGAAAGAATTGGATTCAAAAACTAGTATAATTAATTTTCATAATAGCCATATTGATGAGGATTTAGATTTTTTCGCTTATAAGGCCTTGTATAGTCAGGAGGAAGACCATTTAAAGAGTTTAATAGGTGTAACAGAAAACAAAAGAGAACTGTTGAATTTTTTAAATAGCCATATTTTAGCAAATAAACTTTGTGGGTTTAATAACTCAACCGATATTTATTATAAGATAAAACATCTTTTTAAAGGTTTTAATATATTAAGATTTTATGGTTTTTGGCATAAAATATATGAATATCTTTTTGTCAATAATAGATTGACAGAAGCCCTAGAACTTAAAAGTATAATAGATTTGGAAATAATTTCGACTTCTAGTAAGGCTTATCTTGATATAGAGGATGAAAGATACCGTAACAGCCTTATCGAATCTCTTGAAGCGTATAATAATATATGCTTTCACCTAGCAAAAGCACCAACTGTGAATTTTTCGAGGATAGGAAAAGAGATTAGTTTTGTTGATGTTTCACTGCTTTTACCCCCAGAAGAGGCGCTAGCACAAAAATTTAAAGTTAGTAATATTTTTAATCACGACTTGGTTGTATGGCCTTTAATAAACTATAGTAGTTATCGTGGGAGCTTTATAAATCAAGATAAGATACTTACTTCTACAGGTCTAGAGCTTGATAAGAATAAGGTGGAATACTCTCCAAGATTTATTAACTTTGATGAGCTTCAATTGTTGAAACTGTTAGAGAAAATAAACTCTTCTCCAGAAGGGCGCGAAAACGAGATTGCTTTTGACTTTGAACAATATTTCAAAGGATGTAAAGATGCCTATCAATATGGTTTCACTCTAGATAATATTAAGGTTGAAACTAATCCTAATTTATCGAGTAACTCTCTAAAAATCGTAGATGTGAACTTACCCGATAATAGTAAGTTGGGTGAAATTGGTGTTGGCATAGCTAATATAAGAATTGATGAATCGGATATATATATAAATCTTAAGGATGATCAAGCACCTAATATATCTATCAAAAGATGGAATAAATTAAAAAATATTTTAGAGTCAGCTAAAAAAAATGAATGTGATCTGCTGGTTCTTCCTGAGGTCAGTGTACCTGTGCTCTGGCTACCGTATATTATATCCTTTTCCAGAACAAGAAATATAGGAGTTATATTTGGCTTAGAACATTGGGTATCAAAAAACAAAATAGCGTATAACTTAATGATTGAGTCTTTACCTTATATTGAGGGAGTAAAGCGCTACAGAAAGAATATTTTTACGGCAAGGCTTAAAAACCATTATTCACCTAGAGAAGATAGATTGATTAATGAATACCATTTAAAATCTCCTATAGAACCTTTTAGTTTGAATAAAGTAAGTTGTTACCATAAGGTCAAATGGAAAGGAGTATCTTTAGCTACTTACAATTGCTATGAGCTAGCTGATATTAATCATCGAGCTATATTTAAAAATGAAATAGACTTACTGGTTGCCTCTGTTTTCAATTCTGATACTAATTATTATGATCATATTATGGAGTCTGTAGTTCGAGATCTGCATTGTTACGTTGTGCAGGTAAACACATCCCAATATGGTGGCTCTTGTGTATTGCGACCATCTAAAACAGAACTTAAGAAGATGTTGTATCTAAAGGGTGGTGAAAATGAATGTGTATTAAAAACTACTGTTGATATATCTAAGCTGAGAGATTTTCAGTTTGGCAAAACAGGTTATACTTCTATATCAACAAACACCTTTAAAAGCGTACCTCCTGGATTTAACTATAAAAACTCACATAAGAGAAATAGCGATTAAGATTCTAGAACCAAATTGTCATACTGACATTAAAAAACCGCCATAGTAAACACGACGGCGGTTTTTTATTGTTCAAAATATTTTAACTTCTAAAATGCCCACAGCGATTGATACTGCTCATCAGTCAACGTCACAATATCGATTTCGGCCAGCATCTCGCGTAGCTCTTGCCATTTATTCGCATCAGGCTTGATAGGCGTGATCAATCTGCCCAGCGTATTATCTATGATCGCATCCATCAGCGCGTCCGCCTCAGTTTTACTATAGTTGTAATACATATGGTGGGCAGTCTCTGGATCATTTTTACACAGCTCAGTCATCTGGTTGGTCACTTGGATAAAGGTATCTATCGCGTCTTTTTTCGCGTTATAGATATCCTCAGTCGTCAGAATCTCTAACGCCGAAAAGTTCGGATAAGGGGACAGATGCTGGTCGATAAACGTAAAGTCCAACCCTTCATGCGTCGCTTCAACCCCTTCAAAGTTATAAAAGCACAGCCATGCACCATCGAGACTTGGGTCTTCTTGCAGGTTTTTTATATGATAAAAGTCCTTTTGTACAAAGGTTACATTGTCACGACTGATACTAAAGCCGTTTTTCTTGGCATAGCGGGATAAAATCTCAAAGCCAATGCGATTGGTTTTTTCTTCAGCCGCAGGTGTGCAGATACGAATGGGTTGATTATTCTTGAGCTTATCCATACTGGATTGACGCATTAATATGCCGCCATCGGTCTCAAAAAAACAGCCCAGCGCGAGCAGATTCGGCGCGTAATGCTCAAACAGATGAATCGGCTCATTCACATGCAGATCGATACTTTGATTTTGCAATTCAGCAAAGCCATCATAGTGGTCATCAGGCTCAATGATAGTGATATCTAGCCCTGCCTGCTCATATGCTTCTGTGGTCACACCCGCGATAAAGGACAGGTGATCAGGGTTTAAGAACCATTCGAGGGTGAGGGTCAGTTTGGTGGTTGACTGCATGGTTGTTTCCTTTTTAATGATAGAAAACAATCAGACTGATGCTGTTTAAATAAAACAAAAAAGGCAAAACAAGAAAGGCAAAATCTCAAAATCAGCTACGCCATCACCATGAACGTATGGCCAAAAGATTCATTAAAACGTGTCACGCTTGTTTCCTACGTCAGTGCTAACTGCTTCAGGTTCACGGGTGTGTCTCAGCGATGATTTTAACAATCGTTACAAGGTTAAAAGCAAAGCACCCCGACAAGATTGAGTGGTGCTGCATTATTTTTGATCAGTACTGCTAATGAATCCGTACTGCGAATGGCTATTATCGATAGCTACTGCATTATCATAGACGACTTGTAAGCGGTGATGCAAGCGTATCAGGAATGACAATGAAAGGTGATGACTGACGCTCGTTAACCGCCCTTTATAAAAGTTCTCATTTGTGACGGCTTTTTATAAGCGCTTTCAATCGACGTGTTAATAGAAGAGCGCAGTATTTGTCATTGGTACTTACCCAATCACTAACCAAACATACCGATTGATAGCAAAACCCTCATAAAAATAGTCTTGTAGCATATCTCCTGATACGGCATCCTTAGTGAGTTCTATAAGCCGCCGTCTTTGTCATAAATTTGCCGGCCAAAACCTGACTATCTGACACTATCCAACGATATCCACTATCCAACGACATCCTTTATGAGCCAAAAAAAGCACTTCTACTACCGCCCAAAGACCAATCAGCACCACAGCCCGACAGTGCGTTGGACATTTGTCATATTAGGCTGGTTGTTTTTTGTGCTGGGTATCATCGGCATTTTGCTACCCGTGATGCCGACTGCGCCTTTTATATTACTGGCAGCAGGGTGCTGGGCACGTAGCTCGCGGCGCTTTCATTTTTGGCTAATCAATCACAAATACTTTGGCAAATACGTCCGTGATTGGGAAGAAAATCATGCAGTACCGCTTTATGCTAAGTGGCTTGCGACCATCATGATGGCGATATCGACTGCCATGTTGTTTTATCGTCTGCCCGCTGATATGACATGGGCGGCATGGCTGGTAGCACTGGTCTGTAGCGGGGTTGCCGCCTATTTGTTTCGTCTGCCAAATGCCAAATAAAGTCGCCAATATAGGGCAATAGTTAAGTCCGGTTACATAAAACCTGAGATAAGGCTTGCGATACTAGAATGTTCCTCATATAATACATCCAAGCTTAAGAGCAGTTCTGCACCAAATCATTACCTCGTAGTATTAGTTATAATCCTTCGTTTTAATATTTATCGTTCAGTAGCTATTTGCAAGCGTTATCGGTCTATTAGACCACAAATAAATTAAATATCAGGGTTATGACTATGTCAGACGTTCAAAAAGGTACAGTTAAGTGGTTCAACGAAGCTAAAGGCTTTGGTTTCATCGCTCCAGAAAACGGCGCAGACGTTTTCGCTCATTACAGCGAAATCTCAGGCTCAGGCTTCAAAACTTTGGCTGAAGGCCAAGAAGTTGAGTTCACTGTAACTCAAGGCCAAAAAGGCCCACAAGCACACAACATCGTTGCTATCTAATTTGTCTTTTATAGATAAATAGAGCAAGATAAAAAAACGAGCCTTTGGGTTCGTTTTTTTTCGTCTGTAGTTAAGGGTCGTAAGTTATGGGATTATAGATAGTTATCATTTATGATGGCTATCATCGCTTATACAGACGAGCAATAAAAAAGGCCAACGACTTCACTATCGTTGGCCTTTCTAGTTTTAGGCAAATGAGCTGATAGCGATATTGATCACCCCGCCGCCGAGCAGCAACCAAGCAAACATCACTGCTCCTAAAATCAGCGGCTTGACGCCAGCTTGTTTGATAGCGCTCATATGTGTGGTTAAGCCTAACGCAAACATCGCCATCGTCAGCATCACATCATCTAGCATCACCATACTTTGCTCAAAGCCATCGGACATCGGTATCCAAGTGTGCAACAGCACCACCAAGATAAAGATAAAAGCAAACCAAGGGACATTCACTTGTCGTACACGGCTCATTAGGGAAGGTTTGTCAGTTTGGCCGCTACTAGATGAGGTCAAGGCAAATGATAAAATAAGCAAAAATGGCGCGAGCATCATGACCCTTATCATTTTGGTGACGACCGCGGTATTGCCGACCTCGGTGCTCACCGCGTTACCCGCGACCACCACTTGCGCCACTTCATGAATGGTGGAGCCGGTATAAATACCGTATTGCTGAGCGTCGAGCCACGGCTGCAGCCAGCCAAGATGGTATAAAAATGGATAAAGCAGCATGGCAATGGTGCCAAATACCACTACCGTCGCCACAGCGATCGTCACCTTGTGCGCTTCGGCCTTGACCACAGGCTCTGCGGCGATGACTGCTGCCGCCCCGCAAATGCTAGCCCCTGAGCCAATCAGTAGTGTCGTTTGCTTATCGACCTTTAGCCATCTGGTACCGAGCCAGTAAGTCAATAAAAACGTCGAGGTCAAGACCAGAGCATCGGTCATGATCGCTGGCATTCCGACACTGGAGACTTGTGTTAAGGTCAGCTTAAAGCCATAAAAAATAATGGCCAGACGCAATATTTGCCCCTTAGCAAAGGCCACGCCCACCTGTAAGCGCTCCGCGAACTGCGGGTAGACGGTATTGCCCAGTACCATGCCAAGCAATATCGCCAGCGTCAACGGAGAGAGGCCAACGATACGGCCATTTGACCAACTATCGATGCTAGTATCCAACCACAAGCACAGCAAACTACCAAAGAACACCACCATCAGCCCTGCTAAGTGGCGGTTGCGCGGGCAATAGTGATTCATTGACTGTGTAAAAGCATACATGGTTCGTCGTCCTCATGGCTATAATCAAAATAAGCATAAGCTTATGAGTAGACAGTATAAGACAAGCCAACTTATAATAAAAACAGATTAATAAGATAGAAGTTATCGAAAATATAGGTAAGAGTGGCGTGAAAAACACCTCTATTAAAAGCAGAGGTGCCAGCAGTGACGAAGGCGTTGTTAAAACAAGCTTATAGTCGATCTTAAATAAAACAGATACATTATATATCAAGGTGGAACTGGTCTAAATTCTCCTTGCGTGCTATGCCTACGCTGCTCGATGCTGCGAAAAATTTATCCCAGTCCGACTGTGTCTTTTACTATACTGAATTCACTATAGTAAAAGACAGATTGTTAAATCTGTTGTGTATTAAAAAATATAGGTCGTGTGACATACATCTACAGACGGATATAAGGCAAGCGAGACAATGAAAAAAGCCATGCAAACGCTACCGAAGATTACCCTAAAGCAACTGGCGGTGTTTGTGAGTATTTATCAAACTGGTAGCACCAGCCGCGCCAGTGAAGCGCTGCATCTCTCGCAGTCGGCCGTCAGTAGTGCGCTGAGTGAGCTGGAGGCGCGTTTGCAGATGCCGTTATTTGAGCGGGTCGGACGTAGGCTCAACCAGCACCCCAATGCCCATCCTATTTATATACAAGCGCAAGCGATCTTAGAGCAGTCGTTGACGCTGGAGCATTATCATAAGTATCAAGCCGGTCAGATTCATATTGGCGCCAGCACCACCATCGGTAACTATGCCTTGCCGCCGCTGCTGGCCAAGCTGTATCAAGTGCTGCCAGACGCTCGTGTCGATATGTATATCGCCAATACGCAAGAGGTGGTGGCGGAGGTTGAGCAGCTAAATATCGATATCGCGTTGGTAGAGGGCATGCCGCGCCCCACAGATATTAAGACCATCGAGCAGCGCGCATGGCGGACAGATACTTTGATGATATTTGCCAAACGAGATAGCAGATGGCTGGCAGGTCTTGCAGATTATCAAGAGGCTGAACGTCTGTATCATATGACTCTTACGCAGTTGGCCAAACTGCCGCTACTGGTGCGAGAGGCGGGGTCGGGCACGCGGCAGATCATTGATGAGCAGCTGCTCAAGCATCTGCCAGAGGCTGAGGTGATCATGGCAATTCAGCAGTCGGAGGCCATCAAGCATATGGTCAGTGCCGATATCGGTCTTGGCTGCCTGTCTCAGCATGTCATCGAGGCGGAGCTGGCAGCAGGAAAGCTGGTACAAGTAAAAGTCGCAGGTATCGATCTGTCACGGACGTGGTGGTTGGTCTGGCACAAAGCCCGCCATCAAAGCCCGATTTGGCAGACTTTTATAGATATGATACAAGACGATTGAGCAAACGCAAAAAGCGCGGCGTCGTAGATACACCGCGCTTTTTTAGCGTTTGAGGTTTTGAGCGCGACTATTTGTGCGTTACGGTTTGAGCGCTACTAAGTAACGTGTTATTGGCGCTACTTGGATACGGGTTTGTCGAGTCTTACGACCAAGCTGTCGCATGGGACGTTGGGCAGGATATTGTCCGCCGTAGCACCGCTGATCCACGCGGCGATGCCTGTGCGTTTGTGCCGACCGATGACCAAGAGATCGACGTCGTGTTTGTGGCAATAATTGACGATGCCTTCGCTGCTAGAAATGGCGGTGGTCACTTGCGAGTTGACGGCGTCTAGCTCATTACGCGCCAAAAACTGCGCCAGCTTTGCCCGTGCTTCTTGGCAGCGCTCGTCATCGATCTCATCGTATAAGCTCGAGGCGGGGACCAACTCATAACCAAAACCGACCATGGTGTCTTTGACGATGTGCAGTACGGATAGCTTAGCGCCTGGGCGGTTATCGACGATACGTTTGGCCTTTTGTGCGACGATATCGGCATCAGAGAGTAAGTCGGTGACCAGTAGTATGTGTTCGTAACTCATAGCGTCTTCCTCATGACAGATAGTATTTACTATAGCACTACTACAGAGCGCTGTTAAGTCGTTATCAAGCGTCATCATACAGATGATGCAGGCCGCGTATTACTCTGCAAAGGGCTGGTCGAGCTTGACCACCAAGCTGTCGCAAGGAATATTTGGCAAGATACTGTCGGCCGTCGCTTTGGCCAACCATGCGGCGATACCATGACGCTCATGGCGGCCGATGATGAGCAAATCGACTTGATGGTCGCGGCAATAATTGACGATACCCTTACTGTTCGAGATAGCAGATGTCACCTCAGAGTTGACCGCCTGCAACTCATTACGCGCCAAAAACTGCGCCAGTTTTTCTCGTGCTTCTTGCCAGTGCTCGCCATCGACATCGCCTGATAGGCTGGAGGCTGGCACCAGCTCAAAGCCAAAGCGCACCATGTCGTCCTCGACGATATGCAATACAGACAGCCTCGCTTCAGGAGAGCCTGCAAGGATACGTTTGGCCTTGAGTGCGACGGCATCTGCATCAGACAACAAGTCGGTGACCAGTAAAATATGTTGATAGCCCATCATCAGCTCCTATTAAGACGTTTATTTTATAGTAGCAGTGGTGGCGGTGTTTGTTAAGGGTTAAATCCATTATTTTGTTATGGATATTCCCAGATAGACAATCTTTATAACCTCCTAAGTGATTTAGCATTTAACAGACAGCCCATAAGACTTTGTTGATCAAGCGACTTACAAAACGACCTGTCAATCGACTCATAAAGAGAAGGGGCGACGTAGAATATTAACGCTCAGATCGCTTGACTTATCAAAACAGCAGCCCCATCTACTACGGCACCCTATATATTATAATTTGATAAGGATCACTATGACTGACATGCCATTTATCGCCGATCTAACGCTTCATCCAGCGTTTGAGTTGATTGAGCATCGCCATATTGAGGCGTTGTCAATGGACGTGCTGATCAGTCAGCATGTCAAAACCGGCGCGATGCATTATCATTTGGCGCACCCAAGTGATGAAAACGCCTTTTTGGTTGGCTTTCGTACTCAGCCGATGGACTCAAAGGGCGAGGCACATATCTTGGAGCATGTGGCACTTTGCGGCTCGGCAAGGTTTCCGGTTCGTGATCCGTTTTTTTCGATGATTAAGCGCTCATTAAACACCTTTATGAACGCCATGACCGCGGCCGACTGGACAGCGTATCCGTATGCCACACAAAATAAAAACGATTACTTCAATTTGCTGGCGGTGTATCTTGATGCGTCGTTTTTCCCCAATATTCATCCGCTTGATTTTGCTCAAGAAGGTATCCGCGTAGAATTGGACGAAAATGACAAACCGCAGTTTAAAGGTATTGTCTTTAATGAGATGAAAGGCGCGATGAGCGGCGAGATCGACCAGCTCTATCATACGGTCGCTCATCACTTATTCCCGACGACCACTTATCATTA
The DNA here is from genome assembly GCF_050572635.1 of Psychrobacter sp. VH5. Taxonomy (NCBI): domain Bacteria; kingdom Pseudomonadati; phylum Pseudomonadota; class Gammaproteobacteria; order Moraxellales; family Moraxellaceae; genus Psychrobacter; species Psychrobacter sp. VH5. Next base: position 2,758,178 of record NZ_CP192145.1, on the reverse strand, counting down.
TAACTCGGGCGGTGATCCTGCGGATATTCCTGATTTGACCCACACCGAGCTTGTTGAGTTCCATCAAAGCCATTACCATCCATCAAACAGCGTGATTATGAGCTTTGGTAATATTCCGGTCGCCGAGACCCAAGCGAAAATCCATGACGATGCTTTGAGCCAGTTTGAAGCGGGTAAAAAACACGTTTCACGTCCAGAGCAGCGCCTGCCTGCGCCAATCAGCGCTATCGACACTTATACGGCTGATGAGGCGGGCCCTGACCAAACCCATCATGTGGTGGCGTGGCTGCTGCCATCGATCACCGATCCCAAGCAGCGTCTGGCATTGCGTCTGCTAGAAGGCGTGTTGGTCGAGCATGCTGGCTCGCCATTGCGTGCGTATCTCGACAGTCATCCGCTTGGCAAAGCGCCAAGTCCGCTGTTGGGACTCGATGACAGCCATTATGAGATGGTATTTTATACCGGTCTACGCGGCTCCAACCCTGAGCATGCCGAGGCAGTAGAGCAGGGTATTATGGATTTACTGACTGAAGTGGCTAGTAAACCGATCGATGACGATACGATTGAGACCATTTTGCATCAGATCGAGATCGATCAGCGCCATATCGGCGGCGATAGTATTCCTTATGGTTTAAATTTGATGCTCGAAGCCTTTAGTACGGCCATTCATGATGGCAACCCGATCGACGTCTGGGAAGTGGATGAGCATTTGCAGTGGCTGCGTGAGCAAGTAAAAGACGCACAGTGGCTACCAAACCTTATCAAAACCCATCTGCTCGACAATCAGCACCGTGTGCGCGTGACGCTGACGCCAGATAGCGAAAAATCAGCGCGCCTTGCTGCAGCAGAGCAGACCCGTCTTGATACCATCGCGATGGACTTGAGCGCTGATGATAAAACCATCTTAAAACAGCAAGCCCTTGATTTGGCAGCGCGGCAAGCAGCGCCTGATGATTTAAGCCTATTGCCAAAAGTCGGACTGGAGGATGTCCCGACCGATATCAGCTTTAAGCAAGGCACACAAAAACAAGTGCGCCTAAGCGGGCAAGACAGTACGCTGTTTGAATATGAAGCGGGCACCAACGGCTTGTATTATTATCAAGTGATTGTGCCGTTGACCGATGCCATTGGCAATCAGGACACCAGCAGTCTGCCTGTGAACGAGGTGATCAATCATCCATTGCTACCGATTTATTTAAGCCTACTATCAGAGCTGGGTACTGACTCGATGAGTGCTCATGAGATGCAGGCCAAGCAAGCGGCGCATTCTTCTGGCGTGACGGCGCGTATCAGCCAGCGCACCAGTATCGATGATAGCCAAACGATCAGCAGTTATTTTGTGGTGGCGACCCGTGCGCTCAACCGCAAGCCTGAAGCGATTGATTTGCTCAAAGAGGTCATGGAGCATAGCGTCTTTAGCGAGCATGACCGTATCAAAGAGATTTTGCAGCAGCGTCAAGCGAGCTGGCAGTCGAATTTGGCAAGCTCTGGGCATTCTTATGCCATGCAAACCGCCAGCCGCGGTATGAGCCGTCAAGCGCAGCTTGAGTATGTGCGTAGTGGCTTGCCTGCACTAAACGCGCTAAAAGACTTTTTGGCGCATGCCAGTGATGATGACACGCAGTGGGATAAATTGGCAACCAGCCTGATGGACTTGCACCAGCGTGTGATCAGCTTGCCCAAGCATGCCGTGATCATTTGTGAAGCTGAGCAAACCGAGCGCTTAAGCGACTTAATTGTCGAGAGCTGGAAAGACAGTCAAGCGCCAGCGCTTGCCGCGCAATTGGGTGCCTCTGATGCGACTATCGAAGACACTATCCCAAGTGAGTTTGCCGAGCTGCACCTTGCGGCAGCGTTAAATGGCGAGACAGACACCATCAAGGCACGAGAGAGCAGTAGCGCGCTCGATGCCGAGGACTTGGCATGGCTAGTACCGACCAACGTCTATCATAATGCCAGCGCTTATCGTGTGCCAGCGGCCGATCATCCTGATACCGCTGCTTTGATGGTATTAGCGCCGTATCTGCGCAATGGCTACTTGCACAGCGCCATCCGTGAGCGCGGCGGTGCTTACGGCGGCGGCGCAGGCTATGACGCCAATGCATGTGCCTTTAAGTTCTTTAGCTACCGCGACCCGCAGTGTGCTGAGACCTTCGCACATTTTGAGGCCAGTATTGAGTGGCTACTAAATGAGCCGCAGACCGATGAGCAGCTAGAAGAAGCCATCTTAGGTATCATCTCGGGTATGGATAAGCCAGGCTCTCCAGCTGGCGAGGCAATCAAAGCCTGCTTTGCTGATTTGCACCATCGCGGTGCTGACTGGCAACGTAAGATGCGCGCCGCCATATTGGATGTGACGGTGGCGGACCTACAGCGCGTGGCCAAGCAATACCTGCAAGGGCAACAGCATGTACGTGCAGTACTAGCGCCTTATGATAAAGAAGAAACCGTGAAAAACCTCGGCTTTAATGTTTGCAAAATAAAGAGCTAATGGTGTTTTTTTAGATAAAAACCAATCTGTCACTGTGAGCATTTATGAAGCAGACAATACTAGGTTATTGTCTGCTTTTATAGTTTTTAGTAAAAAGGCTGATGATTGAGTCAACGTTTAAAGGCGTTTAAAAACGTTTGATACTCAAGTCTTTGCCAATCATATCCTGATGAATAGGAAACTCAGACAATTGGCTAAACTGCTGTCGATCGGCAAAGTAGCTTCGTAAAGTGCGGCGCACGGCTTCAAAGGCGAGATTATCCCACGGGATGTCTTCTTCGCTAAACAGCGCACAGTCAAGGCTTTCAGAGCCGACACCATATGCACCGTCTTTGAGATCGGCCAAATAAATTGAGTATATCTGTCCGATGTCTGGCAGATCATAGATACAATACAGATGAGGGTTTAACACCACCGCATCCGCTTCTTCATAGCTCTCACGCGCGGCGCCCTCTGCCATGGTTTCCCCGTTTTCCATAAAGCCTGCCGGTATTGTCCAAAGACCGTATTGCGGCTCTATCGCGCGGCGGCATAGCAGCACTCTGTCTTTATGTACGACCAGCGACCCACAGATGACTTTTGGGTTTTCGTAGTGAATATAGTTGCAATTTGGGCATACCAAACGCGGCATATTATCCGTGGCTGGTATTTTTCGTTCTGCTTGATGACCGCATTGGAGACAATAGCGCATATCAACTGCCTTTATAAATGTAGTAAGCGTAAGAGATAAAGAATCAGGACTCCTAATGACAAAAACACCCCGTCATTGTCAGACGCGCCCGCCCTTCATACGTTGGTTTTTGTGTGTGCTATCAGGATACCGGTAAAGCGGCGCTGCAAGATGTTATTCTAATAAGCAAGCACCGCCTTAAGATAGCACATATTTTGCTCGTAGCGCAGCATGATAACAGTAACGCTGCATATCGCTGGCGGATCATAGTCCGATAAATGACAGCAAAGCCCTGCGGCATCGTGGCAAGCCATCACCGCCGTTTGTCATAAGCGGTCACGCTAATTCATAAAACACGTTGACTTATAAAAACAATACGCGGCGCATGTCTGTCGATGCGATTTGAGACGTTCATGACAAATACCTCATGACGAATACCTCCTGACAAATGAACAGTCACACAAATAGCATGCAGCTGCGTGAAGAGTACGCTAGTCTACAGCTAGTCACGCCACATATTGATAAAAACATAAGGCAAGATCATGTTACTCCCTTCCCAGACTGTGCAGTTAGATGAGCAGTCGGTTGCTATACCACCTTTTATTCGCTATCCGACACTCAGGCAACTGACCGAGCGGGTTCAGCAAGAGACGTTAAATGCGTTGGCCGATTCAGCGCTGCATACCGCGCAGCAAAGCTCTCGCAGCGCGCGTGTCTTAGACAGTTTATACCAGACGCCCATTGCCGATGCTTCGATACTGGTGGCCATAACCCATGAGCGCCATCCCAAGCTGCTTTTGACGCGCCGCGCCGCGCACATGAATAGCCATGCAGGCGAGGTATCTTGCGCTGGCGGTAAATACGAGATAGGGGATGGTAATAACGTCGTCACAGCGCTACGTGAGGCCTGTGAAGAGACGGCTCTCCCGCCCAACAAGGTACAGCTAATCGGTCAGCTACCCATTCAGACCTCCAAAAGCGGCATGAGTGTGCGTCCAATCGTGGCTTTGATCGCGCCTGATTTGGTACTGGTACCTGAGATCGGTGAGATATCACGTATTTTTTGGGCAGATTTTGAGGCGTTACTCACGCAGCCTACCGTTGAGTACGCGATAGAATATGCCATGCAAGATCAGGTGGCGACGATACTTACGCCCAGCTGGCAAGTCGATGGCGAGACGGTCTGGGGGCTGACAGGCCGCGTCATTGCCAGCTTATTAGAGACAGCTTTTGATCGGCAGTTAGAATGGTATTACCGCGTGCAAGACAGCCGATTGTAAGATTGTAATGAGCTGAGCCGACAGATGTTGCGTCATTGATAATAGGCGTCGTTTTTCTTGAGCCACCAGTTCATATTGTCTTGACGTTTGGCGCGAAAGGCTTCTAGTTTGGTGGCTACCGTTTGGTTGTGCTGACGGGCGGTATCGAGGGCAAACAAGATAGGCACGGAGGATAAGACACCAAACCGAAGCTTTGATTTTGGTAGCGCTAAGCCGTCTCCGATATCATCACCGACCAGAGTACGTGTCACACTGGCATTGACCATCTCTACAAAACGCCCGCGGCGATTGTCTTCGCCCATCAGTTGCCGCGGCAGATCGTGTAGGGCTTTTGCTAAAGGTTGTCCCATCTCAAAGTCTAGCTGTTGAATGGACAAGTAAGTGTAAAGCCACTCCCAGCAGGCGGCCTCATCCTTTGGTAGGCGCTCTAAATCCACACCCATCCAGTAACTGGCAAGATTCCATAAATGCAAAATCCCCTCGGCCTCCTCGCTACTGATACGCGCGCCAAGCAGCCGTAGCCCGCGCATAATCAGTAACGAGAACTGCAGATGAGTGGCAATCATATCAGTTTGGTTGATCGGTACACCCCAATAAGCAGTGTTCCAGCTGCCATCGGGATTTCGATGTTGATCGGCCTCTGTGGCGACGCCTTTTGCCGTATTGTTTTTGCCACTGAGCAAGTTTTGCCGTACGAGCGTGTGAATCTGCCGCACCTGAATCGACTGACGCCAACCCTCAGAGCCGATCGCCAAAACGCTATCGATAGGCACTCGTGTGCGTGGCATACGTGTGCTTGTTTTGGGCAATAATGGATGCTCAGAGACAGCCAAAATATAAGCATAAGTGCGCATGAGTCTTGGCAGGGCATCGTGCATCAACGCGCCGGTTTGGATCAGTGGCAGCGATAGGGCAGGGATGCTATAACCTGCCATCAATGCCACATTTCGTAGTAGCCAAATCAGCATCAGCGGATAGCGCCGATAGGCGACGGCCCCAGTCTGTGCAAGCTGTGGATCAAACCAAGCAGGATGGTCGCTAAACTGCTCAGCCAGTGCACAAAAGGATGGATGAGCTGCGAGTTTATTATCGGTTTTGTTATCGAGGATAAGCTGCTGTAAGGGTTTGGCAAAACGCAGGCCGTCAGCCGCGAGCGTATCTGTCAGGGGGTCGCCGATGTCGTAGCCTGCGACCATCTCCTCTAATAAATCTTGCGAGATGACAAAATCTTTGGGCAGCAAATAGCGCTTGATCCGCTTTAAGACCTGTAGGTCATGATGATCATCAATCGCTGTAGTACGCCCATGACGCTGATACGATGCAAAGGTAGGTTGGCTCGATTTGGACACGCGCGCTGGCTGTGGCTGGGCTGTATTGTTTGGATTCATAGGTAGCAAATGCCTTTATCAGTAGGCTTTTTATGATGGCCTAATATTTAGACGTGTGGTTTAGCATATCGAGCTGCCTTTGTGTGTCATCGAGGCGACGTTTGATCGACCCAAGCTCATCGGCCAAAAACAACAGCCGTTTGCGAGCGTCTTTTTCGTTGGCAAAGTCTAGCATTGCGCCGCTCTTAAGCTGATCAAACTCTGTTTGATACTCATCTAATAGGCGTCTGTCTGTGTCGAGCTGGTTGTCTAGACGATAGTAGGCTAGGCCGTGCTGATTGGCCTGTTGAAGGTGGTTTACCATAGCAGCAGGGCAGACGTTGTTTAACCTGCGCCCGCGGCGACCGACATTGTACGCATTGTTGCTTGTACAGTATTGCTGCAGACCAAGCTTGCGGCCGCGCTCCCACGCAAGATAATCAGGGGTCACATGCGCTTTGGCACAGGCTTTGCTGTGTGAGGCGAGGCGCTCTGAGGAGTAGCCTGCTACGCCATCGTTATAGCCTATCGTTTGCCAATCACCGATCAGGCATTGTTGTTTGGAGAGAGTCGCGCATGATAGTAAAAACATACTGCCAAGGATAGGCAGACTAAACGATATAGGTCTGATAAGTCCCTGCATGGTCATCTCCTAAGACTGCTGCTATCAGTTGCGCCCAGTATGCATTTAGATGTTACGAGGCGAGGTGTTATTGCGCTTACTGCCTTTATCCAAACATGGCTTGCGATGCTGTCTTTCTGCGGTTATTGTTTTTACGGTTAGGGTTGAAAGAAGAAAGCGGTGAGCTATGTGTTGGCTAAATAACCGCAAAATAGCTCGCCTTTTTCTGATGATGGATTATGGCTGAGGCCGCGTCAAATCGACTGAGGTGCCGCTGACGTTGTCTTTTAGGCTGACTTTGAGCATGAGGTAACCTGCAACCCCAGAGACGATAGAGCCCATGATGATGCCTAGACGCTCATCAAATAACGTGGTGTCGCCTGCAAAAGCAAGGCCACCGATAAATAAGCTCATGGTAAAACCCACACCGCAAAGCAACGCAGCACCATAAATTTGCTTATAATTCATGCCCTTTGGCATGGTTGAGATACCGAGCTTGAAGATCAACCAGCACATCGCCATGACACCCAATTGCTTACCGATAAATAGACCGGCGGCAATCCCCAGCGGCACAGAGTGAAACAGCTCTGCAAACCCTGCGCCTTTGAGCGAGATGCCTGAGTTGGCAAAGGCAAATAGCGGCAAGATACCAAAAGCCACGGTGTTGTGTAGGTCGTGCTCTAGCTCTTCGACAGGGGAGTGCTCAGGGTCAGTGCGATCAAACATAGGAATAAACAACGCCAACACCACGCCTGCTAATGTCGCATGGATACCCGACTTGAGGACGGCTATCCACATGATGACGCCGATGAGTAGGTAAGGGGTGATACTGGTCACGTTGCGACGGTTTAGCAAATACAAAAATGGCAAGCATAGCCCTGCAAAGGCCAATGACTCAAGGGATAGTTCGCTGGTATAAAACAAAGCAATGATCAAAATCGCGCCGATATCATCAAAAATAGCAATCGATACCAAAAATACTTTGAGAGAGTTTGGGACGCGATTGCCAAGTAGGCTTAAGATGCCGAGGGCAAAAGCGATATCTGTGGCGGCAGGAATGGCCCAACCTTTCCAAAACTCAGGCTCGCTATAGTTAAAGAGCAGATAGACTACAGCGGGCATGATCATCCCGCCGATGGCCGCGCCCGCTGGCAAAATGATTTGTTTGACATTGGACAGCTCACCGATGAGCACTTCGCGTTTGAGCTCAAGACCGACCAAAAAAAAGAAAATCGCCATCAGGCCATCATTGATCCAATGATGGGCGTCTTTGGCAATCGCAAAATCACCGATTTGAATGGCAACGGGGGCATGGATAAAGCCTTCATACCATGTGCTTAGAGGGGAGTTGGCAATGATCATTGCAGCAATGGCAGCCAGTGCTAACACGATGCCGCCTGCTGCCTCAAATTCAAAAAATGCCTTAATCCTTCGTATTGCCATATTACCCTCATTTCCTAAATACAAATTACTAAAAACGAATTGCCAAACAATTCAATAACCTCAAATATCGATGCGGCCGCTTAGCGCGCCATACAAACAGATAGCAACAGTTTCTCATACTCTGATTCATATAGACAACAAAATACGTCAACCCAAAGTCATAAGCATAAGCGCGTCTTGCTATATCCACAATAGCGATATTATAACGATGATAACACTGGTAAATATAGTGATAAGTCGTTACTGACTACCCAGCGCGCGTCACTATCTTTAGCCCATCTAGATGACTATCGATTGAATCGAGGGCAGGCCTTAGACAAATCTAGCAGACTTTTTTACGTTTTTGGCTTTTTTTTACGTTTTTATCTTTATAATGAGCGTCACTTTACAGCGCCCCTTATGGGTATAAATGTGTCAGCAGGTCAGTGTATCCGCTGATAGATAACGGTACAGGCAGCCTCAATATCGAGGCTGATTTTTCTTATCAATTTTGCAGGTCAGCGTCATGGACTTATCCCTCTCTATCGAGATCATCTTAATGCTTACGGCGGTGGCCGCAATAGCCGGTTTTATCGATGCCATCGCAGGCGGCGGTGGACTACTCACCATACCAGCCATGCTACTTGCCAATATCCCGCCAGTGCTCACGCTTGGTACCAACAAGCTACAAGCCGCCTCGGGTGCGCTAGCGGCCTCGATTACGATGATAAAAAAAGGCGTCATCAACCCTAAAAATATAAAGGTGGCGATTGTCGGGGCTTTTATTGGCTCAGTCATCGGTACCATCGCTGTACAGATGTCGCCGCCGGATCTACTCGAAAAGCTGATTCCGTTTTTGATTGCCGCTATTGGGATTTATACTTTGTTTGCGCCCAAGCTTGGCGAGGTGGAAGCGGCGCCGCGTATCTCAGAGGGCAAGTGGCAAAAAATTGTGGCGCCATTGATTGGGTTTTATGATGGCTATATCGGGCCAGGGACGGGCATGTTTTTTGCGCTGGGTAATGTGGCGCTACGTGGTCGGCAGATCATCGAGGCAACAGGCGCGGCTAAGGTTTTGAACTTATCGACCAATATTGGCTCGCTGATTTTTTTTATTTTGGGTGGTAATGTGTTGTGGACAGTCGGTCTGGCAATGATGGTCGGACAAACGATAGGGGCGTATTTTGGCTCGCATATGGTGGTCAAAGGGGGGAGTAAGCTGATTCGTCCTGTCATCGTGCTGGTTTGCCTTGCCATGATTACCAAGTATGTGATTGGCTAACACAAGCTGTGATTTATTGAGTATCGATACAGCCTGTTTATAGGTAGTGTAGCCATAAAAAAACCTCAGTTCAAAGTGAACTAAGGTTTTTATAAATGAATAAATAAACGCTTTATCGATTAGCGGCGACGATCAATATCATCGTACTCACTACCCATGATGCCATCACTAAACACTTGAGAGAACTCACGCTCATTGTCTTCATCGATGTGACCATCAAAGACGTCTTTGGTGCCTGCCTCAGGATCGTTGTAGATAGCGACGTCCATTTTTTCTTCAGATTTTGCCACGATTGCTGTCACTGCTGCATCGCCGCCGACGTTGACCGCCGTACGCAGCATATCAAGAATACGATCCACACCCAAGATCAGACCAATACCTTCGATGGGCAGGCCGACTTGAGCAAATACCATAGACAGCATGATCAAGCCCACACCAGGGACGCCTGCGGTACCGATAGAGGCCAGCACTGACATCAAGATAACCGTTAGATACTCGGTCAAACCCAAATCAATACCATAAATATTGGCAATAAAGATGGTCGCCGTACCTTGCATGATGGCCGTACCATCCATGTTGATGGTCGCCCCAAAAGGCACGGTAAACGAGGCTACTGAGTTGTTGACACCCATACGCTTGGTGACGGTACGCAGCGTGATCGGAATGGTGGCGTTCGAGCTTGAGGTACTAAAAGCAAAAATCTGTACTTCGCGCATTTTCGCCAAAAATGTCTTAATAGACAGACCAGAAAACAGCTTTAGCACGATCATCATAGTGATAAAAAAGTGGAAAGCCAGTGAGCCAATCAGTACCGCAACATAACCGAGCAAAGACCAAATCAGATCTAAACCCAGCTCCGCCATGGCTTTGGTCAATAGCGCAAAAACCCCATAAGGCGCAAGATTCATAATGATGGTCACCATCTTTAAGATGACTTCATTAATCAGCTCCAAGCTTTGTACCAACCCTTTGGCAGGTTTGCCGACCATCAAAATGCTGATACCGATCAAGATAGCAAAGAAGATAATCGACAGCATGTCGCCATTTGCCATCGCACTGATGGGGTTTGACGGAACGATATTTGCAAAAACATCGAGTAGAGGTGGCGCAGACTTGGCTTCAAATGCCGCTTCTGTCTCAACCTCCATGCCTTTACCGATACCAAATAAAAACCCAAGCCCGATAGCAGTTGCAATGGCAAGCGCGGTCGTCATCATATAGATTAGGAAAGTCTTGGTACCTATGCGCCCAAGCAAGCGAATATCACCAATACCGCACACCCCGCAAATCAGCGAGATAAGTACCAAAGGCACGACCAGCATTTTGAGGGAGTTTACGAATAGCTTGCCGATGATGGCCAAAAACCCATTGGTGATATATGTACTAACAAAACCGCCCTCAGCGTTCAGTCCTGAATAGTTGATAAATAATCCCAGTATGATACCGAGCACCATGGCAACGATGATCTTGCCCGTTAGTCCCATATTTTTCCACATAAACTCTATCCTTTTATCCGCAACATTCAGTATCAAAGGTGCTACTAAACCAATGCGTTTATGATTGTCATCCTTACGCCTGATGGTGTTGCATCTGCAAAATTTTGTCTGTCATTTCATGTCAGGCTATTCGACAATATAAAATAATTGTTAAGGTTACTGCAAGATTTTTTTATCACTTAAATAATAATCTATAACTGATTAAAGGCGGTTTAAGCTTTTTTGTTAAAAAATTGGCTGAGATAATCACTTAGCAAAAAACAGATCTGATGCTATAAATCGGCAATAGCACCATAATCATTAGGTTAACGTCGCTAAAATATCGACATTTAAGCCAGCACCAACGCGTTTTTGTTAAATGTCATCATCAAAAGGGTGCGATGACCAAAAACGCTCGGACAAAAAAAGACTGCCTAACCGCGGCAGTCTTTTGTAAAAATGACAGATAATATATCAATGGTTAAGTCTCAGGCCACTGATAAGAATTACCTTACTATAAAACATAAGTCTATCAAGATGAGAGGCTAGGCGTATTCTTAATTCTATCGATAGCTCTCTAAATGAGGTCACGCGCTAATAAGCAACAGTGCTTTAAAACAGTGCTTTCTAAAGAGGCACTTTCTAAATAGTCCATCGCTTAGTTTTTGCTTTCCTCGTGGCGATGTTTGTCTTGCCATGGCTCACTATCGCCCAGCTCGTCCCAGCTCGTCTAAGTGCTCGTCGATAGACTGCGTTTTTTGCGCCCTGTCTTTTTGATTGACGTCGTCGTGATTAATGTCATCAGTATTGGCATGGTCAGTATCTATCTGGTCGGCATTGTCCGTTAGCTGAGTGCCATGCAGTTGAGCGTTGTCTGGCTCAGCGCGCTCTGAGGCTGTGCTACGATGATTGTTGCCCATACGCTCATTGAGGTGCGAGGCGGCGTCACGGTGACGTGCATCCAAGGCCTCAATCTCAGGATGAGAGTCATCAAAGTCAGTCTGAGCTTGTGCTTCTTTTTGAGAGTCTTGCTCTGCGACCATTTCTACCTCACCATCAGGCTCATAGCCATGGTTGGGGTTATCATCGCCTGTTGGCTCATCTGCTGCGCCCGCTGCTATGCTATTGGCTGCTGTGTCAGTGACTGTGTCGGTAGCAGACTCATCATAAGGCGCGGCGTCACTCTGAGCTTGCGCCGCACGTTTGCGCTCAGCATAGTCAGTCAACTGATTGACCGCATTTTCGAGCGTATGAGGGTTAAAGCGTGGCTGCGCTTGTGATAGATGCTTGTCAAAGACATCGGTCAATAGTGAATCAAAACGTATGGCATTGTATTGAATAAGCACTTCGGCTTCTTCTTCGGTGATATCTTCGTTTTGGCTGGCATAGACCACATGGTCTTCAAAGCTCAGACCGGCAAAGCTGTCTTTGTGCTCTGCCTTTTTAAATTTTTGCCACAGCGGCTCGATACCCAACAAGGTCTGATAGGCGTTTTCCATACGGCCCGTCACATCGTCCTCGTCGGTATTGTAATAGACCATGGTCTTGAGGTAATCGCGAAAAGGATTGGCCTCAAAGTCTTCCATAAAGGCATCGCCGAGCTGACGTTTTAGCTCGTCGCTTGGCGGCGTAAAGATGCGGCCACTGGGGAAAGTCACAAATCCAACCAACGCTGCGGCAAAGCGATTTGGGAAGTTTTCAAAAAATGACTCAAACGCTTCTTGGATGGTGAACAGGCTATTTTGTAAAGCGACTTCGGCATGCAAACGCTCCGCTTCAGACTTGCTGCCATGCTCATAAAACTGCAAGATGGCCGTCGCGATAAATAAATGACTATGAATATCAGCCAGACGCCCAGAGAGCATCTCTTTACGCTTTAGATCACCTGCGAGTAGCCCCAACGCCATATCGGCAGTCAAGGCAAAGCTGGCGCTCAAACGGTTGATGTGCTTATAGTAAGGGCGGGTAAAGCGATCGGCAAAGCTTGGCACATGATTGCTGCCGCCGACATAGCCTGCGACAAAGGCTTTTGCCCCGCGGTTAAAGGTATAACCCAAATGCTTAAAGAATAAAGTATCAAACTCGCGGATAGCGTGATGTTTGTCCTCGCTTTGTAGCAGTTGTAGCTCATCAAACAGATAAGGATGGCAGCGCATCGCTCCTTGACCAAATATCATCAGTGAGCGCGTCAAGATATTGGCACCCTCAACGGTGATAGAGACAGGGATTGCCTGATAAGGCGTCGCCAAAAAGTTGCGTGGCCCCATCTGTACCGCACGGCCACCGACCACATCCATACCGTCATTGACCACTTCACGCATGGTTTCGGTGGCGTAGTATTTTGCCATGGCCGTCATGACCGATGGTGTGCCCCCTTGGTTGAGACCACAGGTGACGAGATGACGAAACGCCTCTAGCATATAGGTATGACTGGCCATACGGCTGGTGGCGTCTTGTACTCCTTCAAACTTACCGACAGAGATTTTGAACTGCTCGCGGACTTTGGCAAAGGCACCGACAGACAGGTAGGTCATCTCACTGGCCGACGTGGACAGAGCAGGCAAAGAGATGCCGCGGCCGACGCCCAAGCACTCCATCAGCATACGCCAGCCGCGCCCCGCGTTTTCGACGCCGCCGATGATATAATCCAGCGGAATAAAGACATCCTTGCCATCGACCGTACCATTCATAAAGGGTGAGCCAATAGGATTGTGACGAGGCCCGACGACCACGCCCTCGTGATCGGCGGGAATCAGCGCACAAGTGATGCCGTAGTCGGTCTTTTTAGCATCCCCAAGCAAGCCTTCTGGATCGTGCATCTTAAAGGCTAAGCCCACGACTGTCGCGATAGGAGCCAGAGTAATCCAGCGTTTTGAGAAATTCATCCGTAGGCCGAGCACGTGCTCGCCTTCATGCCTGCCATAACACACCACACCAGTATCCGGTATCGCGCCTGCGTCAGAGCCTGCTTCAGGCCCTGTCAAACCAAAACAAGGCACTTCATCACCGCTTGCCAGTCCCGGTAGCCAGCGCTGTTTTTGCTCATCGGTACCATAATGCATGAGCAGCTCGCCTGGGCCGAGTGAGTTTGGCACCATGCAGCTCACTGCTGCTGTCGGCGAGCGTGAGGCGATTTTGCTCATCACCCGACTTTGGGCATAAGAGCTAAACGCTCGGCCACCAAATTCTTTTGGAATAATCAAACCCAAAAAGCCATTGTCTTTGATAAATCGCCATGCTTCAGCCGAAAGCTCTTTATCCTCATGCTGAATTTTCCATTCATCAAGCATGGCGCAAAGCGCCTCTACTTCGTTATCGATGAAGCTTTGCTCTTCATCTGACAGCTCTGGATAAGGATATTCGGCAAAAGTGTCCCAATTGGGTGCACCCATAAACAGCTCTTTTTCCCACCAGCTGGTGCCAGCATCCAGCGCTTCTCGCTCAGTATCGCTCATGCTGGGCATCGCACCGCCCAGCGTCTTATAGACCGGCTTGGTGATAAGGGACTGCCGTAGCGGCGAGATAAGCAGTATCAAGCACAACACCGCGATTGGAATACCCAAAACAAGCGACCACGGGCTGATAACAGCAGTGATGATAACGGTGGCAAGGGCGACGATACTGCCTGTGACACGTGATAAGGACATCAAAAAGATGGCCAAGACCATGGCTAATTGAATGAATATTGCCAAAATAAATAAGCCAATTGCCATGACTGTCTCCTTTATAACGCCAAACAATAGCGTAAAAATGTGTGAATGCAAGTCAGATACATATAGTTATGGTTTTTCTGACGTGGGTTTCTAAGTGTTTTTTATGGCCATGTGTCAAAGTACTGAGAGTCAAATCTCTACGAAAAACACAGTTAGCCATCAATATGAAACAGTTGTCGATGACTATCAATAGCGAAAGTGCTACGCTGTGTCGAAAATATGTATCATAAGACGCTAGGTATGGCGATTATGGGATGACTATCGATATTTTTATCACTGATTTTATCAATACTTTGATTACCGTCTGTATTACGGGCGCCTTTAAGAAAAAGGTGCAAAGCCGTTTTCGGCATAAGACAACGTGTTGTTGCGCCCCACGATGATATGATCCACCAATGACAAGTCGATTAGGTCGCAGGCTTTTTTTAGCTCATAGGTAAGCACATTGTCGGCAGTCGATGGGGTCGCATCGGTGTGCGGATGATTGTGGGCGATGATAAGCTGATTGGCTGCATGACTCAGCGCATGGCGTAGGACGTGTTTGATACAGACAGAGCAAGAGGAGATACCACCTGTAAACAGTATCTCAAAATTCAATAAATTGAGTGCGTTGTCCAAGCACAGTACGGCAAAGACCTCGCGGTGCTCGCCGCGTAGCTGGGTGCTGATATAGTCTTTGACCACTTGAGAGCGTCCAAGCGCTTGCCCTGTTTTTAGCTGACTGTCCAAGTAGCGTGTCCCCATCTCAAGCGAGGCCAGTATTTGGGCGTACTTGGCAGGGCCGATGCCATGGCAGGCGAGGACGGTGTCTTGCGGGGCGGCCAACAGCTCAGCGAGGCTACCGAATTGGTCGATAAGATGCCGCGCCAGCTCGATTGCCGACTGTGACTGAGTACCCGTACGTAAAAATATCGCCAAAATCTCAGCGTCAGACAAGCTTGCTGCCCCGTTTTTGAGTAGTCTCTCACGCGGTCGGTCGTCCTCGTGCCAGTCCTTGATTGCCATTATTATTTCCTAAAAGTGCTATTTTGATAAACACGCCCGTATCGATAAATGGGCGAAATACGTAAATTTTTACCCAATTTATCTCATAATTGTTACTATAAGCGCAATTTATCTTTCCACTTTTTTTATTGATGTCATGCTTATGTCCAATATCGTGCTCGCTATCACTGGCGGTATCGCCGCTTATAAATCCGCTATTTTTGCTCGCTTGCTTGTCAAAGCAGGCTTTGATGTGCGCGTCATCATGACCAGCGGCGCGCAAGCGTTTATCACGCCTCTGACATTGCAGGCGCTGACGGGTAACGAGGTGCATATCTCTTTGCTTGATGAGCGAGCGGAGGCGGGTATGGGGCATATCGAGCTGGCAAAATGGGCAGATTTGGTCGTCATCGCGCCTGCGTCTGCTAATACTTTGGCACGCCTAGCGATGGGTATGGCGGACGATTTGCTCACCACAGTCTGTCTGGCGACGAGCGCGCCGGTGCTGGTTGCGCCAGCGATGAACCAGCAGATGTGGGCGCACCCTGCGGTCAATCTCAATGTGCAGACCCTACGCGATATGAACTATCAAATCATTGCCCCTGCCAGCGGTGAGCAAGCGTGCGGTGATGTGGGAGCCGGCCGCTTACCTGAGCCTGAGGCGCTGTTGGCCGAGGTGTTATTGTTCAATGCCATGCAGACCACGCCGCAGCTATTGGCTGGTAAACGAGTGGTCATTACTGCAGGGCCGACGGTCGAGGCGATCGATCCGGTACGCTACTTGTCCAATCATTCATCAGGGAAGATGGGCTTTGCGTTAGCGCGCGCTTGCGTGGCCGCCGGTGCCGAGGTGGTCTTGATAGCAGGTGGCAAGGTGGGTTTACCGACGCCGCTCAATGTCACGCGTATCGATGTGCTGTCTGCCGAAGAGATGTTGCTGACGGCTCAGCAGTGTGTGGCAGGTACGCATACAGCATTACAGTATATGCCCGAAGAGGAGCATGAACACCATTCTGAGCATTCTCATGACCATTCGCACGAACATCACGATGACTGTGGCTGCGGTGAGACGCATGAGGACGAAGGTGGTCACACTCATATGCACGACCATGTCACTGATGACGAGCCTAGAGTCGCTGATATCTTTATCGCCACTGCGGCTGTCGCTGACTATCGTACCCGAGACGCGGCGCCGCAAAAAATCAAAAAAACCCAAGAGTCGATGACACTAGACTTGGTAAAAAACCCTGATATCTTAGCGACTATCTCGCTTGCGCATCCTGGGTTGTTTGTCGTGGGTTTTGCAGCAGAAACGCAAGATGTCGAGCGTTATGCACGCGGTAAGCTTGTCTCAAAAGACTTGGATTTGATTGCTTGCAATGATGTGTCTCGCGCGGATATTGGATTTGCCAGTGATGATAACGCCATGCAAGTGTTTTTCTCCGAGCGTTATGAACACGACAGTGTCACGTTAGAAAAAGCAAGCAAGGATAAAATCGCTGAGCAGTTGACCCGTATTATCGGTGAGACCCTCTGGCATCGGTACGATGCTTAGTGATAGATCAATCACGGCACAGCTATCAAGGCACAGCTATATAGTGATGTCAGAATAGTGATGCAGATCAGTTGGGTCAAATCGGGCGCTAAGGCGGTGTGGTAGGTAGAATGGATGATACAAGTACCCAGACCGTATTACTGATGGCTATCTTTGCGCTAGCATCACTGCTGCATGGTATCAGTGGGCTGGGCGTCACCTTGGTCACCACCACTGCGCTTGCGAGCATGTACCCGCTGCCATACGCCATTGTGCTGATTATTTTTCCGTCATTACTGCTCAACGCGCTGACGTGGCTGGCGGGCGGCGGCCGTAGTATTTGGCAAAACTTTATCTATTATGGCAGACGCTACTGGCTGCTGGCGCTGACCAGTCTGCTTGGCAGTATTTTGGGGGCAAAGCTACTACTTTGGGTCGATAGCGCGTACATCTTAGTACTGCTGGCGGCGGTCATTGGCTATTATGTGGTCAGTAGCTTACTCGGTAAGCAAATCCGCCTGCCTGATACCAAGCCAGTACTGATTATCGTAGGTTTTAGTGCAGGCGTTATTGGTGGTGCGACCAATGCGATGTCGACCATCCTGATGATGTATTTGCTCTCTGCCAGCAATGATAAAAACACCATCGCCAAAGTCGGCAATATGTGTTATTTTTTGGGTAAAATCGCTCAAATCATCGTATTGTGTGAGCCAATCATGGCGCTTGGCCGTGGTGAGTGGCAGCTGATAGCGGTATTTAGTGTATTGTCGGTTGCGACGTTGTTGGTTGGTATCCGCTTGCGTCGTTATTTGCCGCAAGCACGCTTTCGTCAGCTTATTTTAGTGATTCTCTCCGTACTAGGTCTGCGTGTGGGCTGGCAGGGGGTGATGGCGTTTTTGTAGTATAGTCAGTAATAAACAGAATCAAACCATCAACTATTACGGGCTACTGGTATAAATCTTGCTTGCGTGCTGCTATCGTTCGATGCTGCACAAACAACCTCCCAGTAGCACCGACTCGGTTTAAAGTAAGTTGACTATAGGGAGTGTTTTTCAGGTTAGCGATTGAATAAATTTAACACGATGGTCGCGATAACACTGATAACTACCATAGTGACCACTGGAAAATAAACCCGAGTATTGCCTGAGGTGTGCTTAATATCGCCTGGCAGATTACCTATCCAAGAAAACGCGCTAGGAAACAGCAGCCAAATAACCCCGACAATGACCAGTACAGCCCCTATAATAATCAATATCTTTGCCATATAAGCCTCGCTAATCTTATTTTACTCTTTTGTCTCCACCATACATGCGCTGAACCTTAACCAGCTATTTCACCAAAATACAGCTGCTGGGCGATGCGAAAGGTATTGCAGTGCGCTTCGACCACATCTTCAATATCTTCTGAATAACCACCGCCCATGACAATAGCGACTGGAATATTAGCGGCTTTTGCTTGCTCAAGCACATATTCATCGCGCGCTTTGCAGCCAGCGCGCGTGAGACCAAGTTTACCCAGCTTATCGGTCGCCAGCACATCGACTGCAGACTGATAAAAAATCATATCTGGTGCAACCTCGCTGATCAAACGCGGCAAGGTGTCTTTTAATATCTGTAAATATTCTGCATCACCCGTATCGTTCGCCAGCTCAATATCTAAGTCGGATATTTCTTTACGAAACGGATAGTTTTTGGCGCCATGCATACTAAAGACAAAAACACGCGGCTCATCCGCCATAATGCTGGCATTACCATTGCCTTGATGGACATCCAAATCCACGATTAAAATCTTTTGCGCCTGCCTGCGATTAAGCAGTAGATTACTGGCGATACACACGTCATTAAACACGCAAAACCCCTCGCCATGATCGGCAAATGCATGATGGGTGCCGCCCGCGACATTCATCGCCACACCGTATTGCTGGGCATATAGTGCACATTCATAAGTGGCGTGCGCGATATGACGACCCCGATCCACTAATGCTTCGGTCATCTCAAAACCGATAGGTCGCGCTTCTTTACGAGGTAGCGTTTGGGTTTTAAGCTTATGCCAGTAGTCCGCTGTATGCGTGGTTAAGATTTCTTCTTCTGTCAGACGTTTTGGCGCAAAAAAGTTATCATGGGTGATGGTGCCTTCTTCAAGCAAGCGCTCAGGAATCATGATGTATTTTTGCATAGGGAAGCGGTGCTTGTCAGGCACGCTATAACGAAACACGTCAGAATAGGCGATTTTTAGCATAGTGTTAAAGCATGTCTTTTTTGAAAAGTGTTTTAAGGATAGAGAAGTTTAAACGCTTTGGAAATAAGGGGTTGGTGAGGAATTGTAAAAGCTGGGGATAGCCATCAGAATCAGTAGATTACTGAACATACTGAGTTGGCAAAAAGAAGGTGCGCGAATCTGCTTGTTGACGCAGCTCTGTCAGTAACGTTTGCATGTCTTCGGCAGGATATTGCTGATTGATCAAATCATAAAACAGCTCATGGGCGACTGTGGTCATGGCGATGACGTTTTGTAAGACATG
Organism: Psychrobacter sp. VH5; assembly: GCF_050572635.1. Lineage (NCBI taxonomy): Bacteria > Pseudomonadati > Pseudomonadota > Gammaproteobacteria > Moraxellales > Moraxellaceae > Psychrobacter > Psychrobacter sp. VH5. Next base: position 2,738,817 of record NZ_CP192145.1, on the reverse strand, counting down.
TTCGATGATATCGTCATTGATACCGACGGCTTCGACATCGATAGCATATTTATAGCGAATCTCGCCATCGTTGATATCCATCTCTAGATTGCCAATCAGCATGTCATAGTTGATTTGGGTAATCAATAGCATCGCCGCGCTTTGGTGACTCTCTGGAATCAAAAAAGGCAATATGCCATATACGGCCAGCAGTTTGTTTTCTGCTGGTACGCGAAACAAATAGCCACAGCTTAGCTGCTTATGTTGCATCTTTAGCGACAAATGATGCGACTGCCGCTGATCGCCTTTGCTTGGGCGATAGTAGACATAGTGCCATTGTTTTTGCTCAAAGTATTGTTTTAAGCACTCGACAATATCGATATGAGTGTCGGTAGGATCGGGCGACTGATGAGTGCTATCTGACGTAGGTTGAGGAGGCGCGGTGCCGATAGGCTTGCTGTCATTATCAGAGACGTCTACATGGCTGTTTGAATTACTGTCTAGACGGCTGGCAAATCTGTCGCTAGATAACGGCCTGTCATTGAGCTCATCATCGATCGTGGTTTGCCGCAAGTCGTCATTATCGTCATCGACAACAGCAGGCGGCGCGGCCTCTGTCAGCAGCCGCTTGAGTCGTTGCCATAAGCTGAGTTTGTTACGTTGACTCATAAGATTGCCATGATCGATAGAGAAGTAAGGGCGTTACAGTAAAGGCAATATAGTAAAGATAATACCGTAAAGACAATAATGTCACTTTGCCGATGACCATACTGTTTGCTACGCCGCCCCTATCAACTACCGCGCTGGGTGATTAGCGGGGCTCATCGCCGTGCCCCGCAAACGAAGCTTTGATAGCAGGCTGCGCATAAAAAGCTTGTAGCATCTCACGAATATGAGCGGTAAACCATGGACTGTCAAGCGCGTCTTGTATGATCGGTCGTAATGCTGTGCTCAGTGGTGAGGCGAGCGAGGTATCGATAGGTAGGCTCGCCGCCACTGCCGCAATGGTGTCTGATTGATGATTGCTGTACCACGTGTCGATGCTGGCTGCTACTAGAATGCGCAGATAGGGCGATAAGCGCAAGCGGTTATAGCTTTGCTGAATGCTGGCTTCGATATGCTCGATACTGTTATTATCGGCCTCGTCATTTAGGTATGTTTGTATCTCGCTGATCGGTAGGTCTTTGATACGTGACCAGCCCATGACCAACAGTCGCGTGACCTCATCGTTAGACAAGTGCGTTTGAGCGTTGGTCTCTGCGCGCTGCGTCAAGTCTTTGATGTTACGGTGCAAATAAGTTTGCAGCTTCTCATCTAGGTTTTTATTGGTGGCTTTTTCAAATGAGCTGCGGCCAAGCTTCATCAGTTTGCCCACGCCACCTGCTTTATCGAGCGTATTTTCCATAAAATCATTGATAGCGTGATAAAGCGTCTGGGTGAGTAGGTCAGCAAAGGTCTCGTTGCCGATGAGCGTATGAATAAGGGCGTTGCGCTGCTCGTCGTGACGGCCGATATAGCTGGCAAGGGTTTCGACTTGGGTGTCGTCTATCAGCTCAGACAATGGGACATTGTCATTGATCGGATGGTAGATAACGGTATGCAGGATATCACGGATATCGGTGCGCATGACGTCGCTCATCGGCTGCTGTAATAAGCCGTCATTGATGAGGCGCTTTAAATCATCAGCCTGTAGGTACTGGCATAATGGCTGCTCGCCAAACCACTGACATGCCTGCACGCTCAAGGTATCCGCCTGTGCCCTAAGCCATTGCTGCATAAAGCCAACTTGTGCCTCGATGATACTATCAAGACTGAGAGGCGCGCCAGCGCTAGTGTTTGACTGGCTGTTTGGCTGAGTGCTTGGCTGGACATCTGCTGTTTGCCTCTGAGAGGGGGCAGGGTAGGTTTCTAAACTAGGGTTATCTTGTGAAGTCGGCATAGGTTTTGAGGTCATAGTGATGGACAATTTGTTATACTGTGTGGCTGGGGTAATATCAACCCCAAAAAATACGATTATCAGTGTCAGTCTTATTCATTTAGGAAGCACGGACAAGTTTTTGTGAATGGTAAACGCATCAACTATTATGTCACGAACGCGGTGTTTTGTTGTGATGAATATTGATAACGCTTAATAAATAATGAGAGATTTGATGACGGTACTGGATGCACCCTTACTTGCGCTCGCTGAGCTGACCGTCCAGCGCGGTGAGACTCCCCTATGCGAAAAGGTCGCGCTCACACTGTCTACAGGGGATATCTGCCATCTCATCGGTGCCAATGGTACGGGTAAGACGACGCTACTCATGCAGCTGGCAGGACTACTGCCGGTACTGACAGGTACCGTGCGCTATCAAGGCGTCGAGAGCTTACCTGTACAGCCGTTATATATCTCGCATCAGCTGGGTATCCATCCCAATCTGACAGTCGCACAAAACTTGACGTTTTTGCTCAATCTATATGGCATCGCGCCAAGCAGCACTGACATTGATGCTGCTCTGACGTGGGTAGGGTTACAAGGCTTTGAGACTGTAAGCTCAAGCCATCTATCCGCTGGGCAGACGCGGCGTATTACTCTTGCCAGATTGTATTTATTGACGCCTGCGGTGACACCGTTATGGCTGCTGGATGAGCCGTTTACCGCGCTGGATGTCGATATGGTGGCACGAATGGAGGATAGGCTGTGCGACTTTGCCAGTGCGGGCGGTGCGATATTAATGACCAGTCATCAGGCCGTCGGCGTCGCCAATCAAATGCTCGATTTGTCAGATTATATGGTATAAGGGCGATGAGTCTCAGTAAAAGGATGGATCATGACAGATAGCCCAGTACAGTCTGCACCAATGCAAGCAGCAAAGCCGCGCTCAAATACCTCCGACGCTACGCGCGGTATCAGCTTTGGGCAGCTCTGGCGGCGCGAATGGCAGGTCAAGCAGCAAGGAGCGGTACAGTGGTTATATCCGCTCGTACTGTTTTTAGTGATTATTACCTTGTTTCCGCTGGCCGTCGGTAGTGAGCCTGCGCTATTGCAGCGTTTAGGCGTGTCTGCTGTGTGGATTGCCGCGCTCTTGTCATTGGTGATGGGGGTTGATGGGCTGTTTAAGCCCGCGCTCGATAATGGCACGCTGGCGCAGTTGGTGGTTGCCAGAGCATCGCTACCGCTTTGGGTACTTATCCGCTTAGTCATACACTGGATTTTTAGTAGTGGGATTGTGGCGGTGCTCAGCTTATTGGCGGTGCCGCTATTTCAGCTTAGCTGGTTTGAGGCGTGGATATTACTAGCCTCTATCGTCACTGGCAGTCCGATGCTGCTGATGCTCTCTGCCGTTGCCAGTAGTTTGACACTGTCATTAAAAAACGGTGCCGTGCTGGTGCCGCTGATAGCTTTGCCCATGCAGCTACCGGTACTGATTTTTGCCACTGGGGCGGTGGATTTGTTTTCCACAGGTCTCAATGGTTTGCCGATACTAGCGCTGTTATTAGCTGGCAGCATCATCTCTGTTCTGGTGATGCCATGGGTGATTGCCGTGACCTTAAAGATGGCGTGGCTCAATTAAAAAAAACCTTTATATCAACAGCATGTTGAAAACGGGCAACTTTGCTATAATAGCCAATTAACGATACAAACAAGTCACTTGTAGATTCTATCCAGTGTTTAACGCCGGCAGGTTAGCGGATAGTAGCAATCATGATGTCGTAGCGTCCATGATGCCCTATCTGTCAAACCACTATGCTGTGTAAATAGGTTTATCCTCATGCCCAACCTGAATAATGTCTCATCTCCTAGCCTGTGGCAGCGCATTTGGCAAGGCTTTTTGACCACTGTTGGTACCAAGCAGTTTTTTCGCATTTTTGCGCCTTGGGTCAAGTGGCTTGCCATACTTGCCAGTATTTGCCTTGCGATTGGTAGTGTCTGGGGGCTGGCATTTGCGCCGCCTGACTACTTACAAGGCAACAGCTACCGTATTATATTTATCCACGTGCCGGCAGCCAGTCTGGCCATCTCCATCTATTTTGCCCTTGCAGTGTTGGGGGTTATCTTTTTGGTTTGGAAAATCAAGACGGCCAGTTTGGTGGCGCAAGCGCTCGCGCCGCTGGGGTTTTTGCTTTGTGTGATCAGCTTAATCACCGGCTCTATTTGGGCAAAACCCACTTGGGGGACGTATTGGGTCTGGGACGCGCGTTTGACCTCGATGCTGATTTTGGCGTTTTTGTACGCGGGCGTCATGGCGCTGTTTGCCGCCTTTGAGCATACCGCCAACCGCGGCAAAGCGGCAGCTATCTTGTCTATCGTCGGTGCGGTCAACCTGCCGATTATCAAATATTCGGTACAGTGGTGGAACACCTTGCACCAAGGCTCGACTTTTACCTTGACCGCTGCACCAAAAATGTCAGCCGATATGTGGATGCCGCTGCTGCTTATGGTTGTCGGTAGCTATTTACTGGTGGCGACCTTGGCGATTTATCGCACCAATACTTTGATTTTGTACCGCGATCAGGGCAAGGCTTGGGTCAAAGAATATATTCGTGGACAAAATAAATAACGGCTAGGAGATGATGATGCAGCCTTATTTTTATAGCGTGTCTGAGTTTATCGCCATGGGTAAGCATGGCGTGTTTGTCTGGTCGTGTTGGGCGATTACCGTGGGTGTGGTGCTGGCTTTTATTTTTTATAGCCGCAGACAGCGACAAGCGCTGATTAAGCAATTGACCATCCAGCAAGCGCGGCAAGCACAGCGTACTGCCAACACCTCCAGTCCTACAACTAAGTAGTCAAAAAATCATCTGAATATCATCGGTTTAGCCCGCAAGACTTAGGGTGTCTATATCGTCACTATATGGCGATATGAAGGCTTGGGGCTTATTGATTGATGCAAAAAATGCTACTATATAGCCATTAGAAAGTACGATTAGAAAAATATTTAAAAAAGGTTTTTCTAATGGTGGTTTCTTTAATATTTTCTGTTTTATGGGTTTATATTGCATTGGATATGACTGATATGGTCAGTTCAAAGTAAAACCGTTTTAGATTTAAACACGCTACTGGTATAAATTTTACTTGCGTGCTGTTATCGTTCGAAGCTCGCAACATTTACCCCAATAGCACTATGTTATTTTTAGAATGGTTTGACTATAAGACAGTGACTCATCAATGAGGTAGTGGTATGAACGCAGTTCGTCGCAAAAAACTGATGTGGGTGATGTTTACGCTGGCAGGAGCCGCGATAGCCGTGGCGCTGGTCATCTATGCCATTGGGCAGCAGACTGACTACTATTTTGATGCAACGGCCATCGCCCAAGGGGAAGCGCCGCAAAATAAGCGTATCCGTGCTGGAGGTATGGTCGTCGCTGGCAGTGTGCAGCGAGCACCAAATGATCCGCTGAGTGTGGAGTTTGCGATTACCGATTTTGAATCGACGGTGCCTGTGACTTATCAAGGTATCTTGCCAGATTTGTTTGCTGAAAACTCAGGCGTGGTTGCTACAGGTAAAATGCAAGGCGAGACCTTTGTCGCAGGGGAAGTGCTGGCCAAACACGACGAAAACTACATGCCGCCTGAGGTTGCCAAATCTATGAAAGAAAACAATCGCAATGGATTGACGCCGCCTTCTGAGCAGTACAATCCAGCAGAGCCAATCCATGAGACCCAAACGCTGCAGCAGTAGCGTTCAAAAATAGCCACACTGACCGTAAAAGCGCCGCTAATATTTGATTAGCGGCGCTTTTTTATGTGGGTTTTGATAAAAATATTAGGGCGTGTCCTCATTTTGAAAATGGCGATAAAAATGAGATAAGTCGCCGTCAAACAAGGAAAATAGCGCAGATACTATCGAGATAGTAGTCAGCTATCTGACACCGTTTGGCCAAATTTAGCTATTTTTGGCCCATTATTTAGCCATTTTTAGCCCATTTAGATGGCTATCGATTGAATTGAGGATATGCCCTAGTCATCCCATTCAGGCGTATAGTCAGGATGCTCGATTTTACGGCCATCGCTACGGGCCAAGTTGCCAATTTTTTCTAACTCATCGGCGCTAAGCTGGATATCGATGGCATCCAAGTTGCCTTGTAAATGGTCGGGATTGGACGTCTTGGGAATGGCCACACGGTTTTTGTCCGATAATATCCAAGCCAGTGATATTTGCGCAGGTGTCACGCCATGCCTATCCGCAATCTCTTTGATGACCTCATTGTCAAACACATCACCGCGCGCCAGTGGCGAATAGGCTTCTAATAAAATATGATGATTATTCAAAAAAGTCTGCAAGGTATTTTGTTTGATAAACGGATGAAACTCTACTTGGTTGACGACAATAGGCACATCAGCGTGTTTTTTTGCTTCGATGATATGAGCGATATTAAAGTTAGAAACTCCAATATGACGCGTCAGCCCTTGTTTTTGCAGTTCACACAGCGCAGGAATGGTCTCAGACAATGGCACGCGATCATCAGGCCAGTGTAGTAGCAGTAGATCGACATAATCGGTATCTAGGTTTTCTAATGAGCGCTTGGCGGCGGCTATCAGCTTTTCTGGCTCAAACTTCATGTCATCCGGGAAAATCTTGGTGGTCAAAAAGAACTTATCACGCGCCACGCCTGATTGCTTGATACCTTCTCCGACCTCTTTTTCATTGTCATAAGCTTGCGCAGTATCAATGTGCTCATAGCCCATTTTTAACGCTTGGCTGACGACATCGATACAGTCTTGGCCTGTTGATTGCCAAGTACCTAGCCCTAGCACAGGAATATTGGCTTGGCCTGCGGTACGAATATTATAAGTTTTCTTGCTCATATTATTATCCTTATTATGTGTTGAGTGTGGTTTTATGGCTGTTTGTATAAGTGTTCTTTATATAACTGTTCTTTAAATAAGTAAGCACTAAATTCAGTGTCACTACTTATCAATGTCACTACCTATCACTATCTATCAATGTCACTACCTATCACTATCTATCAATGTCACTACCTATCACTATCTATCAATGTCACTACCTATCACTATCTATCAATGTCACCATCTGAGTGAGAAGCTTTTAAACCTGAATAAATAACAGTCGTATCATAGTGTTGATTGTACAACTTGCCCTAACAGAACAACTCGGCAACCCAGTTACTATAGAAAAAAATAGAATAAAGTAAAAGATCGGTTGACGCTTTCCTACAAAGGACAAACAGGCTGTAACGTCATTTTTATCATTATTTTTGAGATGAAGACACGCTCTAAAGCTGTCTGACTTATGGATAAACGTTGTCAGTGTAATCACGAGAGTCAGAAAAGACAGTAGAGTCAAGGCGTAAGAAGTGTAGCGGACGGATGAGAAATAAGCAAAAAAAGCGCCCAATATCGATTGATATTGGGCGCTTTTATAGACGCGGAAGCACGGTTATAAATTACTGCGCCGCTTCGGTCTCTACAGCCGCATTTTCAGAGGCTTTGGTTGCGTCGGCGGTGTTTTCACCCCAGATTTTTGGGTATTTGTAGCCAGGGAATGTCTCATGCGCGTACTTTTTGAAGGCTTCTGAGTTATAGGCGTTGGTGACGTCTTCTACCCATTTTTTGCCAGTATCGGCAGACTTGATCGCTGACCAGTTGACATAAGCAAAGCTTGGCTCTTGAAACAGTGCTTCGGTCAATTTGATACCAGAGTCGGTGGCATAGTTACCATTAATCACCGCAAAATCAACTTCATCACGGGCACGTGGCAGCTGTGCGGCTTCTAATTCGACGATATTGATGTCGTATTTGCTGTTATCCGCGATATCAGTCTTTGAGGCTGTCAACGGATCGATATTGTCTTTTAGCGTAATCCAGCCAAGGTCGTCCATCATCACAAGGGCGCGCGCAAAGTTGCTTGGATCGTTTGGTGCTGAGACACTCATGCCTTTGTAGGCTTCATCAAGGCTGGTCTTTTTACCTGAATAAAGACCAAGCGGGGCGGTCGGTACTTGGAATACCTCAACCAAATCTAGATTGTTTTCTTTTTTAAAGGTATCAAGATAAGGCTTATGCTGGAAGATATTGATATCCAAGTCGCCTTCAGCCAGCGCCAAGTTAGGACGCACATAGTCGGTAAATGCGATGAGCTCAACTTCATAACCTTGTTCTTCTAGCGCGCCTTTGACTTGGTTACGTACCATGTCGGCAAAGTCACCTTCAGTGGTACCGATGACGATTTTGCTATGCTCAGGATCGATATCGCTGTCCGCCGTTTGCGCTGTGGTGTTTTCAGTCGACGCTTCTTTGTTGGCTTCTGGCGCTGATGAGTTGTTGCAGCCCACCAATACGAGCCCCGTCACACCAACGGTTGCAAAGGCAGTGGCCAACTGACGGCTGATATCTGTTAATTTCATAAAATTTCCTTATTCGTACATGGGATTGGGTTATGTGAGTCGCGCCTGAGCATTAAAAAAGCAACATTCTACATAGTAATGCTGCTTTTTATGATAAGAACTAAGAGGATTCATTACTGCCAAAAATAAACCGAGTCGCTGGCAATGTCAAGTATTTGCCAAAGCGGCTTAACGTTTGTCTAGGCGGTTGGCCAGCCAGTTACCAGACGCTTGGATAGCAATGACCATGATCGATAGCATAATCACGATAAAAATCATCACCTCAGTTTGGTAACGATAATAACCATAACGAATGGCCAAATCGCCCAAACCGCCGCCGCCGATCATACCCGCCGCCGCAGAGTATGACAGCAAGCTGATACACAAGATAGTCACTGATAGCACCAGCCCTGAGCGCGCTTCGTTGAGCAAGACTTTGATAATAGTAAAGGGGCGAGCGCCCATCGACTCGGTGGCCTCGATGATACCGCGCGGGACTTCACGCAGGTTTTGCTCGACCAAGCGGGCAAAATAAAACGAGCCGGCAATCGCAAGCACCAAAGAGGCGGCAATCGGTCCGATACCTGTACCGACGATGGCTTTGGTAAATGGACTCATCGCAATCATTAAAATCACAAACGGGAAGGCGCGCATAAAGTTGGTGATGCCGCCTAACACACCATATAGTGTTTTATTTTGCAAAAACTGTCTATCGCTGGATAAGAATAAGAATATTCCAAATAGCCCACCGATCAAAATGGCAACCGTCGTTGAGATACCCAGCATGATAAAGGTATCAATAAACGCAGTCACAATCTCTTTACGCAGCGCAAACAGCTTGTCGATCGAGGCGGATAGTTCCGTACCAGTTAACATATTATTTCTCCTACCTCATTAGTCCTCAACGACTAAGCCTTGGCCAATCGGGGTGGTAGCCTGAATCAGACCATCTCTTACGTCTGCAACCTCAAGCAGCTTGCCTTGGTGTAATAAGGCGGCGCGGTCGCAAAGCCTGCGAATCACATTCATCTCGTGGGTGACGATGACGATGGTCACGCCTAGCTGCTCGTTGATATCACGCAGACAGGTAAGCAAGCTACGAGTTGTCGCAGGATCGAGGGCACTGGTCGGCTCATCGGCCAGTAGCACCTTTGGACTAGGCGCTATCGCGCGGGCGATACCAACGCGCTGCTTTTGGCCGCCTGAGAGCTGCGCTGGATAGTGACCGGCGCGATCAGTCAGATCGACAATCTCTAGGCATTCCATGACACGCTGATGAATATCACGACGCGGATAGCCTGCGACCATCAGGTTAAAGGCCACGTTGTCAAAGACGGTGCGATTGGACATGAGATTAAACTGTTGAAATATCATACCGATATTGTGGCGCGCCACTCGTAGGTCGCTGGCCGATAAGGTTGTCAAATCAGTGCCATCGATGATGACCTGACCTGAATCTGGACGCTCGAGCATATTGATCAGGCGCAACAAGGTGGATTTACCGGCACCTGAATAGCCCATTAGGCCAAAGATTTCACCTTGCTGGATGGACAGTGACGTCGGCTCGACAGCAGTAAACCAGTGGGGTTTGCCATCTTTGTCTTTGATTGAGCGGTCACTTAAAAAACTTTTGGTCACATCGTTTAAGACAATCATGTCATTCATGGAGGGCTCAAAATTCAATGGTTTTTTTAATGTCACAAACGCCTTGTTTTGCCTCTATAGTCATCTAAGAGGTAAAAAAACAACCGTTCATAACCCTATAATAAGGGGCGCTAATATAGCATATTGTCGGGTACTTTGGATATGCGCATCCGCGACCCGCTTATGATGAATAGTGATTAGGCGGGGAGGCGAGGAAAAGAGGCAGATAATAAGAGCAGTTTTTGACAAGAAGACTAGATAGGCACACTTAATAGAGGGGTTTGCGCTAGCAAGATAAGAATACGTCCTAGCCATTTGGATGATAGTGCGGATTATGCTTGACTGGCAGTATGACCAAAAACCTTGTATGGCCATTGATGGTATCAGTGGTGATACGGCCCTGATGCGCGGTGACGATTTGTGATACCAGTGATAACCCCAGCCCTGAGCCTTTGTTTTTTTGTTGCAAACGCACAAATGGGCTAAACACTTCTTCGCGCTTTTCTTCAGGGATGCCAGCTCCTTCGTCGATGACGGCCAGTACCGCGTATTTGGGCAGAGGACGTTCAGGCTCTGTTTTGGTTTTTTTGAGATGCTTGGTAAACAAGCCTTCTTTGCGCGGCGCGTCCATAGCCTCCCCATCAAGCTGCGTCGCGTTTTTGCTACTGGTTTTTTGGTCTTTTGGCTTTTTGCTATCATCGCTAGTGGCTGTGCTATCGGCGATGGCGCTTTTTTGGTTGTGGCCATTTTTTAGCGCATTGATACCTTTGCTCATCAGACTGTCTTTGGTTTTTTGTACTGTAAGGTCACTATCCGCTGCTGCCGCGTCAAGGAGAGGGGGCTGGTTACTATCAGCCTGCGCCGCGCTCTCAGGTAGCGCACGCCAAATGACTTTTTTGATTTTGTCCGCAAACTCAGAGGTAAAGCGCTGATAGTCTGTCGTCACAGATAGCGATACGCGCGCGTCCTTTGGTTTAAGAGCGGTACGGTTATTGGCCGAAGCGAGAGCGTTATCATCCGTCTCCGTTGCAAGCGTGTCATCCGCCCCTACTGCAGATGTCTTAATCTGATGCGTCTCGCAGCTTGGTGTTGCATCGTGGTTAGGACGGTCAGCAGCGTTGTCGTTTGTCGTGTCGACCGCAGTGTGAGTAGCATCAGTATTATCTGCCTCATTAACGACAGCAGTCTCGTCAACGAGCGTTTCGCCGTTTTTGTAGATAGGCGGTGCAGGCAGGGCCATGACCGTCTCTGTCATGTCTGCTTCAGCCGCGGCGGTATCTGTGAGCGCGGTATCGTCGCCTTGCGCTGATGCCGCCCGCCCATCCTCTTGGGTTGGTGCCGCGGTCTCATCATAGGAGTCAAAGTCTGAGCTATTATAGTCGGCGAAACTACTGCAAATGAGGGTTTGCAGCAGATAGTCTGGGATGCTATCGGCCTCGTCAATGGTCTGTACGCCATATAGCAGTACGGTCACTGGCGGCACCCCATGTAGCATCGCATTGGTCAATAGATTGCGAATCAAATGGGTTAGCATAGAGGCCTGCCCATCGATGACGATGTGCTCGCCGATCAACGTCGCTTCAGGGTAATGTTGGCGCTCTTGATTGATGAGATCGTATAGATCTAGGCGCTCTACTTGCTGCAACGCATGACCTGCATCCAAGCGGCTGACCAGCAAGATGCTTTCTACCAAGTCATTGAGCCCAGACAAATCGCGATTGATGGCTTGGGCGCGTTTATCAAACTTTTCTTTGATATCAGAAGGCAGCGCGCCTGCCAGCATGTCCATCATCTCAATCTGCAAGCGAATACGCGTGATGGGTGTGCGCAGCTCATGAGAGGCGTGCGCCAGCAGTAAGTTATTGGCATCGACCAAATGCTCGATTTTTTGTGCCGCTTGGTTAAAACCGCGCGCCAAGGAAGCAATCTCATCATTACCGCGCGCATTGACTCGCACGGTAAAATCACCATCACCCAGCTGCGTCATCTGCTGGCTCATTTGATTGATACGCCACGTCATGGTGCGAGCAATAATCCACAAAACCCCTGCCATGATAAGCAGCAGCAATAAGGTGCCGGTAAATAGGTTTAATGCCGCAGAAAGGGCTGGTTTTTTGGGCGGTAAACGTGATTCGTACAGCAGCGTATAGCCTGTGCTGCTATATACTTGTGCTTGCTGGGTCGTGGCGGTATCAGAAAAAGAAGGGAAAACGCGTGATAACAAAGAAGGGGTAGGCGGCAGCTCTAATGGCAAATCGCTGTGGTCGGTTTGCATCAGCAAATGACCATTGCTGTCATACAGACCCATTTTGGCCTGTAAAGACTCGTCAAAAATATCAAAGCTTTTTTTGACGACCGCCAGCATAAACCGCGACTGCAAACGGTTGTCTTTGCTAATGGCGGTATTTAGCTCATGCAAAAAAGGATCGATTTGCCCTAATATCTGAGTGGCCAATACCTCGGAGCGAATTCCCGCATCTTTATCATGGACCAGCTGGGTCAACAGCACCATCGCCACTGCAAATAAGATAAGCGCCAGCATCACACTGGCAAATAGCTTGGCAAATAAAGAGCGAAAACCCAAGTGCTGCATTAAACCATCTCTATTATCAGACGTTTATAACGATTCAAAACGGTTACTATATGGTCTGCCGTTTATAGCGTGCTGCCGCTTATAATATGAACAAACAATCAGACCTGATCGGTGGCAAATTGATAACCGACGCCGCGTACGGTGATGATACGTTTGGGCTGGCGAGGGTTGTCTTCAATCAAGGCGCGTAAACGTGAAATATGCACATCAATGGCGCGGTCGATATTGTCTGAGCTGTCATCATTTGGCATCGCCTGCCAGAGCTGCTCACGATTGAGTACTTTACCAGAATGCGTGGCAAAGTAGTGTAGTAATTGAAACTGATGCGTGGTCAAACGTACAGGCTCATCATCAATCGTCACCTCATGACTGTCAGGAAATACGCTTAAGCGGCCAAACGTCAAGCTATCTGACTGGCTGTCTGCTTGGTTTGGCTGCTCATGGCGGCGAATCACAGCGCGGATACGAGCCAATAACTCACGCGGCTCAAAAGGCTTGGCGATATAATCATCGGCACCCATCTCAAGGCCCAACACGCGATCTGTGGTATCGCCTTTGGCCGTCAACATGATAATAGGTACCTTATTGGTCATGTTGTTTTTATTGCCACGGATCTTTTGACAGACCTGCATACCATCCATATCGGGCAGCATCAAATCAAGCACTACCAAATCGATATCGCGCTCTTTGGTATCTAGTAAGTCAAGACCTTCTTGACCAAGCCCTGCGTGATGCACGTCGTAATAATTCATGGTCAGATAATCGCTGATCAATTCTGCTAAATCTGGATCATCTTCTATTAATAAGATCTGTTTACTCATGGGTTATCCTCTAGTTGTTGTTATCATGGGTCAGGCGTTTATACAACTCTGTACAGCCATTCTGATAAATACATCAGATGCGATCGCTATTATGCCAAACGTCTGAATGTGTTATGTGCTATTTAAAGGCACTATTTAAAGGTACTATCTCGTAAATATACATACGCTTAAATACGTATGCTTGCTGTAAACGCGCTAATAATAAAAACCGCTAATAATAAAGACATAGTGCCTAATTTTGCTGTGACAAAACAAGACAAGCTTTGTTAATGTTTCTGCATAATGTAACTGCCAGCGTAAGCCATTAGGACACAATGACTTTTTTGCCTTTAGAATCAAAGGGTAAATCGGCCAAGCAAATCAAGCTATCATTACTGATGCCTGCGATCAGATACTGCTGAGTGGTGGGGTTAAACTCGATCACTTCTACAGGCTGGCGCGCCAGACGCTGATCTTGTCCGATGATCCACACATTTGCCGCCAATGGCCTTAGAGGTTTATATGGCGGTGAATGCAATTCTGTCAAGTTCACATCATGTAAGGCGCGTCTAGGCACGATAGTGCCGACATCGATTTGTCCATAGTTGACCCGTCCTGTGACCTGCATCTTAGGCAGCAGTTTTTTGCGACTGCTTTCGTTATCGATCACATTGACATGGACCAGCAGCTTTTTGGGGTGCTGGGCTTCGACCAGTTTGCTGACTTGACCGGTGAACTGATCTGTCAACTCAGCGGTTGTAAAATTAACCGTTTGTCCTACCGATAGCTGCGGCTTTGCCTGAATAGGCACGGTTGCGACAAAGTATAGCTTGGTCTCATCAGCGATCTGCAATAAGGACGTACGTGCAGCGAGCTGCTGTCCTGCGGCGGCATTTAACTGCGTGACCCGCCCAGCGAAGCTGGCACGCACCGTGATAAGTTGGTATGACGAATGCTTTGAGGCGTCGTCCGGTGTGTCTGTCGCAGCGTCTGCATCCGTGTCATTTTGGCGCGGCAGCTTGGCTGAGGCAGGGTTGCTGTCGGAAGTGGCTTGTTTTGTCTGATCCGGACGAGGTGAGGTTTTCTCAGTAGCTGGATCTTTTGCTGCACTTTTGGTTTGTGGTGCTGCATTCTCGGTTTGCGGCGCTGAGTTGCCATCGGCCTCTGTATTTATCTCATCTGAGCGTTTGGGAGGTGTTTGACTGGTCATGTCCAGCCGTCGGACGATAAGCAAAGGCGCGTCTTTTTCGACCTGCTGACCTTCACTGACCAGTACTTGTTCGACATACAGCGGCTGGGCGGCGACAAACTGACTTTGTTTGATCGGTTGTATATTGCCCTGTAGCCCGAGGCTGGGTTGATAGCGCGATGGTTTGATACTTAGAATATGGTCTGGCGTCATCGTCACCGTGCTATCACTGATGATCAGTGGGTTATCTACTGTCTCACTGTTTTCGGCTGTGACCGGCTCATCGGTAGGCGGGGAGGGCTGACAAGCCAGCAGCAGCAAAACGCTAAGTAAGTACGGGCTTTTTTTTAACCATTGAAAAGCTGTCATAGCAGTCACCGTTATAATCGTCGTTTTATTATATAGTGAAATTCTATGAGGTGAAACGATTGTACGCTAGCTGATTGTGCAGTGACCAAACATTGCCGGTCGTCATGCAATCATGACTGCCAAATGCTAAGCCATACAACCTGCTAACGACCTGCTGATAGAAGCATGACTGGAGTATGACTATAGGTAGCTATTTAGATAACCATTTAGGTAATTATTTGGATAGCTATCTAAGTTATTAGCTAGGAGACTGGTCAGTCTGAACATAAATTTGTTAATCACTGGAATTGCATGAACAACTGTGCTAAAACAAACATAACAAAATATATTGATACATTTTTATCACAATCGAAAATTATTCAGCAATGTGGTGGTTGATTCTATATAATGCAGAAATATCATGAAGTTGGTAAATTTCTTGCCCTGTTTTTATCAAAAAGTAGGATGACGATAGTTTATGGCAAAGTGCTTTAATGTTTTTTATGCATTAAGATACCTTTATCTGGCGACACGCTAAGCACAGTGGTTGGTGGTTGGCCACCGGATTGAGCGTCAATCGATTCAGCCATCATAAACTGCCTATCATGACCCAGATGGCGGGGCTACTTTTGCTCAGGACTGATAAAAGCCAGATACTTATAAAAGAAAAGATAGGTCCGCTACGATATAGATAGATGGCAGAGGTCGTCTCAAGCCCATAATCAATAAATGATCAATTGAGAATACCCTAACAGCTGTGTTGATAGATCGCGTGACAAACCCATAGTCGTTCATAGGACAATGAGAATGGAAAATAATTTTGATGGCTTAAAAGTGATGGTGATTGATGATTCCAAAACCATTCGCCGTACTGCAGAAACCTTGTTACAAAAGGCGGGCTGCGAAGTTGTAACTGCTATTGATGGCTTTGATGCACTTGCAAAGATTGTCGATAACAATCCCGATATTATTTTTGTGGATATTATGATGCCACGTTTAGATGGTTATCAAACCTGTGCTTTGATCAAAAACAACCCGGATTATGCCGATAAGCCTGTAATCATGTTGTCATCTAAAGACGGTTTATTTGATAAAGCACGCGGCCGTATCGTTGGCTCTGATGAGTATCTGACCAAGCCATTTAGTAAAGACGAGCTGTTTGACGCGATCAACCAATATCGCTAGGCAAAGGGTCAAAATAAATGTGCCAGACTATCTTTGAGCGTGGCATATTTTGTGCAGGTTTTGATATCACGTACGGCTGTTGCTAGCCGCTTGACAACGAGTAACCACTGCGGTGAGAGGCGTGTGATCATGAGTATTTGGAGCACAGGCTTTAGCAGTTGGTCTTTATAATATATTTGAATATCCAAATGGATATCTTCGTAAATAAAGGAAAATCCTATGACTACCGTCTTAGTCATTGACGACTCGCCATCTGAAATGGCGAAATTTCGCGATATGCTCTCCAAAAACAATTTTCAAGTGTTGGAGGCGACCAATGGGGAGCAGGGCTGTCAGATGGCAGCAGATCATCTGCCAGATGTGATTTTGATGGATGTGGTGATGCCAGAGATGAATGGTTTTCAGGCGACACGCAAGATCACCCGCGGCAAAACCACCGCTCACATCCCAGTGATCATGATCAGTACCAAAAACCAAGAAACAGACCGTGTATGGGGTAAGCGTCAAGGCGCTAAAGAGTATATGAACAAACCCATTGACGAGAGCAGCTTGGTCAATATCATTCGTCGAGTAATGGAGTAGCTTGTGGCTTCCAAAGGGTTTATTGAGCTTCTGCGTCTAGCAGATCTGGCACGCGCGCGCAAAAGTGGTCGCCGCAGTGGGCAAGAATATGACTGGCAAGGTGTGGTATTTGAGATTGGCGAACAGCGTTTGGTGGCGCCAATGGGTCAGGTATCGGAGGTGTTGGCCATGCCAGAATATACCAGCTTACCCTTAGTGAAGCCTTGGATGCTAGGTATTGCCAATATCCGTGGTCGTTTATTACCGATCACGGATTTGTCACAGTTTTTACAAGTACCTAGCCGTGTGGCGCAAATGAGTCAGCGTAAGGTCATTGTCATCGATCACGACAACCTGTTTTCAGGTTTGCTCGTCGATCAGGTGATCGGTATTGAGCAGTTTACCAGTGACCAATATCGCGCCGAGGCTATCGAGCCAAGCTCACCATTTGCGCCTTATAATCACGGTAAGTTTTATAAAAATGAGCAAGATTGGTATGTTTTCATGCCAAGCTTACTAGCGCAGGATTTGCAGTATAGTGATGCGGCAATATAACTGTCGATAATACAGAATCTGTCTCATTCATAAAGACAGAGGATTAGCGACTGACATGATGCGGTTGGATGTCAGCATTCATACAGGCTTTGTTGATCGTTGTTTTGATAACAATAAGATTGTCAAAGTCAGTCACGATAAGACTTTGACGATTGTTTGAAAGGAATACGTAAGATGAGTGATGTTATAAAAAAACCTGTAGCTGGTACGCCCAAAACCACAGCGGATGGCAAAGATGCCTATAGTGAATGGAATTTATTGCTGGTTCTGTTTGTGGTGATAAGCGTGGCTTGTTTGATTTGGCTAGGCAACTCTGTATCGTCAGTGAGTCAGTATTTCTCTGACTTTAATCAATCGGTCATTCTGCCTGTGGTGGTATTGATCATAGGCATGCTAGGTATTTTCTTTGCCCTATATAAAATCTTAAAACAACGGGGCGGCTCAGAGCGCATCTTGATCGAAAAAGAGACCCTACGTCGCCGTCAAGAAGCCGAGGCGGAGTCTGAGCGTGCTCGTCAAATCCAAGAGGAAAACGAGCGTAACCAGATTGCTATTTTGCGTCTACTCGATGAGCTAGGCGACTTGGCAGAAGGGGACTTGACCGTCAATGCGACTGTATCAGAAGATTTTACAGGGGCGATTGCCGACTCAGTCAACTTTGCCATCGACCAGCTGCGTCAGCTGGTACTGGTCATTAACAGTACCGCTGAGCGCGTCTCGCAATCATCAGAGCAAACACAGATGAACGCTGTAGAGCTGGCCGAAGCCTCTGAGCACCAAGCACAAGAGATCGCTGGCGTGTCGGCGGCGATTAATGAGATGACGGTGTCGATTGACCAAGTGTCTAACAACGCCTCAGAGTCAGCGACCGTGGCCCAGCGCTCAGTTGCCATTGCCTATAATGGAGCCGAGGTGGTACAGCGCTCTATCGAAGGTATGAACGTGATTCGTGATCAGATTCAAGAAACCTCAAAGCGTATCAAGCGCTTGGGTGAGTCGTCACAAGAGATTGGCGATATCGTTAGCTTGATTAATGACATTGCCGATCAGACCAACGTTTTGGCCTTGAACGCGGCCATTCAGGCGTCGATGGCAGGTGAGGCAGGCCGAGGCTTTGCGGTCGTTGCTGATGAAGTTCAGCGCCTTGCTGAGCGTTCAGCCAATGCGACCAAGCAGATCGAAACACTGGTAAAAACCATTCAGGCAGATACAAATGAGGCGGTCGTTTCGATGGAATCAACGACCTCTGAAGTCGTACGCGGTGCACGTCTGGCAAAAGACGCCGGTGAGGCACTAGAAGAAGTGCAAAGCGTTTCAAACACGCTCGCTGATTTGATCCAAAACATCTCAAACGCGGCATTGCAGCAAGCTGAATCTGCAGGCCATATTTCACACACCATGAACGTCATTCAAGACATTACGTCACAGACCTCATCAGGTACCATGGCGACCGCGCGCTCTATCGGCGAGTTGAGTGAGATGGCAGCTGCACTACAAGAGTCTGTCACTGGGTTTAAAATCTCAAATGACGATGAGTTGTTGGACGCTGATATGCTAGAGTCTGAAGAGGCCTTATCAGAGAGCGTCTGATAAGTATTTGGTGCCAGAGCCTGAGTCGGCAAACAGGTGCAGTAACGGTGCATAACAATGATAGCAGGTCATGTGGACGATCTTAATCAACCAACCCGCAGCTTTGTTAACGCAAGCAGCGCTGCGCTGGGTAAGACGATAATGCAAAACGATCATTTTGATGCGCAGCAATGGCAGCGGTATATAGAGCTCGAAACAGGCTTTGTACTACCAGCTGCCCAGCTAAAATGGTTAAAAAATGCGATTGACCATACCGCCCAGTCGCATGACTTAAGCGTCAAGCAGCTATGGTATCAGCTGCCCAAAAGCAATGCGCTGCGTCAACAGCTGCTGGACAAAGTACTTATCCACGAAAGCCGTTTTTTTCGACATCAGCCTTCGATAGATTTTGTGACCCAGTGCGCCGCTGAGCATCAACGCCTAGCCCTAAACGCCGATAGGATAAGTGCTAATGGGGTAAGCGGCGTAGATAAGTTTTTTCGTATTTGGAGTGTGGGCTGTGCCGGTGGGCAAGAGGCGTGGTCGCTGGCCATGAGTCTGGCGGCGCAGCAGCTGACGAGGTTTGCGATATTAGGCACTGACGTTAGTGAACAAGCACTGGTAAAAGCACGGTTGGCGCAATATGACAAACGTCAGCAGGCCTTGATTCCGCAGCACTGTCAGCCGTATGTGTATCCGTTATCAGCAAACCGCCCAACGCCTACATCGAGCTTGGCAGATACCGCGATGCCTGCTACAGCGATACAGACATCATGGCAAGTTGCCCCCACGCTGCAATCACACGTAAGCTTTGCTTTACATAATATTATCGAGCAGCAACCACCCACGCCACATCTGCAGCAGGTGATTATTTGCCAAAACATGCTGCTGTATTTTCGCAAATTTGATCAGCGTGATATTTTGGCGCGGCTGTCAGCGCAGTGTGCTCCCGGTGGATACATTGTATTGGCTCCGGGTGAGGCGCTGTTTTGGCGTCCTGCAAATATGCGCCGTATTGCGCACCCACAGGTTAATGTGTGGCAAAAGACCAACACTTAAAACCCGTGCCTTCATGAGAAATTAGTGCCTAGACGAGTTAGGATGACCCTATGAAAAACCAGCCCAATGACATAGTGACGCTTGAGTGGTTGCTCCCTCTATTTAATCAGCAATTATCACAGGTATCGGATGGCTGGCAATTAGACGCTGATCCCATCAATTATGAGCACATGGTCATGCCCTATCATCAGCTCGGTGGCGCGCTCATCATAAGCAATCTACCGGCATTGGCAGATCTGGCATACAAGCTCAGCGCATTAGCAGAAGTTGGTGGCCGCGATGGCCTAGCTAGCGAGGCGCGCCGCGTGGGTCAGCTTGCGCATCGATTGTTGCAGCGAGCGCTAAATCAGTATGCTCGCATCGGCAATCACCATACCGCTTCAATCACGGCCGCCGCGGAGCAACTGCTTGAGGTGCTAACGCAATTGGGAGCGGCTAGTGGGTCATCATTGGCATCCAGCGCTATTCAGCAGGGTGCATTGCATCAAAAAACTGACACAGATGCGGCTGTGGCTGGGTTTGAGCTGGCCGTACCAGTGCGAACAGATGACGTCACCGAGCATCTAGACGAGCAGCAATACCAGCAGTTGTTGCTCGTCTGGCGACAACAAGTACAGGTGCTGTTAAGTGTTAATAGTAATCAGCCGCCGTTATTAACCCCGCTAGAAAAAGTCAGCCAATACCTGCGGCAGACGAGCCAAGATGAAGATTTGCAGCAGCTTTGGTACTTGACTGAGCTGTGGTTTAGTGAGCTTGCGCAAAATACCGCTCCGTTGCCTAAGCAGTATGCCCCTCTGTTAAGCGAGCTGGAGCAGATCATTGACACTTTTGTACAGCAAACACCGCCTGTGCCAAGTGTCATCAACAGCCTTATAACCAATATCTATATCGAGCTAAGTGGTCTCGACCAAAGCAGTGACAATACGCAGTCGATACTGAGCAACTTGCCCCAAAGCTCGGCAGTAGAGTCGCGTTTTTTACCGCGTATATTGAGTGAACTTGAGACTTTGGTTTTTCATTTAGACAAGCCAACCACACTGTTGTATCCGCTGCAAAAGATACAAACCCAGCTGGAGGGGCGTGGTTGGACATATTATGCCGCACAAGTGGCAGAAATACTGACCGAGATAGAGCAGGCGATTGCGTCTGAGGCGGCGCTGACCCAAGTACAATGGCAAATTGAACAAAAGCTGCAAGAGCTATACAGCGCCATTTACAATACGGAGCAAGTGATCTCGCAAAAGATTGGTGAAGCCGCCGCGTTTGTTCCTTTTTCTGATGTACTTGCCAGTGCCAACGATCAACCCGTTACAAGTGCTGATGCTGTGTCGGCGGGTGAAGGGCTGCGTGAGCTGCGCATCGCTGTCGAAGACGTCAAACAAAGCTTTAATGAGTATATACAGCGTCAAGAAGTGCAGCTGCTACCGACGACTGCTGACTTTGCAAAAATCGGTCAAGCCTTTGATGATATGGGGTTGCCAACGATCTGCCAAACCACCGATCAGATCGCGCATATCTTTAGCCAGCTAAAAACGCACGAGATTGATGCGCTGAGTTGGGATGTGACGCAAGCCTTGGCGGAAGCACTGACGTCAATTGAGCTGTTGTTAGACTATTTGGCTCAGCAGATTTTTGATCAGCAACTATTAACGCTCGCAAGTGAGCATACGGCCAGAGCAGAAGCACTGCTTGATGCCTATATTGAGGCACCAGAGATGGTTAGTGAGACTTTTCATACCCAGACACCTGCCGCAACTGACGTGCTGCGCTATGATGACAGCGGTGAGATTGCTCCTGCCAGTCATGATCTATCTGCCCAGCCATCCGATGATGCGCTAGAGGATGACAACATGCGTGATGACAACGTGCACGATGACAGTGCTACGCATAAGGATAGTGAGGCATTGGCCGAGGCTCGCGCGCAGCTGCAGCCTGATAGCTTTGAGGCAGATGCCGATATCCGTGAGATATTTATCGAAGAAGTCACAGAAGTGATCGCTGATTTAGAAGATTTTTTGCCTATTTGGCAGCAAGACTCACAGGATTTGACACCCTTGACAGAAGTGCGCAGAGGTTTTCATACTCTAAAAGGCTCAGGGCGCATGGTGGGGGCTTTTAGCATCAGTGAGATGGCTTGGTCTATCGAAAACTTGCTGAATCGATTGTTGGACAAAACCTTGCCCGTCACCGAAGACGTGGTAACACTGGTCACGCAAACCACAACGTATCTGCCCACTCTGGTCGCCGACTTTCAAGCCAAACGGCCGCCAAGTGTGGATCTTGCTATGACAATTTTGCAAAGCCGTAACCTATTGAGCGGACAGCCTATCGACGCAGGATTGGCCGAGAGCGAGTCTGCATTGGCCATCTCTGACAACGAGTCAGGGGCTGAGGCGGAAATGCTGGCTGATGAAGTGCGGGTGGCAGCTGACGTCGCTGCATCACAGAGTAATGATGCCGCTGCGTCTGATGAGATCGGTATGGATACAGCCGATACCGAAGTGCGCGGCGAAACGGTGTCTTTGTTTGATCTTGAGGTTCCAGCAGTGCTTGCGCCCTTTATGCCAGATACTGAGCAGCTACCAGCCGATGCCAATGATGCAGACCCTGATATTAAAGAGATATTTATCGAAGAGGCCGATGAGGTATTGAGCGAAATCGTGCCTTTGTATGAAAACTGGCGCATGTCTCCTACTGACCTAGATGCCTTGACAGATATTCGCCGCGGCTTCCATACCCTAAAAGGCTCAGGCCGCATGGTCGGGGCCAACTATAGCGCTGAGCTGGCTTGGGCCATTGAAAATATGCTCAATCGTGTACTGGATCGCAGTATTGAGGTGACAGCAGATATCATTCAGCTAATGGCTGATGTATTAGCCGCTTACCCAGCGATGCTCGCTACCTTTGAGCAAGGTGCTGAAGAGTATCCAGCACTGATACCATTATGGATTGCCTGTGCAAACGCCTATAGCAAACAAAAATCTCAGGACTTTAGTTACCCAGCCTTACTGGCGCAAACGGGCAGTACGCCTGCGTCTGATATTCACAAAGACGACTTGGCTTTAGCTTCAGAGCGGTGGGATGAAACTGATGCCGATGAGATTGAGGCTGCGAGCGACTATGAAGGTAGTGATGACAGTGATGACAGCGAGGTAAGGGAAGCTGTAGCGGCCATAGAGGTAGATAGCACCTTGCAGTCGCTCACCTCTGTCAATGAGATGATGGCAGAAGCACCGGTGATTTTGACGCCGCAGAGCGAAGAAGAGCAAGCCTTCTGTGAGATTTTCATCGATGAAGCCGAAGCGTTATTACAAGACATTGAGCAGTTTGTTGCCACGCATCGAGATCAGCCTCAGATTGAGGTGACCGATGAGATTGTACGAGCCTTTCATACGCTGCGCGGCGCATCAGGCTCTAGTGCGTTAGCGGCGATCAGTGACGTGAGTGCGACGATAGAGCATAGTTTAGAGCTGCTACAACAGCAAGATACCGCGATGACGCCGCTGCATTTAGAGGCGTTGGCACGGTCAGCTATGCTGATCAATGGCTATCTAACGAATTATAAGCAAAACGTTCAACAAACTGATGTCTCGGTGGAAGATGCCCAAAGCCAGCAAGATATTGCGTCATTGCAAGCCATGCTTGGTGAGCAGTATCTCATTCATGACGATCAGACAGCCTCCGACAATAAGCCAACGATCGAGCAGTTGTTGGATGACAATATTGATGAGTTATTAGACGCTGAGTGGGAGCTAGAGGAGGCGCTAAGTCAGGGGGATATCTCGCAGGCTCAGCGCTATATAGAGCAGCAACTTAGCCAAATCAAACACCTCACCAATAAAGCCCAAGAATTTCCAAAATTCACTACTATTCTTGGCGGTTTGGCGCACGCTTATACTTATCTACAGCGGCATCCAGAATCGGCAAAACAAGCAGAGGTGCAGGCGGTATTACTCGCTGGCCACGCGCAATTGGTCGGCTTGTTTGATGCACTCGCTGGCAGCACTTCACTAAAAGTCGACCCGCAAGTGCTACATGAGTTGCAGGCGCTTGCTGGCTTCGATGACGGCGATGATGCCGAGTCGATGGTTCGCACGGTTGCTGCACCCGAGCTGCAGCTTGAGTCGATCGATACCGATGTAGAGCTGCTTGAGATCTTCTTAGAAGAAGCGCAAGAGCTAGATGACGCGCTGGATGAAAGCTTTAATAAGTGGCGTGCCGATATCACCAATATCAACGCGCTTAAAGTATTGCAGCGTCACCTACACACCATCAAAGGTGGCGCAAGAATGGCGGGCATTAGCAGTATTGGCGACCTGACCCACGAGGCGGAGAGCATTTATGAAGCCTTTGTAGAAAACAGGAAAACACCAACCGCGCAGTGGCTAAAGATTATGCAAGTGGTGCAGGACACCATGTCATTGCAAGTCATGCATATCGTTCGTCATCAGCAGTCGTTTTTTGCTACAGAATTGATTGAACAGTTACAACAGTTTGAAAAAGCAGACACATTGCCAGCGGTGGTTGAGCTGATCATACCAGCACCGACCAACCACTTCGACGCCGACACCCAAGCACAGGCTGACAATACCCAGCAGAGCCATGAAGTAGCAGACACGGTCAGCTTAGATACCATGATCAAGCAATCATGGGCCAATGGTTTGCCTGATCCTGATCTTTTGGCGGTGTTTTTAGAAGAAGCAGAAGATCTGACCAACCAAAACCGACACTTGCAAGTGTTTTTGCAAGATGCCGAAGATACCGTGGCGTTACAGTCGCTACAGCGTGATCTGCATACCATCACAGGTGGTGCCAAAATGGTCGGCGCCAGCGGCATCGCTGACTTGGCTTATGAGCTAGAAGCGACGTATAAAAACTTTGCCAGCCGTCGCCGTCCTGCATCCGAAAAAGCTCAAGCATTGATTGTTGCTTGTCACGACTGGCTGGCAGATGCGGTATTTATGCTAGGTCTACAGGTCAACCCGCCAACGCCGACGCTACTGATTGAAGCGCTACAGCAGTTTGGTAAAAACCCTAATAGCCTAAAACAAGTACCAAAAGAGTCGCTGCAAGCACAGCGTACAGCGATCTTGCTGGCAAAAGAAGCACAGGATTCACAATATCTAGAAAAAGACATCAGTCAGATGCCGTCGATGTTTGCAGAGACCGATGAGGAAGAGCAGAGCGCCAGCAGCAATGAGATGATTCGTATCTCAGGTGGCTTGATTGAGCATATGATCAACCTATCGGGTGAGTCTGCGATCAACCGTGCTCGTATCGATATGGGTATGAGCAGCTTGACCAACAGTATCGAAGAGATGGGCATTACCGTACAGCGCTTGGCCGATCAGCTGCGCCGTATGGAGACGGAACTTGAAGCACAGATACTGTCGCAAATCGATGACGAGCTGATTAATAATGAAGGTTTTGATCCATTGGAGATGGATCAGTACTCGTCACTCAATCAGTTGTCCAAATCATTGTCAGAGTCGGCCTCGGATTTGGTCGATATCAACCACACTTTATTAGAAAAAACCCGTGATAGCGAAAGCTTGCTGCTGCAGCTGGCACGTACACAAACCGAGCTACAGGACGGTTTGATGAACTCGCGTATGGTGCCGTTTACGCGCTTGACTCCGCGTCTGGAGCGTGTCGTCCGTCAGACTGCAAACGAGCTTAATAAATCTGTAGAATTGACCATTATCAATGCTGATGATGAGATGGATAGAACCATTTTGGAGCGGATTACCTCACCGCTTGAGCATATGCTGCGAAACGCTGTCGACCACGGTATCGAAAACACCTCGGCTCGACTCAAAGCAGGCAAAGAGCGTAGCGGTCATATCACTTTAGAGGTGCACCGCGAAGGGAGTGAAGTCGTCATTCAGTTATCGGATGATGGCCGTGGTATCGATGTAGAAGCCGTACGCAACAAAGCCATCTCTCAAGGCCTTATCGATGCCAATGACGATAGCCTGACTGATGTCGATATCATGCAATATATCTTTAATGCCGGCTTGAGTACTAGTAAGCAAGTGACGCAAATCTCAGGCCGCGGCGTTGGTATGGATGTAGTGATCAGTGAAATTCGCCAGTTGGGCGGGGCGGTCACTGTGGTGTCGGAGCTGGGCAAAGGGTCACGCTTTACCATGCGCTTACCACTGACAGTTGCAGTGTCTGATGCGCTGGTCGTACGTGCAGCCGATCGCTACTATGCTATTCCACTGGTACAGATCGAGCGTGTGGTGCGTATCAACCCAGAAAAACTTTATGAGTATTATCAGTCCAACGACGCCACGTTAGCGTTTGAAGGGAATGATTACCGCGTACGTTATCTCAACGAGATTCTCTCGGGTAATAAGCTCAACGAGCTGATGGTCAATACCAACACTAGCCTACCACTGATCATCATCAAAAACCGCACGGGACAAAACATCGCCTTACAGGTCGATCAGATTGCAGGCTCACGTATTGAAGTGGTCGTCAAACCATTGGGACAGCAGCTATCCAACCTCTCAGGCATTTCGGCGGCGACCATCATGGGTGATGGCTCAGTCATGCCGATTTTGGACTTGATTGCCCTAATGCGAAATGCGCCAAGAGTCAAAAACGTGACCAAGCCTAGCGTCACTCAGTCAAAACCGACGGTATTGGTGGTGGATGACTCAGTCACGGTACGTAAAGTGACCTCTCGTTTCTTAGAGCGTCAAGGCTTCAATGTGGCGCTTGCCAAAGATGGTATCGATGCTATCGAAATACTACAAGAAACCACGCCAGATATGATATTGCTCGATATTGAGATGCCGCGGATGGATGGCTTTGAGGTGGCAACGCAAGTCAAAAACAATCAGCGCTTACAGCATATTCCAATCATTATGATCACCTCGCGTACTGGTGAAAAGCATCGTCAGCGCGCCTTAGAGATTGGGGTAAATGACTATATGGGCAAACCGTTCCAAGAAAAACAGCTGCTTGATAAAATTCAGAGATTACTGGGTGATGAGGTCAGCTTAACTTATGAAGGATAATGCAGGTGTTTTGGCACTAACAGGAAAGACAAAAGCAAATATAAAGGTGCTGGTGGTGGCCGAAGACCATCATCAGCGCATGGCGTTTTCAGACACAGTTCGTAGCTGCGGTTTTGCGCTGATAGACTGTGTGTCGCGTGCGCAATTACAAGAAAAAACCGCACTTTTTGAGGCCGAAATAGACATTTGGCTGATCGATAGTGACTATGACGATGATATGGCGACGGTGACGGCTGCCTCCAAACCTGCCGCCATGCTGGTGGGATTTAGTCAAGCCCCTTATCTCAATGAAGCGCAGCTGTATGCTAAATGGCAGCGTCAACTAAAGCGTAAGCTGGCGCAGATGCTGGCATTGCCCGTGTTGGTGCATACGCCTGTCTATAAAAGCGATGATACTGATAACGACTGGGATTATGTGGTGTTTTTGGGTGCCTCTATGGGCGGGCCGAGCGCGGTAAAAGAGTTTTTGGATAACTTATCGCCCACGCTACCGATTTGTATTTTACTCGCGCATCATTTTAACCAAACCATGATTGGTACGCTGCCCCGTATTTTAAATCGCCACAACGAGTGGCGCTGTCAGGTCATCACCTCATCGCAGCGTCTGCGAGCTGGTCAATGTCTGATAGCCCCTATAGACAAGCAGATAGTCTGTGACTCTACTGGGCGGGTGATACTGCTAGAACAGCCTTGGGATGGTGAATACAAACCAGCTATTGGCCAGATTTTAAAAAACACCAGCGATGTGTACGGCAGTGAGCTTATCAACATCATATTTTCAGGTATGGGTGATGATGGCTCGCAATACTTGGATCTTATTCAAGATAATGACAGCCAATTATGGGCACAAGAGCCAAGCTTGAGTGCTTGTCCGAGCCAACCACAAGCCATCATTGATTCAGGTTATTGTGATTTTGTCGGCAGCCCTGTTCAATTGGCACAAAAACTTACCGACTATATTGGTGAAAAGGCGACGGCCTCTTTGCGTTAACTTACTGTGAGCGATGTATGAAACAAATTTTACGACACTCGTTTGAAGCAGTCAGCTTGCTGACCACAAACCACGGTATGCTGGATGTCACTTTTATTCCCGCTTTTAATCAGCCTGATTGGATTATTCCAAGCGGTCTGATTTTGAGCATTGAGGACACTCATAAGCGAGCCTCCAGCTATCATTGGCAGCAGCAAGTATTGCCTGTGTTTGATCTGCTCACGCAAGAACAAACGCCTGATAAGATGATTATACTAGAAGGTAACACCATAGAGCACCGCATGGTGCTCCAGACGTCAGGTCAATTGTATCAGCGCCAAGTGGGTATCTCTGATGTGAAAGATACAGATAGGCAGGCGTATTTTGCCGACTCTGACAGCACGGATAAAACTACCGCTGAGGGACGCTTTACGGCAGAGGGTATGCTATCCTACCTTTTTCAAACGGTGATGATTGAGGACACCGTTTATGTGGTGCCTGATTTAGAAAAAATCGCGCATCAGTTGGTTGAGATGGACAGCTAGCGTTCGGTTGGTATCGTTAATCTGTTTTAAAATAGATACAAACCTACGGCTATTCATTTTCCTTGTGTGCATTGCCAACCAATCACTGTCATAAATAGCGATAAGGATAATAGAGCAGCTCATGAATAACACACAGTCAAATATGTCCAAGTGGTCAGTCACTAGTCGCGTGTTTCATTGGATTAGTGCGGTTTTGTTGCTAGTCACTTGGATTCTGATATTGTTATACGAAAACCTCGATAGCAATCTTTATATCGGCTTGCATAAGGCGTTTGGGATCAGTTTATTGTTTTGGATGATCGCGCGGGTGATTAACCGTGTTTTTACCAAAGCGCCGTCAGCACTGCCCATGCCAGCTTGGCAGTTGTGGGTCTCTAAACTGTCGCACTTTGCCTTGTATGCTACATTGATCGCGATGCCGTTGGCGGGTTTGTTGATGTCTGTATATGGTGGCAGACCGGTAGATATTTTTGGTTTGTTTCAGATTCCAGTATTTGTCACACCAGATAGAAGCTTGGCGCGTTTTTTTAATGACATGCATACCGATATCATTTGGCCGATGATTATCGGCTTTACATTGCTACATATCGCTGCAGCGTTGTATCATCAGTTTGTCAAAAAAGACAACCTGCTCGCTCGTATGAAATAAGCGTACTGACAGATTGCCACATAGAAAAGCCCTAAGTAAGATGCTTAGGGCTTTTTCGTATGCGTCACAAAATCGCTGATAAGAGGCGCTGTACTGCTAGACTTATCTTTTTTTGTGCTCAGGCAAATTGATGTTCATTTCTAAGACGTCTAAGCTGTCTTCGGAGCGATGATTGATATTGACATCATCAATCTGTACACCATTGACGTATTTATTGACCACCTCTAGTATTTCACGCTTCATTTTTTCGATGCGATCGACGGTGAGACGACTGTTTAGGCGGTTTTCGCTTGCAACGATGACCTTAAGACGCTCAGTGGCTAGGTTGGCGCTACCAGCACTACTGCTGTCATCAGTACCAAATAGGCTACTCCAAAATCCTTTTTTCTTACTCATTATTAACTCCCAAACCAGCGCTGTAGTAGACTCTTTTTCTTCACATCGATATGACGTAGCGGACGCTCTTCACCCAAAAAGCGGGCAACGATGTCATCATAACATTGACCAGCAACCGAATCGCCATAATGAATCACAGGCTCACCATGGTTAGAGGCTTCCAAGACGGAGTGGCTTTCGGGCACCACACCGAGCAATGGCACTTTTAAAATATCATTAGAGATGGTGTTAATGTCCATCATCTCATTTGCTGCTGCACGTTCAGGATTGTAGCGCGTGATGACCAAATGCTCACGGACGGAGCCTTGGTTTTCTGCAACTTTTTTTGTTTGGCTTTGCAAAATACCAATAATGCGATCTGAGTCACGAACCGAGGAAATCTCAGGGTTGGTGACGATGATGGCTTCATCAGCATGATACATGGCCAGCTGCGCGCCGCGCTCGATACCAGCAGGCGAGTCGCAGATGATATAGTCAAACTGCTTAGACAGCTCAGACATGACCTCGCTCACGCCCTCATCTGTCAGAGCGTCTTTATCACGCGTTTGACTGGCAGGAAGGATATACAAGTTTTCAAGCTGTTTGTCTTTGACAAGCGCTTGCGACAAACGAGCATTGCCGTTGATCACATCGACAAAGTCGTACACGATTCGATTTTCACAACCCATGATTAAGTCTAGATTACGTAGACCCACATCAAAATCGATAACGACCGTCTTATAACCACGCAATGCTAAACCGGCGGCAAAAGAGGCACTTGTCGTGGTTTTGCCCACGCCGCCTTTACCTGAAGTGATGACAACTATCTTCGCCACAATGGCACACTCCTATGAATCAATGGGATATCTATTATAAAAAATAGCGCACGCTTATATCGTTCACTGTAAATATAAGCACTACCTGCGAAAGTAGCCTAGCATAAATAAACAAAAATTTATAGCAGGTCTATACAGCAGTAAACAATCTGTATCAGTCGCCCTGCACACCATCAGATGCCAGTGTATTTATATCTAAACGACGATACCGAGTTCAATACCAATATCAATACCAGTATGACTCGTGCTATGACACCTCTCTATAGACTATAGACCGGCGTAACATAAACGCCTTAATAGATGATATAACGAGCGCTGATGAATAGGGTAAATAGTGGCAGAGCCAGCAATTCATCATAGAGCAGTTTTGTTAAATAAACTTACAGTACTATTAAAGCGGTCATTATCTATAGCGAGACTGCCAATATCGTAGCATTATTTGTCGCCAGCCATGTTTTTATTTGCGCAGACGTTTACAAGCCAGAGCTGCTGGTATTGCGGCTGGCATTTTTGTCTACGAGCGCTATACATCATCCATGACTGTAAATACTAAACCTTCTCCTTCGACAAACCGCACTTGTACTGATTTGTCGATCACGTGCTCAGGTAGGTTGTCGCGCAGGCAGTAAGTGCCAGCGACCGATACCAATGAGGGGTTAAAGACTTGACAGAAGATACGCGCGTCTTTGTCGCCGGTGGCACCTGCTACCAGACGGCCTTGCGCACGCCCATATACGTGTAGGCTGTTGTCAGTGATGGCTTCAGCTCCGCTATTGACGCTATTGGTCAAAATCAAATCGCCGCCCACATGATTGAGGCTTTGGCCTGAGCGTAGCATTTGGTCATAAATAAGGCTGGTGATTTGCTCAGCGCTGACCAATGTCTCAGCGGCAACATCAGCGAGCGTTGTCTCAGTGGTAGCGGTGCTATCTGTCGCGGCGTTGTCTTCTGGACTGCTGGCCGCGCTTGATTCAGCAGGTTGGTCTGCGGTGACTTGCTGACGCTGGGTCGCTGGTTTTTTGGTCGGTAAGATGCGCTCAATACGCTTGCCATCAGCAGGAAAAATGGCCAAACGCAGCTCACGCGCCTGTGCATCCAGCAAACCTGTGACGACACCGATGGGCTGTAGTCCCCACGACCATAGCAGCTCTACCAAAGCAGAGAGATCCTGCTCGACCTCGCTATCGATAAGGACTGGGATATTGCTCGATTTACCGCTGAGTGTGGCTGCAAGCTGAGCTTCGATAGCACTGAGATCATCTGTGCCAAACTGCAAACGCGAAAAGGTCAGCATCTTGCCATAAAACGCCAACGCTGGTGCGGCGCTTGCGCCTTGGGTGCCATTATCTAAAACTGTCATATATCAATCCTCAAGAGATAATCTTGTCGCTGTCTTTACCGTACTATGTATTGTCGTGTCATACGCTGTATGACTCAGTGATGCTGTGTGATACCAGTCTTTATCTGGCATTGGGTTGATGGTCAAATGTATCGCTCAAAGGTTGAGCATGTCTTGATGTTTCCACTGCTGGACTTTTACCTGTGCTTCAAACTCCGTCAAACTGTCGTCGATAATACTAGAAATTAAAGTGTCCAGTGCGCTGTTGTCGGTGTCTATTTGCGCAATACCACTGGCAATGGCCACCATCAACTCGTCTAAGCGTTCAGGGTCTAGCAGGCGTTTATTGAGAGCGTACACGACGTTTTCCCCAATATTGTGCCCGACATGCTGTAGCTGCGACTCAATCAGGCTGCCAGCGATGGGTATCATGCGCAGATAACGACGCAGCTCAGGCGTATTGGCCAAGCCTTCTTCGATAGCGCCGCCCATCTCACGGGCGAGTATGCTGCCGCCGCCTGAGGCTGCAGTCAGTGCCTGTAGTTTGGGCACCAGCTCTGTGCGCAGGACGGAGAGTACCGCAGCTTCTATCTCACGACGATTGCGCGCTATCGTGGACTCGATAAAGGATTTGTGTGTTTCAGGATTGGTCAGCTGCTGCCGAAAGTTTTGGATGGTGGTCAGTATCACGCGATCAGACAGCTCTTCTAATAAGAGGTCAATATAAAACTTGATGCGATTGATCCAAGGCTGCGGCAGTACTTGATAGCCAAGCTGATACAGACGGCGGCCAATGATGACAGCACGAAACAAGCGCAGCGCGCGCAGCTGCGGAAAACAGCCAAGCACTTCATACCAATGCACAAAAGGAAAAAAGAACCAGCGATAATATACGTTGTCTTTGATTGCAATTGCCCAACGTAGCAACAGCTCTGCAATCAAAAATATCGTAAAAAACCCACCAGCGGTACGCAAGGGGTCGTGTAAAGTGTTTTGATACCAAAGCAGCGCCTCACTGATGCGCAGCCACTCTGCGACATGACTGCTAAAATTGCTCATCAAAATCGCATCGATACTGATCAACAACAGATCAATACTGATGGCCACGATCATCACAATGTCATAAGCCAGCTTTGCGCGGTTTGGCTTTGGCCGATTGGGGCGACTGGGTGGCGGATGATCAGGTAGCCGAGTCGACTGATTGGGCACAGAGGCTGTGTTCAGCTGCGAGCTAGGAGTAGATGAGGCGGGCACAGTCAGACCTTATTAATGATAAAATGATAAATGGTACAAAGCATAGGTGAGATAGACGGCGTACGATAAATACATCTTCACCATCAGCGGATCATGACTCACATTATCAATGAATAGGACTAAAAAACAACCCATCTTTTATGATATCGGTCGCTTGCAATAAAAATGATACGTGAATGCCGATAGCGTGGCTCGCCGCGCAAGACCAGCCACCAGTGATTTGGCTGCTATTTAGCCATCATGCAGCATTCAAGTATTATGAAGTATGGTCAGCGGCAGGGTTGTGCTCAAAATCTGCTAACATGTCGCTGATGCGCTGATCTTTGTCGCGCCAAACTTGCTCAATCCACGCAAACATTTGTGCTTTTACTTGCTCATCGTTTTCGTAGCCGCCGCGTTTAATCCCAGCAAACAGCTCAGCTGGGATGTTTAGGTATCTGACGTCAACGCCTAAGCGTTTGATATTGCCTTTCCACAGATCGCTGTAGGTAGGGACGCCATCAGGATACACGATGGTCATATCCAGCAGGCCATCCATCTCACTGCCCAGTGCATTGATGGCTAAAGAGAGTCCGCCTGCGCGTGGTTTGAGCAAATGTGTATAAGGAGATTTTTGCTGTTCGTGTTTGGCTTGGGTAAAGCGCGTGCCCTCTAGGTAATTTAACAACGTGAAGGGCTTGTCTTTTAACAACGCGCAGGCACGTTTGGCTTCCTCGATATCTTGGCCTTTTAGGGCGGGGTTTTTTGCCATTGCTTCTTTTGAGTGTCGGCGCATCATTGGGAAGTCTAAAAAGTAAAACGCCTGACCCACGATTGGGATATAAATCAGCTCAAACTTGGTAAAAAACCGTGTGAGCGGCAAGCGTTTTTCGCTGATATATTGGACGATGCTGGTATCGACCCAAGACTGATGGTTGCTAATGAGCAGATATTTGCCCTCAGTATTGACGTCGTCGGGCAGGCTGATTCGCCAGTCCTTACGCGGCAACATGTTATCAATCAAGGCATTATTGCTACTGATCCAGTGGTTGGTGATTTTGATGACGGTTTTATCGGCGATCGGTGCGCCGGTGATGATTTTGCCCACGCCCATTAACCATAAAGGAATACTACCAACGAAGCTGTTGGCTGCAATGACGCCTGTCGCTGTCGCAAGCGAGACCGCTTTTCCGAGCTTTGGGCTGCGCTTATGTATTTTTTTGATAGTAGATGTCAGTCGCATGCTAAATCCTTTTCAATCGGTATTGTTGGGATATTTATGGTCCACCGCTTAAGACAAAAGGTATGGTGAAGTAAGTTCATATACGAAGTGATTTTAGCAGAAAGCACTCATAGTGTACGAGTGTAAACGTGACTTACGATAACAAGTTTTGAGATGAGACTGATAGTCGGCGTGAGAGCAAGAGATTTTGTGGGTAAAGAATTTTTTTATGATTATCAGGGCTCATGAGTAAAAGATATCGTAGCAGAAGAAAACCGCACAAAGCCCTGTCTTTTTTAGGGCATGTCCCTATTTTAAAAATGGTGATAAAAATGAGATAAATCACAGGCAAACAAGGAAAATAGCGCAGGTAATATCAAGATATTGACCAGCTATTTGACACCGTTTACCAAAGATTTAGCCATTTTTAGCCCATTTAGTCATAAACGCTTGAATTAGGGACACGCCCTAATAGTATCTTCTGCACTTTTCATACATAGGTGTGACAAAATATTACACATAATGAGATTGTAATTGCCATAATAATGATGAGTGTATACAAGCACCTAAATAAGATTAATGGAAAAATCTTCATAAAAACACAATTTATTTGTCATTTTACTGGTTTAAACTTAAGAGGAAATATTATGCGTAACCAACTTATGATTGCGGCAGTAGCATCAGGTCTAGCTTTAAGCGGCTGTACTACTGATCCAAACACCGGACAGCAGCGTCTAAACAAAACCGCTCTAGGTACTCTAGCAGGTGCAGCAGGCGGCGCGGTAATCTCTAAAGCAACAGGCGGCGAAAAGACTGGCCGTGATGCGGCTATCGGTGCAGCACTAGGCGCAGGCGTGGGCTATTACATGGAGCGTCAGGCCAAGCAGCTTGAACAGCAAATGGCAGGCACTGGCGTTACTGTTGAGCAGAACCCAACGACAGGTGACATTGATCTAGTCATGCCAGGCAACATTACCTTTGCTTTTGATGATGCGACCCTAAGCTCATCTTTCAAGCCAACGCTTGATAAGCTGGCCTCGACCATGAACCAGTATAACAAGACCACGGTAAACATCGCAGGTCATACAGACAGCCGCGGTTCAGCCTCTTATAACATGGGTCTATCACGTGACCGCGCTTATTCAGTAGCCAACTACCTAACAGCACGCGGTGTGTCTGCTAATCGTATCAATGTAGTGGCTTACGGCGAGTCTCGCCCAGTTGCGGACAACAGCACTGACTATGGTCGCCAGCAAAACCGCCGCGTTGAGTTGACCATCAACTCGCCACAGAGCGTTAACTAATTTATCGTTCTGTCGATAAGTTAAATAGTTATAATAAGTAGATTGATCATAAAAGAGTCAGCGAATTGCTGGCTTTTTTATGCCTAATATCAGACTATCACCATCGCCGTGAATGCTGATGTAAAATTAAATATTGATAATGATTATCAATAACCCTATAATTCATAGAGGTTTTAGATAAATGCCGTAACATAAGCGCAATAACCGATACTGACTTTATCTACATTATGATATATAGATAAAGTCAGTACGCGCTGTGGCACTGACGACGATTTTTTCTTTTGTAATATCTTTGAGGATGTGTATGACGATTACCACAGGAACGAGCCGTAAGATTTTCCCCACCGCTTTGGCTGCTGCGCTGACAGGGTTATTAATGGTGTCGGGTTGCACCAAACAAACCGACGAAAATGCCGAGACAAGTGCAGAGAGTCAAACAGAAGTACAAAGCGCAGAGTCAGTGGACAGCGGCGAGCTATCGGCGACGGATCAGGCACATACTGACAGATTGGTAATCAGCTATGCCAATATGGCTCATGCCGCCTACAAAGACTCACTTGAAACGGCTAAAGCGCTACAAAAGGCGGTAGAGACCTATGTAGAGACGCCCACTGAAGCCAATCTAGAGGCGGCAAAAGCAGCTTACAAAACGGCGCGTCAGCCATACTCTCAGACAGAGGTTTTCCGTTTTGATGAAGGGTTTGTGACGGCCAATGATAAGCGCGCCATCGGTAGTGTCGATGGCTGGGAAGGTCAGGTCAATGCGTGGCCACTTGATGAAGCTTTGATCGACTATGTCAGCGATAGCTACGAAGGCGAGTACAACAGCCAAGACAATATCATCAATAGCGACAGCATCACGGTCGGTAGTATCAAACAAGATACCAGCAATATTACACCTGAGTTACTGGCAGATATGAATGAGATCGGCGGTAGTGAAGCCAATGTCACCACAGGCTATCATGCGATTGAGTTTATGCTATGGGGCCAAGACACCAACGGCGTCAGCGCAGGGGCAGGCGAGCGCCCTGTGACTGACTATGTCACCGAAGCCGGACAATGTACCAGCGGTGATACGGTCAATGAAGACGTCAGTATCTGTGAGCGTCGCGGCGAGTTCTTAAAAGCGGCAGCGCAGTTGCTGGTAGATGACCTCACAGCGATGGAAGCTGAGTGGCAGCCTGAGAGCGAAAACACTCTACGTAGCGATCTGATGGCGCGTAAATACGACAATGGCCTACGTCAAATCATGTATCAAATGGGCAGCTTGGCTTTAGGTGAGCTGGCCTCTGAGCGCATGCAGGTCGCGTTTGTGACCGGCTCTACTGAAGATGAGCACGAGTGCTTTAGTGACTTAACTCACCTAAGCTATGCCAATAACGCACGCGGCATCCAAAACGTCTTTAATGGCAGCTATAAGACTGTCGCTGGCAAAACCATCGGTGGCTACGGTGTCAAAAACTATCTGATCGATAGTGGTCATCAAGAAGCGGCTGATAAGCTGACTGCTGACTTTAAAAAGGTCGAAGACGCCTTTAATGTCATCGTAGAAAAAGGCGAAAAAGAAGGCATCAAGGTCGATCAGATGATTGCAACGGTCGGTCAAGCGAGCAAGCATGACATCTCAGCAGAAGAGCAAAACAAACGCCGCGGCTGGATCGAGGCGGGTATCACAAGTCTGCAAGCGCTAACAGATGGTATCGAAAATGCGGCAAAAGCAGTCGGTATCGATAACTTAGACGCGGACGCTGGCTCACAGTTTTAAGCGATTGACTTCTCTCACATAGAATAATTTCATGATGTCGATTATGTTTTACAAGTCATGAAAAGCTGACGGAAGATATGTTTGTAAAAGGACAAGTTATATATAATACATGCGTTGTTAACGACCGTTAGCAACGTATTTTTACGTGCAATAAAATAGGTCAGACGTTGACTTATAGCGTCGATGTATTTTTATACCGTTATATTGATAAGAAAAAATACTGTTATAGCCAGCCATTTTAATGGTTCTACTTGAGAACTAAGGCAACACCTATGAGCGTCATTCCTGCCAAACCCTCTGCTTTCCCTTTCTTTTCTTCAAGCTTACAAGGTACATCGTTGAAACTTGCGCTCACCGTCGCAGGTGCAATCGCCATCAGCGCTTGTCAGCCCACGGATAGCACGTCAGACAGCGCATCGACCAATAAAAATACCAATGACACTGCCGTTGCAAGTGGCGAAGGCGCGTCCGCTTTGACGCCTAAACGTACGCAAACCGTGGAAGCGCTGGCTGGCGTGCCAATGCAGCAGCTGGTAACATTTGACCCGCAAGAGATCAAACAAGGCGGCGACACGGGTATTAGCATCACCAGTAGCGAGAGTTACTCCAAACCCTCATCCAATCTGTCGGCCTCGCGTAAGGGCAGTTTTTTTATTGGTAATGCATTTTTTCGTCAGCCGTGGGTGGTCGCACCTGCCAGTACCGATAGCCGTGATGGTCTGGGGGCATTGTTTAACGTCGCGGCTTGTCAATCTTGTCATATTAAGGACGGCCGTGGCCACGCACCGATGAGTAGTGAGGACGATGCCGATAGCTTGCTGATTCGTTTGGCGATGCCAGCGACCACCGATGAGGAGCGAGCGCAGCTGCAAAACTCGCTGATCGAAAAAGTCGTGCATCCGATGTATGGCGGCCAGCTACAAGATCGCGGTATTCAGGGCGTGCCTGCTGAAGCAAGAATCGCGGTGCAGTGGACAGACAAGCCCGTCACTTTCGCTGATGGTCACGTCGAAACCCTGCGCGCGCCCACCTTTCATCTAACCAACCCTGGCTATGGGGCGTTTGATGATGAGATGATGGTATCGCCGCGCGTGGCCTTGCCGATGATTGGGCTTGGACTGTTGGAACAAATACCTGATGACGATATCAAGAAACAAGCCGTCGATAATGACAGCGCTGATATCAGTGGCAAGTTTAACTGGGTCATGGATCCACAGACGGGCAAAACCGCGTTGGGACGCTTTGGCTGGAAAGCAGGACAAACCAAGCTTTTGACACAGAACCAAAGTGCTTTTAATGAAGATATGGGGCTGACCTCAAACATCCGTCCTCATGAGTCCTGCATGCCTGCGCAAACGGCGTGTGTCAATGCAACCACGGGCGCTGATGAGCAAGGCGGTGGTAAGCCGCCGGTGGAAGTCAATGACGAGGTGGCCAAGTTTGTGGAGTTTTATACACGCAATCTGGCCGTCCCGCATCGCCGTCATGCCGAGGATGAGCTAGTACTTGCTGGCAAAAAACGCTTTTATGATATGGGCTGCCAAAGTTGTCATACCCCGCGCTATCAGTTGCCAAAAACCGACGACGACCATCTTGAGCAGCACGGACAAGTGATTTATCCTTATACTGATTTGCTGCTGCATGATATGGGCGACGAGCTTGCCGATCGGACGATTTCTGGTAAGCTGCCGCCCAAAGACGCGCAAGTAGAGTTTTTGGCCAACTCTTATGAGTGGCGAACGCCGGCTTTATGGGGTATTGGTCTTGCCCAAACGGTCGATCCGCAAGCGACGTTTTTGCATGATGGCCGTGCACGCACCTTGATGGAAGCAGTACTATGGCACGGCGGCGAGGCCGAAAAACAAAAACAAAAAGTCCTACAGTTAGATAAGCAAGGACGAGCTGAATTGACAGCGTTCTTGCAGTCGCTATAAATTGCTTGACCAAAGGCTTGTGGGCAAAGGGTGTGCTCTTAGCAAACGACCAATAAACAATTGATAAAACCATTCATACAAATACCGAGAAACTTATGAAAATAAACCCTGCTGTAGCAATGGCACTGTCTGCTTTGAGTGCGGGCCTGCTGATCAGCTGCGTCAAACCTGCAGATGAAAACAAAGTGCCAGACTCTGAGGGTCAAGAAGTCGCGCAAGATAGCGCTGCTACGCCTTCTGTAGATGACAAAAATAACAGTACAGAGCGTATCGCTGCTGTCGATATCAGCGCTGAGACAGAAAAGACCTATCTGACCCATGTAGCAGATGACCTCGTCATTCCTGCCTATGCCGATGCGGCGCGTCAAAGTGAGCTGCTGCATGAGCTGGCACAAAAGCACTGTCAGTCAGACGCAGTCAGCGGTGATGAGCTGCAAGCGCTGCGGGATCAGTGGCTGGTGCTGGCACAAGCGTGGGCGCGCGCTGAGATGATCAACTTTGGGCCTGCCACCGCTAGCATGAGCAACCTATATATCAACTACTATCCTGATGAGCGCAGGCTGGTGCATAGCGGTGTGGCTGATTTGATCGCAGCCAATCCAAAGCTCACTGCAGAGCAGCTCGCTGATGAGAGTGCTATCGTGCAAGGGGTGCCAGGACTAGAAGAAGCCCTGTACGCCAATGATCGCTTGGATGCGGGGCAGTGTGCTTATGTGCTAAGCGCCAGTGACGCCTTGAGTACGCGCCTACAAAACATCGAAAAAGACTGGCAAAAAAAGGCGACAACGCTGTTGGCGATTGATAAAACAGCTGATAGCGATCAGGGCCTAAACCAATGGTTCAATTCGTTATTGTCATTGGTTGAGACCATGAAATCTAACGCCATTGACCAGCCTTTGGGACTGAACGGCAAAGCCAAAGGTCATGTGCCAGCCGCCACCGCTGGCCAAAGCCGCGCCATTATCAATGCCAAATTAGCCACGTTAAATGAGGCGCTGACCGACCCTGTCCTGACGGCAATCCTCGGCAGTAATAATGAAAACAACGTCGCTGATACGCTATCGACTGCCTTAGCAGATGCCACCACGCTATTGGCGCAGATGCCAGAAGATATCGCCACGGCTGATAAAGCAACGCAGCAAGAATTGTATGACCATCTGACCACCATTACTCGTATTATTAAGCGCCAGCTGATACCGACACTCGGTATCCGTGTGGGCTTTAATAGTACCGATGGCGATTAAATAATGCGTAAGCGTAATGACGATACCCATAACCGAGCTTTACTATCGAAAGATAGCAATCAGTCTCGCCACGAGCGACTGACGTCCGCTGTCATGACGACGCTCGCTAGCGTCACAGGTACAGCGGCGCTGGTCGCTGTTCATCATCATTATCGTAAACGCCGGCAGCCCGATGCAAGCTTGCAAGATTACGTGATCGGTGTCCGTGCGCAGTGGCAGACATGGCAGCTGAGCAGTAGCTCAGAGCCACAGCCGTCAGGGCAGCCTAAGTGGTCAAAGCTAGCACGCTTTCGCTATGCTTGCCAGCAGGCGGTAGTGACATGGCAGCGAGCCTATCAGCAGCCCTATTCAGATAATACTGATAACAATGTTATCTCTAATTTGGCTGCTGTGCATACCACCACCATGATGGCACGCCCTGTGTGCTGGGTGAGTGGGGTAGCATCTATGCCAAAAAATCTCACTGCCACTGACCACCCTGATGGCCAGTCTGACAATGACTTTGGCGTCGTCGGTATTGACGCTGATAGACAGATCGTTTGGCAGACCACCATGCCTGAGCGTGTCCATGATATCGTCGTACAGCCGTCTGTCGATGGAGTGCTTGATACAGATACCCAGTACGATATGCAATACCATAAAACCAATCATCAGCAGCGCCGTGATGTCGTGGTGATGGGGCGTCGCCCTAGTGAGAAGTTTTGGGTGCTTGATACTGCCACAGGGCAGGTCAAGACAGCTATTCAAGCGGCAAACCATCGACATTTTTATGGTCATGCCTGCTATAGCTTAGATGCCCAGCGTTTGTATGTGACCGAAAACGATACGGTGAGCCTCGATGGCAAAATCGGTGTCTATGATGCGACTGATGACTATCAGAAAATCGCAGAATTTGATGCTTTTGGTATCGGCCCGCATGAGCTGGTGATGCATCCTGACGGCGACACACTGGTGATCGCCAATGGCGGTATCAAAACCGAGCGTGCCTCACGAGAAGAGCTAAATCTCGATAGCATGCGCCCGTCATTGGTGTATCTCAATCGTCATACGGGGGCGTTGCTGGAGCAGGTCGTCCCAGCGCACAACCAGATGAGCGTGCGCCATCTCGCCATGCATGACGATGGCAGAGTGATGATTGGTATTCAGTTTCAAGGAGATAAGCATATCAATGTGCCCTTGGTACTGACGCATCATCGCGGCGATGCTGACTTCGAGCCGCTCACCATGCCTAATGATGAGTGGCAGCGCTTTCATCAGTATATCGCCAGCGTCGCCGTCGATAGTGTGCATGATTTACTATGTGTCACCACCCCAATTGGCGGCTGTGCGGCGATTTATGATCTAAATACGCAGCAGCTGATCGATGATGTCAGTTTGCCAGATTGTGCGGGCGCGTCGGTGTTGGCTGATGAGAAAAAAGCAGGTTTTATCGTGAGTGATGGGCAAGGGCGGCTAACGACATTGGAGGTGAAGTCGGCACCGACAGCAGCCAACACATTGCTAGATACCGCTTGGCAAGTGAGGATCGACAGCAAGTGGCATAAAATGTCTTTTGACAATCATTTGCAAGCGCTATAACGGCGATAAGTGCTAAATAACAAAGCAAGAATATAAGTATGTAAGGAGACAGGCCATCAGTTTACATGCGGTGAGACAACATCTTGCGCAGGCAGGGATAGAGCTGCAAATCAATAAAAAGCGCGTCAAAAACATCAATTTTCGCTTAAAGCCGTACACATTGATGGTCTCCGCACCGGCTTTTATCAGTACCGCGCAAATCGAGCAAGCCATTGCCAAGCGTGTGTCTTGGGCAATCGACAATCATGCACAAGTCTTAGAGCAGCACCAGCGTAAACACCGTCCTTTAACGGACGCTTCAACGGCCGACAGCCCTGTTTTACTTTGGGGTGCCGAGCAATCTATCACACTCAGCCATGATAAAAAACTGGCCTATTACCGTGAGCAGCTTGCGGCTATCATGCCGTCATTGTTTGACAAATGGCAACCTGTGGTCGGTGCCTATGCCAATGAGATACGCCTAAAAAAGATGCATACGCGCTGGGGCAGCTGCAACACGCGCGCGCGTCGTATTTGGCTGTCTGTGTATCTGCCTGCCTACCCGATTGAATGCACCGAATATGTCATCGTCCATGAGCTGTGTCACCTGCACCATGCCAACCATAGCCATGAGTTTTGGCAAACGGTGGCGACCGCGATGCCAGACTACCGGTATTGGCACGATATGCTAGCAGGCAAGACAGGGCAGCTGGATTAAGAATGGTATGGTCAATCCGATATAAAAACTATACAGCTATGCCAGCGTGCTACTAGGGCGTGTCCTCAATTCAATCGATAGCCATCTAAATCTGGCCAAACGGTGTCAAATAGCTGACTAATATCTCAATATTATCTGCGCTATTTTCCTTGTTTGACGGCGATTTATCTCATTTTTATCACCATTTTTAAAATGAGGACACACCCTAGTATAAGTTTTTCTTGCGTGCTGCAAACCTAGAGGCTGCGCAACCTACATTTAAAAACAGCATCCCAGTAGCACTGTGCTTATTTTATAGTGCATCGACTATATCAATAATAACGCCAAGTAACCTATATAATACTGATATGATAATCTATAACAGTACAAAACGTATTATTTAAAATAAGCAATCAAGGATAAATATAATATGGAAAATGTCAGTCAAGCCGAGTTTTGGCAGCAGCGCTACGAAACCGATAGTATCGGTTGGGATATGAGACAGGTATCACCGCCGCTCAAAGCCTATATCGACCAA
Source organism: Psychrobacter sp. VH5 (assembly GCF_050572635.1). Classification (NCBI taxonomy): domain Bacteria; kingdom Pseudomonadati; phylum Pseudomonadota; class Gammaproteobacteria; order Moraxellales; family Moraxellaceae; genus Psychrobacter; species Psychrobacter sp. VH5. The sequence continues at coordinate 2,695,771 of NZ_CP192145.1, read as the reverse complement.
TTACCTGAGTCGGCAAAGCATGATGCTATCTTAGTACCGGGCGCGGGCAATGCTTATGAAGTCGGTTATCTTTATGAGCAAGGATTTACTAACGTCACGTTATTAGACTTTGCGCCTGCGCCGATTGCCGACTTTGCTAGACGTTATGCTAACTTTCCATCTGAGCACTTAGTCTGCGCCGACTTTTTTGAATTATCGCCTGCGCAGTATCAGTTTGATTGGGTATTTGAGCAGACGTTTTTTTGTGCCATTGACCCTTCACGCCGCGACGATTATGTCAAAAAAATGGCCTCACTGCTCAAACCACAAGGTAAGCTGGTTGGCGTGTTGTTTAATGTCGATTTTGGCCGTGATGAGCCGCCCTTTGGTGGTACAAAAGAAGCGTATCAGCAGCATTTTGCCAGCCATTTTGATATCGATATTATGGAGCGCTGCTATAACTCACATCCGGCACGGCAAGGCAGAGAGCTATTTATTAAGCTGCAAGCAAAGTAAGCTCGCGTTGGATGTTCGCTCGTGCTGGCGTCTCAAGCCGCTCATAGTAATAGCAAGTCAGATAAAGCTTTGGATGCGCCAATAGTCTGTTTAATACCGCCATTCGTCCTGTACGATATTCGGCTAATGGCACATGGCGATACTCTTGGCGCACCGCTTGCGCATAGCGCTCGTACTGTGGCCAAGGCGCAGCCAAAATACTTAAATCCATATCCAACAAGTACGCTGCATCACTGATTTTGTCAGGGCCGGATAGTCCCGTAAGTTGATGGTTAGCAGTCATCATGATCAGCGCATAGAGGTGCTCGCACTGCTCAGCGCAAAGATACGGGCGTAACGTCTCTGCTGCGTACTCGGCGCTTTTTTGCTCATTGTCTGTACGCAGCGGGTCGTATACCACATCATGATAAAACAGGGCTAATGCGATAATATGAGGCTCATTAAGCTTATGCTTGATTTGCTCAAACTGTTCAAACAATTGCTGCAAGTGGCGTAAGGTATGATAAGCGCGCTGATTTTCGTTATAGCGAGTAGCGATATCTTGCCACAGCGCATGGACTGTCGTCGGCTTGATATCGCTATTTGTAGCCGATAGTAGATGCTTCTCAAAGCATTGACTAAGACGAGAGCTGGTTTGCAAGAGGTCGGTCATATTTGCTTAGCTCTTATTGGCCGCTTCTTCTAATGCTTGTTTAAACACATTACCCAGCAAGTTGACATCATCGACCCGCGCATAATTTAAACGCGTGACAAAGGCAATGTGACGATGCGGTCCGGCCTCGGCAAGTGGCACAGCGACCGCGTTTTGGTTATGTAGATGCAGCTGATCTAAGGCCATCTCTGGCACCAGCGTTGTCCCCATGTTGGCAAGTGCCATCTGAATCAAAGTATTGAGACTGGCATCAGAAAAGCTCGATTTCATCTGCGCGCGATCGAAATGACAGACGGATAAGGTTTGATCGGTTAAGCAGTGACCCTCGCCCAATAGCATCAGATTCGCGGTCGCTAGCTCATCAGAGCTAATGCTATCAAGCTTGGCGTGTACATCATCTTTGGGAAATACCGCAAAAAAGTCCTCACTCCAAAACTCAAAACTGTGTAGCCCATCGACCGCATAAGGCAAGGCAATAATAGCCGTATCGATATGGCCGTAGCGTACCTGCTCGAGTAGTCGCTCGGTTTGCTGCTCGATGATGGTCATGCGAAACTCAGGATAATGCTCGCGCAGCGCGGGCAGTACTTTAGGCAGCAAGTACGGGGCAATCGTTGGAATGATGCCGACCGTCATCGGATATGCAAGCGGGGTCTTGTGACTGTGGGCGCGTGTGGTCAAATCCCGCACTTCAGAAAACACCCGCTGAGCGCGTGTCAAGATATCTTGCCCAATCGGGGTGATCAGCACTTGCTTATTGTTACGCTCAAAAATCTGCGTATCCAGCTGTTTTTCGAGCTCAGCGATACCGAGACTCAGCGCAGACTGTGAGATATTACACTCTTCGGCCGCGCGCTTAAAATGGCGGTGTTTGGCGACGGCTAAGGCAAACTCAAGTTGACGTAAAGTAATCATAAAACCTCTCTATTTATGGGCTTTTTAATGCTATATTGTCAGATGATTGATGTCGGATACTTGCTTACTATCAGGCCAGCATACACGCGTACAGCACTGATGATAAAAACTAGAGATAATAGTTTAACAAGTTTAATAAAACAAAACATCACATTAAAAACTTTTAACTGGATTAACCATGAAATTCGCGTATAGTTTGTCATGTAGCCCAGAGAGTTAAAGGCTTGGTAAAAACAGCCAACTCTATCATCACAATGTAACTTAAAACACTGTAATCAAAAAAGGAGCCAATCATGGCAGCTATTATCAATCAAGAAATCCCAGAATTCTCAACAGAAGCGTTTGTAAACGGTGAGTTCAAAACCATCACTTCAGAAGACGTAAAAGGCAGCTGGGCTGTATTTATGTTTTACCCACATGACTTTACTTTTGTTTGCCCAACTGAGCTTGAAGACATGGCAAACCATTACCAAGAGCTAAAAGACTTAGGCGTAGAAGTGTACTCAGTATCAACTGACACGCATTTTGTGCACAAAGCATGGCACGACTCTTCAGAAGCGATTGGTAAAGTCACTTTCCCAATGCTAGGTGATGGCACTGGTAAAATCACTCGTGGTTTTAACATCATGATCGAAGAAGACAACGCTGCCCTTCGCGGTACTTTCATCGTCGATCCAGACGGCCTCATCAAAGTGGCTGAAATCCATGACCTAGGCATCGGCCGTAGCGCAAAAGACGTGGTTCGCAAAGTAAAAGCCGCTCAGTACGTTCGTGACAACGACGGCGAAGTTTGCCCAGCCGCTTGGGATCAAGGTCAAGCAACCCTAAAACCAAGCCTTGATTTGGTTGGTAAAATCTAAGTAGTCGATTGACCTCTTAGATAACGTTATGGCACTGACGACTAACTATGTTTAGAGCCAGTATCATATAGACAAAAACCCTATCAGCAGATGTTGATAGGGTCTTTTTACATCTCGTCCACAGGTTGACACCAGATTTTACCAAATTCTATTTTCGGTTATTTGTGCCGACAACAGGCTTTGCACGATAAGCGGCAGTGGATTATTCAACAGCTTGTTTTATCATCGATGATTTAATCAAGACCATTATAAGTATGAATATGATAATAAAAGAGTAAAATCATGAATCATCAATCAAAAAATAAAGACTTTCCTCAGCAGCAGTCTTTGCTAGGCTCGCAAAAACAACAACAGCCAAGCCCTGAGGTACTACCGCGTGACTATCCAGATGGCAAGCTGGGTGGCAAAGTCGCGATCAAGCGAATTGAAGACACGCCGTAGTTATATGTAGTTATATTATGAAACAAAACCCCCATCAGCAAAAATTGATGGGGGTTTATATGATTAAAAAATGTTTGTGTTTTTGCCCTAGGGCGTATGGTGCTAAGCCTGAGACTGTAGTTTGTTTTTATCGATGATTTGATAAATCTCATCTTTTAAATGCAGCTTTCGTCGTTTCATTTGCTCGATTTCGTCTTCGCGGCTGGTATGTTTGACTGTGTCTTTTTCCAGCTGATTGATTTGCTGATCCAGCATGGTGTGCTCATCAAAAATGCTGGCAAAGTGACTGTCTTTTTGTTTTAGCTCGCTGATGATCTCTCGGTTATCTTGCCATGTATCAGTCTTTCTCATATTGTCATCCTTGTTATGAAGCGCCAGCTTGCCACAAACACCAGCAAGATGAGCGCATGATCGTGAAGATTGCTGTAATGGTGAGACTTGAGGTTGATGCAGACAAATAAGAACCCTTCCCATTCGCCTCATTTGATTGTAGCGAAAAAACTGCCTTGATACCATGGCATTCCGTCAAGGGTGGTTTTAATATTAATCATATTTAATAGTTTGTGATTGGTTTTATAAAACGTAAAGTTTGAGTTTCTCAGCTTGCCCAACATGTCTAAACCCATGATAATAGAGACATCAAAGGGCATAAACCAAATGCCCAATCGCTTCTTTATAACAGAAACAGTCACAAAAAACCGTATTTGAACAGGCAATGCGACAGTTGCCGTTACATATTCAATAATGATGGGGAACAAACATGATAGATCAAAATTTATTAGACGCGATCAAAAGCTATAGCGAAAACATGACTCGTCCGATTACCTTTATATTAGGTAGCGGTGAGCACGAAAAACGCAGTGAGTTGATTGACTTTTTGAGTAAAATCGCAGGCACGACTGATAAGATCAATTTCGACGCACAAGCCACTGACGACAGCTTGCCAAGCGCGATCAGCTTTGCGATTTATAGCCATATCGATGGCGCGCTAAGTGATACGGGTATCGTCTTTAGCGGTATCCCAGGTGGCCATGAGTTTACCTCGCTGGTTTTGGCAATCTTGCAAGCAGGCGGTCATACGCTGAAGTTAGATGAGGGTATTCAAAAACTGATCAAACGCTTTAATAAGCCGTTGCAGTTCCAGACTTATGTCTCGTTGTCTTGCCACAACTGCCCAGAAGTGGTGCAAGCGCTTAACCAATTTGCGATACTCAACGATGATATCAGCAACGAGATGATCGATGGTGCGTTGTTCCAAGAGCAGGTCGAGGCAAACAATATTCAAGGCGTGCCAGCGGTTTTCTTAAACGGTAAGCCGTTTGCCAATGGTCTGATCGATACGGCAAAGCTCATCGAAAAACTGCAAGAGCAGTTCCCTGACTTGCTAGCAGAGGCAGGCGCTGACGAAGACCAATTAGAGCAGCAAGATGTCACCATCATCGGTGCTGGTCCTGCTGGGGTTGCCGCCGCGATTTATACCGCGCGTAAAGGCCTCAAAGTCACCATGGTCGCTGACCGTATTGGCGGACAAGTAAAAGACACACAAGACATCGAAAACCTGATTTCTGTACCGTTGACCACGGGTAACGAGTTGTCAGTCAACTTTGAAAAACACTTGCGCGAGTACAACATCACTCTAAAAGAGCACGTCAGTGTCAAAGAAATCGGTGAGACGGTCGAGGAAAACTACAGCATTCATCTAAATACCGGTGAGAGCTTTGAGACGCGCAGCATTATCCTTGCGACCGGTGCCCAGTGGCGTAAGCTTGGTGTACCAGGCGAAGAAGAAAACATCGGTCAAGGCGTGGCTTACTGTGCTCACTGTGATGGCCCGTTCTTTAAAGGTAAAGACATCGCCGTCATCGGTGGTGGTAACTCAGGTGTCGAGGCAGCACTGGACTTAGCAGGTATTGTCAATCATGTGACGGTGCTTGAGTTTGCAGACGACCTCAAAGCCGATCAGGTGCTGATTAATAAAGCCAAAGAAAAAGACAATATCGAGTTTATCACCAATGCGGCCACTCAAGAGATCAAAGCGACTGACAATAAGGTGACGTCTATCGTTTATCAAGATCGCAGCACCGGTGAGACCCATGAGCGCGATTTGTCAGGGGTATTTGTCCAGATTGGTCTGATGCCAAACACAGATTTTGTCAAAGGCTTTGTCGATCTAAATCGCTTTGGTGAGATTGAAATTGATGAGCGCTGCCGCACTGACCGCAAAGGCATCTTTGCTTGTGGTGACGTGACCACAGTTCCCTTTAAGCAGATCAATATCGCGATGGGTGAGGGTAGTAAAGCAGCATTATCAGCGTTTGAATACTTGGTTATGCAGTAAGCTCTTACTTAATTACTTATCTTTTATAAAACACACCCCTGAAGTCTATATAGGCTTCAGGGGTTTTTATGGTGCATCGTTTATGCCAAGCGTCTTGAGCATTGTTAATGTCATTAGCACAGGCACTTATTGTTATTGCCATGGGGTATCTGGCAGGTGCATGACTTAATGATAGGCTAGTCGTCTAGCAAATCCATGCGTTTGGCCGCTTCATAAATGCCGGTTGAGCGATTGCCCGTACGGCAAAAAATCAGCATGGGCTGCTCAGCTTGATTAAAAAAATCTGCGAATTCTTCGACGTGGTGTTGGCTGAGCTCACTACCGGCAAAAGACACTTCTTTGTAAGCCAAGCCTGCCTCGGTCGCTGCCGCTTCAATCTCTGCGCTGGTTGGCTGTCCTGGCTCTTCACCATCAGGGCGGTTATTGATGATGGTTTTAAAACCATTTTCGGCGAGCATAGGGACTTGGTCAGGGGTGATTTGCCCTGTGATACGAACTTGATGACTCATAAATCTTCCTATTTTTAGTTGTATGGGCTGGTTTTTGCGCCAGCATTTTACGTGTATAGAGCTGTTGGGCTCTATCATGGCTTCTTATCAGCCAAAAATCAGAGATGGCTGTTTGTAGCTTATAGCGTGTATTCATAAAGCCATACAGTCATAGAGCGCAGAGCAATACCCCAGCGGCACTTGGCTATAGTCGATACACTCTAAAAATGTCATAGCGCTACTGGGATGAATTTTGCGCAGCCTCTGGGAACGCAGCACGCAAGTAAAATTTATACCAGTAGCGCGTTTAAATCCATAACAGTTTTACATTCAGCTAACTATATATAGGCTTACAACAAACCCTGCATCAAGGCGCTTTGATACAAGAGCTTGGCACGCGCTCCAGTACCACAAAACATCAAGATGGGTTTGGGCAGCGCGTGATAAAGGGCGGCAAACTGCTCGACGGTCAGCATACTCAAACGCTCATCATCAAAAGGCAGGTGCTGATAACTTAGGTTTGCCTGCTCGGTGGCATCGGCAAACTCGTCACTATTGGGCTGTGACTCCACTTCTGCATCAGGGCGGATGTTGAGCACAGAGCGATAGCCCAGCTCGGCAAGTTTGATACACTGGCTGGGATGAATTTGCTTATAAATCGTTATGTCATCGGTCATAAATAGTTTTGATTAAATATGTGAAAAATGGGATAGGGCAGTCGGTCTGTCATAAGACGGCAAAGCGTCAGGCACCCTCCGTGAGCGGGAGATGACAGCCTACCATTTTAATTTATTTGTCTATACAAAAAATAGCCTGCTTTATATCCTATCATAACGATATTTTATTGCCAGTGACACCAGTGATTGATGCGATGTCGTAAAAACAAAGCGGCAAACAGCAGCTTGCAACTATAAAATCATACATACCAGCCGCCCGCTAGCGCGCTGTCAACGCATTGACCGCGTCTAGTGTACTGAGATAGACCTGCCCTGATAGCTCGGTGATGAGCGGTGTATGGCCGATGACATCCATGACAGGCCCCTTCACAAAGCTAAAGTGCAGACGTTTATGTTGTTGTGCCAGCTCTTTGTTGAGCGTACTGAGCATCTCTTGGGCGGTCAGGTCGATATGATTGACAGCAGACATGATTAAGATAAGCTCGCGCGCCTCAGGGTATTGTTGTAATGCCTTTAAAATGCGCAGGTGCACCGATTCGCTGTTGCCAAAAAATAAGCTTTCATCGATACGCAGTAGCAACAAATTATCAAAAGTCACCACATCATGACGATTGATATTGCGAAAGTGACCAGTGCCGCCCAACTGACCGACGATCGCCACGTGCGGCTTACTTGATTGCCAGATAAGGCTGGCAAAAGACACCATCAGACCGATGACCAGTCCTGTATTTAGGCCAAATATCAGTACGCCTGCAAACGCTGCAATAAAGCTAGCGGCATCCAAACGATCTCGCTGCCACGCCGACTTTAGGGTATCGATATCGATGAGCCCAATGATAGAGGCCATGATGGTCGCTCCTAGCAGCGCATAAGGTAGCGGCGCGAGTGCATTACCAAAAGCGATCAGCGCGGCGATCATCACCACCACAGTGACGAGGCTGGCCATTGGCGTTTTGGCCCCTGAGTCGACGTTGATAGCGGTACGCGAAAACCCGCCAGCGACCGCAAAGCTCTGAAACAGACCGCCAGATAAGTTGGCCAGCCCAAGACCAGTTAGCTCACGGTTGGCATCGAAACGCTCACCGCGCAAGCGTGCATAAGTGCTCGCCACAGAGCTACTGGACACAAAGACAATCAGTGCCATCAGCCCTGCAGTGGGCAAAAGCTTGAGCGCTTCTTGCACATCGGGCAGATGCGGTAGTGTGAAGCTTGGCAGCCCTTGCGGGATACTGCCGATGGTCGCAACCCCCAGCGCGCCCCAATGTAGCGACATACTCAGTATGATCGCCACACCGAGCAAAATCAGAGGAAATAAGCGCTCGGCCCATTTAGCCGATGACGCTGACAGCCACGTACGCCAGACCCACTTGCTGGCATAGCGGTTCGCTACCAAAAGAGCAAAGGCGATGACACCGATGAGCAAGGTCAGAGGATGCAGCTGGCGCGCGTACATCTGCAGGCTAGACAGATAGCCAATCAAGCTACTACCTGCGACTGGAATAGCGGTCAAATACTTCAGCTGACTGACAAAAATAAGCACCGCTGCACCGCTGACAAAGCCTGCCGAGACCCCGCGGCTGATGAACTGCATGATCCAGCCGAGCTTGAGACGTCCGGCTACCCAGAGCAGCGCTCCTACCATAAACGCCAATAGGCTCGCCATCAAGGCGTACTGCTCAGCGCCTTTATCGGCATAGGGCAGTAAGCTACTTGCCGTCATAATAGCCGTGATGGCGACAGGACCGACCGCTTGGACATTGCTCGAGCCCAGCCAAGCATAGACAATGACTGGCACAATCGCCGCATACAGACCATACACAGGTGGTAATCCTGCCAATACTGCGTAGCCGAGGCTCTGCGGAATGACAAGCACGCCCACGACCAATCCGGCGATGACGTCAGTTGGCAAGGTGGCTAGCTGGTATTGGCGTAGCCACGTGGGAGTCAGGCGAGCAGCGATAGAAGACATATCAGTACATCATCTTAAAAAATATTTCGACACCAAAAGATAGCAGCGCCATCAAGTGATAGTGGCCGTCCGCTTCTGTGAACGGCTATTGATTGACTGTGGCTAGTCGGTTTTGGCACAAAAACGTTGGTACAGCAGATTTAAGACCGCCAGCGCATCCTCACTTGCGATACGATAGTAGATCTGTTTGCCTTCGCGGCGGGTCGTGACCAGCTCATCTTTGCGCAAGATACCGAGTTGCTGCGACAAGCTGGGCTGTCCAACGCCGACCAAACCTTCAAGCTCACTGACGCAGTATTCACCTTGGGTGAGCTGACACAGCAGCAGCAAGCGATCAGGGTGCGAGAGCGACTTTAATAGTTGGCTGGCTTGCATAGAGGCTTGTTGCATCTGCTTGGCAAGATCGGCAGGGACAAAGTCTGCTGGATGTGTGGATGCATCCTCATTCGTACTCTGAATGGATGCACTCGATGCTGAAGTAGAAGTAGTCAGAGTGAGCTCCTTATAAATAGCAATAATTATCTCGGTGACATTAGGGCGTGTTGAACATTCGACCATGGCACTGACAGCGACTATTTTTTAGGCGATTCGATGTTAAAAATAATAAGTTTAGTCATTCTAAGCGCTTATTTTTAACGATGAAGCGGCAAAAAAGAGTCCTGTCCCTGCGGGCTGATGCTAAAATTGCCCCATACTGCGTTACAAATCTCGCTAAGGCATCTGCATTATCGTCGCTTTGTGCCTTGTCTGGAACAATTTTAGCGATCAGCAGTGCCTATTTGCGAATGTTCAACACGCCCTAATAAATATATGGTTAATTATCAATGATATCATCAATGATAGCAAGTTATCGTTAATTACATTATATAAATTGATAAAATGTATGGGAGTTGCTATATTAACACCATAAGTGAGTCGGCAACTGTGTAAACATTATATACGACTCGATATCATACTTAACTATTATTTATAGGTTAAAAATATTTATAGATGAAACATTCTGATAGCGAGGCTGCCATGCAAGTTCATTCTTTCTTACATAGCGATACTGAGACCTATACGCACGTACTGGCCGATGTCCAACACAAGTTATGTGCCATCATCGATCCTGTATTGGATTTTGATGCCAAGTCTGGTCACACCGCTACCAGTAGTGTCGATGAGGTCATCGCCTTTGTCCGCGAGCAGGGCTGGGAGCTGGTGTATATCATCGAAACCCACGCCCACGCCGATCATATATCTGCGGCTATCCATGTCAAAGAAACACTCGGCGGGCAGCTCGTCATCGGTCAGCACATCACGGAAGTGCAAAAAATATTTAAGCAAATTTTTAACTTTGACATGAGTTTTCGTACCGATGCCAGTCAGTTCGACATTTTGACAGACGACGGCGATACTTTAGCGCTTGGTGACATCACCATCACAGCGATGTATGTGCCAGGTCATACGCGTGCAGATATGGCCTATCTGGCAGCCGATGCCGAAAAAACCGTGGTGTTTGTCGGAGACACGTTGTTTGCCCCCGATGTCGGCACGGCGCGTTGTGACTTCCCAGGTGGTGATGCCAAGATTCTGTATCACTCTATCCAAAAGTTGCTGGCGCTTCCCGAAGATACCATCATGTATCTGTGTCATGACTATCCGAGCAAAGGACGCAAACACTGCCCCACGACCACGGTTGCCGCCCAAAAAATGGGCAATATTCATGTCAAAGACGGTATCAACGAAGCAGAGTTTGTGCAGATGCGTGAGCGGCGTGATGCCACGCTTTCGATGCCGCGTCTGATTATTCCGGCTGTACAGGTCAATATCGATGCAGGGAATTTTCCGCAACCAGAAGCCAATGGCACCCGTTATCTTAAAGTACCCATCAATGCGCTGGGATAATGGCAGCATGTAAAGTTATGCTATATTTAAAAGTAGCAAACACATACGCCGCAAAAATCATAAGGGCTAAAAAAGGAGTTTGATGATGAATGAACAACACCTGCATCTGGTCTGCCCACACTGCCAAGCGACCAACCGTATACCAGCAGCGCGGCTGACTGCTGCGCCAAACTGTGGTCGCTGTCGTCAGCCATTATTGACAGGCAGCGCACATGAGCTGAGCGCACAAACCGTCAATAAAGTCATTCAAAAAAATGAGGTATTGACCATCGTGGATTTTTGGGCGAGCTGGTGTCAGCCGTGCCTGATGATGGCGCCGCAGTTTAAAGAGGCTGCCAGTCAATTGCCAAAAGTAGTCTTTGCCAAATTGCAAACCGATAAGTACGAACAAGCTGCCGCCCCTTATCGTATACGCAGCTTACCGACGATGGTAGCCTTTAGAGGTGGTAAAGAGATTGCGCGGCAGTCAGGCGCGCTACCCAGTCAGCAAATCGTGCAGTGGGTACAAAGCCTGCAATCATAACCACTAGATGTCCTCCAAAAAAGCCAATACGTTGATCGCGTATTGGCTTTTTTATGGTCGTATGAGCAACGATGATATTTTATCGATTTGACATATATCAACTCACCATAGTTTGTTTATTCGCCATATATCTTGATGCCATTGGCAAAGCTGCAGCGCTGGATGCGTGCGGACTGAACAACGGCATCACGCTCGCCGTAGAGCCGTGATAGCTTGGCATCGCGGGCTTTGGTATTGTTGCTTTTTCCCAGGCCAAAACTGATATTGGGTGAGATACCCCAGCGGCCTGCTGAGACGCCGACCCCCACGCCAGAGGCAGCGATGGTCGACTGCTGATTGCGCGCAGTCTCAACATAGCGATTGATACGGTTGTACTCCTGGCTCAGCGCTTGGCAGTCATAGTTTTGGTAGGTGCTGGGCGGCACATACTGCGGGGTAATATTGCCAGTCGAGGCGCAGCCTGCAAGCGCAAAAATGCCTGCTGAGACCAGTAATGTCGCGGAAAAGAGAGTTTTCATAGTGGCTCCATAAGGCAAGATAGGGGGTATATAAACAGCAAGATCTGTGATAAACGCCGTTGTTTATATTTAAGATAGCAAAAATAAACAGATTAAGATATTGAAAAATATGTCATTTATGAAATATGCCAGCTATAGTCAGTTGCAAACAAAACTGTCATAAGTTCCAAAGCGCTACTGGGATGAATTTTGCGCAGCCTCCGTAAACAGTGCCTTAAAATAAGTTGGCTGGTTTGACCACAGCAAGTATCACGATACCTGCGTAGGCGATCGCCGAGATCAAAATCCCCGTTTTTCTTTGGCCGGGCGTTGCATGGTTATTAAAGGCTTTTATACTGGCACTGATGGCAGCGATTAACAAAATAACCTTGGCAAACACCCACTGCACAGGGGCGTTGGCACTCATTAGCTGCATCAACATGATGGCACCTGAGCCGATGACAAGCGCATAAATGATGTGCGTGGCTATCTTCACCGCCTTTGGGGCGCGTCTATTGGCACTCAATACCAGATAGCTTTGATATAAAAACAGAACGATGGTCAGGACGGCCATCAGCATATGTAAATGTTTCATTAAATATCCTTCCCTCTGAGGTGATCCAATCACGCAGCGCTACCGTCACAACGTTCATACGACGCGCAGTCATGGTTGATTATTCTGTTATTCTGTCGATGGCTCAGCTGTTTTGACCAGCACACAAGGGGCTATCTGGGCTTTGCCCTTGCCATTCTGTTGGCGTATAGGCATGTATGGCTAAGGCATACACCGAGCCACCTTGCGAGGTCAGTAGGGGCGCGACCAAGCCATAAACCAGTTGATGGCGAGCGACCAAACGCTTGCCCTCAAAGGCATCGCTTACGATAGTGAGTTTAAAATGACTTTCTTTGCCATCAAAGTAGCCTGCATGATTCATCGATTCGTTAATCAGCTCGATATGCTGCGGCTGCAAGCTCTGTAGCTCAGCATAGAGGGTATCAGCGGTAGGCGTGGTATTCATGGATAGCATCCTTTTACGCGATATGGTTTGATAAGGTAGTATTTGATAAAGTGTTACGTAATAAAGTGGTGTTTGATGAGGTATGGGCACCGATGACGTATTAGCGTCTTGCGGCGATGCATGAGGTTATTATAGCAGACACTGATGCGCACGCCTTATCATTCAGCAGATAATGGAGTATGGCCACTTTTATAAAAAAAGCAGAATACAAACCGTGGTCTGTACTCTGCTTGACAGTCAATCTAATCAGTCATGCTAAATGATGATTAGCGGCGTGCTTTTTGGTAAAGCGGCACGACTTTGGGCATCAATGACTGCAACTGGGCAATGCGATTGCTGCTGCTTGGGTGAGTGCTCAAAAACTGCGGCGGCTCGCCTTGGCTGGCGCGCTGCATTTTTTGCCATAAGCTAATCGCGGCCTGCGGGTTGTAGCCTGCGCGAGCCATTAGCTCAAGGCCAATCTGGTCGGCTTCTGCTTCTTGAGTACGACCATGCGGACGACTCAGGCCTAGGTCACCGGCGACATTGGCTAGCTGCGCCTGACCTTGCGAGAGACCAAAGATACTAGCGGCGACGCCGATGCCCGTTTGAGTGGCGTATTGGCGGGAGATACGCTCGCGTGAGTGCTCACGTAATGCGTGAGACATCTCATGTCCCATGATGGCAGCGATTTCATCATCGGTCAGATTGAGGCGATCGATGATGCCTGAATAAAACATGATTTTGCCACCTGGCATCACAAAAGCGTTGAGCTGATTTGATTTGATCGTGTGTACTTCCCATGGCCACTTTGCCGCATCAGGACGATAGACGCCGACTTGCCCGATCAGACGGTTGGAGATGTTTTTGAGGCGATTGAGCTGGGCCCTATTGGTATCGAGCAAACCGCGAGCTTTTGCTTCTTGCAAGGTCTTTGCATAGCTTTGCGCTGATAATTGTAACACCTGCTCATTAGAGACCAAGAGCAACTGCTGGCGATCAACGCCCACCGCGCCAGTATTGGTGGTGCTACTACAGCCAGTCAGTGTCAGCGCCGATAAAGACGCGGCCATGACAGTTGTGGTCAGTAATTTTTTCATAATAAACATCCTCACTGTAAATAATAAATAAAGTTGCACAAAGTATAATAATGTTAATAAGCCAAAACCAAGACAGAAAAAGTAACAGTACACCCTATGATTGTAAGTAAACAGCGCGCCCAAACACAGTGATAGACATGCATAGCCGTGAGCCCAGCAAGTCCAGCCCTTTATTTGCTAAAATATTTTAGAAAAACTGGCTGATAATACTCATTGTAAAATCAAACGTTTATAACAGAATCGCTGGTAAATAAAGGTTGGCAGCGAAAATATCTGCAAAAAATGCCAAAAAAGGTGTTGACAGGCTTAGAATTTTTGCTAAAATAGCCAGCCTATCGAGACGGAGTTGTTGTTAACAATGACGCGATTCGATGTTTAGCGGGATTAGCTCAGTGGTAGAGCATAACCTTGCCAAGGTTGGGGTCGAGAGTTCGAATCTCTTATCCCGCTCCAAATATGGCTCTGTTAGAGCACTAAAGCCTCACATTATTGTGAGGCTTTTTTTATGGGTGAAATTTGGCAGCTGATCAAAGCTTACGCAAAAGCGGTTACAAATTACGGATGAATTGACATACGTATTTTAGAGTAAGCGCGCATACTAAGTAACATACGAGACATCATAAATTAAATCTTTATACCGTCAAAAAAGCTGAGTTAAAAACTCAGCTTAATTGTAGTACATATCGTGTATCTGTTTTATCTCTAATCGACTATATGATCTTTATAAGACAAGCGGTCGTTACTTGAGATCGGCCTTTTTACTGCCTTCTACCTGAACGACCAGTTTGATGTTTTTCATCATACCGCCGTCGGTATAAGTATCGATACCCCACTTGGTTCTGTCGATGGTGGTTTCAAAATCGCCGCCGCACACTTCAGCGTTTAGCATTGGGTTGTCATAGCAGTTAAACTTAGTGGCTGTCAGGGTCACAGGATGCGTCTGACCCAGTAGTGTTAAGTCGCCTGTGACTGATTTGACTTTATTACCATCAAACTGCCAATTGGTAGATTTAAAATAAGCAGTTGGATGCTCTTTGACATTAAAGAAATCCGCAGATTTTAAATGACCATCAAACTCTTTGATACCTGTGCTCAAGCTGCCCATCGGAATGGTGATGCCGATAAAGCCTTTTTGTTCTTTGGGTGCGTACTCCAGAATGCCTGAGAGGTTATAAAAGCCACCAGCATTGGTCGAGGTGCCAAAATGATCGACAAAAAAGCGCACCGCGGTATGCTTAGGGTCCAGCTCATAGGTCGCTGCCTGACCGACAATGCTCATCATGCCAAGGGCGCTGATAGCAGCGAAGGCGAAGGCACGATTGGCTTGTTTGATAGAAGGGAGCATCATGGTTCATTATCCTTATTTGTGATCGAGAATTATGGTAAAGAAAAGAGCGCATTGGCTTAACGTTTTTTCATTTATTTCCGTTAAGTAGTGCTTATAGGTGCTATAGTTAAGTTTAGCAAAAAAATAGGACATTTGAGCGCTAATGTCTATTATAAATGTGTCTATTCGTTGCTTTTTGTAACACTTGTATGCTGTATAGTAAGAGGTGAGTCATGAGTATTAAAACCCTAGAGCCGCGTTTGGCCGATGTTGGCGGTATTCCTATCGCCCGTCTGTTACCTAATACTGGCAAAAAACCGATCGGTGCGTGGTGCTTTTTGGATCACGCAGGCCCTGCTGAGTTTGAGGACGGTGAGGCTGGCATGCAAGTGGGTCGTCATCCGCATACCAATTTGCAAACCTTTAGCTGGATGTTAGATGGCGAAGTGCTGCACAAAGACAGCTTGGGCAACGAGCAAGTAATTACCAAAAACCAAGTCAACGTTATGACCGCAGGTACGGGGTTGACCCAAGGCATCAGTCATACCGAGCAAAGTGTCTTTCCTGATACAGGCGGCTCGCCAGATGCGGCGCGTGCGCTGAGTATGGTGCAGCTGTGGATTGCTCTACCGACAGACCAAAAAATCGAGCGCGGCTTTCATCACTATCCAGAGCTACCGACGTGGACGGGAAATAATGTAGAGATGATATTGACCACGGGCAACTACACCAGCGTCACAGGCGAGCGCTACGAGGCGCCAACGATACAGTACTCCAAAATGGTCGGTATCGATGTGTACTGGCTAGAGGATGGCGAGGTCACCCTAACGCTAGAGTCTGGTTTTGAATACGGTATCTTGGTCAGCGAAGGGCAGGTTGAGTCTGAAGGCAAAATCTGTGAGCAAGACCAGCTATTTCGCTTCCACGATAGTGATGTCGAAAATAACGAAAGCATCAGGCTGGTCGCCAAAAAAGGCACACGGGTGATGTTTATCGGCGGTGAACCATTAAACAATCAAGTGCTGCTGTGGTGGAACTTTGCCGCTGATAATAAAGAAGAGATTGAGCAGTCTATCCTCGATTGGAACAATGGCCACGAGCGCTTTGGTAATGTCGACTCTGATATGAAACGTCTGCCCGCTCCAGCGCTGCCAGACGGTTTTAAAGGATGATTTGAGAATACAGATTGTTAACTTATCTTTTATGATTCACGTTATTGTGAAGATTTTTTACAAAATTTGAATATAGATCGGTCGGTGTTGCTTTTACAATCGAATGACGATCAAGCAAGTTTTACTATTTTTACTATCGACTCATTTTAAAACACATACTTTGTATACAACCTAAATATTTAACTCGACGGAGTCTTATTATGTCAGAGCTAACCACCTTACAAAATCTTGCCGAAAAACGCCGCTCTATCTATGCCTTGAGCGATCAACTACCAGTCTCTAAGGATGAGATTGTAAAATTGGTAGAGCACGCTATTTTACACACGCCTTCCTCCTTCAACTCTCAGTCAGCTCGTATCGTTGTCTTGTTCGATGAGGATCATCAAAAACTGTGGGACATCACCGAAGAGACATTGAAGGTCATCGTGGGTGACGACGAGAAATTTCAAGGTACAAAAGATAAAATCGCAGGCTTTAAAGCCGGTGCTGGTACGATATTGTTTTTTGAAGACAAAGGTGTGGTCAGAAGCATGCAAGAAGCGGCCCCTTTATATGCGGACAAATTCCCAATCTGGGCACATCAGACCAGCGCCATGCATCAGTATGTGATTTGGACGGCATTGGCAAGTATCGATGTTGGCGCCAACTTGCAGCATTATAATCCAGTGATTGACCAGCAAGTTGCCAATACTTGGAATATCGCTGATGATTGGGAACTAAACGCGCAGATGGTATTTGGTGCCATCGAACAGCCAGCTGGTGACAAAGAGTTTAAGCCAGTAGAAGAGCGTATGAAGGTGTTTGGTAAATAAGCACCAAAGCTCGGTAGTGTAAGAGATAAAAAACCAAAAAAGCGCCATCCAGCTCATGGGTGGCGCTTTTTTAGGGTGAAGAAATCAAGCGATTTGTCGTCGTACAGCATGGCTAGAGTAAGGATAAAACCATATAAACGAAAATAATCGGTATAAAAACCGTCAGAACACCAGCCCTGAGCACATAACGCGCTCCACCGGAGAGTTAGCTACTGGTTTTGTCACCCATCAGGCTATTGGCCACCCATGCAGGCCCAATTAATAAAAACTGTAAGTCTTCAAAAAATGAGGGTTTTTTGCCTTCGATTTTATGACCGATAAACTGCCCAATCCAAGCCACAACAAAGACACCTGCCCAGACCTTAAAGCCCCACGGTAGTAAGGTCATGACAGACAGGCAGATAAGGATAAACATGCCCATCGCCAAAAATAATGGCGTGGACAAACGCATGTAGAACAGCAAGACCAAGGCACTAAGCACTAAGGTAAACCAAACAGATAGCGACATACCCATCCCAAGCAAACTGACAAAGATGCTCGGCACGCAGAGCCAATGTATTTTTTTGTTGATTAGGTTTTGGTGGCTGACAGAGTACTCACTGAGCCACTGCTCAAGTGTGCGTTTTGACAGGCGGGGCGGACGACGAGACATACTAACCTCCTTGTTAGTCATTAAGATACGACACTCCTCTCTCATATCAGAGCGCCTCTAGTATCATTTGTAGCACTAATTGGACTTCTCTACCATAGTATCTGATAGGCGGTTCAGTCAGCTTTATCCTAGATGCGATAGGGTCTATCAAAGGCGTCTAAGCCATCTAAATAGTCTGAGTCATCTAAGCCCTATTATTTCAGTATATTAGCTTCTCTCGCTACGATGCCATTCATACAGACCGATAAAGGAGTTGACTTGATAGATCATGGTCTGAATGGCAAAAATGTAGTTGCCAGACATAAGATTGACAATGAGCCAAACAAAATTGACGATAATCCACAGCCACCAGTTAAACGAATAGCGCAAAATCATGGCGGCTTGGGCGGTGATTGAGAGTACAAAGGCGATGACATTGATCCAAAAAAAGGAAATAAAGCCTAAAAACAGACTGTTGTCGTCTTCAACCACCGCATAACCATAGCTGGCTAAAAGGTCGTTGACGGTAGGGAATAGCGCCAACCCAATCACAATAAAGGCAATGGTAATCAGCCAAACGGCTTTGCTGGCAGACTTGGGTATCATGTCGCCGTCAGGGTCGGTGTGCTTTGACCAATAAAAAATACCATAGACATGGGTGAAAAAGTTAAATAAAGGCGCCAGCATCAAACCCACCGCGCCCGAGGTTGCCTGCACCACCACTTCACCTGCAGTAGCGGCCATGCCAAAGCCATTGCCCAAGACGTTTTTGCGAAATGATAGCGATACCACACAAATCAAGCCGATCAAGGACACCGCCAAATAAAACCAATCTAGGGTGGTATGATCGGTGGTCAACCAAAAGCCTGCTGATAAGGCAATCACGCCGCAGATAAACCAAGTGATGATCCACTGCATGGCCCACTTACCAGTGATATTGTCTAATAGCTGAATACGCATAGGTTTTTCCTAAAATAAATGTTGGGAGCGGCTTGTTTGACCGTTGTGGTTTTGACTTTTTTACAAGCCACTTCTTTTATAATATGCTGTTTTTATTCTGTATTTTTACTTTGTTTGTCTTTTGCTTTATCTGTTTTTTATTTGGCGTTGACTCACCGCGCTTTGTTTATTGGTTTTTGTTATAGACGTATCGATCGATAAAACGTAACGCTTGCTTATAGCGAGCATCATAATCAGGCGCATCGATCAAATGTGGCTCAATACCATGGCGGGAAAAGATATCGACCAGCCGCTGCTCAAAGCGCCCGCGCGCCTCAGGGGTGCCCAGTGAGCGCATGCCGTCATCTACCCATGGCGTATTGTTGTCTAGCATGATGGTATGGTCCAAGCGAAACTCATCGATACATGCGGCCACAAACGGGTGGCTACGACCTTCGTACTCCTCACAAAACGCCTGCGTGGTCACAAAATCAGTATCGACAATGGTCACAGGGGCAGTCGCTACGGCTGCGGCCTCTCGAATCGCCTGAGCATGATTGAGGGCGATGGGGCCATAGTCACTATACTGTAGCCCAATCTCGCTGCCACCCAAGTCCGTACCGACGTATAAACGTCCCATCTCTAACGCAAAGCTTGCGCCATAATAGTTGGCAAGCTTGTGTACCAAGGTTGTTTTTCCTGAGCTTTCACCGCCGACGATAGCGACCGTCTTTGTGTAATCACCGCGCGCTTGCGGGTGAATCGCTGACCAATGGGCGACAGGATCGCGAGCGATGGCATATGAGTCAAACGCGGGCTGTAGCGCCGTCGTCACCACGGGCATCTGCAGGTGTTCTGTGATATGGGGTTGGGCTAAAGGATGGTTTTGTGCCACAAATAGCACCGCTTCTGCAGGCAACGCGAGCGTTTGGCTCAGACGATGCAGCTTGGCATTGCTGGCTGGGATATCGATGTGCACCTCATCAAAGCTGTCATGAAGCGGCAGGGCAATCTCATGGGTGGTGTGAATGTGAATAAAAGGCAAGTCAGCACAGGCCATCTGTAGCCAGCGCGCCTTGTCTTGTAACGTAATGCTAAAGTCTGGATGCGGCGTTGGGTGCGCTGTGATGACGATATGTAGTATTTTAGCTTGCCCTGCGGCCTCCAAAATACTGCGCATTTGCCCCAAATGTAGTGGTTCAAAATGACCAATCATCAACCCCGTGTCGTACATAGCAATCCTTGTTGGTTTGTTAGTAAGCGTTTTTATAAAAGTAAGACAATCTGCATGGTATAAAGGTTTTGGTCGATTTACAGGTAGGTTATTGTAAACAAGCGCTGATAAAGGTTGTTTTTATTAAACAGGCGTTAATCGGTGATAAAACAATGTGGCTAGGGTATCGTCAGTTTGAAATAAGATCGATACGCTCCTAACCAGTATCAGTATAACCGGTAAAAGTATATAAGCGTATCTATTTGATTGTGCTTGGTATTTTAAAGTAGGTAGGCCGTAAAAATAAGGTTTTGGCAACAAACCCGCTTCTGAAACATTTTGAAATAATTATTTAAAATCAGTAGCTTACAGGCAGTTAGGACAGATTAGGGCAAGCTTAGGTAGCATAAACTCACAAAGCACTGGTACATCTTCAACAGACCATAAGAAAATAGTTGCTATACTGATTTGCAAGTTAGAAAGGCTACAGATTTAGCCTAACTAAAAGACATAAGATAAAAAATATAATGCACAGAATATAAGGTAAAAACAGCGCTCTTTTATCTAGGTTGAAATAACAAGAAATAGAAAACATAAAATAGAGAGGTATTGGATTTGGCTAAATTAGCAAAATTACATCGCTCGCAAAACAATCGTATGATAGCAGGGGTGATGGGCGGTATCGCAGAATACGTCGGTTGGTCGCCTACTTGGGTAAGAGTATTGTTTGTGATTGTGTCTTCACTGAGTGCGGCGGTTCCAGGTATCTTAATTTATATTATTTTATGGATTATCATGCCAAAAGCCACTCATGAGTCTTATCAGTAGCGCCCAATAGGCTGATATTTCATAGATTGACATATAGTCGATACACTCTAAAAATGTCATAGCGCTACTGGGATGCTGTTTTTAAATGTAGGTTGCGCAGCCTCTGGGAACGCAGCACGCAAGTAAAATTTATACCAGTAGCGCGTTTAAATCCATAACAGTTTTACATTTAGCTAACTATACAAACGGTTTGTTACCCAGCTTTGCTTAAAACTTATATTAAAATCTGTATCAAAAAACAAGCGTCACCAAATAAGCGTTACTAAAAAAACAAAAAGCCTGACCCATCAGGATACCAGCGACATACTTTTCCTCCTGCCCAGATGCTCACGCATTTGGGTATTTTTTTGTTTTTGCCTTTATGGTCAATTGAAAAAATGGTTATAGGGTAGCCTTAATGTGGGCAGCGCGATGGGTATAGGGTTTATGTGCGTGCTATATCTACACTGCTCGATAGACATAAATACCCTCGATACCATTTGATATGGGGCATAGCGCACGGTATTTGGACAGATAGCATAAATTTAGTTGCGGTAAATATGGATAAAATGGTCAATTTTTAGTAAGGTGAGCAGGCAAATAGAGTCGTTGCCGAATAGGCAATACGAGCGCTATCAATATTTCATAATACTCATTTCACAGTGGCTTTATTAAGATGCCCCAAACTATGACAATCCAAACTATGACATCACAAGCGAAAGATTCTCAACCGATGACGTTTCAAGATCTCATCCTAACCTTGCAAAACTATTGGGCTGACAAAGGCTGCGTGGTCTTGCAGCCTTACGATATGGAAGTCGGTGCCGGTACCTTTCATACGGCGACGTTTTTGCGCTCGCTTGGCCCCGAGCGCTGGAATGCCGCTTATGTGCAGCCATCACGCCGCCCGACAGACGGCCGCTACGGTGACAACCCAAACCGCTTGCAGCATTATTACCAGTTTCAAGTGGTGCTAAAACCCAACCCGCCCAATATCCAAGAGCTATATTTGGACTCACTGCGCGCCATCGGTATCGATCCGCTGGTTCATGACGTGCGTTTTGTCGAAGACAACTGGGAGTCGCCAACGCTTGGGGCGTGGGGGCTAGGCTGGGAGATTTGGCTAAACGGTATGGAAGTCACGCAGTTTACCTATTTTCAGCAAGTGGGCGGCATTGAGTGCTTTCCAGTCACCGGTGAGATTACTTACGGTCTTGAGCGTCTAGCGATGTATGTACAGGGCGTCGATAGCGTCTATGATTTGGTTTGGGCGGATGGTGAGTTTGGCCGCGTGACCTATGGCGATGTCTTTCATCAAAACGAAGTGGAGCAGTCCGCTTATAACTTTGAGCACGCCGATGTGCCGATGATGGGGCAGATGTTTGATTTTTATGAGCAGCAGGCTGATAAGCTTGTGGCCGAAGGATTGCCGCTGCCAGCCTACGAGATGGTACTCAAAGCCTCTCATGCGTTTAATTTACTTGATGCCCGCGGTGCGATTTCTGTGACGGAGCGTCAGCGCTTTATTTTGCGTGTCCGTACCTTGGCGCGCAAAGTGGCCTTTGGGTATGTCGAAGCGCGTGCCAAGCTTGGCTTCCCATTGGCTGATGAAGAACATCGCCAAGCGGCGCTCGATAAGTATCTACCAAAAGCACCAGAAGAAGACGCGGCAGCAGGCGATGTGACAGGCGATAAAGCTGTCACCAACAACCACCAATCTACCAACGACAAATAGGAGCATCCCATGAGTACTATTTTATTTGAACTGGGGTGTGAAGAGCTACCTCCAAAAAGCCTAAAACCGCTACGCGATGCCCTGCAAACGAGTGTCACCGAGCAACTAAAAGACGCCGATATCAGTTTTGATGGCATCAAGTCCTTTGCCGCACCGCGCCGTTTGGCGATTCAGATCACAGGAATTAGCGACAAGCAGCCTGATCGTACCGAACAAAAACGTGGCCCTGCGATTAAAGCAGCGTTTGATAGCGATGGCAACCCAACCCGTGCAGCGATGGGCTTTGCTAAGGGTTTAGGGATTGAAGCCAGCGAGCTGATAACGATTAACACCGATAAAGGGGATTATGTCGGCTACGAGCAGACCATTCACGGTCAAGCGACCACAGAGCTGCTACCGAGCATCTTTCAGACGGCATTAGATAGTCTGCCAATTGCCAAGCGTATGCGCTCAGGTAGCAGCCGAGAAGAGTTTGTGCGTCCGGTACAGTGGACAGTCTTGATGCAAGACGATGCGGTGATCGATGCCACTATCCAAGGGCATCAAACCAGCAACCAAACCCGTGGTCACCGCTTCCACAGCCCTGACTATCGTAAGATTGCTCATGCTACCGACTATGAGTCGCTACTAACGGATCTAAAAGTGGTGGCCGATTTTGATAAGCGTCAAATGCTCATCAAAAACCAAGTCAAAGCACTGGCCGATGAAGTCAATGCCGACGCCATCGTACCGCAAGAGTTGCTAGATGAAGTGACCGCGCTGGTTGATTTCCCGATTGCGCTTAGAGCAAGCTTTGAGCCGCGCTTTTTGCAAGTGCCGCAAGAGGCGCTAATCTCCACCATGCAAGCGGATCAAAAGTATTTTTGCTTAACCGATAAAGCAGGTAAGTTGCAGCCGTACTTTATTTTTATCACCAATATTGAGTCCACAGATCCCAACCAAATCATCGAAGGCAACGAAAAAGTCGTGCGGCCGCGCTTGGCTGATGCCGAGTTTTTCTTTTTGCAAGATCAAAAACAGCCATTGTTTGCTTTGACCGAGAGCTTAAAGACTCGCGTTTTCCAAGACAAGCTCGGTACGATTTGGGAAAAATCTGAGCGTATTGCCAAGCTTGCTGCCTTTGTCGCCACCTTGATGCAGCAGCAAGGCCACGATATCGAGGTCGAAGACACCGTGCGCGCTGCCATCTTGTCCAAAGCCGATTTAGCAAGCTCGCTGGTCGGTGAGTATCCGGAGTTGCAAGGTATCGCTGGAACCTACTATGCACGCTTAAATGGTGAGCCTGCGGCAGTCGCGGCCAGCCTGCAAGAGCAGTATTTGCCGAAGTTTAGCGGGGATGTATTACCGCAGACGCCGATTGGTATTTGTCTGGCATTGGCCGATCGTTTGGATACACTGGTCGGTATTTTTGCCATTGACCAAGCACCTACCGGCTCAAAAGATCCGTTTAGTCTGCGCCGCTCGGCCATTGGTATTTTGCGTATCTTGATCGAAAAACAGCTACCGATCAATCTTGCCGCTTTGGTTGAGCAAGCGGTTAAAGGCTATAGCACCAGCGATGGCAGTAAGATTGCCAAAATGGGTGATACTTTTACTCAAGTGATGGGCTTCTTAAATTCTCGCTATCGGGCGATGTACACCGAGCAAGGCGTGAGCGTCGATACCATCCAAGCGGTGCAAGCGATCCAGCCGCATATGCCGCTGGATTTTGATCAGCGTATTCGTGCGGTACAAGCGTTTAGTGAGCTGGCTCAAGCTGAAAAACTTGCCGATTCAAACAAGCGGGTGGCAAATATATTGGCCAAGTCAGAGGTCAGCGTGGCAGATAACGTCGACGAGGCGTTATTGTCTGAGCCTGCTGAGCAGGAATTGTATCAGGCTGTTCAACAAGCGCAAACAGCGGTCAAGCCTTTGCTAGAAACCGCTGACTATACGCAAGTTTTGCAAACGCTGGCAAGTCTGGATGCGCCTTTGACCCAATTTTTCGCTGATGTCATGGTCAACAGTGAAGATGCGGCGCTAAAAAACAACCGCTTGGCGCTGCTCAAGCAAGTACGAGCGCTGTTTTTGACCGTAGCTGATATCAGTGAGTTACAGCTATAGCGCTCGTTGTCGCTAAGATATAGTCAGGTCAGTATAAAAAGAATACAGCGAGACTGGGATAAATTTTTTGCTGCACCTATCGGCGCAGCACCGCACGCAAGGAAATTTGTACCAGTCTAGCGAATTTGTACCGTGTATCTCTTTTATTTAGTAACGACTATATCTATTATAGTCAAAGGTTCTATGCCTGTTTTTGCTGGTTTATATCGCATCTACCAGCCTATTTAGCCCATAAAAAAGCTGGCCGTATATTGCCAGCTTTTTGGGCGATGCTGCCGCGCTGCATTTATCATGTCTGAACCCGTCTTCAAAGGAGCACCGCCGTGTTTGCTGTGATTGTTGTGATTCTCATCATCTGGGCTGTGATGTGGGCCTTTTATAAGTTTATGTATCCGCGGCCGCCCAAAAGCATGATGCCGCAAAAAGGCGATGTGGTCACGCCGCGCACCTGTGACTTTTGTGGCAATAGCTTGGCTGAGTACCGCGGTGTCCTCGAAACCAAGCCTGCATCTGTCACGACAAATACTGCACAGCCAAGTGCTGGCAGTATGGAGACGGATAGTAACGTTTTGTTTTTTTGTAATTACGAGCATCAGGCAGACTATCATGCAGGCAAGGGATATGATCCTAATGCATGATGGCGGCTAGCCATAGTATCAAAAAAGCGTATAAAAAAAGCGCCTGGCTCTATGAGCCAAGCGCTTTTTTGCTTACTCATAAACTCTCTTTTTAACCTATCTATCAAGCAGGCCAAAAGACGCGCTGGCCTACAAAATAGATTGGGCGTCTTTCATGATCTTATTGAGTAGCGCCTCAGACTGTTTGTCTTGCTGCAAGCGATCCTCTTCGCTTCTTTGATTGGCATGGATTTTTTCATACAAGTTAAGGCAGCACAGCACCAGCAGGCTTTCTTGGCTCAGGCTGGGTGCCTCACGTCTAAGATCCAGCGCGTAGTTATTGATATAAGAGACGGCAGATAGTAGCTCTTCTTGCTCATGGATCGGACAGTAAATGGGGTAGGTCACGCCCGCGATGACAATATCGACTTTTTTGACTTGTGACTCGGGTGTCATAGGCTTGCTGGTAGCGCCTGCCGTGGTTGGGCTGATAGGGGCTTTGGATACGCTTGGCTCTGCTTGCTTAGGCGAGTTGTTTGCGGCATTGGTATGGTCATCAGTCATGATAAATCCTACAATATATGGGTCAGTAAATGGGGGTATCAGCTATTACAGCGATCACCAAGACTCTAACCTTCGGCTTGGTCGATACGCGTGAGGCGTTTGAGGACAACTTGAGTACGCTCTGCTGCCAACTGGTTTTTTTTCTGTAATTCGCTATTTTGTTGTTTGATATCGCTATACTGCTGCTTTAGTTCATTATTATGCTGCTGCAATTCACGGTTTTGTTGTTGTAATTGGCTGATCTGCTTTTGTAGCTTGTCTTGCTCCTCACCGATCATATGATGGGCTTCGGCCAAGCTTTGATAACGTTTATCCAGATCGTTCAGTTGTTTTTTGGCACCGTCACGCTCGCTATGGCTGGTATTTAGCTTGTTTTGTAAGTCGGTGATTTGCTTTGGATCTGTGGTTGGCTGCTTTTTTAGGCTGCTAAGTTCAGCACTGACAAGCTGATACTGTTTTTTGATGTCGAGTATCATTTTTTCTAATATTTTAAGTTGATCATACATAGTCAGTTTTTATCCTTAACAAGTAAGCGTGAATGAATTTTGTTTTGTGTATTTAATAATGCCATAGGTGACCGCATAATATCTATATCAACAAAGTAATTACATATACCTAAATCTTATCTATGTATTTTTTGGCTCAGCGCGATGAGTGGTATCGAGCTGATTTTTTGTTTTATAAGCGATTTTTCTGATTTTATAAGTCACAACCATTTACTAGGACAATTATTATGAATGACAATATCTCTGGCTGGAATACGTGGCTAACCGCATTTGACGACTGGAATGACGTATCGATCAGTGAGGTGCATGGTCTGATGACGGGGCTGATGACGGCGTGTAACGCGCCTGACGAGCAAGTATGGGCAAAGGTGTTTGAAGAGCTGAGCTTTGCGCCACTGCCTGAAGCGGCGCTGACTTTGCTCGCAGAAGAAGCAGAAGACACGGTGTTTCAGCTCAAAGACAAAGACGATGCTTATGCGTATATGCCGCTGCTGCCGGATGACGAACACGATCTATACGAGCGTGTGATGGCGTTGAAACAGTGGGCCAATGGTTTTATGACAGGCTTTGGTATCACTGATTGCCAGATCAGTAGCGAGGAAAACGAGATGCTGTCGAATTTGGCCAAGATTGGGTCGATTCGTCTGGCAGAAGATGAGGACTTTGAGGGCGGCGAAGAGTCTTATTTGTATATTTACGAGTTTGCGCGGATGGTGCCCGTGAGCTTTGCAACTCGCAAGCGCAAACCAGTAAAAGACATCGCGCTAATCGCTGGATTGGCCATCGATGCAAAAACCACCAAAGAGCTACAAGCAGAAGGTAAGTTGCCAAAACCGATGCCGCCAGTCATGGATGCGATGAACCAAAATAATCCCTCTTAAACCTCAAAGGGGGACGACGCCTATATCGTAACAGGTACCTCATAATAAGGATGTTTTATGACTTTACATAGTGATGATCAGCTTAAAGACGACTCGTACGCCACTGGCTATCCTACGGATAGTATCGACTGGCTTAGGCGTTTGATTGGTTTTGATACTGTCAGTCGCCACTCAAATCTAGCGTTGATTGAGGATGTGCAAGCGTACTGTGAGCAGTTGGGTTTGACCGTAGATCTGACCTTTAATGACGCCAGAGATAAGGCCAATTTGTTTGTCACAGTACCTGCTGGGGCAAACGCTGATGAGGTGAACCACGGTCTGGTGCTGTCCGGTCATACCGATGTAGTACCAGTGGAAGGGCAAGACTGGACGACAGCACCGTTTACTGCGACCATTCGCGGCGATAAGCTCTATGGCCGCGGTGCCTGCGACATGAAAGGCTTTATTGCTTGCGCGCTGACACTATTACCGCAAGCAGTAAAGCTGTCTAACGCCGGTCAATTGCGCCGGCCGTTGCATTTGGCATTGTCGTTTGATGAAGAGGTTGGCTGCTTGGGTGCGCCATTGCTGCTGGCGGATCTCAAGGCGCGCGGTATCACGCCTGATTATTGTATCGTCGGCGAGCCGACCAATATGACGATGGTTGTCGCGCACAAAGGCATCGCGGTTTATCGTTGCCGTGTACATGGTCAGTCGGCGCATTCGTCATTGACCGCGCAAGGTGTCAACGCCATCAGCTATGCCAGCCGTTTGATTGGTTATGTCGATGAGCTGGCAGACGAGATCAGCGGCCGTGATGACAATGATGAGTGGTTTGATGTGCCGTATTCGACATTGTCTGTCGGCACCATACAAGGCGGCACTGCGACCAATATCGTGCCCAATCTGTGTGAGTTTACCTTTGATTATCGTAACCTGCCGCACATGACACAAGACGATATCTTGGTACCGATCAAAGCCAAGGTCGCAGAGCTAAGCGCGCAGATGCAAGCGCGTGCTGCTGATACCGGCATTGAGCTGCTACAGATGGAGGCCGTACCTGCGATGACTGACAACGACAGTGCCGAGCTACAAGCGCTGATAGCGGCACTCACCGATGATGACACCCGTCACAAAGTGGCTTATGCCACAGAGGGCGGACAGTTCACCAATAGTGGTATTCCGACGATTATCTGCGGTCCTGGTAGTATCGAGCAGGCGCATAAGGCTGATGAGTTTGTCGCGCTCAGTGAGATGGCGCGCTGTGATGCGTTTTTGCAAAAACTATTAGCAAGCGCTACATCGCAGTCGTGAGTTTAATACAGTCAATTTGATATAAAAACAAAACGACACAACGTTTCATTGGAGCGCCTTGATAGCCACGTATCTGATGTATTTGGATTCGCCTATAGCGAGTCTGACGCATAAAATCGCTTGTTTTCGATATAAGTAGGCATAAAATACACCGTCCTTATGGTGGTGTTTACGTGTCTTCGTTTTCGGTATATTTAGTTATTTTTATAAAAAAGTAGGGGTTGGCTGATGTCTTGGCATCTGTTTGCGATGTTTTTTGCAAGTACGTTTTTTATCTCGGCGACCCCTGGTCCTAATATGCTGCTGGCGTTTCAGTATGGGATGAACTATGGGGTAAAGCGCACGCTATGGACGCTGGCGGGTCTGAGCCTTGGGCTGTTTTTGTTGTTGCTATCGACGCTACTGGGGCTCGATGTGATTAGTCGTCAGTCGCCGTGGCTGCTGACCCTGATTAAGACTGTCGGTGCTGCTTATTTGATCTATTTGGGTATCAGCTCTTGGCGTGATGCAAGTGCAGGCAGCTTGATGAATGATGCGCGCGAGATGAGCGAAGAGGTGACGGCCGATTATCCAGAGAGCTTGCCGTCCTTGGCCGCGCACGACACCCCTCGGCCGCGTTCGCTCTCTAGCGCCGCGGTAAAGGCCTCGCCGAGCAATATGACGTTATTTCGCACTGGGATATGGGTATCGTTGTCCAACCCCAAAGCCATCTTGTTTTTTGCCGCCTTTTTCCCCAAGTTTATCAATTTTAGTGCGCCATTATGGCCGCAGTATCTTGTGCTGACTTGCGGGCTGTTTTTGAGTGAGACGATTTGGCAGATTGTCTATACGCTTGGTGGCAAAAAGCTGGCCAGCTGGCTAGATGTAGGCAGTCGCTTAGCATGGCTCAACCGTGGCTGCGGGGTGATATTTATCCTTATCGCAGCGGCACTATTGGCTGAGGTATTAAATGGATTTATGGTTTAATCTTGCCAAGGCTGAATGCTCAACACGCTCTAGCCACTACTAAAAAAAGCCGCTCCCTACCTCAGTAGAGAGCGGCTTTTTGATGAGCGTTTAAGAAGCAGAAGGCTGATATCTACGCAGGCAACATTACGCCAATACCTCGACCAGCTCACCCTTGACCATGTGCGGGCTGACGAAGTCGGTCACGCGTACGCTGACGATTTTACCGAGTAACTCGTTCATTTGTGCCTCATTATAAGGGAACATCACCGTGCGGGTGTTGTCCGCGGTACCAATCAAGCAATCAGGGTGACGATCGGCCACTTGCTCGACCAAGACACGCGTCGTGGTGCCGACCATCTCATGGGTCTTGGCTAGCGTTGACTCAACAATGACTTTTTGAAATTCTGCTAAGCGCGCTTTTTTGGTAGCAAAGCTCACATCGTCAGGCAGCTCAGCGGCGGGCGTGCCCGGACGCTTAGAGTAAATAAAGCTGTACGAGTGATCAAAGTTCAACGCCTTTGCCAAGTTCAAAGTATCTTGAAAATCTTCATCGGTCTCACCAGGGAACCCAATGATAAAGTCGCTCGATAAGTGAATGTCGGGGCGAATGGCTTTTAACTTATTGATCTGATTGATATAGACGTCGATAGTATGGTTGCGTTTCATCGCCGCAAGGATATTATTTGAGCCGCTTTGCACCGGCAGGTGTAGGTGCGACACCAGCTCTGGCAGCTTGGCATAAGCATCGATGATATCGTCAGTAAACTCCAGCGGGTGGCTGGTGGTATAGCGAATACGCTCGATACCATCGACGTGCGAGACATAGTGCAGCAATTCTGCAAAACGGCAAATACTGCCGTCGTCTTTTTCGCCGCGATAGCCATTGACGTTTTGACCAAGTAGGTTTATCTCACGAATGCCTTGCTCGGCAAGACTGTCAATCTCGGCCAAGACGTCATCGAGCGGGCGCGAAAGCTCTTCACCGCGAGTATAAGGTACCACACAAAACGAGCAATACTTCGAGCAGCCTTCCATGATAGAGACAAACGCTTTGTAGCCCTCGACACGCGGCTCCGGCAAAAAGTCAAACTTCTCGATACTCGGAAATGACACATCAATGGTGCCAATACGGTTTTTGGGTGCGATATTACGCTGCTCATTTGATTGATCATACAGCTCTGGCAGACGGTGCAAGGTTTGCGGACCAAACACCATGTCGACGTAGGGCGCGCGCTTTTGAATATTATCGCCTTCTTGTGAGGCCACGCAGCCGCCGACACCGATGACAAGGTCAGGACGTTTTTCTTTCAGTTTGCGCCAGCGGCCTAGCTCTGAAAAGACTTTCTCTTGCGCTTTTTCGCGGATAGAGCAGGTGTTCATCAGCAGGACATCTGCTTCATCGATGTTGTGCGTGACCTCCATGCCGTGTGAATCACCGAGCACATCGAGCATCTTGCCAGAATCATAGACGTTCATCTGACA
Organism: Psychrobacter sp. VH5; assembly: GCF_050572635.1. NCBI lineage: Bacteria > Pseudomonadati > Pseudomonadota > Gammaproteobacteria > Moraxellales > Moraxellaceae > Psychrobacter > Psychrobacter sp. VH5. The sequence continues at coordinate 2,664,901 of NZ_CP192145.1, read as the reverse complement.
GCCTTGCGTGGTGACAAAGACTTTTTTGGTCGGGGCTTGATCGGCAGACATGCTGGCAGAACTTGAGTCTTTGAGTGCCGCAACGGTAGGCGCGCTCGCCGTTGTTGGGGTAACATTAGCGTCATCGAGGCGGGGATTAAATACAGTAACACTCATAAGGATAAGTCCATGATTGACTAAAATATAGCAGGGTAGCCGATTAACAGGTGGCGTATTTTATCACAACCCTGTGCCAATGTGAAAAATTAGCAAGGGTCATTAAGCGGCGATAGGGTGGGTTATTTCTAACACTATCAATTATTTACTGCGATTAATCACCACTTTGCAAAATAACGCCGCTTACTATCACTTTTATGTTACACCGTGCTGTCGTATTTATTAACAAAAGGTAAAGCTGATGGTTGAAAGTGCAACGGGTATAGTATGATAAGTGGCATACGCTTAGCGGTACGTGATAAACCGCTGTTTACCTATTGATAAAGACATAAGAAAGAGAGTCAGTATGACAAAGTTGCGCGCCGCTCATAGCATCAAGGATAGAGCCTCTGTTCATCGAGAATACCGTCCATCGCGGTTGACCACCAGTACGCTGCGGTTTGGCGTCTTCATGGCGACAGCCCTTGGTGCGCTTGGCCTATCACAAGTTGCTTGTGCGGAGCTGACGTGGGGCGAGGATGACCGCTTTGAGCAAAAACCCAGTTATCAACAAGACAACAGCATTGACTCGTTTATGGCGGCGGCGATAGCAGCCGATCGGGGAGATGTCAGCGCACTGTATAATTATGAACAGTTAATGAGTGGTGGGTTGTTTGCGATGTACCCGACCTATTGGCGCATGAATCTGGATTTGGGCTCACAAAGCTCGGCGGCGGTGGCACAGTTTGTCCGTCAGTATCCTAATACGGTCATGGCCGAAAAGCTGGTGGCGGACTTTGCTGAGACCAAAGCGGCAGCCAATGACTATGCTGCTGTAAGGCAAGTGGCCAATCTGATAACCAATGCCGATAGCTCTGAGCGCTGTGCGGTGGCGCTTGGCTTTAATAATGGCGGCGATATCATGCGTGCCATGGCGGCCAAGTCTGATGTATGGCTGACCACCAAAAAGCAGCCAGCACTGTGTGATCAGCTGGCGATGGAGATGAACAATAACGCCTTGATTAGCAACCAAGATCGCGCCGCGCGCCTCAAGCGTATGCTACGTAAAGGCAAGACGGGCGATATCATGGCTTTGTCATCGCGTTTAGGGACGCCCATTGCTTATTCGGCGCTCAGTGAGATTCAGCTCAACCCATCAGCGTTTTTTACGCGTTTTGGTCGTGAGCCTGCCAGCCAAACCAACCAATACTTGTACTTATATGCATTGGGCCGCGTCGCCGATAAGTCTTATCGTGAAGCAGCGCTACAGTTGGACTTTGATATCAAACAAGACAATCAGCGCGCGACACGCTTGCTCAATGACGAAACCCGCCGCTACGCCTATCGTATCCTTGGGGTACAGCGTATGAATCATAATACCGATGATGGGTTTAATGCTGAGGCGGTGGACTGGTTTCGCAATAGCTTAGATGATGACTTTAACTTTGAAGAAGCCGAAGACTATGCCATGGCCGCGATTCGCTTTAGCCGCTGGGATGATGTGGTCGAAGCCATCTCAAAGATGGATGGCGAAACCCAAAAAAGCAATCAGTGGCAATATTGGCTGGCACGCGCTTATGAGCAATCAAGTGATGCAGGTAAACGCGGCCTAGCAAAAAGAATGTATCAAAATATCGCCAAGAGTAATGATTACTATGGCCTGCTAGCAAAAGATAAAGTCGGTCAGCGTTTTGATGCCAGCCGTTTGGGCGGCAATAACTTGCCAACAGTCAGCGCCGCAGATCGCGCCCGCGTCATGCAAAACCCACACTTTGCCCGTGCATTTGCACTATACAACTCTGACGCGAGTCGCGGCTACGCCAACCGCGAGTGGAACTGGGCTGTCAAACAGGCTCGAGACAATCGTGATAACAGTCTCATCATTGCTGCCGCTCGGCAGGCCTATGACATGGGCTGGCTGGATCGGGCGATTTATGCGATTGATAACACCGATAGCGTAAACAGTCTGGCGCTATCGCACCCGATGCCGCACCAGAGCGCAGTGGTACGCTATAGCCAGTCGGCGGGCATCGATCCTGCGTGGGCTTATGGCATCATGCGTCAAGAGAGCCGTTTTGTGACATCGGCACGCTCAAACGTTGGTGCAAGCGGCTTGATGCAAATCATGCCAGGTACAGCAAAGTATATCGCTCGTCATTTGGGCGAGAGCTATAGCGCCAGCCGTGCCAACAGCGGCGACACCAATATCCGCTATGGGACATGGTATATGGGTGATATCTTAGGCAAGCTCAACTACCAGCCAGTACTGGCCACCGCAGGCTATAATGCTGGACCCAACAACGCCAAACGCTGGCAGCCTGTGTATGGCTCACTTGCGGCCGACCAGTATGTGGAGTCGATAGCTTTTCCTGAGACTCGTAACTATGTCAAGCATGTGATGGAAAACGCGACGGTATATAGCAGTTTGCTTGGCCGCAGTCAGCCGATCTCGCAGCGTATGGGCACCGTGCCAGCAGCGTTTTAATACTTTTATCCTTTAATAGCCATCAATGCGTCGTCTTTGATGGTTTGTCTTTGGTGGCTTATTTTAGGACAGATGTAGCGACAACATGGTCAGGGAGCCGTATATATGGCGGTGTTACTGCCGCCGCCTTGCTCCGATGTTTACGTTTCTGCTATAGATTAAAAAAAACGGTTTGCTACCATGACTTTATTGTGTTGTGGTTATTGGCCTGTTGTTTAGCGCCAAAGTTTTGTGTTTATCAATTGGTAAGCACTCATATTTTTGTTACCGTTATGCTTAGTAAGCCTTGCGATTTCTGATATCGACGTCTTTGTGCAGCCCTAAGTGATAGCCCATGTTTTGTCATTGCTAGATGTTTCCAGCCTCTTATGATCAAAAAATATTTTACCCTGTCTGTATTATCAAAAGCGAGGCATCCCTCATCATCACAGATGAAAATGCACTTGTCTTATAAATCGACGTCCAAGACGTCCAAGTTTAGCCCGTCTGGCCGAGCCATTATGGCGTCATCTAGTATAGGCGCGCTGATCATGTTGCAAGGCGTGATGTTGTTACCCGCGCACGCTGCTAGCACCGTCAAGACAGGACAGCGGGTGTTGATGATTGAGATGACCCCTGCGCTATGCAGCATACAGCCGACACGCGCGCGCATGCGTCAATGTCTAGAAGGTTATTCTTTGACGGTGTCGGGGCTAGATATGGGCTATGGTGAGCGCTGCGGTGTGGGCAGTGAGCCGCGTCTGACACCGCTACAGCTAAAAGTCGTCAATCGTATCATGCCTGATACCACGGTTCGTAGTCAGGCATGGCAGCGTTACGGCGCTTGTAGCCCTCTGAGTGCAGCCAGCTACTTTCGTCAAATCACCAACTACGCAGGTGCGCTAAAACTCCCAAACGAGCTGCATACGGGTAACAGTTACACTGTGTCTAAGGCGCGATTTATCAGGCAAATGACACGCTTAAATAGCGGTCTGTCCGCTAGTGGTATTGATCTGATCTGTCAGGCGGGCAATCGTCGTCAGTCGATTTTGACCGACATCCATGTCTGCTATGATGGCAGTGATTTTGGTAAGTGCTATCAAGTGGTAAATAATTGCGGTAGCAAGTTTATCATCTCAGGCGGTAAGTAGGTGTTGATATGCTCTCTCTGTGGTGATTGTTTATGGCCGTGTTTTAGCCTTTACTCGCTGTCTTTTACCTTGTTTTATCCGTTTTTTTAAACGCTGGTAGCCTCAGTGCTTTTGTGACCCCATCGATTATTTTGTATAAAATGTAACAATATAATCCGTGAGAATCCGCGGCAAGCCTCTGATTGTCTCTAGACGATTTGCCAAACGAAGTGCTACACTAGCTCTCGGTTTAGCGCTGCCTTTGTGCAGCAAACAAGTCGATATCTAAAAAGATAATCATCTATTACAATCATGAATGATCTAATCATCAATTAGGGAGTATTCAATGTCAATGAAACAACCTTTACGTGTTGCCGTCACTGGTGCCGCTGGTAATATCAGCTACGCGATGCTATTTCGTATTGCATCTGGCGAGATGCTAGGTAAAGATCAGCCAGTTATTTTGCAATTGCTTGAAATCACACCAGCGCTTGACGCCCTAAAGGGTGTGGTCATGGAACTAGAAGACTGCGCATTCCCATTGTTGGCAGGTATCGTTCAAACTGATGATGCAAATGTGGCATTCAAAGATGCTGACTACGCGTTACTCGTCGGTGCCCGTCCACGTGGCCCAGGTATGGAGCGTAAGGACTTACTAGAAGCCAACGCTGCGATTTTCTCAGCACAAGGCAAAGCATTGAACGAAGTGGCTAGCCGTGATGTAAAAGTATTGGTCGTCGGCAACCCTGCCAACACCAACGCGCTAATCGCTCAGCGTAACGCACCAGACCTAGATCCACGTAACTTCACCGCCATGACTCGCCTAGATCATAACCGTGCGATGGCACAGCTGGCCGAAAAAACTGACAGCACTGTCAATGACATCAAAAACATGACCATCTGGGGCAACCACTCATCGACCCAGTATCCAGACCTAACGGCTGCGACTGTCAATGGCAAACCAGCGCTAGAGTTGGTTGATCGTGATTGGTACGAAAACACGTACATCCCAGAAGTACAGCAGCGCGGCGCGGCCATCATTAAAGCTCGCGGTGCCTCGTCTGCAGCTTCTGCTGCCAACGCTGCTATCGCCCATATGCGTACGTGGGCACTTGGTACTGACGAGAACGATTGGGTCTCTATGGGTGTTTACTCAAATGGGGAATACGGTATCGCTGAAGGCCTTATCTACTCATTCCCATGCACATGCGCTAACGGCGACTGGTCTATCGTAGACGGCGTTGATGTGTCATCAGAATTCTCAAAAGAGAAAATGGCCGCCACTGAGCAAGAGCTGAGCGAAGAGCGTGATGCGGTAGCACACCTACTACCATAAGCCATGACTTTGCTAAAAGTATGATAGACAGCCATAAAAAAAGCCCTCATTGATGAACTGAGGGCTGTTTTGTGCGTTGATATTTATTGAGACCCTCATCAATACAATTGATAACGTTAGATAAACGTGCATTAACAGCGAACAAAAAAAAGCTTGCTACAATAAATGGGTTCGTTGCAATAATAAGTACAATTAAACCTGCACCATTTAAGGAGAGACAGTATGCTAGGTGAACCTGAATATAATATGAATGAGCTATTTGCCCAGTTAGGACTCGATAGCTCTGATGAGGCGATTAATCAGTTTATCGAAAAAAACAAATTGGCCAAAGATGAAAAACTGGTAGATTCTGATATCTGGACGGACAATCAGCGTATGTTTTTGCAAGAAGAATGGCAAAAAGACGCCGCTTGGGTAGAGACAATTGATGAGCTAAATGTCCGTATGCATCCAGATGCCTAAAAGCTGACATAAAAAACCTAATATAGAAGTATTAGAAAAGCATAAAAATACCCCATAAGTTGCGTCCAACTTATGGGGTTCAGTTCAGATACTGGCAATGGTTTTTTATGTCTAAAAATCTTAGCTTCACACCTATCACATCTGAATATACTGCTCAATCAGGCTGTTGCGCGCGCCAAGCAATCAGTTCTTTGACATCATTATGGATACCTGTTTTTAGGGCGTCTAAGCTCTCATAATGGCGCTCGCCATGCAAATAATGCAAAAAGCGCACTTGTAGCGTCAGGCCATATAAGTCAGCTTGTAGGTTGGGGAAATGTACTTCTAAGCGCCAGTCGTGGGCTTTGTCGACAGAGGGGCGGATGCCGATGCTGGCCGTGCCAAACAAACTGTGCGGACGCAAACCTGTGATGCCCATATTGTCATCATTAGCCAGTTTTGTTAAACCATCTGCGACTATCTCGCCTTTATCATCCAAGCTGACCACATCGACGGCAAAGATACCATGCAGCGCAGGCTTTAAGCGCTTAAGCTCGATATTGGCGGTGGGAAAGTCCAGAGTACGGCCGATTTTATCCCCACCGATGACCTCGCCTGTCATTGTATAATCACGGCCAAGCAAGGCGTTGGCCGACGCAATATCTCCTGCCAATAACAAATCACGCACACGGGTTGAGCTGATACGTGCCGCTTTGCCGCCATCATCGACGACGGTATGCAGATTAGTCACGTCTAAGCCATAGCTGCGCAAAAACGCACTGTCGCCCGTCCGGTCATGACCAAATTTAAAATCATCTCCTAGCACCAAGGCTTTGACGTTTAGGCGCAGTGCCAGTAAATCCGCGAATGCCTGCGCCGATAGCGAGCGAAACTCATTGTCAAATCCTGCGACAATGAGTGTCTCTACGCCGTACTCTGCAAGTAGCGCCTGCTTTTCTCCTAAGTTGGTGAGGCGAGCAGGGGCGCTTTCTGGCGCAAAAAACTCACGTGGCTGCGGCTCAAATATCATGACGGCAGCATCAAGCCCACGCGCATCGGCGATATCGCGTACTTGGGCAAGCATCGCTTGATGGCCTAAATGCACACCATCAAAGTTACCGATAGTGAGCACACAAGGCGCTAGCGCTACTGGGTGAGTATGGGCAGGCAGGTCGCTGGGTGTGGCAATCAGTTGCTCAAGAAAATAGGTGTTCATAAATGTCAGCTATGATAAATAAGACCAAATAAAGAAGGAAAAAACACGCCCAGATAAAACATTGAGGTGTCTAAAACCAGCCATTATAAAGTAAAATAGCCATACTAACATCTTATGGTCTATGGATAATACCTGTATCAAACGATTTGTGTCAGCGATGGCTGCATCGTAAAAAACGCGTTTGCTGATCTGCGTTATCGCGGCTTTACTGTCTGTTGATGATGGCCTAGATGGTGAGTATTATTTCCCCAAATACCCCGTATCGCTTTTTAGCTATGGACATTCTATGACTGCTACTTCTTTACCTGCTTTGGCCCTGTCTTACCGTCTCAATGATGTATGGTCGGTACAGCATGCTAGAGCAGAGGACTTGCCCGAGGTTGTGGCGATTTACAATCAAAGTATCGCTGGCAAACAAGCCACAGCGCAGCTAACACCCGTGACCTGTGAAGAGCGTGCCGCGTGGTTTACCGAGCACATAAACAGTCCGACGCGGCCTATTTATGTCGTTAGAGCTAGGGCGCAATCGATGGAGCAAGCGAGCGAGGATACAGATCAAACAGTGCAAGCGGTGCAAACCAATCAAAAAACAGTACCAATCGTGGCGTGGGGCAGCTTTAGCGACTTATATGCGCGTATGGCTTATCATATCAGCACAGAGATGAGTATCTATTTGCATCAAGACTATCAAGCAAAGGGTCTAGGCAGTTTGCTGACACGCTGGATGCTGACGCAAGCACCAAGTCTTGGTATTCATAATGTCGTCGCGCTAATCTTTGCGCACAATCAGCCAAGCTTAGGACTGTTTGGTAAGCTTGGCTTTGAGCAGTGGGGCTATATGCCAAAGGTATGTGATATGCAGGGATTTATCGCGGATGTTGTGATGCTTGGCAAAGCCGTGACGTCGGATGGCACTTCAAACAAATAAGCGAAAAACTTAACCCAAAATTTTCCACTGACCATCTATCTTTTGCAGCTCATAAGTCAGTGGTGCAGGTTCACTTTGGCCTTTTAGCATCAGCTCGCCTGTGATGGTGGCACGCGTTTTATCATCACTATACTTGGTATCCGTAATGGTGACGCCATCGACTGTTTGTTGAAACGCTGACTGCGTGTTGGCCAGCTCTTCTTCAAAGTTTGCCATATCCACTTCATAATATGAGGCGGATTTTTTGGCATCACCATAATATAAGCTATCTAGCGCTTTTTTTACCGTATCTTCTGGCGTGCCTGCTTGGGTGGGATTAGTGACCAAGCTTTTTTGCTTGGCAGAGGCGGTGACAGGATTAACATTATCACTATCGATAGCAGTTTTATCTTCAGTATTGGCCGCTATCTGCTCGTTCTTTACGTCATTGTCGCTATCGACTGTCTCTACCGAAGTCGTTAGGTCATCCTCAGAGGTTTTGGCAACAGCTGCGTTATCTTCAATAGCTGTGGTATCTACATTATCATTATTGCCACAACCACTCACAAATAAGCCGGTGCTTAGAACGCCAGCAGTGAGTAAGGTCGGTAAGCGTAGTAAGGTGGATTGTTTCGTTGTCATATTGACCCTCAAAATTTATGTATTCCTTAAACGTCAATTATCACAACTATCCGCATCACGCACTATCATTTCTCATATAAGGCTTGTTTTGGTTTGGTAAAGGCGTCGTTTAGCCATGTTTGAGCTGGCGCGGACGAAAGCCTGTGGCCAATAAAGCCACACCATAGACCGCTGCGCCCACCGCACACATGACGAGCAGAGCAATGATACGCTGCCACTGCGCCTCATCGGTTGGAAAATAAGGCAGCATGACGTACAGAGCGGCAATCATGGCACTTGTAGCAATCGCAAACTGAGCAAACAGTTTTTTCCAATGACTGCCAAAGCGAAAAATCTCACGCTGATATAAGAAGTAATACAACAAGCCGGCGTTGACAAAAGCGGCACCTGTGGTGGCTAAGGCCAATCCGCCATGTAGCGGCATCTCTAAAAAGTAAAAAATACCGATAAAAACCACGCTAAAAATCATATTGGCAAAGACAGAGATAATACCGATTTTTACTGGGGTTTTGGTGTCTTGCCGCGCAAAAAACGCAGGCGCAAAAATCTTAATCAGCATAAAGCCTAAAATACCGCCCGCCATACTACGCAGCGCCAGCGCGCTCATCTGTGAGTCGCGCAAAGTAAACTCTCCGCGCAAAAACAGCGCCTGCATGAGCACATCGGCTAAGATAAATAACGCCGCCGACGCTGGCACGCCCACCAAAATAATCAGACGAGCCGCCCAGTCGATGGTCTTTTTAAAGCTGACATCGTCTTTTTGCGCTTCGCTCTTTGATAAGCTGGGCAAAATAACCGTCCCAATCGCCACCCCGATGAGCCCAAGCGGTAGCTCGCTCATGCGCTCGGCTGCATAGAGCCAAGAGACTGAGCCGCCTATCATCAATGAGGCAAAGACGGTATTGAGCAACAGATTAATCTGGGTGACCGAGACACCAAAGATAGCCGGTAGCATCAGCTTTAGAATACGTCTGACGCCTTCATGGTTGAAGTCAACCTTGGGCGCGACCAGCAGCTTTTGTTGCCAAAGCTGCGGCAGCTGTATCAAAAACTGTAGCAATCCTGCGATAGCCACTGCATAGCCGAGCGCCATGATCGGTGTATCAAACATCGGCGCGAAAATCAGCGCGCCACCAATCATGCATAAGTTTAATAACACGGGGGCGAAGGCTGGTGCGGCAAAGCGGCCATAGCTTTGTAGGATACCGCTGGCAAAGGCGGTCATAGAGATAAACAGCAAATACGGAAAAGTCAGGCGCAGCAGCTCAGCGGTGATGGCAAATTTGTCGGGTTGTTCAGCAAACCCTGGGGCAAACAGTGTCACCACCCACGGCGCAATTAAAATCACCAGCACCGTCAGCATGGACAGCACTAGTAGCAGTGCCCCTGAGGTACGACTGACCAAAATTTGTACCTGCTGTAGGCTATATTTTTCTTTATACTCAGACAGCACAGGGACGAATGCTTGGCTAAAGGCGCCTTCGGCAAACAGACGCCGCAAAAAGTTTGGAATCTTAAAAGCGACCAAAAAGGCATCCATCAGGCCACCTGCGCCAAACACGCCCAATAACACCACATCACGTACCAAGCCTAAAATACGAGACAGCATGGTCATGCTACTGACGACCATCGTAGAGCGAAATAACCGACTTTTTGCCATAAGAACCTGTTTTGCTATGTTGTTTACTGATAAGGGGCTGCTGATAAGCAGTTACTGAGTGGTGGGTGTCAAAAAACTGACAAATTATAGCACTTTCGTTATCGAGATAAATGGAGTGACTGTGGAAATGCTACCAGCCAGCAGCAGCTATCCTGCCATTTGGTGAGCAATAAGCTCACGCAGCCGCGCCCATTCAAAGAACTCGCCTGGATCGGTCTTGCGTCCAGGGGCGATGTCGCTGTGTCCAGTGAGGTGACGGCGGGTGTTGGGGTAGGCGCTATATATAGCCGCGACGACGGCTGCAAGCGTGTGGTATTGCGCGGCGGTAAAGGACACAAAATCAGACCCTTCAAGCTCGATGCCGATGCTATAATCATTACACTCAGGTCGCCCAAGGTAGCTGGATCTGCCAGCATGCCACGCACGTTCATTGAAGTTGACAAACTGCGTAATTGCGCCATCACGTTCTATGAACAGGTGCGCTGACACTTCAGCGCCTTTGATCGTCTGAAAATATGGATGGGCGTCCCAGTCCAACTGATTGGTAAATAGTGCTTTGACATAATGCACACCATCAGAGCCGCATGCGCCAAACTCGTTGGGCGGTAGACTGATATTGTGAATGACAATGGTATCAATCGTGGTGTGCTCAGGTCGCTTATTAAAATTGGGTGATGCAAGCCAAGTGGCGGCCGATAGTAGGCCATCATCGATAGTCATGGATGATGGGATGGTTGAGCTGGGCATAATGTTCTCTTTATATTGTCGTTTTCGTTATAAATAGGTTGAGCGCAGATGTCAGATGTATGGCATCGATGATGGTGGTTAGCATGTTTAGTTGTTATTTAGATTTATATTCACTCATATGATTCATATGATAACGGGCGAGAGTTTCCTCATGTCTACAAAGCCGATTTTTTCTGTAAATTGTACCTCAAGCGCTACTCGCCTGCGAGCGTGCTGCGTGCGTGCACGTTTGCCTTTTGCAGTGGCAGCGCTACTACTCTCAGCGCAAGTGCAGGCTGTGCTGCCGACGCCTGCGTCCTTGGTGATGACGGGTGAGCTGGCGGCTGGGCCAACCATCACGGCTGATATTAGCCAGAGCCTAACGCCGCAGACTGATGGCACCTTGCCTAGTCAAAATAGCGAAGCCGAGCAATTATTAGCCACCTGGCGTCAGCAGGTGCAAGCGAACAGTCTGGCTGAGCATACCACTTGGCGGCGATTGTTGTATTTTTTGGATGATAAAAAATCACTCTTTAATAAAAACGCGTCCAAAAGCCTTATTGATAGTCCTGCGTTTTTTCTCAGCACTGACGGCCAGCACGACGCTGGCGCTGAGCTGGATGCGCTGCTAGTGGCCTTGGCCGAGCAGATGGTCGCACCGCCTGAGTCCAAACCCAGCAGCGATGCACAGTCAGCTATTTGCCGGTTTCCTGCGCGCACACACTGGCTCACTCAGAGGCTAGGCATTGATAGCTCAAGCTTGCAAGCGGACTGCCCTGAGCTGACAGAGTGGATGGCGATGCTAAACCCCGAGCAGCTATCCATTATGTTTGCTGAGGAGTACTTGGACAATCCAATCTCCGCGTTCGCCCATACCCTGCTACGTATCGACTCACCAATCAGCGCTGCTGACCCCAGTCAGATTCACCATGCTTACGCCCTCAATGACACCGTCGATGGCGACCCTGACGATGCGTTCGCTGTTTATGCCATTAAAGCCACCAGCGGCGGTTATAATAATAGAATTGAGATCGACCCTTATCCCGAAAAGCTGGCCAAATATCTCAAAGACGATGAGCGTGACGCGTGGACGTATCAGTTGGATTTGACACCCGCAGAGGTGCAGCAAATCATCCTGCATGTGTGGGAAACTAAGGATTTAGAGATTCCTTATTATTTTACCACGGATAACTGCGCCTCTGAGATTCTGCGTCTGATCGATGTGGTGCGCCCCGAGCAGGATTTGCTCAGCCAGCTGCCTTATGTGGTCATCCCCTCCGATGTGGTCAAGCTGCTTGATGAGGAGTCTTTATTGGCAGATGCCCGCTATACCCCATCTGACAGTACCGTGCGTCAAGCCGAGCTAAATAACGCCAAGGCGGCCGCACTGGACTATCAAAACCTCACCAATGATGACGCGAGTAATATTCAATCAGCCGCGCGCAATGTGGCATCGAGTATCTCAGCTGGCGATAAAAAGACCATCATAGATCATGGCATTATTGCCTCGGACAACAACCCAATCGATAGACATCCATTACAAGTGGCTCAGATTGGCGCAGGTCAGCGCGGTGATAATGGCTACCTTGATGTGGGGTTGCGTTTGGGATTCCATGATACCTTGGATCGTGCTTCAGGATTCCCTCAGTTTTTTAATCTAGAGGCACTGGCTGCGACCGTGCGTTTTTATGAGACAGACAATAGTAAAGACCATGAGCCAGATCGTGTGGTGTTAGAGAATTTTACAATACTACGAGGTCGCTCTTTTAATCCTGTCAATACCGCCAAGCAAGGCAAAACCTGGGGCGCCAGTGTCGAGGCGACCCGCGTAAATGATGGCTCGCAACCATCAGGGCGTGATCACTTGGTCGGTAGCGCCGGCTATGAGACGGGCTGGTCGTGGGCGCTCGGCAGCCCAAAAGCTGGCAGCGGTGAGATGCCGCCGCAGCTATGCTACGCCCTATTGTCAGGGAAGGGGCAAGCAGGGCGCGGCATCCATAAAGGCTTTCGTATCGGTGCCGGGGTCAATACAGGCTGTGACTATCAGATTAACAATCAGTTACGCGCGCAGGCCCAATTACAATTGCCATATTGGTATCATGGCAGCAGTGACGATCCAGACGCTCGCAGTCATTATTGGCAGCCAATCTCAAGCGTCGGCCTACAGTACGATATCGATAAAAATCAAGCAGTGCGCATCAATGTCAGCTATGAGTGGCAGGAGCGTATCGATGCCAATGACGATATACAGCTGTCATACCGACGCTATTTTTAAGGATATAAAATGAGTATGCACCTACTGATTATCGGACAAGGCGACATCGGACTGCCCGTGGCCAATAAACTGGCGCAAGACGGTTTGTCAGTCACCGGTCTTGCTCGCCGCACCCGCGAGCACTATGATTTAAATGATCAAGCAAGCTTTATGCAAGCAGATGCCTTGCGCTTGCGCGCTGATGAGCTACAAGACTTTACCCATTTGGCGATTATCGTCACGCCGGATGACTATTCAGCTAGCGGTTATCAAAACAGCTATTTGGCGATTGCTCAGCATGTAGCCGCGCTGGCCGAGCAACTACCACATCTGACGCGCGTTGTGTTTATTTCGTCAACGGGCGTTTATGGGCAGGATGGCGGCGAGTGGATAGACGAAGAGACGGTGCCGACCCTGCCTGAGCGCGAAGCCTCGCAAATTATCTTGCAAGCAGAAAAGGTACTGCAGCAAGGCTTTGGTGATCGCGCCATTGTTATTCGCCCGAGTGGTATCTATGGGCGCGAGCGTCTGATGCGCCTGCGTCAAGCCCGCGATCCGCAAAAAAAGCCCGTCGCCGCTGCCCACTGGAGCAATCGTATTATGGATAGCGATTTGGTCAATATCATCGTCAATGTCTTGACCATTGCTGCGCCAAAGCCGCTTTATATTGCGACGGATTATGCGCCAGTCACCACCTTGGAGCTTGGTGTTTGGCTCAGTGCGCAAGTGGGAGAAGCACCGCCAGCGATAGCGGACGAAAAAACCGCTGTCACGGGCAAGCGTCTGCACAGCAATATACCATTAGCGTGGCTTGACTATCCTGACTGGCAAGTAGGTTACCGTGATATTTTGCGCCATCAAGCGTAAAATAGCCATCTATCGTCAACCCTATCGTTCAGTTATTTTAAAACCGATACAGCACAGCTGGTACTTATTTCGCGCTTATCATTTTTTATCATTGATGGAGATTTCATGACCCAGCCTTCTACTTCTGAGAGCCGCTTATCTACTGCAAAGCACGCAGCAAGCGACATGCTGGCAGAAGGCAATGCTGAGCGCTCCTCTACGTTGCCTGATAGTCAGCAGCCTGCCATCGTGCACCCTAATTTTGATCCAAGCCAAGCGCCGCTCGATCCTGCACGGCCGCTGAGTGATATTCCAGAGCCAGCGCGGCGGCTAAACGGTCAGCTGCGCCGGCTTTACGGCAACTCTAAACGGTTCTATCAGCCTTGTACAAGCAGTTTATCAAAATGGGCGCTGATTGCCTCTGAGGCGTTGGCTGAGCATTTGGCGCTATTACAGGCAGCAAAGCTTGTCGAGCTGCCTGACAGCTTTTATCAAAACCACAGCGAACAGCCGCTACTATCGCCGCTCGGTGACATGATATTGTTGGATATGGCCGATATCCATCAGGCCATGCGCGCGTATCCAGCGCTCCATCGTTATGGTTTTGCGCCTGCTGATCGCTCGGTAAAAACTCACCAAACAAGCGCAGGCTCGCCTGAGAAGACCAAAGCCTCTACCGCCTCCCTGTACGCCCTTATCAAACGCTATAATCCTGACGAGTTACTAAGCGATGCCTATGCTGATGACTGGCAGGTAATCTTGCAGCCGCAGCAGTTTGAAACGGGTGAAGGCAGCTTGGCCACTGACATCATGGCGTGCAGCGCGGCGGTTCATGCGTTAAAGCAGTGCCAGACGCGTAAAAGCATCAATCACCGCTATAGTGCGGCGCAAGTGTGCCAGTACGTACGCAGCTATTTGCTCAGTCAGGTGATCTGTGAGCCTGCGCAGCGCCATGTTTATCGGCAAATTCGAGTATTTGCAGGGCATATCGTGGTCGCCGCCTACTATTTGGGCTGGGACATACAAGTCAGCCATGACGGTCACTGTTACTTTAACCTCTCATCGCGTAATGGCTTATTGATGCGTTATCCCAATATGCAGGATTATGCCATCAACGGTTGGTCAAGCTGATCAATAATGCGTACAATAACGCCACTTTTTTGCCTTTTTTTGCCTTTTTTTGCCAATAGGAATATCTCATGCTAAATGCCGCAACTGCTGACGCCCAAACCGCCTCTTTCTCTTCTCATCAATTTATTCAGCTGGCGCTTGATAACCAAGTGCTTAAGTTTGGCGAGTTTGTCCTAAAGTCTGGTCGTATCAGCCCCTATTTTTTTAATGCAGGCTTGCTGGCGACAGGTGAGATGTTGTCTCTGCTGGCACGCGGCTATGCAGATGCTTTGGCGGCACAAATGACCAAAAGTGACGAGGCGGACATGCAAGAGCTGGTCATCTTTGGTGCAGCTTATAAAGGCATTCCCTTTGTTGCTGCCACCGCGCAAGCGTTGTGGCAGCATCACGGTATCAACGCCAAATGGGGCTATAACCGCAAAGAAGCCAAAACACATGGCGAGGGCGGTAACTTGGTGGGTGCAGATGTCAGCGGTAAGGCGGTCTGGGTGCTCGATGATGTGATTACGGCTGGCACAGCGATGCGTGAAGTGGTCGAGATACTCGAGCAAGCGGGCGCCAGCGTGGCAGGTATTATCGTGGCGCTTGATCGAAAAGAAAAAGGCCAAGGTGAGCACTCTGCTATCCAAGAGCTGGCCGCGACGCTAAACGTACCAGTACGAGCATTGGTCGATATCGACGATCTGATCAGCTATTTGGCAGCGGCAAACGGCCAGTACAAAGACGCCACCCAACTTGCAAAAATGCAGCATTACCGCGCCCAGTACGGTGTATAGTTGGTCATTATCGTTATAGTGGCTGCTGCTCTGTGATTGCTAGTGTACATATCGGCTATATATCAGTTATATATCAGCACGCCGAAACCATCTAATATAAATGAGTATTATTATGAGCCAAGAAAATCAAAAAAAATCCTTACACATACTGGTCATCATGGACCCTATCGAGCAGGTCAATTATAAAAAGGACACCAGCTTGGCGATGACGTGGGCGGCTCAAGACCGTGGTCATACGCTTGGCTATTGTCAGATTCATGATCTGTGGCTGGATCGCGGTCAGTTGATGGCCGATACCCAGCCTGTGACCGTCAAACGTGATCCGGCAGATTTTTATAGCTTGGGCGACAAGGCCACAGGCGCGATCAGTGATTATGATGTGGTTTTGATGCGTAAAGATCCACCGTTTGACATGCGCTTCATTTATGCCACTTATATGCTAGATCATGCCAAGGCAGCAGGCGTATTGGTGGTCAATGACCCACAAGCGATTCGCGACTGTAATGAAAAGCTGTTTGCCACTTGGTTTAGCGACTATATGAGTCCGACGATTGTGACCAGCAAACAGGCACACATTCGCCAGTTTATCGCCGAGCAACAAGACGTCATCGTCAAACCCTTAGACGGCATGGGTGGCAACGGTATTTTTCGCCTGACCGCTGACAGCCCAAATATCGGGGTGACGTTAGAGGTTTTAACCGAGCTTGAGACCTTGCCGATCATGGCGCAGCGCTACTTACCTGAGATCGCCGAGGGCGATAAGCGTGTGCTTATCGTCGATGGAGTGGTGGTCGATTATAGCTTGGCACGTATTCCAGTCAAAGGTGAAACGCGTGGCAATCTTGCGGCCGGTGGTAGTGGGGTGGCGATGCCGCTCACCGATATAGAGCGTCAAGTGGCAGAGGTCGTCGCGCCCATTGTCAAAGAAAAAGGTCTTATGTTTGTCGGGCTTGATTTGATCGGCGGCCGTATCACAGAGATTAACGTTACCAGTCCGACTTGTGTACGCGAGATTGATGACCAGTGTGGCACCGATATTGCTACAGATTTGATTATCGCAATCGAGCGCAAGAGCGCTCATTAGGGCGTATCCTCATTTTAAAAATGGCGATAAAAATGAGATAAATTGCCGCCAAACAAGGAAAATAGTGCAGATAATATCGAGATATTAGCCAGCTATTTGACGATGGTTGGCAAAATTTGGCCATTTTTAGCCCATTTAGATGGCTATCGATTGAATTGAGGGCACACCCTAAACAAAGCAGTAACGATAGCGTAATTTATTACTAAAGTATGTGCACAATGAGAAAAAAACCTTGTGCTAAGATGGGGCCGAAAAATGCGCCTCTAAGCACATGCTAATAACGCCCAAGCCGTGATTTTTCATGGCTTGGATTTTTGTTATGAACTGTGCATAAAGTACTATATATCAGCCCATAATTTACACTATACTATGCCAGCTTTCGGCGGCTCGTTTTGGACGGTGGGCCATGACCACGATAGGACAATAAGTGCTTCATATAAATACAAAAAAGATAGGCAGGGGTTCATGAAAACACCGCATATACTAATGATGGCTGCTGGGACGGGTGGTCACGTGTTTCCGGCATTGGCCGTTAGTGAAGAGCTGAGCAAACGCGGCGCGGTGATTCACTGGCTGGGCACGCCCGCTGGTATGGAAAACCGTTTGGTCGAGCCGACAGGCTACCGCTTTCATGCAATCGATATGCAGGGTCTGCGTGGCAAGGGCGTTGGCCGTCTCTTAAAGCTGCCGGTGACCCTGCTCTCGGCAACGATGGCGGCTATCAAAGTGATTCGTAGCAATCAGATCGATATGGTGGTGGGTTTTGGAGGCTATGTCACTGCGCCTGGCGGTATTGCAGCGCGTTTGACCAAAACCCCACTGATCATTCATGAGCAAAACGCCATCGCTGGTATGAGCAATCGCTATTTGTCCAAGATGGCGACCAAGGTGCTACAAGCGTTTGAAGATACGTTTGCCAATAGCCAGCAGGATGCTAAGCTTGAGACTGTGGGCAACCCTGTGCGCAACGCCATTACGGGCGTCACAAAGCCTACTGAGCGTTATGATATCCACGACAGCACGCCCCTAAAGCTATTAGTAGTAGGCGGATCGCTGGGTGCACAGGCGCTCAACACCAATGTGCCCAAGGCTTTAGCGCTATTAGATCAGCCGTTTGATGTGCGTCATCAATGCGGCCGTAATAATGAACAAACGACGCAAGCGGCCTACGATCATGAGGATTTGAGCCAGCACACGTTTGTGGTACAGCCTTTTATCGATGACATGGCTGCCGCCTATAATTGGGCAGATGTCATTGTATGCCGTGCCGGCGCTTTGACGGTTACTGAGATTCAAAACGTCGGTATTGCGGCGATTTTTGTGCCATTGCCACACGCGGTGGATGACCATCAAACCGCCAATGCCCGCACGTTAACTGACCACGGTGCTGCGATTTTATTGCCGCAGTCTGAGCTGACCGCGCAGCGCCTGAGCCAAGAGCTGGCAGCACTGGATCGCGCGACGTGTTTGGAGATGGCCAAAAAAGGCCACGCGCTTGCCAATCGCCATGCCAGCAAGCAGGTTGCTGATATCATTTGGCAAACGTTATAGTTTCTATCGTTGTCAGCGACAGGCGTTGAGGCTGATTGTCTTAATCAGTTATTTTGACTCACCCTATTTTATTTGCCTTTAACCAAGAGAATCTCTTATGTCTACCTCTGAAAAATCTCTACCCAAGCGTTTGATCGAAATACCAGAAATGCGCCGTATTCAACATCTGCATTTTGTCGGTGTTGGCGGCTCGGGGATGTGCGGTATTGCAGAGGTGATGAACAATCAAGGCTATCAGGTCAGCGGCTCTGATATTGCTGACAGTGTGGTGACGCGCCGCTTACAGCAGATAGGCATCGATATATCAATTGGGCATGACTCTAAAAACATCGCCAACGCCGATGTCATCGTTGTGTCCTCCGCGATTGATCGGAGCAACCCTGAGGTCAAAGCAGCATTAGAAGCGCGCCTGCCTGTGGTGCGCCGTGCTGATATGTTGGGCGAGCTGATGCGTTATCGTCATGGTATCGCGGTTGCGGGTGCACATGGCAAGACCACCACCACCAGCTTATTGACCACAATGATGGCAGAGGCGCAGCTAGACCCAACCTACGTCATCGGCGGTAAACTCAATGCGTCTGGCAAAAACGCCGCGCTCGGTAGCAGTCGTTATTTGGTGGCCGAGGCCGATGAGTCAGATGCGTCGTTTTTGTCCTTGCATCCGATGGCAGCGATTGTGACCAATATCGATCAAGACCATATGGACACTTACGAAAACAGCTTTGATAAGCTCAAAGCGGCTTATATTCAGTTTTTACAAAACATGCCGTTTTATGGTTTGGCGGTGGTTTGCGGTGATGATCCTGAGCTGTATGCGATGATTGACGATATTGGCCGTCCAGTATTGACCTTTGGGTTTGAGCCTTTCAATGATGTGCAAGCGATCGATGTGGTGAGTGAAGGCACCAAGACGCATTTCACTGTATTGCGCCGCGACCGCGAGCCGCTGCATCTTACCTTAAACATCCCTGGCATCCATAACGTCTACAATGCGCTGGCCGCTATCACCATGGCGACTGATGAAGGCGTTGATGACGAGGCGATTACTCGCGCTTTGCAAAAGTTTGAAGGCGTTGGTCGCCGCTTTGAGCAGCACGCCGCTGTGGCTGTTGATGAGGGTGATGTGTTACTCATTGATGACTATGGTCATCATCCAAAAGAAGTCGATGCGACGATTAAAGCGGCGCGCCAAAGCTTTCCGGATCGCCGCTTGGTGATGCTGTTTCAGCCGCACCGTTATACCCGCACGCGTGACTGCTATGATGAGTTTGTCGAAGTGCTCTCAAGCGTCGATGAGTTGTTGTTATTAGAGGTTTACTCTGCAGGCGAAAATCCGATTGCTGGTGCTGATACCAAATCCTTAGCACGCAGTATCCGTCTGCGCGGTGAGGTCGAGCCGACGATTATCGATAAGGACAATCTGGCCCCTGCTATGCAGCGTTTATTAAAGGCCAATGACATGCTAATCACCCAAGGCGCTGGTAATGTTGGGCAGATTGCTATCGACTTGGCCGCAAACAACCTTTATATCCAGTAAGCTAAAAGACTTTTAGGAATTATCCTCATGACGATACAAACTCAGCAAGACACTCTAGATAGACTGGCAGAGACGCTAAAACAAGATGAGCCTATCACTGAGGATAAAACCATTATCATCAACCCAGAGCCAGCCATCGCAGCAGCGGCACCAGCAGGGAAGAGCAGTATGGAAAACAAGCAATCAACCAAAGAGCAGTCATCAAAAGCGGTGACCTCTAAAGTTAAAAATGCCAGTGAATTTGGTAAAGTAGCCGTTGTTTATGGTGGCAGTAGCAATGAGCGCAGCGTGTCACTAGACAGCGGGGCTGCTGTATTACAGGCTTTGCAAAACCAAGGCGTTGATGCCACCCATTTTGATCCTAAGCACCAAGACATCACCGAGCTGCGTCAATATGATCGCGTGTTTAATGTGTTGCATGGTCGCGGCGGCGAAGACGGCTTGCTACAAGGCGTGCTGCAATGGTTCGATATTCCGCAGACAGGCTCAGGTGTTTTGGCCTCGGCACTGGGTATGGATAAAGTACGCACCAAGCAGTTATGGCAAGGGTGCGGCTTATCAACCGCGCCGTTCTCATTATTGACAGCCGACACCGATTGGCAGCAAGTGGTCAATATGCTGGGTTTGCCGCTCATTATCAAACCGGTGCATGAAGGTTCAAGCATTGGCATGACCAAAGTCAACAATCTCGACGAGCTACCGGCCGCCTATGCAACAGCCGTGCAGTGCGGCGACGCGGTCATGGCAGAGCGCTGGATTACTGGCCGTGAGTTTACCATCGTGATCATCGATGACGAGGCCTACCCTGTGATTCGCCTTGAGCCTGCCGATATCACCAATTTTTACGACTTTGAAGCCAAATATAATCGCAACGATACCAGCTACTATATCCCTTGCGGCTTAAGTGCCGCGGACGAAAAGCATTTACAAGAGCTGAGCCTTGCCGCGTTCCGTGCCGTCGATGCCAAAGGCTGGGGCCGCATCGATGCCATGCAGGACGAGGCGGGCAACTTTTGGCTGCTAGAAATCAACACAGTACCTGGGATGACCAGTCATAGCTTGGTGCCGATGGCCGCAAAAGCGCGCGGTATGGATTTTGACGCGCTGTGCTGGCATATTTTGTCTCAGACTGTGTAGTGATGGTTAGCAAAAGCCGTTTTACCCAAAAATCTGCAAGGCATGAAAACGGATAATGTGTCGCTAGCGCTGCTGTGTCATAGCTTCATGTAAACTTGTGTAAATTCATAGTCACTCTTTGGGGTTAGGCTATTGTTTGACCACAAAATACGTTAATATTGTAATTATTAGGTTGTTTTGGTGATATTTGTGTTTTTTATGAGCAGCTGTCATAAGTCGTTCATAAAGTAAGAAAAATGTTACATTTAACAGAGCATGACCGCACTATAAATGTCGTTTTCTTCCAAGTATTTGCTAACCTACTATTTAGACGGTTTGCACTCAAACGGTTTGCAACATCGATGAGAAAATTAATATCAACAAACAGCATGAGCAATCTATGCAAATATAGGGAAAAAGGTCGTTATGGCTCAAACCGTCAACGAGGCAACTGACTTGATGAGTGATAAAACCCGTCGCCCGACCTCTAGTTTTCAAGTACCGACTTCGGTTAGATACTTATTTATGGTCTTGGTACTAGGTTTGTTGGTACTGATACTACTGATGGGCGGCAAGGCGCTGCGTGATGCCCCACCAGCTGCTATTCATGTGAGCAATCAGGGCTTGACCGTGACGCAGTATCGTTCGCTCAGCCAAGTGATGAATCAGCAAAAAGTCAGTAGTTTTTTTACCTCTGATTTGCAAGCGCTCAGAGACATCGCAACAGGGTTGGCGTGGGTCGATCAAGTGAGTGTCTCACGCGATTGGCAACGCGGCATCGTGGTGACGGCACTGCCCAAACAAGCGATTGCAAACTTTGGTACAGAGCGACTGGTCGATGCAAAAGGCGCGGTTTTTGTGCCTGCTGATAGCAAAGATCTGGCGCAAGAGGGGTTTGCAACGCTGCAAGGTGAGATATCACAAGCACCAGTCATCATGCAGCAGATGCAGCAAGTCAACGACTGGTATGCGCCGCTAGGTATACAGGTCGAGGACATCATCTTATCACCCAGAATGACGTGGCTGATTCGTTTCGATAATGGATTGCGAGTGATTGTTGATAACGAAAATACGGCGCAAAAACTGCTTAATCTGAGTCAATTACTGGCCAATCAATTAAGCGATCGCCGCGATGAGATACAGTCAGTGGACTTGCGTTACAAAAACGGCTTTACCATCTCTTGGGATATCAGCGCGCCACCAGCACGCTCATCATAATCGGTGGTGATGCTGAGTAAAAAATGATAAAAGCCGGCTCAGAAAGATAAGCATGAGCGGTCATGCACAAACCCGATAAACAGCCAGTCATAGCGCACCGATAGATAGATGCTGTTTATTTAGTAAAAATTGTTTATTTAGTAAAATTTGCTTATTTGCTACAAAGAATATAGCGATGGTTTTAATGATTTAATGGAGACGTCATCTGCTCTCCTGTTTAGCGATAATTTGTCTGGTACCATGAAAAATACTGAAAATCTGGTTGTTGTCCATCTAAGCGCCACGGCAGTATATGTCGTGATAGGCAATGTCGTCTCTGCAACAGACATTCGCATACTGGGCGTGGGACAAGTTAAAAACAGCGATTTTTATCAAGGGCAAATCAAACACCGCGAACGTCTACAAGGCGCCATCAAACAAGCCATTCAAGAAGCCGAAGACACGGCCAATTGCCGCGTGCATAGTGTGTGGCTCACGCTTGCCACGCCCGAGCTCCTCAGTAGCAACAGTGCAGGTGAGGTGCGAGTCGAAGACGAAGTGGTCCGTGCCAAAGACATGGTGCAAGCCCTATCCAATGCCAAATCCCGCGATTTGTCGCCAGATTATTATCTGATGCATTGCTGCCAGCAGGGTATCTATGTCGATGAGCAAGACTTTATGGTCGATGATGCCATTGAGATGATGGCACACAACATCACCGTGATGTATCACATGATGATGATGCCGGTTTCTAGTCGCCAAAATATCCAAAAACTGTTGCAAAGCTGTGATGTCGGCATCGATCATATTGTGTTTGATGCGGTGACTAGTGCTGAGTATAGCTTGATGAGCGATGAGCGCCAGCAAGGGGTTTGCTTGGTGGATATTGGTGCTAGTACGACCAGTATTTGTGTCTATAAAGAAAACAAGCTGATTTTTACCCATTGTATCGCCACGGGTAGCCATGAGGTAACGATGGACATTTCAGCAGATTTTGGTATCTCGATGATTGAGGCAGAAAAGCTCAAAAAAACGTATGGTACCGTCGATGTCGATAGCGTCGATCCCAGCTCGTTTTTTCTTTTTAAGCCACAAGGCTCGAATGACGAGATCAATATCGGTACCTATAATCTGGCACGCATTATTGAAGCGCGCTATATACAGATATTTACCGAAGTGGCGCGTCAATTGCATGAGGCTGATCTAATCGGCTATATTGATAAAGGCATCGTGCTCACAGGCGGCGGTACGGCCATCAAAGGCATGATACCCTTTACCAAAAAGCTGTTAAAAATGCCGGTGGTGCTGACCAATACTCATCCTGCAATCAGCGCACACAATCATTTTGATAATGACGAAGCGTTTAGACAGCTCAATATCCAAGTGAATGATCGCGCTTATCAGACGGCATTTGGTACACTACTATATAGTCAAAGTGAGCAGTTTCGCCGCAGTGAAAAGAGCGAGCCTGAAGCCATCAAAAAAAGCCGCGTCACGGGCGTTTTTCAGAGCGCAGGCCAGCGTTTTGCCAATGTCTTAAAAAAGATACTATAACGCTGCTAAGTGCCGCTGATACTGTTAGGCCATGCTTTTAGTCGAGACACTCTGATATAGGCTTATAGAGGGGTGAGGCAAGAGCGAGACCGACAAACAATAGATTAAGCAGTAAATACCGTGCTAAGACGACATATTTCGTCTTAGCCAAACTATTTGGGCCATTTACCCTATTTTATTTAAATACATTTATATATAGTATGTCGATAGCGCGCCACATGAGTGCGTTACTACGTATCGACCACTACGCTATCTGCAACTGGAGAATCTTTCTTATGTTAAAATACACCATGCCAGATGATAACCAGCTTCAAAATAACGGCCAAGCAAGCTTCACAGTATTCGGTGTGGGTGGCGGCGGCGGTAATGCGGTTGAACATATGGTACAACAAGGGATTAGAGGTGTAACCTTCGTCTGTGCCAATACGGATAAACAAGCACTTGACCGTCTGACGGCGCCGCATAAACTGCAGCTGGGCGCAAAGACCAACCGCGGGCTAGGTGCTGGTGCCAACCCAGAAGTAGGCCGCGAAGCAGCAGAGAGCGAAGAAGAGGCCATCCGCGGCTTGCTTGAGCATTCAGACATGGTGTTTATTACCGCTGGAATGGGTGGTGGTACGGGTACGGGTGCCGCGCCAGTGGTGGCTCGTATCGCAAAAGAGATGGAAGTGCTGACAGTTGCTGTGGTGACCACGCCATTTAAATTTGAAGGTGGTAAACGCATCAAAGCGGCAAAGGCAGGTATCGAGCAGCTGACCAATTTTGTAGACTCTATCATTACCATTCCAAACGACAAGCTGATGAGCGTCTATGGCAATATCTCAATGCAGGATGCCTTTAAAAAAGCCGATGACGTATTATTGCATGCGGTTCAAGGTATCGCTGAGACCATCGCCAGCGAAGGTATGATTAATATTGACTTTAACGATATTCGCACCGCGATGACAGCCAAAGGTCACGCTATGATGGGAATTGGCCGCGCCAGCGGTGATGATCGTGCTCGTCAAGCCACAGAAAAAGCCATCAGATCGCCACTACTTGATGATTTACGCCTAGAAAACGCCAAAGGCCTGTTGGTCAACGTTATCTCCTCTGAGTCGTTATCACTCGATGAGATGAGCAAAATCAGTGAAATCGTCGAAGAAATCACAGACATCGATGACGCGCATATTTTCTACGGCTCAGTGATCGATGAAAAAATGGGCGATGATTTACATGTTACTGTCATCGCAACCGGTCTTACTTTAGACGAAAACGCTGGCAAAGAGCCGGAAGTGAAAGAGCAGCCAGTACCGTCTGTAAACAGTACTCAGCCAGTTGATCCTAACGTACATACCAGTGCGTTAAACAGTCAAAAGCAGTCACAAGCGCAAATGTATCAAGACCATACTGCTCGCACAAACACCATACAAGAGCAGCCTAAGACCAAAACTAACAGTATTCAAGACTATCTAAAGCGTCAGCAAAACAAGTAGTTTGTCATACAGATTTTGTCTGTCATATAAGATATAGACAAAAAGGCCAGCATACATTGCTGGTTTTTTTGTGTCTGCCGTAGTTTACAAGCCTGCTTTAAGTGTTAAAAAGTATGACAGATTTTGAGATACAGGCACGGATATAAGAGAAAAAACAGAGCATAGATAACGGCAAAAAATCAGTGATAAGTGTTATCAATCAAGGAGATAAGTAAATTAGCTACTTTTAACTATAGCGAAATAGGGGCGGGTAATGGTACACTATGGCAATTGTAACAAAATATGTGAGAAGACAGCCATGAACCAAAGAACCATAAAAACAGCGATAGCCGTTACAGGTACTGGTCTCCATAGTGGTCAGCCTGTTGACTTAGCGTTTCATCCGCAGCCAGTCGATACAGGTATTGTTTTCGAGCGCTCAGACATCGCCGGCAGCCAACCGATCCCAGCCAGTGCCTTTTTGGTACAAGATACCATGATGTCCTCCAATCTGGTCTTTGGAGGTGCGCGCGTGGGTACGGTAGAGCATTTGCTTAGTGCGATTGCTGGACTGGGTATTGATAATTTATTGATTCGCGTGTCGGCATCAGAGATACCGATTATGGATGGCAGTGCCGCACCTTTTGTCGCCTTACTGCTGGAGGCGGGATTTTGTGAGCAAGAAGCACCCAAAAAATTCATTAAGATTGTGCGACCTGTACGAGTAAAAGTCGATGATAAATGGGCGGAGTTACGCCCTTATGAGGGGTTTGAATTAAACTTTGAGATTGACTTTGATCATCCTGCTATCGACAAAGACTTTCAGCACGCCCAATTGCAGTTCTCGACCCAAAACTTCATCGAGCAGCTCAGCTCGGCTCGTACATTTGGGTTTTTACGTGATATCGAAGCGTTGCGTCAAAACAACTTGGCGCTAGGCGGCAGTATGGACAATGCCATTGTCATCGATGATATGAGCGTGCTCAACGAAGAAGGCCTGCGTTTCAATGATGAGTTTGTCCGTCATAAAATTTTAGACGCATTGGGCGATTTATATCTGATAGGTTATCCTATTTTAGGTCGTTTTAATGCCTATAAGTCTGGTCATGCTCTAAACAATTTGCTGGTACGTGAGATATTATCTAATCATGATAACTTTGAAATTGTAACATTTGATGACAACGTAACTTGTCCGATCGAATATTTGCCACTCAATGGTTTGGCCGTTGAAGGATAAATACAGGAATATACACGAAGTATCGAAACACTTACGCAATATTACATAAGTCGACCATGCTTACAGTTACAAAATATTCGTATTTTTGAATATATTGTGTAGTTTACTTTAACAATTCTGCGCTAACCTAGACAATATAAAAGCTGTGGATAATTTTATAATCGTCTATTGCTTTCATTCAAATGATGAATGAAAGCAATAGACGATTTTTTTTGTTTGCGATATTACAAAAACCCAGCGTTCAAGGGGTGGTTTTCTGTTTTTGTTTACATAACTTTACATAGTAACGAGATGATTTTTAGTGATTTGCGAGGCGCAAAAGTGCTTTTTTGAGATTTTCATCAGTGGTGACATGCTCTGCAGCCTGTGATATAGTCCGCTTTGTGTTTTGGCTAAGAGCCTGATTTTTATTAGCTTTACGAGATTTTGATGAGGCCGCCGCTAGCCCTGAAGATGATTTTGATAGATGATTTTCAGTAGAAGTATTGGCTACAATGACGCGAATTTGCTTGAGTTGTTTAAATGTAATTGACTGCTCATTAAGGACTTGCAAGTACGCGCTCTGTAAATAGCGAATATGGTTAGCAGCCGTCATTGAGCTGACACTGAGCACCAATTGCTCAGCAGTAAGTCCGACGACCCAGCAGCTATTGAGGATTTCCTCAGGTAGACAGTCTACCAGTAGCGCTTTTATCTCATTGGTCGCTTTTATATAAAACTGAATATTATCAGCAAGGGTTTGGGGTAGTGCGCTACCAGCAAAAGCTTGATGATCAATAAGTTTGGCAAGCCGATTGGGCTGTTTTTTTGACATCGTGATAACTCATCTAGTAGGTGACAAAAACGATATTTATCATAAACATGCTAACCGCAGTATATAACAAGTGAGTGATGAGGCAGTTGACCAGACCAAAACTATCGGTGTGAGTCATGATAAAAGAAATGGTTGTGATAAGGATTTTATCATGTTTGCTTGATGTGAATATCCTCTAAATTAATTGATGCGTCGTCAGGGATGACGAGCAATCCTGTATTAACCATAGGTAGTAAATTTATGAAACAAGCTTTATTAATTTTGTCAGTATTGGGAATGGGCATAGCACAGACGAGTGGTGCTGTCGAAACGACCTTTCAACCAAATAATACCTTGAGTCATACCGTCACAAACATCTCTACTGCTGTGAACTACGGTTCTAGTCGCAATATCTATAGCACCAATAGCGGCGCCCATGTTTATAGTAATGATGAAATCAGTCAAGCAATTGACAACCTAAGTGCTCATGCCAAGCAAAAAGAATATCAGCTTGCCTCGCTCACCAGCCGCCTCTCTTATGAGCAGCGCCAGCAGCAAGCAAGCCGTGTACCTGATAGCAACTCAGCCCCTGCCATTGCCGCAGCACGTGCTTCACGCGTGGCGTTATCTAGAAGCTCTGGCTACTGTGCCCGCTACGTCCGTAAAGCCTTGCAATCAGCAGGCTATGAGTTTACGCCAAATCCTTCAGCGTATCAGTACGCCACGCGTGGCACGCTTGCTCAAGCAGGCTTTACCAAAATCAGTAATGACACACCGCATCAGGTGGGTGATGTGATCGTCTATGACCGTAGCTCAAGACGCCCGCACGGTCATATCCAGATTTTTGATGGTACCGACTGGGTATCTGACTTCCGCCAAAAAGGTATCAGCCCATACAGCGGTGTCCACAGTTATACCACATGGCGCGACTCACAATACGTAGATGATGCCTCAGATCGTGGTATCTATCTTGCGATGGCAGACAAATAATAATCTGTTTAGTAATCAGCTGATAGCGAGCTGATTTACCAGTTTTCTCCAAACTCAGTAATGCTCTTTATGACGTTACTGAGTTTTTTTTTATTTGCGCTGTCATAGTACGAAGCACATAAGACCTAAAGCACAAACTGGCCCCAATGCTGGCGATTGTGAAAATCAGGCGGGGTAGCGTGAGAGGGCGCAAAATATAGCGCTGTTTTATCCAGCCATAAGATAACGCAGGGGTGGAGGTACTCAATCACGGTGCCATATATGGCGTATTGCTGATGCGGCAATGGCGTCACTGGTATATGCAAGTAACGCTCAAAATCAACTGAGCGGGCCAAGTTTATACCTAAGCTTGAATTTACGCTCGATGTTGGCCAATCGAGCGTGGCACGGGTGTGTATATCTGTCATCAAGGCTGGCGGCGGCAAAGTATCTGGATGCCGATAGCCATCAAACTGATACAGCGCGTAACGGCCATCTGGACTGGCATTGATTTCGATATAGGGTGTCTTTGTCACTGCCAGCGTAGAAGGTTGCGGCGTTTTGGCACTGATAAAGCACTCAAGGCAGGTCTCCTCCCACAGATAGTCTGCAAAACCGACCTTGTCTGGCTGCCATGCTGGCCACTCTAGTCGGTGCGCCATAGAGAGTGTGGGCATGCTGAGCTGATAATGAAGCTGTAGATAAAAAGGCGACGTCTGGCTGATGTCTGCGTGTACGCTCACGCGGATCTCTGATAGCGCAGCGATACTGACACCTAATTGCTGCGCCTTGGTGGCGAGGCTGTCGGTGGCTAAACGCAAATGAAAGATTTGGCTCATGATGTAATCACTGTTTTGATATGCACTAGTTTTGATAGGTAATCTTTTCGATAGGTAGAATGAATGCTGCGCGAGGTCTATATAGGGCGTGTTGGACATTCAACCATGGCACTGACAGAGACTATTTTTTAGACGATTCGAAGGTAAAAATAGTAAGCTTAGTCGCTCTAAGCGTCTATTTTTACCAATGAAGCGGCAAAAAAGAGTCCTGTCCCTACGGCTGATGCTAAAATTGCGCCATACTGCGTTGCAAATCTAGCTAAGGCATCTGCATTATCGTCGCTTTGCGCCTTGTCTGGAACAATTTTAGCGATCAGCAGTGCCTATTTTTGAATGTTCAACACGCCCTAGTTAATCCTACATAAAAAACTGCGGTGCCAGAGTGCTACTGATATTTATGTCATAGTAGATTGATTATATACCCATCATGCAAAAAACCGCGAGCAACATGCCGCGCGGTTTTAGGGTATAGCAGATAGCAGGCGTATTGCGGCATGGTCACACACAGCACGACCATTTGTTTATCCTCACTAAATCCACACCGCCTCTTTGTGCCGACATGCTACTGGGCGTGGCGATTGAGATTAGAGAGTTTTGGATTGGCATTTGGGTTTTGGCGTAGTAGCAACGCCATACGACCGATAGAATGGACCAAAGTGGCGTTTGCCGCCGCTGCAAGCTCTGCCCCGATGGTATCACGCTCTTCTTTGGTGCCGGCCGGTAGTTTTACCTTGATGAGCTCATGATCTGATAAAGCGCGATCAATCTCTTCGGTGATGGTGGACGTGATGCCTTTGTTGCCAATCATAACGATAGGTTTTAGCTCATGACCGATGCCTTTTAGACGTTTGATGGTAGCGTTATCGAGTTGCATAGAATTCCTAGGTATTGATAAAAATAAAAATATTACCGCCAACAGCAGTGAGTGATCATTATAGATAATCTATGACCAACTTGCATGAGATCGGCAGGATTTTGCACGATTTTACGTGCCGGAAATGTTAAACTGAAGGTTTGACCACATTATAAACGCTACTGCCTTATAAAACAGTTATTTAACCAAGAGAATTTGATGATTTAAGCGCATTTATAGATAAATCGCCTCATTGGTACTATATTGGTACTATGTCTTGCGCGCATCAGGCGTTTCAAAGTGTATCGTTAGCAAAGCGCATCAAGTTTTGCAGAGTAATAGGAGCAGGTATTTTGGCCACGCGTATCGAAAACAAAAAATTGTCAAAAAGCAGCAGTGCTTGGATGCAAGAGCATATTGACGACCATTATGTACAAAAGGCCCAAAAAGACGGCTACCGCGCCCGCGCAGCTTATAAGCTCCTAGAAATCAACGAAAAGACCAGCCTAATCAAAAAAGGCATGACGGTTGTGGATTTGGGCAGTGCGCCTGGTAGCTGGTCACAAGTGGCCGGGCAGTTGGTGGGTGATAAAGGCATTTTAATCGCCTCTGATATCTTGCCGATGGATGCGTTGCCAGATGTCACCTTTATCCAAGGTGACTTTCGTGAAGCTGAGGTGTTTGACGCGATTATGGCAGAAGTGGGCGATCGGCAGGTCGATGTGGTGCTATCAGATATGGCGCCCAATACTTCCGGCAATCGCGCGATTGATCAGCCGCGTATGATGTACCTATGCGAGCTGGCGGTCGACTTTGCGCTGGCAACCTTACCCAAAGGTGGCGCGCTTATTATGAAAGTGTTTCAGGGTGAGGGTACACAAGAATTACGTCAGCAGATGCAGCGTGATTTTAGTAAAATCCGTAGCATCAAGCCCGCTGCCTCACGACCACGATCAAAAGAGATGTTTTGGGTGGCGATCAAATAGTTTTAGTTTCAATGAGTTGCTGCTATTGTAAGCGGGAGAGTATGCCATTATAAAAGATGGATACCATGCGTGAAAATCCGCTACAATCGTTAACTGAATAAAAGTGAAACCTGCTTGAATTATGCAGGGAAACACCACATATCATGGTATATTAACTTTGTTTTAAGCATGCGTTTTAGGCAAAGTCGTCTGATAATAAACGCCCGATACGCTCGTTGAGATTTATATATCGTCAAATGAGCCAAACGTTTATGGACGTCACGTGTTTAGTAAACACACCAATAAGTAAGGGATGGGAATAACTAGTGAGCGACATGGTAAAAAATACCTTATTGTGGCTGGTGGTAATCGGCATTTTGGTGCTGGTGTTTAGCGGCTTTGATCAATCCTCTGAGCCGGATAACCTTAACTACTCTGAGTTTGTGACCGCGGTGTCAGAAAATCAGGTAGCCAGTGTTGAAATCGATGGCGAACAAATCACCGGTGAAAAGAAAAATGGCTCATCTTTTGAGACCATTAGACCCGCTGTGTCAGACGACGAGCTGATGCCGCTGTTGCGTGAAAATCAGGTTGAAGTTCAAGGAACTGCTCCGAAACGCCAAAGCGTATTGATGCAATTGCTGATAGCCAGTTTCCCAATTTTATTGATTATTGGTTTGTTTTTATTCTTTATGCGTAATATGCAAGGCGGCGCTGGCGGCAAGGGCGGTGGTCCGATGAGCTTTGGCAAATCAAAAGCCAAAATGCTCACCGAAGACCAAATCAAAGTCAATTTTGAGGATGTCGCAGGCTGTGAAGAGGCCAAAGAAGAAGTGGTCGAGGTCGTTGACTTCTTGCGCGATCCAGACAAGTTTACCAAGCTAGGTGCGACCATCCCACGCGGTATCTTGATGGTTGGACCGCCTGGTACGGGTAAGACACTATTGGCGCGTGCCATCGCTGGTGAAGCCAAAGTACCGTTCTTCTCTATCTCAGGCTCTGACTTTGTCGAGATGTTTGTCGGTGTGGGTGCCTCACGTGTGCGCGATATGTTTGAGCAAGCGAAAAAGAGTGCCCCTTGTATTATCTTTATCGATGAGATCGATGCCGTTGGTCGCCACCGTGGCTCTGGTATGGGCGGCGGTAATGATGAGCGTGAGCAAACATTGAACCAACTATTGGTTGAGATGGACGGCTTTGAAGGTAACGAAGGCGTGATCGTGATTGCCGCGACCAACCGCGCTGATGTACTCGATAAAGCGCTACTCCGTCCTGGTCGTTTTGACCGTCAGGTACAAGTAGGTTTGCCAGATATCAAAGGCCGTGAGCAAATCCTAAAAGTACATCTGAAGAAACTGCCAAATACGATCAGTGTCGATGCGCGAGCTTTGGCGCGTGGTACGCCTGGCTTTAGTGGTGCCCAGCTGGCTAACTTGGTCAACGAAGCGGCACTATTTGCCGCCCGTCGCAACAAAACCAGCGTCGATATGAATGACTTTGAGGACGCAAAAGACAAGCTATATATGGGTCCTGAACGCAAATCGATGGTAATACGGGAAGAAGAGCGCCGTGCTACTGCTTATCATGAAGCAGGACATGCCTTGGTTGCTGAGCTACTACCAGGTACCGACCCTGTACATAAAGTAACGATCATGCCGCGCGGATTTGCCCTTGGTGTCACTTGGCAGTTGCCTGAGCATGATCAGACAAGTATGTATAAGTCAAAAATGCTCAATGATATTGCTATTTTGTTCGGCGGTCGTATCGCTGAAGAAGTCTTTATCAATCAGATGTCGACTGGTGCTTCTAATGACTTTGAACGTGCGACTAAGATGGCACGAGCAATGGTGACTAAGTATGGTATGTCAGATGCGCTAGGTATCATGGTGTACGAAGACGATGATAGCTCGCAAGGGTACTTCGGTGGCGGTGGTCGGACGATTTCTGAAGCCACGCAGCAAAAGGTCGATGACGAAGTTCGCCGGATGTTAGAAGAGCAATATGACATCGCGCGTGAATTAATCGAGGCAAATCAAGATAAAATGCATGCGATGGTCGACGCCTTGATGAAGTGGGAAACCATTGATCGGGATCAGTTGCAAGACATCTTGGCAGGTGAAGAGCCACGTCCACCAAGAGTGTATCAGCCCAACGAAGTGAACTTGTCAAAAAATGACGTTAAAACAACGGGTCCGACACCGCCGCCATTACCAGCGATGTAGAGCAAGCAAATAAAATTGCAAAAGACAGCTGGCAGATCACTGTTTAAGCTAAAAAGCCCTTTTTGAT
Source organism: Psychrobacter sp. VH5 (assembly GCF_050572635.1). NCBI lineage: Bacteria > Pseudomonadati > Pseudomonadota > Gammaproteobacteria > Moraxellales > Moraxellaceae > Psychrobacter > Psychrobacter sp. VH5. The sequence continues at coordinate 2,631,799 of NZ_CP192145.1, read as the reverse complement.
AAAGGGCTTTTTTATGGCTCGTATTTTACTCAGAATTTAGAACCGTATGGTATTTACTGGTATCATAAGCAAACGGTAGCCAATACCGATTGTCATTTTTTTAGTTCCTTTTATTGATAATGGATGGCCTATGTCATTGTTTCAGCCTTTACCGACTTATCGCATTCGCAGCCGCAACAAACTGTTGGATTTATCGCAGCCGCAGGTGATGGGAATATTAAATGTGACGCCAGACTCGTTTTCAGATGGTGGTCAGTTTACCGGGGTAGATAAAGCGCTGCAGCATTGTAAACAGCTGATAAATGAAGGGGCGACGATTATCGATATCGGCGGCGAATCTACCCGTCCAAATGCCGCGCCTGTAGCGACGGATGAAGAAGTGCAGCGTGTGGTGCCAGTGGTGACAGCCATTCGTCAGCAGTTAGGTGAAATGAGTCAGGATATTTGGCTGTCGATCGATACCAGCAGCCCGACTGTGATGCAAGCAGCGTTTGATGCAGGCGCTGATATTTGGAATGATGTACGCGCGCTCAGACGTGAGGGTGCGGCCCAATTAGCAGCAAAACTTAATATACCGGTGATGCTGATGCACATGCGCGGCGAGCCCACGACCATGAATGAGTTGGCGCAGTATGGTGAGGTAGTCAGTGATGTCAGTCGCGAGCTGCTTGCTCGTATTGAAGAGGTGACTTGTGCTGGCGTGAAGCGTGAAAACCTCATCATCGATCCAGGCTTTGGTTTTGCAAAAGATTACGAGCATCATCGTGCACTATTGACCCAGCTTGATAAGTTACAAACGCTTGGTTTGCCATTGATGTTTGGTATCTCGCGTAAGCGTTTTTTGGCACAGGTACTCACTAAGAGCGGCATACCAGCAGTTGCCACTACGCAAGCGAGCGAGCGCGATGCGATCGGTACTGCGGCTGGATTGTTGGCATTGCAGCAAGGCGCGAGTATCATCCGTACTCATAATGTAGCGATGATGCAGCAAGTGGCCGCGCTCTGGCAGCAATTAACCGAGTATCATCAAACCTCTGTCATTACGACCAACAACCATCACTATCAATCCACTAAATAATGTACCTACTAGCTATGAGGCGTTTCCTATGAGCATATCTGAAAACAAACAACCTGAGCCAACCAATGAGCAGCGCCGCGTCATCTATCAAGCCCGCCGCGGCCTAAAAGAGCTGGATTTTTATATCGACCCTTACGTCAAGGAGCGGTATTTGACCGCAGATACTGCTGAACAGGCGACCTTTGCCGAAATGCTCACCTATGAAGACCCAGATTTATTAGATTATTTTACCAATCAATCGCGACCTGAAGATGATGCAATCTGGGCGCTGGTCAATAAAATTAAAACATGGCGTCATACCAAAGAGTTGATGCCCTAATTCGCTACCACACACCTTATGAGATTACCGCGATATCATGGATTCGATAACTGCCCTGCGTATTGATACTGCTATCGAGCCTAAGAGCTGGTTGCGCTTGCTGTTATATCTGAGCTTAGCAAGTATCATGATAGGGCTTGGTATATTGGCGTCTTTGGCGCTTTGGCAGTATGTGCTGGTCTTAGCGGTGGCAGCCGCCGTGGTTGGTTATTTGACCGTATCGCGACCGACCCTGCTACATCTAAGCCAGCCGCCACTGAGTCAGCGCCTTGATCAACACTGGCAGCTTCTGATGCGTACGGCACAGGGGGAGGGTTTATGGTTGGCAAACCTACAAGCCATTCACCGTTTTGAGTGGGCGCTCAGTTTTGAATTTGATATCATCGAGCCTTATCAGCATTCGTTGGCCGTGACAGTTTTTCGCGATCAAGTCAGCCCTGAGCAGTGGCGAGAGCTAAATGTTTTGGCCAATATGAGCACGGGCAATACGGTCTAAATACTTATCTTCTTTCCCCTTGCACCGATGTGCAGGCTTACAAGCGCCTACATGTCATAACAAAATACCTATCTCGATTGTCAAAAAAGCTTGCTATATTAATAGCACTATTAATTGGCAACTAACTATAGTCGATACATTTTAAAAGTGTTATAGCGCTACTGGGATGAATTTTTCGCAGCCTCTGAGGACGCAGCACGCAAGTAAAATTTATACCAGTAGCGCGTTTAAACTTATGACAGTTTTGCTTTGAGCTGACTATAACAACACTGTTGTAAAAATTATGGTTATAAAAAATATAGTGATAATGCACGTTATGAGGCAGTGCCATTAAAAAATGGCTACCGAAAAATAACGGCTAAAAAAACACTGTGCTAGACCACGATAATGATAAAAAAGGAGGAAAATATGAGTTTATTAGGGAATTTAGTCAGTCAGGTGGCTCGTCAAGCCATGGATCCTGCTGACGTCCAGCATAACCCAGTCAATCAGCGTGCTGATACAAGGCGGACAGGCGGCCTGGGTGATATCTTAGGAAGCGTACTGGGAGGCAGTCAGGGAGGTGGCTATAATCCGCAGCAGTATGACCGTAGACCTGATAACGGCTTTGGCCTAGATGACATCATCGGCGGTCTTACTGGCGGCGCGCAGCGTGGTGGTGTCAGCGCAGGCGCTGGTGGTTTGGGTGATATCTTAGGAAGCGTGCTGGGTGGTCAGCGCAATCAAAGCGGCTTTGGCGGTAAAGGCATGCTTATCGCCGTGCTTATGCCCATGGTGCTCAGCTGGATCAAGCGTAATGGTGGTCTGAGCGGTGCATTATCCAAAATCACGGGCATGGGCTATGAAAACCAAGCACGCTCTTGGATGAGCAATCAGCAAGACAATGAAAACCTCGATCCAAACGATGTCAATCGATTGTTTGATGAAAGTGAGATTCAACAAGTGGCAGCGCGTACTGGTGCCAACGAAGCCGAGGTGCGCCAAGGCATTGCAGAGCTGCTACCTGAAGTCGTAAATCAGCTTACCCCCAAAGGTAACTTAGATACCGAAGCGGAGGCTAATGAAGAGATTGATCAAATCATCAGCCAGTTATCCAACCGTCTAGGCACTTTACGATAATGGCCCCATGTTTGTGTTATAGCTACCTTTAGCTGTGTAGTCTGCCGCTACTTACGCAGACGGCTGATAGCGGCCAAAAGAGCACGTTTGTATAGCGTGCTCTTTTTCGTTGTGAGGAATTCAATAATACATGCTACATAGATATGTTAAAAATGGTGAACAAATGCGCAACGGTGCTGGTAATCTTATAAGATGAGGGTATCAGCCACTGCATAGGATACTGACGCATGCCGTTTAAGCCGATCCAAGCCGCTATTGCCATCGTCGTAGGTCTTATCATCTGGTTTGTCATTCCTGTACCGACGGGCGTCACCGCTGACGCATGGCATATGCTGGCTTTATTTATCGCCACCATCGTTGCCATTATTGGTAAAGTGCTACCCATCGGGGCGATAGCGGTCATCGCCGTGACGCTCGTGGCTTTGACGGGTGTGACCAGTGACAGCCCAAAACAAGCCATCAATGATGCGCTCTCTAGCTATTCAAGCCCGCTGATATGGTTGATTGGTATCGCAGTGATGATATCGCGCGGCCTTATCAAAACCGGTCTTGGTCGCCGCATTGCTTATTATTTTATTTCTATCTTTGGCAAAAAAACCATCGGAGTCGCGTACTCATTGACGGCGGCTGAGCTGATGATAGCGCCTATCACGCCGTCGAATACCGCGCGTGGTGGCGGTATTATTCATCCTATTATGAGGTCTATCGCCCAAAGCTTTCATTCAACGCCAGAGGAAGGCACGCAAAATAAAATTGGTCGCTATCTGGCGATGGTCAATTACCATGCCAATCCGATTACCTCAGGGATGTTTATCACCGCGACCGCGCCCAACCCTTTAGTGGTAGACCTGGTAAATAAAGCCACAGGCGGCAACATTCAGCTGTCGTGGACAACGTGGGCGGTGGCGATGTTTGTGCCGGGCATTCTGTGCTTGGTGGTGATGCCCTTGGTGATTTATCTGATTTATCCACCTGATGTCAAAGTCACGCCCGACGCTAAAGGCTTTGCAAAGGACAATTTGGCAGACATGGGCAGCATCAGCCGCCAAGAAAAAATCATGCTCGGTGTGTTTGGCCTGATGCTACTACTCTGGGCCAATATCCCAGCGCTGCTATTGGGTGAGCAATACAGCGTCGATGCCACGACGACGGCTTTTATCGGTCTGACGACCTTGATATTGACTGGGGTGCTAACGTGGGAGGATATTCTCAAAGAAAAATCTGCTTGGGATACCATCATCTGGTTTGGTGCCTTGATTATGATGGCCGCTTATCTGAATGAGCTTGGCTTGATTCGCTGGTTTTCTGATAATATCGAAGCGATGATTGGTACGACGGGTCTGGGCTGGGTAGGTGCCGTGGCGATTTTGACGCTGGTGTATTTGTACATTCATTACTTCTTTGCAAGTACGACTGCGCATATCACCGCTTTATTTGCCGCCTTTTATGCCGTCGGGCTGAGCTTAGGAGCGCCGCCCATGCTATATGCGCTGATTTTGGCAGCAGCGGGCAATATTATGATGACCCTTACTCATTATGCGACCGGCACCGCCCCCGTCATCTTTAACTCAGGGTATGTAACCCTAAAAGAGTGGTGGAGCATCGGCGCTATCATGAGTGTGGTCAATCTGGTGATTTGGATAGGGGCAGGTATGATATGGTGGAAAGTGCTTGGCTATTATTAATAGGTATCTGAGTGTTAGATGAGTCACGGTTAAAATCGCTCATCTAATGTCTCAAGCGTGTAGTCAAGGGCGGCAAAGCAGATGTCACTCTTAAAGCCTCTATACTGCAAAAACCGTAATTGACGAGCCTTGTCTTTTGGCTCACGGGGCAAGGTATTGCCGTATTTTTTGGTGCGAGCGGTCACCGCTAGCTTTAGCCAGTCAACGCCTTCGACCAGATTGTCATCACTATCCTCGACAAATTCGCTAAATTCCTCAGACTCTGCATTTGCCATATCGATCAGCTCATCGATGTTGTCTGGCATGGCTATTTTTTTTTGATAAAACGCTTGCTTGATGCGGCCGCGCCCCCGTCCTTTACGGATGTTTTCACGGATGAGCATGAGGGTGGTGCGATAATCACTTTGGTAGCCTTTTTCCTCAAATTCATCGAGTAAGGCATCAATCTTGTCTGGGTCTTGCTCCTTATCGAGCAGTTTTTGCTTTAGCTCTGCTTTGCCGTACTCACGGCGCGACAGATAATAAAAAGCCAGCCAGCGCAGGCGACTCTCTGCCTTGATAGCATCAATCTCAGCTTGCCTTTGTTCAGGGGTGCGAAGATACGCTTTTAGAGCAGAAGGTAAGTTGTCCGCTTGCGCGTCTGTATCGTGATGATGGGTGGCTTTAGGGTCAAGCAGTGGCGCTGAGCCTTCTGTGCTCTCTAAATAATCTGCACCCTCTAGGCGCGCATCGCTATCAGCGGTGATGGTAGAGGCGCTATCGTCCGAATGACCATGAATATGATGCTTTACCTCGGCCAGCATCTCTTTGATACTTTGCGCTTTTGGTGGCTGATACGCAGGTGCGTCGTTAGGCTCAGGGCTAAAGCTCGCGGCTGGATGAAAGCGTTTTTCACGTCTTTTACGTTTGGCTGTAGACGCCGACTTCTGAGACGTATTTTTATCGACCCGTGCTGCATGAGGCGATCTGAGCGCTTTGGGTGTTTGAGAGGTTTTAGATATTTTTTTTGGTTTACTAGTAGGGGCGCTCGCTGAGTCGGCGTCCGATTCAGCGAGTATTTCAGCTAAGGTTTTAATGTTCATAATCAATCATAACGATAAATAAGCTTGCCGTTATTGTACTGGCTCAGGCGCTAGGTCCTCATCTTTTTGAGAGGCGTCAGTGTCTTTGGCGCTTTTTTTGCTACCAAGTTTTTCTTCACGGATCTTATCTTCGATTTCTTGAGCAATGCTAGGGTTTTCTTTTAAGAAAAGCACAGAGTTGGCTTTACCCTGACCGATTTTTTCATCGCCATAGCTATACCAAGAGCCTGCTTTACCCACAGCGCCAATTTCGACACCTAAGTCGATGACCTCTGCTAGGTGATTGGTGCCTTCGCCATAAGTGATTTCAAACTCAGCTTGGCGGAAGGGTGGTGCCATTTTGTTTTTGATGACCTTGACACGGGTTTGGTTACCGATGATTTCATCACCGTTTTTGACCGCACCGATACGGCGAATATCCATACGTACTGAAGCGTAGAACTTCAGCGCGTTACCACCGGTTGTGGTTTCTGGGCTACCAAACATCACGCCGATTTTCATACGGATCTGGTTAATAAACACCACCATACAGTTGGAGCGTTTGGCATTACCTGTGATCTTACGCAGCGCTTGGCTCATCAAGCGGGCTTGTAGACCCATGTGTGAGTCACCCATCTCGCCTTCAATCTCAGCGCGCGGCGTAAGTGCGGCGACGGAGTCGACCACGATCATATCGACCGCCCCCGAGCGTACCAGCATATCGGTAATCTCCAGCGCCTGCTCACCGTTATCAGGCTGAGAGAGTAGTAGGTCATCTGTATTGACCCCAAGCTTACGCGCATAAACCGGATCAAGCGCATGCTCGGCATCGATAAAGGCACAAGTACCGCCTTGTTTTTGACACTCAGCGATTGCTTGTAGCGTCATGGTGGTTTTACCTGAGCTCTCTGGCCCATAAATCTCAATGATACGGCCTTTTGGCAAGCCGCCAATACCAAGCGCGATGTCTAATCCTAGCGAGCCTGTCGAGACCACATCGGCATCGAGGACTGCAGAGTCATCGCCCAGTTGCATGATGGTATTTTTACCAAATTGTTTTTCGATTTGACCAAGTGCGGCTTTGAGGGCTTTGGCTTTATTGTCGTCCATACTGGATTCCTTGTCTTCAATCATTAGTGTAAAACGATAAATTCGATGATAGATAAAATACGGGTAATAGGAGGGCTATGGGCCATATATACTGACGGCTCCCCAAATGTTAGGCAACGGCCAGTGTCTAACAAGACAAATAAGATGTCGTATCGATGATGTCGAGAGTGCAATCATTCTACTATACAGTAAAATTAATGACGGATAAAAGTAAATAAAAGTTTGATATAACTGCTTATGCAAGCAGCGCCTTCTCATTATTAAGGCGTTTGTTCATCTCGCTGAGCGTTAGGGGTGTATGGTTGATTGGATAAAGGTATTATAACAAAATCTGGATAGCATACTAAGGGTGCAGGTATGCTAAACGACATCAGTTGTCGCATGCATATTATTTTTAGAGTGATATAAGTATTGGCAAAATTAGTGAGTATTTTGGATAGGAAAATGGTATTGTTTGTCAATAGGGTTTGCAGTTGTCCACAATAAATCCTCGGTAAAAATTCGCTGATTGTGAAACATCGGCTCTGATTTCGGTTTTTCTAAAAAATATGAAAAATAAATTTTTAGCTTCTCTATATCTATGTAAGTTATTGATTTTTAAATAGTTTTAAATTGTACAAAAAATGAACGATTTTACCTGACCCTTTAATATATCTAGAAAAATGCTTGTCAAGTACTGACTTATACACAGGGTTATCCACAGCTTATGGGGAGAACTCACCAAGCCCTTGTAACATCAATGTTTGCGCAAATCGCTTATTATGACTTCTTAAAGATCAAAGTGGATTTTGTGATGTCACGTGTGTATTTTTCTCAAAAAATTAGTCTGTGTTGCCGACGTTTCACACCATAAAATAGTTATTTTTATAAAAATAAAACCGTCAAAATGGTCGCAAGAAGCGCTGAGTTGACCGTATGGTAAGCTTTTTATACTTAGTCGGCCGTGTTAAGGGGCGTTTTTATTCGCTGTATCGGTCACATTCCGCTGCGCTCTTTATCATCTTCGCTGGCAAAGCGCCGCGCATAAAAAAGGCGGCTAATCTGTTAGCCGCCTTTATCGCTCTTTATCTAAGGGAAGATTTTTAATTGTTTGGTGTTAGTCTTTGCTATAAATCAAATCCCAAACGCCATGACCACGCGCGATGCCGCGGCGCTCAAATTTGGTCATTGGACGAAAGTCTGGTCTGTCAATAAAGTTACCTGTGCCTGCTTGGTTGGTGAGGCCAGCAAAGTTGTCTAGTACCTCCAGCATCCAAAAAGCATAATGCTCCCAGTCAGTGGCGGCATGAAACCAGCCGCCTTGGGTTAGGCTGCGTGTCACAATCGCCATGCGTTCAGGACTGACAAAGCGGCGCTTATAGTGGCGCTTTTTTTGCCATGGGTCAGGGAAGTACAGCTGAATACGGTCGATATGGTTTTCTGGAAGCTGTTTGAGTAGTTGGATGGCGTCACCATTGATAATCTTGACGTTACGCAAGCCTTGGGTGCCGGCCATATAGGCGCATTTGCCAATGCCTGGCTCATGGACTTCGATACCGACAAAGTTGCGCGCCGGCTCTGCGGCGGCCATCTCGATGAACGAGTCGCCCAAGCCAAACCCAATCTCTAGGGTCAGCGGTGCGTCACTGCCATTTGGGCTATCGGCAAATAGCGCGCGCAAGTCATGGATGCCTGTTAAGTCGCCATCGCCAAAGCTGTTATTGACCAAATAATCGGCGAACTCGGGCGCAGTCAACGCCAGCTCAGCGTTTTTGTTCATGTGTGTACGTCGTTTCATAAAGGTATTGACGATACGAATGTGTTTGTCCGCGGCAGGCGTGCTTTGGTTGTCATCAACGTCAGCGCTCGCTGTGTCGACGTCGATTAGGGTTTGCTCATCAGTGGTTGGCGCACTGGTGAGATTGTCATTACTATCAGGATGTTGACTCATAAGATGGGCAGTGCTTCATTAGGTGAGTGAGATGGCGTCATTATAAGTGATATTGTTGCGACTGTGAATGTGCAATACGTTTTTAGCGGTTTTATACGGTTATAGGAGATGAGAATAGAGGTGACATCAAAGACGATAGTAAAGACTATCGCAATGATAAAGGGTATTAAAGTATCGAAAGACGTCAAATCGGTGCACACGGGTTTTCTATGCAGGGCAGTTGGCGTTATCATATAATGATGATTGATATTTTTTAAAACTTATAGTCGATACACTCTAAAAATGTCATAGCGCTACTGGGATGCTATTTTTAAACGTAGGTTGCGCAGCCTCTGGGAACGCAGCACGCAAGTAAAATTTATACCAGTAGCGCGTTTAAATCCATAACAGTTTTACATTCAGCTAACTATAGAGCGTACTCTCATGTTATTTATCGAAACGGATTCGCCACCACCGTTTTATCAAGAACAGCTCACAGCAGCCAAGCGCAGGCAGCTGGACAAATGGTTTATTGGCCATCGTAGCCAGCATTATTATCTAAAGCGCTTTGAGGAATTTGATGAGCAAGGATATTTGTCGCCCAAATGGCACTGGGCGGCATTTTTCGTCACCTTTCCTTGGCTGCTATACCGCAAGCGCTATATGGACGCCATTGTCTATAGTGTGGCGGGTTGGTCGTTTATTCAGCTTAATGTGGCACTGGTCTTGGTTGCGTTTGAGTTTGTGGCGATGTCTTATGTCCCTGATGCGTATCAGATGGCCACCCGTATCGGTATTGCCGCGGCTATTTGGCTCTTTTGGTCGTTTATGGTGGCGCGTTGGACGGATGCCTATTATTATCGTATGGCGCGTCGTGAGATTGCGGATGCTATCAATGACCATCCGCGTGATGAGGAGGCGCAAAAGGCGCACCTAAAAAAAGAAGGCGGCGTGAGCTTGTTTGGTTTAGGGCTTGGTTTTGGGTTTTTTGCATTTGCACTATTGGTGATTAAAGTGCAGTTTTTGCCTATCGTTGCCAAACCAAAAGAAAACGCGGTGCTGTTTGATACCTATGATATCGCCAAAAATGCCCAAAACCGGGTGGCGCTGATCTATCAGCAGACTGGGCAGTGTCCTGTGAATCTGCCGCTTAGTACCGAGGATCAGCAGGTGCGCATGCATATCGCCGCCCAAGCGCCAGGGGTGACCAATACCGATTGCGCCATCATTGCGACCATTCAAAACGTTAGCTTTCCAGTGCGCTACCTCAATGATCAGACCTTGGTTTTTTATCATCTGCCAGATAGTGATGATTGGGCTTGCACCAGCTCACTCAATAAAAAACAAGCCCCCAAAAGCTGCCTAGCTGATTGATGCATGGATATCGGAGCAAGGGTGTGCTGCGCTATCGAGCGTGTATCCCAGTCAATGTCGTCAAAGTAGTCGAGGACAATGTTTTAGAATGACAATGCTTTAGGGTTTGGAATCAGCGGCGCTGGCATCTTGGTCATCGACAGGCGTTGCTTGACTCTTTAGTGGCTCATAAAAGTCAGTCAAATCCATCTTGCGCGCTTTATCGATATCTTCATCAAATAGACTCTCAAGCTCTGCCATGGCTGACTGCGCCGACTCGATCAGGCTGGCTTCGTCGCCATAAATGGCTTGCTGGCGCTCAATCAAGTCATCATCGTAATCACGGAATGTCTGCACCGTTTCTCGGGCTTTTTCTGGAGAGATGCCCAGCAGCTGTAGCGACTCGCGCGACATATCTAACGACGATAGGTAAGTCTCGCGCCAAATATGACGTACGCCTACTTCACGCAAGCGATAATAATGCTGACGATCCCGTGCTCGTGCTAGGACGATCATATCGGGATAGTTTTTGCGCAAATACTGGGCGGTGGTGATAGAGCGCTCCAAATCGTCAATCGCCAATATAAACACCCGTGCTTTTTTGATGCCAGCAGCGCGGAGGATTTCAGGGTTTTTTGGGTCGCCGTAATAGACTTGGTTACCAAATTTACGCACGAAATCGACACGGTTGGCTGAGCGTTCAATGGCGGTAAATTCGATATTGTGCATGCGCAGTACGCGCCCGATAATCTGCCCGACACGGCCAAACCCTGCAATGATGACTTGATGCTCATGATCAGGAATTGCATCGTACTCACGGCTGGGCTTGCTTTTGGCAAATAATGGCTCGCCGATTTTTTCTAGCAATAAAAACGCCAACGGCGTGAGCGCCATAGAGATGGTGACGATGAGGTTTAAGGTGTTGGCAACCTCAGGGCGCAAGACGTTTTGGGCGCTCGCCACGCTAAAGAGGACAAAGGCAAATTCACCACCTTGTGCCAGTGTCACGCCCAGCCTAATACTGGTCGGCCAGCGATTGCCTGAGACTTTGGCGATGGCGGTAATCACGGCAAACTTAATCACCATCAGCGCAATGGCGCAGCCAATAATAAAAATAGGCTCCGCTAATATAAGCTTGACGTCTGTGAGCATGCCAACCGACATAAAAAACAAGCCCAAAAGCAAGCCTTTAAACGGCTCGATACTGGCTTCGAGCTCGTGACGATATTCAGAGTCTGCCAGCAATACGCCCGTCAAAAACGCGCCCAGTGCCATTGATAGACCAATCTGACCCATCAAAATCGACACGCCCATCACAATAAAAAGCGCTACCGCCGTGAGCAGCTCAGAGGCACCACTGGAGGCCACAAACTTAAAAAATGGACGTACCACATAACGGCTGGCAAAAATCAGACCCGCAAATACGGCAAACACTTTACCAAAATACACCAGGTCGTAGCTTTGCTCGCGCACCCCTGACAAAAACGGAATGACCGCCAATAAAGGAATGACGGCGATGTCTTGAAACAATAAAATAGTAAAGGCTTCACGGCCATGAGTGCTAGAGAGCTGCTGCTTTTCGGTCAGTATCTGTAAGACAAAAGCGGTGGAGGAGAGCGCAAGGCCAAAACCGACGATAAAGGCAGTATCTAATGCCAAAGAAAAAAATTGGTGCAAAAGCCACATTAACAGCATGCCAGTGAGGCCAACTTGCAGACCACCGAGGACAAAGATCGAGCGCCGTAGTGCCCAAAGCCGCGATGGTTGTAGCTCAAGGCCAATGATAAACAGCAACATGACCACGCCAAATTCAGAGAAATGCAGCAAGCTCTCAGCGTTACCTGCCACATCCAAGCCGCTCGGCCCCAAAATCAAACCAGTAATGAGATACCCTAAAACTGTCGCGATACCAAATCGTTTACCAAGGGGTACAAACAGCAGCGCTGCTCCTAAGAAGATTGTAGCTTGTAACATCAAATTTGGTGAGCCGGCGGCGGCAGCGAACATCTGGTATCCTCAAATAGTGGCAAGGTCAAAGACATAATCAAAAACGTGGTCAAAAAAATATCAGAAACCTGCGTTATTTTTTGCGGTAAATTTTCCAAACGCCATTGTCGGCGATGGGGTTGTTGTAAGCATCATTACGGCGCTTACGCGGTGTCTGTCTGCTATCGACCACTTTAAAATCAGGCAACGCATGGACGATAAGACCGGTACGATAAAAGCGTACGCGCTCAGGCTCCATCATCTCACCCTTACTATCGCGGCAAAATACATAAGCACGTAGGTCAATAAACTCACGATGCGCCACCAATCTTGCCTCGTCATCGTTATCAAATACTGCTGACATGCACGCAGTCTCCTCGGCACTATAATCGCCGCATTTATCAATCAGGGCACCGACCGAGCCAAAGCTTTTGGATTCTTTGGCTCGGGTTTTGGTCAGATGCAGGCGCTGCACATGATAAATAAACTGCGGTATCTCAAGGCTGGCTGGCAGTGGCAGATAATCGGGCGGTAGGTTGGCTGCAGGATAAAAAGCCATCGCGCGCTCAAGTAGGGGCTGCCAACGCTGCTGGTAGGCCTGTACCTCGGCTAAGTTACCTTCGTAAATGGGCATGTCGCGGATCTGACGCAAGATATCAGGTGGAAACTGCTCGTCACGAAACTGAGCAATATCGTCTTGCAGCGTCGATAGCAAAACTTTGGCGTGTTTTTTGCCCTCTTTTGACGTTGGGTTGTCAATATAGTCTGGGGCGACAAAGGGCGCGGAACGTCTAGACATAAGATCACATCGTCAAGGAATCGGTTAAAAAATACAACTCAGTGTATCTGCCATGGCAAATGAATCAGTAAATAGCAGTTTCTAATTATTATAACCATATAAACGCCAATAAAAGGTTTTTTTTAAATAGGATAAGTAAAGTTTTGCTAGAAATTGTTGAGATAGGTTGGCGGTAATGGGTAAGTGATAAGCAAAGTGGGCAATTTTTAACCCATTTAGGTGACTGTCGATTAAATGGAGGGCACGCCCTAGTGACTGTGCCCGATATGGTCATTCACAGAGCTTTGCTGCTCTGATATGTCGCAGACCAATGCATCGCTATGGGTGCTGGTCTGCGGGTGTGACAGGCTTTCAACCTGAATGGTGGCGTGATGAATACCAAGCGCAAGCAACCCTTGCTCAAGATTGGCAATCAATACGCTGGCATCCGAGATTCTCATATCCCCATCGACCATCACATGGCAAGATAGCGCATTTAGCCCGCTGGTGATGCTCCAGACATGCAGGTCGTGAACTTGTTTTACTTGTGGATGAGCAAGCAGCTTGTCTTCGACATCTACCAGCGATATGCCTTCTGGCGTGCCCTCCATCAAGATATGTACCGAATCACGTACAACGCGATAACCACTTACTAAGATAAGTATGGCGACGATCACCGACGCTGCGGCATCGGCCCAAACCCAGCCAAACCCCATCATCAGTAAAGCGGCGATAATAGCGGCCACTGAGCCCATCAAATCACTTAATACATGCAAGTAAGCGCTTTGCATATTGAGGTTGACAGGCTCTTTGAAGTCATCGCTTTTATTTGCTTTTTCTTTATTTACTTTGTCTGCATTTGCTCCATGGCTATGGGTGTGTCCATCGCTGCCGCTACTACCACGATGCATCAGCCAAGCGACCAAGATATTGACCAACATACCGACCGTTGCCACAATCAGCATACCTTGCGTCGCAATCTCAGGCGGTGAGTTAAAGCGTTTGATCGCTTCATAAAAAATCATCAAGGCGATAATTACTAGCGTCGCACCATTGACGGTGGCCACGATAATCTCAAAGCGTTTATAGCCAAAGGTCTTTTGATGGGTGGCGGCTTTTTCGCCGATTTTAAATGCCATTAACGTCGCACCAAGGGCGATGGCGTCGCTGAGCATGTGTCCTGCATCAGAGAGTAACGCCAAGCTGCCTGTCAGTAAGCCACCAATCGCCTCGATAAACATATAGCCTGTGATGATCACAAAGCTAATCAGTAACGTACGCTGATAGCCTTTGGTATCTCTTGGCGCGGTGTTTTGCTCTAGGTGAGTGTCATGATCATGAGCGTCTTGATTGCCAGCAGTATAGTTACTATCGTTGCTTTTATAGACATCAATAGGCTCACTTGGAGGCAAATGCTTATTTTGCTTATGACTAGGATCTTCTTGACTCATAACGTTACTCAAATTTATTAAGACTTATGGTAAATAACTTCAAGGATTAATGATAAATCTAACATAGTCGAGTATTAGAAGCTGTAACGACGAGGTAAAAATGCAGCCAGTAAGCTATGGTCGATTCACTGCAAAAATGACATCGTGCTACTGGTATGAATCTTCCTTGCATGCTGTTATCAAAGATACTGCGCAACATTCATTCCAGTAGCACTCTTCAATTTATCACCATGTTATTTTGAACTGACTATACGTTTAGGAGCCTAAGAATAATAAGAGGAAACGGTGATAGGTTTGAGGTGTCAGCCTACCAGCCGACAGGGTCGATATCTAAAGCCAGTTTTAGATATTTAACGCTGGGTAGCGCCAGTACCGGTTGCCACCAGTGGTTCAGTACTTGGTGGAGCTGTCCGCGCTCTTTGGCGATGAGGAGTAGCTGGGCATGGTAGCGGCTGTTTTTTTTGCTCATGGGCGCCTCGATGGGCCCGAGCACGGCCAAATTGTGGTTACTGGGCAAGATAGCGATGGCATCTTTGAGCGCTTGCATGGTGGCGGCTAGGGTTTTGCCTTCGCAGCGAATCAGCGCGGCATGGGTATAAGGCGGCAGTCCCATCATTTTGCGCTCTTGTAGTAGATCCCGCGCAAATGACAGGTAGCCGTCTTTTACCAGCTTTAGTAGTAGCGCGTTGTCAGGCTGTAGCGTCTGGATCAGCACGCGTCCTGCCTTGTCTCCGCGTCCTGCTCGACCGGCGACCTGAATCATCAGCTGCGCGGTATGCTCAGGCGAGCGAAAATCCGCGGACAAAAAGCCGCGATCGGCGTTGGGCAAGCACACCAAGGTAACGTTTGGAAAGTGATGACCTTTGGCGACCATCTGCGTGCCAACCAAGATAGCAGGATCACCTTGATTGATACGCTGATAAATATTTTCCCAGCTGTCTTTGCGCCTTGTGGTATCACGATCGATTTGAATAATCGGGTACAGCTCTTTGCTGGTTTGCGGATTGGCAAAAATCGCGTGCAAATTTTCGCTAAGCCTGGTCGTGCCTATACCTTTGGCATCCAAGTTTTGACTGCCGCAGTCAGGGCACACCGCTGGAATATAAGCTTGCCAGTCGCAGTGGTGGCATTTGAGATAGGCATTACTGCTGTTTTGGCGGCTATAGTGTACTGTTAAATGCGCATCACAGCGCGGACAATCTGCTTGCCAGCCGCAAGCTTCGCACAATAAGACAGGTGCGTAGCCGCGCCGATTTAAAAACACCAGCACCTGATCGCCAGCTTCTAGGGTTTGCCGTATTGCCCCAATCATGGCGTCTGTCAGTCCAGTATCGTAGCGGGCGCCGTCGTCCGTTGTCTGCTGGTGCGTACTTTGCAGACGCGCATCGATAAGCTGCATGGGTGCAGGTTTGGCATTGCCTGGCCGTGTCGATAGCTGACATTCTATGAGTTTGCCATCATCGACCAGTTTTAGGTGCTCAAGCGAAGGGGTGGCGGTGCCGAGTATGGCAGGGATGTTGTATTGCACGCCTCGATAAAGCGCGACATCTGCGGCGTGGTAGCGCAGGGTGTCTTGCTGCTTATACGAGCCATCATGTGCCTCGTCAACGACAATCAACCCTAAATCGGCAAAAGGATAGAGCACTGCTGAGCGTGTACCAATGATGATTTGGGCGTGTCCTGTACGACAGTCTTGCCAGCCCTGCAGGCGGTGAGTGTTGTTCATGCCAGAGTGTAGCAGCACGATATCTGCGGCAAAACGGCTGGCAAAACGGGCGCGCGTCTGCGGTGTCAAGCCAATCTCTGGCACCAAAATCAAAACCTGTTTGCCCGCCTCAAGTACCGCTTGCATGACTTGTAAATACACTTCGGTCTTACCGCTACCAGTAATGCCGTTTAATAAAAACCCAGTATAACGGCCAGCTTTGTGAGCGGCGATGATGGTGCTGACCGCCTGTTGTTGCTCGTCATTGAGATCAAGTGGCAGTTTGGCCAGTTTGACAGGCGTCGGTGCTTGTTTTGGCTCGATATAGTGCTCGATGAGTCCTTTTTCTTCCAGTGTCTTTAAAAAAGGCCGCTGCATGCCTTCTAATAATAAAACGTCTTCGCTGGCACCGCGCTCGCCGTGCAATTTGAGCATATCAAACTGCTGTTTTTGTTTTTTGGCATTGGGATGAAAGTCGTCATCAGTGATGTTCGGCAGTATACGCCAGTGCGTGATCAAAAGCTCTAGCGGCTTGCCTTGACGCACCAGCGTCGGCAAGATCACGCCAAACACATCGCCCAGTGGATAGTGATAGTAGCGTGCCAGCCAGTAAGCAAGCTTTAGCATCGCCGCGTTTAAGATAGGCTCGTCATCCAAGCATCGATAGATAGATTTGAGCTTATTTAGTGGTACGCTGCTATCGGCGGCAGCGATATGAGCAACCACGATACCGATAAGTGTCTGCCGACCGAAAGGAACTTCGACACGGCTACCGATTGCTGGACGCGCGCTAGGCTCAGCGGTTGGGGTAGCCTGCGTAGCTGCTGGCAGGCGATAGTCAAATACCCGGTAAAGGGGCACAGGTAGAGCAACTTGTACCAACATAAAAGGCGTCGCCGTCTTATTAGAGAAATATCATTGCCACAGACGATGATTTACATGGTCGGCATAGGCAGTATTAGGACATTAAAGTCGAAATAACGCCGCATTAGGGCGTGTCCTCAATTCAATCAATAGTCATCTAAATGGGCTAAAAATGGCTAAATCTGGCCAAACGGTGTCAAATAGCTGACTAATATCTCAATATTATCTGCGCTATTTTCCTTGTTTGACGGCGATTTATCTCATTTTTATCGCCATTTTTAAAATGAGGACACACCCTAACCAAAAATATTTGAATATTTAATAGACTCTATTCAGCTATTCACTGCTAAAAACCAATAAGCTTAGCAGGGTGCTAAGCTTATCGTTACAACACAGATCTGAGAGGTAGGCTTACTCAATATACATGATGGCTTCGATCTCAACCACGCCGCCCTTTGGCAACGCGGCGACTTGTACCGCCGCGCGCGCTGGGTATGGCTCGCTTAGGTTGGCGGCAAACACATCGTTGAGCACGGCAAAGTCGCTTAGATCGGTCAAAGAAACGTTGAACTTCACCACGTCACTTAAGCTACCGCCAGCAGCTTCACAAACGGCTTTTAGGTTGGCAAATACTTGCTTGGCTTGTGCTTCAAAGCCTTCTTTTAGCTCCATGGTGTCTGGGTCAAAACCCAGCTGACCTGAGACATAGACAGTGTTGCCAACTTTAACGGCTTGTGAATAAGTGCCAACGGCGGCAGGTGCTTTGTCTGTTTGGATGGTTTGACGAGTCATAGGATATCCTTGTTATCTGTTGTTAGATGGGTTTCTCAGTTGGGTTTTGAGCATACAGTGGCAGCCTGTACTGTCTTGCTGCAAGCTGCCCAGTTTAGCATTGTTTACTGCTTTCTAAAAACCTCTGAGCATCGCGCCGCGTTTTATAATTTGCCGCGTCATCAAAAGAAGTCAAAAGCTGCTTGTGCGATCGTCAATCCAATATAAACATAACTTGATAGCCATGTGTCTGATTTATTTGGATTCGACGATAGAGCGACACATCTGGTCGCCATTTAGCGTTATAGCTGATATAGACGGATAATATTGGGGAAGCCGAGTAATGAGCGCAGCTCGCGGATACCCTGCGCTAAGTGGTTACGGCTACGTACCACGATATGGAGGATGGTATCGCTGCTGCGAACATCGATTTTTTCGACGCCTATATTGAGCTGGCGCAAGTGATAAATCACTTCACTGATTTGCTCATCGCTCAAGGCAATAGAGAGTTTAAGATAAGCGGGGAAACGAACCTTACCGTTATTTTTGATCCCCGTCTCGCCCGCCTCGCTTTGGTTGACAGCTTTATCGCTGCGCCAACGCAGTTGAATGACCTGATAAGGATTGTCTTTACGAATGTCATCAAGCGAAAAACACTTATGACGATGGACGACCAGACCGTGGCGCGATAAATGACCGACGATAGGGTCGCCGTAGATCGGATGACAGCAATTGGCAAAGTTGATCTCAACCCCTGAGGCGTTGACGATCAGCTGCTGCGGCTGGGTCATGTCATCGCTATTCTCTTGCGCGTGTAGGTCGTTGACTTCGTCACTAAATAAACGGGTAACGACCAGCTGCGGCAGCAATGTGCCAGAGCTGATTTGCTCAAATAAGGTGTTTTTTTCTGTCAAACCGCGCCATTCAGTTAGGTTTTTCCAGTCGCTGTCTGTCAGATCGTCAAGGCTTTTTTGATAAGTCTTAAGCGCGCGATCTAAGGCTTGCTTTCCATGATGCTGTTTGTCAGCAGCGGACAAGTCCTTAAACCAGCGCAATATCTCTTCACGGGCCTTGTTGGTGGCTACAAACCCAAGCCACTCTGCTTTTGGCTCTGAGTGGTTGTCGACCTCGATTTCAACCAGTTGGCCATTTTTGACCACCGTGCCCAGTTTGGCTTTTTTGCCATCGATGTTGGCACCGACAGCGACGTTGCCGACCATCGGGCCGACAGCATAAGCAAAGTCTAGGGCGGTGGCGCCTTGCGGCAGCTCGTAGGCTCGGCCTTTGGGGCTATAACAAATGATTTTGCTAGAGTGTAGATAATCCATCAGCTCGTTAATGGTAGAGACGGCCGCCGAAAAGTCAGGACTGCCATCATTTAAGCTGTCTTCTTCGACCAAGTCCTTCATGTTACGCAAGGACGCTTGAATGACCGATTGACTGACATCAGAGGCGTGCTCAGCACCGATGACCCCAAGCCTTGCCGCGCTTTGCATTTGCTTGGTCAAAATCGTAACTTTGACCACGTCATTGTCGCGCTCGTAGATGAGCGTCAGCGACTGATTGCCACCTGGCAGCGGGCGGCGAATATTGTCAGCAATATGGGTGTCGTCGATTTGGTATTTTTTGATCAGATAATAGGCGAGCTTATCGCAAGCTTCGATATTGTCGAGTACGATCTCAAACGCATAATGACGCAATAGCGCATTGATTTCGCCGCGGTTGCGAAAAAACTGTCGGTAAATCACCACGCGGTTGTCCAAGACCTTGACCAGACCGTTTAGATCTAAGTTATTTAACACGATACTCAGATAGCGATGAATGGCTTCTCGTTGAAAATTGCGCCCCAAGCCATGCTGCAACAGCTTATCTGAGAGCTTGTTGTACATCTCAGAATCAAGGTTGCGATAGCACAGTACCTCGATATAATCGGCGATGTCATTGAGACCCATCAGCCGCGCAAAGGGCACATAAAAATCCAGCGTTTCTTGCGCGGTGGTGCGCTGTTTTTCTGGGCGCACCGCATCCAATGTCGACATGTTATGCAGGCGATCTGCCAGCTTGATGATCAATACTCGTGGATCTGCGAGGGTCGCGGTCAAAATCTTATGAAAAGTGGCAGCTTTGTTTTCTTGTTTATTGTGTGCCGAGGATTTGAGCTTGGTGACACCATCGACCAATCTGGCTACGGCTTTGCCATAGCGCTCGGCGATTTGCTCATCACTGACCTCAGTATCCTCCACCGTATCATGCAAAATCGCCGCAATGATGGT
This sequence comes from Psychrobacter sp. VH5, assembly GCF_050572635.1. Lineage (NCBI taxonomy): Bacteria > Pseudomonadati > Pseudomonadota > Gammaproteobacteria > Moraxellales > Moraxellaceae > Psychrobacter > Psychrobacter sp. VH5. Next base: position 2,611,841 of record NZ_CP192145.1, on the reverse strand, counting down.
GTCTCGATCCAAGCGAAAACCTGCCAATATCTCAGCGACTGCAATAGGGTGGGTGATATAAGGCTCCCCTGATTTGCGCTTATCCTTGATATGGGCGATGTCACCAAACTCACAGGCATCAATAACATCACGGCGCTCGGCGGCAGTGAGGTAGCCTACTGAGCGCAATAAGTTATATTGAGCTTCATCGACTAGGTGATGACTGAGTTTGGGCAAGGTTTGAATCATAAAGTGACGATCCTATATTTGATGACTGGGTTTTATGACCAGTTTTTATGGCTGCTTTTTATGACTAGGCAACTGCGATAACAATCAATCATCGATCAAGATAAACGGCGGCTGACAAAATGTGAACTCTTTATAGAAAACGCGAGAGTGGGAGCCGTGCAGCTTCTAATTAATCGTAAATCGCATTCAATGTCAACAGCTAAGCAAATCGCGCGGCAAAAAATCTAAAAAATCCTACTCAGTGGTATATTTTGGGGTCTGAGTGGTGATTACAACTGATACAACCAAAAAACCACAGCCGATGCTGTGGTCTCTTTTGTCATGGTGATATAACGGCTTTTTGGGCATATATAGCCCGCCTTAATCTGATTGGTCTATCAAACCACGATTAAAGATTAAAAGCTATGATCACCTGACAGGGCTAAGTCTAATGAGCTGGTTGCAAAGTTATGCTCTGGCTGATTTAAAATATCGCGGGTGATTTTGCCAGCAGCAATCTCACGTAATGCCAAAACCGTTGGTTTGTCATTATCGACATCAACCATTGGCTCAGCGATACCTTTGGCCAATTGACGGGCGCGCTTGCTTGCGACTAAAATCAGCTCAAAGCGATTATCTACGTTATCTAAACAATCTTCAATCGTCACTCGTGCCATAAATAGCTACCTCGGTTGTTTTTATTAAGTGGCGAAGATGGCCGCCACTCAATAAAAATAATATCAAAAATATATAAAGGGGGATAGCTAGACATTATAGCATTTTTGCCCCGCCGCGTCGTTGCTTTTTTATCTCTACTGCGCAAAGTCTGGCACGCCGCCCTTTTAATGTGTTCATTTATCTGACGTTTTAGTCTGCCTGAGTGCCGAGCAAATTGGCAATGGTGCGATGGTAGCGCTGCTGCTGGCGGCTTAGGGTCTGCCTATCAGCGACGATAATGGCCTTTAGCTCAGTCAATGCCACCTCAAAGTTGTCATTTATAATCACATAATCAAAATGGACGTACTGCGCCATTTCCGTCACTGCACCGGCCAAACGCTGCTCAATGACCTCCATCGAGTCTTGCGCGCGTGTCGATAGACGCTGACGCAGGGTGTCGATACTAGGCGGTAAAATAAAAATCATCACCGCGTCCGTAAAGATTTTTTTGACTTGTAGCGCCCCTTGCCAGTCAATCTCTAAGATGACATCGACGCCTGCGTCTAACTGCGCCCGTACGCTTTGCTCTGAGGTGCCATAATAGTTGCCAAACACCTCAGCATGCTCCAAAAACTGATTGTCATGGATGGCGGCGACGAATTTGTCGACATTGGTAAAATGATAATGCTGACCATCGACCTCGCCTGGACGCGGCGCACGCGTGGTATGTGACACACTGACAGTCAAGTCATTGGTGGTAGCCAATAGCTGTTTTACCAGTGAGGTCTTGCCAGTACCTGAAGCGGCGGTGATGATAAATAGTGAACCTGTCATACAGTGTGTCCTAGTAGCGAGTGCCCTAATAAATATAAAAAGCTGGTAAAAAGAAAAATCGCCATCATTTATGGCGATAGCAGGGGTGATTGGTACCGTGATAAACAGCTGTTACGCATAATAAAGCACCTGCCCATCAGTAGGCGGTAGTCACATGACTACCACTTACTAACTGTGACCGGCGCAGGAATTTCAAAGGCAATAAAAGCAAATTATGCTACAGTAACGCATGGGTTTTATCCCAAACCTTCAATCAAAGCTTACTCCAAGCTGTTGTGAGACGTTTTATATAGTCTTAAATACAAATTATCTAATGATAGGCCTTTTTATGCAAATTTATCTTGCCAATCCGCGGGGATTTTGTGCTGGTGTCGATCGTGCTATTGCGATTGTCAACGAAGCATTGACACGTTTTGAGCCGCCCATTTATGTCCGCCACGAGGTGGTACATAATAAATTTGTGGTCTCAGACTTGGCCAATCGCGGCGCGGTATTCGTTGAAGAATTGGATGAAGTACCAGATGGCTCCATCGTTATTTTTTCAGCACACGGGGTATCAAAGGCGGTCGAGGATGAGGCTGAGCGCCGCGATTTGACAGTATTTGACGCCACTTGTCCGCTCGTCACCAAAGTGCATATCGAAGTGGCAAAGTTTGCACAAGAGGGCATGGATGCTGTGCTGATCGGCCATGCTGGACATCCAGAAGTCGAAGGCACCATGGGGCGATTTAATCGTGGGCATGGCGGTCAGATTCATCTGGTCGAAAACGAAAGTGATGTGGCTGCACTCAGTGCCCAAGACTCTGAGCGCCTAGCGTTTGTCACCCAAACCACACTATCGATGGATGATACCGCGCGCGTCATCGATGCACTGCGCGATAAGTTTCCAAGTATTCAAGGCCCGCGCAAAGACGATATCTGCTACGCCACCCAAAACCGCCAAGATGCGGTCAAAGACTTGGCGGGCCGCTGTGAAGTGGTGTTGGTCGTTGGCTCACCAAACTCATCAAACTCCAACCGTCTGCGCGAGCTGGCCGAACGTATGGATTGCCGAGCGTATCTGATAGACAATGCCAGCGAGATGGACAAAAGCTGGCTGGAGGGTGTGCAGAGTATCGGGGTGACGGCTGGTGCCTCAGCGCCGGAAGTCCTGATCCAAGAAGTACTAAAGCAGCTACAAGAATGGGGTGGTAATTTGCCAAGCGAGCTATCGGGTATCGAAGAAAACGTGACGTTTAGCCTGCCAAAAGCGCTGCGCATTCCGGTCACTCAAGTAGGCAAGTGATATGAGTCAACAGCGGCCAAAAACAAAGTTTGTCTTAGCAGAAGCCACGCTAGATGAGATCAACAAGCAGCTAAAAATCAATACCTTTGTCACCATCGTCTTGGTGCTGATGCTGCTACTCAATACCGCTCAGTTGATGAAGGGTTATAGCGTCTTATATGGCGTACTGATTGCGGTGATGGCGTTTTTTCTATTTATCATGGTCAAGAGTCGTACACTGCTGACCATGCAAAAACAACGATTGAGTAAATAACGTACGCTTATCGAATCTGGCAACACGTTATTTCAATCAAGCTCATATCCAACCAAGCTCATATAAGGTACACGTCGACGATAAGTCAGGCAAGATCAGCCAGACAGTTTGCGGTCATAAATAGTGTACTTTAAATAAAAAAGAGAATCGAAAATATTAAGGAAAATTATGTCAGCGTATTACAAATTGGTCAAACGCGAACCATTGGCAGAGGGCGTCAGTGTCGCGCATTATCGGCCGACCCAGCATGCCCAAGGCGCGTGGAACGAGCACGAGCAACATATGGCACCAGCTACTGGGGTGCTGAGCGCTGAGCTGCAAAGGTATGCGCCGCAAAAAAACATGCGCATTGCTCGTATTAGCTTAGATATTTTGGGGCTGATACCGCTTGATGAGTTTACTATCACCACGCGCTGTATTCGCCCAGGTAAGACCATCGAGCTTGTCGAGGCGGTAATGAGCAGCCGTGGTCGAGATGCCATTATTGCTAGGGCATGGCGACTGCTGACGCAAGACACCAGCGCCATCGCTGGCATTGAGGATCAACCAGCACAGCATAAGCCAGAAACGTTGCCTGTTTGGGAGGATATGAAAGGCTGGCCGGGCGGCTTTATTGAAAGTGTGCGCTTGGTGGCCGCTCCAGATCGCCGAGAAGGTCGCGGCATGGTTTGGATAACCAACGATGTCGAGATGGTAGAGGGCGTACCCACTGATGATATGGTGCATCTGCTGGGCATGGTCGATACTGCCAATGGCGTGGTACCAAGACTGGGTTTAGGTCTGTCAAAACTAGAGTGGATGTTTCCCAATACAGACCTGCAAATCCATATGCACCGTGTCCCTAAAGGTCGCTGGCTCGGTATCGAAGCGGTACAGCAGTATGGCGCTGATGGTATCGGGCTGACCAGTGCTGTGCTCCACGATGTGCATGGTCCCTTTGGTCGTAGCGAGCAAATACTGACCATTCGCCCGATGCCGCGCTAGTATAAAGGAAGGTGAGCGAGCATAGGTAAGCGAGCATATACGCCGCATTCGCGACCATGCTAACTATGCTGATCATATTAACGAAGGCAAGGCAGAGCCAGAACCATGCCGATTATCGCAAAGTCTTCTATAGTTCTGTAAAATAAAACGAAAGTATGTGATTAATTTATTATACAAAACAATATAAATCAGTTGTAATAGTAATCAAGCAAAGGCTAGGTAAGATAACTGCACAGGCAGGTTACTATGAACAAAATTTATCTGAACAAGAATCACCGATTTTCAAACAAACTGACGAGGATTCTAGACGTACTGCTAGAAGCGTATTCAGTATAAGTTTGGCACTTTCATTTGTTTTTACAGGAGTATGACCATGAGTGATAAAAAATGTCCTTACGCCCCAACCCAATTGACCATGGGTAATGGCGCACCAGTCGCTGACAACCAAAACAGCATGACCGCAGGCAAGCGCGGCCCATTATTGGCTCAAGACATCTGGCTCAATGAAAAGCTTGGCAATTTTGCCCGCGAAGTGATTCCAGAGCGCCGTATGCATGCCAAAGGCTCAGGCGCGTTTGGTACCTTTACCGTGACCAACGACATCAGCAAATATACCCGCGCTTCTATTTTCAGCGAAGTGGGCAAAAAAACCGAGATGTTTGCGCGGTTTAGTACTGTGGCAGGCGAGCGCGGCGCGGCCGACGCAGAGCGCGACATTCGCGGCTTTGCTTTGAAGTTTTATACCGAAGAGGGTAACTGGGATATGGTCGGTAACAACACGCCTGTGTTCTTTTTACGCGACCCACGCAAATTCCCAGATTTAAACAAAGCGGTCAAACGCGATCCACGTACCAACATGCGCTCAGCGACCAACAACTGGGACTTTTGGACTTTATTACCAGAAGCCTTTCACCAAGTCACCATCGTCATGAGTGATCGCGGCATCCCAGCCTCGTACAGACACATGCATGGCTTTGGCTCGCACACCTACAGCTTTTGGAATGAAGCGGGCGAGCGCTATTGGGTGAAGTTTCATTTTCGTACGCAGCAAGGCATCAAAAACTTAACCGATGACGAAGCTCGTGAAGTCGTCGGTATGGACCGTGAAAGTAATCAAAAAGACTTATACGATGCTATCGAAAAAGGCGATTTTCCGAAGTGGAAAATGTACGTGCAAATCATGCCAGAAGCTGAGGCAGATACCGTCCCTTATCATCCGTTTGACTTGACCAAAGTATGGCCAAAAGGGGATTATCCGCTTATCGAAGTGGGTGAGTTTGAGCTGAACAAAAACTCTGACAACTATTTTGTCGATGTCGAGCAAGCTGCGTTTGCACCTAGCAACCTAGTCCCAGGTATCAGCGTCTCACCAGATAGAATGCTTCAAAACCGCTTGATAAACTACGCCGATGCCCAGCGTTACCGTGTCGGTGTCAACCATCAGCAGATCCCTGTCAACAAACCGCGTTGCCCTGTGATGAGCAACCACCGTGATGGTCAAGGCCGCGTCGATGACAACTATGGCAGCCGCCCACACTATGAGCCAAACAGCTTTAGCCAGTGGCAGGAGCAGCCTGATTATGCCGAGCCACCCTTAAAGATTTATGGCGATGCGGCGCACTATGATTTTCGCGAAGACGACAGCGACTACTTTAGCCAGCCACGCGCGTTGTTTCATTTGATGAGTGCTGAGCAGCAGCAGGTCTTGTTTGATAATACCGCCAGAAACATGGCAGGCGTGCCAGACTTTATCCAGTATCGTCATATTCGCAACTGCCACTGGTGTGACCCTGCGTATGGCGAGGGCGTGGCCAAGGCTTTGGGCTTGCGCGTCGAAGATGCGATGGCTGCCCGTGACGCTGATCCAGCGCGTCATCTGCCAAGCTGTCTATAAGCCGCGACGCATCGCTTGGCGCGCTTAGAGGTAGCAAGCGAGGCAATGCCACTCAATGCTAAAAAATCATAAAAACCGCTTAAGTCAACTTAGGCGGTTTTTTTTGTGGCCGATTTTTATGGCCAATCTTGGTTTTTGCGGTATTTTGGCTTGAAATTTTTGCCTGTGCCCCTATCTGATTAACCAGCCTAACAGTATTTATCGCCCAGCCTTTATGGCCAGAGATGCCATACTGTTGGTATTGGAAAATTTGTGATTCACCGCTGCTGATGACAGCATCTTTGGTATGAATAATAGGAGTTTTTATGAGTGAGCAGACCCAAGTGGACAATCAAAGTTCCGCTGATGTAAAAAAACACAGTTTTGAAGCAGAAGTCGCCCAGCTACTGCACTTGGTGACCCATTCGCTATATTCTAATGCCGATATTTTCGTTCGTGAGCTGGTCTCTAACGCCTCGGACGCTTGTGATAAGTTGCGCTTTGAAGCCACCAACGATGACAGCCTTTATGAAGACGACGGCGAGCTTAAAATTCGCATCGATGTCGACACCGAGGCCAAAACCATCAGCTTTATCGATAATGGTATCGGTATGAATGAAGCCGATGCCATCGAAAACCTAGGTACCATCGCCAAATCAGGCACCAAAGCTTTCTTAGATAAGCTGTCTGAGTCGCAAAAACAAGACGGTCAGCTGATCGGTCAGTTTGGGGTGGGTTTTTATTCAGGGTTTATCGTGGCCGACACTATCACCGTTGAGTCGCGCAAAGCTGGTGAGCCTGCCAATCAAGGCGTCCGCTGGGTATCTGATGGCACGGGAAGCTTTACGGTTGAGACCATCACAAAAGACACTCGCGGCACCCGTATCACGCTGCACTTAAAAGAAGAATACAGTGAAGGTGAAGACAACTACCTAGACCGCGGAAAGATCAAGCGTTTGGTCAACAAATACTCAGATCACATCAGCTTGCCGATTCAGATGCGTAAAGAAGTTTGGCAAGAAGATGTCAAAGAGGAAGGTGCGGACGAAAATGATAGTAGCGACGCACCAGCCGGCGGCCAGATGGTCTTGACCGATGAGTGGGAAACCATCAACAAAGCCAGTGCGCTGTGGACACGCTCAGCATCTGAAATCGAAGATGATGAATATGTCGATTTTTATAAAAACATCACTTATGACATGGACGATCCGCTCACATGGACACACAACCGTGTCGAAGGCCGCGTGCAGTACACCCAGCTGTTATATATTCCTAAAAAAGCGCCAATGGATCTGTACACACGCGAGCAGCAGCATGGGCTAAAGCTGTATGTCAAACGCGTCTTTATCATGGATGACGCCGAGCAGCTACTACCGATGTATCTGCGCTTTGTCAAAGGGGTGATCGACTCTGCTGACTTACCACTGAACGTCAGCCGTGAGCTGTTGCAAGAGTCACGCGATGTAAAATCTATCCGTGATGGTAACGCGCGCCGCATACTGACTTTGCTGGCAAGCCTTGCCAACAGCGAGGACAGCGACAAGCAAGAAAAATTTGCGCAGTTCTATAGCGAGTTTGGCGATGTCATCAAAGAAGGCCTAGGCGAGGACATGGGCAACCAAGCGCGTATTGCCAAGTTGCTGCGCTATGCCACCAGCACTAATGACAAGGTCGAGACCAGCTTTGAGGATTATAAAGCACGTATGAAAGATGGGCAAAAAGCCATCTACTATCTCACGGCAGACAACCTCGCTGCTGCCAAAAATAGCCCGCAGCTTGAGCTGTTTAAGAAAAAAGGCATCGAAGTGATCTTGATGACCAGCCGTGTTGATGAGTGGGCGATGAACTTCTTGACCCAGTTTGATGACACGCCGCTACAAAACATCGCCAAAGGTGCGGTAGATTTGGGCGATTTGCAAGACGAAGAAGAAAAAGCGGAAGCGGAAAAGGCGCAAGAGGCCATGAAGCCAGTCGTTGATAAACTCAAAACGACCCTAGGCGCACGTGCCAAAGACGTCAAAGTCTCAACGCGTCTGGTCGACAGCCCAGCGTGTTTAGTGGTCGGCGAAGGTGAGCTCTCCCCGCAGATGATTCAGATGCTCAAGCAAATGGGTCAAGAGGTGCCAGAGAGTAAGCCCACGCTTGAAGTCAACCCAGAGCATCCATTGATCAAAAAACTAGAAACCAGCGAGCAGTTTGATGAGCTGGCGCAAGTGATTTTTGATCAAGCACTATTGGCCGACGGTGGTCAACTTGACGACCCAGCCGCGTATCTAAAACGCGTCAACGAGCTATTGATGAAGTAAACACGACTGATATCAGGGACTAATAAAGGAGGTCTTGTACTCAAGGCCTCTTTTTTTATATGTTTTTATGTAAATATAGCCGAATTTTACAAATCAGCCTTATCCTCTTAGGCGACAATCCGTTACAATCGCGATAGATTAGCGCGCTAAGCTGTTTGGCTGGGTTTTTTATTTTTAACCCTGTTTTATCGTCAATTAGGGATAAAACTGCTGTCGGTACACCGTACAAACCTTAGGGCGTGTTGAACCTTCAACTGTGGCACTGACAGTGCCTATTTGTGACTGTTCAACACGCCCTAGATAAAGTATATAAAATGGTCGATTAAAAAACGCCGACAGTAAATCGTGCTATCCTAGATTTGCATTATTTCTCTCGACTGGCTAGAGGTCTAAGTCTTTGTCACTTGCGTCGTTAAAAACCGTATCGCTTCAGCGTTTTTCGCTCAATTTCGCGGCCAATATCATTGCAACCTTATGGATGCTAGTAGGCTCAACGCGGGCGTTTTCTTGGGTCAAGCCTACGTTTATACAGTTTGCTGTTTTTGCGCTATTGGCGCTGGGCAGTAATGTGCTGTTTTCGTGGCTGGCAGCCGAAAATGGCAGCGTGTTTAATGAGCAAGGACTGGTCAGCTATCTTATTTGGCCGATGATTATTTTGCTCGGTGGTATCATCTTGGCACGGCGAGCGAGCAATCAAGCCTTGGTGTTTGTGCCCGTGGTGCTATGGCTGGTCGCGGATACGTTATCGGCGCTGCTACAAAGCTTGGTACAGTTTTTGGGCAGTCACGGCTGGCTACCTGACTGGAGCTATTCGTTTTTACCTATTTTATTTTTGCTGCTTTTTTTGTGGCAGACACTGGCACTGCTTTGGATATTTTCGCGGCGTCTGCGTATTCCATGGTGGGAGCGTATCCTTGTGCTGCTCGGTGCGGTGGCGCTTTTGACTATCTGGCAGCGTAACGTCGCTGATCAGCCCATATTTAAACAAATCCCTATCGAGCCTGTGCTAGAGGAGGCGGCGCTCTATAAGCAGCCGCGTTTGCTCCAAAACGCTCTAAACAGTATCGATCCGGGTATTACAGGCAAAACTGACTGGTATTTTATGGGTGTGGCGGGGTTTTCTGAGCAAAATGTATTTCGCTCGGAGATCAATAAAGTCCGTGAGCTGTTCGATGTGCGGTTTGGCACCAGTGGTCGCTCGCTTGCTTTGATTAATAATACTTATAGCTGGCTAGATGAGCCAGTGGCGACCAAGACCAGTATCTTGCGCGGGCTAAAAAAAATTGGCCAACAGATGAATACCGATGAAGATGTGCTGTTTATGACGCTCTCATCACACGGCACCGAAGACCTGATGCAATTGGCCAACCCGCCGCTCGCCATGGAAAACCTCGATGCGGCATGGCTGCGTGAGGCACTGGATGCGTCTGGTATTCGCTGGCGAGTGATTGTGGTGTCTGCCTGTTATTCTGGCTCGTTTATCGACGAGCTGGCGTCGCCGACTACAGTGGTGATTACCGCCTCAGCTGCTGACAAGATGTCGTTTGGTTGTACCAACACCGCTGAGATGACTTACTTTGGGCAGGCGTTTTTTGCCGAGAGCTTGCGTAGCAATACCAGCTTTGCGGCGGCCTTTAACGACGCAAGGCGGCGGGTTAGTAAGCGCGAAAACCTGATGGGCTTTGAGCCCTCTGAGCCGCAAATGGCCATCGGTAGTCTAATGGAGACGGCGCTGCCAGCCTTTGAGCAAGTGCTGTTTGATAAAACGCGGCTGCCAGTGGCACGCATTATAGAGAGGGCTGGCATCGATACCGCACCTAAAAACGCTGCCCGTCCAGCAGTCGCCGCTATTGATGAGATACGTTGATCTTATCAATATAAAACAGCATGACCCATGTATTCTCTCGTTAAGCGTCATATATTTGACCAGTATTTTATCTTAGATAAAAAGGATCTGACTTATGAATAACTCCTATCATCATAGCCTCTCTGCCAGCTCACAGCTCACGCAGCTTAGTATCAATCGCTGTTTTGATGGCGAGCAGCACTATTATAGCCATCAATCGACAGCGACAAAGACTGCGATGACGTTTAGTATCTACTTGCCAGATGAGGCGCTTGCAGGTCGCCGCTGTCCAGCTGTTTTGTATTTATCAGGTTTGACGTGTAATGCCGATAACGTCACGCACAAAGCGCATTTTCAACAAAAATGTAGCGAGCTTGGGATGATATTTATCGCGCCAGACACCTCGCCGAGAAGTAGTGAGTCGGTGGATGTGCCAAATGATGAGCGTTATTTTGTCGGGCAGGGCGCCAGCTACTATGTCGATGCTGCGCAGGCACCGTGGTCCGAGCATTTTAATATGCAAAGTTATATCGTAGATGAGCTATATGACTTACTGCGCTCAGAGTTTCCTATCGATAGCATCGGTGTGACAGGCCACTCGATGGGTGGTCATGGGGCACTGCTATTGGGGTTTAAATTCCCGAGTAAGTTTGTCAGCGTATCAGCGCTGTCGCCAGTATGCGCCGTCAGCGAGTCGGCATGGGGCGAGGCTGCTTTTACAGAGTACTTTGGTGATGATAAAGCGCAGTGGACGCAAGCAGATGCAGCAAAAACGATAGAAAAAGTCGGTCAGCAGTATACAAGTATTTTGGTCGATCAAGGCGCGGCGGACAATTTTTTGGCAGACGGCCAATTACAGACCAATAAGTTGCTTGACGCTTGTGAAAAAGCCAAACAGCCCTTAACATTACGTTATCAAGCAGGGCATGACCATAGCTATTACTTTATCCAAACTTTTATTAATGATCATATCGAGCACCATTGGCGTATGGCGCAGTTTGGCTAGTGGCTTGTTTGTCCCGAGCTGTTTTTTGTGCGTAGGCTTTCATATAGGTGCTGTACGGTAGATTGCTTATGTTTATTAAGGTTAAAATATGATGGCAAGTTATCAAGATATTATGACTTCCAGGCCTGCTATATCGCAGGCCGCTTGTGCCTCATCCTCGCTTACCATCATGCGCGCTGATATGATTGCCGCCTTACAAAACAAGCAACGTGGTAAGCGGGCGTCAACTGAGCCGCAGCCCTGTCCTCAGCATATAGGTAGTGGTCTGAGCGTGCTAGATGAGACGCAGATATCACGCGTGATAGAGATGGCGTGGGAGGATAGGACGCCATTTTCAGCGATAGAGCATGGTTATGGTCTAAATGAGACAGCAGTTATTAAGCTGATGCGTCACACGCTAAAACCGTCGTCTTTTCGCCTATGGCGTCGGCGTGTCAGCTGCCGTGCTACCAAACATGACGCCAAACGCTCCTTTAGCGTAGGACGCGCTTATTGCAAAACGCAATATAAGCCGCGTTAGCTGTGGTTTCTAGCCTTGTTATTTTTATACAATCATCAATCAGGTAGTTTATTTATGAGCAGTCCTTCTAAGCCTTATCTTATTGCGCCTTCTATCTTATCGGCTGACTTTGCCAGACTTGGTGAAGAGGTCGAAAAGGTATTAGAGGCGGGTGCTGATGTCATTCATTTTGATGTCATGGACAATCACTATGTACCCAACTTAACGTTTGGTAGCATGATCTGTAAAGCGCTACGTGATTATGGCATCGATGCCCCTATCGATGTGCATCTGATGGTGTCACCTGTCGACGGTATGATTGAGCAATTTTTAGAGGCGGGTGCGAGTATTATCACCTTTCACCCAGAAGCCAGCGCGCATATCGACCGCTCTTTGCAGCTGATCAAAGATGGCGGCGCTGAGTGCGGTTTGGTATTAAACCCAGCAACGCCCTTACATTACTTAGACTACGTGATGGATAAGGTCGATCAAATCCTGCTAATGAGTGTCAACCCAGGGTTTGGTGGCCAGTCGTTTATCGACAGTACGCTGGGCAAGGTGCGTGAGGTGCGTCAGCGCATCATCACCAGTGGCCGTGATATCAGGCTTGAAGTGGATGGCGGCGTCAAGGCCAGCAATATCCGTGCGATCGCTGAAGCGGGCGCTGATATGTTTGTCGCAGGCTCGGCGATATTTAATCAACCAGATTATAAAGCTGCAATCGACGCCATGCGTGCAGAGCTGGCATTGGCCAACGCGAGTGCATAGCTGAGATGGGGCACGGCTCACGGCTGCTGTGAGCGTGAGCGCCCTATAAAAGTAAAAAGGTGACATATGAACACAAACAAACTGCCACACGTATTGGTGCCGCCTGATTCTGTAAATAGCCGCGTGCCGCGACAGCGCAGCTTGGTGCCTAAAGGTATTACCATTGGTCTTGCTGTATTTGCGCTTGTGCTCAGCTTAGCCGGTTATGGCTTTCGGCTGATGCTCGGTGAGGATGTAGAGACGGTGCTGCGCCATGCAGCGGTCATCGTTCCAGCCTTTGTGCTGGGTATTCCGCTGTTTTTTTGGCTGAGTTCGCGCCTGCTCAACAAAGTCAAAGGCATGCATATCGAAACTCGTAATGCCTTAACGCTTGGCTGGCTGACCGCGTGCGTGGCCATGCTGTGGCTGATGGGGACTTATAGTTAAGTTGTTATATGCCTCGCTATACTGCACAAACTAAGGGGTTTTGCGTATCGTACATATCAAATACCCTGTTATGAGGACAGGTTCGTGTGTATGAGCGCAATTCACCCTTTTGTGACTGCTTACTTTTTTTTCATTCATAAATATGTCACGCTGTTTGGGCGTGACTGGACGCTTGCATGTCAAAACCTTCTGATAAAATCTTCGATCTTATTTTTCCCAAAGACTTACCCAACAGTTTGTTTATCATCCTGATAGTGGCTTGTCTGCTGCTTGGGCTGTCATCCTTACGTCATGGCACCGACCTGCAAGGCTGGCTCAATGTCATCGAAAACTGGCTACTGATGCTGCTGATATTTCCTACGGCGACAGCGACTGTTGCCTTGCCATTTAAATACCGTGACCCATCGCTTGAGCTCAAGCTCATGTATTATCTGGGTATGTTTGTCGCTTTCTTATTTACCTTAGCAAAACTGCGCTATTGGCGCTGATCGACGCATGTGCTGGCGCAAATACTTGACACAAAAGCGGACTCTAGAACAGAAGACTTACGTGACAGCCCTTGAATTTCAGGGCCAAAGCGTCCATTGTATGAATAAGACAGTTTTACCCGTATTACTTAGCGTAATCACGTGGCCAGACGCGACGTATTTTGCCAGTACTTCATCACGGGACAATAAGGAATACATGAATGCCATACGACATCGATAATGAGATAGAAGTAGATAACGAGAATAGCGATCAATTCGCAGGATTTGGAAGAGAAACCACGCTTGAGCTGGTAGAGGCCGATGATGGGCGGCTGCTACTACGTGATGCTGAGCAAAATGAAGCACCGCTCATGACCATTGATTTTTCTGAAAAACTCAAAGACATCCTCGGCAGTGATACGCAGGCGATAGGTCAGCATATGATTCATGCTGCCATTCAGGTGATCATGCAAAAACAAATGAGCCAGTGGCACGCCCATGTCTATGACAAAGAGCCGGCGCACTATAGCTAGTTGACTGGTGTACTGCACTAAGCTGGCCGATGTACTATAGACAAATAGTCAGCTGAAGACAAATAGTCAGCTGAAAACCTACGGCCAAAGCGCCATGCGAGTGACAGTAGAAAAAAGTAGCAGATAAAACAGACAAAAAAAAGGGCTTATCAATCGATAAGCCCTTTTTTGTATTCAAATAATCAGCATTGCCGTATTATATTGCCGTATTATTTGATTTTTGCTTCTTTAAAGATCACGTGCTGGCGGACTTTAGGATCATATTTTTTGATCTCCATTTTGCCAGGCATCGTGCGCTTGTTTTTGGTCGTGGTGTAATAATAGCCAGTACCAGCAGTCGATACTAATTTGATTTTATCTCTCATGATAGCTTTCCTTTAGATGGTGGTGATAAGCGCGTGGCTTAAACTTTTTGACCTTGTGCGCGCAAATCTGCTAACACTTTATCAATACCAACTTTGTCGATGATGCGCATACCTTTGGTAGACACACGTAGACGTACAAAACGGTTTTCTGACTCTACCCAAAAACGATGGTTGTGAAGGTTTGGTAGAAAGCGACGACGGGTTTTGTTGTTTGCGTGCGAAACATTATTACCCACCATAGGGCGCTTTCCAGTCACTTGGCAAACTCGAGACATGGCGAACTCCTAATCTATGAGGCATGAGGGATTCTCATACCAGTCTGGGCAAGTTGCGCGTTTTTGCGGCATGGACACAGCAAGCGGCAGCTTTGCACCAAACAAAACTATATGAAGGTTGAGCTGATATGACTGTTACTAAAGGCAAATAACAGACCCACCAATTCAGAAAATTTTAAAGCCGACATTTATACCATAAAACAGATGAATACTCAAATATTTTTGTGATTATCGTCGGTCTAAAGGGTATCTATTATACCTTGAAATGAGCCGTCTATGTTGTTGATTATTTAATAGTAAAGATTCATTTTTTAGTTGTAAGTTATAACAAAAGTCAGTAAAGTTGCTGTTATATATTTAATACAATCTGTTAATACAACCAACCTTACTGTAATTCTATGTATCATTATCAGTCTGTCATGATTCTAGACAATGATATTTTGCTTATTTGCGCGAATAAATTACTGCCGATGCGGAGTTCCAAATATGTCATATAGTTCACGTCCACTTTCTTCTAAGTTGTTTCAACTGACAGCGCTAACTTTAGCACTTACATTGGCTGGCTGTGGCGGCGGTGATGGTACAGATACAATAGCACCAACACCTGACTTGGGCCCTGAGCAGCCTGGCAATGGAGGAGGTTCTGACGGTGGCGAGCAAAATGTCGAAGAAATCAATATTGTTGAAAGTGCACTCTATAATGCTGATGGTAACGTTATAAATTCAGTTAACTTAGAGGGAGCTTACTATCAAATAAAGGTTGTTGATAACGCTAAAAACCCTATTATAAATGCAAAAGTTGTTTTTGATATTGATGCAGAAGGGATAAGCCTTTCTCAAACGACATCAGGTGCAGTTTTGACAGATGCGGAAGGCATAGCACAAATATTTTTAAAGCCTGATAACGCAGAGGTTTCAGGTGCATATACTATATCAGCGAATGCAACCTATAATCAGCAAACGGCCACAGCCGATACGACCTTCTCCGTTCAGGCAACAAATGTGACTTTATCAGAAATAACGGTCGGGTCCAATAGTTTGGCATCAGGAGGCCAAACGCCCATCAGTTTGAAGGTTACTAATGAAGCAGGTGATGCACTGAGTGGCGTTTTAGTAAACTTCAATAGTGGCTGCGGTCAAATACCAGAGCAAGTGACTTCTGATAGCGAAGGGATGGTTAAAGCAGTTTTTAAAGCCATCAATTTAGATACCACGCTATGTAGTGGTTTAGTGAGGGTATCTGCACGTACAGGTAATCAAACTAAATCGACGACTATTACTGTAGCCTCTGCTGAAGCTACTTCAATTATTTATACCTCTGATGACCTAAGTCTAGGTATTCGAGGTAGTGGTTCATCTTCTACAGGACAAGCGGAGTTTACAGTATATTCCGGATCTACTACCCTTGCAAATGAACAAGTTAGAGTTTCTTTAGAGAAGTCACCTTTTGGGCTTACTTTTGGGCCGAATAGAAACCAGCAGTCTTATGTAGCAACCACTGATGCTAATGGTCAGATTATTGTGCCTATATTTCCTGGTACAACGCCTGGCCCAGTAGAGATTGAGGTTTCTTTAGTAGACGATCCATTAATAAACGCTTTGTCAAAAAATATAACAGTAGCCAGCTCACGAGTCACTCAGACGGGCCTTAGTTTATCATGGGAGAAGAACGTTTTAGATTGGTCTTATGATGGTGATAGCACTCAAATAAACGCAAGAATGGTTGACCGGAATGGTAATAAAGTGCCCGATGGCACAGTAATTAACTTTACTGCTGAAGGTGGCAAGATTACTTCTAGCTGTGCCACAGTCGATGGTAACTGTACTGTCACTTTTACAACGCAAAATCCACGTCCGGGCGATGGTCGTGTAAGCATTCTAGCGGTTGCTGAAGGTGAAAAAGAATATATTGATATGAACGAAAACAATGCTTGGGATGAAGGTGTTGATATATTAGTTCACAATATCGGTGATACATTTCGTGATGATAATGAAAGCGGTGAGTTTGAAATTGGTGAGTTTACTTATCCAATGACAACTGGGGCAAGTAATCAGTGTAAAAACAACCTTGATAGATATATTAATCTAAAATTTCCATCATTGTCTGAGCTGAAAAAGCGTCAATACGAAGCTAATTATATAAGTGAGTTTGTTTCTCCAAACAAGGCCAATACTTGTAATACTGGTTTAGATACAGTAGTGCGTTATCAAGGTATTACTTTGCTATCTAATGGTAATGATGCGCGTTTCACCGTAGGAAATTTAGATCAAGGTGGTAATTTTACAGTTCGACCCTCTCAAGATATTTTTAGTAGTGATACCTTAATATCATTTAGAGTGAATAGTGGTGGTTTTTACGACTTAAGTCCTATGCCTTCTGGTACTACGATCAGTGGTGCAGGTATTGATCAAACTTCTGCAGATCCAACAGCCAAAATTGTTGCAGTAGAAAACGGATACGTGATAGAGGTAGCTGACGCTAACCCTAAATCAAGTGTAATCGTAAAAGTTGGAGAAATAGAGTATACGATAACTACAAACAGTAGGGGTCAGGGTGTTTCTTCAAAGTTTGTAAATCCACCTGAAGGCGAAATTAGTGTAGAAAGCAAAAATAATACTTGTGAAGCAACCTTATCAGGTGTTACTAAGGTACCTGCTAACGTGGCAACTGGTATGCCTGGTGATAACTTAGGAACTTTTACAACTTTTAAGCTGAAGAATTGTCAAGCAACTGATGAGGTTAAAATTACTGCTACTGCTCCAAGTGGTAATGTAACTAGTTATACTTATACTATTAGATAGTAACTATAGTTATCTCCGCATTTTCGAAACCCCCAACCCTGCGTTGGGGGTTTTTGCATTTATAATCTTAATAACCAAATACAAGCAACTCAATCAGCAAAGTTTTGCAAAAACGATTAGAATAGTCGGTTTCCTATACTTTTATTAGATTTTTGCTATCAGCATGACCATGTAAAGCTGATAGCTTTGTTTTTTGAATTGGGCGCATTATGCTAAGTAAAACAACACCAAATAACACCACCTCGAGCAACAATGCAGCTGTGTCCTCGCCAGCTGTGTCATTGCCAAGTACATCAGCAAAATCTTCGCAAACGACAGCGGCTATCGATACGGCGACGCTACTCATTAAGTGCCGTGACCAAGCGGGCATCGTCCAAGCTGTATCTGAGTTTATCCATCGCTATGGCGCGAACATCATTACCTTGGATCAGTACTCCACCGCGCATGAGGGCGGGCAGTACTTCATGCGTTTGGAGTTTGCTTTGGCAGGCTTGAGCGATATCATTGAGAACTTTGAAGCCAGCTTTGCACATACCGTGGCTAAGCGTCACAATATGGACTGGCGGCTACACAACAATGCCATCAAGACCAAGGTCGGTATCTTGGTGTCAAAGTTCGATCATGCATTATTGGACTTATTATGGCGTCATCAGCGTGGCTTGCTCGATTGTGATATTACGTGTGTGGTCAGCAACCATCCAGACCTGCGCCAAGCGGTAGAAAACTTTGGTATTACCTTTCATCATGTACCTGTGACTAAAGACAACAAAGCAGATGCCGAAGAGCAGATTCATACGCTGATGGCAGGCAATGACTTATTGGTATTGGCGCGTTATATGCAGATATTGTCGTCCGATTTTGTCAAACGCTGGCCGATGCAGGTGATTAATATCCATCACTCATTTTTGCCAGCGTTTGTCGGTGCCGACCCGTATCGTCAGGCTTATGACAAAGGTGTCAAACTTATCGGCGCAACAGCGCACTATGTCACCGCCGAGCTCGATCAAGGGCCTATCATCGAGCAAGACGTACACCGCGTCACCCATCGTCAGGGCGTGGCGGAGCTGCGCGCTATTGGCCGTGATATCGAGCGCAATGTCTTGGCACGTGCAGTCAATTGGCATGTACAAAACCGCGTGATTGTAGCGGGTAATAAAACCGTGGTGTTTAATTAAGGTATTTAATTAAATAGTGCTGAAATCACTGTAAGTCAGTAAAAAGGCCGCCAGTCATCTTCTATCATGACTGGCGGCCTTTTTATGTTTGCTGCTTGAAAATACCAACTATAGCAGCATCTCTAATACAAACTTGCTACCAACAAAGCCAATAGCCAGCAGGATAAAAGCATAAATGGTGATGTTGGCCGCACGTTTGCCGCGCCAGCCTGCGCGCCAATGACCGAATAATAAGCCACCAAATAACAACCAAGACAGCAGGCTAAACACGGTCTTGTGGACGATATGCTGCGCCATCAAGTCCTGTACGTAAATAAAGCCAATCCCCAGCGCGATACTCAGCAAGACAAAGCCAACTAAGAGCATATCAAACAATAAGCTCTCCATACTTTGTAGAGATGGCAGCTTATTGACCCAAAATCGGTGGATGGTTTTGTGCTTAAGCTCACGGATTTGTAGCCGTAAAAACAGCGCCTGCACCGCAGCCATCAAGAGCACACAATAGGCCGCCAGCGACAGTAAAATATGGGTCTCAAGCCCGAGGCTGATATCGGTAATGGGCTGATAGGGGGCACGGCCGACATAGCCGATGGTCATGCCTGCCAGCGCGGTCGGCGCCGCCAAGATACCGAGGCTGACAATCGGACGATACAGGCTAAACAGCACATAAAAACACAAGAAAAATAAGCTGATCAGGCTGATGACGTTAAACAAATTAAAATTTAGGCCATACAACGTCACCACAGATGGATAAAGTAGCGCGGCATGCGCGGCCATCCCGATCAGCAATAAGCCTAGACTGCGGCCTTTGTAGATAGGTTTATCAGCAATCAGCGCCCAACCGATGTAAACGCTGACCGCTATATAAGTCAGGCTAGCAAGTAAGAATGCAAAGTGCACAGATATAAAACCTCATCTCATACTGAGCGCAACATGACCGCTCAATGTATCACCAAAGTGGTATTATCGGAATGATTAGAATAATCCTCCAATTTATCATAAAATGGGTGGCAATTGAGCACCATCTTACTTATTCTTGATAAATGCTTGGTGGCCGCATTATCCGCAGCAAGAGGGTTTAAACCTCTGCAAAACGACCATAAGTACCGTGTCGTCTTAATGGTATAGTAAGGATTATCTGCTGTTTTTTGTGGCCATCTCATAAGGGTTTGTGCCAAAAGCATCCCTTAATATGTTCAGACACCCTGATATTATTGATAAATCGGTTAACTGGTTTACTAAGCGCTGATTTAACGAACAACTATTTTAACTGTATTATTTTAACTGAGAGTTATTTATGTTTGATACCTTAACAGAACGCTTATCGTCGAGCCTACGTAATATCGTAGGATCTGGACAACTGACTGAAGACAATATCAAAGACACGCTGCGCGAAGTGCGTATGGCATTACTAGAGGCTGATGTGGCGCTACCTGTCACCCGTGACTTTGTCAAACGTGTCAAAGAGCAGGCACTGGGTGCTGAGGTGCTAAAAGAGCTGGCGCCGGGCCAAGCCTTTGTCAAAATCGTCCATGACGAGCTGACCGAGATGATGGGCAGTGCCAACCAAACGCTTGAGATGACTGGTAAACCGCCGGTTGTCTATCTATTAGCAGGCCTACAAGGGGCGGGTAAAACCACCACGGCAGGTAAGCTTGCCAAGTACTTACAAGAGCGGCAAAAGAAAAAAGTCATGCTGGTCTCAGCCGACGTCTATCGTCCAGCCGCGATTAAGCAGCTTGAGCAAGTGGCTGGTCAAGTGAATGCTAAATTTGTCAATTCAAGTGTCGATGAAAACCCGATAGATATCGCCCGCCGCGCTATCGAAGAAGCCAAAATCCAATACCAAGATATCTTGATCATCGATACCGCGGGTCGTTTGCACATTGACGACACCATGATGGATGAGATCAAGGCGCTAACGGCTGCGGTCAATCCATCTGAGACGTTGTTTGTCGTCGATGCGATGACAGGTCAAGATGCCGCCAATACTGCCAAAGCCTTTAATGATGCGCTACCGCTGACAGGCGTTATCCTCACCAAGACCGATGGTGATGCGCGCGGCGGTGCGGCGTTGTCTGTACGTGCCATCACAGGCAAGCCGATTAAGTTTTTGGGTCGCGGCGAAAAGCTGGACGCCTTAGAGCTCTTTCATCCTGAGCGTATCGCCCAGCGTATCCTCGGTATGGGTGATGTACTGAGTCTGGTCGAAGAAGTCGAACAAAAAATCGACCGTGATAAAGCCGAAAAAATGGCGAAAAAGATGCAAAAGGGCGGTGACTTCGACCTTGAGGATCTATTGACACAGTTTCAGCAAATGAAGAGTATGGGCGGCATGGCAGGTTTTTTAGATAAGATGCCGGGTATGGGCGGCTCTGATATGCAAAAAGCGGTCGAGGATGCCAAACCTGAAGAAAAAGTACGTGAAATGGAGGCGTTGATTAACTCTATGACGCCGTTTGAGCGTAAAAACCCAGATAAGATCAACCCAAGCCGCAAGCGCCGTATTGCCGCAGGCTCTGGGCGTGAGATTCAAGACGTCAACCGTTTGCTCAAGCAGCATAAGCAAATGGCAAAGATGATGAAAATGATCTCAAAGCCAGAAGGCATCAGTAAAATGATGAAGTCGATGCAAGGCTTGATGGGTGGCGGCGGATCTGGCGGCGGTCCACTGTTTGGCGGTGGTCAGCAAGGCGGCGCTAAAGACGTGAATCCTGCACAGATGGCAAAGCAAATGGGGCTAGATCCAAACAACATGCCGAGCACCGAAGAGATGCAAAAGCAGATGCAAGAGCTACAAAACCAAGCGCCCAAAAAGTTCAAAACGCGCTTTTAAGCCTTGATTGGCAGGCATGGTCGTCAGTATTGTCGTCAGTATTATAAATACGGCAAGTATAACGACCATCAAAGAGACCTCAAAGCTGTGACGGCTTTGGGGTCTTTTCTGTTTGCCAAGCGTGGGTTGGTACTGATAAAGAAAGTATGAAAAACGTAGAAATTCATAAAACTTGCCTATCCTAAATGCTATGATAGGCGCTGATTTATTAGGGCATAAGTTTTGTGCCGAGCGACAAAATCGAGGTTGTGATGTTTTTAGCAATGGATACCGTGTTCGATCAGTGTTCGATCGCCGTTTTAGATGCCAGTGGACAGGTATTGTCCCCTCATACAGAGAGCGGCAAACGTCAGCAAACCCAGCAAATCTTGCCGATGATTGATGCGGCCTTGTTGGAGGCCAATCTAAAGCTTGCGGATATACAAGCATTAATATTTAACCGTGGCCCTGGCGCGTTTAGCGGCATACGTATCAATACCGCCGTGGTGCAAGCGTTGTCTGTGGCGCATGATCTGCCTTGCGTCGGCGTCTCAAGCCTGCAAGCCATTGCTCAGTGCGCTTATCAGCAGTATGGCGTGACAGAGGTTTATAGCGCCCTTGATGCGCGGATGCAGCAAGTATATTTTGGTCACTATAAGATAGAGCAGACCGAAGAGACAGCCGCCATTATGCAGCCAGTGTCGACGGCGGATGACGACAGCACAGAGCAGCTGCTCGATTATGACAGTCAGACGACGCTGAATTTACCTATCGCTGGTAACGGCTCGATATTACTCAAACCACAAGACGAGCAGGTGTGTCATGATGATGTCTGGCCGGACGCCGTGGTGATAGGGCAGATTGGTATCGCCCAATTTATGCGTACTGGCGGTACCGATGCGGCACATGCACTACCAAAGTATCTGCGCAACCAAGCATGGAAAACCCTCAAAGAGCAAGGCAAGGCCTAACTGCGGCTAGCCGTATAGACGATAACAACACCGCAAACATTATACTCAGTCACCTGTCAATCTGGGTTTAGGAATACCACCGTGGATATCATTTTACTAATTCAAGCTGTCATCATGGGTATCGTTGAAGGTATCACTGAGTTTTTGCCCATATCTAGTACCGGCTATATGATTTTGTCAGCCGATGTCATGGGGTTTTGGAGCAAAGACAAAGTTGATTTGTTTGTGGTGGTGGTGCAGCTTGGTGCTATTTTGGCGGTCATTTATGACTACTGGGGAAGGCTGTGGCAAGCGTTTATGGGTCTGCTGACTGGCAAGGCCGCTGGCATGAGCAACCCACGGCAGCTGGGGCTGAGTCTGATTGTCGCCACCATTCCGGTGATGCTGGTGGGCTTTACCTTTGCCGATGAGATTAAGACTTATCTGTTTAATCCGATCACAGTCGCCATCATGCTTATTATCGGTGGTCTGCTGATTTTTTATGTCGAAAAACGCCCTAAGACCGTCACTGCGTGTGAGGCCGAAGACGTCAGTCTAAAGACAGCGCTGATGATAGGGTTGTTTCAATGTCTGGCTCTCATTCCAGGGACCTCTCGCTCAGGGGCGACCATCATTGGTGCGCTTTGGCTTGGCGTCTCGCGCAAGGCTTCGGCAGAGTTTTCTTTCTTTTTGGGGATTCCGGTCATCGTTGGTGCAGGCTTGCTTGATTTAGCGAAGCATCATGAGGTACTGGATAGCAGTGAAGACTGGCTGGTATTGGGCGTAGGCACAGTGGTGTCATTTATCGTCGCGCTGCTTTGTATTCGCTGGCTGGTAGCATGGGTCAGTCGCCGTGATTTTACGATTTTTGCATGGCTACGGATTATCACAGGAGTCATCGTACTGTTGGCGTCTTGGCTATTTGGCTATCAAATGGCAGGCTAAATGGGCGCGATGATTTGTGGTTATACAGGCAATAAATAGAGAGAAATAGTCATGAGCGCGCCGCGACCAGCAGTTAACCCTCCTAATGTGCAAAGTTACTGTCAGCTGTTTTATATCAGCGATAGCCAGCAAGCACAGATTGAGCGCTTGCAAGCTTTGATAGTACAGCACCATCTGCCCATTGTCTTAAATACTGAGCGATTGCACGATAAGGTCACTCAAAAACGTCGCCAGCAGTTAAGCCAAACCTCCAGCGTACCTATTTTAGTATTGGATCAAAAAGACAAGTTATCGTGGCTGAGCGATGGGCTAAGCGTGGCGCCAGAATGGGATAAATTGCAGCGCCGCGTGGTAAGCGCAGGACGAAAATCTGAGCTATTGCTGCAAGCAGCGAAGGTCACAGCGGACAGCCGTGTGATTGATGCCACCGCAGGCTTTGGTCATGACAGTTTGATATTGGCCAGCACCGGCGCACAAGTCACCATGCTCGAGCAGCAGCCGTTGATGGCATTGCTATTGTTGGTAGAGCAGCAGCGGATGAGTGCACAGCCCAATTGGCAAAAGCTGATGAGCCGTCTGCACATCATCAACACCGATGCGCTCAGCTACTTTGCCACTTTACCAGCTGATATGACAGGTGCGACTAAAGCCGTCAATGTGGTCTATCTAGATCCGATGTTTCCAGAAGACAGCTATCAAGATAGTAAGACTGGCAAAGGCGCAAAAGTAGGCAAGCACATGCAGGCATTGCATCAATTGGCTCGTCCACCGACACAAGATGAAGAGCGACAACTACTAAATAGCGCTAAGGCAGTTGTGCGTCAAAGCGCGCAAGACCAAGGTCGCGTGATCGTCAAGCGCCCACAATTTGCGCCACTATTTGCCGATGAGCCGGTTAGTGAAAGCTGGCATAATGCAGCCGTCCGCTTTGATGGTTATTTCGTTTAGTGGAATATGAGTCATTATGTTTATATTGATTTTTAGTAGCAGTCAGCTTAGGAGAGAGCGATTTTAACCATCATAGTTTGGGCGGTAGGAGCCGCATTATTATTAATAAATATATTTTTGCGCACCCGTATTTTGCGTTTAGAAGGCGAGCTTAAAAAGCTACGCAGTCCGCAAGAATATATGACCTATCTACGTCAGCAAAACGTCCAAGACAATAAAGTTACAGCAATCAAG
Organism: Psychrobacter sp. VH5; assembly: GCF_050572635.1. Taxonomy (NCBI): domain Bacteria; kingdom Pseudomonadati; phylum Pseudomonadota; class Gammaproteobacteria; order Moraxellales; family Moraxellaceae; genus Psychrobacter; species Psychrobacter sp. VH5. The sequence continues at coordinate 2,587,388 of NZ_CP192145.1, read as the reverse complement.
GCATTACGTAAGCAGTATCCTGAGTTGTCGTTAATCGAAGCCAATAGTCTGTATGAGAACCTATAAAGAGCATCAAAGTTATGAGTAGTACGCCCTTAGAGTTAAGCCTAAAAGACAAGCTGCATGCCTATATGCAGTTGACGCGCTTTGATAAGCCAGTCGGTATTGAGCTACTTTTGTGGCCGACGCTTTGGGGTGTGATGCTGGCGGCGATGGGTGAGGCGCAGCAGCAAGGGGCGGTAGCAGGCTTGCCCAGCCTAAAAGTATTTATTATCTTTGCGCTTGGGGCAATTTTGATGCGGGCGGCAGGCTGTGCGATTAATGACTTTGCCGATCGTAAGGTCGACGGTCATGTGTCTCGTACCAAAGGCCGACCATTAGCAGATGGCCGCTTGTCTGCCAAAGAAGCCATCGCAGCTTTTGTGATACTTGTCTTACTCAGTGCCAGTTTATTGTTTTTTTTACCGATACAAGTGTTCTATTGGTCGTTAGGGGCGGTCATATTGGCCTTTATTTACCCCTTTATGAAGCGCTATACCCATTTGCCGCAAGTGTTTTTGGCTGCAGCGTTTGGCTGGGCGATACCGATGGCGTATGTCGCGATACAAGGTGCGCCTGACATCTGGTGTTGGCTGTTGTTTATCGCTTATATGTGCTGGACGGTAGCATACGATACCCAGTATGCCATGGCGGATCGTGAGGACGATTTAAAGATTGGGGTTAAATCCACAGCGATACTCTTTGGCCGCTATGATGTCGTTATCATCTCGCTGCTACAGATGCTATTTTTGCTCATTATGGGTGTGGTGATGTGGCATTATTTTGCCCCAACGAGCTTAAATATCATTCCTATCTTTGGCTTAGCCTTAGTAGCAATGATGTTCGCTAAGCAAAACAGCGCTTGTGCCACGCGTCATTCGATGTCTTGCTTTCAGGCGTTTTTGGCCAATATCTGGGTCGGACGCTATGTCTTTGCACTTATCGCAATTGCGTGTTTATGGACGACTTTTAATGGATAAATTCTCTGAGTCATTAAAGCGACGCTCGACTAAGAAGCCTGTAGTTAATGAAGTACAAACAGCTTATGAGATTAATCTTGCTGAACATGGACTGACGCGCGCGCAGGTCATCGCCACTGAGCGTAAACTGGCCAAATTTGCCAACACCATGGACTCATTGGTGCGGGTGCCATTTACCAAGCAAGGCATGGGCGCTGATGCTGCGCTGTCAACCATTCCGCTGGCAGGGGATTTGGCGGGGCTGGCGTTGACCAGCTATGCCTTTATATTAGGTCGTCAGCTAGGGGTACCGGCACATAAAATGACACCTGCGGTCAGACTGGCGCTGATTGATATGGTGGTCGGTATCGTCCCTGGTATCGGCACATTGCTGGATATCTTTATACGTCCTAGCCGTAAGACCTTGGGTATCGTACATGAGCATCTACACGATGAATATGGCATCACCGAAACCATGCATATGGATCGGCCGTTTTTGCATCAATCGTTAGAAGACAAGCAGCAGCAAAGTCGCTTTTGGCGTAATTCTATAGTAGCGTGGCTGTACTTGCATATCCCTGACATATTGGGACTCATCGTGATTTTATTTGTTGGCTGGGGGATATGGACGGCGATAAGTTGGTTGGTCGGACTTTTTGGTCAATCGACTGGGTTTGGTTAAATAAAATCATCTACCAGAAAGTTAAGTAAATCCGAGTGAGTAGAGACCAGTAAATAGAGATAAAAAAAGCGGCAACGATAATAGCGTTTGCCGCTTTTTTTTAGTTTTAAATACCGATTTAGATAAAGTACATGTTTAGGTTTTATTCAGTGACGACTTCTGCTTCAGCACTGACTGCATCAAAGCTAGTGACTTTATTGTTTTGGATAAGATCAATGGTACCGCCACCTACATGACTCACCAATTGGATGCTACCATCGGCTGAGCGATATGTGGGGTTGTTACCTTGGCCTTCTGGTGCGCTGAGTGTCAACTTTGGCTGATTGGGGCGAGTGACGATGGCATTGAGTAGCCCAGAAGCTGATGTTTCAAAAACCACCGATAAGGTATCACCTGCAGCACTCTTATAACGGACATCGGTGATTTGTGCGCCTTTGATGGCCTGCTCTGGACTAGGGGTTACAGCGTTATTTGATACCGTTTTAGTCTCTTCAAGGTCTTGCTCCAGTTCAGTCAAGCTCACATCGCGCTCTGAATCAGTAGTAGTCTGCGCTGAGTTCGGTACCTCCTCTATACTGTCATCCGCCGATTCATTGACATTGATATTTGTCGTTACTGGCGTTGTCTGTGTTGACGTTGCAGATGGTGTTTCGGCAGATTCTTCGGGTTCTGGCGTTTCTTGACAGGCAGTCAGCAAAAACACACTCAAAAAAATAGCAGGTGCACTGAGGCAGTAAGTGTTAGCGTTCAAAAAGCTGAGCCGTTTTGGTAAAGAGGTTCTCATAGTCAGGTTTATCCGTTAATAGCGCGCTATATCAATGTGGCAATTTGCAAGGGTCAACCTGCCATCTCATCACTATATAGTATTACGTATTGACTGTAATGACCAGCTTACGCTGTCCGCCATAACCCTTCATGTCTCTGTGCTCACATAAGTAAACCCCTTGCCACATCCCCAAACCCAAGACACCATCTATCAGAGGAATGGTTAAACTGACACCTATCATTATGCTTTTGAGATGCGCTGGTAGATCATCGGAGCCCTCCAAGGTATGACGGTACTCTGGCTGATCGGCTGGGGCGATTTTATTGAGCCAATCCTCTGTGTCCAATCTTACATCTGGGTCAGCATTTTCATTAATGGCGAGACTGGCTGAGGTGTGTTGCAAAAACAAATGAACCAGCCCCGCTTTGGCGCTGGACGGTATGAGCTGAGCGATGGCTTCCTCGATGATAGGCGTGATGACATGGATGCCACGCGCGTAGGCAGGTAGCTTAAGGGTGGTTTGATGATAGCTCATGATGCTTATCTCATTGTCGGAATGAATATTAAATAAAGATATCACAAGATAATATGAATCGTCGAAAGCGTTGTTTTGATGTACATAAATATCATCCTAAATGATATTAAGTGAGCGGTGTTTGCAAACGGGTACGATTGGGCGATAGGCGTGCTTGCATCGCTTTTGATAGCGGTGCAAACGAGCCAAGCATCATATCTGCCAAGGCCTCAGCGCATATGGGGGCGAGTGCATAGCCTTTTGCGCCCATTGCACTCATTGTCCAAAGCCGCTTACTATCTACCAACAGCCCAACCATGGGGTGGTAATCAGGCGTTTGGGTGCGAATGCCTGCACGTCCCCGCCACAGAGTGGTATCTGTTGGAATCACGGCTGCCATCTCAGGAATGGCAGTGACGAGCTTGTCGCGGCTAATCTGATGCTCTTCATCACGGATATCGGTGCCTGTGTCATTACGCACAAAACTCGCTCCTAACAATAAATGCGTTGCACCTTCTACCACATCGTTTAACTCGTTATCGCCAGCGTGCGCGGTAAAGGGGGCACAGTAACCGCTGTATTTAAGTGGTACTTTCGGTAAGTTTGTAAGCTCAGCGGCGGTCGGCGTAAACCAAGAGAGCTGACCGCGTATTTTACGGCAATCAAAAATGCGCCGATCTAGCTTATGGCTCTCAAATGCGGCGCAAATCACCACGTTATCAGCATCAAGAGAGACGGTGTTGTTTGCCTGATCATTACCTTTAATCGTAGCGGTTTGCGCCGTCTCGCTAATATCGTAAACGTCTATTTGCTGAAAGCGGATGAGCGGATGCGTCAGAACGACGTCTTTTAAGGCGTGCGGATTGACCAAGCCAGACTGTGGTAAATATAAGTTTTCTGTTAAGTCTTGCGCTTTTAGCCCGCTAATACTTTGGGCTTGTTCATGAGATAAAGTGGTCGCCATCTCATCTGGATAATCTGCAATCTGCTCGGTGCCGATATTGGCTTTTATCAGCAAATCGAGCGCGCCTGTCGGCTCAAGCACTGGCGCTAGCTGCTGCTGCGTAGCCTTGCCATTGAGCGTTCGATATAGTCTGCTACTATAGAGATAGCCGATAGTATGCAGATGCTCGTCGACATGATGGATGGGCGTCATTTTGGGCGCGAGTAGGGCGCGCGGATTGCCTGACGCCCCTGCCAACGGTGCCATTTTATCCAGCAAGGTCACCTGGACACCGCGATTGGCCAGCGTCCACGCCATCATCAGCCCTGAGATACCAGCACCAATGACGATACTATGGCTATTATCTATAGCTTGGTGGTCAGCCGCTCGATTATCAGTGTGGCCAGATGTCTCATCGCTTACTGGCGCTGGCATGATGGCAGTGAGCATCTCACGCTTGCGGCCAAAGCCTTTGACTTTTTGGATCTCAAAGCCGCAGCTCTGTAGCGCCCGTTTGACGATGCCGGCGCAGCTATAAGTGGCCGCGGTTGTGCCAGAGCGGGAGAGACGCTGAATTTGTGCAAAGATATTTTGAGCCCATAAGGTGCTGTTGCACGACGGCGCAAATCCGTCCAGATACCAAGCATCGACAGCAGGCGCTGGCGTTAGGTACGTCCCTGGTGCCAATTTTGCCAAGCTATCCGCGGCATCGCCCAACCATATATCGACCGTTAAGTTGTCATCGAAAAAACGCAAGCGATGACAGCCTGCGATGAGCGGCGGATAAGCGGCCAAAAACTGCTCAATCAGCTCGGCCAGCTCAGGCGCACGCTGTGCCCATAAGGCTAAAATTTGAGTAAGATCCGTGAGCGGTATCGGGAATTTTTCTGTGGTAATAAAATGCAACTTCGCTGTGGCTAAGTGCGGATGCATGTCACGCAGCGCACGCCAGAGCTGCCACGTTGCCAATAAATTTAGCCCTGTGCCAAGCCCCAACTCCGCGATGCTAAAGCATTGCATTGGCGCAAGGTTTGCCAAGCGCTCGGCGAGTTGGTTGTGTGCCAAAAACACGTAGCGCGACTCTGCGAGACCATCGGCATGGGAAAAATACACATCACCAAACTCACCAGATACCGGTACCTGATTGCCCGTGTCATCCATTTGCCAGTCAATCTTAGCAGGATGGATGGCAGAAGGCTGTGGTGAATGACTGTTTGGCGACTGAGTATCTGGCTGGCTATCTGGCTGTCTATTTGGCAAGGAGGCAGATGTACTGCTGTTTTTTGGGGCGGCGTTAGACATAAATGGTCACATCAGACAAAGCAAAAAGACGATAAATAAAACTACCAGCGCTCACGGCGGACAAACACAAGCCACGAGATAAAAATACCCACAAGCAAGCTGATCAAAACCGTAAAAGCGCCATATAAAAACAACTGGCCCTTACTCTCATATATCAAGACATTGACTTGGGTTTGTAAGTCATTCACTTGCCGCTGCAATTGGGCATTGCGGCTAAGGAGCTGCTGATTGGCATCGGAGAGCGCTTGACTGGACGGCTGCAACTGCGCGGCCAAGGTGTTATTAATATCAAGGCTGGTATTGGCACCCGCTGCAGGCGGTGCGGCTTGCTCTACCAAAGGGGCGGCAGTGCTGGCAGCCGTATCGGTGACGCTCGGCGCTGCATAAGCAGACTGCGCGGCCAGCGCCATGACCAACAACACTCCAGCAAGCGCAGACGTAGAGCCAAGCGTATTTAGTACAGAGGGGTATCGGCTCACGGTTTGGTCACTTGTGCAGCGTCGTTGCCAGATTTCGGCAACGTATGAATAAAGGGTCTGATATCGACATGGCTATAGACGCCATCACGTAGGTAGGGCTCGTCGTTTGCCCACACCTGCGCCGCCTCGATAGACTCAAAGTCAGCGATGATTAAGCTACCTGACATTGCCTCCAAACCGTGTTCGATAGGGGTAGGGCCTGCGATAATTAGGCGGTTTTCTTGGTCGAGTGCCTGCAGACGGGCGACGTGCTCAGCGCGGGTAAGTTGACGCTGCGCGTGGCTATCGGCTACGTTATGACCGATGATGGCAAATAAGGACATGAGACTTCCTCATAAAATAAACAGTAAATAAAAGGGATGAATGTTCAACAAGCCCTAACCATATAAGCTGATAAAAAATCGCGAGTATCGATACAAACGTGCCACGATGGCATCATGATGGTCGCGATTGGCATTTAGCTGGCGCTGCAAATTATTATAAAATCATAGAAATCATAATGCGCGCGACTTTGCTATTTTGCCGACTTATCCGTCAATGCTGGATTGAGATGCTTTTTTAAGACTGCAAACTGAGCGACGACAAACACCAACATAATTGGAATCCAGCCATAAGTTTTAAAGTTGATCCAAGCTTCATCTGACATCATAAACGCTGTGATATAATGCAAGATGCCCATAAAGGCAAAAAACAACCCCCACGCGACAGTCAGTTTTTTCCAGCCGCTCATCGTCAGTGAAAAGACATCTTTCATGGCCAGCTGCATCAAGGGTTTATTGATCGCGGCACTGACAATCAGCGTTAAGGCAAAGATGCCGTTGATGATTGGCGACTTCCAGCGTAGATAGACATCATCACGCAGCAATAACGTGCCACCACAGAACAAAATGGTCAATAACAAAACGACCCATTGCTGTTTATCAAATTTGCCTTTTTGCCGAATGAAGTGAATGGCATAAACGAAGATGGTGGCGATCAGTAGTGCACCCGCCGCGGCCAAGATACCACTGTAACGAGCAGCGATAAAAAAGGCAATTAAAGGAATAAAGTCTAATAAGGCTTTCATAGCAAGTGGGATGTCCAACAAAAACGTATGGGGTAGTTTACACGTCTACTGCGGCAAAAAAAAGCAAACAACGCGATAATCATACGATATCACAAGCCTGCGCGCCAATAGTCAATGCGGCTTATTAGTCGTGCTACTGCTATATCGAAAGGGTTGTTGCTGATGCGCGGGCGCGCCGAGTTATTATTGACTTTTTATATCGTTAACTCACTTTAAAACCGATACAGTGCAGCTGGAAAATTTTGCGCAGCATCTGTCAGCATAGACACAGCAAGCAAGGAAAATTTATACCAGTTGCCCGTTCATATGAGCGCGTCGATTTTATTTCGAACTTACTTTTATATACTATTAAAGCTAAGGCTTATTTTATGAAATTTGATTTACATTGTCACAGTACCTGCTCTGATGGTACTTATGCACCGACCGAAGTGGTGCAACGTGCCCATGCAGCTGGCGTCAATGTATTGGCACTGACCGATCATGATACGCTGGCAGGGATTGATGAGGCGCGGGCAGCGGCGACGGCCTGCGGTATGCAGCTGATTAATGGGGTTGAGATTAGCTGTGAGCATACGCTCAGCGGCGGTTATGGCAAAAACAAATCAACCAAAAAAATCATCCATGTACTGGGGCTGGATTTTATTGACCGAGATAAAATGCACGCAACTTTGCAGCAATTACAAGACAGCCGCGCCAGTCGCGGTCAGAAAATCACTGAGAAGCTTAGTGAGTTATTAAGTCTCGATTATGAGGAGCTGTGGCAGGCTGTACTGGATAAAGCCGGTGGCAACCCGCAAGGGGTCGGACGCGCTCATATCGGTCAGGTGCTGTTTGAGCGCGGCGACGTCAAAACGGTGCAAAAGGCCTTTGACAAATATCTGGCGGATAATAAACCTGCCTATGTGGCGATCGATGCGCTGAGCATGGCTGAGGGTATCGAGCTGATACACGCGTGTGGCGGCAAGGCTGTATTGGCGCATCCGACGCGTTATCATCTCTCAGCCACGCGGGTGCGTAAGCTGGTCGAAGAGTTTGCTGGGCTAGGCGGTGATGGTTGTGAGCTGCCTGCCACCAGTGAGCCTATCAGCACCCGCCGCATGGTCGACCGTAGTATCGCTGCCAACAATTTGGTGGCTTCGGTTGGTAGTGACTTTCATGGTAGCAATATGCCGTGGCGGCGCTTGGGTGACGTTCCTGTATTGACACCTGACCAACAAGGCGTCTGGCAGTCGTTTACCACGCTTGGCTAACGGCTCATATACATCTGTCTAGAAGCGTGAGGCCCCCCCCCGCTTATTTGGTTACACTTTGAGGTGAGCGTTTGTCTAATAAATAGCCAAAACAGATTGAAACCTCAGAAAAATCTTGCCACACTTAAGTGGTGGCCAGCGTTTGTACGATGAGTAGGACGTTTATCTCTTAAGTACGCAGCTATCTGAGCTTATATTTAATAGACGCTTATTTTATATAGCAGTTGTAGTTGTTGGTTGCTTTCACTCATGTTATGTCTGGTGTATTTACATTTTTTGCGGTAGCCACACTATGTCTGTATCGGTTCTTCATTTAGGCTACAAGCGACTCTCACAAGCAATCTTTGAATGGCAAGCTGCTGATAGGACTGCTTTGTTGGCAGTGTTTATCTTAATGGAGGTGTTTTTACACTGGCTTTGGTGTGCGTTTGTCTGGTGGTATCAAGATGCCTTAGGCGCTTATGTTTATATTCATCTGTTGTATCTGCTGTGGCTTGGCATTACGGTGATGGGTGTGTTTTTTTGGGGTATTGCACGCCATCTATCGCGTCTTAAACGGCAAACGACTGCCATAAAAAACAAAAACTTAAATAAATGGCAGCTGCTGTTGGTAGTGCCTTATACCTTCTATATCGCCACTGTGATCGTCATGGTCGGTTATAGCAGTTTGTTTGCGGGTGTCTCGCTGGTAGGCGGTGCGATGCTTGGGATGATGCTGATCAAGCGCCGCTATGCGTGGCGTGTATTTTTGCTACAGATTGCTCTGATTTTATTGGCTATCTTGGCGCCTTACTTCGGTATTCATCTGCCCAACTTGCGTCAACTGACGTTTGTTTATCCATTTTTAGACAGCCAAAACTATCTGACGTATAACGAGCTGATGGCGATCGAAAACACGCTTGCCACCTCGGTGTTTAAGGGGGTGACGTTAGACTGGTCGAGTATCAGCGAGCTACAGCGCTCTTCGACGTTTTTTTGGCGCGCAACCCATGTGCTACTGGCCTTACCCAAAGCAATCTTTATCGTTTATATGTTTCGTACGTTGTTGTTGATATTAGATGACAGCAAAAACGAGATATTAAAGCATGCCAATCAAGACGAGCTAACCCAGCTCAAAAATCGTCGATACGGTTTGACGCAGATGAAGCAGGCGCTAAAAGAGCTACAAGACGGGCAGGACTTTAGCGTTATCTTGCTAGATTTGGATTGGTTTAAAGACATCAATGATACCTATGGCCATGAGGTCGGCGATCAGGTGTTGTTTGAAGTGGCGCAGACGCTGACTCAGGCATTGACCGATGCGGCCATCGTAAGCCGCTATGGCGGCGAAGAGTTTTTGATTGTCCTGCCAGCCACGAGTCATGATGGGGCGATGCTCATCGCCGAACAGCTCCGCAAAGACATCAGCAAGCACATCATCAAGGTCGATGATAATGAGGCGTTTAGCGTCACCGCAAGTTTGGGGCTATACACGTTCACTCACGAACAAAGCGTGTGTATGAAACAAGCCCGTACGGAGCAGCTACAGTTAGAGGCGGCGCTGAAACCAGCGCCCGCAGGCAAACCCCGCCACCACAGATCCGCCTTACCGCCAGAGTACCAGACCCTTTTGCCACCTGATATTTGCCAGCGTTTAATCTGTACAGCGGACAAGGCGCTCTATGAAGCAAAAGACCGTGGCCGCGACCAAGTAGTCAGTGCCAATCATATGTTCGACAGCGAAAATAGCCGCCATGTGATGCTGTGTGGTATCTAAGCTGAGCCCAACTGTAAATGCTGGACGATGCTGGCCAATACACTGGTGGCAAAGCTGCCAGTCGTTAAGGTAAAGCTCAAGACCAGCGTTTGCTCCTCATCTTGCTCATCCGCCCATTGCCAGCTCAAATCCTCAACTGGTAGTCGCAGTGCTCGTCTTTGCGCTTTTACCTCACGCTGCTCAAGTCCTGTTGCTAAGGCCGCCAATAAAGCATCTTGCTGTACGACTGTGTTCTCTAACTCAGCAGCTTCTCCTGCTACTTTATTATTGCCTGCGCCCCACATGACCGCGGTTGGATGAATATCACCGCTGGCCAATCGCGCTTGCAAGGTCTCATCCATGTGCTTGCTGGCAAATATCGAGCCTGAGCCATTTAGATTAAATACATCGCCATTTAATCCTGTATTCCAGCTGCCGTCTTGCACTCTAGCGGCCAATATCTGATTAAAAATGAGGCTTCGCGCCGCCGATAACTCCATCGAATTTTGCTCGCGTACGGCACTTTTACGTTTATTTTTCTTTTTAGCTGATGAAGTGCTTTTTAATGGTCTGGCAAATAGGTTTAGCGCTTCGCGGATATTATTACCACCAAAACCAAAGCGCTGCGGACCAAAATAGTTAGGCACGCCGGTCTTGCTGATGGTCTGTAAGTGCTGCTCTACGGATGATTTATCGCCCAGCGTTTGATCTTTTGCAAACTCAATATCACGTAGAGTAATCACAAATTGATTGGCGTTATGCGTACCGCGATTTAATTTTTTATTATGCCAATGCTCAGCGATAATTTTGACCGTCTCATGCGCCTTGATATCTACAGGCGCAAAGTCGCTATCAGGCTTTTGTTTTTTAGGCAGCCGTAGACTAAACCACTGCGTCGTTAGCGCTTGGCGATCTTTAAGTCCTGAATAGCCGACATCGCGCAAAGGTATGTCCGCCCATTCAGAGAGTAATTTAGCTAAATAAGCGGTATTAATCCCTGATTTCTCTATATGTAGCCATAAATGCTCGCCTGCGTCTGTGAAGTCTACCTCTAACCGCTCATTGACCACAAAGTCTTCAGGCTTAGCTTTATAGAGCGCCTGTTTGATAGGTGGCGTCATAGGCTGAGGTAGATCAGCGGGATTGGTTACTGCCGCAAAGTCGACAGTGGTAAGGTCAAGATGTTGATTCTCTATAGCAGTCATAAAATAGTCATTTGATAGGTGATAAAAGAGTGAGTAAGAATTTTTTATAAGTCAATGAATAAAGTAGCATAAACGCTTAACGCTTAAACTATCGAGTTTTGGATTAACCGCTGAAAAGTTACGATTTGCAACGCGCTAGATATACAAAAAAACATCGGCCGCCAAGTGGTCTTGCTACTATTAAAGATGACGCCATTTTTGATGGTACTTATTTATCTGTAATATCAAAAAAGTAGTGCTTCACAATCAGCCTAGTAGAAGCAACTAACGATCAATACCTAATAATGAAATAGCAAACGTTAAGGATAACTTATGACTGACAATAACAAAATTACTATTAGCGCAGAGGGTATAAAAGATGGCGGTATGAAGTCGTTCAAACAAGACGATGATAGTATCATTTTAATCACCCGCGATGGCGATGAGTTTAATGCTTTTGATGGTAAATGTACCCATGCAGGCGCGGACTTAGGTGAAGGACTACGCTGCGGTAATCGCGTGATTTGTCCTTGGCATCACGGCACTTTTGATAGTACTGATGGCTCGCTGATAGAGCCGGTTGCGATAAAAGGCTTGACGCGCTATAGCGTGACTAGGCAAGGCGACAACTTAATCGTTGATACGACTAGCAATATCAACGAGCGAGCAGATAACGATCAGCTTGCTGATACGCATACCATCATCGTCGGCGGCGGCGGTGCAGGCTTTATGACCGCCAATCAGCTACGTCACACTGGTTATGGCGGCAAAATCACCCTAATCAGTGCCGACAATAAAGCGCCTTATAATCGCCCTTTGTTGTCCAAAGCGTTTTTAGCAGGTCAAATGGATGAGGGTAAACTTATTTTAGGCGGCTCAAATTGGGCTGATAGAAACAATATCGACTTGCGTCTGAATCAGCGAGTCAGCGAAATATTGCCCAATGAAAACGCTATTATTATCGAAAATAACAACGGCGATAATGAAAAACAAAGCGCAGACTTTTTGGTGGTGGCGACCGGCGCTGAACCTAAGATACCACCGTTTAAAGGTGCTGATCTTGCAAGCGTGTTTACGCTACGTAGCATGAGCGACGCCAAAGCCATCAAAGAGGCCAGCCAAGATAAGCAAGTGGTCATCGTCGGTACTGGGTTTATCGGCATGGAAGCTGCAGCGGCGTTATCGCAAGCAGGCGAGGCCGCCTCAATCACTGTCGTTGGTCGTAGCGCGCGGGTAATGAGCAATATCGTCTCTGAGGCGGTGAGTAATGCGCTCATCAAACTGCATGAAGAAAATGGGGTGCGCTTTGTGTTTGGTGCAGGTGTTGAGAGCATCGATGGAGACGGCAGTCACGTCAGCGGTGTCACACTGTCAGACGGCAGTACGCTGGCAGCGGACATGGTGGTTTTGGGTACGGGCGTGGCACCACGTACCGAGATATTAAATGAAGTAAATGACCCCGATGGCGTGCAAGTTGATGAGCATTTACAGCTACGCGACGGCGTCTATGCACTGGGCGATATTGCCAAAGCTACCAATCAGATGGGACGGATGCGTATCGAGCATTGGCGCGTGGCCTTACAGCATGGCATGGTAACGGCTACTGCCATCTTAAATGAAGACAATGACCACTCGCTAGAGGAGTGTATTCCTTTCTTTTGGACGGCGCAATATGGCAAGAGTCTGCGCTATAGTGGTCATGCCGCGACGCCAGATAAAGGCATTTTATTTGGTACGCCTGACGATTTAGATTACATCGAGTACTATTTTGATGACGAAGGAGAGAATACTCGCGCTAGTGCCGCCAGCTCCCTAGGCCGAGACAAAGAGCTGATTGCTTTTAGCGAATTATTACGCCGTGGTCATGCGCCAACCCGCGCTCAAATCAATGCAGGATTCGATATTATCGAGCAAGCCCATGCGCTATCACCATAGACTAATTAGCGGTTAATAATTATCATAAAGGCTGTCCTAGTATATTAGGTCAGCCCTTTTTATTAGCAATAATGTTTAGCCCGAGAGAGTACCCAAATGACTGTTACCGCAAAAAACAAAAAAACTGATAATGACACTGCTGACAAAGCAGCAAAAGTATTTTTACGGCAAGCGGATGCTAATGATGTGAGCGCTTTAGAGCAACTCTTAAACCTCTGCTATCGCCAAGATGAAGGCTGGACCAATGAGGCCGATTTGGTGGGCGGTATTCGCACCACGGCAGACGAGCTAGCTGGCGTCATTGCCAATCCTAAGCACTATGTTTTTGTTTATCCACAGACCGATACCGGCGAGCGCGGCGGCAAGGAGATAGGCGAGCTATTGGGCTGCATAGCTGTCGATATAAAGGTCGAGACAGGTTCAGATAAAAAATCTCATAGCAACAAAGCTTATATCGGCATGTTTGCCGTACATCCAAAGCTGCAAGGAGCGGGCATCGGTAACGTGATATTGCAAGCCGCCGAAACTTTCGCTGAAAGACATCTAAAAAGTAACAATCAACCCACCCGTCTTACTATGTCCATCTTAAGTCACCGCCCTGAATTATTAGCCTACTATCTGCGCCGCGGTTATCAGCTAAATGGTAATAGTATGCCGTTTCCTGTCGATGGCAATAATGGCGAGCCTAAGCGCGATGACTTAGTGCTATTGGAGCTTGAGAAAATCGTTAACGCATAACAGCGGACTTTATGCGCCCCAAAAGTGACCAAAAGTCATAAACAGCCCAATGCTGAGCAAGATAAATGCCACAATAATTAAGCGCTTGAACCAGTTAAAAGCAGGCAAGCGGGTCGCAGGGTCATCAGACATCAAAAATGCAAACAAGAACAATAAACTTGCTGCTAAAGTCATAATGCCTAAGCCAACAGGTAAAATATAAAGGTAGACGGCTACCATCTTGCAACTCTCTTATCGTTTATTAGAATACTGGCATAATAACAGCAAGGAGATTGGACTGTCTGTAAGTCACTTGAGGCTAAGGCATAAAAAGAGCAAATTACTAGCAAGAATAAACGGCTCATCCTAAAAAGCAGTGCTATTGACAAAGAAATTATGTTGGGTTTTAAAGGGTGTTTAGGTATACTTTGAGCACTACCTAATCGAAACGAGAATATGATGAGACGTATAAAAAAATTAGCAATCATCGCTGTATTGACACCGCTTTTTGCCGCTTGCTCGAGCGGCCCCTCTGATAGTGACGTAGAAGAGCTGATTCAGGCGCAGTATGACAAGGCCAATAGCATCATGGACGATGCAATGGTGCAAGCGGGCGATGATGAGATGGCAAAAGCTGTGAGCGGCATGATGGCAGGTATGATGCCAACGCTTGAGAGCGTAGACAATGTCAGCTGTGATAAGACTGAGGGTGACAACACTTATCTGTGTACCGCTGATGTCACGCAAACTATCGGTGGCAATAGTCGTACTGATAACGGCGCTTTTAAGGTCAGTGATGTCAATGGCGAATGGGTATTGACGCCATAGTGGTTGGTATGAGATACAAACGATGAAAAAAAGGAGTGTCCAAGCGGCACTCCTTTTGTTATTTAACTCGATATGTTTACTCTTTATTGATCAGCTTCTACTGACAGCAATAACACTTGTTAACGCCTATAACGCTCATCTAGCGCCCATTAACGCTCGTTAACGCCCACTAACGCATCGTCACAAACTCTTCTGCACCGGTTGGATGAATAGCAACGGTATTATCAAAGTCTGCTTTGGTCGCGCCCATCTTCACTGCTACGGCAAACCCTTGCAGCATCTCATCGACACCGTAACCGATGCCATGTAGGCCAATGATTTTCTCCTCCTCACCTAAGCACACCAGCTTCATCACGCACTTTTGGCGATGCTGAGTCACGGCGCTATACATCGAGGTAAAGGTCGAGGTGTAGCATTTGATATTGTCTTTGCCATACTGCGCCACCGCGTCAATCTCAGATAAACCAATAGTACCGATAGCGGGATGAGTAAATATAACCGTCGGTATCAAATCATAAACCAAATGCTCATTGGTCTTGTTGTTAAACAAGCGCTCAGACAGACGCCTACCAGCGGCGATGGCAACTGGTGTCAGATCAATGCTGTTTTCGATAATATCACCGACCGCGTAAATACCATCGACATTGGTATTTTGGAATTTATCGACTTTGATTTTGCCAAACTCGGTGGTTTCTACGCCCGTTACTTGTAGGTTGATGTTGTCGGTTGAAGGCGCGCGCCCAATCGCCCAAATCAAGCAATCGACCGTATCAAGCGTGCCATCTTTAGTACATAGCTCTAAGCTGCCATCTTCGTTTTTATTGACTTCGGTAAGGGTGGTGTTGGTATGCAAATGAATACCGTCTTGCTCCATCTCTATCAACAGCGCCTCGACGATAGTGTGATCAAAAGAGCGCAGCGGCGAATGCTGGCGGACATAGAGATGCACCTCAGCGCCTAAGCTGTTCAGCACGCCTGCGATTTCGACAGCGATATAACCTGCGCCTGCGATAGCGACGCGTTTGGGCAAATGAGTCAATTTAAAAAAACCATCAGAATCGATACCGTGCTCTGCGCCTGGAATATCAGGGAAAATAGGATGACCGCCCGTCGCAATCAAAATATGGTCAGCAGTGATATGCTCGCCATTGACTTCGACCGTATTGGTATCGACAAATTTAGCAAAGCCTTTGATTACTTCCACGCCGTTTTTGGCTAAGTTATTGTCATAAGCGCGATGGATATTCTCGATGTACTGCTGACGGCTTTGAATGAGTTTTTGAAAATCGAAATTCTTTAACTCAACCTCGAATCCGTAGTCTGGCGCGTACTTCTCAATCGCCTCGGCGACTTGCGCGCCGTACCACATCACCTTTTTGGGTACGCAGCCCCAATTGACGCAAGTGCCGCCTAATTCCTCCGCTTCGATAATCGCGCACTTTTTGCCATAGCTTGCTGCACGGTTAATGGAGGCAATACCGCCGCTACCGCCGCCAATAGAAATATAATCGTAATGCTTTGTCATTGTTATGTCTCTTCATTAAGTTTCGGTACAGTTTTGAACTCTATTGTAATGGGTATGGATAATCCATCTTACAAGTTTTTTATCATAAGGGTGTGCCAGCTAGCATCAGTTTATAAAAGTATTTAAACAAAAATAGCCTAACACATAATAATCTCATTTAAACCCACTTAAACCTGCCTAGACTATGGCACGCCGTCTATAAAATAATAGCCCAGGAATGGACAAGCCCAGTACCAATCCTGAGGTCACAAACAAGGCTTCGAATAAATACACCATCATTTGGCTAAATAACTCGTCTGAAAAGCCAAAGTAACCAATCTGCACCATACTGACCATCGCCTTATAAGCGGCGATACCTGGCATCATACAGATGACACTTGGGGAGATTAACGCTTTGGGCGGTAGGGTGTGTTTTTTAGAAAAGTACACCCCCAAAAAGCTGGCAAGCATCGCACCAAAAAAGCTCGCCACCACCAAATGTATATGCTGATAGACAAGGGCGGTTTTTAGTCCGAATCCCAGAGCGGTCATCAGCAAACACGGCAAAATATAGCGTTTGGGCACGCTGAACATCAGCGTCCAACCAAGGGTGATAATACATGACAGCACCACGGTTTCGATGAACCACATATCAAAACCCCCAGTGTTGTATGCGTAGTAACACCAGCGCCATGACGATGCCCACGCACGCGGATAAGGTCAGCATATAAGTAAAAACCGCACGTCCAATACCGATATTGACATAGCCTTTTAAGATATCTGAGAAAGAGTTAATCAAAGGAAAGCTTGGAACTAGCAACAGCACGCTAGAGGCAACGGCGATATCGGCGTTATTGCCAATATCAAAGTAATAGGTCGTCGCCCCAATCAAAGAGGCGATAAAGGCCGTCACGATGACGGTGATAAAGGGATTGAAGTGGTGCTTTGCTAAGTAGATGCGGGTGAACATTGCCACCATACCCGCGATAAAGGTTACGGCGGTAATCGACCAACTGCCACCATTTAGATAAGCAAACGCCGCACATGACGCACCAACGAATATACTGACTAGCCATGTCGGATATACCGTTTTATCCAACTCATCAAACGCAAGGGTTGTGCGGTCAATCAAATCATTATTATTGATAGCGGCTTCGGTTTTATTGACGATTTGCTGAATTTGCACCAATAAATTGACATTGATACTTTGGTTGATGGTGTCGCGAGTGGTGGTGATACAACGCTCATTACAGATAGTCGTCAAAGTGATCGCATTAAAATTTAGCGAACACTCGACGCTACTCATTCCCAATGCAAACCCCAAACGCTTCGATAAGTCCACCACCACGGCAGACTCAGCGCCATACTGCATAAGGAGTAAGCCGCAGCGCACGCAGAGTCGAGTAATGCGCTGTTGCTGTACGTAGCTGATAGAGGTCATTGGAGGAATATGCATATTGGCTGCGATATCGATATGGATAGAGGTAAAGATAGCATAACTTGCTGTGCTTATTTGCTACTATTATAAGGCGTAAATCATTGCTGCAAGGAAAAAAAACCTAACTTAGCGGTTAGGATGAGCGTGTAATCTTAATATAGCCAACCAATAGACTATTAAATTGATAGACTTTTGTTTTTTACCGTGATAATCTCTTTGTGCAATTTAGACACATTAGTTACATATCGGTTACATTTTAATGGTTATGGCTCTTAAATAGGACGTCTGATGACAACGTTTCAAAAAATAAAAAATGCACTATTGCTGACTACGGTTACTACTTTAGCAGGCTGCACCACGGTCGCTGATATTGCAGGATATGATACTGCTACCATGAATATCGATGCGGCAAAAAGCTACTCGCAAGTGGTTTCTAGCGCTCGTAGTCAAGGCGCGGTAGACAATACCTCTGCCACCGCCGCGCGGGTAAATCGGGTTTTTCATCGTATGAAGCCCTATGCTGTGCGCGCTAACACAACAGGGGTGCCCTTTGATTGGCAGGTCACTGTGATACGCTCGCCTGAATTAAACGCTTGGGCAATGCCTGGTGGTAAAATGGCGTTTTATACCGGTATTGTAGAGAAGCTACAGTTAACAGATGCAGAAATCGCGGCAATCATGGGACACGAAATGACCCATGCGTTAGCTGAGCACAGCAAAAAGGATGCTGGGCAAAAAATTCTGACAAGCCTAGCACTTCAGTTAGGGGGTGCTGCGATACAGGCGGAAACAGGGCTGAGTAATGAGGCGCTGGGTTTGATTAGTGACTTTGGTATTGATAAGCCGTTTTCTCGTAGTCAAGAGTCACAAGCCGATGCAGGTGGCTTACGTTTGATGGCGCAAGCAGGCTACAATCCAGAAGCTGCCATTGCAGTATGGAAAAAAATGGAAGCGGCAAATGGTCGCAGCAACACCTTAGTCACGTTGATGTCTACGCATCCAAACTCAGGGCAGCGTATCGCTAAAATCCAAGGGCTGCTACCTGACGTGATGCCAGTTTATCAAGCTGCTGTAAAAGCGCCGACCAATACCATGAGTGGTACCACGACTGGAGTAGTGACTCGGACGATTAAACATAAATAAATCAGTACATAACATTAAAAAAGGTAAGTCAAACTGAAATGCCCCCATAAGTTAGTTGTATCCAACTTATGGGGGCAGCTCAAAAGAGCAGCCGTTAAATAACGAATAAAAGTAAAACTTAACCTGCCTCAGACATCGCCTGCTCAAGCATTGGCTTTAAAAACTCACCCGTGTGTGAGCCTTTGACTTCTGCGACCTCTTCTGGCGTACCCTCCGCGATGATCATACCGCCGCCTTTACCGCCTTCAGGGCCAAGATCAATCACCCAATCCGCGGTTTTGATGACATCGAGGTTATGCTCGATGACCACGATGGTATTACCTTTATCACGCAGCGCATGCAGGATGTTGAGTAGCTTATCAATATCATGGAAATGCAAACCTGTGGTTGGCTCATCCAAGATATAGAGCGTCTGTCCCGTGTCGCGTTTGGCAAGCTCGCGTGCCAGTTTCACCCGCTGCGCTTCACCGCCAGATAGTGTCGGTGCAGACTGACCCAAGCGAATGTAGCTAAGCCCCACATCCATCAACGCTTGCAGGCGACGATAGATCGCTGGAATCGCCGAGAAGAACTCAGTGGCGTCCTCTACCGTCATCTCGAGCACGTCAGCGATGGTTTTGCCTTTATAGTGAATCTCTAAGGTCTCGCGGTTATAACGCTTGCCTTCACAGGTGTCACACGGCACATACATATCCGGTAAAAAATGCATCTCAACTTTAATGAGACCGTCGCCTTGGCACATCTCACAGCGTCCGCCTTTGACGTTGAAGCTAAAGCGCCCAGCTTTATAACCACGTGCGCGGGCTTCTGGTGTCTGGGCGAACATCTCACGCACGGGAGTGAAGACGCCAGTATAAGTCGCAGGATTGGAGCGCGGGGTACGACCGATTGGGCTTTGATCGATATCGACCATTTTGTCCAAATGCTCAAGCCCGCTGATGCTGTCATGCTTATCCGCGATAAGGGTAGACGCATTGTTTAACTGAGTCGCTGCAATCGGCATCAAGGTGCGGTTGATCAAGGTTGATTTACCAGAACCCGATACACCCGTGACACAGGTCATCACACCGACTGGCAAGCTCAGATCGACGTCTTTTAGGTTGTTGCCTGAGGCGCCTTTGAGCTCGATAGTCATTGGCACCTGCTTTGGTTTGGCTTTACCTTTGGTCTCAACTTCCATAGTCTTGGCTTTATGCCGCACTTTTGGTATCTCAATGCGTTTTTCGCCCGACATATATTGTCCGGTCAGCGAGTCTGGGGTTGCCATGATCTCATCGATCGTACCTTGAGCGATGATATGACCGCCATGCACGCCTGCGCCGACACCGATATCGATGACGTGATCGGCTTGACGTATGGCGTCTTCGTCATGCTCAACGACCAGTACCGTATTACCCAAGTCACGCAGCCGCGTTAGAGTCTTTAGCAGGCGATCGTTGTCACGCTGATGCAGACCGATCGACGGCTCATCGAGCACATACATCACGCCCATGAGGCCGGCACCGATTTGGCTGGCAAGACGGATACGCTGTGCCTCCCCGCCCGATAACGTCTCAGCAGAGCGAGCAAGGGTCAAATAATCTAGCCCGACACTAACGAGGAAATTTAAACGCTCATTAATCTCTTTAAAGATTTTTTCCGCCACTTCGCCTTTATGACCGCCGATCTTTAAGGTCTTATAATAGTCAGCAGCATCACCGATAGATAGCTTGACGATATCGGCGATGGTCTGCTCATCGACACGCACGTTGCGCGAGATTTCATTGAGACGCGCGCCATCACAGACATTACAGGTGGTATCAGCCAAATATTTGGCCAGCTCATCACGTACAAGGTTACTTTGCGTCTTAGCATAACGGCGCTCAAGATAGGGTAGTACGCCTTCAAATGGTACCGTCTTATTGGTCTTGCGCCCGCGCTCATCGGTAAAGTTAAAGGTGAGCTTTTCTTTGCCAGAACCCTGCATGATGATGTCTTGATGCGCTTTGCTCAGGTCTTGCCACGGCATATCCATATCGATATTAAAATGGTTACAAACGGTGGTTAGCAGCCCAAAATAGTACGAGTGGCGCTTATCCCAACCATTGATCGCGCCTTGATTAAGCGATTTTTCATGGTGAGTAATCAATTTTTCAGCAGCGAAATACTGACGCTTACCGAGTCCATCACAAGTTGGGCAAGCACCGTAGGGGTTGTTAAAACTAAACATGCGCGGCTCAAGCTCAGGCACGGCGCGATCACAGACAGGGCAGGAGTGCTTGGCTGACATCACTTGGTCGTCAGCACTGTCTGCGTTTGGGTTGCCATCCATAAAGTGCAGCGTGACCAGACCTTGGCCTAAGCGCAGGGCAGTCTCGAGACTTTCGGCGACGCGGTTGCCCAAATCGTCGCGAACTTTAAAACGATCGACGACGACTTCAATGGTGTGTTTTTTCTTTTTATCGAGCGTGGGTAGCTCGTCGGTATCATAGACATCGCCATCGACACGCACACGGACGAAGCCTTGTCCGATCAGCTGCTCAAGTAGGACCGTATGCTCGCCTTTGCGCTCACGAATTACAGGCGCCAGTATCATAAGCTTGGTATCTGTCGGCAGCGCCATGATCTGATCGACCATCTCGGTCACCGACTGCGCCACCATAGGTTCGCCATGCTCTGGGCAATAAGGCGTACCGATACGCGCGTATAATAGACGCAGGTAATCATAAATCTCAGTAATCGTACCGACCGTTGAGCGTGGATTATGGTTGGTCGATTTTTGCTCAATAGCAATTGCCGGTGACAAGCCTTCGATGCTATCGACTTCAGGCTTTTCCATCTGCGAGAGGAACTGACGCGCATAAGCGGACAAACTCTCGACATAGCGGCGTTGTCCTTCGGCATACAGGGTGTCGAAGGCCAAGGACGATTTACCAGAACCGGATAAACCAGTAATCACCACGAACTTATCGCGTGGGATGTCCAGATCGATGTTTTTTAGGTTGTGCGTGCGGGCGCCGCGTATTGCAATGTGGTCATTTGCCATCGGTGATAGGTTTCCTATTTGCTAAAGTGATGGATAAAAATACTGATGTATAAGAAGTAGTGAGCGCAACCTACATTTAAACCAGCCATGTAAAACGGCATCCCAGTCGCGCTATGTTATTTTTAAAGTGTATGAGGGTCAAAATAGTGACGCAAAAGATAGCTGGTTTTTATAAACCGCGTTTTTGCAAGCTATGTTTTTACGATAACTATTTACAAACGATTTATAAGCGATGCTTTTATAGACGACACGCTTTCTTTATTGCTTCGGTTTTTATAGTGTCTTTATCAGGCTTCGCTGCGGTTTTTACCCCATTTTTTAGTGCGTGCTTTTTCGCGCGCGTTTTTTATAAGCTGGGTAATCTTTAACCAAACCGTTTAAGGCGGCTAAACCATCTAGGCCGTTTTTATCTCACAAGTTTTGTTAGACTCAGCCAATCTAAATCAAATCTGTGTTACGTAACAGGTATCCTTTGTTATGGTTTTGACCAGCACGCTTGTCTTAGTCAGCACTTAACGGCTCAAGCTAATCCGCAACCTTGTTGATAACGTTGTACTTTATTGTCATGATGCGTGCATTATTCAAGGCAAAAAGCCGCTAGAGACGCACTTGGTAACAAAAAACAAAAGTCTCGGCAACCAAACGGCGAATGTCTTATACTAGGGGCCTTAATTTAGAGGGCTTGAATTGTAGGCGAGTGCCCTGATAGATCGACTGTGATATTGATGTATGGCTAATCTATTTTAAAATAAGTATGGTCCTACTGGTCGTCATTTTTAGAGTGAATCGACTATATCAGCAATGATAAACCTGTGAGATCAGCAATGATAAACCTGTGAGGCAAGTATGAATAGCGTAGAAAAACGGGCAATCCTCGGGGTCGGCGGCATCTTTGCCCTGCGTATGATTGGCCTGTTTATGATTGTGCCTGTGTTTTCGGTGTATGGCGACAATTATGCGCATGCCACGCCGTTTTTGATTGGTTTGGCGGTCGGGGTTTATGGGCTGGGTCAGGCGATTTTTCAGATACCGATGAGCCTTGCTGCTGACAAATTTCCGCGTAAGCCGATTATCTTTTTGGGTCTGATATTGTTTGCTTTGGGCGG
The DNA here is from genome assembly GCF_050572635.1 of Psychrobacter sp. VH5. Classification (NCBI taxonomy): domain Bacteria; kingdom Pseudomonadati; phylum Pseudomonadota; class Gammaproteobacteria; order Moraxellales; family Moraxellaceae; genus Psychrobacter; species Psychrobacter sp. VH5. The sequence goes on along the minus strand of NZ_CP192145.1, from coordinate 2,564,773 downwards.
TATGATTGCAGCCAACGCCACCGATATTTATGAGGTCATCATCGGTCGCGCGCTGGCAGGAAGTGGTGCGGTGTCGGCGGTATTGATGGCGCTACTCGCTGATGTCACCCGCGAGGAGATGCGTACCAAGGCGATGGCGACGATGGGCTTGACCATTGCCACCTCTATTATGTTGGCCTTTGCCTTTGGCCCTTTGTTGGTCGGCTCGCTTGGTATGTCAGGCTTGTTTTGGCTGACATCGGGCTTTGCGGTATTGGCAATGATGTTACTGTTTGTGGTGCCGACGCCGCTACGAGTGCTCAAACATAACTTGGACAACAAATCTATCGGTCAGCAGTTGGCCAGTGTGCTAAAAATCGGCGATTTAAACCGTTTGCATATTGGTATCTTTGCCTTACATTTGACCATGACGGCGATATTTGTCCTCTTGCCGCATCAGCTCTCTGAGGTGCTGGGCTTATCGGTTCGTCAGCAGGGCTTGGTGTATTTGCCATTGTTGTTTATTGGCTTTGCGGTGGCGATACCTTTTATTATTGTCGCAGAAAAAAAGCGCAAAATGCGTCAGGTGTTTTTGGGTGCGATCGGCTTGATGACTGCGGCACTGGCATTACTGGCGCTGGGTAGCCATGTGGGCGTTGGGATTGTTTTGGGGTTGCTCTTATACTTTATGGGCTTTAACTTGCTTGAGGCGACGATACCGTCTTGGATATCCAAGCGTGCACCAGTCGCCAATAAAGCCACAGCGATGGGACTCAATTCATCCAGTCAGTTTTTTGGTGCCTTTGTCGGTGGGGCGCTGGGCGGATTACTATTGACGCAGCCAAATTTGCTAGCATGGGGCGTACTGGCGCTGATTATGGGCGCGGCGCTATTACTGATATTTCCGATCGCCCAGCCCCCGTATCTATCAAGTACCACCATTACCATTCCTAAAAACATCAATATCCAAGACTGGTCGCGGCAAATGCTGGCGGTAGATGGCGTAGATGAGCTGGTGGTCATGGCAAAAGAGCAGGTGGCCTATCTTAAGCTGGACAAAACCCAGCTCACCGACGACTCGCGACAAGCACTGTCGCATCTGGCACAAAGCCCACTAGATATTTAAATAAAAATTGGTTAAAGTAAAATCAAATCACTGTAAAATCGTATTGTCGATAGCATTAACGATGATGGGGCACATTGGCTTCATTGAATCATCATAGATACGATTCACTAAATTATTCATAAATAAAAGGACGGTATCATGCGCGGAGTTAATAAAGTTATCATCATCGGTAACCTTGGAGCAGACCCTGAGGCACGTCAGTTTAATAACGGTGGTAGCGTGACCAATATCTCGGTTGCGACATCAGAGCAGTGGACAGATAAGCAAAGCGGCGAAAAAAGAGAAGCGACCGAATGGCACCGTATCTCACTCTTTAATCGTCTAGGCGAGATTGCAGCGCAGTATCTTCGTAAAGGCAGTAAGGTCTATATCGAGGGCAGTTTGCGCACGCGCAAATACCAAGATCAAAATGGTCAAGATCGCTATATCACCGAGATTCGCGCTGATCAAATGCAGATGCTCGATGGCGCAAGCGGTGGTGGTCAAAGCCAAGGCGGGGGCTATGGTAATCAAGGCGGCCAAAACAGCTTTGGTCAGCAAGGTGGCTACAACCAAGCAGGCGGCGTAGCAGCTCAAGGTATGGCGCAGGGCAGTAACCAAGGGGGTTATAACAATCAAAATGCTTATAACAACCAAAGCAATCCTCAGCAAAACCCATTCAATCAGCCAGCGCAAAATGCCTCTCAGCCTAAGCCAACAGCGATGCCTGATGGTCCAGTCGATGATGATATTCCGTTCTGAGGAATACGTAATCTAATAGTGTTGATTAAATTGGAAAGAGCCTATGTGAATAGGCTCTTTTTTTATATCCGTTTTTATTATTGAGTTTTTTTAATAAAAACAAAATTTGTTTGTTATTAAATATGATTTTTTATAAAATCAAGAAATAATGGGGAGTAATAGCGGATTAAAAATTTACTTAAGTTTACTGTCTGCTGAATCTATATAAAAATGTATAAAAAACTACTGTTGTGATAAGCGATATTTTTGTTTATATTACTTTTGCGAATATATTTTATAACCCAAAACCTTTTTTTGGTTTGAGTATGGCGATATTGAGCTATTTTAAACCAGATGATATTTAATGGGTTTATAATCTTAACGCTGTTATCATATGATTAAGTGATAACTCAGATACTGAGGCAGTTACGTCCTTAATGGTTCATTAGATCATTAAGATTGTTATTTTATTATAGAGTTGGATTTATTATGACTAAAAACAGTGCTATTGATTTGGATAGTTTAGGCGTTGATGAGCTACGTGCCATTACCGAAAACGCTCAGCAACTTATCGCTAAAAAACAGCATCAACGTTTATATGACGCTTATATGCAGTTCGAAAAAATTGCAGAAGACAGCAATACCACCATCGAAGAGATTTTAAAAGCCGGTGAGACGCTGGAGAAAAAACGCAGTATTAAATACCGCAATACTGACAACAGCGAAGAGACGTGGACGGGTCGTGGCCGCAAGCCTACCTGGTTGGTAGAGGCGTTGGCCGCAGGTCGCAAACTTGAAGACTTTGCTGTTTAATTAGCACAGCCAGCGTCTGGTTGCTGAGCCAAGCATCAGATAAAAGCCAGTATCTTTTTTGCCAGTCTTTTGGTAAAAAGATACTGGCTTTTTTTCTGTCATCTGTATGCCATTGTTTGTTATGATAATGACGTTTTTGTCTTATATAAGAGTTATCACACTGTGCCCCAAGTATCTGCGTCGTCTCATAAGCGTCCCCGTAAGCTGTGGTGGCTCATTGGGCTGGTGCTTTTTGCGCTATTTGCGGTACTGCAGATGCCTGCCGCATGGGTGCTCAACAAGTATGCGCCAGATACGCCTTATGTGCAGCACGTATCGGGCAATCTCTGGCAAGGGTCTGCTATTTGGCAGATGCCTGTGGCAGCAAGCTCGCTTACGGGGACAGCCGACTGGTCATGGCAGCCTTGGCAGTTGCTGCTCGGTAAGCTCGGTGCCAAGGTTGAGATCCAATCAGAGCAAACCCGCCTGCATGGGCAAGTAAAAATAGGCTGGCACTCGTGGCAGGTAGATAATATGAGTGGCAAAATTGCCCCGTCCACCCTTGCCAGTATCATCGATTGGCAACTGCCCAATACACCAATTCAGGTCAATAATGTCTCGCTCAAACGCCAGACAGCTAGCGGTACCGCCGCCGATGAATCAGCGACCAGCGCCAAGGCGGCAGGCTTTAGCCAAGCAGATGGTCAGCTTACGTGGGTGGGCGGTGAGGTTGGCTATCCAAGTGGCGGTAAGGTATTTTATATCACCATGCCTGCGCTGCGTGCTGAGCTGAGCGCTGAGCAAAAAAACAACAAAAACCTTTTGCATATCAATCTACTAAACCAACAAGATAAGCGCTTGGGTGACTTATATATCGATGGCGATAATATGCTAGATGTCAGTTTGACCCAACGTCTGCTAGAAAACATGCCTGACTATAAAGGACAAGCGCCGCAAGATACGCCAGTCGTCAGTGTGCGTCAGCCTTTATTGGCTGGTTTGGGGGCGCAGTAAATGCTGAATATGAGCGCAAACCTCAAACCTGTACTCAATATCCTAAATCGCTTTTCGGGTTGGTTGCTGTTTTTGGCCATGGTATGGCTATGCTGGACAGCGGCGCGGCTATTTTGGCTCTTGCTGGCGGCACCGCTCGCACCAGCCTTGCCCTTAGCGCCATTACAAAGCAGCACGGCTTCAGGCAATGACAACGCAGGTTTGTTTGCGATCTTCTCTGACCCCGAGCCGAGTGCAGCGCCTGTGCAGCCGCCACCAAACGTCGAGTTAAAAGGGGTGCTACTCGCTATGCCAGAGAGCCAGTCGTCGGCATTACTCGATGTCAATGGTGAGGTAAAAAACTATCGTATCGGTGATACGCTGACAGGTAGCGACTATGCATTGGTGGCCGTCGATTGGAATGCTGTCGTCATCGCTGATGCCTTTGACAAGCAAACTGTGATTAGAATGGTTGAGGCGATGCCGCTGGATCAAAGCGATAACATAGCAGGTGCGGTGAGCAACCAGCGTTTGCCAGATCATACGATGTTGCCCACCGCGCCGCCAGCTGATATAGATAATGAGGCGGCCATGACAGGCAACGACGCTCGTGACAGTAGTCCGCAATCAGCCATCGCCGAGGCGGTCACCGAGCTGCAAGAAAACCCCGCCAGCTATCTAAGTAGAATGGGGGTGATGGCGTCAGGAGAGAGTTATCAAGTGACGGCGGCGATGCCAACGCAACTGCGTAATCGCTTGGGTCTTGAGCCAGGGGACAAAGTCATCACGGTCAATGGGCAAAGTGTGGGCAACAATCCTGCCCAAGACGCTGGCATATTGCAGCAAGTCCAGCAAACTGGCGAGGCGCAGATACAAGTGCAGCGCGGCGAGCAAGTGATCACCATTCGTCAGCAGTTTTGATGCCATTTAACAGGTTGCAGCAAGGTTGCCACTTTGTATTTATCGCATTTATAGTAAGCCCATCACCAGATGGATTAAGCATTCGCTCAGTTGTATCGTTGTGTTTGAGTCTTCACGCTCACATAGTGGTTTTAAATACTGGCTAGGTAGGTTTTGACCTAAAGCCAGTACATATTTAGCAACATCACTGCAGGTAATTATCAATATGGTCAGTTCTCACAAATTTTCAGTCACACCTTTGCAGCGTATTATGCAGCGTCTGATGCGTATGTGTCGTCCTTTATGTCTGGCGATACCGCTATGGGCTGCCAGTACAGGGCTTGCGAGTGCTGAGAGCTGGAAGGTCAACTTACAAGACGCTGATATCAAGGCGTTTATCAATGAAGTGGCGACCATCACCAATCAAAATTTCGTCCTCGACCCGCGTATCAATGGCAATGTAACGGTGATCTCAAACAAAGCCTTATCACGTGATGAGATTTACCAGCTGTTTTTGAGTGTGATGCAGGTCAATGGCATTGCCGCGATTGATTCTGGTACGACGGTCAAGCTGGTGCCTGATAATGTCGCCAAGCAATCTGGCGTCGCCGTCGATTTGCGCGGAGATAGTGTCGGTGAGTCCTTGGCCACACGCGTGATTTATCTGACCAATACTCAGGCGGCAGAAGTATTGGGCGTCATTCGGCCCCTGATGCCGCAGTCTGCCCATGCTGCTGCGGTACCTGGTGTCAATGCGCTGGTGTTGTCTGATCGCGCCGATAGCCTCAATCAGCTGACGGCGCTCATCCGTGATTTGGACAGCAATGTCAACGATAGCTTGCGCGTGATACCGCTACGCCATGTCGATTCTGAGCGCATGATGGAGCTGATCAGCGCATTGGTCTCTAGTGCAGGCAGCGGGCAAGCACAAGGCGGTAGTAGTCAGCTGAAGGTGATTGCTGATAGTGCCAGCGATAGGCTATTGGTCAAGGGTAGCCCTGAGATGATCGCCAAAGTACAGGAGATGGTAAATCAACTAGATACCACGCCTAGCAGGCGTCTTAGCGGCTTACGGGTCTTTCGTCTAAAGTATGCCAGTGCCAGTCATATTGCAGAGATGCTACGCGGACTACTGGCCAATCAGTCGATCAATAGTGCAGGGGCGACCTCTACTTTGGAATCTGCCTCCCTAAACGACACCAGTAGTGCTGGGGCAGGGCTGAGCAGTGCTGCCAACGATACCAGTACGAATAGTACGGCTGCATCGGCGTTGTCTTCTGCAGGCGCTGGTGCTGGCAGCGCCAGTGCAAATGGGCGACCCTTTAGTATTATCGCTGATGAAACCCAAAACGCTGTCATCGTCAACGCCGCCCCTGAGCTGATGTTTGAGATCGAAGATGCCGTCAACCAGCTAGACAGTCGCCGCGCGCAAGTGTTGATTCAGGCAGCGATCGTCGAAGTCTCAGGCGATGATGCCACCCAGCTTGGCGTACAGTGGGCGCTGGGCAATGCCAATAGCGGCTACGGCGTGGTCAACTTCAATAACGTAGGCGCTAGCGCTACCTCGCTTGCCGCCGCCGCTTTAGCAGGTGGATCGAGTATCAGCGCCGCCGCCGGCTCGATAGCAGGCGCGTTGGTCGGTATCGGTGATAGCAGCAAAGACAGCCAAGGCAACACTCAGTTTTATGGCGCAATCTTACAAGCGCTTGACTCGACGACCAGTGCCAATCTGCTGTCGATGCCTTCTATCTTGACGTTGGACAACGAAAAAGCCAGTATCTTGGTCGGGCAAAACGTACCCTTTGTCACAGGTTCTTATACGACCAGTGGTAACTCCTCGACCAATCCTTTTCAGACCATTGATCGTCAGGACATCGGTATCAATCTCAATGTCATTCCGCATATCGGTGACAATGGCACGGTACGCCTTGAGGTCTCACAAGAGGTTTCATCGGTGGTGCCTGGCAGTACTGGCAACGCGAGCGGACTGATTACCAATAAAAGCCTGATTAATACCACGATTTTGGCAGACGATCAGCAGACCATCGCCTTAGGTGGCCTGATGCGTGATAATACGACGTCCCGCCAGCAAAAAGTCCCAGGGCTGGGCAACGTTCCAGTGATTGGTCGGTTGTTTCGCTCAGACAACGACAGCACCCAAAAAAGCAACCTAATCATATTTCTGCAGCCCACCATCTTACGTGATGGCGGTGCGGTCGCGAGTGTCACTGAGCGTAAATACAATCAGATGCGCGTGCTACAGCTGGTCATTGATAAAAACGGCACAATCAAACAGTTGCCCCTGAGCGGTACAGAAGGCTGGAATGGCGATGTCAGCGCCGACTATGAGCTGATGCCGCTCAACCCTCTCGTACCCAAGCGCGATCAAACCCCAACTGCTGCGCCGCAAGGCTTTACAAAAGTAGACAGCCCAAGCAGTGGTATCACCACCTATCCGTTAAAGCGCTGATGGCTGATGGTAGCTGGTTTTTAATTCACCAATTTTTAATTCACCAATTTTTAATTCACTATCATCAATCCGGCATAAAGCGAACGCGCTTACGAGGCCGGATCATGATGTAATCACGCACATGACATCGTACATTAGCTTGCGCATTCATAACACAGATACACATAGCACACTTGATATCGCCGTATAATAATGGGTAATAAGTAATTGTTGGTACCAATTGCCAAAAAAACTAAGCAAGTATCAAGAGTAGCTATCATGTCAAAGCATCAAAATGACCAAGCATAAAGACAACAGGCATAAAGACCATAAACAGCCAACAAAAAAGTGGCTGGCCTTGGGGCTAACCGCGGCGGCTTTGTTACTGATCCCTCGGCGTAGTAGCCGGCAGTCTGCTACGAGCTGCCATGAGAGCTGCACAGACCACTCGTGACACGGCCTAATCAAGCGGCGATGCAAACAAAGCCCAAGGTAAAGACAGCTGCTAGAGACCTAATGCGTGCCGTGTCATGGAGTGACGATTATGACTGCTAGCGACTTATCAACCCCTAACTATAACCATGAGAGGATATCTACTATCTACCCGCTCATCGATACGCACACACACTTTGATGCGCCTGTATTTGATCATGACCGCACAGCCCTTGCGCAACAAGCCTATGAGCGAGGGGTGCGTCATTTGGTACTGGTGGGGTATTTGGCGCGTCATTTCGAGCGTATGTATGAGACCAAGCACGCACTCACGGCGACTGATGCACTTCAAGACAAAGATGGGGACAATCGTGACCGCCCGCCGATGCCTGTCACGCATATTGCGTTAGGTTTGCATCCTTTTTATATTGAGCAGCATACTGACCAGCACTTGGCGGATATGGCTCAAATGTTGGGGCAAAAGCGTCCTATCGCCATCGGTGAGATTGGACTAGATACGTTTACAGATGCTATGAAAGTCCCTGCCGTGTTTGCCAAGCAGCAGCAGTTTTTTTGCGCACAGCTGGACATGGCAGTGGCGCATCAGTTGCCTGTGATGCTGCATATCCGTAAGGCACATGCAGAGGCACTGGCTATTTTAAAAGCACACGACTACGACGCGCAGCAGCTCGGTGGTATCGCCCATAGTTTTAGCGGCGGCGAGCAAGAAGCCAAGGCTTTTGTCAAACTTGGTTTTAAGCTGGGAGTGACGGGGCAAGTCACCAATCCCAATGCCAAAAAACTGCGCCGCGCGATTAGTGCGGCGGTAAACGCGCACGGCATCAGCTGCTTGGTGTTAGAGACGGATTGCCCTGATATGACGCCCATCATGTGTCAGACGGCAGGCGACAGCGCATCGGCATTAGGCCAGTCTCCAGATGATGAGTGGAGCGCGCCGTCTACTGCGGGATGTGCTCACAATAGGAACGTGCCGGCCAACTTGCCATGGGTGCTGTCGAGTCTCAGTGAGCTGCTCGAAATACCCATCGACGAGCTTGCCAAACAATTATGGCAAAACAGCAATGATGCTTTACAAACGCGTTGGCCTTATCCCGTATAATGGGGGTAGAACATCAAGCATCATGTAGACAAGTTATTTCAATTTAAAAGAGCGTTGAATCTGTGATAAGTGATACAAAAAGTTTTGAGCAAATAAATGAAGTGATGAGCAACGCGCCTTTGGCGATGCAAGCCGAAGATAACCAGTATGAGCGCCGTTTTCAGGGTACCAAGACGCTTTATGGCGCAGCAGCGGCAGAGACCTTTGCCGCCGCTCACGTCTATGTCATCGGGGTGGGCGGTGTCGGCTCTTGGGCGGCAGAGGCGCTGGCTCGAACCGCGGTCGGCACCATTACCTTGATAGATTTGGACGTGTTGGTCGCCTCCAATGTCAACCGTCAATTACCGGCACTAGACAGCACCTTTGGTCAAAGTAAAATTGCAGCGATGGCCACACGCCTGCAGGAGATCAACCCAAAAATCACCGTAAAATTGGTCGATGATTTTTTGACAGTAGAGAATGTCGCAGCGTTATTGCCCAGTCGCGATGTGGCCAAAACAGCCGCCCAGCAGGGCAAACCGATGGTGGTGCTTGACTGTGTGGACGATATGAATGCCAAACTGGCCATCGCGTTGCACTGCCGTTTTAACAAATTAAAACTGGTCTGTGCTGGGGGCGCTGGTGGTAAGATAGACCCAAGCCAAATTCGAGTGAGTGACTTGCGTGAGAGCTATCAAGACCCGTTACTGGCCAAGCTACGCAACAAGCTCCGGCACGAAAAAGGCATCAACCGCGAGCTAAAAGATAAGTTTGGTATCAAATGTGTTTACTCTACAGAGCCGCCACGAGTAGATAAGAGCTGTCAAACAGGAGGCTTGCATTGTGGTGGTTATGGCTCAGCCGTCGTCGTCACCTCAGTGGTGGCCATGGTCATGGTGAGCGAAGCGTTACAATTATTGATAAAGCAGACAGCGTAATGCCAACCGTCTGAGATTATTAAATGGAGTCCATCTTGTCTACAACCAACTTGCCAACGCTCAGCTATCCGGTCGCAGTCGATGAAGCGGCGCGCATCAACAAGCTAAGAAAGTATCAAGTGCTCAATGACAATGATGAGCCTGCATTTAAGCGTTTGGTAGAGCTTGCCAAGTCTTTTTTTGGCATGCCGATTGTCACCATCACCTTTATGGACGAGGAGACGCAATATCTCAAGTCTGCCCATGGCTTAGGTGAGATATGCCGAACCTCACGTGAAGTGGCAATCTGTAATTATACGGTGCTCTCCAATGACGTTTTTGTGGTGGCGGACTTATCAAAAGACAGCCGCTTTAGCCAAAACCCTTTGATTACCGAGTCACCGCATTTACGATTTTATGCAGGGGCGCCCATTATCTTACACGAGGATTATAAAAGCTTTCGCTTGGGCTCTTTGTGCCTGATGGATACCAAGCCGCACGACGACTTTGATGAGTCGCAAGCGAAAGTACTGGCGCAATTTGCCCTGATCGCAGCGGATGCGTTACAGCTACAGGACAAGCAGCGCGATGCCAAGCATGCCAATGAGATGAAGTCGGATTTTTTGGCCAATATGAGCCACGAGATACGGACACCGATGAATGGCATCATCGGTATGGTGGAGATGCTAAGCGAGACGGAGCTTAGTGACGAGCAACAAGAATACGTGGACAATATCAAGGTGTCCAATGAGCATTTGATGGCGATTATCAATGGGATTTTGGACTTATCAAAAGTTGAATCTGGCAAAATGACCCTTGACTCCATTCCGCTCAACCTCTCCACGTTATGCAACGAGGTGGTGAGCCTCTTTGCGATAAAGGCACGTCAGCGCGGGCTGATATTAGATTATCACTATACTGAATCGCTATCGCCTTATGTACAAGGCGATCCGATACGGCTCAAACAAATCCTCGCCAATCTGGTCAATAATGCCATCAAGTTTACCCGTGAAGGGGGGCAGGTGAGTATCGCGGTCAAGCACGTGCCCAACTGCCACTGTGTCGACGATACCGACCACGCTGATGACAATCATCATCACTCAGGTGAGGCGATCCGCGTACCAGCCAATCTATCGAGTGACCACCCTGGCGATGATACGGCGGTGTCTGCTGACTATCACTATATGACCGTATGTATCGAGGTGACAGACACAGGAGTGGGCATCAAGCCTGAGTCGTTAGAGGCGATATTTGATGCCTATAATCAAGCGGATAAGTCGACGCACCGGCTTTATGGCGGTACAGGGCTTGGGCTATCTGTCTGTAAGTCGTTGGTAGACTTGATGGGCGGTGAAATCAATGTCGACAGCGAAGTGGGCGTTGGCACGACGTTTAGTGTCCTACTACCGCTGCCAACCATCGATGCTGCCAAATATGAAACTTGGCAGAACGCCAATGAGCTCATTACAGATGAGCCAAGTCATGAGCGGGCAGGTCATATCTTGCTGGTCGAAGACGATGCGGTAAACGCCATTATTGCCAAAAAAACCTTGACCAACAGTGGGCATGTCGTCACCCACGTCACGGATGGACAGCAAGCGCTTGAGATATTTGCCGTATCGCCTGATCGCTATGATTTGATTTTGATGGATCATCATATGCCGATTTTGGACGGGGTACAGGCCACCATCAAGCTACACGAGCTCTATGATCCGCAGTCTTTGCCGCCGATTATCGCTTTGACGGCCAACGCGATGGACGGCGAGCGTGAAAAATATCTCAAGGTTGGGATGCAGGATTATTGCACCAAACCCTTTAAACAAGAGCAGCTCAATGCGCTGGTGCAGTATTGGCTGATTCAGCAGTCATCCAATCAAGAATAGCGGGGCAATAAAAAAGCTTAACCCTTATCATAAAGGTTAAGCTTTTTTTGTACTCAGTAACAATCAGTAAATAGTAAGCGTCGACTAGTTGACACGGGTCTGGTAGTCACCAGTACGGGTATCCACACGGACCACTTCGCCCTGCTGGACAAATAATGGTACACGTACAACCGCGCCAGTCTCTAGCGTGGCAGGTTTGCCGCCGCCGCCTGAGGTATCGCCGCGTACGCCAGGATCGGTCTCTGTGATTTGCAACTCAACAAAGTTTGGTGGCGTGACGGATAAGGGTACGCCATTAAATAAAGTAATGACACAAAGCTCATTACTGTTGTCCTTTAGCCATTTTGGTGCATCACCAACGGCCGCTTTGTCGGCTTGCAGCTGCTCAAAGGTTTCTGGATGCATAAAGTGCCAAAACTCACCGTCGTTGTATAGATAGTTCATTTCAGTGTCTAGTACGTCAGCGGCTTCTAAGCTGTCGCCTGATTTAAACGTTTGCTCAAGTACTTTGCCACTACGAAGGTTACGCAGTTTGACGCGGTTAAAGGCTTGACCTTTACCCGGTTTGACAAATTCGTTTTCAAGAATGGCACAAGGATTGCCATCCAGCATGACTTTTAGACCTGCTTTAAATTCATTGGTAGAAAAACTTGCCACAAGAGACTCCTAAGGGTTTGTAAGTAGGGGGTATCACTATGCTATGTGCTGGTGGTTGCAGGGCTTATTGCGCCAAACTTCATACCATCACTTGTGTCTGTCGCACTTAGCAAAATAGGCTAGGCGGGATACTTTGATGGGGTAGACACTAAGGGCGTATAATAGCGGCTTTTGGGCACAGGTAATAGGCTGTCATGATAAACCATTTAATCACACAAAAAAACTGGCAAACGCAATTATCCGAAGCCATTACATCCGTGGATGAATTGCTTAGCATCCTAAAGCTTGAGACGCTACGCACAGAGATCTATGTGCCGAAACACTTTGCGCTACGTGTGCCGCGTGCTTTTGTTGCAAAAATGAAAGTCGGCGACTCCGAGGATCCGCTGCTCAAACAAGTTTTGCCCGACCAGCAAGAGCAAATAAAAGTCACAGGCTACGTGGCGGACCCACTAGCAGAAAACGACCAAAACCCTATCAAAGGCCTGCTGCACAAATACCAATCAAGAGTGCTGCTGACCATCACGGGGGCTTGTGCCATTCATTGCCGCTACTGTTTTCGTCAGCACTTTGATTATAGTGCCAATATGCCCACCGCCGATGCCAAAGCACATATCATTGACTATATCACAGCGCACCCTGAAATCAATGAGGTTATCTTAAGTGGCGGTGATCCCCTAAATGTGACCAACAGGCGACTGTTTGCATGGCTGGAGACGCTTGAGGCCATCCCGCAGCTGACCACCATTCGTCTGCATACGCGCTTACCGCTTGTGATTCCTGCGCGTTTGGATGCGCCGCTATTAGATAGGTTGGCCAAAAGCCGCTGTCAGATTGTGATGGTCATCCACTGCAATCATGCCAATGAGATTGACACGCTGACGGCGGAGCATCTACAGCGTGCAAGAGCCGCTGGCATTACGTTACTCAACCAAGCGGTGTTGTTAAAAGGCATCAATGATAGCGTGGCGATACAGACGAAGCTCAGTCAGCGCCTGTTTGCTGCAGGCGTGCTGCCGTATTATTTACACGTTTTGGATAAAGTGGCAGGCGCGGCTCATTTTGATAGTGATGAGCACAGCGCTGTGAGGCTATACTGGTCGCTGCTGGCGGCTTTGCCAGGCTATCTGGTACCCAAACTGGTCAGAGAATTACCGAATAAACCTTTTAAAGTGCCGGTTAACATTTACCATGATGCTTGATATGCAAAATATGCTATATTAAAAATTAGTAAACAAAGAATGACTAATAAAGAGTGGGCGAGCTGCTGACTACCAAATAAGCAATATCAATAGTGACGCTTGGTAAAGGATTGATCAAGCGTGCGGGTAAGGATGGTATTAAAGTATAGCCATGCGAAGTAAAATCGATACGCTGTTATTAACCTGCAACTGGCATCAGCTTTTCTTGCCTGTCTGACAAAACGGCTTCGCGGCCAAACTATTCGATATCATGAAAAGTTATTGGATTAAAAGTTATTAGGAATCTGGATGATCACCCTATCGACGTTTCAAGAGTATTTGTCTGCTACAAAACTGCAGTCAACGACAGCAAGGCGTTCTGTTGATAATGAAGCGCGCTATTTGCAGACACTATTGACCGGTCTGCCGTCACAGACACATGAGGCGCAAGCTGAGCGGCTAGAAGAGATTTTGAAGGGCTTGCAGGCAGCGGATATGGAGGAGGAGCAGCGCCTTAAGCTCACCGTTTGTGTCATCGAGGCCGCCGAGCAATTGATTGTGGCGCTGCGCCAACACTATATTTATGAGACTGCTGCCTTTAGTGAGGCGCAGATGGCGTACGTGGCTCAAGTTCGGTCGTTATATTATTTGGTTATCATGATCTATGATGGTGTCATACAGCGTGAGATGACAAGCTCCATCCATCCCGATAAATCTGCTATAAAAAACGGTTGGCAGCATTATTTCAACCATGAAAAGCGTGCATCAGCTGTGCTCGCCCTTGCTATCTATCAGTCACTATTGATGTATCAAAAGCTCTTAGGCGAGGCGGCGCTCTGCTACCAAAAGCCGTCATCGTACTTATGGTCTAAGATCAATCAGCTGTATTACCTTGCTCATCAGCAGCGCCTAACGTTGATGAGTCTGAGCGCCCATACGACGCTCACTCAGCGCGCAGACAGTATTCACCGTCTGTACTGTCAGCTATGTTTGCACAGCTTATTGAACGTACGTGCCATGCGTCGTCCTAATATCTTGTTGGTGCAGCGCTTGTTGCCTGAGTGGGCCGAGCACCTGCTCGCCACCATAGAGCCTGAGAGCGAAACCCGAGTGTTTGTCAATTTAAAAGACAATCAGCCGCCCACTTACTTGACGGCTCATTCATGCATCAATCCTTATGAGGATCGGTATGAGTGCTTATTTATAGAGCTGACACCGATGATTGCCTATCTGCAGGCACGCAGGCAGGCATTGATAAAAGAAGGCCGAGAAGCGGTGGCGTGCGCGCTGCTCAATAAAGTAATCATGACGCTCACGTATCGCTATCTGCAACCTCAGCTGACGTTGCCAACCAAGTATAGCTCAAAGCAAGACGCTGTGGTGATTGGCGGATTTAACGACATGCATTACCGAGTCAGTCAGGGCTGCAGCTTCACCAGATTGATTGTAGCAAACGAGTTGCCAGAGGCATACCGGCCTCATTATGATACCCATCAGTTGCCCACCAACACTCATACGCGGTTGAACGCTGAGACATTTGATGGCGATGATACCTTATCGTTGTTTCGCATCTTGCGACTGCGCACTGAGCCTGCGAGCATGCCAGTAGATCGTCAACCACCGACGCGGACTAGGCAGCTCGATTTGAGTCCTCTACCTACAGATGCAGATATCCAACATGACACCAGTCATAAAACCCGTGATGAGCGCGTGGCCGCGCCGGTGCCATTACAGATCATGAGGCTTTTTTTGTTATGTCGTGCTGAGACTGCGACCACCCTTGATTGCTCGATAGGGCTGACTCGCTGGGTCAATGCCGATGGCGCTACACCAGAGATTGAGTGGCAGGTACTCGGACACAATCCAGCGGCTTGCGGCCTACGTGTCGATGGTGATGACACGCGTGACCGGCACTTTGTGCCAGCTTTTATCATGGGGAAAGACGAGCAGCTCCAAACCGAGGCAAGCCTCATCGTCCCAACCGCCCATTTTCAAGTCGATGATCGGGTCATCATGCGTATCAATCAGCAGCAGACGCCGTTACGTTTGGGGCGACGCTTATTAATGACTGATGAGTTTAGCCAATATGAAGTGCTACGCTTATAGTTTGACTACCAGCACTATTGGTTGATTTGAGGCAAGCTTTATCAGGCCTGTAGTAGACACGAGAAAGTCTGTGTTTTTGTATTTGAATCATGGATAAGTGCCAAAACATACTGCGCGAACCCCCGCTAATGAAACTCGCCTGCAGGGGGTGCAGTTATTGTCTATAATGGCACAAATTGTTACTCTATTGATGCGATACCCAATCTGCTGACCAAGCACTGAATAAGCAAGCTCAGGTATCAAACATCACTGATAAAATACGATCGTATGATCATAAGATTAAAAGGCCATTTATGCGCACTCAGTCTATCCTAAACCTGTTAGTCATCAATGATGATCAGCTCTATGCTGAGCGGCTTGTGCAGTTATTGAGCGCTTATTATGACAGTGTGAATTTGGGGTTTTTGGACGATAAAGAAGAGCTGCTAAGGCTGTTGCGTCAGCCATGGGATGTATTGGTGTTTGGCAGTGCTTATGACATGAACTTCACCGAAGTGGTGGGCATCGTGCAAGAGCAAAGTATTGATTTGCCGATGATTTGTCTGTTTCATGATGAGGCGGCAGCCACCGCACAAAATGACGACGGCTTGCCAGCTATCGTCAGCGGTACAATGGTCAAGGCGCTCAAAGCCGAGCAAGAGATGGCAGTGGTGATGGCTATTTGCTTGCAACATGACAACTTGCGCAGCCGCCGTGAGCTAAAGACGCTACGCCATGTCATCTCTGAGGCAGAGCAACGCGCGAACGTCTTGATTAAAAACTCCAAAAGCGCGGTCGCCTATATCGATCAAGGCATCCATATATTTGCCAACGACCCCTATCTGCAGCTTTTTGGCTTTAAAACCATGAACGATGCCATCGGCGTGCCAATCGTTGATTTGATTTCAGGCGGGGATAGTGTCAAAGGCTTTAAACAGTTTTTGCGGCAGTTTGACAAAGGCAATCGACAAGAGGTGGAGTTTGAGTTTGAAAGCAAACGTACCGATGGTAGCACCTTTGAGGCCAAACTACAGCTTGCCTCAGCCACCCTAGACGGTGAGCCTGTCACCCAAGTTATCATTCAGCAAAACACCAATAACAGCGCTGAGGTGGCCAAGCGCTTAGCGGAGGCTGAGCGTAAAGATAAACTGACTGGTATCGATAACCGTCATGGTTTTGAAAAACAAATGGCGCTGGTGTACGAGCAGGCACGACAAGGGCTACTGACAGCAGGGCTTTTGTATATTCAGCTCGATAATGTGGGTAAAATAAAAAGCAGTTTGGGCCTACAAGGGGTCGATGCGACGGTCAAGCAAGTCGCCTATATGTTAGATGAGCTGATAGAAGACGGGCATGTGAGCCGCTTTAGTGATACGGTGTTTACGGTGCTTGTCGAAGACAAAAGCGCCAGCGAGCTAAAAGATTTGGCACAGCACATTGTCACACGCATCAGTGAGATGTTTATCGAAGTTGATAAGCGTACCACCAGTACCACCGTCAGTATTGGTATCGTGAAGATAGAGAAAAACGCTGCAGAGCCCAATGTACTGCTCGAGCGTGCTATCGATGCCATCAATCAAATCATGATAGAGACTTCCAATCATGGCGGGACGTACCATTTGTATGACCCAAGTGAGCATGCCAATAGTGATGATCATGCACTGGCTGAATCTTTGGTCGATGCCATTACCAACAATCGTTTTGAGCTGTCATTTCAGCCCATATATGACATCAACAAAGACCGTAGCGACTTTTTTGAGGTGTATCTGCGCTTACCGCTGGCAGATGCTGACAATACCGTACTCACCCCTGATCAGTTCATGGCTGTCGCCAAGACGCATAATTTATTAGAAAAAATCGACCGCTGGGTACTAATCAATGCCTGCAAAAAAATAAACGAAGTCCGTAAAACCCATCCCGAGGCCAGACTGTTGGTGCAGCTCACCGGGGCGTCACTCGTCGACAAAAAACTGCCAAATGTGGCCAGTCAGTTGATCAAGGCGGTCGGCGGTGCCGCTGGAGTCTTGACACTGCAGTTTAATGAAAAAGACATCTTAGACTATCTGACCGTTGCCAAAACCCAGTTTTCGGCGTTGACACAAGTCAGCTGTCAGTTAGGTATCAATAACTTTGGCTCATCTGCTAAGTCTATCGAAATCGCCAGCTTTGTACATCCAGATATGGTGCGTTTGGCGCGAAGCTATATCCAAGACATCAATTCTGCAGATAATCTCAACACGGTTAAGTCTTTGATTGTGCGTACCTCTGAGGTCCATGCTGACGTGCTCATGCCATATATCGAGGATGCCGCAACGATGTCGGTGGCGTGGAGTGTGGGCGCACGCTATTTGCAAGGATACTATCTAGAAGCGCCTAGCGAGACCATAAAAGTCTCATAACGCCATGCCTCATCCTGTTTTTATCTGTTATGGCTTTTAACTGAAGATTGTCAAACATGTTTATGATTCGTCAGTATCGTTTGTGCGGCCTTGTTGCCGCTGTTTTATTGCTCAGTGCGTGCGGAGAGCAAGTGCCTGCTGATCACCGTGATCCCGTGACATTGCCGATATATACTGAGGGCGATGCCGACAACGGTGCGATCATTTATCAAGATGCCTGCGGTCAGTGCCACCAGCTAAATGCAGGGCTAAACAAAAAAGGCCCGCAGCTGATGAATATCTACGGCGCGCCTGCCGCCGCCCTCGAGGATTATACTTATAGTGAAGGACTAAAGGCGTCAGGCTGGGTATGGGATGCACAGACACTAGACCCTTATATTGCCGATGCGCAAAAGAGTATGCCAGACTCAAAAATGCTCTCAGACCCGATGCCGGATGCAAAAGAGCGAGCAGATGTGATTGCTTATCTGTCAACCCTAAGGGCGGCGCCGCCGCCTGCGACCGATGATGGCAATTGATCGCAGACTTATTATGTTTATTCTTCCAAAATGAGCCAAAAACTGACTATGAGCCATGCAGCGATCGACCCCGCTTCTAGCACCACCTCTCAGCCAACCACGCAGCTGGCAGATACGGCGGCCTTGAGTGCCGCTGACTATCAGCACAATCAGCAAAAAATAGCTCAGCTGCTTGGGCAACTAAACCACATCGTTTTAGATAAGCCGCAGGCGATTAAGCTGGCGCTCAGTGGTATACTGGCGGGTGGTCATTTATTGCTACAGGACTTGCCTGGTATGGGCAAGACCACATTGGCACAAGGGCTAGCCCAGCTGCTTGGCCTGAGCTTTAATCGTGTGCAGTTTACCAATGACATGCTGCCTGCTGATATTTTGGGTATGAGTATCTTTGAGCAAAAAAACCAGCGCTTTGAGTTTCGGCCCGGGCCGATCTTTACGCAGTTGTTACTTGCAGATGAGATCAACCGCTCTAGCCCCAAAACCCAAAGCGCGCTGCTAGAGGCCATGGAGGAGCGGCAAGTGACGCAAGATGGCCAAACCTATGCGCTGCCGCAGCCGTTTTTTGTCATTGCCACCCAAAACCCATTGCAGCAAGCAGGCGTCTATCCATTGCCTGAGTCGCAGCTCGACAGGTTTTTATTGTGTATCTCGCTTGGCTATCCATCGCCTGCCGCTGAGCGTGAGCTTTTGCAAGGTCAAGATCGCCGCGAGCTACTAAAAGAGCTGCCCGCGGTACTTGATACCGAGGCGGTATTATTGGCGCAGCAGGGTGTCAAGCACGTGTATGTGGCTGATGTGGTCTTGGACTATCTACAGCGGCTGGTTGCAAAGACACGTGCTAGCTCGGAGTACCATGGTCTTTCACCACGTGGTGTGCTGTCGCTACAGCGAGCGGCGCAGGCTTATGCGTATGTATCGGGGCATCAGGAGGTGGCACCAGAGGACATCCAAGCGGTGTTTGCTGCCGTCACCGATCATCGCCTCGGTCAGCGTTTTGTACCCGCGCATGTGACTGGTGGACAAGCGGTGCAGACCATCGCCCAACGTATTTTGGCTGAGGTGGCTGTTATTGTTTGACCGTCTGTTTACTCATAATAGACTCACTTCTAAAGCTGCTCGTTTATTAGCGATAAGACGATTAATTTTGAGGATAGGGTCGTTATGAGTCTGTTGCCAAATGCCTTTACTGTACCAGCGGACTCTGCACTACGCCGCTGGTTTGCCGCGCGTGCGCCCAAAAGCGATAGCGCCACCCTCACGCTGCGTAATGTCTATATTTTTTTTAGTCGTGAAGGCCTGCTGTTTGCTGTTTTGTTAATCATTACTTTTATCGCTGGCATCAATTATGGCAACAACTTGGTGCTGGGTTTGTGCTTTTATTTGGTTAGCGTTTGGCTTATCAGCTTTCATGTGACCTTTGCCCATATTTCAGGTCTCAAGGTGCAATTGATAGATGTCACTATGGCAGAGGCAGGTGCGCCTGTTTGGGTGACCTTAAAGCTGATTAGTGAGAGCCGCCAACCAAGACGGCAGCTATTATTTGGCTTTGAACAGGTAAAGAGCAAAGGGCCACGAAAAAAGACTAAAAAGACCGATAAAAAAACCGACGCCCGAGCAAACGCTGGCGCTGAGCCTCAAACCTCCCTACTGGTGACACGGCTACAAGGCGAACAAACGATTCGCCTGCCAGTACAAACGCACAGCCGCGGCCAGCTGGTGCTCCCCAGACTCACCATCAAAACCGTCTACCCGCTCGGCATTATGCGCGCATGGTCTTATGTGTATTTTGCCCGTCGCGCTTGGGTGTATCCCAAACCTGAGGCTTTTGATTGGCAAGCACAGTATGCGCTAGCCAATGAAAAAGATCTGCCAACAGGTGGGCAATATCAGCAAGGTCAAGATGATTTTGAGCGGCTCGACAACTATATCGAAGGTGAGTCGCTGGCCCGTGTGTCGTGGGGGCATGTGGCACGAGGTCAAGGTATGTTTACCAAGCATTTCGCCGATCCGGTCGGTCATGAGCAAACGTTGGATTATGCCGATATGCCAGCCGCGCATCATGAACAAAAACTGGCACAGTTGGCTTATGGCGTACAGACCTTGGGTGAGCTGGGCGTACCCTTTACGATGCAGCTACCGCAAGATGAATCTGCCGGCGCGGCGATGGGGGCAGGTGACAGCTTTGTACAAGCGTGCTTGCTAAGGTTGGCAAAAGCGCCATGAATCATTCTACACAGCCTTTATCAAAAAAAACGATAGCGTCATCGAGTCGCTTTGATAAAGCAGACGCTATAAAAACTGCCAGCTTTGAGCAGCTGGCCTTGGGTCATCATCGCAGTGCACAGATAGTACACGGGGAAAAGCCAAGCGGATATGCCAAATTTTTTGCTTTGCCTGCCTATTATTGGGTGTTGATCGCCCAAGTGGTCATTATCTTACCGCATGCAGCCCATCTGCCATTATGGCTAATGGGGTTTGCGGTGGTTAGTATTATTGCTCAGCTGCCGCGTGTGAAAGCGCGATTTAGAAAAATAGCACATCTAAAACGCGTCTATCAGGGCATGCAGATGCTCGGGTTTTTGTTAGGGCTGGCAGGGCTATGGCTGACTTATCACACCGCTTTCGGCCTCGATATGGGTGTGGCGTTTTTGGTGCTATGCTTGATTAGCAAGCTGTGGGAGCTCTATAAGCGCCGTGATGCCTATGTGGTATTAAATTTATCGCTATTTGTCCTCGCCGCGCTGTTTTTGATGGATCAAGGCTTGGTCACGACGTTTGAGGTAATCGTGGGGGCGGTGACGGTGCTGCTGGCCTTTATTACGCTAAATGACGACGGTAATACGCGCGGTGATGGGCGTCTGCGTACGTTGGGCGTGCTTGGCATCGGCGCATTGCCGTTATTGGTCGTGCTGTTTTTGTTTTTCCCGCGCCTGCCACCGCTATGGTCAGTGCAGCTCTCAGGTCAGCAAGCGACCACGGGTGTCTCTGATAGTATGTCACCCGGTGATTTTGCCAATTTAGGACAATCGACCGAACTTGCATTTCGGGTAGAGTTTGCAGACAATCGTCCCCCACAGCAGCAGCTCTATTGGCGCGGCTTGGTCTTTAGTGAGTTTGATGGGGTCACGTGGCGTCCTAGCCCTCAGCAACAAGAGTGGCGGCCTGCACCGCAAACGCCTGCTTGGATTGAGAATGCCTTTGCAACTATCCCTGATGAAGCGAAAGTTGCGCCGACTAACTATGAGATTATCCTAGAGCCAACGCAGCAAAGCTGGCTGTTTGGGCTTGATTATCCGTTTACGCAGCGCCAAGACGTCAAAATCACCTCAGACTTTACTTTATTAAAAGATCAGCCGGTGACTCAGCAGCTGCGCTACGACGTATTGCAGTTTGCACCGATGCGTATCGACCCTGTTCTCTCTGATGAATCACGCCGTCTCAATCTTACACTGCCAGCTGACGGCAACCTGCAAGCGCGAACTTTGGCGCAGCAGTTATTCGCTCAGTCAGGTTCAGACCCTGTGCGCTATATGCAGGCGCTGGAGCGCTGGATTAACCAAACGGACTTTCGTTATACACTGTCTCCGCCACGACTGAATAATAACCGTATTGATGAGTTTTTATTTGAGACCAAAGCGGGGTTTTGTGAGCATTATGCTTCCAGCTTCACCTTTATGATGCGCGCCGCTGGCATTCCAGCACGCGTCGTGGCGGGCTATCAAGGCGGCGAGCCCAGCCGCGGTGGCAATGTCTGGGAAGTACGGCAAAAGGATGCGCACGCTTGGACGGAGGTTTGGCTTGACGGTCAAGGCTGGCTACGTGTCGATCCGACCGCCTTTGTCGCGCCTGAGCGTATCGAGCAGGGTATGGAGGCCCTGACTCAGTCGCAAGGCGCGGCGATGTTTGGCGACGGTGCTGCCGCCCAAGTCAGCTATCAGCAGTATCAAATGCTACAAACCTTACGCCGCCTCTCCGATCAAGCCAGTTACTATTGGCAAAAAGATGTCGTTGGTTACGATCAGGACAAGCAAGCCGACTCGCTACTCAAATGGTTTAATATCCGCTCAATCATGCAGCAGATTATATGGCTAGCGGTCAGTGCTATCATGGTGATGTCTATAGTCATCTTAATCATTTGGCAACGTCGCCGTAAGCGTTGGCATCCAGCAGACCTACCACTTGCACAGTTATCAAAACGTATTGGTAAAAGTGATAAAGAGTTGGCTCGTCAAGAGAGTGAAGGGCAGCTGGCTTGGCTTGAGCGCTTGGCAATAGCGGTTGATGATCGAGAAAATGATTCAAGTACTGATATCGACGCTGATACCACTGTCTATACCACTGCCGATACCAATGCTAAAAGTAGTAATAAGAGCAGTAAAGTGAGTAAGCTAACAGATAGCGGCCATTCAGAGATTGTACAAGCAAAAATCTTGCAAATGAGGCGGGACTATCGGCAGCTGCGTTATGGACGTCTAAGCAACCTTGAAACCAATGATAGCGAGTACCAAACTATCCTAAAGCAGCTTAAGAAAGATGCACGTGAATTGTTCTAATGGCTGTTTTGTGAAAGCGTTGTTTAGCACATGATAAAATAGCTATTGATAATAAAGGAGGCGACTCTATGGCGATATATGTCGATTTTATGCAGATAGAATTTAAAGGCTATAAATGGTGCCACATGCTGGCAGATAGCCTGCAAGAGCTCCATGAGTTTGCCGCCTTGATTGAGATAGATACGCGGTTGTTTCACCGAGACGCCAGCTATCCGCACTATGATGTGACAGTACAAATGCGCAAAACGGCGATTGAATATGGCGCTATACCTGCCAATCGAAAAAAGATTATTGAATGTGCAAAGAAGCTAAAAATAGAATTACATGAGCAAATCGCATGCGCTGA
This sequence comes from Psychrobacter sp. VH5, assembly GCF_050572635.1. NCBI lineage: Bacteria > Pseudomonadati > Pseudomonadota > Gammaproteobacteria > Moraxellales > Moraxellaceae > Psychrobacter > Psychrobacter sp. VH5. The sequence goes on along the minus strand of NZ_CP192145.1, from coordinate 2,541,744 downwards.
GGGCTGCGAATAAGCGCATTCTTTCAAAGCAGAAAAAAGGTGGGTCATGCGTTTGCAGCCTACCTTATATGTCAACGTGGAAATGGGATAAATTTTCCTTGCGTGCTGTGCCTGCGCTGCTCGATGCTGCGTAAAATTTATCCCAGTCTCACTGTATCGTTTTTATACTGAACTCACTATATAAGTACTCTTTGTATATCAAAGCGCGATGCTTTATAGCATTGTGCGTAATAAACCATGCATAATAAAGGCGCGCGTGACAACTAGATCTTATCAGCGATGATGTAAGAGCGCCAACTATGCCAGACGCGCTGCCAGATAATCCACCAGCAAGCGAATCTTTGGCGATAAATGACGATTGTGCGGATAAATCGCCCAAATACTTTCTTCAGGCTCTCTATAGTTATCCAGTACGCTGATCAATGCCCCTGAGGCCAGATATTGCTGCACATAATAATCAGGCAGCTGCACGATACCCAGACCCTTTAATGCTGCATCCACTAAGCTGTGGCCGCTGTTATATTGCACGCTGCCTGAGACGCGTAGGTTTTTTTCTGTGTCCGTTGGTTTGTGCGCTTGCTGACCCACTGCCTTGTTAGCCTGTTTATTAATTTCGATAAAGTGCCAATAATCACGTGTACCAAGTAGGCAGTTATGTTTGTGCAGATCAGACAGTGTGTATGGTGTACCATATCTTTTGAGGTAAGCAGGTGCAGCGCAGACAAAGTTGGTACGGCGACTGAGTTTTTTTGCCATCATGGTTGAGTCGCTTAATTTGCCAATACGCACCGCTAGATCATAGCCGCCCTCTATTAGATCTATTTTTTGATTGCTCAAAAAGGCTGTCACTTCGATATCGCGGTATTGCACCATAAAGTCATTGATCAGGGGCAATAGTTGCTGCTCGCCATAGGTGACAGGGGCGGTGAGTTTGATTCTGCCTTGCGGCTTAGATTGTAAGTTACTCACCGCTTGCTCGGCGGCATCCAAGCCATCGAGCACGCCGCGGCAATGCTGATAAAACACCCGCCCTTCTTCTGTGAGCGACACCTTCCGCGTCGTACGATAGAGCAATTTAATATTCAGGCGTTTTTCTAACGCGCTAATCTGCCGACTGACCTGCGCGGTGGAGATGCCCAGCTCCTTTGCTGCTCGGGTAAAGCTCTCGTATTCAGCCACATAGACAAACTCACTAATACCATCCCAGCGCATGATTATTACCACTGTGAAAAAGATATTTGCAAATATAACACATTGTTATCACAGCAGAAACAACTATAATGGACAATATAAAACCAACGCCTATAGACGACTCAAACTAGCGCTTGCCTCTACAGTGTAAGCGCTATAAGCTAAATTGGTCTGAGCGTGATTAACGCCATCACTTATTTATGATTACAAGAGAGAATACTATGTCAGATAATTTTATTAAGTCCAAAGCCGCTATCGCGTGGGGGCCAAATGAGCCGCTATCTATCGAAGAAGTCGATGTAATGCTGCCCAAAAAAGGTGAAGTGCTGGTAAAGATTGTCGCCAGCGGCGTTTGCCATACTGATGCGTTCACCTTATCTGGTGAAGACCCAGAAGGCGTATTTCCTGCGATTTTGGGTCACGAAGGTGGCGGTATCGTCGAGCAAGTCGGTGAAGGCGTGACCAGCGTGCAAGTCGGCGACCATGTCATTCCGTTGTACACCGCAGAGTGCGGCGTCTGTAAAATGTGTCGTTCAGGTAAAACCAACCTATGCTCGGCAGTACGCGAAACCCAAGGTAAAGGCCTGATGCCAGATGGTACCACGCGTTTTTACAAAGATGGTAAGCCGATTTACCATTATATGGGCTGCTCGACTTTTTCTGAATACACGGTGTTGCCAGAGATTTCATTGGCCAAAGTCAATAAAGAAGCGCCATTAGAAGAAGTCTGCTTGCTGGGCTGCGGCGTGACTACGGGCATGGGCGCTGTGATGAATACTGCCAAAGTCGAGGAGGGCGCAACGGTTGCTATCTTTGGGCTGGGCGGCATCGGACTATCCGCTATCATCGGCGCGCAAATGGCCAAAGCCAGCCGTATCATCGCTATCGATATCAACGAGAGCAAGTTTGAATTGGCCAAAAAGCTTGGCGCGACAGATTGCATCAACCCAAAAAATTATGATAAGCCCATTCAGGATGTCATCGTCGAATTGACCGACGGCGGCGTGGATTATTCGTTTGAATGTATCGGTAATGTCGATGTCATGCGCTCAGCACTAGAGTGCTGCCACAAAGGCTGGGGCGAGTCGGTCATCATCGGGGTTGCAGGCGCAGGCCAAGAAATCTCAACCCGTCCATTCCAGCTAGTGACAGGCCGTGTTTGGAAAGGTTCAGCATTTGGCGGGGTCAAAGGCCGCAGCGAGTTGCCCGGCTACGTCGAGCGCTACCTAGCAGGTGAAATTCCGCTACAAGACTTCATCACTCACACCATGCCGTTAGAAGACATCAACGAGGCCTTTGATTTGATGCATAAAGGTGAGAGTATTCGTTCGGTGGTGCACTTTTCTGAGTAAACATTAAGTTAAGCAGCAAACGATAAACTGAAAATACCGCGCCTATTATGGGGCGGTATTTTTTTATGCTCAAGACAAACCATAGCGATTAGCCTTGCGCGCGATGAATGATTTGCTCTGCAAGCGTAGTCAAGTCTGTGGCCATAAAGTCCGGTATTGGCACATTGGGGGCGGACAACAAGGCATTATAAGGACGTTTGAGAAACGCTTATAGCACCAGCTGGGCAAACCACTCTCTGAGCATTTTTTCGTCACCGAATAGGCGTGCAAATAACGGCGCTAAAGTGGTTATGTCGAGTAGCGTCTCGTTGACATCAAAGACGATAACCGCAGGTGTTGGGTGAGCGTGCATAAGATATCCTTTCATCGACAACGCTTAGGGTTTAGTCGGGCATATGGGCCAATTGCCCTAAGATATTGAGGTAATTGTCTACCCCTTGCGCACCGCTTACCAAGTGACGCTCATTAAAAATCATCGCTGGCACACTTTGAATGCCTTGCTGCTGCCAGTGCTGCTCTTCTGCGCGTATCTCTCGAGCAAAACGCTGGTCTGCTAAGACCGCCAGTGCCTCGCTTCGATCTAAGCCGACCTCTGCTGCGATATCGGCCAGTACCGCGTTATCCGATATATCGCGGTTGTCCGTGAAGTGCGCTGCAAAAAGCGCTTGCTTTAACTCATGTCTGTGGCCTTGTTTTTCGGCCCAGTGCAAGAGCTGGTGCGCATTAAAGGTATTGTGCATCCATGTGTCGTCGTTGAAGTGAAACTGAAAGCCGACCTCATTTCCCGCCTCTGTTATTCTGGCGCGGCTGGCATCCGATTCTGCCTTACTTGAGCCATACTTTTCCATGATGTGCTCACGCATATTTTGTCCTTCTTTTGGCATTTTTGGGTTTAATTCAAAAGGGTGCCAATGTATCTCATAGTCTGTATTGCTTTGCTCAAGCGCTGCGGCCAATTGGCGGTAGCCAACGACGCACCAAGGGCACACCACGTCTGAGACGATATCGATACGTAGGGGAGTGTTGGTATTTTTCATATCTATCTGCCTGATATCTTTTATATAATTGATATTGTTTAAAGTTATTTGAGGTTTATGCGCAATTGCTATCTATCAATTCATGCTAGAAGAATGATATTGCGATTGCAATCATATTATTAAATAAACTTTGGTTTGTTTTTTTGACCAAGCAATGTCACAGCGGATTTACAAACCCCTAATGGCTCACTGGATCACGCGCCAGCAGTGGCAAGATGCGGCCATCACATCAGGCGTTCATCATACAGGAGGGGGATGCCATAGCCTTGCGTGCAAAGGTCAAAATATGACCCTTAAAAGGCAGCTCAAGATAAGAGGTATCCTCTGGCCTTACGTGCTGACTGCTAAAACCAAACTCCAGCATTTTATTGGTCAGCTTAAAATTGTTGATTGTCACGTAGCGTACAAATACGGATGTCGGTATTGCCGATTTCAATCGTTTGATAACGCACGCGCACAGTCGTCAGCGAAGTCATAAACTGTCTTAAAAAATAAGCAAGAGTGCAAGGTTTGGCAAGGAGTGCCACGTTCAAAGGCTGGGTTTTTGTGCAATGACGTAATGTGTAGGGAGCTGGTTGATATAAATGGTGGGTCATACACAGCAGTGGTTATTGGTAAATATTCAACACTGCCTATATGCAGTTCAATAAAACATCAGTTCAATAAAATCAATAAAAACAGACAAGTAAAGGTTGGCATACGTCAAAGGTCAGTATGACGCAATACGATGCCAGCTACTGTTACGTATGAGGGTAGTATCGTTGCGAAGTGTGCCGCCGTCAGCTATCTCGTTGCTTATATAAAAGCATGGCGGTATGGTATAAAGATAAAGGAGGGCATTGTGGATAAAAAGAGCGCGCACCGCACCAAGTTGTCTGCTATAAACGCAAACATAGAAGTGGAGTGCGTGCCTCTTAATGAGAATATGATACGTCAGTCATGTCTATTTTTATGTTTATGTTTATGTTTATAAAAGTCATGACCGTCACGAGTTATGAGCAAGTACGCCATAGATGCTTAATTTAAAAATCGGAGTCCAGAGGTTTTGAGTGCCCAAACCAGCTCTACAAAAGCGCGGCTATTGGTGAGCGGCTCGCCATCGATGATCAGCACATATCCTGAGCCATCAATCCACAAAAACACAAAACTGGTCTCAGGAATCAACAAGTCAACTTGCTGAAAAAACGAAATTGCTTGGCTTTCTACTGCCCAGCCGCGTTGTTTTTGACGCAGCATAAAGCCTGAAAAGTCAGCCGCCGCCACACTCAGCATATCCGCTTCTTCTTGGTTATAGCCGATGCGCGCCAGACAAAAGCCCTCATCAGAGCCGATAGCGGCACGGCGCTTACCAGATAGGCTTGCGACGACATAAGGCAAAAACTGATCCAATGGTAAGTTGGGCGCGGGCAAAAACAGGGACAACTTTTCGATCCAGCCGGCCTCTATAAAGCGCTGTAACCACGTCTCAGAGTAGCGCTCTAGCCAATCAGCGGCGAGTAGGGTTTGCTCATAAGAGAGTAGGTCTTGTAACGATAGCTGCTCCTCTGTAGGTTCGCTTTGGGAAAATGCCTCAAAAATACCGGCTGGGGTTAGGGTAAGATAGGTTTTATCAGCATTTAAGTAAGAGGACATAGCGGCTACCATTGTGATGAAATTATAAAACAGGCGATAAGTTAAGTTTTGATGGTTTTGGTTTGATCAAGACGTTGTTGGCAGTTGTTCCAGCGCTCGTCAAAGTGCCAGTCACTTTTGCCTAAGCGAAACCAAACCAAAGAAAAAGCCAGACGATCATTGCGAGCGATACAGTGGGCAAAAAACTCGTTTTCGATTTGTTCAATCGTGCCCCAGTCCTCCTCGGCACGTGCTTGCATCAGCTCGGCGGTGATGTCTTTGGAGATTTCTTTGGCATCGTCGCTACTGATGCGCAGTCGCTGTTTTTGCTCATTGAGCGACGGCGATATCAATACACTCCAACGCGTCGCCAGCATACTGTTGCGCTGGATGTAGCGTTTTTTGTCAATGCAGTCGCGAAAGCCTTGTGCAACATGAGGGTACAGACGGTCTTTAATACGGGTAAATAGGTTATTGACATCGTAAGGAATATCGTACCAGCAGCCATAAAAAAAATCTGCCACCGCGCCCTGTAGCGGCTCTTTTTCGCTCAGCAGTAGGGCAGCGTTGATACGCTGTTCATGAAAGTGACGATTGGCAGGTGCCAAAAATACTTTGCGTGAGTAAAAGCGAAACGCACGGCGCGCCTCGGTCTCGGCTTCTTTGATCAGATCTACATCAGACATAACAGGATCCTTTAGATCACATCTTCGTTGCGGTTATTCTTGCCTTGATAGCGGCTGCGCCTATGGTGTTGAGTTGTATGGACATGACCCAATAATCACGGCGATGACGACTGTCATCGACCATGAAAAAATAAAATCAGCCAAAGCAAGATAGCAAGTAACGACTAATCAAGCAAGGTTTCCATCAAATCAATCATAAACTCGGCGTCTTCTTCATCCATGGCCTCAAATCCTTGCGGCATACCCAGCTCGGCCAATGCTTCTTGACCGTCTGGGTCGTTGTGCAGGTTGAGTATGGCATCCATAAAGATATCGGTATCTGGAAAATCGTCTTTGATCAGCAGCACATGACTGATATCAGCCAAATCACTTTCGATCAATACCGATAGCTGAGCTTTGGTAAGACGAGAAAAACCGTGAAATACCTCTGCCAAGAAGAACGCTGCCTGCGCATCGCCTTTGATGACTTTACGCGCGGCAGCTTGATATGTTTCGGTGACATCCCAGCTCAGATCAGACTCTTCTATATCGACAGCCTCAAGCAGGCGCAAACCAATCAGCTTGACATCGCGGTTGTTTGCCATCGCGATGGTGGCACCAGCTTTGATATCTTCTAAGACATTGATGTCGCTGTTGGCACCAGCGGCGATGACCATTTCGTCAGATTTGCCGATAGGACGTGCGACCGCTTTGTAGCCTTGTTCACGGATCAAAGTTGCCGCATCAAAAGGGTTGGCATAGATGACCTGAATGTCCCCAGCCGTGATGATTTGTTGTTGCTCTGCGTGTGAGGCTGGCGTATTTAGGTGCATGTTTAAGTTGGCACGCTTTTGAATCAAGGTGTTAAACATATGCCAACCTGCAAAACGCTCAGGCGAAAAATCAGGGGCGATTAACATATTGTGTGTCGTCATGATTTACCCTTCCTCATCTTGTTTCATTTGGGCGTACTGAGCCATTGCCGCTTCGATTTTGCTACGTGATGGCTTGCGGCGTACTGAGGTATAGCCCACGGTTTCACCGCGGCGCACGTTTGGCACCACAGTAGCATATACCCAGTAGTGACTGCCGTCTTTGCATAAATTTTTGACATAGCCATGCCACTTCTTTCCAGCTTTTGCTGTGTCCCACAAATCTTGATAAGCCGCTTTTGGCATATCAGGATGGCGCAGGATAGACTGCGGCTGGCCAAGCAGCTCGTCTTTGGTGTAACCACTAATCTCGACAAAAGCATCGTTGACGTGAGTTAGAATACCGTCTAAGTCGGTACGCGAGACGATAAGCTTACCATCAGGATAAGGGCGCTCAACACCCGTATCATAGACAGTCCGAGAGGTGCCATCATAGTAAGTCAGCGTCATCTGCTCAGCTGGCATATCCGGCTTTGGTGCATCAGGGATTGGAGAACCCATAGTAATCTCCTTTATTTATTGTTGTATTTATCTATCGTTGTATTCGTCATGATTGACTGGCAAACAATGATTGATTAAATAAGTTTTGCTAGGGCTTCTGAGGCGCGTTTGATGTCCAAAAAGATCAAACCGAGCTTGGCGTTTGGCTTGGCCATGATGGTCAATACCGCTTCATCGCCTGATGAGGTCATGATGACATAGCCTTTTTCGCCTTGGATCATAATACGATCGATACTACCACGCGCCAGCTCGCGACCTGCACGGTCACCCAATGACAATAAAGCGGCTGACATAGCGCCAACACGGTCTTCATCAACGCCTGATGGTAGGGCTGATGCAATCATCAGACCATCGTTAGAAATTAGGGCAGATGCTTCGACATCGGCAGATGAGCTGTTTAGGTCTTCCAAGATTTGTTGGAACGAATCTGTACGCATATCACTTTCTCTATGACGGGTTATTGAATGGATGAGATCACTATCAGCGACACTAAAAAGGGCTGAAGCAAACGCTGGTCATTATAAACCCTTACCACTTATATTGATATATGTTACAGCAAACAAATGGCTGGGTTCTGCTATTTTTTGACCGTCTAGTTGTCATTATCAACCTTTTATCTGTTGTTTTTAATTTTAAGCCGAACTAAAGTTGGCAATAAGGTTTTATTCTCTCTATTTTGCCCAGCCACTTGCAATCAGACAGTAGGCTTGTAGCAATTTTTGCTTCATTTACCCAGCGCTTTACTTTATGCTCACAATGCCTAGCAGCCTGCGTAGCGGTCAGACAAACGAATGATTTATACAAAAAACGTTGACCATAACTTTTCATGATGGTGATATTCACTAGACTTATACCCCAAAAAAATGATATATAGTTATACGATAGAAACGGTCATTGCTACTGAGCGTCTTGTTCAGGCGTCACATTATCCCGCTTTTCTACTCCCACGAGCCTCTATATACCCGCAGTGTATAGGGGCGATTGTAGTCTTACATCAATGTCCATAATCCCCTTCGTTTGTTGCCATACGACGCGACATCGATGTAAATAAACACGTCCACCATTTTTACCCTAAGGAACCTATATGAGTATCAGTCAGGCCATCGAAAAAGTCGAAGCGCGTTACGCCCATCAACCTGAATTTGTCCAAGCCGTCAAAGAAGTGGCACTGACTATCGCGCCTTTATACGATGCCCATCCTGAATTTCAAAAAATGAAGATATTCGAGCGTTTGGTTGAACCAGATCGTATTATCTGCTTTCGCGTCAACTGGGAAAACGATAAAGGTGAAGTACAAGTCAACCGCGGCTGGCGTGTCCAGTTCAGCAACGCTCTTGGCCCTTACAAAGGCGGCGTACGGTTTCATCCAACCGTCAACCAGTCAGTGCTTAAGTTTTTGGGCTTTGAGCAAATTTTCAAAAACGCTTTGACAGGCTTGCCGATGGGCGGCGGTAAAGGGGGCGCTGATTTTGATCCTAAAGGCAAAACAGACAGCGAAATTCGCCGCTTTTGCTATGCGTTTATGCGTGAGCTGCACCACTATGTCAATAAAGACATCGATGTGCCAGCTGGTGATATCGGTGTCGGCGGCCGTGAGGTCAGCTATATGTTTGCCATGTACAAAAACTTAACGCGCGAATACGGTGGCGTGTTGACAGGTAAGGGGGTGGGATTCGGTGGTAGCTTGATGCGTACAGAAGCGACAGGCTACGGTGCGGTGTACTTCTTAGAAAACATGCTCGCTGCTCAAAACGAAAGTATCGAAGGCAAAAAAGTACTGGTGTCAGGGGCAGGCAACGTCTCGCTCCATGCCGCCGAAAAAGCCTGCATGCTAGGCGCGACAGTTCTGACGGTCTCCGACTCACAAGGGACGCTCTATGATGCAAATGGCCTAAATCAAGAAAAAATCGATTGGCTAAAAGCGCAAAAAGCCCAGAGTAAGCCACTGTGCGATTATGTCGATGTCTATGGTGGTGAGTGGTTCGCGCAGCAAAAGCCTTGGCACATCAAAGGTGATATCGCCATTCCATCAGCCACACAAAATGAAGTCAACGAAGACGATGCCAAACATATGGTCGAAAACGGCATCAGATATATCGTCGAAGGCGCAAACATGCCGCTGACAGCAGAGGCAGTCGATCATATCCGTTTGCACCGTGTGCACTATGCACCAGGTAAGGCAGCAAACGCAGGCGGCGTGGCAGTCTCAGGTCTTGAGATGTCACAAAACTCGGTACGTCAATACAAAACCTTTGAAGAAATAGATGAGCGCCTAAAGCGCATCATGAAAAACATCCATGACGGCGCGGCTGAAGCATCAGCAAACTATGGTCAAACGGACAACGGCTATATCGACTATATGGCAGGGGCCAATATCGTCGGCTTTAAGCGGGTGGCGGACGCACTGTGCGCTTATGGTATCTTAAACTAACGCCTTCTGGCTGCTGAGACACTGTCAAATACCGCGCTTATCATATATAAGTGCGGTATTTTTTTGTCTGTATAAAATATTTATGAGCGCAAAGACTGGTTGCAAACTCGAGGTAATAGACGCCGGCTAAAGTTTTTTGGATTATAAAGTATTAATTTATAAAAGTTTTTACATGTTTTACTTGAAGTTACATTAATCTATTTTTTTAGACAGTTTATAAATAATTATCACCGATCTTTTTGACTATCATCAATTATCTCAGTGTTTATCGCACGGATTTATATCATCAATCATTCATGTCGCGGGCAAACGATGCCGCTGACAATGTCGATATATTTATCAAAGGATGAATCATGACAGTCAATAAGGAGGTCTATTCTGATGGCCGCTCAGGTATGTCGGGCTTATATCCAGTGATACAGGATACGCCAAATGCTGAGCGGTTTGCTTGCAGCGTTGGTCAGAATCATAACGATAATGGCAGTGAAGCTATAAGCAATCGAGCGGCGCATGCCTTTGGCGCTTATCTACCAGCCTCCAAACGCGCGCAGACCAGATGGTATAAAGACCCTGTATTAAACAATCATATAAACAACCATATAAACGAGCAAGTAACCAGCCATCTACGTAGCAATGATTGCCTAAAGCACTACCGCCAAAACACCCAAAAGGGTATAAAAAATGACACAAACAATGGCATGCAACCTGTCGGTAAATTTGAGCGGATGGAGCGTCTAGCAGATGATGCAGTCAGTACTATCGATCAGGCGATGACTCATGCAGAGGGCGCGCAGCCTATACGCTTGAGCTTTCAGTTGATGACCCGTGCTGAGCCTACCACAATGGTGCTTGCGACCATACAATCGCTACTAGCCATCAAAGCGGCCGACGATGAGATTTTAATCATAGATAACAACCATACTAAGCGTGAGCTTTATAAGCCTTTGGCAGATTTTTGTCATGGCTTAGAGCCGCATCTCAATGTGCATTTTTATCATATCGATGCGGTGGCAGGGTTTAAGTCTGGTGCGCTCAACTTGGCGCTAGGACTGATGAACCCTAGCGCCAGTCATGTGGTGGTGGTCGATAGTGATTATCAGGCGTTGCCACATGCTCGTGATGCCATTATCAGCGCGATCCACGAGTATCCTGAGCATGCTTTATTGCAGTTTCCGCAGTTTTATCGTGATGCAGATAAAGCGGATGTCCATAGCGAATTAAACCATTATTTTAACCATCACTTATATCGATCTTTTAATCGTCAGCGGGCGTTATCTACCGGTACTTACGCGGTGATACGCCGAGATGCTTTGGTGGGTTTGGGCGGCTGGTCAGGAGCGTCCATTACTGAAGATGCGCAGATGGGGGTGCTGCTCCATCGTATGGGTCTGCACAGTCGTTTTATACCCAAGGTGATTGCTACCGGTATACTGCCCACCACGCTGTGTGATCTGATCGCTCAGCGGCAGCGCTGGGTATATGGCAATGTACAGGTGCTCAACCGTTACTTTGTTACGCCGTCATCTCTGACCGCTGATAGCAGCGCAAATACAAATGTAAGCCAGACGATGGGCGAGCGTTTGCAGTATATGCGTGCGCATTTTTCGCAGCTGAGTGCCTGGATTAATTTCACGGGGATTTTTATCGTGCTGCATGTCTGTACGCTGCTTATCGTGCTGGCGGCTCTAATAATGGGTGCACAGGTGGATATGGCAATGCTGCTTACGCCCTTATATGTGGTTTATGCCGCTTATGGCGTGTTTTTGTTGCGACGGCTGTGGGCCTATGCGCAAGACCGCTCACCGCTTAATCAGCAGGTAGCTCGGCACGTTACGCCAACCTTTACCAATAAGCGACGAGCGTGGGCACTGCATCTGAACTTTTGGGAAATCGGCGCGTTGTCATGGTGGCCTGTGCTGTGGGGCCGCGACAAGCCATTTGTGTGTACGCCCAAACAGGCGGTGATTAGTAGCCGCCGCAGCGTATGGCAGGCCAATGTTTGTGCCTTACCAAAACTGCTACTCATACTTAATGTCATCACTTTGGCTGTGACCTCACCGCTATCAGCGCTGTATTCGCCTTTGTTATTTGTCAGTGCGTTTGTGGTCACTGTCCTCAAGCTATGGTCAGCAAAAGTGGCTTTTGATAATTATGGGTATCCACCTGAGGTGGATGACCGCTATGCTGATGAGCATGATACGTATGACGAGATCAATAACACTGTAAACCAAAGCTGTGTGATTAAAAATAATATCGCTAAAAATACAAATACGGCTAGAGATAATATTACTCAAAATAAGCGTCCAAATAACACCGATCCAATAAAAAAATATATAGCTGAATAATAAAATAATAAATGGATGACGTATGCTGACTTCTATAAAAACCAACCCAAATAGTCATATAAAAGCTAAAACCCCTAACATCGTTATGCACAAGACATATGACTTGCCTGAGTCACCGGCGGCGTGTGAGACAATCGATGGGGCAAGCGCTAAAGTAAGAAGACCACTACGTATTGCCATCATCGCGCACTCGTTATATCCCATTGCCCAGCCTTATGCAGGTGGTCTTGAGATGATCACTCAGCTGATCTGTGATGAGTTGGTGGCGCAAGGTCATCAGGTGTTGCTCTACGCTCATGCGGACAGTCAAACCCATGCCACACTAGTACCCTTTATGACCCGTGATGAATTTGAAAAAACAGTTTATGCCGATGAGCATGAGTCAGTAGAGATGAGCCGCGAGGAGCTGTATCAGTATCTGGTCTACCAGCAGGCGCTGCGCGATATCATTAGCCGTGATGAGCAAGGGATGATAGATGTGGTACACAATCATAGCTTGCACCATGTGCCGATGATGATGGGGCAGGCGTTTGGCGCGCGGTTTTTTACCACGTTTCATACGCCGATTTTTCCGCAGCTGCGTCTGGCACTACTGACGCTACGTCTGGGTACGCAGACTCAGTTTACGGCGATCAGTGGTCATCAGCAGCAGCTATTTGCTGAGTTTGTGCCCTCGCATGTGGTCTATAACGGCATCGATGTTCACTCATTTACTGCCAATACAAACCCAATTGCTGATGAAGTGTACTTCTGGTACGGGCGCATTTGTCCTGAAAAGGGCACGCATTTGGCGATGGAATACTGCAAAGCGGCAGGCAAGCGCCTGATTATTGCAGGACCCAAAAGTAATGAAGCGTATTTCGATGACTATGTGGCACCGCTGTTAGAGGCAGATAGGAATAGCGATATGCCGTTATTTGATTATGTTGGTCATTTAAATAAGAATCAAATCAACAAGCAGTTAAGCCAAGTCACCGCCATGCTATTTACCAGTACTTGGGATGAGCCTTATGGTCTGACGCTCGCTGAGAGCCTCGCTTGCGGTACACCTGTGATTGGCTTCGATGTCGGTGCCAGTGCTGAGATTATCACGCATCAGACAGGTATTATCGTACCCAAAAAGGATAAAAAGGCATTTATACAAGCGTTTGCTGACATTCAGCATATTTCACGAGCAGCCTGTCGTGCTCGCGCTGAGCAGTTTTGTTCAGTCGCTACGATGGTCGATGGTTATCTGCGTTTATATGAGCAGGCAATAGCGGTTGATGACAGCGATAGCATCCAAGACACGCCCTAGCGTTCTCTCCTTTTTTCTTTATGTCGTGACTATCAGTGACTGCCTTCATCTCTTAGGAGCTTTTTTACCATGCGTATCGGCTACTATGCTCATCATCACGGCTCGGGGCACTGCCGCCAAGCAGATAAGCTGGCCGCCTTACTACCACCAGAGCTGCGTTCGAAAATGACAGTATTCACCAGTTTACCGGCTGATGGTTATCGCTTTAGCAGTATAAATAATGAGCACATCGTACGTTTAGACGCTGAGGATGAGCGACCAGATGATGTGCTAGCGGGGCGAGCAGGTGAGTATTGGCAGCCAAGCTGTTTGCACTACTCGCCAGTGGGCAACAAAGACATTCAAAGACGCAGTTGGCAGCTGCTTGATGAGATACATCAGCGCCAGATTGACCTGATGATTATTGATGTTAGCGCCGAAGTCGCTATGCTATGCCGTACCGCTAGTGTGCCTTATCTCTATGTACGGCTAGCAGGTGAGCGCGATGATGCGCCGCACTTAAACGCCTTTGCGGGCGCGCTTGGATTGTTAGCTCCTTATCCTAAAGCATTGGAGGCGGCAGCCACGCCAGACTGGGTACGACAAAAGACGCTATATCTGGATTTTTTACCAAGCAAAGCCCAAGGCTTGCCTAGCTTTTGTGAGTTTATGGACGAGCTTATGACATTGACCCATGATGATTATATTCATAAACAACTGGTCGCCAGCATCGATAAGTCTTCTATCGTTACTGTGATTAAAGGCTATGGCGGGCACGAAGCGATTGATGCCAAGTTGTCAAAGCTACGCCAAATACTACCAGACGCTATAATCGTCTCTCTTGGCCCTATCAATGATGAAGTACGGCATTGTGTCGATATTGCCGCCCACGTCGATGATGTGACGCCATTTATCGCCTATAGTCACCTGCTATTGATGGCGTGTGGCTTGAACGCAATTGCGCAGGCCTATGATTATGCGACGCCGCTTATTGTATTGCCTGATGTGCGCCCGCACCGTGAGCAAGAAGTGATGGCAGCAGCATTAATCGAACAAGGTCGTGCGCTTAGTTGGCCACAGTTTATCGCCACAGCCTCTAGTATGGATATTCAGAGCCTATTGTCTTCTCTCTCCACGAATAATAAGTCAATTGACCATGAGCAGACTGCTTTAACAGATAGGCAAGCCAATTTGGTGGCGCAACGCTTTATGAATAGCATTGCTGACTATACTTCCGTAAAAGATTGGTTTGCAGAATGGTTGTTGCCGCAGTTGGACTTAAAACCCAAAAAATAACAAATAACAAAGAAATTTATAATAATAAGAGCAAATATTTCCATGACAACGACAACCAGAGCTCAAGACGCCGCACATAACACCATTCCCGTGAGTGTAATAACGACTTGCTATGGGCGCAATCGTCATCTTTACAATTTACTTGCTAGTCTGGCGCAGGGCAGCGTCAGGCCGCGCGAGGTGGTTATCGTTAATGATGACGCCGAGGCTGAACGTCTGGCAGACTACGATTTAAATATTATTAAGATAGCAACGACTACAGCGACCGAGCATGGAGTAGCAGATAGCATGTCATTTGATATCGGTCGTAACCGTAATCTTGGCGCTGCACGTGCTAGCTATGAGGCTATGATTTTTTTGGATGTGGATTGTATCGTCGCCTATGACTTTATCGACGGGCTATATGATAAATTGCAAACGTATCCTGATGCGCTACTGATGGGACAGCCACGTTATTTAACGCGCCCTTTGACGGATGATGAAGGTAGTCAACTACAGCAAGGTCAAATGGCGTCTGACGCTTTAGACCAGCTATCGGTATTTAACCCTTATCGTGATAACTTTACCCAACATCGCAATGACAATGTCGATGCTAATATTAAAAAAACGCAAGACTATGGCGCATTTTGGAGTCTTTGCTTTGCGATAATGCGCCATCAGTTTGAGCGGATCGGCGGTTTTGATACCGATTATGTCGGCTACGGCGCTGAAGACACCGATTTTGCTTTTATGGCACGTGCTTTAGACATTGATTTTTATTTGACCAATGACGTGGTTTACCATCAGCAGCACAGCGTCTACCGGCCGCCACTCAATCATCTCGATAGCATAGTGATTAATGCCAATCGCTTTTATGATAAATGGCAACATTGGCCGATGGCAGGCTGGCTGGTAGCGTTTGCGCAGCTAGGTTTGATTGACTGGCAAGAGGCGCAGACAGTGCCCATTGAGATTCTTCGGCAGCCAAGTAGCGCTGAGATTGACGCCGCACATTGTCCAGCTGCGCCGTATGTGTAGACGGCTCTTAGTTCTGCTAATCCCGATGCGTCACTAGTATCAATGAGTAGTGAGTTTTGATGGGCAACTAATACTGACGGATAATCTCCACACCTGTCGGCGGCGTTGCAAGCGCTTGCCGCTCAAACGCCCAATTATGACCTTCCCAAAAATGCGCAGTTTTATCATCATTATTAAAACCCAACATAACTATTGATAGCAGCGTCTCAGCTTTCTGTTTTTGCTGAATATGCAGGCGTGCAGACAACAGTAACCGATATAATAAAAACCCTGACGTCGGCGCAGAGGAATGAATATCAGCAAAAATAGGATAATCTGCCACTACTTTATGCTGCTCTGATAGCACAGCGCAATGTTTATCGCTATGTAATAGTTTCTCAAGCGGTTCTGGAATCTCTAGCACTCGGTTAGCCGTTATGGGATCATCAGCGGGGTTTGGATCATCGCATGGCATGGGAAACTGATAGGCAGTATTGCCAAACAAGATACCAAGCGGTGCTTGCTTGGTCATATCGAGTATTGCTGTCACATTATTGCTGCGAGGCGGTAGGCCAAAATGCAGTTTACTGTCACCGATTTGTCTAAAAAACAGTAGCTTTGGTAAATCTTTGGCGAGCGGATGATAAGCAAAGAAGTCTGCATGAATAAAATCATTAAATAACACCAACATATCAGTAGGCTGCAATAGCGTCTTTAAGATCGCTGTGTCTATCGACGGGTTGTTGGCGATCAATATCACACGCTGGCTTTGTATTAGCCGCGCCTGCATGATAGGCGGTAGCGCAGCAAATGCTTCTGCGGCAAGATGGCTACTACTGATGTTTGATAATGGTTGATCAAGCATATCAATGTAGTTAAGGTATAGACGGTGGGTTAGGTTTTTGTCATGTGCTCATTATAGTATAGTCGATACACTCTAAAAATGTCATAGCGCTACTGGGATGCTATTTTTAAACGTAGGTTGCGCAGCCTCTGGGAATGCAGCACGCAAGTAAAATTTATACCAGTAGCGCGTTCAAATCCATAACAGTTTTACATTCAGCTAACTATATAAAAAAGAAGGTGCCTAGGCTTGTTTGAATTTTGAAAATAGAAAAAATCTGGCAATAAAGTATTGCCAGATTTTTTGTTATGAATAGGTTTTTATAGTGGTTTGTTATACCGCTTCACGCCATCTGCCTTGTACCATGATACCTGTGATAGGATTTAGCCCCATCTGATAAGCAAGGTCAGCAGGGCGGGCGATGTCCCATAATACCAAGTCAGCATCACAGCCCACTTCTATCTTGCCTTTTTTGGCGAGGCCTAATGCTTGCGCTGCATGCACGGTTGCGCCTGCCAACACTTCTTCAGTAGTGAGATAAAATAAAGTACAGCCCATATTCATCGCCAATAACAGCGAGGTGAGCGGCGAGGTGCCGGGGTTACAATCGGTTGAGATAGCCATCGGCACCTGATGCTTGCGCAATGCTTCAATCGGTGGCAGCTTGGTATCACGCAGCGTATAAAAAGCCCCTGGCAATAGCACAGCTACCGTGTTGCTTGTGGCCATTTTTTTGATATCATCTTCTGCCAAGTGCTCAAGATGGTCGCTTGATAATCCTTGGTATTCTGCTACCAAAGCGCTGGCACCTATGTTTGAGAGCTGCTCAGAATGCAGCTTCACAGGCAAGTCTAATGAGCGAGCAACATCAAAGACGCTCTTAATTTGCTCACTACTAAAGGCGATGTTTTCACAAAAACCATCGACCGCATCGATTAAGCCCTCGCTATGTAAGATGGGCAACCACTGGCAAACTTGCTCAATATACGCATCGGCACGGTCTTTATACTCTGGCGGTAGCGCATGAGCGGCTAAATACGTGGTGCTGACATGAATGTGGTGTTTGTCGCCGAGCGCACGAGCGACTTTTAGCATTTTACGCTCAGTGTCTAAGTCCAGCCCATAGCCTGATTTGATCTCGATACTGGTCACGCCCTCGCGCAAGAGGGCGAGCAGACGTTTTTCACTTTGGGTAAATAGTTCTTCCTCACTTGCTGTACGAGTAGCGCTAACAGTTGAGACGATGCCGCCACCTTGTGCGGCGATATCTTGATAACTGGCACCTTGCAAGCGTGCTTCGAACTCGTTGCTGCGATTGCCGCCATACACGATATGGGTATGACAATCGATAAGTCCGGGCGTGATCCATTTGCCATGTACGTCTTTGATTTGATCGCTTTTATAATGAGTCAGATGCGGCTTGATTTGCTCATACGTACCAACCCATGCGATTTTGCCGTCTTTGATACCGATAGCGGCGCTTTCTAACTGACCATAAGGAGTGCTTTTGTTTTGATCATTGTTTTGATTGTTGCTCTGATTGTCGCGATAAATATCAAAGCCGTATTGCGCTGAAAAGGTGGCAAGATTGGCATTGATAATGAGGTGATCAAATGAAGTCAGGATGGAGTCGTTTATATGCATTTGATCTGTAGGATGTATTGTATGAGTCATGGTGTGCTCCTGCTTATTAGTATAGATTTAGTGCAGCCATCCATCGTCCGTTTATTTTAAAATAGACAGTGTGTCGTTGGTAAAAACGCTTCTTGCTGTGGTGCTGCTGACAGAGGGTGTGCAAAATTTACTTCAGTAACCTTGTATGGTTGGTTTATTTTAAAATGTTATAGCATGACTGGTACAAATAATTTTACTCGCTTGTTGTGCGCAAGCGAGACAAAGGCTTCGCAAAATTTATCCCAGTCACTTATATCAATAGCAACCACATTTTGATTCTATAGTTAGCTTAGCTGAATGTAAAACTGTTATGGATTTAAACGCGCTACTGGTATAAATTTTACTTGCGTGCTGCGTTCCCAGAGGCTGCGCAAAATTCATCCCAGTAGCGCTATGACATTTTTAGAGTGTATCGACTATATATCGATTTATTTATACTAAAAGTAAATGCTGCTCGATAATAGTCGCTAAGAGGCGAGCGGCGACTTTACAGCTGCGTGCATCAATATCAAAGGTCGGGTTAATCTCAGCGATATCAGCCATTTTTACTTTGCCTGATGCCATGATACATTTGACCGCGCGCTCAACGAATGCCAAATTAATACCATAAGCGGCGGGCGCACTGACCCCCGGTACCACGCTTGCTGGCAAGCAATCCATATCAATGGTTAAATAGATGACATCAACGTCATTGATAAAGGTCTCTATTTGCGCCGCAAGTTTTTTCCATTTCTTATTGGCGCAATCTTCGTCACTGATAATATGCACGCCTAACTGCTCAGCACGGTCAAAGAGTGCAGCAGTGTTGGAAAACCGGCTGACGCCGATACAGCAATAGTGAAATGGCTGATCTTGTGCTTCAAGGTGCTCGGCTATTTGGCGAAATGGTGTACCAGAGGTGGCGACATCAGACTGACGAATGTCCAGATGCGCATCAAAGTTAATAATGCCAATACGCAGCGGCGCATCGTTGTTACTGGTAGCATCTGCCTGCTGTAGCGCCTGCCACAATCCCAAAAAGCTACCATAAGCGATGGCATGACCACCACCAAGTCCGACGGGCAGGCCGCCTTGCTGGATAATGTGACTGACTTTATCAGCATAGGTTAATTGAGCTTGCTCAAGGGTACGCTCGGCAAAATCATCATTATCATGACAATGAATATCGCCAGCATCACCCAGTAGCGTTGATAGTTGCCCATCAAAGCGCTGTTGTAGCTCAGCGATGACGGGTAGCGCAGCAAATGCCTGACGAATCAAAGGCGGCGCCGCTCTGGCTCCCACGCGTCCTTGATTGCGTCTGACACCTTGGTCACAAGCGAACCCAACCAGTCCAATGCGCTGGCCGTTTTGCTGGTTGTTTTGTTGACTGCTGCTATCAAAGCTATAAGGCTGCGCTATTTGATACCAATAGCGGGCGCGTGCAGACTCAAACGGCTCGGCACGTCCAGTCCAGCGGCTCATATCAGCGGCGCTGTGGCTCACGGCTGTGTCAGGCATTGGTAGGCTCATTGCTGATTTCCTTTAATCCGTATTGCTTGTGTATAGTCGATCCGCTATAAAATAAGTACAGTGCGACTGGTATAAATTTTCTTTGCTTGCTGTGTGACTTCGTCACTCCAGAGGCTGCATAAAACTCATCCCAGTAGCACGCCATAAAATCTGTACTCTTTTTATTTAGCACTTACTATAAAAGGATGCTACTTATTTAGACTCGTACCAATCGCTACGCAATGCCTGCCAATGCTTTGTCAGTGCGCCATCTAATACCAGCTGTTTTGCCGCTTCGATATCAGGGGCTAGGTAGCGATCTTTGTCATAAAAAGTCACCTGTTCACGCAGCTTTTGATGCGCAGCCTGTAATGCTTCGGAAGTAGCAAGGTTATGATGGAAGTCAATCCCTTGACCAGCAGCCAATAGCTCAATACCAACGATGGTAGCGGTATTTTGCGCCATCTCATATAGGCGGCGGGCGCTATAGGTGGCCATCGACACATGGTCTTCTTGGTTGGCAGAGGTTGGGATGCTATCGACACTGCCTGGGTGAGCCATAGATTTGTTTTCTGAAGCCAGCGCTGCGGCCGTCACGTGAGCGATCATAAAGCCGGAGTTTACCCCTGCATTTTCTACCAAAAATGGCGGTAGGCCACCTGATAAGGTTGCATCAATCAATAACGCCACACGGCGCTCAGACATAGAGCCAATCTCAGCGATTGCCAAAGCGAGCATATCTGCGGCAAAGGCCACTGGCTCGGCATGGAAGTTACCTCCTGAGATAGCCACTGGGCCATCATCGTTATTGAAAATAAGGGGATTATCCGTTACTGCATTGGATTCTATTAATAACGTCTTGCCTGCTTGGTTGATGATATCAAGGCAAGCGCCCATCACTTGTGGCTGGCAGCGTAAGCAATACGGATCCTGCACGCGATCATCTTGCTCGTCATTGTGCGAAGCACGAATAGCACTGCCTTTAATCAGCTGACGATGCGCTTTGGCGATCTCTATCTGACCATGATGACCACGCACTTCATGAATACGGGCATCAAATGGCGCATCCGAGCCTTTGGCAGCATCAATAGACATAGAGCCGACGATGGTGGCGGTCTCAAGTAAATCTCTTGCTAAGAAATAACCACGCAATGCCAGTGCCGTTGAGACCTGTGTACCATTGATAAGGGCAAGGCCTTCTTTGGCCGCTAGAGTGATAGGCTTAAGACCATGCTGCGATAATGCCTCAGCGGCAGGGACTTTTTTGCCGTCAACATAGACATCGCCTTCGCCCATCATCGCCAGCGTCATATGCGATAAAGGAGCAAGGTCACCAGAAGCCCCAACGGAGCCTTTGGCCGGAATGTTTGGCGTAATTTGATGATTAATTAAGCCAAGTAAGCTATCGACGACCTCGCGGCGGACGCCAGAGGCGCCTTGAGCGAGGCTGGCTACTTTCATCACCATAATTAGCCTGACCACGTTGTCTGGTAGCGCCTCACCCGTACCCACTGAATGCGAGATGATCAGGTTGCGTTGAAGCAGTTCGAGCTGGTCATCGCT
Source organism: Psychrobacter sp. VH5 (assembly GCF_050572635.1). Lineage (NCBI taxonomy): Bacteria > Pseudomonadati > Pseudomonadota > Gammaproteobacteria > Moraxellales > Moraxellaceae > Psychrobacter > Psychrobacter sp. VH5. The sequence continues at coordinate 2,520,539 of NZ_CP192145.1, read as the reverse complement.
GATACGGGTCTTTGCTAACAGGCCAAAACCAGTATTGATACCATAAGCGCTCTTATCACGTGCGATGATGGTACGTACATCGTTATGTGAGGCATCGATTGCCTCATAAGCGCTGGCGGGTAAGGTGAGGTGGACAGGGTGATTATAGATATCACGTAGCATCTCAAAGCTTAGCTTACGTGGATGGAGAGTCAGAGTTTTGATAGCGGTCATAGGAGAGTCCCAAAGTTAAAAACAATATGAATAATATAAATAATATGCTTTAGTGTTCTGATTTACTTAATGGTATCGGCTCGGCGCTGATGCTGGCAGATGACGCGATTTAAGCCATCCAGCCTACATACATAGCAAAATGTCCGAACGCGGCTGCGAGTAGGACGCTAAGGGCCACACGCTCAAACCATATGACGATCATTTTGCCAACCGATAATGGAATTTCTGTTGCAAGTACACACGGAATCATGGCAGAAAAAAACAGCACGCTGCTAATCGATATCACCCCAGCGACGTAGCGTGTTAGGATATCTGCCTCACTGAGTAGTAGGGCTGGCAAAAACATTTCAGCGAGCCCAGCAGACATACCTTTAGCAGCCACTAAAGGCTCTGGCAAGCCGCCGAGCCACGTAAATGGATACAAAAGCAGACCCAATATATCAAACACTGGGGTGTATTTGGCTAACAAAAGACCGGTCAGCCCGACAGCAATAATCGAGGGCACAATGGCAGCAGCCATCATCAGACCATCGCGAAAATTGGACCATAAAATCTGTTTTAGGTCAGTTGCCTGACGCGACGTCGCTAAGCCTAAATCAAACGCGGCGGCCAGCCGCTTGCCGCGGGTATGATCGAGGGTTGGACGCTCCACCTTATCATCAAACAGACTGATGGGCGGAATACGAGCGGTAATAGCGGTGACGATAAAGGTAATCACCAGTGTTGACCAAAAAAATACATTCCAAAACTCCATCAAGTTTAAGGTTTTGGCAACAATCACCATAAACGCTGCCGATACCGTAGAAAACCCAGTCGCAATAATGACGGCTTCACGCGCTGAGTATTGTTTTTGTAGGTACACACGATTGGTAATCAATAAACCAATAGAGTAACTACCCACAAAAGACGCAACGGCATCAATAGCTGATGAGCCAGGCGTTCTCCAAATCGGTTTCATAATCGGCTGCATCAGCACACCGACCATCTCAAGCAAACCAAAACCCACCAAAAAAGCCAAGATTAATGCCCCAATAGGTACAATCATACCCACGGGTAATGCCAGCTTTTCAAACAAAAATGGCAGCATATCAGCTTCCATCATATAGGCAGGGGCGGTGCCAGTCATATACATCACCGCCAAAACCAAACCGATTATCTTAAACACGGTCAGGGTCTTGTGGGTGAGGTTTTTGCGCCATGAACCGTCTATGAATGGCTTGCTAACACCAAATATCATCAGCAAAAACAACAAGGTCACAGATAAGGTGTGTTGCTGAGTGACCAGATAAGTGGCCCCATGATCAAACAAAATCGTGCTTTTGTCACCGATGGTAAAGGGCACAAAAAACATCACCAAGCCAATAGCGCTACATACGATTAGCTGTATTAGTGCGATGGGTTTAGATAGCAGCTTTTCAGACCGTAGGCTAGCAGGCGCTGGACTGTCTAGAGGCGTTCTAGGCACAGAGCTGCCTGGAGGCAAAATATCACGTTCAGACATATTATCGTCCTTGATAAAGTGTTGATGATGTCCTTATATCATCCGAGCATATAAGGACAGTAGCAAGCTATTTAATCATCGGCAGATGTAAACCATAGTCCTTGGCGGTTTTGATCGCCAGCTCGTAGCCGGCATCGGCATGACGCATCACCCCTGAGCCGCAATCATTGACCAGTACGCGCGCCAAGCGCTTGGCTGCGCTCTCTGTACCATCGGCGACGATGACCATGCCAGAGTGCTGCGAGTAGCCCATACCCACGCCGCCGCCATGATGCAATGATACCCAGGTGGCGCCGCCTGCGACATTGAGCATACCATTTAATAGCGCCCAATCCGACACCGCGTCTGAGCCGTCTTTCATGCTTTCAGTTTCACGGTTTGGGCTGGCAACAGAGCCAGTATCTAAATGGTCACGGCCGATGACGATGGGGCCTTTGAGCTCACCGTTTTTGACCATCTCGTTAAATGCCAAGCCTGCTTTATCACGCTCGCCCAGACCTAACCAGCAAATGCGGGCTGGCAGACCTTGAAATTGAATACGCTCTTTTGCCATATCCAGCCAGCGATGCACATGGGTGTTTTCAGGGAACAGCTCTTTGATTTTTTGATCAGTTTTGTAGATATCTTCTGGGTCGCCTGATAGCGCCACCCAGCGAAACGGCCCTTTACCTTGACAAAACAGTGGTCGTACATAAGCGGGGACAAAACCTGGGAAATTAAAGGCGTCTTTTACCCCTTCATCAAAGGCCACTTGGCGGATGTTATTGCCATAATCAGTGGCAGGGATACCCATGTCTTGTAGGTCCAGCATGGCCTGTACGTGTACGGCACAAGAGGCAGCAGCAGCTTTGCTCAACGCCGCGTGTTGCTCTGGGTTTTCTTGTGCCGCCTTCCATTCTTCAACGGTCCAGCCACTTGGTAAGTAGCCATTGATTAAGTCATGAGCAGAGGTTTGATCAGTGACTAGATCAGGTTTGATTTCACCTGCATTGGCGCGCTTGACCATCTCAGGCAAGATATCGGCGGCGTTACCAAGTAGGGCGATAGAGACGGCTTCACCAGCGGCGGTATGCTGCTTGATCAGCTCATAAGCATGATCGAGATCGTCCGCTTGCTTATCGACGTAACCGGTGCGCAAACGAAAATCGATGCTGGATTGCTGACATTCGATGTTCAAAGAGGTCGCACCAGCAAAGCTTGCGGCCAATGGCTGCGCGCCGCCCATACCGCCAAGACCAGCGGTCAATATCCAGCGTCCGCTCCAATCGCCATCATAATGCTGGCGGCCTGCCTCGACAAAGGTCTCATAAGTGCCTTGGACGATGCCTTGGGTGCCGATATAAATCCAGCTCCCAGCGGTCATTTGCCCATACATAAACAAGTCTTTACGATCCAGCTCGTTAAAATGCTCCCACGTTGCCCAGCGCGGGACAAGGTTAGAGTTGGCAATAAGCACGCGCGGTGCGTTTTCATGAGTTTGAAAGACGCCAACGGGTTTGCCAGATTGTACGAGTAAGGTCTCATCGTCTTCTAACTCTTTAAGAGAGGCGAGGATTTGATCATAGCTCTCCCAATTACGGGCAGCGCGTCCGATACCGCCATAGACGACTAGGCTCTTTGGGTTTTCGGCCACGTCAGGATGTAGATTATTTTGAATCATACGATAAGGCGCTTCGGTCAGCCAGCTCTTGCAGTGCAGCTCGCTACCAGTGGGCGCAGCGATTTCACGGCTGTCATCAAGGCGGGTAAAGGTGTTTGCCTTAAGGGTGTTGTTTGTGGTGGTTTCTTTGGCAGTAGTCATGAACAGATCCTTTTGAATGTGCATCGCTTATTTATGCCGCATGTTTACGTGGTCTATTTGCGCGGCATTTAGTGATAATATTGAAAGTACCTAATAAGTTGTATATACAAATTATCAAAGATTTATTTTTCATGCAAGCATTTTTTTGTATGGGGTAAGATCTTTGACGTACGTCTGTCTTGGTGACGGCTTTTCTTTGTCTTCTGTGGTCGGTGATCCAACGCAGGTAGTGATTAATGGATGAGGGCTGCCGCGGCGACGGATGGTCATGGTATTATGAAGCTATTATTTTGCTAAAACTGACGGTAAAACACGGACATGACAAAACAAGTTCCCGCTTATCAGCGGATCAAAAACGCAATCTTGGATAATATTCACTCAGGGAAGTGGCAAGCAGGTGAGGTCATCTCTACAGAGATGGCGCTGGCTGAGGAGTTTGGTGTATCGCGCATGACGGTCAACCGCGCGCTAAAAGAGCTGAGCGAGGAGCGAGTATTAGAGCGCCGGCAAGGCTCAGGGACCTTTGTCGCCCAGCAGCAGTTTAATCATACCTTTGTAGAGGTGCGCAATATCGCCCAAGACTTAAAGTCAGCTAACCGCGATTATCAAGCGCAGGTGGTGAGCAAACGTGTGATCACCGCAAGTATGTTAGATGATGAGCTGCGCCGTAAGTTTGCTATCGACAGTGCGGCAACCACAGGCGAGAGGAGCGCGGCAGATAGTAGTGCGGCGGTCTTATACGAAGTAAAAATCATTCATTTTGCGGATGCTCAGCCCATACAGTTTGAAGAGCGCTGGGTCGATGCACAAAAACTGCCTGAGTTTATCGAACAAGACTTTAGTATTATCAACACCAGTGAGTACTTGATTGCCAAAAGTCCACTGGAGCGCGGTAGCTATACCATTCAGGCGCTAGCAGCACCAGATGAGATCGCCGCGCTGCTACAGATTGCCCCGCAGTCTCCCACATTGGTGCTGAGCCGTCAGACCTATTCAGCAGGGAAGGTATTGACCTTTGTCAAAATGTGGCACGCAGGGGAGCGCTATCAGTTCTCAGGCGAGCTGTGACCATAAACGTACAGAGCTGGCTGTTACTCACTGTTTTTGTACGTTTATTCTTACCTAAGTGCGCTAGTATAGAAACAATTGAGCTTTTGTGTTTGAAAACCCTTTGTTTTAAAGATAGGGACAGGCTGTGATAAGAAAATGCAGAAAGTAGCCAACACAGTATTGAAAAATTTATCTGCAGTCCTCAAATCGGGCAGCTAAAGCCGATGCGCGCTGTGCGGACACTGTCCAAATACGATTTGTTTGTAAAGGTGTTTGCCTGCATGGTTTTATCATACTGTTTTCTTATACAGCTTTTGCATACAGCATGGCACCCTATACTTTTGCTAGACACTTTTAGACTTATTCATTCATCTATAAGGACGCCTTATGAAACGTCGTACTCTTTTAGCCCTCGCCGCCAGCACAGTCCTGCTCGCTGCTTGTGGTCAGTCTACTACCAATGACGCCGATAGCAATGCGACTGATAACGCCGCGAGCGGTGACTCTGATATGCTGCAACGCATCAACGATGGCGGCACGATCAATGTGGGTACTGAGGGTACCTATCCGCCGTTTACCTATCACGATGAAAGCGGCAAGCTGACCGGCTACGATGTCGAAGTCACCCGTGCGGTGGCGGATAAGCTCGGCGTCGATGTTGAGTTTAAAGAAACTCAGTGGGATGCAATGCTAGCAGGTCTCGACTCTAAGCGTTTCGATATGGTGGCCAACCAAGTCAGCCTAACGACGCCTGAGCGCCAAGCAAAGTACGACCTCGCGCAGCCTTATAGCTGGTCTGGCGCTGTGGTACTAGCGCCCACCGATGACAATCGTTATGGCTCATGGGATAACCTAAAAGGTCTACGTAGCGCCCAGTCGTTAAGCAGTAACTATGGTGAGCTGGCCGAACGCTATCAAGCCGAAATCGTCCCTGTCGATGGTATGGCGCAAGCGATTCAGTTGGTCAAGCAAGGCCGCGCTGACTTTACCATGAATGACAATTTGGCCGTACTTGATTATCTAAAAAAATTCCCAGATAGTGGCCTTGAGATCAAGCTGGTTGCTCCGGCCGACGAGCAGCGCGGTTCAGGTTTGGTACTATTAAAAGGCAATGATGCTGTCGTGACGAAGTTAAATAAAGCCATGAGCGAGCTGCATGCCGACGGCACGCTGACCGAGCTTAGCGAAGAATTCTTTGGTGCTGATATAAGTCAACAAAAATAATGCTAGCGTCTCTTACCTCAGCGTTAACCGATTTATTGGCACTACTGCCCTTTATGAGTCCTGATCGGGCGCAAATCGTCATCGACTCGTTTTGGCCGATGCTCAAGGGCGGTATCTACTATTCGATACCGTTGGCTTTGATTTCGTTTGCCATCGGTATGATGATTGCGCTTATCGTGGCGCTGATTCGTATCGTGCCACGTACCGGCTGGCTGCATGAGATTGTCTACCGTCTGGCTCGTATTTATGTCTCGGCGATTCGCGGGACACCGATGCTGGTGCAGTTGTTTATTATCTTTTATGGCCTGCCAAGCGTCGGCGTCAAGCTCGACCCGTTTCCTTCAGCGATTATTGCCTTTTCGCTCAATATCGGTGCTTATGCCTCAGAGACGGTACGTGCCTCGATTTTGTCGATTCCAAAAGGCCAGTGGGAAGCAGGCTCGACGGTCGGTTTGACGTATCTGCAGACTTTTCGCCACGTGATTTTGCCGCAAGCGTTACGGGTATCGGTACCGCCGTTGTCCAATACCTTTATCAGTCTGGTCAAGGACACGTCATTGGCGTCGCTGGTATTGGTCACAGAGCTGTTTAAGCAAGCGCAGATCATTACCGCCCGCAACTATGAGTTTATGCTGGTCTATACCGAAGCGGCCTTTATTTATTGGGCCATTTGTTTGTTTTTGACCTTTATTCAAGGCAAGCTTGAGACCAGACTCGATCGTTATGTGGCCAAATAACCGACAAGTATTGGCCACTGCCGCCATTTCACTCAAGCGACGAGCCAAGTATGGTAGTAGCTATTTGTTTACTCGTGTTTTGTTATTATTCTTTATTTGTCAGCGGAAACCTCTATGATTCAAGTCAGTAATATTCACAAAGCCTTTGGTGACAATCAAGTGCTAAAGGGCATCGACTTGACCATCGAAAAAGGCAAGGTGGTGGTGATATTAGGGCCATCAGGGTCGGGCAAAACCACGTTTTTGCGTTGCCTAAATGCGCTGGAGATACCCGATCAAGGCGTTATTGCTTTTGAAGACGGTAGTTTGACGGTAGACTTTGCCACCAAGCCTAAGAAAAAAGCCCTGTTGGCACTGCAGCGTAAGTCTGGCATGGTGTTTCAGTCTTATAATTTGTTTCCGCATAAAACAGCGATAGAGAACCTAATGCTTGGGCCGACGGTGGTACAAGGGCAAAGCAAAGCCCAAGCGCGTACGCAGGCGCTGGCCTTGCTCGATAAGGTGGGCTTGGCAGACAAAGCCGATCTGTATCCGTTTCAGCTATCAGGTGGTCAGCAGCAGCGCATCGGCATTGCCCGCGCTTTGGCCATTGAGCCGTCGCTGTTGCTATTTGATGAGCCGACCTCAGCGCTCGATCCGGAGCTGGTACAAGATGTGCTTGAGACCATGAAGCAGCTGGCAAGTGAGGGCTGGACGATGGTTGTGGTCACGCATGAAATCAGCTTTGCGCGCGATGTCGCCGATCATGTGGTATTAATTGAGGATGGCCATGTGGTTGAGGAGGGCAGCGCTCAGCAGATGTTTGAGCTATCCACTCACCCGCGTACGCAAGCGTTTTTGCAGCGTATTGAACAATAATAGATTTACAGCCATCCAAATCATCTATCAAATCTCTATAGCACCAGCCTTTAATTTTAAGCGAAATAAAGCCCCAACTGTGGTGTCATGGTTGGGGCTTTATTTGTTTTTAAGTTGTTTTTTCACTGAGGCTTTTGTTTTGCTAAAAAGATTTTGGTCGCCGTCTGAGCCAGCGTGGCACTCGAGTAGTAGTACCGTTAAGTAGCGCATTAAATAGCGCGGCGAGTAAGATAAGCATGACGCCTAAATACTGAACAAGGCTAAGCGACTGGTTCAATAATAAAATCGCTAAGGCAATAGCGGTCAATGGCTCAAAGATAGTAAAGACCGATGCGCGCGTGGCAGGCAGTTTCTCTAATGCTTTCATATACAGCGCAAATGGCACTACCGTACCAATCAAGGAAAGCCCCAGTGCGTAGCCCCAGGTGGCCAGAGGTAAGGTGGATAACTGCCCGTAAGTACGATACGTCTCAGGCAACAACAGCAGTGCGCCAGCACTGATGATAATCGAGGTAAAAAACACCAACGGCGCAGGGTGGGCATAATGCATCGCGCGTTTGCCAAGCACACCATATAACGAATAACACACCCCTGCTAATAGCCCCAATCCTATACCCCAGTTGACTTGCGCGCCATCTCCTGCCATCGTCAGACCTACCCCAAATACTGCAACTAAGGCAAGTAGCGCTGACTGACGAGTGATAGGCTCCTGCAATAACACCGCAGAAAACAGCAGGCTAAATACTGGTGCGGTATATAGCAAAGCAACCGCAGGGCCAGCGCCGACATAGATGACGGCAAAAAAATAACAGAGCGACATACCCAGTACGCCAATCAACGATTGCAATACCAAGCCGCCCCATTGTTTGGCGCTAAGCTTGAGCAGCTGCGGGTAGAGTTTGGGCAGCATAAAAAGAACAATTAACGCCGCGGTCACGATACGCAAGATAGTCACCTGCCAGCCACTAAAGCCTAATTGGTTCAGATAGGTTGAGAATATCCCAAGCGTGCCCCAACAGACTGCAGCGCTAATGATTTGAAGGGTGCCTATCCATGACTGCCGCGCTGTCATCGCGCTCTCGGTATGTGCCATATCGCTCTCTATTTTATTTTCTAGAAAATTCAAACAATAAGCTGTATCAGTCTTTAAGCTAATGGCGCTTTTTTTTGACTTGGTGCTCGTTGCCTATTGCTCATCACTCATTACTATGCTGAAATAACAAAAGACAACCTTGTTAAAGGCTGCCTTTTGTTTGTTGTTTTCAGTCTAACATTAAAGCGTTAATGAAGGACTAACACAAGTCCATTAAACTTAAAAGTCGATTTACTTGGGCTGCATGATTTAAACTTGCAGTAAAAAATTGCCTAGCAAGCGTTTGGCACCTTCTGTGGCAAATGACTCTGGATGAAATTGCACGCCCTGAATCGGATAGTCGGTGTGGGCAAGTCCCATTATCTCATCGCCTGCGAGCGCCGCCTCTGTCAGGCTCAAGTGATGATGGGCGTCATTGGCAACGACAGCAGTGACGGTTAAGCAGTCAGGTAGCGTATCCGCCTTTACCATAAGCGAGTGATAGCGCATGATTTCTACCTCTTGTGGCAAGCCTTGATAAACACCTGCATCGTCATGGCGAATGGCAGAGACTTTGCCATGCATCGGTACGCAAGCTCGTATCACATCGCCGCCGAATACGTGGGCGATACCTTGCATGCCAAGGCAGACGCCCAATATCGGCGTGGTTTTTCCCATGATTTTGATGACTTCTGCACAAATACCAAAGTAAGCAGGATCATCAGGTGCGCCTGGGCCAGGTGAGATAATAATGCGGTCCAGATTCATCGCTTGTATGTCAGCCAAGGTGATCTCGTTGTTGCGTTTGACGATGACGTTTGCAGCGCTAGCGCCGTCTTTATCATCCTCCATGGTTTGCAAGATCTCGCCGATATATTGATATAAGTTAAAGGTAAACGAGTCGTAGTTGTCGATAATCAAAACATTCATAAGTCATCACTCTTTGCTGAAGTAGAGAGGGGTTTAGGCGGTCATAAAGCTGTCTAACACCACTTTCATGGCAGAGAGCTTACGCTGGATTTCTAAGTATTCATCAGCAGGGTTGGAGTCGTAGACATTGCCGCCGCAGGTTTGCGCGTAGGCGGACTCACCATTGATAAATAGACTACGAATAGGAATGGCAAAAATACAATCGCCATTAAAATTAAACGAGCCAAGCGCGCCGCCATACGCACCGCGGCCATCAGGCTCTAGCTCGTTGATGACTTTGATTGCCTCGACTTTTGGCGCACCTGATAAGGTACCGGCAGGGAAGTTGCTGGCAAGCGCGCTAAACATATCTTCATCAGGGTGCAAAATCCCAACGATTTCAGAGGAAATGTGCTGCACATGTGAGAAGCGTTTGATGTCCATCAGGCTGCGAACCTTTACCGTACCAAAGCGCGCGACACGGCCGATATCGTTACGGTGCAAGTCGACCAGCATATTGTGCTCGGCGATCTCTTTGGCATCGTTTAGCAACGCGCGGGCAAGCTGACGGTCTTCTGCGACATCGACGCCGCGTTTGGCGGTGCCAGCCAGTGGATAGGTTTCCATCTCACCTTGTCGCAAGCGAAACAGCAGCTCGGGGGAGGCACCAATGATGCACTGCTCAGCAAATTTCATAAAGTACATGTGCGGTGACGGGTTGACCGCCCGCAGCTTTTCATAAATCGGCATCTTATCACCGGCGATACGATATTTGGATTTAAAACCCACCTCGCACTGAAAGATACGCCCAGAGATGATGTCTTCTTTGACTTGCATGACGGCGCGCGCATGCTCATCTTGGCTCATACCATCAGCCAAAAACTCAACCGAGGGCGGCTCATAGCTAGGCGTTGGCTCATCAAGTAAGGCTTTGATTTGCTCGATACGATTGTCTTGCTGAGCAGTCGGGTAATAAAAATAAAAAATCTCACCGGTCATCTTATCAAGCGTTAGGCCATCGAGATAGACGCCAAATTTAAAGGGTTCAAAATCGTCGCTTGCCTTTGCATTGAGACTTGGCTCAAAAAAATTGACACTGTCATAACCTAAGTAGCCGACCAGTCCGCCTGTCTGATCACGAGCGATGACGTGCTGCGGGGTGATGCTGCGTAGAAGCTCATAAGGGTTGTCCGTTTGATAGTGCTGGGTTTTGGCGGTTTGATTATCAGTAATTGCCAAAGTCGTGCGGTCAATAGCGGCAATGGTCATCACAGGGTCAAAACCAATGGCATGGTGGCGCGCCATATGTCCATCTTCGCCTAGTGATTCAAGCAGATAGCAGGTCTCAAAAGCACGCTCAATACGTTTAAATAACGTAAAAAAATCGATATCTTGGGTGAGTTTGATGCGTTTCGGTTTGCTGGGAATCTCAATCGCCGCAGGCGGATTGTGCTGTAGGGTAGGTGTCATAGTGATGTCCAAAGTGAGTTAGATAGGTGTCAGATAGAGATAGACAAAATTGATACTAAGCAAAATTGATATAATGGCTAATCGCTTACGCATTTTCTCTATGCGTCGCCAATAAAGCGCTGACGTCATGCGTCTGCATCGCTTTGGCGCCGCGCGAGACAGTGGCGATACCAACCCCTAATTGCTCAGATATCTCACGCTGGGTCACGCCGCGCGCCAGCAAATCAAAGATGCGTATACGATTGGCAATCTCTTGCTGCTCTTTTTCTGTCAGCAGCGCGCGAAACAACGCCTCGATATCCGCACTATCAGGACAGTTTGCCAAATGCTGTAATAAGCTGTGATAAGGGTTGGTACTCATAGTATGTCGTCTTATAATAATCAGTCAGATAATAAATAACAGAACAATGGCTCTTGTTTCAGCATTCTAGTACAGTAGTACAAAAAAAACAAGGTATCCGCCTATTTTTTTATGATATTGGTTTATGATGTTAATACGTCAACCGACATCCTCCTCCCTTAGGTCTTTCGACGGCCTTTACAAATTATCATTAAAACGCTTAATTTCTCACATTCATTATTGCCAAATTGTTAATACTTGATTATGATGCCTGTCATTATTTAAGTGCTAATAATTATCATTAATATTCGTATGTGAGCCATGCTGTAGCGTCTTGGTGTTTGTCAATGTGGCGATATAGCAATACATTGATAAATGCCGGACAGGCTACAGTCACAGCTAAAATTTAATATTGATCGTCATCAAAGTGAGTGTGTTATGCGTGAAGTAAAGTTACCAATCTCATCCAATCAATTAACCGTATTATCTATGGGCGTGGCAGCCATATTGTGGACGCAGGCGGCTAGTGCGGCAGCAGAAGACATGCCAAGTACTACGCTACAAACGATTACGGTAACGGCAAACACCTCAGTACGTGAAAATGTACAAGAAGACTCAGTCTATATCGACAACTATACGCCCGCAGCACAGGCAAGCCACTTAAGTGATTTTTTGGATGTCATACCAGGGGTTGAGGTCGGTGGCACCTCATCGGTCAATCAACGCGTGCGTGTGCGTGGTCTTGATGATACCAATCTTAAAGTCACCGTCGATGGCGCGCGTCAAGAAGGCGCGATGTTTTATCACATGGGTGATATCACCATCGATCCAGACCTATTAAAACAAGCAGAAGTGGCAGTGGGTAACAATTCTGTCACGCTAGGTAACGATGCCATCGGCGGCGCAGTAGCATTTGAAACGGTCGATGCAGTAGATTTACTCGAACCGGGTCAAAAGGTCGGTGCCAAACTACACGCAGGTTATGCCAGTAATAATGATGAGCTACTTACGTCAGCGACTGTGTATGGTGCGCCAACAGACAATATCGACCTATTGGCTTATTATGGCAAGCGCGATACCGACTCTGGTGAAGATGGCGACGGCCGTGAGCTTTATGAGGACAGTGAGAGCGAAAACATCTTATTAAAAGCAGGCGCGTATATTGGTGACGATCATCATGTCGGTGCAAGCTTTAGCCGTACCGAAAAAGAAGGTGTTTTCCCATTCCGTCCAGATTTTCCAAGCCTTCCTAACAGTCGTGGTCTTGATGTAATCCCACAAGAAATAAAGCGTGATACTTATACGCTCGATCATAACTTTAATCCAGCAAACTCACTCATTGACGTTGATACCACCGTTTATCAAACAGAAACGCAGATTCTGCGTGATTCTGAAGACGTAGGCAACTTTGATTTTGATGCAAAAGTAAAAACCACAGGTGTTAAGATTGAAAATACCAGTGTTATTGACACAAATAACGGTCGTCATAAGCTAATCGTAGGCGCTGAGCACTACGAAAAAGAATCTGAGATGGCACGTGATGGTTCTGCAACTGCGAATGATGATGCCAATAACACCTCAGTCTATCTAGAAGACCAATGGCAAATAGGCAAACTGACGCTGACACCAGGTGTACGCTACGACCGCTATGAGTCTCCTAAATTTGTGGCGGGCGGTTCTACTTACGACAATGTGGTTGGCGCGCTAGCAGCCAGCTACGAGATTGCGCCGCGTACGCAAGTGTTTGCAAGCTACACAGAGCTGTTTAATGGCCCAGATTTAGGCCAAACTGTCTTTAACAGCAATGGCGAGGGTGTTTATGTCAATAATGATCTCAAGCCAGAAGAAGGCTATAACTCTGAGGTAGGTGTGGCCACCACGCTACGCGATCTAACCATTGCTGATGATGCGCTACAATTGAGTGCAAAATACTTTAGATCTAATATCGAAAACTATCAGCAGTTTATGCGTACAGGTAGTCGCCCTGGTAGATTTGGGATTGACTGTGAGACCGGCGCGATAGGCGGTGACTGTCAAGGTATGTTCAACAGTGATGAAGACTATAAAATAGATGGGGTTGAGCTGGCTGCTAACTACACTACTCGTGACTTTGGTATGGGGCTGAGCTACTCACGTGCTCGTAGCGAAGGCGATAAGACAGGCAATAGTATCCCATCAGTGAGTGGCAGCGGTGCTGACTCGGGCGATCGCTACATGGTGAACTTAGATTATGCAGCTAATGATATGGTTGATTTAGGCTGGCGCAGTACTTATGTAGCATCTATTACTGATAATCAAGGTGAGACTAAGCCAAGCTATGATGTGCACGATGTGTATGTGAACTATTCACCACGTCAGTTTGATGGTCTAAAAGCCACCGTTGGGGTTTATAACCTGTTTGATGAAACTTATGCCAGTCACGCATCGCGCTTAAATACGGCTGATGCTACGGCTACAGATTTTGAGATGGGTCGTAATATCAAAACCTCTTTGACCTATCAATTCTAATCTAACTGTTATTGGTAATATCTAAAAGCCAGCTGTCTTTGTATGAGAGCTGGCTTTTTTATGATTGCTACTAAAGGTAAAGTATGTCTGAGTCGCAGTCATTGCATAATTAAAGCACAAACATGTCAAAGTGTTAAAATGATAATAAAAGGATAAAAAATGACCAAACCTAATCCAAGAGTATTAGAAGTAAAAGGCATTGCCGATATCACGCCAAACATGCGCCGCATTACACTTGGTGGAGCGGGCATGCAAGACTTCCCAATCGAGCAAGAAAGCGCCTATATCAAACTGATGTTTGCAGGGGAGACAGGAAAAAAGCCCATCATGCGCACTTATACCATTATCCAGCAACGTGACGATGAAATCGATGTCGATTTTGTCTTGCATGGTCTCAACCACAAAGGCGCTGAAGGCCCTGCCTCACATTGGGCCAAAACCACACAAGTCGGTGATACTATTTTGATTGGGGGACCAGGCCCCAAAAAGCTTATCAATCACGAGGCGGATTGGTTTTTATTGGCGGGAGACATGACCGCGCTGCCCGCCATCACGGTAAACTTAGCACAGCTGCCCGAGGATGCCGAGGGCTATGCCGTCATCGAGGTGCTGAGTGAGGATGATATCCAGCCGCTACAAAAGCCGAAGAATATAACGCTTGAGTGGGTAATCAATGCCGAAGCAAGCAGCAGTCATTACCCCATTTTTGAGCGTATTAAGACGCTAGGCTGGCCGGCTGGTGAGGTGGCAGTGTGGGCGGCGTGCGAGTTCAATAGTATGCGTGCGCTGCGCCAGTACTTCAAACAAAAAGAAGTGGCTAAGAGTCATCTTTATATCTCTAGCTACTGGAAACTTGACAGCAATGAAGATGAGCATAAAATCGTCAAACGCGAAGATGCTGCATTAGGGTTATAAGGTGACGTAGCTACAGTCCTGCTTAACTATAACAATGTATCGATAATCACTGGCCGACCTTGATGGTTAAGTACCGTCACATCGACGTTATATAAGTCTTTCATGGTATCTTTAGTGATGACATCGACAGGCTGCCCAACCGCCATCACTTGGCCAGTTTTCATCATGACCACAGTATCGGCAAACTGCGCGGCTTGGTTGATATCATGTAGGACGATGACCACGGTTTTTTGCTGACTGCAGCTAAGCTCGCGCAGCTCACGCATCAGACGCCCAGAGTGATACATATCGAGATTGTTTAGTGGCTCATCGAGCAGTAGATACGGCGTGTCTTGGCAGACAATCATCGCAATCAGCACGCGTTGCCGCTGACCACCAGAGAGCGTCGATAAAAAACGCTCGGCTAAGGGTTCAAGCTCAAAACGCGCGATCACTTCTTGTACTTTTTGCTTATCCTGTGTGCTTGGCTGTCCTTGATGATACGGGTAGCGGCCAAACATCAGCAGCTCATGCACGCGCAGGCGGCCTTGTACCTGATTGTCTTGCCCGAGCATCGCCACCGTCTTAGCCAAAGTGCGCGCAGGACAACTGACAATATCATGCTCACCAAACATCACCTTCCCAGACTGTAGCGGTTGTAGCCTTGCCATGAGCGAAAATAAGGTGGATTTGCCCGCGCCATTGGGGCCGATTAGGGCAATGACTTGGGCGCTTGGTAAGGACAAGCTGATGTCATGCAGGATTTGTTGTTTGCCGATATGGTGGGAGATATTATCGAGTTTAATCATAATAATTCTTATTTTTTAGATAGGTTAATACGACATGTCATCAACGCCGCTGAGTCATAAATATCAGTAGCAAAAACACCAAGCCGCCCGCCAGTTCAATCACCACGGATAACACTCCCGCCATACCCAATACTTGCTCAAACAGCGTCTGACCGAGGATTAAACAAATCATCGCCACCAAACTGACCAATATCAAACGCTCGCTATGATACATATGCCGTGAGATGCGATTGGTCAAGGCGCAGACCAGCAAGCCAAAAAAAGTCACCGGCCCGACCAGTGCCGTGGCGGTGGCGACCAATACCGCGATGACCGTCAATAGCCCAAATGCGAGGCGTTGATAATTAATGCCCAAATTAATCGCTTGCGCCTTACCGAGCATCAAGACATCGCATTGATAGCGCCAGCGCCAAATACACAGCGCGCTAATGGTGCAGATAATGAAGCTAATCCCTAATAGCTGCGGGTTGACGGTATTAAACTGCGCGTAACTGGCCGACTGTACCACGACAAAATCATCGGGGTTAATCAGGCGCGCAATCAGTGCTGATAAGCTGCGAAACAACACCCCAAAGATAACGCCCACCAGTATCAGCCGCGTCAAATCCTGATTGCTTTTTGAAAACAGCACTCGAAACAATAATAACGACGCGCCAAACATCAGGACAATCTCAAGGGTGAATTTGGCAATAGGATTGATGCTGGTAAAGCTCATCGTCCCGAAAAAAAACACCAATAAGCTTTGGAGCAGCACATACAGCGAGTCAAAGCCCAGTAGAGAAGGGGTCAAAATAGGATTGTGTGTTAAGGTTTGAAAGAGCAGAGTCGATACGCCAATCGCATAGCCGACCACCATGAGCGCCAGCAGTTTTTTACCTCGTAGTGGTAGGGCAAAATCCCAATGACCATGAACGTTAAGCGTCAAAAATAGCGTCATTGAGACCAGTAAAATAACAGCGGCAATCGATTTTGGATGGTTGCTGATCCATGCCCAAAGCTGAGCCAAGCGATTCTGGCTAGAGGGGGCTGCGTGGTGCTCGTTATTTAAATTATTGTTTTTTAAACGACGCTTCGCTGAGTCAGTCTTTGTAGAGCGGCCAGTTATAGAGCCATGCTTAGACGGTGAAAACATACGCAAATCCTACTATGCTACCTGTAACAGTAACAACGCCACGCTTGTCTAAGCAGACAACAGGACGAATAAATAAAGAAAAGGGTCGATGGTGGTGAGTCAGCTGCTTGATGGCCAGATGCGTTATTATGCGCTACATTGTTATGAGGTGCCTTATTACAAAACACCTTATCGCTCAGCAGGCGCGCGCAATAACAGCCATAAAAACAGCACCGTGCCGACCACACCAAACACCGTGGCGACCGGCACTTCAAACGGATAACGAATAGAGCGGCCAATGATATCGCACAAGAGTACCGCTGAGGCACCAAGGAGCGCGACAGCTGGCAAACTACGGCGCAGCTTATCGCCCATCAGTCGGCTGACGATATTTGGCACCACCAGACCAATAAAAGGAATCATGCCCACCGTCACGACGACGACCGCGCTCATCATCGCCACCATACCGACGCCAAGCCAAGTGACCTGCCGCTTACTAATGCCTAAGTTGAGCGCGATATTATCGCCTAGCCCGACGATGGTTAGCTTATCAGCGATGATATAAGCCAGCACGCACAGCGCGCCCGTTAGCCATAGCAGCTCATAACGCCCTGCCAAAACGCCAGAGAAGTCACCAAATTGCCAAACACTGAGCATCTGTAACGTCTCGGTCTGATAGGCAATAAAGGTCGTCACCGCCTCGATGATACCGCCAAATACAATACCGATGAGCGGAATCATCAAATAATCTGTCGGCGGTATGCGGCGGATAAGGAGCATAAATAACATCATGCCAAACACAGTTGAGACAGTGGCGACACTCATCTTGACCAGTAGCGCACTGGCAGGGAACAGCAGGCTAACGACCAGCAATCCCAGTGCTGCGCTTTGGGTGGCCCCTACCATTGATGGCTCAACAAAACGGTTTTTGAGCACCACTTGCATGATCATCCCTGCCACCGCCATGGCGATACCAGTGAGAATGATAGCGATAGTACGCGGCAACCGGCTGACCAGCATCAGCGAGCTGTCTGAGTTGGCGCTATGGTTGATGAGGCTATGAAAAATACCAGACCATGAAAAATCCGCCACGCCAATGGACAAACTTAATAACACCAAAAGCCCCATCATGATGAGGCTGGCTGTGTTGATAAGCCATGGCGGTAGGGCCGCATGCCGACGCGTGAGGCTCAGAGCCTTGCTGCCGCTTTGCCAAGGTGATGATGTGGACAAAGCGGGCCTGGCCTCAAGACTATTGGCGCGGGCCTGGGCACGCGATGAAAATAACGACATAACGGCTACTGGCTCATTAAATAATAGGTCAAAAAATAGCTGGTATGGTTGCCGCGTTTATTTTGCGCTTGCAAACGCATTTTTTATCGTGGTCAGATCTTGTATCCACTGATAATAACCACCAAAGGCGAGATAAGAATCTGGGCTTAGATAAACCACTTGGTCTTTTTGCCACGCGGTGGTTTGGGCGACCAGCGGATTGTCTAAGACTGCTTTGGCACCCACGCTGTCTTCACCGATAGCGGCGCTACGATCGACGACGAATAGCCAATCAGGGTTGGTCTTTTGTAGATATTCAAAAGAGATCGGCTGACCATGACGACCGTCTTTGATTTGATCGTCAGCGATCGGCACATTGACGACATTATGAATAAAGCCATAGCGTGAGTCAGCGCCATAGACAGACATTTTATTGCCATTGACCATCACCACCAGACCGGTGCCACTGTCTTTGGTGACGGCTTTGGCCTCTGTGATTAGGCTGTCGATATCGTTTTGTAATTTGGCCGCTTCCGCGCTTTTACCAAATAGTGCACCTAAATCATGCAGGCGCTGTTTGCTGGACTCATAGATATTAGCCGTATCGATAGTCATATCTAAGGTTGGCGCGATGTTTGCGAGCTCATCGTATTTTTCCGCCATACGCGAACCGACTAAAATCGCTTGTGGCTGCATGGCGTTTAGGGCCTCAAGATCAGGCTCAAATAAAGTACCCACCTCTTCAGGATCAGGCTGCGTCTCTGAATGCAAGTTGTCTAAAGGCAGGTCACTTGGCGCCCCATCGACAGCCACATCCAGCGCCGCCAAATCCTGTAGCAAGGTCATGTCATAGACGACCAATGGCGATGGATTCATTGCCAGATCGATATCCCCTCTGGCGGTATCGACAGTAACGGTATGCGTCGAGACAGCATCGTTATTGGCGACGTTTTCGGCATGGTCAGCGGTTGGGTTTTCGGTCTGAGCGTCCGCAGGCTCTGAGTCGTTGGACTCAGGAGAGCTGCAGCCTGCCACGCTGATCGTCGCGGCAAGGGCGGTGGCCATCGCCGTCCATAAGGGACGTTTAAAAAAAGTGCTAGAGAGGCGGTTGGATAATACAGTAGTAGACATAAATAACTCGGTAAATCAGCTGGGTGAGCGGTGTAGAGACAAAGTAATCAGCTTGTAAAACATCAACGACGGTCTGAAAACCATCACAGTCACCACACGGCTTATATAAAAAAAAGAGCTGGTCTTGCAGGATGTATCGCATAGAGTGATAGGCAAGACGATGCTCAGCGGTATTATTATCATTCGTACATTCACTATCCAAGCGCTCGTTGTTGTTGATATTGTAAGTTAAGTGTACTCAAGCGGTCTTATCGGATAGATAATCGGTCATGATAAATTAATTGAGACTTATTATCAATATAAATGATAATGGTTTTTATTAACGTATTGCCAATTACAAATAAAACAAGCACGTTTTTATCGGGTGCGACTGATTTAGGCTTGGTCTAATAAAATCAACACAATTTATTATTGATAATAATTATCGTTTGCACTATCATCTACATCATTCTACTTCGGTCACTGAATATTAGAGTGTTATGAGTTCAACGATTTTAGACGCGCCATCTCCCAAACTGACGCTCGCCGCTGCCGTGGTCGTCGTCGGCCTTCATGCCTTGACTGTCGCTGCGCTAGTGGCGATGAAAGCGCCTGAAAAACCAGTAGAAGCAAAAATCCAAACGCCGCCCATTGAGATAGAGCTTGTGACATTGCCGCAAAAAGAGCCTGTCGCCGTGGTAGAGGAGGAGGCGCCAAAAGTGCAGCCAACGCCGCCAAAACCTAAAGCCACGCCTATCGTCAAGGCTCAACCAAAACCGATCAAAGAGCCGGTTATCAAAGAAAAACCGCCTAAAGCAACGCCACCGAAGAAAGCAGCGCCGCCTAAAAAAGTAATAGAAAAGCAGCCTGATATCATTAAAACAGAAGCGCCAAAAACACCGGCAACTGAGCCTAAAGTCGATACCCAAGCGGCTGATGAACAGCGCAGAGCTGAGGAACGTCGCAGAGCCGAGGAGCGTCGTAGAAGAGAGCAAGAACAGCAGAAGGCTGAGCAAGAAGCCCGTGATAGAGCAGCAGCGCAAGAGGCTGAGAGGTTGGCGGCAGAGAAAGCGGCTAAAGAAGCTGCTGAGGCTGCGGCACAAGCCAAAGCAAAAGCTGCAGCAAGCAATACGCCAGTAAGTTTTAGTGCTAGTGATGCGGAGATAACAAAAACACCGAGCTTCAAGGTTCCTGATCGTGTTCGAAAAAATGCCAAGACGGGTGATACTTTTAATGTATTGTTGAAAGTGACAGTGGATAAACAGGGCCGGGTTAGTGATGTACTTTTAGTTGAAACATCAGGTAATAAGAGAGTAGACAGAGATGCAGTAAACAAGATGCACTCTGCTATGTTCGTACCTTTTACAAAAAACGGCGTGCCCGAGGTAGGTTTTGTGAATCTACCAGTTAGCTACGTTGTACCTTAGCGCGCATTTTATTGAATTCATCTCATTAATTTTAAAAAATATTTATAATTTTATGATTCTTTATGATAAGGCGAGCTGTGATATACGCCGCGCTATCATAGGATGACATTAAACATTAAGGAGTCTGGCATGGACTTTATGCACTACTGGCAAATCAGCGACATGGTGACCAAAACCTTGTTTTTTTTGCTATTTATCTTGTCTATCGTCTCTTGGGTGACGGGGGTTATTCGCGTACTACAAAGCCGCAAACTGGCCGCTACTGTCGCAGACGATTTGAGTCAGCAGATTACCGCTAAGCAGCCTGAGCTGGCCGGCTGTGATGCCGCGCAGCGTCGCCTAGTCACCGAGCAGACATTGCTCAAGCATATCGGCCGCTACCGCTTTGCCAGTGAGCGCGGCTTGCCTATCCTTGGCACGACCGCTGCGATTGCGCCCTTTATCGGGCTATTTGGGACGGTATGGGGCATCTTTCATGCGCTGCACAATATCGGCATGACCGGACAGGCAGGACTCGGACAAGTTGCAGGGCCTGTCGGTGAGGCGCTGATTATGACAGGCCTTGGCATCGCCGTTGCCATCCCAGCGGTGGTGTTTTATAACCTCTCGGTGCGTATCAATCGCCGAGTGATGTACCAAGCCAATGACCGCGCCCATGATTTGTTGGCGACATCTGCTAAGCAGGTAGCGATCAATAGCCGTCCTAGCACTGTCACTGCGACTCAGGCCGCAAAAGATCAGCAGGACACTCAAAAAGACGCACAGCACACCGCGCACTATCGCAACTCAGCCCCATCACAGGGATAATGGCTTCCCTCTAACAAGGTCATTAAAACTGATGAGGGTAGTGATTAGGTAATGAATGTAAGTGGTAGCGTGAATAACCAAACGAATTGAAAGCAGTATATCGAGGGAAATTATGGCATTTCAACTGGGTGATGATGATAGTCAGAGTATGAATGAGATGAACCTCATTCCGCTGATTGATATCATGCTGGTCTTGATGATTATATTTTTATTGACGGCGACGGTGCTCAATCCAACGGTACCATTGGACTTGCCAAAAACCAGCGCAGCAGTCACTGAGCCGCCACCAAAAGCCATTCAAATCAGTATTGATGAAGACGCGGGCATATTTTGGGACAGCGATCCGATTAGTATGGACGCGCTAGAGGCAAAGCTACAAGAGCAAAGTGCAACAGGCGAGGATCCTTCGGTGCAGCTACGTGCTGACAAAGACAGTAAGTACGATACCGTGGCACAGGTACTGGCCGCCGCTAGCCAAGCAGGACTGACCAAGATAGCCTTTGTCAATGAGTAGGCTGTATAAAGTGCGGGTAAACGGGCAGTTATAGCAGCAGAGTGGTAAAAAGTAGCAGTGCGCCAATCAACAGAAAAACCACCAAAACAACAATAAGAAAAATCAAAATAATAAATGCTTTCTCCAGCCTCGCTCGGGTAACCTTGCGAGGTTTCCTTTATTTTAGGTTTGGTAGACCCTATTACCAAGCGTAACCAAAAGGACGATAACCATAGTCAAAGCGTCCAAATCCATAGCCGAATGGATAAGGTGTGCGCAAATAGTCGAGGTCGCGCTGACGAATATAATAGTAGCGCCCTTGCGAGTAGGCCTCTTCTAGCTTTTCAATGCCTTCCAACGGACAAACAGGCTGCCAGTCGTAGCCTTCACGGCCCAGCTTATAGGCGTTGAGCTCGGTGCAGTAGGTTTTTAGGCCTTGCTGGCGCCCTTGCTCCCATTGGATGCGATTGGGCATCGCACCGCCGACGCTTGCGCATTGATTGGTATAGTGTCCAAAGTACGCGCCAGAACGACCACGGACACCATCTGCGTAGCCGACCTCCTGCCAATTGCTGGCTTGACACTGCTGCGGCGTTAGGCTCTGGGTCGTGGCGCAGCCTGATAATAGTAGCACGGCCGTACCTATCATCGCCAAGCTCAGGCTTGCTCGGCTTTTTTGTATACCGTGTCGGCTGGTTTGTATATCGCTTGCTAGCGTGGCGACTTTGCGGCGTGACGCGGTGCTCGATGAGTTTTGCTGAAGAAGATAATTCATAATAAACCTGCGCGCGTTTAAAATTATGGTTTATCATAGCACCTTTTAGAGCCGCCAGCTTTTTGTATCTTGTGAGTATTGGTGTTTTTGTATATCGATAAGTAATTGATATACCAGTGAATCCATAAGAGTGATAGTACGGAGGCGCGCTACAAGCGTTTACGGCTACTGTGTATGACTTGCTTGATTTTTAGGCGTTGATACGCATTATAAGTGTCTATCTGCGCGCTTTTTAGCCGCCAGCGGTGAGCGTTATATTTTTCATATCATTGTTTTTAGTCAAAAGGCCACACCATCATGGGAATATTGATCGGCGTTATCATTGTACTATTTGTATTAGGGAGTATGATGGCGCTCAAGCCTAACGGTATCGATCAGCGTTTGGATAAGCTGCGCATGACAGCGCGCCGCTTGCAGCTCAACCCAAAGCTGGTCAGTTGCCCTGATTGGATCAAAGGCCGTGACAACGAGTATGGCCGCGGCATGCTTGGGCAGTACTGCCTCATACTGGACGATATCCAGCTGCCCCATGCGCGCTATCAGGTGATTGATGGACAGTGGCGACCAGATAGTAGCTTTGTCGATACGAGTGCAGATGACAGCAAGCTTGTGGTGCCAAGTGCGATTCGCGCGACTCATAGCAAGCCTGTTATCAAACCGGCCAACTTTGCTTTGGACAGAGCGCCGCTGGACTTGCCTGCAAGCATCGAGCCTTTTGTCAAAGGACTGTTGACCAAAGCCAATAGCATCGTGATTTACTGGGAAGATATCGCCTATGTGCGTCCAGCGACCAACCCCGCCTATCAACAAAAAATGATTGAGACTGATCTATTAGTCCTAAAGGCAAACCTAGACAAATGGGCGCGACAAGTGCAAAAAAATCCCTAAAGCTGGTAAAGCAATTTTTCGTCTCCATTTAATAGCAATATGCAAGCACTTTTGGCAAACTCTCAGTCATTTGCAGTTGACAGCTTAATACTCGGCAGTGTAACGTCTTTATAACGTGCGCTTTGTATTATGGTTAGTGTTTGTTTCATAACCGTTTTTATTGGCAGCCATTACTACAATAAATTGCTGAGCGAATATACTTAGCTACCATAAATTGCCATGCTGCTGAATTTAAACCTACTTTTCATCTACTTATATTATGGTGTCGTCACATATGGCAAAAACCACAACCAAAAAAACTCAAGCATCCGCGACCGATAGCCCAAAAAAAGGCAAGTCGTTGGTGATTGTCGAGTCACCCGCCAAAGCAAAAACCATTAATAAATACCTTGGTGATGACTTTATCGTACGCTCAAGTATCGGTCATGTCCGTGATTTGCCCGTTAGTGCCAGTAAAAGTGCAAAAAAGACAACCGCTGCCAAAAAAGATGAGACGCTGAGCAAAGAAGAAAAAGCGCAGCAAGCACTGGTGCGCCGTATGGGTGTCGATCCAGAGCATGACTGGGCGGCCGTCTATGAAGTGCTGCCAAACAAAACCAAAGTCATCAAAGAGCTAAAGGCACTGGCCAAAGACGCTGACAAAATTTATCTGGCCACGGATATGGATAGAGAAGGGGAAGCCATCGCTTGGCATCTAAAAGAAGTCATCGGCGGCCCTGATAGCAAATACCAGCGTGTGGTTTTTAATGAGATTACCAAATCCGCCATTCAAAATGCGTTTAAAGAGCCATCAAAGCTCGATATCGACCGTGTCAACGCCCAGCAAGCGCGGCGCTTTTTAGACCGTGTCGTCGGCTTTATGGTATCGCCGCTGCTATGGCAAAAAATCGCACGTGGTCTGTCGGCGGGCCGTGTGCAGTCGGTTGCGATGCGCTTGGTGGTCGAGCGTGAGCATGAGATTCGCGCTTTTATTCCAGAGGAATACTGGCAGATCCATGCCGATACCCACGTTACTGCTAGTAATGCCAAAAAACCGACAGATGCTGAGCAAATCTCGATTCGCCTAGAGGCGACCAAACAAGGCGGCAAAACGCTTAAGCTGGCCAATAAAGAGCAGACCGATAAAGTCTTAGCCGTACTCAAAACCAGCGATTTTATCGTCAAAGAGCGTGAAGAAAAACCCACGCAGTCGCGTCCGAGTGCGCCGTTCATCACCTCGACCTTGCAGCAAGCGGCCAGCACACGCTTAGGGTTTTCAGTGAAGAAGACCATGATTTTGGCGCAGCGCCTGTATGAGGCGGGGCACATTACCTATATGCGTACCGACTCGACTTTTTTGTCTGGTGATGCCTTGGCAGCTGTGCGTGGCTATATCGAAGACAGTTATGGCGATAAATATGTGCCAGAAAAACCAAATTTTTATGGCAACAAACAAGGCGCACAAGAGGCGCATGAGGCGATTCGCCCATCTAATGTCCATATGAAATCCACCCAGCTCAAAGGCGTTGAGCGCGATGCCATACGTCTGTACGAGCTGATTTGGCGTCAGTTCGTCGCCTGTCAGATGCTGCCAGCAAAGTATCTATCGGTGAATTTATTTGTGGCGGCAAGCGATGTCGAGCTAAAAGCCCGCGGCCGTACCATGGTGTTTGACGGCTATACCAAAGTCATGCCGCCTGCCAAGACTGACGATACGCTACTGCCTGATGTCAAAAAAGGCGATCAGTTGACCCTAGATAAGCTTGACCCAAGCCAGCACTTTACCAAGCCACCACCGCGCTATACTGAGGCCAGCCTTGTCAAAGAGCTGGAGAAAAAAGGCATCGGCCGTCCATCGACATATGCCTCTATCATCTCCACCATTCAAGACCGCGGCTATGTCAAGCTCGAAAACAAGCGTCTATTCGCCGAAAAAATGGGCGATATCGTCACCGATAGATTGACCGCAAGCTTCCCAGACTTAATGGACTATACCTTTACTGCCGCGTTAGAGGACAAGCTAGATCACGTCGCAGAAGGCGATCAAGACTGGAAAGATGTGCTAGATAACTTTTATGGCGACTTTAAAAAGACGCTCGAGCGCGCCAAAGGAAAAGATGGCATGCGCCCCAATGACCCGACCGATGTGCCAGACGTGCACTGTGATATATGCTCGCGTCCAATGCAGCTGCGTACCGGCTCGACGGGGGTGTTCTTAGGCTGCACCGGTTATAACTTACCGCCAAAAGAGCGCTGCAAAGGCACCAAAAACTTGATGCCAGTCGAAGCTTTTGCCAATCTTGATGAAAGCGACGCGGCCGATGAAGTGGCGGAAGTCAAAGACCTGATGGAGAAAAAACGCTGCCCCAAATGTGGTACAGCGATGAACGGCTATATCGTCGATGGCGGCCTGAAACTGCATATCTGCGGTAACAATCCTGACTGCGACGGTTATATCTTAGAAGAAGGTAAGTTTGAAGTCCCAGGCTCGGATGCGCCAACCATTGATTGTGATAAGTGCGATGGACAAATGGAGCTAAAGACTGGACGCTTTGGCCCTTATTTTGCCTGTCAGCAGTGTGACAACACCCGCAAAGTGCTAAAAACCGGTGAAGCTGCACCGCCGCGTATGGATCCGATACATCTGCCAGAGCTCAAATCAACCAAGCATGATGACTATTTTATCTTGCGTGAAGGCGCTGCAGGCATGTTCCTCGCCGCCTCAAAGTTCCCAAAAGTGCGCGAAACTCGTGCGCCCAAGCTGGCTGAGCTGCGACCTATCAAGGATAAGATGGAAGATAAATTCCAGTATCTGTTTGACGGGCCAGATGAAGATCCAGATGGCAATCCAACGATACTGCGCTGGTCACGTAAGAAAAAAGAGCAATATATCGGCTCTGAAAAAAACGGCAAAGCCACGCGTTGGGGTTTGTACTGGCGCAATGGCGAGTGGGTTGAGGAGTAATCAATATCAGTCCAAACGATAGCCAATCTTCGATACCGATACAGTGAGCGACCTAATAGTCGCGTATCTGATTTATTTGGATTCGATCATACCTTGCGATGTTAATGTCCATAAAAAAACCTCTTAGATGCTCTAAGAGGTTTTTTATTAGCAAACGGCTATGTTTCACGACCGAACTACTGCGATTAGGTCTTTTCGATGATACCGCAAGCAACGCGATCGCCTGCATTACCAGCTGGCTGGCTAGTATAATCGTCAACCCCACTATGCACGATAAATGCTAAACGGTTAACACTATATTTACCGGCATCAGCAGCGGAGATTTTCTTATTTACAAAGTTGATAGTAGCAACACCATCAGCATTGGCGGTTAAGTTCGGCAAGTCGCCCGCATGACCATTCATGTCATCAGGGTTAGAGTGCGGTTTATTATCTGGATTGAAGTGACCACCTGCTGCTTTACCCATATTGGCACAGCTGCCTGTCTCATGAATATGAAGCGATACGGTCTTACCAGGCTGCAAGTTCATCAGCTTACCATATACCTGTACGCCGCCATCTACTGGACGTAAAAATACTTGTCCGACTTCGTTTTGGTTACCAGCGACGGCTTTGATGGTAGATTTTAGTGCTGGCTGATTGACAGGGTTGCCTGTTTGCATTTGACCTTCGACCGTTTGACAGCCAGTCATGGCAAGAGCCGAACCACATAATAGGGCACTACTAAGCATTAACTTATTCATTATTCTCTCCATTTATATTTATTCGTTGTGATGAATGTCTATTGTTTTCTAAAAGTACTCATGTTTTCTGAGTACTTAAACACTGTACTCAAAAACTGTCCTCAAACACTGCTTAATTACTCAAGCATTGCTTAATGTCGCAATCAGTATAGCCAAGCATTGGGTATAGTTATTCATCAAATGCGCAACAATCGGTTAATAAATGTAAGTATCGTATGGGTTTAAAAAGCATGAGGCAAAAAAGCCGCCCATCATGACGATGAGCGGCTCTTTACTTTGTAAGACGGGATTAGTAACGAATCAGATTAGTTATGCAGCGCTTTACTTGAGGTTTTATCGACCGTTACTTTGGCAGGCTTGAGTGGCACTGGCATACTGACCAGCGCTACTTTTAATATCTCATCAATTGTCGCCACTGGCTGAATGGTCAAGCCTTCTTTGACGTTGTCGGGGATATCAGCTAGGTCGCGCTCATTACTCTCTGGAATCAACACATGTTTGATACCACCACGATGCGCAGCCAGCAGCTTTTCTTTGAGACCGCCGATGCGTAAGATTTTACCGCGTAAGGTAATCTCGCCTGTCATGGCAATATCCGGGCGAATGGCAATGCCAGTTAAGGCAGAGACCAGCGCTGTGGTCAGCGCACCACCAGCCGATGGACCGTCTTTTGGTGTTGCGCCTTCTGGCATGTGCACGTGGATATCAGTGGTTTTGACGGTCTCGTAGTCGATACCTAGGCTGTCGCCACGCGCCCGTACCACACTCATGGCCGCACGGATCGATTCTTTCATCACGTCACCAAGCGATCCGGTAAAGCTCAGCTCGCCTTTACCTTTCATCGCCACCGCTTCGATGGTCAATAGCTCACCACCGACTTGTGTCCAAGCAAGACCAGTCACGCGGCCGATCTCAGGATCTTCTTCTGCCAGACCGTAGTCGTACTGATGGACGCCTAGATAATCATCGATGTTTTTGTCATCGACCACCACCAGCTGACGCTCTGCTTTTTTCGGTGCGCGGGCACCATGGGTTTCGACCGAACCACGAACCACTTTGCGGCAGATTTTATTGACTTCACGCTCAAGGTTACGCACACCCGCTTCACGCGTATAGCTACGCACGATGCTGTGCAGTGCTGCTTCAACGATTTCAATCTCACCGTCTTTAAGGCCATTATTTTTAATCGCTTTTGGCACAAGATACTTCTGCGCGATATTGACCTTTTCTTCTTCGGTATAGCCCGGCAGACGAATGACTTCCATACGGTCTAAGAGCGCAGGCGGGATATCCATACTGTTGGCTGTACAGATAAACATCACTTGTGAGAGATCCAAGTCCATATCGAGATAATGGTCATTAAACGTATCGTTCTGTGAAGGGTCTAATACTTCAAGTAACGCTGATGCTGGATCACCGCGGAAGTCTTGCGCCATTTTATCAATTTCATCTAATAAGAATAGCGGGTTTTTAACTTCGACTTTTGCCAGTGATTGGACGATCTTACCCGGCATCGCACCGATATAAGTACGGCGATGACCGCGGATTTCCGCTTCATCACGCACGCCGCCGAGTGCCATACGTACAAACTTACGACCCGTTGCACGTGCAATCGACTCACCCAACGAGGTTTTACCAACACCCGGAGGACCGACTAAACAAAGAATCGGACCACGAAGTTTTTTCACTCGTGATTGTACGGCAAGATATTCTAAAATGCGATCTTTGACATCTTGCAAGCCATAGTGATCTTCATCGAGGACGTTTTTGGCTTTTTCTAAATTGATCGATACTTTGCTCGTGGCATTCCACGGCGTGTCTAATATCCACTCAATGTAGTTACGCACCACTGATGATTCACTCGATGCAGGCGGCATCATTTTGAGTTTTTTCAGCTCTTGCTCGGCTTTTTTGCGCACATCTTCTGGCAAGTCAGCATCTTCGAGACGCTGCTCTAGCTCAGCAACATCATCTTCGCCATCAAACGCACCGTCATTCATCTCTGACAGCTCGTTCTTTATGGCTTTCATCTTCTCATTTAAGAAGTACTCGCGCTGATTGTCTTCCATCTGCTGACGCACCGCATCTTGGATATCTTGCTCGATGTTTTGTTCCGCGCTTTGCTTAACCAGATACTCGGTTAAAGTATTGATATGGGTTTTGATATCGTCTTCTTCTAAAAACGATTGCTTAACCTCAAGATCCATTGACACGCGGGTTGAGATGAAATAGACCAGTTCAAGCAAATCATCGATGCGTTTGGCCACGCGAGTTAGCTCACGCGCATTACGCAGACGAGCATCAGCATAGCCTTCAAATAACGTGGTTAAGGCTTGAATGGTATTTTTTTGCTGGCTCTCATCCATACTGACATCGAGATCAGCACGCTCAAAAGTCGCCATCAAGACGTCGTCTTGGCTGTCTGCATGGTTTTCTATAGCATCAACGCGGGCACGATATTGGCCTTCGATCAGCACCTTGATGCAGTTTTCATCGCTATCATGCGGCATGGTGCTGACGATGCGGCAAACCGTACCATACTGATAGAGGTTATCTTGGTCGATATCTTCGGTCAGCGAGTCTTTTTGTGCCACGACCAGTACTTTGTTGCCGTACTCCGCCTGCGCTAATTCGACGGCTTTAACGGAGGGTGCGCGACCGACAAATAGGGCGATTTGCATGTGCGGATAGACCACCACATCGCGCAGCGCCAATAGCGGCAAATGATTGCCTGAGCCATTATCGGCAGTGTTTTTATCAACATTTTGTTCATCAGTATCAGGCGTTGCTGCTGACACATCGATGTCGATATTGTCTTTATCAATATTATAGTCAGTCATATATTCATTCCTTATTCACTAGACTTGTTCAGTCAAGTCAGTGTTTCATGATAGATAAATGGTGTTGCTATACAAAATTGCAAGGCTCTATTGCCAACAGAAACGAGGATATTGTCTCTTTATTTGCTCGGTTTTATTTGTCTGCGGGGTTCTGCGCGTGGGTTTTGTGGGCAAAATCAGGTAAAATGACGCGCGTCTTAGCCGCAATCGGCAGGCAAAGCTATCTATAAGGCAGAGCGGGTAAAATGCAAAAGCGCCATCACAAGGCTAAAAACATAGGGTAAGGGGCGAGAATATGACCATCAATGCAGTGCTGTTGGCGGTAGTCATCATGCTTGGGCTGTCACTGGCGCGAGTCCATGTGGTACTCAGTTTGCTCATTGGTGCTATAGCGGGCGGCTTGCTCGCCGGTTTAGGTATCACCGCAACTTTAGAAGCCTTTCAAGAAGGCATCCAAAACGGGGCAGGTATTGCCCTCTCTTATGCATTATTAGGTGCTTTTGCGGTAGCGATTGCGCATTCAGGATTGCCGCAGTCACTCGCAGGAGCGGTCATCAAGCGTATCGATGCTGGTGGCACCAGCACGATGATTAAGTATCTGCTGTTTGCAGGCCTTGTGATGATGAGCTGCTTTAGCCAAAACCTAATCCCCATTCATATCGCTTTTATCCCGCTGCTGGTGCCGCCATTGCTGCTGGCGTTCAACCGTATGCAGATAGATCGCCGTCTGATCGCGTGCCTGTTGACCTTTGGTCTGGTCACCACTTATATGTTTATCCCTTATGGTTTTGGTGATATTTATCTCAATCAAATTATGCTCAAAAACGTTGGAGAAGCGGGTATCGATATTAGCGATATCTCCGTCACTAAGGCGATGGCGATTCCGGCGACAGGGATGCTTGTCGGCTTATTAACAGCGATATTTATCAGCTATCGTAAGCCGCGTGACTATCAGCAAGTCGCAGTAGATAAAGAAGCGCATGACGCCGTGGTGGCCAATGACGCCTTGAGCAAAACCGCTGCTGGCGCTAAGACACAAAGTAAGCTCAAAACCCTAGTGGCGCTAGCGGCTATCGTCACCGCCTTTGTGGTGCAGCTTTATACCGACTCGTTGCTGCTCGGCTCGATGTTTGGCTTTGGGGTCTTTATGGCGACGGGTGTGGTCAAATGGCGTGATGCCGATACGGTGTTTAATGATGGTATTAAGCTGATGGCGATGATTGGCTTTATCATGATTACCGCGCAAGGCTTTGCAGAAGTGATGAAAGCGACAGGGGAGATTGCGCCGCTGATTGATGGTGCGACTAACCTGTTTGCAGGA
Organism: Psychrobacter sp. VH5; assembly: GCF_050572635.1. NCBI lineage: Bacteria > Pseudomonadati > Pseudomonadota > Gammaproteobacteria > Moraxellales > Moraxellaceae > Psychrobacter > Psychrobacter sp. VH5. The sequence goes on along the minus strand of NZ_CP192145.1, from coordinate 2,489,422 downwards.
AATAAAGCGATCGCTGCATTTGTCATGCTGGGCATTGGTTTAGTAGTCACCATGGGTATTGGCTCGTCGTTCTCGACCATTCCGATTGTGGCGGCGATCTATGTACCGCTATGTATATCACTAGGATTTTCACCACTAGCAACCGTCGCTATTATTGGTACGGCAGGAGCGTTAGGTGATGCAGGCTCGCCCGCGTCAGACTCGACGCTTGGACCAACCTCTGGTCTAAACGTTGATGGCCAGCACGACCATATCAAAGACAGTGTGGTACCAACCTTTATCCATTACAACATTCCGTTATTGGTATTTGGTTGGATAGCGGCGATGGTGTTGTAAGGCTATCAAAGTTAAGTAGAGTTTGGTGTAAGCTGGGTTTTCAACCTAGCTTTAAAATGTCAATTACCTTGTTATTAAACTGATTCTCTACAAAAAAAATCGTCTTAAAAAAAATAAACAGACCTGCTTAAAGCAAAGCAATAAAAATAGTAAAGATGACAGGAATGTCCAAAAAATCATCCCACCTAATGACGGCGGTGCATGCATCGCCATCATACCGAAACCAAATAAAAATAAAATGCTAGTCAACAGCATAGCGAAGAACTTCCAGCGACTATCCATATATACATCCATAGTTACCAGTAGGCTTAAGTGAAACAGCATCGCTATTATTAATATAACGACTAATTCTATAGGATAGGGATGCGGAGGAGGAATATTCTGAACGTGAAGTAAATAGGGATCTGTGCTAAAACCTAACGTGATAATAAGACCGACGAAAATGATCCACAAGATAGTAAAAACTATCCTTAGTGGTTTTGAGCAAAAGTAGCTCATTGTTGTCTTTGTAAATCCTTTATGGGTCTTTATTGTCATCTTCAAAATCCTCAATCTCACCACTTAAACTAGCCAAAAACGCGTCACTCTGCGCTAGCAGCTCATTCAAACGTGCCTCATTAATAACGCTTGATAGCTCATCAGAGTCAAAGGATTGTTCTTGACTGTAGTAGAGCTTTTCTCTTTTGTTATCATTTCCTAACGATTTTAAATACGTGTCAACGGTATCGGCGCTAGAGGTTTCTAGTTCAGACTCATCAATATGAGTGGGTTTAAACCACATTAAGCCACTTGGCGTAATCAAACCGTCTAACGGCACATCCCATGGTTGACGCTCAAGCTTATCTACCACTTGAAAGTCGTAGCACCAGCCAATTTTTAGCGGCCTTGAAGCGCCAGACTGATAGCTTCTTCCAAGAGTCGTATCATAAAAACCACCACCCATGCCCATACGATTGCCTTGTTTATCTACCGCTACGAGTGGACAGATGATGACGTTCAGTTCTGTTGCCCATAATAAATGCCGATGTCGGTTTTGCGGCATCCCTAAACGATGAATATAGGTCGGTACGTTGATAAGTTTTGAGTGATAAATGGGCACAAAGCGCAAGCGTTTATCGTCGTCTCCTTTATTGTCACGACCGAGCGAGCCGACCACTGGCAGATATGCCCGGTAGCCTGAGCGCTGACACCAGTCCAATAGTGGCTGAGTAGGAAGCTCACCAAAGCCATCATAATATAAGCCAATACGAGCACGCGGAGGCAAGCGTTGTTGCAATTTAACCAAGTACAAACTTGCCATGCGTGCGTATTGTCTGCGCTCACCATCTGTTAGTTGGCGGCGCAGGCGAGTAAACTGACGTCTAGGTGGATTGGTTGTCATAATAATATTTACAGTATTGGTTAAAAAGATATGTGGCGATCAATCACTTTTACTTAGTATCTATTTGTTCAGTGTCTAGTAAGTATAAATACTCGCATCGGCTTGGAGAAATTTATGATAAGCCATGCTATCATAACCTCACTTTACAGCCTATTTTCCTTATGTGCAGCTTTAGTTGCATTTTTTATGATAAACCATTTATCAACTACTAATAAAAGAGGATCGTTATGTCACAAAATCAGGCCACCCGTACCGAAAAAGATACCATGGGCAATGTCGAAGTCCCAGCAGACGCTTATTGGGGCGCGCAAACCCAGCGTAGCCGTGAGAACTTCAAGATTGGTGGTGAGACCTTGCCGCGTCCAATGATTGAAGCGATGGCATTAGTCAAAAAGGCCGCTGCGATTACTAATGCTAGCCTAGAGCGTATCGAAGGCGATAAGCGTGATCTTATCGTGCAAGCCGCTGACGAAGTCATCAACGGCGGTCTTACCGATCAGTTTCCATTAGTGGTTTGGCAGACGGGCTCGGGTACACAGTCAAACATGAACATGAACGAAGTGCTTGCTAACCGTGCCAATGAAATCGCAGGCTCTGAGCGTGGCACTTACGCACCGATTCATCCTAACGATCACGTCAATCACGCTCAGTCTACCAACGACAGCTTCCCAACGGCGATTCGTGTCGCTGCTGCGCGTCAGATCAACAGCTTATTGATTCCAGCGGTCAAAGCGCTACGTGATACCTTAGATAAAAAGTCCAAAGAGTTCGATAGCATCGTCAAAATCGGCCGTACGCACTTACAAGACGCCACGCCTTTGACCCTAGGCCAAGAGTTCAGCGGTTATGTCAGCCAGCTTGACCATGCATTGACTCGCATCGACAATGCGCTACAAGGTCTATATGAGTTACCATTAGGCGGTACAGCGGTCGGTACGGGTCTAAATGCCCACCCTGATTACGCAGTAAAAGCAGCTGAGCAATTGGCAACATTGACAGGCTTACCCTTTGTCACATCCCCAAATAAATTTGAAGCACTAGCGGCGCGTGATGCCGAAGTATTTGCTTCTGGCGCACTCAAAACCCTAGCAGGTAGCCTCAATAAAATCGCCAACGATGTACGCTGGCTTGCTTCAGGCCCTCGTTGTGGTCTTGGCGAGCTGACCATTCCAGAAAACGAGCCAGGCTCATCTATCATGCCAGGTAAAGTAAACCCAACTCAATCAGAAGCGATGACCATGGTTGTGGCGCAAGTGATGGGTAACGACACGACTATCAGCATGGCGGGCGCGTCAGGTAACTTTGAGCTAAATGTGTATAAGCCAGTGATCGCATTTAACTTGTTGCAATCTATCAAGCTACTGGGCGATGCGTGCAATAGCTTTAACGAAAACTGCGCCGTCGGTATCGAGCCTGTCAAAGAAAAAATCGATGACTTCTTGCATAATTCATTGATGCTGGTGACGGCACTAAACCGTCATGTCGGTTATGAAAATGCAGCGAAAATCGCCAAGACCGCGTATAAAGAAAACAAAACGCTCAAGCAAGTTGCCGTTGAGCTTGATCTAATGAGTGAAGCGCAGTTCGATGAGTGGGTCACTCCTGCCGATATGGTACATCCTAAGTAAGTTATCTAATAGTTTTTAGAATAGTAAAAAGACCTTGTCATGTAATGTGGCAAGGTCTTTTTTATTCAAAATCTAAGCTCAATTAAAACTTATAAAGCAAACCAAGCGTCGTCGTAGCATCAGTACGTGAGTCTACCATAGGGCTATCGTATTGCTCATTAGGCAGGTAGCTTAAGCTTTGATTAAAAAAACCTGCCCAGCGCTCGTTGAAATCGTAGTTGGCGCTGACGTTAATATAAGGGTTTAAGCTTGAGTTTGATTTATAAGCGACGACGCCTGTCTTTGCAGATTCTTCATCGCTGACGCCGTAATAGTATTCGTTGTAGTCATCATCGTGATACTCAAAACCTATGCTCGGATAGACGGTCAGTTTATTCTTAGTGATACGCGCCAGATAGGTTAAGCGGGCAGTATTACCACCACTACGGTCTAAAACGTCAGTAGCGGCTTGAATACGGAAACCGCCAACCGGGGTACGGCGTAAATACGTCAAACCTGCCGCTGCCGAGGCTTTACGTTCATCTAGTCCTTGTAGCGCACCGTGGGCATCATCAGGATCGAATGAGTTGCCTGCTAATTGGGCGTAGGCAGATAGCTGGTTAGTGCCGTCATTGATCAGATAAGCACCAGCTTGAGCGCCGCGCGCATAGACTCTGTTGTTGTCATAAAACACCCCTGGCAGTACCCGCACTTCTTCATCGTCCAAATCATAAGCGCTATTAGAGTACAGTACGTTAACGCCTACGCTGAGCTGAGCGTCTTGATCGGTAGGCAGGTTTTTGAAGGGAGCGGCGCTTACGGTGCCAGCTGCCCCTAAGAGCATCGTAGCAGCAAAGGTGGAAAGTACAGCGCGATAAGTCATGCTTGGAGCAGGTAGTTTAAGCATAGTTGGGTCTCATGGGCAGGGAGTTAGGAAATAGTTTTAGCGTTATTGGTTACATCAATATTAACTTAATTTGTTATTCAGTAGCAGCTAGTATTTGCAAGATTTGGTTATGAATATCTTGCCACCACCACAAAAAACCAATGACAATAACAAGCATGACTAGCCAAGGCAGTAGTCGCCAGATCAGGCTCACGTCAACAGGCTCTGGCGCAAATTTCTTGGGATCAATATAAGTGGGGTAGTGATTTATATAGCCACCACTTTGGTCAAAATCAGCAGTATCCGCGGTGTTGTTTAAGTCTACAGGGGTTTGGCTATTATTATCAGCAAATATATTGGTAAGCGGCGGATTACCGCGCTGATTATCGTGTAAGCTCGTTTGATAGCTTGGCTGATGATTGCTTGCATAGCTCGCTTGGACCGCGTTTTGATAAGCTTGCTGAGCTTGCGCCATAGCTGCTTGCTGTGCCAGCTCTCGCTGACGATAAGCGAGAGCAATAGGCAAGGCGATAAGCAAGCCAGTAATCGCGCCGCCGATATGGCCAGCGTTATCGATACCCGGCACCGCAAAGCCGTAGACTAAGTTGATGCCCATGATGATAATTAAGCTTTTTAGATTGAGCACCATGCCATTGACTGACATCTTAAAAAATGCCGCGACGAGTAAAGCCGCACCGATGCCCATAATCCCGCCAGACGCGCCAGCCGACAGTCCAGGCTGACCGCTACCGTCTATGATCGCTTGCCAAGTCACATAGTTATTGAGGACGTTACCGCCGACCACTGCGAGCAAGAATAGCGCCAAGAATTTAACGGAGCCAAACATCGGCTCAGCGATTTGACCAAAAAAATACATCGCAAAGCTATTAAATAATAAATGCATCAAGCCAATATGCAAAAAGCCGCTAGTGACTAAGCGCCAAGGGTCCTCACCCATGGTATAGGGTAGAGCGTTTGCGCCCCAATTCAATAACTGCTCAGTAGAAGGGTTATTGGCATCGACACCTGTGAGCAGTTGTATGATAAATAGACCAATAAAACTGATAAGTAATACAGTGGTGATAGGCGCGGTGGCGAATAGCTGCTTAATAGTCATAAATGCCGTTATTTATTAACAGTAATTAAAGAGTAGCAGTATAAAGGTTTGCGTGGCTACAACAAACAATCCGTATGTATATAGCCATCTTAGATACTCAATAGTTTAAGCTACGCTTCGTATAGCTTTGAACCTACAAAATAATACTACCAGCGCATCGGCGCAAGATAAGGCAAAGCCGATTTGAGCTGCTCATAAGTACCATTGACTAAGATGTCGTCAGTGACTTTATTGATATCAGTATGACCACAGAACGCCATGCTTACATCGCACTCTTTGTAGATTAGCTCCAATGCGCGGCGCACGCCATCTTCACCATAAGCGCCCAGTCCATACAGAAACGCACGTCCAATCATCGTGCCTTTCGCTCCCAATGCAATAGCTTTAAGCACATCTTGCCCTGATCTGATACCACTATCGAGCCAAATCTCAATCTGGCTATTCTCAGCTCTCACCGCTTGCACGATATCGCTTAGCGCGGCGATAGAGGAGGGTGCGCCATCGAGCTGACGACCGCCATGGTTAGAGACGACTAGAGCATCAGCGCCACTACGCGCAGCTAATATTGCATCTTCAGGCTCCATGATACCTTTGATAATTAGCTTGCCACCCCATTGATCCTTGATACGCGCCACATCATCCCAGCTCAGGCCAGGATCGAATTGCTCCGCCGTCCACGACGATAAGGAGGAAAGATCCTCAACGTTTTTGGCATGACCGACGATATTACCAAAGGTTCGTCTTTTGGTGCCGAGCATATTTAAGCACCATTCAGGCTTTGTCATCAGATTAAGTATATTAGCCAACGTAGGCTTCGGCGGTGCAGAAAGACCGTTTTTGATATCTTTATGACGCTGGCCGAGCACTTGTAGATCGGCAGTTAATATCAGCGCTGAGCAGTTGGCGTCTTTTGCGCGTCGTATCAAATTGGCCATAAACTCTTGATCACGCATCACATACAGCTGAAACCAAAACGGCGAATTAGTATTCTGTGCGACATCTTCTATTGAGCAAATACTCATAGTCGACAGCGAAAACGGTACGCCAAACTTCTCAGCGGCGCGTGCGGCATGAATCTCACCATCCGCCCACATCATACCCGTGAAGCCAGTAGGTGCAATGGCGACAGGCATGTTGACTTTTTCACCGATCATTGTGGTTGCCAGTGAGCGATTTTCCATATCGACGAGTACGCGTTGACGCAGCTTAATACGATCAAAATCGGTTTCGTTATTCCGATAGGTGGTTTGCGTCCACGAGCCTGAATCGACATAATCATAAAACATACGCGGCACTTTACGCTCAGCAACGCGGCGCAGATCTTCGATTTCGGTGATTTTAGTTAAGTCTTTCATAGGTTTATCTCTTATTGCTGTTATGTTTTAACTAGAAGGCAACCTTAACCTAACGCTACTAGATCTAGTTTAATAGCGTCAGCTTGCCTGATTATCGTCCATTCAGTTTTCTACGGGAAAATTTGCCACAAAAAGACATTAGTCCAAAGAATGTTATGGGCCAGAGAACGGCTAAAGCCCACCACCATATTTGACCGAAGATGATAGCCATACCGATCAAACCTGCTTGCACGACATAATAAATCATCGCTAGCAGTGTTTTGCGAATCACATAGCCTTCTTTATCCACCAAGCCGACTACTGCGCAAGCAGCTACCACATTATGCACCGAAATCATGTTACCAGCCGCACCACCCACAGCTTGCAAGGCTATTACTTGTGCTGCAAGGTCGCTATTGAGTCCGATCTGATTGGCTGTTGACCATTGAAAATATGAAAACATCATATTGCTAATAGTATTTGAACCGGCGATGAAAGCACCCATTGCCCCAATCCATGGAGACACTAGCGGCCACGCATTTTGAAAAGCATCGGCAGCACTTTCAGCCAGTAATATTGGCATAGCCGGTAGCGCAGTAGCGACTTCAGCGGCTGAGCCTGAATTAATGAATACTTGTACCATAGGCACTGAGAATAGCAAAGCTGGTGCGGCAGCAACCATGGTCTTTGCCGAGTTACTCCAACTGCGCTTCACCGCTTGGCTATTCATTTTGAACAGTAAAATACATAATAAAGAAGTAATAATTAGAATGCTACCAGGAGAATAGGCGAGCTGTATCTTACTAGAGATTGTTGTACCAAAAAGATTAGTAAGGCTAATGGTTGTTAAATCCCCTACCAGAAAAGCTTTGAGTGGTGCAATCACTCGAGTTATGACCAATAAAGCAATCACAATGAAATAGGGCGAAAATGCACGAATTAAAGAGAACTTTGGGGTTGCTGAATCATCATATTTTACCTCGTCTAAAGTACCCAGCCAGTCTTTGTCCCATTTTGCGCGAGGGGCAAAATCAAAAGTATCTTTAGGCATCAAAAAACCACGCTTAGCAGCGGGAAGTACAATTAACAACCCAATGAAACCGCCAATGAGTGAAGGGAACTCAGGCCCTAGAAATTTAGCAACCAAAAAATAAGGAATAGTAAAGCAAAGACCTGCAAAAATGGCAAATGGCCATACTTTAAGCCCTTCTATGAAGGAGCGTTTTTCACCAAAGAACCTTGTCAAAAAAGCACTTAAAATTAAAGGTATCAAAAACCCAATAAGCGCATGTACAAGGCCTACGTTAGCTGTAATCTGTAATAAATAATTTTCGGCAGTAGTAGGGGCAATGGACTGTGCTAAATCTTGTTTATCAGTAATACCAGACCAAACGCCAAGTAGTAGAGGCGTACCAACTGCACCGAATGATACGGGTGTAGATTGAATGATAAGAATAACCATGACCGATGCCATCGCTGGAAAGCCTAAAGCCAACAACAGCGGAGCACCCACTGCAGATGGTGTTCCGAATCCTGATGAACCTTCTACTAAAGAGCAGAACAACCATGCCACAATGATCGCTTGGACGCGCCTATCAGGTGAAATATCCATAAAGCCCTTACGTATGGCGACAAGAGCGCCGCTTTCTTTCAGCGTATTCAGCAGTAAAATAGCTGCGAATACAATGAATAAAATAGTAAGTGCCACAATAATCCCATTAACAGTAGCAGCCGCTACCTGAGCACCACTAGCGTGCCAAATGAAAAAGGCTAGCAGAGCTGTCACCAAATAGGCAATACTCATAGATATCTTAGCTGGCAGGCGCATAACTATGAGTAGTATGAATACAACGAGAATTGGCGCTAAGGCTAAGAAAGTGTACATAATTAACAGTCCTTATTGTTATTAACAGTCCTTATTGTTGTGTATACCAGCTTATTTTTTACTGGTTTTAAAGTCATACTAAGTTATTACTATAGTCGATACACTCTAAAAATGTCATAGCGCTACTGGGATGCTATTTTTAAACGTAGGTTGCGCAGCCTCTGGGAACGCAGCACGCAAGTAAAATTTATACCAGTAGCGCGTTCAAATCCATAACAGTTTTACATTCAGCTAACTATATTTATTAAGGCGTGTTAAACACGCCCTAATAGTTGCTCTTAGGTGCTTTCGCTGAGAATTGTATGTATATGATTTAACAGAGTGCAAGGTTAGAGAGTTGAGATTATTGATCAGTAAATCATTAGCATTAGTACAATCAATTTACCAAACAGAATATAAAAGTAGTCTAGCAAATATTGAAATACCATACTAGCTAAAATTAGCGGTAGATATTCTAATATAAGAAATTTAAAAGCTCTATAACATCAAAACAAAGTGCCGTTAGTTGTGAGCTAACAGTTGCTGTAAATCCATGACTGAAAATGGATAGTCTAATCGTTTTGATGGCGTCAGAATTACGGGAATGGTGGTGGCAAACTCCATCATCAGATCTTCATTAAAGTCTGCAATATCGACATTCTCGTAGGTAATAGGTTGTACGCTTTGAAAGCGCACCATAAGTTGCTCAGCGATTTCACACAGATGGCAGCCAGAGGTACCGAGTAGCCACCACTTATCAGAACTTTCAGCGCTGCAAAGATTTGGGCTCGCTTCAATAATACGTGCGCGCAGTGCTTTTATATTATTACTATTATGCATATTTATTCTCTTATTTTTATGTTTGTTATAAAGTACTTATCTTAAACCCTTAAATAAAAAGTGAATACTGTTTATAGCTCATTACATGATAAAGAAGTGGGGTAAATAATGACAGCGATTATGAGATTAGGTAAGATGACCTGCTATTTGAGTTAACTGCTTGGGCTGTTTTTGGATAAGCGGCTACCTTTTATCTTTTCAATCACTTGGATATCGCGCATGGCAAGTTTTGGCACATTTATCAAACGAGTATTTTTGGCGTTCATGTTGTTGGTTGTGGTTTTTCATGTTTTGGTCGCAGGGCTATTATTGATTTGGAAAACCCAGCCCATTAACAACAGCATGTTTATGCTCACGCATCGCCTGACAGGCGGCACCGTGACGCAAAACTGGGCAGAGTACGACGTCATTGCCAAATCTGCCAAGCAAGCAGCGATCGTCAGTGAAGACGCAACCTTTAGCCAGCATAATGGCTTTGATTTAAAGGGTATCGAGGCTGCACGCAAAAAAAACGAAGAAACAGGCAAGATGTCGGCTGGCGGCTCGACCATCACGCAGCAGTTGGCCAAAAATCTGTTTTTGACCGCGCATCGCTCCTATATTCGTAAAGGCGAAGAGGCGATTATCACCGTGATGATAGAGACGTTGTGGGACAAACAGCGTATCTTGACCGCTTATCTTAACGTGGCTGAGTTTGGCGATGGTATCTACGGTATCGAGGCCGCTGCGCACCACTATTTTAATAAATCGGCTGCCAAGCTAAATCGCGATGAATCGGCGTTATTAATCAGTATGCTGACCAATCCAAAATACTATGAAAACAACCAAGGCGATAGACGGCTACGTAACAAACAGCGTATCATCAAAAAACGTATGAAAAATGCAGTCTTACCACAATCAGCATCATGACGTATCGAGAAGGCAAAAGGAGTAGGGACGTGGCAGATACCAAAAGCAATGATAAGCAGCATCAGACTGACAATAGCGCCGCCGTGATGAGCATAAACGATGGGGCGCATGGAAAAAAAGAGGATGATCTCGCCCACATCGCATGGCTGCGGCTTGAAGACGGCAGTTATTCACCCAGCAGTTATATCAACCGAGATCTGTCTTTATTACAGTTTCATCTGCGTGTGTTAGCGCAGGCAGCCAGTCCGCGCCACCCACTGCTTGAGCGCTTGTTTTTTTTGATTATTTTTTCATCAAATATTGATGAGTTTTTTGAGATTCGCGTTGCGGGTATTATGCAAAAGCTCAATATCGGTGATGTGTCGACCAGCGCGCACGGTATGCGGCCCAGTGAAGTGCTCAATGATATCTCTGCTGTGGCACATGAAGCCATCGCTGAGCAGTATCGCATTCTCAATGAAGACATCTTGCCTGCGCTGGCCAAAGAAGACATCCGTTATCTCAAACGCGATGAGCTAAATAGCGAGCAGTCGGCATGGATGAAGCGCTATTTTACCGAACAAGTCTCGCCTGTACTGACGCCGATTAGTATTGATCCTGCCCACCCGTTTCCGCGTTTGGTCAATAAAAGCCTCAACTTTATCGCTACCCTAGAGGGCAAAGATGCCTTTGGTCGTGATATCAATCTCGCCATCGTCCCCGCGCCGCGCAGTCTCCCACGCGTCATACGCTTACCTGATGAGCTGACTGGCGGCAAAGAGCATCACGTCATGCTATCGGCCATTATTCATGAGCATATTGGCGAGCTGTTTCCGGGGATGAATGTCACCGGCTGTCATCAGTTTCGACTAACGCGTAATGCGGACTTGGACCTAGCAGACGATGTCGAGGATATCGCCAAAGCGTTAGAGGGTGAGCTTGAAAACCGCCGCTTCGGTGATAAGGTACGCCTAGAGGTCACCACCGACTGCCCAACGCCCATCAGCGACTATCTGCTCAATGAGTTTGAGCTGCACGACAATCAGCTGTACCGTGTCAACGGGCCGGTCAACCTCACGCGTTTATTGTTCGACTTTAATATACCAGCGCTGCGCTATCAGCCCTTTACGCAAGCGATACCCAAAGCGTTTCGCCGCGAAGAAAAAAAGCTGGACAAAACCAGTAGCATGTTTGCCGCCATGCGCAAAAGCGATGTACTGGTGCATCACCCTTTTCATTCATTCTCGCCTGTCGTCAACCTATTATGGCAAGCCGCCAATGACCCAAAAGTCTTGGCAATTAAGCAAACGCTGTACCGCTCAGGCACCAATTCAGAAATCGTTAAAGCGCTGGCCGCTGCTGCTCGAAATGGCAAAGAAGTCACTGCCGTCATCGAGCTGCGTGCGCGTTTTGATGAAGCCTCAAACATCGCAGTCGCCAATTATCTGCAAGAAGCAGGGGCGGTGGTGGTGTATGGCATCGTCGGCTACAAGACCCATGCCAAACTGATGCTAATCATACGCCGCGAGGATGACCGCATTCGTCGTTATGTGCATCTTGGTACGGGTAACTATCATGCCGCCAATGCTAAGGTCTATACCGACTACGGCTTGTTTACCGCCGATCCTGATATCTCAGAAGACGTGCACAAGATATTTCAGGAGCTAACGGGCATGGGCAAGCCTGCCAATCTCAAAAAACTACTGCATGCGCCCTTTACCCTGCATGATAAGTTGATGAGTTTTATCGACGATGAGATCGCTCACGCAAAGGCAGGCAAACGCGCTCATATCATGGTCAAGGTCAATGCGTTGACGGAGCGTCGCCTGATCGCCAAGCTCTATGACGCCTCTCAAGCAGGGGTAAAAATCGAGCTGATTTTGCGCTCAATGTGCTGTCTGCGTCCACAGGTCAAAGGTTTGTCGGAAAACATCACGGTACGCTCGGTGATTGGCCGGTTTTTAGAGCACACACGCATTTACTATTTTTATAATAACGGTGACGAGCGTCTGTATTGTGGTAGTGCCGACTGGATGGATCGTAACTTGTTTCACCGCGTCGAAGTGGCGTTTCCGATTGAAGATAAAAAACTGTTTCAGCAGATATATCAAGATGGCTTGATTAACTACTTACAAGACAATACCCAAGCGTGGACACTCAATGGCGACGGCGTCTGGCAGCAACTACAGCCCGCTGCTGGTACGCCGCCACATGCTGCCCAAGAGCATTTATTAACGCTCATCAACGGGGTAGAGGCATCGTCTTAACAGCCCTCTAATACTGATTCAAACCAAACGCTGGCTATACTGGCGTTTGGTTTTTTTTATGGGTGCATTTGGGTACTTTTATTTGCATGCTGCTGGCAGGAAGTTACAAACTGTCTTGTAACCTCACATTTATTCACACATTGATACCGCAGCACACTGGTGTCTGGCCGAGCCTTGTTTCTATAATAAAAATACGCTCAATCATAAAAACATAGGAAAAAAGGAAGCATCTATGAGTAATCACGATACGACGCCTGATAATTCTGATACAAAATCAGACATCAAAAAAGCAGCCGAACAGGTAGACAGTCAAAAGATTCAGCAAAACCTCAAAGAAGATAAGAGAGTCGATGCGCCTGAACAGCTAAGCGAAGAGGAGCAAACCGCCTTCATCGAAGAGGATTTGCGTACCGATAAATAAGAGGATAACAGATAACAGAATAAATAGTGACTCCACTTATTAGGGCGTGTCCTCATTTTAAAAATGGTGATAAAAATGAGATAAGTCGCCGTCAAACAAGGAAGATAGCGCAGGTAATATGGAGATATTAGTTAGCTATTTGACACCGTTTGGCTAGATCTAGCCATTTTTGGCGCATTTAGATGACTATCGATTGAATTGAGGACACGTCCACGCCAATACATACTTGAGGGATATAGCATGTCAGACAATACACGCCCAAATAATGAAGAAGCAGTACCGATCCACGACCCTGCCATCAAACAGCCAGACAATCCAAAAGGCAGCTATGAAGGCCGAAAATACCAGCCAAATATAGATGGGCCAGAACAAGCCTCACAGGAGACAGACGAGGTCTATGTCGACCCGCGCAAAGAAGAAAACCTACCTGATGGCGGCAAAAACGTGGCTGATCTCAATGCTCATGATTTGAGTCGAGACGACTAACAAATGATAAGCACAATATGTTATCGATACGAACAATAATTATAATAAGGACAAAACAATGGAAACCAGAGATCCTGCTTTAAGTAAAACTCGAATCGCAGAAACGGACACGCATGAAACTTTAGACAGTGCTCAAACGGTGAAAAACCATGAGGAGCTCGAAGAAAACGTCAATGAAAATAAAGGTACCGACACTTTTGAAGAGGGCATCGTAGAGACAGAGCATGTCAATGATGATGATAACCCTGCGCGCCAGCCAGATCGACGCGATCAAGAAGGTACTGCGTTTGATGATAACGTCAATGAAAGGACCGTCAGTAGCGAAGCCCCTGATAGCCATAAGATTAACAATAAAAATCGCTATGCCACTGTCGATAATGCCCAGACACGGGTGTTAAACCCTGACGAAAAAAATCATAAAAAAGACAGATAGTTTTTTTATGATCTAGGGCACATCCTTCATTCACTTGATTTACTTTCATCTTTCTATCATAAGGAAATGCTATGAATAATCCCAATGACCACTCATTAAAACCAGCAGAGACAGCGCAGTCACCAAAATACCAGCAACATGAACTAAAAGATGCTGACGACAATGACGGTATCGTGCCTGATGATGCGCTGCAAAAAGCCAATCCTGCGGCTGCAGAGCGTGTCACAGATGATCACGACCCGCATCATGTCGCCAAAGACCATAAACAGTACGATAGCCCTCTGATGGAAGACAATAAATAGTTAAGCGGGCGAGCCACTATGGAACCGTAGCTCGGCATCAGGACTGATGATAAGCTCTGCTTCTACTTCTTTAAAAAATGCCACTCGCTCATCGATAGCCTCTGTCGACAGTGACTGTGCCAATGCCAAATAATCCTCAAAATGACGACTCTCTGACTTGAGCAAATAGCGATAGTATTTTGCCAATCGCTCATCATCAATCACCTCAGCCAATGCTGCAAAGCGCTCACAAGAGCGCGCTTCGATAAACGCGCCGATGATTAGCACGTCAATCATTGCCGCAGGCTCATAAGTGCGCTTGTGCTTGAGCATGCCTTTGGCATAGCGCCCCGCACTCAAGTACCGCCATTCTTGACCGCGCTCATTCATGATACCCAGCACTTGCTCATAGTGCAGCATCTCCTCACGTATCAGCTGCGCCAATTTACGCTGCAAATCATAAGAAAACTCATAGCGAAACAGTAGATTCATCGCGGTGCCAGCGGCTTTTTTTTCGCAGTTGGCATGATCTTGAATGATCAAAGGTAGGTCAGCGATAGCGGCGGCTACCCAATCTGGCGTGGTACGTGCGCCCAAAAAACCATAAACCGCAGATAAATCTACTTTGTTCGGTGTGCGCAGCTGCGAGATATCTACACTGTCTTCTTCTGTACTGCTTTCTACTGTAGTGTCGTCATTTATAGCATGGGAATTGGTTGGCATGGTCGGTTTACTCATAGTCTGTGTCATGGTCAAAAAGTATTGGATAAGATAAAAGGTTGTTTTACAGGTTTGGGTTTGCCGCCTGAGCTTATTAACTATCGTTTTTATACTGAGCTGACTATATAAAAGCTTAAGAAAACGATTACCACGATTTGAGGATAAACAGCCTTAGCGCTGATAGGCTGTAGGGTATCATTATTATACAACCCCAGTATTTACTTGGTGAATGGTGTTTTCTTGTTTATTTCCTTATTTGATAGTAGGATGATATTTTGTTTAGGCGGCATTTTGTTTGATGACTCAATAAAGGAGCGATCAAGGAGCGATGAGCGCCCATTCGAGATGGCAAACATTATAACAACTGCCAGCGCGATATAAAGCAGATATCACTATCGACGAAAAGGCACAGTCATCACGCAGATCACTTGCTCATATCAAGGATGCGCTATTTTAGAGAAATGCACGCCATTTACTACCGCTATAGTGGTAGCAACTTCGTAGGTACACCCATCACAGATAGATAAGGATAACAGCATGAGCCAATCTTCTAACGCCAATCGGATTCAAAAAGGTATTTTTGCCATCGACCAGCAGTTGTATGACTTTATCGAAAACGAAGTGCTGCCAAAAGTCGGTGTGGACTCAGACAGTTATTGGTCAGGTTTTGAAAAAGTCATCAAAGAGTTCACGCCGCGCAACAAAGCGCTGCTTGCGACTCGTGACAGCATTCAAGCGCAAATCGATCAATGGCATCTAGACAATCCTACCAAAGAAGGTGAGATTGACTTCCCAGCTTACAAGGCTTTTTTGCAAGAAATTGGCTATTTGTTACCAGAAGGCGATGACTTTACGGTAAGCACCCAAAACGTCGATGACGAGATTGCTCATATTGCAGGTCCACAGCTAGTCGTCCCCGTACGCAACGCGCGCTATGCGCTAAATGCCACCAACGCCCGTTGGGGCAGCTTGTACGATGCTTTATATGGCACCGATGTCATCAGCGATGAAAATGGTCAAGAAGCAGGCAGCAGCTATAATCCCACGCGCGGCGCGGCCGTTGTCGCTTATGCCAAAGCCTTTTTGGACGAGCATTTTGCGCTAGCCTCAGGCTCTTATACCGATGTCACAGGCTTTAAAGTCGTCGATGGCAAGCTGGAAGTCAAGCTGGGCGATAGTAGCACTGAGCTAAAAGACGCCGAAAAATTCGTCGGTTATGTCGGCGAGGCAGATAGCCCTTCTGGTATTTTGCTCAAAAACAATGGCCTACACGCAGAGATTCAAATCGATGCCAGCCATCCAGTAGGTAAAGATGACCCAGCAAACATCAAAGACGTACTATTAGAGTCCGCCATTACCGCGATTCAAGACTGCGAAGATTCGGTCGCTGCGGTCGATGCCGAAGAAAAAGTCGAAGTGTATCGCAACTGGCTAGGTTTGATGAATGGCGATTTGCAAGAGACGTTTGAAAAAGGTGGTAAAACCCGCACCCGTAAGCAAAACCCAGATCGTGAGTACACCACACCAGAGGGCGGCACACTGATCTTACCAGGTCGCTCATTGCTTTTGATTCGTAACGTCGGTCACTTGATGCAAAACCCAGCGATTTTGGTCGATTTGGGCAATGGTCAAGAGCAAATCTTTGAAGGCTTGATGGATGGTTTGATCACGCCGCTGTTGACGCTAAACGATCTAAAAGGAAAAAACGCGCTATCAAACTCACGCAAAGGCTCGATGTATATCGTCAAGCCAAAAATGCATGGCCCTGATGAAGTCAAAATGGCCAATGATTTGTTTAATGCAGTAGAGGATTTGCTCGGTCTAGAGCGCCATACG
Organism: Psychrobacter sp. VH5; assembly: GCF_050572635.1. NCBI lineage: Bacteria > Pseudomonadati > Pseudomonadota > Gammaproteobacteria > Moraxellales > Moraxellaceae > Psychrobacter > Psychrobacter sp. VH5. Next base: position 2,472,725 of record NZ_CP192145.1, on the reverse strand, counting down.
CTCAAGATAGGTATCATGGATGAAGAGCGCCGCATGACGGTAAACCTAAAAGAAGCCATCCGCCAAGCCAAAGAGCGCGTTATCTTTATTAATACCGGCTTCTTGGATCGTACAGGCGACGAGATGCATACCAGTATGAATGCTGGCCCATTTGTACCAAAAGGCGAGATGAAGTCGCAAGCATGGCAGCCCGCCTATGAGCAGTGGAACGTCGATATCGGTCTAGAAACTGGCCTGCAGGGTGTGGCGCAGATTGGTAAAGGGATGTGGGCCAAGCCTGATGAGATGAAAGAGATGCTAGAGACCAAGGCGGCGCATCCAAAATCTGGTGCCAGTACCGCTTGGGTACCATCACCGACAGGCGCCACCTTGCATAGCATGCATTATCATCAAGTCAATGTCGCCGAGGTACAAGACAGCCTAAAATCACGCGAGCGTGCTAGCCTAGACGATATCTTGACCATTCCATTGGCCAAAGACACCAACTGGACAGAGGAAGAGAAGCAGCAAGAGCTGGACAACAACGCGCAGGGTATCTTAGGGTACGTGGTACGCTGGGTAAACCAAGGCGTCGGTTGCTCAAAAGTGCCTGATATCAACGATGTGGGCCTGATGGAAGATCGTGCGACTTTGCGTATCTCAAGCCAGCATATCGCCAACTGGTTGCATCACGGTGTGGTCAGCGAGCAGCAAGTCATGGATACCATGAAGCGTATGGCGAAGATCGTCGATGAGCAAAATGCCGACGACAGTAGCTATCAGCCTATGGCAAACAACTTTGAGCAGTCTTATGCCTTTAAAGCGGCCTGTGACCTCGTCTTTAAAGGACGCGAGCAGCCAAGCGGCTATACTGAGCCACTATTGCACCAAGCACGCTTGGATCTAAAAGCCAACGTCTAAGCCTGTGTGCATCGCTATCCCATACATCGGCATAAAAGCTGTGTCGATGCATGTATATATTGCTACATGGCTATATTGACCCGATGTCGATAGTAGATAGCGATAATGCTGTTTCGCTTATAAGCGCTACTTATCAGTGAATAAGTAGCGCTTTATTTTTGTACACAATACAGTGGGCATAATCGAATGGTTTGTCATAAAACTTACGGTAAACCATTGGTATTTAAGCGCATTATATAGCCATTTTTTTCAACGCCTGAGCACTATAAAAGATATGGAGTGCGCCAGATATCGCGTTAAAAGTACAAAAAAATATGTTGCAAATTATGTCAAAGTTGTTATGCTTGTACTCGAAGTATGAGTTTGGTAACGGATGTTACGCAGCAGAAGGATAAAGACCAACGTTTACATGGCAGTTACTTTTTTTGATGCTGGTTATGTAAGTCATGGTTTTTTCATCTTACTGTAATAAAACTTCGCCACACTTGTTTCTGACTAATCTCGGTAGCCAGTTACACATTATATCTTTGAGGATTTGTGACGATACCAATATGGGCGCCAGCTAATAATAGCTCGCTCATTACTACAATTGTAAAGTGGAGATACCCCATGAAAAAACTACTTTTAGCTACAGCCGTTGCTGCTCTATCTGTTTCTGCAGCCAATGCCGCTCCTACCGTATATGGTAAAGGCTTCTTAACTTTAGATTTGAACACAGGCGATACTGATGTAGTATATGCTGATAATAGTAAAGAAAGCTTTGATGCAGATGACCGTAGCAAGCTAAATTCAAACGCGTCACGTATTGGTCTAAAAGGTTCTGAAGCACTAACTGCAAACACTGACTTAGTTTATCAACTAGAGTACGGTATCGATATTGACGCTGGTGATGCTTTTGTAGATGCAGACGGTGGCCGTATGGAGAAGTCTGATCAGTTTTACTCACGTGACACTTATCTTGGTTTGAAAAACGCGCAGTACGGTACATTGCTTGGTGGTCGTCTATCAGCTATCGATGATTACGTAAACTTTGCTAACGTGACTCAAGGTGGCGTACTAGGTGGTGATGTCGTACTTGCAAGCTTTGACGCACCGCGTACTAACAACACTTTTAACTACTTCTCGCCTAACATCAATGGCATGCAGTTCATGGCAATGTACGCCATGGATGAAAACAACAATACTGATACACTAGGCCGTGATGCGTTTGGTGTCGGTGGTAAGTACGAAGCAGGTCCAATGAACGTTGGTGCTACATACATCCAAGCAGGTGATGATTTGAAAGTTGCTCGTGTCAGTGGTAACTATGCTATCAGCCCAGTAGTGACGCTAGGCGCTCTATATCAAAACACTGATTTTGATGAAGGTGATAACGAAAATGCATTCACTATCAGTGGTGAGATGGCGACAGCGACTCCTTGGACTGCCTATGCTCAAGGTGATTTCGTAAACAATGTTGGTGGTGCTGACGATGCTGAAAAATTCCGTGCAGTAGTAGGCGGCAAATATGCATTTAACGCGGCAACAACTGGTCACCTATATGGTGCTTATTTATCAACTGAAGCAAACACGACTGATAAAACAGGCATCTATTATAATGATGACTTAGTTAAGTCTGTTGAATTTGACGGCTTTGGTATCGGTGGTGGTATCGAATACAAATTCTAATCTAACCATTAGAATCTAAATAAAAAACTCATCCTTCGGGGTGGGTTTTTTTTGTTGTATGTATTATTTGTGACAAAAGTCTACCGCTGAGGCGGAAAACAAGAGTTTCAGACAGTTTGCATTTTTGCCCTATATTTTATGGCGTATTTTTAGTAAAATCCTTCTTTACCAATTACCGAAAGAGTACTATGACCAAGTTTATATTTGTGACCGGTGGGGTAGTGTCCTCACTAGGAAAAGGTATCACCGCCGCTTCTCTTGCTGCGGTCTTAGAAGCGCGTGGCGTGACTGTCACGATGACCAAGATGGATCCGTATATCAACGTCGATCCAGGTACGATGAGCCCATTTCAGCATGGTGAGGTGTTTGTCACCGAAGATGGCGCAGAGACGGATTTGGATTTGGGCTATTATGAGCGCTTCTTACGCCACTCTAAGATGAGTAAGAGCAACAACTTTACCAGCGGTCGTATCTATCAAAACGTGCTAAACAAAGAGCGCCGCGGTGAGTATCTGGGCGGTACTGTACAGGTCATCCCGCACATCACTGATGAAATAAAAAGTAAGATTCTTGCCAGTGGCGAAGGCTACGATATCGCCATTATCGAGATTGGCGGTACAGTCGGTGACATCGAGTCGCTGCCATTTATGGAAGCGGTACGTCAGATGCAAGTAGAGCTTGGTCGCAATCGCGCTATGCTCATGCATCTAACGCTGGTGCCTTATATCGCTAGTGCTGGCGAAACCAAAACCAAGCCGACCCAGCATTCAGTCAAAGAGCTACGCTCTATCGGTCTGCAGCCAGATATTCTCATCTGCCGCTCTGAGCACCATATCTCGCAAGACAACCGCCGCAAGATTGCGCTGTTTACCAATGTCGAAGAGCGCGCAGTCATCATGTGTGAAGATGCCCAAAGCATCTATCAAATCCCGCGCACCCTACATGAGCAAGATCTTGACGATCTAATCTGTGAGCGTTTTGGTCTTGACGTCCCTGAAGCGGATTTGAGTGATTGGGACAAAGTGGTCGAAGCCCAGCTCAACCCTCAAGCGGTAGTGACGGTGGCGATGGTCGGCAAATATGTCGAGTTACCAGACGCTTATAAGTCGATCAACGAAGCGTTACTACATGCCGGTATCGTGCATCAGTCAGATGTCAAAATTGACTATATCGATGCTGAGCTACTAGAGACGGACGATGAGCTGTATGCGCGTCTAAACGATGCCGATGCGATTTTGGTACCAGGTGGTTTTGGTGAGCGCGGTACCACTGGTAAAATGAGAGCCATCACTTACGCCCGCGAAAACAAAGTGCCGTATTTGGGTATCTGTCTGGGTATGCAGTTGGCGGTGATTGAATACGCCCGTAATGTGCTGCATATCGATGCCAACTCTTCTGAGTTTGATCGTAAGACAGCTGAGCCTATCATTGGTCTGATCACTGAGTGGTTAGATGAGCGCGGCGAGTTACAAATTCGTAGCGATGATTCAGATCTCGGCGGTACCATGCGCCTAGGCGCGCAGCAAGCAGAGCTGGTTTCTGGTAGCAAGCTTGCTCAGATTTATGGCGCGAACAATATCACTGAGCGTCATCGCCATCGTTATGAGATGAATAACCGTTATATTGAGCCACTAGAGCAAGCGGGCATGACCATCTCAGGCTACTCGGCTAAGCAGCATTTGGTTGAGTCGGTTGAGATTGCAGATCATCCATGGTTTATCGCGGTACAGTTCCATCCTGAGTTTACCAGCTCACCACGCGGTGGTCATCCGCTGTTCAACAGCTTTGTAAAAGCGGCAAAAAATCATAGCGAAACATAGTAATCACTGAAGCATTTGTTGTTATGTGAGAGCATGATGTTTGCTAAAAAGACTGATCTTCGGATCGGTCTTTTTTTTGGCTTAATATTGAGCAGCGAGACATATTATTTAGTAGTTATTGATATTAAGAGTCGGTAATTACGCTTGCATACTTTTTTTCGTCAAGCTATCGGTTACAATACGGTATCGACCTATTTATAACAAGATAAGAGGTAACGGCTGAATGGAAAACTTATTGAACGCGCAATCACATATCGCGCTTAACACGCCTAATAACGAGACGATCAATATTGGCAATGACCAACCTTTTGTATTGTTCGGCGGCATGAACGTTTTAGAGTCCAAGGAATTGGCATTTGAGATTGCTGAGCAGTATATAGATATCTGTCAGCGTTTGGGCATCGGCTATGTGTTTAAAGCCAGCTTTGATAAAGCCAATCGCTCTAGTTTGCATTCTTACCGAGGCCCAGGCTTAGAAAAAGGCATCGACTGGCTGGGGCAAATCAAAGAAAAGTTTCAAGTACCCATCATTACCGATGTGCATGAACCACATCAGGCCGCGCCAGTGGCTGAGGTTGCGGATATCATTCAGCTGCCTGCGTTTTTGTCGCGTCAGACTGACTTGGTGCATGCGATGGCAAAGACAGGTGCCATCATCAATATCAAAAAAGCGCAGTTTTTAGCGCCGCATGAAATGCGTCATATCATCAATAAATGCTTGGAAGGCGGCAATGATAAGCTCATACTTTGTGAGCGCGGCAGTGCCTTTGGTTATAACAATTTGGTCGTGGATATGCTCGGGTTTGATACCATGAAACAAATGAACGTACCGGTGTTTTTTGATGTGACCCACAGTTTGCAGCAGCCAGGCGCGCGCAGTGACAGTGCTGGCGGCCGCCGCGAGCAAATCACCACCCTTGCCCGTGCAGGAATGGCAACGGGACTGGCGGGGCTGTTTTTGGAGGCGCATCCAAACCCAGAGGTGGCAAAATGTGATGGCCCCTGTGCACTCAGAACCAGCCAGCTGGAGCCGTTTTTGCGTCAGCTTAAACAGATTGATGACTTGGTCAAAGGTTTTGAGGTGTTAGATACTCACTAATAGCGTCAATGGAACCCATGATAGGAGGATAGGATAATGGCAATTCAGACAGCACAAGTCAGCATCGAAAACATCGATGATGCCAAAGGCTTGGACAGTGTGGTGACCGCGCTGAAAAACATCACAGGGGTGACCGCGATAGACCTTGATGCGGCAAGCAGTATAGCAACCGTGCGGTATGATGATACCGATACCAGTATTCAGGCCCTAACGGCGGCGATTAGCATGGTCGATTATGTGACGCAGCCATATCCTATCGATGCGCCGCAAAATCCACGCTATCATGATTAAACGTTATCATAATTAAAAGATAACGGCGGCGCAAAGTGAACATCGGGTATCGCCTACTGGATAACGTCAATCCGATATAAAAACGACGTGACAGCCGTGTATCTGACTTATTTGGATTCGATTATATAAAGCATAAAGGCCTTAGTTAATAAAGTCATACCAAAGCGCTTTGTTGTTGGCTCTGATAGGGCTTATGCTAGGACACGCCCTTAGTAAATGACTGTATTTACTTTAAACTAGGTTAGTTATATAACAATAAGGAGGCCCTCATGGCAACCCAGACTCGTATTATCAATATCGATGGCATGACTTGTGGCGGCTGCGTGGCAAGCGTCCATACAGCCACAGGTGATATCGACGGTTTAGATACCATGACTGTCGATTTGGCTGACAAGCTGGCAACGGTGACATTTGATGATAGCAAAACCAGCGCAGAAGCCATTGCCGCTGCGATCGAAGAGGCAGGTTTTGATGCAACCGTCGCCAACTCGTAAGTCTTACCGCTTTAACGCAAAACCAGCTGTCATGGCTGGTTTTTTTCATGAGAGATGCGATGGCAGCGCCTGTTGCTGACTGCAGGGCTTGAATAGAGCATAGTCGTAGCCATTTACTAGGTATGAGGCAATAGCCACGCTTGAGTAGGATTTATCTCTCATTAGATTAGGGCATGTTTTTATTTTTATCGTTAAGCCACTATAAAATAAATACAGTGCGACTGTGAGTAATTTCGTGCAGCCTCTGGGAACGCAGCACGCAAGTAAAATTTATACCAGTAGCGCGTTTAAACTTATATAACAGTTTTATTTTCAATTGATTATATTTGCCTGCAGACGCCTTTTTCTGATTTTGACGTCTGATATTTAGATTTTTTCACTGATTTTATTATACATTTATAAACGCTATAGTCTGCCTACGCAAAACGAAGCGCCTGTTAGTTAAGAGATGGCAGTTGCCTTTATAGATGCCTTGGCCGCTTTTAGAGTAAACCGACTATGTAATGCGCTATAACGCAACCACGAGTTTTATTTATGAAAAATTCTACCCGCACCAGTATTGACCCCTCTTATAAGGTGGCGACTGATATTGAGTCCAAAACTGCGATAGCGCCTGAGCGTGCGCACTTGCAGCTGGCGATCGATGGCATGACGTGTCAGGCGTGTGCTTCGCGGATTGAGAAGGTACTTAGCAAAAAGCCAGCGGTATATGAGGCAAGTGTGAACTTCGCTGGTGAGACTGCCAATATCGATTATGATCCGGCGCAGACCACCCCTGAACAAGTCACAGAGTGGGTCAACAAAACCGGCTTTGTCGCCAATCTGCAAGCCGCTGACAGCTTGTTTGCACAGACGGATAAAGACACGGCAACCGAGTATCCATGGCGCTTGATCGGGCTATGGATTTGTTTGTTGCCGTTTTTGGTTGGTATGGCGGGTATGCTAACGGGGTTTGGTATGGCGTGGATGCCGCCTGTTTGGATTCAGTTTGTCCTAGCCACCATTGTCCAGTTTGGACTGGCATTGCCATTTTATAAAAGTGCGTGGGCGTCTATCAAAGGCGGCCTTGCCAATATGGACGTGCTGGTGGTCATCGGTACGGTGACTATTTGGGCGTATTCTACTTATCTGTGGTTGACTCATGGCGATGGCACGTTAAGCAGCCTATTGCAAAGTGGATATGCTGGCGGACATGGCCCCGCTGTGTATTTCGAAGCCGGGGTTATGGTCATCGCCTTTGTGCGAACGGGTAAGTATTTGGAGGAGCGCACCAAAAAGCACAGTCTAAACAGTATCGATTTATTGTTATCACTGACGCCAGATGAAGTAGAGCAGCAGCAGCCCAACGGCGACTTTCATAATGTCGCATTGCAGGCGGTGCAAGTCGGTGACATCCTGCGTGCCAAGCAAGGCAGCCGTGTGGCGACCGACGGGGTGGTCATAGATGGCGGCGGCTGGTGCGTGGAGAGTCATCTGACGGGTGAGTCTGTGCCCCTCAAAAAACAAATAGGCGATGAGCTGCTGGCAGGGGCATTGGTCGAAAACGGCAGTTTGCTGTATCGCGTCAGTGCCAAAGGCAGCGATACCAAGCTTGGCGATATGGTCAAAGCCCTTAGCGACGCCCAAGGCTCAAAGGCTGACTTGGCAAGGCTTGCCGATAGAGTAACGGCTGTTTTTGTACCAGTGGTGGTGACCATCGCTTTGGCTACTTTTGGGCTAACGTGGTGGCTGACTGGCATGGTGGATACCGCCTTGATGCATGCGGTGTCGGTATTGGTCATCGCGTGTCCTTGTGCGCTCGGTCTGGCCACGCCAGCGGCTATCATGGCGGGCATGGGCGTGGCCGCGCGCCATGGCGTTTGGTTTAAAGACGCGCAAAGCCTCGAGGCGGCAGGCAATATCGACACGGTCGTGCTTGATAAAACCGGCACATTGACTGTCGGTAAGCCGTCTATCGTCGACCATGTCATGGTGGACAGCTCCATTGCTGTCGATGATGTGCTACAAATTGCGGCAAGCGTTGAGGCGCATGCCAGTCACCCCTTAGCGACCGCCTTGATCAATGCTGCGGCTGAGCGTCATTTGCCACTGATGACTGTCACTGACATCAGTGTCATCAAAGGCGCGGGTATCCAAGCCAATATCGCAGGCTTGGGTCTGGTAAAAGTCGGCACGGCAGAATTTGCCAATCTAACTTTGCCAAAATTTATGCCAAAAGTATGGCAAATCGCCAGTACCGTAGCGCTTAGTATCAATGATGAACCGCTCGGGGCGTTTGCTTTGGCAGATGATCTAAAGGCAGATACTCCGCAGGCGATAGCGGCGTTACAAGAGAGCGGCATCCATGTCATCTTGATGAGTGGTGATAAGCAGTCTGTGGTCGATCACGTGGCAGGCCAGCTGGGCATCGACAAGGCATATGGCCAAATGAGCCCGCGGGATAAAGCCAGTCAAATCGCGCTGTTGCAAACTGCCGGCCATAAAGTGGCCATGGTCGGTGATGGCGTCAATGATGCGCCAGCGATGGCCACTGCCGATGCCAGCTTTGCTATGTTTGAGGGTACTGATGTCGCGCAGCATAGCGCCTCCGCTCGCTTGATGGGCGAGTCGCTGATGCATATCGATGCGGCACAAAAAATCGCCAACGCCACACTGCGCAATATCAAGCAAAACTTATTTTTTGCGTTTCTTTATAATACGCTGGGCATACCGCTGGCAGCGTTTGGGTTTTTAAACCCGATGATTGCCGCGGCGGCAATGGCGCTGAGCTCCATCTCTGTCTTGATGAACGCGCTACGTTTGACCCGTTTTCGCACTGAGGTTGAGCTAGATAATACCGTCTCTACTCATCACACTGATGATAAACGCTTGCCAAGTGCCTAAGTCTGCTAGGGCAGTCACCTTCGCCGATATCGCCGTGAGGCCAGATAGGCGGATAACCGAGCGTTTGTATGACTTTATGAGCGTCAGTCGGTGCAAGAGAAGGGAAGTTTGGCGAAATGTATGCTATGATGCCACGTACGATAGCCGCTCATGAAAGCCGTAAATAAACGCTTGGTTTTGTCCAAACCCAGCCGATTATACTAAGTAGGCAAGATAGGTTTGGACCTGCGCTATACGATATTTTATTTTATCTTTTTTGTATTCTAGTTGCCGTTATTTATCCCACAAACTTGGCATGACCAAAGGAATTAACAGACATTATGTACGCTGAAGAAACCACCAACGTCACCGCAATTAAAGACATTCGCGCCCGTGAGATTTTAGACTCGCGCGGTAACCCAACCATCGAAGCTGACGTCATTTTGGCTGATGGTACTATCGGCCGTGCTGCTGCACCCAGCGGCGCGTCTACTGGCTCACGTGAAGCCCTCGAGCTACGTGATGGCGACAAAGATCGCTACATGGGCAAAGGTGTCAAAAAAGCCGTGGCCAACGTCAATAGCCAGATCCGTAGTGCGCTTATGGACAAAGACGTCACCGAGCAGCAAGCCATTGATGATGCGATGATTGCATTAGATGGTACAGAAAACAAAGACAACCTTGGCGCAAATGCCATGCTCGCGGTCTCTCTTGCCACGGCAAAAGCCGCTGCTAAGTCACAAAGCTTGCCACTGCATCAATACATTGCCAACTTGCGCAATCAGACATCATTGACCATGCCGGTACCGATGATGAATATCCTAAACGGCGGCGAGCATGCCGATAACACCGTTGATATCCAAGAGTTTATGATTGAGCCAGTTGGTTTTACCAGCTTCTCAGAAGCCCTGCGCGCAGGTACAGAGATTTTCCATAGCCTAAAGTCTGTCCTAAAATCACAAGGTCTCAATACTGCGGTTGGTGATGAAGGGGGCTTTGCGCCCAACCTGCGTAGCAACGAAGAGGCCATTACTGTCATCATGCAAGCGATCGAGCAGGTCGGCTATAAGGCCGGTGAAGAGATTCATTTGGCGCTAGACTGTGCGGCCAGTGAGTTCTATAAAAACGGACAATATGTCTTGGCAGGTGAGGGCAACAAGGCCTTTGATAGCCAAGGCTTTTCAGACTACCTTGTAGGCCTGACGCGTCAATATCCGATCATCTCTATCGAAGATGGCCTGGATGAGTCAGATTGGGACGGCTGGAAGTACTTAACTGAGCAAATCGGTAATAAAGTTCAGTTGGTTGGTGATGATTTGTTTGTGACCAACCCTGCTATCTTGCAAGAAGGTATCGACAAGCAAATTGCCAATGCGATTTTGATTAAATTTAACCAAATCGGCACGCTGTCAGAAACCCTAGACGCCATTTATCTGGCGAAGAAAAATGGCTATGCGACGATTATCTCGCATCGCTCAGGTGAGACAGAAGACAGTACCATTGCAGACTTGGCAGTCGGTACCGCAGCCGGTCAAATCAAAACAGGCTCACTATGCCGTTCAGACCGCGTAGCGAAGTACAACCAATTGCTACGTATCGAGCAGCAAGTACGCGCCAGCTACCGTGGCCGTGAAGAGTTCATTGGTCTACGTGGCTAAACGCTCTTATAGTTACAGTCGATAAGTAAGTGTATGCTGGACGATAGGCTGCTTTTGCGGTATCGTTCAGCATATTGAGCTGTGTTGATCCTCTCTGTCTTGTTTGGCGTAAACCCTTTATGAAATACTTTAGCCAATTTATGCTACTTGCCTTAGCCGTTGCAGTACTCTTAGGTCTGCAATATCAGTACTGGCTGGGTGAAAATGGCCATTTTGAGCATCAAAAACTGCTGACACAAATCGAAGAGCAGCAGCGCTTAAATGACAATCAAGTATCAGCAAATAACTTGTTGCGTACGGATGTTCATGACTTAAAAAACGGTCTTGAGGCGGTAGAAGAGCATGCTCGTTTAGACTTAGGTCTTATCAAACCCAATGAAACATTTGTACAGGTATCCACGGCGCCGACGACGCACAGTCGTTATTAAGGCGGGCACATTAAGCCCAGTCGTTTGGCGATACCTTGGTCTTGTCATTATCATTATAACCACGATGACATTCAGACACTTTTCAATCTCTCTCTTTTTATCTTTTCCTCTTTTTTAGCGCCACCTCATGGCTCCCCGTGATTTTTCTTTGATAGGCCTTGGCTCATGAATACCACTCCTCGCATACATGCCATGATCGTTGCTGCTGGTCGCGGCAGTCGCTTTGGTGCGTCTATGGCCAAGCAGTATACCTTGTTTCAAGGCCAGACATTGCTGCAGCATAGCATGGAGCGGCTCGCTTGTAGTGCCTTTATCGAGCAGTGCTGGTTGGTCATCGCTGCGGACGACACCACTGCGCAAACGCTCAATTTTGCCTTGCCGGTACAGTACGCCACTGGCGGTGCTGAGCGTTGGCAGTCGGTGCAGGCGGGCGTGGAGGCCATTCGGCAGTCAGGTGCTGCAGACACCGATTTGGTCTTGATCCATGATGCTGCGCGCCCAGCGGTGCCCAGTTGTGATATTGATAAGGTCATTACGGCGGCGATGCATGAGCCGTATGGCGCCATCTTAGCGACGCCAGTCGCTGATACCCTCAAGCACTCCTATGTACAAGACGTGGGGCTGCCTACTTATATTGCGAAAACGCTTGATCGCAGCAATATATGGCAAGCACAAACGCCGCAAGTCTTTCGCCTAGACCAATTACAAAAAGTCCTACAGCATGTCAGTGAACAGCAGATAGCAATCACGGATGAAGCCAGTGCTTTTGAGTCTTTGAGGTTACCCATCCGCTTGGTGGCTGGCAGTCGCCAAAATATCAAATTGACGTATCCTGATGATGCCGCCTTGCTCTCTGCTATCTTGAGTCTACAAACTTGATAGCTTTTACCTTGGTAGCTTTTACGTAGACGCTAGAACCATCAGCTTTATTAACCCCCTTGATTTTTTGATACAACCGTATATTATCGCTGCAAAAAATACAAAGCGATACTTCTATTATATTTGTTTTAGTGAATGTAAGGCGTACTAACATATCATTATTTATCTATAACCAAACTTATAAGGTAAACATAGGTTGCTTTAATGACGAAAATAGCCTATGATGTAACTAACTTAATACAATTGATATAAATACTTATAAAATCAATAATATAACAAGCCAGTTGATGACTTTTGATTGTCTTGTCTCTAGATTTTTTTTAACGTTAGTATGGTTGTCTTAGCTACATTAACCTAAATATAGGGAGAAGCGGATTGTCAATAATCAATGATTCGACAAATCCAGTAACGACGGATCTTTGCCAGCTGGTGTACATCAGCCGGATTACTTCGACTGGTCTGTCAAGTCCCAGTACACTTAATGACATCTCAGAGATTGCGATTGAACGTAACCAAACGGATGAGATTACTGGTATCCTTTGCTATGGAAATGGGTATTTTTTGCAATGTGTAGAGGGGTCGGAGCAAGCTTTGACCAATCTGAAAAATCGCTTGTTGGCAGATGAGCGACACAAAGACATGGAAATTTTGGATTTTTCAGCGATTGATGAGCGCCGTTTTTCGAGCTGGTCGCTGCGCTCTATCACACTTGAGCGCTGGATGACAAGAGACCCCGAGTTGAAAAAGCTGATGCCGTTTAAGCCCTATAGCTGGAGTGCTGATGAGTGGCACAGGTTTTTGGATATTTTGCAAAACTACTACGAAGAACAAATCAGAATAGGCAATACTGATGCCCGGCCGATCAAGTACAGTACCTTAGGGGTAACCTTAAGTAAAGTAGTCGGTCAGCATCAAGCGTTTTTTTTGATTCAAACGGTATTGGGCTCGATGATAGTCGTCGCATTGTTGTGGCTGATGCTATCAGATAAAATCTGGTAGGAAGTTAGCCTGCGCCGACGGGTACGGCAAAGATTTATACCAGCCTTTATTCCAGCTTCGCTATATCTTATTTATTTGACCGGACTATAAGCGGTGTGTAGCCAACTTTAAACTTGCAAACACAAAAAAGCCAGCAATAGATGCTGGCTTTTTTGTGTCTATCTATCAGACAGATAGCGTTTAATTTTGGCGGTGGGAGTACGTCGAGTCTAGAACTTAAAAGTTAGAAAAAGGGTGGCTCGTTAGAAAAAAAGGGTGTGGCTTGCTTAACTATACCGAGTCATTGAGTCAAAAAACAAACATAAAAAAAGCTCGACTCATAATATGTTATGAGTCGGGCTTTTTGGTGGTGCGCTTATCAGTCTTATCTTATGCTAAGTAAAAGGGCTAATAAGTGACGCCTTATAGTGGCGTCCCCAGGGGGATTCGAACCCCCGTTACCGCCGTGAAAGGGCGGTGTCCTAGGCCTCTAGACGATGGGGACTAGTAACAATACCTCAGCTGCTTTCACCATTTATGCTGAAGTGGTGCGTATTTTAATGGCGTCTGCGTTTTCTGTCAAGCCTTTTTCTTCGTCTTTTTAAAATTAAATATCTTTTTTTGATAGCACGGCGCGGATGCAGGTCTTTGCGCTTTAAATGATGCCGAATCCATAGAGAAGTGCAAGCGCTGATGGTCAGGGCTAGTAGCATATAACCGAGGATGGTGCCCCATAACTTGAGCTGTGGATCCATAGTAGAGTCCCTCCTATCAAGCCTTGCAGTGATGACTCACATACTGCAAGGACGTGTGGGCGACTTTGACCATCTGTAGGGTGATAAGAACACTAAGCAGTAGGCTGGTATGGCACGTCAGCGTACTGTTTTTATTCTCATATCCTTCTCGACTAAAGCACCAAGAGGGTAAAGTCAGCTAGTCTTACCAATAGCATTATTATGAGGGCATAACAATATAGGATATGTGATTAAAGGCTTATTTGTCAGTTTGCGTAGCGGTGTCAGTTTCGGTAGGCTCAGTAGCCATGGCATTTGCGAGCATGGGGTAGCTGTTTAAGATATGACAAAAAAGCTCGGCAGTTTTTTGCGTATCGTATAGCGCTGAGTGCGCGTCTTTACCATCAAACTCTAACCCTGCCGCTTTACAGGCTCGTGCCAGTACCGTCTGACCAAAAGCAAGGGCCGACAGTGTCACGGTGTCAAATACCGAAAAGTTATGAAAAGGATTGTGGTTTTTGCTATTGGTACGTAGCACTGCGGCATTTAAAAACGCCAAATCAAAATGGGCATTGTGACCGATAAGCACGCACTGACGACAGTCCTCTGCGCGTCTGACTTCTTTTAAACCTTTAAAGATACGCCGCAAGGCAGTCTTTTCGTCTTCGGCGATGGCTTTGCGCATGGGATTTTTGGGATCTATGCCGGTAAATGCCAGCGCACTCGGCTCTAGGTTTGCTCCTTCAAAGGGTTCGATATGGGCGTTGAGCGCATCTCCTGGATAAAACACGCCCTGCTCATTGAGTAAGATAGGGATGCAGGCAATCTCTAGTAGCGCATCTGTTTGCGCGTTAAACCCTGCTGTCTCCACATCGACGACGACAGGCAAAAATTTACGAAACCGGTCTTTTAGGCTCAGTGGTGCTTGCTCATCTGACGAACCTGCAGTGCTATCTGCGCTAGTCGCCGGTGTGTGCTCAGGGTTGCGGGGTAAGGCGGTATCGTTTTGAATGGTCATATCACGTTAAATCACTTTTGTCAGTCGTGCTGTTATATTGAATAAATAATTATTAAGTTGAATAAACAATCACTAAAAAACCATCCTACGATCTCAGCCACGCTTTAGGTAATCAAGGTAGCGTCGATATCGTCGGATAGCAAATAAAAGCGCGGGTTTTAGCATCCGCTGCCACTTATTCTTGAGTTGGCTTATTTTTTAATCAACTTAGTCTTTAGTTGAATTAGTTTTTAGTCGAATTAGTCTTTAATCGACCAAGGGAGTGTCTCGCCCGCCAGCAGCGGTGTCAAAGAAGTGCCGTCAAAATACGGATAAGCGTTTGGCACTTGCATTGGAGTGTTTACAAGGGTGATGGTGCTTTGGTTGACAGGCAGACCATAGAACTGTGCGCCAAAACGACTGGCGAAGCCTTCTAGTTTGTCTATCTTGCCGACACTGTCAAAGGCGGTGGCATATAACGGCAACGCGATAGAGGCGCTATAGCAGCCGGCACAGCCGCACGTGGCTTCTTTTTTGTCGGTTGCGTGCGGGGCGGAGTCAGTGCCCAAAAAGAACTTTGGATTGCCACTTGTTGCCACGTCTAACAGGACTTTTTGATGGCTTTCACGCTTTAAGATAGGTAAGCAGTAAAAGTGCGGCTTGATACCACCGACCAGCAAATGATTGCGGTTAAACATCAGATGCTGCGGGGTAATGGTCGCGGCAATATGATTGCCTTGTGCCAAGACAAAATCAGCGGCGTCACTGGTGGTAATGTGCTCGACGACGATTTTTAGGGTGGGAAATTTGACGATGATTTGTGCCAATACCTCGTCTAAAAACCGCTTTTCGCGGTCAAAAATATCCACGTGATCTTGCGTCACCTCACCATGTAACAATAACGGCAAGTCGTATTTTTCTAACGTTTCAAACACATCGACGCATGCACTGATGTCAGTGACACCATCAGCCGAGTTGGTCGTGGCCCCTGCCGGATAAAGTTTGACCGCTTGGACGATACCGGATTTTGCGGCCATCTCGATGTCTTGTGGCGTGGTGTTGTCTGTGAGGTATAACGTCATGCGGGGGTCAAACGCTGCAATGCGCTCAGCGCTTATGTCGCTGTTTTGCAAGTGCGTCATGATACGCTCACGATACGCGCGGGCATCATCGACAGTTTTGACAGGGGGGACAAGGTTTGGCATACAAATGACACGGTTAAAGCTACCTGCAGCATGTGGCACGGTCGTGCCCAATGCCTTGCCGTCGCGCAAATGAATGTGCCAATCGTCTGGCTGAAGAATGGTCAACTCTCTAATCGAATCAGTCATAAGGTCGTCGCGCTCTATATCGTCATATACGGGAAATAAAAGGGAGTGATACTGCCCGACTATCATAACAGATTTGCCTACTTGACTAAATATGTGACCAGATATAGTCAATAAAAGAGACAGGAGGGCAACGACCTAGCTGGCATGCCAAATAACTACCGCCAAAATATATTTATTTGAGATTTAACGCAAAAGCGCGCCGCACGGAGCAGTGGTACTTTTGCCCATAGTAAATATGATGTACACTGAGCAGGTGGCTTATTTTTTGTCTACGATTAGCGCTTTTATCCCCACTCAATTCTCATCATCAAAACTTTATAATAGGAGTTATTCATGGCTCAACTTGATCCAAAAAATATTAATAAAATCGTATTGGCTTATTCAGGTGGTCTTGATACCTCCATCATCGCTAAATGGCTGCAAGAAACCTATGATGCTGAGGTGATTACTTTTACCGCTGATATCGGTCAAGGCGAAGAAGTTGAGCCGGCCCGTGCCAAAGCCCAAGCCATGGGCATCAAAAATATCTATATCGAAGATTTGCGCGAAGAGTTTGCGCGTGATTATGTCTTCCCGATGTTTCGTGCCAATGCCATCTATGAAGGCGAGTACTTACTCGGTACGTCTATTGCCCGTCCGCTCATCGCCAAGCGTTTGGTTGAGATTGCCAAAGAGCACAACGCCGATGCCATCAGTCACGGTGCTACAGGTAAAGGGAACGATCAGGTACGTTTTGAGCTTGGGGCGGTCGCGTTGTCACCTGATGTTGTGACTATTGCGCCGTGGCGTGAGTGGGACTTGTCAAGTCGTGAGAGCTTGATGCAATACGCCAAAGAGCATAATATTGCCATTGACTATGCTGGCAATAAGAAAAAATCGCCTTACTCAATGGATGCCAACCTACTGCATATCTCTTATGAAGGCGGTATTTTAGAAGACCCATACGCTGAGGCAGAAGAAGATATGTGGCGCTGGTCGGTCAGCCCAGAAGAGGCGCCCGATGAGCCGTTATATCTTGAGCTTGAATACAAGAAAGGGGATATCGTTGCTATCGATGGTGAGCGCCTTAAGCCATATGAGGTAATGATTAAGCTAAATGAGCTAGGCGGCAAGCACGGTATCGGTCGTTTGGATATCGTCGAAAACCGCTATGTCGGTATGAAGTCGCGCGGCTGCTACGAGACGCCAGCGGGTACCATCATGCTAAAAGCGCATCGCGGTATCGAGTCGCTGACCCTAGATCGTGAAGCGGCGCATCTAAAAGATGAGCTGATGCCGCGCTATGCAAAAATCATCTACAATGGCTACTGGTTTAGCCCTGAGCGCATGATGCTACAGGCATTGATTGACAAATCACAAGAGTATGTCAATGGTACGGTACGTGTGAAGCTGTATAAAGGCGCGGTGAGCGTGGTTGGTCGTAAGTCAGATAACTCACTATTTGATGAAAAAATTGCCACGTTTGAAGATGATGCGGGCGCATATGATCAAAAAGACGCAGAAGGTTTTATCCGTCTAAACGGCTTGCGTTTGGCCATCGAAGCCAGCCGCGGTCGTGATTTATCAAAATAAGCGCTTACGCTGCTTTTGATAACTTGATCATCAAAAAGCACGTCATTATATAAAATATAAAACAGAGGCCGCTATCGATAGCGGCCTCTGTTTTTTTTTATGACAGTATTATGAAGATGTTATAAGGATGTTATAGAGGTGGTCATAAAAAAATATTGTCTATTTGGTTTGTTGATCATTTGCGGGTGCAGTCTCGTCATCGTCTACTCGAACGATGGCGACATCTTGCTGCTGACGCTCTTTTAGGCGGTCTTGCTCTATGACTTCCTCGGTTGCCAGCACCATACCGTCTGACTTTTGGTTTTGATATTTGAGCATCGCAAGAGCACCAAGGACACCGATCACAGTGACGATCAAAAGGATAACGGGGTTTTTCCAAAGTGGCGTGGCCGCGTCATATTCAATTGGTTTTTCGCTGATGGTGGCCGGAGTGTTATCGTTATTACCGCCGATTAACCCTAAACTGACCAAAGGCGGCTTTGGTGGATTGGCAGGCTCGGAAGTTATGCGTAGGCGATTGCGGCTCAAATAGATATCAGATATCTTTGCCAGCTGTAATAGCCAGCGCTGATGTGGTAGCGCGATGGCAGACATTTGGGCAAAGACCAGCATGTCATTGTGATGACCTTGCTGGACATTGTCAGGTGAGCGGCCGATGGCCTTAAGGTAGTTGCCAGTGGCTAGCTGCATATCTTGTACAGGGCTTTGATTGTCAGGTCTAAACCCAGTCAGCTCATACCAATAAGGGTCAAAAATCGGGGGCACGCTAGATAGCGGCGCGCTACTCAATAGACGGCGCTCGGCAGCGTTTACAGGTGATGATTCTGTCGCAGCAGACGGCGTGTCTATACTGTCATGTTGGCTCGGTTCTTGTGCGGCGACTGTCTTAGACGTATGAGCCTGCGCAAAACGCTCAGCTGCCAAAAACTGCGGCTGCAGCGCAAACCACTTATCGATCTCATCATTATCTAGCTGACTATAATCTGCTAAGATAGCCAGCTCACGTAGTGCAATCACGCACAAAGACGTGAGCAAAATTTGTACTTGTGGCGAGGTGGCTTTTATCTGAGAAGCAATGCGCTCACTGGCTTTGATGACTCGGGCACTATCGCTAAATATCGCATCGGCAGCGTCGTGGCGATGGTACAACGTCGCCCCTAACGTCGCAAAGTTCATCGAGTTGTATTGGCGTAGCTCTTTGACCGCGCCGCGCCCAAATAGCTTTTTGCTGACCGCCTGTCCTTGATAGCGCTGCTGATAGGCGAGGAGCGCACTGACAATAGCTTGTAGGCTGGCATCCATCGCTAAACGCGCCTGCGGTAGTGAAAGCTGGGCGGCATCTGCCAAAAGTGATACCATCGGCTGGGTATCATGATATAAAAAATCATACATCGACACACGTGTCGGTGAAATAGTCGTCATAATCTGCTAGCATCAAAAAGTGTGCCCCTATATTACGGTGCCAAATGTCTCGGCACAATCCCTTAACAATAGAAAAATTCAATCCATTGACTTACAACGCGGTTGGCAAAGATGTCAATTAGATGACTGACCGCTGGATATATCCTATGAAAAATCATGAAAACCTTGATATGCATTTGGTGATTAATATTGCTCAACAAGCCTTAACACTCTACCAATATGATAAAAAAATAGCGCAATACGCCGTATCTACCGCCAAAAACGGTATCGGCAGCCAGCAAGATAGCGGTTGTACGCCGCTTGGCGAGCATGTCATTGCTCAAAAAATAGGTGGCAATGCGCCGATCAATGCTGTGTTTGTCGGACGGGTGCCAACTGGGGAGATCTATGATGATGCGCTCGGAAAGCAATACCCTGAGCGCGACTGGATACTAAGCCGCATTCTATGGTTAAGTGGTCTCGAGGAAGGGTACAATAAAGGCTGTAATGCCCAAGGTGGCTGTGATACCTATCAGCGCTATATCTATATTCATGGCACCCCTGACACCGAGCCGATGGGCGTTGCGCGCTCGCATGGCTGCGTGCGTATGCGTAATGACGACATCGTAGCGTTATTTGCGCAAGTCAAGGAAGGTACGCCTGTGTCTATCGTGGCAGCGTAGATGGGCAGATAATGGCTTTGATCAATCAAGCGTGTCAGATACATTGCAACATCAAGCAGAATAACTTTATAGAGTGATTGATAAAATTAACTTTATAGAGACTAGATATTATTTAGCATATTGATATAATATTTGCCTTATTAAAAGTGAGCGTGTCGTGCCAGATATCGCTCACTTATGATGTCTTTTACGATAAGGATAATGATCATGTCTCAAGAAAGTCTAGTCACGTTACAACAAGCTTTTGATGAGCGCCGTTCGGTATATGCATTGGGCAATGAATTACCAGTCGCGCCGCAAGCGATTATCAACATGGCAGAGCGAGTGCTTTTGCATACGCCTTCAGCCTTTAACTCGCAGTCTTCGCGTCTGGTGGTGTTGTTTGGTGACGAGCACCAAAAGCTGTGGGACATCGCTGAAGAAAAACTGCGGGCAGCGGTCGGCGACGGTGACTTTTCAGGCAGTCAGCAAAAGCTGGACGCCTTTCGAGCGGCGGCGGGTACTGTCTTGTTTTATGAAGACCGAAACGTGACCAAATCATTACAAGAGCAGTTTGCTTTATATGCTGAGCGTTTCCCTATTTGGGCAGAGCAAGCCTCAGCCATGCACCAGTATGCCATGTGGACAGAGCTGAGTACGCTGGATATCGGTGCCAACCTACAGCATTATAACCCACTGGTAGATGAAGATGCCGCGGCAGCGTTTGCTATTCCGGACAGTTGGGAGCTGATAGCGCAGATGCCATTTGGTAATATCAAAGCCCCTGCTGGCGAAAAAACCTATGAGCCGGTCAATGAGCGTATGAAAGTACTGGGTCTATAAGAGAGCCAGTAATTTCATACGCCCTAGGCCTGCCTGATGATAACGTGGCCTTGTGTTACTAATATCAATGATAAAAAGACAGCTCATCGACCGTGAGCTGTTTTTTTGTATGTAGCATAATGGTTTAGATTGATATCAGCGATTTTTTGACTTTGGCCAAACGTTTTTGAAGAGGTTTATGTTGGGTCTTTAGGGTAGCAGCAAACCAGCCTGCGCCAAATAGCGCACGCGTCTCTGTCGCTGATTTTTGCTGATAGTGCTGGCCATCACGCATGGCGTCGTCATAGTGGCTCAGTGCCTGTTTTGCTTTGAGCAAGTGCTTACGCTGACGCTTGAGCTTCTTTTTTACTTTCTTTTTTTTGTGGCCTGTCTTGAGCAAAGGCGCGGCAAATTCATGGACATAATATAAGCTCGTCACCTGCTGGTTTAACGCTAGTAGGGCTTGCTGACCCTCTTGCATGTCTTGGACGCCTTTCATCTCTTGGGCGCTGCCGTTTTTCTTGGCATCGTCGGTGTCGCTCTCTTCTGACTCAGCGCCATCTAAGCATGGGTATCTTTTATGTTGTAGCCGCTCCTCGGCTTGCACAAATGCTTTTTGCTGCTTGAGGAGCACGGCTGTTAGCGCCTCTTTTGCGCTTTTGTCCGCGTGCGTCTCAAGTGCTGGATCACTCATTGCAAAAGCAATCAGCTCCAGTAAGGTTAATTGAAAGTCATTGGCACAGACAGCGTCCATGGGCCGTACCTTCATAGCATCAATATCAGCCGTCCATTCTACAGCAGGCGCGCCATATTGCTGTAAATGTGGCTCTACAGTAGAGGCCAAATGAGTAAGGTGCTGATAGTCACTGAGTAGCGCTTGAGTTTGCTCTAGTATGGGTGACCAATCAGGGTTGATCTCATCAGAGAAGCTGGCAAACGCTTGCAGAGCAGCGTGCAGGCGAGTGATACCAATCGCTAGCTGCAAGACATGTGCGTCATCATAGCGCCCAGAGACGATGGCGCTGCTATTGGGCAGTATATGTAGTAGGCAATGATGCACCGCCGCCCGTACAAACGCAGGCATGCTGATATGGTTGTCGATATGAGAAAGCTGAGTATCAGCAGTGACAGCAGGGCTATGCGCTTGTCTTGTAATCAATAGACCACCGCGCTCGGCTTTGGTGATGGTAGATAAGCACAGCTTATAACGCTTACACCAGACCTTGGCTGTCGTAAATAAAAAATCAATATCGCCTGACACCAGCTCAAACTCAATTTCTTGAATACGATCACGCAGTGCATCATCATTACCGTGGACAATCTCTCCATAGTCATAGGCCATCTCCAGCTGATTGTCTGCGCCTTCATCATTGTCTTCTATCAACAGGCGGGTGGTGCGCTCGACATCAGTGACATACAGTTGAGTGAGTTTTTTGGTGAGTTTTTTGAGCTTAAAGGCGGCAAGAGCAGGGGCGATGGCGGTGTCTTTATATATACTCAAATCAGGCATAAGCGCTTTGTCAGCGAGCATGGCTTGTACATGCTCAGGGTCTAAGGTGGCGTTGTGCTCTAGGCGAGCTGCCAGACTATCGCCGCCAGCTTTGATGGTCTGCACCCATGTATCGCCTTCTTTACGAATGCGTAGGCCAATCCCTGCTTGCGCCAACTGCTGATCAGGGGTGTCATAGTAGTGGGCAGCCATTTGTGTGGTTTGAGAGGATTTGACTTTTGCTTGACGCATCAAGCCTTTCAGCCGTGCCTCTGGGACCAAAAACTTAAGTTCGATCTCTTGCATAATGACTCCTAATAATGACGACGAATGATTATTAGTCTACCATCCTATGCGTGATGATAGGACAATAAAAAAGCCGCCCTACAGTATGTAGGACGGCTTTTTGTATCAGCTATACTTAAAAGTAGTCGATGATTAGAACTGGTTCATGGTGTTCTTTTCGCCGCCAGCTTTTAGCGCGTTGTCACCTGAGAAGATTTCTTTGTGATCATCACCTAAGTCAGAGCCCGCCATGGCTTGGTGCTTAACACAAGAGATACCTTCGCGGATTTCTTTGCGCTGTACGCCAGCTGCATAAGCAAGCATGCCTTCTTCACCAAAGTAGCCTTTAGCAAGCTCATGTACGCTAAGCGCTGTGGTGTGGTAAGTTGGCAGGGTGATCAAGTGATGGAAGACACCTGCTTCACGTGATGCATCACGCTGGAAGTTTTGTGCAGCAACGTCAGCGGCAGCGTCAAGCTCAGTGCCGTCGTAATCGCTACTCATCAAGTTATCTTTGTCATAGCTTGATACGTCTTTGCCTTCTTCTTCCCACTGAGCGATTATTTGCTTACGGAAGTTTAGCGTCCAGTTGAATGATGGGCTGTTGTTGTATACGAGCTTGGCTTTTGGCTGCTGCTCTTTGATGCGATCTACCATTGATTTGATGTGGGCAACATCTGGCGTTGGTGTTTCGATCCATAGTAGGTCAGCACCGTTTTCAAGCGCAGTCACACAGTCAAGCACAACGCGGTCGATGTTAGTGTCTTCACGGAACTGGTATAGGCCGTTAGCCAGACGTACTGGACGTACTAGTTTGCCGTTATGCTTAAGTAGGCTATCGTTCTCATTTGCGTCTTCAATGCTTATTTCTTCCATTTCTAGGAAGTCAATGTACTGAGAAGCAAGGTCGCCAGGCTCCTGTGATACTGGGATTTTTTGCGTCAACGATGCGCCTTCAGAGTCAGTACGAGCAACGATAACACCGTCTTCGACACCAAGCTCTAAGAATGCGTAACGAATGGCATTGATTTTGGCGATGTAGTCTTCGTGCGGTACAGTGACTTTACCTGCTTGGTGACCACATTGCTTGGCATCAGATACTTGGTTTTCGATCTGAATGGCACAAGCACCGGCTTCGATCATTTGCTTGGTTAGCAAGTAAGTCGCTTCTTCGTTACCAAAACCTGCGTCGATATCGGCGATGATTGGCACAACGTGTGATTCGAAGTTTTCAATTTTCTCTAAGATAGCTGAGGTATCTTGACCTGCTTCTTCAGCTGCGTTTAGCTCACGGAAGTAGTCGTTTAGTACTTTAGCATCGGCTTGACGCAAGAACGTGTAGATCTCTTCGATTAGCTTTGGCACAGAGGTTTTTTCGTGCATAGATTGGTCAGGTAGTGGACCAAACTCAGAGCGTAGGGCGGCTACCATCCAGCCTGATAGATAGATGTAGGTTTTAGATGTGGTGCCAAAGTATTTTTTCTTTGCATACATGGTTTGCTGAGCGACAAAACCGTGCCAAGCACCTAAAGACTGTGTGTATTGAGACGTATCATTGTCATAGTCTTCCATGTCTTGACGCATGATTTTTGCAGTATATTTGGCGATATCCAAACCGGTTTTAAAACGGTTTTGCATCATCATACGTGCCGCATCAGTCTCGCTGATATTCTGCCAGTTACCGTGCTTTTGCTTTAATTCACGTACTAAGTCGATCGCTGATTTATATGCAGTTGACATCTATAGTCTCCTTGGTGGGGTGTAAAAAAAACGAAAAATTCCGTGTTAAAATAACGCTAATGGTGTCTGACCAGATAAGCGCATCTCGTGATGCTTTATTTGAGTGTTATCGGCGGCTTATCAGAGCAGAGACCATCATCAGTCATCCGTTCGAGCATCTGTTCAAGCCTTAGTTACCCTAAACAAACTTTCTCGCAAATACAAGTAAACTACTAAACTTGGTCGTCGACAGATGATGGGTAAAATATCAATAACAATGGGGTGTATCCATATATCGCTCAGGGGCTTACGCTAAATTATTAGACAGCAGTGTCATCATTGGCGATAAGAGATGTTACAATATTCAATGCCGTATTCGCTGGGTTTGGTCGCAATCCATGACCGATATCCTTTGGACAACTGGCCTGCGATTGGGATTTTTATAACGTTGTCGCAGCAATAACTTTCATAAATGTATCTTTTGTCAACACGGTTTGGCGGCTTGTACGACCGGCTCATCAGACTCTGATAGACCGGCATCAATAGCGCACAAACAGGATAGTTGTGGTCCGTGTTGCAAATCATCTATGGATTCACTATAACTGTCTTACCAAGATTTATCTAATTTATGATAGTTATCTTTAGTATTTTTATGGGTTATAATGTATAGATAACAGCGGCTTACGACTGGTAAATCGCGTTATCATCAGTGGGCGTTAACGCAAAATATAAAATAAATAGCGATATTATGCAGTTATAGGCTGATGGTCAGCATAATTGCACAAAAAATGCCGAGCTTATAAAAGGTGTTTATTCAAAAGCCAAGAGAAATATATATGAATTTGCAGCGGGTAGATTTAAATTTATTGGTACATTTAGATGTGTTGTTACGAGAAAAAAACGTCACGCGGGCAGCCGAGCAGCTTGGCATTACCCAGCCTGCCATGAGCAATATTTTGCGGCGGTTGCGCAAGCTGTTTAATGACCCATTATTGGTGCGCTCGTCTGAGGGTATGACGCCAACGGAGCGTGCATTGGAGCTGCAGCCACGTATTCGTGAGATATTGGCTGACTTGACACAAGTGCTGGAACCACGCACAGAATTCCGTCCTTATAGTACCTCACGCGTGTTTCGAATCATGACATCAGATTATGCCGAAGCGACTTTGGTACCGAGGCTAGTGAAGGCACTACGTTCGGAAGCACCCAACGTCATTTTGGACTTTTTGACGCCCTCTGATGTCTCCTACCGTGATATGGAGCAGGGGCGTGTGGATTTGGCGATAAACCGCTTTAATGAGATACCGCAGAGTTTTCACCAAGTGCTGGTCTGGCGTGATACCTTCAGTTGTCTGCTGTCCTCTGAAAGCCCTTATGCCAACCGCTTTAATCTAAAAAACTACCTAAAAGCTCAGCACGTTTGGGTATCCAAAACAGGTATGGGGGTTGGGTTTGGGGTCAACCCTGAAAAGTCTGGCGGACTTGGCTCTATTGATCAAGCATTGCAGCGCTTGGGTCAAAAACGGCAAATCAGCGTTTTTACTCGCCATTATCAGATGCCAGCCATGCTCGCAGCAAATAAAGACTTGATTGCCACTTTGCCGACACGCGTGGCTCGTATGCAGGCCAACAACGACAGTATCATCATGGAAGAGCCGCCATTTTTTATTCCTGAATTTGAGCTGACGATGGCTTGGTCGCCATTACTTCAGCACCATCCAGCCCATCGCTGGCTGCGTCAGCTGATCATGCACGTGGCGCGTCAGGTGGTCGCTGAAGAAGAAAACCCGCCACAAGAGATTCCTGTTATTAACCATTTGTTTTAATAGCATTTTTCGGGATTTAAAAAACACATGACAGGCAGCTTAATTGTGTCGTCCTTATGAGTTTATATGCCATGAACCAGCCACTCGGCTGGTTTTTTTATTTAGCCATTCTTAATAAGACAGTCACATTATTAACACGTTCAACACACTTCACAATATATTGTAAAACTCCTCGCCAAATACCTTGTTATTATAACCACAGATAGAAAACGACCTACCGATAAAATTAATCGTACTATCGATGAAGCACCAAACAATCAAAAGTACCAAACAATTAAATTAAAAGTGACAATAATACTAAGTACATAAAACCAAATAACAAGGACATCCACATGTCAGATATTACTACTGTAAACCCAGCCACGGGCGAAGACATTAAAAATTATGATTATATGACCAACGATGAAGTTAACAAAATTGTTGATGCGTCACATAATGCATTTTTAGAATGGCGTACGGTGAGCCATGAAGAGCGTGGCCGTATCATTCAAACTATCGGTGACAAGCTGATGGAATATAAAGAAGAGCTGTCTCGCCTTATGACCGAAGAGCGCGGTAAGCTCTATGGGCAAAGCCAGCAAGAAGTAGACCTCTGTAAAGCAATTTGTGATTACACTGCTGAAAATGGTATTGCTGCGCTTGCAGATGATGAGCGAGATATCGAAAGCATGAAAAAAGGTATCGTGACTTATCAGCCAATCGGTGTTATCTATGGTATGCAGCCATGGAACTTCCCAGCGTATCAAGTCTTTCGCTATGCCATTGCTAACTTGATGGCCGGTAACAGTGTTTTATTAAAGCATGCTGCCAATGTAACAGGCTCTGGATTATTAATAGAGAAAATCTTCCATGAGTCCGATCTACCAAATGATTTATTCCGTACGATTTTGATTGATCATGACCAATCAGAAAAATTGATTGAAAATGACAAAGTACGTGGCGTAACGCTCACAGGTAGTGATGCTGCTGGTCGTATCGTTGGTCAACAAGCGGCCAAAGCAATCAAAAAATCAGTACTAGAGCTCGGTTCAAATGACGCCTTTATCGTACTAGAAGACGCCGATATAGAAACCGCAGTAGAGACCTGTACCCAAGCCCGTTTAGTCAATAACGGTGAAACTTGCGTAGCAGCAAAACGCTTCATCGTGGTCGATAGCGTGTATGACGAATTCCGCAAGCGTATCGTAGAAAAATTTGAAGGTACAAAATCTGGCGATCCAATGGATGACAGCTCAGATATCGGTCCATTAGCGCGTAAAGACTTGCAAGAAAAACTGCATGAGCAGGTTGAAGACAGTGTGAAAAAAGGCGCGACCGTTGCCGTCGGTGGTGAGCTGCCAGAAGGTAAAAGCAGCTATTATCCAGCGACCATTTTAGAAAATGTCGAAAAAGGCCAGCCTGCCTATGACGATGAATTGTTTGGCCCAGTGGCGTCATTGATTCGCGCTAAAGATGACGACGATGCCATGCGCATTGCCAACGACAGCCGTTACGGTCTAGGTGGCGCTATCTTCTCAAAAGATGAAGAAAAAGCGATTCGCTTAGCCAGTGAGCAATTCGATACGGGTATGGTATATATCAATGGTTACGGTCTTGCCAATCCTGCATTGCCATTTGGCGGTGTGAAGAATTCAGGCTATGGTCGCGAGCACGGTGGATTTGGTATCAAAGAGTTTGTAAACATTAAAGCAGTACACGTATTTGGAAAATAACAGTGAATAACACGTAAAATTGTTAAAGACTAAAAAGAAAAACCCAGCTACTTAATAGCTGGGTTTTTTTCGTGTGGGTGAAAATAATATCTTAAAACAACTAAGCGTCAATTAATAGACGTAAGGGCAGGGCAGGCAAAATGCTAGAGGCTTGCTCACTTGGCGTTAATGACACGCCGCCAATAGCGATTTGTAATATCGTCCACGGCAATAGTTGATGCTCCAGCACTTGTACGCGCTTTTGCAAACTATCAGGCGTATCGGTATGACGAATAGGCAAGACCGCTTGGCTTAACACTTGTCCTGCATCCAGCTCGGCGGTGACCACATGGATACTACAGCCGTGCTCACGCTCACCTGAGCAGAGTACACGGGTATGCGTGTCTAGCCCTTTATAAGCGGGAAGTAGCGATGGGTGCAGGTTAATCATCGGTGCAGGCGCATTATCGATAAAGTCTGCACTCAATACCCGCATAAAGCCTGCCAAAACGACCAAGTCAGGCTGCCACGCTTCAAGCTGTGCGGTGGCGTGCTTTTCAAAGGTTTTGATGCCCATGCGTTTGCCACTAGCAACGTGCGACAAGACAGCAACCGGAATGGCTGCATCGGTCGCACGTGTTAACGCATAAGCATCATAGCGATTACTAATGACACCAACGATTTCAATCGGTAGCGCACCTGCTTGCATGGCATCTATGAGCACTTGTAGATTACTTCCACTTCCTGATACCAAAACCGCAATGCGTAATGGTTTGACAGGTTGGTTTGTCTTATCAAATGACATTAACGGTATACCACGGCATCGGCTTCACGTTTGACCATTTCGCCGATTTGCCAAGCTTGTTCACCATTGTCGTTTAAGATCTCAATAGCTTTATCAGCCTGCTGTTCTGGCACCACAATCACAAAACCAACGCCGCAGTTAAAGGTGCGGTACATCTCAGCCTGACTAATATTGCCCTCAGTTTGTAGCCAGTTAAACAGCTCTGAGAATTGCCAACTAGTAGTATCGATACTAGCAGCAAGATGATCTGGTAATACACGTGGTAAATTATCAGTCAGACCGCCGCCGGTGATATGCGACATGGCATGCAAGGCTGAGCTGCCAAGGGTATCTTGCAGCGCTTTGATGGCTTTAACATAGATACGAGTCGGTGCCATCAAGGCATCTTGAATAGGTTGACCATCTAGTTGCTCATCGCTAGTAGCCACGTCAATACCGCTAACTTCGATGACTTTACGCACTAGTGAGTAGCCATTTGAGTGTGCGCCGCTAGAGGCAAGAGCGATCAATACATCGCCTTCGCTGACGTTTTTGCCTGTGATGACTTCTGCCTCTTCAACCACGCCCACGCAGAATCCAGCGAGGTCATAATCGTCGTCTTGATACATACCTGGCATCTCAGCAGTCTCGCCACCGATAAGTGCACAGTTTGCAAGTTTACAACCATCGCCGATACCAGTGACCACAGTCGCTGCGACATCGACGTCCAGCTTGCCTGTTGCATAGTAATCTAAGAAAAACAATGGCTCAGCCCCGCATACAAGTAGATCGTTTACGCACATAGCGACTAGATCAATACCAATCGTATCGTGACGATCAAGCTGTAGTGCCAGCTTAAGCTTAGTGCCGACACCGTCCGTCCCTGATACCAGTAGAGGCGAGGTGTAACCAGTCGGAATACGACAAAGCGCTCCAAAGCCGCCAAGTCCGCCCACAACCTCAGGGCGAGAGGTGGCTTTTGCCACTGATTTAATACGTTGAACCAACGCATCGCCAGCATCAATATCAACGCCAGCATCTTTGTAGCTTAAAGAAGGCTTGTTACTCATGGTCATCTCACAAAATTTATAAGGAATGAAGGTGGGTCAAAAAGCGAGTTGGTTATGATAACTCTGAAGGTCGTGGGCGCATTATACCCAAAAACCGCCCTGACTCGCAAAGCAACTTGCCACTTATTCGCTATATTTGCATCAGTTTGCGCCAGATCGTTAGTACTTGCCAAAAAAACCTTATCAAACTATAAAACATCATGACTATAGTGAATTGACTAAAAGTGAGTGTTGCCTGTGATTGCACCATATGGTTTTGCTGGCATGTTACTACTTACAATCATATAAGAAACAAAAAATGACGGATTTTTTGCTGTACTTTGCGATAATAGAACGCAAAATTATTGTCAATCACTGTTTACTATTTTTATTAGCCAATCGCAGGGTTACCCACCATGATAAACCAAACCATAGATCCTTTTTTTCGGCGCTTATTTATTGTGGCGGCGATGGTGGTGGCGCTTTTTTTATTGTATTTGATGATGCCAGTCATTATTCCGTTTGTTTTTGCTTTTGTACTGGCGTACTTGTTTAATCCGCTGGTCAAGCGCCTATCGAAATATATCAAGCGCTGGGTGGCGATTATCATTGTCTATGCCACCATCACGCTGGGTATGATGCTGCTGCTTTGGTGGCTGGTACCGACGTTATGGCATCAGTTGCAAGCGGCTTGGGACTATCTGCCAAAGGTGCTAAATTGGTACAATCAAGTCGTGCGTGAATGGTTTGCTAATAACAGCCGTATTCGTTTGCCTGAGCTAGAAGCCAAAGGGTTTTCTGAAACCTTGGTCGACTATATGCAGACGAACTATAAGTTTGCAGATGCCAGTACGATGATGAGTCAAATCATCGCCTCTAGTATGAATTTTATCAACAATGCAGGTCTTATCGTATTGGTACCGATTTTGACTTTTTATTTTTTATTCAACTGGGATCAGCGGTTGCAGACTTGGAAGATGGCCATACCAGCACCCTATTGCAAAAAAGTGTTACAGGTAGCGCATGAGTGCGACCGTGCATTGATGGCATTTATCAAAGGTCAACTGCTGGTCATGGTACTACTGGGCGCGATATATGCGGTGCA
Source organism: Psychrobacter sp. VH5 (assembly GCF_050572635.1). NCBI lineage: Bacteria > Pseudomonadati > Pseudomonadota > Gammaproteobacteria > Moraxellales > Moraxellaceae > Psychrobacter > Psychrobacter sp. VH5. The sequence goes on along the minus strand of NZ_CP192145.1, from coordinate 2,442,181 downwards.
GTTGCAGCTTATCGGCCTTGAGCTGGGTCTGATCATCGGGATGGTGGCAGGTATCGCAAGTTTTGTGCCTTACTTGGGGTTTGGTATCGGTTTTATCGCGGCCATTGTCGCCTGTTTGTTTCAGTTTGGGCTAGACTGGACCTATTTGGCATTGATTGTTGGGGCGTTTTTGGTGGGGCAAGCAGCAGAGGGCTATATCCTACAGCCACTGTTGTTGGGGGATAAGATTGGTCTATCGCCGCTGTGGGTTATCTTTGCGGTATTGGCAGGGGCAAGCTTATTAGGCTTTGTCGGGATGCTGATTGCACTGCCTGTGTCAGCTGTCCTGAATGTGTTGTTTCGCCATTTGTATGATTATTATCGCTCAACCGATCTGTATAAAGGCCATAAGCAACTGACATTGTTTAAGGATCAATGATTCATATGTCTTAGTGTTTGATTTACCCCGTGGTTATCACCATTTTAAAATGAGAATGCGCCCGAATGATGAGTGATAAAAGTTATAACATGGATAACGTGGATTGTATGAACGTAAATGCTGATTGATGCAAGGTAAAGGGTAAAAGACTTGTCAGTCATTTTACAAATATGTTATATATAGGCGCAGTATTCACGGTATTTATCGTTCCTAGGTTGGCTTGGGTCAGCGTTCATAAAAGCACAAGCTACCCAAGCCAGTTTAAAAATATTAGTCGTTTAGCCTTTTTAGTGATTGCGCTACGCAAACCGAGTTGATGATTCATGGCAGAAGCACAGCTAAGTCTCAATCTGGACATTAAGCACGATGCAAGTCTTAGCGATTTTGCAGGTCCTGGTTGGATGTCGATTATTGATGCAGTCAGGCAGCTACATGTCGGCCTGATCGGTCAGTTATACCTGTTTGGCAGTCCTGCGACAGGCAAGTCTCATCTGTTGTCCGCTATTTGTGAGTCGTATATAGAAATGGATAAGACGGCTATCTGCTTGTCGCTCAATGAGCTGATTCATACAGATGTCCATGTCCTCTCGTCGTTAGAAAACTTTGATTTAATCGCCATTGATGATTTGGAGGTGCTAGAGCAAAGCACCCAGTGGCAAGAGGCTTTGTTTCATCTGATCAATCGTAGCCGAGAAGGGCAGCGCCAGCTATTGTTTGCTGCCAACAAACCTGCAAGTGAGTTACCCTTTGGGCTAAGGGACTTGCTGACGCGTTTGGCTCAATCGCCGACCTTTAAGGTTCCTAATGGCCATGACTTCGCTGACCGTCAAGCGCTACTGCAATCTATCTTGCGCCGCCGCGGCTGGCAGTTTGACGACCGTATCATCGATCACTTGCTGACTGACGGACCACACCGTATCGGTGCGATGATGGACGTGCTCAATTATATTCAGCCTATGTTTTCCAATCTTGGTCGCAGCAATATCTCCAAAGCCGTCATCAGTGATGCGCTGCGTACCATCGATGAGCAAACGCTGGCTGCTGAGCTGGCAGATATTGCGCAAGAGACGCAAATAGATAGCAGCACAGCAGAGCAAGACCAACATACCATGCCACTCGACTTTTAGGCGGTGTGTTTCTTACTTCTAATAGGTTTGATTGCTTTTTTTAAGTTTGAATGCGCGATAAATAACGGCGTATGTTATGAGTAACCCCATACGCTGTCATACAAAAAAACAACGGTTTTTACCCATTTTTTATCAACTGTTTGCCAACCCGCTTTATTCTCTAAAACGCCACATGACTACTGGACCCACTTATGAAACCACATGCTTCTTTGTTAAAAAAACTGACCACCAGTGCTTTGCTTATAGGGGCAGGTTCTGTCTCTATGCTATCGCACGCGGCCGTGACGCTGTTGGTCGATGATCATATCAAGGTCACTGCCATCAATGGTCAAGAAGTGCAGCAGAGTGCCTTTCAGCCGCTCACAAAGAAGTTTACGTTGCAGCCTGGTACGCATGCGATTACGGCCAAATACGACCGTTTGTACAACTTGCGCCGTGATGAGCACGACTATTTGCGCTCAGGCAATGTCAGTGTGACCGCGCAATTAGCAGACAATCAGACCTATCGTCTGACCATGCCAGATCAGCCAGAAGCGTACGAAGCGGCGAGAGAGTATGCCAAACGTCCGACATTGGCTGTAGAGCAAAATAATACCGTGATCGCCAGCCAGCAAAGTCTCGGCAATCAACAAGGCGGACTGTTCTCAGGCTTGGGTAAAGCCATCGGCGGCGTGTTTGGTGGTGCAGGTGACGCCGAGCGACAAAACCAGCGAGCGATTGCCGCTTTAGAGCAGCCGGCCCAGAGTAGTGTCAATACAGGCACCGCGCAACCTGTGCCAGCGGCTGTGCAAACCGGTAATACTCTTGATAGCTTTATGCAGTTATGGCTACAGGCGACCCCTGCGGAGCGCGAAAAAATCCGTCAGTGGATTCAAAAATAAGCAGCCTAAGTATTTTGAACCAAAAAAAAGCACCCATTGGGTGCTTTTTTAATGCTTATGTTTTTTGTACTTATATTTTTAGTGCTTATGTATAAGTATAAGCAGCGTATTTTATAGCCTTAGCCCAAAAACGCGTTGTACATCCAGATCAGTTTTTCTTGCTGTTGTACGTATTCATCGACCAAGTCTGCTGTGCCTTGGTCTTCGGCTTTTTCGGCCACTAATGACACGTCGCGCTGCTCTTCGATCAAAGCTTTTAGGCCTGTGACCACACCTTTTACACAAGCATTGCCATCTTTGACGTTTTTGTCTTCAGAGATGCTGGTGTGCTGAGCAAAGTCGCTATAAGCGTGTAGTGGCGTACCACCTAATGTCAAGATACGCTCAGCGATTTCGTCGATCTCTACTTGTAGGCTGGTATATAGCTCTTCAAACTGTGGGTGCAAAGTAAAGAAGTGCTCGCCCTTGACGTTCCAATGATAACCACGGACGTTGATATAAAACATATGATAGCTTGATAGTAAGTCGTTTAGCTTGCTGATGACTTCGCTCATGTCTGCTTTTTCTAGGCCAATCTGGTTGGTTGCATTATTACTCATGATATTATCCTTATAGTTTGAGTGTTCAATAAAAAGTCGTATTAAAAGCCTAGTAGCGTACGTAATCTTGAGTCACCAAAAAGATGACCAAAAAAACCACTAAAAAGCTTGATAATAAAGAAGACTAAGAGTGTAGCAAGTCATAGGCTACGTGGCTATGCTCATTCATACAATATAGCCGTTTTACCAAAAAAAATAACAATATAAATGATACGGCGATACTCGCACCACAACATCTATCAGTTGCCTATGAGGCGGCCGATAGCCAGTATCATAAACAAAGGTATCTGCTATCAAAAGTAGGTACCGTCCTCATGCTAACTTTTGGGGACTTCTAAACCCTTTTTTCTTCTACTGGTGGCTATCATAGCAAAACATCATAGATAAGTTAAATTTATTAATTTTAACTATATGATTGGTTATTTATAACCAAGGCACGCCCTAGAGGTATAGAGCGCTTTTGTATCATAAGCTGCTAAAAAATATGATTAAGCAGGAGGTTGCAAGCTTTCAGGGTTTAAGCCTTTGACAGGTACCACTTCTTGGAGATGCTGACGCACGGTATCGATCGGAAACTTTTGCGCTTGTAGGCGTTTTGGGACGATCTGGCTGCCTTGTTGGCCTTTAACTTCAAACATCATAAAGATGTAATCGTCGGTTTCATCCCAGCTTTTGACAGCAGTCCATGGAATGACGGCTTGCTGAGTTTGGCCTGCACGCATCTGCATGCCGCGCATCTGATTGCTATTAAACATCTCTGGTTGATTGACAGGCATGGCCATCACCAGTCCGTGCTTTTGTACGCCCAGCTTCATCTGGCGCATCTCATCGGGCATTTCTTGATCAGCCACTTGTTTTTCAAACTCTCTTTTGACGTACCATTTAAAACCAAGGGTACGCACCAGTACATAAATCACCACGGCCACCAGCATTAACCAAAAGATAATCGTAGAGTAGCCTGTGACAAACACCAAACCTGCAATCGCTAGTATCACGACCACGGCCATGACGACCCACTCTTTGGTCTTAAAACTGGATAAACCAAATGAGGGACTCGCACTGGCAAACAGCTCATACTGTGCTTGATGAAATTCGGCCTCGGTGAGGTTTAAGGCGATGGGTTGGAGCGTGTAAGGGTACAGGGCCATAGAGGTTTCTCAGATACTTGTGTTAACAGCGTTGGGTTTCGATCGCCAAAGCAGGACAGCGTCGCCATACTTGGCTAAAGACAGAAAAAAGATATGCGCTTATCTTACCGAAAAGCGCTCTTAAATGAAACATATAAGCGGTGCGATGGCGGGATTGGTCTTATATTTCTATGGATGCGCTGTGCGCAGGTGGTATTTACATAAAATAAAAATCACTCCAGCATAACAAGCGCTACGGCGTGAATATAGCACCATTAAAGTCTTGTTAGGGCGTTATCGCGATATCACTGAGAACATCGCCAAAATATAGGCAAAATATGGTCAAATCTGCTGGGTCTTGGTATCATAGCGGCTATTATATATTCTTATAACCAGCATGGCACATCAGGCGGCTTGATATCCATCAGTGCATCATGAAGACACTCATCAGAACCATTTTAGGATAATGGGATGGTCCTTTAACAGGCCATGTAAGTCTATTATCTTAGCGGAATTGGCCTGACAGCATGCTCTGATTGGCTGATCTGATTATCAACACGCCCTATTAAACTTTTACCCACATTTAGCGTTACAGGCGACTATTATGATTGATCCGAAACTCTTACGCGGCGATTTAAGTGATTTACAACAGCAGCTAGCCACTCGCGGCTACGAGCTTGATATGGCTTTTTGGCAAAACATCGAAACCGAGCGTAAATCTCTACAAGTCAAAACCGAAGAGCTGCAATCGCGCCGTAATGCGGGTGCAAAGCAAGTGGGCGTGCTAAAAAAATCAGGCGAAGATGCCAGCGAGCTACTGGCTCAAATGCAAAGCATCAGCGGGGAGATTAAGGCGGCAGAAGATGAGCTGCGCACCTTGCAAGAGCGCATCACACAAGCGGCCATGCAAATCCCCAATATTCCAGCAGCAGATGTGCCTGTCGGAACGTCAGAGGATGATAATGTCGAAGTGCGCAAATGGGGGACGCCGCGTCAGTTTGATTTTGACATCAAAGACCATACCCATATCGGCGAAACCTTGGGCATGCTGGATTTTGAAGCGGCCACCAAGCTGACCGGTAGTCGTTTTAATGTGCTCAAAGGGCAGCTGGCACAGATGCATCGCGCTTTGATTCAGTTTATGCTGAACACTCATACGGTCAAGTACGGCTATCTTGAGACTTATGTGCCTTATATCGTCAATAGCGAGAGCCTAAAAGGCACCGGCCAACTGCCTAAGTTTGAAGAGGATTTGTTTAAACTGACCAATCATACCAATAACGATGAGATGGATTTTTATCTGATTCCGACTGCAGAAGTGCCGATGACCAACTTGGTACGCGGTGAGCGTTTGGATATCAAAGAGCTGCCATTGAAGTTTACCGCCCATACGCCCTGCTTCCGTAGTGAAGCTGGCTCGCATGGCCGTGATACCCGTGGTCTGATTCGTCAGCATCAGTTTGAAAAAGTCGAAATGGTCAATATTGCCACTAGCGAGCAGTCAGATGATTTGCTTGAGGCGATGACAGGTCAAGCCGAAGATATCTTGCAGCAGCTAAATCTGCCTTATCGGGTGGTACAGCTGTGTACTGGTGATATGGGTTTTGCTGCGCAAAAAACCTACGACATCGAAGTATGGCTACCAAGCCAAGACACCTATCGTGAAATCTCTAGCTGCTCAAACTGCGGCGACTTTCAGGCGCGCCGTATGGGCACACGAGTCAAAGATGGCAAACAAACCAGTCTTGCTCATACGCTAAACGGTTCAGGCCTTGCTGTCGGCCGTACGCTGCTGGCAGTGATGGAAAACCATCAAAACGCTGACGGTAGTATTAGCATTCCAGAAGTGCTGCGTCCATATATGGGCGGCGCTGAGACCATTTTGGTTTAATGCAGGGATGTTTTTCTAAATTGCCATCTACATTGCTATTTAAGCTGCGGGTCATCAATGGGCTCGCGGTTTTTTGATCCGTGTTGGTTTGAAAAAAATGATACAAATGATGATTAAATACAAACGATTCTATCAGCGCATTTTTAGCGTGCCTGATGGCAAATATGTTAATATAGCACTTTGACTTTATCGTCTGTCTGTCGATGATGCGTCAGGCGTTTTTGGCAGACTATCCTCGAGTAAACCCTTCTCTTATGCTCCACATTTCTGATTCGAATATTAGGACACTCTATGCCAGCTCCAATTAGCGAACGTAAACTAGCCAATGCCATCCGTGTACTGTCGTTTGATGCGGTTCAAAAAGCCAACTCAGGGCACCCGGGCGCGCCGATGGGCATGGCCGATATTGCCGAGGTTTTGTGGCGTAAATTCTTAAAGCACAACCCTGCCGATCCTAACTGGCACAACCGCGACCGTTTTGTCTTATCAAATGGTCATGGCTCGATGCTGATTTATGCATTGCTACATTTGACTGGTTATGACGTCAGTGTCGATGACCTAAAAGGCTTCCGTCAGCTGCATTCAAAAACCCCAGGTCACCCTGAGTATGGCTATACCCCTGGTGTTGAGACGACCACAGGCCCACTCGGCCAAGGTATCGCCAATGCCGTTGGTTTTGCGATTGCCGAAAAAACCCTTGCCGCCCAGTTTAACCGCGATGGCCATAACGTTGTCGATCATCATACCTATGCGTTTTTGGGCGATGGTTGCTTGATGGAAGGCATCAGTCATGAAGTGTGCTCGCTAGCTGGCACGCTAGGGCTTGGCAAATTGGTATTCTTCTATGATGACAATGGTATCTCAATCGATGGTAATGTTGAAGGTTGGTTCACTGATGATACCGAAGCTCGCTTTGAGTCTTACGGCTGGCAAGTTATCAAAGTCGATGGTCATGATACTGATGCGATCACGCGGGCAACTGAGCAAGCGATTGCAGAAACTGCTAAGCCAAGCCTAATTATTTGCAAAACGACTATCGGTGCTGGTAGCCCGAACAAGCAAGGTCTAGCGGCTAGCCACGGTGCGCCACTTGGTGATGATGAAATTGCCTTGACTCGTGATGTGCTGTCTTGGAAACATGCCCCATTTGAGCTAGACGATGAAATCTATGAAGCGTGGGATGCCAAAGCCAAAGGCGATGTGCAGCAAAAGAACTGGGATGCTGACTTTGCAGCGTACAAAAAAGTCTACCCAGAGCTGGCAGACGAGCTATTACGCCGCCTAAATGGCGAGTTGCCTGTTGACTTTGCTAGCCAAGCGCAAGCGTATATTCAGCAAACGCAAGAAGCAGGCGGTGACGTTGCTAGTCGTAAAGCCAGCCAAAACGCGATCAACAGCTTGCAGCCATTATTGCCAGAACTACTAGGCGGCTCAGCAGATTTAGCGGGCTCGAACCTGACGCTATTCAAAGGTGCTAAAGGAATCGAGAAAGACGCTGATGGCAACTATATCTATTATGGCGTGCGCGAGTTCGGTATGATCGCGATTGCCAATGGTATTGCATTGCATGGCGGCTTTATCCCTTACGTAGCGACGTTCCTGATGTTTATGGAATACGCACGTAACGCGGTACGCATGGGCGCACTGATGAAGCAGCGCGTCATCCATGTCTATACCCATGACTCTATCGGTCTCGGTGAAGATGGCCCGACGCATCAGCCAGTTGAGCAATTGACTAGCCTACGTACCACGCCAAATCTACGCACATGGCGCCCTTGCGATGCGACCGAATCGGCTACGGCTTGGGTAGAAGCGATTAAGTCAGCAAACAATCCATCTGCATTGATCTTTAGCCGTCAGAGCTTGCCACATCAAGCGCGCGATGAGAGCCAAGTCGCGAACATCGCCAAAGGTGGTTACGTACTAGCCAAAGAACAAGGCGAGCTACAAGCCATCATCATCGCAACCGGCTCAGAAGTTGGTCTTGCGATGCAAGCGCACAAGACGCTTAGCGAAAATGGCATTGGCGTGCGTGTGGTGTCTATGCCATGTGCCGAGATCTTTATGGAGCAAGACGCTGATTATCGCGAGTCAGTATTGCCTGCCACCATCCGCGCCCGCGTCGCAGTAGAAGCGGCGCACGTAGACTACTGGTATAAGTTTGTCGGTCTCGATGGCAAAGTCATCGGTATGACCACTTATGGCGAGTCAGCACCAGCCAGCGATTTGTATAAAGAGTTTGGTATTACGGCCGACGCTGTGGTTGAAGCGGTAAATAGTTTGGTTTAATCCTTTAATCAAACTAAAAACTTAAAAAAGCTGCTGGAGTTATCTGGCAGCTTTTTTTATATATGTCTTCTTAGATTATGACGCTCTCGAAATAGAAGAAACTGGGACGCAACCCCATGCCATCATAATTTCTCCGATATTTTTCCAATGCGATATAACCTGCGGTTCAATATTGAATTTCCTTAAGTTTGATGTCTTCATACTATTTACAGCCCGCTCGAGCATATGATCACCAAACCCGATAATTTTAGGACAACCATTACACCTATAGCATAAACTATTCTTGAAGCAATCTTTATTAGAGAAACGACTAATACTTGACAAAGTAGGTAACCAAAAGGCTCCATGCTTATTGTCAATATCAATAACACTCTGCAAGTTCAACCCATCTTTATGGTCAAAATATGTTCTAAAGAGAGGATTTGATTTTTCTAGAAGCTTTACTTCTTCAAATGTATCTACTTGATTATTATTTGAAAGGGTATTTTCAACTATCTGTAATGGTATTAACGTTTCAATCTCTCTAACGTTAATGATATAAGCTAAATTTTTACCATTATATGCTCTATCCGAAGCCGTAAAAACTGATGAAGTAGATCCTTCACCCTTATGTGGATGAGATTTATCACTATCAATAATGCATAATACAAGCTTACCTTCTTTGACTAAACTGTCAAAAATAGGCTTTGATTGACTTCCACCGCCGTTATGGAATTTGAATTTAACCTGTAGCTTAATTGATGAAATGTGTTTAGTATAGTAGTTAGCTATTAAAGAGTAGAAATCAAAATCTAGCTTCCCTTCAGTCACGATATTAACGGGACTAATATTCTCATGATCACAAAAAAATTTATAACCTATTTTGATAACCCACTGATTAATATTGCGTATGCACTCAAATCCTTCAAAGTCGAAATCAACTATACTATATATAGCTAAATTTTTTACGATACCCCCATATTCTCGTCTCTGTTTTTCAATATCCATTACAAAATGTTTAGTTGATAAACTATAAATATCGGATTTTTTAATACTATCTATAGTTGCTCTATCAAGAAGTACTATATTGTTTCTTGAGGCATTTGTATTCACTATATTTTCTAAGGCTATTATCTTATCTAAATCATTTAGATATGAACTAGGATCGCAGTTTTCAACTTTAAATAGCATTATCTTCGTCCTGAAAAAAAGCCAATTGGCCATTCTTCTAGAAATCCCTCATTATTAAAATGAGAGAACTTTACTTTAGTGGTGCTACTATCCAGTTCTTTCTCAAAAACTACTATATTAACATCTTGTGAGTTTAGTAATTCATCTTCGATACAGTCACCAAGAGTATTTACCATAGTTTGACTATGAGTTTCAAAAATTATTTTAAGTGATAGCCCCCTTTCTTTTGCTGTATTAATGACAGATACAAACATTCTAGCAAGACGCGATTGATACTCAGGGTGAAGATGTAGTTCAGGCTGTTCAATTGCGAATATAATATCAGATTTTTTTTGTCTCAAAGTTGTTTTCTTATTTCTTGACGTTTCCATCCATATAGATACAACGATAGGGAGTATTTGTGAAAAACCAAAACCCATATCGTTAATATTATATTCTCTAGGGTCACTTCCAGCTTTTATTTTCAAAGCATAATGTAAACCTTGTTCTTCAACCTTTACTTGGAATCCAAAATTTTCATTTGTCCATTGAGTAAATAGTTCATTTTCTTTTTTTGGAAGTGACCTTAGAAGCATTGCTAGATTTGAACCTGTGTGATCAATCTCTTTCACTTGCAGATCCTGATGTCTATAATATCTTTCTGCAGTAGATCGAAGAGGTGCTATATATTTGATATTTTTGAAAGTATTTACTAACTCATTATTTATGGTCACTAAAAGGCTACTAATACTAGCAGACAAAGAAAGGTTATATACCATATCACAGATATCTTCTTCTTTTTTCTCTAAATTTTTTATAAATGTTCTGTTGCTTTTGAATATTTTAGTTAGAACATCTTTAATATCATCTCTTTCATTCAAACCAATGCGAGCTAATCCATCTTTTATTGTGGAGTCACTTGTCTTTCCAAAATATTTCTTTATTTCTAAATGTAATATATTATAGAAATAATCGCTTGCCCCTTCATCATCAAATCTTTGATTATCTTTTGTCCAGAAACCTATTAAAGGTAGGAATTGATTTAAGTTTAAATAACCTAAGTCTTCTGAAATCTTACTTAAAGTGCCATCTATATACAAATCACACTTTTTGTCATTGTTAAATATAAAAATATATTTATGGTTGTAGAGTTGCAAACTCAATTTTTTTAAAATAGTTTTATTATTGATTTCTGTAACACCAACTTCCACCACTACATTAACATCTTTAGAGCTTAATATTTTTCTTTTTAAATGGTAGTAGTAGGAGGAGAAGTAATTAGGAGTATTAGGACTGAGCTGAATTTTAAAGTCAAAGTAGATGATATTATCCTTAATATCAAATTTCTTTGCTTCAGAAAAGGCTCCAAAGTCTACATAGGAGCTATACCATAATATAGGACCGGTAGTATGGGCTTCAACTGACTGCCTTAGTAATGGCAAACTACGCAAAAACGTACTTTTGCCGCTACTGTTTTTACCTATTAGCACTGTAATAGGCTTTAGATCGATATAAGGTGAATTATCAGAATCTGCAAAACTACGTAAATTTCTGAGTCTAATTGATTGTAGCATTCTGTTATCTCAATAGAACGGAATTATGTTGTTTAATATATCATAACGGTAATTGCTTGGTATGATGTTTCGATCCAACATGCTTAATTTAAATGTATGTAATGCACTGCGAAAAATGGCGCACGCCAAGGACAGTCCTTTTATGGGTGCGCGCAGTTTCCTAAATGCCGCGGCGTGGTTAATGTAAGCTAATATCTATTTAGCGGTTTCATCATCGATCGCACACACCTCAGAGCGCACAATAAAGCGCTTGCCCTCGGGTATCTCCAGCGAAAAACTGGCGCCGCGACCATCGACTACATCGATAGTTAAGTCAGTATGCTGCCAGAGCTCAAATTGTGCTTTACCCATATAAAACGGACAGCCTACCAGCTTGCCGACCAAAACATCTTGGCCGCCCACGACAAACTCGCCTAAGGGGTAACACATCGGCGAGCTGCCATCGCAGCAGCCACCAGACTGATGAAACATCAGCTCGCCATGCTTGGATTTTAGTAAGTCGATCAGTGCTTTACAAGATGGGGTAGCAGTGACTTTCATCATGATGTCCTTATCATTGGTGGTGTGTCTTGACTGAATAAACTGGGTAAATTGTTTAACTATAATCAATTGAAAATAAAACTGTTATATAAGTTTAAACGCGCTACTGGTATAAATTTTACTTGCGTGCTGCGTTCCCAGAGGCTGCGCAAAATTCATCCCAGTAGCGCTATATTCCTTTTAGAGTGCATCGGCTATATCTGTATAAAATCAGAGGCATGTAAAAAGTCGTATCCTCTTCATTCACACCAAAGATAGCATGCGAGTGAAAACGATACGACTAAGAAGGCTAAATAAAATACAACAAGCCAGTGCTGCACTAAGAGAGAGTCGGCACAACGCAGCACAGCTCTATCATATAGTCAATTCTCAATTCTCAATAAAACAGATATATTATATGTCAACGTGGAATTGGTATAAATTTTCCTTGCGTGCTGTGCCTGCGCCGCTCGATGCTGCGTAAAATTTATTCCAGTCCCACTGTATCGTTTTTATACTGAACTCCCTATACCGTCATGAGTCTACATGTTATAGTCAATGACGATGCGACCTTCGATTTTGCCATCATGCATCCGCGCAAAGATATTATTGATATTTTCAAGTGGCTCAGCTTTGACGGTCGCTTTGACTTTGCCTGCCGCTGCCATGTCTAGCGACTCTTGTAAGTCTAGGCGCGTACCGACGATCGAGCCACGAATGGTAATGCCATTTAGCACGGTATCAAAGATAGAGACAGGGAAGTCGCCTGTTGGTAAGCCGTTACACACCAAGGTGCCGCCGCGGCGGAGCATGCTTAGCGCTTGGTCAAAGGCTTTGGCCGATACCGCTGTCACAAGGGCGCCATGAGCGCCGCCGATCTGCTCTTGGAGATACTCGCCAGGATCGGTGTCTTTGGCGTTGACGATGACTTTGGCGCCCAGCTTTTTGGCAAATTCAAGCTTCTCATCGTCGATATCGACCGCCGCGACATTAAGGCCCATGGCAATGGCGTACTGAACGGCCATGTGCCCAAGTCCGCCGATACCTGAGATCACCACCCAATCGCCAGGCTTGGTATCCGTCATTTTAAGACCCTTATAGACGGTGACACCCGCGCACAGCACCGGGGCAATCTCGATAGAGTCGACGCCCTCAGGGATGATGCCGACATAGTTGGCATCGGCCAAGACATACTCAGCAAAACTGCCGTTTACTGAGTAGCCGGAGTTTTCTTGCTGCTCGCAGAGCGTTTCCCAGCCGCCTAGGCAATGCGTACAGTGACCACAGGCAGAGTAGAGCCAAGGCACACCGACTCGGTCACCTTTTTTGACATGGTGGACGTTGTCGCCGACAGCTGTGATCAATCCGACGCCTTCGTGTCCAGGGATAAATGGTGGACTTGGTTTGACTGGCCAATCTCCTTCAACGGCATGAAGGTCCGTGTGACAGACGCCTGAGGCCTCCATTTTTACTAATATTTGACCGGCACCTGGGGTTGGGATATCCACTTCTTCAATCTGCAAGGGTTGTCCGAACTCATGTAGTACGGCCGCTTTCATTTTATTACTCACGTTGCATTCTCCTTATCGCGGATGGTGAGTTGATAGATATCATATCTACCAACTCATTACTTTATGGCGGCTGCCATAAAGTGCGTGACAGACAGGCTTAAAAGAAGCCCATCTTTTTGGGACTATAAGAAACCAGCATGTTTTTGGTTTGCTGATAATGGTCGAGCATCATTAGATGGTTTTCGCGGCCGATACCTGATTGCTTGTAGCCACCGAAGGCCGCGTGTGATGGATAAATGTGATAGCAGTTGGTCCAGACGCGGCCCGCTTGAATACCACGGCCAAAGCGATACGCCTTATGTACACTACGAGTCCAGACGCCTGCACCTAGGCCGTATAAGGTATCGTTAGCGATTTTCATGGCTTCGTCATCGTCTTTAAACTTTGTGACGGCAAGTACAGGGCCAAAGATTTCTTCTTGGAACACGCGCATGTCATTGGTGCCCTCAAAGATGGTTGGCTGCACATAATGACCATCGCCCAGCGCGCCATCATGTTTGGCTTGTTCACCGCCGACCAATACTTTTGCGCCTTCTTGCTTACCGATATCAAGATAAGAGAGAATTTTTTCTAATTGATCTGAGCTGGCTTGCGCGCCAATCATGGTATCAGTATCTAGCGGGTTGCCCATCTTGATGGCCTTGACGCGCTCGATACAGCGTTTCATAAATTCATCATAGATACTCTCATGTACCAGTGCGCGTGACGGACACGTACAGACCTCACCTTGGTTGAGGGCAAACATGACCAAACCTTCGACCGCTTTGTCCAAGAAGTCATCGTCTTCATCCATCACATCGGCAAAGAAGATGTTGGGGCTTTTGCCGCCCAGCTCTAGCGTCACAGGAATGATGTTTTCACTGGCGTACTGCATGATGAGGCGGCCGGTTGTGGTCTCACCAGTAAAGGCGACTTTGTTGATACGCGGGTTAGAAGCCAGTGGCTTACCAGCTTCAACGCCAAAGCCATTGACGATGTTTAGTACGCCCTTTGGCAAGATGTCAGCGATACCGATGGTCTCTAGCATAAATAGCACGGACGCTGGTGTTTGCTCAGCTGGCTTCATGACGATACAGTTACCAGCAGCGAGGGCGGGAGCGATTTTCCACACCGCCATCAGGATAGGAAAGTTCCACGGGATGATTTGTCCGACCACGCCTAGTGGCTCATGGAAATGATAAGCAACGGTGTCTTCATCGATCTGGCTGATGCCGCCTTCTTGGGCGCGAATGGCACTGGCAAAGTAGCGAAACTGATCGATAGCCAGCGGGATATCCGCCATCAAAGTCTCACGTACAGGCTTACCGTTTTCGTAGCATTCGGCGATAGCGATGGCTTCGAGGTTGGCTTCCATCTTGTCTGCGATTTTGAGGAGCAAGTTGGCGCGTTCAGCGACACTGGTTTTGCCCCAAGCGTCTTTAGCAGCATGTGCGGCATCGAGTGCTTTTTCTATATCGGCTTCTTTTGAGCGTGCCACTTGGCAGATAGTTTTGCCATCGATGGGGCTTGGGTTGTCAAAGTATTCACCATCGATGGGGGCGACCCACTCATTATTGATGAAGTTGTCGTATTTTTTGCGGAATTGGACGGGACTGTTTTCAGTATTGGGATAGGCGTATAACATGAACGACTCCTTGTTGGGTATTATGATGGTTGAAACATAAATATTTGGCCTTCCTAACCAAGCTATGACTCTATCGTACTGAGCTTTGGCGTTGAGAGATAATGACTTTTTATAATGATATATTCCGTATCACATAACTTTATGTTATGCGATTAGCGCCTGCTAAAGTACTTTGTAAAGTGAGTGCAACTGTTATAATTAAATGGCAGTGCCGCACACTTGGGTGCGATGCAGTGCGGTATTTTTACTTCCTATTTTCTTTTATTACTTATTGGTTTGGATATATGCGTCAATCTTCTGCTCTTAATATTTTAAAAACAGGTCAAAACGTTTTTTTGACTGGATCGGCAGGGTCGGGTAAGACTTATACTCTTAACCAATATATTGATTATTTGCGCGCGCGCCGTGTGCCAGTGGCGGTCACAGCCAGTACAGGCATTGCAGCGACGCACATGAGCGGCACCACCATTCACAGCTGGTCAGGAATAGGCATCAAAGATGAGCTGACGGAGCGCGATTTGAGCAATCTATCGCGCAAGCAGTTTTTGGCAGATCGCCTAAAAGAAACAGCGGTACTTATCATCGATGAGATATCGATGCTGCATGCCAAGCAGCTAAACTTAGTCAATCAAGTGCTCAAACACGTGCGCAAAAACGACAGTGCCTTTGGTGGTATCCAAGTGGTCGTTGCCGGCGACTTTTTTCAGCTGCCACCGATTGGCAGTCGCGGCGAGAGTAACCGCGAAAAGTTCGCTTTTATGTCTGAGGCATGGCTCGATGCCAAGTTTCATATTTGCTATCTGTCTGAGCAGCATCGTCAAGTGAGCGAGGCGGCCAATGGCGGACTGGATTTGGATGACATTCTCAACCAAATTCGCCGCCAAGAAGTCACCTTTGAGGCGATTGCGGCACTAGAGGCAACCTATGATCAAGACGTCGATATCAAGCGCACCCGACTGTATACTCACAATCTCAACGTCAATAAAATCAATGATAAAGAGCTGGCCGCCCTAGATGGCGAGATGATGCGTTTTGAGGCGACCTCGACGGGCGATAGTAAGCTGGTCGACACGCTCAAAAAGACCGTGCGTACCCAAGATGAGCTGACGCTCAAAGTCGGCGCTAAGGTGATGTTTATCAAAAACAACACCGAGCTTGGCGTCTCGAATGGCACCATGGGTGAGCTGGTTGGCTTTGCCGCTGTCAAGATAGACGATGGTAAGGGCAATAGCGAAGCCTTAATTGAAGAAGTCGATGCAGACGATGACGCAGAGACGGCCAAAAAGACAGATACGTCAGACAAACAGACGGCAAAAACCAAAAAGCCCACCACGCAAAAAATGCCTGTGGTGCGGCTAAACTCAGGCCGTGAGGTCGTCGCTGAGACAGAAGAGTGGATCATCGAAGATGAGACAGGGGAGGTGCTGGCAAGCTACAGCCAAGTGCCGCTTTGTCTGGCTTGGGCAATTACCATTCACAAATCGCAAGGCATGACCCTAGAGGCCGCAGAGATTGATCTGTCGCGCACGTTTGAGCTGGGCCAAGGCTATGTGGCGCTCTCACGCCTCAAGTCGCTAGCAGGGCTGCAGCTACTTGGCATGAATGAGATGAGTCTGCAGTTAGACCCCCTCGCACGCGGGGCGGACAAGCGGTTTTTGGCGCTCTCCGAAGAGGCGGATGCCAACTATGCCATGCTCAATGAAGAGAGTCTGACACAGGCGCATGACAAGTTTATCTTAAAGTCGGGCGGTACGCTGAATCAATCAGTGATTAATGCCTACGCGGCGCTACAAAAAAAGCGCCGTGAGCAGCAGCAGGCAAAGATTGACAAAAAACAAAAACGCCGCAACCAAGTCGCTGATAAGTCCCAAAGCACCTTGCTGGTAACCAAAACGCTCCTCGAAGAGAGCTTGTCTATCGCTGAGATATCACAAGCGCGCCAGCTGTCGCAATCTACCATCATGCGCCATATTGCAGAGTTAAAATTGCAGGACCCAAGCTTGGCCTGTGACCATCTGCGCCCAGACGATGAGGTAATGACGGCAGTAGGTACCGCTTATATCGCGATCAAAGTCGCCAACAATCCCAATGACTTTAATGATGATGGCAGTGTTAAGCTGCGCCCAGTCTTTGAGCATCTCAAGCAGCGTATCGATTACAACACCATTCGTCTGGCCTTGATTTTTATTACCCCGTAGGGCTGGGCGATGATGTGATATCGTCTCAGTGATTTGCCGTGTTTTTTATCTTTATAGCGATATGTTTTTATGCCTGATTTTTCTAGCGCCACTTATCAACTGACCTCTGATCCAGCCGTCGCCGCGATGTCTTATACAGGCGAGCATACCCAGCCATTACGAGTGGCGATTAATGGCTTTGGCCGTATCGGGCGTAATGTACTGCGCGCCTTATTAGAGCGTTTTGAGGTCTTGGGTCGTGCGATTCATGTGGTGGCAATTAATGACTTGGCACCTGCTGATATTTTATTGCATTTATTAAAGTTTGATAGTGCGCATGGCCGCTTAAGTCAGCTGGGCGTGGCAGCTGAGCTGGTGGTCGCTAGTACGGATGAGAATAAAACCCAGCTGTGCCTGACCAAAAACAGCCTGACTTACTGTATCAATATGCTCTCAGAGCCGGATCCCAAGAGCCTGCCATGGCAAGCGTTAGGGGTCGATGTGGTATTGGAGTGTACGGGGCACTTTCGCTCTTATGAGCAGGCGCATCTGCATATCGAGGCGGGCGCGCAGCAGGTCATTATCGGTGCAGCGCCTTTCGATGATGTCGATGCCTGTATCGTGATGGGCGTCAACAGCGATACCTTGACGCGGGCGCTACCGATTATCTCGAGCGTCTCATGTACCACCCAAGCGCTGGTACCGCTGATCGATACCCTTGATAAGGCCTTTGGCGTCACCTCCGCGATGATGACAGAGATTCATGCAGTCACCGCTGACCAGAATGTGCTCGATCAAGCGCACCGAGATCCAAGACGTGCCCGTGCCTCAGGTCATAACATCATACCTACGACCTCGAGCAGTATCGCTGCCACTGAGCGTGTATTACCGGCGATGGTCGGCAAGATCAATGGTCACTCTATCCGTGTACCCACCATCACCGTTGCAGCGATCGATGTGACCTTTGTCTTTGACACCCAGCCTGTCAGCACTGAGGCGATTCGTGAAGTACTGACAGCCGCCAGCGACGGTCATTTGCGTGATATCATGGCCTATACCGATGAGCCACTAGTATCCAGCGACTTTATCCATCAGACCGAGTCGCTTATCATTGATGGTCAGCAGCTGATGCAGGTCGGTACGCAGTATAAGGTTTTTGCTTGGTACGACAACGAGTGGGGCTATGCCAATAGACTGCTTGATATGTGTTTGCATTTGGCCTCCAGCGGTCATTAAATTCGTGATTTGTGCTCATCGATAAATTAATTTAATTTTTTTAGATTATCTGCTTGCATTATGAAATGATATCTATATAATGATGCACCAATGGAGACGTGGCAGAGCGGTTGAATGCACCGGTCTTGAAAACCGGCAAGGGTTCATAGCCCTTCGAGAGTTCGAATCTCTCCGTCTCCGCCAAATTCGAAAAGCCCCAATCATTGCTGATTGGGGCTTTTTTTTATGGGTGTGTATCAGCGCGCTTTATCACTTAAATAATGACAAGAGAGTGCTTGTTACTTTTTAGCCAGTCTCTTACCTGCGTATTCATTTATATACCCAGTCGTGTACCTAGTGATGTTTTATTTGATTAAAGACTCATCAAAATCAACGTGTTGACCATCTGCTAGTGTCAATGTCCCTTCGCTAATCTCAATAGTCATGTCTCTGGTGTTTCTGATAGCGCGCATGACATTGATGTCCTCAATGCTACTCTCGATGATAATTTTGCCAGACTGCTCAGGTTTGATAGCAGGATCAAACACAGTCAACGGGACATTAAAGCGCTTGCCTTGGGTCAAAGCGATGTCTTTCATCACCAATGTACCCTTAAAGCTATCGATGGCGACTTCGCCGTGGTTGGATAGCATAAACTGGAGCTTTACTTGGTTTAAACTGTCGCTATCACTGCTTTTGACTGGCAAGAGCGCCACAGGGTAGTGTTGCGCATTGGCCGTGGCCGCTTGCTGACTTTTTATGATGGGGCTTTTTTTGCCCGTGGGATTATTGGGATGCAAGCGCTCATATTCACGCTGCTGTATCAAGGCTTGTTTGATCGTAGTGCGCGGCATCGCACCAGACTCATAGGCACCGCTGAGTTTCATGCGCAGCATATAACGACTGAGCAGCTGCTGATCGGTCTTAGGCAGTTGCTCAAAAGTATCACCGAGCTTTTTTTGCCACTGATCAGAGTTGGTCGGAATGGTTTTTTTGCTAGGATCTGCCTGCGGCTGTGAGCACGCAGAGATAGCAGGCAGAAATGCCAATGCCATCGTCAACAATAATGCTTGGTTAAAACGCGGATAGAAACCTCCCATCGTACACCTCCGTGTCAATTTGTTTTGCACCAACGACCGTGATTGTCATCGGCTTTTTTTATAAGTAGGGCTGGTTTTAATATAGCTGGTTTTTTTTTGGTGTTGTGTTGGATTATGGCTAAAGACTGTGTGTGGGCGACAACCATCATTTGGCGCATAAAAAAGACTGAGCGCCATGGGCAAGCTCAGTCTTTTGGTACGCAGCCTATCTAGTTCATCATTAAGAAAGCGGTTTTTTATACTGTCGCTTATGTATCGTCGATTATATATTGTTGTCTATATATAGTCGGCAGTATATCGAATCGGCTTTCTTAATCATCTATGCTAATCATCGTTTTGTAGCTCGGATAGGGGGTGGGAGATGTTGTTATTGTGAGTCACCACGATGGCCTCATCGATGATGCGTTGACTGACGCCGCGCTTGCGCAAAGACTCGATAAACACTTCATCGTGCGCTAGGGTATAGTCTTGATGATCACGATCAAGCCCTTGACGGATGTATAGGCGAATCAGTCCTTGAATACGCTTAAAGCCCAGCTCTTTTGAGGTGGTCTCTAATAATGCGATCATCTCTTCAGACAGCCGAATACTGACCGGGCGCATGATTTTTTGCGGATGGTCAGAAAACTTATTTTTTACACGTGCAGGTATCATAATAAACCATTATTTTTAGTGAGTAGGAGTAAAATATTCAGACAAAACGAGCCCAAGCAAACTACTCTTACCATACAACAAAATCGTCCAAATGAACACCGCAGCGGTATTTATATCACTGATTTCATAAGAGAATTGTCTGAGCCAAAAATGACGGCCATAAAAAAACCTTCATCAAATAATGATGAAGGTTTTTCGTATATGGCTCTCCAACCTGGGCTCGAACCAGGGACACACGGATTAACAGTCCGTTGCTCTACCAACTGAGCTATTGGAGAATAAGCTGTGATAACGGTAAATATGACAAGCTAAAAGTAATTGCTGTCTGCGTTATGTGGGGCACATTTTAGCCAAGTCGTTATAGGCTGTCAACCTTATTTTGACATAATTTGCAAATATTCTTTAGTTGTTGTGAAGTTTGACTGCCAGCCCTCAGTCCTTGGCGCATTTTAGCGATAAAAACGACCCTAATATGTCATAAGCGCACCTCAGAATGATGTATCTATAAGACGGCGCGTTAGGGCGGATAGGTCTGGATATGGATGGGCTTAATAGTGTGTCTGTTTTGTTAAAGTCTCCATCTACCTGCGGCATGTAACAAAAAAATAGCAGCGATATGCTACTTTTATTTATGGCTCAAGCAATCTGCTGTCAGCGTTGGTTATCAAGCTTTTGCGGGTAATTTGATTAGACAATTTGGCTATCTTTTTGAATATAAAAGCAATCTGCACATCGCTTGAAACAAAAAAACTGCTGGGCTGCCCTTCACATTGCTGGATTATTTCTATAAAATACCGACCGTGTGGTTTCTTTTGGGGCTGCATTCTATTATTTATTGCTTATCCATTTCACTCAATCAAGCGTGTACGCTGGATTTAACACAGGTGTCTTAGCTATGAGTCCTACCATCATTGCTTACGGTTATCTCGCTATCGCTATCATTTGTGAAGTGGTTGGCACGACCTTTTTGGTCAAGTCAGAGCAATTTACCCGTTTGGTGCCGACCTTGATTATGGGCGTGCTTTATGCCATCTCGTTTTATTTGTTGACCCAGACCATCAAGACCATACCACTTGGCATCGCCTATGCGCTGTGGGGCGGTCTGGGGATTGTGCTGACATCACTAGTCGGGGTGTTCTTTTTTAAGCAAAGTCTCGATACCGCGGCGGTGGTCGGTATTGCGATGATCGTCGGTGGTGTGGTGGTGATGAACCTATTGTCAAACTCGGTGGTGCACTGACAGGTAGATAAAAATGAACATGGACACAAAAATGGAAACGAAAAACGCGCATAAACGTAAAAAACAGCCAGAGCTGGTGCGGCGGGCGCTGCTCGATGAGGCAGCGCGTATCACGCTAGAGCAGGGCTTGTCTAAAGTGACCTTTCAAGCGGTGGCAGATGCCGTCGGCGTGACCAAAGGCGGAGTGATGCATCATTTTGCTACCAAGGATACGCTTATCTTAGAGGTGTTTTATGATGCGATGGCCAAGTTTGAGGCAGAAGTCAATGCTGCCATGGCAAAGGATCCGGTCAGCTACGGCTCGTTTACCCGCGCTTATATCGACGCCACCATCAGCTTAGGCGAAAAAGGGCAGGCCGAGTTTAATAGCCAAGCGACTTTGTATGTGTTGATGCTAGGAGACCGGATGCTACGCGAACGCTGGGCTGAGTGGTCAAATGAGCAGCTAAAAAAATATGCCGCTACCGACAATAGCGAAACGCTATGTATGGTACGTCTGGTCGCCGATGGTATTTGGCTCTCTGACTTTTCGGGTATCGATATCTCGGACAAGGCCTCAATACGTGAGCGCTTGATAAATATGACGCAGCAAGACTTTGATAAACCGTTTTGATAAATGACTTTGACCAATAACTTGATAAACAGCTTTGGTCAATAACACGCACATAGAAAATTTTATCTTTAACCTATGACGGCATGATTGACTGAACGCTTTTTTATAAATTCTCAGTCGCCTTAAGGAAAACTTATGACAACTACTCAGACAAACGTAAATAATTTACAAGATATTATTGATTTAACACAAACGCAGACCGCTTATATTAACGGTCGCTATCTGGCGGTCGATGATTCTTTAACGACTTTTGACGATATCAATCCAGCGACAGGTGAAGTGCTGGCGAGCATTCAGCAAACCACTGCCGAGCAAATCGATGAAGCGGTAAAAGCGGCGCAACAAGGGCAAAAAGTGTGGGCGGCAATGACCGCAGTTGAGCGTGGCCGTATTTTGTCAAAGGCAGTTGCGATATTGCGCGAGCGTAATGATGTACTGGCATTGCTTGAAACCAAAGACACCGGCAAAGCGCTGTCTGAGACTAAGTATGTCGATATCGTCACAGGTGCCGATGTTGTTGAATACTATGCAGGACTTGCGCCAATGATTGAAGGTCGTCAGATTCCACTGCGTGACACGAGCTTTGTCTATACGCGCCGTGAGCCACTCGGCGTCGTCGCTGGTATCGGCGCATGGAACTATCCGATTCAGATCGCGATGTGGAAGGCCGCGCCAGCGTTGGCTGCAGGTAATGCGATGATTTTTAAACCCTCAGAAGTTACGCCACTGACGGCACTTAAACTGGCGGAAATCTTTACTGAGGCAGGCATGCCAGATGGCGTCTTTAACGTCGTACAAGGCGATTATAAAGTAGGCGAAGCACTCACCCAGCATCCTGATATTGCCAAAGTCTCGTTTACAGGCGGCGTGCCAACGGGCAAAAAAGTCATGGCGAGCGCGGCATCATCGTCTCTCAAAGACGTAACCTTAGAGCTGGGCGGTAAGTCGCCATTGATTATTTTTGACGATGCCGATATCGATATGGCAGCGGATATTGCCATGATGGCGAACTTCTATAGTACCGGTCAGGTCTGTACCAATGGCACGCGTGTATTTATCCCAAAAGCGCTACAAGCCAAGTTTGAAGAAGCGATCTTGACGCGGGTCAAACGTATCAAACTCGGCGATCCGATGGATGAAGATATCAATATGGGACCACTAGTGAGCTTCCCGCATATGGAGCGTGTGCTTGGCTATATCGAGCAAGGTAAAGCGGGTGGCGCGCGTCTATTGGCGGGCGGTGAGCGAGTGACGACAGACGAGCTGGCTAAAGGCGCGTATGTCGCGCCAACGGTGTTTACCGATTGCACCGATGACATGGCTATCGTGCGTGAAGAAATCTTTGGCCCTGTGATGTCGATATTGACTTATGAGACTGAGGAAGAAGTCATTCGCCGTGCCAATGATACCGAGTACGGCTTGGCGGCAGGGGTGGTAACCAAAGATCTAACCCGCGCGCATCGCGTCATCGGACAGATAGAGGCGGGTATCTGCTGGCTAAATACTTGGGGCGAGTCGCCTGCGCAAATGCCAGTTGGCGGTTATAAGCATTCAGGTATCGGCCGCGAAAACGGCATCGAAGCCCTTGAGCATTATACGCAGACCAAATCTATCCAAGTAGAGCTGGGTAAGTTTGAGTCGGTATTTTAATAGCTTGTTAACTGCTTGTTTTTTAACCACCTGTTTTAACCACTTGTTTTAATGTACAAAGAAAGCTGTCGTTAGTAAGCACGTCATGTCGGTAAATACGCCGGCATGATGTGAGCTTACTGATGACATGACGTATTTTTACTATTATGGAGCGTTTTATGACAGCAACCACACCTGAATATGACTACATCATTGTCGGTGCAGGCTCAGCCGGAAACGTGCTGGCCACGCGCTTGACCGAAGATGCCAACATTAAGGTGTTGCTATTAGAAGCGGGTCGACCTGATTATCGACTAGACTTTCGTACGCAGATGCCAGCGGCGCTCGCGATGCCGCTACAAGGCACTACGTATAACTGGGGCTACAAAACCGATCCTGAGCCATATATGAATAACCGTGTCATGGACTGTGGCCGCGGTAAAGGGCTGGGCGGCTCATCACTCATCAATGGCATGTGCTAT
Organism: Psychrobacter sp. VH5; assembly: GCF_050572635.1. Taxonomy (NCBI): domain Bacteria; kingdom Pseudomonadati; phylum Pseudomonadota; class Gammaproteobacteria; order Moraxellales; family Moraxellaceae; genus Psychrobacter; species Psychrobacter sp. VH5. The sequence goes on along the minus strand of NZ_CP192145.1, from coordinate 2,418,302 downwards.
ATCCGTGGTAATGCGCTCGATTTTGACGACTGGGCCAAAATCAAGGGCTTAGAAGACTGGACGTATCTCGACTGCTTGCCGTACTTTAAAAAATCAGAGAACCGCGACGCAGGCGAAAACGACTATCATGGCGTCGGTGGTCCGGTAGAAATGACCACCTCAAAACCTGGGGTCAATCCGCTGTTTGAAGCGATGATTGAAGCGGGCGTGCAGGCAGGCTATCCGCGTACAGAGGATCTAAACGGCTATCAGCAAGAAGGCTTCGGGCCAATGGATCGTTTTGTCACGCCTAATGGTCGCCGCGCATCAACGGCTCGCGGGTATCTCGACCGTGCCAAACCACGTAGCAATATCACCATTTTGACCGGTGCCTTGACCGATGTGATTTTATTCGATGGTAAGCGTGCGGTCGGCGTCAAAGTTGAGCATCAAGGTCAAACCAAAAAATTCTATGCCGCTCGTGAAGTGATCGTCTCATCAGGTGCTATCGCTTCGCCGCAATTATTGCAGCGCTCTGGTATTGGCCCTGGTCAGTGGCTCAAAGACTTGGGTATTAATGAGGTTTTAGAGTTGCCGGGTGTCGGTAATAATCTACAAGACCATTTAGAGCTGTATATGCAGTATGAATGTAAACTGCCGGTGTCGATTGCCCCTGCCAATAAATGGTGGAATAAACCTGCGATTGGTGCTGAGTGGTTGTTTAATGGTACTGGTCTTGGCGCGTCCAATCAGTTTGAGGGTGGCGGATTTATCCGTACCGATGAGAAGTTTACTCACCCCAATATCCAGTATCACTTCTTGCCATTAGCGGTGCGTTACGATGGTCGTAGTGCGGTGAAATCGCACAGCTTCCAAGCGCACGTGGGCTCACTACGGTCGCCAAGTCGTGGCCGCGTCAAGCTCATCTCAAAAGACCCAAATGCGCATCCAAGCATTTTATTTAACTATATGTCGCACGAGCAAGATTGGCAGGAGTTCCGCGCAGCGATGCGTATCACTCGCGAGATTATGCATCAGCCAGCGCTTGACCCATATCGCGGCCGTGCTATCGCGCCGACCGATGATCTGGTGACCGATGCGCAGCTCGATGAGTATGTCCGCAATCATAGCGAGACCGCTTATCATCCGTCGTGTACCTGTGCGATGGGTGAGGGTAATGATTCGGTGGTCAATGGTGAAGGGCTGGTACACGGTATCGATGGTCTGCGTGTCGTTGATGCGTCGATTATGCCAAATATCATCAGTGGCAACTTAAATGCTACCACCATTATGCTGGCCGAAAAAATCGTTGATAAGATGCGCGGTAAACAATTACCACGCTCGACAGCGGATTATTATGTCGCCAATGGCGCACCGCTCAGAGCTGAGCCGATGCGTGCTTATCATACGACTGCATAAATAAACGTGCCAGCGAGTAGGCACGATATAAGGATAATATAACGTCAATTCCAAATAAAAGGCCTTTCAACGTAAAGGTCTTTTTTATCAGTGCAAATTTGCTGGCACCCTTGTGAGCACTGATATCATCAGTACCGCACGCAAATGAGCATATCGGTTTTATTTTGCGCTGATTATCTTTTCATTGTTTTTTAACGGTGGTGCTAAGGGGTCTGCGGACTGTTTAGCAAATTTTTATTGATTGGTACTGCTTTGTGCATCCTGCGCTTATATAGATAACGTGGTAACTCTACACTATGTTATGACGGACAAAGCATTATCAGATCCTGTTTCATTTACCTATTGAGGTCTTTTATGTACAGCTCGCCATCAGAAGATGCGACGAAACCCTTGAGCCTAAATAAGACAGTTTTTTTAGGCTCAGCGATTATTTCTATTTTATTGATTATTTGGACGATTGCCTTGCCAGATTATAGTGAGGCATTATTAAGCGCGAGCATGGCGTGGGTATCAGAGAGCTTTGGCTGGTATTACATGCTGGTGGTGGCTGCTTATAGTATATTTGCTTTGTTTGTGGGCTTTTCAAAATACGGCGATATCAAGCTGGGACAAGACCACGAAAAGGCGCAGTTTCCCTTTTTGGCGTGGGCAGCGATGCTATTTTCGGCCGGTATTGGTATCGATTTATTGTTTTTTGGTGCCTCTGAGCCATTGATGCATTATCTCACGCCGCATACGGGGTTAGAGCCTGCCAGTGCCGAAGCGATGCGCCAAGCGTTATCTCAGACTTTTTTGCATTGGGGTTTGCATGGCTGGGGTATTTATGCGCTTATCGGTATGGCGCTAGCGTACTTTGCCTATCGCAAAAACATGCCGCTGGCGCTACGCTCACCGCTGACGCCTATCTTTGGCGAGCGCCTAGTCAAAGGCTGGCTGGGTGATGGCATTGATACCTTTGGTGTGGTCTGTACCTTGATGGGGATTGCCACCAGCTTAGGCATCGGCGTGCTGCAGGCTAATGCAGGCTTGACCCATGTCTTTGGTATCGAGTCGAGCAAGATGGTGCAGAGCTTGATCATCTTAGGCGTAGTAGCTGCTGCGGCTATCTCAGCGATGACTGGTGTAGAGCGAGGGGTACGCCGTCTATCTGAATTCAATATGCTCTCGTCGATATTGCTATTAATCGCGATACTGGTGATGGGCAATACGGTGTACTTGCTCAATACCTTTACCCAAAGTATCGGTCAGTATTTCCAAACCATCGTTTTCAAAACATTCGACGTCTATGCCTATGACGGCAGCGCTGGTGCCGATTGGAAATCAGGCTGGACGATATTTTTCTGGGCATGGTGGGTGGCTTGGGCGCCGTTTGTCGGTTTGTTTATCGCGCGTATCAGCCGTGGCCGTACCTTGCGTGAGTTTGTCTTTGGTGTGATGTTTATCCCGCTGGGCTTTATCTTTGCTTGGTTTTCTATCTTTGGCAATTCAGCGATAGACTTGGTCGCCAATGGTGCGACAGAGCTGGGTGAAATCGCTATCAATGACGCGGCGATGGGCATGTTTGCCTTGTTTGAGTACTTCCCTTTTAGTGATGTTTTATCATTCGCTGGCGTGGTCATTGGGCTTATTTTCTTTGTCACTTCAGCGGACTCTGGTGCGCTAGTACTGGCCAATCTTAGCTCAAAAGGTATGACCAATGATACTGATGCACCGGTTTGGTTGCGCCTATTTTGGGCAGCGGCCACCGGTCTGATCACTTTAGGTTTGCTGTTCGCCGGCGGGTTTGCTTCGTTGCAGTCGGTGTCTGTCATCGCAGGTTTGCCATTTTCGCTGATTTTGGTGCTTTACATGATGTCGATGTGGCGCAGCCTAAAAGAAGAGGGCAATAAGCGTAAAGCCAGTACGGTCGGCACCGCAAACGTGCTTGACAGTGGTAAGAGCTGGAAAGCGCGTCTGCAGCGTATTGTTAGTTTTCCAAGTCATACGCAAGTCGAGCGGTTTTTACAAAACATCGTCAAACCTGCCATGAGTGATGTCGAAAAAGAGCTAAGAGCTGGCGGTCTAAAGACGTCATTGGATGTGCGAAATCTGGCCAATATTGGCGACGATCTCGATGCAGGTCTAGACGATGACAATGGTCAAATAGATGGTATCAAGCTGCGCGTCGGTCATGGCGATGAAGATGACTTTATTTATGAGGTCAATCTCATCAAAGCTGAGCGTCCAAACTTTACCTTAAACACCTCAACCAAGCATGCTGAGTTTTACTACCGTGCTGAGGTGTTTTTAAGTGATGGCTCACAGGAGTACGACTTGGTTGGCTACACCAAAGAGCAAGTGCTGGTCGATATTCTGCATCAGTATGAGCGCCATTTGCAGTATCTACATTTAGAGCGTTAATGAGCTAGATGTTGAATAACCAGATGTCAACTGGCTAGATACCGTGACAAAATTGTCTTTTAGATGACCCCATAAGTTACAGTTAGCTTATGGGGTTTATTTATGAGCTGGCGATAGGTAAATAGGTGGTATAAGTTAAAATATATAGAGATAAGTTGTAAAGTATAGTCAGTGAAACATGGTATCTATACCAGCAGTACCATAGTGTACTTAAAGTATTTTGACTAAGACATACCCTATATAAAAGGATAAATCTGTGACCACACTCAAGTACCTCGCTCATTATTCTGAGCATATTCAAAGCCAAGCGGCACGGCTCATCAGCGAGGGCAGGCTGGGCGACTATCTAGAAAGTAAATATCCCAATCATCACCAAGTGCAAAGCGATAAGGCGCTTTATCAATATATAAATGATATAAAAAACCAGTCTATGCGCAAAATCGGCCCGCTATCGAATGTCAGTTATAGCAGCAAATTAAAAGTCCTCAAGCAGGCGTTGGGGGTTCATACCACGCAGTCTCGCGTCCAAGGTAGTAAGCTTAAATCGCACAACAGCATCACGGTGGCAAGCTTATTTAAAGAAGCGCCGCCTGAGTTTTTGCGCATGATCGTCGTGCACGAGTTGGCGCATTTTAAGGAGCATGAGCACAACAAAGCATTTTATCAATTATGTTGCCATATGGAGCCAGAGTATCATCAGCTCGAATTAGACACGCGTTTATGGCTGCACTGGCGTGAGTTTAGATCTTAGCTATAAAAATATTCATAAAAGGTAATATATATAACCTACTTTAAAACAGGTATAGTGTTACTCGTATTAATTGCCCTTGCGTGCTAATTTTATTTAGGATCGGCTATATATTGTTTCCGTAATATATTCATTTTTATTTATATATTTATTTATAATTTCGAATATATCTGAGTCTAGGAGTTTTGGTTCTTATCATACGTAAATTTAATTTCTGATGCTATAGATATAAAGTTAACTTGTTCATAGCGAAGTATCAGTATTCTTTAAAATACTGATACTTAAAAGTATATTTTCTTAGAAAAATAAGGCCTCAATATCATTCTCTATAAAACGTCAATACAGTATCTGACTGCCCATTCTACTCGTATGTTTACACGCGCTTACCTCATATTGCTTGAAACGAACTGATTGTAACGATATCCGAGCGACTCAATAAAAAAATAGTTTTTATTACCTAAATAATGACCATTCAGCTTTTTATTGGTGGGCAAATATAAGTTGATAGTAGACGATTTAAAAGTAAATTGTTTTCGTTTGTATAAATGCAGAGTTTTTACTAGACCTGTGCTTTATTCAGACAAAAGGTTGTATTCATGGTATGAGTAGAATTGACGACATGAGCATATATATTAGTATGGTAAGTGAAACGTAAAAGCTGTTATCTTAGCTAGTATTTAAAGTTATAATTATTTTAGTTTTTTGTATAAAACCTATCTTTTTTCTATTGTTTGATGATTCCAGTCTATGGATTTTGTCTTTTTTAAACAAACAGCTTTTCTCAGTGGACAGTAATGGAGTTATGTCATGAATCGCAATTATAAAGTTATCTGGAACCGCTCGCTTGGCTGCTTTACGGCGGTTGCTGAATATGCAAAAAGCCGTGGTAAGTCTAGTAGTACCGTGAGTTCTACGTCTATTGCATCTGCTGCCGTGTCATCAGGTGCGAAATTATTACGATTGAGTGCTTTAAGTGTGGGACTGGTTACTGCTGGATTGAGCATATCACCGCAAGTTTTTGCATTTACAGGTGATGGCGGTACAGCAGCTGGCTCAAATGCAATCGCTATAGGTGGTTTGTCAACTACTGCTAGAGCAGGTAATCAAGGTAGCCAAAGTGTCGCTATCGGTTACGATGCACAAGTCAGTGGTGATCAGTCTGTCGGTTTGGGCGCTAATGTAAGAGCTACAGGAAACTCCTCTATTGCGATTGGTGGAGATGACTTAGATTCAGCATCAAGAACCAATCAAAATGGAACGCTTGCGACTGATCTTAATGGTGGTGACATTAACACTATTTTTAAAAAATACTCAGGTAGAGACTTGGTTGATACAAATAATCGTTACCCAAGCACATCATCTAGTGGTACTGCGTCTGTTGCTATTGGGGTGCAAGCTGTAGCCTCTGGCGGTTTATCTACTGCATTTGGCACACAAACTAAAGCCAGTGGGGCTGCGTCATCAGCGTTTGGTGTATCTGCAAGCGCGACTAAAGAGGGATCAGTCGCTATTGGCGCAGGAAGCAAAACCGATGGTTCTGCCTCAAAGGTACAGGCTGCGACAGTGAATGGAGTTGAATTTACTGGGTTTGTAGGTAACGCTAGTTTTGCAGGAACAGCAGCCGATGCAGGTCGTCAGGTATCTGTTGGTCTTATCGGCAATGAACGTCAAATTAAAAACGTCGCACCAGGCGAGCTATCAGCTACATCTACCGATGCAATTAACGGTAGCCAAATTTATGCGGTGAGCAGTAAGCTTATTGATAACATTCAAGCTGTTAAGACTACTTCCGATGATAAGACAAATGCGTTAGGCAATAGCACCGCAACAAACCTAGGCGGTAGCGCGACTTATAATACAACCACAGGTGTGGTAAGTGCACCAGAATATAAATTGAATAATAACGCTACCACTGTCAATAATGTGGGTGCGGCACTCACTAACATTGATGGTCGTACGACAACCAATACGACTAATATTACAGGTTTACAGAACCAAACTTTCAAGATTCAAGCGAATAGTGATGCGGCGTCAGCAGTTAAATCTAGCGACACTGTCAAATTTATTAATGGAAAAAACGTTAATATCACTCGTAGTGGTAACGACATTACCATCGGTACGTCTGCGACTCCAGAATTTACAACTGTCACCTCTACTGGTGCAATGACTGCAGGCTCTCTGAATACTAGTGGCGATTTAACAGTGGCTGGTGTTTCTAATCTGAATGGTGGTGCTAATTTAAACAATAACAAGATCACTGGTCTTGCTAAAGGCACGAACGCTACTGATGCTGTGAATTTCTCGCAATTGGCTGAGAGCGAACTGACCAGCTCAGTAGTGGCTGGTAATAACACCAGTGTGAGCAGTGCTACCACAGGCAACAACACAGCGTACACCGTTAACGCTAAGAAGAGCACCGTATCAGCAGGGTCTACAGCAGTAGCCGTTACCCCAGGGACTGAAACCAATGATACTACTAACTATGCCGTCGATCTAAGTGCAGCGACCAAAACCAGTCTGGGTAAAGCGGATACAGCGGTACAGACAATCAGCTCTAATGATTCTAACCTAACAGCAGTCAAGACAGGCAATAATGTCACATTTGACTTTGCCGATGCGCCGGTTTTTACTGGTCAAGTTAAAGCAAGTGGTTTTGATGCCAGTGGTGCCAAGATCATTAACGTAGTTGATGGTAGCGTGGCCGCCAACAGCAAAGACGCCATCAACGGCGGCCAGTTGTTTGACTCAGCCGACTCAGTAGCAAACGTCATTGGCGGCAATGCATCCAACACAAATGGCGTCATCACCACAACTGACATAGGCGGTACCGGTCAAGACAATATCAACGATGCGATCAGTAACGTGAAGGGAGCGGCGACTGCAGCGAAGACCACCGTGACCCAAGGTGAGAACATCTTAGTGACTGAAACCATCGACCAAACCACTGGCGCCAGTAACTACGAAGTGAAAACCAAGCGTGACCTTGCTCTTGATAGCGTCACCACAGGCAACAGCGTCTTAGACAACGACGGCATCACCATCACCGATGGTAGCAATATCACCGCTGTCACCAGTACTGGCACCAACGTCACAGACGGCACCAACACCAGCGATTATGGTGCGAATGGTTTCACTGTCACCGATGGCACAGACAGCACCATCGTTAACCAAACTGGTCTAAGCTTTACTGATGCCAATGGCGCAACGGGTCCAAGCATCACCGCAGCTGGCATTAATGCTAATGATACGGTGATTACTAACGTGGCTGATGGTAGCGTGGCAGCCAACAGCAAAGACGCCATCAACGGCGGCCAGTTGTTTGACTCAGCCGACTCAGTAGCAAACGTCATTGGCGGCAATGCATCCAACACAAATGGCGTCATCACCACAACTGACATAGGCGGTACCGGTCAAGACAATATCAACGATGCGATCAGTAACGTGAAGGGAGCGGCGACTGCAGCGAAGACCACCGTGACCCAAGGTGAGAACATCTTAGTGACTGAAACCATCGACCAAACCACTGGCGCCAGTAACTACGAAGTGAAAACCAAGCGTGACCTTGCTCTTGATAGCGTCACCACAGGCAACAGCGTCTTAGACAACGACGGCATCACCATCACCGATGGTAGCAATATCACCGCTGTCACCAGTACTGGCACCAACGTCACAGACGGCACCAACACCAGTAACTATGGCGCTGATGGCTTTGCCATTGCTGGCGGTCCAAGCGTAACTAGCGCTGGTATCAATGCCGGCAACAAAGATCACCAATGTTGATAACGGCAGTGTCGTATCGGGCAGCAAAGACGCCATCAACGGCGGCCAGTTGTTTGACTCAGCCGACTCAGTAGCAAACGTCATTGGCGGCAATGCATCCAACACAAATGGCGTCATCACCACAACTGACATAGGCGGTACCGGTCAAGACAATATCAACGATGCGATCAGTAACGTGAAGGAGCGGCGACTGCAGCGAAGACCACCGTGACCCAAGGTGAGAACATCTTAGTGACTGAAACCATCGACCAAACCACTGGCGCCAGTAACTACGAAGTGAAAACCAAGCGTGACCTTGCTCTTGATAGCGTCACCACAGGCAACAGCGTCTTAGACAACGACGGCATCACCATCACCGATGGTAGCAATATCACCGCTGTCACCAGTACTGGCACCAACGTCACAGACGGCACCAACACCAGCGATTATGGTGCGAATGGTTTCACTGTCACCGATGGCACAGACAGCACCATCGTTAACCAAACTGGTCTAAGCTTTACTGATGCCAATGGCGCAACGGGTCCAAGCATCACCGCAGCTGGCATTAATGCTAATGATACGGTGATTACTAACGTGGCTGATGGTAGCGTGGCAGCCAACAGCAAAGACGCCATCAACGGCGGCCAGTTGTTTGACTCAGCCGACTCAGTAGCAAACGTCATTGGCGGCAATGCATCCAACACAAATGGCGTCATCACCACAACTGACATAGGCGGTACCGGTCAAGACAATATCAACGATGCGATCAGTAACGTGAAGGGAGCGGCGACTGCAGCGAAGACCACCGTGACCCAAGGTGAGAACATCTTAGTGACTGAAACCATCGACCAAACCACTGGCGCCAGTAACTACGAAGTGAAAACCAAGCGTGACCTTGCTCTTGATAGCGTCACCACAGGCAACAGCGTCTTAGACAACGACGGCATCACCATCACCGATGGTAGCAATATCACCGCTGTCACCAGTACTGGCACCAACGTCACAGACGGCACCAACACCAGCGATTATGGTGCGAATGGTTTCACTGTCACCGATGGCACAGACAGCACCATCGTTAACCAAACTGGTCTAAGCTTTACTGATGCCAATGGCGCAACGGGTCCAAGCATCACCGCAGCTGGCATTAATGCTAATGATACGGTGATTACTAACGTGGCTGATGGTAGCGTGGCAGCCAACAGCAAAGACGCCATCAACGGCGGCCAGTTGTTTGACTCAGCCGACTCAGTAGCAAACGTCATTGGCGGCAATGCATCCAACACAAATGGCGTCATCACCACAACTGACATAGGCGGTACCGGTCAAGACAATATCAACGATGCGATCAGTAACGTGAAGGGAGCGGCGACTGCAGCGAAGACCACCGTGACCCAAGGTGAGAACATCTTAGTGACTGAAACCATCGACCAAACCACTGGCGCCAGTAACTACGAAGTGAAAACCAAGCGTGACCTTGCTCTTGATAGCGTCACCACAGGCAACAGCGTCTTAGACAACGACGGCATCACCATCACCGATGGTAGCAATATCACCGCTGTCACCAGTACTGGCACCAACGTCACAGACGGCACCAACACCAGCGATTATGGTGCGAATGGTTTCACTGTCACCGATGGCACAGACAGCACCATCGTTAACCAAACTGGTCTAAGCTTTACTGATGCCAATGGCGCAACGGGTCCAAGCATCACCGCAGCTGGCATTAATGCTAATGATACGGTGATTACTAACGTGGCTGATGGTAGCGTGGCAGCCAACAGCAAAGACGCCATCAACGGCGGCCAGTTGTTTGACTCAGCCGACTCAGTAGCAAACGTCATTGGCGGCAATGCATCCAACACAAATGGCGTCATCACCACAACTGACATAGGCGGTACCGGTCAAGACAATATCAACGATGCGATCAGTAACGTGAAGGGAGCGGCGACTGCAGCGAAGACCACCGTGACCCAAGGTGAGAACATCTTAGTGACTGAAACCATCGACCAAACCACTGGCGCCAGTAACTACGAAGTGAAAACCAAGCGTGACCTTGCTCTTGATAGCGTCACCACAGGCAACAGCGTCTTAGACAACGACGGCATCACCATCACCGATGGTAGCAATATCACCGCTGTCACCAGTACTGGCACCAACGTCACAGACGGCACCAACACCAGTAACTATGGCGCTGATGGCTTTGCCATTGCTGGCGGTCCAAGCGTAACTAGCGCTGGTATCAATGCCGGCAACAAAAAGATCACCAATGTTGATAACGGCAGTGTCGTATCGGGCAGCAAAGACGCCATCAACGGCGGCCAGTTGTTTGACTCAGCCGACTCAGTAGCAAACGTCATTGGCGGCAATGCATCCAACACAAATGGCGTCATCACCACAACTGACATAGGCGGTACCGGTCAAGACAATATCAACGATGCGATCAGTAACGTGAAGGGAGCGGCGACTGCAGCGAAGACCACCGTGACCCAAGGTGAGAACATCTTAGTGACTGAAACCATCGACCAAACCACTGGCGCCAGTAACTACGAAGTGAAAACCAAGCGTGACCTTGCTCTTGATAGCGTCACCACAGGCAACAGCGTCTTAGACAACGACGGCATCACCATCACCGATGGTAGCAATATCACCGCTGTCACCAGTACTGGCACCAACGTCACAGACGGCACCAACACCAGCGATTATGGTGCGAATGGTTTCACTGTCACCGATGGCACAGACAGCACCATCGTTAACCAAACTGGTCTAAGCTTTACTGATGCCAATGGCGCAACGGGTCCAAGCATCACCGCAGCTGGCATTAATGCTAATGATACGGTGATTACTAACGTGGCTGATGGTAGCGTGGCAGCCAACAGCAAAGACGCCATCAACGGCGGCCAGTTGTTTGACTCAGCCGACTCAGTAGCAAGCGTCATTGGCGGCAATGCATCCAACACAAATGGCGTCATCACCACAACTGACATAGGCGGTACCGGTCAAGACAATATCAACGATGCGATCAGTAACGTGAAGGGAGCGGCGACTGCAGCGAAGACCACCGTGACCCAAGGTGAGAACATCTTAGTGACTGAAACCATCGACCAAACCACTGGCGCCAGTAACTACGAAGTGAAAACCAAGCGTGACCTTGCTCTTGATAGCGTCACCACAGGCAACAGCGTCTTAGACAACGACGGCATCACCATCACCGATGGTAGCAATATCACCGCTGTCACCAGTACTGGCACCAACGTCACAGACGGCACCAACACCAGTAACTATGGCGCTGATGGCTTTGCCATTGCTGGCGGTCCAAGCGTAACTAGCGCTGGTATCAATGCCGGCAACAAAAAGATCACCAATGTTGATAACGGCAGTGTCGTATCGGGCAGCAAAGACGCCATCAACGGCGGCCAGTTGTTTGACTCAGCCGACTCAGTAGCAAACGTCATTGGCGGCAATGCATCCAACACAAATGGCGTCATCACCACAACTGACATAGGCGGTACCGGTCAAGACAATATCAACGATGCGATCAGTAACGTGAAGGGAGCGGCGACTGCAGCGAAGACCACCGTGACCCAAGGTGAGAACATCTTAGTGACTGAAACCATCGACCAAACCACTGGCGCCAGTAACTACGAAGTGAAAACCAAGCGTGACCTTGCTCTTGATAGCGTCACCACAGGCAACAGCGTCTTAGACAACGACGGCATCACCATCACCGATGGTAGCAATATCACCGCTGTCACCAGTACTGGCACCAACGTCACAGACGGCACCAACACCAGCGATTATGGTGCTGATGGCTTTACTGTTACAGATGCAACGGGTAACAGCAGTATTTTTAATCAAAGCGGCATCAGCTTTACAGACACCCAAGGTGATGTAACCGGTCCAAGCATTACTGCAAGTGGCATTAATGCCGGTGGTTCTACCATCACCAACCTAAAAGATGGCACAAACGATGGCGATGCAGTGAATAAACGTCAGTTAGACGCTATTACTGGCAATATTACCGCAGGCGGGGTTCAGTATAATCGAAACCCTGACAACACAGTAAACTACGACCAAGTCAGCTTCGCTGGTACACCAGCTATCGTCGGTAAAGATGATAATGATAACGATATCGTCGTTAGTGGTGGAACGACGCTTACTAACGTTGCCAATGGTATCAACGCTTCTGATGCAGTTAATAAAGGTCAGCTTGATAGTGTTACTAAGGTCAAAGTTGTTAATAAAAACGGTGATGAGGTCACGGTAAATTTGGCAGATCAAGTGGTTAACAACAATGTAAATAACAATGACTTAGAATCTTTATTCTTAACCTACAATAAAGAAGGCCAAGGAGTCACTGATCGCTTGACCATCGGTGAGACGGTGCAAAAAATGAACACGGAAGGCGTAAAATTTGCCCATACCAATGCTAGTAGTCAAAGCAAAGGCGACATTGCTAACGGTGTGACCAATGACTCAAGCGCAGGTGGTCTAGACTCTACTGCCATCGGTGTCAACGCCATTATCGAAGCTGGCGCTGATAGCACAGTAGCCTTAGGTCATGACACGTTTGCCTCGGCCGATGCGACAAACTCTGTCGTTATAGGTAAAAGGTCAGAGGTTGCAGGTGAGTCATCAATTGCTATTGGTGATGGCGCGCAAGCGTTAGGTAATCAGTCCATTAGTATCGGTACCGGCAACGTTGTTAATGGCGATAAATCTGGTGCCTTTGGTGATCCAAGTATTATTAATGGCAGTAACAGTTACTCAGTGGGTAATAACAATACAATTAATAGTAATGACACCTTTGTCTTCGGTAATAATGTGACCCAAACTGTCGAAGGCTCGGTAGTATTGGGTACCGGCTCTGCAGCGATGACGGGCGCGGGTATCGCAGGGTTTGGGGCCGTTAGCAATGCTGCTATTGCTGCCACAACCAGTACTATAGGCGCAGTTGCTGTGGGTGATGCGGCTAATAACGTATATCGTCAAGTCACTGGCGTTGCCGCAGGTACGGCGGATTCCGATGCGGTCAACGTCTCACAGCTAAAAGCAGTCAGTGATGCACTGGGTGATAGCAATGAAGCGCTCAGTAACGCTGCCGTGCAATACGACAAAAACCCAGATGATACTGTCAATAAAGGCAGCATTACATTAGGCGGCGCAGCAGGTACCACTATCACCAATGTCAAAGGTGGCTCTATCGCTGCAGGTAGTACTGATGCCATCAATGGTGGTCAATTGCATAATCTTGGTAGCGATGTCGCAGGTATTATCGGTGGTGATGCAACTTATGATGCAAATGGAAATCTAACTGCTAGTAACATCGGCGGTACTGGTAAAGGCAACATTAGCGATGCTATCGCTTCTATTAACCAAGGTAATGCTCAGGCCAACGAAGACATCCAAGTCAATGCTGATAATATCCAAGCCAATACTGACAGGCTCGATACGGGTCTTAGCTTTGGGGCAGACACTGGGGATAATATCAACAAGCCTATTGGTGACAGTAGTGCGCTTAAGTTTGAGGGCGGCAATAATATCACCACCTCTGCCACTGGTGACGGTATCAAGTTTGACTTAAACGGCAATATCAGTGTGGACAGTGTCACGGCTGATAGTGTGACCACAGGTAATACCACAGTCAGCAATAATGGTATCACCATCAAAGATGGTCCAAGCATGACCACAGGCGGTATCAATGCCGGTGATAAAACGATCACTGGTGTCGCTGATGGCATCGAAGTTAATGATGCTGTCAATCTTGGTCAGCTTAATGCGCTTGATGGGAAGCTCAGTAACAGCGTCAATGAGCTCGGTTACAAAATCAATGAAGTAGAAGACGATGCCAATGCGGGTATTTCGGCAGCAATGGCAATGTCGTCACTGCCACAAGCTTACATCCCTGGAAAGTCGATGGTCGGCGGTGGTATCGCCACTTATAATGGTCAAAGTGCCGTGGCAATTGGTGTGTCTAAAGTGTCTGACAATGGCCGCTGGGTCATTAAAGTAAATGGTACCGCAGATACCCAAGGCAATGCTGGCGGCGCAGTGGGTGCAGGCTTCCATTTCTAATAGACCTTGCGATGTCGTGACAGCGTTTACCCATGAGTAGACGCTGTCAACTCACTTATAAAACATATTTAGGGATGTATAATGAAAAAATCTGTATATCATTATGGCTTACTGGCAACGACGGCATTACTTTTTACGATGACGGGCTGTAGCCAAAAAAACATTTTACCAACTTGGCACTTAACCCCTGGGGCGCAGCATGGCTCTGTCGATGCCGATGACTTGGTATTTCCTGACCCCGACAAAGCATGGCAAAAAGGCGGTACTATCGTCAATCACGATGATGTTGCCAAGATCAGCGTAGGGACGACAAAGGATGAGATTTACAAGCTCATCGGTACACCGCACTTTAGCGAAGGTTTTAACGCTCGTGAATGGGATTATATTCTCAAGTTTTATGACGCTGATAATAACGTAGAAACTTGCCAGTATAAGATTATCTTCGATGATAGCTATGAAGGCAGACTGCGTGATAATGAGTTCTTTGCCACTGAGTTTTATTGGCAGCCAGCATCTTGCGCAAAATACGCACAGTTTACGCCTTGATGGTTTGATCTGTATTTACGATTAAAGGCGCCCAAATGAAAGCGCATAAGTGAAAGAGTAAGGTATGGTGTCTTACTCTTTTTTACTTTTGATGGCTACGCATGACAGCTGCTTGGTGGATTACCTGATGAAGTCACAAAGATATGTGCTATGGTAGTCGTTCTAAAGCATTATTAATGGGTGAAACATGGATGTTTTCTCATATTGGCAAGGGTTTTACCGCGGCCCTTACGCTGATGGGGCCAATCATCATCGGAATGAAACCGTATGAGTATGACGACCAACGATAAAATACGATCCGATAGGATAGCCGATGAGTACACGCATGACGCCGCCCATACGTGCGGGTAAAGCAACATGGCTTGTCCCCGTACTGTGTCTGTTGGCGGGTGGAGCACTGATTGGTGTTTCGACCAATGTGGCAAAATATGCAGGAGTGGTGGGGCTAACACCATTGGCATTTTTGTTTTGGTCGATAGCAGGCGCCGCCCTCATACTGTTGGTGTTGGCTGTGCTTAGGCACGAGTTGCCACCCTTGAGTAAACGCAGCTTTGAGTATTATGTTATCGCCGCTTTGGTCAGTGTGGCGGGGTCTAATTTGTTACTGTTTTCGGCCATTCCTCATGTCGGCGCAGGGTTTGTGGCGCTGATTGTGTCGTTGCCGCCGCTGCTCACTTATCTGGCCGCGCTCACTTTACGCATGGAGCGCTTTGATATCAGTCGTGCGTTTGGTGTGGGGGCTGCGCTACTGGGGGCGGGGGTGCTGGCGGCACACAAATTCTCTGCGCCAGACACCAGTATGTTTTGGGTATTGATTGCGCTGTGTGGCCCAGTGCTGCTGGCAGCTGGTAATATTTACCGCACGTTGCGCTGGCCTACGGGTGCCTCTCCCAATGCGCTAGCACCAGGGATGTTGTTGGCGGCGGCATTGCTGTTATTATTGTGTGCAGCGTTGCCGGGCTTTTCAGTGGCGTTACCGCATACAGGATGGCTGCCGATTGCTGTGATTGTCTTACAAGCGTGGCTCTTTGCTGGGCAGTTTTTGCTATTGTTTTTATTACAAAAGACGGGTGGCCCAGTGCTGCTTAGCTTATTGGGCGCGGTGGGCGCGGTCGTCGGCGTGCCAATCGCTATTTTTTTGCAAAAAGAGACGCCGCCTGAGGGGTTGTTTTTAGGCGCTTCACTGATTGCGGTAGGTGTGGTTTTGGTGACGTGGGGCGGGGTAAGAGTGACGGCGCGAGCAGCAAAAGACAGTGAATAAAACAGCAATAAGTAAAAAAGTAACTTATAAAGGAATAAGAACCGCTGAACAAGGAGTTTATATGTCGGCAACTAAAGAACAGATCGTCGCCTTTATGGCAGCAGAGTTTCCGCAGACCAAATGCGTGGTCGAGTCGGTAGATGATAAAGGGGCAGTGTTATCACATGATATTGGCATAGATGAGCTACGCCCAGGTGGGACGGTATCAGGGCCTGTATTGATGAGCATCGCGGATGTGGCAATTTATGTGGCCATCCTCGGTAGGATCGGCATCGTACCTTTGACCGTGACCACCAGTTTGACGATTAATTTTTTGCGAAAACCCTCGTCTGAGGCTCGTATCATGGCGGAGTGTACCCTGATGAAAGTGGGGCGAACCCTGATAGTGGGTGAGGTGTCGCTGTACTCAGAAGGCTCAAGTGATATGGTGGCTCATGTCGTTGGAACGTACTCGGTGCCACCAGCGCTCACATAGTGCGAGTCATACAACAAATCATTTAAAGTACTATTATCTAACTTGCTATCATTTAAAATGCTAGTGAATTAAAGTTTATTATCGTTTTCTAAAAAAGCTCTTAGCGTCACTGCTGAGGGCTTTTTTATTTGTATGGTCTGAAGAATAGTAAACACCAGTTTTGTCATCATATTGTCATAACGGCACCGTATCCTTGTGCTCACGATAAATCGTGGTTGCGTCACACTCATATCTTTAGCTATTTATTGATATGTCGATAGCAGTCAACGCATAGCCATTAGGGATGTTTATGAAGGTTGTTGGTCGGTTTGGCAGTATCTTCACTCGTATCTTGGTTATTTTGGCACTGGCTTTTTTGTTGATTATTTTATTGGTGTACTGGGTCATACAAACCCAAGCCAAACCGCGCATTCTAGCGATGACGTCAGAGATAGTCGTAGAAACCGGCAACGAAGCCATCAATAGCATCATGGCCAGTATCAATCATGTCGATGGACTGGCCAAAGCCACCAGCACGATGGCAGGCGGCTTGCCAAAACAAGATGACATTTATAAACAAACCTTTGGCAACCTCATGCAGCAGACGGATGCGCGTATCGTGGGCGGCGGTGTGTGGTTTGATCCCAATATGTATGTACAAGGCCGCGAGCGCCAGTCGTTTGTCTGGGCGCGAGACACGTCAGGCGTGATGCAGCCATTGACGCGTTATAATCAAGCTCGTCAAACGCCAACTCCGTATTATCGGGACTGGTGGTACATCCCTGCGATGTATGCGCGGCACGACCACTGCGTCTGGAGCCGAGCCTATGTCGATCCTGTGAGCAATCAGCGAGTAATGACCTGTGCCAAGGCGCTGTATGACAGTCGCAATCAGGCTTTTGATGGGGTGGTTAGCTTTAATTTGTTGCTGGATAACCTCGGTGCTGCCATGAAAAAGTGGCAAGACAAGCTCGGTGGTTATGTGTTTTTGGTCGATTTGGACAATCGGTTTTTGGCCTTTCCAGAGCAATCGAAGGTCACACAAACGACTGAGAATAATCCGCAAGGTGAGGTAGTCACGGCACGGCAGCTGGCCGCCCAAAGCCCTGGTTTTGCACCGATTGCGGACAGCTTAGAGCGTATCAATCATCAGCTAATCGATGAAGCACTGGCAAAAGATGAAGGCCGCTTTACACTCGCTGCTCGTAGTATCTTGAGCACCACCAATCTAGACAAGATTAGCGAGCAAGAGTCCAAACTGCTCTCTGCTTTACTGCTATTAAATATCGATCAGACGTTTGCGCTTGTAGACAGCCATTTGGTTGAGACCATCGCTGTGCCCGATGATTTTATATTGCAGCAGCCGGCGACCGCTTTTGTCTTTCGTATGCCGTTTACCTATTGGAAGATGGTCGTCGTCAAGCCTGATAACGATATGATGAGCGTGGCAAATGCGTTGTCTGACAAGCTGATTCAGGCCATGTTGTTGGGTTTTATACCGATCTTGTTATTGACCGCATGGGTGTTTCGTCGCTACTTCACGCGGCCGCTCAAGCGGATGGCGGATGCTGTGGCTGACATGGGTGCACTGATTGAACAAAAACAATATCAAAAACTGCTCGCACATAAGCTGCCCAGCTCAAGCGTGAGCGAAATTCAAATCATCAGTGAGCAGACCAACCAACTGATTGATCGTGTCGTCGAAAACGAAGGCGCACTGACTGAAATCAATGTCCATCTAGAAAAGCAAGTCGCAGCTCGAACCCAAGACCTACAGCAAGCCATGGATGAGCTAAAAGCCTCTCAAGTGCAGCTGGTACGCTCCGAAAAAATGGCCACGCTCGGCCAGATGGTGGCAGGCGTGGCACACGAGGTCAATACCCCGCTTGGCTATGTGCGCAGCAATATGGAATTGGTGGGTGATAATCTTGGGCGTTTTGATGAGCTGATACAGCATACCGAGCAGTTATTGCAGGCCTTAAAAGCGCCAAATACCCCGCCAGAAAAAACCGAGCAACTGATAGCGCAAACCTTACAATGCTGCGAGGCAATCAAAGAAGATGAGGTCAGTGAGGATTTGGCCGATTTGATTAAAGACGGGCTGTACGGGGTCGATCAGATTGCAGAGCTGGTCGTCAGCTTGCGTGATTTTTCTCGAATTGATGAATCTAAAGTCAAAGAAGTCGATATCAATGACTGTATCACCACCTCCCTTGTCATGGCGCGAAACAATCTAAAAAACCTAGACGTCAGCACAGAGCTTGCCGAGCTGCCGTTGATTCAATGCAACCCTTCACAAATCAACCAAGTGTTATTAAACCTATTTAATAATGCCGCTCAAGCCATGCCAGCCGATCGTAAAGGCACATTGCATATTACGTCATCTGTCGATGACACCCAGCAGTACCTAGCCGTGAGTGTCAAAGACAATGGCGTAGGCATTGAGGAGAGCAAGCTGGTACAGATTTTTGAGCCATTTTTCACCACCAAAAAAGCCGGTGAGGGCACAGGCCTAGGGCTGGCTATTAGTGCGCAAATCATGGAGCAGCATCATGGACGTATGGAGGTCAGCTCAGTCGTTGGGGAGGGCACGACGTTTACGCTGCTGCTGCCTGTGCAGTCGAATGCTCATAAGAGCAAACCAGCTCGGGCTTTATTTGAAAATGAATAGACTTAAAACCATAAAGAGAATGACATGCAAAAACCAAAGATTGCCTTTATCGACGATGAGCCGCGCATCTTACGCAGTTTAAAGATGCACTTTCGCCAGTCACACGATGTATTTACCACCACCGATGCCACTGAGCTGATGGCGTATGTCAGCCGCCACGATGTCCAAGTGGTCATCAGTGATCAGCGTATGCCAGATAAGCAAGGGACAGAAGTGCTGCGTGATATCAAAGAGAAATCGCCAAATACCATTCGTATTTTATTGACCGGTTATGCCGATCTAAACGCGGTGATTGATTCGGTCAATGAAGGCGAGATTTATCGTTATATCACCAAACCTTGGCAAAATGACGAGCTAAAAGACGTCATCAACAAAGCGACAGAGATTGCTCAACAAACACAAGACATAGCCCCGAGTGTTTTTGGGGACACAGCACTGTCTCACTCTGCATACAGTAATGCAGCTGGCAAGCGCCATCTACTGGTATTAGACGATGACGAGCATGTCTATCAGCAAATAAAAAGTCATTTTAAGGGTGCCTATACCGTGAGCTGGGCAAACACGTTGGAGCAGGCAGCAAGCTTATTACAAAAAAAGCGCTTTGGGGTCACCATTGCTGACGCCACGCTCAACGAAGAAAACATCACGCCTGTGGTTTATGCCCTAAAAAACATCCAGCCAGACTTGATGGTGTTGATGCTGACTGAATTTAAAGATGCTCATATGGTGATTGACTTAATCAATAAGGGTCAAGTGTATCGCTGCTTACCACGACCGACCAATTTTTCTATGATGAGTATCAGTTTGGATCGCGCTTTTGATCATCATGAGCGACTACTCCAGCAGCCGATACTGGCGGCGCGCCATCAGGTTGAAGCAGTGCCTGCGTCCGAGGCGTTTGGCTTTTCTGAGAGAATAAAAGGTTTTTTTACCAAAATAAAAAGCTGGCGCATCGGTAAATAGCAGCGATGGATAACTGTACCTAGTCTGTAATACTCGCTGTCCAAGCAAAGGTCTCTATAATATGCCGCCACTGCTCGTCCAGTCCTGCTTTTAGTAGCAGTGTCTCACCGGTGACAGGATGGCTGAGCGCCAAACTGTGAGCATGCAGTAGCATGCGCGTGCAATCATACTGAGTACGAAAAAATCGATTGTGCCGTCCATCGCCGTGACTGGTATCACCCACGATGGGGTGAAACAAATGCTTCATATGCCGGCGCAATTGATGCTTGCGGCCAGTGATGGGTATTAAGCGCATGAGGCTGTAGCGGCTGGTGTTGTGCTTTTTTGATACGGCAAATGGCAGCTCGATCTGTGCTAAGCGTTGCCAATGGGTCACCGCTTCTTGAGCAGGTTTGTCCACATTGGCAAACTTATCGGCGATGGCGTCTGGCTGAAAGCTTAGCGCATGATCAACAAATCCTTGCTCTGGCATAAAGCCGCGTACCACCGCCAAATATGGTTACCTTGCGCGTAGTAAAAGCCTCGGTCAACGTGCGCGCCACGTCCGCACTTTTGGCAAACAACAATACCCCTGACGTCGGCCGATCCAGACGATGTACGGGAAACACATGACAGCCTACGGCATCACGGGTCAGCTGCAGGGCAAAGCGCGTCTCGGCTTTATCCAGCCAGCTGCGGTGCACCAATAGCCCCGCCTCTTTATTAATCGCCACCAAAAACTCATCTTCATAAATAATCTCTACTTGGTTGACGTTATCACTTTCGATATTCATGTTTTTTTACCCATACTATAGAGGCTATCATTATATATCTATTATATATCGGCTGTTTTTATATATAGTCAGGTCAATATAAACAGGATACAGCGAGACTGAGATAAGTTTTACGCAGCACCTGTCGGTGCAGGCACAGCACGCAAGAAAATTTATGTCAGTTTAGCGAATATATACAGCGTATCTCTTTTATGTAGTAATGACGATGTCGCTTTTTTAGCGTCTCGCTGAAAATGACTGCTACTATCAGACCATTAGCTTCGCAGGTCATGCATTTGAGAGTTTTTGGCCACATCACCTGACCATAAGTGTGATCGTTAGATTTATAACTTTATGGCACCAGAAAATAAAGTAAATACTAACGATAATAGTTATCATTATTATTTGCTTTATTTATTGAATGTTGCTAGAGTGTGTGCTCTTTATTACTAAGCATCGAGTCGCTCTAGGCGCGCTCTGTCCTCAAGATGCTATGGATATCAATACCGCCTTTATTCTGACGTTATAACGATCAAACACAACCATATCCGTGCTTTGCTGCCACTTACTCACTAGGTTGTTGCTGACCAGCGCTATCAGAAAACATAACAGGTATTGGTAAATACTAAATACTTTAGGATTGTCATTTATGCCAACATCATCACCCTCTTTTGCTTCTGAGCATGTCCTTCATCTATCAAAGCCATTACACGTAGTGACGGGTAAAGCGCTGCTTGGCATGGCGATTGCCTCTATTCTCACTACTACCGCATTTGCAGCTGAGAGCGAGGGTCTTACTGTACAACAAATAGAAGCGCAAGAAGCGGCAGAGCAGCAAGCGATGCCTTCTGTTGAGCTGGATACTATCGTCGTCAAGGCGGCGCGAGAGGAGCTAGAACAAGCGGCGGGGTTGTCTGTCATTAGCGAAGAGGCCATCGAGAAAGCCTCTGTTTCCAATGACATTGCAGAGATCATGCGCAAAATGCCTGGCGTCAATTTATCTGGCTCTTCTACTTCTGGACAGCGCGGTAATCAGCGTCAAATCGACCTGCGCGGCATGGGGCCAAATAACACTTTGATTTTAATCGATGGTCGTCCTGTCACTTCTCGTAATTCCTCGCGACCGAGCCGTGGTGGTGAGCAAGACACACGTGGTGACTCGCAGTGGGTACCACCAGCTGCTATCGAGAGCATCGAAGTATTGCGTGGCCCAGCAGCCGCTCGTTATGGCTCTGGTAGTATGGGCGGGGTAGTCAATATCATCACCAAGCGCCCGACTGAGTCAGAGTTTTCTATCAGTGGGCACTATGAGACGCCAGAGAGTGACCTAGAAGGCAGCAGCTGGCGTACCAACATCAATATGGCAGGTCCACTATCAGACAAGCTATCGTTCCGTACCACGCTTGGCTATCACGACAGTGAAGGCGATGACCCGTATATCAATGCTGACGATGCGCTGATTGTTGATGGACGTGGTGGCCCTGCACCGTCTATTGCGGCGGGTCGTGAAGGCGTTGAAAACATCGATGCGCGTCAGCTGTTCGAATACGCGATGGATGCGATGAATACGGTCGGTGTTGAGGTCAATTATAGTCGTCAAGAAAACCGCTGGGCAGGTGACTCATTATTCCAATCAGTGAACGAAAACTTGTTAGATGAGTTAGAAGGTGAGACCACCAATAAGATGCAGCGCTACGGCGCGGCGATCACCCATCGCGGTGAGTACGATGACGCTAGTAGTAACAGTTTCGTCGAGTACACTCGGACAATTAATGAGCGCTTGGGTGAAGGTAGTGCGGGTGGTGGCGAAGGTCAGATTGTCATACCTGACGACGGCGAGGATTTTGAATGGGTAGAGGCAACCTACGATACGTTAAATGCCAAATCAGAGTGGGATGTTTATTTTGACCGTCATACCTTGACGGCTGGTGCAGAGTTCCGCGGTGAAAAGCTGGATAACCCTGTGGTATCTGATATGACATTTGAGGATGGTTTTGAGTTTGGTGATGTAGAGACCGATCCTGACAAGCGCGATCCGACCTCAGATGCCTACCTCGTCGGTGCTTATTTAGAAGATAACTATGAGATCACGCCTGATTGGTATGTCACGCCAGGCTTACGTTTTGACTATCATAGTGAAGCTGGCAGTAACTGGTCGCCTAGTATCAACACCACTTGGCATTTTAGCCCTGATTGGTCAGTGAAGGCGGGTGTCAGTCGTGCATTTAAAGCGCCATCGCTATACCAGCTTGACCCAAACTACATTTACTACACTCGTGGTTATGGTTGCCCATCTTGGGTACCTGATGATGAAAAAGGTTGTCATGTCTTAGGTAATCCTGACCTAGAAAATGAAACCTCTTGGAACAAAGAGCTGACATTTACTTATAACGATGGTGCTGGGCTCAATGCTGGCTTGACTTATTATCACAATGCCTATGATAACCGCATTGGTGCTGGTACGGATCGTGTGGCGGTAGATACAGCGACCAATCGTTCTATCTTTCAATGGGACAATCAAGGTGAAGCAATTGTCGAAGGTTTAGAAGGCTTTGTACAAGTACCAGTCACTGACAATGTAAGATGGTCTTCTAATATCACTGGTAACATCCGCTCAGAGCGTAAAGACAATGGCGAGCCATTATCGCTCATTCCTAAGTTCACTGTAAACACGGGTGTCGATTGGGATATCACGCCTCAGTGGAATGCAGGTTTTGATGTGAGCTACTATGGCACGATTGAAGCCCCAACGATTTCAGCGACGACGGGAGATGATAGTGATGACCCGTTGCTTGATCGCGAGCCGTATGCCATTGCTAACGTGAGCACTCGCTATGATTTGACAAACGCGATTACGGTTGGTGCTGGTGTCAAAAACTTATTTGATACGGGTGTTTATCGTGAGGGTACCGCTACGAATGCTGGTGCACGTACCTTTAATGAGCCTGGCCGTACTTATGTGTTTGATGTGAGTGTTGATTTCTAATTCTTAGATACAGTATTTTCTTTAAGAATAAAAAAGGTCTGAACTAATGGTTCAGACCTTTTTATTTAGGTGATCAATTGTCTTATAATCTTGTAAAAAGTTTCTCTCCCGCCTTGCTTGGGTAACCTAGCGAGGTTTTTCTTATGCAGTAGATAAGGTCAGAGTGCTAAAGTGATCTTGAATAGGCTTAATCTTAGAAGTTCTTTAAGCTCTCTAATAGAGAGGTTGTAAATACCTCTCCATGAGATTGGTTGTAAAACTGATAGCTACAACGCTCCTCAAAGTGTTCACAGACTTCCTTGGCGAATTCTTTTTTACTCATCACAGTAGGCGCTACTACTGGCATAGTGGTCTGCTCTGGAGAGTGACTAAAAGTGAGTCGTATTTGTTTGTGTTTATTATTGGTTATATCTGCAAGTTGCACTTTAGGAAGATTTTGATATGCCTGCCAATAGTTAATCATCTCTCCATTTTGCCACCAAAGTGATGGATCTGCACTAAAATACTGCTGATAAGCTTCAGGATGCTTGAACAAATTATATAACACAAACAAACCACCGTAAGAGTGTCCCCAAATGGCTTCTTGCTTCGGTTTCTCGCCCAACTGTTCATATACCCAAGGTTTAATTTCTTTTTCAATCAAATCATAAAAGTGTGCTGCCCCGCCATTTAATCGCTCTCTACCTTCTTCTTGAAAAGCACCGTTATCTACAGTGTTGGCTAATAATGGTGGGGTATAGTCGTAGGCGCGGGCATCAACATCGAAGCGATAAGGTGTTTGGTAACCTATAAAGACCAAAGTAGGCGCTGATTTTTGTGGTGTAGACTGGGATAATAAGCGCAGCGTATCCTTATCTAAATCATCAATAGCCGCATTACCATCAAGCATATAAAGCACTTTACTAGGAGTTTTTACAGAACTGTTAGAGGGGAGATGATAGGTTGTCTGCTCAGGAATAGCTAACCACACTCGATAATGACGAGGTTTTGCATAGGTTTGCAGTGTTTTTAATTGTGAATCGGTTAAGCTAGAGGAGAGTAGTTCTGGTGCAGGTGCCCTAAAGGTATGATATACGAAACGATACCCGATATCTTTGGCATGCAATAAGCTCATATCTACGGTCTTGGTCAAGTCAGGTTTAGCATAGCTTGGTGACATCAATACTCCTGCCATGGTTATCGTTATCATTGCAAGGCTTCCCTGAAATCTTGACATACTTATCCTTTATCATATTTAGTTTATTGAACAAAGTCTTAGACATAGCGTTGCTTATATTGAAGCTGTAAGAGGATTAACACATGCAATTTATACCACTGATAATTATTGACAATCAGTTACAATATCGTAATAATAATGCATATGATAATCATTATCAATAATACTGCTTTCTAATGATTCTGTATTTCACAAAAATCCTTCTTATGAGATTAAATTATGTCACGTTCAACTCACTCATGTTTCAGCAAAAACCCATTATCTAAAGTTTGTATTTTATCTATTGCCCTATTATCTTTGGGAGTCGCAGGCTGTCAAAATACGATGTCATCATCGAGCGCAACGCCCTCTAATGCTGTCACCACGGGTCTGATGAAAACGCAAAGCAGCTATGCTGATACTCGTTATTTGACGATTGACGGCAAAGACTATCCTGTTTCTGAAAGCGCTGCGCGAGTAGTCATTAATGAAGCGAAAAATGCACCAGAATTGGTCGCTGATATTTTTGATGGAAAAGGTAAAGTTGCGGTACCAGGTTATAAAGTCATGCTGATGAATCGTACCAGCTCAGTTGCTGCTGAAGCACGAGCGCTGGATAATGGCAAAGTGATAGACAATCGCATGATTCACCGCGGCAGTAAGTCGCTCATCGGTATCCCTGTTGTAAACGGACAAGCTCAGCTTAAGCAGGCGCAGTTATTAGACTTTGACATTATTTATGATGATTTGTCTAAAGCAGTGATCAAAGGGGAGGTTGTCAAACCGCGCGGTACGAAGCTGACCAAGCGAGACACCGCAGTGACTGATAAAAAAGTGGTTTTGCGCTCACTGACGCTACCCAATATTGCCAGTGGTGAAAGCGCAGGTGGAGGTGTTAATTTCGAAGCCAGTGCAACGGTAGATGGTAAAGTTATCAAAACTGGTGCTAATAGTGCTTTTAATATCTTTTATACCGTGACTAGTGATAATGCTAGAGGATTTTAGTTGTTGAGTTCTAACTGGTAAGAACAGGCTCTGACTTCACTAGATGAAGCCAGAGTCGTTTCCGTTTAATCGTGATCTGTTTTTAAAACCACCAACAAACCCAATGGGTTATCTACTATGGCTTTAAGTAATTCTCACTTGATTAATAATGCCTCCAATCAATCCTCGCATTTCCGACTATCTGCGCTATGCTATTCTGTTTTATCGTTACTTTTTATGTCAGTACCAGCGACTGCTAAATTTTAGAAATAGTCATGGCTTGTTAGGTTACAAGCCTAATCAATGAGGCGCATTGAGTGAATTAAGCGCCTTGTCTTTTTTATAAAACTAATTTTTTATAAAGGGTGCATTATGTCCCAAGCTTTTGATCAACG
Source organism: Psychrobacter sp. VH5 (assembly GCF_050572635.1). Classification (NCBI taxonomy): domain Bacteria; kingdom Pseudomonadati; phylum Pseudomonadota; class Gammaproteobacteria; order Moraxellales; family Moraxellaceae; genus Psychrobacter; species Psychrobacter sp. VH5. Next base: position 2,391,718 of record NZ_CP192145.1, on the reverse strand, counting down.
TTATACAGACAAAGTGCCATTACCCGTGGCGGCTAAAATAAAGTTCATGAACCATGTCAATGATGAACACCAAGATGAGCTGGCTATGTTTGTGGAGGCATTTGCTGACACTAAGCTCAGTAATGATGTAGCAGTTGTTGTGGCAGAGGTTTATAGCGATGGATTATTGCTCGAAGCAGCAGCTCAAAACTCAGAAAGTCTACCAAGTCATAACGCTGAATCGTTGCCTGATGTGGTCAAGCAATTCTTTATTGAATTTGAAAATGTGATTGATGAAACGGTTACTTTGAAGTCGCAATATATTAACCTCTTGCAGGTGGCTTCAAAGAAACTTGGCAAGCTTGCGATAAAACAGCAAGTGCGTTATTTCACTGTGATTGATAGTTATTACGCCAGTCCAAATATGTATCGATTGGTCGTAACTGCGCCTGCTGATTCGCCACTGAATCATGCAGGATATGCTTATCTGTTTGAAATGAATAGTGGCATATCAATCAGTAGTGAATCTGCCAACGCCCCTGATAACGCTCCGGAGAAATTACAGCGCTATTATACCTTGCGAAAAGCATGGCAAGACGCAGAAACTCAGCAAGTACAAGGCTGGGTGGATACTTATATTCATGGTGATACACCTGGTGGTAATTGGGCGAGAGCGGTTCAAGCAGGAACACAACTTAAAAGTGTACGCGATTATCCAGAAAAAATTGCACATTTAAATGAGGGTCAGTGTCTGCTTATTTGTGACGAAACGTCTATACCAACAGTCGCTAATTTAATAGAAAATTGGCAAAATACGATAGCGCCAATCGTCATTGTCGTCACTAATGATGATGCAGATACGGCTTATCTACAAGATATTGAATTAAGTCAGACATTGGCACAGATTGATAATTTTAAACAAGACAATATAGTACATATTTTGAATACACCTTCTATTGATCTTCCGGATGCTATTGTCTCAGCTATAGATACACGTTTAGAAGACGGCTCTATTCTTATAGAGAAGGTTTGGGGCGCGCTTAGCGCAGCTGATGCCAAAGTATTAAGGCGCCAATTAAAGACTAAGTTTGATTTATCTCGCCAAGATATGGTTATGAAAGTGTATTGGCGGGCGTCGTAAAAGGTGAGTATAAGTCGCTCTGTAGGGACACAATAAATTTGGACAGCTTATAAGAGATACCCATCATAAACGCGTCCCATAAGCTAATACTTAAATACCACGCAATCATTGGAAAGAACAATAACAGTAGACCACCTTCAAATGTAGTGGTCAACTAATTTTAGACACCTGATAAGAGGTTTTGATTAAAGTAGCGTCTCTCTGTCTCTAATGGTGTTAAAGAGTTGTGGAAGCTGTGCGGCCTCACAGCTTGATAATGAGAAAGGCTCAAATATATATTGTTTTAAAGATTACCCTTTGGTATGAATGATATGCATGGTGAGATGACGCTTGGTATTACCGACCCTAATCCCGACATGGCCTTTGCACGCGGTATGCTCCCCCACCATAGAGGCGCGGTAGATATGGCTGAGGTACAGCTTGAGTATGGAAAAGATCCGGAGATGCTACAATTGGCGCAAGAGATTATTGCCGCTCAGCAGCCAAAGATTGAGCAGATGCAAAACTGGATCAAAGCTAACGGCGGTGTAGGGTCTAACGCTCAATAGCGCCTTAGGCTGTTACAGCCAAAGAGCCAAACAAAGTTATCAACAAAGATATAACACTTATAAAAATAACGAGGTATAACTATGTCTACTACGAACCGTAAAATACTTATCGCAGGCGGCGGTATCTCGGGGCTAACTGCCGCTTTTGAGCTGTCCGAAGACCCAAATCTAGAGATTACTGTTGTGGAGTCTCGTGCGCGCTGCGGTGGCAAAATGATTGGGTATTTTAATGAAGAGGCGCAGCGTTTTGAAGAGCACTCTATTCGTGCTTTAAGCTCGACTTATTTTTCTTTGTTTAATCTCTTTGATCGGGCGAGCTTATTGCATATGTTGACGCCTGTTGATAACTATCAGTTTTATCAAAGTGGTAATAACGCGCTTGATGACGAAAAGATACAGAGCAAAAATAGCGGTAACAAAGTCGCTGTCGATAGACGCGCGTCGTTAGATTTGGCGACTATTGAGTCGATGATTGAGACCTTTAATCTCAACAAAAAAGACATGCTGCAACTCGTGCAGCGCATCGTCCATCACGTCAATGCCTCTGATGAAGAGCGTGCAGCAATGGCTCATAAAAAAGCAGGCGACATTATCGGTATCGATGACTTTGACGCGCATACTAAACGCTTTATAACCAATTGGTTCGGGATTTTGACGGGCGCGCGCATGCATAGTAAAGCGGTCGATATCATGGACAGCTTTGTACTGATGTTCCTGCCGATGCTTGACGCGCCTGTGCTGCCAAAAGGCGTGGCTTCTAAGTCCTACTGCTTTAATCGTCCCACATCCAAAGTCATTGACGCGTTAGTTGATAAGCTAAAAAAGCGCGGGGTCAAATTCATCACCCAAACACGGATAGTCAATCTGCATCACCATGATAACGAGCAGCTGAGCATAGATATTCAAGCAAGTGACAGTCAATTACAACATACCCTGCAAGACCAGCGTTTTGATGCGGCAGTAATGGCGCTACCGCATGAGGTGCTGTGGAAACTGGGGCTCATGCCGCAAGTCAAAAAGCCGTTCAACGATGAATGGTCGTTTGGCACTCAGTATCCGTTGAGCGAAGTGCCAAAAGTTTTTGAGCCATTTTTGGGTAAGTCGTACAACCTATGCTTTGATGCGCCGTGGAATATCGTCTTTCAAATTCAGCACCGTGACGGCTTTTGGCAGGATGTTGAGTTTCCTGACGGCTTTGACTATAACCTATCGGCCACTTGTAGCTCACCGTTTAATAAAGGCTCGCTGTTTGGCAAGCGCTTTATGGAGTGTAGCCCTGAGGAAGCTGCCGAGGAAATCCTTTATCAGCTAGGTATCACCGATGCCGCCGAGCGTAAAGCTATTGCAAAAGGCGGCTCTATTGACGCTATCAATCTACGCTATACCGAGGATTGGCAAGACTATGCTGATATCGAAACGGCGGAGATGGGTATCTTGCAAGAGAACGGTAAGCGCTGGGTTAACTTAGCGCAAATCTACGTACGTAATGCCGATGACGAGCTGATTGATACTGCGACGCAGTGGGACAATATAGTGTTAGCTGGCGAGATTATCTCAGTGACTGGGCGCTGGAAAATCCCAACGATGGAGCAAGCAGCCACCTCTGGTAAACAAGCGGCGCAAGCGCTATTTGATTATCTAAACATAGATAAACCAGTCAGCTTAGAGACGTCATCTTTGCTTAATCAAAAGCGCTATAAATATCTTGATCCGTTAGTGACGGCTATGAGCAAAACAGCCAATGCGCTGTCCTAGACTACTGTAAACGTTAAGATAGCCACTAACCCTTAGTGAAGGTGATATTCACTAAGGGTTTTTATCGATGATACATCTGTTTTATAGAAGTAAACACTATTAAAGCCACCACTCTATATTCTGTACGATCATTACCAAACCACTGACTACCATGAGTAAAATCAGCATGACGCGAAACTGCTTCACACTCATGCCCGCCAAAAAGCGCTTGCCAATGACATTACCGGCGATAGCGCCTAATCCTAATACCAAACCATATATCCAAAGCTGCGCGGTCAAGATACCAAAAAAAGTATAACTACCTATCTGAGCGATACCTACAAAGAACGAATTGGCGGTTTTGGTGGCGATAAGGTCTTCTTTTTTGAGTCCCGTATTCATATAAAACGGATGGGGCTGTCCTAGATAACTAGTTCAAACCCTGTTTAACCCATTGTTTTAATTGTAGTAATTGCGACTTTGGGTCACTGTGATTAAAACGCCACTCACATTCCTTTAAATAGAGGTGAAAATGCTCTTTTGGAACTCCGTTAAACTTGCGTAGATGCCGTTTAGCTTGGTTCCAGAAGTTCTCTATACCGTTAATGCGATTCTTGTCATTAACAAAGGTTTTGGGGTGGTTGATACGATAATGAGTAAACTCACTGACATCTGATGCGTTATAGCTTTTAAATGAGACAGTATAAACAATGCTATCAGGCTTCACTTTTTCTCTTATGATAGGAATCAAAGTATCTGCTTTAGCATTGGGTATAATAAAAGCGTAGACCTTGCCATTACGCTTTAATAGACCAAACACGGGCACTTTGCTACCAGCACCTCGCCCTCGCTTGCCTTTACGAGTACCACCAAAGTATGATTCGTCTACTTCGATTTCGCCTTCAAATAGACCAGGGTCTTGGCTATTCGCGTAAATAAGCACTCGTAGCCTATGAAAGTAACAACTGGCTGTGGTTTTATTAATACCAACTAAGCTTGCTGCTGTTCTGGCTGTAGAACCAGCAACAAATAGCTCGTTGAGTCTGCTTTGTTTATACCAACTTAGTTTACTCTTTCTCATAGTGCTATCCTAAATAATTTTACTTATCTAGGACAGCCCCAAAACCTTATATAAACTGTCGCAGTGAAAAATACTATAGTCTTAAAGATGGTTCCATAAAATAATACCAAATCCAAAAATACGATTAGCCTTGTGTGACTTATTAAACCTGTTAGTGGTCATATCACCCAAGTTTTCTTTGTTATTCTCATTTTTGGAAATGGTATAAAAAAGTTAGAAATCTATCTTAATGACAACTAAAACTTATAGTTGACACCTATATAGAACGAGCGCCCCACGCCAGGGACAGATGTGCCCCAGTTAGAGCTGCCATCTATCTCCTTATTCATAGACATGGTTCTACCTTGACCCATGTATGCGCCCCCTAGAGGTAATGCATAGTTTTTATCAAATACGTTATCGATACCAGCCTCAATTGCGACCTCTTTAAACTGATAGCCCGTACTGAGGTTTAAGAGACCATAACCCGCGGTTTTAATTTCGTTGCGAGGGGTGGATACATCCTTTTTAGCCGCGACACCCACCACTTCGATTTGGTTTGTCCAACCGTTATTTTCCCGATTCAGGGCGACACTGCCATTAAATGGCATGATGTTATATAAGTCTGAGCCGCTGTCTTTATTTTCCCCTTTGGTATAGCTTAAAGAGCCTACTATATCCCAGTACCCCCAAGCATTTGCTGCCAACTCCTGATTGGCTGAGATATCTATACCATATATCTCAGCATCTTGGTTGGTATAGCGCAGTACATTATATTGATTAGTTGTTTGAGTACCCGCCGCTGTATTGGTCATACGATTCCACTGTACGGCATCAACATAGTCATCAATATATGAATAATAAGGTGTGGCTTTAATACCCCAGCTGTCATCATCAGCGCGCCAGTCTAAGGTAGCTGATAGGGTATTTGATTTTTCAGGACTCAGATTGGGATCACCAAAATAGCCATTGCCATCTCCAACAGTATTATTCATGACAGCCGCCATGGGCCATGTCGACCACGTATAGCGTTCATAGAGGCTGGGTGTGCGTTCTTTATGCGACAGCCCCAGTTCTAAGATTTTTTGTGCATCAATGTTGTAGCGGGCGATCGCGGTTACGTCGATGTTGTGGTCAGTGGTACTACGGTCGCTGGCATTAAAGTTAGCGCTATCTCGCAACTGATTGGTCATATTGTTTTGACCACCGACTTGATAGCCATGTACTTCATCAGCACTGGTACGTACGTTTTCGTAGCGGGTACCAAGCTGAGTTGTCCATTCAGGAGAGATGTCTTTTTCCCATTCGCCATAGATGCTGATACGCTGACGTTGACCATTGTTGATATTTTGAAATTTGTTTGGCGACATCATACCGTTGCCAGATGCTGCCCACGTGTCATCAAGCGTATAGTCTTGATATTCAGCCCCTATATTAAGTGTGCCTTGCTCAGCTAAGTCGACAATCGCTTTTAAATTGGTTCCAATCGTCTTGCTGTTGGTACTCATAGGCATACCTTTGGCGGCACCGTACAAGAACTGTTTGTCTTCTCCAAAATTCATATAGTGATCGACATCTTCATGATAGGCCTGTGCTTCTAACTGTCCCCAGTTTAACTCTCCTTGATAGCGTAGATTAATACGGTCAAGCTGATTGTCGAGCATGTCCATCCGCTGGTTTGGATATAGTTCTTTTGGTACGTTTTGCCACAGATAAGTACCTTGTAGCAGATGATTACCATTCTTATAAGCAATGTCTAATGATTGATTTTTGCTCTCATAAGCGGTTGAACCAACTTCGTCCTTTGCTAATGTTTTATTAGGGTTCCCTGTTTGGGTATAAGATTTAAAACTACCACCAGCTTTATAATTATCTGCTTGTGCGAAGCTGCCTTTATAGGTGAGGCTAAGTTGATCGTTTGCCGCTGTGGTCGACAAGTTGGCACCATAAGCATCACCATTGCTACGATAAAATGTGCCAATCTCACCTAAAGTTAGTATGTCGCTATCCGTTGAAAAGACAGGCTCTGCTGTTTCGACAACGATAGTGCCACCAATACTATTACCACCGACACTCACAGGCGTCACACCTGCATAGACGGTGGTTTCATCTACAGAGCTTGGTGCGATATAAGAAAGGGGTGAGTTCATACTATTTGGACAAGAGGCGATTGAGTCAACACCATCTACTAAAACACGTAGACGATTGTCCGCCAAGCCTCTCATCACAGGTAGGTTTGAGATACCACCAGCACTTTGTACATTCAGACCGGGTATTTTTGTCAGTATAGTGGCTGTATCACTGCTTGCCACTTGTTTGCTGCTAATAAATTTTTGATTAATGCTGGCTGCTGTTCCAAGGGCATCGGTACTAGATGGCTTCGCATAAACGACGATTTCTGGCAATCGGATATGTGGCTCATCATCCGTAGTATGCGTATACGCCTTTACGGTTGTAGAATCGGCATAAGCGCTACTGATATGCAACAAAGACAAGGCTAAAACACTTAGTTTTAAAATAGGTACAACGTTTATTGATGAAGATGACATCTTATGTTCCTAGAAATTTGCAAAAATATTTTATGAAATCGATTATTCAGTTTTTACCAAGATAGAATGTCAGACAAGCCACTTATGGGCTTAGAGTAAGCATTTACTGAATGTTTCTCGATATAAAGAGATAGCATTTTGAGCATGGTTTTTTTAAGCAAGCGTATACCAGCACCTCAATCAACATGCCAAGTAGGTGCGTTGATGGGGAGTATCGTTATTAATGCTCTAAAAATATTGGCCTATAAATGTGAATGATTATATGGATGTGACTAGTGGAGGAGCGCGTGCGAGGGGTCTTAGAAAACTAACCGAATAATAACTATGTGAGCGATATAAAAATGTGACTGAGACAGGAGACAGCTCAATCAAAGCCGAGTCAGTATGTGTAAAAGTGACTGGTAATAGTGCCGCAGACATGGCAGTGCAAAGGTCGCAGCCATGGTATTTGACGGCATTAGGGTTAGATTCAGAGCGTTCAACCTTATCTTTGTTATATAAGGCTGCCTGCGAAGATGCGGCGTCAACCGTTATTATAGGCTTAACGGTCGCAGTCGATGCTTGGTGTGGTAAATGATGAGCGGCACTATCAATGGGTATGTGATGATTGGTGTGCGCAATATCAGTCTGTATTTGCTCATACTGTTTGATGACCGATACTACTGGTGCAAGCTCAGCACAGACGCCATGACCTAAGTGAGGGTTATCGTCCCATAAAGGTGTTAGAAAAAGCGTGATGTGCATGATCCAAGCGAAACATGCGACCAACATGCCAAACCACATCGTTACTGGTGATGAATATCGTAAAACAAGCTTTCGATGCTTAGTAGACATGATAGGGTCATCGTGTTTTCAGCATTATGAATGCTGTATAAGTAACATATATGGATAAGTTGACCTGTTCGACTAAACCCTAAAGTTGATGCAATTTAGAAAGAAGGCTTAACAAAATAGACAGGATTTTTAACAATGCCATTCTAAGACAATCAGTAGAGCTTTTACAAGTTTTGTTTTAGAGAGATGCGTTTTACATGTATTTTTCAGAATAGCTTATTTACCAGCTTATCATTAGGGCGTGTTGAACATTCATAATTTGAGCCAGATATAAGCACAAGCAAGAGCGACCGTATTTTCATAACTCTGCTTGAGCTTATCAAATCTGCTGGCAACCGCCCTATACTGACTGTTTCTTAACGTTCCTCATTATAAAAGTCGAGCTAGCTACCCCGTATTTACGGCACAGCTCTTTAGCAGGTATCCCAGCTTCTGCTTCTTTTAATATCGATACGATTTGGGTCTCAGTCATTCGTTTGCTCATATCAAAACTCCTTATGGGTATTTTATAAGAAACTCTACGTTTGAGCTGTGTTATTTTAGGGGATAGTTACAAAGGGTCGGTCACCATTTGGTCACCGTCACTTTTTTAAATGATTTAAATCTGTTTGTGTAATCATGATTATGAGTCGATGTAGACAAGTATTTTCCGCTACAGCTCATATTTCACGGATAAAAAAAGCCCCAATCAAAAAGATTGGGGCTTTCGAATCTGGTAGGCGTAATCGGATTCGAACCAACGACCTCTACCATGTCAAGGTAGCGCTCTAACCAACTGAGCTATACGCCTATTTAGGTTGAGCATTTTAGCAAGTTTTTAAGACTTTGCAAGCCTTTTTTATAAAAAAATTGAATTATTATGAAAATACTTATAATTCCTTCGATATTGAAGCTTTTTATGGACTTTCCTCTACAGTTTGGCGACTGTCAGCGATTTATCTGATGCGCTTGGCTGGTGTTTTGTGGGTGATAAGCATTAAGAATAAAGCTGCATAGAGATATCACCGGCATTGATGTTACTATGGTTGTCATAATGGCTCAGTGGTTGTCATAAAAGAGCAATGGTTTTGATCAGAGGTCGTTTTACAGACTGTTTTGTTTGATGTCAGGACTCAATGATGACGGTGACAAGGCTATGATGATATTAATGTAGAGTGGGATAGATTATGGGGTTATTAGTCGAGGGAGAGTGGCAAGATCAGTGGTATGACACAAAATCCAGTGGGGGCCGTTTTCAGCGTGAGGACGCAGGCTTTAGAAACTGGGTGACCGCAGACGGTAGCGCAGGCCCATCAGGGGTGGGCGGTTTTAAAGCCGAGCCAAACCGTTATCATCTATATGTATCACTGGCTTGCCCTTGGGCGCATCGCACCACCCTTTATCGTAAGCTCAAGGGCTTGGAGGATATGGTGTCGTTGTCGGTCGTGCATCCGTTTATGGGTGATAAGGGCTGGACGTTTGCCGCAGGCGAGGGCGTGATTGCTGATCCGCTACACGATGCCGATTATGCTTATGAGATATACGTTGCGGCGAAGCCTGATTATACAGGGCGCGTCACGGTGCCTATCTTGTGGGATAAAAAAACCAACACCATCGTCAGCAATGAGTCATCAGAGATCATCCGTATGTTTAACACCGCCTTTGATGAGGTCGGCGCGCGTGCTGGTAACTTTTTGCCAGCAGAGAAGTTGGCCGAAATCGATGAGATCAACGATAGGGTCTATACAGCGGTAAACAATGGCGTCTATAAGGCAGGGTTTGCTACCACGCAAGCTGCTTATGAAGAGGCAGTGACAGCGCTATTTGAGGCGTTAGACATGCTCGAGGCGCGCTTGTCGCAGCAGCGCTACTTGGTCGGCCAGACGATCACAGAAGCAGATTGGCGTTTATTTACTACGCTTGTGCGTTTTGATAGTGTGTATTTTGGTCATTTTAAATGCAACATACGCCGTATCGTTGATTATCCCAATCTATGGGGCTATCTACGAGAGTTGTATCAAGTGCCAGGCGTTGCAGAGACGGTCAATATGACGCATATCAAGCAGCACTATTATGGCAGTCATGCCAATATCAATCCAACACGTATCATCCCTGTCGGGCCTGCGATTGATTTTCATTCACCACATCAGCGTGATAAGACATAAGTCTGTCTTAAAGTGACCATTTATCAAATTGTCTGTGTGTTTAAGAGGTTCACTGACATAGGTTAACGGATACTGATAAAAAAATACCACAATAAAAAATGCCCCAGCTGACCGATGTGAGCTGGGGCGTTTTTGAAAGATAAACTACTGAGTAAACTTATCTTTAAGCGTTATTTAGCTGACGCGCTGCCTCTAAGGCAAAATAGGTCAAGATGCCGTCGGCACCCGCGCGGCGAAAGCCAATCAAAGACTCTAGGATCACCGCATCAGTCAGCCAGCCATTTTGAATCGCGGCCATGTGCATGGCATATTCGCCAGATACTTGATAAGCAAAAGTCGGTATGCCAAAGGTGTTTTTGACTTCGCGAATCAAATCCAGATAAGGCTGACCTGGTTTAATCATCACCATATCCGCGCCTTCATTGATATCCATTGCCACTTCGTGCAAAGCTTCAGTGCGGTTACCAAAGTCCATTTGGTATTGTTTTTTGTGCCCACCTTTTAGGTTGCCTGCACTGCCGACAGCATCACGGAATGGTCCATAATAGGCCGAGGCGTATTTGGCAGAATAAGCCATGATAGCGGTATTGACAAGACCTTCGCTCTCAAAGGCATCACGCATGGCTTTGATACGGCCATCCATCATGTCACTTGGTGAGATGATATCAGCGCCAGCCTGTGCATGGACAAGGGCTTGCTTGACCAATACCTCGATGGTGTCATCGTTGATGACATAGCCACTATCGTCGAGCAGACCATCTTGGCCATGTGAGGTATACGGGTCCAGTGCCACGTCAGTCATCACCACCATTTCTGGTACGGCGTCTTTTACGGCTTTTACGGCGCGCGCTGTCAGGCCATTTTTATCGTAGGCTGCTTTGCCGTCTGGGGTTTTTAGGGCGTTGTCAATGACGGGAAAAATATCGATGGTTGTGACGCCCTCATTTAATAGCGCTTTGGCATAATCGATCAGCAGATCGATAGATAGACGCTCGACTCCTGGCATGCTAGAGATCGCCTCACGCTGGTTTTTGCCTTCTAAGACAAAAACAGGGGCGATAAAGTGTTTGGGGTGTAGCTCCACTTCACGAATCATCGAGCGTACATTGTCGTTATAACGCAAGCGGCGCAAGCGAGTGGCAGGATATTGACGGTTAAAGGTATAGCTCATAATCATTCCTTATATTTGTTTTGTTTGATGGGTTTACATGTTTTAAGCGTTGTCGTCTGATACGGCTATGTGAGGCTGGCTAGTATGGTTTGACTACTATACCCAATAGCCGCGGTCAAAAGCAAAAAGCCCTACCAAGTCGGTAGGGCTGATGGTACGTATCGACTGTTAGAGTGAGGGGCGTTGTGTTGCCTTGCCCTCGTTAAGACTGCTTATGGTTCAACGATCTGGGTCACAGGGACGGTCTCTGTACTGGTGTCAAAGGTGGTTTTTTCGGTGATCACCCCGACTGCAGCATCTGTTGTACCATCGTCGTTGACATCAACCACCGCGGTTGGCTCAAAGCTCGCGGTCTCTTTGGCCTGTGCTTGCTTGATTGCACCTGCTTCTTGCGGCGAGGCTACCCGTGCTGAGCTGGCAGCCTCGATAGCGTTTACTGCTTTTGCTTTGTTGGTGCTAGCAGGTAAGTTGACCAATTGTACCAAGTTTTTATGCGGTACGGGAATGGCTGTTGGTACATCAAGGTTGGCACCGCCACCGAGCGCTTGGTATAGCTCGATTTGGCTGACGATTTTTTGTAGCTCCAAATCCAAGATACCTTGCTGAGTTGAGAACAGCGAGCGCTGGGCATCGAGTACGTCTAGATAGTTTGCGATACCAGCCTTAAAGCGTGCATCTGCTATCTGATAGGTCTGCTCAAAGTTGTCTTGTAGACGATACTGTGCTTCGAGCTGCTGTCCTAGCGTCGCACGTGTGGCCAATACATCTGACACTTCACGGAAGGCGGTTTGGATAGATTTTTCGTAGTTTGCCAAGGTCTGCTCGCGCTCGATTTTGGCCACGTCGTAGTTGGCATCTAGGCGACCTGCATCAAAGATAGGCACGCTAATACTTGGGCCAAACGACCAGCCCACCGAGCCGCTCTTAAATAAGTCATCCAAACTACCACTACTCACGCCCACACTACTGGCTAGGCTGATAGAAGGGAAGTAAGAGGCGCGTGCCACTTCGATATTGGCACCTGCCGCTTTGAGGCTGTACTCTGCTTGTAGGACGTCAGGGCGATAACGCAGCAGCTCACTTGGCAAGCCGGCATTAAAGATCTGCTGGCTTGTGATATTACTGACGGCAGGCGCTGGAATCAGCTCATTTGGAATCGGGGCGCCAATCAGATACTGCAAGGCATTACGCGAGGTCAAAATACTACTCTGGGCGCGTAGTACCGCCAGTCTGGCATTTTCTAAAGACGCGCTGGCTTGTAATGAGGGCAGTTTGGGATCGACCCCAGCTTCAAAGCGTTTGTCGGCAATAAACAGCGAGCGCTCACGGCTCTCAGCAGTGGCTTCTGCCAGTTTTAGCTGCGCCAAGCTATAGCTTAGGTTGGCATAGCTTTGGGCGATGTTACTAATCAGGCTGATTTGCGTGGCGTCTTTGGCGGCGCTCGTCGCTAAGAAATTTTGCAAGGCTTGATCTTTTAAGCTGGCAATTTTGCCCCAAAAATCCAGCTCATAGTTGGCCAAGCCTAGGTTGACGTTATAGCTGCTATTGGGGTTTTTGTCGACGCTATTTTGCGCTTGACGCGTGTAGCCGCCACTGGCGTTGATCGCAGGCAAATCATTAATATCAGTAATACGATACTGCGCTCGCGCTTTTTCGATAGCCAAACGGGCACTCTCAAAGTCTTTATTGTTGCTAAGACCTAAAGCGATTAACCCTTTAAGACGCTCATCGCTATAAAAATCCTGCCAACGCTGTCCGGCGATACTAGGCTGCTCAGAGGTGCTAACAGTCTCATCACCAAAAGCGCCATAAGCTTGCTCGATAGGCAGGTTAGGCTCAGCGAGAACGGGGCTTGTATCTGCTTTAGGGATAGTATTGCAAGCGGCCATACTCAGAGCTAGCACGCTCAGGCCAAGTAGGCGCGATGATTTACCAGTAGCTAGTAAAGCTTTAGAGCTTACCGCTCTTACGGCTGAGTTAGAGGTTAAGAATAAAGAGCTCATTGTGTATTATCTCCAAGGCTTACAGGCTGATAACTCGCAGGAGGAGTTAATGATTGCTTATCTTCTGTAGGGGCAGATGGGGCCGGATTATCACCGCCGCCGTTACCACCTGGATGGTTATCATCATCCCCTTTACCATTGTGATCTTCATTGTCCTTATAAGGGAACATGCTGCGCACCCAAATAAAGAACATAGGAATAAAGAAGATGCCGAGGAAGGTAGCGGTTAAGACACCACCGACCACACTGGTACCAATAGCATTCTGACTGCCCGAACCTGGTCCTGTGGCGAGGAATAATGGCACAACACCGAGCCCAAAGGCTAGTGAGGTCATGATAATTGGACGCAGACGTTGACGTGCTGCGGTCATAACGGCCTCTTTGAGACTATAGCCTTCTTCTTGGTGTTCTTTAGCAAATTCAATAATCAAGATGGCGTTTTTGGCGGACAAACCAACGACGGTGAGTAGACCCACTTGCAAGTAGATGTCGTTAGCAAAACCGCGTAACCACGTAAATATCACCGCACCCAATACCCCAAGTGGAATAACCAATAGGACAGAGAAGGGGATAGACCAGCTCTCATATAGTGCCGCCAAGCACAAAAATACGACGAGGATTGAAAGCGCATAAAGCATCGGCGCTTGGGCGCCTGACTTTTGCTCTTCTAATGACATGCCCGTCCACTCATAGCTGATGCCTTCAGGCAACTTGTCAATCATCGCTTCCATTGAGCTCATCGCTTCACCAGTACTCAAGCCTGGAGCGGCGCTACCCTGAATATTCATCGAAGGTAAGCTGTTATAACGCGTCAGACGCGGTGACCCTGATTGCCATTCACTGCTAGAAAATGCATCAAATGAAATCATGTCGCCCGTATCATTACGTACATACCACTTACCGATGTCATCAGGATTGGTACGGCTACTGGCTTCACCTTGAACATAGACACGCTTGATACGACCACGATCGACGAAGTCGTTGATATAGCTCGAGCCCCAAGCCGTAGAAATAACACTATTGATGCTGCCAAGCGATAGGCCATAAGCCGCTGCTTGCTCTTGGTTGATATTGACTTTGAGCTGCGGTGAATCTTCTTGACCGTTAGGACGCACGCCAGATACTTTATCGTTCTGTGCTGCCATGCCTAAGAGCATATTACGGGCTTCAAGCAACCCTTCGTGTCCAAGGTTACCACTGTCTTGTAGCATCAAATCAAAACCACTGGCATTACCAAGCTCAGTAATGGCTGGCGGCACGATGGCAAATACTTGCGCTTCATTTAACTGGGTAAAGAAATAACCCATCGCGCGATCTGCTACCGCTTGTGCGGTGTTTTCATCGCCTGAGCGCTCTTCCCAATCTGACAGTCGAACGAATGCCAGACCCATGTTTTGGCCTTGACCTGCAAAACTAAAACCAGCAACGGTAAAGACAGAGGCAATATTATCGCCTTCTTGTGTGTCGTAATAATTACTGACTTTATCGAGCACGTCTTGTGTTTCATCTAGCGTGGAGCCAGCAGGAAGCTGGACTAAGGTAAACATAATACCTTGGTCTTCTTCTGGCAAAAACGAACCTGGAATACGCAAGAACACCACTGCCATAATACCGATAATGGCGGCATAGCCGATCAGGTACAACCACTTAAAACGAATACTTTTGCCGACGAAGTTTTCATAAGAGCGGCTTAGCTTAAAGAAGCCGCGGTTGAACCAGCCAAAGAAGCCTTTTTGTTGTTCAGTACTGCCTTTTTCATGGCTCTTACCACGTTTTAGCAAGGTCACACATAGGGCAGGGGTGAACACCAATGCCACCAAGGCTGACAGCGCCATGCTCGTGATCAAGGTGATAGAGAACTGACGATAAATAACACCTGTCGAGCCGCCAAAAAAGGCCATCGGTACAAATACGGCAGACAAAATCAGCGCAATACCAATAACAATCTTACTGATCTCGCCCATCGACTGAACGGTTGCATCTTTGACCGAAATATCAGGGTTTTCTTCTAATATTCGCTCTACGTTTTCGACAACAACGATCGCATCATCAACCAGTAGACCGATGGACAGTACCATTGCAAACATCGTCAATACGTTGATACTAAATCCTGCGACATACAACACCGCAAACGTACCTAAGAGTACGACAGGGACAGCAAGAGTAGGAATGATGGTGGCGCGCCAGTTCTGTAAGAAAATAAACATGACGATAAATACCAGCACGATCGCTTCGATCAGTGTATGAACCACTTGCTCGATAGACAAACGCACAAACGGCGTGGTGTCGTAAGGGACAACAGAGATAAGGCCTGCTGGGAAGTTTTTCTCAAGCTCCGCCATACGTGCGCCGACCGCCTCACGGGTCTCTAACGCGTTTGCGCCTGCAGCCAATGAAATACCTAGACCTGCCGCTTCTTGACCGTTATACAAGGAGATGATGCTATAGTTTTCACTACCGATTTCGACATCAGCGACATCGCCGAGGCGTACTTGCGCGCCCGAGGTGTCTGTTTTTAGCAAGATATCTTTAAACTCTTCAGGAGTTTGTAGATAGCTCTGTACGGTGACGGTGGCGTTAATGACTTGTCGTTCGGTGTCAGCAGGTGCTTGCCCTAACTGACCGGCTGAGACTTGTGCGTTCTGCGCGCGTACAGCGCTGACCACGTCAGAGGGCACCATGTTGTAGCTACGCAATCGCGCAGGATCTAACCAGATACGCATGGCATAAGAGGAGCCAAACACTTGCACTTCACCCACGCCTTCTACGCGGCTAAGCTGATCGACGACGTTTGAGTTGATGTAATCGGCAATATCAGCACGATCCATACTGCCATCTTCAGAAATAAATGCCTGCACCATCAAAAAGCTACTGGAGGATTTGTTGACGTTGACGCCTTGACGCTGCACCGACTCAGGTAGCGAGCTCATGGCCGCTTGTAGTTTGTTTTGTACTTGTACCTGTGCCGTATCAGGGTCTGTGCCGTTTTCAAAAGTGAGCGTCACAGAGCCGCTACCGTTTGAGGAGCTCGACGATGACATATACATCAGACCATCAAGGCCCTTCATACGTTGCTCAATGATCTGGACAACGGAGTCTTCGACGGTCTGGGCGTTGGCACCAGGATAGCTGGCACTCACCGAAATCGTCGGCGGTGCAATACGTGGATACTGTTCGATCGGTAGATTGATGACCGATATCACCCCGATGAGCATGACCAAAATAGCCAGCACCCATGCAAAAATAGGGCGATTAATAAAAAAACGTGACATAGTATATCCCTAAGTCTTCCTATCTTTGAATGGAATTAGTTAGCAGCGGCTTCTGTTGATTTTTCTTTGGTAGCGTTGTTTTCAGAGGTGTCATTACCAGCTGGCTTCTTATCCATTGTTTTTGCCGCTTGCTGCGGTGTTTTGGCTTCAGCACCTTTTGTAGATGGTGCTGGATTGGCGCTCTCTAGTGGTTTTACCACCACTTCTTGCTCAGGTTTGACCTTCGAGCCACCAATAACGACCAATTTATCACCCGCTTGCAGGCCATCTGTGACGATCCATTGTCCATCATAAGTACCATTGATGGTGACTGGACGCACTTGGATTTTGTTGTTTTTGTCAGCGATGTACACTTGCGTGTCGCCTTTAGGCGTACGCATGACCGCACTTTGTGGTACTAAGGCGGCGTTGGTGATGACGCTCTGCGTGAGGCGAGCGGTGACGTACATGCCTGGCAACAAGATATTGTTGCTATTTGGGAAAATCGCTCGCAAGGTGACCGCGCCTGTAGATTCATCGACTTTGGCCTCAGACAGCGCAAGCTTACCGCGTACCGGATAGACCGAGCCGTCTTCTAATACCAGCTCCACAGAGTTCATACCTGGTTGTGCTTTGCCTTCAGAGATTTGTTGGCGTAGCTTTAGTAGCTCAGATGATGACTGACTGATATCGACATAGATAGGATCTAAGCGAGAGATGGTCACCAACGGATCGGACTGACCTGCGCTCACTAGTGTACCCGCCGTCACGCTTGAGCGGCCCGTGCGACCCGTCAATGGCGCACGTACGATGGTACGGTTGAGGTCTAGCGTGCTGGCTTGTAGCCCAGCCTTAGCCGTTTGAATGCTTGCTTTGGCACTCTCGATGCCCGCTTGGGTCTGTGCGACAGCGGCCGCCGCGCTTTGTACAGCAGCTTGTGCGGTGCGTACCGCGGTTTGTGCTTGTTCGTATTGCTGCTTGGAGATGGCATCGATATCGACCAGCCCTTGCAGACGTTGTAAGTCGTTTTGCGCCTGCGCCAATGATGCTTGGCGGCTGGCTAGCTCAGCTTTGGCATTGGCGTTGTTGGCCTGTGCTGTCTGATAGTTGGCTTGTGCTTGTTGCACCGCGGCTTGCCCACTGGCGACAGAAGACGCATAGTTGTCGGTATTGATACGATAAAGGGGCTGGCCTTTTTTGACGTTACTGCCTTCACGGAACAGCACTTCGTCGATGACACCATTGACCTGTGGGCGGACGTCAGCGGTTTGATACGCGGCGGTACGTCCGGAGAATGTCTGTACTTGAGGGACGGTATCAAATGTGACGGTTTGGACGTTGACGACCGCAGGCGGCATCTGCTGCTGAGCGGCTTGCTCACCAGCGGCGTCCTCGTTTTTGTCACAGCCAACCAGTACAGCTCCAGATAGCACAGATGCTATTACAAGCGCAAGAGTAGAATGCTTCATCAATGTCCTCGGCAATATCTATAAAGAATAATGGCAGTATGAAAAGTTTATCAATAAATTTTGATGTACGAAATATCGAGGGTCTACTTATTCTGCACATTCATGCCAGTACGGCATACTCAACCTTTGAGTCAATGGATTTAATAAAAATCGCTAGTAAGGCAGCCAGTAGCGAGTTTGATTGAGACGCGATTTGGTAAATGTGATATTACAAGTTTAGGCAGACCACAAAGTAGGTTAGTAAATTTAAAGAGTTATTATAAACTATTGGGGTAACCCCACAGTCAAGTGATTCACGATAGGAAAGCTGACAAAAACTGACCGCACTGTGCTCGCTGAGTAAATAAAATCCCGCCATAGTAACTGCTACACCAACTAGCAGCTAATAAGAAGACATACAACCCGCTATGCAAATTTATTGTAATTTTTTGTTATAATTGTAAAGCCATAGTGTTATTGAGGTTTTAAAACCGCCAAAAATCTGCTTTGTCAACAAATTGACGAATTTATCAACCCCTAACTATGACCTTTAAAATATAGCGACTTAGACCAGTCAGTAGCCTCTAATGAGCGTGGTCAATCAGTATTTAACCATTAAAAAATCCTGACACAATTATAGTACCGTCAGGATTTATGAAACTTAAAGAAAGGTAACTATTTGGCTGACACACCCGTTTTAAGAGGGTGTCTTTTTAGATACTGTTGCTTTTGATCAATGAATATTTATGGCTCGGTTGCTCAAAAACGCTGCTAAAAAATGAGCCGTCTCAATTAGCTAATAACACAGACGATTCATATGTCATTATACCAATCGTGCGCTAGCGAGCTCAGTCAGCTGGTACAGACCTTGACGATAACGGTTGTCAGGCAGTGTGCCCAGTGCTTTCTGTGCCAATCTCGTCTCCTCTAGTGCACGCTGTTTACAGTAATCTAATGAGCCGGAGCTGCGTACCAACTCAATCAGCTGCTCAGCATTCGGTGTTTTACCCGTTTGTACGGCGATACGCAGCTGCTCATAACCTTGCTTGTCGCTGTTTTTGAGTAGCTCAAGCGCCTTAATAGTCGGTAGCGTTGGCTTACCTTCACTCAAATCATCGCCTAAGTTTTTGCCCATCAGCTCACTATCGCCGCTGTAATCAAGCACATCATCGATAATCTGGAAGGCATTACCAAAATGCTGACCAAAATCAGCTAGGGCTTGTAGATGCTGCTCTTGTCCTTGCAAAATAGCCGCGCCTTGGGTCGCCATCATAAATAGGCGTGAGGTCTTACCGTCGATAATATTGAGATAGTCGGTTTCTGTCGCGGCTGGATTATGCTGATGCTGTAATTGTAATACCTCACCTTCAGCGATATCACAAGTGCCATCAGAGAAGACTTGCAACAATGGCAAGCTTTGAAAACCAACCAATAAATTAAAGGCGCGGGCGATTAGATAATCACCAACCAGTACGGCGGTGGCGTTGTCCCACGTGGCATTGGCTGTGGGCTTGCCGCGGCGCTGACCTGATTCATCGATCACATCGTCATGCACTAAGGTTGCGGTATGTAGCATCTCTGTGATGGCCGCCAAATGCATCGCTTTTTCTGATGGATTGTCGTCAAACATACGCGCACAAAGCAGCGTAATCAGTGGGCGCATACGTTTGCCCCCTGCATTGATCACATGCTGTGAGACGCTCATGACGAGTTGTACTTTGGAGTTCAGGCTGCCAAATACTTGTTTGTCCATGATCTCAAAATCATCGGCCACGATACTTTGGATATCGGCATAGCTGGGCGTGGGCTGAGCGTTAGGCGTATTCGTGTCTAAAAGGGTACTGGTCATAATAAATCGTCATATCAGTCAAAATAAAAAAGTTTGGTAGCCTCGGTCTTATATAGCAAAGGCGTCGTTTTGGTTATAATAGCATAGCTGTGTTTTTGAATGGTTGGTTAAAGTGTAGTGCGCTGATGCGGATAGGTGCTGGGCTGGGAAGGTAGACGCTAAAAGCCAACCGAGAATAGACATTAAAAGCAACCAAAGAGCAAATAAAGCAATGTAAGTCACTGATTATATAAGCTATAATGGCCACCGTTAGGCATTAGCCATTCGTCGTATTTGCTAGCGTGTCTGCTAGACTAAGCAACTGGGCATTCACACTCATTGATTGTAAGTTATAAACAGTTGCTGGCCATAAAAAGTGTGTAGCAATAGCGGCCGCCTTTATAAAGCTTGATCGTCACTGACAAGCAGGGAGATACGGACGATGGTATTCAGGTAACCACCTTACAAAAACAAGAGGCGCGGCTTGCTTTTATGAGCAAAAAGCCGTAAAATATTGCCTTTAATTTTTCCCTGTCGTGTTCGTTATCGAAGCGTTGATATAACATCAGCCACGGCACACGGGTTAAACGGAGTCATACAATGTACGCAGTAATCAAAACTGGTGGTAAGCAGCACCGCGTTGTCGTCGATGAGCTTTTAAAAGTTGAGCTACTAAAAGCAGAAAAAGGCGAGACAATCAAACTAGAAGACGTGTTGATGGTTGTTGACGGCGATAACGTCAAAATCGGTCAGCCTGTTGTTGAAGGCGCTAGCGTAGAAGTTGAAGTGGTTGAGCATGGTCGCGGCGAAAAAATCCGTATCATCAAGCACAACCGTCGTAAGCACTATCACAAAGAGCAAGGTCACCGCCAATGGTACACCTTGTTAAAAATCAAAGCCATTAATGCCTAATTCCCTATTTAGCGATTATCGCTAAACTAGCGCACTAAATGCTTAAGAGTTATCGCATTGGCGATAAGTCACATTAACAAGGAGATTTTCTCATGGCACATAAAAAAGCTGCCGGTTCGACTCGTAACGGTCGTGATTCAAACCCAAAAATGCTCGGCGTAAAAATCTTTGGTGGCCAAGCTATCACAGCTGGTAACATCATCGTACGTCAACGTGGTACAGAGTTCCACGCAGGCGAAGGCGTTGGCATGGGTCGTGACCATACTTTATTTGCCCTAAATGACGGCGTTGTAAAGTTTGCGACCAAAGGTAAGTTCAACCGTCGTTATGTATCGGTTGAAAGCGCATAATTCATGGCCTATAACGGCTTAGCAATGATGCGACGTCATTTTATTTATCTTTCATTTATATAAAATGACGACAAAAAAGCTTCTACTGTCTGATGGCAGTAGGGGCTTTTTTTATGCCAGTCATTTCTCACGAACGTTATTGAGCGTTTTGAGCTAATTGCTTTGAGCTAAGTGTTTTGTTGGGCGCTTTGTATCAGCCATTGTCTGCCAGCTTACGAGTTTAAAAGACGGCTATTGGCCTATTAGACGACCGGTTTGGAAGGAATCTAAAAAACTTGCCCAATCACGCGCCATAGGGCAGTGCGTTTGGTTTATGATGTACAGTCGCCGCGCGTCAATCAGTTACAAGCGTGTATGGCAGCCGTAGTAAAGATTGCAAACGATGACTAGGCGTGTAATAAAAAAACTGGCACACTGTCTGCATTGTTTACTCACGTCGATTTTTTGGCGCGAGATAAGCACTTGTTGAAAAAAACAATTTTAATGAAGACATTTTATTTTTATGCGATTTGCATGTTGAGAGAGGAATGAGTATGACGATATCTAGCAAACCAACCACTTTAACGCAAAAACTGATGAGCAGTGCGTTGACAGGCGTATTGATGACATCACTCGGCGTGGCTGCCCCTATGATGGCGATCAGCCAGTCAGCAACCGCCGCCCCCGCGGACAATTTAATGGCCGCTAAGCGCTTAAATAAGCTTTTGGCAAACACCAAAAGTATGACCGCAAGCTTTAGCCAAACCACCAAAGGCGCCAATAGTGGCACCTTCACAGGTACGATGAACGTACAGCGTCCCAATAATTTTCGTTGGGAAACCAAATCCCCATCGCAGCAGCTTATCGTAGCCAACGGCAACTCGATGTGGGTCTATGATAAAGACTTAGAACAAGCGACCAAACAAAATGTCGATAGCCAAGTAGGCAATACGCCAGCGTTATTGCTGTCGGGTGATCCTAGTAAAATTGATAAAAACTTCAAAATCACCCAGCCTTATGATAATAAAAACTACTACGTGCTTTATCCAAAAGCTGATAGCGCGAGCTTTAAGAGCCTATCGATGAGCTTTAGCGGCGGCAAGCCTGTGATGATGGTGCTCAATGACAGTTTGGGTCAGACTACTTCTATCAAGTTTAGCAATATCAAGCTAAACCCGAGTATTGGTAGTAGCCAGTTTAAATTCACCCCGCCAAAGGGTGTGGACGTCATCAATCAGTAAGTCTAGTCCTCAAAACAACCGACTATGTATAAAAAAAGGACAAGCCTTGCGCGGTTTGTCCTTTTTTATGGCAGCAAGACTCTAAGACATCGCTTGGATAGCTTCCATATCTGGCATAGGCGGCAGTTCATCCAAATGCGTCAGCCCAAATGCGTCCAAAAACTGCGGCGTGGTATGCAGCAGTGCAGGGCGCCCTAAGGTGTCTTTATAGCCTTCCTCGACGATCCAGCCTTTATCAAACAGTTGGCGCAAGATGTTACTCGATAGCGTCACGCCGCGGACATGCTCGATATCGCTACGGGTCACAGGCTGCTTATAGGCGATGACGCTTAGAGTCTCAAGCAGGGCTTGGCTTAGGCGCTCTTGACGCTGCGGAAACACACGCTGAATGAGCGCGCTATAGTCGTCAGAGATTTGTAGTCGATAACCACTGGCGGTCTTGTACAGCCTAAGCACGCCGCTGGCTAAGCGTAATTGTAACCGCTCTAGCGCTTGGGTCAGCTCTTCGACCGTTAACGACAGCTGTTTTTTTAAGACCGTGTCAGTAAGAGGTGTCTCTGATGCGTGCAACAGCACTTCGATATGCTTACTCATCGTCTCTAAATAATCGTCCGTCTGTGTTGGCGATTGGTGCTGGTTGTCTGTCATTGCATATATTCTCTACTAAAAACTATTAAGCCAGCCACTGTAGCGTGAGTTGTTCTATGTGGTCATTTTCTGCAGCCCCTTTATCAGCATCAGCATCAGCATCAGCATCAGTACCAGCATCGTTAGGACGGCTTTCTAAATCGGTATTTACAACGCCAACCAGCTGCCGTTTTATCAGCTCCAGTACGGCAACGAAGCTGACCACCACACCGATCTTACCTTGGGTATTGTCCAAAAGCTCATAAAATGAGCGCGCGCCATCCGTGCTTAGCTGACGGCTGATGCTGGCGATGCGATCAGACAGCGGCACGGCATCGACTTTGATGGTGTGCATCTGATAATCAGGCTGCAACTGCATCTTAAACAAACTATCGATCAACAGAGTTGGTGAATAGCTAGGTAATTCGGCGCTCATCACCTCGGTGCTGGGCATGCTGACCATCGCTAAAAACACATCGCGCTCAATACGCACCAGATTGTCCAAGCGTTGACTGACCGCCTTGATCTGTGCGTATTCTTCAAGGCGCTCGATCAGCTCTGCCTTTGGGTCACGCTCATCACTTGGCACCTCAGGCGCGGGCAGCAGCAGTTCAGACTTGATCGCAATCAATGTGGATGCCATCAGTAAGTAGTCGCCCGCCAGCTCAAAATGCTCGGTATCTAGCTCACTGATATAAGCCAGATACTGCTCTGTGATAGGCAAGATGGGCATTTGCGTGAGATCGACGTTGTTTTTTTTGACCAGATACAATAAAAAATCAAGTGGCCCGGCAAATTGCTCAAGCCAAATGGCAAAGGCCCCAGGCGGCACGTACAGATCATCGGGCAGATGTTGTATGGGCGTTTGATAGATACGTAGCGGTATTTGGCTGATAGCGGTGCTGTCTTTTTTGTCAGGCGTGCTAGCAGACAAAGCCGCTTTATCTAAAGCGGCTGATTGTTTGGTCGTTGAGGTTTGCATGTTTAGCATCTGTCCTGATGGCGACGTACTTTGCCACGTAAGGCGCTATTTAAGTTTGGCAAGTGGACGTATTCCAATAGCACGGCGCGCCTTGTCTAACTGTTTGCGGCTATGACGGCGCGCTTTGTTCGCCCCCATTTGTAGGATTTCTTCAAGCTCTTTGGGGTTGGCCATCAGCTCCTCATAACGCGCGCGAAATGGCGCAATCTCGCTATTTATTTTATCAAACAATACTTGCTTGGCATCACCCCAGCCGATACCAGCGGCATACTGTGCGCGCATATCCGCGATTTCTTCAGCAGTGGCAAAGGCTTTGTAAATCTCAAAAAGTGCTGAGTCATCAGGGTCTTTTGGCTCATCCGGCAATTGCGAGTTGGTGACGATTTTCATGATGGCTTTGTGCATTTGCTTTTCAGCGTTGACTTGCGGATTGGGCTCACCGAATAGAGGAATGGTGTTGCTATAGCTTTTGCTCATCTTACGACCATCAAGCCCTGTCAGCAGAGGGATGTCTTCATCAACGACCGCTGAGGGGAGGGTAAAGAGCGGTTTATAGCGATGGTTAAAGGTGCCAGCGATGTCACGCGCCATCTCGATGTGCTGTACTTGGTCACGGCCTACGGGGACGTGGGTGGCGTTGAACATTAAGATGTCCGCCGCCATGAGCACAGGATAGCCAAACAGCCCCATGTTGATGCCTTGGTCTGGATCGACATCTGCCTTTTCCATATTAATATCGACGGCAGCTTTATAGGCATGGGCACGGTTCATCAGACCTTTGGCGCATGAGCAGTTCAAAATCCAAGCCAGCTCTGGTATCTCAGGCACATCCGACTGACGATAGAAAGTCACGCGCTCAGGGTCAAGACCACAAGCAATCCACGTCGCAGCAATGATTTTGGTTGACTCATGGATGACAGCAGGATCGTAGCAGCCGATGATGCCGTGATAGTCGGCCAAAAAGAAAAACGCCTCATCGTCGCTATTTTGGATCGACTCAATCGCTGGACGAATGGCACCGACATAGTTACCTAGATGCGGGATACCTGTTGGTTTGATGCCAGTGAGGATGCGTTTGTGTTCTTTATTAGGGGCGTCAGTTTGATTAGTCATGATAAATCCGTGGTTGGTTTACTTTTTAATTTTTTAGAGTGCTATTAGGGCGTACCCTCAATTCAATCGATAGCCATCTAAATGGGCTAAAAACGGCTAAATCTGGCCAAACGGTGTCAAATAGCTGACGAATATCTTGATATTATCTGCGCTATTTTCCTTGTTTGGCGGCAATTTATCTCATTTTTATCGCCATTTTTAAAATGAGGACAGGCCCTAGTGTTTTTACTTAAGTAAAAGAGTGGTATTGACGTCAACGACTCAATTTGATGGCGCAAATTATAACAAATTTACCTACTGCTTTGTTTGGGTATCAATGTCTACTTATAAATATCTGTACGACCATCAGGGCCGTTTTTGAAGCGGCGATGGAACCACATCCACTGAGTCGGATCAATACGAATCAGTCCTTCTAATATCTCATTGACACGTGTTGCATCAGCCACCTCGTCATTACTAGGATAGTTCTCCAGCGCTGGGGTAATGGTCAGGTGATAATGAGGACGTTTGCCTCGCGGTAGGTTATCAGGCGTTTGCCGATAGGTATGCAGTGCCATGAGGGCAGGTGGATGCTGTTTGTCACCCAGTTTTGCCATGCGTCTGGCGGCGGTAATGGTGGCCGCTGGTACACCAAAAAACGGTGCCATCACCCCTTGTTTGAGGCCGTAATCCTGATCGGGTGAGTACCAAATCACGTGTCCGGCTTTGATTGAGGTGACTAGGCTTCGCATATCGCGGCTAGAGATTTGCTTACCAAAGATAGTGGTGCGGCCGTTGTAGATAAACCAATCGAGCAATGGATTGTTTTGAGGTCGGTACATACAATCGGCGGCAAAAAACTGCGTACAGAGTAAACCGCCCAAATCCAGCATGGTGTAATGAGCACCCAACAAAATCACAGCGCGATTGTCGTTTTGCGCATTAACCAAATGCTGTAGTCCTGAGATTGAGACAGTACGAGTAAAGACATTGGGGCGAAACCAAGCACATAAGGTCTCAAACACACCGATGCCCTGATTGACAAACACTTGCTTTGCCATCAGCTCACGCTCAGCTTCTGGCTTTTCTGGAAAGGCCAGCCTAAGATTTATCAGCGTATCACGCCGCCGCGAGCCTGCTACGGTGTAAGCCAAAATACCCAGCTTACGACCCAACCAAAACTGCCAACGTAGTGGCAGATATATCATCGGTAATATAAAAAAGAATAATAGCCAAATGCCCCAGTATTTAGGCAACAAAAACTGCCATTCAAAAGGCTTTTTTTCTGCTTGTGCGGTGCGTTTGTGGTTTTGTGTGATGGTCGGCGTACCGGCAGGGATGGTCGGTGATTTGCTGTTGTTTTTGGCCGTATGATTAGGTGACGCAGGGCGTGAGCCTGATACATCAGTCTTTGGGTGCTTGCTGGGGTCGTATTGTTCTGGCGCTTTCATAATAAGGATGAGGTAATAAAAGTTACTATCATGATGGGGTAGTGCTGAATACTTTACAAGGTGGTTTTTGCGTGTAGCAGGTTTTTGTAGAATAGTCTTAGAAAAACAGCCATAAAAAAACCTTATAAGCTGTGACCAGCTTATAAGGTTTTGCAAATCTACTCTTTGGCTTAATGCGAATAGGACTGTTTTGAGATAAAGCGGCCAATCGCAAAAAGATAAGAGATAGCTTTGATTAACGTTTTGAGAATTGTGGACGTTTACGTGCTTTACGTAGACCCAATTTCTTACGTTCGACTTGACGTGAGTCACGAGTAACAAAACCAGCTGATTTTAGAGCAGGCTTTAATGTTTCGTCAGCTTCGATCAATGCACGCGTGATGCCGTGGCGGATTGCACCCGCTTGACCACTGATACCACCGCCTGCAACGGTTACGTATAGATCGTATTCGTTAGCAGAGTCTAGTAATTCTAGTGGCTGACGAACGACCATGCGTGAAGTTTCACGGCTGAAGTATTCATCAAGTGGTTTACCGTTAACAACGATAGCACCAGTACCTTTCGCTAAAAAGACACGAGCAGTAGACGTCTTGCGGCGACCAGTTCCGTAATTGCGTTCCATAAGTGACTCCTTAGATGTCTAGTTCTTTAGGTTGCTGTGCAGTATGTGGATGTTCTTCCCCGGCATATAGCTTTAGCTTCTTAATCATCGCATAGCCAAGAGGACCTTTTGGAAGCATACCCTTAACAGCTTTGTATAGAACATCTTCAGGCTTATGTGCAATCAGCTTGGTGAAGTTGGTTTCTTTGATACCACCTGGGTAGCCACTGTGACGATAGTACTTTTTGTCTTGTGCTTTTTTACCCGTTACCGCGATTTTTTCTGCGTTGATGACAACGATAAAGTCACCAGTATCTACGTGCGGAGTATAAGAAGTTTTATGCTTGCCACGTAAGCGAGTAGCAATTTGAGTGGCTAAGCGACCAAGGGTTTTGCCGTCAGCATCTACGACATACCAGTCATGGGTCACTTCAGCTGGTTTTGCACTAAGTGTTTTCATGATAAAACCTTAAAATTAGAATTCGTTGAGAGTTTAGCTGGGAACGGGGCTCTCAAAAAACAGACTGCACATTATAAGCAGTAGCGCCTACGCTTGCAAGCTGCATTGGGGTTTATTTTTGCCTTTATGCATCAAACTGCAGCGTTTGGCCAGTTTTTAAGCGGTTTTAGACATTTTGTAAGTGTTGCGTGATGTTGCTAAAAGCGGGGAGGCAAAGAAAAGCGATTTGCTCATCACTCACTTTTTGCAAGCACGCTGTAATTATGACGGTGTCAGCTGATAAAGTCCAGCGACAACTTGGCCAACTTTGGTTTGTTTTAGACAATCAAAGCTGATGCTTGTTGGTTCTGTCGGCGCCGCTCCGGTCGTTGATTGGCTAAGATGGTCGGCCAATTGCTGCAATTGATCCTCTAGTGCTTTGTCTGCCTCAAGATATAGCAGCGTGTCGCTTGTGATCAACGACTGCTCGATGAGCGTCGTCAAGATAGGCTGCCATAAGTCCTGCGCATACGGCGGATCGATAAAGACGATATCAAAGTGACGTTGCAATGTTTGAGTGTGCGTCAGGACGTGTTCGGCGGTACCTTGGATAATCTGATAACGATGAGTCTCTAAGCGTAGCTGCGTGGCGCTTTGCTCAAGTAAGCGGCATTGGGCAGGATTTGGCTCGATAAAGGTAGTGTGCGCGGCGCCGCGGGACAGTGCTTCAAAACCCAACACCCCGCTACCTGCACAGCTGTCGAGCACATAAGCGCCGTGTATATCAGCCAGTAACCAGTTGAATAATGTCTCGCGCAGGCGGTCGGGCGTCGGACGCAAGCCTTCGGCGTCGACGAATCGGACGATACGGCGCTTGTGTTCTCCACCGATGATGCGGACATCTCCGGCAGAGCTACTCTTTGCCAGATGGCTGGTTTTGGGTGTGCGGTTTTTAGCGGCGCGTCTGCTTGAGGGTTTTTTTGTCATGGCTTGGGTTACCGTGTCTGGTCATGGTCTTTATTTTGCTTATTATTCCTATGTATCCTATTGTGCCGCTGCATTAGCAGTTTGCTCAGCTTGTGCTTTTTCTTCTTTATCACGCAGCGCATCACGCATGGCTTTGTCAAACGCTTTTTGACGTTTAATAGCTTTTAGCTCGTCTGCTGTCGGTGGTAAGATAGGGTCGTCGTGCCGCTGCAGTACCCAATAATCAAAGAGCGCGCGGCCAATTGGGGCGGCAACGGTACTACCGCCGCCACCGTTTTCGACCAGCACCGCCAGCGCGATTTGTGGGTCATCGACAGGGGCAAAGCCACTAAACCACGCGTGGTCCCAGTGGCGCTTATCGAGTGCAGACTTATCATAGCGCTTGCCTTGGGCGATGGACTTGACTTGTGCGGTACCCGTCTTGCCTGCGATGCGATATTTGGAGGTATAAATACGGCGTCCGGTACCGTTTTTTATCACGCTCTCCATCGCGTCATGCATGCGTAGCCAGTCTGAGGGCTTGCCATTGTAGTCGATTTTGCCATCCGGTTTGCTGATGATCTTTACATCTGCTGCGCCGTCGCTACTTTTGAGTAGATGCGGGGTGATATGTTGCCCTTTACTGGCCGTCATGGCGGTGGCGTTGGCTACCTGTAGTGGCGTCGCCAAAAAATACCCTTGACCGATACTGACTGAGATGGTTTCACCCGGTAGCCAGTCTTTATCATAAGTTTCTTTTTTCCACTTTGGCGATGGCATGATACCTGAACGCTCATGCGGCAAGTCAATACCCGTCTGCTCTCCAAAACCAAAGCGCACCATCCAGTCATGCAGGCGCTGAATGCCCATTTCATAGGCGAGTTTATAGTAATACGTGTCCACCGACATCACCACCGATTTTTTGAGGTCGACTGAGCCATGACCACCGCGTTTCCAGTCACGAAAACGGTGACTGTCGCCTGGCAAGCTAAAATACCCTGGGTCATAGATAGAGGTCTCCCACTCCCGTAGGCCATAATGCAGCGCGCCCAAGCCTTCAAAGGGCTTGATGGTAGAGGCAGGGGGATACATGCCCTGTAGCGCACGGTTGTACAGCGGCTGATCGATATCGTCGCGCAGGTCGCCATAATCTTTAAAGGAGATACCAGAGATAAAGGGATTGGGATCGTAGCTTGGGTTGCTCACAAACGCCAGTACGTCGCCTGTTTTTGGGTCAATAGCCACAATGGCACCGCGGCGGCCATCTAGCTGCTGCTGGGCGACCTTTTGTAGGCCATAATCTAAGCTCAAAGTGATGTCGTTGCCCGCGATCGGTGGTTTGGTGTCTAGTTGGCGGATGATATTGCCGTGTGCGTCGGTCTCAACCGATTGATAGCCTGGTTGCCCTAAGAGGATATCTTCATAATAATCTTCGATACCGATTTTACCGATGAGGTCAGTGCCTGCATAACGATCCTTGTCGATACGCTTGGTTTCTTTGTCATTGATACGGCCAACATAGCCAATGACATGGGCAAATAGCTCATCATAAGGGTAGGAACGGGTCAGCTTACTTCGAATCGTCACGCCCCGAAAAAACGGTTTACGCTCGCTAAACTGTGCCACCTGCGCTTCGGTTAGGTCAATCTTGATGGTGACTGGATCGTTTTTGGCTTTATTCAGACGCGCCAAAATATCAGTGATGTCCGTCTCTGTCAGATCAAAAATAGGCGCCAGCAAGTTTAAGGTGCGCTCAGGGTTTTCGACCTCATCAGGGCTGAGCATCGCGGTAAAGACAGGTTGATTGTCGGCCAAGATAATGCCGTTGCGATCATAGATATATCCGCGGCTCGGCGGCGCTGAGATCAGCTTGATACGGTTATTGTCCGCTTGCGTCGTATATTTATCATGCGCATAGACCTGCAGATAGCCATAACGCAGTATCAGACCACCCAAGCCTAGAAGTATAATAGCGCCAAAGATGATAATGCGATTGGTAAAAATACGATTGACCTGTTCGGTATTGGGAGTCAGCGGTTTATTCATAAAAATCAAAGCCCAAACGGTCAGCGAGTCAATAAAGCTGAGTCAGCAAAACATGGATAACAAAAAACAAGCAAACAAATAGACAGGTTTGCCAAAGCGCGGTAAGAATAAAGGATAATGCAAAGGGTTTCAATCACATAGATGGTCTTTGCTCAAAAAGATATCTTAGCAACTGACTGGCTGATATCTTATGCGGTTGGTGGACAAATTATAACAGAAGCCATGCACGGGCGCAGTACTCGTCAGCGTGTTTGTCACGATTATCTGCTATCAGGCGCTATCTGGCCGACCACCATCATCAGGTCCATATAAAGTGAATATCAGTAGACACGACCTAAAGGGCGCGAATGTTATGTTGGATGGGCTTGTCAGCGCTGGCAGTGGCTCACCGTTATTTGTCATATGAGTCACAACTTGCGCGCTGCGACGTGTGCTAATAAATGGCAAGTATGCTAAAATCAGGCGATTTGTTTTATAGTCGTTATGATGGCCGCGCGTCTTTTTGCCGCGCTCGAAGTTTGCTAACGCTCATTTACTAGCACCGACAATCAACCTGTCAGGAACCAGATAAATCATGGACGTAACTTCATTGTGGCAGACAATCGCTGAGCATCCAGAGTTTTTTGCCATGCTAACCATCCCGCCGGTGACCGCTTTTGTCACTTGGGCACACGTGTGGATGGCACTCAAAATGCTGTTTTATCCGATTAAGTTTTGGGGTATTCGTATCCCAAACTTTCCGTTTTTTGGTTTGCCAGGTATTGGCTGGCAGGGTATCGTGCCGCGTAAAGCCGGTAAGATATCGGGTGTTATCGTCGATCAGACATTATCAAAGCTTGGGTCGCTTGATGAATTTTTTCAGGCGATGGAGCCTGAGCAGATGGCGGTCTTTATCACGGAGACGGTCGATAAAAACCTTGAGGTGTTGATTGATGAGATTATGCTCGATCATTCGCCAGCCTTATGGGGCAACTTGCCATATGCTGTCAAGCGCCGCGTCTATGCCCAAGCGCACAAAGAGCTGCCAAGCATCATGCAGTCCTTGGTGACGGATTTGACGTACCATGTCGAAGATCTCGTCGATATGCGTCAGATGATTGTCAATAAAATGGAGAGTGATCGCCGCTTGATGGTCAATATGTTTTTGAAAGTTGGCCAAAAAGAGATAGATTTTATCTGGCATATCAGTGCTTTGATTGGGCTGGTCTTTGGTATTATCCAGATGTTTATCTTTTTGGTGGTGCCGCAGCATTGGACCGTGCCGTTTTTTGCGGCGATTTGGGGCTTTTTGACCAATTGGATTGCGATTTGGATGGTGTTTAATCCCGTTGAGCCGCATTTTATACCTTATGTGAAGTTTTTTACAGTTCGGCGCCGCTTTCCGTTTATTCAGCCGCAAATGCCGCACATTGCCCAGTACCGTTTGCAGGGCGGTTTTATGAAGCGGCAAGAAGAGGTCTCTGAGGTGTTTGCGGAGATTGTGGTGCGAGACTTGGTGACGTTAGAAAACATCATGAATGAGATGATGTATGGCGCGCGCGCGCCGCAGACGCGTGACTTGATGAAGTCGCATTTGTATCAGGTGTTAGAGTCGCCTGTGATCAGTACCACATTGCGTGTCGGGCTGGGCCGCCGTGAGTATGGTCAGCTAAAAAACACCATTATTGATAAGTCAATCGTGGCCACGATGGTGCCGCTGCGTGATCCTGAGCTCAATGAGAGCCGTGCCAGTAAAATATTTGGGATGTTTCGCGATCGGATTCGGGCGCTGACGCCAAGTGAGTTTCAAAACCTGCTGCGTCCTGCCTTTAAAGAGGACGAGATGACGCTGATCATCCTTGGTGGTTTGACGGGGTTTTTGGCAGGCTGGCTGCATTTGGTCTTGGTGTTTTTTCCTTCAGTACAGTGATCTGTCATGGGCGCATCGCTGAGTATCAGTATAAATAGCAGATACGTTTTTTGTATCAATGATTCCCATTGATACATTACGACAATAGTAGCGAGTTTTACAGCTTCTATAGCCATTAAAACCGCCGTTTTTAACCGTAAACTATGACCACATAAAGGACTATTTCGCGTTTGCCAGTGGCCAAAAGGCTATTGGCGAATCCTTAATTGTATCCAAGGTAAACAAGGTTAGACCGTATGTTAATCACAGAATTGGGTTATTTTGCCTTGCTGGCCGCCTTTATATTGGCGATTTTGCAGGTGGTATTACCAACCGTTGGCGTCATGCGCGATCACGTTGCTTGGCAGCGTCTCGCGCCCAGTCTCGCGTGGGCACAGTTTGCTGCCATGATTTTTTCATTTGTTGCATTGATGGCAGGCTTTTATTTCAATGACTTTAGTCTCGTCTATGTCACGCAGCACTCTAATACTTTGTTGCCTTGGTACTATAAACTCTCGGCGACATGGGGCGGACATGAAGGCTCGCTCTTGTTGTGGATGACCATCATGGCCACGTGGTGTGCATTGGTCTCCTACTTTAGCCGTGGCTTGCCGTTGTCGATGCGCGCGCGGGTACTCGTGATATTGGCCGGTGTGCAGGTCATGATGCTAGCGATGCTGATTTTTACCTCGTCGCCATTTGATCGTACCTTGCCCAATCTGCCCGTAGATGGGGTAGATCTCAACCCACTTTTGCAGGATTTTGGGCTGATCATTCACCCACCGATGCTGTATATGGGCTATGTGGGCTTAGCGGTGCCATTTGCTTTTTGTATGGCGGCATTGTGGGAAGGGCGTTTGGATGCAGTATGGACACGTTGGTCGCGTCCATGGGCGCTAGCGGCTTGGGGGTTTTTGACCATTGGTATCGCTCTTGGCTCTTGGTGGGCGTATTATGAGCTTGGCTGGGGCGGCTGGTGGTTTTGGGATCCTGTAGAAAACGCCTCACTCATGCCGTGGCTGGCTGGTACGGCTTTGCTGCATTCGCTGGCGGTGACCGAAAAACGCGGGGTCTTTAAGGCTTGGACGATCATGCTGGCTATTTTTGCCTTTGCGCTGAGCTTGCTTGGTACTTTTTTGGTGCGCTCAGGGGTGATTACCTCCGTGCACTCATTTGCTGCCGACCCCACGCGCGGGCTGGTGGTTTTGATGATTCTTGGTATCGTTGTGGGCGGCGGCCTGTTGATGTTTGCGGTGCGCGGTTGGCGCTTGACGGTTGAGAGTCAGTATCAGCTGATCTCACGAGAGTCGTTTTTGGTGATTAACAACGTTATTATTTTAATTGCTACCTTGGTGGTATTGCTGGGTACGCTATATCCGATTATCGCTGACTCCTTTAACCTCGGTCAGGTCTCTGTCGGCCCTCCGTACTTCAACGCGCTGTTTGTGCCACTGACGTGGCTGCTGCTTATCGCGATGGGTATGGGTTCAAACATTCGCTGGAAAAAAGACAGCCGTCCGCTCTTAGGCGCTGGCATGGTGATTGCCGCAAGTAGTCTGGTACTGGCTGCGATTATCACCTACTTTGCTAGCCCCTCTGCTATGCTCAATATTGGCGTGACATTGGCGATTAGTTTTTGGGTGTTGTTTTGGATGGTCGTTGATTTCAAGGATAAAACCAAAAACGCCCCGAGTCGTCTGCAGGGGCTGCGCCAGCTGCGCCTGAGCTATTGGGGGCAACAAACTGCGCATATTGGTGTCATCATTGCTGTCATTGGTGTGGCCTTTACCAGCACGCTCAGCATCGAGCGTGATGTGGCACTAGGGCCAAACGAGAGCGTCCATGTCCAAGGCTATGACTTTACGGTTAAGGACTTTCGCGAAGTCAAAGGCAGTAACTTTGATGCTACTCAAGCTGAAGTATTGGTCAGCAAAGATGGGCGCGATGTCACAACTTTGTATCCTGAAAAACGTAACTATATCATCAGTATGATGCCAATGACCGAAGCTGCCGTTGATGCTAGCCTCATGCGTGACGTCTATGTGGCGCTTGGTGAGCCTATCGCCGCTGACAGTAACGAATGGGCAATTCGTATCTATGTGAAGCCACTGATTCGCTGGATATGGCTAGGCGCAATCATCATGGCGTTAGGTGCGCTGCTCAGTATGCTTGACAAGCGTTATCGTTTTAATAAAGACAAGACACCTGCGCAAGTCGCTGCCAAAAAATCAGGCTTTGCCACGGTTGCCGACTTGGACACACCAGCACCAAAGAGAGGGGCGTAAACACATGAGCTCATCCAATCATTCCTCTGAAAATAGCACCCAAAAAACCTCTGTACAGGGGTCTAAAACCATGAACAAAAAGCAGCTAAAAGTATGGTTCTTGATTCCGCTGATTGTGTTTATCGGCTTACTCGTTATGCTGTATATGCGTCTGGGTAAGCCCACAGATATCGTGACCAATACGGCGCTTGAGCGTCCGGTGCCGCCTTTTGAGTTGCCATTATTGTCAGACACCAGCCGTATCATGACCAACGAAAATTTGCCCGATCAGCCGTTTTTGCTCAATGTCTGGGGCTCTTGGTGTCCCACTTGTATCATCGAGCATCCTTTCTTGATGCAGCTAGAGGAGCGCGGTGTCAACTTGGTGGGTGTCAACTACAAAGACGATATCGGTGATGCGCTCAGCTATCTCAACCGCGGCGGCGATCCGTTTTCGATGTCTATTCAAGATTTATCTGGTCAATTTGCTTTGGATTTGGGGTTGACCGGTGCGCCTGAGACCTTTGTGGTCGATGGGAAGGGTGTTATTCGCCAGCATATTATTGGGGAAGTAAACGAGAGTAATTGGCAAAGCCGTATCACCCCTTGTCTTATGGTGCTCAATGACGCCAATGATAAAAACATCAGCCCAGATCCAGCTCAGGTTGCGGAGGCATGTAAATGATGGCCAATCACTTATCTACCCTGATACTGAAGCTAGCAGGCGTTGTCCTAGCGTGCTTGCTCAGTAGCGTAAGTTACGCGGCGATAGAGGTATATGATTTTGACTCTGCACAACAAGAAGCCCAATATCGAGGACTAATCGAAGAGCTGCGTTGCCCGAAATGTCAAAACCAAAACTTGGCCGGCTCTGATGCGCCGATCGCTCAAGATTTAAAGCAAAAAACCTATGATATGGTAAAAGACGGTCGTAGTGATGGTGAGATTCGCGCTTATATGCAAGAGCGCTACGGCGATTTTATCAGCTACAAGCCGCCTGTACGTCCATCGACATGGATTTTATGGTTTTTTCCGCCATTGCTACTGATCGTATTATTGATAGGGTGGTTTTGGCAAAGCCGTCGCCGCCAGCTGGTAGCGAGCGGTCAGAGTAGAGTGACGGTAGATAATACCGCCTCGGAGCTGACTGCCGCCGAAAAAGCCGAACTTGATCGTCTGCTATCGCGTGCCAATAGCACCGATAATGACGCTCATGACACCACAAGCCCCGAGGACAAAAAATGACCATATTCTCTACTGCTGGCTTATTTATTGCTCTAAGCTTACTGATTGCCTTACTCCTTGCTGTTATTACCATCATGCCATGGCTGCGCGCCACGCGTACATCAGGCACTTCTGTGGACAACCAGCTACTAGATATCAACGTGGCGGTGTTTCGCGAGCGTCTGGCAGAGCTAAAAACAGACAAAGACAGTGGCACCATCGATGATGCTCACTACCAAAACCAAAAGCTTGAGCTTGAGCGGCAACTATTGGATGCCCAGCGTGAAGTCACGCCGATGGTCACCCCTGGTATCAAAAGCCGCTTGATCCTCATGGTTTGGGTGCCTGTATTGGCTGCGCTGGCGTATCTGATGGTGGGTGACCGAACGCCTGTGTTTGATCTGTGGACGGCCGAAGACAAGGTCGGAAAAGTCGCTGATGACTTGTTGACTGGCAAAATCGATCAGCCACCTGTATGGGCAATCGAAAACGGCCAGCAGCTTATCAGCGCGATGCAGACCAATGTCTATCGTCATGCTGATGACCCCAATCGCTGGATGCGTTTATCTGAGCTGTTTTTGTCATTAGAAGCGACAGACTCGGCGCTAGAGGCATTGTCACGTGCTTATCGCTTATCGCCTGATAACGAGGAGATTGCGACGACCTATGCACAGATCAGCTTCTTTGCCAATAAAGGCCAACTAGACGCCACCAGTCGCCGCGTCTTGCAGGACGTGCTGGCCAAAAACCCACGCCACGAAGGCGCGCAAATGCTGATGGCCATGGGCGAGGCGCGTAGTAATAACTTTGAGGAGGCACAAGGCTGGATTAAACGTCTGCGAAGCAGTATCGCGGCCAAACCTGGCGACCATACAAAAGCCTTAGCCAGCCTAGATGAGCTCAGCGCCAATGTCAGCGCGCAGCAGCAGCAAGCCTCAGAAGGGGTAGAGGTAAGCATTAGAATCAGCGCCAGCCTGTTGCCACTTGTCAAGGCAGACGATGTACTTTTTGTGGCGATACGTGATGTCAACGGTGGGCCGCCATTTGCCGCCAAGCGTTTACCGATCAGCGTGATCAAACAAGGCGAGGCCACTATCAGTCTAAGCGATCTCGATGCGATGATGCCTGAACGCACCTTACAATCGGCGCGTGCAGACAAGGTACAGCTGGCAGTGATCGCTCGTATCAGTCATAGCGGCACCGCGGCGGCTGAGTCAGGCGACTTGTCTGGCAACCCTGTGGTCATTAGTGCCGATCAAAATCAGGCCAATATTGAAATCAATCAACAAATTCCCTAGTATTTATAACGGTTGTTAGTAGCGACTACTACCTGCTCAGTAAGCGCGCTGTCGTCGTCACAGCAGCGCGCAACTGCATTATATGAACAGAGAAGTCATTGCGACTTTTTACTGCAGATAATGAAAATACTTGAGCTTTGTTAAGCCACAAGGTAAGGTAGCTTAGCAACCAACCAATCCCTAAGTATTTATTAGTCCCAAAATCCTACCTATTAAGGAGAGTTGTGTAATGATGCGTATTATTTTGCTAGGTCCACCAGGCGCCGGTAAAGGTACCCAAGCCCAGTTTATTTCTAAAGAGTATGATATTCCGCAGATCTCAACTGGCGATATGTTGCGAGCAGCAATCAAAGAAGGCAGTGAGCTTGGCAAACAAGCCAAAGACATCATGAATGCTGGTGGTTTGGTATCTGACGACCTTATCATTAACCTAGTGAAAGAACGTATCGCTAAGCCTGACTGTGCCAATGGTTGTATCTTAGATGGTTTTCCACGTACGATTCCACAAGCGCAAGCGCTGGCTGATGCGGATGTTGCAATCGACCATGTTATCGAAATCAGCGTACCTGATGACGAAATCGTCAAGCGTTTGTCTGGCCGTCGCCAGCACCCAGGCTCAGGCCGTGTTTACCACGTCGATCACAATCCGCCAAAGGTCGAAGGTATCGATGATGTAACGGGTGAAGCGCTGATCCAGCGTGAGGACGATCAAGAGTCAACCATTCGTGATCGCCTAGCGACGTATCATCAGCAAACCTCAGCGCTGGTAGATTTTTATCAAAACAAAGCGGCTGAAGGTGGTGATGCGCCGAACTACGATAAGTTTGACGGCACGCAAGCGATTGATGATGTCAAACAACAAATCTTAACGGCGCTAAAGGGTTAATCTTGTTATAAGATAACCGATGCCGTGATTGAAAGCCCTGTTTCTTAGCAGGGTTTTTTTGTGGCTGATACGCATTCATATAGCCACGCCCGCACAACCCTGCCCACACACAACCATACTCATAAAAAAACCGCTTACCTATGACAAGTAAGCGGCTTTTAATATGCATTTTGCACAACAGCTTTCTGCTTTAGCAGCTTACTGCTTATGCATTACCTTGCGCATCAACTTGTGCTTGCTGCTGGCTTTGTGCGTAGGCTTGGTCAAAGTTTACAGGAGCGAGCAGTAACTGCGGGAAGCTACCACGTGTGACGATGTCGCTGATGACTTCGCGTGCATAGGGGAATAGCACATTTGGGCAATAAGCGCCTAGAATTTGACCGATTTGGTCTTCTGGAATGTCTTTTAATAAGAAAATACCCGCTTGATGCACCTCAGCGATAAATGCAGCTTCGCCTGCATTTTTTGCAGTCACGCTGACGGTCAAGACGATTTGATAATGATCGTCGTCTAGCTTTTCTGCGTTGCTAGAGAGATTGATGTCAAGCTCTGGGTTCCACTCTTTGGTAAATACGCTCGCGCCTGGCACCTCAAGTGACATGTCTTTTACATAAATGCGCTCTAGTGCCAATTGTGGTTGTGCTTGTTCTTCAGCCATGATAATTCCTCTAAAATTAAATCAAATGATTGGGCAAGTTATGATTAAAAATACTACAACAAAAGCTTCGTCATAAAAGCCTTATGGAAATAGTAGCCAAGATTGAATCAAAAAGACCAATCTCGCCGTTTTATCACACGCATTGCATAACACCGTGTTTTATTTTGCCGCTGCTTATCATTACACAGCTGATGACAAACCGCAAAACAAGGTTGCAAAAAACTTGTAAATTAACCAGCCAATAGCTCGTCAAGCTTGCCTTGTTGGTTCAGTTGATTGAGCTCATCAAAACCGCCTACAAAGGTATCACCCACAAAAATCTGTGGCACGGTGCGATAGTTATTGGTCTTTTGCATCAATGCGCGGCGCTCTTCGCTCGTCATATCGTGCATACCAATTTCTTCATAATCGACGCCTTTGGTTTTTAGCAGTTGTTTGGCGTTAGAGCAGTACGGGCAGATAGGCGTGGTATAAACTTTGACAGATACAGTCATGATAAATCCTTATTGGTCAGTATGGTCGTTAGTAATGACTTTATTATAAAAAACTACGCATAAAAAATATGAATAAAAAGTGAAATGCTTAACAGACCCTAGTGATTATAAAAAATACGATAAAAATCATGTGATAAAAATGATGATTATCAGTTACTCACAAGTAACGTGCGAGGTATTGGGTCGGGCTTATTAGTACAGTGGGGATGTGTCAGGCAAATTCAAGCGGGATGGGCCAAAAAGGCGCTGCAGTGATATAACTATAATCGATTCTAAACAAAAAAGTCATGTGTTTATTAACCAGCAAGGCCGCTAAAATTTCACTTGCGTGCTGCGTTCCCAGAGGCTGCGCAACCTACGTTTAAAAATAGCATCCCAGTAGCGCTATATTCTTTTTAGAGTGCATCGACTATATACCACATAAAAAAAGACACCTAAATGCGGTGTCTTTTTGATGGTTACTGATACTAAATAATGCAGCACCAGCTATTTGTGCAATGACGGCTTGGCCTTGCCTTTGGTTTTTGACTTAGCATCTTTTAGGCCAACGAGTGGCATACCAGCTGCCTGCCAGCCGCCAATGCCACCTTCTAAGCGATAAACGTCATCTTTGCCAATCATTTGAATGGCTGCGCCTGCCTGTACGCCCATGTCGCAGATGATGACCACTGGCTGCTGGATGGCGCGGATTTCTTCTAGGCGATCTTTTAGCTCAGTAAAAGGTATGTTGCGGCTGCCTTGAATATAGCCGGTCAAAAATTTCTTTTTGGCGCGAATATCGATCAGCTGCGCGTTTTGCGAGTTCACCATCATACCAAGCGTGTTGGGCGATATTTTTCTACCACTACGTTTGTTTTCGATGGTAAAAAACAGTACAGCAAGTACGGCTAATATACCAAACAAAAACGGGTGGTTGCCCACAAATTCTAGCGCACGATCCAAACCATACCTCCAAAAAATAAGTGTTCTATTAAGCCGAGAAGATAGCTCAATGATTTTGAACAAGGCGCTATTATACCGATTAGGTCATCTATAGTAAATGTATGATGAGCAACCTACGTTTTAATAATGCTGATTTGATACATAGCGTTGTTAATAGGGCTTGGTATCAGCCTCTTCGCTCAAGGTCACCAGGTTTTCGACTCGGCGCTGTAGCACATCACCATCAGCTACCGCTTGCCATAGCGCGCAGCCTTTGCTGTTATGAGTATGTTTGCAATCACGAAACTGACAGTCACCGGCAAGCGGCGCAAGCTCAATAAAGCCTGAAATAATATCGTCAGGATCTAAATGCCAGATACCATATTCGCGAATACCAGGGGTATCGACGATACCGCCTTGGGTAAGATCGTCTGGATTAAACGGCAATAAGCGACTGGTGGTGGTGGTATGCTGGCCAAGTTTCGAGTTTTCGGAGATGACGTTGACCATTTGCCCTGACTCAGGCAATAGCGCATTGATAAGACTGCTTTTACCGACGCCAGATTGTCCAGCAAAAATCACCAGCTTTTTATCTATATGACGCTTGAGCTCATAAAGACCTGTTTGGGCGTCGCTAGCGGCGATGTTTTCAGGACAGTCAACCGACGTCAGTACGCTCTCGTAACCAAGAGCCGCGTATTGAGTCAAAAGCTCTCTGGTATCGACGCCGTCTTCTTGCGCGAGTAGGTCGGCTTTGTTCAATACCAATAGCGGCTTGACGCCCGCGTGATGACAGACCACCAAATAGCGATCGATCAGGGACGCCGCCGCCGCTGGTAGTGGCGCAAACACGATCGCCAAGATATCGATATTGGCAGCGACAGGTTTGAGCTTATGATATCGATCTGGGCGTGAGACAAGAGAGGTACGCGGTTTGACCGACTCGATACGGCCAAAGCCGGTATTGGGGTCAGCTGTCCAGCGTACGTGGTCGCCTGCCGCCAGCATAGGCAGGTTGGTACGCACATGACAGCGCCATATATCGCCCAACTCCAGCGCTTGCCAAAATGGCTCAGGATCATCAGGCGCAATCTCTGGCTGCACCGGTAGCACCGCAGGCAAGCTGGTGATTTGTACCTCTAGCTGCTTGCCATAATGCGCCATGACCACGCCATCCATCAAACTGTCATCGAGGCTGTCTTGACTGTCGAGCTGCTGTTTGTCAATGCGACGAATCTGTTGTTTAGTCAGTTTGCGTTGCCGTATTAATGCCATGGTTTTGACCTATTATAAAAATATTGCTAAGTGTAGCGTGAAAATTTGCTAACATACAGCCTAAACCGTCCGTGGCAGATAGTGGTTTTGTAATATCAGGGCTGATTTGGCAGTGTTAAATCCCAAGCCCTCATCTTGTCACCGTAGATAAAACGGCACTTTTTATATAACAACTTGCTCCAAACATTATTGACCATAGGATATTTTATGACTACCGGCGACCATCCCAATAAAATTAAGATCAAAAATCAAGGCAAAAAAGGGCTGGTATGGATTGACTTAGAGATGACCGGACTTGACACCTTAAACGATGAGATTATCGAGATTGCCACTGTCGTCACTGACGAAGATTTAAACGTCCTTGCAGAAGGGCCGGTGTTTGCGATTAAAGTATCCGATCAGGTACTAAACAAAATGGATGACTGGAACACCAAGCAACATGGTCAGTCAGGTCTGATCGATCGGGTGCGCCGTAGTAAGGTGACGCTGGCAGAGGCTGAAGCTGAAACCATTAAGTTTTTGAATAAATGGGTCGATAGCGGTAAGTCGCCGATGTGCGGTAACTCGATCTGTCAAGATCGTCGCTTTTTGGCGCGGCAAATGCCAGAGCTGGAGCGCTTCTTTCATTATCGCAACCTTGACGTGTCATCGATTAAAGAGCTGTGCTTTCGCTGGCGCCCTGATATCTTAAAAAACTTTGAAAAGGGGGGCAGCCATCTGGCGTTAGATGATATCCGCGATTCTATTCGTGAGCTTAAGCATTATCGTCAGCACTTTTTTAAACTCATGCCTTAATAAGATTGATAAGTTAAGCTCGATAAGTAATGAGCCTGCACTTAATAAGTGAATAGCCAATTATAAAGGGTCTGCTAAATAGTTAGCAGACCCTTTATCTTATTACATCATTTTATGACATCGTTTGGTTTGTAAAAAAAATAAGCTAGACCAGTGAGCTAAGTTCAACCAGTTCAAAGTTAGCTTTATTGCTATCTGAGTGTGCATTAGTGATCATCACACCAATCACTGCGTTGACGGTTGGTTTAC
The DNA here is from genome assembly GCF_050572635.1 of Psychrobacter sp. VH5. Taxonomy (NCBI): domain Bacteria; kingdom Pseudomonadati; phylum Pseudomonadota; class Gammaproteobacteria; order Moraxellales; family Moraxellaceae; genus Psychrobacter; species Psychrobacter sp. VH5. The sequence goes on along the minus strand of NZ_CP192145.1, from coordinate 2,349,390 downwards.
GGGTATTTTTATTTAGCAGCCGCCAATCACCCAGCACGTAGCGTTTTTTATCTGTCGTTGCTTGATGGATATCTGGACGATGGGTATGACCATGTAGCAGCGCATCGCTATTAGCCACGGCTTGTATTACCGCCTCACCGTTGACATCCATAATATGAGCGGCCTTATTGGCGTTGTTATGTTGGCTTTTTTGGCGCATTTTTTCCGCGATAGCCAAGCGTTTTTCTAGGGATTTATCCAGCAGGTACCACTGGGTTAGACGGTTGCGCATGATTTTACGAAAAAACTGATATTTTTTATCATCGGTACAGAGCGCGTCGCCATGCTCGAGACGGTAGTGTTGCTGCCCGATGGTTAACATATGCGGTTCATCAATCAGCTCCCCGCCAAACAGGTTGCAAAACGGCTGACCCAGCAGAAAATCACGATTGCCATGCATCACTAATATCTCACAGCCCTTGATGCGCAGTTGTTTTAATTTAGCGATAAGCGGGGTGAGCCAGTGGGTTTGGCGCGCGGCATCTGACAGCGTCAAATAAGCGTCATCACCGATCCAGACTTCAAACCAATCGCCTAAGATAAATAAGCGTTTGAGGACGGGCAGGGCCAGACAGTCATCAAGTAGCGCCAAAAAAGCCTGCACTAAGGCAGGCTCCTCTGGCGATAAATGCAAATCGCTGATGAATACTTGCCGCACCTCATGTGGGCGGGTCGTTATCAGATGATTAAACGTTTGCATTTATCATAATCCTTGTCGTCTATTGTCAGACTATCAGTAACACTTACTTATCACGACCTACTGAGAAACGATGGTCGCAGAGTTGATAATGACAGGCTCTTTTGGCACATCAGCATGCATGCCGAAGCGACCGGTTGGTACGCCGCGCATTTTGTCGATGACATCCATACCGCTGGTGACTTTACCAAATACTGTATAACCCCAGCCTTGCATGTTTTTGCCAGAATGGTTGAGGAAGTCATTGTCTTTGACATTGATAAAGAATTGGCTGGTCGCTGAATGCGGATCTTGCGTACGCGCCATGGCGATAGTGCCTTTGTCATTCTTTAGGCCATTGTCCGCTTCGTTTTCGATAGGAGCATTGGTTGATTTTTCATTCATCTCAGCGTCCATACCGCCGCCTTGAATCATAAAGCCATCGATGATGCGATGAAAAATCGTGCCGTCATAATGGCCAGATTTTACGTAGTTTAAGAAGTTTTCTACGGTTTTTGGTGCTTTTTCTTCGTTGAGTTCGATGACGATCGCACCCATATTGGTGTCTAGTTGTACTACTGGCGGCATGTCTACCATGTGATATTCCTTTTTTGATTGCAGCGCCTTAAAGGACGCTGTCAAGTGGTGGTTAAAAAGTTATGGCTAGTCTAACGGCTTTTTTGTCGTCTGTCATGTATCAGGCTGTTAATGGCTTTGCAAAAGCTGATAGAATAACGCAACGTTATCTTTTATCAGTCTTTTTTAATTTATCATTTTTGAGCGTGGTAACACGCGCTGAATACTTGCGCTAGGAGCAATGAGTAATGAGTGAGCACTCAAGCAATAATGCACAAAAAAACGACTTTATTCGTAATATCATTCGTGATGATATTAAGGCGCAAAAATACCCCCAAATCGTAACGAGATTTCCCCCTGAACCAAACGGCTATTTGCACTTGGGTCATGTCAAATCAATCTGTCTAAACTTTGGTATTGCTGAGGAGTTTGGCGGGGTCTGTAACCTGCGTTTTGATGACACCAACCCAACGGCAGAAAAACAAGACTTCATCGACAATATCGAAAACGATGTCAAATGGCTTGGGTTTGAGTGGGCAGGCGAGGCGCATCATGCATCAGGTTATTTTGATCAGCTCTATGCGTGGGCGGTGCAGCTTATCGAGCAGGGCGACGCTTATGTGGATTTGCAGTCGCCTGAACAAATCCGCGACAACCGCGGCTCATTTAATGAGGCAGGTACGCCATCACCGCAACGTGATGCCAGTGTCGCAGAAAACTTAGCGCGCTTTGATGAGATGAAAGACGGCAAGTTTGCCGAAGGCGAAGCGGTGCTACGTGCCAAGATTGATATGGCCAGCCCAAACATGAACATGCGTGACCCTGTCATCTACCGCGTCATGCACCAAGCGCATCATCAAACCGGCGATAAATGGTGCATCTATCCGATGTATGACTTTGCCCATCCGCTCTCTGATGCGCTCGAAGGCATCACCCATTCATTGTGTACACTAGAGTTTGAAGACCATCGTCCGTTTTATGATTGGGCGGTAGAAAAAATCGGCTTTGAGGTGCCGCCGCATCAGTATGAGTTTAGTCGCTTAAATGTCGACCACACCATGACCAGTAAGCGCAAGCTCAAACAGTTGGTCGATGAAGGGGTGGTGAGCGGCTGGGATGACCCGCGTATGCCGACCATCGCAGGCATGCGCCGCCGTGGTTATACGCCAGAGGGTCTGCGCGATTTTTGTGAGCGCGTTGGCGTGACCAAAGTCGATAGTGTGGTTGATTTTCGTCTATTAGAATTTAGCATTCGTCAATCACTCGAGACGACGACCGCGCGCGGCATGGCGGTGCTTAAGCCGTTAAAAGTGACGATTACTAACTTCCATGAAGCGGTTAGCAGCTGGGAGTCACAAAAAGCCGATAGCGTCAATGCGCGCTGGGATGAAGACGCTCAGACTCTATGGCTCAAGCAGCCAAAACATCCTAACGTCGATATGGGTGAGCGTGAGATTCCATTCACCGAAACCCTTTATATCGACCAAGGCGACTATGAGATTGAGCCGCCAGCCGGTTATAAGCGCCTGTCACCAGCAAAGCCAGAAATCCGCCTGCGTAACACCTATGTGCTGGCCGTGACTGAGCATATTACTGACGATGCTGGTAATGTGACCGAGCTAAAAGCGACGATTGATCCTGCGACATTGGGCAAAAACCCTGAAGGCCGCAAGGTCAAAGGCGTGATTCATTGGGTATCAGCCAGCCTTGGCGTGCCTGCGACCGTGCGTATGTATGAGCAGTTATTTAGTGTCGAGGACCCAGGTAGTGCCAGTGATGTGCATCAAGTACTCAATCCCAATTCATTGACTGAGCTTGCAGCAGTGGTTGAGCCGTCACTTGCCAACGCAGATGCTGGCACGCGCTTTCAGTTTGAGCGTGAAGGTTACTTCATCGCCGATAGCGAAGAGCACACCAGTGACAAGCCGGTATTTAACCAAATCGTCAGCTTACGCGACAGTTATAAGCCAGCTTAATGCATAGCCTTTGAGCTTGCCCTTATTAGGGCTTAACGTCAAATTATTATGTCAAATCATTGTCCTTTTATACTGACCCATCTCTAGTGCGCTAGGGGTGGGTTTTTTATGAACTTTGCTTGTGGGATACAGGCATGGTAGTTCAATGCGCTATGCTACCTATATACTGGTTTATTTAGTGATAAATGGAATAAACGCATTACAATCCTTCACAAGACATTCATAACCAGTTTGGTACTATAAAGTGAGTTTTTATTGATGCGCTAGACGGGATAAGCAAATGATCAAACCGTCTCGCACATTGCAATAATCGGTTTATAATAATAGGGCGCAGAAGACAGTAAGATCGGCGCTCATCATTATTCATATAAATAAGGAATTTAGTATGGCACATTTACGTTTAGGCGACACCTCACCAAACTTTGATGCAACCACCACAGAGGGTGATATTAATTTTTATGATTGGGCGGGTGATAGCTGGGTGGTGCTGTTTTCGCATCCTGCCGACTATACGCCAGTTTGTACTACTGAGCTTGGCCGCACCGCTGCATTGGGCGGTGAGTTCCAAAAACGCAATGTCAAGCCGATTGCTTTGTCAGTGGACGGCTTAGAAGATCACAAAGGCTGGGTCAGCGACATCGAAGAGACACAAGGCGCTGCGGTGAAATTCCCTATCATTGCAGACTCTGATCGCACGGTTGCGGATTTGTATGACATGATTCACCCAAATGCTGATAACACCGCGACAGTTCGCAGCGTGTTTATCATTGATCCAAACAAAAAAGTACGTCTGACCCTGACCTATCCAGCCAGCTGTGGTCGTAACTTTGATGAGATCGTTCGGGTCATCGATGCGCTACAGTTGTCTGATGAATATAATGTTGCCACACCAGTCGACTGGAAAGATGGCGACGATGTGATCATCCCGCCAAGTGTCAAAAACGAAGACATCCCTGCCAACTATCCAAAAGGCCATACAGAAATTAAGCCCTATCTACGTACCACACCTGCCCCTAATAAATAAGTGGCAGTGAATGGCAAGTCGCATGATACAAAGTCTTACGACGTAAAGTTGTGAGGCTTTTTTTATATCTCAATCATCGTATTTATCTTGCTTTAGGCCTCTGCCGTGGCAAAAGACAAGAAAGCTTTGCTATGGTGCGCTGAGTAAGCTATAACTATGATAGAGCGTCAGGATGTGAGCCAGATTTGAGTGGGTCGTAGCCACTCAATACGAATGCTCAGCAAGGCTCGTTACTCATTACAATAATGGCTGGCAGCGCTAAATCGTTATCTATCTATTTTACAAGGAGTTTATTATGAAAAAACTATACGTCACTCGTACTGCCCCAAACCCGCGTAAGGCTTTGATACTTTTGGCATCAAAAGGGATTGATGTCGATGACATGGATGACGTCGATGTGATAGATATCGACTTTGCAGCCAACGAGCAGATTTCGGCGGAATTTACCAAGATCAATCCGATGCAGACGGTACCGGTCTTGACCTTAGACGATGGGACGGTGCTCAACGACTCACAAGCGGTCTGTGAGTATCTAGACCGCGTCTATGGCGAGCGCTCAGTGATGGGAAATGATGTGGTACAGCGCGCGCAAGTTTGCGCCATGCGCCGGATCGCTGAGCTTGAGGTGTTGTACAACTTAATGCTGGCGTTTCAGCACAGTCATCCTTCCAAGGCTCAGCGCGTCGAGCAGGTTCCCGAGTTTGTCCAGCCATCTATCGCCCGTGCTACCAAAGCCATGAGCTATTTTGAGAACGCTTTAGTAGGTCGCGACTATCTCGTGGGTGAGCAGTTAAGCTTTGCTGATATTGTGCTGTACTTAGGGTTAGATTTTGGCAAAATACTTAAAGTTGACCCAAGCAAGCAAGGTGAAAACCTAGCGCGCTTTTATCAAAAAATGAATGAGCAGTTTAGTATCAAAAATATGGCAAAAGCCAAGCCCGTAGATAGCAGTAAGTGATGAGAGATTGACACAAGAGATTGATAAGTAGTCGGCTGCTTACTTCTTAAGTGTATCCTTAACTAGGGCGTGTCCTCAATTCAATCGATAGTAATCTAAATGGGTTAAAAATGGCTAAGTCTGGTCAAATTAGGACACGCCCTAGCTGCTTAATTAACCTTTCAACTGCTGACAGCTTGTATTCAATTAAAACAGCTTATCTCATGATTGGCTGTTTTTTTATGCAGTGTTAATAAGGCGTTATAATCAAGCCAAGATAGAAGCTGCAAGATAGTATAGTCAGTTCAAAAAAAACTGTCATAAGTTCCAAAGCGCTACTGGGATGAATTTTTCGCAGCCTCTGTGTATACAGCACGCAAGGAAAATTTATACCAGTGGCGCTATAACATTTTTAAATTGAATCTACTATAACTCACGACTACTAGCACTAAAACATAGATTTGGGAACTGTTTTTAGAAGATGTAATAAAAATAAACATTTTATTACATAGTGCAGTAGACACAGCGTTATAGTGAGCAATCTATCCTGAGTTTTTAGACGTTGCATAAAAAGCTTTGTAATAGAGCTTAAATGATACTTGACAGTTTTTTGGCCACATCTGTTTTATATAAAAAAAGAAACCAAGCTTACTAAGAGGTACGTTGTATGGTAAGTAAAACCGCAAAACCCGCTTCGAAATGGCTACTATTACCAAGCATGCTAGTAGCAAGCCTAGCGCTGGGCGCTTGTCAAAAATCCACTGCGCCTGCTGATGGCGACACGGTGGATCGTCATGAAGCGGCGGTAACCAGTGAAACAGATGGCGATACGCCAATAGACGAGATGAATGTAGAGAATACGGATACAGACGATGGCCGTGATGATAAGCTGACGGTAGAGCAAAAAATGATCGAAAACCTATCGCGCTATCGTTGGACGCTATCGGATATTCAGAATGCTGGCAGTGGGCCCTCGGTGTCTATGCTGGCTGATATCAAAGACCAAGTAACACTACTGTTTAATCAAAATCAAGGGCAAGACACTTTGAGCTATAGCGTTGGCTGCAATGCTATGAGCGCGGTTTATCAGCTGCAGGGTAATACGTTGACCACCGAAGAGAGCATGAGTACACAAATGCTCTGCCAAGATCTCAATGAGGCTGAAAATCGTCTGAACACCTTGATGCAGGGTACGAGTGAGTTGAGCGTGACGACCGATGAGCAGCCTTTACTCACGCAAGTGACCAGCGATGAGGTGACGTTGACTTGGAAAGGGCGGCTAACCTCACAGGCGAAATATAATAGCAAAGGAAAAACCGTCTTTTGGGCCGTCAATGACAAAAAAGCCCCTTGCACCGCTGAGGGGACGCAGCAGTGTTTGCAAGTCAAACCCATCACTTATGATGATCAAGGTATCAAGACCAGTGAAGGTAAATGGGCTGCGTTCACGGGCGAAATCGAAGGCTATCAGCATGACGGCAAGCATGATGAAGTGCTGCGTCTCCAGCGCTATCAGTTGGATGCCGAAGACGCAGTATCAACAGGTGAAGAGTACGCTTATGTACTCGATGCCGTGATAGAAAGTAGCGTGGTAGAGTAGGATTACTTGAGTAAGTTGGTTGGTCGTTTTGGTTATTTAAAATGAGGCCTAGATAGCCAAAATGACTTAAAAAAAACACGCGTTCAAATGACGCGTGTTTTTTATGTCTGATGACTTGTAAACAAATAGCTTGATAACCTAACGTAAATTGCCCAAGTCTTCTTCTGTTAGCCGCCAGCGGCCTTTTTTCTTAGAGCTGCCGCGCCCGCGCATAGCGCTGTTTAATATCAGTTTGTTCATCGAATGGCTGGAGTGAGCATGACAAATCGCACAAGCAAGGCCGTCGGCGGCATCTTGCTGTGGCACGACGTCTAACGATAGTATACGGCATACCATCTCCTGCACTTGCTCTTTGGCCGCTGCGCCATAGCCGCAAACCGCCTGCTTGATCTGACGAGCAGTGTACTCCGACACCTCTAAGTCTAGTGCTACCATCGCGGCGATGGCGGCACCACGGGCTTGACCGAGCTTTAGCGCTGAGTCTGGGTTTTCGGCCATAAATACTTGTTCGATTGCCGTATGAATTGGCTCGTCAGTATATTTTAGATGATGCTGAGTAATACGCGTCAACCCATTGAAAATACGCTTTAAGCGCTCAGGCATCTCCTTAGTCTCTGTGCGAATGGTGCCTGCATCGATATAGGTCAATTTGTCGCCGGTTTGTTGCACGATGCCATAACCGGTCATACGCGAGCCTGGGTCAATCCCAATAATAATTGCCATAGTATTCCGTCTTACTTACATTTTGTTTTATATCTTAAAAATCCGCTATAAGTTTGATAGTATAGCAATCAATCCCCATATACATCATATGTTAGCCATCTTAATTTGTATGGCGCTTTATTTATTGGTTTTTATTTTATAGGACGACACTTTATGGGTCAGATCGTTGGTATCGCCATTGTTTGGTTTATTATTGAGATGCTGCTGTGGTATTTGCTTGCCCAGTTTATGAGTGGCTGGTGGGTATTTATGTGGTTTATCATCGCCGCTGTCATCGGTGTGTCACTGATGCGCAAAGGTATGGCCGCGCTCAACCCGATGGCGCAGCAGATGAAAGCAGGTGGCATGATGAATCCAGCGATGCGCCCGCAAGAGTCTACCATGCTAAAGAGTGTGGCGATGGCGGCAGCCGGTATTTTATTACTGATACCAGGGGTGCTCAGTGATTTACTAGCGTTATTGGTTGTGTTACCGCCTGTACAAAAAAAGCTGAAAGATGCGGCCAACAACTATGTCATGAACAACCAGCAAAAAATGATGGAAATGATGGCAAAACAAATGGGTGGACAGATGGGCGGTCAAAACCCATTTGGTGGCATGGGCGGCCAAAACCCGTTTGGCGGTGCAGGTGGTATGGGTGGTCAAAACCCCTTTGGTCAGCAGTCGCAAAACCCGTTTGGCGATGTCTTTAAACAGCATACTACCGTAGATGGTACGGCCAAAAGTGTGCCTAAAGATGTGAAAAAAATCACCAAATCTGCCAATGATGAATGATAGTAAGTCGTAAAGCAGATAGCAAAAAACCCCTTTCGTGATGAGCGAAAGGGGCTTTTTGCTGGTCTTGATGGCTTATTTATCCTTTGTATTTTACGAGCGATAGAATAAAGAGAAGACCGAATAGAACAACCGAAGTGCCGCCGTAAGATGGTGACCCATGAACCGTGAAGTTCAGGGCGGATGCGTCACTACCTCTGCAGGTTTCCTGATACACCGCAAGCGGTGCAGGCATACACAATGAGGCAATAGGTACCACATCCTAGTAAAGCATTATCGGCTCAGGGAATAAACATCTACTAGCCAACACTTCAGAATAGTTTCATCTTAACCAATGAAAAGTGTGATTGCAAGGGTGAATTACAGATTGCTACGTAGTGAAAATTTGTCAGTTTTTCAGCAATTTTCAGATATGTGCTAATATAGAGGGCTTTCAACACCCTAAGACAGCATTATAGGCGTTCATTCACTTGAGGAGCGGTAATATATGACCACGAACCAGCAACCATCAGAGTCTATCGATGACAATCAGGCACCACTTAATGACAAAACCGGCGGACAAAATAAAAAAACACCGCATGTGTTGATGATATTGGACGGCTTTGGTCATCGTGAAGAGGATAAAGACAACGCTATTGCTGCAGCAAATATGCCAAATTTAGACAGAATTTATCAGCAGTATCCACATGGCCTGATCTCTGCCTCTGGAGAAGATGTGGGTTTACCAGATGGTCAGTTTGGTAACTCAGAAGTGGGACATATGAACCTCGGCGCTGGCCGCGTCCTGTATCAGGACTCAACGCGTATCTCAAACGAGTTGGCCAACCGTGAGTTTTATAAAAATCAAGCGCTGGTCGATGCAGTAAAAGCGGCAAACGACTTGGGCGGTAATGTGCATATCATGGGCTTGCTTTCTGATGGCGGGGTGCACTCGCATCAAGACCATATCGAAGCGATGTGTCACTCAGCGCTGGTACATGGTGCCAAAAACGTCTTTGTGCATTGTTTTTTAGATGGCCGCGATACGCCGCCTAAGTCTGCTGACAAATATATCGATCGCTTGCGTGATCATATCGGTAAGCTCAACGCCCACTACGAAGGTGGCCGCGTACAGATTGCCAGTATCATCGGGCGTTATTATGCCATGGACCGTGACAATCGCTGGGAGCGCGTCCAAAAAGCCTATGAGCTGATCACTGAAGGCAAAGCTGATCGCTTGGCAACGCGTGCCGATGGTGCTGTACAAGCCGCTTATAAAGCGCGCGAGACGGATGAGTTTGTCAGTCCGACGACCGTGATTGGTCGTGATGAAGTGCCTTATACAGTTGAAGACAATGACGCGCTGATCTTTATGAACTTCCGCGCTGATCGTGCTCGCGAGCTTACCCAAGCGTTTGTGCTACCAGATCATGAGTTTTCAGGGTTTGCCCGTCAAAAGCAGCCAAAGCTGGCCGCCTTTGTCATGCTGACCAAATACTCTGATGTGCTGGCTGACAACCCGTACACCAGCATCGCTTATCATCCCGCCTCATTGACCAACACCCTTGGCGAGTATTTGCGAAACATTGGCAAAACGCAGCTACGTATCGCCGAAACGGAAAAGTACGCTCATGTGACGTTTTTCTTTAGTGGTGGCCGCGAAGAGGAGTATGAAGGCGAGACCCGTATCCTAGTACCATCACCTGATGTGGCTACTTATGATCTGAAGCCTGAAATGAGCGCCCCTGAAGTGACGGATAAGCTGGTCGAGGCGATTGAGTCTGGCAAGTATGATGTGCTAGTGGTCAACTATGCCAATGGTGATATGGTCGGACACACGGGTATCTTTGATGCCGCGGTGCAAGCGGTAGAGGCGCTCGATGTCTGTATTGGCCGTCTTGAGACTGCTGTGCGCGCGGCTGGCGGCGATATGCTCATCACCGCTGATCATGGCAACTGTGAGCAAATGCAGGACTATGAAAGTGGGCAAGTGCATACTCAGCATACCACCGAGTTGGTACCGCTGATTTATATCGGCGAGCAAAAACTTACGGTGCGTAGTGGGGGTAAGCTCAGCGATATCGCTCCAACTATTTTGACCCTGATGAGTGTGGATACACCAGCTGAAATGACAGGTAAGAGCCTACTGGTTCCAGCGTCGTAAGTCTGCTTTATGATCATACGCCGCCCTCATGAGTAGCGGCGTATTGCTCATTGCGGTGAATGACGATACTGTGGCTATGCTGTGAGTTGTGCTGTAGCGGTAATATGGCTATGGTACGATAAGGACAGACAGACGTTGTACCGCCATATTATAAGGAGAGATCATGATTGTCTCTCCTTTTTTTTGCTATATTTTTAGATATTTTTTTATTGTCACGACCGCAGTCTACCAATGACAGTTAACGATTTAAATACTGAGGACTTGCAATACACTACTAGTCTTAGCTCTGCTCTTGATGCTATCTTATAAAGTCGCTATCACAGATATTTTTATAATAAAAATTACGATATTTTATGATTAATACGAGTATTTTATGCGTCCTATTTATGCCATACGCTCTTTTCTCATCAAAAAAATCAATCGCGATATCAGACGTGTATCCAGCACGCCTGCTGTATATAAGCCTGTCTTTATGGCAGCGCTGCTAGGGCTGGTCGGTGTCAATTTCTCTCAAGCGGCCGCGGCTCCCAGTCATCATTCGGCGCAGAAGCTGCAACTGATTGGCTTAAATACGGATGAGATAGATCCTGCAGAAGACAATCTATCAGATATCGCCGACATGCTAGAGGCAGCCGATGACATCGATGACTCGATAGATAGCGTTGCCGATGAAAGTGTGCTCAATGACGAGGCTGAGGTAATCGATACCGCGATACCGTCGGAGGTCGCGCATGTGTCATTGAATGCCATTTCTCCTGAGACGCTCAAGACCTTTGTCGCTGTGGTCGATTTGGTGCGCCGTGAGTATGTCGATGCGGTCAACGATGAGACGCTGTTTAATAATGCCATGAGCGGTATGTTGACCAAGCTCGATAGTCATGCTGAGTTTTTGGATGCTGAGGCTTATGAAAACCTGCGCGCCTTTACCGAAGGCGACGTAGGCGATGTCGGTATCAAGGTCAGCTATCAGCCACAAGAAGGCTACTGGGTCATCACAGAGGTCATCGATGACTCACCTGCTGACAAAAAAGGCATCGCAGTCGGCGATTATTTGCATCAGGTGGGTGAGTTTAAGCTTGATGAAAATCGCCAAACCAACGACGTTGAGCAACTGTTGACGGGTATCGCTGGCACGCAAGTAGATGTGGTGACTTCTAAAGCGGGTCGCCGTAAGCACACTACCACTTTGCAGCGAAATAACAGCCATCCGCAAACCATTGAGATAGAGCTGGTCGATGGTATCGCGGTGGTTAAGCTACCAGCCTTTCAAAACGATAGTCGTGACAGGCTGCTTGAGGGCTTGATCAATCTAGACGCGCCGGTTTCAGGCATTTTGTTGGATCTACGTGATAATCCAGGCGGCGTGCTTACCTCGGCGGTGAATGTCGCCAGTCTGTTTATGAATGATACTGATGTGGTGCAGGTACAAGCGCGCCAAAACGAGCCGCGCGTGCTGTCCACGACAGGTGAGGCCATCCTTAAGCCTCTACCTATGGTGGTGCTACAAAATCGCTACTCGGCTTCGGCGGCTGAGGTGCTTGCCAGCAGCCTGCAGGCGCAGCAGCGCGCCACTATCCTTGGGGAGGTCAGCTATGGTAAAGGATCGGTACAGTCGGTGATTCCGCTAAACGATGAGCAAGCAGTCAAACTGACGGTCGCCAACTATATGACCGCCACGGGTCAAAAGATAGATGAGATCGGGGTGACACCTGATGTGATGCTCTCTGGAAATGAGAACACATGGCGACAGCAGGCTCTTGAGCTGCTCAAAGAGCGCGCCTTAACGTCAGGCGTTCGTTTTGTCCGAAAGCCCAACCGCGCACAGTGAGCCCAATCTAAGTCATATAATGGTCGCCCATGCCATAGATCGTCGCTGGTCCTTATTCAAGCTGGTCTTCATCGATTTCTAGTTTTTTCATGCGGTAACGTAAAGAGCGAAAAGTCGTGCCCAGCAGTTCAGCGGCTTGGGTTTTATTCCAGCCTGTTTGCTTTAGTGCGGTGATGATCAGCTGTTTTTCTTGCGCTTGTAAATAATGCTCTAAGCCTTGGGCGGGTAAGCCTGTATTGTTAATGTTTTTTGTCTCGTTTGGCGCTTGTACGGCCTGATTGGCCGTTTTTATGTTTTCGGCGCTGTCGCCCTGCGCCGTTTTTGGGTGATTGGCCGCCGCACCTTTGATGACAGAAGGGTAGTGCTGAGTATGGGTACGATAAGGATGCAAGTTGCTGGCCGAAGTCGGGGTTTGGATAGGTTGCCCTTTCTCATCGTGTGCTGCTGAGCTGTCTATAGGCGCCATTTGTCCCGATGGGCTGTTTGGTAAAAGCGTGTCTGCTGAAGCAGGATGAGTGTGGGCGGCAGGTGTTTCAGCGGTTGGTGCTGCGCCTTGCGTAGCTGCGTTTACCGCATGCGGCTCTGTATCCGCCGGCGTCAACGCTGGCAGGCCCAGATGGTTTATATCGATATTTGGCGTTTCTGCTAGGGTTACTGCACGCTCAAGCAGGTTACGCAGCTCGCGCACGTTGCCTGCAAAGTCGTGATATTGCAAACGCTCACAGGCGGCTGCCGTCAGTGACGGCGCCGTCTCCAATTGCCACTCTTCAGCGATCAAGGCCAAAAAGTGTGTCGCTAGTACAGGTATGTCATCACGGCGCGCGTTGAGCGTCGGTAGTTTTAATTCAATGACGTTGATGCGGTAGTAGAGATCTTGGCGAAACGTGCCAGCTTGCACCAGCTGGGCCAAATCTTTGTGAGTTGCAGACAATATGCGAATATCGACAGGTATCTCTTTAGTATCACCGATGGCTCTTACCGTTTTTTCTTGAATGGCGCGCAGTAGTTTGACCTGCATCGCTAGCGGCAAGTCAGCCACTTCATCTAAAAATAAAGTCCCGCCATTAGCTTGCTGAAACAGGCCTTGTTTGTCAGCGACCGCGCCCGTGAAGCTGCCTTTTTTATGGCCAAAAAATTCTGACTCCATCAGCTCGGAGGGTATGGCGCCGCAATTCACAGGTACAAAGCTACCATCACGGCGTGGACTGAGATCATGAATCAGTCTGGCGACCACTTCCTTACCTGTACCCGACGCCCCTGATAAAAACACCGGTGCTTGCGAGCGTGCCAGTTTTAAAATTGTGTTTTTTAGTGGTAGCATCACCGCTGAGTCGCCGATCAGCCTACTATCGAGGAGTTTTTGCTCAGGGGTACACTCAGGAGCGGCCTCGGGGTCGTCACCTTGGTGAGTGACTTTGAGGGCGTTTTCGACCAGTTGGCGCAGGCGCGGCAGCTCAAGTGGTTTATTGACAAAATCAAAAGCGCCAAGCTTGAGGGCTTCGATAGCCAAATCCATACTACCGTGCGCGGTAATAACTGCAATGGGTGTGTTGGTGCTGCCACTGATTTCTTTGACCAGCTCCAGCCCTGAGCCGTCAGGGAGCTTGAGATCCGTTAAGCAAAAGTCATACTCACGCTCTTGCCAGTAGCCTCTTGCTTGTGACAATGTATAAGCCACATCACTTTTGATGCCCATCTTGGTTAAAGTGATTTGCATTAATCGGCACAGATCCACTTCATCATCAACGACTAGCGCGGTTTTTGTCATACATCATCTCATCGTATTCGGTAGCGAAAAATTATCAAAGCATCTATCACAATTGCAGTTAAGTGCTTACAAATGCTCAGCTTATCAGTGCGGTATTGGCACACAAATAGTAAGGTCGTACCAATGCGTTTTATACATGGGAGCAGGCATTGATGGCAGGTGCGATGAGGCGAAAGCAGGTTTTTGTGTGTTCAGGCACATATAGCAGGCGAGCTTGATTGGCTTCGCAAAAGGCTTGTGATAGATACAACCCAAGTCCTGTCCCTGCTTGATCTGTGGTAAAAAACGGATTGAACAAGTGCGGTAAATCATGCTCGCGGACCCCAGTACCACCATCTAAAATATCGATTATAACATCGTTATCTGCACAATAAATCTCGATTTCCACAAAGGCATGAGGGTGGGCGTAGCTACTATGACGCAAACCATTTTTGATTAAGTTGATCAATACTTGCTCTAGTTGGTGGGTGTCAAAGGAGATGGTCGGCTGGGTCTTAACACGCAAAAATACGTCATGCCCCTGAAAATGGTTTTCTAAAAATGCAGGCATCCATTCGGCAAGTACGATGGGCTGCTGGTTTGCTTGCTGCTGACGCGACAGCTTTAAGATGTCTTCTATAATGCGATTGACGCGTTTGGTCTGCGAAAATATCATTTTATACAGCTCATGATTGGCTGCGATTTGCTCATCACTATAATCAAGGGCAGGGCTTGTCATGTTATTTGCTGGTGGGTGACAGCTTTCTACGACGTCCTCCATGAGCAACTGGCTGGCTTGTGAGATGGTGGCCAGTGGGTTTCTAATCTCATGAGCAATACTGGCCGTCAGCTGTCCTAAAGACGCCAGTTTTAGCTGCTGAGCGTTGGCTTGCTCACGGCGCAAATCTTCGAGCATGACCAGTTTACTGCCGTCTTTTAGAGGGATAATCTGTACACGTAGCTTGCCAAACACCGATACATTGGCCACGGCAGGTAAGTCATAAGTAAAGGTACGCGACTGTCCTGCTGCGACAGTCAAGCAGGCTTGAAGCAGCTGCGGATGCTGCTCGTCAAGCTGCTCTTCAAAATCTGCTAATTGGGCAGCAGATGCGCTATCGAGCCTGCGCCTATCGTTTGGCGTACGACTTTCACTGGTAGTAGGCAAGGTGAGTGATGGACGATGAGGGATACTGAGCAGCTGATACGCGGCAAGATTTGCCAGCACGATATGCGCCTGATCGATGACAATAACGCCATTGACCATTTGAGTGATGACTTCTTGGTTGATGACATTTAGGCGCTCGACTTCCTTGGCATGACGGGCGGCCACTTTTTCTAACTGCACTAAGCGCTGCGAGATAGACCAGCTCAAGCCACCCACCGCCAAAAAACTGGCAGACATCAGCAGCGCATCGCCTAAGTTGGTCAAGCTCATACTATTGGCAATGGCATAAAAAAACTGCTGATAAATAACAAAAATAATCGCCAGTAAGGTGATGATCAATGCTTGAGAGCTGTGAAGTAGCATAAAGCTTGCCGCTACCACTACCATATATAGCATGGTCAGCTGCAAGTCAGGCGCACCTGCGGTATAAAGCAGCAAGCTTAAGATGATGACATCCAAAGCCAAGCCAAAGGCCAGCTGCTGGCGCATGTGTTTGTTGACCACATAAAACAAACCGAGCAATATCATGCTAAGCAGTACATAAAAGCTCAGGGTGGTTTGTTGCAAAAAACTGGGCAAAGACGCGCCGCTATCAGCACGTGCGGTGATATAGACCATGAGCATAGAAAACAAGCTCACAGCAAAGCGATAACTGCTATAAATCAGTCCTAATTTACGCAGCTGCCGCAATGGCAGGGTGTCATTGGGGGGCGCTGAGCGGGTGATGGTCGAGAAAAAACGAATAGCAGGTTTCATAAATTCACCGTCATGGGACAATCAGTACTTGCTGGCTTACAGTGCTGTCTGGCTTAGCTGGTTGACTTACTAAGCAGGCAAGTAGGCGAAGATTATGGCTGAATCAGACCATGACGAATCGCTAAATGTGTCAGTTTGACATCGCTATCGACCCCGACTTTTTCATAGATACGGTAGCGATACGTATTGATGGTTTTGACACTGACAAACAGCTGATCCGCGATTTGCTGCGGGCTTTGGCAGTTGACGACCATCATCGCTACTTGTTTTTCACGATCACTGAGCAAATCAAAGGGCGAGCTGGCATTGTCTGATAGCAAGACGTCTGCTAACTGCTCTGCAACATCTTGGCTAAAATAGCGGCCCCCTTGATAGACTTTTTTTATCGCCCGTATCATCTCGTCTAAGGGTGTGCCTTTGGTGATATAACCGTTGACCCCAGCTTTGATCAGCATAGAAGGATAAGGCTGCGCCGACATACTGCTGACTGCCAAAATCTTGATGCCCATGTCTAATTGGACCAAACGTTTGGTGGCTTCAAGCCCGCCAATATTGGGCATATTGACATCGAGTAATACCACATCAGGGTGCAGCTGTTTGGCCATTTTGATCGCCATGTCGCCGCTATCGGCCTCACCGACCACCTCAATATCCGCACTGTCTGACAACATACGGCTGATACCCATACGTACCAAATCATGATCATCAACTACCAATACTTTAATCATCACTATACTCTTTACTATTTGTCAGAAGAAGGGATGTTGCCTAGCATAAATCACAGACAAAAAACTGTCTAAGGTATTTTTTAGTTTTTGACGATGTAAAATACTGCTAATATATTATGTGGATGTTGTTGTTTAATATATCAAATTTTGAATAATTGCCATGCTTTGGGTTAAGATATATTGCTGAAATGTGAACCAATGTTTCTATAATATAAAGTGGTTGTAGCAAAATTTGAATTGGGACAAAATAAACCAGTAAATCAGCTTGATACATTAAACTTAAAAGCAAACCATGATACACTAAAAATACAAAAACTCTATACGAGTACTTACAAACCTATTCATAAACACTATGAACGTTTTTGGCGTCAGATCGTATGTATCTGGCGTGATAGCGACAGCAGGAGGCACAATGAAGCAACTACCATTAACCAAACAGCAACTGATCGCTGCCATGATTTCACTGAGTTTGGGTAGTGTGGCACAAGCTGCACTTACGATTAATGGTAGCGCTGATACAGAATCTAGCGCGCGTATCAGCTGGGGCGGTGCTGATAGCTTGTCTGAAGCCCGTAAGATTATGTACAAATCGACAGGCTCTGCTATCAAAAAAGTCGATACCGGTTATGGCACCACCAATATCACCAATACCAACAGCTTTGGTAGCAGCAATAATAGCTATACCAGTAGCAATCGCTACAACACCACCTATCGCGGCGCCTTTGGCAGTAGTGATATGATTCCGATCAGCACAGACTCGCGTAGTGTGGCTGTGATCGATGCTGAAACAGGCGAGTCTATCTACGAAAAAGACGCGGATATTGCCCGTCCAATGGCCAGTATCACCAAGGTCATGACCGCGATGGTGGTACTAGATGCCGGTCTGGATATGCGTGAAGAGATTATCTTAGACGCAGAAGACTTTGTCGGCCCCAAACGTGCAAGCTCTCGTCTAAAAGTAGGAGATCGCCTCAACCGTGCCGAAATGTTGCTCATGGCTTTGATGAAGTCAGAAAACCCAGCCGCAAAGAGTCTGGCGCGTAACTATCCAGGTGGATATAGTGCCTTTATGCGAGCGATGAACCGCAAAGCGCAAGACTTGGGTATGACGACTGCCTTTTTTGGTGATCCAACGGGTCTTGACAAGCGTAATGTGGCGTCATCAAATGATTTGGTCAAGATGGTACGCGCTGCGGGTAACTACGATGTGATTCGCCGCTTCTCCACCACCAAAAGCTATAATTTCTTTGTATCAAATTACTCTCGCGGCAACCGTACATATAAAGCCAACAATACCAGCAGCTTAGTACGTGAGGGTGGCTATCCTATTGGTATCTCAAAGACCGGCTTTATCAATGAAGCAGGGCGCTGTGTGGTCATGGAAACGAGGGTCAATAACCGCCCAGCCATTATTGTTATTTTGGGCGCAAACAGCTCAGCCACGCGCTGGGGTGATGCCAAAAATATCTTAAACAGCTTGGCCACGCGTCGTACTGTATAAGTGCGAATGACACTGATGTCAGGATACAAACACAGATACGCACGTATATAGAGCAAAAATAGACAGGTAAAATAATTCAAAGGGCTGTTATATCATATAACGGCCTTTTTTATATCAAAAAGGATACTCGTGGTATGAATCACTTGCAATCGGCTGTCGTACCTCAGCTTTATTTACTGACGAACGACGATGAGTTTGAGCGACTCTATCAAAAGCTAGAGGCCGCGCTGGCAACAGGGCTGGTCGGTCTGCTGCAAGTACGCCGTAAAAAAACAGCGGCATTGCCAGATGGTGCGGAAACACTGTTGGCAGAAGCCAAGCAAATCGTCGAGCTGGCACGAAGATATCAGGTACCAGTTGTGATCAATGATGATAGTGCGCTGGCGGCCAAGCTCGGTGTCGGGGTACACCTAGGTCAGCAAGATGGCAAGATGGTCGATGCCAAGCGCCAAATAAGTCCGGATCAGATTATCGGTCGTACGTGTCATGGACAAGTGGCGCTGGTCAAAGAAGCCAAGCAGCAAGGCGCAGACTATGCGGCCATGGGTGCTGTTTTTGCTTCTACGACCAAGCCCAAAGCCGATACCATCTCGTACCAGCAGCTAAAAGAAGGCTGCCAGCAAGGCATCGATATCTGCGTGATAGGCGGGTTAAGTGCTGAGAATGTCGGCGCGCTGGCAGGTTTGCCCATCAAATATGTGGCTGTCGTTGGAGATATTATGGATTTGCCTATTGCGCAGATAGCACCTCGTTGTCAGCAGTGGCAGCAAGCGTTTGCAAAGTGGCATGCCGCTGCCGGTGACATAAAGGCCTGATGGCCAAGTATCGTCAATCCAATATAAAATCGCCCTAAAGTAGGTTAACTATATAAACCACAAGACGAAATAAGTCAAAAGCCATTCGCTATTTGGCGTGTTGCATACATAACGTAGCATAGGGCAGGGCTTCTAGGCGCTGCTCTTCGATTGGCTCGCCGCATACTTCGCACTCTCCATAACTGCCGTTTTCGATGCGGCTTAGCGCGTTTTCTACATAAATTAGATTTTGACGCGCCTCAGCCATGAGGTTTTTTCGCATGTCGTTTTGACGGTAGGAGATGGCTTGGTCTTCCCAGTGCTCATTGAGGTCGTCCTGTGGGTTTTGGATATGTTCTTCGATTTTGTCGATGCGAGTTTCGTACTCTTCTTTGAGTTTTAATAGGTTTTGTTTTGCTGTTTTTAGATCGATACTCATGGTTTTCTCCTAGTAGGTTGTTGTTATTATTCACTCAACAGTTAGGCTAGCGCCTGTGTTTGGCAGAGCCTGCGTTTATTCTGGTCTAGCCTAAGGTCATCATAGTGTAGATTTATCATAAACAGCGCAATCCATGAGTGCCACCACGAAATGTTACTGGTTTTATAAAATGCTGATTTTTATCATCAGTTTGTCGAGCCGGTTTTGTGTGATTGTCTGCTGAGTAATATTTAATCCACGCTTTGATAGGAGAGCGTGGCAGAAAACTGCTAGAATACACCGCCACAAATTCTTACTAGAGTGATTTTGATCGGCCTGAGCGCTACCACTCAGGTGGCATAGTGCGGCATCGTATCGATGGTGTCAGTTTTATTTAGGATTGACCATAAATATGTGGTAGTAGTACTTATCGAGCAGTCCACTGTAGATTAACAATAGATGATGTAGAGGAGCAGTTAATGAATTTTTTGCGTATGAGTGAGCTGAGCTTAACGGACAAGGTTGTATTGATTCGAGAAGACTTAAACGTGCCAATCAAAGATGGCAAAGTCAGCAGTGATGCGCGCCTACAAGCAAGCTTGCCTACCATTAAGATGGCGCTAGAAAAAGGCGCAGCTGCGATTGTCTGCTCACATCTTGGGCGGCCAACCGAAGGCAGCCCTGAAGCCATTTATTCATTGGCACCGGTCGCTGATTATCTTAGCGACAAACTGGCTGCGCCTGTGCGGTTAGACACTGACTATCTGACTCAAGGCGTGTCTATCAAAGCAGGTGAAGTGGTGCTACTAGAAAACGTCCGTTTTAACAAAGGCGAGAAGAAAAACGAAGCTGCTTTGGCAAAAAAATACGCAGATTTGTGCGATGTGTTTGTGATGGATGCCTTTGGTACCGCGCATCGCGCGCAGGCATCGACAGAGGGCGTCACTCAAGCCATGCACCAAGCAGGCAAAAAGGTCTGTGCAGGGCCGTTGTTGGCCGCAGAGCTTGATGCGCTAAGTTTGGCGTTAGAGACACCAGCTCAGCCGATGCTGGCTATCGTGGGTGGCTCAAAGGTATCGACCAAGCTTGAAGTGCTGCATAGCTTAGCTGAGGTATGTAGCCAAATCATCGTTGGTGGCGGTATTGCCAATACATTTTTGGCGGCGCAAGGTCATAGCGTTGGTGCATCATTGTATGAAGCGGATTTGATCGATAGCGCTCGCGATATTATGAGCAAAACTGAGATTTTATTGCCTGATTTTGTGGTGGTGGCCGATAAAGACGATATCGACTTTGCCGACTTTACTGCCTCATTACAACAAGCCACTGCGACCATTAAGTCGGTCGATGCTATCGGCGACAACGACATGATATTGGACATCGCGCCAAAAAGCGCTGAGCGCTTGGCTGAGGCTATCATCAATGCCAAGACCATTTTATGGAATGGTCCAGTTGGAGTTTTTGAAGTGGATGCTTTTGGGCAGGGCACGCAGATATTGGCCGCAGCGGTCAAAGACAGTGCTGGGTTTTCTATCGCAGGCGGCGGTGATACGCTAGCTGCCATTGATAAATATCAAGTGGAGGATGGCGTCAGTTATATGTCTACAGGTGGTGGCGCTTTCTTAGAGTTCGTCGAAGGTAAGGTGCTGCCTGCAGTTGCTGCTCTGCAAATAGACGCGTAAACCTTTAACCTTTAACCTTTAACGTTACTTAGTACGTTAGTAACACTAGATGTACAGCCATGATGAATCATCTAAGGTAGGCTGTGGAAATAAGAGGACGGCCATCAATATAGTACTCTGTATGACAGACTTCGGCATTGATGGCCGCCGATTATTATTAAGTCGTATTTATTTGTTTATACACTGAAAATTATTATTGCATGTCTTATTTGCACTCTATAAAATAGCGCAACCATGTATTTTGACATGCTTTATTTACGAGAGGTTTATTATGTTAAAACGTCATTTGTTACTTGCTAGCGTACTTGCTGGTACTTTTGCTATCACTGCGTGTAGCCAACAAACAGAAGAAAACACTGAAGCTGCTGTTGAGTCTGCCGGTGATGATGTTGCGGCCAACACTGAAGCCGCCGCTGCAGAGACAGAAGCTGCTGCTGCTGAAGCAGAAGTTGCTGCCCAAAATGCTGGCACTGAAGTCGCCGAAAGCGCTGAAACTGCTGGCGCGGCTGCGACAGACGCTCTAGAAAACACAGGTGATGCAATCGCTGATGGTACCAACAAAGCAGTAGCAAACACTGCCGAAGCGGTAGCTGATGGCGCAAATGCAGTGGCTGACGGCGCAAATGATGTCGCAGTTGATGCTGAGCAGCAGTACTAATAGGTTCGATAATCAGTAGCTTGTCAAAACTAGTCGCTTAGTAAATAAGCATCGTTTGACCGATTCAAACCTTTTTTATCACTGTTTGACTACTGATAGATTGATATACAGCTCGCTAAATAAGCAGTTTTTTATGACTGCCCTATAATGATTGTCTCATAAAACAGCTGCTTTATAAGCCCTCAAAATACTAAAAAAGCCTTGGCGATTGCCAAGGCTTTTTGTATGGGGATGGCGAAACACTACAAGCATTTCTTTATAGTCAATCCGTCACAAAATAAATAGTCAGGCAACCGCTACGAAGACAAGGCAATTTTTGCTATAATCAGCGCACGATAATGAGCGTCTATTATTGCCAGTTGCCAATGGTTTTGCTAGACGGGCAGTTTTGACATCATTGAGTGTACAGCTTTGGGCGAGTCATATAGGCAGCGCTATGTTGCTGCTATCATTACAAAAGCTATTTTACATACTATCCAAAATTTTAATCAGAGAGCGTTTTATGGCCTTAATATCCTTACGTCAACTTCTAGATCACGCCGCCGAGCATAATTACGGGGTGCCTGCTTTTAATGTCAATAACTTAGAGCAGATGCGTGCAATCATGATGGCGGCCGATGCCTGCGACTCACCGGTCATCGTCCAAGCCAGTGCTGGCGCTCGCAAATATGCAGGCTCGGCGTTTTTGCGTCATCTGATTATCGCTGCTATAGAAGAATGGCCACACATTCCTGTAGTGATGCACCAAGACCATGGCATGTCGCCTGCCATTTGCCAACGCTCTATTCAGCTTGGTTTTTCATCGGTGATGATGGACGGCTCACTGGGTGAGGACGGCAAAACCCCAATGGATTACGATTATAACGCTAGCGTTACACGCGAAGTGGTCAAGATGGCGCATGCGTGCGGCGTTTCTGTCGAAGGTGAGATTGGCTGTTTGGGTAGCCTTGAGACTGGCATGGCGGGCGAAGAGGATGGCTCAGGAGCAGAGGGCGTGTTGGACCATGAGCAGCTATTGACCAGTGCGGACGAAGCCGAGCAGTTTGTCAAAGATACCAATGTCGATGCACTCGCCATTGCGATTGGTACCAGTCACGGTGCTTATAAGTTTACACGTCCACCGACAGGCGATATCCTATCTATCGAGCGCGTCAAAGAGATTCATGCCCGTATCCCAAACACGCATTTGGTCATGCATGGCTCGTCTTCTGTGCCGCAAGAGTGGCTAAAAGTCATCAACGAAAATGGCGGTGATATCGGTGAGACATACGGCGTGCCCGTTGAGCAAATCGTCGAGGCCATCAAACATGGTGTGCGTAAAGTAAACATCGATACCGATTTGCGGTTGGCTTCCACAGGCGCTATCCGCCAGTTTTTGGTAGAAAACCCAAGTGAGTTTGATCCACGTAAATATTTCAAAGCCTCTATGGTCGCGATGTCTGATATCTGTACCAACCGCTTTGAGGCCTTTGGTTCTGCTGGTCAAGCGCACAAGATTCGCCCAATCAGTCTTGAAGGTATGGTTGATTTTTATAACTGAGCCTGACAAGTAGGGCTGAGCTTATCAAAGAAGGCGTTTGTCATATCTATATGCGAACGCCTTTTTGCTCTAAATGGCTGGGTGTAAGCGCAAGAGGTTTATGTGTACGTTTTTAAACCAAAATATTGAGTAGTAAGCGTAGAGTAAGTATGGCGCGGTTTATTTTTTATAATGATAGGTAATGGATGATGATTGGACTGATTACAGGGCAGGTCGCGTACCTGATGGCACCAACGGCATGTATTTTGACCGCGTCTGGCGTGGGGTATGATATCGAGCTACCATTGCCGTCATTTTGTCAGTTACAGCTCGATCAGCAGGCTCGCATCTGGACGCATTTGCATGTGCGCGAAGACGCACAGCTGCTTTATGGGTTTATCGATCGCAAAGAGCGTGAAGTGTTTCGTCAGCTTATCAAAATCAATGGCGTGGGGGCAAAAATGGCGTTAGCGATGCTGTCTGCTATGTCGGCCGCTGAGCTTAAGATGCATGTCGAGCAAGAGTCAGAGAGTGCATTGACACGTATCCCAGGGATTGGCAAAAAAACCGCGCAGCGTTTATTAATCGAGCTTAAAGACAAGCTAAAAAATATCGAAGTCGACAATGATTTGTTAGAGCTACCAACGCAGGTAACCACAGCCTCTCACGAAGGCAGCATCATCGCTGAGGTCGAGGGCGCACTTATCAGCCTAGGCTACAAAGAAAAAGAAGCACAGCAAGCGATTAAAGCGGCTAAGCGTAGTGGAGATACGTTTGCTGATACGCAAAGCTTACTAAAAGTGACTTTGCAGCAGTTGTCAGGCTTTTGAGGCAGTTTTTATTATTAATTAGGGTATGCCGAATGCGCTTTACAGCGAACTGACATAGGCGACCTGAGATAAGCGACATCAGTTGTCGCTTATTTTTGTTTACGTCTGTGCTTTCGTGCGCCGGTGCTTTATGATGTTTGTATGATTTCACTTTTTTAATATAATGATAAAACTATGATGCAAGATCGTTTAATTAATCCGCTAGAGGGCGCCAGTGATGCGCCTGATGACAATATTCGCCCAGCACTACTGGCAGAGTATATTGGCCAGCCTGTCGTGCGTGAGCAGATGGAAGTATTTATCGGGGCGGCGCGCGGCCGTGATGAAGCGTTGGATCATACGCTTATCTTTGGGCCACCAGGGCTAGGTAAGACGACTCTGGCCAATATCATCGCGCGCGAGATGGGTGGTAACCTGCGTTCAACCTCGGGGCCTGTCCTTGAGCGACCTGGTGATTTGGCTGCTATGTTGACCAACTTAGAGGAAGGTGATGTGCTGTTTATCGATGAGATTCATCGGTTAAGCTCCGTCATCGAAGAGATACTCTATCCTGCGATGGAAGATTTTCAGCTGGATATTATGATTGGTGAAGGGCCAGCGGCGCGCTCTATCAAGCTGGACTTGCCGCCATTTACGCTGGTAGCAGCGACCACGCGTGCAGGGCTTTTGACTTCACCACTGCGAGATCGTTTTGGTATCGTTCAGCGGTTAGAGTTTTATAATATCGCAGATCTGACTACCATTGTGACACGCGCGGCGCGCTTGATGCGCGTGCCGATGAGTGAAGACGGTGCGGTCGAGATTGCGCGCCGTGCACGCGGCACCCCAAGGATTGCCAACCGTTTGTTGCGCCGTGTACGCGATTATGCCGAGGTCAAAGGCGATGGCCGTATCAATGGCGCGATAGCAGGCAGTGCGCTGGATATGCTGGCGGTCGATAGACGCGGTCTTGACCATTTAGACAGGCGCTATATCGAGATATTGCAAGAGCGCTTTGATGGAGGGCCAGCTGGGGTTGAGGCGGTAGCGGCGGCGATGGCAGAGGATCGCGGCACGCTTGAGGATGTCATCGAGCCGTATTTGATTCAGCAAGGTTACGTATTACGTACGGCTCGTGGTCGCGTATTGACGCAGATGGCCATTGACCAGATGTTATAGGCTATGTCATGTGAGATGATATAAAACTGGCCAAAACACCTTTATACAAAAAGCGCCGCCTTTTGGTTGATTAAAAGGCGGCGCTTCTTCGTTTAAATCAGAGACGTCGCTATTAAGCTGCTCAATGAAAAGCGGCCGACTTTTTGGCGCGTGTGCCTGTACGTATGATCTCCCCGTTGGCGGTCACGACTTCTAGAGCGAGCACCACATCTTTCATGGTGTCGTAGCGCACAGCGTTGGTGCCAGAGGCGCGAGTGGCCACCATGCCACCTATACTGGCATTAGCGCCTGGGTCTATCGGAAAAAACAGCCCCGTATCGCGCAGGTAATGATTGAGCTGCTCGCGTGTGACGCCAGGCTTTACGGTCACGGTCAGATCCTCATTATTGACCTGTAAGATTGTATCCATCGTATGCATATCGATACATAGCCCGCCAAAAGGCGCGTTTAGATGACCTTCTAAGGATGAGCCTATACCAAAAGCAATCACTGGCATCTGATACTGGTGGCAAATCTCGACAGCCGCGGCGACCTCATGTTTATCCTGCACGGTCAACACCGCATCGGGTGGCTGGTTGGCAAGCCATGTCATGGTATGACCATGCTGCTCGCGTACCACTTTATTGACACTCAGCTGTTTGCCAAAGCGTATCTGTAGCGCAGCTATGGCCGCACTGTGATCGGGCGTAGTGCTATCGTGCGGCTCGGATGCGGGTAAGGCGGATAGGGCAGATATGGATGACTTCTACACATATATAATTTGTTAGACAGCATGTGTTTTTATTTTTTTGGACGTAGACTAGGGCGTGTCCTCAAGTCAATCGATAGCTATCCAAATGGGCTAAAAATGGCTAAATCTGGCCAAATGGTGTCAAATAGCTGACGAATATCTCGATATTAACGGCGCTATTTTTCTTGTTTGGCGGCAATTTATCTCATTTTTATCGCCATTTTTAAAATGAGGACATGCCCCAAAACAATATACGCCAATGGCATAACGAGCGCTAAAAGAGCAATTAGGCCAGTACTCGCCAAACAACCACGACGATGGCCAATAGATAAAAGACAGGCGCAAACCAGCCGACTTGTGTGGCAATCGCAATAAAGATAGCAAAGCCTGAGAGTGCCAGCCAGTCGCGGCGACGGTCATTGAGCATATCCGCTCGGATTTGCTGTATTTCTCTGAGCTGACTGTCTTGTCGCGACCCTTGAGTGGCAAGGCTCTGTAAGCCTTGATCGAGTAGTTTTGGGATATCCGTGGTCGATAATAACAGCTCTGGCAACTGTTGGCGCAGCTGTTGTAAGTTGCGTACAGGATCGAGCTGCTCTTTGATCCAGCCGCTAAGGATGGGCTTGGCAAGCGACCAAATATCAAGCTCAGGATATAGGTCGCGCCCCAGTCCCTCGACATGTACCAAGGTTTTGAGCAGTAGCATTAACTGTGGCGGAATACTCATATGATGACGACGAGCAATATCCAAAATCTGCATCAATACTCCAGCAAAATCGATGTCGTTAATGGATTTTTGTAGCATCGGACCGACGGTACGTTTCATGTCACGCATGAGCGCATGCTTGTCGGCGTTAGGTGGTATCCAGCCTGCACGGCTAACAATATCTACCACGGCCGTGAAGTTGTTATTCATCACCGCCAGCAGCATCCGCGCCACCACCAGCTGATCGTCTCTTGATAGTGTACCCATGATGGCACAATCGAGGCCGATATAGCGCGGCTCATGCCCAAGCTTTGCCGTATCATCGTATAAATCCTTGACAGGTGGCGTCTCAACGAAGACATTACCCGGATGCATATCAGCATGAAAAAAGTTATCGCGAAATACTTGGGTAAAAAATATCGTTAAGCCTTTTTCTGCCAGTGTTGCACGGTCATAACCCAGCTTATCAAATACCTCAACCTGCGAGATAGGAACGCCTTGGATGCGCTCCATGACTATGACGTTTTTGGCGGCATCATAAACTTCAGGCACATACATGAGTGCCGAGCCTAAGAAGTTATTGCGCATCTGCGTGGTATTGTCCGCCTCCAAGGTCAGGTCCAGCTCATTGAGCATCACTTGGCGGTAGTCTTCGACGATATCGATGATATGTACCGCGCGTGCCGCTTCGATACGCGCCGATGCCCAGCCGGCCAGCTCGCGCAGTAGCTCAAAGTCAGAGACGATGGTGGCGCGAATATCAGGCCGCACCACCTTTACCACTACTTCACGACCATCATGCAAGGCCGCGGTGTGTACTTGGGCGATAGATGCCGCCGCTAGTGGCTTGACATCAAAGCGAGCAAACAATGTGTTGATTGGTTGACCGAGGCCGTGTTTTGGGTGCTGAATCTGAGCAATGGCAACATCAGCGTTGAAGGGTTTGACTTTGTCTTGTAGCTGCACCAGCTGCTCGATGATCTCGGGTGGCACCAAATCACGGCGCGTAGAGAGTAGCTGGCCAAGTTTTAAAAACAGCGTGCCCATGTCTTCTAGGGCGTACTTGATGGCGTTGGGCTGGTGTTTTTTGCCCCACGCGGCAGGGTGCAGACGAATCAAGCGCGCGATAGGCTGTAGCTGCGGCATCTCTTCTAAAGACAGGTGCGTATCGATGCGATAAGTGGCGGCGATACGCCAAAGCTCAAATAGACGGGCGCGGTGAGATAGTAGCATGAGAAATAAGCACTCTAAAAAATTCAAAAATAGGGTAGCGCGGTGCTTAGGGTTTGTTAAATATTCAACACGCCCCAGACCAGTTACTGATGAAACGAGTTGTTAAGAAAACGTGACTGCTCTTCTTTGATGGCTGCAAGTCTCGCTTCTTCGCGCGCCACATCAGCACGTAGCTTGAGGAGCTGCTGCCTGAGGTCATTGACCTCTGCCACCTCAGCGGGGTCAGGTGCGGCATTGCCTGCCACATCATTGGCCCAATCGCTGACGTCATCAAATGCGCGTTTGGCACTATGTCGCCAGCTGCTTTTTAGCTGAGAGATGAGCAGGTGTAATTGGCTGGCCATGGGCTTGCCGATGAAAGGCTCCAGCTGTCCTGCCACGTCAGGGTCAAACCCTGCGACCAGCTGTTTTAGCTGCATGAGTACCTTATAGTCGCCTGCGATAGGCAGGTTGCCTTCGGTGCCGCGCATCAGGTTGAGCAGTTGGGCAGGATTATCGACTGTGATGGTGCAATCTGGTCGGCTGTGACCGATACGCGCGCGCTGCCTACTGGCTTTTTGCCGCTCATCCATAGTGCCGCTTGGCTCAAACACACTGTCCGTGGTCACAGGCTCAAAGCGCAAGCGCTCATGGCTAAACAGCACGTCTAGATGAATCTCAGGCACGGCCATCTCTAGCCGCAATACTTTACCCGCAAGCGGGGCCAATCCTGCTTTGGTAATGTCATCGCTAGCGATAGCAAGGTTAATCAGCTTTTCGGCACCAGCCAAAAGTAAAACAGTCAGCATAAGGCTCTCGCGTGTTTGGTGAAGCGCCTAACAACAGCGCTAAGTTTATAATAATCAACGACTATAGAGTGTGGCGGCTCAATAGTCACCATCGTTATCCCATCATGCAGTGCAAAAGACGCAGCATTAAGCACTACTTACTAAACGCTAAATACTAAATACTAAGCAATATTACGCCTTAAAACCGCGATGCACCGCGACGATACCGGCGGTGAGATTGTGATAATCACAGTTTTCAAAGCCAGCTTGTTGCATCATTTGCTTTAGCGTTTGCTGATCAGGATGCATACGAATCGACTCTGCCAAGTACTGGTAACTTTCAGAATCATTGGCAATCAGCTTGCCCATCATCGGTAGCGCTGTAAATGAATACAGATCATAGGCTTTAGATAGTGGCTCAAAAACGGGCTTTGAGAACTCCAAAATCAACAAGCGACCACCTGGCTTTAGTACGCGGTACATGGCTCGCAGCGCTGCGTCTTTGTCTGTGACGTTGCGTAGACCAAAGCTGATGGTCACCAAATCAAAGCTTTCATCATCAAACGGTGCCAGTGTTTCAGCGTTGGCCAATACAAAGTCTACGTTGTTGCAGCCTGCATTGATCAGGCGCTCGCGGCCGACCTCTAGCATGGCCGCGTTGATGTCTGATAGTACCACATGGCCGTTGCGACCCACTTCGCGGCTAAACACTTTGGCCAAGTCGCCGGTGCCGCCAGCGATATCGAGTACCTGCTGACCGGCACGCACGCCTGATAAGCTAATCGCGTAACGCTTCCATAGACGATGGATACCAAATGACATAAGGTCGTTCATGATGTCATATTTTTTGGCAACAGAAGTAAAGACATCAGCCACACGTGCTTGTTTTTCTGCTTTATTGACTGTCTTATAGCCAAAGTGTGTCTGCTCATTACCATCGGTTTCAGGCGTGTGCGGGTTGTTGATGTCATCGCGCTGATTAAATAGCGTCTGCTTGGTAGTTTGTGCTTGCGCAGTGCTAGGGTCGGCACTGTCATTGATCGTATTAGGCATAGTGGTTTGTTGACCTTGTGGGGTTCCGGTGGGTAAGTCTTGAACTTGGGTAAAGTCATGGTGCTGGCTGGGCTGAGCGTCTGTCTGCCGCGCTTGTGCTTGCGCTGTGATGTCTTGATTATGACGGATGCTTTCTTTGACGAGACTGTCTTGCAGCTCGGCCTGCTTGGATGGCTCGTGGGTGTTAGCGGCGCGGTTGGCGTTGTCTGTGCTGTCGGTCATCATTGTGTCCTATTCGTTATTGTTATGACTTTCTTGGTAGGGCGTGTTGGTATTAGCCAATCTACACTATCAGTCTATGATACACCAAACCGCATTGGCTTACCGTCATTATCCGCGGCATGCACTTGCTCGATAATCAAAAGCTCCTGCTGGCAAAATGGCTCGATAAAATGACTGACGCTTTTGAGTGGTTTTATGGCCTGAAAGCCTGTGTCAATAAAGTCATACAGTGGCTGAAAATTATAGCGATAGGCAGTGCCTTTGGCTAAGGCAAAGGCTTTTTTGAGCATAAATGAGTTTAAATGCTTGTCTGTGCGATAACAGACGTCTTTGAGGTTGGCGATTTGGACGCGGCGTGCTTCTGCTTCATCGACAGCACGATAGGCGGCCAGCATATTGTCTTCGGTCACTGGCAACTCTTGGGTCAGTAACCACTGCGCCAAATGCAAATCCAGCTCAATCGCCAAAATCGCCGCTTGAATGCCCATACTGCCAGCCTCCAGCGCCGACTCTTTTGCCAAGCGCTCAAGCTTTTGCGCTTTGGGTAAAATGCGCTCCAACTGTTTGGCCAGTAGCTTAAATTCATCGCCGCCATATAGCTGGGTCAAAAAATACTCAGCCATCAGTTGGTTTTTGGGCTGAGAAAACAGCTCATGGTGCGTGTGTTTGATGCGTGTTTGTTGCCATGACTGTACGTCTTTTAGTTTATTGTTTAGGGCATCGTCTTGATGATAGGGCAGCGCCCAAAAGCGGGTCAAGTGTTGTTGTAAGTTGGCTAAAGCGGCCATGGCAATCAATCCTATAAAATCAATAATATTATCAAAGTGCTGATAAATGGCGTGGTGTTATCTGTCTGTCAGTGACATATTTTAATGGTTTTGTGCGCAAAATAATTTTTAAAACGCTATAAAGGTTTTAGGGCGTGTTGAACATTCGACCATGGCACTGACAGCGACTATTTTTTAGGCGATTCGATGTTAAAAATAATAAGTTTAGTCATTCTAAGTGCTTATTTTTAACGATGAAGCGGCAAAAAAGAGTCCTGTCCCTGCGGGCTGATGCTAAAATTGCCCCATACTGCGTTACAAATCTCGCTAAGGCATCTGCATTATCGTCGCTTTGTGCCTTGTCTGGAACAATTTTAGCGATCAGCAGTGCCTATTTGCGAATGTTCAACACGCCCTAAAAACCGTATGAAAATACCGCCATTATAAAGACAAGGTCAACAAGCAGTACGGTCAATTCGCTATAAAATCGATACGCTCATATCAACGTGCAACTTTTTATAAAGCGACTTTAAGCGACTTTATAGCCATGTATCTGATTTACTTAGACGCAGCTATATCTTACGTATCTCTAAATGACGGCCTATAGCAAACGAACGTATCGTAAAAAGTGTTCACCTTAAAAGAAAACAAAACAGAATACAAATGCCAAACTGTTACCCAAATGGTTACATAGCAACGTTATTTAGTCTATTGGCTGAGTGCTAGTATAAAAATGGCTCAAAATTTTGCAAAATTGATGCAATGGATCAGCCTATAAAAAGCCAACTAGGATGGAGGATGCGATGTCAAAAAACAACCATGCCGCAGAGCAGAGTGCACCAGATGGACGCACGCCAGCTGATAAAAAAATCATCAGCCAGCGTCTCAAGCCCAATCCGCTCAGCCAGTTTTCTATGGACAAAGATGCCCTGCGACTGGCATTGGTCACGGCGCAATATGCCCTGCGAGCAACGCGGCAACAAAGCTCGCCTACCCATGACAAAGCCACAGGGCTGCTGGTACTGGTCAACGGGATGGAGCAAGCTGGTAAAGGCACCGCAGTCAAGCAGTTAAGAGGCTGGGTAGATCCGCGGCTACTAAAAGTCGAGGCGACCGTTGGCGACTGCCCACTGGACTATCAGCCGATTTGGCAAACGCATACCAAAGTGTTGCCACGTCACGGTGACGTGATGGTGTATTTTGGGAATTGGTATGCTGACCTGCTGTATGACGTCATGCGTATGACTTGCGTAAAAGACACTACCGAAACAGCCGCTGGGACAAAGAGTCAAAACAAACAAGACGATGCGCCGTCATCTTTGATGTCTCGTATGACGACCAAGTGGCAAGACTACCTACAGCAGCAGCTGGCGAAACTAACTGCCTTTGAGCAGGATTTGGCGGCCAACCAAACGCGACTGCTTAAGTGCTGGTTTCATGTCGATGTCGATACGTTGCAAAAACGCCTGACGGACAAAACAGAAGACCCACAGTTTTTGTATCAAATGGACTGGCACGACAGACAAGTAGTCGATACCTTCAATGAGGTGGCCACCGCGCTGCTTAGACAACAACCAGACTGGGTCATCGTCGATGGGGAGGACAAGTCTGCTGCCGCCGATCATTTTTGTCATGAGGTGCTGCACGCCATGCAAGAAGCGCTGGCAAGTAGCAAGACGAAGGATGACACTAAGGATGACACTAAGGCAAAGTCTCATCCCAGCCCCTTCGTGCCAGTCGCCATTCCCAATCAGCTACAAGATATCCCTAGCACAAAAATAGACAAGTCTGACTATAAAGAGGCGCTGGCGGCCAAGCAAGCGCGTTTGGCTGCGCTACTGCGTGCGCGCAACGGTCGGCATGTCGTCTTTGCTTTTGAAGGCATGGATGCCGCTGGCAAGGGCGGGGCGATCAAAAGGCTGGTGGCGCCGCTCGATCCGCGCGAGTATCAGATTTATAATATCGGGGCACCGATGCTTCATGAGCTGCAGCATCCTTATTTGTGGCGCTTTTGGCATAAACTGCCCAACGAGCACACTGACCGCATCAGCCGTATTGCTATCTTTGATCGGACTTGGTACGGGCGAGTGTTGGTTGAGCGTATCGAAGGCTTTGCTGACGCGGCGGCATGGCAGCGTGCCTATGACGAAATCAACCGTTTTGAGGCCGACCTAGCTGATGCAGGCACGCTGGTGATAAAATACTGGCTGGCCATCGACAAAAAAGAGCAGCTACAGCGCTTTGAGGCACGCCAGCAGACACCGCACAAGCAGTATAAGCTGACGGAGGATGATTGGCGCAATCGCGATAAGTGGGAGAGGTATGTACAGGCGGCTGCTGATATGCTGGCACGGACAGACACAGACAAGGCACCATGGTGCATCATTGCCACCAACGAAAAGCGCCAAGCGCGCCTGCAAGTCTTGGATCATGCCATCGAACAACTATCGTCACTATAGGCGTATGGCGTAAATAAGCGTATAATGGTGCAGGTAAACACGGTATCATCTGCCCTAACCATGAGCAGTTACAAATCTTGTAATATCATCATGCATTATGTGCTTATATTGAATATAATAGGCGCGTAACGTTTCTTGCTACACCACAGCTCTGACAACGCTTATCATAATTAGCAGTTATCAAGTGCTAACATTATCATCACAAAAAATCTAAGCCGCAAGATGCTGTAATCAGACGATTGAGCAATATCCCTTGCGGCTTTGTGACATGTTGCATTAAGGGTTTTACCTTTGGCACGCTTGTCTTTAATCGCATATAATTTCAATCAGCTTACGCAGGACGTATCAACGTATGGGTATTAGCAGCAGCTCTACAGAGCCCGCCAAATCAGTCGGCTCTATGAGAATAAATCTATTTTTTGCCATTTTACTGATTGCGATGACCGCCTACTTTTTATGGTGGGGTCTAGATTACACAATGCGTCAACAAACGACGCTATTTATTGTCGCCACCGCTTTTGGTGTCTTTATGGCATTTAATATCGGTGGTAATGATGTTGCCAACTCATTTGGCACCTCGGTGGGCGCAGGGACGTTGACCATCCCGCAAGCACTCGGGGTTGCCGCGATATTTGAAGTATCCGGCGCAGTGCTGGCAGGCGGGGAAGTGACGGACACCATCCGCAAAGGCATCGTAGACTTAGATGGTCTGACCGTCACGCCCAACCAGTTCATTTACGTCATGCTCTCAGCTCTGGTTGCGGCCGCATTCTGGCTGTTGTTTGCCACACGCAAAGGCCTGCCAGTATCGACCACGCACTCTATCATCGGCGGGGTGGTTGGTAGCTCTATCGTGTTGGGCTTTGATTTGGGTGGCAGCGCGACGGCACTCTCGACAGTCGATTGGGGTACGGTTGGCACCATTGCTATCTCATGGGTGTTATCGCCTTTATTGGGCGGTATCTTGGCCTATATATTGTACGGTCAAATTAAGAAAAATATCATCGAGTATAATGATAGAACCGAGGCTCATATTGGTGAATTAAAGGCCAGTAAAAAAGTCTTAAAACAAAACCATAAAGAGTATCTGGAGCGTCTGACCGAGTCGGAGCAGCTGGCTTATACCTCAGCGATGCTGCGTGACCAAGAAATCTACAAAGATGATGATTGTGTCGTCGAAGATTTAGAAACGGACTATTACAAAAAGCTGTATGAGATCGAAAATGAGCGTAGCAGTCTAGATACACTAAAAGCACTCAAGCAATGGGTGCCGATGATTGCTGCGCTTGGCGGCGCGATTATGACGTCTTTGGTGGTGTTTAAAGGTCTTAAAAACGTCAATAATAGCCTGACGACGCTACAAGGTTTTTTGATCATGGGCATGATTGCCGCCTTGGTCTGGTTGGCCACCTTTATCTATACCAAAAGTATCCGCGGTAAGCATAAAGAGGATTTGACCAAAGCGACCTTTATTATGTTTAGCTGGATGCAAGTATTTACGGCGTCCGCTTTTGCCTTTAGTCATGGTTCAAACGACATTGCCAACGCCGTCGGCCCGTTTGCGGCTATTATGGATGTCATCCGTACCAATGAGATTGCCTCACAAGCGGCAGTGCCACCAGCGGTGATGTTGACGTTTGGGGTGGCGCTGATCGTCGGTCTTTGGTTTATTGGTAAAGAAGTTATTCAAACCGTCGGTACCAATTTGGCAAAAATGCATCCCGCTTCTGGCTTTTCGGCAGAGTTGGCCGCCGCTGCCGTCGTGATGGGCGCCTCGACCATGGGTCTGCCAGTATCGAGTACGCATACGTTGGTCGGTGCGGTATTGGGGATTGGTATTGTCAACAGAGACACCAATTGGGCGCTGATGAAGCCAATTGGTCTGGCGTGGGTTGTCACTTTACCAGCTGCCGCTACGATGTCTGCGATAAGCTATGTGGTTCTGATAAATATCTTTTAACCAACAAAAGCGGCAATCATCATGCAAAGATACGCATGCAGATAGGTGGCCAGTGTTGTGCACGAGCACACTCTCATAAAAAACGCTTATCAGCCTAATGCCGATAAGCGTTTTTTTATAAATGTAGAACCTATCCTATCTTGGCGCTCAGTCACAGATAGTGGATGGGACTAATCCGTACCAAACTGCTGACGTTTTTTGGCAAAAAAGCGATCCAAGCGATCCATGGCATTTTCTAAGTCATGGATATTGGGCAAAAATACCAAGCGGAAGTGGTCAGGTTTGTCCCAGTTAAACCCGGTGCCTTGTACCATCAGGACATTTTCTTCTACTAGTAGATCCATCATAAAGGCCATGTCGTCTTCGATAGGGTAAACCTCAGGATCCATTTTGGGAAAACAATAAAACGCGCCCTGCGGCATGGTGCAAGAAATGCCTTTAATGGCATTGAGGCGAGTGACGGCCATTTCACGCTGCTTGTACAAGCGCCCCGTCTTTGAGGTCAGCTCTTTCATGCTTTGGTAGCCGCCCATCGCCGTTTGAATCGCGTACTGGCCTTGGACGTTGGAGCACAAACGCATGGACGCCAGCATATCTAAGCCTTCGATAAAGTCGGCGGCGTGTTGCTTTTGTCCTGAAACCAGCATCCAGCCGGCACGAAAGCCTGCGATACGGTGCGACTTTGAGAGACCATTATAGGAGAGTACCAGCACGTCATCCGTCAACGTGCTCATCGGTGTATGCACGGTATCATCATACAGAATACGATCATAAATCTCATCAGCCATGATGATCAGATTATGCGCTTTGGCCACTTCAATAATCTGTCGTAGCAGCTCGTCGCTGTAGAGTGCCCCTGTGGGGTTGTTGGGGTTGATCACGACGATGCCTTTGGTTTTGGGCGTGATTTTAGATTTGATGTCTTCGATATCTGGGTGCCAGTTATCGTCTTCATTACAGCGATAATGGACAGCGGTGCCACCAGCCAGATTTGCAGCGGCCGTCCACAGTGGATAGTCTGGCATTGGAATCAGTACTTCATCTCCATCATTCATCAGCGCCTGCATGGTCATCACAATCAGCTCAGACACGCCGTTGCCCAGATAGACGTCGCGCACATCGACGGCAGAGAGCAGCCCCTTTGATTGATAATATTGCAGCACGGCCTTTCGCGCCGAAAAAATCCCTTGCGAGTCTGAGTAACCAGTCGCCTCTGGCAGGTTCATTGATACGTCGCGCAAAATCTCATGCGGCGCCTCTAGACCGAATGGTGCAGGGTTGCCAACGTTGAGCTTCAAAATACGTTTGCCTTCTGCTTCCATTTTATTGGCAGTCTGAAGTAGGGGGCCACGAATGTCGTAGCAGACGTTTTGTAATTTGTCAGACTTTTTTATTGTATTCATAAAGAGGTCGCTTGTCTGGTTGGTTGGTGAAGGAGCTTGTGTCATGGCTGCATCAGCTTGGCTGATTGGTTTTTGGGATTGACTGATATGCTCGTCTAACGCGCGAAGCTGGCCACCGGATTGCGCCATCACTACCTCAGGAGCGCTGCTAGGGCGTGGCGGCTCTGTATCGGCTGCACTCTCACCGCGCAGCAAATATCCTTCGCTACAGCCCAAAATATGTGCCAATGTCGGCAGCTTGGATGAGACGATACCGTTGGTGCCACGCTCCCAGTTAGAGATAGCGCCGCGACTGACCTTAGCGCCAGCGGCAGTCATCGCTTGAGCTAGCTGCTCGGCGGTCAGCCCTTTATCACGGCGCAGCTGCACCAGTCGCTCAGCCTGAGTGCTCTTTTTATTGTTATCAGCCATTACGTTTAAGCCTATATATATGTGGTAGTGCGAGTCTTACGCATCAGTAAATCTGTGATTGCGGCGCATAAATGTTTAACGCCAATGCAAGATATTATTGCATTTTATCTATCAATGCAAGCTGTATCTATTGGTTTATTTCATAATGCAAGAATAACTTGCAAAATATATCTTTAAGTTGTGCCCTATGTATATCTGTAGCTTTTGCCAAGCTGTCCGGTTTTTAAAGCATGACCAATTTGCCTAGCCAATTTGACTATATAAAATATAAGACGCTTATAGGTCGCCAAAGGGAGAAGCGTTGTTTTCTTATCATTTTTATTACAGTGCTCATCAGACTTGAGGCGTAGAATGATATTGTTGTAGTAGACACCTTGAATAATGCTGGTTGTATCAACAAATACACAGCATCGTTATTATTATCATGGGCTTAACTGGCTCTGTATTTTGGTAGTTTTATAGCGAGATGGTGTTGTAGCGAGATAATGTTATAGCGATTAATCACAAAAAATCAGACAAAACCGATAAATAAGGATAAATCATGCAAGACAACCAACTTAGCAAAGAAGAAATCAGTCAATTGACTGACGCTGACTGGCGCGAGCGTTTGAGTAGCGAAGAGTATCATGTGATGCGCGAAAAAGGCACGGAGCGTCCGTTTACTGGCGTTTATAATGATATCAATGACGATGGTATCTACCGCTGCAAAGGCTGCGGTGCAAAGTTATTCGATGCTGACAACAAGTTTGATGCAGGCTGCGGCTGGCCAAGCTTTGATCAAGGTATCGACAATGCCGCTATCGATGAGCATGAAGACAACTCATTAGGTATGCGCCGCACCGAGGTGACCTGTAGCAACTGCGGCGCGCACTTGGGTCATGTGTTCCCTGATGGACCGCGTGAGACGACAGGTATGCGCTACTGTATCAACTCGGTCTCTATTGATTTGGATAAATCTGCAAAATAACCTGCTTGTATGATTTTACCGCAGAGCGTATGAATGGCATCGCGCCAGCATTTTTTGATATAAAAAAAGTCTTGCTGGTCGTCAATACGGCCAGCAAGTGCCGATTTACCCCGCAGTTTGAAGGGCTAGAGGGGTTGTGCCCGCAGTATAAAGGTCAGGGTTTTCATAGATATAGTCGACTCTCAATAAAACAGATACATTATATGTCAACGTGGAACTGGTATAAATTTTCCTTGCATGCTGTGCCTGTGCCGCTCGATGCTGCGTGAAAATTATCCCAGTCCTACTGTATCGTTTTTATACTGAACTCACTATAACATGGGATAGTGAGTCACGCTGTGCATCCAAAATGCGTCCATATAAGAAATATCTGTAAATTTTTAAAAATATAAAATCAATAAAAACATAGGTTTGCTGATTGTTTTTTTAAAATAAAAGAAAATCATGAAAAAAAGGCAAAATACCGTTTGACAGCCATGTGTAAATCTATATAATACACACCCACAGAGCGAGGCTTTAGTCAGTCAGCTTCTGTTGGAATTTTCCCTTTAAGGAATTTTCAGCAATATCTAGTTTGGATGTATAGCTTTTAGAATTTACGAAAATGTAAATTCTCTTGCGCTCGGACGAAGCAGTGCTTCGTTATATCCTCACTCAGGGTGATTAGCTCAGTTGGTAGAGCGTCTGCCTTACACGCAGAATGTCGGCAGTTCGAGCCTGTCATCACCCACCACTTATTAGCAAGTGGGCTTTTATAAAGGCAAGATGCTAAGACGACCTAAGCAGCGGTAGTTCAGTTGGTTAGAATACCGGCCTGTCACGCCGGGGGTCGCGGGTTCGAGTCCCGTCCGCTGCGCCATATTTAAAACGAATTTAAACGATTAAGTTTAAGCAAGTTTCGCCTCAAACATTAGCTTGTTTGAGGTTTTTTTGTGTCTGTAAAAACTGTTGGTAGAAGACAAGTATCCATAGCTGATGTATTTGGACTCCACTATACTTGTGCCAGGTACAGCCTAACACTCACAGCAAAGTACTCATGATCTCTGATGCGAATGCTGACAGTACCGTCATGGGCTTGGGCGATGGCTTGTACGATAGATAGCCCCAGCCCCGATCCAGCATGCATGTTGGTAGTGGTATGATGACGATGAAAGCGCTCGAACAGCTTGTCTGCTTCTGCTTGACTGATAGGCTGTGCCATGCGATTGGTAATGGTAATGATGAGCGCTGACCGATGAGCTGTACTGATGCTAGAGGGTTTGGTAGGTTGCAGCTCTGATGGGTCTTCGATGGCAGCGTCGACGCTAATGACGCTGTCACTGGCGGCGTAATGTATGGCGTTTGACATAAGGTTGGCAAACAGTCTTTGTAGCAGACCTTCATCGCCCAATACCACCTCAAAACTGCCTGTTTTTTTAAAGAGCAAGTGGCGGTCTTCGGCTATCAACTCAAAATAATCCAGTAGTTTTATGATCAACTCCTCAGTATTTACTGGCGCAAGCTGTGAGTCATTTAGCCCTTTTTGGGTTTTGGCAAGCAGCAGCATATTATTGATGAGGCTTGATAGCTGCTGGAGTGTGTCGTGCTGATGGTGTAGCTGCTCGATGTATTCTTCCGTATCTCGGGTCTTACTCAGCATGACTTGGGTTTGTGTACCAAGGGTGGCCAGTGGTGTGCGCAGCTCGTGGGCGATATTGTCCGAAAACCGCAGTAATGAAGCAAAATTACCCTCAAGTTTACTCATCATGAGGTTGTAAGACTCGGCCAAAGGCCGTAGCTCGCGCGGCATGTCACTGACGCTCACTCTTTCATCCAAGCGCTCTGGATTGATGCCTTGCATCTTTTGTACAATGGTGGATAAAGGCGCAAATCCCCAATAGACACTCAGGGCCGCAACAGAAACCAGTAACAACGTAATCGCAAGTAAAATCAGGCTTAGCTGACGATTGAACTGTAAAAGGTACTGATGATGGACATCGATTGGTAAGGCAATCAAGGCAAGGATCTGCTCGTCTTTGATGAGCAACGCGCGGTAGTTTCGGTCGTTGATTTTGGTGACAAATTGCTGCTCGCGATGCGTTTGCCACAATGACCAAAGGTCAAAGTCCGCAGGCAGCTCATGGTTAAAACCACTTGGCGCACTGGACAGTCGATGCCCTTGTCTGTCAATCACTAGGATTTTTAGATTATAGTCTGACCATGAGGCGTGCAGGTCATCAGGATAAAGTGGCGCTGAAGGCGTAGAGGACAATGGCAAAGTCGCCGTCGTGCGTTCATTGAAATAATCGGCACGTTTGCGCAAATTAAAGGCAGCATGTGTGATGATCTCTGAGTCCATTTGCTCAAAGTGGCCGCTGACCGAGCGTTGTACCCAAATATAAATAACGATTTGGGAGATGACGACAACGATCGTCAATAAAAAAATCGTACGCCATAATAGTGGTAAGCGCCGATTATCAAAGCGGTATTTCATCGCGCGTTATCCGTCTCTGCTATGGCAGTATCTGCCGCATCTAAGCGATATCCCATACCGCGCACGGTGTGAATCAGCTTGGTCTCATAGCCATCATCGATTTTGAGCCGTAGGCGTCTGATAGCTACATCGATGACATTGGTATCACTATCAAAGTTCATGTCCCATACTTGTGAGGCGATGACAGAGCGCGGGAGCACCTCACCTCGGCGCTCTAATAAAAACTGCAACAAAGCAAACTCTTTGGCCGTCAGCTTAATGGCTGTATCGCCTCTATGCACAGTACGCTTGGCGATATCCATCTGTAGGTCTGCTATCTGTAATATCGTGCTGTTATAGTCCGCTTGATTGGCGCGGCGCAAGAGGCTTTTTATACGCACGATCAGCTCGGCAAAGGCAAAAGGTTTGGTCAGATAATCATCGCCGCCGATCTCGATGCCTTTGACTCTATCGCTTAACTCGTCTTTTGCGGTCAAAAATAGCACGGGCGTCTGCTTGCCGGCAGCGCGATAATTGCGTATCAGCTCAAAGCCGCTGATATCAGGTAACATGACATCCATCAGCACCACGCTATACTCATCGGTCATGAGTGCATGATAGCCATCTAGACCCGTTGTATGATGCTCAACGACAAACCCCGCTTCTGTCAGTCCTTTTTTTATATACTCGCCAAGTTTGATCTCGTCTTCTACCAATAATACCTTCATCATTCCACCTCGCAGATCAGGTTCATAGCATAAGGCCATACTAAAGGATTCTGTTTGCTATGAACATCGATGGTGGCAAAGATGACAGGATTGTCATCTGCATGTCATCTGCCGGTCAGAATGGGGTCGCTAGTATATAGGCTATGAACGGCATCGGCGGCCGCTGCCTTTATAACGGCTGTTGACTTAGTAAAAGGCCGCCCGCTTTACAGTATTATCTGATACAAGGCAATGGGATAAAAAAGGATAAAAGCATGAGGTTTAATACAGACCATAAGTGGTTGAGTGGCGTTGTTTTATTGACGGCGAGCGTTGGGCTGATGGCTTGTAGTCAGCCAGATGTCGATGCAGCTGATAAGCAAACGACGGCGAGCACACAAGTACCAGTAGAGGCTATAAGCCCAGCGTCAAACACAAAGTCAAACACAAAGGCATCAGACCTGCAGCCGTCATCCACCATTTTACAAAACGTCTCGGCCACCGTCTACAAAGATGCCAATTGTGGCTGCTGTAAAGAGTGGATCGGTCATGCCGAGGATCATGGCATGACGGCAAACGGGCAAGATGTCAGCGATTTGGCGGTGTTTAAACAGCGCTACGGCGTGCCTGATAATATGCGCTCCTGTCATACTGCGGTGACGAGTGATGGTTATGTGTTTGAAGGTCATGTACCAGCCAAGTACATGGCACAGTTCCGAAAAAATCCGCCAAGCGAGGCGATTGGCCTTGCGGTGCCGGGTATGCCTATGGGCAGTCCAGGTATGGAGTATCAAAACAGATTTGATCCGTATCAAATCATGCAAATTAACAAAGACGGTAGCAGCACGGTTTATGCACAAATTGAGTCGCCGCAGCAGCAACTATAGTTTGAAGCGTTTTTAGAGATTTTAGTATTTATTAATTCCTTATTACGAGTCATCTTATGAATAATAAAAATACGCTCAACCGTCGTCATTTTTTGACAGGATCGTCTGCCTTGGTAGGGGCGTCCATGTTATCTGGCCTGCCAACGATGGCAAATAGTGCGCTTGCGGGCTCGCAAAGCAAGGCGGTCATTAATAGCGATAGACCCGATCATAAAGTGCCTATCCTCAAAGGTAACGAGTTCGATCTTTATATCAGCAAAAAGCCTGTTATCGTTAATGGAAAATCCAGTATGGCCACGCTGATTAATGACTCACTACCTGCGCCAACGCTGAAGATGCAAGAGGGCGATACAGTCATCATCCGCGTGCACAATCAGATGAATGAGCCGACTTCTATTCATTGGCATGGTCTGCTCGTACCTTTTGAGATGGACGGTGTGCCGGGTATTAGCTTCGACGGCATCCCTGCCAATAGTACCTTTACTTATAAGTTCAAACTCAAACAATCAGGGACTTATTGGTATCACTCGCATACAGGCTTTCAGGAGCAAACGGGTATGCGCGGCGCGATCGTCATCGAGCCAAAAGGAGCGGAGCGCTATCCGGTGGCAGAAGATCATGTGATTTTGCTCAGTGATTGGACGCATCGCGATCCGCATAAGTTACTCAAACTACT
Organism: Psychrobacter sp. VH5; assembly: GCF_050572635.1. NCBI lineage: Bacteria > Pseudomonadati > Pseudomonadota > Gammaproteobacteria > Moraxellales > Moraxellaceae > Psychrobacter > Psychrobacter sp. VH5. The sequence goes on along the minus strand of NZ_CP192145.1, from coordinate 2,306,738 downwards.
CAAGCAGCGCGCTGACTTTGATAATTATCATCTACCCGATTTTAAAAAGCTCCTCTCGGATGTCGCTGCCACCGATTTAGAGGCGGCCTTTGATAAGCGCAAGATGTGGAATCAGATGCGTATGATGCCGACTGATTTTAGTGATTTATCGGGTGAGAAAACCTTTACTTATCTGATCAATGGTAAAACCACTGCCGCTAATTGGGTGCAGCTGGTCAAAGCAGGGCAGCCGATCAAACTACGCTTTATCAATGCTTCTGCGCAGACGATATTCGATGTGCGCATACCCGGTCTTAAGATAAAAGTCGTTGGCACTGATGGTAACGATGTCGCGGCAGTAGAAGTCGACGATTTTCGTATTGGCGTTGCTGAGACTTACGATGTCATCGTCACGCCAACTAAAGATGCCCATACTATCTTTGCGCAAAACATCGATCGCACCGATTATGTGACCGCGACCCTAGCTACTCAAAAGGGCGCGCGTGCTGCCACGCCTAAGATGGATAGCATTGAGTGGCTCACCATGGCTGATATGATGGGCGCGATGGGCGACAAGGGTTATGACGCACACCATGCCAAGACCGAGTATGACTTTAAGACCGATATGCGCGTCGATAGTCCGCGCATGAATCTCGATGATCCTGGAATTAATCTGCGTAACATCGATAGAGAGGTGCTGACGTATAGCCAGCTGCGTTCTGTCGGCAACGAGATCATGAGCGAACAGCGCAAACCGACTCGCGAGGTTGAAATTCATCTAACGGGTAATATGGAGCGCTATATCTGGGCGCTCGATGGCATTATGTTTAAGGATGCGCCGCCTGTCAATATCAAACCGGGCGAGCGCGTGCGTATTACCTTAGTCAATGACACCATGATGAGCCACCCGATGCATCTGCACGGTATGTGGAGTGATTTGCGTGCGCCTAATGGCGACTTTCAAGTACGCAAGCATACTATCTTAGTACATCCTGCGCAAAAGGTGAGTTTTGATGTGACGGGCGAGGCAGGACGCTGGGCTTGGCATTGCCATCTGCTTTATCACATGGAAGCCGGCATGTTTAGAGAAGTTGCTGTCGTTTAATGAATTGTGGAATTTAATTTATCTGAAGAATATACAGGTAAGAGTCATGGCGTGAGGCTGATAAAAATTTTCTTGCGTGCTGTGCCTACGCAGACAGAGGCTGCAAAAATTTCTAGCAGCCTCACTGTATTTTTTCAAAATAAATAGACTATATGAGGCTCATTATGAAAACAATTAAAAAAGGTCTGCCATTTATCGGCTTATCATCAGCGGTATTGCTAACGTCACCCTTAGCAGCGGCAGCTGAAATGGACATATCAGACATGGATCACAGCCGCATGCATATGTCGAGTATGGACCATAGCAGCATGGACATGTCAGGTATGGATCATGGTGATATGGATATGTCGGGTATGCAAGGTGGCGAGCCGCCTGCTGACGCTCGTAGCCCTGATTATTCAAACGGCGTAGGTTATGGTGAATTTGTTAAGCCTGTGATGATGGGTAGCTTGCCGACTTGGGGCATATCGGTAGATGATTTGGGCTATCAGTTCGAGGACGATCAAATCAACTTTGAAATAGAGGGTTGGTATGGTGATGATAGTAGCCGTCTTAGATTACGTACTGAAGGTCACGCCGCGACCAAAGACGATAAAGCCATCGATAGCCTAAGCTCGCTTGCTTATTGGCAGCCGCTCGGTATCTTTTGGAATGGTGAAGCCGGCGTCGCTTATAATACTGAAAACGACAAGTCAGCACTGATGGCGGGTATTGCCGGCACAGCGCCGTATTTCATTGAGACTGATGCTAGAGCCTATGTCTATACTGATGGTCAAGTCCAGCTTGATCTTGGTGCAGAGTATGAAGGGCGCTTAGACCAGCATTGGGTGGTGATACCTGAAGCTGGGTTAACGGTATTTAGCAAGGATGATACTGACAATAACATTACCAAAGGCTTTAATGAGTTAGAAGCTGAAGTTCGGCTCACCTATGAGATGCTCAGTCGTCAGCTCTCTCCGTATGTAGGCTTTAGCTATGAGACAGCGTTAGGAGATACAAGAGACTTACGTCGCCAAAACAACGAAGATGTTGATACTAGTAGCGTCACGGCAGGGGTGAAATTCTGGTTTTGATTTAGACCCGTACCTCAGTCTTAGTCTATCAGTTTTGTAAAGACGTGCTTACTAACTTCCTTAAAATTAATATAACGATCATTACTGGCATCTATCCATATAGGTGTCATTTATGGAGATAATCACATGGATATGAATAATAATAAATCGCAAATGAACCCGTATCTGAAGTTTTTTTTGATGATACTTACCTCGACCATCGTTATGTATATCATGATGTATTTTAATACCTATAAATGGGATCATGTGTACTTTAGTGAGACGCGTGCTTATATGGCGCTGTATATGGGCGCGATGATGGCGGTCATCATGCTCGCCTTTATGGGTAATATGTACAAAAAAACCAAAGTCAATTTGATGATTTATGGCTTAAGTGTCGTGCTATTTGCCTTTGGTCTTTGGGGCGTGCGCTCACAACAAACCGTCGATCAGGTGGATTGGATGCAGGCGATGATACCGCACCATTCTATCGCTATTTTGACCAGTGAGCGCGCCGATATCGATGACCCGCGTGTTCGTCAATTGGCAGATGACATCATCAAGGCTCAAAAGCGCGAAATCGGTGAGATGCAGCAGCTGATAAAAGAGCTAGAGTAGTCGAGCAAAGGTGGGTTTGACCGCTAATGTGTCCATATTCGTACTGACTACAACGTTTGCACACTGAGCTATCGGTGAGAATAAAGTGAAGGGAGTATTGAGCATGAAAACAGCAACCGTCTACCGTCTGGTAAAAGCCGATCACGTTTGCCCCTTTGGATTAAAGGCGCTCGATTTATTGCAGCGTAAAGGCTATGAGATTGAGGACAAACCTTTAAACAATGATGCTGAGACGCAAGCGGTCAAAGAAAAGTTCAATGTCACTACCACCCCGCAAATACTTATTAATGGCGAGCGCGTAGGTGGCTATGATGACCTGCAAGCCTACTTTGGTAAAAAGGTTGCTCAAAAGGAGGGCTTTAGCTACACGCCAGTGATTGCCATATTTGCTACCACCGCGCTGGCCAGCCTTTCGCTGACTTGGGGCATGAGCGATACGCTATTGACGATACAAACGCTTATTTGGTTTATCGCCTTATCGATGATTGTGCTTGCCATTCAAAAGCTACAAGATTTAGAAAGCTTTACCAATCAGTTTTTGGGCTATGATTTATTAGCACGCAAAATTGTGCGCTATGCGTATGTTTATCCTTTCGCCGAGGCTTTTGTTGGTATTGCCATGCTCGCAGATGTGGCATGGCTGAGTATCATAGCGGCTGTCGTTGCGATCGTTATCGGCGGTATCAATGGCGTCTCGGTGTTCAAAGCAGTGTATATAGACAAGCGTGAGCTTAAATGTGCTTGCGTGGGCGGTAACTCAAATGTACCGCTTGGTTTTGTGTCGTTGACCGAAAACATCATGATGGTCGCTATGGGGATTTATATGCTGGTTAGGTTTTTATAATCGTGTTTGTAATCGATTGAATTGATAATAGAAATACAAGCGTTAGGTGTGTTTCTTACGATAATCTGCCGCCTACTAAGCAACAAAAAAGGGTACAAGCGCTGGCATATACCCTTTTTTTTGACAGTGGTGTTTTTGTCGATGTTTATACGACAGCTTATGTTTATATAGTCGATTCTAAATAAAACAGATACATTATATATCAACGTGGAACTGGTATAAATTTTCCTTGCGTGCTGTGCCTGCGCTGCTCGATGCTGCGTAAAATTTATCCCAGTCCCACTGTATCGTTTTTATACTGAACTCACTATATACCGATAGGTGCTTAGCCAAGCACTTGGATATAAGCGCCCGCGCGTAGCTCTTGGAGCCAGTCTTCTTTTGCTTGCGGCGCTAGGCGTTGATACAGGGCTTGACGTGCCATATTGCGGCGATATTCGTCGCTGACGTCTTGCTGACGCTTGCCTTCGACTTGCAGGATATGCCAGCCAAATTGCGTTTTAAAAGGAGTAGAGTAGTCGCCCACAGTGGTGTTTTTCATCATGGCTTCAAATGGGCCTATCATATCGCCTTCACTAACCCAGTCCAAATCGCCGCCACGTCCGGCAGAGCCTGGATCATCTGAGTAGGTCGAGGCCAAGCTTGCAAAGTCAGCGCCACCGCGTAGCTGCTCATATAGGTCATTGATTTTTTGTTCGGCGAGGGCGTCTGTCTGCAGCTCATCGACTTTGACGAGGATATGACGAGTATGCCACTGCGGTACCAGCATGGTGTCACTGGCTTTTTTGTCAGCCAGTTTAATGATATCGATACCCTCTGGTGTGATGAGCGGTGCACTGACGGCGCCTACATCGAGTTTGGTAATCTCGCTAGATAGTTCTGTCGGTAGAGATGCTGCTTTATGGAAGCCCATATCGCCACCTTGGAGCGGGATAGGGTAGCTGCCTTGACTGGCGGCGATTGCCTCTGTGACATCGACATTTGGCGTAAGCAGGCGCGTACGTAAGGCTTGAGCGACTTTTAGTGCTTCTTCGCGCTGCGCCTCAGATAGGCGGCTATAGTCGTCCATATAAGGCACGCGCACATGAATGGTTTGGTATTCACTTTGGTTTAGGCGTTTGGCTTCAGGTGAGGCTAAAAACGCATCGATGTCTTGCTCACTGATGCGTACGCGGCTACTGATTTGGCGCTGCTGCAATGCCTGAATAGCGGCGTCTTCTATCAGTTTCGCGCGCAGAGCAGCATAGCTACCAGGTTGGGCGGCATCTAGGCGCTGTTGCAAGGCTGCGATACTATTTAAGCCTTCAGCCTGTGCGATTTGGCCAAGACGCTGATTGATGGCCGCGTCGTCGGGCGTCAGACCGATGCGTTTGACCATCGATAGTTGTAACTCACGCAAGATAAGGGCGTTTAGTACTTCAGACTGCAGCTGTGCTGAGTTGGCTATCGGCTCGCCCGCGGCTTGGGCGCGCGCCTGAGTTTGCTGAATGGCCTCAACCAACTCGCTCTTTAAGATAGCGTTTTCATTGACCAAAGCGATGATGCCGTCGGTACTGTTTGCTGGTGTTAAACGACTGGTGCTGGTTGGATCAGCAGCTTGGACGCTCGCAGGCTTGACGGTTGCCGCTTGAGCACCCAAAGTGAGCGCAAGGCTGGCACCCGTAGATAGCAGTACCGCGCGGCTGGTCTGACGTACAGAAAAAAATCTCATGATGCTCCTCATCAATGTCATCGCATCGGATGGTAGTCGGTTAACTCTACCCAATACACTTAATAATCAAATAATAGACAGGGTTGTCCCTAAAAGCCTAAAAATACAGGGTTATAAATATCGGTACCATTGCCTCGCAGTATCATTGCTGCGTCACATAGTACCTATCATGTCTTAGTCTTTCCAAGCGTTTTGTACAGGCTCAAAACCTAAGATTTTGTCAGAGAGCAGGCGGGTCAAACGGCTGCTACCACTGCCCAAACCATTTAGTCTAATCTCAGCCATCACCGCTTGGGTTGGTTCGTCCTTTACATTGAGGTCATTATAGTAACGACGACCATAAACTGCAAAACCAAAACAGCAGTCTTCGTAATCGACACCGACTAAAGAGTCGAGCATTTTATCACGGTTATAATCGTATTGACCCTGTGCCAATACTCGCCAATTGTTGTTGATAGGAAAAATGGCGGAGGCGGTAAAGGCAGACAATGGCAGTTGATCGGTGTTTTCGTCACGTTGACGCTTGACAAACCCGACGTTAAACAAACTATTGTCCGACGGCTGATAACGAAGCTCAGTGGTCACATAGTTTAGGTCATAGTCATTGGTCAAAGCGCCGCTGACATCGACCCAAAAGTTGTTATAAGGCTGCGTACTGGTATTCCATACCATTCCTGACGACGAAGAGGTAAAGACTGGCTGCTCATTCTCTAAGGTTACGCGTCCATTGTCGATATAAAACTGCTCTGCAATGCTACCATCAAAACGTGTCACACCCGTTGCATCGATGTAACGATAATTTATACCCGGCGTGATGGCGTGCAAATCTTGCAGACGATCGTGACCTAAAAACCAACTGTCAGAAAATAACTGTTCATAGTTGATAGAGGCAATACGGGTGTTGAAGTTTGGGATGTCGTTTTGATCTTTGTATGGCGAGTAGGTGTACTTTAAGCGCGGGCTGAGCAAACGGTAACCGCCCATGGTCTCATCAAATGCGCCAAATGGTGAGCCTGCTTGATAGAAGTTCAGTCCAGCGTCGATACTGGCCTGCGGTACAAAGACTGACTGGCTACCATCTTCTTTACTCAGCTGATTGTCCGCCAAGCTGTCTTCGTCATAAGACGTATACAGGTGCTGGAGGCTGAGCTTGGGTTTGACATAGCCCCATGAGCTTTCGATAGGGTAGACGGCGCTGATTTTATTATAAAGACGTGTGCCGCTTTTTTCGTTTTCTGAGCCATCATCGATGGATTTTTTGAAATAAGCGGAGTCATGGACACCAGTTATATCAAAATTATTAGCAGTGGGCAGGCGATAGTTTACGCTTAGCTGTGGTAAGCGTGAGTACGGTTTGTCCTTATCTTGCAACGCCTCGCCATCACCATTGAACGCATCGAGCGTCTGAAAAGTCTCAACTTTTAGCTCGCCGCTGACATAGTCGTTATAGTAGTTTAGGCGCGCCCGTCTTGGTAAGTTTACCGTACTATCAGATAAGCCGAGGGTATCAAAATCATCGAGATAATCTGAGTCTGACACGTAGCTGTATTTGGCATCGCCACTCAACCGCGGAATGCTCTTAGAAGACCACGCATGATCATAAAAAAAGCTACTGCGATCTTCATCACCATACTCTCGATCGTTTGGCAAATAAGAGCCATTAAAGATACCTTCGCCGTAGTTTTCGGTCAAATAGCGAAACTCACCTGATAGCATAGGGTTGCGATCGGTATAGATGTGCGTGTTGAGCGTGGCATCATAGTTGGGCGCTAAGTTAAAATAATAAGGCACATCAACTTCTAAGCCGTTTTCACTACTGACACTGGCGCTGGGTAACAAAAACCCGCTGCTACGCCGACTATCGATTGGGAAGTTAAAATAAGGCAAGTAAAATACGGGCACATCAGCGACACGAAAAGTCGTATTATATGCCTCGCCACGACCGGTATCAGTATCTAAATCGATACTTTTGGCGTCAAATTGCCATTTGCGATTGGTCGGTGGGCAGGTGCTAAACATCACCTCATCGAGCTCATACTGCGTCTCATTGGGTCTGTTTAGCTGCTTGGCATAGCCGTGAGCTTGTAATTCGACACTGGCAAACGCCACGTCTTTGGCGGTGGATTGGCCTGTTTCGGTGTTGTAATTGAGGCTATCGGCCACCCCGATGAGGCCGCCTTGCGTTGCTTTGTCTGTCAAATTGACTTGGGTTTGGTTTGCCTTGCGCTGCGCTGCTCGCCTGCCAGTTGCCTTGTCCGTAAACATGACTTTACCTTGCGCTGCCGCCACCCCGCTACCTAAATCCAGCAATACTTTGTCAGCTTCGATATGCTGGCTGCCTTGATTGATAATGACATTGCCTGATAGCTCAGCATAGTCGACATTGTCATAATAGCCGTAGTCTGACTCTGAAAATAGCGGCGCTTGCTGGTTTGGTATCTCACTGACATTCGGTGCGGTTTGTCCATTGATGCCGCCTGCTTCATTGACTGCCCGCTGATAATTGGGGTTGCGTTTAGGATAGACCCATTGACCCTCACAGCGCTGGGCGCTATCGATCGCACTAGGCAGCAGCTCTAGATTGCGGCCAACCTTTGGAATGGTTTGTGCACTCGGCATGAGCGCCTCTGGTAGCGCATTTGTCTCATCGCCTTGCAGACTCATGCTGCTATTGGTGTTTGGTGCCGCTGTCTCAGTCTCAGGTGTAAGCTCATAAAACTCAGCCAACCGTTTGAGGCTGTCTTGAATACTCTCGTCGCTGTTAGTGATATCAGTGTCATTATTATCGTTATGGGTATCAGAGCCAGCGTTGTTATGGATGCTGTTACTGGTATCAACCTCAGGATTGGCATGGTGACCCATAGTGGCTGTGGTATCGATATCTAGAGTGCTGGCCACTTGCTCAGGCGTTTGCATGGAGGCATTGTCGGTATTGATGGTGCCGGTAGGCTCATCAAAAAAAGTGTCGCCGCCATACTGCGCATCGAGCGTGTCGGGTATTGCAGGGGCTGGCACAAATGCTGGCGGCAAGACAGAGCCTGAGACGCTACTGTCGTCATTGCTATTGCCGTGGTTATTGATCGCTGTTGTCCCAAGTGACGGGCTTGGCGTACTGTCGCTATCACTCGATGCACGGGCATTGTTTGCATGGGTATGGTTTACAGTTGGATTTTTTGCGCTGGGCGTAAGAGCGCTTTGAGGATAATGGATATCTTGGTCAAAAGCATGGTGGGTGTCTTTTGCCACGCGACTGGTAGACTGATTTGCTGCCAGATAAGCAGGACGGTGCGCGCTATCCGCAGACAGGGGCTTGGTCGTTTGTGTCTGTGGTTCTGCCTCGCTGAGTGCGGCATTGACCGCAAGGCTCGATAAACCTAACGCGCCAAATAAGATCAAACGAATGCTTTGGTAGAGCGAAGAATATAGCAAGGGCACACCTATGATTGCAGAGCCGGTTAGATTGCGATACGTAATTGAGTGGCCGTATCTTTTAGGTACTGTCATACATCAGCGCCGACAGATTGAGCTTATTATGCTAAATGGTGTCAACAGTCAGGCGGTTTTACATATAATGACGACTAATCATAGTCAAAAAAAACCAAATCAGCTACACTATTTACCAAAAATTATAAGATGAGCACAGGCTGCTGCATTTATGCTCAGCAATAGCCATCGTGCCACACGCGCGCTTATCTACTGATAAAAGCGATGATGACCAAGATAGGCGTCACTATTTTAGCAAGGTTTTGCCAGACTTATCACTACTTTAGTTGTTGACCACCGACATTTACTTTTTTATAACCGATAATACGATTTTAGAGAGCCCTATGACCCAGCCGCTACCCAACAGCCGCCAGCAGCAATTGCACGACTGGCTACAAGCAGTCTTTACAGAGCAGACCTTTGACTTACAGAGTCTGCCAGGAGATGCCAGTGCGCGTCAGTATCATCGCCTGCAGCTGACAACAGAGCCTCAATCGCAAGCGGCACGTTATATTGTCATGGATTCGGCTGATGAACAAGACGCTATGCGTCAGTTTATCAATGTCGCCAAATTGATGGCACCTGTGATCAATGTGCCAACGCTGATCGCGCAGGATGTGGCAAAAGGCTTTTTGGTGTTACAAGACTTTGGTACGGTAGAGTTTGCTCATTTGCTGGTTAAAGCCACACCCGAGCAAGTCGATCGCCATTATCAGCTGGCCATGCAGACGTTGGCCGCATTACAAACACTCTCTGTTGAACAAGCAAAATCTGAGCATCAGCTGCCTGATTATGACAGTGCACTGCTAGACCGAGAGATGGATTTGTTTAGTGAATGGTTTATGCCATATATCGGCGTGGCAGTTGATCCAAAGCTGTGGCGGGCGCTAAAAGCGGTATTGATACAAGAGATTTTGCAGCAGCCAGCAGTCGTCGTCCATCGCGATTATCACAGCCGCAACTTGATGCAAGATCAAGCCGATCACTCACGCTTGGGGGTAATTGACTTTCAAGATGCGGTGATTGGCGCTTATACTTATGACTTGGTATCGCTGCTGCGAGATGCTTATGTGGAGTGGTCTGAGCCGCAGATATCTGCATGGACACGTGATTTTTGGCAATTACAAAAGCAAGCAGGTGTGAGCACAGCTGCCGATATCGCGCAGTTTGAAAACGATATGAATGTCATGGGTGTCCAGCGCCATCTAAAGGTGCTGGGAATCTTTGTCCGCCTATCGCAGCGCGATGGCAAAGACCGCTATTTGGCCGATATTCCGAAAGTGATGCGCGATTTTATGGTTGAGCTAGAATGGTTGGAGGCGCATGGCAGCCTGCAGATGCAGCAAGCGGTGGCACCTTTTAATGATTATCTAAGAGAGCACATATTGCCAGCGTATCAGCGTCAGTTTGTGCAGCAATATATTTAGGCCATTTTTAGCCCATTTAGATAATTATCGAGTGAATTGAAGGCACACCCTAGGCAGTATTTAGCAGTATTAAAAAAGCAATAACAAAAACACGGAGCGCACATGTCTGAGACCAACCAAGCAACGATTACCCAAGCAATGATTTTGGCAGCTGGCAAGGGTACGCGTCTGCGGCCGCTGACTCTTGAGACACCAAAACCACTCGTTGAAGTCGGTGGACAGCCTTTGATCGTCTGGCATATCAAGGCACTACGAGCGGCTGGTATTACCGACATCACCATCAACGCCTCATGGCTTGCCGATACCCTGATAGAGAGGTTGGGTGACGGGGCACAATATGGCGTGACCCTGCATTGGTCGGTCGAAAGCGATGAGCCACTGGAGACGGCAGGAGGGATATTTCAGGCGCTGCAGGCAGCCAAACTACGAGATGAGCCGTTTATTTTAGTCAACTCGGATGTGTGGACGACTTACGATTTTTCGCAATTGATTGATTATAAGCTGGGGGCGGACCAGCGCGCGCATCTATTGCTGATTGATAATCCAGAGCATAATAGTGGCGGAGATTTCGCCATTAACAATGGTCTTGCCAGCGAGCAGCCGATTGATAATGCGGACAAATATACCTTTGCTGGTATCAGCGTGATGTCGCCAAGACTGGTCGATGGGTTGGCCTCAGGTCAGCCAGCGGCACTGGCACCGCTGCTCAAGCAGGCGATGATGAAGTTTCAAATCACCGCCGAGGTGATAGCAGATAACTGGATAGACGTTGGCACACCTGAACGTCTGACGCAAGTCAATGAGTTTATCGATGATAAAGGAGCCGCCAGTCATCAAGGCGCTTAGCGCTCACTGTCTATAGGACAATAAAAAAGCAGCGACCATTTATTTATGGCGCTGCTTTTTGGTTTGTTAAGGCACGATAAGCCATAAAGGGTGGGTTACCCAACGCTAGGTATCTATGAGCTAGACACCCATAGCCAGCTTAATCAATTGGGCAATGGTAAAAATCACCAAAAAACCCGCGATATATAGACCAATAAACCATGCCCATTGTGATTGCTTTTTACTGAGCTTTTTCATATTCGTCTCCTACCTTTTTATAGATACGCCATACGAGCGGGCGTAGTGACCGCCACCTTTTGCGGTAGCCTGTCACTTTTTAGCTGTCATTTTTCTGGTGCTACTTGTTTCTCATGCTACTTGTGCTGACTTAGCACATATACTACGCCTAGTACATATGCTCATGATCTGTCTTGCCCTTAAAAGTATAGTAGGCAAAAGCAGTATAACTTAAGATAATCGGTAGCATGATAGCGGCCCCAATCAGCATAAAGGATAGCGAGGTGTCCGCTGCTGCTGCTTCATAAATCGTCATTTCATACGGGACGATATAAGGGAAAACGGCAAAACAGACCCCGATATAACCCATCAAAAATAACGCCACCGTCAAGAGAAATGGGCGATATTCACGCTCCGTCTTTAAATCTTTACGCATCAAAAAGAACAAGAGCAGCGCGATAATCGGCATGGGTGCCAAATATAGCAAGCCTGGGAAGCTAAACCAGCCCTCAAGCGCCTTGATATCAGAAAAATACATAAAGCCTGTGACGACGACCATTGCGATGATCAGTGCCAATAGCATCCAGCCTGAAACCTTGCGTGCCCATACTTGTAAAGTGTGCTCGGTTTTGATAATGAGCCACGTAGAGCCAAGTAGCGCATAGCCGATAATCATGGCAATACCGCAAATGATAGAAAAAGGTGTGAACCAATCAAAAGGCCCGCCTGTATAGAGACGATTGCTTGCCTCAATCCCTTGTATCAACGCGCCCAACATCAGCCCTTGGCAAAAAGTCGCCACCACGGAGCCGATAAAGAAAAAACTGTCCCATACGTGCCGACGTGAGGAGGCTTTAAAACGAAACTCAAACGCCACGCCGCGCATGATCAGGCCAAACAGCATAAAAATGACCGGCAGATACAAGCCTGTCATGATAATGCCATAAGCGACTGGGAAAGCTGCGAATAAACCGCCACCGCCCAGTACCAGCCACGTCTCGTTGCCATCCCAAAAAGGCGCGATAGAGTTCATCATGCGGCTACGGTTTTTGTCTGAGCCTGCAAAAGGAAATAAAATCCCGCAGCCCAAGTCAAAACCATCAAGCAACACATAAATAAAGACAGATAAGGCAATCAAGCCGCCCCAGATCAAAGGTAAGTCTAATACATCACCGTAGTTAAACATTAGCGTAACCCTCCATCATCGACATCATCAGCAGGTGTATCGATATTTTCTTTTGTACTTTGATCAGGACTGCTATCACCGCTTAGTGTCCGTCCCTGACTTTCTGTGACTGAGTGCTCATAGAAGTTGTCCTCAGCGGGATCTTCAAACGGTTTTGGCCCCTGCGCGATCAGTCGCAAGATATAAAAACTCCCTGCGCCAAAGACAAAGATATAGAGTACGATAAAGCCAATTAAAGTCGTCGCCACCTGCTGTGCTGCAATGGGCGACATACTCTCGCTAGTACGAATGACTTCATAGACGGTCCAGGGTTGACGTCCTGTTTCGGTGACGAACCAGCCAGCTAGTATCGCAATAAAGCCCATCGGCGTCATAAACATCCAAGCCCTATGGAACCATTTACTATCAGGATTAAATTGTTGTTTTTTAAAGTACTTGTAAACACTAAATAAGCCAACAAGCACCATAAGCATACCAATACCCACCATAATACGAAACGCCCAAAATACAATAGCCACAGGGGGCTGATCTTCAGGTGCCCAGTTTTTGAGACCCTTAACCTCACCATCAAACGAATGGGTGAGAATCAAGCCTGAAACATAAGGGATGGCTACCTCGTACTTATTGGTTTGGTTTTCTTGATCAGGTAACGCAAACAAGCGCAGAGCCGCGCCGCGCTCATCTTCCCAAATACCTTCCATCGCCGCCACTTTTGCAGGCTGATGTTCAAGGGTGTTCAAGCCATGCTCATCACCAATGAGCACCTGTGCTGGCGCGACAAATATCGCCATAATCATCGCCATACCTAGCATCACGCGGCCATGCTGGCGATGATCTTGATGTTTTTTGGACTGCAGGTAATAGGCACCAATACCGCCGATGACAAAGGCAGTAGTCAAAAATGCTGCCGTCACCATATGTGCAAGACGGTAAGGGAAGGAGGGGTTAAAGATAATCTCAAGCCAATTGGTTGGATACAGAAGGCCATCAGCGCCTATCATAAAGCCTTGCGGCGTCTGCATAAAGCTATTAGCTGATAAAATCCAAGTGGCTGATATCAGCGTGCCGACAGCGACAATTGCCGTCGAGGCAAAGTGCATGCGTTTGCTGACGCGCCCCCACCCAAACAGCATAATCCCCAAAAAGGACGCCTCTAAGAAAAACGCGGTCAATACCTCATAGGCAAGTAGGGGACCTAAAACGTTACCAGCCTTGTCCGAAAACACCGCCCAGTTGGTACCGAACTGGTAGGACATCACCACGCCTGATACCACGCCAAGACCGAACACCACGGCAAATATTTTGACCCAATGCTTATAGACTTCAGCATAAATAGGCTCGCCGGTCTTTAACCAACGGAACTCAAGCACCGTCAGCCAGCTGGCCAGACCAATAGAAAAGGCGGGGAAAACAATATGAAATGAGATAACAAAAGCGAATTGGATACGCGCAAGCATCAGCGCATCGAGCTGGTCAATCATAAACGTAGCGAACATAAACGGTTACCCTTATCTGTTAGCTGAATAGCGCAGGCTTCCCTCAAACGCTCAAATAACAGTCTGCATACTGTCTTTATTTATATATAGGCAATAGGCAGATTGTGTTTCAGTATGGATTAGCACGCGACCTAAATGATACATGGTGGCTAAGCTAACGACTGTTTAGCTGAATTAAGTAATTTACATCCTTATAAATTAATACATGACTATTATGTGCTTTCAATATATTATGCGCCTCCCTCGGTACACACGCAAGCGATGCAGCACCCTGGTGGCCTACCTAGTAGTCACGAGTATTTGTGCTAAAAAACAGACAGCTTCTTTAAAATAACAGTAAAAACAATTAGTTGTGATAAAGTTTCTGCACTACTATCAGGGCGGCTATTATGCCTGTCTATCATCGAGTGAGATGCAAATCTGCAACATGTTATCAGTTTGTAGCGCTTCTACATTTCCTTACAGTCAGCTGCTCATTATCTGCGGCAACGGCTCGAGTGTTATTCTTGTAATTGCTTGTGCAAGATCCGCCGTAGCGTCAAGATGGTCTGGGGGTTGCTCTGAATACTATGACCCCCATTTATAATGGTCTCAGAAGCTGCACCGTCTAAGTGCGCACTGGTATAAGGTACGATGCCGTCTGATAGACGTTCAGTCAACGCTTGACTGATGTTTTTATTGACAGTGACTGCGGCCACCAGCGGCTGTGTCGATGCTTTATCGTTAGCAGCGTCGGCGGTACTGTCTTTCTCGTCTTTTATGGCTTGTGACAAGTCGATTTTGGCATTGCCTGGCTGCATCTGTGCCAGCCCTTTGGTGATATCTGAATCGTTATTAGCGATAATGGAGTGATAGGTAATACGATCGTTAATAGAGATATCTTTGGTTAGTTGGATAAATGAGGATTTGTCACTCAGTTGGCTGGCACCGTTTTGTAGGTATAAAGCGCCAAGTGGGTTTTGTGCCAAGTCGCCTTGGGTGGCAATGGTCGCCAGATTGTCTGTGACCGTCTTGACCAGCCCAACGGGCAGATACACAATGCGGCGTAGCGCACGGGTAAACCAGCGGTCTGCATAATCGGTGCCGCGAAACGGTGCTGATAAAAACACCGCTGTATCCACTTGCGGTAAGGTTGTGAGCTCAAAGCGCTCTTTGAGCTCGGTCTCACCAAATGAGGCTTTAAGAGCATCGCGAATTTGCCGCTTTTCGCTATTAGAGAGCAGGTTTTGATCGTCTAAGCTGTCTAAATCGTCGACCAGATTGTCGTCTGATAGCATCATACGGGCGATGACAGCGCCCATGCTGTGGCTGATAATCACGCTATTTTTACTGGCGCGGTTCTGTCCTTGTGGGTCGGTTTGGGCATAAGTGCTATTGATCAGGCGCTGAATTTGATAGCGGTTTTCTAAAATCGGTAGATTGGTGGGATAAAATATCTGCCAGACTTGATAGTTATCACGCAGCTTATCATCGTTTAAGATATCGTTGGTCAAATTGACCCACGTTGCAGGACTAGAGGCGAGGCCGTGCAGCATAATCAGCACGCGCTTATCAGGGTCATAGGGCTCGAGCATAAACAGCTTGGGCAGTCGGGCTTCAGGCTGGCGAGTGATGAGATTAAGATAACCGACACCATCCAGCTGGTTTTCTGCCAACCAAAGACCATAGCCTGCCGAAAAATTGGCTGCGATGGGGTGGTTATCACCCAAGATATTGACATGCTCTGTTTGATACGGGTTATAAAGATGGATATCGAGCGTGCGGCTGCTCAGCGTGTCTAAAACGCTATTGCCGCTGGGCTTGATAAGACCGGTCAATAACAAATGGCCTGTAGGATAGATACGCGAGCTTGGGTCGCTCTCATTCTCATTGACGCTGTCGCTGTTTTGCTCAGAGGACAAGCGCCCCGCCAACGACGACGCCAATAGTTGCCGAATCGTTGTGGTATAACGATCATCTAACGATGCCACTAGGCTGATGCCCAGCCCCGGACGTTTGCTGATAGAGTTTAGGCCAGAGAGGCGCAGCTCGTAAGTGGAGACTAGGTCAGCAAGTGCTGAGGCTTGCTTGTGCGCATTTTGTAAGTAGCTAGTTTCGTTTGGCAGATAGACGCCAAGCTGATAGTCATCGACGGCTATTTTCATCACTTTGATTTGGTCAGTGGGTTTGCCTGTGAGCGGTGATGAATTGGCGATGGCTGCTTGCTCGCTGCTATCATGCTTGCTTGAGGTGATGGGGAGGTATTCTATCTGTGCCTCGCCCATCAGTTTGTCCGTGCCATCAGCGGACTTGTACAGCTGAGTGATAATATCGTTGCTGGCCGCGTTATATATGTCTTGGGTCTGAATATCCGTATCATTGGGAATACGGTTTTGTTGCTGCGACTGTCCGCTGGCCTTATCCGCTCCCTCAAAATCGTGTACGAGCGCGTCATAAAATAAATAGGTGTAGCTCGATTTTACTGAATCAAATAGCCGCTCTTGATAGTCATTGAGACAGCGACTGGTGTTTTGTTGCTGGGCTTTGGCGTCTTCTGCACTTAGCGGCGCATTGGCATAGTAGGGATCAAGCGGCGGACGAGACAAGGCGTCGCGGCAAGCCTGCGAGCGTGCCAGCTGACGGGCTTTGGCATAGTGTAGCTCGGCAAAAATCGCTAAAGCAGGGCGGTAGTGTTTATTTAGTATGCTATCGGTCAGCTGCGTCAAGCACAGGTCAAACTGCTGCATACAGGCTTGCTCGTTTAGCCCTGCAGATAGCAGCGCTGAGGCGGTGTCACTACTCAGTTTTTTGTCAGTGACGATATTGCCGCGCTGGTCGGTGATGGTCTTTGCGGAGGTTTGTTTGTTGACAGACACCGTGCTGCAGGCAGGCAGTAGCGCTACTGCGGCAAGCAAGACTGCTAGGGTCATCGACCGCATTTTTTGATTGGTGTGCATCATCGGTTTGATAAGGCTAAACGGCGTCATAAGTCAATCCCAAAAACGAGTGTCAAAAAGGCGAAGGAGTGCCGGCAGGCGTGCAGATAAGTGTAGCGTAACTTTTGTGATTAGACTATTTATTATCCAACAAAAAAACGCCTTCATTTTTAGTGAGAAAATGAAGGCGCTATAGGGGCTATCGGTCAAACAGGCTGATGTACAGCAGATTAGACGCTTGGTTTGACATTGATGTCAGGGGCAGGAATATCCCAGATATAAAACTTACCTTCTTCGATAAGTTTGATTTGCTGAGGAATAATGTCGTTGTCGGGGTTCTGACTTTCGAGGCGACGCAGACGCTCCAAGGCTTTGTCACGGCGATCGCTAAGAAGGTCTGATTGTGCCAAGCTTTGCTCTGCTTCGGTGTAGCCCAACGAGACGGCACGGTCTAAGTACTTTTGACCTTCTTTAAACCCGCCACCTTCTGAGAGCATCATGCCATATAAGAAGTTGGCTTCGCCGCTGTCTGGCTGAATTTTGATGGCGCGATCCACATACTGCCCACCGCGGATGGTATAGTCCGAGCCCAAGTCTAGGTTACGGCCCATGCCATTGAGCTTCGCGGCCCGAATCAGTACATCATAAGACGCGTTTGGCTCTTTGGCATAAGGCTCAATCCACTCTGCCAACACCTTGATTTTTTCGCGGGTGTAGTGACGCTGTGAGCGGTTAGGGAAGTTGGGTGGGTAATGACGAGCGTTGGGTGAGACATCTTTGATAAAGTCATCGAGTAGGCTGACATCAAGCTTGTCATTATTATCGCCCGTCTGTTGCGGAATCAGTACCGTTGGTACAAAGCTGACATCAGACAGTTGTGCTTGCGGCGTGGGGATGTTGGTCAGCTGACCACTACGAAGGTCGATGCCAGTGGCATTCATCGGACCTGGATCGTAGACACGTGTGGTACCAGTGAATTCAGGCGTCGCTGGTGGTCTGACGTCTTGTGGCTGCAACGTACTCATCGGCGGGCGGTTTTGTACGGTGGGTGGCTGCGGTGCGGCAGCTTGAGGGGCTGGTGCATTGTTTGTGCTAGCCGCGTTATCTGCCTTTGGCTGAGCCAGACGAATGACACGTTTGCTTGAATCGATGGCGCTCGGTACAGAGGCGGCGTTAGTGGCATCAGTCGCGCTGCTCGCAGCTTGTGCTTCGGCTGCATGAGCAGGCGCAGAGAGCATCATAGCGCAAGCGGCAGCAACGGCTGTCAGAGTTGCCAGCGCTGGCGCCTTGGGAGATACGCTGGTCGATAATGTAGTGGTTTTCATAAAAATAGCTACCTTATTAGTAAGTCAATATTAGTAAGTTAGTGTTTATTAGTATTCATAGGTCAGTTGTTGTATGATTTTATAATGTAGCTGATGGGCAGTATTTACTCATCTGAAAATACCAGATACCT
Organism: Psychrobacter sp. VH5; assembly: GCF_050572635.1. Classification (NCBI taxonomy): domain Bacteria; kingdom Pseudomonadati; phylum Pseudomonadota; class Gammaproteobacteria; order Moraxellales; family Moraxellaceae; genus Psychrobacter; species Psychrobacter sp. VH5. The sequence goes on along the minus strand of NZ_CP192145.1, from coordinate 2,288,404 downwards.
GAGACATCTCAGGGCAAAAGCGTACAAATTTTTCATACCCTAGCAAATTAAACTGATCGCTATCAGTAGTAGGATTGTTAATACGACAGCCTTTATAAGTGGTAAGCGGTGGCCTTCATACGGTTGGCCATCCAGCGCATCGTCTGGCGTACAGCGGGTGACAGCGCCGCACCCCCATTTGCGAGCGCCAGCTCACGGTGATGCAGCTCTTCGATATCCATTTGTGCCAATATCTCTTTTGAACGCTGGTCTTGCTCTGGTAGCTGGGTGATATGATCTTGTAAATGCTCGCTGACTTGCGCTTCTGTCTCAGCGACAAACCCCAAGCTAAACTCATTGGAGATAGCACCTGCCACCGCACCCAGACCAAAAGACATGCCGTACCACAGCGGCGTAAAAATACTGGCATGGCTACCAAGCTCGTCTAGCCGAGTCTCACACCATACCAGATGGTCGACTTCTTCTTCGGCAGACTGCTGCATGGCTTGTTTGACACCGTCGTCTTTTGCGCTAAAGGCTTGACCGTGATACAGGCCTTGCGCGCATACTTCGCCTGTGTGATTGATGCGCATCAGCCCTGCGACATGACGCGCCTCGGTGATGCTCAGCTCAGGAATCTCATCACTACTCACCGGTAAGGGGCGCGTGCTAGGATTTGAATGTGGGACGACAGCTCGTAACGCCTTATCGACCCCAACTAACAACTGGTCGACTTTGGACAAAGGACGCGGGGCCATAATTCACTCCTCATGACTTATAATCAAAAACAACAAACATTACTATAGTAAACAATCCAAAATATCAGCACCACTATTTATTATGCACGTGCCTACATATCGTCTGCGAAATGTATTATAAAACACTCGCATCATGAGTTTGGATGACCGCCGCTTTGATATGTTTATGCAGCTTGATATACAAAAACACGCCAAAGGCGATATTTAGCAGGCCTGTCACCAAAAACAACTGCGGTAGCGTCAAACCCAAGGTGTTTAAAATAACAATCGAAAAAATCGCTGAGGTGACCATAAATATCGCATTAAAGATATTGTTGGCACCCACGATACGAGCACGGTGGCTTTTTGGCGCATATGCCTGCATCGACGCATACAGTGGCACGATGTACAAGCCGCCACTAAAACCCAAAAAGAATAAGTCGGCAAAGACGCGCCACGTGCCACTCATCCCAACCAACTCACCAATACCCAGCAGTGTGCCATCAGCGACAGCCATATTTAGGCTAGATAAGGACCAATATAAATCGACAGCAAAAATACTCAAACCTGCGATACCAAACGGCAGTAGCCGCAAGCTGACTTGGTTTTTGGTCAGTGACTTACATAGCAGTGAACCGATCGATACGCCAACTGAAAACAGCGTTAATAAAAAAATCACCACCGACTCATCGCCGTGCAAGATGACCTTGCTAAACTCTGGCGTCTGCGTCAAAAACGTCGCGCCATAAAACCAAAACCAGCTGTTGCCAAGAATGACAAAAAACAAAAACGGCAAGGAATATAGATAGCGTACCGTACTCAAACTGGTGGTAAAGATATTCCAGTTGATTGTCAGCGCCGGCTGCATTGCAGGCATCAGCGGGATAAAGCGCGCGGCCAAATAGCCGAGCATAGCCACCAACAGCACCGTCGCACTGATCCAATAAAGCGATGCGGAGAGTTGCGTCAATACCCCAGCGACTATCATCCCCAGTAAAATCGCCAGTGAAGTGCCCATCTGAAACAAGCCATTAGCGCCGACCAGCTCATTTTCTTTCATCGCTTGTGGCAGATAAGCGTACTTGATCGGCCCAAAAAACGTCGAATGCGTGCCCATCAAAAACAGCGCCACAAACAGCAAACCATACCATTCAAAGACAAAACCCACGGCTGCCACCGCCATAATCACCAGCTCAAGTAATTTAATAAACTGCGTCAGCTTGGATTTTTCAAACTTATCAGCGATTTGGCCTGCCAATGCTGAAAATAAAAAATAGGGCAAAATAAACAGCATGGCGGCCAAGTTGTTTAAGATACTGACTTCCATACCCAGCTGGCTTGCCGCCGTATACGTCAGTACCAATATCAGCGCTTGCTTAAAAATATTGTCATTAAAGGCGCCCAAAAACTGCGTAAAAAACATGGCGCTAAAACGGCGATGCTTAAATAATTGAAACTGATTTGCCATGAAAATTCCTACCGATGGGTCGCGGTTGCTGAGTAAAAAACCGTCAAATAAAACAGTCGGATGATTTTGATTATTATTAATATCAATAACTTATAAAAATATAGCATAGGGTTTGTAGCTGTTAAGCCGTATAATAGCAAGGCTTTGCCAAAAATACATGCGTACAACGCTATGATTTCATAATTATCTAAGTTATGATTTGTAAATTTACATGGCTATATTGCCAAATATAGTGATAATTCAGACCACTGCGATAAGTTTATTCACCGGTAATGCTAAACAATGGCCATCGTTGTTGATACGGTACCGCGTGAGCTGATAGGAACCAATCATGAAGCACCAGCCATCAACTCTAACGCACAACGTATTGCTGACGCCGCAGCATACCTATACTCATAGCGTGAGTATTCATAGCGCGAGTGCCAGTACGGCTATCCGCTCTGATAACAGCGCTCGACCTCACGCCGTGTGCGCGCACTTTACACGCTCAGCATTATTTACCGCGCTGACGACCAGCTTGGTGGGTTTTGGGGTAGCGCCTACGGTATGGGCTGATGCGCCGCCTACGGTCATGGTTAAAGCTCCTGCCACTCAGTCTGCTAACAGTCGTGCAAGCGCTAGCTCAGCGCCGCGTGAGCCGTTAGAGGACGGCTCGCAAGTAGATGCTGCACTAGACGCGCTACGCCTAAAAAAAGCGGTGGAGCAAGGTATTGTCGATCAATCTGTGCTCGATGAGTATAGTGAGCAAAGTCTAGGTCTCAAAAAATCAACCGTTAAAAACTCAAACACTGAAACGTCAAATGCTGTAAATAGTAACTCTTCAATTAACGACCCCTCAAACCGATCGAATAACCAGACGAATAACACAAATGGCGCTGACCGTCATCAAAAAAATCAGGGAAGTATGATAGATGGTGTCGACAACGATGCGCTGAATAACAACTCAATTAACGACAATTCACCTAACGACAATGCTCTAAATAATGATGCGCTGGCTAGTGATATGTCTAATACAGGCGCGAACGACAATCTGTTGCAGCAGGCCGCTGAGGTACAGCAGCAGGGTTATCAGATGATGACGCCTGAGCAGATAGAGCGTGAGCTGGCAGCTATTAATCGTCAAAATAATGACATGCTAGAGAGTAATAGCACGGTGACTGGCAATAGCAATGTCAGCCCCCTTGACGGTGCTGGTCGCTATGACAGAGACTTTGACGCTCCGATTGCCAGTTTGGATGATACCACTCCGCCTGTGGGTTTGGATATGGCGCTGGATGCCACCAATTTGCCAACCCCAAGTAACTTGGAGACGCTGGGTAAAAATGAGAAAGATGAGCGCGCGGCAACACAAGCGCAGACAGACGAAGTGATGTCGCGTCCGATCGATGTTAGTGATTCGGTCAGCAGTGGCCGCACTAATGAAGCGATTGATAGCGAGATTGTGGCCAATACCAGCGCCGCTAATGGAGAAAGTGCCGCAGCACAAGACATCAATCCTGATGACTATTTGCCAGATTATCAAACCGATACGCAGGCGGTCAGCCAAAGTATCGAGCAAGCTGATGAAAAAAGACCGCTAGCCCGTAACAATGGCAATATCATCAAGCGCCTTTATAATCGCCTGTTTAATGGGGGGGTGAGGGCGTTGCCGCATGTCGACACCACTGTCTATCTACAGCAGGCAGCAGATACAGGCGATGGCAAACCAAAGCTCAAAAAAGCTGATGACGATACCCAACCGATAAAAAACATCAAAGCGGCGCTGGATGATACGACAGTTCAGTCGGTCGTTGACTTTACTGCAGCTTTGCCTCGCCTGCGTCAGACGGCATTAGATGCGGCAAAAGCAGTGGGGTATTATGATGTGACTTTGCGCTTGCGTCAGCCTAACAGCGATAGGATTGATGTCATCATCGAAAATCTGGGAGAGCCGGTGCGTGTGGACAGCCGCATCGTCGAGATTCGCGGCGAAGGCGGTGAGCAGCCGGAGTTTGCTGCGCTTGAACCGGACTTGCCACCACAAGAGGGCGATATCTTTAACCACCGCGTCTACAAAAACAGCAAAGCGGCTTTGGAGTCGTTGAGTAACACTTATGGTTATTTTGATGAGTATTGGCTAAACAAATCGGTTGATATCATCTTGCCAGACAACACCGCCGACGTCGCTTTGGTTTATAACACAGGCGATCGTTACGAGTTTGATGACGTGGTGTTTTTTACTTATGATGAAGCGACCAACACCCTGACACGAGACCCTGACAAGCTACCTGTTGAGATGTCATTGTTACAGCAGCTCATCGGCTTTGAGCCGGGCGACAAGTTTTATCGGCCAGCGGTGACCAAATTTAGTAACGATTTGTCGGCGACCCGTTATTTTAACACCGTCAACGTAGAGTCCATTTTGCCACCTGATGAGAGTAGTGAGGCGAGCACGTTGGCTTTTGACAATGCGCCTACTGCCAATGGCGATGAGGTGTTGGACAATGATGTCAATGACAATGATGTCAATAATGGTACGACCAACAATGCCGCTACGGCAGCCAGCACAGTCAGTAATGACGGGCGTATGAGTGCAGAAAACGGCGGTGTCGCAAGCGAAAGCTCGGCCAGTAATAGCGGTGCGACGGTCGACCCTGCCGATATCGCGGCCATCGAGTTTGAGGCAGACGAAGCCACGCTGGATAAACTACAAGTCATCAAACAAAAAGCTGAGCGTTTAAGCCGCTTGCCAAACGATCGCGTACTCGATGAAAAAGACCAAGAGGCGGATAGCATCTTGGGTAAAATCAGTGACTCCATCAGTAATGTGGCACAAAAGATATTTCCAGATGAAAAAAACTTACTGGCCGACGAAAACTTTGTACCGCCCACGCTGGCAGGACGTAAAACCCCGCAAGACGTAGCTGAAAGCAAAAAAGTACCGCTGTATGTTTTTGTGTCCTCCAACAAGCCGCGTGATGCGCAAGTCGGTCTAGGTTATGGGACAGACACAGGTGTCAGGGCCACTGCCAAAATAGATTATAATTTGCTCAATCGTCAAGGCTATCAAGCGGGGGCAGAGACTGAGGTTTCAAGAATCACGAAAAATGTCGCTGTCTATGGCAGTAGGCCTTGGAAACATCCGCTCAATGATAAGTTAGATGGACGTCTGACCTATGAAGAAGAGGTTATTGATCAAGGCGAAGGTAACTTTGATTTGTCCACCAAAACGCTAAAAGCGGCCATTGCCCGTAACATCCGCCGCGACAGTGGCTGGAACCGCAGCTACTCTATGCGTTATCGCTTAGATGAGCTAGAGACGGGCGTAGATGAGACAGAGCTTGATGACCTGCCCATTCGCTTTACGTCTTCTAAACCCAAACAGCGAGCATTACTGTTTGGCTATGGCATGAACAAAACCGACGTGGACAGTACGACCAACCCGACTCGCGGTATCCGCCAGTATTACTCGCTCGAAGCTGGGACTGACAAAGCGCTGAGCGACACCGACTTGGCCATCGTTCGCGCTGGTGTCAGTGGTATTTATAGCTTTGGTGACGATAAAAAACATCAGGTATTAGGCAGTCTCAATACAGGCTATATTTGGGCAGATGATTTTTATGATGTGCCTTATAAGCTGCGTTTTTTTGCAGGCGGCGACCAAAGCATTCGCGGCTACGATTATGAGAGTTTATCCCCGCTAGATAAGGGCTACTTGACAGGCGGGCAGGTGCTGGCAGTCGGTAGCGCTGAGTATAACTATGAGTTTAGACCAGGGTTTCGCGGCGCTTTCTTTACGGACGTGGGTAATGCCTACGACAAAGACTTTGAGACAGATACCAAGGTCGGCGTCGGTGTCGGTATCCGCTGGGCTTCCCCCGTCGGTGTGGTACGGGTGGATGTCGCCGCGGGTGTGACAGAGGAGAGTATTCCGGTTAGACTGCACTTCTTTATTGGTTCGCCCTTATAGCTTTATTGTCATTTTTCGTATTTATCGTGCCATTGCTGGTCATCATTTTTTAACGTAGTTGAGTGTCATGCTGACAAAAAACACCCCGCCCAATAACGCACCAGATGAAGACCCAGCACAGCGCGATGCTCGTGCTGTCAGGCGTTGGTATCCGCTGTCTTTTTTGCTCAAACTGCTGGTGCTCATCACCATCGTCTTGGCGATTATGTTGGTGGCGTTTTTTTATGCTGCAGGTACTGAGTCGGGCACGAAGTTTATTTTAGAAAAAGTCAGCGCTGAGACAGGCATTGATTTCAAATATGGCCGTGGCAATCTACGCGATGGTATTTGGGTCAGCGATATCGATATCAACGCGACTGACGACCTTGAGATTTTGGTCGATAAGGCGTATGTCAAAATAGGCTGGCGTGCGATGTTTGCCAAAGAAGTGCATTTGCGCGATGCAGACATTCATACCATCGAGATCATCAACAACCAGCCGCCAACGGGCGAGCCATTTGATTATAAAACCCTGCAACTACCAGTGAACCTGCGTTTTGATCAGGCCAAAATAAACAACATCATTTATAAACAAGTGACCAAAGAGCCTATCGTGGTGCATGATATCGCCGCCCGTGATTTGACGTGGGTTGGTACACAGGTCGCTTTGGGTCGCGGCGACTTGCAGTATGCTGATATCGTCAACGTCAGCGCATTGCAAGGTGAGATTGAGTTGCAGGGTGATTACCCGCTAGATTTGAGCGCTATCGTAGAGGTCAGCGCGCTAGAAAAAGCCTATATCGATCCGCTCAATGTCACGGCCACAGGTACGCTAAAACGCACCGTTGGTAAAGTGCGTAGCCGCTATAACGACAGCGACGTCAGCGGTAGTTTTGTCGCTCAGGGCTTAGATGACGGCTCGCCGTTTCAGGCAAAGCTGCAATGGGATGATATTTTGATTCCGTATGCTGAGAGCCAAAACATCCGCCTACAAAGCGGTACAGCGACAGCCACAGGGGTCATCTCCGAAATACGTCTGCGCATCAATACCGAGCTGACTGCCAAAGATATCCCATCAGGACATTATCAAGGCCGCGGTATCATTGCCAATAGTCAGCTGCGCGTCGATAGCTTATATGCTCAAGTACCCGCGGGTAATCTTGTATTACAAGGCATCTTGGACTGGCAAGACAGCTTTGATGCCAAAGTGCGCGCCACTGGCAGTAACTTTGATATTCGCCGTGCCATTCCAGATGACTACGCCGACTTTAAAGCATATGCACCGCAAAAACTAAATGGCAGACTGTCAGTCCATTATCAGCAGCAAGACAGTAATGGTAATCTACAGATAGATGCTGATTTGCGCCAGCGTGATGGCGAGCACGTCAACGCCAATATCGCGCGTGGTAAAGTATCGGCCAAATCCACACAAGCCGCGCCTTGGTATATCGATGCCAATTGGCAAAACCTCATCCGCCGTGATGTACCAAGCATCGGCAATATCGACAGCCCACGTGGGCAAGCAGACGTCATCATTCGCGGCTCGCGTCTGTCGGTCGATGCCAATGCCACCATCAATGAGCTAAACGCTGCCCCTAAAGGCAATTATGATGTACGCGTGCGTAAAGCTGGCGACGTCATTGATATCAATCGCCTCAACTACAATGGTGTGGTGGGCGACTTGTCTGGCACCGGCCAGATCCAATTGGCGCGCAAAAACCGTCCGCTGACATGGCAGATAGATGCACGTACCAATGGCTTGCTACCAAAAGCGTATCGTAGCGACTTGCCGCTAGAGCGCCTGACTGGCAGTATCAGCGCGCGCGGTCGTTTGCTCAATATCAATAAGGGCGGCGCGCGCGGCCAGCGTCATATCGTCACCCTAAACAATACTGACTTACAAGCAGCGCTCGATACCACACAAGACGGCCGTCGTATTGGGCTGACAGGCACAGGCGATGCCAGTGTCGATATCGTCGGAGGTGAGCTGTCGGTGTTTGACGCTCGTTTTGCTGGTCAGGTCGATACCGCTGATGTACCAAAAGGTCGCCTCTCAATTGACGCAGCGGGCACGCCAAAACTCATCAGTATTCGAAACGTAACCTATAACGGTGAAGCAGGGGCGGTCAATGCCAAGGGTGTCATCGACCTGCGCAACCATATCGGCTGGACAGTAGATGGTCGTTTTGACAAGTTTAATGTGGGGTATTTTTTACCCAATAATCCAGCGATTATCACAGGCGACTTGACCACCAGCGGTGCGTGGCAAACGGCTGCCAAAAACAACCCCAACGCCTCAGGAAAGCTGCAGCGTTTTGCCATAAACTTCGATGGCGTGTTAGACGCCGAGCAGCTGCCAGCGGGTCAGCTGACGATAGATGCCAACGGCGATGCTCAGTTGATTCGTATCAAGCGTCTGCGTCATATAGGCGCTGCAGGTAGCATCGATGCGACAGGTACGGTTGATGTACGTCAAGGCATCGCGTGGGATATCAAGGCGGTCATGGATCGTTTTAATATCGGATACTTCCTAAAAGATACGCCAAGCCTCATCACTGGTACGATCGATACGGATGGCCGCTGGGGTGACAATCAGCAAACCGTCAATATCAGACAGGTAGATCTAAGTGGTCGATTAAAAGGCCAGCCGCTTAGTGCCAAAGGCAGCTTGACGGCGAAAATGCGGTTGCCAAAAGATCTAGCAAGCTACTTTAAGCGCTTACAAACACAGGATGCGCAAGCGCAATATAAACAAGTCAATGCGCTAATCGATAGCTTAAATGCCGATAATTTGGTGCTACGCTGGGGCGACAACTACGTCACTGCTGATGGCAACGCCCAGCAGCTACAAACCAAAATCAATATCACAAGCCTTGATCAGCTATCAGACAAACTTGCGGGTAAAGTCACAGGCGGCGCAACCTTATCGCAGCCAGCAGGACAGGCACTGCCCACCATTTATATCGATTTGGTCGGTGAGCGCATCGCGCTGCCAGGATTTATCCTGCGTCAAGGCCGCGTGCGCGGCAAGCTTGTCAATTTAGCAAACAGTCCAAGCCAGCTTATCGTGACGGCAGAAGGTCTGGATGCAGCAGAGCAAAGCTTTGAAAGTGTCAAAGCATCCTTTAATGGTACCGAGCAGGCCCATGTGGTCGATCTGGATGTGGTTAATGAGCAGCTCGATATTGGTGCCAGACTCAAAGGCGGCTTTAATCGTGACAAGCTTGTCTGGTCAGGGGTCATCGGTAAAGGGCGTATAAAGTCTAAATACGCTACCCTAAACCAGCTGCAGCCTGCTCAACTGATTGTCAACTTGCCTCATGAGCAAGACGGCAGTCGCAACGACTTTAAAGTACAGCTGGCCGCACACTGCTGGCAAGCGTCTGACCAAAGTGGCAAGCTGTGCCTACGCGACAACTTAATTGCCTCACCAGACAAAGGCGAAGTCAATATTGCCTTACAAAACCTTGATACCACGCTATTTTCAGTGTTTTTGCCCAAAGATATTGAATGGCATGGCAAGATAAATGGTAAGGCCATCGTCGGCTGGCAGCGTGGTCGTCCACCGACCATCAATACTACGCTATACTCGGACAATGGCAAAATCGGCTTGATTCAAGATGGTGATAGTGCGTCGGTGACATTACCGTACAAACGCGTGTCCCTGATTGCGTTGTCGGTGCCTGAAGGTATCAAGCTACGCACAGATATCAATACAGGGCGCGGCGCCCGTGGCTATGCTGAGGTGATTGTAGACCCCTATAAGACACCCAAGCCAATCTCTGGCGCGCTGGTACTCAATGAGCTGAATTTAGCGATATTTAAGCCGTTTTTCCCAGGCATGCGAGTATTGGAGGGCAATGTCACGATGGCAGGTGGTCTAGGCGGTACATTGGATAAACCGCAGTTTTATGGTGATGTCAAACTGGCAGATGGCCGTATTGCCATGCTTGATTTGCCCGTCAATCTGACCAATGTCAATACTGAGGCCAAAATCCGCGGCACACAGGCGACCATCGATGGTACCTTTAATAGTGGTTCGGGCACAGGTACTTTGACAGGCACGGTGAATTGGCAGCAAAACCTGCAAGCCAAGCTTAGTGTCGTCGGTGAGCGCTTGGTCATCACCCAGCCGCCTTTGCTCGTCGCTGAGCTCAACCCTGACATCGATATCATCGTGCGCCCAGGCGATCGTTATGTCGATATCAAAGGGGCGGTGAGCGTGCCGTCAGCGACCATCCGTCCGCCAGAGGCCAGCGAAGATATCATCACTCAGACAGAAGATGCTGTCGTTCTTGACCGCCGCTTGATTGGCAATATCGATGAGGTATTAGCAGTCTCCAAGCCTTGGTCGATCAATGCCGATATCGGTGTCGACTTGGGTGACGATATTAACTTCCGCGGCTTTGGCGCGGTCATTCCTTTGGCTGGGGCGATTAACATCAATCAAAATGGCACTGGTATCATGCGCGCAAAAGGGGTAGTGCAGGTGTCACGTCGCACCAATATCAACGCTTTTGGTCAAAGTCTGGAGCTAAACTATGGGCAAGTACGCTTTAATGGCGATGTGATGAAGCCCAACCTTAGTATCGAGGCGGTCAAAACCATCAGTGGTAAGACGGTGGGCTTACGGGTTAAGGGTAATACAGAAAACCCAAATATCATCGTCTTTAATAATGCAGGACTCACCCAGCAGCAAGCGATGAATGCTCTAGTCACCGGTAGAATCAATAACAAGAGCGCCACCCAAATCAGTGAGCAAGGCTTTAAGTCGCAGGTCACCAACAACTTGGCGGCGGCTGGCTTGAGCTTTGGGCTTAGCGGCACGCGCAGCTTGACCAACCAGATAGGTCAGGTGTTTGGTTTGCAAAGTCTGACCGTAGATGCCTCAGGCAGTAGTGAAGACACCAACGTCAATGTCACAGGTTATGTGACACCGGATCTGTATATTCGCTATGGCGTGGGGGTGTTTAATGCCCAGAATAGCTTGTCTATTCGTTATCAGCTGACACGGCGCATCTACGTCGAGGCTACCTCAGCTGCAGAAAACGCAGTGGATGTGGTGTATAGTTGGCAGTTCTAAAAGGGATATGGTTAGTTGAACATGAAACAGTTATAGGTTGAGAGTCGCGACTGGTATACATTTTCCTTATTTGGCTGCAATCTATCTCACTGCTATCCCTATTTTTAAAACAGGGGCACGCTGCAATAAAAAACGCCTTTGATACAAGGCGTTTTTTATTATCGGGGATGTCTGATAACAGGCAGATATCAATTTATTTGGTCAAAATCAAACGGTTATTACGAGTTAGGCGCAGGCGATACTCTTCGCCCTCATGTTCGATACGGACTTCTTTGGTTAAGGCAAATAGGTGCTGCGACTGCAAAGTAGGCAGACGATTTTCGCGACAGTTTAAGTAACGAGAGATGACCATGCTCATAATAAATTCCTTTTGATAAAGTTATAAAACAATAAGTGGCAATAGAACTACTACCTTTAACGATAATAATTATCATTTAGATTTAATAATTTTGCAAGCCAATTGATAAAATAAAATGCAGTTATTATGTAAACTTATATAAATCCCTTGCTATCAACCACTTTTTTGTGCTCGCCGAATATCGAAAGCCAGCCGTTTGCTAAAATCAGCGCACCGCTAAAGACAGTCAGAGCGCAGTTGGTATTTCGTCATCAATATCATCCATCACTACTATCATTACTATTTCCAAGTAGCTATTAATGCCCTCAAGGACCCTCATGACCCGCATAAACCATCCTTCGCTCATTACCAACACTGCCCACATGCCTGCCAGCACCAAAGCCAATGCTAGCGCCAACGTTGTCAATGTCGCCGTGGCGGTCATTTATTATAAAAACTGCTATCTCCTTGGGTTTCGTCATGCCGCGCAGCATCAGGGCAATCTTTATGAGTTTGTCGGTGGCAAGATCGAAGCACAGGAGGGTGCCGAGCGGGCGTTAATACGAGAAGTCGCCGAAGAGACAGGCATCAACGTCGATAATAACTTAATAGTCAAGCTTGGCCGTATCCATCACGACTATGGTGACAAGCAGGTCAGCTTGCAGGTATATCAAGTTGAGCTGACAGCAGAGCAATACGAGCAGCATAAACTGGCTGAGTATGGTCTAGAGGGTCAGGCGCTCAAGTGGGTGGATAAGCGAGCGTTACTGGCAGGTGAGTACCCATTGCCAGCGGCCAATCGTACGATTTTACAGTGGCTGCAGCTGCCACCTGCCATCGCCATCACTTATCCCTTAGCGCATTTTGGCGGCCACACCGATCCAGCGGCAGCATGGCTGGCCTACCACCAGCAGCACCTTTTGCCCAGTGCGTGGGTGTATGTACGGCTCAAAGACGCAAGTGTGTCACGCGCTGACCGCACAATTGCCCAGCTCATGCAGAGGCGACCAGATATTCAGGCTATTTTGCCATTGACTAATGATGGCTCTAGTAGCGCTGAGATCAGGGAGGCGCCCACCTCTCAGGCGCTAATGGCACACCAGCCCATCAGCGCATACCATCTGACTCACACGGAGCTGCTGCGCTGGCAACATAGCCAATATGGTCAGACGGCCGCTGCCGACTCAATACCCGCAGGGCAACCACTTATCGTCAGCTGTCATGATGCCGAGAGCATCGCCGCCGCCAATCAGCTGGCACGCATGCGCATCCAGCAGCAACTGCCGCCCGTCATCGGTATTTTTGTATCGCCCATCCTGTCTACCCAAACCCATCCCGATACTGCGCCACTTGGTTGGCAGGCATGGTCTGCACTGACCAAACTGGCTGACATGCCCGTCATTGGTTTGGGTGGATTATCGCCGTCAATGATCGATAAGGCCAAGCAATACGGCGGCGTCAGTGTGGCGGGTATTCGTCAGTTTTTATAGGCCTAAAACCGCGAAAACACAACAAATATTAAGTCGGCTAAGCCACTGATTTTTTAGCGTATTTATCTGTTTGGTAAACATGTATTTATATTGCATCATAAACACATATTTACTTACAAACCGTTGCGTTTCCCTACATTGCGACACTGTTTTTGTGGGGTGGCTGGTCTTAATATATACCGTCTAACAAAGTCAATTAAATACCGATTAAAACGCCCCTAAGCAGCTAACTATTTATCGCTTATCCAAACGATACCTTATTATAAAAACAGTATGGCAGACACAGCATTTAGTAAATAGCGTTTAGTAAAAAAGCGCGCTGATACTTACTGATATTCTTATGTGTTTATACCAGTCCCACGTTGACATATAGTGTATCTGCTTTATTTAGAATCGACGATAGCGCCACTATAGGCTTAGGTTAAGACGTAAGACCACGACTACACCCATTAGGTGTTATCTACAATGTATAAAATTGACAGTGTATCAAGCATATTTAACAGACATAATAAATACGGTATATCTATGAAAACCAATAAGTTACCTAAATCAGCTTGGTCTGATTCACAGGAAGCTGGTTCTCAATCTCAGCAGAGCAGTTCATTTAGCGACTGCTATTTACACAGTGAATTGACCAAAAGCAGCGCACAGCAAACAGACAATGTCAGTCATGCTGCCAGCAATGATGCCAGCTATCGTGATGATCTGGTAGATGAGATAGCGAGCAGCAGGTATTCGCAGCCAGCGCCCACTCAGGTGTCTTTACAAGACAATTATTTTGGTTATAAAAAGGTGAGCAAAAAACCTGCCAAAATAGAAGACTCTGCCATGATGGATGACATCCAAGCAACCTCGCTGCCAAAAGATAAGCACACAACGTCAAAGTGCCTGACGGGTCATGGACAAACGCCTGCGGACAATACTGTGCAGCAAGACGCTCTTAATACCTACGACCTTAATACCTACGACAAGTCTAAGAAAGTAGGCGCGTCATCAAAGCCTAGCTCATCAACAGCTGATGGACAGACATCCTACGGTTCTACGTCTTATACAGACTCATACAGCGAAATACCGGAGCGCGTATTTATGAATGGATTGATCAAGCACACAGGCATAGCATTAGCGATTATCATACCTCTGGCGGCATTTTCTGCTTATGCTGCTTCGCCTGAGACAACCACAGCGGCAAAATCAAGCACAGTGGCAAAGACCAGCAGTGCTGAAATGACAGAGGCACTAGCTGTGCAGCCAAGTGATATCATCCATAAATCTGCGACCACGCCGACCACAGTCGATAGTGTGGATCTAAACAAATACGCGGGGACGTGGTATGAGATAGGTCGTTTGCCGATGTATTTTCAACGTAACTGTGCAGGCGATGTGACCGCCAACTATACGCAAAAGACGGACGGCTCTGGCGTTATCGTCACCAACAAGTGCTTGGATAGTGACGGCGCAGAGATCGTTGCTGACGGCTTGGCCAAACCTGCCGATGCCACTGGTAGTAAACTCGAGGTTACGTTTTTGCCATCGTGGATACGCTGGCTGCCAGTGGGTCGTGCCGACTATTGGGTGCTGGCACGTGATGGCGAATATAAAACTGCCTTGGTAGGGACGCCTGACAAAGACTATCTTTGGTTGCTGGCACGCTCACCAGATATCGCTCAAGAAACGTACGCCAAATATCGTCAAATTGCCCAGCAACAAGGCTACGATTTAAAAGAATTTAAGCTGACACCGCAGTCCAAACAAACGGTCAACTTGGTCCCATAATCCTGTTCGCGTGGTTAATGACTGGCAAAATAGGGCGTTTTAGGCTAAAATCTAGGCGCTCTACATACTCTAACGCAAATAACCAAAATCGAGAGTCTTGATGACTCCATAAGTGTCAACGCTTAGAGCCTATACTGCCCATCTATTTATTTTTCTTCACACTTTACTGATCATACATTACTGACCATAAGGATGTTTCTCGTGAGCAACGCTGATACCTTACGCCAATTACATCAAGACCACTTAAGCAACTACAACACCCAAGAACAACAAGCCATTGAGCTAATGGGTCTGCTAAATAAGCTTTATAATGAGCAAGACGTACAAGTGACTTTGTTCGGCGAAACGCTAGATACCAGCTCAGTGGGTCAAATATTGGCACTGCATCAAAAAGTAGCACTGCGTGAGCAAGACGCAAAGACTATCCAGGTCGCTGACACTTTGGCCATGGTAAAAACTTTGGCAGAAAATAAAGGCCTTCAAGCCGCTCGTATCGATGTCGGCCAGCTAATCGCCTCTGACACTGACGTACAGGCTGCTCTGCAAGCCGTCAATCACGAGCAAGGGGCGATGAACAGCGCCACTGACGTGGTACTATACGGTTTTGGCCGTATCGGTCGTATCTTGACTCGCCTATTGTTATCGCAAGCATCTAGTGACAAAGGCTTGCAGCTAAAAGCCATCGTCGTACGTCCTGCAAAAGCAGGCGATCTGGCCAAGCGTGCGTCGTTGTTAGAGCGCGACTCTATCCATGGTAGTTTTGCTGGCGGCGTGACGGTTGATGAAGACAACAACGGCCTGATCATCAATGGTCGCTTTGTACAAGTGATTTATGCCAATGACCCAAGCACCATCGATTATACCGCTTATGGTATCGCTGATGCATTGGTGATCGATAACACAGGTATCTGGAAAGACGAAGATGGCCTTGGTAAGCACTTACAATCTACTGGTGTCAAAAAAGTACTCCTAACCGCACCAGCAGGCGGTGATATCAAAAACGTCGTGTATGGTGTCAACAATGACACAGTCGGCGATGATACTATCGTTAGTGCAGCCAGCTGTACCACCAACGCTATTACCCCAACGCTAAAAGTACTAAACGATGAGTACGGTATCGAAAACGGTCACGTCGAGACCATTCACTCATTTACCAATGATCAAAACCTAATTGATAACTATCACAAATCAGACCGCCGCGGCCGTAGTGCCGTATTGAACATGGTCATCACCAGCACAGGCGCTGCAAAAGCAGTTGGTAAAGCATTACCGGAGCTCAGTGGTAAGCTAACTGGCAATGCCATTCGCGTTCCGACCCCCAACGTGAGTCTTGCGATTTTGAACTTAAATCTAAAAACCGCGCCAGAGAGTGCTGATGCGTTAAATGCGTTTATGCGCAAAATCGCCAACAGTCACACTTGGCAGTCGCAAATCGCTTATACAGACTCGACTGAAGCGGTGTCGACCGACTTTGTTGGGACCACTCATGTTGGTATCGTCGATGCGCAAGCAACTATTTTGACTGATAATCATGCTATCGTATATATCTGGTATGACAACGAAGTAGGCTATAGTACTCAGGTCTTGCGTTTGGCTACCCAGATGGCTGGCATTAGCTATACGCAAATTCCTGCATAAAACGTAAGCTAAGCGCTGCAAACTCAAATATAATATAAAGCACCCGATAGTCCGATTGGTTATCGGGTGTTATTGTCATCATGAAGGCTAAGTGCTAACTATTAAGCGCTAAGCACCAACAATAGGATTTTGGCAGTCGTCATGACAACACCCCTTAGCAAAAACCTAAAATACAGCCGCTGGTTGTAGCCAGTTATAGACTGGATTGTAAATTAAGGAACGTAAGATGCGATTTATTGATGAAGCCGTCGTAACGGTAAAAGCAGGTGACGGTGGTAACGGAATCGCCAGTTTTCGCCGAGAAAAATATGTCCCACGTGGTGGCCCTGATGGCGGTGATGGTGGTAGCGGCGGTGATGTCTATGTCATTGCTGATGACAACACCAACACCCTAGTGGACTATCGCTATACGCGCCGCTATGATGCAAAACGCGGTGAAAATGGACAAAGTAAAAACTGTTCAGGCAAAGGCTCAGAGGATATTTATCTGCCTGTGCCGGTCGGTACGACGGTGGTCGATACCGAGACGGACGAAGTGTTAGGAGATTTGGTCGAAATTGGTCAGACGCTATTGGTTGCTAAGGGCGGCGATGGTGGTCTGGGCAATACCCATTTCAAAAGCTCGACCAACCAAGCACCGCGCAAGGCGACTTCAGGTTTTGAGGGCGAATTAAAAGTACTTAAGTTTGAGCTAAAAGTC
Organism: Psychrobacter sp. VH5; assembly: GCF_050572635.1. Classification (NCBI taxonomy): domain Bacteria; kingdom Pseudomonadati; phylum Pseudomonadota; class Gammaproteobacteria; order Moraxellales; family Moraxellaceae; genus Psychrobacter; species Psychrobacter sp. VH5. The sequence continues at coordinate 2,271,271 of NZ_CP192145.1, read as the reverse complement.
GTCGCTGATGTGGGATTGGTCGGTTTGCCCAATGCGGGTAAATCCACCTTTATCCGTCAGGTCTCGGCTGCCAAACCAAAGGTGGCGGATTATCCCTTTACCACGTTGGTGCCAAACTTAGGTGTCGTTGATATCGGTCGCCATCGCTCGTTTGTCATGGCAGATATCCCAGGCTTGATTGAAGGCGCATCCGAAGGGGCTGGGCTGGGTATTCGCTTTTTAAAGCACGTGGCTCGTACGCGTCGTCTGCTACACTTAGTCGATGTCAAGCCCGTCGATGGCAGTGATCCGGTAGAAAACGCCCGCGTGATCTTAAATGAGCTTGAGCGTTTTTCTCCTGAGCTGGCCAACCTCCCGCAGATTTTGGTACTCAACAAAATCGATCAGGTTAATGATGAAGACTTAAACGAGCTGTGTACGCATATCGTGGCTGAGCTTGGCTGGACAGGTATGGTCTTTCGCACCTCTACCTTGACTGGGGAGGGGGTGGACGCGGTCAAATACCACCTGATGAACGATATTGAGCGTGAGCGCGAGCGTGAGATAGAAGACCCTATCTTTGCTGAAGCACAAAAAGAGCGTTTCGCGCGTTTAGAAGAAGAAGTTCGCCTAAATACCGAAGCCCAGCGCGAAGCATATAGAGCCGCTCGCCGAGCTGCGCGTGAAGGTATAGATAACAGCGATGATCGTTTAGATGACGACGAAGATGGCGTTGAGGTGGTTTATGTGCCTTAAGCTATGATGCTTAAGCTGATATACTTAAATGTTTAGAGTAACCCCCGTAATCAATTGACACAAGACACAGGAGTTTATATGGCAGATGACATAGCAAATACGACCGAAGAAGCAAGGTTTATTAAGCAAACTCGCAACTTTGATATTCAGCGCGTTATTGTCAAGATTGGCTCATCGTTATTAACCAATAACGGCCGAGGGCTGGATCGAACTGCCATTTACGAATGGGCCAAGCAAATTGCAAAGCTGCATAAGCAAGGCGTGGAAGTGCTGCTGGTGTCCTCTGGTGCAGTTGCCGAAGGTGTGGTACGTATGAACCTTGAGGAGCGCCCACGGAAGCTTGCCGCCTTGCAAGCGTGTGCATCTATTGGTCAGATGGGTTTGATTGAGACCTGGTGGTCGGCTTTGATTCAACACGGTATCCAAAGCTCACAGCTTTTGCTGACACACGATGATTTGTCCAACCGTAGTCGTTATCTAAATACTACTGGCGCCTTGACCCAATTGTTGGACTGGCGCGTCCTGCCGGTCATCAATGAAAATGATACCATCACTATTGATGAGATTAAGTTTGGTGACAATGACACATTGGGCGCGATGGCAGCGGCGATGGTCAATGCAGATTTGTATATTATCCTCACAGACCAAGAAGGCGTCTTTACAGACAACCCGCGTGACAACCCCAATGCCAAGATGATTCGCCAAGAGCGCGCGATGGCAGATTATTTGTTTGATATCGCAGGTGATGGCGGCAAGCTTGGGCGCGGCGGTATGCTGACTAAGATCCGCGCCGGTCGCCTTGCTGCTATGGGCGGCTGTCCGACGGTGATTGTCAGTGGTGCGATCGATGATGTCATCACGCGAGTGGTCTCAGGCGAGGCGGTGGGTACGCTATTGACCACCAATGATGAAGACAAAATCATCGCCCGCAAACAGTGGCTGGCTGCCCATCTACGCATGTCAGGCACCCTGATCGTCGATGCTGGAGCGGCCAAGGCGGTGGTCGAGCATAATAAGAGCTTATTGCCTGTCGGGGTGGTAGAGGTACGCGGCGATTTTGATGAAGGCGATGTGGTAGAAGTGGTGCACCAAGACACAGGCGAGCGTATCGCGGTCGGCCAAGTCAACTTTTCATCTCGTGATGCGCACCGTGTAGCTCGTGAGCGAACTGAGGAGTTTGATAAGATACTTGGCAATCATGAAGAGCGCGTAGTCATGGTGCACCGAGACAATCTAGCACTGACCGTCTGATCCTATTTAGCGGTCTGATCGCTATTTTCAATGACGAAGGCGTGTCCTTATTTTTATCGATATCTATCGATAGATATTTGATTGAGGACACGCCCTAATAATAAATGGCATTTAATCTTAAGCTTAAGCTTTGGGCGCTCCTATCAACTCATGAGACGGTTTTTAGTATTTATATGCCGCCATCTATACGTTATCAGCGTTTATCATTTTTTATTCACTTTATTTATCCAGTACAGTATGCAAAGAGATATAAATACTGTGTGGTTTTGGAGATTTGTACATGAGTGCTTCAGACAATAATCATTCGGTCCAGCAAACGTTTGCGCCGTTAAAAAACGATAGATTGCTACGTGCCTTACGCTTTGAGCCTGTTGATACCACCCCTGTTTGGATGATGCGTCAAGCTGGCCGTTATTTACCAGAATATAAAGCCACGCGGGCAGAGGCTGGCGATTTTATGAGCTTGTGTAAAGACACTGCGCGTGCCACCGAGGTCACCTTGCAGCCACTGCGTCGTTATGATTTGGATGCGGCGATTTTATTTAGCGATATTTTGACCATTCCTGATGCGATGGGTTTGGGTTTGTACTTTGAGACAGGCGAAGGCCCAAAGTTCAAGTACCCGATTCGTCAGCAGGCAGACCTTGATAGACTGCCAGTGCTGGATATGAATGACTCGCTTGATTATGTCATGCGTGCGGTGACCAGTATTCGTCAGGCGCTAAATGGCCAAGTACCTTTATTTGGGTTTTCTGGTAGCCCTTGGACGCTAGCCACTTATATGATCGAAGGCGGCAGCTCAAAGGACTATCGTTATACCAAAGGTTTTTTGTATAGCAATCCTGAGTTTTTGCATCAGTTATTGGATAAGTTGGCTAGCGCAGTGGTGGATTACTTGGATGCTCAAGTGGTCGCTGGTGCTCAGATTTTACAGATATTTGATAGCTGGGGCGGCACGCTTGGTCATCGTCAGTTCGTTGACTTCTCTCATGCCTATAATAAGCGTATCGTCGCTGAGCTAAAGATTCGTCACCCGCAGATCCCAGTGGTGCTATTTACCAAAGGCGGTGGCCTGTGGCTCGATGTGCAAGCAGACAGTCAGGCGGACGCACTCGGGCTAGACTGGACCATGCCGCTAGATCGCGCGCGCCAAGTGCTCAATGAGAGCCAGCGTCAATTGACCAAGCAGCACAAAAAACTACAGAGCAGCAAAGCACTACAAGGCAACTTAGATCCAGCAACCTTGTACGGCTCGCCTGCCACCATCCGCGCAGAAGTAACGGCGATGCTCGATAGAGCCTATGCAGATGGCGAAAAAACAGGCTACGTGGCAAACTTAGGTCACGGTATCACGCAGTGGGTCAACCCTGACAATGCCAAGGTATTTATTGATGCGGTTCATGACTATAAACTTTAGTTTATAGCGTATGAGCCATGCTTTGATGTGAGAGCAAATGCTTATCGCCAGTCGAATCCCGCGACGGGTACTATCAGCGAGCTTGATGAGAGTAGAGCGATACTTGCGTTTGTTTTCTGGCTACTTTATTTTTAGGCATGATGTTACTCAAGTAAAAAAACAAGTAAAAAAGGATATCTTATGATTTCAGCAGCTATTGTCGGCGGTACAGGCTATACAGGTATTGAGCTTATTCGCTTATTGTCTGCCCACCCCAACGTGTCTCTTGATTTGCTAACGTCACGTAGCGAGGCGGGTACGCGCGCTGATGAGATATTCCCAAGCTTACGCGGTATATCAGACATCGTTTTTAGTGATTTGGGTGAAGATACACTTGGGGCGTTACAAAAGTGCGATGTGGTGTTTTTTGCGACCCCTCATGGAGTGGCGATGAAGCAGGCCGAGGCGCTCACGCAAGTGGGCGTTAAGGTCATCGATTTGGCTGCTGATTTTCGTTTGCAGTCCTTGACGGATTTTGAGCACTGGTATCAGCAGTCGCATGCTTGCCCTGAGCGGCTAAAAACGGCTGTTTATGGCTTACCTGAGGTCAATCGTGCCAAGCTTGCCGAGGCGCTGGTCGTAGGCAACCCTGGCTGCTATCCTACCACGGCGATTTTAGGTCTCAAGCCTATTATCGAAAAACAAAACACCCAAGCAGATAGGCTGATCGAGCCGCGTATTGTCATTGATGCAAAATCTGGTGTCTCAGGCGCTGGACGTCAGGCAAAACTTGCGCTCAATTATGCCGAAACGACAGATAATTTTAAGGCTTATAGCGTTGAGGGGCATCGTCACCTGCCTGAGATCGAGCAGGGTGTGGCACAGTTACTAGGCAGTCAGTTTACGCATCGTATTCGTTTTTTACCGCATTTGGTGCCGATGATACGCGGTATGCTCAGCTCCATTCATATGGAGATGACAGAGGCTGGGACGGCTATTGACTGGCAGCAAGCCTTTGAGAATGCTTATGCAAGTGAGCTATTTATCGATGTCATGCCCAAAGGCAATTATCCAGATACCCGCAGTGTCCGCGCCAGTAACCGTCTGCGTATAGCGATACATCAAGACAACGAGCGCGCTGAGCTGACAGTGATCGTGGTACAGGATAACCTCGTAAAAGGAGCAGCAGGACAAGCGGTACAAAATATGAATGTCATGTTTGGGCTTGAGGAGTCATTGGGATTGAATTTTGCACCTATTGTTCCTTAAGGTGTTGTTTTGTTCGCTTTTTTCTTACCTTATTATTCACATTTATGGTGCTAGGTATTGATTATAAATTCCGTTATACTAACTTGCCCTTACTATTAAGAGATACTGTCTAAATGCGTATTCAGATTGCACTACGCCTTAGCCCGCAGTCAGCATGTGTATCATGCCAAGCCTTTGCTCCATGCGATATGGAGCAAAGAAAGCAGTCTTTTAAAAACAGCGTGGCGAGCAATATCGGGCGCACGCAGCAAGGTGCTTCGTCGTTGGTATTGGCTTTGTTTGTGGTGGTGATACTGGTCACCGCGATTGTGGGGCTGATGTTTGGTCACAAACTTGGCTATCAGCGCGGTACTCACTCGATGCAAAACGAAGCAAAGCAGGCGATCATTGATAGCAAAGAGGCCAGTAAAGAGCTTGAGGATTTGCGTCTGAGTAATAAGATTGCGACCAATCAAGCCGCCACTGCTAAGCAAGAGCTGGCTATTAGCTTAGCAAACTTACATGAACTGCGTGAAAACCAGCAAGCTCTGACAGTAGAAAATCGCCAACTGACGCAGCTAAATGAGGTGTATGCAGAGGCGCTCACTGAAAAAGGCGGCATGCCACTAAAAGTACTGGGGGCTAAGATTGAGCCGCTACCTGAGAATGCTTTTGAGTATGGGTTTGATATTGGTATGCTCAGTGCGGATGGCTCAGCCAAACGTCTAAGACCAACTTTGACCTTGCTCAATGATGGCGAGCTAGTCGAAGTGCCACTTGAGCCGGCAAACCATATGATAGAAGGTATCGTACGTATTCGTGGTCGCTTTATGATGCCATCAGGCTTTAAACCTCTACAAGTCAAACTCAGCTTGCAAGCAGGCAATCAGCAAGTAGAGCAGCTGTATGACTGGAAGCTGGGCGACAGGGTGGACAATATGCCGCTGTCTTTGTTGGATCTGCCTGAGGTGGATGAAAGCCCGATTGAACCAAAGAGTGCGACAGACTAGCGGCCATCTGTCTGTTCAGATCGACATCAGTAATAGACGATAATAGTCTGCCTGCTTGTTATCACCTTTATCACTTCTACAACTTCAAATTTACCTTATAATTATACTTTGATTATGATAAAACAAATGACACTACAAGATACGCCAACGGTATGCGATTGGCACTTTCCAAACCTGCCCGCCCACCGTGCCCAAGATGGTGATACAGAAGAGGAAACCTCACCGCAAGCAGACGTACTGGTGGCTGAGCCAGAAATCGCCAAGCCGCCGATGTATGCAGTGGTCATGTACAACGACAACTACACACCGATGGAGTTTGTAGTGTATGTCCTGCAGTCGGAGTTTCGTCATAGTATGGATGCTGCTGTGGAGATTATGCTGACCATTCATAATAGTAGCAAAGGTATCGCGGGTATCTACCCAAAAGATATCGCTGAAACTAAGGCCAAAAAAGTCAACAGTCTGGCTCACCGCGAAGGGTATCCGTTATTGACCCAAATCGAACCACATCAAGGGGAAGGGTAATAAAGGATAATAGCGACGTCTGATGCCAACACCTTTACGTAAGCCTCAAAAAATCAATACGTTTGGTTATCAAGGGGTTCACAATATTGTACGACAACGACTGATGCCTGATATCCACGCCCTAGAAGGACGTGGTTTTACGGCGTTAGATAATAAAATGATGTTTTATCTCGCTGTACTGTTCTTATAACCAATTTGCTATCATATCCCCATTCTTCACCTTACTTCTGTATCTCTGCCTCCTTGTTGTTTGCTTTCTTATCCTGCCTGTTTGTCTATCTTGTTATCTTGCTGTCTTGACGCAATATGCTTCGATACATTTTAGTCGATGTTAATAGATTGACTATGGGTAAATATCGTGTTGAGATAAAGAAAAGCGAATATGAGTCATAATGCCCTGTACTCGACTGCTCGGCGCAGGCTTAATCGTCGATAGATGACTCTTTTTATCGGTAAGGGTATCCAAAACAAGGAGGTTATGGTCAGCATTATTGATTGATATCAAGCAATTATGCCGCCATTGCCCTTGAACAATCCATCTATCGCCCTGATTTACTTACTAACTCATTCATAAAGCTATCAATTATAAAGATAGGTACAACCGTAGGAAGCCCTTATGTTAAGTCGTCATCTTGAAGTTTCTTTGCGTTTAGCAATGACGCTTGCGCGCCAAAAATCGCATGAGTATCTCACTGTTGAGCATCTATTGTTGGCGCTACTAGAAAACACTCATGCCGCCAACACCCTAACCGCTTGTAATGCCAATGTTTCAGCGCTACGCACCGAGCTTGAGGCTTATATTAATAAGCACACGCCGACGGTGGATGCTGATACCGAGCAATCCCCGCAGCCAACCCAAAGCTTTGATCGCATCTTGCAGCGTGCTATCTTTCACGTACAGTCTATCGGCGGCGGCCGTCTGGTAGAAGGCTCGGATATTCTTGTGTCGATGTTTTCAGAGCACGACACCTATGCAGTATATTTGCTCAAAAAGCAAGGCATCAGCCGTCTAGAGCTGACGCAGTATCTCTCGCATGGTCAAGATAAAGATGAACCATCAGAGCCACGTGCATCGATGACAGGTGAGCGCCGCGGTGCCTCAGAAAAGACCAGTAAAGATCCGCTAGTTGAGTTCGCTACCAATCTAAACCAGCGTGCCGCGGAAGGTAAGACCGATCCGCTTATCGGCCGCGCGTCTGAGATTGAGCGGGCGGCACAGGTGCTATGCCGTCGCCGCAAAAACAACCCGCTATTGGTGGGCGAGCCAGGCGTAGGTAAGACCTCTATCGCTGAAGGTTTGGCGTGGCTTATCATCAACGAAAAAGCGCCAAAGCCGTTGAATGGCTGCGTGATTTATAGTCTGGATATCGGCGCGCTTATCGCTGGCACCAAGTATCGCGGTGATTTTGAGAAGCGCATGAAATCCTTGCTTGATGCGCTAAAGAAAAAACCCAATGCGATTTTGTTTATTGATGAGATTCATATGATTATCGGTGCAGGGTCATCGATGAGTAGCAATATGGATGTCTCAAACCTGATCAAGCCAGCCCTTGCCAACGGCGAGCTGCGCTGTATCGGCTCGACCACCTTTACCGAGTATCGTCAGGTGTTTGAAAAGGATCATGCTCTTTCTCGTCGTTTCCAAAAAATCGACGTAAAAGAGCCAAGTGTCGACGATACTATCGATATTTTACGCGGGCTTAAACCGCGTTACGAAGAGTTTCATAATGTTGAGTATAGTGATGAAGCATTGGTCACAGCAGTTCAATTGTCAGCCAAGCACATCCATGAGCGTTTTTTGCCAGACAAAGCGATAGATGTCATCGATGAGGCAGGTGCCTATAAGCGTTTGGGTGTCGTCCCTGATGCTGATGATGTCGCGGCAGAAGAAAGCTTCATCGCTGATTTAGAGCAGGATTTTGATACACCAGTTGCAGCAACGGACGATGCTGAGACAGACTATAGCAGCGAGATGCAAGCGGAGGCAAACACTGCCAAAGCCGATGATCAAGCCTATGCGAACGAGAAGTCTCATGAGGACTCTCAAGCCACTGAGGTGAAAAAAGCACCGATGAAAATCGATGTGGCAGATATCGAAGCCATCATTGCTAAGCTTGCCCGTATTCCGCCCAAATCGGTGTCCAGTGATGACAAGAGTATCTTGGAGCACTTGGACCGTGACCTTAAGCACTTGGTGTTTGGTCAGGATGAAGCCATCACGACTTTGGCAGATGCCATCAAGCTGTCGCGAGCTGGACTCAAAGCGCCAGATAAGCCGATTGGCTCGTTTATGTTTGCCGGCCCAACAGGGGTAGGTAAGACAGAAGTATCGCGTCAGTTGGCCAACCTGCTCGGCGTGGAGCTGGTACGTTTTGATATGTCAGAATACATGGAAGCGCACACCGCGTCACGTTTGATTGGCGCGCCTCCTGGCTATGTTGGCTATGATCAAGGCGGTTTGCTGACCGAAAAAATCAATCAGCATCCGCATTGCGTCCTGCTACTAGATGAGATCGAAAAAGCCCACCCTGATGTTTTTAACTTGCTACTGCAGGTGATGGACCATGGTACGTTGACGGATAATAATGGCCGCGTTGCTGTCTTTAAGCAGGTGATTATCATCATGACGACCAACGTCGGTGCGGAGAGTATCAGCCGCTCGTCCATGGGCTTTACCCAGCAAGATCATAGCCGTGACAATACTGAGGCGTTAAAACGGGTTTTTACCCCTGAGTTCCGTAACCGTTTGGATGCGATTATTCAGTTCAATCCATTAGATACCTCGGTCGTGGTCTCAGTGGTCGATAAGTTCTTGGTTGAGCTACAAGTACAGCTCGATGACAAACAAGTGACATTAGAGATCGACGATGACGTACGTGACTATCTGGCGGACAAAGGCTATGATCGTCTAATGGGGGCGCGTCCGATGCAGCGCTTGATACAGGATGAAATCAAAAAGCCGCTTGCGAGTATGATTTTGTTTGGTGACTTGGTCAATGGCGGGGTCGTACATCTGACCTTGGCACCTGAGGCACAAGACGAAACAGACGAAACAGACGAAAACGCTGTCGCATTAGAAAAAGGTCAGAGCGCCAATACAGGCTCAGCAGACAGTCGTATCGTGCTGACGGTGGTGGAGACGCACGAGCCACACCCAGACTCTGAGTCATTAGCCAGCTAAGGCTTTGCTACTAAGATAATAAGAACGGTTACCATATTCGTGCGGTAGCCGTTTTTTTATTGTTATAATTCATCAACTCATTTTTATTTATGTTGATTGATTTTACTAAAAGTAAGGGTCTTGTAGGTAGTAGCCAGCCAACTTTTATAGATAGTGAACCCGTTTAGATAACTATCGATTGAATTGAAGATACGGCCTATATATAGCCGATGCACTCTAAAAAGAATATATAGTCGATACACTCTAAAAATGTCATAGCGCTACTGGGATGCTATTTTTAAACGTAGGTTGCGCAGCCTCTGGGAACGCAGCACGCAAGTAAAATTTATACCAGTAGCGCGTTTAAACTTATATAACAGTTTTATTTTCAATTGATTATAACAACTAAAAAAGGACACAGTATGGAACCTCTCGATGCAAAAGCGCCAAAAACAGCCGCACAAAAAAAAGCCATCTTAGACAAAGTACGTTTGCCAGAAGACTGGAAGATGGCCTTGGCAGATGAGCTGACTTCTGAGAATATGGACAACCTACGGGCTTTTTTAAAGGAAGCTTATCAGTCGCCAGATAGCATCTATCCACCAGCGCCACTGATGTTTAATGCCTTTAATCTCACGCCATTATCTCGCGTTAAAGTGGTCATCTTAGGGCAAGACCCTTATCATCGCCCAGGTCAGGCCATGGGGTTGTCGTTTTCGGTACCCAAAGTCATTCCAAAACCGCCGTCACTCAACAACTTGCTAAAAGAGATGGCCGATGATATCGGTGTTCAGCCATCAGCGCATGGGGACTTGACTTATTGGGCGCAGCAAGGTGTATTACTGCTAAACAGTGCGTTGACTGTGCGAGAAGGTGAGCCAAACAGTCACCAAAATCAAGGCTGGGAGCAATTTACCGATGCAGTGATCGATGTGATCAACGAACAAACAGAGCATACGGTGTTTATTTTGTGGGGTAGTAAAGCCCAGAAAAAAGGCAAATACATCCATGCTGATAAACATTTAATTTTAACAGCTGTCCACCCATCGCCGCTGGCGGCAAACCGTGGCGGATTTTTTGGCACCAAGCCGTTTTCGAAGACCAATGATTATCTCCGGCAGCATGGCCGTACCCCCATTGATTGGCAGTTGCCACAGTAGTTATCTATGACCATTCCTTTTTTTGCCGCAGAGACACTGCAGGCACATCATTGTTGTCTGCCTGATGGTATTAGTTACCACTCAAGCCCCGATAGCTTGTCTGTGGACGTTGCTGGTAGCCGTGCTCGACATCAGCTTGAGCTGAGCACTCAGCAGTTTTGGACGCTAGAAGATGTACAGTGGATGCATCAAGCGTTGGCATTGGCTCAGCGTGGCGCTGAGCTGGGCGAGGTGCCAGTTGGCGCGATACTGGTACATGAGCAGCAGATGATTGGTAAAGGCTTTAATGAGCCAATCGGACGCCATGATGCCACCGCTCATGCCGAGATAGTCGCTCTAAGAGATGCCTGTAGCCACCTAAAAAACTACCGCCTACCATCAAACACCACCTTGTACGTGACCTTAGAGCCTTGCACCATGTGTATGGGCGCGCTAATCCATGCGCGAGTGGCGCGGCTGGTGTATGCGGCCAATGAGCCGCGAGCTGGTATGGTGGGTAGTCAGATGGATCTATCGGCACAAGATTTTTATAATCATGTCATTACCGTACAACGGGGTTTGTGCAGTGAGCATAGCAGTCAGCTACTTAAGGGGTTTTTTCGAGCGCGTCGTCAGCTGGCCAAGCAAAAAAAATCAGATGTTAAAAAATAAGGGCTTTTACGTCTCTACAAAACATACTGCCTGCAAATATAAGCATCAGTTATGGTGATGATAGGGTTTTCTTGCTATAATACCGCCCTATTTGGCGCTGCGATTATCAGATGGCTGTTAAGCGTTTGATAAGGTGGTGAATATCGCGCTGTTCTTAGCAGTGGGCGATATATGTTGTTTTTATAATTGAGTAAACATGATGACTGTCTCTACACCTGACTTTACGCCTGATAATGCTTTGCAGGATTGTGATCCCTCTGAGCAAGCGGTACAGCGTTATCCTGTGATATGTATTGATGGTCCAAGCGGGGCTGGTAAAGGCACAGTCACCTGGCGCTTAGCGCAAGCATTGGGTTATCAGTTATTAGACTCAGGGGCGCTATACCGCATCGTCGGGCTCAAAGCCTTTGAAGCAGGATTGCTCGGTGCCGATGGCTGTCAAGACATTGACGAGCAGGCAGTACTGACATTGACCCAAGGTTTAGATATTGTGTTTGTGCCCAATGAGGCATCAGGCCGCGTAGACATCATCGTCAATGGCGATGCCGTTGGCGAGCAAGTCCGTAACGAAACCGTTGGCGGTTATGCCTCAAAGATCGCGGTATTCCCTAAAGTGCGTCAGGCGCTGCTCACGCTACAGCAAAAAATGGCCAGTCGCTCAGGGTTGGTCGCTGACGGCCGCGATATGGGAACAGTGGTATTCCCTGATGCCGATGTTAAGGTGTACTTGACAGCCAGTGCCAAAGCGCGTGCTGAGCGCCGTGTCACGCAGCTACTAAGTGCAGGGCAAACCGCAGATTTTGAGGCGATTTTAGCAACGATCAAAGCGCGTGACGAGCGTGATGAAAACCGCGCGACAGCACCGTCGAAGCCTGCCAAAGACGCTTTATTATTAGACAGCTCATATTTGGATGCCGACAGCGTATATGCACAGGTCAAAAAATACTGTCAGGACAAAGGCATTTGTTTTAATAATTAATAAAAACAATACAGTAACTACCAACTCACTACCAAAAAATTTGCTACAGGCTTTGGTTTTAGTATAAAATTGTATAAGTAGAGATGTGCAATAAGCCAAAGCCAACATTAAACCAAGAGTAGAAATGTGAGCGGGCAGTAAAGACAGTTGTTGCTAATGAGTGTGATGAGATGCTCGCTTATTAGCAACAAAGGTTTTTTATATGACTGCATAAGATATAAAACCAGTATTCTCGTTTTATGCAATCATAAATTTGATCCGTACTGTGCTGGACAGGATACGGCTATACAAAGGTAGACATAATGGAATCATTTGCTGAACTATTTGAAGCGAGCATTGAAGAGCAGGGTCTGGATATCGAGCGTGGCTCGGTCATTACAGGTACTGTTGTGGCCATCGATAGCGATTGGATCACAGTAGATACTGGTCTTAAATCTGAAGGTATCGTCGCTCGTGAAGAGTTTTTAAGCGAAGAAGGCGAACTTGAAGTTGAAGTTGGCGATAGCGTTGATGTCGTGGTTGAAGCGGTTGATAATGGTATGGGTCAAACCCTACTATCACGCGAAAAAGCCAAGCGCGTCGAGACGTGGAATGTCCTTGAAAAAATCTATGAGAACGATGAGATCGTAAAAGGTATCATTTCTAGCAAAGTAAAAGGTGGTTTTACTGTAGACGTGGGTTCAGTACGCGCGTTCTTACCAGGCTCATTGGTTGATGTACGTCCGATTCGTGACACCACACATCTTGAAGGCAAAGAGCTAGAATTCAAAGTCATCAAGCTTGACCAAAAACGTAACAACGTTGTGGTTAGCCGCCGTGCAGTAATGGAAGCTGAAAACTCAGCTGAGCGCGAAGAGCTATTGAACAAGCTTGAAGAAGGTATCGAGATCGAAGGTATCGTCAAAAACCTAACTGATTACGGTGCGTTCGTTGATCTTGGTGGTATCGATGGCTTGCTACACATCACTGACATGGCATGGCGCCGTATCAAGCATCCATCTGAGGTAGTTGAAGTTGGTCAAGACCTAAAAGTTAAAGTATTGAAGTTTGACCGTGAGCGCAACCGCGTAAGCCTAGGTCTAAAACAACTTGGTACCGATCCTTGGGATAACGTTGGCGCTACTTACCCAGTTGGTAGTATTGTTAAAGCTCGCGTTACCAACTTAACTGATTACGGCTGCTTTGCTGAGATCTCTGAAGGTATCGAAGGTCTAGTACACGTATCAGAGATGGATCACACTAACAAGAACATCCACCCATCAAAAGTGGTTCAAGTGGGTGATGAAGTTGACGTGATGATCCTAGATATTGATGAAGAGCGTCGTCGTATCAGCTTGGGTATCAAGCAAACCCTAGCAAATCCATGGGAAGAGTTTGATAAGAAACATGAGCGTGGCGATAAAATCACTGGTACTATCAAGTCAATCACTGACTTTGGTATCTTTATCGGTCTAGATGGCGGTATCGACGGTTTGGTTCATCTATCTGATATTTCTTGGAATGAGACTGGCGAAGAAGCTATCCGTAACTACAACAAAGGCGACACCGTTGAAGCTATGGTATTGTCTGTAGATGCAGAAGCGAACCGTATTAGCTTAGGCGTGAAGCAGTTAAGCTCTGATCCATTCAACGAATACCTAGTTGCTAATGATCGCGGCGCTATCGTTAATGGTAAAGTCAAAGAAGTTGATGCTAAAGGCGCGACTGTTGAACTTGCTGATGAAGTTGAAGGCTATCTACGTGCCTCTGAGATTCAACGTGACCGCGTCGAAGATGCGACTAAGCATCTATCTGTTGGTGATGACGTTGAAGCGAAAATCATCAGTGTTGATCGCAAAACGCGTAACATCAGCTTGTCTATCAAAGCTAAAGACGAAGCTGAAGAGCGTCAAGCGATTAAAGATCTAGGTAGCAATGCGCCACAAGCAGCTGATGCTCAACCAAAAACCATTGGTGATTTGATCAAAGAGCAAATGCAGTAAGCGATAAGTTATTGATATAAAAGTAATATAAAAAAAGCGACTCCGGTCGCTTTTTTTTATGAATGGGTGTTTGGTATGCGTTACATCTTCAAGGTTTTTGCGAAAAACAAAGCAAACTCTTATTTCCATTTATGATAATATCCGCTATCATTTGCAGCATTGAGTAACGAGATGTAAATCACTGCTTACTGATGAGAGCCGTATTAGCACTATTGATCGTTATTTTGCTTTTTGTTTCGATTTTCAGTATGGTCTTATACGGCTATATGAAGGGTTAAAACCTTTAAAAACCTTTAAAAAATAGTAACTTGGTTTACAATCATCTTATCCATCAATTAACAAGGCAAGCGTAACAATGCAGCAAGCGATTAATAAGTCTGAATTTATTAGTAATTTGAGTGCGAACTGTGACAATATGACTGATAGCGTGGTCGATGATGCAGTGCGTGAAATATTAAACCTAATGACCGATACACTGGCCAATGATGGCCGAGTAGAAGTGCGTGGGTTTGGTAGCTTTTGTTTACATCATCGCCGTGCCCGTATGGGCCGCAATCCTAAGACTGGGGAGAGTGTACCAGTACCTGCCAAAGCCATTCCGCATTTCAAGCCAGGCAAAGCCCTGCGCGAAGCGGTCAATGACAAAGTAGCTAATGGATAGATAATACGATCGTTATGGCAGCGTTGGGTAGTATTCATTAACAGTAGCGTGCCAGTCAAAAAGTAGCATCGCTGTTTGTGACAAAACGCGGTCTTTGAGTCCTTTGCAACCCATCAAACCAAGGTATATGTCTTATGCGCTTTTTACTGTTTGTACTACTGTTTTTAAGCTTTGCTTATTCATTAGGGTTGGTATTGGCCAATAATACCGAGGTTGGCGTAAATTTACTGTTTTCACAAGCGCCGACGATGAATTTGGGCTTATTACTGATCCTGTGTCTGATACTAGGTATTGTGATTGGTATGCTACTTGCGCTGCTGCTTTTTCGTGTTTTACAAAACAAATGGGAAATATCACGTCTACAAAAAGCCAATACCAATCTGCAAGAACAACTGACGCAAGCCAATGTGGTCATCGATCGTCAAGCGACTGCGCCTTCAGTAGAAGAGGCGGTGTATGGTTCGACAGCGACCAACGTGCACGATAATCACGCCGCTCAAGAGGAAGAGGCGACACTGACCAAACAAAAACGCGACTAAATCTGACTAAGTCTGAATACAGCGTCAGCTAGGCACCTTATGATACAAACTTGCGAGACAGGTGAGTTGATAGCCATGCGTTTGGTCGCTATTTGGTTTTTTTAACTTCGATATAAATGTGGCAACACTATGAATAATACAATCAAATCTCCTGTCGTTGTCGCCTTAGACAATATGACAATGGAAGCGTCGCTTGCGCTGGCTGACAAGCTCGATCCAGCGCTGTGCCGTTTAAAGGTGGGCAAAGAGCTGTTTACGCGTTGTGGCCCTGATATCATCAAAGCCCTACATCAGCGTCAATTTGAGGTGTTTTTAGATCTTAAGTTTCATGATATCCCTAATACTACGGCACAGGCGGTACTCGCGGCAGCTGATTTGGGTGTGTGGATGGTCAATGTGCATGCGAGCGCAGGCTTAGAGGCAATGTCGCTTGCCAAACAGCGCTTGCTGAATAATAACTTAGATACCTTGCTGATTGCGGTCACGGTGCTGACTTCTATGGACAATCAAGCATTGATGCAGACGGGTATTACCGATGGGCTGGATACACAAGTCAGTCGCCTAGCACAGCTGACCAAGCAAGCAGGTCTCGATGGCGTGGTCTGCTCAGCACAAGAAGCTCAGAGCCTAAAGGCGCTATGTGGTCAGGATTTTAAGCTTGTGACGCCTGGCATTCGCCTCGCTGAGGACAATGCTGACGACCAAAAACGTATCTGTACGCCCGCACAAGCGCTACAAGATGGTGCTGACTATCTGGTGATCGGACGTTCTATCACGCAGGCGGCCGACCCAGCGGCCAAGCTGCAGCGGATACTTGAGGGTATCTAGCCTGAGTCAAAAACGAAGAAAAGAGACAGCCTAAGCCGCTGTCTTTTTGCTTTTTGCGGATAGATAAAAGGTGCTACACTACTTAAAATTTATGTTGATATCTATGACAAAAAATACGCTATGCTTCTACGCATCGTCTGATTGATTTTTGTCCGTGATGTCCTAAGACACTATTGGAAGGTATGAAATTACAGATTTTAAGTGACTTGCATATTGATAGCTATGCGCGTCAGTCGCATCCGATGGGACATATCCCCAAGACTGATGCCGATGTGGTGCTGGTCGCAGGCGATACGGCCAATAGCGATAGCGGTATGCCGTGGTTACAAGCGCAAGCGGCACGTCTGCAGGTGCCTTTGATCACCATTGCAGGCAATCATGAATACTTCAATGAAGACGTGCTGCATTTTGATAAAAAGCTGGCCATTTGGGATAACTATGATGCCAAGTCGCAGCAAGGCGTGCGGGTTTTACAGTGTCAACACATCGATATTGGAGACGTACGTATCTTGGGCTGCACCTTATGGACGGATTATCAGTATCAGGCCAATGAAGAAACCATGGCAGCTGCCAAGCGTTTTATGCGTGATTATAAACAAATCTATGCCGGTAGCGAGTTGTTTTCCCCTGAGGTGTCCATGCAACTGCATGCTAAGCAGCGTCAATGGCTACAGCAAGCATTAAAAACCGCTCAACCGCTTGGCAAAAAGACCGTCGTCATGAGTCATCACAGCATCAGCCCGTTGTCGGTATCTGAGAAATATGCCAATCTACCCAGTAATGCCGCTTTTGTGAGTGACTTGTCAAGCTGGATGCGGGAGGAATGGGCGCCAGCGCTATGGGTGCATGGCCATACCCATGAAGCCTTTGATTATCGTATTGGTCGTACCCGAGTGGTTGTCAATCCACGTGCGTATCCCAACGAAGTCAGTAGTACCGAGATCGCATTTGCTTGGGATAAAGTGATTGAGCTTGATTAGATAGCATACTCTTGCTTGAGATAAAGCGCGTAGCAGTGCTAGGTGGTTTTCATTTCGGTTTTGCTTATTTGCAACTGAATTTATATTTTGTTCATTCTTCACAAAAAATCTGCTACGCTTGCTGGCATGAGCAAATACTTCCACAACACTTTATCGAAACTATCTGCAGAAAGGCGTGCCAGTCATACGCCAAGCGCGCCCGCGCCGTCGCACCTGCCTGATAGTATGATCTCTTCAGTGAGCCTGTTGCCTGAAGACAAGCGCCTGATTTTATTTACCAGACACTCCCTGCGTGAGCGCTCTGACGGTAACGGCTTTGCCAGTTATCAGTTGCCATTGACTCCTAAAGGTCGCGTCTTGGCCAAGTCTTGGGGGCGCTGGTTGGCAGGTCATCTGCCTTATTCTCTAGACGTGGATAGCATCTCAAGCCCTATTGGCCGCTGTATTGATACCGCGCAGCTTATGCAAGCAGGTGCAGGGTTACAGCGTGACATCATGCACCAGTCGCTGTTGGTAGAGCCTGGTAGTCTTGTCACTGACCCTGAGATTGCCAATCCAGTATTTAAAGAAATCGGCGTGCTCAACTTTATCAATCGTTTTTTACAAGGCAATCTTGCTGGCACCAAAAACGCCTATCAAGGTGGGCTTGATATTTTATCGTTGTTTTATCAGCATCAGCCGCAGCCTGGGCATCTTATGCTGGCGGTCAGTCACGATACGTTGCTTTCAGCATTTTTGGCGGTGATGTTTGATGTGGTAGAGATTGATTGGAATGATTGGCCAAAGATGATGGAAGGGGTGTTTTTGTGGTTTGATGATAAGCCATTTGAACAAGCCAGTGCCCACTTCGTTTGGCGCGGTGAGGTCTATATACGGCCGATTGTGACATTGTTAGAAGGGTACCGCGCAGCAGGGTTTCATCCAAATACATTGCTGTTGCCACCAGAGGTGAAGTGGGACTAAGCTTAGCACAGCCATGGTTTTTTTGTTTATCGCTTTTTATTCTGTGACTGTTTACGGCTGCTTAATGTTTATTTTCTATAGACAAGGCATTGTGTTTATGGTTTTTGGGCATAAAAAAACCTTGCCTCAGCATAAGAGCTAATGACAAGGTTTTGATCATCACCCAAACAGAGTGATGCGGTCTAAACGCAACCTATCTTAAGCTTGTAAGCCTTTGATGGTTTTGTTTAGGCGGCTCTTACGACGAGCAGCTTTATTCTTATGAATAATACCTTTGTCAGCCATACGATCAAGAACAGGTACCGCTTTTTTGTAAGCTTCGGTAGCCGCATCATAATCTTTGGCTGCGATAGCCGCATCAACACGTTTTAAGTAAGTACGAACCATAGAGCGTTGTGACGCAGAGTTCTGACGACGTTTGGTGTTTTGACGGGCGCGTTTACGAGCTTGTGCAGTATTAGCCACGCGTATCTCCTTGATAAAGACAGATAAAAATATGAATGTTGATTGCAATAATGGGTTTAACAATCATCGGTG
The DNA here is from genome assembly GCF_050572635.1 of Psychrobacter sp. VH5. Taxonomy (NCBI): domain Bacteria; kingdom Pseudomonadati; phylum Pseudomonadota; class Gammaproteobacteria; order Moraxellales; family Moraxellaceae; genus Psychrobacter; species Psychrobacter sp. VH5. The sequence goes on along the minus strand of NZ_CP192145.1, from coordinate 2,252,666 downwards.
ACGAGCAGCCGTCTCGTCAAACATGATGTCGATGTCCAATACTAAAGTATCTAATATCGGTAGTCATCGCAAGCGTCAGAACTGTTTGGAATAATTAAACAGCGTTGACGTGTAAAGCCGGTTATCTTAGCAAATTATTGCGCTTAGGACAATATATTTGATGGTTAATCGGTAAAGAAGTTATGCTATTTTATCAATATTCGGTTTTTTCATGTATCTACTCTCAAAGGTCGTGGCCAGTAAAAGGCTTGACGGATAAAATCTCTTACAATAAATTCGCTATAATACCCTCACCGCTGAGTGATTTTAGGTATGATACGCAAGCGGAAGGTTAAAATAACGCCCAGATATGCTGGCGGATAAGCGGATACGATAAATCAAGAGAATGCTTTGTATAAGAGTGCTCTCATATCTCATACGATACGAATGGACAAGATATGCAGCGAAAAGCAATTGTGATTGGCGCGACAGGATTGGTAGGACAACATCTTGTCAAGCAGCTAAGTGAGCTTTATGACACGTTGATTGTGATTGCACGGCGTCCGCCACGCTATATCAATGCTAGCATGAGGTTTTATCAGGTCAATGATTTTGACAACTTGGCTGAGGTGTTCGCCAGTGTCGGCGCTGATCGCAGCACCGATGCTTTTAGCTGTCTTGGTACGACCAAAAAGCAAGCTGGCAGTGATGAAGCCTTTCATAAAGTGGATCATGACTACAATGTGACGTTTGCTACGCTGTGCCGCGAGAAAGGGGTAGAAAACTTCTTCTTATTGTCTGCGATGAATGCTGATATCGACAGTCGGTTTTTATACAACCGAGTCAAGGCAGAGACCGAGCAATCCATCATGGCGCTAAATTTTGCCCATTTGGTGATTTTTCGGCCGTCGTTGTTGCTCGGTAAGCACAAAGGTCGCCCGCTTGAGAGCCTAAGTCAAAAAGCCTTTAAGCTCGTCTCGCCTTTGGTGCCGGAGTCATTACCCCTGCATCCTATTTCTGCAAAACGTGTCGCTATCGCCATGGCTATGAGCGCTCATGATATCTATGAGCGTAGTAAGTACCGCCGTGAGCCTGCGATTACCACCACAGATATCATCGAAAATAAACAAATGCTGGCAATGACTAAAGTCAAAAAATAGCCTAAGTAAAAAATATCAATCATACTTTTTATACCCTTTAATCCTAGCCAACAACGAACAAGGAGTGTACTCATGTCAAACGCAGCAACAGAGCCTACCATGAACCAAGACAATTTTGTGACTTGTGATTTATTGGATGCCAATCCTGAGTCGCAGGTGTGTCTGCCAAATATCGAAGGTAAGTCGTTTTATAGTTTTGGTGGCAAAGATCGGTTTTGCGGTGAGATTGTGACGGTTAAGTGTTTTGAAGACAACAGCCGTGTCAAGTCACTATTAAACAGCGATGGTAAAGACAATAAGGGCAATGGAAAGGTACTGGTGGTCGATGGTGGTGGCTCGATGCGCTGTGCGCTGCTCGGCGATATGATTGCTCAGTCGGCGATTGATAATGGTTGGGCTGGGGTCATCGTGTACGGCTGTGTCCGTGATGTCGATGATATGGCACAGATGGATATCGGTGTCATGGCGCTTGGCTGTATCCCGCGTAAATCGACGCGCCGTGACGAAGGCCAAACTGATCTCGAGATTATCTTTGGGGATTTGACCCTAAACTCAGGCATGTTTGTCTATGCAGATAACAACGGCATTATCGCGAGCGACAAGCCTCTGCTTTAAGCCTATGGTCAAGCCTAGTCCAACTATCAATATAAAACCTCGGCTTAAGCGTCGAGGTTTTTGTGCGTGATGTGCTGAGTGACAAACCGTTACGGCATAAATTTTGGTAATTGCATAAATATTCGTATAATAGCTTTCTGATTCTTAACTTTGATCTTATCCTCTATGCCTATCACTGCTTTGACTGACGCGTTTGACCCTATTAACCAGCAGTTGTTTCCAATCACTCATGCCGAGCGGCGCTGGCTGACCCCTGTTTATGGTGCGGTCAGTAGTCTATGGCTGGCAAGCTTGATGCAAGCGTTGGTATGGGACGTATCCGAGCGTCTAAAAGTAGTGGTAACGCGCGATCAAAACCAGCTCAATCAGATAGAAACCGAGCTGGCGTTTTGCGGCGTCGATGCCTATGTGTTTCCTGATTGGGAGACGCTGACCTACGATGAACTGTCCCCGCATCAAGACATCGTCAGCGAGCGTATCAACCTATTGACCGATATGCCCACTAAAGGCGTGCTGCTTATCTCGGTGCAGGCGCTCATGCATCGGGTCGCCCCGCCAAGTTGGCTGATAGGGCAGCATTTTGATTTGAGTGTCGGTGATCGATTTGATATCAATACCCAGCGCGAGCTGCTTGCAAAGGCAGGCTACCGTGCGGTCGAAAACGTCTTTGAGCCAGGCGAGTTTGCGGTACGCGGTAGTATTGTCGATATTTTTGCCATGGGGCAGCCATTTCCGCTACGTTTAGACTTGTTTGATGATGAAATCGAAACCATTCGCTTTTTTAATCCGCAGACGCAGCGTACGCTGACCGTCGACGATCTAAAAAACATGATGAGTGGTAACGACAGTAGCATCGGCAAAGAGTCACTGTCGCTACTGCATAAACTACCTGATATCTCAAAACCTATTCAGCAGTTTCAGATACTACCTGCCAAAGAGTTTCCGCTCGATGAAGGGCGCGAGACGTTTCGGACCAACTTTGCTGCAATGTTTCCCAATACCAGCAGTCGCAAGTCTGAGCTGCATAAAGATGTGATGGCGGGTATCGCCAGTAGCGGGCTTGAGTACTATCAGCCATTGTTTTTTGATTTGGATGACTGGCAAGCTGACAGCAGCTTGTTTACTTATTTGCCAGATGAAGCTCTGTTTATCATCGATGAGCGAATCCACGAAACACAAGCGGATTATTGGTCGCAGATTCAGCGCCGTTATGAAGAGCGCAGGCACGATATCGACAAACCTATTGTCGCCCCAGAATTGTTATATTTATTATCAAATACCTTAAACGAGCATCTTAACCACTATCCGCGGGTGATACTCAGTGCGCATGAGACGCGCGCGGCGATAGACAATGATGCCTCATCGACCGCACAGGCTGCCTCTAGTCGACAAGGGTTGGTCACACTCACGGCGCAACAACCGCCGCAGCTGGCGGTCAATCACCAAAAAGCAGAGCCATTGGCTGATTTGCTAGAATTTTTGCTACAGCAAGCACAAACAGCGACGCCGGTGCTGATCGTTGCCGAGACAGCAGGGCGCCGTGAGATTTTGATAGAGCTGTTTAAGGGTAAGATAGACACCAAAGCGTATGATAGCTTTGAAGCGTTTTTGGCCGCTGATAAGGTCACGACCCTCAATGACAACAACTTGCCGCAGGTAGGGCTGACGGTGGCGCCTATCGAGCGCGGGGTGTATATTCCTGAGCGTTTGGTGGTGATCAGTGAGACTCAGCTGTTTGGTAGGCAAGTGCTACAAACACGTCGCCGCCGCCAAAGCGGGGTGTCAGAAGAGTTTTTGGTCAAAAGCGTCACAGAGATCACCGAAGGCAGTCCAGTGGTGCATATCGAGCATGGTATCGGTCGCTATAATGGGCTGATTACCTTAGATGTGGGCGATGGCGAGCAAGAGTTTATTCATCTAAAATACGCGGACGACGCCAGTATTTATGTACCCGTTGCCAATTTGCAAATGATCAGCCGCTACAGCGGCGGTGACCCTGCGCTTGCGCCACTCCACAAAATAGGTAGTGGCAAGTGGGATAAAGCCAAACAAAAAGCGCTGGAACAAATCCATGATGTCGCCGCTGAGCTGCTCAATATGCAGGCAAGGCGTGAGGCCAAAGTCGGTATTCACTTCAAAATTGACCCTTCACAATACGAGCTGTTTGCCAGTCAGTTTGCCTTTGAAGAGACCGCCGATCAGGCCAATGCTATCCAGGCGGTGATGGAAGACATGAGACAAAACCAGCCGATGGATCGCCTCATTTGCGGTGATGTGGGTTTTGGTAAGACAGAAGTGGCGATGCGCGCGGCGTTCATTGCGGTCAGTGCCGGTTATCAAGTGGCGGTATTGGTGCCAACGACGCTGCTGGCAGGTCAGCACGAAGACAATTTCCGCGACCGTTTTGCCGACTGGCCAGTACGTATCGAGACACTATCGCGTTTTGGTGGCAAAAAGCATCAAGATACAGTATTGGCAGACCTTGCCGCGGGTAAGGTCGATATCATCATTGGTACCCATAAACTGTTGCAGCCGGATGTAAAGTTTGCCAATTTAGGCTTGATGATCGTTGATGAAGAGCACCGCTTTGGTGTGCGCCATAAAGAGCGTATCAAAGCCATTCAGACCGATGTAGATAGTATGTCGATGACAGCGACGCCGATTCCGCGTACGCTTAATATGGCACTATCTGGTATGCGTGATATGTCGATTATCGCCACGCCGCCTGCTCGTCGTCTGGCGATCAAAACCTTTGTTATGCAAAAGACCGATGCCTTGATGAAAGAGGCTATCTTGCGTGAGCTATTACGCGGCGGGCAAGTCTACTTGCTGCATAATGATGTGGCGAGCATTGAGCGCATGGCAGAGACGATACGTGAGCTGGTGCCCGAGGCTAGAGTAGGGGTCGCGCATGGGCAAATGCAAGAGCGCCAGCTTGAGCAGATTATGGAGCAGTTTTATCATAAAAAGTTCAATGTGCTGGTGTGTTCGACCATCATCGAGACCGGTATCGACGTACCAAATGCCAATACCATCATCATTGAGCGCGCGGATAAGTTTGGTTTGGCGCAGCTGCATCAGCTGCGAGGCCGCGTAGGTCGTAGTCATCACCAGGCGTATTGCTACTTGCTCGTGCCATCTATCAAAGGCTTAAAAGGCGATGCCAAGCGCCGTCTGCACGCCATTGAACGCGCCAATACATTGGGTGCAGGCTTTATGCTGGCGAGTGAGGATTTGGAGATTCGCGGGGCAGGTGAGATACTGGGCAAGCAGCAAAGCGGTAACATGCAAGCCATTGGCTTTAGCTTGTATATGGATATGCTAGAGCGTGCGACAAAGGCCATCAAGGCGGGCAAAGAGCCTGATTTGAATACCCCATTGTCACTTACCAGTGAGATCAATCTGCATAGCTCAGCGCTGATACCAGAAGAATACTTGCATGATGTGCATCAGCGTTTGCTATTTTATAAGCGCATCAGTAATGCTGATGATTTTGAGGCGCTCACCGATATCCGTACCGAGATGATTGATCGTTTTGGCACACTGCCAGATCAGACCAAGCATTTATTTGCCATCCATAGACTGCGTATACAGGCCGAGCCATTGAAGATCAACAAAATCGATGCCAATAGTAACAGCATAACGTTAGAGTTTGCTCCTGATACGCCAGTTGATGCTTTGGCAATTATCCAGCTTATTCAAAAAGATGGACAGCGCTACCGGATGAATGGCGCCTCTGGCATTCGCTATCAAGATGCCAATAAGCTGGCCACGCCGCAGCAACGCGTGACTGTGCTTGAGGAGTTGCTGCGCTACTTTAGCGAGCATATGGTGGCAGAGCTCGCTTAGCGCTTTGAGTGACGCCAGTCATCGTATCAAGCGCCCCATCTACTAGGTAGCAGCACAGTAAAACAGTAGCCAATCTATTAAGGCGCTATTTTATCTACTGGATAACTGATAAAATAGCAGATACTCTGTGTCTGCTCTATGGCCTATAGCGTCCGATAGGTCTTGGTCACCCTTTTTTTAGTATTTAAGCGTTATCCCCTTCATAACAAGAGAACCGTCATTATGTTCCAACTTCATCATAAACTTGCAGCCGACAGTTTTTTGGTGGGAGATTTCCCATTATCGACCTGCCGTTTAATCAATGATTGTCAGTTTCCTTGGTTGATATTGGTGCCACGTGTCTCTGGTATCAAAGAATTGTATGAGCTGTCTGAGGCCGACCAAGCGCAGTTTTTGCGTGAGTCGAGCTGGTTGTCCAGCCAACTTGCCAAGACTTTTCAGGCTGACAAGATGAACGTGGCTGCGCTGGGCAATCAAGTACCGCAGCTTCATTTTCATCATATCGTTCGTTACCAAAACGATATGCAGTGGCCCAACCCAGTGTGGGGCGTCCCTGCTGTACCTTACACCAAAGAAGTACTGGCGCAGATGCAGCAAACTTTGATGATGGCGCTGCGTGGTCATCATCAAATGCCGTTTGATTGGCAGATGCAATAGGTCTTTTAGCAATAAGCCTTTGGTAATAAACAGTTAAAGATGCATAGGCGTGAGCGTTTGTCTGTAAGCATAGCTCTCTGTGTTAATGAGTTTATTGTACGGCTATATGAAAAATATTTTACATTTGTCTATCAGTCGTTATATTAGAGTGTAAGTTGGCTAAATGGATATAGCCAGCTTGTCAGCTCAGTGTCTTTGCTGTGTCACATCAGAGTAGATGCGGTGCGAAGTGCTGAGACCTTCAATTTTAAATCAGGATTGTTTGATTTAAGATTTCACTCTATGTTAAGGACAACAAATGGCTACTTCCTCTATCTCACCACCCACGTCACGACGACCTACTATGTTGTTTCTCTCGATTTGTACCGCGTTGCTGGGTATGACGGCCTGTGAAACAGACTCTACTGAGCCTACCGCCATGTCGCCTGCTGCGACACAAACCATCACGACTGATGCTGATCCATCTAATCGCTCTATTACGTCAAACTTTAGCGCCAGCGCTGCTGCTAAATCGGTCGCGCCCCGTTACCTTGTCGGTACTGGTAAAGCTGATATCACAGGAGCTGCGGCCGAAACGGGCATGTTTGGCTATGCTGCAGGTCAGGTGGTGCAGGGTATCAATGATCGTCTATATTCTCATGCTTTTATTGTCGGCGAAGCGGATAGCAATGCAAGCAACCGAGTTGTCTATGTTTCAGCGGATATGGGCGCGATGTTTACCGCGGTCAAGCTTGAGGTCATCAAACGCTTACAAGCAGATTTTGGCGACTTGTATAACGACGATAACGTGATGCTTGCCGCCACGCATACTCACGTGGGAAATGCTGGCTATTCGCACCAGCAGCTGTATCAAATCGCCAGCACAGACGACACACTAGCGGGCTATAGTCAGCAAAACTTCAACGCTATCGTCGGTGGAATTGTCACTTCGATCAAACGCGCTCATGAATCATTGACACCAGGGACGTTATCTGTGGCACAAGGCGAACTAAAAGGGGTGACTGTTAACCGCTCACAGATTGCGTATAACAACAATGTCGATGCGCAAGAGTTTGATAGTAATGTCAATGAGACCATGACTCAGCTGCGCCTAGATGCTGCCGATGGCACACCGATGGGACTAATCAATTGGTTTGCCCTGCACCCGACCAGCTTTAGCAATCAGTTTATGCATCTAAGTGCTGATAACAAGGGCTATGCTCAGCTTGGCGCCGAAAAGCTGTTTAATAACAACGCGGACAGACCTTTTATCGCGGCCTTTGCCAATGCTGATGAAGGGGACGTATTGGCGGCAGGCGGTAATGCCAACTCAAAACCCGGCTTTCAAGGTAGTGATAACGAGTGGGAAAACGTCCGACGCGATGGGCAGCTGCAGCTTGATAAGGCTGCTGAACTATGGCATCAAGGTGTCCCTGTCGCGGGGCCGGTGGATGTCCGCGCGCGCTGGGTTGATCTAAAAGGCTATCAGGTCGAGAGCAGGTTCACCAGTGGTGCGGGTAATAAAGTCTTATGTACGCCTGCCCGAGGTTATTCTTTTGCTGCAGGCGGCGAAAACGGGCCATCAAATATCCCTGGCATATACGAAGGCATGACGCGCGCGAGCTTTCGGATCAATGACGACATCAATAAAGTCGATCAGTCGCTTTTGGCCAGTTTGACACGCAGCGCCTTTGGTATCGTCTCAACTGTCAACCAAGACGACTGTCAGGCAGAAAAACAAGTGCTACTGCCAACTGGCAAGTGGGGCTGGATAAATACTGAGCAGCCTGTACAGCTGATGCGTATCGGTAATATCGCCTTAGTCGCCATCCCTGGTGAACCAACTACTATGGTCGGACGACGTATACGTGCCGCCGTGCTGACGCAGCTCAAAGACGCAGGGGTCGATACCGTCATTGTCAATGGCTTGGCCAATAACTATAGCGGCTATTTGAGTACGCGTGAGGAGTTTGCCGCCCAGCATTATGAAGGTGCCTCCACTGAGTTTGGTCCTTACCAGACTAGCGCTTATATTCAAGAATATACCCAGCTGGCTCAAGCCATGCGCGATAACATAGAGGTTTATGATACGGCGACGCCGCCTGATCGCTCAAATAAGTCATTTAACGAGCGCCCAAGTGTGGTATTCGATGACAAACCCATACATCAACGCTGGGGGCAAGTACTCACGCAGCCAAACCCTAGTTACCAAAGCGGGGAAGTCGCTACGGCGGTATTTCGCGCAGCGCACCCCAAAAACAACCTACGTGCCGAAGACAGCTTTCTTAAGGTGCAGCGTTACCAAGATGGTCAATGGGAGGACTATCTGAGCGACCGTGACTTTGAGACCACCTACACGTGGCAACGAGAAGGAGCGGCCTATAGCAAAGCGATTATCGATTGGCGCATCAGTGCCGACATGCCAGCAGGGACATATCGACTGATCCATGCTGGCGACTGGAAAAGCGGCTGGACAGGCAAGATTAAGCCTTACTCTGGTGCCTCAAGCAGCTTTAGGGTGCAGTAAGACAGCCAAGTGCCAAGTAAGGCTATAAACTTGCTTATTATGGCTTGCTCATTAAGTGACCAACGGTAGGGTTTTGCGTATCAGTAACGTGGGTTTTATAAAAATGAAAACGTATAATAGTCTTTCAGCTTGCCTTATACCAAACCTAAAAAGTCATCGGTGTTGGCGAGATGTGGTAGTCGGCTAAGGGTTTGTCTGCCTGTTGCTTGGGTTTTGAAAATAGTATGCTCATAACGACATTAACTGTCATTGTGCTATCTTCCTTCTCCTAATATTTATCGATCGTCTGCTTTATTAAGCGAACACTTCATATGCTTCTTTTAGATACGTTGAGACCAAAATTTTCATCGCAGACGAATGGTATGTATCGATTCGACTATCCAGAAGTGTTTGTCTTGATCCTAACGGTTGTGCTTCTTGCCCTGCATTTTGACTTTAGTGCTACCTCGATGGCACTGCTGATCGTCGTTAGCCTGCCAAGCTTGCTGATTTTGATATATAACTATCGCCGTCAGACCAGTTTTTGGACCTCCAATATCGTCATTATTTTGCTGTCTGCAGTCATAGGTTCGATACAGCTGTGCACGGTCATGTCGATCAGTCTGGCAGCTTTGATTGCGCTACGTATTATTATTAGTAGTCCTGAAAACCAAATTAGACTGGTCATTGTCTCGATAGTGACTGTGATTGTTTTTTATTATGTCAGCGTGATTTTAAACAGCACGCAGATGGACTGCCATGACAGTTGGCTGACGCCAGTGGTGCTACTGTCCAGTATGGCGGTGATGCTGTGTCAGTTTCGCTATGTGTATCAAAAGTACATGGGTCACCAACAGCGCGCGCAGCAAGCGGTAGGGCGTTTAAGTACCATGGTTTCAGTTATCAATAAGCTGACCCGTTTTGTGCCACCGCAGATTTGGGAGCCAATTGTAAAAACAGATGCGCTCGTTAGTGTGTCAAACAAACGTGCTAAGCTGACGATTATGTTTTCGGACATTGTGGGTTTTACAGAGCTGTCTGATAGTTTAAGCTCGGACAACCTGGCAGATATTTTAAATACCTATATGCACTGCATGACGGTTATCGCCAATAAGCATGGCGCTGTGCTTGATAAGTTCGTCGGCGATGGGATGGTGTGTTTTTTTGGAGAGCCTAGCAGTCAAGGTGCGCGTCAAGATGCGCTTGACTGTGTGGCAATGGCGCTAGACATGCGCCGTGAGATGCGTACCCTCAGGCATAAGTGGCGGCTAATGGGTTTTGCAGGGCTGTATATACGCGTTGGTATCACGACAGGCTATTGTCATGTCGGCAACTTTGGTAGTAATAATCGCTTGAGCTATACATTGATTGGCAAAGAGGCCAATCTCGCGGCGCGGCTGGAGAGTAGTGCGGGCAAAGATGAGATACTCGTCAGCGAAAGTACTTATGATTATGTTTGCCACAATTATGAATGTCAGCATGCAGGTGCGTTTCAGCTAAAAGGCTTCGACGAAAAAGTCAATGCTTGGCAAGTCCTCGATCCTGATGCCAATAAAGGTCAGCTATCAAAATGGGTGGACCATACGTTACCAGGATTTAATTTGCATCTAAATTTCAAAGACATGAAAGATCAAGACTATCAAGACATCCGAGAGCGTCTAAACCTCGCTCTCGAGCGTATCGAACAAGAGCAAGAAAAAGTAGCAAATGCTATTGCAGCAGAGAGCCAGCGTTATAACGATCAATAGCGCTCTTTTACTGATTTGACATCTGTATGACCATATTTAACTTCATACTTAATATGTCAGCTCGTCCGTGAGCAGACAAAAACGCCAACCATGATACGCAGTCATCGTTGGCGTTTTATGATGGCTTTGACTATATGTTATTAGTGGTATGTTATCAGTGGTTTTCTTTAGCATGGTTGAGCGTGTATTTGGGAATCTCGATGGTCAAGTCATCGTCTTCTAGCATCACCTGACAAGACAAACGTGAGTCTGGCTCCAGCCCCCAAGCACGGTCTAACAGATCCGCTTCGATATCGTCCATCTCATCTAGGCTATTAAATCCTTTACGCACCACCACATGACAGGTGGTACAGGCTTTTGACATCTCACACGCGTGCTCTATCTTAATACCTTTTTCTAGTAGGGCTTTGCATAGGTTCTGGCCAGCTTCTAGCTCGACTTCAGTGCCTTCGGGGCAAATCTCATGATGAGGTAATACGGTAATCTTTGGCATAAATTATCTGTCCGGTGCTAATCAATTAAAAAATAAAAACTCAAAAATATATCAGGTCTGTTACACGTCATCACATCTATTATGGCTAAGCCGTATCTAGATAAATTCTATACGCGTTTTTACCAATCTTGAGCGCTGGTGCCTGCCATGCTGGCCTTGACGCTTTGATTCATAATGCGAGCAGCAAATGCATCGCTATGCGGTTTGAGCTTGGCTTGTTCGGCTTCAATGAGAGTGAGATCATCGGTGCTTAGTGCCGTTTGTAGTGCTTGTGTTTGCTGCGTTAGAGCTTGCTGTTCATCAGGGGTCAATAAGGCTGCAAACTCTTGCAGCGCAGACTGTAGCGCTAATACTTCGCGTTCTGCTTCTACTTTGGTCTCGATTAAAGAGCGTGCATTTTTATCTTCTTCAGCGTGCTCAAACCCCGCCATAAGCAATTGCTCTTTTTGCTCATCTGACAAGCCATAAGAAGGCACAATCTCAATTTTGCTTTCTGTCTTGGTGGTGGTTTCTTGCGCGCTGACTGTCAATTGACCATTGGCATCAATGCTAAAGGTGACCTCGATACGGGCAAAGCCCGCTTTCATCGGCGGGATGCCATATAATTCAAAACGTCCAAGCGAACGGCAGTTTTCGACAGTTTCGCGCTCGCCTTGAACCACATGAATCACTATGCCTGTCTGACCGTCCTGATAGGTGGTAAATACTTGGCGTTTTTTGACAGGGATAGGGGTATTACGTGGGATAAGTACTTCAACTAGGCCGCCCATGGTCTCAAGACCGAGTGACAAAGGAGTGACATCTAATAATAAGAGTGTATTGTCGCTATTGCCATTGACCAGCTGATGCGCTGTTTGTGCAGCACCTAAGGCGACGACTTCATCTGGATTCAGACGGCAAAGCGGCTGCTTGCCAAAAAACGTGCTCACCACTTGTTGCACAGCTGGCATACGGGTTGAGCCGCCCACCAAGATGACTTCATCTAAATCGTCAATAGATAGCTTGGCATCGCGTAATACCTGCTCGCAGACGCTAAGCGTACGGCGATTGACAGGCTCGGCAATGGTCAACAAATCGTCACGGCGTAAGTTGCCTTGATAAGAGTGGCCGTTGACCGTAATGTCGATAGCGACCTGCTCGGCGTCCGTCAAAGCTTGCTTATATGCTTTGGCTCGCTGGGCAAGGATTGACTTGTCGTGCCGACTGACGTCTTTTGGGTCGATACCTAATTGTTTGATCAACCAGTTGGTCAGCAATCGGTCGATATCATCACCGCCTAACGCACTGTTGCCGCCAGTTGCTAAGACTTCAAAAACCCCATCAGTGAGCTTTAAGATAGAGACATCAAAGGTACCGCCACCCAAATCATAAATTAAGTAATGGCTTTGCGTGTTATCTTGAGTAGGCTTATCAAGGCCGTAGGCGACAGCGGCTGCCGTGGGCTCATTTAACAGACGTAGCACATTGATACCAGCAGCTTGTGCGGCATCCTTGGTCGCTTGGCGCTGGGCCTCATCAAAATAAGCGGGAACAGTGATCACCGCCCCTTCGATGCTGTCGGCAGGTAATGCGCTTGCGGCGCGCTGCTCGAGGGCGGCTAGGATACGTGCTGAGACTTCGACAGGGGATACCTTACCTTGGGCGGTGACAAAAGCTGGCATGTCGTCTGCATTACCACTTAACTCATAAGGATGAGAGAACTTAATATCCGCTTGACTACGACCCATAAAGCGCTTGGCAGATACGATGGTGTTTTTTGGGTCATCGGCCAAATGCGCTAAGGCATCATATCCTACCATGGGTTTGCCAGTGCTGGGGTAGTAGACGACAGAGGGCAGCAACGTATCGTTGTCAGCGCCTGCCTCTAAGACTTGCGCTTTGCCTGAGCGTACGACTGCAACCAGTGAGCGTGTGGTGCCAAGGTCGATACCTAGACCAAAACGATGCTGATGAGGTTGGGCACTTTGATTGGGTTCGGCAATTTGCAATAAAGACATAAAATCACTCAAAGATAAAATAAATAAAGGAAATGGCGCAATTATGATGACGAATTGCGCTGACGAATGATGATAAATATCAATCTTTAAATTTACATATTGAAGGTATGTTTATCTAGACACCCTAAACATATAAGTCATCGTCATCAGAGTGCTCAGCACTGGCGACTTCATCGAGACCAGTCGTCACATCGGCATTGAGTTTTACCAAAAACTTAAGCTTTTGGGTGGCATCAATCGCGGTCTGCCAGTCTTGCTTTTGATAGGCACTGCTAAAGCGCTCAGACTGTTTGCTCAGATGAGTGGTAATCTGGGGTTGTAGCTGCGCAAGCGTTGTCCGATCCTTATCTTCGAACGCTTCATCTAGATCGATACGCATCTGCATGGCGTCTTCTAAAAAATCTAAATCGGCAATTGAGTGCTCAAGATTATGAGCCTGATTTGCCATCTCTAATAGGTAGCCGGCGCGGCTATCAGGAGCCTTTAAGGTTTGGTATGCTTGATTTATCAGTGCTGAAGCTTGCTCTGATTGCTGTTTGGCCTCCGTCACACTCGTCACGTCTTTTGTGCTATCTACCATCAGATTATCAGGGTGATAGCGTTTTTGTAGTAGACGTAACTGCTGATCCAGACGGGCCTGATCAATCTCAAACTGAGCGGGCTGCTCAAATAGAGCAAAAAAGTTATCAAACTGTGCTTCTGCGGTGATGTCTGTCATATCATACGCCTTGCTTTTATTTATTATAAAGTGTCTGAGATACCAGTGCTTATCATATCCAGTGGGCTATCAAGCGCCAGATTGGGTGATGTATAGCCTACCAACTGAATAATAGAAATGTTGCAAACGACATTTTTTATCAAAATACAACATGCTTAAAGGCCAGTAGGCCTCAGTCATAATGATGGCCAATGGGCCAATGGGCCAATGGCTAAGGGTGGGCAACTCTAAACAGTAAACGACTCACCGCAACCACATTCGCCTTTTTGGTTGGGGTTGGTGAACTTAAAGCCTTCATTTAAGCCTTCTTTTTCATAATCCATCAATAAGCCGTCTAAATAGACCAAGCTTTTCGGATCGATAAAGATGCTCACACCGCGGCTTTCATAACGTGTGTCATTGTCATCAGGGGTGTCTACAAACTCCAAGACATAGGCCAAGCCTGAACAGCCTGCGGTACGAATACCCACACGGATACCTTCGCCTTTGCCGCGATTGTCCAAAAACTCTCGAACATGCTGGGCGGCGCGTTCTGTCATTTCAATCATGCCAACTCCCATTGACTATCAATAATAAAGATATCTTTCAATATGATGTCATCGACCATAAAATCAATGACGGCTATTAATAACGAATATGAGACTAGTAGCAAATCTACCAGACTTATGTGTTTGCGCCAGTTAGAAAATAAAAGGTGACAATTACAGTAGCGTTATTGTCACCTTTATGGCCTCAGTAGCGATCCATTAGAGTTCTACTGACGCCTTGCTAATAAAACAATGCATACGGCCAATAAGCTTAGCTGGTCGCTTCTTCAGCGGTACCATGCTTGCCTTTATAGTCGCTAATAGCCGCTTTGATGGCGTCTTCTGCGAGTACAGAGCAATGCACTTTTACAGGTGGCAAAGCCAACTCTTCAGCGATGTCCATATTTTTAATCTCGCCAGCTTGGTCCAAGCTTTTGCCTTTTAGCCACTCGGTGACAAGTGAGCTTGAGGCAATCGCTGAGCCGCAGCCGTACGTTTTAAAACGTGCATCTTCGATGATACCGTTATCATCTACTTGGATCTGTAGGCGCATCACATCGCCACACGCTGGGGCGCCGACCATACCTGTACCAACGTTTTTGGCGTTTTTATCAAGATTGCCGACGTTGCGTGGGTTTTCGTAATGATCAATAACTTGGTCACTATAGGCCATGGGGTTTTCTCCTAGTTAGGGGATGAGCGATAGATTGTTTACTATGTATCCGTCGCTCATCGATAATTGGGGTCAAACGCTTACTGTAATTGTCTGATCAATCGTTTTATAAATATTTAAAACAAAGCGCGCAAAGGCGATTTGTTTGGTAAATGTTAGTGCTCAGCCCATTCCACTGAATCTAAATCCACACCTTCTTGATACATATCCCAAAGTGGTGATAGGGCGCGCAGTTTCTCAACCGCTTCGTGCATTTGTTTGATTACACGGTCGATGTCTTCTTCGGTAGTATAACGGCCAAAGCTGAAGCGGATTGAGCTGTGAGCCAACTCATCTGGACGACCAATAGCACGTAATACATATGATGGCTCAAGCGTCGCAGACGTACAGG
This sequence comes from Psychrobacter sp. VH5, assembly GCF_050572635.1. Classification (NCBI taxonomy): domain Bacteria; kingdom Pseudomonadati; phylum Pseudomonadota; class Gammaproteobacteria; order Moraxellales; family Moraxellaceae; genus Psychrobacter; species Psychrobacter sp. VH5. Next base: position 2,237,374 of record NZ_CP192145.1, on the reverse strand, counting down.
CTGAGCCTGATGAAACAGCTAAGTCTTTTAGCGACATCATCAATGACTCGCCTTCAACAAAGTTAAAGCTAATGTTTACAATGTTTGGCACGCTATTCTCAAGATCACCATTTAGGTAGATCTCTTCGATGTCTTGCAGGCCATCCCATAGTTTTTGGCGGAGCTTGGCAACGTGAGCATGATCCTCTTCAAAGCGCTCATTGGCTAGGGCAAATGCCGCTCCTAAACCTACAATTTGATGCGTCGGTAATGTACCTGAGCGCATACCACGCTCATGACCACCACCATGCTGCTCAGCTTTTAGGCGAATGCGCGGCTTACGGCGGACAAACAAGGCGCCAATCCCTTTAGGACCATAGACTTTGTGTCCTGAGAAACTCATCAAATCAATTTTCATTTCTTCAAGATTGATTTTTACTTTACCGACAGACTGCGCGCCATCGACATGGAAAACCACGCCAGCGTCACGAGTGATTTCACCAATCGCTGCGACATCGGTGATGGTACCAAGCTCATTGTTTACCATCATCAGTGATACCAAAATCGTATCGTCACGTAATGCATCTTTTACTTGCTCTGGCAAAATAAGACCCGTACCGGCTTGTGGCTCTAAGTAAGTAATCTCAAAACCTTCTTGCTCAAGCTCACGGCAGGTATCTAAAACTGCTTTGTGCTCAATTTTACTGGTAATGATGTGCTTGCCGCGCGATTGATAAAAATGCGCCGCGCCTTTGATGGCAAGGTTGTCGGATTCAGTCGCACCAGAGGTAAAGACGATTTCACGAGGATCAGCGTTGATGACTTCAGCTACTTGCTGACGCGCGGTTTCTACAGCTTCTTCTGCTTGCCAGCCGTAGCCGTGCGAGCGCGAGGCTGGGTTACCAAAGATGCCATCTACAGTCAGATACTCGCTCATCTTGGCAGCTACTGATTTAGCAACTGGCGTGGTGGCGGCATAATCTAAATATATAAGGTTGTTATGTTGGCTCATGCTGGGTTTGCCTCGCTGTTCGATAGGGTAATGGTATTAATGTCTTTTATAGAAACTTCTTTGGTGGAAGTGTGCTGTCGCTCTGAGACGGACTGCACATTTTCCATATCTAATAATTGCGCTAATGTTATGTTTTTCAAGTACTGCTCGATGTGATTGGACAATGCACACCATAGATCATGGGTTAGGCACATTGTACCACCTTGGCAGTCGCCACGTCCTTCACACTGCATCGCATTAACCGACTCATCGACCGCAGATATGATGCTCATCACATCTATCTCGTTTAGCGGTTTGGCTAAGTGATAACCACCAGCGGCACCACGTATACTGGTGACAAGCCCACCTTTGCGTAGTTTGGAAAATAACTGTTCGAGGTAAGAGATAGATATTGATTGCCGTTTAGCGATATCAGATAAGGATACCGCACTGTCTTGTTGGCTGGTTTGTAGCGCCAAATCTAGCAACGCGGTCACGGCGTATCTGCCTCGAGTAGTCAAACGCATGTGTTATCTCCAAACTTATATATCATTTTTATTTAACAACGATCTTAGTAAGAGACTCTCTACCAAAGCGAAAGATAAAAAAGGCAAAACCTCTGCCATGCTCAAATAAAAGTCATCTGCTAAGTGGTGTCTTATCGTCGTTAAACAACAGATGGTCAACCCGATGTGTGCAACGATTAAGCCAATTATACTTAATCCTGAGTAATTTAGTCAAGATTAAAGTATGGTTGAATGGTTAATCAAGCTGATGGCTATGGTTGATAAAAACAATGATGCATAAAAGCAATGATGGATAATAATCAAGAGTAAAAACAAATGAGGAGTAAAGATATAGTGGGTGCACTATAAAACAAACCCAGTGTTATAGGTATAAATGCCGTAAAGCTTCAAAAATAAGCAGCACGCAAGAAAAGTTGATACCAGTCGCATGCGGCATAATAGCTACATTTTTTTTGGTTTAGAATTAACGATACTTGATAAAAGGCAAGGTAGGAGAAGGTAGGGTTATAAGTAATGGCGATGTAGGTTTGAATTTTATTAGTGTCCTAAATTAGTTGACCACCACCAGATTCTTATCAAAGACTTCATCATCTATTATTCGCCAAACGGCAACTTGCTGATGGTCTTTGGTGGTGACTAGATTTAAAGTTTGTTCAATCATTGCTTGAGGTCTCATATCCTTATGATGTTTATTTGCTTCAAACCCAGTTACTTTACACTTAGCGGTTTAATTAAGCTACTTACTTGAGCTATTTGCTTCAGTTATTAGGCTTGGCTACTTACTCAACTTCAATATTCTAAAGGCGCCCTGAATAACTAAAGCAAATACGATGCTACCAATAATCAAATCAGGCGTACTAGAGTGTAACCAATTAACCAAAATCCCTGCAACAATTACCCCTAAATTGATAATCACATCGTTTGAAGTGAAAATCATACTGGCTTGCATATGGGCTTCTTCTTTGCTTTTCGATTTTTGTAGTAAATAGAGGCAAATCGAGTTTGCAATTAGCGCAAGAATCGATATGACTATCATGGTAGAAAAGTCAGGTAACTGCTCATTGCCAAAGAAACGTCTTAGTACTTCTAAAAAACCAAGAATCGCTAGCGTAATTTGAAAATATCCGGCAATTCTAGCAATCCGTTTTTTCTTAATGACCGTTCCACCGACCGCAAATAAGCTAATTCCGTACACGAAGCTATCTGCTAACATATCTAAGCTGTCGGCGACCAACCCCATCGAACGAGAAATCAGTCCCGTGCTCATTTCAATAATAAAGAAAGCAAAGTTAATGACCAGCACTATCCATAGTAGCTTTCTTTGCTCAGCATCTTTTTTGTGACTAGAGTCAGCATCAATTTTAAAATTATTGTTGGGATCAGAGGGGTCAATGGTTTCGGTCGAGAGTAGGGTGTCTCCTAATTTTAGGTCATGAATAGCAGTCTCTATCCCTTCTATATTGTCATGATGAAACACAGTTAATTGACGGTTAGGAATGTCGAACTCAAGATGTTCAATATTCGAGTGGCCCTCTAATTTCATTCGGATTAGGTTTTCCTCCGAAGGGCAGTCCATCTTCGATATTTTAAAAGTTGTTTTATTCATAGCTACATTTATATCCGGGTGGTGGTTCAAAAAGTAGGCTGGAAAAAAACAGGCTGAGAAATTGATAAATAGTGAAATGCAAATGACACTATACATCAAATGCCCAGCCTGTCTAAGTGACAATATAGTTAGCTGAATGTAAAACTGTTATGGATTTAAACGCGCTACTGGTATAAATTTTACTTGCGTGCTGCGTTCCCAGAGGCTACGCAAAATTCATCCCAGTAGCGCTATGACATTTTTAGAGTGTATCGACTATATAAAGAAAAATGGTTTCAAAAGCTATGGTAAGCGAAACTATAAATACAAAGACTGCAAAAGGCATTGAAGGTAATAATTGCACTATCAGACATCGAGTAAGGCGAGCATTTAGGCGAAGTTGTAACTTTTCTAAAAAGCTGGAAAATCACTTTAAAGCCTTTGATTTAGCTTTCTTTTACATCAATCATGGGTATGTCTAATGTTAGCCTACTTTTTGAACCACCACCTAATTTATTAATAATGCGATAATCGCGCCAATCATGACAAGCAGGGCGACGACAGTTACAATCGTCAGTGTTTTTTGTTTGCTTTGTAGCTCTTTGACCGTGGTTTCAAGCTCGCGGTTTTTGATGGTTAAGGTGTTGATTTGCGTTTGTTGCTCTTTGATACGCAGTTTGTAGCTTTCCTTTTTTTCTGCCATCTCCGCTTCAGTGGGCTTAGATTTGCCTTTACCGCCTTTGAACTTTTTCACCAGTCCTTGGATGAGGCTGCCTAGACCCAATTGCATGATAAATTGCTTGACCAACTGTACTTGCACTGACTCCCCGCGCATTTGTAGCTTTTCGGTGCTTTCGCTATCGTGAGTGGTGATGGCGTTGATGACTTGGATACTGTAGGCATTGATGACGACATCAGGCTCACTACGGCCTATCGGCAGTTGCGCGTCTAATAATACGCCTTTGGTACTAAAGGTGGCAAAAACTTCTACATGGGGGAGGTACAAGCGCAGCGCGACGACAGTACCTTGCTTGGCTAAAGGATAAGCTGCTTTACGTAATTCAGGATCTAGGCGTAACAGTAAGGTCAATGCTGACTCGATGAACACCAAAAAGATATTGAGAAAAGAGTGAGATAACGTAGAACGCTTCATGTAGATAATCCGTGGTTATTTTAGTAACGTGTCGTAAAATGAGGATTTGATCAATAAAAAACAACTTAAAAATCAAGATACACCCAAAATATGCGATTATATTTTGCTTATAGTAACGTCTTTATAATAAAAAGTAACGCAAGTTTCTGACTCTTGGTACCCTTTGTGTCAAGTGTATTGATAAGTCGATGTGTCAAGTGTATTGATAAGTCGATATTTTTTGTGCTATTTTCGGCTTTGGCTGCCTGTTGTCTTAGAGCCAGTAGTGGCTTGTTGATGACTCATTAGTATTTTTAAGCTAAGGATAGGTTCAAATACTATAATGAGAGCAATTTACTGGACAAAACAGTAGGTAGTCAAGCTGTCTAAGGTAAAGTAGTGAGTTGATAAAAAAATTGCAGGGGTTTTGCGTAACATTGAGTGTCAAATACGTAGTAAGCGGCACAAAAATATGTAAAATCGCTTGCGCTCCTTATGCGGCCTTGATATAAAGACGATAACAAAGCGAAACCTGTTAATACGCAAGTCAGGTAGTTTTTATTGCTTAAGTGCTATGAGAGCGTTACAATACCTGGCGTGAGCGTGTATTATCCCCCTTAAACTTGAAGGAAATTTTATGAATAAGTCAGAATTGATTGATAGCATCGCAGAAAAAAGTGGTCTGAACAAAACCCAAGCTGGCGATGCACTAAACGCTGTCATGGAAAGTGTTGGTGAAGCTTTAGAAGCTGGCGACAGCATCTCTTTGGTTGGTTTTGGTACTTTTAGCGTAAAAGACCGCAAAGCACGTACTGGCCGTAACCCTAAGACTGGTGAAGAGCTAAACATCCCAGCAAGCAAAGTACCAAGCTTTAAAGCTGGTAAAAACTTAAAAGAGCGCTTAAACTAAGCCTTTGTTAAGATAGTACTTTTTAAGACTATATAAGGTATAGACCACTATAAAACTACGGCCACCTATTAGGCAGAGACTAAAATTGGATACAAGATACGTATAAATGCAGTGTCTGTAGGCCGTAAAAAGATAGAAGGTCGCTCATGGATTTGCTTATTATTTAAGCCATGAGCCAAATAGCAAAAAGCACCTAATATTTAGGTGCTTTTTTTATTGCGATAGTTTGTATCAGACATCATGAATATTTTGAGTCTGTCTTAAAAATCACGTATCATAGGGCGCGCTGTAGATGCATTGTCTAAATCAAGATTGATTGATATCTCTTGGTTTTGCACCAAAACTCACACGCCCTTACTCATACCATTGCCGGCTTAGATAGCATCGTTACCACAGCGTCGATAGGCATAATATTACAATGGTTTTTCATCAACATAGGTTAATAAAGCAGAGATAACTATGGATAAATTGCGCGATTTTTTAAAAAGCTGGCCAGGTCGCATTTTATTGATTTTATGCCTGTCACCGCTTGCGCTATTGGGTGTCGAAAGCTACTTTGGCGGTAGTGTCGACCCAAACCAAGTCGCTCAGGTGGGTGAGGCAAGTGTGGGACTGTCTGAGTATCAAGCTGCGGTAAATAACCGTCGTACCGAAATCTTAGAGCAAGTTGATGATGCCAGCCTCTTAAATGAGGATGTGCTACACGAGCAGGTGCTAAAAGGCCTTATAGATCGCACATTGTTAGAGCAGCAGGCAGGTAAGCTTGGGATGACGGTCTCTGATGACACCATCAACCGTTTGCTGCGTCAAGAAGAAGCATTTAAAGATGCGGACGGCAATTTTTCTAATGAGCAGTTTGCAAACTTTTTGCGCAATCGTGGTATGACAAAAAACCAGCTGTTTGCTGAGTTTCGCAATCAGTTAAGCCTCGATCAGCTCAATGCCAGTATCGTCGGTACTGCGATTTATCCGATGCAAGCGGTCAGTCAATTGATTGATTTGCAAATGGAGTCGCGCAACATCTGGCTCCATCGGTTTAATTGGCAAGACTATGCCGATCAAGTCGAGGTCAGCAAAAGCGATATTCAGGCTTATTATGATGCGAATAAAGACACACTAAAAAGTGCCGCGATGGTGGATTTGGCTTATATTCAACTAGACCCGCAAGCCATTCAGGTTGATGAGGTCACTGAAGCGGATCTACAGCAGCAGTATGAAGCGTATAAGCAAAGCCAAGCGGTGGTAGACGAGCGTAGAATCAGCCAAATACTCCTCACAGGTGACAACGCCAAGGCGCGTGCTGAAAAAATTCAGGCACGTTTAGACAAAGGTGAGTCGTTTGCCGCGCTTGCCAAAGCCGAGTCCGATGATCCGTCAGGAGAGAACGGCGGCGATATCGGTCGTCTGAATACCTCGGTGTTTGGTAGCGATGCTGCTGCGGTCGAAAAAGCGCTTGAGGGCCTAAGTGTTGGGGATGTCACCGCACCCATCAAAACCAGCTTTGGCTATCAGATATTTACAGTGACCGAAGATAATGGTAGCAAGGTGCCAAGTCTGGAGAGCATGCGCGATGAGCTAACGGCGAAAGCAAAAGAGTACAAGCGTCAAGAGATTTATGCCGACAAAGTCACGGCCATTAATGATTTGGCGGCTGATGGTTTTAGTATCGAAGATATTGCTCAGCAAGAAAACGTCCCACTAAAACGCATCAAAGACTACCGTAAAGAAAATAACCAATCGGTCCTGTCACAGCCAGCTGTGCTCAAACAAGCCTTTGATGAATTTACCATTCAAGATCAGGCAGTAACCGCAGGTATCGAAGTAGGTAACAGCAAGGTGTGGGTACAACCGAGCAATTATCGTCCTACTAAAACCTTATCTTTGTCAGCGGCGACGCCAAAAATTACGCAGATACTACGTCGCCAAAAAGCCACAGCATTGGCCCTAAAAGAAGCCAAAGCCATCGCTGCTAGTATCAAAACGCCAGCAGATATCAGCAAGCAGCCTGTAACACTGCAAGCGCTCGGTCAGATCAATCGTCAAACGACACAATTGACCGAAAAAGAGCGTAGCATGGCCTTTAGCCAGCAAGCTGATGATAACGCTGTGGTAGCCATCGCAGGCGAGACGGAAGTGGGTGCCAGCTTGTTGGTCGGTGACCGCATCAAAACGGAGCAGCAATCACCATTATCTGATGTGCAAAGAGCGCAAACGGCGGCTATTATTCGTGATAATTTAGGCCAAGATCAACTGCAAGATTACTTAGAGCATCTGCGGATGGTGTATCAGGTTGAGATTAACGACACCAACATGGCCAACGCGCAAGGTCGTTAAATACAAATCGTTAAATATCGATAATTGAGTCATCTTAAATGGTTTAAATGACGATAACCGCTCGCACATAAAGACGTAAAAAAGCCACTGTATCAAGGACAGTGGCTTTTTTTTGATCTGTAATTTAGCAATCAAAACCGACCCGCCTCATGCGCGCCGGCTCAGTTACAAAAGACTAGTGGCGGAAATGACGCATACCTGTGAACACCATGGCGATACCATGCTCATTGGCCGCTGCGATGGTTTCGTCATCGCGCATCGAGCCACCCGGCTGAATGATAGCAGAGATGCCGACATCCGCTGCATTATCGATGCCATCACGGAATGGGAAGAAGGCATCTGAGGCCATAACCGCGCCTTCGGTGGCAAGTCCTGCGTGTTCAGCTTTGATAGCGGCGATACGGGCTGAGTTGACACGGCTCATTTGACCGGCACCAACACCGATGGTGCGCTGCGCTTTGGCATAGACGATGGCGTTTGATTTGACATATTTTGCGACGTTCCAGCTAAATAGCAAGTCTGCAATCTGCGCCTCTGTTGGCTGTACGTCGGTGACAATTTTTAGATCATTGGCAGTGATTAAGCCAAGGTCTTGTTCTTGTACGAGTAGGCCACCATTGACGCGCTTATAATCAAGCTGAGCGTCGCGTTGGTCTGGTGCTGGCAGCTCGCCGCACACCAAGACGCGGACGTTTTTCTTGCTGGCTGTGATATCGAGGACGCCTTCTTCGATACTTGGTGCGATGATGACTTCGACGAACTGATTGTCAATGATGGCTTTAGCCGCGGCTAGCGTCAAGGGACGGTTAAAGGCAATGATGCCACCAAAAGAAGACTCAGGGTCGGTACTAAAGGCCGTTTGGTATGCAGCAACTTGGTCTTGATCCACAGCCACGCCGCAAGGGTTGGCGTGTTTGACGATCACACAAGCAGGTGCGCTAAAGGCTTTGACACACTCCAGTGCGGCATCTGTATCGGCGATGTTATTATACGACAGCGCTTTGCCTTGCAACTGCGAGGCGGTCGCGATAGAGGCTTGCTGGCTCTTTAATGGGTGGTTTTCAACATAAAAAGCGGCGTTTTGATGCGGGTTCTCACCATAACGTAAGTCTTGTGCTTTTTCGAGCTGCACGTTAAAGGTGCGTGGGAAGTTTTCTGGCTCCTGCGTGGTGCTGAGGCGGCTGCCCAAGAAGTTGGCAATCATACCGTCATACTGGGCAGTATGCTCGAAAGCTTTGACCGCTAAGTCATAACGCAGCGCCGAAGTCAGCTCAGTGCTGTCACCGAGAGCGGTAAGGACGCGCTCATAGTCAGCAGGGTCCGTGACGATACCGACATGGGCATGGTTTTTTGCTGCTGCCCGTACCATAGTAGGGCCGCCGATATCGATGTTTTCGATAGCATCAGCCATGGTCACATCGGCGCGCGCGATGGTTTGCGCAAATGGATATAAGTTTACCACCACCAGATCAATACGCTCGATTTGATGGTCACTCATGACGCCATCATCAGTCCCGCGTCGACCTAAGATACCGCCATGGATTTTAGGATGTAGTGTCTTGACGCGGCCGTCCATCATCTCAGGAAAGCCAGTATAGTCTGAGACCTCGGTTACAGCGACGTTATTTTCGGTGAGTAGCCGATACGTACCGCCAGTAGATAACAAACCAAAGCCTGCCTTGATGAGACCTTGAGCAAATTCAACGATATTGGATTTATCAGAGACTGATAATAAGGCGAGTGGGGTTGTACTCATAAAAAAACTTCCATAAAAAAAGCCCGACATCAACGTCTGGCAAGATGATAACGACAATGGTGGCAGATAACCTCAAAAAAACTGAGATCATCACCGCTCAATTGCCCTGCATAATGACTGTCAATCAAAATAGATAGGCGCATATAGCTGATGCTACATTAAGTCATAAGTTTTGAGTTTTTTGCGTAGTGTACCGCGATTTAGCCCGAGGATTTGGGCGCATTTGGTTTGATTGCCGCGCGTTTGTTCGAGGACGACCGATAGTAGCGGTTCTTCAACTTGTCTTAAAATCAGCTCGTATAAATCGGTTGGCACCTCATCACCTAACAAGGCAAAGTACTGGCGCACCACACGCTCAACATGTACACGCAGTGGCTCATGAGCAGTGTTGGTATGGGGTTTGGAGTAGTCGGCAGGATGCTCAGAGCTGGTAGCAAAATGGTGGGCATTATGCTGTGCATGAGGTGCCATAAGATAAAGTCCTTGGGTTAGAGAAAATCAAACCATCAGATATCAGGGTATTATATCAAATTAATGGCCTTTGGCGCTGATAGATTCGAGGTTATATCCGATACCCAGTTATCAAGTACTCAGTTATCAAATACATGACCATCAAGTCGCTCAATGAAGCGTTAATACAAAGGCGTTATCTGAACGTCGCGAATCTGAGTATTGGCCACAGGGATGGTAAACAATAACTGCTGCTGACTATTGGCGGCGAGTTGTTTTTGCTTGCTTAATAAGTAATCTGCTGGCGCTGCGATAAACTCACCAATCATAGTATCTTTGCCGTACACACTGACCTTTACGCTCGGATAGAGCTGCGCTTTGGTGCTTTGATTATAAAGGGCGGCGCTGACATCGCTAAACGCGCCTGTGGTGTTGATACGGCTTTTTTGGTGAGTAATGTGACTAATGCTCAATGCTGTTAGGTCCGCACTAGGCAAGCTACAAACGGCAACGGAGCAGATGCGGTGTAGGCGCTCGGCGTGGGCAGGGTCTTTGACCAAGGTGTCTATATTAAAGATGACATATTGCGCCAATAAGAGCAGCGCCAATACCAAGCAACCAAGGGTCCATAGTAATGATGCCACTGAGCGCCGCGCAGGCGTTGGTGAAAACCTTGCTTGTGCTTCTTTTATACGGGCGTTTTGGCTTTTTTCTTCGTCACTAAACGGCACACCCATTTTTTGTAAGATTTGTGATAGGTCGGTGTTGTCTGGTGTTTTGTGTGTGTTTTGGCTTTCTTCTTTCAACAACGCCTCAAGCCAAGCATTGTCCGCATTGTCATCGACATTGGCATGAATATCATTGGCGGCGGCAGAGCTTAGCGCTGCTTGTGCCGATGAGTCCGGGCTTGTCTGCGCTGCAGATGGCTGCTGGTTGGAGGTATGGTTGCGATGACTCGCCTGTGTCAGCCATGCATCCATACTGTCAAGCGAATCGTACTCTAATAAGTCGGTTTCTGACTCCTCTATATCCATGTCATCATGAATCAGCTCATCGTGGATGAGATCGTCATCAATCAGATCATCATGAATCAAATCGTCGTGAATAAGCTCATTGTGAGCTGCGGCTTTGTTTGATGTAGAAGTGGCGGTATCGGTCGCAGCGTGAGGGCTGGGGGCAGTGTCGGCGGTGACGATGAGGTGCTGATTGACTAAGAAGCTCTGATGACACTGCTCGCAGTTGACAGTGGCGTTTACTTTGTTCAATTGGGTTTGTTGTACTTTAGAGCAAGCGTGACAATGGGGGCACTGAGTTTTTATGGGCGTGGTCATAGGGTCGAGTCCAAAAAAGTATGGTGATCAATACCGCTTTTCCACTCACCAACAGCTGCCTATGGGGTATATACTGCGCATTAACAAAATATCTCATGTATGAATCATGGGCAAGGACAGAGTGGCGTCAAACACATAACATTTGACTGCCCTCTATCGTAACAGATGTAATTAAATGTTGCTAGCCTGTAAATGTACCAGATAATCGTTGCCAGTGCTGGTCTTCTTGGTCAGTAAAAGCATGCTTAGGATCCATAGCAAAGTAAGGCTGATAAGCGGCGACGACGTCGTCGGTTTGTGATTCAATCAAGCCTGCCAGTACGATACGGCTGCTGGGTTTGACCAATGTAGCAAAATACGGGGCTAAGCCGATCAGGGGTTTCGCCAAAATATTGGCGACCAGTACTTCGACTGGCACAACTTCATGCTCAGCACAGTATTCATTAAATGCTTCTGGCAAAAATGCTTGCAGACGATCATCAACTTGGTTGCGCTCTGCATTTTGATTGGTGGCCAGCACTGCTTGTGGATCGATATCGACAGCGTAGACTTTTCGTGCGCCTAGCAGCAAGGCGGCGATGCCCAAAATACCTGAGCCGCAGCCATAGTCAATCACCACCTTGTCTGTTAGGTCTTGCTCTGTGAGCCAGTCGAGGCATAAACGCGTGGTGGCATGATAGCCAGTACCAAATGCCAAACCTGGGTCCATAATGATGTTGGTCGCTTCAGGGCTCGGCGGCGTAAGCCAGTTGGGCACAATCCAAAGATCGTTGGCGCATTCTATCGGCTGGTAGTTGCTCATCCATTCGCGTTCCCAGTCTTTATCGTCGACAGCGGTCAGCCAAATGCGGCTGGCTTGTACTTGTGCGGCGATTTCGTGGCTTAGCTGCTCGACGGCCTGCCGACTGCCGTCATCAGTGCTCGCATCAAAGAGCCCAGTCAAAATAACCTCGTCCCAAAGCGGCGACTCACCAGGCAACGGCTCAAACAAAGGTTGATCGCCTGCGTCATCGAGCGCGATTGAGAGTGCGCCTGCTTCTAATAGCAGCGCTTCGGCCAAATCAACGTTTGCCTTTTCGCATTGTAAATGTAGTTGTTGCCATGCCATAACGATACCCTTAAATAAAAGAAAAAAGTGAGAAAAATAAATACGTATTTCAACAAGAAACAGTAGTGAAAAAGCAGCTCATGTATTGCTACGATGGCTACTTGATATCCATTGAGATAGGTGGGCTTGACCTCATTCGCGATATTCTACGCGTGTGCTTTTAGCTGCTGAGGTCATACGTTGGCGCCAGATTAACGCAGTGCTCGTTTTGCTTCGTTAATCACTCGCCCATTGCCCTGAGCTTGCCCTGATTGCAGGATGACTTGCCATAGCGCACGTCTACGACTGGCGTCTTGCGACACGCTAAGGCCGCGGCGCGCCATGGCTTCTGCTTTACGTGGTTGGTTCTTTTTTAGTGCAACTTGTGCCAGATAAAAATAGACGGCAGAGGATCTGGGTGCCAAGCGCTGGGCGCGGGTAAAACTGTTTTCGGCATTGGTCAGGCTGCCAGCTTTGAGCTGACTGATACCCGCTTGCATCAGATTGCGAAATGCAGGCAGGTCGCTGTTATTGCTGGTGGTACTCTGGCTGCGTTGTTGTGAGTTTTTTCTAGCGCGCTCTAGCAGCTCATTGTGTGAGGGTGCTGCAGGCTCAGAGATCATATAGTCTTCACGAGAAGGCGTGAGAATGACCACATCTGGCTGACTGACGATGGGATCTTGACTGGGTAGGTGGGTCTGCGGCGTATCTTTTGTCAGTGGGTTTGCTGACTCAGAAGAGCCGTCATTTGGGTAAGCACCAGCGCTGCCTGTGCCGTCTTGTTTGACAATGGGGGCTTGTGTCACCGGATAGGTCGTGTCATGTCGCGCGGGGTCGGCGGTGCTTGATGCCCCTGATGGCGTCTGTTTAGCTGAAGTAGGCGTGCTAGGTACCGTTTGACAAGCGCTCAAACTCAGCATGCCTATCACAGCGCCAGAAAAAACCAAACGGCGAGTGAACTTAACGGTACTCAATGTGGTTCTTATAGAGGTTGGCATCAGACGATGGTTACCTAAGACAGTGTGTTTGATCAATGACAGCATAGAGAGCCCCTTTATAAATTACCAAAATATTAAAACCATTCAACAGCGCGGTCATACCATGTATCTGCACGACTTTGTGCATCATTGCTGTCAGCTTGCCCCTCATCATTGTCAGAATCGACCGCTTCGCCATTTGGAATCTCCAAACCTTCGCGGCGACGTTGTTGATTGATGACGCCTTGCTGGCTTTGCCATTGCAGCTGCTCACGCGCTCGCTCTTGCTGGTATAATTCAAGAGCACAGGCACTGGCTTCTTTTGGTAGGTGCGCGGATAAGACAGGCAAATAGCGTGCATCGGCACAGCGCTCATCAGAGAGTTTGCCTGAGTTGTTTTCTAGCCAGAGCCACTCGATGCCTTCAGGCTCCGGTAGCGCCACGGGCGTCAGCTTCAGGCGTTTCATGTAGTCAATCCAAACGGGTAGGGCGCCAGTACCACCGCTCAAGCCGATAGGTTTGTTGTCATCACGGCCAACCCATACTACGCTGACATAGTTGCCACTATAGCCGGCAAACCAGGCGTCGCGATAGTTGTTGGTCGTACCTGTCTTGCCCGCCAGATTTAAGTGACTACCCAGCGACTGGGCGCGTCTGGCCGTACCGTTTGACACCACTTGTTGTAAGGCGTAATTGGTTAAAAAGTTGGTCTCAGGCGGGATGCTGCGCTGCGTGTTTAGCCCCGTACGCTGCAAAATCCGGCCACGATTGTCGATCACCGTACGAATACTATGAATGGGCGTACGAAAGCCGCCGGTGGCAAAGACTTGATAAACACCAAGCATATCCATGGGGCTTAGATTGACAGAGCCCAATAATGCTGAAGGGTAAGGCGGGATTTTTTCTTGTACACCCAGACGACGCAACTGTCTGGCAAAAGTGTCGACACCAAACTCCATGCCCAAACGTACCGTGCTTTGGTTATAAGACTTGGCAAGAGCGGTGGTCAAGGGGACATAGCCATGATCACGGTTTGAGTAGTTTTTGGGGCTCCACTTGGTGCCATCGGCTAGGGTGACGGTAATCGGCGAATCATCTACTGGACTTGCCAAGTTATAACGGCCACTTTCGAGCGCGGTCATATAAATGACTGGTTTTAATAAAGAGCCGACCTGGCGTTTGGCATCGACCGCACGGTTAAAGCCTGTAAACTCACTGCCACTGCCCACCACAGAGACCAGCTCACCTGTTTCAGGGTTGGCACTGACCAGCGCGCCTTGTAGATCTTTGGTTTTACTACTATTACGGCGCAGCTCGCTCAGTTTTTTATCGACCGCTTTGTCAGCGGCCAACTGAGCAATAGGGTCTAAGGTACTGATGATGATCAGACCTTCGTTTTTGAGATCGTCAGCATAGTAAACAGTATTTAGCTCACGCTTGACGATATCTAAGAAGTCAGGGAATTGGCTTTTGCCTTCAACTGGCTTATCCACCACGCCCAGCGGCTGCTCCAAAGCTTTTTCGTAGTCTTCTTGGCTCAAAGTACCCATCGCCAGCATGTTGTTTAGCACGACGTCACGGCGCGCTTTTGAGTCGTTTGGATGACGGCGCGGATTATAGATACTAGGGCCTTTTGCCATACCGACCAGCATGGCTTGCTGATCTATACGTAGCTCTTTTAGGGGTTTGTCAAAATAAAACTGTGATGCCAATCCAAAGCCGTTAATAGAACGGTTGCCGTTTTGACCCAAATAAATCTCATTAAGATACGTCTGCAAAATCTCATCTTTGCTGTAGTGCAGCTCCAATAAAACCGCCATCAACGCTTCGTTGGCCTTACGTTTGAGCGTGCGATCTGAGTTGAGATAAAAGTTTTTGATAAGCTGCTGAGTGATGGTCGAGCCGCCTTGCATCGAGCCGCCAGAGAAGTTGTTGAGCACGGCGCGCGCGATACCGCGTATCGAGACCCCTTTATGCTCATAAAACGCCCGATCTTCGGTGGCAATCAGCGCATCAATCAATGGCTGCGGCACTTCATCTAACGACACCACCAAGCGATCTTCGTTGCTGTCTGGATAGATACCGCCGATATTTACTGGCTCCAAACGAATGATGCCACTTTTGGCCGGCAGTGTGCTTTGAATAGACGCAACCTTATTGCCTGAGATGGTCATCTTAATGACTTGCTCGGCGTCTTTGTCATTGGCACTGTAGGTAAAGCCGCGCGTGTGAATAAAATAAGTATTGCCCGAGCGGTGATAAGTCCCTGTGCGATCATAGGATTTGTTACTTTGATAATTGAGCAGCTCAAGCCAGGTTTTCATCGTTTCGCGATCGACGTTTGCCCCTTGGTATAGCTCAAGCGGCTGCGAGTAGACTTTGGCCGGAATATCCCAGCGCTTACCCTCAAACTTATGAGTAATAGTGCGATCAAGTTTGATCAAATAGAGCGCCAACAACACCATGCCTGCGATGATAACAAGTAAAATCAGACTACTAAAGACGATACCACGCTGCTGTGAAGGCAGCGTGCCGATAGCAGGTCTAGAAGACTGAGGCAAAGTGAGAGTGGATCGCTTAAAATTGGATTTTTGCACTGATGTCGCACCGTTTTGGGATAAAAAAACTGCCTCATAATGACGCAAATTGACAACTTTTTCAATCTATCATCGTCAACGACAGTATTCATGGGTATTTAGCGGTCAGTAGTTACCGCTGCTTGAGGGAGTTGCTTATAGTATAATCGATAGTCAAACTGCACAGTGATTCTAAGTTGATAGATTCTAAGCTAATAGACACTAAGCTGATACAGGTCATACCCTCGTCACCAGCAGAATGTTACGGGCAGTCTAAAGAGCATGTCAGCTACTGACACACGATAGCAGTTTGTCTAGGCGACCATGATGTAATTTTTATGAATCCGCGACGGCGTGGCCTATTTATTTACAATGCAGACACGACCTAGTCAGTTTATGTAACGCAAATTTAAAGCAAATAAGGTTCGAGCAAACCTGTCTAAAGGAAATAAGGGCGATTATGTCTAGTGTTCCATCACAAACGGCATCTACCAGTCAACGCTATGAAGATAGCTCTATCACCGAAGGTTTGGTGTTGCCTCTTGCAGGCCATTGTTTTCACTGCGGAGACCCTGTGCCTGAGCCGCCATTTTATACTGAGATATTGGGGCAATCGCGTGAAATGTGCTGTATGGGGTGTCAGCTTGCCTCTGAGAGCATCGTAGAGGCTGGGCTTGAGCAGTATTATTTGGACCGCTCAGAGATCAACCGCACCGCCAGCCTACCTACGCAGCTGACGCGTCTTGAAGCCTATGATCATGAAGAGATCAAATCACAATTTGTCTACGCACAAGACGGTATGTCGGTGGCTGAGCTGTCGGTCAACAACCTGCGCTGCGCCGCCTGTACTTGGCTGATTGAGTCGCGCTTAGATGAGCTAGAGGGCATTAGCAAATGCCAAGTCAACTTGACCAACCAGCGCATGCGTGTGATCTGGGATGAAAGCCGCCTACCGATCAGCCGTATTTTAGCAGTCATCAACGAGATCGGCTACGAAGCCAAGCCATACCGTCAAGACACTCACGAGGCGATGCTGGCACGTCATAACAATCAAATGCTCCTGCGCTTGGGTATTGCAGCGCTGGGCTCGATGCAAGCGATGATGTATGCCGTTGCGATTTATTTTGGGGAATACAGCGATATGCTGATATTTCAGCGTGATTTTTTGCGCTGGGTGTCGTTGTTTGTCAGTACGCCGGTTTTCTTTTATGCAGGTATTCCGTTTTTTACCTCGGCATGGTCTGCGATTCGCGCACGTCAGGTGAATATGGATGTGCCCGTCAGTATCGCACTGGTTGTCACTTTTTTTGCCAGTCTGTACGCCACCGTTACTGGGCAAGGTGAGACATACTATGATTCGGTCAGTATGTTTATTTTCTTTTTATTGGCGGGGCGTTATATCGAGCATAATGCTCGCCTAAAAGCGGCGACCATGGCCAATGACTTGGTGGTGGTTGAGCCGGTATTGGTACAAAAAATTGCTGAAAACAAGGATGCCGCTGCACAGATATTACAGCATTTTGAGCAGAGCCCCTCGATACAAGATGGCGCGAAAAACCCCTCGAGTGCTGCTAAACTTGGTGACGCGAGCATAGCAGCGGCCCAAAAAAACACAGGCGGCGCATCAGACGCCATCGCGGACTTTACCCAAAGTATGGATAGCAGTCTGCAGCAGCTGACAGTGCGCATCGCGCAAGCGTGGCAAGCACAGCGCGCAAACGCTGCATACGATACAGAAGACAAGCAGATGGTCACTGCGCATAGCTTGCAAGTGGGCGATATTATTTTGGTAGAGGCAGGCTCTGAGATCATCAGTGATGGGATATTGCTCAGTCAGACAGCCACCGTCTCGCAGAGTTTGTTGACCGGTGAGGGCGATTTGATTCTCAAAACGCAAGGCGACTATATCGTCGGCGGCGCACAAAACGACAGTCAGCCGTTTGAGATGTTGATTACCGCCTTGCCAAAAGACAGCCAAATCGGCTTGATCGATAGACTGATGAACCGCGCCATGAGCGAAAAACCCAAGCTTGCTCAGCAGGCAGATAAGCTGGCACGCTGGTTTGTGGCGCGTATCTTAGTACTGTCGGTATTGGTGTTTGTCGGCTGGTATATCGTCGATCCTAGCCAAGCGATTTGGGCAACGGTCGCAGTACTAGTGGCGACTTGTCCTTGCGCGCTATCTTTGGCCACGCCTATTGCCTTGACGGTTTCGACCAACCGTTTGGCAAGCTATGGGTTTTTGACCACGCGTGGACATACGCTACAGACGCTTGCAGAGATTACTCATGTGGCGTTTGATAAAACAGGTACCCTGACGTACGGCAAGCCTAACTTATTAAATATTGAGCTGATGACTCTGTTGCCAGACAGCGAGCAAGCAGGGCAGACACGCGCTGAGCAAAAAGACAAAATGCTGGCGATAGCCGCCGCCTTAGAAGTCGGTAGCCGTCACCCGATTGCCCATGCACTGTTGACCGCAGCGTATCAGTTGCATCTGCCTACCACTCAGTTGTTGCAGTACTATCCTGCAGGCGGCGTCGAGGCGGTAATTGATGATGTACGCTATCGTATTGGCCATGTGGATTTTGCCTTAGACAGTACAGATCATGGGCGACATATTGACTTGGTGGCTGAGCGCGCAAGCTCGGCGGTGGTGTTGTCTTGTCAGCAAAGTGCGGGTGCGTCATGGCAAGCGTTGGCCTGCTTTTATTTTAATGACAAAGTGCGTGATAGTGCCAAGCCGATGCTCGATGCGTTAAAGGATTTGGGTATCGAGTCTGTCATGCTGACAGGTGACCCAAGCCCGCAAGCGCTGCGTATGGCTGAGAGTTTGGGCATGCAGGCCGCCTACAATGGTTTGTCGCCGACAGATAAGGTCGATCATATCCAAAGCCTACAGGCACAAGGGGCGGTGGTGCTGATGGTCGGAGATGGCATCAATGATGCGCCAGTGCTTGCTGCTGCCGATGTGTCAACCTCGATAGCAGGCGCGGCAGACTTAGCACAGGTATCGAGTGATAGTATTATTTTGGACGGTCAAATCGAAGCCATTACCGCAGCCAAGCGTATCGCTGATAAAACCGAACGCATCATCAAACAAAATTTTCGCTGGGCAATTATTTATAATGGCAGTGTACTGATACCAGCGGCGCTCGGTTATGTACCGCCATGGTTAGCGGCCATTGGCATGTCGCTTAGCTCTTTGTTTGTGGTGTTAAACGCCCTGCGGCTAAAACGCGCGTAGCTGCCACCGAGTCACTGGGACTCTATAAGCTTATGCATAAAAAAACCGCCTTAACCAAGGCGGTTTTTGTTCACGGTGATAGCGTTGTATATCATTTAGTCTTGTAGGTAGCTTAATAAGCGCATAAACTCAATGTACATCCAGACTAGCGTGGCAAGAATGCCGATACTAAATAACCACTCGTAATCCTCTGATACGCCCATTGCCACACCGCGATCGATATTATCGAAGTCTAGTAGCAAGGTAAAAGAAGCAATGACGATGACAAATAAGCTAAAACCAATAGCGATAGCGCCGCCCTCAAACAAGAAAGGCAAGGTCGAGCCAAATACCAACGACAACACCCACTGCGCGACATAGACAAGCATAATGGCAATGACCGCTGAGGTGACGATAGAGCGGAACTTTTCAGTGACCTTTACCAGCCCTGAGCGGTATAGCCCCAGCATCACCGCTGCCGTCACAAACGTCGCACACATCGCCGTGACCGGCACGCTTGGGTACATGCGCATAAAAAACAGCGAGATACCGCCCAAAAACACACCCTCTAACAGAGCATAAGGGACAGCAAACGTCTTGGCTTTTTGTGGTTTAAAGGTGATAAAAATGGCAAGACCAAACGCGGCAAACATACTTACCATGGCGGCCATCGTGATAAAGCCTTGTGATAGGCCTGCCATCAGTGCATAAAAGAAAAAACCCACACCAGTGATGGCAGATAACCCGAGTAGCAGACTGGTCTTTTGAATCACGCCCTTGACCGTCATTGGGTTACCGCCGATCGCAAGCTCTGCGCGACTGACAATAGG
Source organism: Psychrobacter sp. VH5 (assembly GCF_050572635.1). Classification (NCBI taxonomy): domain Bacteria; kingdom Pseudomonadati; phylum Pseudomonadota; class Gammaproteobacteria; order Moraxellales; family Moraxellaceae; genus Psychrobacter; species Psychrobacter sp. VH5. The sequence continues at coordinate 2,217,683 of NZ_CP192145.1, read as the reverse complement.
ATTGGCCATACATATGTCCTTAATTAAATATAAAAATAGTAATGTCAGCTACTTTAGCAAAACCGCCATCATTGTCAACTGTGTTTGCGTGATGAAAAGCAAGGCTGCGCGGCGTTATAAAGCGCTGATCTACACCCAGCAATGGCAGCATTTTGGTAGCCAAACAAGCACAGCTACAAACTCATCTAGTGGTAGCGTGCACTGGTTTTTATCTGGGGTCGATTACGACTGTTAACAACGATAATGCATAAACATGCTAGTCTAAGCACGTATTTATCGCTATCATGAGCTGGTATTTTACTGTTATACCGAGTCTTTTTATGGAAAACTCAGCGCAGTCTGCAAGATTGCCACATTTACACGAATCCGAGCTGTTCCACGCCATCAAAAACCCAGCTTTTCGGCGTATTGGCCTCATGGGGCGTGCCGGCAAGCGCAGTGTGACCCAAAGTCTGGTGCAAATTGCCCAAACCATCAATGACATGAACTTGACGTTGATCATGGATATGCAAACCGCCAACTTACCGACGTTAAACCTTACCGAAATCGAAAAAGTCAAAATCGTCAAACGCAGCTTGATCGGCGAGATTTGTGATTTGGTCATCGTTGTCGGTGGGGATGGCTCTATCCTGCATGCGGCCGAGGCGTTGGCACGCTACCGTGTGCCTGTTCTTGGGGTCAACCGCGGTCGCCTTGGGTTTTTGGCGGACGTAAAGCCGGACGAGGCGGCCTTTAAACTGCGCCAAGTACTGATGGGTAATTATCAGCTGGATCATCGGTTTTTATTGACCATGGAGATACGAGAAGGGCGCAACATCATTCATGAAGACATGGCACTCAACGACGTGGTGCTGCATGCCGGTAAGTCAGTCCATATGATCGACTTTCAGATGAAAATCGATGATCAAGATGTCTATCGGCAGCATAGTGATGGCTTGATCGCGGCGACGCCAACCGGCTCCACAGCCTACGCGCTATCAGGCGGTGGCCCTATCATCCATCCAAGTATGGATGCCATTTGTCTGGTGCCCATGCATCCTCATACGCTCTCGAGCAGGCCGATTGTGGTGAGCGGAAACAGTGAGGTGTGTATTCGCATACATGAAGACAACCGCACCCAGCCGATGGTGAGCGCAGATGGCAAGCCAAGCGTACCCTTAGATCAAGAGCAGCGCCTATATATCCGTAAGCACCCCGACAAATTGACGCTACTGCACCCGCCAGGTTTTGATTTTTATGAGGCATGTCGCACCAAGCTACACTGGAACGTCCATGCTGAAGAATTCAGTATGGATGTCGATGATGATATCATAGACGATGAATAAGCGTTTTTAAGACACAAATATCTTAGATGATAAAAAACACAGTCATACATAGTGAGAGTAGGCACGATGGATAAAGAAACGATATTAGCGAGTTTGACGCCAGAGGTGGTCGATAAGTTTCGTATGGCGATTGAGCTGGGTAAATGGCCAGATGGTCGTAAGCTAAGCGCGGAGCAGCGCGAGACTTGCATGCAAGCGGTGATGGTATGGGAGCACGAGCATCTGCCGCCCTCTGAGCGTACCGGCTATATTCATAAGCCAGTAAAAGACGATGGCTCAGTCGTTGGGGCAGAGTGTGATGTCGAGCATGAGCATCACTATCCAAACATGCCCAATCCCAAAGGCGCGGTACAGCCTGTGAAGTTTCGCAATAAGCAGTAAACAGACCGTGATAAGCAAAATAAGCGCTCAGTTGATTGTGTATTGAAGTTATCTTTGTATTGAGTTGACTGAGGAGCACACAGCAAAAAGCCACGCTCATGAGCGTGGCTTTTTTTGGTTTGATAGATTAGGTTTTAAAGTGCAGTGGTATCCACACTAGGGCGAACCGTTAGTGGGTTTTTTTGCATCAAAAACCCTTGCCAGCCCCAATGTAAAAAGTTGCGAATATTGGCATGATCTGTGCCGTTAGGCGTCGCTAGGACTTTGGCATAATGCTCGCCAAACAGTTTTAGCGTGTCTAATTGGTTTAGGCCATGATGCTTGGCAAACCCAAAAATCTTGGCACTGCCTTCGTTTTCACCAGCAGCATTATGTACCATACCGTTGACAAAAGGCGCTGGCGCATAACGATAAAAATCATCAATAAAACTGATGACATCATTGAATCCAATGGCTTTTTTGTCCAAACCATTAAGTAGGGCCGATACATCTGATTGGCGGATACTCATAAATAAATGACCTCAGAGCAGATTAAAAAATAAACCTATTAGATTATATAGTTATAAAAACGACAGTACTTCTAAAAACACAGCGTATTTATAAAAACACACTTCTAATAGATGCTCAATGATTATTCGTGATTAATCGTTCAGTTTTATCGCTCAACGATTAAAATAGTCTTCGTCATCAAATGAAGGCGCAAAATTGCCTTGCTCAAGATGCTGCATTTGCGACTGTACAGAACGCTCATGCTGAATACGTTGGTAAATCTCTTCGCGGTGTACGGCAATATCTTTGGGTGCGTTTACACCGATACGTACTTGATTGCCTTTGACACCAAGGACAGTCACACTGACCTCATCACCAATCATTAGCGTTTCGCCCACGCGGCGTGTCAAAATTAACATGCGTCACACTCCTTATGTCGCATCAACAAATTATTACTCATCAGATTACTTCTCGATTGCAGGACATCGCCGCAGCACAAAACAAACCATGTGTTGATCACAACATAATGATTGTGCCAATAACGGCGATGATAGGTAGATTCATTTAGCCCAAATGAAGCCCCCATTATAGGGGGCATAACAGTTACTGTCACGGGTTTTCACAAAACTATTGGGTAAATACGCAGCCTAGTAATAATAAAAAATAAAAATAGGATCTAAAAAGACCCTATTTTATTAAATATATTAGACAAAGTAATTGATACTGATTTAATTGATAACCGTTGATGCTAAGTTGATAGGTTTAATGGTGATATCAATTATAAATTATAGCCCAGCGACTTTGCTATCGCCATCGTCGCGGTCTAGACCGAACGCTGTATGCAATGATTTGACCGCTTTTTCTAGATGCTGATCTTGAATCAAGACAGAGACTTTGATTTCACTGGTCGAGATCATCTGAATGTTGATGTTGTGCTCGGCCAAGGTTTGGAACATCAGGCTTGCAACCCCTGCGTGTGAGCGCATGCCCACACCGACCAAAGATACTTTGACCACTTCACTGTTACCCAAAATTTCTTTGGCACCGATGTCGTCTTTGACTTCGTCGTTTAGCACTTTCATAGCTTTGTCTAAGTCAGTACGGTTGACGGTAAAGGTGAAGTCAGTGGTACCTTGATCCGATAGGTTTTGTACAATCATATCGATTTCGATATTGGCACGTCCAATCGGGCTTAAAATAGCAGAGGCAATACCAGGGTGATCAGGTACGCCGCGCACTACAATTTTTGCTTCGTCTCGGTTAAAGGCGATACCTGAGATGATTGCCTGTTCCATACTGTCTCCTTCGTCTATCGTAATTAGGGTGCCGACATTGTCTTGAAATTCTTGGTCAAAGCTACCGTCAGTATTTTCATCAAAGCTAGATAGCACACGCAGCGGCACGCCATATTTACCAGCGAACTCTACCGAACGAATCTGTAGGATTTTGGAGCCAAGGCTTGCCATCTCAAGCATTTCTTCAAAGGTAATTTTTTCAAGCTTTTTGGCTTTTGAGGTCACGCGTGGATCGGTGGTATAGACGCCATCGACGTCGGTATAGATTTGACACTCATCAGCGCCTAGTGCTGCTGCAATCGCCACGCCGGTAGTATCAGAGCCGCCGCGGCCTAGGGTGGTGGCATTGCCTTCTGCGTCGATACCCTGAAAGCCTGCGACGATGACGACATTGCCAGCATCGAGCTGTTCGCGGATGTTTTCGTCATCGATGCTCTCGATACGGGCTTTGTTATACGCGTTATCGGTTTTAATCGCCACTTGGCGACCCGTCAATGAGCGCGCCCCCACGCCCAGATCTTTTAACGCCATCGCAAGTAATGAGATGGAGACTTGCTCTCCTGTTGAGACCATTTGGTCGTATTCACGTGGGTCAGGTTGGGTACTGATTTGGCGTGCCAAATCGATCAAACGGTTGGTTTCGCCGCTCATGGCTGAGACCACGACGACCACTTGGTGACCGTTATCATGCCAGCGTTTGACTCGTTTGGCGACGTTTTTTATGCGGTCGATACTACCCATCGAGGTGCCGCCATATTTTTGTACTATTAACGCCATAAAAATCTACCTATTATTCAATAATGGCCTTTTTTATCATCGCTGTGCATCTATGTGACGCCCAATCAATGTCTGCATAGATAAAGCCGTATTATAAGAGTTGCGCCCTATGCTGTTTGCTATGTTGTGCTGCTGAGCAAGTGAATGAACGATATGTTCAAACGTTGACCTTTATATCATATCTGCTAAGCAACGTTAAGTGCCAGCAGTGCTTAGATGCATGGCGATTGGTTATGAAGGCCATAACCAACCCGCATCATGCGACAAGGATTGCTCTATGACACTCAGATAGCATTTAGGCTGGATAGCATTTGGTTTAGGTAGCGCTTAGGTTTTCGTCCCAGCGCCATGCCCGAGATGCCCTAACCTAACTGCTCGGCAATCCAAGCGGGTAGTGCGTCGATGACGGCTTTTGCACTGTCAGATTTTGGTGCGCCGCCTTGCGCATAGTCAGGCTTGCCGCCGCCTTTACCGCCCAGCTCGCTTGCTAGATGACGAATAATATCGCCCGCCTTTATTTTGTCGGTGACAGATTTTGCCACACTGGCGGCCAATGCCAATTGCTCGTTTTTATCACCGATCAGGACAATGACGCTATCTGGCAGTTTGGATTTGATATCATCCATCAGGGTACGGATGGATTTGCCATCGATACCGCTTAGGGTGCTGATGAGTACAGGCGTGTCTGCGATGGTCTGTACTTCATCGAGTAGATTGGCTGCTTGGGCACTGGCCATCTTTTGCTGCAAACGCCCAAGCTCTTTTTCTAGCTCGCGCTGCTTGTCGACCATCGTACGTACACGCTGTGCCACGTCAGGGCGCTTGGCTTTTAGCTGACTTGCCAGCTCGCTGAGTTGCTGCTCGCCTTGCTGTATGTTTTTGATGGCGTTCATGCCAGTGACGGCTTCAATACGGCGGATACCAGCGGCGATACCAGATTCGCTGGTGATTTTGAGTAGGCCTATATCACCGGTGCGCTGCACATGCAGACCGCCGCACAGCTCGATAGAGAAAGGCTTGCGCTGACCATCTACGATGCGCTCTGTGCCCATCGTCAATACACGGACGTCACTGCCATACTTTTCGCCAAACAGCGCCATCGCCCCTTGGTTCATGGCTTCATCGATGGACATATGCTCGATACGGGTCGGGGTGTTGGCTTGAATTTGCTCATTGACGAGGCGCTCAATACGGCTAATCTCATCGGGCGTGACAGGTTTGTCGTAAGCAAAGTCAAAACGCAAAACCTCACTGGATACCAATGAGCCTTTTTGGGTGACCGCATCGCCCAGCACTTCTCTTAGGGCTGCGTGCAATAGGTGAGTGGCTGAGTGGTTTTTGGCACTCGCCGCGCGGATGCTTGAGAGCACTTGAGCATTGGCGGTTTGTCTGCTACAAATCTCGCCCATGGTCACGACGCCATGATGAATGATGGCTTGCCCAGATTTTTTGGTGTCTTGTACGGCAAACACGCCTGTTGCAGTGTGGATTTCGCCCAGCTCACCGACTTGACCACCGCCTTCAGCATAAAACGGGGTGCGATCTAGGACCACGACGCCTTCCATCCCTTCAGCCAAACGCTCAACAGGGTTGCCATCTTGATAAAGGGCATCGATGCTCACGCCATCTTCTTCTAGCTGCTCATAACCAATAAATTCAGTAGGACTCTCAACTTGAATGACGCTGCTATAGTCCACATCAAACTTACCAGCATCACGAGCCCGCTCGCGCTGTGCTTGCATGTGTTCATCGAACTCAGCCTCATTGATGGCGATACCGCGCTCGCGTGTGATGTCAGCTGTCAAATCAAGCGGGAAGCCGTAGGTATCATAAAGCTTAAACGCCGCTTCGCCAGAGAGGATATCACCATCTTTTAGGCCTTCAAGCTCAGAGGCGAGCAGGCGCAGACCTTGCGCGAGTGTCTTAGCAAACTGCGCTTCTTCTTTTTGAATGGCGCTCTCAATCGCGCTTTGTTTGTCTTTTAGCTCGGGATAAGCGTCGCCCATCTCTGCCACTAAAGGCGCGACCATTTTATAGAAAAATTCACTATCAGCGCCCAGTTTGTTGCCATGACGTACCGCGCGGCGAATGACACGGCGCAGTACATAACCGCGGCCTTCGTTGCTTGGTGTGACGCCATCTGCAATCAAAAACGCCACTGCACGAATGTGGTCGGCGATGACTTTGAGTGATGACTGCTGCTGATTGTCAATCTCTAAAATCTCAGCCGCTGCCTCCATGAGATGTACAAATAGATCTATCTCATAGTTGCTATGGACGCCTTGCATAATGGCGCTGATACGCTCAAGCCCCATGCCCGTATCGACACTTGGCGCAGGCAGCGGCAGCATTGTGCCGTCTTTTTGGCGATTAAACTGCATAAAGACGCAGTTCCAAATCTCGATATAGCGGTCGCCGTCTTCTTCAGGCGTACCCGGCAGGCCGCCTTCGACATCGGCACCATGATCATAAAAGACCTCGGTACATGGGCCACAAGGACCGGTGTCGCCCATGGTCCAAAAGTTATCTGACGCATAAGGCGCGCCCTTATTATCACCGATGCGGATAATACGGTCGCTTGGGATGCCGATGTCATGGTGCCAAATATCGAACGCTTCATCATCCGTTTCGTAAATGGTCACATACAGACGGTCTTTATCAATGGCCAACCACTTATCTGAGGTCAAAAACTCCCAGATATATTCGATACCAGATTTTTTGAAGTAATCGCCAAACGAGAAGTTACCGAGCATCTCAAAAAACGTATGGTGGCGCGCGGTATAGCCTACATTGTCCAAATCATTGTGTTTGCCGCCAGCCCGTACGCATTTTTGCGAGGTCACCGCACGCGTATAGTCGCGCGTTTCCATGCCCAAAAAGGTTTCTTTAAACTGATTCATGCCCGCGTTGGTAAATAACAATGTCGGGTCATTGTGCGGAATCAAGCTAGACGATGACACTTGGGTATGCTGCTTGCTGATAAAAAAATCGATAAAGGCTTGGCGAATATCGGCTGTTTGAGATGGCTGGCTCACAGCGGCTCCTTACTGACGGATAGAATTGAGTAAAATAATTTTGCAAGCGATTTTAGCACAAACGCCCAAGCTCTTGGTATAAGAGTTATCACTGTTGGGGTATTGTGCCAAGGTCAATGAGGCTTTCATTTACAAACAATCAGCGTGAACGTCTTACCGCAAATGACGGCATGAATCGTTCAACTGCTAACTTGATGTTTGAGCTTGCGCTTGTATTGGCTGCTTGCGATTGCGTACCCATACCCAAATAATAGCCACGATCATGATGAGACCAATAATGCCCAGCATGGGATACACGGTGCTAATGAGTGTGCTAAAACCGAGCTGGCTTAAACCAAGACCCACGATAGCAAAAAACGCGCTAAGTGCTTTGAAGCGGTTTGTCCCTGGTGTTGCAAAGCGGGTACTAAAGGCAAAAAACATACCCACGGCGGTGCTGTATATCATACAAATGAGCGTCGCTGACATGATGATCGCCAACACGGGTGAGATGTTTGAAGCCAGTCCTAGAGTAGGCATCTCAACACCGATGAGTGTGTCGATGTTAGCGAAAAGGCCAATATTGAGTAAAAATACTAGCAAGCCCAAGCCGAGCCCGCCCATCGCGCCACCGCTGGCTGCTGTTTTTTCGGAGCGAGTCATACCGCCAATGACTGCCAGCATAGGAAAGCCAACCGCGATATTAAATGAGGCATAAAGCACCGCCCCAAAAAACCAATTTGAGATCGGCCAGTCTGAGCTGATAGTAGGTATTTCTTGCGCTACCTTATTTAGCGTCTCACTTGAGGCGGTGCTGTTAAAAAATGAGTAGGTGGTAATCGCCAATATCAATAGCAGCAGCACAGGCATGATGATACTGATTAGCCTGATAATGCCTTTTACTTTTAAGCAGAGTGTGGCGACGACCAGTACCGTCATAAAAACACTGCCTACCAGTGGTGGCCAACCGTACTGCTGCGTAAAGATGGAACCACTACCAGCCAGCATGACCACGCCCACACCAAATAAAAAGAATGATAACACCACATCTACAACAAACCCAGCGCGCGTACCAAATAAGGTATACAGTACTTTTTTGTGTGAGTGGGCCTGCATATTTGAGCTCATGCGCGCAATTTGCATACCCAAAAAAGCAAACAGCGCGGCACTAACCAGTGTGCCAATAACACTTGCTATCCCGTAGCCGGTAAAAAACTGAAGGACTTCTTGGCCAGAGGCAAAACCACCGCCAACGACTACTGACATATAGGCTGCGGCTATTTGCCAAGATTGTTTGTTCACTATGATGTACTCCTATCCCTGAAGTTTAGGTTGGTGAGGCTAATCTGCCTGAATTGTTGCTGCGGCGCAAAGTATAGTATTCAATGCTTTATTGACAGACGACTGCGCGTCAGACAACAAGAGCATGGCAGTAAGGCTGTAAAAAAAAGCCTAGATACTAACACGGCATTGGGAAGTCAGCAATCGAGTACAGCCGATACGTTTGATTTACACGCCCTCAGCGTGAATTGGTCAAAATCGCGGCATCTGTTTTGTCGAGTTTGTCTTGTGTCAGCGGATTGGACTCAATGACCTGTACGGGTAGGTAACGCAGCTGGAGTTTTATCGGCAGATAATCAGGGAAGTTTTTTGCCATATCTTGGGTGATGCGGGTTTCTATTTGCTGCACGTCATAAGCGCTCGGTGTCGTCTCACCGCGGATGACAGCGCGGACCACTTGGTTTTGCTCAGTGCTATCAAACTGAGTGTTGGTCAGCACGTTGCCTTTATCAATAAAATAGCGATTGATGGCTTCTTTGACACTGCTTTCAAACACTTGCTGCTTGGCGTTGGTTTGTAGGTTGATGGTTAGATAGGTACCGAGGCCGCCTAACAATAACAACGTCACCGCGTTACGCTGCAAAAAAGTCAGGTAGTTGCTGGACTTGTAGTCGTCATCGACCAGTCGCCGAAACCCAAGCACCCACAGCACTAAGGCGTTGGTAAACTGAATCGCAATGATGTTGGTCACTGCCAGTAACAGCGCGCCAAAGCCTAGCTGCATCTCACCATTGGCAAACAAAATCCCGCTGGCGGCCAGTGGTGGTACCAAAGCAGTCGCCACCGCCACCCCAACAACGGCAACCGAAAGATGCGGGGATACCATAGCATAAGCGCCGGCTGTGCCACCTGCTAAGGCAATCATCAAATCCATAGAGGTCGGCTGCGTACGCGATAAAATCTCGGCGGTGAGAGGTTGGTCTTTGTGCAGCCAGCCGACGATGAAACCAACTATCAACACTAAAGTGATGCCCAAAAGTACCGTAATCAGCGATTTACGCAGCAGCGGCATCCGGTGATCGATAATGGCCAATGCCACGCCCGTGATGGGCCCGAGCATCATAGCCACCAGCATCGCACCAATCACCACCGCAGCTGAGTTGGTCACCAGCCCATAGCTGGCAATGATGGCTGAGAGGATATTCATGATAAAATACATCCTGCTGGGCAGGGCGTTGGCCTCTATCTTTACCCGTACCTCAGGATAGTCGATTTTTTGGTTGCTAAACTGCTCCGCTGCAAACTGCTTATAAGACTCTAGTTTGGCTTCTTTTTCTTCTTTTATCTCATCCTCTTGCTGGTCGCTATCATCTGTTGCTGGCTCGTCTGTTGTTTTGCTCGCTTTTAGCTGCTCTGCGTCGGTAGTTTTGGTTTGTTGCTCAGCATTCTCTGGGTTTTGCTGCTCCTCATTTACTTCGCTGTTATCGTGTCCTTGGTCATTTTCTTTATCATATTCTTGGTCAAGGGCGTTAGTATCTGTCTGTTGCTGAGATACGGATGTAGAGGCTTGCTCGGCTGTTTGTGTCGGCGTTTGCTCAGCATCAGCATCAGGGTTTAAAGGCTCTGATTCTGAGGTTGGCTGGTCGTTTGCTGATGGTGCATCGGGGTCCGTGGTCTCTAAGGTCGCAACGACGACATCAGGTGCGATGGACTCCATGCTAATCTTAGACTCAGGAGGTTTGGCACATGCCATATCGTCATCTTTATCATCGTCATCACCTCTACTGTTATCAGCGCTATTTTCTATTTCGGCGTCATCAGTGACAGTAGGTTCGACATCAGTGTCTGTCTTAGTCGTTGGCGTCTCTAAGCTTTCATCCGTGCGAGATGGTGCCGTTGTATCAGCGGTGTGGCTGGATGAGTGGTGGGCTTTTTGTTTATCAACAGACGTCATAATAGGTAGCTTTCTATCAAAAAAAGACACTCGCTATTGTAATGATAAATGGCCGCAGATGTGTGGGTTTTTTGCGAGTCGTCATCGAGCAGCATCAGAGCAGGCAGCACCGAAGATAGTAATGGATGGTTATTTAGCGCAACACGGTTGATGGCTATGAACTACGGACGGTGGACTCAGTCAGAGACGTGGCAATAGGAAAAATCGGTAGTATAAAAATGATGTAGCAATAATGATAAAGAGGTTTATTATAAAAACCTTAATAATAGCAAGGTCTTTGCCCGTTGTTACTTGCTATAACTGGCCTGAGGGTTTGTGAGAAACACTTACTTTTTTTGTGGATTTAGTGTATAAAGGAGTTATACCTACAAAAAAAGTAAGGAGTAATTCATGAATTGGCCATTATTCTCTGTTATTTACTCAATCGCTGCGACCGTGACAGTCGGTGTCTTTATCATTGGTGCTTTGGTGACAGGTTTTAATCAAATTCCGCATGTACAAATCGCGGTAGTCGCCGGTCTTTTGCTCTCTATTCCTGCAGGTTTGTTTTTTACCAAAAAAGTCGGCAGCATCACGGGTAATGAGGAAGGCTATAATACGTAATCGCATCTTAGCTGAATGGGTGACTTTCTGTTTTTGGATTTGCACCAAACCTATACCTAGCCACTGCTTTAAGCCTCTTGTTTTATATACGCCAAAAAAAAGACCTTGCAAGCAAGGTCTTTTTTTTGGCGTATACAATACCAGTTAAACAGTTATTTTAACTCGACGGTTGCGCCATTTTCGATATTGGCATATACCTCGAGCACATCCCAGTTGGTCAGACGCACACAGCCTGCTGATGCTTGACGGCTGATGCCTTCAGGCTTTGGCGAGCCATGTAGACCATATGATGGCTTAGACAGACCCATCCATACGACGCCGACTGGGTTGTTTGGGCCTGGTGGCAGCATGTGTACTTTTTTCTGCGAGCCTTTACCGACAGTCGCTTTGTACCAAGGCATCTTGACCTTATTGATGATTTTGAAGGTACCTTGTGGAGACGGGGTGGCGTCACTACCTACGGTAGTCGGATAAGTGGCTACAAGCTTGTCACCATTATAAGCATACAGTGTTTTGTCGGCTTTGTTGGCGACCACGCGGTTGATCCGTTGGTTGAGAGGGTCGCGGGTATTTAGGACAGTGATGGTCTCGCCTGCTTTGTAGGTTTTGTTTTTATTGAGTTTGTCCAAGTAGCGAATGTCCATATGAAAGCGCTCAGCCAGCATCTCTTTGATGTCTTGGTAGTATAGGCCCTTCATTTTCGACTTGGCTTCTGAGCCTGCAGGTGTAGTGGCAAAGTTGGTTTTGATGTCGTCATCAGTTAGTGTATAAGTCACCAGTACCGGCTTGTTGGCGGGGATGTTTTTGGTTAAGGCATTCCACGTTTTTTGATCCATCCTGCCGGTGGCGGGCAAGCCTTTCATGGTTTGAAAGTTGATCAATGCTTTTTTGCTGTTCATACCCCAGCCACCATCGATAGGACCAGGAGAGGCATGGTTCCAATCTAGCAGTGCCTGCATTTTTATCGTCATCGCTGAGTTGACTTTCATGTTCGGCGACCAAACGGCGTCGTTGACTTGTTTGGCATAGCTTGACAAGTTCAGCGTGGTATAGCGCTTACCGTTTTTGTCTTCGATGCTTTTGATGGTAGGGTCGTCGCTGAAGTCTTGGCGTTTTTCGTTGTCTGGTAGCTCAAAAGACAACGGGTCAGAGGAGTCGATAGCATCGATATTGCTGGGCGCAGCAACGGCTTGGCCTTCACTGATGTCATCTGTGCGCTCAGACTGCTCATCCTTTAAAGTCAGATCGGCGGCACTCATATTATCAGCCGTTTTTGCCTTGGGGGCGGTATCTGAGGCTTGTTTTGAGTCAATCAGCTGCGTCATGCTATCGCTTGAGGCGGATTTGTTTGGCTTGACGCTGGACGTCGCCTCAGCCGCACGCGGCTCAATCGCGTGACTCCGGTTTTCTTGCACATCAAGACTGACTTTTTGGGCAAGACTTGGTAGGGTCTCAGCCGTACGTACTGGCAATGTGCGCGCGGTCTCATCTGGCGCGGCAAGCGCGCTAACACTGGCGCTAATGATAGCGATTGAGATAGCGGTAATAAGTGGCTTTTTTTTCATCATATGACATTACTTGTGGTTGCTACTAATGGGGTTATTATGCGCATAATTGTGGCGCTTCGCAAACTTTTGATACATGTTTTTCTATCTTAAGACGTCTAAACGTCAACTGCTGACGTATTCACTACAGTTGGGCAATAATATAGTGAAAATGTGTAGACGGCCAAGTAAGCTGCTGAGGCAATCTGATACATAAAAGTAAATAGAAACAAAGATAAATGTGACAGTATAAATGCAAGTATTGGCGCAAGTTACGGTTTGCGTCTATAATGGTAAACGAGATTTTTATTTAGTAGATCGGCTTTTATTATCAGGCGATTTAATCCATCCGCATGCTATCCGTGAGCATGCAATCAGCAAGGTGCGATATGTCAGAAGAGCAAACAATGAGCGCAGAAGCGTTTCAAAATCAGTACTTCAATGAAGAGGGCGCGCAGGTCGCAGAAGGTGATATGGCGTATGATTTAGAGACCGGTCTGCTCGGTGAGCATGAGCAATTTGCCAATTTACATGCTGAGCTTGCAGAAGCACGTGAGCAGCTTGTGAGTATTCGTGATTTTATCCGTTTTTCGGTCACCCAGCTGCGCAATTATGATGTGGTCGTCGCTCAAGGCACCACGGATGAGTTTGCCGAAGCCTCTGCTATCGTCTTACATTCTTTGTCTTTGGACTGGTCGGCCAATGAGCAAATCCTCGATTGTCGCCTGACGTCTTCAGAAAAGCAGCTGGTGCTGAGCTTATTAGAAGAGCGTATCGCTGAGCGCAAACCGTTGAGCTACTTAATCAACTTATCGTACTTTTGTGATTTACCGTTTTATGTCGATGAGCGCGTGCTCATCCCGCGCTCGCCCATCGCCGAGCTGATTCGCCAGCAGTTTCATCCGTACTTTGAGGTCAATGAGCTGGCCAAACCGCTCGGCGTCGATGTCAATGAGCAAACCTCGGTATTTTATGACCATGGTTTGGACGTCAAACAGCTATCACAGCCTGAGCGTATCTTAGACCTATGTACAGGCTCTGGCTGTATTGCCATTGCGCTTGCGACCCGTTTTGTCGATGCGCTGGTTGATGCAGTCGATATCGATAAAGGGGCGCTAGAGGTGGCGATGGTCAACGTTGATCATCATGAGCTTGGTCATCAAATCAATGTCATTGAGTCAGATTTGTTTGCCAAGATACCTGCTGAAAACCAGTACGAGCTAATCGTCACCAACCCGCCGTACGTCGATGCTGCCATCATGGCTGATTTGCCGCCTGAGTTTTTATATGAGCCTGAGCATGCATTGGCAGCGGGTCAAGACGGTTTGGACTTGGTACATCGTATCTTATTTGAAGCGCCAGATTATTTGAGCCCTGAAGGCTTGCTTGTCTGCGAGGTGGGCGATAGTGAATGGGCGCTAAAACAAGCCTATCCTGATATCAGTTTTGACTGGCTAAAATTTGCTCGTGGTGGTCATGGAGTGTTTGCCATGACTTATGATGAGCTGGTGGCAAACCGCGAGCTGTTTGCCGCTTATGTGCAGTTATTGGATAGCGCGCAGTAGTCGTATGTAGGTGGTGCTGTTAGATGACAAATAAAAGCTGCGACCATGCGTCAACACCTCAATAGGATAGCGCAATAGATTTTACGGATTTAAGGACAGATATGGCAGGCAATAGTATTGGGCAGGTTTTTACCGTCACGACGTGCGGTGAGTCACATGGCGCTGGATTGATGGCCATTGTCGATGGCGTGCCACCTGGTTTGGCACTGTCGGCAGAGGATTTGCAGGTAGATCTGGATCGCCGCAAGCCAGGCACCTCTAAATACTCAACCCAGCGCCGTGAGGCCGATGAAGTCGAGATACTCTCAGGCGTCTTTGAAGGTAAGACCACAGGCACTTCGATCGGGCTGCTGATTCGAAATACCAATCAAAAATCCAAAGATTATAGCGATATCAAAGATACCTTTCGCCCGGGTCATGCCGACTATACATATAGCATAAAGTACGGCTTTCGCGATTATCGCGGTGGCGGTCGCTCGTCAGCGCGTGAGACGGCGATGCGGGTAGCGGCTGGTGCTATCGCCAAAAGATACCTGCAAGAGCGCTTGGGCGTGCAAATCCGTGGCCATGTAACGCAGATAGGCGATCAATATAGCAGCGTCACTGATACTAGCCAAATTGATTGGGACTTTGTCAATAGCAATCCGTTTTTTACGGCGGATAAAGACGCTATTGGTCGGTTTGAGGCTTTGATAGACAGTCTGCGCCGCGAAGGAAGCAGCTGCGGCGCGCGTCTAGAAGTGATCGCCAGTGGCGTGCCTGTGGGTCTGGGCGAGCCGGTATTTGACCGTCTGGATGCGGATATCGCTCACGCCATGATGAGTATCAATGCGGTCAAAGGGGTGGAGATTGGCGATGGTATGGCGGTAGCAGGGCAGTTCGGTCATCGCTCTCGTGATGAGCTGACGCCAGAGGGTTTTACGGCCAATCATGCTGGTGGTATTTTGGGCGGTATTTCATCAGGACAAGATATCCGCGTGAGCATCGCCCTCAAGCCAACTTCTAGTATCACCACGGCTGGCAAGAGCATCAATACCCAAGGCGAAGCTGTCGACATGCTGACCAAAGGTCGTCATGATCCTTGCGTTGGAGTACGTGCCACCCCGATCGCCGAGGCGATGCTAGCGATTGTGTTACTCGATCATTATCTGCGCCACCGTGGTCAAAACGCCGATGTCGAGCCGCCGGTCTCCTCAATTACGTAATATCGTGAGATAGTATCAGTTATCTAGCGTATCAGCCCTTTAGCGTCTTTAGTGTGCCATGACTAAAAATGCTAAAGGGCTTTTTTGTGAGTGGTCAATCAGTTACGCTGCCAGCGGATAGGTATCAATCGCCACGCACTGCTGATGCCGAAATATCAATAGTAGCTGCTGACTGGGTATGGCAAGCCAATGACCAAACGCGATACTATCTATCCCTTGGCCGGATAAAGTCTGAGCACAGCGCTGACGGCTTTGCCCCACTAAGTTTTTGACAATAGATGGATGCATTGATAACTGTGGCATGCGGTCTCTACTCCTAAGATAAGTGATGAATGTGTATAACGTCATCGTAAGACAAGCGAGTAGAAATCCTGTGCAGTTCTGATGAAAAATCGATGAATTGGTATAACGGGTGTGTTTTAAGCCAGCGGTAAGGTAATGCGTACGCTGACACCAGCGTTTGGACTTTTGTCATGTCTAGCAAAGGCTTGCTCTGTGCCGATATTACTGATCTTCACATGACCGCCATGGTGTTCGATTACTTGCTTGACTAAGGTGAGGCCCAGACCCGTGCCTTTTTTAAGCGCTGTATTAGCCTGATCAGGCGCAGTCTGATTGGTTTGATCGGGTGCTTGATAGGTTGAGGGATGGGTCTGCAGGCTTTGATGAGAGAGACTAAAATAGCGATCAAACGCTTTAGAGAGGGCGTATTCGGGCAGTGGTTTGCCATCATTAAAGATATCAATGGTCACGGTTTTGTCGCTACTATCGTGAGAGTGGCTATACACAGTAAGGGTGACCTCAGTGTTGGCAAAATAAATGGCATTATCTAACACGTTTTGTAGCGCTTGTACCAACCAAAACGGATCAGCAAAGACATGCGGGTTTGTCAACGCATTAGCCCGTATTGGAGCCTCGGCGATGACCAAGTCAGTCACACACTTATCCTCACTATAAATATTGATAGGTGGTAGGTTTTGCTGTTGTAGTTTGGCGCTGTTATTTTTTGTGAGGGTTTGCAATACTGGCAGTAGCGCTGTCAGTTGCCGATTGAGCTTAAAGGTAGGTTGCTCGACCTTGGCCAGTAGTAATAAACGATCAATCAGCTGCTGCATTTTGATGCTTTGTTCAGCGACCGAGTGGTTTAACATCTGCCGATCTTCTACATCTAGTTGCTCATCTTCTAATAGCTCGCTACTAGCACGAATGGCGGTTAGCGGGCTTTTGAGTTCGTGAGTCAAGGTATGGACATAGTCGGTGACATAGGCGCGGTTTTCTAACCGATGTTTCATAGACTCGATCGTATCTGTCAAGCTGTTGAGCTCATGACCGAAATAAAAATAGGGTTTTTTGGTGTCTTCAGCTAAGGCATTGGTGTAGTGCGTGACCAAAGTAATGCTCTGTTTGAGCCACCATGCCACCAGTCCTGCGAGGATAAGAGCGGCAATGCTCATCAGCAGCGCGGTAATGAGCATGCGATTGCGGGTATTATCAAGATACGGCAGCACACTATCGACCGGTTTGCCAACACTGACGACACCGATCACGGCACCTCTGCTATCGATGATAGGCTGCGCTACATACATAATAGAGCTACCACGAGTGCTATCGATATCTGCCGTGCTCCTCGCGCCGTAGCGCCCCTGCAGCGTAAGGTACACATCATTCCAGCGGCTATAGTCCTGACCTTCGGCATTGAGCGGGGTAGGCAAAGAGTCATATATGACCACGCCATTCGCGTCTGTTACATAAACGCGAGAGTTATTATTATTTGAGGATTCTTGGGTAGGCTCGAGGGTAGAGTTCGCGCCTGAAGTGTGCTTGAGCGTCGCATCAAGGGTGGCTTGATAAGTATCATCGTACAATTGCCCTGATGCCAATGGCAGCTGCAGCGTCGCAGCCAGCAGTTTACTGGTATCTAGCAACGTGTCTTCGATGACTTGTTGGGCGGTGGGTTTGACGTAGCCAAACAGCTGCGTGAAAGCGACCACACCGCAAATGCTTAGCACTAATGCGACTGCAAGCCAAATCCGAAAAAATATGCTCAAATTTAGCAGGCGTTTCGGACTGCGGGTTTGTTGCGCGGTTCCAATGGGGTGCAGTTTGGCATACCAATTGCTCTGATTAGCAGGTGTTTTGTCAAGGTGACGATGACTCTTATCAGGAGCGTTCATGTCTTTAGCACTTTAGTAATATCATAAATTGAGTATAGCGGATGAGCTAAGCTGGGCATAAGGCATATCCCAAACCGCGATGCGTGTAGATAACATCGCGGCTAGGATCGACGATCGCCAGCTGCTTACGGATGGATTTGATATGACTGTCTATCGTCCGCGCGAGGCGATGATCAGGATAGTCGCTTACCGCATTTAGCAGCTGCTCACGGCTAAAGACTTGGTTGGGCGCTTGTAATAAGGTTAATAAAATCTTACGCTCGGTATTACTCAGCTCCAGTTTTGTATCTTGCCACATCAAAGAGTAATTGAGCGGCTGGTAATGCCAGATGCCAGATTGACACTCAAAGCTTAAGGCTTGCCCTGATAGATGGTGAGCAGGAGTGCTGCTAGATGAAAGGGCAGATACATCCTGATTTGCGTTCTCAGCCGCCTCAGTAACAGCCGCCGTGGCCGCTGATTGCTCAAAGAGCAGCTGCTCACGACGCCAAATGGCTTTTAGGCGTGCGACCAGCTCACGAGGGCTAAAAGGCTTGGCGCAGTAGTCATCGCCGCCCATCTCTAGCCCCAAGATACGATCAACCTCATCGCTACGCGCGGTCAAAAACACCACAGGGATATCTTTTAATCGGCCTATATCAGGTGTATGGCGTATCTGTTGACAGAGACTGAGCCCATCACCATCGGGCAGCCCAACATCTAGAATAATAGCCGATAAATCTTGTGTCTCATTACTGTGTAGCATCGGTAATACACTACTGGCGTTATCGAGCCACGTCATCTGCCAGCCCTCACGCTTGCAAGTAACTTTGAGTGACATGGCAATCGCAGGATCATCTTCTACCAGTAAAATATGGGTCATAGTCTCTACATCATCTTATAATCTTAGTAAATTATCGTAGCACAAAACAGCAGACTGCTCTTGCTACTAGGAACCGAATGGTGTGAAAAATTAATGGAAAAGTAGGGCGCTAAATAGATAGTTTGTGAGGTAATCATTTTAATGCATTTAATAAAAAGGCCAGCTCAATGGATAAGCTGGCCTTGGTAATACAAACTAAGCGTGATTATCTATTAATAGACTAAATCTATTTAAGACCTTTGCAGTTGGCATAGTAGCTCACCGTAGCGGGCCAATCTGAAAAAATGCCTTGGACACCGACATCCTGCGCTAGTATATCAATATAATTCATCATATCACCATCATTGTTGATAGCATCTCCAAGACCGCTATAGTACCAATCGCCACCATCGGTTAATGGTCCTGAACGCTCTATCGACCAAGTAATGATTTTTAGACCATTGGCTTTGGCTTGTTTCGCGTATTCTGATGGTTGCATATTTCCCTTACCATCAGTAGTGACTAACAACCAAAGTGCTGGTGCAATGGTATTGATACCGCGTGCTTTGATATCAGCCAATGAGTGCTTCCATGTACTTGCGTCGTTTTTATCAAATGTCTTATTATTAGCGGTCTCATTGCTGTCATCAATAAGATAGACGGCATTGGCGCCATAAGCTGGCTCGTTTTTGATCCAGTAATCCAGATCTTCTATATTGAATGACTGGGCAAATACATCGCTTGCAGGCACGCCCGCTGCCTTATAAGTATCTATCAGCTGTTGGCGGTAATCGTTCAAACGATAGCCATTAAACGGCATGGTCACGGCTGGTGCTTTTAGCTCAGGCGTGTGCTTCATGCCTAGCTGGCGAGCCAATGCGATATGCTCTTTTAACGTCAATACCTGACCATTTTGTGAATACAAGTCCGTTCGCCAAGGTGCGGTTGCATTCATATACTCGCTAATACTGGTTGCTTTTTTATTGGCAGCATCCATCTTACCCGTCAAGGTTTTAAATTGAGCGGCACTGATATCTGAGGTGCGACATTCGATACTATCGGCATTGGTAAGTTTACCCTGAGCATCCAATACAGGCGGTACGGTACATTGCTTGGCCAGCGGCGTGGTTAGAATATTAGTCGTGGTGTGCAAATCGTTTTGGGCATGACGACAGACAAGCTCTCCATCATTGGTAAATGCAACATCACATTCCAAGATGCCAGCACCCATTTGTGCTGACGCCACGTAGCTATCATAAGTATGTTCAGGAAGCTGTAATGGCGCACCTCGATGCGCAATAGAGAAGTCTGTCTTACTTGGTAATTGCCCTTTGCATGCTTGGAGCTCTTCTTTTAATGGTCCTTCATCCATATCATTTATCAGGTAAAACGGACGCACTCCATAGGTATATGCGACAGGTGAGGAAGGCTGTGGCTGTGATTGCGGTTGCGCTATTGATGAAGATGCTTTTGATGTGAGTGTTGAGCGGCTATCAGTAGTGCAGCCTACTATCAATAATGAGCTGATAAGCGTTAAAGGTAAGGCAAGATTCATCTTGTTAACTTTAGCCAGCGTTTGCTTACTCAGCTCAAGCGCTGATTTATCAAAAATTGTCATGTAAAATGTTCCTGCAAAATTATAAAAAAATCCCATCAGTTATATTGGTAGGAATCAAAAAATAACGTTTGAGCGTTGGTTGCTACTTGTTGTTCGCTAAAAGAAGCTAAAGGTCGTGACATTCTTGTATGAGCTTATTTTTGTAAGAACTTAACATTAATGCAGATACAATTGTAGGAAAATGTACTAAAGAGTAGACAGTTGACAGTATATAAGCTTGATAGTATTGGGCTTATCGGTCGTAAAATTTTACGTGCCTTCTTATACTGTTCTCATTTTTGCTATTGTCCATTTAGTACATCACTATTGACCATATTCTCAAACTAACAGATGATATTGACCATATAATGACACATACATAATTTTGACAAAAAACATAGAAATGCTTAGGGCATATCTCACTACATTATTAAGGATAATTATGAGTAACTATTTAGACGCCGTCGTCGTTGAGCATAATCCCTCTCAAAAAAAGATAGATCGCGCGGTGATTTGGCTGCACGGTCTTGGCGCGAGCGGACATGATTTTGAGCCAGTCGTGCCGCAGCTCGGACTGGCTGACGACATGGCAGTACGGTTTATCTTTCCGCATGCGCCCAAGCGTCCTGTCACGGTCAATGGTGGGATGGTGATGCCGGCTTGGTATGATATCTTGGAGATGAGTCTTGAGCGCAAAGTTGATGTGACACAAATTGAGACATCCGCGCAGCAGATTCGCGATTTGATTGCCCGTGAAATTGAGCGCGGCGTCAAACCTGAACATATCGTTATCGCTGGGTTTTCGCAGGGCGGGGCGGTTGCTTATCATGTGGCGCTCAGTCATCCAGAGCGCTTGGCGGGTCTGATGACGCTCTCTACCTACTTAGCAACCAATGACAATATTGAGTATAGTGCTGCCAATAGAGACCTGCCGATTTTGATTGAGCATGGTACGCATGATCCAGTCGTACCCGTGATGCTCGGCGAGCAGGCGCAGCAGTTATTGACAAATAAAGGCTACAACGTTGAATACCATACTTACCCGATGGCACATCAAGTCTGTATGCCGCAGATTCAAAATATCGGTAGATGGTTAAATAAGGTTTTAGCTTAACTTTTTCTTATAAATATTGCCTTATAAATAGTCTCTTAGCTATTGAAATCAGGTGAGTTGACCCTATATAGTAAGTAGAGTAATTAAGACAGACAGATGGATAAGCTTTAAACGTAATAGCCAACCTGTAAATTAATGTAATAACTAACGGTTATAGGTTGAGTCAACGCTTAAGTTAGTCTAAAATACTCAGTCTTATTGGGGATGTTCTGGCTTCGACGCTGGTGATGAAACTCAATGATGCATGTCGAGAGTGTATGTCCTCTCGTTAATCAAACATATATTGTTATAGTCGCAAACGACGAAACTTACGCTCTAGCAGCTTAAACCCTGCTTACTGCGCTGCCGATTACCTATAGTTGGTTAGCCCAGTTGAAGCGTCCGCATATAGGTTCGCCACAAGTGATTGTCTCAATCGCTTGGGTTCAAAAGTAGAGAATCGTCCAATCCATCCTGACTGTCGGATCGGTGCGGATTAAAACTAAAGACAGAAACTAAACATGTAGATTCATGAGCGTAATGCTGGCGGACGCGGGTTCAACTCCCGCCATCTCCACCAAACATTGATAAAGGGCTGACCGTCATAGACCGTCAGCCCTTTATTTTGGGCGTTTTTTGGGTTTTGAGTATCATATAGGGGTATAGCGTCCTATATAGAATGTTGGTATTATTGTTGGTATTAGAGTTTATACACCTATTCAATACCAACAAAGGATAGTCCAATGCCCTTAACTCATACGGTCATCAATAAGCTACAACCTAGCGCAAAGGCTATCGAGAGCAAGCGACCTGACAAGCATAGTGACGGTAACGGGCTGCAATTATGGGTTAGATATACGGGCGTGAAGTCATGGATTAGCGCCTATCGTTGGCAAGGTAAGCAGCAAACCCTCACTATTGGCACTTATCCAGTCATGAGCCTACAAGATGCAAGGCAACGCAATATTGAGATAAAACGCTTAATAGCCGATGGTGTGAACCCAAAAGACCATAAGAAAGAGCAGCAAGCCAGTCAAAATGGTTTAAATGTTTTCGATAACATAGCCCAGTCATGGTATAGCGAGCGCAAGACCTACCTAGCAGAAAGCACCTTTTCCCGTAACTATTCCGCCTATATGCGCGATGTAAAGCCCTCTATTGGTCATAAGAGCATCAACGACATAACCGCGCCTGACATACTGGCTATTGGCAAAGCAGTAGAGAGCCGCGGCGCTAACGAAATGGCAAGGCGTACCATTAGAGAAGTAGGGCAGATATTCAAACACGCCATACGCAATGGACTAGCCACACACAACCCAGCCACCGACCTAGCCGAAGCGATCAAACCACACAAAACGACCAATCACCACCGTATCACTAGCCAGCAACTACCTAAGCTACTAAAAGACATTGATGCTTATGGTGGTGATGTACTGGTGAAGCTGGGCTTATGGTTTTTATGCTATACGTTTGTACGTACCAATGAGATCCGCTTCATGGAATGGCAAGATATAGATTTTAAGCGCGGCTTATGGACGATACCAGCTGACAAGATGAAAGCAGGGCGCTTGCATATCGTGCCATTAGCACCGCAAGCACTAGCAATATTAGAGCAGATCAAAGAGCTAGGTTTTTCGGATCAGTACGTTTTCTTTAATACCTCAACCCGCAAGCCATACAGTCAAAACGCATTTATTAATGCCTTATGGAATATGGGCTATAAAGGTGAGATGACGGGGCACGGCTTTAGGGGGTTAGCCAGTACCACGCTACACGAACAAGAATACATGCACGAAGCTATAGAGCTGCAATTGGCACACGATAGAGAAAACAAGATAAGTGCAGCCTATAACGGGGCGCAGCACCTAAAGTATAGAACCGACATGATGCACCAATGGGCAAACTTCATTGATGATGCTTACGCTGGCAAGTTGGATAACGTGATCCGTGCAGACTTCAAACAACAAAAACAAAAGCTAGGCTAAGGCTTAGCACCAACTATGCAAGGCTAGGACTAATTACCCGAACGACAGCTATTTACACACCCTTATGCTGTCACTGCCTTGCACCTATTTTGATTGAAGGGTGTAGGGGTGTAAAAATGATAATGTGGGATAAGTCTGAACATGAATATATTAAAGTTTACGATTTTATTGATTTTTCGGAAGAACTGTTAGGAGTAACTAGAGATGAGGGTGAAGCGCAGGTTATAAGTTGGTTAGAGAATTCAGAAATAACAGTGAGACTTTATATTAATTTCAAAGGCTATACTTTAATTGATCAAGCCGAAAATACACCTTACCAGATTTATACTCAGTGCAACTATATTCACGCATGGATTAAATTGTTAGGCTTTTCAAGAAGTCGTTTGCTGCGTCGATTAAAGGATAAGACATCTGACTTAAATTTAGACTATGTGAATACTGGCAGGGGGTTTCTAGATAAGATTATGACATCAAAACATATAGCTACCAAATATCTTCCACAAGAGCTTGAACCAATAGATCCAATAGAATTAAAAGAGAAACAAAAAGTTGTACTGGGTTCGAGCAAACCATTCTCAAATGACTTTAGTATGATATTAGATACAACAGCTAAAACAGAGCTTAAGGATCTGTACTTTAAAAAAGATGAGTTATTAAAAATGTTTTCTCCGTCGGATCTAGAAGAAAATAGAGATCAACAAATTATTAGATTATCAGGTGAAAACAGATTTTTAAAAGATAAACTAGAAAGTAAAGATAAGCGAATTGCTAGTCTAGAAAGCCAGCTAGTACAAACAAAAAATGAACCATCAGATAAGCCAGCCGATGACCTAAAAGACGTACCACACCAATCATACAGAACTGTAGATAGAGTAATGTATGCAATGGCTAAACTTACTAACTTGGATAATACAGAACCATATAGCCAAAATAACCCGTCATTGAACGCTAGTATTACTACCCTATTGCAAAATGATGGGTTGACGCTTGAGTACCAAGCAGTAGGTAAATGGCTGTCACGTATTAACGATATAAAACCACTAAAGTAATCTATTATAGATAACTTACTATTTACAATTTAGAAAAAAGACAAGGAGTGTTTGATGGGTAAGCTAATTGTAATTACCTTGGGATTTAGTCTTGCTATGTTGTCTCATGCCCAACGTTATGACGTTTACGTTCATGATCAATCATGGCAACAGCACAACGATGCACCATTAAAGGCAAATAATGCAGTAATTGACACTAGCGATTGGAGTAAGAGCTTTAAAGAAGGTCAAGATATAAGGAAAGCATGGGACGCTCGAAAAGCTAGAAAACAGCATGAGAAAGCAATGCAGGAAATGAGCAGTCTTAATTTGAATGATAACAATGCTGTTATGGAATTTGCTAAGAAATATCCTGATAGTATTGATAGTTTAAAAAGTATGCTGCAACTGCATAAACAGCTCAATGATTAAAACTTAATATCTAATAATAGCAACCGTCTTAAAAGGCGGTTTTTTTATGAATGTAGATAGTAAGTAATCTATTATAGATAACTTGCTATCTACTATAGAACCTCCGTGAAGTATCAACACATACCATAGAACCATGTTGAAAGCCGTAGCACACCGCTACAGCTGACATGGAGATATGAACATGACACACCCAAACCAAAACACGCCAGTAATTCCTTTTACTGATAACACCTCGAACGACACCGAACCAACCAACGCAAACAGTCCAGCTATGCAACTGCCTACTACAGGCATGGGCAGAGCTAAGGATATTTTGCCGTTCCTACCTTTCAGCAAAACCACCTTGTTTGAATGGTCAAAAGATGGACGTTTCCCAGCTGGCAGAAAACTAAGCCCCACCATGACAGCATGGAGCTATGCAGAGATCCACGAATGGCTGAACTCTCACACCTCAACCACTAGCGAGGTGTAAACCATGAACACACGGCAAACAAAGCAGACCTATGGCCAAATCATCATGGCGCACCTACTCGCAGGCAAGACCATCACCAACATGCAAGCCTATGATGAATATGGCATGACTTGCTTAGCACAGAGGATCAGTGAGCTACGCGCCAGCGGCGTGAGTATTGATGATGAGATGGTCACACAGAATGGCAAACGGTTTAAGCGTTATTGGATAGACCAGCCAGCACAGCAAACAGTAGAGGGGGCTTAATTATGCTTACTATCTCAAACAGCACCATAGGCATGAAAGATGGGCTTTACTCACTCAACGACCTACATAGAGCCAGTGGCAGTAATAAAAAACATAAGCCAGCAAACTTTATGCGATTAGAGAATACAAAGTCTTTGATTAGTGAAATAGAGCGATGCTCAGATATGAGCAACGGAGCAAAATCAATAGCTTACAACACCGTTCAAGGTGGTAACTCGCAACAAGGCACGTTTGTATGCCGTGAGCTTGTCTATAGTTATGCCATGTGGATCAGTCCACGCTTTCAGTTATTGGTCATACGGGCTTTTGATGCAATCGCAAACCAGCAGACAGCACTTAGCCAGCGGCTTAATGATCTATGCCATGACCTCAAAATTGTTGATGATGGGCTTACCAGTGCAGGTCGTTTTCTTTGTGTTGGTGGCAAGCAGATCAAGCCACAACTAAAACAGCAAATTGATAGCACGCTTAAACAGATGCAGCCTAGCCTTAATTTTGTAGGAGATACTGACAGTGAAAAATAATATCAGCGTATCAAGCGATCAGTTAGAGCATATCAATGAACGCCTAGTGTTATTAACGCTCGATACTGAGCATTTATTAATGGCGCTGCAAGCGGTACAAGTTGATTGCGCGGTATCAAAGGGCGTTATTAATGCGGTCATCATGGCACTATCAGGCAATGCCGCTATCAGTGAGGACTTAAGCGACCAGTTAGACAGCCTACTGTCAGCACCACAGGAGGTAACGCGCTATGTGTGATAATCATACCAAAACCAATCTAAAAGCCCGTGACGGGGCACACAATCGCAATGAGCCACATAAACGAGGCTTACTACTGAGATTTATCATCTTTATGGCATGGGTGATAGGTATTGGCTTGCTACTCTCATTGGTAGCTTGCCAGCAAGTACAGCCAAAACCGATTGCAAGTGATGATAGCAGCGGTTACTATATAGACCTCTCAAGAAAACACGCAAGCGGTAAGCCAGACCGTTATTCATTGGCTTTTTTTGTGCCTGATAATAGCGCAGCCTCTCAAGCTGTCCCTATCCATTCAAGCATAGCCCCACAAGCGCACACATGCGCCACAAGGGGGCAAACCATCATATCTAAGGTGAACACCTCACCGACCGACTATGACGGGTTGACGCTGCAAAATAAAACAGCCGAAAGGCGAATATGCGGGGCGGTTGCTTGCGTGACCGAGAGTAAGACCCGTCACCCTATACTTTCATCGTATAGCGTGGCACATACTCAAAAAACAACGCAAGGAGGGCATCATAATGCCTAATTCAATCCGTACGACCTCAAACACCCAAACCACTACCAACCACACACCAGCCACATTCAAGGCAGGTGATAGCGTTCTATGCCCATCTGTGGGCAGTGGTACTTATCAGCTATTCAATGATAAAGAGTATGATTGTTTGGGCTTTACCGCCAACGGCAAAACATACCATTACCGCAATGACGGCAAGGTAAGCCGCAATGATGCCGCCCCGTCATTATTCCACGACACCAAAGCCAACCGCCAAGCAATAGCCACGCTATACAATGGCAGCCAAACCAGCCAGCGTAAAGTTATCGACACCACCGAGGCAGACGATAAAGAAGCGGTTTTAATATCAGCTTTTGATTTATCAGGTATTGTCTGTGACATTGAAGGTGCTGCTACTGTCATAAGCGATATTGGCAAACTCTTAGCCCTCATTCATTACGAAAAAATAGACACTAACACCGCTATATCAATGGCGCGATTAACGCACGATACCACGGTAACGTGGGACGACTTATTACAAAGACAAGCAAGCGCAATCAAAGAAACCCTAGCAATGACCCGTTACGGCAGGGAGGGCAGCCAATGAAACGCTACCCACCAAAGCAAAGCCGTAAGTATGCCAAGCGCAAAAGCTACTACAAGAAGTACAGAGCCACGCGCCAGCCTAAACAGTCGCAGGCAAGGGGGAACAGATGACCACCACACCAACAAACAGCCATGAAAAAGCCCGCGCATTGAGCGCAGGCTTAGACATGATAGGTCGTTTTAATGCAGCCACACGGCAAGGGCTGGCAGATGACAATATATTGCTTAATCTTTATAACCTATGTGAGCAGTTAGGCATACAAGACAGGCTATTGCACCTTGATAGCGATATTACCATAACCACGGGCTTTGATACAGGTAAGAGAGAGCTGACAGAGAACACGATAGGGCTAGTATTAAACAACAATCAAGATCAACCCGTCACGCTTGCCAGTGTCACACCTAACAGCACTCAAAAGCCGATTATCATTGACCGTATGCAGCCGTCAGCTTTCATCGTTGGTACGTTAGACAGTGGTAATGAGATTATAGCGGTTGATGACCCATTAGAGGACGTTGTAAAGCTGGCTTACTACCTCATAGCTGATAACGTCACGCTACTGGTGAGCCTTGATAAGCTGCTATTTAATGGCATGGTCAGCCATTTTGCCGAAGCCTATCCCGTGACTATCTTTACCACCTTAGACGAGAAAGACAAAGCGTGTCAGCCGTTCAAAGGTGCAAACGTCAAAGGGGTTATTACTGGCGCTAGAACTCTCTTAGAGCATTTAGAATATGGTGAGCTTAGCTATAGAGAGATATTAACCCTTGATGATACAACCATACTCGATCTACAAGCTGAGATATGGGGCGAGCCTGAACCCTTAGCCAATGATCCAAGCAAGCCGACACCATACCCTATTAACGCATTCACAGGACTGCTAAGACGGGTTATTGAGTTAGTGGCATATTATGCACAAGTACCGCTTGCTATGGCAGGGCAATGCGTTTTAGGGGCACTGGCACACATGGGGCAACGCTTCATTGATGCACCGATGGGGCACGGTCACATGCCCGCCAGCCTTATTCTAATCACAGAGGGCGAAAGCGGTAGCGGCAAAACGCAAGCGATGGGCTTAACTCACTTTAAGATCAAAGAGTATGAACGCCAGCAATACGGCAACTACCTAGACGATATAGCAGCATGGGACAGTGAAAAGGCAGGGTTAAAGAGTAAAGAATTAGCCCAATTCTTAGAGGATAACCCAAAACCGCAAAACCCTAAGAACTTGTTTGATGATGCAACCATAGAGCCGATACTCGATAGGTTTATCAGTGGTGAGATGAATAACGCATCATGGACAACAGACGAGGCAGGGCAGTTTTTTAACGGTCACACCATGACAGGTGATACCGCTGGCAGCGCCTTATCTGCCATTACCAAGCTATATAGCGATGGTGAAGTGTCCCGTTTACGCTCGCAAAAGTCTGCCTATGCCACACCGCAAACCGATGCCCACAACGTACGCATGACGCTACTGCTACAAGGTCAACGGGTAGTATTAGAGCAAGCATTAACTGATCCTTTGATGAATGGGCAAGGCTTTTTAGCCCGTGCCTTGATTGCTTGCCCTGAGGACTTGCGCGGTCATCGAGTATGGGACGATGAAAAGCGCAGGAATGACAGCCCGTATGATAATCCTGATTTAATCGCCTACTGGTCACGCTGTCAGAGCTTACTTGACCCATTGCCAGCCCATCTACCAAACGACAGCACAGGCACACCACAGCGCATAAAAATGCAATGGGCAGAGGGTGCAGAGCAGACCTTTTATAAGCACATGCAGGCGATAGAGAACCGCCAAGCACAGGGGCAGGCATTAGAGTATCTAAAAGCGTATGCTTCACGTATGGCAGAGAATGCCAGCCGTATAGCGTCATTAATGGCATTCTTTGAGGGGCGCAAGGTGATAACCACTGATGATATTGCCCGCGCTTTTATGCTTGTAGAATACTCAACCAGCGAGCGCCTACGCTACCTTGATGCCACCCCCACAGGTGAGCAGAACGACAGTGAGAAGCTAAGCAGCTGGCTGGTGGATAAGGCGAGGGGCAAGAAGCCGCCTACTTTGAATAAGTCGTTTGTATCACAGAATGCACCTAATGCCCTAAGAGGTAAGAAACTTAATAGCTTACTTGATGATTTAGAAAGTATGGGGCACGTTCGCTTAGAAAGTGAGGGGCGCAGGCGTTTAGTGTGTATTAATCCGAAGCTAATTACTGATGAATAGCTAACCTTAGCTATAACTTAGCTACCCTAAAAAGCTGCTAAACTTGCTAAACTTCATCTAGCCCTTGGCCGTCAAGGGCTTAACTTTAGGTAGTGCGCTGCTAAGCATTGCTAAACTTGCTAAACTTTAGCTAAGAATGGCTAACTTTAGCGGAACTTTAGCAACTTTAGCAGAACCTTAGCAGGTGCAATCTAAGCTACAGGCTATAGCTGATAAGGCTTAGCGGAACTTTAGCAACTTTAGCGACTTTTTACAGGTATAAAACTATATTGGCAGGCGTGATCGTCTGCCTTTTTTATAGTGTAAAGATACACCCTTGCTTAGATTTCAAATCCGACCATCTACCCATGACAGCCCGCGCCAATGGCTCAAATATCTGTGACAAATCAGTTTGCCGACTGCCAGCATGTTAATAAATGTTAAGGTTTAAAAGCATGATTACCTTTACTTAGCGATACGGATTGCATAACCCCCAATGGAGGACGGGTTAGCGCAAAGCATGACCATCATTAGCCTACAGCGTGGCAGCCTCACTAAAACAGCATAGAGCCGTCAAAGTAAAATAGATGCGCTCAAATCTGAGCCTATCACTTAATGAGGTGCGACTTTTCGGACACGTTAGGCGATCACTGCCAAACCCTTTTTATAGTGTAAAGAAACTAAGGTTTTCGGACACGTTAGAACCTAATAAAACTTAACATTCAAAACCGATTAATATAGCCGCCAACTTGTCAAAACTTGTTATTCAAAACCAAATCACACGCCGCCTAATGTTGACAAATGCTAACATTTTGCAAGGTAATCAATCATCATTGCCAATGTCACAAAGCTATGCAGTATAAGGGCTTAGCTAATTAACGGACAAGTATCGCGCGCGCACGCGAGGCAGACACCAATTACAGGGTTTTTGGAGTCCATAAAGGGTTAGTTTTTCGGAGTGCTTTAAAAGGACTGGGGTAGTTTTTGGACTCCATAAAAAGGACTGTTTTCGGACTGTTCCAAATCGACTAAGGGTAATTCTTTGAGTCCATAAAAGGGACTTTATGCACAGGTATCGTAAGGGACTTTTCGGACATCGTAAGAGGGGCTAGTTTATGGAACAGTACGCGCATGGGGCATATTCTGCCCGTGATGGGGTAGTTTCAAGACAAGTAACACGAGGCAGCATAAGCGACTTTTCGGACAGGTAAACGCCTTTTTATATCTTTCAAAAACCTATTGAGCAGATAACCCCCAATGGTGGGAATTAGCAGATGCACAGAAACGCATTAAAAACGCACGCATTTAAGCGCATTTATTGAGTGCGTGCAGCATTCCACAATTCAACCCCATGCAAACAAAAAGCAACCCCTAAACTTTTAATTACGCGGTCGTAAAAATATGCAGATGGCAGCGGTCACCGCTTGCAAAGTTATGAACAATTACACCGCCCTACCGTGTCGAGAAATGTTGAAACGGCAAACAGTGAAAATAATTACAAAATAATATTGAGTGAAGCAGCAAACAGCCAAAAAAGGGCGTTATCAAAAACGATTGTTGGTATTATGGTTGGTATTGCTCATTTTTAAAATATTAATAGCTTTTATTATCAGTAACTTATGCTTGTAGTTTAGTTTCCGCCATCTCCACCAAACATTTTAAAGAAAGTCAGTCACTTAGGTGGCTGGCTTTTTTTATGACATGATTTTGACATGGCTGGCTGACAGACGACCGTTGCCTTGGTTTTGTCTTGCATGGCCTGCGTGCCAAGTAGGTCGTAGTGCGCGAGGTGATAAATCAGCTCGGTGCTTTGTTGCAGCGGCTGCCAAAAAACCAAAGGAAATGTGTAAAAATAAGCCAATACGGTTACGCATACCAAGCTACCGACTTTTTGATACCTATGCCTGTTATTGAGGGAGCAGGGCGATCTGTTAGGTGGTTTTTGATGAATGGGCTAGGAGTGGCGCTGTTCTTTAGAGACGGTTGAGACTCTAGGTTTCCTTGTACCGCAGCGAATCCCATTTCATCAGTGATATTATCTCTAATAAATATCGAAAAAATCGGCTTATCTGCTTGGAAGTGCTGCAACAGCGTGAGGGTGGCCGAGCCTTTATCTGCCCCTTTTGGCATCATCTCCCACACATATTTGCCCTGTCTCAATGTCCAATTTGGATATGGCGCTACCACCGTTGACATAATGTGATGAGCAGTCTAAGCCAAAGTAGGATTTTGCCGATAATGCAGAGCAGCAGAGTGTGGTTTATCTTCTAGTATAAAATCAGGGTATGACCGACATGCTCGACGAATAGCGTATTTTGTCTTAGTCAACGCAGTGTTGTCTACTGACACCGCGCTTATTACGTCACGTCATTAGCACCGCTTTGGTGAGTGTTATTAAGGCTGCTCATTGCTATTTGTAAGCCGTGTGAAGCAGTAATCGGCAGATCCATAGGTGCCAGAATGTGCTCCGATAATAGGTCTGCTCGATTTTTTATCAATTCTGTAGCTTATGTATTTGACACAAATGCAAAAAAACCGCAAATCGTTATGATTTGCGGTTTTTTGTACTTCTATAATGGTACCCGGAGCCGGACTTGAACCGGCACGCTCGTTAGAGCGAGGGATTTTAAATCCCTTGTGTCTACCAATTTCACCACCCGGGCAAAACTTGTTTTATCTATACATTAAAAAGCGTTGATAGTGCTTTTCGCTGGTAAGATAAGTGGTGGCTATTATAAGCGGTTATGCTGATAATGCAAGCCTAAATTAACATAACGTTAATAAATAATTGGAGGCTGGAGTCGGAATCGAACCGGCGTTAACGGAGTTGCAGTCCGCTGCATGACCACTCTGCCATCCAGCCAATCAAGGTGGACTATATTAGCAAAAATAATTTAAATTACAAGTCATTTTTTGGCTAAAAATAGCTTATATGCTCACTTGTGCTGATTTTAGTGCTTTTTTATGAGTTTTTTGCGTATTCAGGCTCATCAGTGAGCCGGACTCACTGATGAGAGTACTGATCATTGAGTATGTACTTTTATAATATCTCTTCGTTATTACGTTTGGCTCGTTTGATATCGCGATAAGTCGCGGTACAAATCAATACCAGCACGCCGAGCGTAATGGCTGGCCAAATTAAAATATATAAGCCGTAGATAAAGACGTTGTCCATGATATCTCCTTATAGTATTTATGAAGGGTTGCCTGTGCAGTTGGTCACATATTGACCAACTGAACTGCCAAACCCGCAAGCGGTGCTCGCTACCTGTGTTTATGAAAGCTCAGAGGTCGATGCCTTGGCTTTTTTATCATAATCGCCGACACGTTGATTGATTAAAGCAAAATCAAAATGTTCATCACCCATGAGGCTAACGATGATACAAACGATGGTGCTGGCACCATAGGCCGTTAGTGAGGCCAGTAGTACCATGTACTGACGTAAGAAGCCTGTGGCAAAAATGAGCATCAGTATTAGCGTGATCGCTGCCGCTACCATGCCGATTTTACGACCCAAAAAGCCAAAGACCATCAGTCCAATCACGACTGCGGCGCCCACACTGGCCAGTATTTCAAAGAAAAGGGCAGTAAAGCCTGTCATCGGTAGCAGCTCAAAGCGTACCACACAGAATAGCAGCAGGCCGACGATGACCGCCGAGGTAAAGGCGGTATTGGTCACGCGGTTCCAAAACACACTGGCGATGACCGGAAAAACAATCGCGCCCCACAGCGCCCCTACAAAGACCAACATCACCAAGATATCTAGCTTAAAGCTGGCAAAGATCAGTCCGGCAGCGGTGGCGATAATCATCGTGCTACGACCAACGAGCATCATCGTTTTAGGCTTGACGCGGCCTTTGGCAATGTTTTTGCCATACACATCCGCCATCATAATGGTCGATAAGGCCGACAAATCCGAATCAGCAGTCGATGACAATGAGCCAATGACCAAGATAAAGAACAAGGCGATAAATACAGGGTGCAAGTAAGTGCTGACCATTTGCGGAATCAGATTATTCATATCGCCATTTAGCGGCTCGATACCGATGGTCAAAGCCATCAATCCGATCATACCAAGACCGATGACGATACCAGCATAGCCGACCGTAGCGGTAATAAAGGTCTGTTTAATCTTAGTCTTATCGATCGCAAACAAGCGCTGCGTGATGGTTTGGTTACCAATCGCATAAGCAAGCACAGCGACAAAATAGGGCGCTCCTTGCTGAAAAAACGCTTCGGATGAAAAGAAATCCTGCTGTTCAAGCGTGAGGTTAGAGAGACCATCGACCATGACTTGTGGCCCACCCATCGCAAACAGTACCGCTGGAATAATGACAATACCGATGGCCATCAAAGCGACCAATTGCGCAAAGTCTGTAAAGACGGAAGCGCGAAACCCTGAGGTTAGGGTGTAGCTTAGCACTCCGATACCCGCGATAAGTACACCGGTCTGAAACGATAATGGCGATAATACCGACACCAACGCCCCAGCTGCAGTAAAGTTGACCATCAAGCTAATTAAGCTGCCCATAAGGTTGGATATGGCTAAAATTAATTGGCTTGATGAGCCATGGCGGGCGTGGATAAGCTCACCTAAGGTATGACCATCGGGTGCAAGCTCACGAAAGCGCATACCAAAAGGGTAGATGAATAAGATCATCAGCGCGCCCCAAAAGCCGTAATGTATCGGCCCTGATACGCCATACTTGTAGCCAGAGGTCGCCGCCGCATAAAACGATGCCGCCCAAATCCAAGTAGCGGTCATACTAGCAGCACCCATGCCAAAGCCGACGCCGTGGCCTGCCACCATAAATCCTGAAGTGGTTTCTTTGTCTTTTTTGATCAGCAATGACAACAAATACGTGCCGCCATAAAACGCTAACAATAATAAAATAATGGTTAACGATGAAAATTGGAACAGTGACTCAGTTTTCAAATTCATACCTCGCGATTATTTTACATAAATAAAAGTTTAATAGTATAACTTTATCCAAAACTGTTAAGAATATAATAAAGCCCATAAAAGTCTTATGTAGAGGCATCACACAGTGCTAACAATTGACCGTCATAAAAAGCGGTCAGCGCCGACCCAAATGCAGCACGCTGGCGCACTTGGTGTTTTAAGAGTACCTGCAACCTGTAAATGACAACTGTCCATTGACATCATGCCGGTCACTCACTGTTGTACGTCATTTGAAAAAATCACATGCAACAGTGAGCCACGTCTCACAAAAATCGCAGGGCAGTCATCAGCATGCGTCTGTTGATGGATAGTCCATCACGCTGTCAAGTGGTCATACTTGATAGTAGCTGGCTGCTATAGAGCGCTGACAAGGCAGGTATCTACAGCAAAATTATGGATAAGCACTCAGCCATCTGCTGATGACAGTGCTAAGTGTAGACAGCTTTATCGGCTAATATTATGTATAGCCGGCTGAAATATACCCAAGCATGAGCGAATTTTTGCCCATGATTAGGTAATTGACGCATTACCTGTAGTTAAGGTATCAAACACGCTACAGCCCTGATGCGTCGCACCATAGGCTCGGTATTTATAAATAAAACTACAGCTATGTTAACTATGTGTAACATACTCGTGCACTAAGGGTACCCTATTCTGCCGTGAAGCTCAAATCCATCGGTCAGTTATCTGTCATAAATGACCAAAAGGCAGAGGCAGACCTCAAGAAAAATAGCATTGACAAATGGGGTTTATGAAAAGGTGTTTGTGAGGGTATCAATAAGGCTAACGTATTGAATGGTGGCAGTATTAAATGATCAATGTGAGGGTATCAAAGTAAACGAATCGGTGATAACGACAGGATTTAGAAAATGTGGTTAGGCAATACTCATCAAATGCCAGTGTAATAGGTGACTCTATTGTCACGCAAAAACCCAGCCAGCCCCAAACCATAGCGCTGGGCGACCCGTACGGCCGTACTGGTGGGCGCAGACATGCCAACGAGCCAAGGGATACGCCCCCGAATCGATTTTTGTACCAACTCAATCGATAATCGTGAGGTCATGAGTACGCAATCAACCTCTACTTTTTGTCGCAGTTGCCAACCGATTAATTTGTCGAGTGCATTGTGACGGCCTACGTCCTCAAACAAGTACAACTGCTGATCGTATATCGTCGCTGCTGCATGCACAGCTCCTGTCAGTTGGTGTGTATGCTGTGCGGCATCTACTTGCTGACGTAGTGCTAATAGATAGTCAAGGCTTGGCACGGTTGCCTTAGAACCATGTATGTTTGCTCGTGAGTAGTGGCTCAAGTCGGGCAATGCCTGTGTCAGCCCCGTGATACCGCACATACCGCAGCCTGTACGCCCCGCCAGTTGGCGCTTTTGGGCTTGGATGCGCTGATGGCATCGCTGGTTTAGCACCAGCTCTACGACATAGATATCATAATCTTGAAATTGCTCTAAGCGTTGCTCAATGGAGGCGGATTCAAGATCCCCATCGTTTAAGGATTGAGCAAACTTTTGGTAGATGGCAATATCCGTAAGATGTGTCACTTCCCAATCAAGCAACTCATGACTGTGCTGAATCAAGCCCTCGCTAAATAAGAACCCAACAGCCAAGTACTCTAGTTGGTAAGGGCTGGCCATCAGTACCGCATAATGAATCCCATTAATAACGATTGATACCGCTGCCTCTACTGCCAAACTGGTGGTTTGAGACTCAATACAGCTTTGAGGTATATCAGCTCCATGAGTCTTGTCCGATGGATAATAATGCTTCTGCACTAAATGTTTGCGAGCGAGCATTGTCTCGGCTGCGCCATTATCATTATCCTCAGATATCTCAGTCATAATCACTCTAGTTTCAGTTGTCTCTGCCATCATAGCCATTTTGCTAGAGGACTCACTTTGCTCAAAATTACTTTCAGTGATCATCACCACTTATACAGGTTCGGCTGTCTGAACACTTGTATTCACACGCTCTAAGATCACGGTCGTCGACTTGTAGGCAGGTATGTGCGAGTTTGGCGCATGGGTATCCAAATCAAATAGGTCGTTACATTCAGGATAATAAGCGGCGACGGCATTGGCGGCGATATCCATCTCAGTCAATATGAGCGGCCCTAGTACGCGCGGCTTGTTTTTATACGCTGTGTGGCTTGAGCTGCTGGCGTGCCGCGATACCATCACCTGATCTCCTTTTTGCCAGCCTAGGCGGCTCATCTCGTCTGGATGCATAAATAGCACGTCGCGGCGGTTGTTCTGGCGATAGCGATCGTTATAGCCAAAAATCATGGTGTTAAATTGATCGTGACTACGGACACTGGTCAATTGCCAAATTTTTTGTTCGATCCCTTGGTCGTTGTCATTGCCAGAGGGGTTTAAGCCATCATTTAAGGCAGCGGCGGTGTCGGCCATTTGGGCTGCGACATAAGTGATGGGGTATTGCGGCACGATAAACTGTGCTTTACCACTGTCTGTATTCCACACGCGGTGGCGCGCTGGGTGGTATAAATGAAAACCGCGCTCGGCTGCCCGAATGCGCGTGTTGAAGTTCTCAAAGCCGTCAATCGCTTGGGAGATATAGTCGCGAATGAGATTGAAGTCGGCACTCATCGCCTGCCAAGGAATGTCGGTATCAGCCTTGAGCAAATGCGTGGCGATATCGGCGACGATCTGCGCCTCGGATTTGAGCGCGTCGCTGACTGGTGTTAGGGTGCCTTGCGTCGGGACAATCTGACACATTGAATCTTCAATCGTTGCAAACTGCTCACCTTTTGTTGTCAGGATACGCTCAGTACGACCCAGACAAGGCAGTATTAGGTTGTGCGCCCCGGGGTAGAGCATGGTTTCATTGAGCTTGGTGCCCACAAATATATTGAGCTGTGTGGTGGTGAGTGCTTGCTCGATAGCGCTGGTGTCAGGTGCGGCGACCGCGTAATTGCCTCCCATACCCATAAACACTTTTAATTCACCTTCGATAAGGGCTTTGGCGCCTGTGACGACATCATAGCCATGCTCTTTTGGCATAGGACGCTCAAAGACGCGCTCTAGACTGTCTAATAAGGTTTTACTCGGGCGTTCATGGATACCCATGGTACGATCGCCCTGAACGTTGGAGTGACCACGAACAGGGGAGGCGCCTGCGCCCTCAATGCCAATCATACCCATCAATAATAATAGGTTGGTAATCATCGCAACATTGTCATCGCCTTGTACATGCTGAGTGATGCCCATGCCCCATGTGCAAATGGTCGCTGGACTATCGGCGACCAACTTAGCAAGCCTGATAATCTCTGTCTGAGCGATACCGCAGCCTTGCTCGATATCCGTCCAAGATTGCTCGGTCAGCCATTGTTTTAATGGCTCGAACCCTGAGGTATGCGTTGTAATAAAATCGGTATTAATTTTATTATTCTCAATCAGCCATTTGGCAATGCCGGTCAGCAGCGCTGCATCGCCGCCGATTTGGATTTGCACGACTTCATCGACCATATCATCACTTTGACCGGCGGCCATATGCGTGGGTTTTTGTGGGTTTCGAAACTTACTCAAGCCTTGCTCGCGCATGGGATTTATCGAGAGGATTTGGCAGCCTTGTTCATGGGCATGAGCGAGCATCTCGAGCATGCGCGGATGGTTGGTGGCAGGGTTTTGACCAAACATCAATATGAGCTTGGCTTGCTCAAAATCCTCTAGCATGACTGTCGCTTTGCCGACGCCTAGCTGTTTACCGAGCATCACTGAGGTCGGCTCATGGCACATGTTTGAGCAGTCAGGCAAATTATTGGTGCCAAAGCTGCGAACAAACAGCTGATACATAAAAGCCGGCTCGTTGGTCACGCGCCCTGAGGTATAAAATAACGCCTCATCTGGTGAGTCAAGTTGACCTAATTGCTCAGCGATACACTGATAAGCGGCCTCCCAAGAAATCGGTACATAGCGATCTTGTGCGGCATCATAGTACATCGGTTCTGACAAACGACCACTATGTTCAAGCTCATAGCCCGACCAGCCTTGCAGCTCGGTGACGGTATGCCGCGCAAAAAATTGTGCATCCGCCTTTTTCGTCATGGTTTCGCTGGCAATGACTTTGATGCCGTTTTCGCAGACGTCGATGCGCTTATGTGACTTATGGTCTGGCCACGCGCAGCCTGGGCAGTCAAATCCGCCTTGAGGCTGATTGCTTTTTAGGACGCTGACACTACCGCGTAAAAAAGTTTGATAATCCATCATTTTGCGTGTCGAGGAGATCAGCGCAGGCCAACCTGCAGCAGGGTGGGAGTAAACAGGAATTTTGCGCATGACAGACCTCATCGATAAATGGCGACATAATGGTGATGTTTCATCACTATATAATGCCCGCTGTACCGTGTGTAGCAGTAGTAACCATAGATAACAAAAAACCTTCAAGAAACATCAATTTTCTTGAAGGCATGCTCTGTTAGGGCGGCTTTATCAACAGCTAAAGACAACCACGGAGAACGCCGCGTTTAAGGCGATCAGTAGCGTGCGTCTTTGGGTTTTTTACCACTGGGCCAGTCATTGACTTTGCCTGCAAAATCAGGGCGCGGCTGATGGGTAAAGAAATGCGCCACGTCGACAGCATCTTGATCGCTTAGGACATTGCCGTGGCCCCATAGCCCTTTGGTCTGAATGCCCATGGGCATGTTGTATTTAATAAAGGCGGCAGCTTTATAGGTGCGAGCCATGCCTGCGCCGATATTAAAGGACTCATCGCCCCATAATGGCGGAAAAACGATGTCACCGCGACTGTCTTTGAGCCCTTCGCCATTGTCGCCATGGCAAGTCGCGCATTGTGCTTGATAGATTTGCTCGCCGCGTATAGGGTCCGGTGTCAATGAGGTATCGACAGCGCCTGCGTTTTTGATATCGACTTTGTGCTCTTTTGGCGTGTTTTGTGACAGCCATTTCATATAAGCCATCATCGCCTGCATCTCAGGTGACTCACGGTCTAAAGGTTTGCCATTCATTGAGCGCTGAAAACAGCCATTGATACGGGCTTCTAGATCGATTTCTTTGCCAGCACGCGGCATCACCCGTGGGTAGGTGTTATAGCTGTTGATATAGGGGTCGCCAAGCGGGACTTTGCCTTGTGATATATGGCAGCTATTACAGTTCATCTGCGCGCCGACGTGCTCTGGTAGCAGGCGCTTGGTTTCGTTAAGGAGCCGCTTGCCATAAAATATTTCCTCAGCATTTGGCTCATATAAGATGGCAGTGTCTTGCGGCAGTATATATGTGCCGATGTCTTCGTTGGCATCGTCGGCTGTGATCGTGTTAAATTCAGGCGCATTGCGCTCAGCAGGGGTAGGATTGGAGCAGCCACTGAAGGCGCCTATACTGATGACACCTAAGACGGCATAAACCGCGGCGCGCGGCAATATGAATAGTAAATGGGTCATTGGTTTGCTCCTTTTTCTGCAGCGTCAATGCTTAGGTCTGGGGCGATATCGGTACTGGTTTTTGGTTTTTTGGCGAGAAAAGCGCGCATTTTTACTACGTCATTGACGTCGATTTTGGGCGCTTGGTTGGTCCAGCTGTTGCGGACATAGTTGACCACCTCGGCCACATCCGCATCGCTTAAGTTAGAAAACTCAGGCATGGTAAATGCCATACGGTCATAAGGGGTCTTGGGCATCCGGCCGCCGCTTAAGGTGATTTGTAGGACGGAGTCCGCGTTTTTAGAATACACCGCGCTATTACCATCAAGGGCGGGAAAGATACGCGCCACACCTTGACCATCGGCGCGGTGGCACACTTGACAATACTCTGCGTAGAGGATTGCGCCGCGTGAGTCATAGTTGCCATCTAGCAGTTTTTGCGTGGTGGTGTCTGCTTTATTCGGCAAGGTTTCTTCTTTGTTTGGTGCAGGGCTTAGGGTTTTGAGGTAGGACGACATGGCGTTGATATCGTTGTCAGTCATGTATTGGGTGCTGTGCTCGACCACTTCGGCCATGGCACCAAAGGCAGCAGTGGTGTCGGTACGGCCAGTCTTAAAGAAGTCGTTTAATTCTGCTACTGTCCACGTGCCAAGTCCGCGATGCTCGCCGCGTATGCTTTTGGCACGCCAGCCATCGATGACCGCGCCGCTTAGATATTTGTTGGAGTCCGCGTTACTGAGCGCGACCTCTTGAAAGCCGATACCGCGGCTAGTGTGACAAGAGCCGCAATGTCCAGGGCCTTCGATTAAATACTGACCACGGGTCAAGAGCGCATCGTCCGTCTCAGGGACAAACTCACGCTTGCGATCAAATAACACCTGCCAGTAGGCTAGGGGCCAGCGCCAATTAGCCACTGGTGGTAGCTCGCTTTTTAGGTTGGCTTGCTGAACGGGTTTGACATCAGACATAAAAAACGCATACATTGCGGCCACGTCCTCATCTGGCATCAGCTGATAAGACGGGTAGGGCATCGCAGGATACAAGGCTTTGTTATCATGGCGTACCCCGTGTTTGACCGCATTTTTGAAATCATCAAAACTATAATTGCCAATGCCCGTGTCTTTGTCTGGGGTGATGTTGGTTGAGTAAATCGCCCCAAGTGGCGTCAGCATCGGGAGACCGCCTGCATAAGTCTCGCCGTCAAGCGTCGTATGACAAGCGACACAGTCTGCGGTACGGGCGATGTACGCGCCTTTTTTTATTAAGGCCGGATCGGTGATATCGACCTCAATATTGCTCGTGCTGGTGCGCATATTTGGCAATAATTGTCCAATAATAAAGGCAATGACCAGCCCGATAATACCGATGATTAAGATAATCAGTGGCCACTTTTTGTTTTTCATCCGTCCACCCTCCATAAGATAGCTGTGTCCAGCACACCATGCCCTAGGATTGCATACGGTGCGCATGACGATTTAAAGGTCGTACTATGATGATTAAGTATAGGGCAGGCGCGGCACTGGCGATATTGTGGAAAACCACATTATAATTGGGGGTTTTGGTTTATAATATCGACTGATAGGTCCAGTGGGAAGTGAGCACGATGTATAAAGGCTCTAAAAATAAGGCGACGTGGCATGCGTCTGTTGGTGCCGTCTTACTGATTGTAATGACGTTATATAGTGGGGTAGGT
Organism: Psychrobacter sp. VH5; assembly: GCF_050572635.1. Classification (NCBI taxonomy): domain Bacteria; kingdom Pseudomonadati; phylum Pseudomonadota; class Gammaproteobacteria; order Moraxellales; family Moraxellaceae; genus Psychrobacter; species Psychrobacter sp. VH5. Next base: position 2,176,243 of record NZ_CP192145.1, on the reverse strand, counting down.
GTCGCGACAGCATTTGCGCAGACGTATTATGTGGGAGTGCTGGCGCCGCAAGGCGAGAGAGCCGCGCAAGATCGCTGGCAGCCATGGCTAGATGATATCAATCGGCAGCTCGCCGAGGACACGGTGATATTAGTGCCGTTGGCATTAGAAAACTGGCAACAGCAAATACAAGCCAAACAGTTTGCATTTGTGCTGGGTCCGCAAGTTCAGTTTATAAAAATGAATACCACCAAATGGCGCTGGCTGGCTACGTTGCAGGCGCCGACAGTGTTGTCTGAGCAGGCGCTGTCGGTCGATGATAAGGTGCAAGGCTTTCGGGCACATACGCTCACCCAACGTGCATCGCAGGCGACGGTTAGCTTGGCTCAGCAGTTTCGCCAAATACCTGAGCCGATAGCGCAGCAACAGCCCAGCGCGATGGAAGCGGTCGCCAGTGCCTTATGGGTGGCAGCCGATAGCAATATCTATCGTTTGTCAGATTTACAGCGCCGTACGGTGGCCGCAGTTGATGCCGATGCGTTTGGTGGATATTTGCTGGGCGCGCATTTACTACAGCAAAACGGCATCACGCCCAGTCATTATCATATACAGTTCACCGGCTATCCGATTGAGCGGAGTTTGCAGGCTTTGGCCCATGGCAGGGTCGATGCTGCCATCGTGCCGCTATGCTTGATGGAGGAGATGACGCGGCAAGGGAAAATACATGCCAAACAATATCGTCTACTGCATCCAGTCGCGACCGCATCAAACTGCCAGTCTTCTACAGCGATCTATCCCAACTGGACGCTGGCCGCCACTGAGCAAGCACCTGCGGCATTGGTACGGCAAGTCAGTCAGCAGGTATTTGCCCCGCCGCCAGCAGAGCAAATGTCTACGGCAGGGCTGCGCTGGCTGCCTCCAGAGTCTAGTATGGAGGCTGAGCGTGTCTTGTATGAGATGCAGCGTCATCCAGCCCAAAAACCGTTCAGCGCTCATTTGCTCGACTGGATACAAGCGCATCGGCTGGGAGTCGCCGTGCTGGTGTTTATTATCCTGATATCGACCATCAACTATGGCTGGATGAGTTGGCTGGCATGGCGTCGACGCCAAAAAATACTGACGCAAAACCGTCTCATTCGTGACTATGATGAGCAGCTGCGTCAATCAGAGCGTTTTGCGGTCATTGGTGAGATGAGCGGTGCCATCGCCCATGAAATCAATCAGCCGCTGGCAACTATCCAAAACTACGCACAAGGACTGCTGATACGGTATCAGAATAAGACTAAGACAGAAATAAATAATAAAGAGACAAACAATAAAATGACACAAAATGCCTTAGAGCAGATCGTCCATGAGACCAAACGTGTCGCAGCGATCGTCAACAATATCCGCAGCTGGGCGGGACGCTCGCAGCGGAGCGCCGCCGATGACGTGAGGGTCGACATCAGAGCGACCTATCGGCAGTGTGTTTTATTATTGGGTGATAAAGCGAGCGGTATCGATTTTTGGCTGATAACCGACTATAAAGGCCTGACCCTGCCGCATCTGCTCTTAGAGCAACTGCTTATCAATACCATGAGCAATGCCGCCCAGCAAGGTGCGACAAATATCTCGTTACGCTGTCAGATAGATAGCCGCGATGACAAAAAGTGGCTGGCGCTGCATGTCAGTGACGACGCAGGAGGATTTGATGCGCGGCAATTGGCTCAGTCTCATCAGCACGAAGCTGCATCTGGATATTATGCCGCGCAGTCGAGCAAAGCGGACGGTCTGGGGCTGGGTCTGATGATTTGTCAGCGGCTGTGTAAGTCCATAGAGGCACAGATAGCGCTAAGTAATATCAAAGTGGCCGCAGAGCTCTATAAATATCTTGTGGCAAACGCTCAGACCTATCGCTTTCGGCGCACCTTACAGGGTAAACTGCAGTCGCTACCCGCGCATCTAGGCCAGCCGCCAGCAAATACGATAGGCGCGCAAGTCTCTTTTTATTTGCCGCTGTCTGTACTTGATAAAAACAACGGGCAGTAATATAGCCAGTTGAAAAAAACAGTTATAAATTGTGAAGCGTGATGGGTATAAGTTTTATGTGTGCTGCATGCCTTCGATGCTGCGCAACCTACATTTAAAAACACCATCATTTATCATCACTCAATTGGGCCAAAGAGGTTTATATGATTTTTTCCCCTTTGACACACATCTCTGAGCACGGTCAAGATACGCCTATGATGTCATCTGACCATGTACCAAAAACCAGCGCTGAGTCCCTTGTCGTTCATATCATCGATGATGAAGAAAGCGTGCGCCTCTCTTGTGAGTTTTTACTTGGGAGTTTGGGGGTGCAAGCGCAAGGATGGCCGAGTGCGTTAGCGTTTTTGCAGCAGGTAGATATCTATCGTCCCGCTGTCATCATCAGTGATTTGATGATGCCGGAGATGAGCGGGCAGGCGCTACAGGCGTATCTGAATAATCATGATAGCCCTATGGCGCTCATCGCTTTGACAGGTAATGGCGAGATTGCTGATGCGGTAAATATGCTCAAACAGGGCGCGGCCGACTATCTAGAAAAACCCATAGGCAGTCAGCGTCTACAGCAAGCGTTGGCACAGGCGCAATCATTGACCATCAAGCGTGCCAAACTGTACGAGATACGCAAGCTGTATGCTCAGCTGACGGATAAAGAAAAGCTGGTAGCCGATGAGCTGCTACAAGGTAATATCAATAAAGTCATCGCCGACCACTTAGATATTGCCGTGCGCACAGTCGAGGTGCACCGCTCACAGGTGATGAAAAAGATGCAAGCGCAGCATGTCAGTGAATTGATTCAAAAGCTGGTGCTGCTTGACACTTAGGGCATATCCTTACTGGTGACTCATCTTGCGGTATATTTACCAGCTATCGGGGACCTGTTTTTAAATAAGCACTGTGCATAATATCAATGACTTAGCTCAAAATTAAGCTATCGTCTTCGACCTTTTCACCACGGGTTTGCTCGAACATATCGAGCAGGTCATGGACAGTCATGCCGCGACGAGTGTCTCCTGCAACATCTAAGACCACTTGGCCTTGATGTAGCATCACCGTGCGCGTGCCGTGCGCCAGCGCCTGCTGCATAGAGTGGGTGACCATCATCGTCGTGAGGCTATTGTCTGTGACGATCTTATCAGTCAGCTCCAAGACAAACGCTGCTGTCTTCGGGTCAAGCGCGGCCGTATGTTCATCTAGTAATAAGATTTTGGAAGGCTGGAGCGAGGCCATCAGGAGGCTAACTGCCTGACGTTGACCGCCTGATAGCAATCCCATGCGGTCAGTTAAGCGGTTTTCTAATCCCAGTTTAAGTACGGACAGCTTTTCGCGAAACAAATCACGGTTATTTTGGTTTAAGGCAAAGCTCAACCCACGCTTGCCGCCACGTTTGTACGCCAGTGCCATGTTTTCTTCGATAGTGAGCGCCTCGCAGGTGCCCGCCATCGGGTCTTGAAACACGCGAGCGACCCAGTGCGCGCGCTGATGCGCGGTTTTTTTGGTGACATCAATACCATTGAGTAAGATTGAGCCACTATCGACACGTGTGGTACCACTGACAGCATTCAAAAACGTGGATTTACCAGCACCATTGGTACCAATCACCGTCACAAACTCACCATCTGCAATGTTGAGATTGATGCCGCGTAGCGCCGGATTTTCGATAGGGGTGCCTGGGTTAAAGGTTAACCGCAAATCTGTGGCTTGCATCATAGTCGTTATTCCTTATTGTCACTTTAAGACAGTCACTTAAAGCTTGTATTGCTACTTTACCCATTATTAAGCGCGAGCCTTGCGAGATAAAAACTTGGTTTTGGCTTTTGGTAGTACCAGTGCCAGTACCACCAGTAGGGCAGTGATTAGGTTTAAATCCTGCGGACCAAAGCCGATGCTACGTAGTGTATCGCTCGATAGCGCCACCTGAATAAACAGCTTATATAGTACCGCCCCGACGATAACAGCAAAGGTAATCAGCCAGATACGCTTGGCAGGAATGATGGTCTCACCGATGATGACGGCTGCTAGACCAATGACAATGGTACCGATACCGATAGAGATGTCCGCGCCGCCTTGTGTTTGTACAAACAAAGCACCTGCCAGTGCGATTAGACCATTGGATATGGCCATACCGATGATGGTCATCCATGAGGTATTGATACCTTGGGCTTGTGCCATCCGTAGGTTGGAGCCTGTGGCACGCATCGACAAGCCAGTTTCAGTGTTATAAAACCAATCTAAAAACAGCTTGGCCACTAAGATCACCACCCCAATGATCAAGCAGCGCATCCAATAGCCGTTGCCATCAGTTACCAAGCTGCTAAATACAGTGGTCTCACCAAGGAGCGGTAAGTTTGGCGCACCCATAATGCGCAAGTTGACAGAGTATAGCGCGACCATCACCAAGATACTGGCAAGTAGCTGCAAGATACCCAGCTTGACGTGGAGCCATGCCGTGACGATACCTGCGACTGATCCTGCGAGCATACCAAACGCGCAAGCAAGCCATGGGTTGATACCAGCGACGATAGAGATACCAGCGACAGCACCGCCGAGCGGAAAGCTGCCATCAGCCGTCAGATCAGGAAAGTCGAGCGTACGAAATGAGATCAGGACGCCAAGTGCAACAAGGCCATAAATCAGACCGCTTTCAAGCGCACCAAAAAAAGCAATTAAAGACATAAGAGATCAGTAAGTCATAACCAAGTGTCCGGCGCGAGAGAGTCACATAAATGCGCGGCGATTGCCACACTCATATAAACGCCAAACAGCTAAGCGGTGAATTTAACAGATTAAACAATCTGCGGTTAGGGTAAACCAAAACATATCACGATGAATAACGATCATAAGCTACCTTGGTTTTAATTATATAGCCCCATCGGACAAAACCAACGACAGCCAGCCATGAATAGCGCTCGCTGTCTGTTTGGTGGTTTTGCTGATAGATAGACGCTGCTATGTGACGTTAAAAATAAAAGGCCGTTATTCTATCACTTCTTTGGCGTTATCGATAACCGCTTGTGACAAAGTAATGCCTTCTTCAGTCGCATGTTTTGGACTGACATACAAATCTAGCGCTTGCGGCGTATAGACAGGGATAGCGCCGGCTTTTTCACCATTTAAGATACGCACAACGATTTTGCCAGTTTCGCGGCCAAGATCGTAGTAGTTGACGCCCAACGCCGCCACCGCACCGCGCTCGACTGAGCTGGTGTCTGAGGCAATCAGCGGAATCTTACTTTCTTTGGCGATTTGGTATAGCGACTCATAAGCCGACACCACGTTGTTATCGGTTGAGGTGTAGATCATATCCACCTTACCCTCAAGACTGCGGGCGGCCATGGCGATGTCGTTACTACGCTGTGCTGGCGCTTCATGCACATTAATGCCTTGAGGGGTCAGCTTTTCTTTTAGGTTTTTTAGGATGATGGTTGAGTTGACTTCACCTGGGCTATAGACGTAACCGACGTTTTTTAGGTCTGGGATGATCTGACGCATCAGCTCGATTTGCGGCTCATAGGGTAGTGCATCTGATGCGCCAGTGACGTTGGTGCCTGAGCCATCAAGTTTCGGTACTAGCTTGGCGGCGATAGGGTCAGTCACAGCCGAAAACACCATCGGAATGGTGCTGGTCGCTGCCGCAACAGACTGAGCGGATGGGGTGGCGATCGCGACGATAGCGTCTGGCTCATCCGCGACAAACTGCTTGGCGATCTGTCCGGCTGTTGCCGTATTGCCTTGTGCGCTTTGAAAGTTAACCGTTAGGTTTTCACCGTCTTTAAAACCTGCTTCATCGAGCTCGTCGATCACGCCTTTACGTACGTCATCTAAGGCAGGATGCTCGACAATGGCGGTAATGGCGACCGTTTTCATTTGCGTGGCGGTACTGTCTGCCGTACCGTCAGCACTATCGGTATCTTGGGCTGTCTGATTACAGCCAGTTAAGATCGCAGTACAAACGCCGCCTAATAACAGTGCCTTACTGAAGTTGAAATGACCAAAACGGTTTTGATAAAACATAGCTCTCACTCCTGAAAATAATAATGTGTCCGTACATTATTCAATAAATGGGTAAAGGATAACGTCAGTTGACTGTGTCATACAATTACTGCATCACACGCCCTATGACTACTGTGCAGTGGCTTGTGCCTTTTTGTCGATATTGATGGCGTTTTTTAGCAAATCCTCACTCAAGCTTACGCCTTGCTCAGCGGCATGCTTTGGACTGGCGTACAAGGTTAAGGTATTCATGACCTCAGGCTTGATGGCGCTCACGGCTTCACCATTTAGCACGCGATAGACCATCTTGCCTGTGGTACGACCAAAATCATAATCATTGACCCCAAGTGCGGCGGTCGCGCCGCGTCGTACGCTAAACTCGTCCGAAGCAATCACCGGAATATCCAGCTCGTTGGCTGCGCCTGCCATGGCTTCAAAGGCGGATACCACGTTGTTGTCAAGCGAGGTATAAATGACATCGGCACGACCTGAGAGGCTGCGCGTTGCCATGGCGACATCGGTTGGGCGATTGGCCGTGACATCTAAGATGGTAAGGCCGTAATTTGGCGCGGCTTTTTTGAGCTGATCGAGCACCACCACAGAGTTGACTTCACCTGGGCTATAGACATAGCCGATGGTTTTGGCATCGGGGACGATTTTTTTGATATTGTCCAGTTGCGGCTCGATAGGCAGCTCACTTGATAGGCCAGTGACGTTTGACTGGATAGGCACGTCATTGGCATCGATGAGTTTTGCAGCCACAGGGTCTGAGATGGCGGTATAAATCACAGGGACGGTTTTGGTAGAGGCCACCACTGACTGTGCCGAGGGCGTCGATATGGCGACGATGGCATCAGGGTTGTCGCCGGCAAACTGTTTGGCGATTTGCCCTGCGGTGGCAGTATTACCCTGCGCACTTTGGAAGTTTACTGTGAGGTTTTGACCTTCGATGTAGCCATTATCAGCCAGCTCATCAATGATACCGCGGCGCATCTCATCTAGCGATGGATGTTCGACGATCTGGGTGATGGCCAAGGTCTTGGCAGGTTTGTCGGCATCAGTACCAGCGCTATCGGCGGCGGTGTCGGTGGCGTCTGAGCAGCCCAGTAGCCCAAGGGCAGCGCTCATGGCGGCACCATATAGGCTAAAGCGTAAAGTAGTAGCAAAGGTCATGTTATTCTGGCTCGTCGGTTAAAGAAGTGCAGGTTACCCGAGTCAATATTATGTACATGCTGAGATAACGGGCGAACATAAAAGTAATCAATCCATGATTATTACGTCCATATTATGACAGTAATGTAAGTTATCGCAATAAAAAATTAAGGCGAGTTCGTCATGAGTCATCTCGCCAGATATATTGACGATGGGGTTTCTCAGCTTTTATCGGCAAAAACGCAAAAAAGACGTCACTTGGACGTCTTTTTTGAAACAAAAAAATCATAAAGGTACAAAGAGTATCACGCTCAAAACCGACTTTACGCTAATGTATCGCCAATCACGCAGTCATCTGGCAAGGTGACGACCGTAAGCCCTGTCTTTGGATGACCGGTTGAGAGTACCATGCCTTCTGAGACACCAAACTTCATCTTGCGCGGCGCCAGATTGGTGACGCAGATCACTTTTTTGCCTTGTAATTGCTCAGGCTCATAAAACTTACGAATGCCGCTAAACACGTTGCGCGGAGACTCTTCACCGACATCTAGGGTAAATTGCAATAGTTTGTCTGCGCCTTCGACATGGTTGCACGCGACCACGTGCGCCACTTTCATCTCAACCTTGGCAAAGTCCTCGATACCGATATAGTCGTCTGACTCGCTTGCTTCGTCTGCGGCAGAAGCCGGCTGATCAGCCGCTGGCGCTTCACTCTGGGTTAGCGATGCTTTGGAGTCTTCGATCATGGCGGTGACGTCTTTCTCTTCGATACGCTGCATCAGTGGCTTGAATTTATTGATTTTATTACCCAGTAGCCACTCATTGCGGCTGGCAAAGCTTAAGTCTTCAATATTCAAAAACGTTTTGGCATTGGCGGTCAGCTCAGGCAATACTGGCGCAAGATAAACCATGAGCTGACGGAAGATGTTGATCGCCACCGAGCAGACGTCTTGCACCTCTTGTTCAGTGCCTTCTTGCTTGGCAAGTGACCATGGTTTTTTGCCATCGATATACTCGTTGGCCTTGTCCGCACACTGCATGATAAGGCGCATGGCACGGGAGAACTCGCGGTTTTCATAAGCAGCAGCAATCTCATCGCCCGTTTTGGTGATGTCTTCTAACAACTCAGGCTCAGCGCAGACCTCTGAGAGCATCCCGTCGTATTTTTTGACGATAAAACCGGCGCTGCGACTGGCGATATTGACCACTTTACCTACCAAGTCAGAGTTGACCTTTTGCATAAAATCTTCTAAATCAAGGTTGATGTCCTCGACCTTATCCGACAGCTTACTGGCGAAGTAATAACGCAGATACTCTGGGTGCAAGTGCTCGGCATAAGTCTCAGCTTTGATAAAGGTGCCGCGTGACTTACTCATTTTTTCGCCATTGACCATTAAGAAACCATGAGCAAAAACGCCCGTTGGCGTGCGGAATTCACTACCGGCTAGCATGGCAGGCCAAAACAGTGCATGGAAATACACGATGTCTTTACCGATGAAGTGATACACCTCGGTTTTATGCTCATTTTCCTGTGCCCAATAGCGGTCAAAATCGAGCGCCTGATCGCTGCCTTCGCGTTTGTCGCATAGGTTTTTAAAGCTGGCCATGTAGCCCACTGGCGCATCGAGCCATACATAAAAGTATTTGTCTGGCTCATCGCTTGGGGTATCGGGTATCTGAAAACCAAAATACGGCGCATCGCGAGAGATATCCCAACTGGTGAGACCCGCTTCAAACCATTCTTGCAGCTTATTGGCGACCGAAACTTGCAAGCGCTCATCACTGCGGGTCCAGTCTTTTAAAAACTGCTCAAATTCTGGCAAATCAAAGAAATAATGCTTTGAGGTTTTGAGTACCGGCGTGGCATCCGACAACGTCGAATAGGGGTTTTTTAGCTCGGTGGCATCATAGGTGGTGCCGCAGACTTCACAGTTATCACCATATTGGTCTGGGCTAGCGCATTCTGGGCACTCTCCCTTGACAAATCGATCGGCCAAAAACAACTGTTTTTCGGGATCAAACAATTGCTCGACATCCTTTGTGCTGATGTGGCCGGCGTTATTTAGACGACGATAAATCAGCTCTGAGAAATGTTTGTTTTCTTCTGAGTGGGTGCTGTGGTAGTTGTCAAATTCAATCAAAAACTTTGCAAAGTCTGCTTCGTGTGAGGCTTTGACCGAGGCGATTTGCTCTTCTGGCGTGACGCCATTGGCTTCTGCTTTGAGCATGATGGCTGTACCGTGCGCGTCATCGGCACAGACATAAGTGACCTGATGGCCTTGCGCCTTCATGGCACGTACCCAGATGTCTGTCTGAATGTATTCTACAAGGTGCCCCAAATGGATGTAGCCATTGGCGTAGGGCAGCGCACTGGTTACTAAAATCTCACGCACTTTTATCACCTATATTTTTGTATAAATGGGTTGGTTATCAAACGTCACACGCTGTTTATAAAGGTATGATGATGACGTTATCAAGGCTAAAAACTTCTAAAATAAGCAAAAGTCTAAAAAGTGTGCCTATGATACCGTAATTCGGCCAAATTTGTGATATTCCTTAGTAATTAACACTAAGTGATGGCTGAATCTTTATAAAAAACCAGCATCGCTTTGACATAAAAAACCCACCGAGCGCGGGCTGAGTGGGTGGTGTTCGTGGTTATCATCAATCGAAAATAAAACGGTTGTAGAGTGAGGTGCGTTAAGGCAAGGCGAGCGGTGCGATCAAAAAGAACCAAACATCGTCCCCAAGATGATGATAGCGACCACTGCGATCAGCGGAATCAAAACCGTACAAGCAACGACCAATGAGATGATAATTGACCATAGCCTTCACCTGCGGCATTGGCTTTTTTGGCGCGTGTCTGTAGCTATAGCCAGCCACAGACAAACATAATGGTACCGCCGATGATACCCAGTATCGGTGCGGCAAAAACGTTGGTATTGTAGTATGGGATTGGGATAGCGTTTTGAATGGCTGGCGTGCCTGGTAGTGCTGTCATGGTAAAGGTAAAGGAGCCAAGCGCAATCGCTGCTGGAATCAAGCGCTTGGGTACATAGGTCAATAAAATTAATCAAAATATGTAATTTTTGATTTTTTATCAAATATTAATCTTAGAATAATATGATATTGACTTGCCTCATACCTCGCTACTGTACTGTCTCATTCGTTCTTAGTGTTATTGTCTTCTCGCTACGAGAATTATATGTTAACTTAGCATAAGTATTTGATATATGATATATCGATATAAAATGTATTGATTTAAATTTAAAACAGTCAATGCGCTATTGATTGGCACAATAAATAAATCATGATAGATAATGGACGTTAATAACAAAAACAGACTTGCAAGGAGATAAGTATGAGTCGCTCAAAAGTATATAGTAGTGCCGAAGAGGCGCTAAAAGGCATCGTCAGCGATGGGCAGACGCTTGCTATTGGCGGGTTTGGTCTGTGCGGTATTCCTGAAGCGTTGATCGAAGCATTGCGTGATAGCGGAGTTAAGGATTTGACCTGCATCAGTAACAACGCCGGTGTCGATGACTTCGGTTTAGGATTACTACTACAAACCCGTCAAATTAAAAAAATGATTTCATCTTACGTCGGCGAAAACAAAGAGTTTGAGCGTCAATACTTGGCAGGTGAGCTTGAAGTTGAGCTAACGCCGCAAGGCACCTTGGCCGAAAAACTGCGCTCAGGCGGTGCAGGCATTCCTGCATTTTATACCGCCACAGGCGTTGGTACGCTGGTCGCTGAAGGCAAAGAAACCCGTGAGTTTGACGGTCGTACTTATGTGTTAGAGCATTCACTGCGCGCCGATGTGGCATTGATTAAAGCGCAAAAGGCCGATAAGGCGGGCAATTTACTCTTTAATAAAACCGCTCGTAACTTCAACCCGGATTGTGCAATGGCGGGCAAAGTGACCATCGTTGAGGTCGAAGAAATCGTCGAGACCGGCACTCTTGACCCTGATGACGTACATCTGCCCGGTATCTTTGTGCAACGTATCGTCTTAAATGATAACCCTGAAAAACGTATCGAAAAAACCACCACTAAAGCCGCCAAGAGTGCTTAGTTAGTGGTTTTACCCAAACCTTTTAAAAATGACGTTAATAATAGAATATTGTAATACTACTTCTAAAAATTGAGCAGCAAGTAAGATAACCCTAAGTGCTACATTTTGTAGACTAAGCGAGTTTGATGCCGCTAATCATATTTCTTGGAGTGGTTATAAAAATAAGGAAATCACCATGGCATGGACAAGAGAGCAGATGGCACAGCGTGCCGCACAAGAGTTGCAAGACGGCTATTATGTAAACTTGGGCATTGGACTACCGACCCTCGTGGCCAACTATATTCCTGAAGGGGTGGATGTCTGGCTACAGTCTGAAAACGGCCTATTAGGTATTGGCGAGTTTCCAACGGAGGAGAATGTCGATGCCGATTTGATTAATGCGGGCAAGCAAACCGTCACCGCAGAGCCGGGCGCCAGTTATTTTAGTAGCTCAGAGTCGTTTGCGATGATTCGAGGTGGTCATGTCAATCTGGCGATACTCGGCGCGATGGAAGTGTCAGAAAAAGGGGATTTGGCCAACTGGATGATTCCCAAAAAAATGGTTAAAGGCATGGGCGGCGCGATGGATTTGGTGGCCGGTGTGCAGCGGGTGATTGTGCTGATGGAGCAAGTCAACAAACACGGCGAGCCAAAAATCCTTGCAGAATGCGTGCTACCCTTGACAGGCAAAGGCGTGGTCGACCGTATCATCACCGAGCTTGCGGTATTAGACGTCACCCATGATGGCCTAAAGCTGGTGGAATTGGCAGAGGGTGTCAGCTTTGAGGAGCTACAAGAAAAAACCCCAGTGAGCATTGTGCAATAACGGCGGCCAACAAGGACTGAACACAGCCAACTGATAAAGGATGATCGCATATGGCGACCCAATTACAACAAGATTTGACAGGCAAAGTGGCCTTAGTCACAGGCGCCGCAAGTGGTATCGGACGCGATATCGCCGAAACCTATGCCAAGGGTTTGTCAAAACCCCACTGGTCGAAAAACAAATCCCCGAACAAGCCACCGAAAAAGGCATCAGTGAAGAGTCAGTGGTAAATGACATTATGCTGGTCAATACCGTCGATAAAGCGTTTACCACAGTCGATGATATTGCCCAGCTGGCTTTGTTTTTAGCAGCATTCCCAAGCAATGTCTTTACTGGACAATCCATCGTCGCCAGCCATGGTTGGTTTATGAATTAATAAAATCCAAACTGAGCCAGTCGCGGGTTTATGGCGCTTTTATATAAATTGATACCATCCATGTTTGTTTGTGGTATCAACTTTGGCAACACTGACCGTGATTGTGGTTTGCTGGCTATTTGAGGCGTTTGACTATCATCAGCTTGCTAATAAAAGACCAATCCATTAGGATTTGATTTTATGTTGACTTGAGCCAATTGTATTGGCTCTTTTTTATGAGCACCTGTTGCCTGACTTCGCGCTGCACGGAGTGACAATGATGACGGAGTGACAATGATGAATGAGAAAGATTTTGCAGAAACGTTTGCAGCCAAGTTAAGCGACGCTGTCGCACAGCAGCAATTTGATGAGTCGGTACAGCAGTTGCAAGACCTGCGACCTATCGATAGCGCTGATGTACTGGCATTAATGACACCTACACTTGCGTGGCCATTACTACAGCGTCTGCCCAATCGTGCGACAGTGTTTGCCTACTTAGCGCCTGATATTCAAGTCGCCATGGCGCAGGTGTTCCCGCGGGCCAGCCTAGCAAAGATAGTCGGCGAGATGCCCGCTGATGAGCGTACCGATTTATATAAGCGTCTCAATCAAGCGCAGCGTGATGCCCTGCTACCAGCATTGGCACAGGCAGAGCGCGAAGACATTCGCAGACTCTCCGCCTATGAAGAGAGTACCGCTGGGGCGCTGATGACCTCAGATTATGCTACCTTGAGCGCTCAGATGAGTGTCGCTGAGGCACTGGCCGCGCTACGCTTAGAGGCGCCGGATGCTGAGACCATTTATCATGCTTATGTCATCGATGCGGCGCGCAAGCTGTTGGGCGTGGTGTCCTTACGTGTATTGATTTTGGCATCGCCTGAGCAGCGTATCGCCGATCTGATGATGAGTAGCGTGGTGTCGTGTAATGTCCATGATGACCAAGAGGACGTCGCCAAAACCATCGCGCGTTATGATTTGATCGCCTTGCCCATTACCGATGACAGTGGCGCTCTGGTTGGGATCGTCACTCATGATGATGCGATCGATGTGGTCAATGATGAAGCCACCGACGATTTTCATAAGTCGGGTGGTGTCTCGACCATGGTCGGTAAACTAAAAGACGTCAGTATCCGTATGCTCTACCGCAAACGGGTGTTTTGGCTGGTGTTTTTGGTGTTTGGCAACTTGCTATCTGGTTTGAGTATTGCAAATTTTGAAGAGGTGATTGCCGCCAATTTAGTGCTGGTGTTTTTTTTGCCGCTATTGGTCGATAGTGGTGGCAACGCCGGCTCGCAGTCTGCAACCTTGATGGTACGGGCGCTGGCCACGGGCGATGTGGTGATGCGCGATTGGTTTTCCTTGCTTGGTCGTGAGGCTCTGGTGGCGTTGATGCTCGGTGCGACCATGGCGGTGGCGATCTCTATCATTGGTTATATTCGCGGTGATGCCGTGGTGTCGCTGGTGCTGGCGCTTAGCATGATGTCGGTGGTGATGATTGGTTGTGTGATCGGCATGAGCTTGCCATTTGTGCTGAACAAATTAGGCTTTGACCCTGCCGCCGCCAGTGCGCCTTTGATCACTTCAGTGTGTGATGCGTCGGGAGTGCTGATCTATTTATTGATCGCTTCGAAGTTTTTGGCGATCGGTTGAATTGGTTTTTGCCATAGGTATCGTCGGCGCGCGTGTTCCCACTGGCATTGTGGTTTTTTTATAGCGTCAATTGAGCTACACTGTCGGATAATAAGGGTAGACAAAAAAGCTGATGATGTATTATTGACCAGCGCGACGACGGTATTGCTCGAGTTGTCCTACCGGCCCACTTGCAAAATAGGTAGTCATGATAGCCATGTTTAATTTTATGAAAAAAAAATCCAAAGCCGAAACACCGCAGCAGCGCGCCGAGCGTGATAGCGCAGTTGATAAAGTCTTGCTCGGCTATGAAGTCGGCACCGTTAGCATTGCCACGATGGTGACGGGGCTTGAGCGCGACGGGCAAGTGCTCACCTTAGATTTGCGCTTACCCAAAGACAGTAACCCTGAACAGATACAACAGGAGCTGGGTCAACTGCTGCATCCGCATGGTATCAGAACCATTCATATGAATGTGCGCCTACCAGCCGATGTTAAAGGTGCTGGTGCAAGCTTGCCCAAAGCGCCGCCCAAATCGATGCCAAAGACGACAGATGCCATGGCCACTCACGCCAAACCTGCTACCCAAGCAGAGCAAGAACCGACAAGCAGCGAGCCACCAATTACTAAGGCTGCGCCGACGCAAGCATCGCTGGCGGCGCACCCACGTATTCGTCATATTATTGTGGTGGCCTCAGGCAAAGGCGGCGTCGGTAAATCAACGACGACAGTCAATATTGCTTTGGCATTACAAAAGCTTGGCAACCGTGTGGGCGTGCTAGATGCCGATATCTACGGCCCTAGTATGCCAACGATGCTGGGTGTGGCGGATATCAAGCCTGAGCTAGAAAACGAGCAGTTTGTGCCTGTCGAAGCGCACAGTATAGCCATGCTATCGATAGGTAGCTTGCTCGATAGTGACAACACTCCTGTCGCGTGGCGCGGCCCCAAGGCCACGGGCGCCCTGATGCAGCTATACAATCAAACCAACTGGCCACAATTGGACTATTTGGTGATTGATATGCCACCAGGTACAGGTGATATTCAGCTGACATTGGCGCAGCGTATTCCTGTCACAGGGGCGGTGATTGTGACAACACCGCAGCATGTGGCCTTGATGGATGCGCAAAAGGGCGTTGAGATGTTTAACAAAACCAATATCCCCGTACTGGGTGTGGTGGAAAACATGGCGCTGCATACTTGTAGTAACTGCAACCATACCGAGGCCATCTTTGGCAGCGGTGGCGGCGAGTTTATCGCAGAGCAATATCAGGTGCCGCTACTAGGCCAGTTGCCACTTGCCAGTGGTATCCGCGCCCAAGTGGACAAAGGGGTGCCAAGCGTCTTGGCTGACGATGAGTTTGCCTCTTATTATTTGAGCATTGCCAAAAACATCGAAGCCAACATTGCAAAATTTGCCAAACCAGTCGATGATAAGCGAATTTTTTGATAGGTTTTGCGCGCTACTCGAATAATAGTAAAATAGCCTAAGCGTATTTTTCCATAAAGAACGTGGTTTACAGCAAGGAAGTATGGTGAGCATATCGATTTATCGGCGTCATTTAGACGATATTCCCAAGCAGTATGTGTTATTAAAACTGTTGCGCCCGCCGATATATGTGATTGAGCTTTCAAACAATCAAATAATTGCTGTTTGCTATTACAAAGACGGTAGTAGCAAACGGTATCAAATCAACGCCGAATTTAGCAATCGCCGCATGGTGATCGCTGATTTTAATAAGTTTTCAGCAGTGTTGGCTGAGTTATTAAAAAAGTTTCCTCGGCACTTTTTATGGATGAGCGCGATAGCCGCTACTGATGTGACACAAAAGCTGACAGATGGTTTGACCGATATAGAGATTAAGGTGATAAGAGAAGCCATTTGGGTGTCTGCAAGACAAGCAAAAAGAAGCGTCGTAAGCACCACCGTTGGCTACCAAGGACAGGTAGTCTCACGATAAAATTTGGTTAGGATACCTCACTTATGAACCAAAACCCCAGCCCTAACGCACAAAATCAGCCGCACTCACCTGTGGGTGCAAGACCAGTTATTGAACAGCTTATCCAAGAGGGACAGCCCACTTTTGGGGTGTTTACGCAAGTCAAAAGTATCAATTATCTTGACTACCACAGTCATCTGATCTCGCAAAAGACGCTGCCAAACTGGCGAAAAGATCTCAAAGCCAATCAATTTTGCTTTATCCAAATTATCCAGCCGCCTTATCGCATCTGTTTGGCACTGGCGACCATCAAACTTGCCACCAGTGCCTTTGTTTATCTTTATAACGATGAGACTGATGAGCTAGAGGTTTGTGAAGCTTTGCAGCCTTTGACGCGGCAGACGCAGCTAATAGGTGATTGCTATCAAGGGCGAATGGCATTTACCCATAATAAGCTGACCGTAACATTGGATTTTACGCCTTCACAAATCGCAGTAGCATTGGATAGTAAACACATTACGCTTGATGCGATGCTACAGCGGCAAGCGCAGCCACTTGCGATCTGCACCCCAACGGGCAGGCGCGGCTGGACATACACACAAAAAGAGCCACTGACAGCAGTCATGGGACACATGTGCATCAAAGAAGCATCAATATTTAATATCGCTGCGGTTACAGATGGCAGCCAAACCAAGCAAATAGACTTTGATGCGTCTGCAACTGCCAATCTAGATTGGACGCTGGGCTATATGCGCCGCGAGACCAATTGGTTTTGGACATGTATCAATCACTATTTGCCCGATGGTCGCCATTTTTTATTGAACTTATCGATGGGTGTCAATGAAACAGGTATGAGCGAAAATGCCTGCTGGCTAGATGGGCAGATATATTATCTACCGCCTGTGATGTTTGTACGTAAGGCCTTGCAGGCAGCTGTGCCAAGTACTTGGCGTGTTTATCATCAAAACCTTGGCTGGAGCAATGTCGATATTGATTTGACCTTTACGCCCATGACTGTCTATCAAAAAACCGATAACTTTGGCGTACTGGCCAGTATTTTTGAGCAATGGCTTGGCTGGTATAGTGGGGAGATACGGCTGGGCGATACCGTCATCAGGCTTGATCATGTCATGGGATTGGCAGAAGACCATTTTGCCAAATGGTAGCCTAGAGGTCCTGCCTGCTTTTTATAAAGTGACTCGGTTGACTCGGATGTTAAAAGTTTGGTTGTCAAGTAGTTTGGGTGTTAAGGGTTTGGCTATTAAATGGTTTGCATGATAAATAGTGACAGCTCTATAAATTCAGCGCTCAATTCCGTATAATCACCGCTACCAATATACGAAGCGTGTCTCTTAGAGGGTGACAATCATGACAGCCTCTGGAGCATTGATGCGTTATCGTCAGCGCCCAACCCCTATATTATTATTTGTTAAGGAACAAAAATGTCTATCAAATCTGACCGCTGGATTCGCAAAATGGCTGAAGAACATGGCATGATTGAGCCATTTGAGGCGGGTCAAGTACGTTTCAACGATGCAGGCGAGCGTTTGGTCAGCTACGGCACATCAAGCTACGGATACGATGTACGCTGTGCCCCTGAGTTTAAAGTTTTTACCAATGTACACTCTGTGGTGGTCGATCCCAAAAACTTCGATGATAAAAGCTTTATCGATATCGTTGGTGATGAGTGCATCATTCCGCCCAACTCATTTGCGCTGGCGCGTACCGTTGAGTACTTTCGTATACCACGCGATGTCCTGACTATTTGTCTTGGTAAATCTACTTATGCACGCTGCGGCATCATCGTCAACGTCACACCACTTGAGCCTGAGTGGGAAGGGCATGTAACGCTTGAGTTTAGTAATACCACCAATCTACCTGCGCGCATTTATGCAGGTGAAGGGGTTGCACAGATGCTGTTTTTCCAAAGTGATAGCGATGATGTTTGTGAAACCAGCTATAAAGACCGTGGCGGCAAGTACCAAGGTCAACGCGGTGTCACGCTGCCAAGAACGTAGTCGGCAGCCGCTCAGTTATTGCTGTTTGGCGCTAGCTTAGGTCTTTAGCCTTATAGAGTAAAGTTATAGAGTGTTAAATAAGCAAAAAGCCAGTCATGGTTCATACGACTGGCTTTTTTGTGGGCTAAAAACTAAGGTGTTAGAGGTTTTTGTTACTTTAAGACTTTTAGACCCGCTTTGTTATCGCGTTTGGGTTTAGGCTTGTCCGCCTTGGGCGTCGTGTACTGCTCTTCTGGCACATAATTGTCATACTCGTTTGGATCAAAAAACATGCCTTGCGAGTTTTCTTTGGCATAGATACCCATCACCGCCGTCAATGGCACCCAAATCTCTTGTGAAACGCCACCAAAACGAGCGCTGAACTGGATATAGTCATTGTCCATGCGCATATTGCCTGTCGCACGGCTGGCAATATTGAGCACAATACGGCCATCTTGTACATGTTCGGTTGGTACCTGAACGTTTTTGGCCGTCGCATCGACCATCAGATAGGGCGTCAGCGCATTGTCCTCTATCCATTGATAAAGGGCGCGTACCATATATGGACGAGTTGGGGTGAGAGAAGTGGTATCGCTCATCTAATGATTTCCTATACTAAATATGGGTTATGAGATAAACGGTCATCTTTGACAACAGTCTACTATTTTAAATAATACATTGTTTGCAACAGACAAGTATGGCGGGACTGATCTTTGCGTTGTTACTGTCTGTTTGGTTTTTATCCTTTTTACACTTTTTATTCTAAGACAGACATCGAGCGTTGTCTAATTAGCGCACACTTCTTTGGAAGCTCTCGCGCTCAAAGATACGCTGCTGATAGTCCAATAAAGGCCGACTGATCGCACGCGGTAGCGCTATGCCCATGTCTTCTAG
This sequence comes from Psychrobacter sp. VH5, assembly GCF_050572635.1. NCBI lineage: Bacteria > Pseudomonadati > Pseudomonadota > Gammaproteobacteria > Moraxellales > Moraxellaceae > Psychrobacter > Psychrobacter sp. VH5. Next base: position 2,157,399 of record NZ_CP192145.1, on the reverse strand, counting down.
TCGCCACAGTAAAGGCGCTAATAACACGTCACACCAGCCAAAGTCATCTGCCATAAAATAAGGCTTATGCGCAAACAAAGGCGCAAGCGTGATTAAAGAATCACTGAGCTGTTTTTTGGCAATGACAGCTTTCGCTTTATTAAAACTATCAGGATGTGTCAGTAGCTGCTTGCCGAGCACCAGCCAATCATGCTGGATGCGCCATGCCAATTGGCGAAACTGTGCGCGCTCTTGCGGGGCTTCAGGGAGCAGCTTATTGGTATGGTAGCGCTCTTCTAAGTATTCAAAAATCACGTTGATTTCATAAAGGGCAATATCACGCTGCTGCAACACAGGCAGGGTATGATAAGGGTTTAGCTCAGTCAAGTCCTCGGGGCGCTCAGAGTGCAAACGTGACAAATAATAATCGAGCTTTTTTTCTTCAAGTAATAGCCGCACCACATGACTGTCGTAGCCGTCATCAGCATATAAGATTAGCTGACTACTTGGAATGTCGTTTGCATCAATCATGAAAGCCTAATGTTCATAGTAAAGGGTGTCATCGTAAACAAAGTAGAGCTGATTATCAAGCCGGTGTACGTAAGCGTGATGGGTGGATGCCGTATGGATAGGTGTTTGTTCTATTGTCAGTCTTTATTATCTTATCAGTCTCTATTATCTACGCTATCCTCGATTCGATATAAAAACGTTTCATTGAGCGACTTGATAGCCATGTATCTGATTTACTTGGATCAAACTATATAGTAGCACGTACAAAATACGGTGCGGCAAAATGAAAAAAGGCACTACCCAAGTAGTGCCTTTTTGTGTCTATTATGACCAATTTTTTATAGCGATAGGCTATGTTTATGATGCTGTTACTTTACGTCTTTCCAGAACTCTTTATTGAGTAAGTAAACTGGGATCAGTAATACTAACAAGAATAAAATTACAAAGAAGCCAATCACTTGACGGTCATGACGGGCAGGTTCTGCCATCCACGCCATAAAGTTGACCAAGTCACCAACTTCAGATTCAAACTCTTCAGCACTAAGCTCTTCTTGCATGTTATGCAATACGTGCGGCATCGCCGCGTTTGCCAGCACTAAGTTGTTTGAGCCCCAAGGACGGCTTGGATCTTCATAAAATGACAATAGATAAGTATAAACCCAGTCATCACCGCGTAGTCTGGTTTCAAGCGACAGGTCTGGTGGCGCCGCACCAAACCATGCGGCTTGAACCTCAGGGTCAATCTCCGCTGTGATATGGTCACCGATTTGATCGGTGGTGACCATTAGGTATTTTTCGACCAGCTCAGGTGGAATATCCAAGTCTTTGGCGATGCGTGAATGACGAACGTACTGTGCAGAATGACAACCAGCACAGTAGTTCATAAAGATTTTTGCACCGTTTTGTAGCGAGCCTTTATTGGTAAAGTCAATGGGGGCTTCACTACAAGCCAAATGTTCTACCACGCCGTCGGCATTGGTAAAAGTACCACATCCGCCGCCTGCTGCCAGCGCACTACCAGCAGTCAAACTCAATGCCGCGCCTAAGCCTAGACCAGCTAGGGATTTGATTAGCGTGCTCATTAGTGACCTCCGGTAACGCGTTCTGGTGGCTGTTTACACTTCTCGATGGCAGTGTAAAACGGCATCAACAAGAAGAACAAGAAATATAGAATCGTGAAGACACGAGCCATAATAGTCGCAGTTGGCGTCGCAGGTGTTGCACCTAAATAGCCAAGTACGATAAAGCTAATAGCAAAGACAGTTAGTGCAATCTTAGACAAGATACCTTTGTAGCGTATTGAGCGTACAGGTGATCTGTCGAGCCACGGTATCAAGAATAGTACAGCGATGGCCGCACCCATGGCGATGACCCCGCCCAGCTTACTTGGAACCGCACGCAAGATGGCATAGAACGGTGTGTAGTACCATACTGGTGCAATGTGTGCTGGTGTTTTCAGTGAGTTCGCTGCTTCAAAGTTAGGTGGCTCAAGGAAATAACCGCCGCCTTCAGGGAAGAAGAACACCACCGCAAAGAAACAGATAAAGAATACTACGATACCCACCATATCATGCACAGTGTAGTATGGATGGAATTCGATACCGTCTAATGGTACGCCATTTTTGTCTTTTAGCTTCTTAATATCGATACCATCAGGGTTGTTAGAACCTACATGGTGCAATGCGACAATGTGCATGAAGACCAAGCCCACAAGGACCAATGGAATAGCGACAACGTGTAGCGCAAAGAAGCGGTTTAGGGTGATACCTGAGATGATATAGTCACCACGTACCCACTCAGCAAGACCGTCACCAATTACCGGCAGCGCTGCAGGAAGGTTTAAGATAACCTGAGCACCCCAAAATGACATGTTGCCCCAAGGGAGTAGGTATCCAAAGAAACCTTCGGCCATAAGAGCCAAATAGATGCCCATGCCGATGAGCCAAATAAGCTCACGAGGTTTTTGATATGAGCCGTAGAGCAGTGCTCTAAACATATGCAAATACACCACGACAAAGAACGCTGAGGCGCCAGTCGAGTGCATATAACGGATGAGCCAACCGCCTTTGACATCACGCATGATGTATTCTACAGACGCAAATGCGCCCTCGGCACTAGGGTTGTACATCATCGTCAGCCAAATACCGGTCACCAACTGGTTGACCAATACGACCATTGACAATACGCCAAAGAAGTACCAAAAGTTAAAGTTCTTTGGTGCATAGTACTTTGACATGTGGTATTCATAGGTTTCAGTCGCTGGGAAACGCGCGTCCACCCAATGCATTAACTTTTTACCCATACTCATATTAAGCCTCCCCAACCGTCAAGATGGTACCTTCCATGCTATATTCTGGAACAGGTAAATTCAGCGGTGCAGGAACGCCACTATAGACACGGCCTGCTAAGTCATATTTTGATCCGTGACAGGGGCAAAAAAAGCCGCCGTACCAGTCGTTACCACCCAAATCGGTTGCGCCCACATCAGGACGGTAGTTCGGTGCACAGCCTAAATGCGTACACACGCCTTCGACCACCAAGACTTCTGGTGTCAAAGAACGCTCTGGGTTTTGGCAATACTCTGGTTGTAGCGATGCTTCTGAATTAGGGTCAGATAGTAATGGCTTAACTGACTCAAGCGTGCTCAACATGTCTTCGGTACGTTTTACCACAAAGATCGGTTTACCGCGATATTTGACGACAATCATCTGTCCCGCTTCAATAGAGCTGATGTCTTGGGTGACTGCAGCCCCTGCAGCCTCAGCTTTGGCGCTTGGGTACCAAGAGCGGACAAAAGGTGTTGCCACAGCAGCTACCCCAGCTGCACCAATTGCGGCAGTTGAGGCAATAAGAACTCTACGGCGTTGTACGTTAACGCCTTCGGCTTGGCTCATTAATACTTCCTCCAGGTGAATGAAATGGGATTATCCCACACTGGGTTTGTGGCTTAGAAAATATACAATATCAAGCCACTTTAGCTGTGCCTAATTTTGCTAATTGTTGCTATTCTAAGCTATTTCGGTGATAAAATAAATTATTGCGTTAAAAATAAAGCAACCTTGAGAGAACACAGTATAAGGTTGAACAGGGTAACCCATACAAAAAAGCTGGATTATCAACGTCTAACATCCGTTTTGTTTCGATAAAGGACGCAAAGGCGCTTCAACGGTTTTGCAAACGATGGTCACGTGATGACCTTATAATCAATAAGGATATTCAACAATAGCGAATGATACTTGAAATTCAGGCAATGTTCACTAACTTTCAGTACTTAAGCGTTATGTCTCTCATCGTCAATCAACAATCACCACTTTAGCGACAAAAGCGGTGATCTTTTATTATCCTAAACGCGTCTTTAGGCGATTAGCCTTCAAGCTCACTCCAGCGTTCAAGCTTGCTCATCATCTCCTCTTCGATAGCCAACAAGCGCTCACTGGCGGCCGTCGCGGCATCAAAGTCGGTGGTAAACCATGAACCATCAGCCAGCTTGTCTTCTAGCGTTTTTTGTTCGGCTTCTAGCGCCGCGATTTCTTTGGGTAAGCTATCTAGCTCGCGCTGCTCATTGAAGTTGAGCTTTTTGGCGGCTTTATTTGGCTTTCCAGCGTCAGCTTTATTGGCTGATTTTGACGCTTTAGTATTGCTAACGGGTGCTTTTGCGGCGCGCGCGGCTTCCTCGCGGTTTTTTTGTATCAAGTACTCTTGATAACCGCCAACATACTTTTTGACGATGCCATTGCCATTTTCATCCGTGTCAAATACCCAAGTGGAGGTGACCACATTGTCCATAAATGAGCGGTCATGACTGATCAGCAAGATGGTGCCGTTAAAGCTGCTGACCGACTCTTCTAATAGCTCAAGGGTGGCCATATCCAAATCGTTGGTCGGCTCATCAAGTACTAATATGTTGGCAGGTTTTAATAATTGCTTGGCAAGTAATACGCGGTTGCGCTCACCACCCGATAAAGCTTTGACAGGTGTACGCGCGCGCTCCGGCGCAAATAAGAAGTCTTGCAAATAGCTCATGATATGGGTTTTTCGGCCGCCCACTTCGACAAAATCCGAGCCTTCTGAGACGTTTTGCGCGACGCTTGCCTCAAGGTCGAGCTGATCACGCAGCTGATCAAAAAAGGCAATTTGCAAATTGGTGCCAAGCGTGACGCTGCCGGTCTTGGTGACCTCGTCATCCGACATATCGAGTAGGGCTTTGATTAATGTGGTTTTGCCTGCGCCGTTAGGGCCGACAATACCGATTTTGTCGCCGCGCATAATAGTGGTCGTAAAGTTGTCAACCAGTACATTACCCTCATATTCAAGGTGCAGGTTTTTGACTTTACAGACCAGCTTGCCGCTTTTTTCGCCTTCACCCATGGTGATGTTGACGTTGCCGACTTGCTCGCGGCGGTTTTTTCGCTCTTCGCGCAGGGCTTTTAGCTCACGGACGCGGCCTTCGTTACGGGTACGACGGGCTTTGATGCCTTGACGAATCCACACTTCTTCTTGCGCCAGTTTTTTATCAAAATTGGCATTGTTTTTTTCCTCAGCAAGTAGCTGCTGCTCTTTTAGCTCTTGATAACGAGCGTAGCCTTTGGCGCCTTGGGTGACGTCATAGCTGGTCAATTGGCCACGGTCAAGCTCTACAATACGAGTCGCAAGTTTATCAACGAATGCTCTATCGTGCGTGACAAATAACAAAGTCAGTCCTTGCCAATCAAGCAAGAAGCGCTCTAACCACTCAATACTATCAACGTCTAGATGGTTGGTCGGCTCATCTAATAACAATACGTCAGGTTTGGTGACCAGCGCACGCGCGAGCAAAACGCGGCGCTTACGGCCTCCAGATAGCGAGGAGAGGTCGTCCTCTGGGTCAAGCCCCATGGTGGTAATTAGACGGGTGGCATCGCGCTCTAAGTCCCAGCCATGGACGGCGTCGATATCATGCTGCAAGGTCGCCATGTGCTCGCAAGCGTCCATGTCGCCATTGGCGCACATCTCCACTTGCTTATTATAATTGATCAGCAGCTCAGCTGTGCGGCGGCTACCGCCCATGACGATATCAAGTATGCGTCCGCTCGACTCGGGGACGTCTTGCTCGAGCATCGCAACGCGCATGCTACTATTGGTGATGATCTCACCACTATCTGGCTGCAGCGAGCCATTGATCAGTTTAAATAGAGTAGATTTACCTTCGCCATTGCGGCCGATTAAGCACACACGCTCGCCTGCATTGATCGAAAAATCAATACCATCGAGAATGGGGGCGACGCCAAAGGCTAAGTGAATGTCTTTTAGATGTATCAGTGCCATAGAGTATCTTAAGCTTATATAATAGTGAGGTAGGGGTTGTTGCAAAATTGCCAGCAGTATAACATGCCACCACATCACTGTAGTGCGCGTAAGTGGTTTTATCAACACTATTTATTACTTTGCATAGTGGCGGCGATTTAATGCCTGTTATCAAAGGTGACTGGCTACTATTGACGCTGCTGCAAATATGCTGCTGCCGAGTCTATTTGACCTTCTACTTACCATTATTTAGAGAACAACATGAATCAATTCAAAGATAAAGAGGACGGGTTTGGTATGCAAGATGACTTGCAAGCCCAAGTAATCGATTTACAAACGAGCCTAGCGCATCTTGAGGTCACTGTCGAAAGGTTAAATGACGTCATCACGCGACAAGATAGGGATATTCATACATTGCAGCGTCAGTTACAGCTCATTTATAAGCAAATAGAAAATCAAGACTCAGAGAGTGGTATTGCCCCATTTGATGTGATGGAAGATAGACCGCCACATTACTGATTTCTAATCCAATATCTGATGCAGGACTGGATATTTTTTGTTTGATTATTTTATATGCACATTATTAGATGAAGATACTGTTTAGTCATAAACAAGAAATAATGTGTTTTTGCAGTTGTTTTCGTGTGCCAAAATCTTTACTATCTTCACCCTCGGATGCTGCTTACTCATAAAAGTCGGGTTAAGTAGTGAAACAATGCGGATGTTTGGAGATATACAATGCGCGCAACTTTTCATTTAAAAACTCTCGCAGTAGCTGTTGCTGCTCTATCTGTCGCTAGCGCTGCTAGTGCTGCTGGTCTTGATCGTTCAGGTCAAGACATCACCGCATTCTTACAAGATGGCACTTATGCAGAGACCGTCTATACTTATATCGACGCCGATGTAAGTGGTAAAGACTCATCAGGCAATAAAATTGATGACATCGCAGAAGATTACGACTTTTTCCGTTATGGCGTAAAAACAGATATCAATGACACCTTTAGTATCGGTGTCTTATATGATGAGCCATTTGGCGCCGCAGCCGACTATACTGGTAAAAATGACTTCATTACCAATACTGATGCCGATGCTATCATCCAAGATTTTACAGGCAACCCTAATGTTACCGAAGATTATGTTGATGATGTGTTGATACCGCAGTTGCAAGGCGCGCTCGCGCCAGGTAACCCAGGCGGTTTGACAGCTGAGCAACTAAAAGAGGCACAGGCTCAGCTAATCGGTCTAGAAGCCGCTAAAGGTCTAGCAGCAGTTGCAGGCGAAGAGACACAAGTTGAAGTACGTACCGAAAGTATCACGGGTATTCTTGGAATGAAGTTTGGTCAAAACAAAGAGTTCCAAGCATATGGTGGTCCCGTTGCTCAGCGTGTAAGAGCGGACGTGAAGCTGCGTGGCGATGCATACAGCTCAGCAAAAGGCTATACCACGCATATTAGCAATGACCAAGACTATGGTTGGATTGCTGGTATGGCATATAGCAAGCCTGAGATTGCGCTAAAAGCGGCGTTGACATATCGCTCTGAGATCAAGCATAGCGCAAAAGCGTTTGAATCTTTCCCTTTGGCCACCGCTGCTGGTGCCACTATCGGCGTTCCATTATCAACGACTAGACATGCTGATATCGAAATTAACACACCAGAGTCAGTTAACTTTGATTTCCAAACGGGTATCAATCCAACCACATTAGCCACTGCTAAAGTGCGCTGGGTACCGTGGAGCGACTTTGCTATCGTACCGTCGTTATACAACGATGTGAGTAAAGTTGCTACGAAAGATGATAAAGGCTTGGCATTAGTAAGCTATGATAAAGACCAGTGGCAGGTAGAGTTAGGTCTTGCCAAACGTCTAGCACCAAAGTTTGCCGTTAGTGGTACCGTTGGTTGGGACAGTGGCGCTGGCAACCCTGTCACTTCACTAGGCCCTATCGAAGGCTATTATAGTGTCGGTCTAGGTGGTAAATACGACATCACAGAAAACTGGGCGGTGTCTGCAGGTGGTAAATACCTACGGTTCGGCGATGCTGATGGTCAAATTCCATCAAAGCAAGTTGTTAGCAAGTTTGAAGACAACGACGGTTTTGCGCTGGGTGTGAAGCTGTCTTATCAAGCAAAATAAGCACTAAATCAGTTGAGTTTTAAACTGAGATAAATGCTAAAAAAGCGATCCATTATGGGTCGCTTTTTTTTGGCAAAAACAAATAATATGGTTAACCTTACTGGTGAATAAACATATGATTCTTTTATTTAGAGTCGACCATAGATGAGATTTCTGCTTAATCATAATGTCAAATAGCTAGTTAATACTTATCAGTCAGTGAACGATTGTTTTAATACTTTGTTTTGCTATTCTTTATAAAAATGACGGCCTAAAACCGCTGACTTTTTTTACAAAAAAATTTTTATAAAATATATCTTTTATAATCAATGAGATATAGTGAATCATATAAGATGGCATATAGACGATAAGAAAGCGTTTGTGAGGTAAAAAATGCCACATTATTGGCTCAATGAAACAGTGGTGAATATTCTATTAACATAAATGCATCTTTGTAAAATCTCTAAAAGAGTATTGCTATAGTATAGAAGTTTAATTATGATACTGAAATCAGTTACGTTGTCTTACATAGCGGTAATGTCTGATAACAACGAAAGTAAGGTTGCGTAAATCATCGTTACTTTCGACAGTTAAGTCGTTTGGCAAAGGATTGCATAGCATCGGCTGACGTTACTAGTACAGGTCACTAGTCTGTATAGTATCCGAGCTACTTGCCAGTTATTTTATTCATGGAGGATATCTAAGTGTCTCAAAATTTTCCTATCTCTAAACTTACCCTCGCTCTGATCACGCTATCGGCTGCTTCATTGACGCAAGCTGCTGGCCTCGACCGTTCTGGTCAAGACATCAAAGGCTTTTTTAATCCTGGTACTTATGCCGAGATTGATTACGCTTACATTGATACTGATGTTTCAGCCCATGATAATGCTGGTGCTATCACTACTCCAACTGGTGATATTAATAATGGCATTACTTCGACAGAAGAGGCTTATAGAAAAGGTAAGTCAACTGGTAATGCAACTCCAGATACATATAGTTTTATGCGCTATGGCGTCAAAACCGACATCAATGAGAACTTCAGTATTGGTGTGTTTTATGACGAACCATTTGGTGCAGAAGTAGAGTACTCTGGCGATAGCACGTTTGTCTCTCAAGCAGGTAAGGATACTATTGCCGACTCGTCAACTGGGACATCCGTTCCAAACGAAGTTATCAACTCTTCGGTACTAGACCCAGATTACGACAAAAATACCAACGTCAGTGTGCACTCTGAATCCTGGACAGGTTTGATCGGTTATAAGTCCAATGGCTTTCAAGTCTATGGCGGTCCTGTGATGCAAAAGGTAAAAGCAGATGTGCACTTGCGCGGTCAAGCATACGGTCCGTTGACAGGCTACGATGCTAATGTGAATAGTGACACTGACTATGGTTGGGTAGCAGGCTTGGCGTATAGCAAGCCTGAAATCGCCTTAAATGCTGCCTTAACGTATCGCTCAGAGATTGACCATAAAACCCCAGTGGGAGAGAGAATACCTCTATTAGGGTCACCTCTACGAGATATTGCACTAGGCAAACTTGGGATTGATCCAAATTCTGAGTTAGGTCAGTCTGTTGGCGAATACGCCACCACTGATGCGACAGTCACAACGCCTGAGTCTGTGAACTTAAATATTCAAACAGGTCTAAGTGAAAAGTATCAGCTATTAGGTACATTAGATGTACGCTGGGTACCATGGAGTGATTTTACCATCGTACCACCATTATACAATGCTTACTCTAAGGCTGCTGTTCCAGAAGGCTTGCCATTATTGTCTTATGACAAAGACCAATGGAAAGTCGACGTGGGTCTAGCCAAACGTTTCAATGAAAAGCTGGCGGGTTCGGTCGTGGTTGGTTATGACTCTGGTGCTGGTGATCCGGTGAGCTCGCTTGGTACTATTGAAGGGTTCTATAGTATCGGTGGTGGCGTGAAATACAATGTCACTCCTGAATGGGCGGTATCTGTGGGTGGTAAATATCTGAAGTTTGGCGATGCGACTGGACAACTACCTAACGGTAGTATCGTCAGCAAAGCTGAAGACAACGATGGTTATATTGCTGGTGTCAAACTGTCTTATCAGAGCCAATAAATTGTGATATCTCACTATCTGAAATCTAACTATAACGGCTTATCTAGCTTATGAGCCAGATAAGCCTGATCACGTCGATACATGTATTTAATTTTTAATAAATGAACGTTTGCGTCATGTTTTATCAGCAGGTACTCGCTGCAACAAATTGACTTTGCAAACTAAATTTGATTATCTATATATCGTACAGACCCATCATATGTCGTACGAATAGGTAAAGGACTATCTATCAATCATCCATGGAGGAAGAAGAATGTCACCTAATCGTCATTCAATCTCAGCTGACCTATCAGCAAACAAGTTAAAAACCCCTTTAAAAGCCAGTGTAGTTATGTTGACCTCTGTCATCTTAGCAGCCTGCGGAAGTAGTGGTAGTGACTCTTATAATATGAGTGATATCTTTGATGGTAGCAGTCCAACCATTCCTGCGCCAGAGCCTACTCCTGAACCAGAGCCTACTCCTGAACCAGAGCCAGAGCCAGAACCTACACCTACACCTACACCGACACCGACACCGACACCGGAAGCGGATAGAACAGGTGTTCAATCGCTAAATATCAATGCTGGGTCACTCGGGGTATTTAATAAAACCACTCGTGAGTTTGATATCAATGAAGATGGCTCTACTGTTGATGCTCGCGCGGATATAGCTTCACAAAACCCCAATACGCCAGACCAACCTGGTTTATTACCAAAGGTTGCTATCAATACGTCAGGAGCAAACGATACTGATACTCAAAACGGCTTTAAAACCCATGAGGATAGCACAGAGATCGTTGTAGCTAGCCTTGGCCAAACTTTACCGTTAGATTACACGTCAACATATAAAGATTTTGGCGATGAGATGCGTATTGGTCATATTGATGGTAAAGCAGAAGTTGCGCTCTTAAATTCAACATTGCCAGTAAATGGTGTCATTGTGACGGGAAATGCCACTCAGGTTGACAATATGCCGACAGATGGCACAGTTAACTATACAGGTGATGCAACTTATCGTGAATTGGGATTAGACAAAGATATTGAGTTTGGTACTTCAGTATTTACAGCTGACTTCGTTGCAAAAAACCTAGAAGGGGCTCTGACTTTTGCTAATGCAGGTAAAATTGATTTAACTGCTGGCATCAATGGCAACCAGTTCTCAGGTAGTGCCGAAGATAATAATGGCTACAATACTGAAGGTGGATTTTACGGCGGTGACGCTGAGTACATCGGTGGTATCTATGAAGGTAATGGTGCTCAAGGTACTTATGGTGCTGAGAAGAACCAAGACGTAACGCCAGAACCAGAGCCAGAGCCTACTCCTGAACCAGAGCCTACTCCTGAACCAGAGCCTACTCCTGAGCCAGAGCCTACTCCTGAACCAGAGCCTACTCCTGAGCCAGAGCCTACTCCTGAGCCAGAGCCTACTCCTGAGCCAGAGCCTACTCCTGAGCCAGAACCTACTCCTGAGCCAGAGCCTACTCCTGAGCCAGAGCCTACTCCTGAGCCAGAGCCTACTCCTGAACCAGAACCTACTCCTGAACCAGAGCCAGTAGCACCTACCAATCCAGATGTAGCGGCAGATACTGAAATGACAGGACTGCAGAGCTTTACGTTATCGAACGGTACTGCGATTGGTTTCAGATCATTCTGGGACGATAAAGATAATAAAGCAAGTGATGACAGAAGCGACACCTTTACTAACACTAGAGACGGCGACAACTTTACTGACTTTGATACCTTAACTGCTCGTGCTGACTTAACAAAGCCTGATACAGTGAGTAACTCAGTTACCGCAACAATTGCCTCCGCTAATGATGGCGCTTATGCTGATAATACGAATGGTTTCAAAGAGTATAATGGCTCAGCTACTGTCAGTGTCGTAAAGCCTATTTCTACTAACTTGACACTGCCTTATAAATCTGTTTATAAGAACTTCGATCGTCAAATGCAGATCGGTCATATATATGGTGAGGCAGATTCAATCTTAGGTCGTTCTGCACGTGTATCTAGTGTTTATGTACAGGGTAAACTGACTGCTGCTGAAGACATGGCGTATATGAAAGACTTAGCTCAGTTTAACATGGATAACGGTGGCGATGGAATTGTTCAATATACAGGTAATGCTACCTATATGGAGAACTTGCATTTTAATGATCTAAACCCACGTCCAGGTGTAAACGTTAATGGTGTTTCAAACTTCGATGTAGACTTTGTTAATGACTCTCTGACAGGTAACTTAGCGTTTGCTGATATCAATAAGAATATCGATATTAGTGCTGATATTAGTGGTAACACCTTTGCTGGCACAGCTGGTAATGTGCAGACCTCAGGTGGTTTTTATGGCGAAGATGCTAAATTCTTAGGTGGTATATACCAAGAAGCATTAGCACCAGGTGGTTCAGGAACAGAAGCTGGAACAGGTACGACCTTCCAAGGCACCTTTGGTGCAGAAAAGCAATAAATTAGCCTATTAGCTCAGAATAAAAAAAGCGCCTTCGGGCGCTTTTTTTTGTTTATAAAAACCATAAAAGTACTGCTTAATAGTAAACTTAGGTTTATATTTTTATTTGATTTTATAAAGTATCTAATACACCGTATTAATCATAATGGTGGTAATAATTTTTAAGTATTGCGGTAAATTTAACTTAGTATTATTGCCTGTAGAGATTTTATTTTCTGCTTTTAAAATAATTGGGTAGAAATTAATAAATAGGTGAGTTCTTAATAGGCTTATTTTTTATTAAAAATATTGATTATATATTTTATATAATATATTTATGGTTAATATGAAAAATTTTCTTAATTTATCCCAAAGTGTTGATTTTGCTATATTTTTAATTAATATGTTTTTATAAATATTGTAACTAATAAATGATGAATGATGTTGATATGTAATATTTAAATTACTATTATTGGGTCTATCAGGAATGAGTATTTCATTAAATTTAAATAAAAACCGATTCAAAACATATCGTTTAAAAGAAGTATGAAATTAATTGGTAACCAAAGGTTACATTATTCATAATTGTAGATATATTTATTGACTTTTTATAAGTGATTTGTTTATCTATGCGTGGTACTAGATATTTGTTGTGCCTAGTATGGATAAATAATGGACTGTTATCAATTCTTCATGGAGGAAGACGAATGTCACTTAACCGTCATTCAATATCTGCTGTAGCGACAGCAAAAAAACTAAAAACGCCGCTGAAAGCTAGCGTCGTTATTTTAACCACTGTAATCCTAGCATCATGCGCTAGTGATGGTGGAGACAGCACCACGCCCAAGCCATCCCCTACAATACCTAAAAATGACAGTGGAACTGCAGGAGGATCAGAAACTGAGGGTAGCGGCGTTGATACTGGCAGTAATGCGCAAGCAGAGGCTGCGATCAAAGCCGCAGAAGCCAAAACAAAAGCTGCAGAAGATGCCTTAAAACAGGCAAAGGCCAAAACGAAGGCTGCAGAAGACGCACTTAAAGCTGCTGAGATGAAATTTGGTGTCGAGTCACAAAAGGCGGCAGAAGCGTCACAAAAAGCGATTGATGCAGCAAGATCAGAGGCAGCAAAAGCGAAAGCCGCAGCAGAGGCCGCTAGGGTAGAAGCAGTTGCAAAGATTGAAGCGGCGGCACAAGAGGCTGAAGGTAAGATAAAAGCTGCTAAAGAGGCGGCAGCTAAAGAAGCCGTAGCTAAAGTGAAAGTTGCTGAAGCTAACGCAAAAGCTGCTGAGGCCCGTGCAAATACGGCAGAAGCCAAAGCTAAAGAGCTACAAGATTTGTTGGCATCAGAAACAGCTGCCAAAGAAGCCGCTGAGGCAAAAGCTAAGTTAGAAGCTAAAAAGGCTGCAGAGGCTGCGAAAAAGCAAGCTGCGGCTTTGGCGGCCGCGAACAGTGCCAAAGAGGCCAAAGAAAAGGCAGAAACAACGTTGGCCGCTGCTGAAAAAGCGAAAGCAGAGGCCATTAAAGCACAACAAGCTGCTGAGAAAGCATTAGAAGATGTGCTAGCCAATGGTGGTGGTTCCGACGCACTACAAAAAGAGGCTGAGCGCAAAGCCAAACTCGCCCAACAGGCACAAGCCCAGGCAGAAAGCGCTCAAGCCGCTGCACAAGTAGCCAAACAAGCAGCAGAAGCACAAACAGCACTCGCATTGGCTGCTAAAAAAGCAGCAGAAGATGCCCTAGCAGCAGCCAATATTAACCATGCGCCTGAAGCGACTAAGTCTGGCGTTCAGTCATTAAACATCAATGCTGGTACACTAGGCTTGTTTAATACGACCACCCGCGACTTTGCAGTAAATGAAGATGGATCTGCAATTGACGCCCGTGCCGACATTGCTTCTCAAAAAGAAGATGGCACAGCAGGTTTACTACCATTGGTGCCAGTCACTATCTCTGGTGAAGGTGACACCGAGGTGGCTAATGGCTTTAAAAGCCATAAAGATAAAACAGATATAGTGGTCGCCGCCATTGGTCAAACACTTCCTTTAACTTACAACTCGACCTATAAAGACTTCGGCGATGACATGCGCATCGGTCACATCGACGGATCTGCTGAAGTCACTTTGTTGAACAAAACCCTACCAGTCAATGGTGTCGCCGTAATTGGTAATGCAACCCAAACTGCGAACATGCCAACCGAAGGCAAAGTCGGCTATACAGGGGATGCTACTTACCGCAAGCTGGGTATTGGGAATGATATCGAATTTGGTAAATCAGTTTTTACCGCTGACTTTGTTGCCAAAAATGTGAAAGGCGATCTTACCTTTGATAATGCTGGTAAAATTGGTCTTACTGCTGATATCAACGGTAACCAGTTCTCAGGTACTGCTGCTGACAATGCTGGTTACAATACTGAAGGTGGATTCTTTGGTGGAGATGCTCAGTATCTAGGCGGTGTTTATGAAGGTAACGGTGCTCAAGGTACCTATGGCGCTAAGAGCGACAAGCAAACTGCCGCTGAACAAGCCGCTCAAGACGCCCAAGCGCAAGCCACTGCTGCTAATAAAGCACTAAAAGATGCTCAAGCGCAAGCCGCTGCGTCAGCTGCTGAAGCTAATAAGGCTAAAGAAGATGCTATTAAGGCTCAAGCTGCCGCTGCTAAAGCTCAGGAAGCTGCAGACAATGCAGGTGATAGTGAAGCGGTCCTAAAAGATGCAATAGCACGCGCCGATGCCGCCGAAGCTGCTGAAGCCGCTGCTCTAGAAGCCGCAGCGACAGCAGAAGCCGCAAGACTAGCTGCTGAGAATGCCAGAGCTGCAGCAGAAGATGCAGCTATAAAAGCGCAACAAGCAGCCGACAAAGCCATTGGTGATGCCAAAGCAGAGGCTAATCAGAAAGTAGCAGAAGCCAAGCAACAAGCAGCAAATGCTAAGGCCGAAGCTGAAGCGGCTAAAACACGAGCTGATGCAGCAGAAGCCGCCGAAGCTAAAGCCATAACTGAAGCTAACACCGCTAAAGCGCAAGCTGAAACAGCGATTGCTGCTGCTAACGCCAAAGCCGATCAAGCCAACCAACAAGCAAGTGCAGCACAAGCATTAGCGCAAGCTGAGAAACAAAAGGCTGAAACAGCTCAAGCGGAAGCGGATCAAGCCAAGAGTGAGCTGGTAACTGCACAACAAGAACTGGCTGAAGTAGAACAAGCACTAGCGGATGCTCTAGCTTCAGGTGGCGGCAATACCGAAGCCCTACAAGCAGAAGTAGATCGCCGCCAAGCGGCACTTGATGCAGCAAATGCGAAAGCGGCCGCCGCTCAGCAGGCACAAGCCGCAGCGACTGCCGCAGCAGAAGCGCAAATTGCAGCCGCTCAGCAAGCCACTCAAGCAGCAGCCGACGCCTTAGCTGCTTCTCAAACCAAAAACGCACCTGAAACTGCTAAATCCGGTGTGCAGCATATCAGTATCGATGCCACTGGACTAAATCAAGGTATGTTGACAACCACGACTCGTGACTTTGGCATTACGGATGAGACGCAAGTACAAGCACGGGCAGATATCGCCTCTAGAGGATTAGTCTCTGATCCTGTAGCGCTTCAAGTCAGTGGTGACAATGATACAGTAGTAGCAGGATCTAGTGGATTCAACTCATTTGAAAACACCACCAAAGTGGTTACTGCTTCACTGGGTGAACAGGACCTTGTCTACACCTCAACATACAAAGACTTTAGTGATGACTTAAGAGTGGCTCATATTGACGGTGCCGCTGCTGGCCTATTACCTGTCAATGGTGTGGCTGTCGTTGGTAATGCCACCCAAACTGCTAACATGCCAACCGAAGGTAAAGTCGGCTATACAGGGGATGCCACTTACCGCGAGACTGGTTTAGACAAAAATATTCAATTTGGCACATCAGTCTTTACCGCTGACTTTGTCGCCAAAAATCTAAAAGGCGATCTAGATTTTGGTGATAAGAAGATTGGTTTAGAAGCCACAATTGCAGGCAATCAGTTCTCAGGTAGCAAAGAGGGTTATAAAGCCGATGGTGGATTCTTTGGTGGAGATGCTCAGTATCTAGGCGGTGTCTACGAAGGCAATGGCGCTCAAGGTACCTATGGCGCTAAGAGCGACCAGCAAACTGCTGCCGAACAAGCAGCGATAAAAGCACAAGCAGATGCGGATGCAGCCAATGCAGCTATCGCAGGTGTTCAAGCGCAAGCCGACGCTGCCCAAGCTGCTGCAGAAAAAGCGCAAGCAGACGCTATTAAAGCACAAGAAGCCCTAGCAAAAGCAGAAGAAAACTTAGCAAACGCCGGTAATGGTGAAGACCTGCTTGCTGCTGCCCTAGAGCGCGCGGCCGCAGCAGAAGCTGCCGAAGCCGCTGCTCTAGAAGCCGCAGCGACAGCAGAAGCCGCAAGACTAGCCGCTGAGAATGCCAGAGCTGCAGCAGAAGATGCTGTGATCCAAGCTGAAGCTGCAGCTCAAGCTGCCATCGGTGATGCCAAAGCAGAGGCTGCACAGAAAGTAGCCGAAGCCAAGCAACAAGCAGCCGATGCTGAACAAGCACAGCTAGAAGCGAATGCACGCGCTGATGCGGCTGAAACGGCAAAATTAGAGGCTGAGGCTAGAGCAAAAGCAGCAGAAGATGCTTTGGCCGCCGCACAACAATTGCCACCAGCGCCAAACAACCCAGTTGTAGCTGCGAATGCTACTGTCTCTGGTTTCCAAAATACCATTTCGGGCAGTGACAATAGTGCTATTAATACCAATACTTCTTCTAACTACGATGAGCTCAACGTTGATTTAATAGCAACTGGGTCTGGACGTTACGATTCAAATACCACTACTGGCTTCCAGTTACGAGACGCAACTGATGAAGACTACGGAGAAGGGTTTAAAAAGAGCTCTCTGTATTCGTTAGGAGCAGGGTATTTGAACAGACGTTTTAAATATACTTCAGTTTATAAGAACTATGATGATCAGATGCAGGTTGGTCATTTATACGGCGATCTCAAGACTTCTAATAATGGTATTCGATTAGATACCTTGTCTAATACTTATGTGCAAGGTAACAGTACAGATAATACCGATATGCAGTACATGAAAGAGCTATCACAGTACAATATCGACAATGGCATCAATGATGGTAAAGTTGACTATAACGGTGTAGCCAGTTATATCGGCAATAGTAAAAGTGAGATCATTGGAAAAGATCCAATCATTGGTACTTCAGAATTCAAAGTTGATTTTGTTGATAGCCAAGTCGATGGGACGTTATCCTTTGATGGCTCTAGCGTTAGCGAGAAGGTTATCAAAGCTGAGATTGATGGTAATAGTTTTGCTGGCAGTTGGAATGGTGTTGACACAAAAGGCGGCTTCTTTGGAGAAGATGCCAAGCTTTTAGGCGGTGTCTATCAAGTCTCTGGCGGAAAGGGAACGTATGGCGCTACTAAGGTGGACCCAAGCGCAGAGCCAGTACCAGAACCTAAAGCCATAACAGGTGTGATGAGCAATACCATCAGTAGCGTATCAGGCTTAGGCACCGATGACGCGATTGGTTATCGTCAGTTTGTGACAGATAATCAAACCTTTACCACTACAACGGGTGAAGGTGAAGACACGACACCGGACATAGTTGATGATAGTGCTGTAGATAATCTGCCAAGCTATGATAAGTTTGCAGCCCGTCTTGATATTGTTAAACCTAACAAATTCAAGCAACCTGCTATGATTACAACCGTTAGAAATAATGATGTCGCCTTTGATGCTGATAGTGGTTTCATGAAATCTAAGGATAAGAACGTTGCTACTTTTAAAAACGTAGGATCTATCATTGGTGACATTGATTTAAAATATAATTACGACTCTGTGTATAGAAACTTTGACACACAGATGCAGATAGGCCATGTCTACGGCGATCTTGTTAAAGAAAGTGGTATCGGTAGTGGGGTGAAATCACGCTATACCAATGTTTACGTTATGGGCCAAGCAACTGAGAATATGCCAACTGATGGTAATGTTCAATATGCTGGCGTGGCCACCTATATGGACAATTTACATTTAGGCTCAGGCGCTATCAAAGACCCAGTGGTCAATGGCACATCGACATTTAATGTGGATTTCGTCAATGATTCTATGACAGGTGAGCTGACATTTGCTGGTATTAATAAAAACATTGGTATCAGTGCTAATATTACCGGAAATACTTTCGCTGGTAGTAAGGACAATATTGCGACATCAGGTGGTTTTTATGGTGATGGTGCAAAGTTCCTAGG
Source organism: Psychrobacter sp. VH5 (assembly GCF_050572635.1). Classification (NCBI taxonomy): domain Bacteria; kingdom Pseudomonadati; phylum Pseudomonadota; class Gammaproteobacteria; order Moraxellales; family Moraxellaceae; genus Psychrobacter; species Psychrobacter sp. VH5. The sequence goes on along the minus strand of NZ_CP192145.1, from coordinate 2,138,738 downwards.
AGGCATTTATCAAGAAGCTCAACCTGGTAATGTAGCAGGAACAGGTACCACACCAGGAACAGGCACGACCTTTCAAGGAACCTTTGGCGCCGAAAAGCAATAAAGGAATATGACTGCACAACCCAAACGAAAAAGCGTCTTAGGACGCTTTTTTTCTCGCTTAAACGTTTAAAATCCCTTAGGATGATTAAGTTTGGAAGATTAATGATCATACTTAGGTAAGGATACCCATGAATAATCAATATATGCTCAAACCTCTTACGCTCTGTGTTTCACTAATGATGGCTTATTCTGTCCCCGTCATGGCAGAAGATACGCCACCAGACATAGGGCCGGAGCTTGATCAGGCAACTGAGCTGCTCAAACGTGAAAATCAAACAGCAGTGTCAGATCCCACAGCGCCATCTACCGCGGTTTCTGATACAGAGGCGCAGCGTGCCATCAAAAGTCGTCAGCAACTTGCTGCCGCCACGACATACAATTTGGCGGCGTTAAAAGCCAACCCAGCGGCGTTTAGTAAGTTTTTAAATGATGCGTTAGCCGCGCAAGATATGGTCACGGTAAAAGAAGTATTGCCGCATTATAAAGCACTTAAAACCAATGATCCCATGCTCATCAAATTCGCTGACGCCTTAATATATCGCAGTGAAGCCAAAAACAAGCAAGCCATCGCCATTTACCGTGAGATGCTCGCAGCAGATCCAGATTTTCACCCTGTACGCCTAAATATGGCGATTGCTATGCAAGCAGATAAGCAGTATGCCGCCGCAAAAGAGCAGTTTTTAAAGCTACAGTCGGTTGATTTACCAGCGCCTGTGATGGCGAGAGTTCAAAACTCGTTGGCTCAAATAAATAGTTCAGAAAAATGGCAGTTTAATGTCTCTGCCAGCTATGTCAGAGATAGCAATATCAATGACGCGCCGTCTAAGTCTATTCAATCTAGTCTGGGGCGTTCAATCGAACAAAAAACGGCCAACGGTATTCAGGTGTCTGGCAGTGCCAATAAGCGCTTTAATTTACCTGAGAATTTTTATGCAACCGTAGGCGGAAATGCTTCACTAAAAGGCTACTGGGATGAAACGGATTATAACGATTATCTGCTGACCGCTTCTGCTGGTATTGGTTATGATGATGCCAAAAATGATGTCTCACTCACGCCGTTTGTGACCAAGCGGTATTACGATGAAGAAGATTATAGCCTACGTAAAGGGGTCACGGTCAGCGGCTCACGCTGGGTAAAACCAAAGTTGAAATTGACGGCCACCGGTATTTTGTCCAATGAAACGTTTGAGGATGACGACAATAAAAACCGAGAAACCGATGGTCAGTTTCTTGGCCTAAACGCATTTTATATCAAAGATGCCAAAGAATACTTCTATGGTGGATTGGGTAATTATCAAAACGATGTCCCCAAATCAAGCATCATCAGCTACGATCGCAATTCTGTCAATGTCGGTTGGGGGCGTGAATGGAAGCACGGTATATCTACCCTTGCGACAGCAGGCTATGGTATCAAAGAGTACGAAGATCCTGCAGATGCCTATCCAGCTGGTAGTGGTGCATGGTTGGGCTACTATAATGCAGTGGGCGGTAAGCCGGGTACAAAACGCGAGGATAAAACCACCTCACTAGGTCTACAAGTCTGGAAGCGCGATATCACAGTGCTTGGTCTGACTCCAAGACTGGTGTTTGACTATGAAACGACCTCTAGTAACTTTGGTTATTATGATGATCGTGATGAAAAATCAGCGACGGTATTATTAACCAAGACTTTCTAAGTATCTTATCAGTTTTGTATTAGCCAAATAAAACCCTCGCTATCCGAGATAGCGAGGGTTTTTTAGTGTTCGATAGTTTATGAACTTATTTGTTTAAATTCAGCTCCATCTCTTTATATTTGGCAGATACCGAAGGTCTTGGACCGCCAGTCATGATACTCACTGCAAAGATAGCAATGGTGCTCAAGATAAAGCCTGGAACGATGGCGTATAACCAACTATTTAGTGGTACGCCATTCATCTCAAATGGACCATAGACCCATAGGATGACTGTCAAGGCACCGACGACCATACCGGCGACAGCACCGTTACGGTTCATACCGCGCCATGTCAGACTAAAGATAACGAGCGGGCCAAATGCCGCGCCAAATCCTGCCCAAGCGTTAGAAACGAGGTTCAGTACTGAGCTGTCTGGGTTCGACGCTAATAAGATAGCGATGACAGCGACGACAATCACAGAAATACGGCCGACCAGTACTTGGCGCGCCTCTGGTGCTTCTTTATCAAAAAACAGCTTATACACATCTTTCGTCAATGAGCTTGATACCACCAATAGCTGAGATGAGATGGTACTCATGATCGCTGCCAAGATGGCCGCTAATAAGAAGCCTGAAACCAATGGATGGAATAAAAACTGCGTGAATACCAAAAAGATGGTCTCAGGATCATCTAGAGTCATCGCGGTTCTTTGTACGTAAGCGCGACCGGCGATACCCGTCACACAAGCACCGATCAGGCTGATAATCATCCAGCTCATACCGATGTTACGCGCTGTTGGAACATCTCGCACTGAGCGAATCGCCATAAAGCGCACAATGATATGCGGTTGACCAAAATAGCCTAATCCCCAAGCGAGTAGCGAGATGATACCAAGTGCTGTCATGCCGCTTGTGATATCGAGCATACTAGGATCGATGGTTCTGATGGCATCAGTCGTGGCTGACACGCCGCCCAGATCTGTCAAGGCAACGATAGGGACGATCACCATGGCAAACAGCATGATGACACCCTGTACAAAGTCCGTCATCGACACGGCAAGGAAACCACCAAACAAGGTATAAATGACGACCACACCAGCGGTGACCCATAGGCCTGTGCTATAAGATAGATTTAATGAGCTTTCAAACAGTTTACCACCCCCTACAAGACTTGCAGCGGTATAGACGGTAAAGAATAGAATGATGACAACGGCTGAGATGACACGTAGCATGTGCGACTTGTCTTCAAAGCGGTTGGCGAAGTAATCGGGTAGGGTAATAGCGTTGTCAGCTACTTCGGTGTACACACGAAGGCGGGGTGCCACGATGATATAGTTTAAAAAAGCACCCAATGTCAGACCGATGGCAATCCAAGCACTGACCACGCCATCGGCATACATAGCGCCTGGTAATCCAAGCAATAGCCAGCCTGACATATCTGAGGCACCTGCTGAGAGTGCCGTTACTGCTGGGCTGAGATTACGGCCACCGAGCATATAGCCTTCTGTGTCATTGGCCTGCTTAAAGTAAGCATAAATGCCAATCCCAATCATCACTAAGAAATAGGCGGCAAGCGATATCAGCACGCCACTAGAAACTCCGTTCATATAAATTGTCCTTAACCAACTGCGTTGGCGGTAATTATTTTTAACTATAAAGAGTAAGTGTTACAAGACGTTGTCCAAAACAATATCTAAAGACAAAAAAAGCCATTAAGTAGGACATAATGGCTTTGATTCAATATCTGCTGTTAGTTTTATATGATTGGCGTTGCTCTAGGGCGAAGGTATATAGATCATGACACTGCGATTATTGACAAAATCATTCGCTCATAAATAGCACATGGCGTAGTCAATAAAGATTGTCATTCAATAAGGAGCAAATCAAAAAGTCGATGCTTCGCTTTATCGCATTTGCCAGTTATATACCTATAGTTATATAACTATATTGGTCGCCAATATAACCAATCATTTAAAACCATTAAACCTACTGACACCTATCATATATTACTCGAAGTGTTCAATATATGACTATCAGTGTTCATATGGTAAATTTTTGTTATAAAAACAACGTCAAGCGTATTATAACGTATGACTACTACAAATGCGAATGGCGTGTCTGCTAGTAGTAAGGCACAAGAATTATGCGCCTTGACTGATGCTATATAGTATGAATCACTTTATTAATCGATAGGAGATAGTAGATCCAATAGCGCCGTCACACTGCTAGATTGAGTCAGCTTTGGATTGATGACCACGCCCAAATAACGCTGTAACTCGATATTGTCCGCCATATCGATACGCTCTAAGTCTTGACTGATCATGGTCTGCGGCAGTACCGACCAGCCAAGACCGACAGAGACCAGCATACGAATAGACTCTAATGGGTTGGTGCTCATGGTCGCATAAGGCTTGAGGTTATGCTTGGCAAACTCAGCCAGCGTAATCTGACTGGTAAAGGTATTGGCCGACGGTAAAATCGCAGGATAGCGAGCCAACTGCTCGAGCGTCACATTGGATTTGGTCGCCAATGGTGACAAAGTGCCTGTCATAAAGTATAAAGGGTCAGACCAAAGCGTATGGTAGGTTAGCCGCTTGTCGTAGACAGGTGGCAAAGTGACAAACGCCAGTGACAAGTCACCATCTAATACTGCTTTGTGTGCCGCCTCTGAATCGACAAAATGCACTTCTAGCTGGACGGCAGGATACGCTTGGATAAAGTGTTTGAGGACAGGCGCTAAATGGTGTAGGCCAATATGATGGCTGGTACCGATGATCAGCTTACCTGAGACAATATGCTGGGAGTGCTGCAGGTTTATCTTGAAGTTTTCATAATCTTCAAGCCAGCGTTTGGCATGCGGCAGCATTTCGGTCGCCGCTTGCGTGGGTACAATACCGCGTCCGACAGTATCGAACAAAGTGATGTTAAACTCATCTTCCAAATTTTTGATACGTTTACTGACTGCAGGCTGAGTGATAAACAGCTTTTCGGCTGCGCCTGAGATGCTGCCAGTGTGCATAACGGTAACGAATGTCGTCAAGTTTGTGGTGTTCAAACGGATGTCCTTAGCTACTTTGTAAGCTATAAATAAAAGTTGGCTGACCCAATCACAATGTATTAGAAATAAAAGTTTGTGTCTATGTAAAAATCATCAATTATTATTATAGGATTAGCCTGCTATAATCACAAGACATCGAGACGTATTGTCACATATTTATTGCATAAACGGCGGTGTTTTTTCGTATAACGCTTGTTTTAAGCGCAGTTTTTAGCAATAAATATTAGATAAGTATGCCGACCTGACAAAGCGTTGGCGTAGAGATAAGACATACCAATATACTACCTAGACTAGACCTCATTTTTGCTTACCGATAGCAAGTAGGTAAAAATAGTAAGTCAGTGAAAAACTGAGCAATTAGCAATTAGCAATTAGCAATTAGCAATCAATAAAGGATAGCAATATGGCCGGTCAAACGTTATATGACAAACTTTGGAACGCTCACGAAGTCACCAAGCGTGATGATGGCTCGAGCCTGATTTATATCGATCGCCATTTGCTACACGAAGTGACAAGTCCGCAAGCTTTTGAAGGCTTAGAGCTGGCCAATCGTACACCGTGGCGTCTGTCTGCGAATATCGCAAGCCCAGATCATAACGTCCCAACAGTAACCAAAGAGCGCTTAGCGGGCGTGTCGGGTATCAAAGACAATGTATCGCGCCTGCAGGTACTGACGTTGGATGAAAACTGTAGCAAGTTCGATATTGCTGAGTTTACCATCAATGATGCGCGTCAAGGTATTTTGCACGTGGTCGGTCCTGAGCAGGGCTTAGTGTTGCCCGGTATGACAGTGGTCTGCGGTGATTCACATACCGCCACTCATGGCGCGCTAGGTTGTTTAGCGCATGGCATCGGGACCTCTGAGGTTGAGCACGTCCTAGCCACTCAGTGTTTGATTCAAAAGAAATCAAAAAATATGCAAATCCGAGTCAATGGTACGCTTGGCGCTGGCGTGACGCCAAAAGATGTGGTGCTAGCGATTATTGCCAAAATCGGTACGGCAGGCGGCACAGGATATGCCATTGAATTTGCAGGGCAAGTGTTCGAAGACATGAGCATGGAGGGGCGCATGACCGTCTGTAATATGGCGATTGAGGCGGGCGCGCGCGTTGGTATGGTGGCGGTCGATGATACGACGATTGACTATGTCAAAGGTCGTCCTTATGCGCCGACCGAGGAGCAGTGGGAGCAAGCCGAAGCTTATTGGCGTACGTTATACTCAGATGATGATGCCGTATTTGATAGCGTAATTGAGATTGATGGTAGTGAGATTGCGCCGCAGGTGTCTTGGGGCACGTCACCTGAAATGGTCGTCGATGTCACTCAGTCTGTTCCGACACCTGACGAAGCTATCGATGAGGCGCAACAAGAAGGCTGGCTACGCGCATACACCTATATGGGTCTAAGTGCAGGGCAAAAGATTACCGATATCCAGCTTGATCGTATTTTTATTGGCTCATGCACCAACTCGCGTATCGAAGACTTGCGTGATGCTGCTGCGGTCATCAAAGGCCGCAAAGTCGCTGACAATATCAAGGAAGCGATCGTGGTGGCAGGCTCAGGGCAGGTCAAGCAACAGGCAGAAGCAGAAGGCTTGGATACTGTCTTTACGGAGGCGGGTTTTGAGTGGCGTGAGCCTGGCTGTTCAATGTGCCTTGCGATGAATGCCGATAAGCTAGAGCCTGGAGAGCATTGTGCCTCAACCTCTAACCGTAACTTTGAAGGCCGTCAAGGTAACGGCGGTCGTACGCATCTGGTTAGTCCTGCGATGGCAGCAGCAGCAGCATTGGCGGGTCACTTTGTCGACGTGCGTACGTTTTAAGACCGTTCATCCATAACTCCCTCATTGAATTGATAGGAAAAACTATGCAAGCTTATAACACCCAAACGGGCATTGTATGCCCTTTAGACCGCTCAAACGTTGATACCGATCAGATTATCCCTAAGCAGTTTTTAAAGTCCATTAAACGTACTGGTTTTGGCGTCAATCTATTTGATGACTGGCGTTATTTGGACGAAGGGTTTCCGGGGCAAGATAATAGTAAACGCCCGATCAACCCTGATTTTGTCTTAAATCAGCCCCGCTATCAAGGTGCTACCATTTTGCTGGCACGCAGAAACTTTGGCTGTGGCTCAAGCCGTGAGCATGCGCCTTGGGCACTGTCAGAATATGGCTTTCGTACGATTATTGCGCCAAGCTTTGCCGATATTTTTTATAATAACTGCTTTAAAAACGGTATGTTGCCCATCGTCTTAGACGAAGAGATTGTCGATGAATTGATGAAAGCGACCATAGCCAATGAAGGCTATGAGCTCACCGCCGATCTTGAGCGTCAAGTGGTTATCACTCCAAGCGGTGAAGAGTACGCTTTTGAGGTCGATGAGTTTCGTAAGCATTGCTTGTTAAATGGTCTTGATGACATCGGACTGACTTTGCAGCAAGGCGATGCCATCAAAGCGTATGAGGACAAGATGAAACAAAAAACACCTTGGGTATTTAATGACGTACAAGCATAAACAAAGCGCCTTTAAACCACGGTGAGTAAAGTGCTGAACAATAGTAATGCAGCGTTGAGTTATGGCGGTGAACTGGCTAAAATAAGGGGGTCGTTGTGTTGTTTTTATCTTCCTTATTATTAACAGTAGCCGCCATTATGAATAAAACACGTTATGCTTTATGGACCAGTACAGTGATTGCTGCCAGTTTTTTAATGTCAGGCTGCCAGCTATTAACCGGTTATCAAAAAATCGATGAAGCCGAAAATGCCAAAGTATGGGCAGGCCATATTCAGCCAGTCGCAGGCGAGGTAAATATCGCGTGTGTTGGAACCTATCACTGCGAAATTGTGCAAATAGATAAAACACTCGTCATCGCTCCTGACAGTCACGAGCCGGTAAATCCAGCCATGGTGACGACGCTTGCAGAGGGCACAAAAAAGGCCCCAACCAGTGCTGAGATGAGGCCGCTTGTCAATAAAAAGTCGATCAAGATAGTGCCGTTATCCGCCTCTGCAATGCCAGGATTGACCAATTACTATGCCAGAGTCATGCCAGCCAAGCGCGAAATTCACGTCAACTTCTATCCAGAAAACAACGTGGGCTATGTTGAGCGTTTTGCCATGATTCATGATTTTACTCAGGCAGGGACTTATCAGTTACGTGCTTATCAAAAAAAATCTAGTAACAAGTCAGGCAGCTTGCTAGAGACCGCGTCGCCCGAGCCTTTATGCATTGAGCTGCTACAGGGTAGTACCGTACAGCGCCGGTTTTGTAAGCAGTTAGATAACAAGCATCGAGGTGAGTTTGTAGAAACCCATATATAAAAATCTGGTTAATACGTTGAGGTCATCCATCTATGCCAGATAGCCTGCTTGACTGTCGTTTGTTTCATGTTTGACGCAGTGTTGGGATAAAGACACGCCTTAAAAGCCGCGAAATACGCTGTAGCGAGGGCGTATCTTTTTGTACGTTTTAGCAAAAACCCATAGCAATATTATTCAATAAAAACCTATGAAAAAGGATTAGTATGGCAACGATTTTGACACTAGCGGGCGATGGCATCGGCCCTGAGATTATGACCCAAGCCATTGATGTATTAAATGCCGTCAATGACAAGTTTGCATTAAATTTGACCCTCGAATCTGGACTGATCGGCGGCGTCGCCATCGATGCGACTGGCGTGCCTTTACCAGATGAGACCTTGGCTCGTGCCCGTGCCGCCGATGCAGTATTACTAGGCGCGGTCGGTGGTCCAAAATGGGATGGTATCGAGCGCAGCAAGCGTCCTGAGCGTGGTCTTCTGAAGATTCGCGGTGAGCTTGGCTTGTTTGCCAACCTACGTGTGGCAAAGCTGTATCCCCAGTTGGCCAATGCCTCGAGCATTAAGCCTGAAATCATCTCAGGTCTCGATCTACTAATCGTGCGTGAGCTGACAGGCGGGATCTATTTTGGGGAGCCGCGCGGTATTCGTACGCTAGATAATGGTGAGCAGCAAGGCTATAACACCATGGTATATAGCACAAGCGAGATTCAGCGTATCGGCAAGGTGGCATTTGAGTTGGCAAAAACGCGGGCAGCCGCGACAGGTAGTGCTGCCAAAGTATGCTCAGTGGATAAGGCCAATGTCTTAGAGGTCACTGAGCTGTGGAAGCAGACGATGATTGAGATGCAGCAGGCTGAGTATGGTGATGTGGCGTTATCACATATGTATGCTGATAATGCGTGTATGCAGCTGATCAAAGACCCAAAACAGTTTGACGTTATGGTGACGGGCAATATGTTTGGTGACATCTTATCTGACGAAGCTGCGATGCTGACAGGGTCCATTGGTATGTTGCCATCAGCCAGTCTCGATGCGTCAGGAAAAGGCATGTACGAGCCTTGTCATGGCTCGGCACCGGATATCGCAGGGCAAGACAAGGCCAACCCACTAGCGACGATATTATCTGTTGCTATGATGCTGCGCTATACCTTTAAACAAGAAACGGCCGCCCAAGCCATTGAACAAGCAGTCAGCGACGTGCTGGATGATGGACTTCGTACGCTCGATATTTTAGATCCTAGTGAAGCCGGATTGACCCAAGTTGGCTGTCAGCAAATGGGACAAGCCGTTTTGGCAAAATTGGTATAAGGCCCTGTGATATCGCGTCCTACAAAAAGCTATATACAAAGTCTGACGACTCATTTAAAGTCTGACTGCTCGTTTAAAGTCTGACGACTCATTTTTTGACTGTTAAATCGTTATATTTTATAAATTTAGCACCCATAAATTGCTCTGCAGTTTATGGGTTTTTTTATACTTGTTTAACAGTTGGCTGCGATGGGTAACATAACCAACCTGTTATCCGCAAAAAAGTACTTTTATTAACACAGCTTGTGCAGAAGGCCAGTCTTATTAACATAAAGGTGTTATATGCTCACAGACCTATATGGCACCATATTTCACGTATACAACTGATAAAAAGACGATCTGATAAAAATAATCGATATAACAATAAAACCTGATAAAAATGCTAGGAGCATACATGTATCATTTAAATAAAGTCAGCGCAGCGCTCGCCGCGGTTGGTTTGTCAGCTGCCGTATTGATAGGGCAAAGCGTTATCGCCGATACAGACAATGCCGTGGGCGATGCTCAGGCAGTGATGAGCAAATCCGCCGCCACTAAAGACGTCAGTCCAGTTACCAATGGCGTCAGTCAAAAGTTGACTGGCGATAACAAAACGTCGATGTCGCTTAACAAACTGCTTCCTACCATTAAGTACAGCACCGAAAATTTGCCAGCGATGGCAAAAAAAGTAAACGACGCCAGCTGGACGCCTGGTACTAATATCGATCGGACGATTGGCACCAAATTACAAGCATTATTAAACTGGCATCACAGTGGCGTGGGTGCGGTCGATGGATACTGGGGCAAAAACACCAAAAAAGCCATGCAAGCCTTCCAAAAAGCCAATGGCCTAAATGTCACAGAGGCTCTAAATACCGAGACTTGGCAAGCCCTCACGAGTGATAAGGCGCTTATGACGCAGCCTGTGTTGGTCAGCTACCAATTGACAGACGCGGACGTCGATATCAAAACCACTACTATCCCAGCGGGCGCTACCGCAAAAGCGGAGCTAGAGGGTCTGTACTATGAAAATGTGATAGAGGCATTGGCAGAGAAGTTTCACATGAGTGAAAAATATCTCAAAACCCTAAACCCCAGTGCCAGCTTTTCAGCGGGTGAGACCATAACGGTCTATAATCCAGGAAACCCTAACACCGCGCCCGTCAGCCGTGTGGTCGCTGACAAAACTACCCAGACGCTATATGCGTACGATGACAAAGGGGCACTGGTTGCCAGTTATCCGACGACAGTAGGGAGTACAGCCACTCCGTCGCCATCAGGCACGCATACAGTAGAGGTCAAGGTTCATGAGCCCAACTATACTTATACTGCCAATGATGGGAACAAAGCTATCTTGCCGCCAGGCCCTAACAACCCAGTCGGCTCTGTGTGGATTGGCCTGAGTAAACCCTCTTATGGTATTCATGGCTCACCGGACCCTGCCCGTATCAGCCGTCAAGCATCTGCAGGCTGCGTGCGTCTGACCAACTGGGATGCCTTAGCACTATTGGGCGTCATACAAAATGGGGCTACGGTAGAGTTCAAATAGCTTTAGGCAAAAGACAGAGGGCATGAAACCATCAAAGTTTTTTGCTTATAAAGACGGGTTTTTATGAACGCGTCAAAAAAATACCGCTAACTGATGGTTAGCGGTATTTTTTTGCGGGTCTGACGGATATAGTCATTATTAAATAAAAAAGATACACAGCATAAATTCGCGAGATTGGTACAAATTCTTCTTGCGTGCTGTGCTAGCGCCGCTCGATGCCGCAAAAAACTTATTCGAGTCTCGCCATATCTTTTTTATATTGACCTGACTAACTTGTAAGACAAAACATTGATAGCCAATAATGAGTAGGTTTGCATTTTCATTATTATTATCTGTTAAACCACCCAAGCATTCACAAAAATGCTCTTAAAAACGTCTTAGCAAGTACTGCATCATTTGGTAATGATGAGATTTGTCATAACCGCGTAATCGTCATCACTGTTTAATAAAATCGATTTTTATCTCAATTAGTTTTTACCACGATAGGTGATACGACCCTTTGATAAGTCATAGGGGGTCATCTCGACTTTGACTTTATCGCCAGTCAAGATACGGATGTAGTGTTTACGCATTTTACCAGAGATATGCGCGATGATTTCGTGCCCGTTTTCTAAACGAACTTTAAACAAAGTGTTTGGAAGGGTGTCGATGACTTCGCCTTCAAATTCGATAATATCGTCTTTTGCCATAATTTTGTATCAATCAGTTAAAAATAAGCCCATATTATACGCAAGCTAGCGTATTAAAGCAATACAGAACCTGGTTTTGGCTTGACAGCTTGTAATCGATATGTATATCAGTCAGGCAGGTTTAGCCAAAGGGGCGTAAGAGGCGCGGTGGGCAATAGTTTTTGCCAATGCTCGGGATAGTAAGCATTGATAAAGTATAGGCCGTCACCAGAGGCAGTCGGTGGTGCAATAGTACGGTCTTTTTTGGCCAAAATAGTCAAAAAATCAGACGGCTCTAGCTCGTGCTTGCCGATAGCGTACAAGGTGCCCATTAGGTTGCGTACCATATGATGCAAGAAGCCATCTGCTTGAATGTCAAACACGATAAACTGGCCATGGGCAAACAGTCTGGCATGACTGACTGAGCGCACTGGCTGATTGGACTGACAAGCGGCAGCGCGAAAGCTACTAAAGTCGTGCGTACCGACGATATCCGCTGCTGCCTGCTGCATGGCGGCCAGGTCAAGTGGTTCATAAATATGAGTGACTTGATGGTTTAAGATAGCAGGGCGCTGGGGTTGATTGAGGGTGATATAACGATAACGACGGGCGATAGCGCCAAACCGTGCATGAAAGTCGTTCGGCATGGGCTGTATCCAGCGCAGAGCAATGTCGTCGGGGAGCAGGCTGTTTACACCGCGAAGCCAATTATGAGTCGGGCGATAGGCGTGGGTGGTAAAGTGGGCAATCATATTACTGGCATGGACGCTAGCATCGGTACGCCCTGCGGCGACGACTTCTACAGTCTCATTGGCGACTTTGCCGATAGCGGTTTCGAGGGCTTCTTGGACACCCAGCACTTCTTGTTGCCGCTGCCAGCCGTGATACTGCGTACCCAAAAACTCAATAGCGATTGCTAGGGTGTAAGTGGGGTTTTTACTGGCGGTTTCGATAGGGAGTATCTCAGACATGATAATGTGTGGCTTATAAAGTAAATGGTAAGAGTTTCTTATAGCTTTAATAGGACCGATCAGATCAGCGCTTTTTGATGGTGATGCTGGTTTGGCTGACATTGTTTGTCCAGCGCTGACGGCGTCTGGTAGGATCGTCGTACCGTAGCAGCAGCCACAATAATCGCGCATAGATGGCTGGAATGGTCAACCGGCCGCCAGCGATGACATGATACTCATATTGCCAACTGCCAGCCGCATAGTTGTCACTCACGCCGCCAAAAGGCGATTGACTGGCGCAAACCACCATATGCCCATGCTGATGCGCAAGGGTCAATGCCTGCGCCAAATCAGCTGAATAGGGCACGTTGCCTGCACCAAACCCTAATAAGATAATGCCACATGGCGGCTGAGAAAGTAGGGCTTGTAGCTGATTGCTCATAACCTCAGTATCGTTGGGTAGGCAATACAGAGCATGAATACGTGCTTGCTTGGCACGAGCATCGATGCTTTTGCTGATTTCTTGTTGGTCCTCGAGCCAGTGTTGGCGGCGGGCGTCTGGCAAGTGCTTTATATAACTATTGGCAGGATAGGCTGCCCGAGAGTGACCAGTAAACGCCATGAGGTCATGACTATGGATTTTTTGTACCGTTTGTGCAGGCCAAGATTCGCCGCCAAAGGCAATTTTCACTCCTGACTCACCCGCTGCTGCCAGTTTTAACGCATCGTTTAGGTTGCCCCACGCATCGCTATGCGTATCGACGCTATAGGTATGTAGCATCTCGCTGTCTAATAGCGGGCGCATACTGCCAGTGACCGCCACACAGATATCACTCCCTGCAAAGGCCTCTGCCAAAAACGCCCCGAGATAACTGAGCGTGTCGGTACCAGTGATCAGCACAAAACGTCTGTGTCCCTGCGCATAGGCGGCTAGTATCAGCTGGTAAAAATGCACAAAATCGACAGGCGTTAATTGGCTACTGTCTTTGATTAAAGTGTTGTCTAGCCAAGAGATTGGCGGCAGATGGTGGGCATGGTCTGGCTCTGCTAACAGTGTTTGTAACGTCGGTAAAAACACCTCTGCTGGTAGCGGTGCTAATGGCCGGCCATAACTGCCAAAAGTGCCGCCTGCATAAATCAGCTGGATGGGATCAGTAAGCGTCTTGGTCATAACAGAAGAGGGCATAGTCGGCGCCGTCATAAAAAGTAAATAAAAATAAGAACTAGGGTGCCCAGCTCAATCGCTCAAATGAACTGCTCAATGAGTTGCGCAACTGCATTAATAGTCATCTAAATCAGAGCCTACTATAAAGGCTCAATGCAAAAAAAAGCAAGTATTCTCAAGGCACAAGAATACTTGCTAATAAAAAAGCCTGCTTTTTAATTACGCTGTGCGCTCGAGTAGCGACTGCGCTTGCTGCTGCTGTGCACTATTGCCTTGAGAAATGACTTCATTGAGCAAGCGTTTGGCACTATCGTACTCGCCTAGCTGCAGGTACTGACCTGCCAAGTCTAGTGCTACCTGATTGCTGTCTAATGATTGGACAAAGTCAAAATCAGCGGCAAACTGTGCTGAGAAGTCCTCAGCGTTATCTTTTTCAATACTCTCGGCAGGTTGAGTTGCTACTGGGGCAACTGGGCTCGCTGCTGTATGCGATTCATCTGATAATGCATCAAAATCAAAGTCATCATCGATCAATGTATTATCATCAAACGATGTGGGGCTACTTGAAGTCAGCTCAGAGGCTGCTGTCAAAGTAGGGGTAGCGTCATCACTGCTGTCTGCAAAGTCACTGTCTAATGTTAAGTCATCAATATCGATACTGTCATCACTTAATTCGTCACTTATCTCATCGCTTAGATCAAGCACAGGCTCATCAGTGTTTATTTCAACATCTAAGTCAGCTAAGTCAGACTCTGTCTCAATTGCTAGTGCCGTCTCTGATGCAGCGTTTAGGTCATTGCCTAGGTCGCTGTTTAGGTCGCTGTCTAAGTCATCTGCGTCATCCAAATCGTCTAAGGACAAGACAAAGTCGTCGTCGCGGCTTTGGGCGGTCGCATCAGTCATATGGTCAGTCGTGCTCGCTTTATCAGCAGCATCTTCTGAATCCATATCTGTCACTAAATCATCAAAATCTAAGACGAAATCCTCTTCATCTAGCGTTAGTGCTTCAGTGGTATCCGCTTCGACACTGTCCGCTTGGGTTGAGACATCAGATGACTCTGGCTGCGCTGTTTCAATGTCCTCAAGACCAAAGTCGAATTCGCTAAAATCTGTCTCTTCAGCCACTTCTGTGGCCGCAGTGCTCTCGTCAGCTGCCGTGGTGGGCTCTGCTGCCGGTGCCGGCTCATCTAAATCCGCTTCCAAATCACTGAGCGTCAAAGCAAAATCTGTGTCGGTATTGTCATCTGCCAGCACTTGTTCTGATAGTGCTGGGGTCTCGACAGAAGAAGCTAAGGAGGCATCGCTCTCGCTGATATCATCAGTTGCCACATCATGGGTGGGATTGGCATGTGTCGTTGGCAGATCAAAATCTATACTTTCAAAGTCGGCAGCTTGCTCAACGGGCGCGGTTTGCGCGGCGACTTGATTTTGCTCTTCAAAAAACAGCGTCTTTAGCTCATCTGCTAAGGCAAGGCTTTTTGGGTCGTTTTGCGCGCTGATGGTGTCATAGACTTTGTTGAAATTCTCTGATTGATTGATCGTCGCATAGATGCTTAGCAGCTTTAAAGAAAGCTGACTGTCATTAGGCTTTTCGCGCAAGCCGCGATTGAGTGTTTCAATCGCTTTGTCATAACGCTGCTGATCTATAAAGCGCTGGGCAATGGTGATGGGGTCAAACTTGTTTTCGCTGCTGACGTCAGTTTGTACGGGCGCACTTGCTTTTGGCGCTGGTGTCTGTGCCGCGGCATGTCTATCTGACTTGACATAAGGCTGCGCCGAAGGTTTTTGCGCTTTGTTTTTACGTATCACTAAAACCGCTATTAATACAATCAGTACCAAGCCGGCGATGATGTATAGCATATTGTCCATTGTTACTCCCACGCCTATGATCACAGCATAATACGCTGCTATATCAGGCAATTATTGGTTGCGTAGTTTTTTGAGACGAGCTTGCAGCTCTGCCAATTTTTGATTCTGTAATTGAATTTTTCGCGTATAACTGTCAAGTGCGCTACTGGTCTTGGATAAGCTTTGGGCCTGAGAGGCAGCCGCTTGCCGTGATGCTTTTAAAGTAGCTAGTATGTCTGTGCTAAGTCCATTGCCTGTGGCCGCCGCTGATTTGGTTTGGGTGCCATCGGCATTGCCATCATGTCCTGGAGCCAATACAGAAAACTGCGCTCTTGGCAGAGTCTTGGTAATGGTTGGTTTTTTTCGTGGCTTGGCTGCAGGCGCTGAGTTGTTTTGCGCTTTAGCTGTATGGGGCTTTGCTTTAGGCGCTGGCTGTGCGACAGGGGTATTTATCCGCCGACGATATTTTTGTTTTTGGGCGCTGATAGCCGCCTCTAGCGCTTGCTGTGATGGCAATACATCATAATTCGGTAGATTTAGCTTGGCGTCGGCTTTGAGCTGGTCTGCGTCTTTATTGATAAAAGCATTGGGGTTTTGTGATTGAATCTGTTTCATCACGGTCTGAATATCGACATTGTTTTCTTGGGCAATCTGCTGAGCAATGATCCATAAGCTATCATTGCGCTGTACTTGATATTGAAAGTTTGCCGTGCTTCGCGTTTTGGCGTCTGCTATAGAGTCTGCTGCCACGTGGTTTGTAGGTGCAGTCTGATTGTTGGTGCTTGGCTGAGAGGGCGCGGCAGTATCAGCCGGTATGTTGCTACCGACTACCGTTGCCGCTGCCGTATGTGCAGTGCTCAAAGCCGCTTGCTCGGCGGTTTGGTTGTCTTGAGCTGCGTCGTTTTTTGGGGCGGCAGCTACGATACTGGGACTCACACCCGTGGTTTTTTGCTGACTCGGCTGTATCTGACGCGTGACTTGAATACTTAGCGTATCTAATGCGTTGTCTGCTTGCGCTGTGCCGAGCGTGTGTTGCGTAGGTGATGCTTCGCTCGCGGTGCTAACACTTGAGGCGGTTTGCTCTTGAGCCAAACGGCCATTGTCCAAGCGGCTGGCAGGGTTGGGTCGGCTAGCGTTGGTCTTCGCTGGACTGGCGGCCGTGAGCTCAAAGTCATTTGCCAAACGCCCATTGTCTAAACGGCTAGGCGTATAGACTAGATGGTCAGTTGCTGATACAGATGTCTTGGCAGGCATTCCGGCTGAGGCAGCTTGCGTTTGAATACTTGCGCTTTGCGTATTGGCTCCTTGCGTATTCGGTAGTTGCACGTTGGGCGCGGACCGTTTGACGGCCGTAGGAGCGCTTGTCGATGAGCTTGCAGCTGATGCCGATATCAGTGGTGGCGGAGCACCTTTTCTAAGGGTCAAAGGTTTGGCATTATTGGCGGATACGGCAGGTAAATTGGGCTTTTTTGCGCCTGTTACGATGCTTTTGGTGGTGTCGATGGGTAAACTGGCATCGAGCGGCATCAATAATGTTTTGGGCACGACATTACGCTGACCCTGATCATTGATGGTCAATACAATATCGGCAAAGGGTTTAGAAACAGGTTTTGATGTACTGATATAGACTTGGCCGCTGGTTTCTGAGGTCGGCTGAAAGCGTACCCTCATTGAGTCAGTTGGCGTCAACCCCATTTGCTGATAGATAGCAGGGTTGGCCAAGCTGGCTGAAAAATCAGCCGCCCGAATATCCGAGACACTGATGCTGGCTCTTAGAGGCTCATGCTGTGCTGAGGTCACAACGGTCTTGCCAATCGTGGCCGCTTGGGTACTAGAGACAAAGGCGGCACAGCTTACCGAACACAGTAATGCCATCGATACCGCACGGTGTACGCGAGTCAAACGATGAGATAAACGACAAGACATATGCAGCCCTTAGAATATAGGTTATCTTTGCTTTTATAACAAAATCTGGTTTAGTTTACCAGTTTATTTCACAACTGTTGTGTCCAATATATCAAATGTTAATTTACTGTATAAAACGCCCTTTCATTCAGCGGTTATCTGCTTCTCAAGTAGCATAGCATCTCCATAACTAAAGAAGCGGTATTGCTGCTCGACGGCACGTTTGTACGCTTGTTCTATCGCTTGTTTACCCGAAAACGCCGAGACCAGCATCAATAGGGTGGACTTGGGCAAATGAAAGTTGGTCAGTAGCTTATCGATTACGGCGAATTTAAAGCCTGGATAAATAAAAATATCTGTGTCGCCTGACCAGCCAGCAAGTGGCTTGCCCGTGCTCGCAGTCTTTTGGTAGGCAGTTTCGAGCACGCGCGTGACCGTCGTGCCAATCGCGATCACTTGCTTGCCGTTTGTATGGGTTTGATTGATTAGATCCGCGGTTGCTTGCGGTAGATGCGCATATTCACTGTGCATGGTGTGATTGAGCAAATTGTCGGTTTTGACAGGGGCAAAGGTGCCTGCGCCCACGTGCAACGTCACAAAGGCGGTGTGAATGCCTTTGGCCGCCAGTTTATCCAAAACTGCTTTATCAAAATGTAAGCTGGCAGTCGGTGCCGCCACGCTAGCGAGTTTGGCTGGATCATGAAAAACGGTTTGATAGCGAGTATTGTCCGTGTCGTCTGCATGACGCTCAAAATATGGCGGGATAGGTAGCTCGCCGTATTGCTCTAGCTGCGGCAAGATAGGAGCATCAAAGGCTAGGATAAATAAATTATCCTGACGACCAATCATAACCGCATGTATATGACCATCCGCAAGCTGCAAGCGCTGTCCAAGCTTGGGCGCTTTGCTGGCTTTTATGTGGCCAAGTGCGATATGGTCAGTGCAGACCGGTTGATTATCCGCGGTCGTCAAATGCAGGGCAGCGGGCGCCAAGTCGGCAATATCGACCAAACGCTCGATCAGCACCTCGATCTTACCGCCTGTGTCTTTTTGTCCAAACAGGCGCGCTTTCATCACTTTGGTGTCGTTAAACACAATCAAATCACCCGCATTTAGTAAATCTGGCAACTCAGAAAACATGCGGTCTTCGGCACGGCTATCTGCTACAGTGGCGGGATTGCTGGCGGGTAAATACAATAATCTTGAGGCCGAGCGCTGCGCTAGCGGGTAGCGGGCGATTAAGTCATCTGGGAGCTCATAGTCATAGTCATTAACGCTCAGATAGTCTAAGTCATTATTGTTTTTATGGGTATCAGTCATGGTATTACGATCTAAATCTACAGCATGGGAGTGGGTCATAGTGGGTCTTTCAGTGAAGAGTGATGAAGGATGATATGAGCGTAATTGTAGCAGAAATGACAGGATAAACGCATATCTCATTGAATGACTCACAGGCATAATATGTCATAACGACCACGTTATTGCGGCCATTTCGTCATGACCGCGCGCGCTGCCACAAAAACCTGACAGCCATACTGATGGCTTGAGGTAACTATCAATCAGACATCAATCAGATATCAATCAGGCTCATCTATTCAAATAGTTTTAACTGAGGCAAAAGCAGGGCGGCGGGCACCAATGAAGAGAAAGTCACACCGACCAGACGTATGGGCAGATGACGTGGGATGTCCAAAAACAGCTTGTCTAGCCAATAATGGGCGGATTCGGCGCTGTCAAAGGCCGTCGATAACGTGTGTGAGCGCGTGACTTGAGTAAAATCCGCGTATTTAACTTTTAAAGTAATGGTATGCGCGGCCAGTTGTTTTTTTTGCATTTGATAAAACGCATCTTCATTTTGTGCATAAATTTGTACTTTTAGCTCAGCATCGTCGTCAAGATTGTCCCGAAAGGTGGTCTCAGAGCCTACGGATTTGTGCGTGCGCTGCGATTTGACCGTACGCTCATCGCGGCCATGAGCGATATCATGATAGAACTGACCACGTTTTCCAAACTCCTGTACCAATGCCGCCGCTGGCAAGCGCCGCAAATCAGCACCCGTGCGCACGCCCATGGCATGGAGACGCTTGGCAGTGGCTTTGCCAATACCATGAAAGCGCTCGATGGGAAGGGTGCTAATAAACGCATCGGCATCGGCTGGTGGGATAACTGCGATACCATTGGGTTTGTTGATATCAGAAGCAATCTTGGCCAGCATCTTATTAAATGAGACGCCAGCAGAAGCGGTCAGCCCTGTGTGCGCCAAAATCTGTGCTCGTAGCCAATTGGCCATTAACGTCGCTGAGCCTTTATGTACAGATAAGCCGGTGACATCCAGATAGGCTTCATCCAATGACAGCGGTTCGACATGAGGCGTCAATCGATGCATGAGTTGGCGTATATCACGACTGACCGCCCGATAAACCTCAAAGCGCGGCCGAACAAATATCGCCTCAGGACAGCGTTTACGCGCTTCATAGCATGACATCGCTGAGCGCACACCAAACTTGCGCACCTCATAACTGGCTGCTGCGACAACCCCGCGCCCGCTTGGGTCACCGCCGACTACCAAAGGCAAACCTCGTAACTCTGGGAAGTCACGTTGTTCGACACTGGCATAAAAAGCATCCATATCAATATGAATGATTTTGCGGGGTGAAAGAGGAGTAGAAGCAGTCATGACCGCTATTTTACCCCAATTAGCAAAACTATTTTAGCGGCAACCATAAATATGGCTTGATTTTATAAACAAATAGACTATTAAGACAATTTAAAAAATATCAGGGGGTTAAACCCGCCAATATCCCTAAGATCGTACCTTTTGTTTACCGTTTAACCTAAAGGATTTGCCGTCCATCATGATTAATGCATTTAGATGTTACGCTTTTGCTTCAGACGTTCTACACTAAAGTAAGTATCGAAGTAGACGATTGTTAAAAGAATAAACAACTTCTTTATACGCCTTAGTCTATAGCGAATAAAAAGGTTGTTTATGGCTCGCACCACACTCGCCTATAGAGTATTGGTAAACCCGCCGCCTAAAGGAACATACTTAGGGGTGCATGAGGGACTAAGGAGCTGATGATGAATAAACTAACAGGGAGTGAATTGACACGCGCAATGCTAGCACGAGGAGATAAGGATATCTGGTGTGCAGTTTGCGATGAGAGTGATGAGCTGGCGATGATGGATCTGTATGGTAATGACTTCACCGTCTATATTGTTGCTTATCATGATGGATATTTTTACTGTCGTAGCGGCACATCTTGGGCCTGTGCAGTGCCTATAAAGATAGCAGCCATCACGCAAGAAGACCAAGAATACATTGATAGCCCAATGATACAATAAATCTTATAAACACAAAAAAACCTCCCATATAGGAGGCTTTTTTGTTAAAGATGGTACCAGTGGTCGGACTCGAACCGACACGCTTTTAAAGGCAACGGATTTTGAATCCGTCATGTCTACCAATTCCATCACACTGGCATGTAAGTAGATAACGTTTATAAAAATAACAGTTATCGAATTGGGCTACGGTGTTTGCCGTATAGGCTGCGTATTATAGCAGCCTATTTTTTGTCGTCAAGAATTATTTTAAATAATTTGCAGTTATTTGACGATATAGCAAAAAATGCAGACCTAACCGACAAAGGCTCGTTCAACGGCATAGTCGGCTTGTACGCCCATACGTGGGGAGACAGTGAGGCCAAAGACGTCTAGTATCTCTGATACTTCCGCGTTAAATGGCATGCTACCGCATAGCATGACACGATCATCGTCTTTGTTCATCGGTGGCAAGCCGATATCGTCAAACAGCTTACCTGATCTCATCAAATCGGTGACTCGGCCTTGGTTTCTAAATTCTTCACGGGTCACGGTGGGGTAGTAAATGAACTTCTCACGGTACCATTCGCCAAAGATTTCATCGTTAGGCAACTGGTTTTCAAACATATCGCGATAGGCCAAGTCTTCGACATGACGCACGCCATGTACCAAAATGATTTTATCAAAACGCTCATAAACCTCAGGGTCACGTGACAATGCCAAGAAGGGCGCAAGTCCAGTACCAGTCGATAGCATGTAAAGGTGCTTACCTGGTAACAGGTCATCCAACACTAACGTGCCTGTGGGTTTTTTACTGACCAATAACTCATCGCCAACTTTGATGTGTTGCAAGCGTGAAGTCAGTGGGCCGTCTTGTACTTTGATCGAAAAGAACTCTAAATGCTCTTCGTAGTTGGGACTGGCAATAGAGTAAGCGCGTAGCAGCGGTCTGCCATCGACCACGATTCCAATCATCGCAAACTCGCCATTACGGAAGCGTAAGCCATCGTCACGAGTGGTTTTGATGCTAAATAGAGAGTCATTCCAGTGATGAACCTCTGTAACCGTTTCGGTGCGAAGTTTTGACATAAAGTCCTCGTTAATAAGTGATTATCGGTATCGTATGAGTTAAATAGGTATAAGATAAAATTTTTCAATGACCGTTTCGGCGCTAATAAGGTACTGGTTTTTATAGGCGATATGAAGCGCTATCTTAGCCTTTTATATACTTTAACTTACATATTTTATAATTTTATATAATGTTGTAAATGACAGCAAATGCCTGTAGCGTCAAGCCGTGAAAATCAGTTCGTTCAGCCAAATCTGTCCGCTAAGATAATGCAAAACACGACAAGGTATCATTATTTTTATCAAAAGCGGTTTCGTCAGCGCGCCTAGCCTATCAAGTCGCCTCTATTGATCTGCCCATATCAAATTGCTTTTATCAAGCCGTTTCTATAAAACTGTTTTTATAAAAATAGGGGCGGTCATCAAACTCTCGCTCATAATACCAAACTTTAAAATAAAAATCCGTCTGGCAGCGACTATGTGGCATGATAAAATAGAATATCGTTAGTAAATAATTTTGTATCATGCAATAAGCGTGTTTTTGGAGAATTTATGCCTGTATCAGGTGACGATGTGCTCGCCGATTGTCATCGGGCGCCTATTATTGGCTATCATCGGGCGCCGCTCTCGCAAAAGTTTGGGGCGCCAAGACAACCAAACTTGGTGGCGCTGATGAGCGTAGTTGAGATGATTGCGCCTTATGATACGCCCGCCGCTTTTGTTGGCTTAGAGGCGTTTAGTCATATCTGGCTGAGCTGGCAGTTTCATCATAATGATACGGCCAAAGCTGGCAGAGTGAGTGCAGCCGTACCTGCCGGCGAAGAGGATGCGACAGCGGCGCACACGACAGCAAAAGGGTATTTTCGTCCGCAAGTGCGGCCACCAAGATTGGGCGGCAATCAAAAAATAGGCGTGTTTGCCAGCCGTAGTATGTATCGCCCATCAGCGCTGGGGCTGTCTGTGGTCAAGCTTGAGCGCGTCGAGGTAGTACAAGGTCGCGCGTTTCTTATCATCAGTGGCGCTGATATGATAGATGGTACGCCCATCATCGATATCAAGCCCTATGTGGCGTATAGCGATGCGCTGATCGATGCTCGTAGTGGCTTTGCTCCTACGGCACCTGAGCTGCTAGAGGTCACAGTCACTGACGCCGCTTATCAGCAGTTTTTGCAGCTAATGTCTGATGCGCTTACTAGAGAAACTGCGCAAGGTGCTGGCAGGCAAGTGTTAATCAATCAGGCGCGCTGGCAACTTGTCGATACGGATATGGCCATCATTCAAGCACTCATCGCTCAAGATCCGCGACCTGCCTATCGCCACAAGGAAGTGCACAAAACCTTTACGATGCGCTACAAGTCTGTCGATGTAGCGTTTTGGCGGCTTGCATCAGGGGCGCTACAGATCACAGCGATTACCAGCATAGCATAATGTTGTATAGTATAACGCTAACATAGTATCACGCTAAAGACCTTATATAATGCTGCAGCTGAGCTTGGCCAATCTAGACGATGGCCTCACATGTACTGACCAAAAAAGAAGAAAAATATGTCTGAGCAGAAGTATTCGATAGTCATAGATTTACGGTGGTGCCTAGATGAGTTACTGGCGGATAGAATCATTGATCAACGCAGCTATAATTTGGTCATCACCAGCCGCCGAGCCAAGGAGCAGCATCCACTACTGACCATTAGCGAGTTTGGTTTGCCCAATGCTCATGCGCTAGACAGCACCTCTGAAGCCAAACTAACGCTGTCATGGCTCAACCAATGGCTAGCGGCCAAAGCGGGTATGGCGATGGTGCGTATTGATCCGCTAAAGGTTGATGTGCCAGCAGTCACGCAGCTGATGTCGTTTGAATATGCTCGCTCGCAGCATATTTTGCCGATTGAGGTCACATTAGATGAGGTCGTCATTGGTACAGACCAGCCGTTTTTTACCGATTGGCACGCCAATATCGAAAAGCTGATCAAATCCAAAACCTATCGCACCGTCTATATCAGTCCCGATCAGCTCAAGCGTTATCGTCAAGAGTTTTATCAAGTGACACAAGCGATTGCGGGTGCCAACTCTTTACATAAGCGTGCTGCCGCTGATGTGACCAATGTTGAGGCGTTATTGCAGCTTGGGGACAACACCAACCCCGATGCCAATGATCAACATATTGTCAAAGTCGTCGACTGGCTGCTGCAGTATGCCTTTGAGCAGCGTGCCAGCGATATTCATTTAGAGCCGCGGCGCGAGATGGGGAGGGTGCGCTTTCGTATCGATGGGGTGCTGCACACAGTATATGAGATGCCGCTGGCCATCATCGTCGCAGTGACTGCGCGTATCAAAATCTTGGGGCGGCTAAATGTCGCCGAAAAGCGCAAGCCGCAAGATGGCCGTCTAAAGACTCGTACGCCAAAGGGGCTAGAAACCGAGCTGCGACTCTCTACCATGCCGACCGCTTTTGGCGAAAAGTTGGTGATGCGCGTCTTTGACCCTGAAGTGTTGGTACGCTCGTTTGCTCAGCTTGGTTTGTCGGGTAAGCAGCTCGAGACATGGCATGAGCTGACCGCCCATCCAAACGGTATTATTTTGGTCACCGGCCCGACAGGATCTGGTAAGACCACCACCCTATATAGCACGCTCAAACAGTTGGCGACCGAGCAGGTCAACTTGTGTACCATCGAAGACCCTATCGAGATGATTGAGCCAAGCTTTAATCAGATGCAGGTCAATGCGGGAGTGGATTTGCATTTCGCTGATGGTATCCGCTCATTGATGCGTCAGGATCCAGATATCATCATGGTTGGGGAGATTCGCGATACTGAGACGGCCAATATGGCGGTACAAGCGTCGCTGACTGGGCACTTGGTACTCTCAACACTGCATACCAATGATGCACCAAGCTCACTGACACGTCTGCATGATTTGGGGGTGCAGCCGTTTTTGACCTCAGCGACCATACTCGGAGTCATGGCCCAGCGTTTATTGCGTACCTTATGTCCACACTGCAAGCAAGCGTTAGAGGTGCGCCCCGAGAGTGAGATTGCCATTCAATGGCAGGAGCTGGTGCAGCCTTGGCGCGCGCCCTTGCCTGCGCAAATCTACCGTGCAACAGGCTGTGAGCATTGCCGCCAAACGGGTTATCAAGGCCGTGTGGGCCTGTATGAAATCATGCCGCTATCCAATGAGTTAAAAAAGTTGGTCGCAACCGATGCCAATGTAGAGGCACTAAAAAAACAAGCCTACCGCGAAGGGGTGCAGCCGCTGCGATTATCGGGTGCCAAGCGTATCAGTGAAGGGGTGACGACCATAGAAGAGGTGATGCGCGTGGTACCGCTGCATTAAGCGTATGCGGCAAATAGACCGCTGTCCTTCATGTTTGCATACCGCTTTAGCGCTCCCAGCGTACATTTTGGCGCATGATTTTCGCGGGCGTGCCTGCGACCATGCAGTTTGGGGTGGTAATGGGTTTGTTGACAAAAGACCCTGCGGCAATGATACAGCCGCTAGCGATGGTGACATTTTTGGAGATAGTGACGTTGGCTGCGATCCAGATATGATCTTCCAATACCACATCAGCGCGGGCCTGGTTTAGGCGCTCGTTGGACTCGGTGTCGTAGACTTTGTGGACATCGGTTGCACGGATTTCTATCCCGCGCGATATCATGCATGCTATGCCGATGCGCACGCTTTTGTCACGTGCCAACACATAGCAGTCAATCGCCGTGGTCCGATCGCCGATATCAATGTGCAAATGATCGCCCACAATCAGCAGATGGCCTGAAAATTTGACGTGCTTACCGATGGTAATATGATTATGACTGCCATTGATATCGATATTGAGCTTGTTAAACTTCCCGTGCTTGCCGATACTGATTTGATTGTCATGACCTTTACGTATGGTAATGGCTGAGCCGCCGATGATACGCGCATCATGGGCGATATCGATATGATTGTCCTGTCCGTTATCTGTCAATAAAAATCGCTGTTTGTAGAGTTGTTTGGGTAGCAGAGTTTTGAGGATAGGGGGCAGGGTCACTGTCTTTTTTGGCGTCATAATAGCAGAGCTTATGTGGATGAATGTTAGACGTGATAGGCCGCTGGTCGCAGCGCTCTATGGGTCTTTATGGATTATGCCTTGAAAACAGTGCAAGTCAGAGCAATAAATAGCACAAAGACGAGGCATTTTATACTGTTAAGGTCATTTTTTTAACTGTCATGTCTTATTTTAAAATTTACCACTTATGTATTTAATTAACGAGAGTGTTTATGTTTACTGATACGCATTGTCATCTAAACCGCCTGGATTTAACCAAATATGATGGCCAACTGTCCGGCGCAATTGACGCGATGAAAGCGGCCAATGTCACGCGCGCGATGGCGATTATGTGTGATTTTGCTGAATATGATGACATCGCTCATATTGTCAGCACTCATAGCGATGAGGTGTTAGAGCTGGGCATGAGTGTCGGCATTCATCCTTGTGAAGATATCACAGTGTTGCAATCTGCGACAACCGAGCGGCTGATACAAACCGCTGATGCTGAGCATGTCTGGGCCATCGGGGAGACGGGACTGGATTACTACTGGTCAACAGAAAATAAAAAAGAGCAGCAAGCCAGTCTTGCTCGTCATATCTATGCCAGCCAGCAGCTCAAAAAACCTTTGGTGGTGCACATGCGCGATGCCAAAGAAGATACCCTTGATATCCTAAAAGCAGAAGGCGCCGAGCATGGCATCATTCATTGTTTTACTGAAGATTGGGAGACGGCCAAACGAGCGCTGGATCTAGGGTTTTATATCTCGTTTTCAGGCATCGTCAGTTTTAAGAGCGCACAGATGATTCAAGATGCGGCGCGCAAGATGCCCAAAGATAGAATCCTCATCGAAACCGACAGCCCTTATCTGGCTCCTGTCCCCAAGCGCGGCAAACCCAATGAGCCTGCCTATGTGCCGTATGTCGCCCGTTATCTGGCTCAGATTTATGGGTGTGACAGTGAGGAGGTTGGAGCGCTGACAGCAAAAAACTTTGAAAATTTGCTGGCACAGTACAGCTAAAATGGTTATGCTATGACCACTCAGTCATTTATCGGGTAATGTGAGGGCTTTGTCTCTTTTTTATTTCTAATATCGAGCGTAATCAGGCAGTTACCCATGACTATTTAGCAAACACGAGCATATTCCCTTTGGCAGTTCTCGAGCAGTCTTCATATAGTTGCATCCGCTTGTTGCCGATACATCCGTATAAACGATGGTTATATGCTTAATCTTGTCAAGTTTTAGGAGAGATTATGAGTCGTCAGCATCAGTTCAAAGCACGAGAAGAGAATATCTTAGCGATGGCAGAGCAACTGTTACTTGAGTCCGGCGATGGTGATATCACTTTGGACAGTTTGGCAGATCAGCTGGATTTGGCCAAAGGCACGTTATATAAGCATTTCTCCAGTAAAGATGAGCTGTATCTGCGTATTATTATTCGTTATGAAGAGCAGTTGTTTGAGATCAACCGTATTGATGACTGCCCATCAGCGGGGGTGGCTCGTATGATTTTGCAGCAACTGTTTAATCCCCAAAAAGCCATGTTGCTCAACCAGATAGAAGAGCGTCTGGCGGCCTCGGTGACAGGTCTTAACCGCTTGTTTGGCGAGCTGTACGACATTCGCCGTCAGCGTATGAAGCGTTTGATCGACATCATTAGCGCGTATCTAAAAGACGAGCACAGTAGTTTGAGCACTCGTGACTATTTGTCATCGATTTGGGCGATGGGTCAAGGCGGGGCGGGGTTATTAAACTCAAGTTTTTATCAGCGTTATTTGGGTCGCCGCGACACCTTGCGTTATGCTTTTGTGCAGCAAATGCTGGAGTTGCCAAGTCACTACCCAGCTGCTGACGATGACGTGATGGATGAGGATATGCAAGAGTTGGTAGAGCAAATCGATACAGAATCAGAAGAGCACCGTAACACCAACTATTAGCGCGTTTCTCGTGTTAAAAATGATGACTTACATGAGTTAAGAGCACATAACCCAACAGATAAAAACAGTGCCCAATGTAGGCAGTCACATCGCTCTGTGCTGTGGCCTTTTGGTAGGCAGCACAGAGAGTTTTTGTACTTACCTTAATACAATCATGAGCTTATAGGTGCAATATGCCGGTCACTGTCAAGACTCAGACTCGCTCAGCGACCAGCTCTCTAAGGTTGATTCAATCAGAATTTAGTCAGTATAGGCTGTATGATAAGACGCTTATGCCTGATGCTGATGCCCATACACTTCATTTCATAAAAAACGCCCGTACGTCTTGTGTTCATACTTCTGCTTCGACACACTCGCACTTCATGTCTTCTAAATCTCAAACAGGCTTTACACTGGTCGAAATCGTGGTAGTGGTGGTCATTTTGTCGATATTCGCTGGCATGATGAGCCTATCTGTGGGCAGTAGTGAAGCACGTAAAAACCGCGCGTTTTATGAGCATCTGACCGACTCACTCAGCTATGTACGGTTATTGTCCGCTGAGCGTATGCAGCCGATGGGTCTTAGTCTGCAGGCCGATAAGCGCGGTCAGGTGACGCCTGTGATTGTGACCTTGTCCAATCCCTATGCCGCGTATCAGGCAGCGAGCGTCTCAGCAGATAGCAATGATAGCATACCCAAAAATGCCATGGAGCTGTCAGCAGAGTTGTCTACCATGAGCGGTGGTTCTGATGAAGCCTTGCCAACGCCAAGCTGGAAGCCTGAGACGGAGGTGACGCTGCCCGAGCTGCCATCTGGTGTTCATATCAGGGTGCAGAGCTTGGCGGCTGTAGAGGTATCAAGCGCTCAGCAAGCTCAGACATTGCAGCCTTGGTTTGTCGGTCAGATGGTGCCGCAGGTGGTTTGGTTTGGTACAGGGCAGGCCACGCCGGTGACCATCGAGGTGCTGCATGAGGCGCGGCTGGTAGGTGATGTGATCACGATTATGCCCGACGGTAGTATGATGATTGGACAAGGACAATAAGTGATGAGCCAACACACCAACGCTTATGATAAAGCTGCCTCATCACATTTAGAGCAGAGCCAGCGCGGCTTTACGTTGATAGAGGTGATGGTGGCGCTAGCAATTTTGGCCGTGGTTGCTGTTGCAGCCAGCCGCGCTAGTAGTGCTTATTTAAGCTCAGTCGACATACTGCGTACCCGTACACTGGCGCATTTTGTGGCACAAAACGCGGCGGCGGATTTACGTATTCAAGAGACGTGGCTGACGGCCAATCGCACCCAAACGATCAATGCCCAAGGCCGAGATTGGCAGGTGGTAATGACGGTCAATGAGGCGATCACGCCTGCGCTAAAAGAAGTAAATATATCAGTTGCGCCGATAGTAGATGGCCAAGCACGTACGGCTGTGACCGATATCAGTGTGATGCTAAGCAATAGTGAGCAAGACATCGGCAGCCTAGATTTAGCAGGTTTGGCCGCATCTGGCGGTGCGCCATGAGGCAGCAGCGGGGCTTTACTTTACTAGAGCTACTGCTAGCAATGGCGATATTTGCCATGCTCGCAGTCGCAGGGTGGCAAGTGTTTGACAGTGTCAGCAAGTCGCGTGAGCGTGCCCAGCGTCATGCAGATGATTTGGCAGTATTACAATACGCGTATTTGCAGTTGCAACAAGATATGGGGCAAGTCATTGCTTATCAGGCCAATGAAGCGTCAACGACTGACGACTTAACCAATAACAGCAGCACAGATCCGCAAGCAACACTTCCGCCGCCTCAGCCGTTTATGAGCGTGGATGGCGAGTCTGTCAGTTTTGTACGATTTGCCGATCCTGATCCACGCTATCAGAGTAGCGCTAGTGTGCAGCGGATCGCCTATGTGTTTGCTAACGATCAGCTAATTCGCCGTCAATATCATAGTATCCATAGTATGAATGGCGAGAGCACAAGCTTAGATAGTGTGCTATTAAAAGGCGTGAGTGCAGGACGCTGGCAGGCATTAATGCCAGAGCCAAGCGATCAGTTCCCTAATACAGAGGGTGGGCGCTTGGGGACATCGGCAAATCAAACGAGCCGCGTAGCCAATACAGCCAATACTCAGGCCAAAATCACTCTTTTGCCAAAAGGTGTGGCGGTGAGCTTTACTTATCAAGACATGCCACTCACGTGGCAATGGGCGCTCGCTCCTAAGTCGCTAGCTGTTGATAGCTTTAAAACAGCAAATACAGTTAATTATGGTAACAGCAATAACAACAGCAACAACAGTAACAATGATGATAATGGCGGTGCCCAAAACGATGATGCAGGGGGCGGTGTCTAAATGCATCCTTTATTCGATACTAGAGGGCAGTTATGTCGATGACAGCGAACTCACAGCGCGGGGTTGCCTTATTGACGATATTGCTACTGGTGGTCAGCATCACCGTCGTGGCAGGTGCCATGCTGGCCAGTCAAAAGATTGCCATTAGACGCAGTGGGTTATTGTTTGAGCAAAACCAGCTTTTACAAGACATCCATGCTGGTCAACAGCTGGCCGTGACGCTGATTCGCGCTGATAATACGCTAAATGAGACCGATAGTGAGCAAGATATTTGGGCGCAGCCGATCCCGCCGTATACCTTGGATGGGCACAATATTAGCATCGAGGTGCGTGATGAAGCCAGTCGATTTAATATCAATAACTTATATCATGACGGCGCAGTGGATGGCACCGCATTGGCGGTATTTCAGAGGTTGCTGGTACAGCTAAATTTGGCACCAGAGATTGCTATAGCTGTGCTTGACTACCAAGATAGTGACAGCACGGTTTATCAAGATGGCGGTGATGAAGGTGTGGTCTATGAACAGCAATCGAGGGGCGCGGCCAGCACACTGCCCAATCAGCCATTTGTCAGTGTGGAGCAGCTACAAGATATCGAAAAGGTCAGCACTGAGGATTTAGCAGCACTACGTCCTTATATCACTGCAGTGCCTTATTATTTGCCTATCAATATCAATACTGCCAGTCCAGTTTTGCTCGCTGCCCTGACAGAAACGGCTGATCGTCAGCAGATGCAGGCGCTGGTCGATATGCGCGGCCAGCAAGCATTAGCGGCGATTGATGCGCTGTGGCAACTACCAGCGCTTGGTACGGTGAGCGCTGACGAGCGCCAAGCGTTGACTCCGCTGCTTGCTACTGAAAGCCAAGCATTTGTGGCGCTGATCACGGCCGCTGATACTGGTGCCGCAAAACAACGCTTTGCCACCATACTGATCAGCAAAACGCCTGCCAATGCCGCAAACAGTAGTGGCGGCAACAATGAGAGCGTCGCGAGTGAGACTAATAAAACCGCTCAGCATATTCAGGTGGTGGCACAGCGCTTGTGGGCCTTTAGACCCAGCTTTTAAGCTGTAGAGCCGCTAATCTTTTAAACGAGTCTCTTCGCTTGATTTCCAGTTGTACGCACCATAAAACAGCATCTGTGCTTGCCGAGTACAGTTATGGAGCATCAGTTGTTTGTTTTTTTCGACTTCGTTTAGATCGATCTCGTCATCATGATCTTCGGTGTAAGTCAGCTCCAACCAATCGATGATCCAAGAAAAAAACATATTGATGCCAGCTTCAGCCAGTAGCCGTCGATCATAAGCATTGATGTGAGTAAAGGCTGGCTGCAACGCTAAGTCATCTGCTAAGTTTTGCGTGTGGTTTTTGACCAGATCGCTGATGGCTTTGCGCACCGCATCAGAGCCGCCATAGCGCTCACTGACCAAAAACTGCCAATAATACGGCTGATCGCTGACCATATACAAAAACAGCTGGATACTTTTGGCGATTTGCCGATCAAAACTGCGCTTACGGCCAATCTGCAGGCTATTACTCAGTATAGCGAGTGTACTGCCTAGCTCCTCAATCACTAAGGCTCGACCAAGCGATTCCATATCGTCAAAATGCCGATAAAATGCCGTCGGTACCACGCCCACCTCACGGGTGACCTGCCGAAGGCTAATAGAGCTAAAGGCTTGTCCAGTCATACATAAATCGAGCACCGCATTAAAAAAAGCGTGCCGAGTTTGAAGTTTTTTTTGTTCGCGACTACTCATAGTATTTCAAAAGTTATCCAGTAAAGGGTTATCATACGCATTTTAGCGCACAAATACGACCAAAATACGCAACGACTGTTAACTCAATAGTCGCTATATCGCACCCACTCATTTTGTTTATCGCGGTTTTTCAAATGGACGCGTCTTATACCACCGTCCCCCAATGCCCCTGCAACTCTTGCGCCAGTCGATAGGCCTCATGATCATTCATACCCGTAATAAAGTCTAGAATGCTTAAAATATTATGATAAATATTGTCTGATAACGTACGGCGCTGCTCATCTAAGTGCGGCTGTAGCAGCTTTAGCAAACGCTCCTGCTCAAAAGACATAGGCTGCACGGCGCTTATGATCGTACTCCCCGTCCACGCCAGCGGCATAAAGGCATCTAAAAGACGATGCAGGCATTGATTGGCCATCAGCTCCATACGTACTTTACTTGGATGGTTAAATATCTGCTCACGCGCCAGCTGTTTGGCTTGATGGATGCCGCTTTGTACGCTGGTATCACAGTGGGCAAACAGGCTATCGCTAAGGGTTCCGGCCAGTAACGCGTCATCATTGGCAACAAAAGCATCCGTCACGGTATTGACCAAACGCATCATCGCCCGCGCGCGCAGTGATGCCAGACTTTGCCTGACAGACATATGAGCAGGTAACTCGATGGTACAAGGTCGCTCACCGATCAGCTCATAAAAGATCGCCGCCACATCTTGATAGGTCAGCATATTTAGATTGATGCCGTCTTCTAAATCAATCAATGCGTAACAAATATCATCCGCCGCCTCTAATAGATACGCCAGTGGATGACGGGCAAAACCGTCATGCTGCTTGGAGCGCGGCAGATTTAAACACGATGCTAAGGTTTCTAGCTGCGCCGCTTCACTATAAAAGCAGCCAAATTTTTGTACTTTTTTGGCTTGCGATGGACAGGCTTGTAAGGTGGCAGCAGGGCGCTGCGGATAGGTAAGTTGTGAGCTGTCATTGCTGTGGGTGGCCAGCCAAGGATATTTCATAAAAGCGCCCAAGGTTGCGCAAGTCAAACGCATGCCGCCTTTATCAGGATGATGCTCGTTACGTGCGAGCAAACGAAACCCTTGCGCGTTACCTTCGTAGGCCAATAAATCCAACTGCTCAGAGGAGGATAAATGCTGCAAAACCGCCTGCCGCTCAGGATGGGCAAACCAGTCGCGAATGGCGTACTCACCTGCGTGCCCAAATGGCGGGTTGCCGATATCGTGGGCCAAACATGCCGCTTGCACGATGACGCCGACATCAGCAGGCGAGACCCCAGCGGGCAGACCGTGGGACAGCTTATCATGGAGCTTTTCTGCTGCCATCATACCCAAAGAGCGCCCGATACAAGAGACTTCAAGAGAGTGAGTCAGACGGGTATGAATACCCAGCTGATTGCTCAAGGGATGTACTTGAGTCTTTTGATTGAGCTGACGAAAAGAGTGCGAAAATACCAGCCTGTCATAGTCTTTATGAAACTGAGAGCGAGTGCTGGTATTGGCATTGGGTTTTTTATGAGCGCCGAGGCGCTGAGCGTTTAGAAGATGAGACCATTGGGTGGTGGCAGACGACAAAGACATAGAGGTGCCTAGCATATAAAAATATCCGAAACCAAGGGAGCCTCTAGCATAGCAAAATAGCATCCTTGGTACAGCTGCTACTTAGTACCGCTTTCGTACCACCGCTCAGCGTGATGATCATTAGGCTGTATGGCAGTTAAAAAGTATCTGCTCATCGCTGATGGCGACCTCATCATCTAAGGTTTTGCTCAGTAGTATCGCCTCATCATCACTGACTTGCCAGATGATGCCATGGCGGTCATCAAGACCGATATCGCTCATATAGGTTTGTTGGTCATTGCTCTCAGCGCTGGCGGCCAAGTCGTATTCGATACCATCGATGAGCAAATGCGCTGTCTGCGGTGTACTGTCGCTATGATAAGAAACGCCAATAGTAGCAGTAGGCTCACAAGAGAAAGTAGTGCTGTTGCTGGTATGAGCTGCATGATCGTGACCTGCGTGCGCATGTTCCTCGTGACTATGACCTTCATGACTGTGATCTTCATGATTATTAGGCCCTTCATGACCATGTTCCATATCACTATGCTCTTCGTAGCCGTGCTTTTCATGCTCTTTATTGTCATGAATTTCATGATCTTGTTCATGATCGGCGTGATTATCTACTGGTGCTTCTTTAGATACCGCTGTATCGGTATCGTTGTTTGGCTGACAGCCCAATAAAGAGCCTGCCATCACACTTCCTAATATAGTAATACCTGCAAGTCTAGAACAATAATTATTCACAGTATGAGCCCTCAAATAAGCGAAAAAAAGATATGTTATAATATAACAATATGGCGATAAAATAAAGCCAATGATGGAGAATATCCAACATCGGCCAATTAATTTTAAACAAGCTATAGTCGATACACTTTAAAAATGTCATAGCGCTACTGGGATGCTGTTTTCAAATGTAGGTTGCGCAGCCTCTGGGAACGCAGCACGCAAGTAAAATTTATACCAGTAGCGCGTTTAAATCCATAACAGTTTTACATTCAGCTAACTATATACTATTGAAAGTTACACGTTAAATCTAAAGTGCATCACATCGCCGTCTTGGACGATATAAGTCTTGCCTTCTAGGCGAGATTTACCAGCGGCTGCAGCGCCTTTTTCGCCGTTATACTCGATAAAGTCGTCATAAGCGATGACCTCAGCACGAATAAAGCCGCGCTCAAAATCGGTATGAATAACGCCAGCTGCTTGCGGTGCAGTAGCGCCGACAGCGACCGTCCATGCGCGCACTTCTTTGACCCCAGCAGTAAAGTAGGTCTGCATATCAAGTAAGTCGTAACCTGCACGAATCACTTGATCAAGACCGGCTTCTTCCATGCCCATGTCTTCTAAAAAGTCTTTTTTGTCGTCTTCGTCGAGCTGCGCGATTTCAGATTCGATTTGGTTGCACAAAGCGATAACGATAGAGTCTTCGCCTGTGGCATAGTCACGCACCGCATCAAGATAAGGGTTGTTTTCAAAACCATCCTCGCTTACGTTGGCGATATACATGGTCGGTTTCAAAGTGATTAAACCATAGCTGCGGATCAGTTTTTGCTCATCTTTATCCAGACCTGCTGCGCGTGCTGCTTTGCCTTCAGCTAATAAAGGTTCGATTTTCTTAAACACCTCAAGCATGGCCTGCGCGTCTTTATCACCGCCTTTGGCTTTTTTGCTCTGGTTTTGAATAGCGCGCTCGACTGCTTCTAAGTCTGCGAGCGCCAGCTCTGTATTGATGGTTTCGATGTCATCAATAGGGCTGACGCGGCCGTCGACGTGGACGACGTTGTCATCGTCGAAACAGCGTACCACATGTGCAATCGCGTCGGTCTCACGGATATTGGCCAAAAACTGGTTGCCCATGCCTTCGCCTTTTGAGGCTCCTGCGACCAAACCTGCGATATCGACAAACTCCATGGTCGTAGGTAGCACGCGCTCAGGATTGACGATATCGGCCAGTTTTTTGAGACGAGGATCTGGCACAGGGACGATGCCAGTATTGGGGTCTTTGGTACAAAACGGAAAGTTTTCAGCAGCGATGCCCGCTTTGGTCAACGCATTAAATAAGGTGGATTTGCCCACGTTTGGTAGGCCGACGATGCCGCAATTAAAACCCATAATGCTCTCTCGATAGTATTATAAAATAAGGTCGGCCGATGCTCGATGAAAGCGCCAGCCAAAATTGGGCATATTGTAGCAAATTTTCCGAGGATAAGGGTGAGGTTGTTGCGGTGTATTTGGACTCAAATATCTATCGCAAAACTGGTCTTAGTACTGACATCAAAATATACATATGACGATGCCCTCGTTATGGGCGCTCTTATGAGCTATCGCCACGTGTGATTTTCGCGTAGGTGCGCCGCAATATCAGGCGAGTGGGGTACTTGCGGGCTTTATTTTTAATAAAATGGCTTGTTATTCCTGAAGAAAATACCTTTGTTAAAAACGTATAACCAAAAGTATTTTTCGGCGAAAAAATCCGTTAAATATGGGTTTATTAATTATTAGGTTCGCGTTATTATCACCCCCTGATATGCAAGACTCTACTACCTGTTAGGAAAGGATATTCTATGCGCTATGAGGTTATTGTTATTGGTGCTGGCATGGTTGGCACCTCAATTGCGTGGCATCTACAAAAAAATAATTCGCAAGTACTGTTACTAGATAAAAAACTCCCAGGGTCAGAGACCTCTTATGGAAATGCTGGCTTGATCCAGCGTGAAGCCATCCATACTCATCCTTTCCCGCGTCAGCTGACAGAGATGATTCGCGTACTGCCCAACCAAGGTACTGATATCCGTTATCGGATACCGGCTCTCTTGCGTTATCATCAAGCCTTGCTGCAATACTGGAAGTACTCGGCGCCAGCCACGGTTAAAAAAATCGAAGCTGAATGGCAGACGCTGATTGCACATTGTACCAGCGAGCATCAAACCATGATTTCGGCATCTGGTGCCGATGAGCTGATCACGCGTGATGGATGGTTGCAGCTGCATCGCTCTGAAGATACCTTTAAAGAGGCGATTGAATCAGCCATTGCAGCTCGTGAGCAGGGCGTCGAGCACAACGTATTGAGTCTTGCAGAGTTGAAAGCGATGGAGCCGAGTGCCAATTTTGATGGGTTTGTGGGCGCGATTCATTGGCTCAACTCGTGGCAAGTTTCAAACCCAAGCGCCTTGGTCAAAGCTTACGCCAAAAACTTCGAAGAGATGCAAGGGACGATCAAAGAAAGTGACGTAAAAGAAATCGTCAAAGAAGGTGAAGGCTGGAAAATCATCACGGATAAAGAGACCTACCATAGTGATAAGCTGGTCATCGCCGCCGGCCCTTGGTCAAACGACTTGATCAAACCATTGGGTTATAACCTGCCGTTGTTCCCGATGCGCGGCTACCATCAGCACTTTAAAGTGACGGACAAAAACACCATCCATCACAGTATGTTTGATATGGACAAAGGCTTTGTCATGGGACCGATGCAGCAAGGTATTCGCATCACCACCGGTGCTGAGATGACCACCATGAACGCGCCAAAAAACTTCGGTCAATTACAGACCGTCCTAAAATTCGCGCGCAAAATTCTACCGCTAGATGACGCTGTCGAGAGCGAAGCGTGGGCAGGCTCGCGCCCTTGTATGCCAGATATGAAGCCGGTCATTGGTCCTGCACCTAAGCATGACAAGCTCTGGTTTGCCTTTGGTCACAGCCATCAAGGCTTTACTTTGGGGCCGATGACAGGGCGCATCGTAGAAGAGATGATTCATGATAAGCCGCTATTGGTCGATATCACCCCATTTAGCGCTCAGCGTTTTTCTAGCTAGGCGTTAGAGCAGCTTATCGGACAAATGCAACTTAACTTTCGTTAGATATTAAGGATAAAATACGATGAAAAAGTTACACAGCAATCAGCGTATGAGTAAAATCGTGGTACACAACCAGACCGTTTATCTGTGCGGTCAGGTGGGTAACGCAGAAGACGACATCAAAGCCCAAACCCTCACTTGCCTAGAAAAAATCCAAGCATTGCTCGAAGAGGTTGGTAGCGATAAATCAAAGCTACTCTCAGTGACCGTTTGGATTAAAGACATGGCAGACTTTGCTGCGATGAATGAAGTATGGGATAAGTGGTTTGAAGGCATACAGCCACCAGCGCGTGCTTGCGGCGAGTCTGCACTGGCGCGTCCTGAGCTACTCGTCGAGATGATTGCCACTGCCGCAGAGTAACTTAGCGTTACTACGAGCGCAGCGCTGCTATGAGTATGCAGTCAGAGCCAAACAAAAAGGACATGATAGCGATATCGTGTCCTTTTTCATTGGTATTTTTTATTAGTATTGTCCTTTGGCTTCTTGCTGTTAGCTTTTTTGTCATTACTCTACTGCGGTTTATAAATGCTAAATTAAGCCCCATATCATAAAAATCATATACAACAAAAAAGAGTCTTATGATTTTTATCAGCCATACCATGCGTCTGAGCGATAGCGACGTGGAGATGCATGCCATTCGTGCGCAAGGGGCAGGCGGACAAAACGTCAATAAAGTCGCCTCGGCCATTCACCTGCGCTTTGATATCAATGCCTCAAGCTTAAGCGAGGAGCACAAACAGCGCTTATTAAACAGTAAAGACAGCCGTGTCACCAAAGATGGTATCTTTGTATTAAAAGCGCAGCAGTACCGTACGCAGGAGCGCAATAAGATAGATGCGCTTGAGCGCCTCAAAGCCTTTATTTTGCAATCCACGAAAACGCTGCCGACACGTAAACCGACCAAACCCAGCAAAAGTGCTAAGCGTAAACGGGTCGATCAAAAGACGCAGCGCGGCAAAATAAAAGCGTTACGCGGCAAGGTGGATTTTTAATCACATGTTTAGTCATGCGTTCTGGCGCGTGAGTCTTATCGTCCCGTCCATACAGCATCGCGCTTTTCGATAAACGCATCAATGCCCTCGCGCACGTCATCTGCCATCATATTGC
Organism: Psychrobacter sp. VH5; assembly: GCF_050572635.1. Classification (NCBI taxonomy): domain Bacteria; kingdom Pseudomonadati; phylum Pseudomonadota; class Gammaproteobacteria; order Moraxellales; family Moraxellaceae; genus Psychrobacter; species Psychrobacter sp. VH5. Next base: position 2,100,266 of record NZ_CP192145.1, on the reverse strand, counting down.
AGCTCATCACTTTGCCTGCATAGTCATAGGCGTCTGCCAAGTCCATCTCCAACTGCTGATAAAACATATCCTTGCCAGTTTTGAGCGCGACAGAAGATTTGGCAGTGATGCTATCGATTAAAGAGTGTAGGCTGGCCGCCAACTGATCCGCTGGCGCGACACGGTTAATAAGCCCTTGCTGCAAGGCGGTACGGGCATCGATAAATTCACCGGTGATGAGCATCTCAAACGCTTGCTTGCGAGAGAGGTTGCGACTGACAGCGACAGCCGGCGTCGAGCAAAACAACCCGACGTTGATGCCAGAGGTGGCAAACTTGGCTTCATCAGCCGCCACGGCGAGATCGCAAGCGGCGACCAGCTGACAGCCTGCGGCAGTGGCGATGCCCTGTACCTTGGCAATCACGACTTGCGGCATCTGGTTGATGGTCAGCATCATCTGGCTGCATTGTTTAAATAAAGCACTGTGAAATGCTTCATCCGAGTGGGCGCGCATCTCTTTTAGATTGTGACCTGCAGAAAATGCCTTGCCAGCCGCCGCGATGACGACCACACGGATATTGCTGTCTTGGGCGATATTGTCCAGCTCTGTCTGCATGGCGGTGAGCATATCGCTTGATAGCGCATTGAATTGTTTGGGGCGATTGAGAGTAAGCGTGACGACGCCGTTTGCCTCTTTATGGTTTTCTCTGATAATGAACGGTTCATTGGCCTCAGGCGTAGGCGTATGGGTGTTGTACATTTATCTTCCTTGATAATGGGACATAAACCCAAATGATAGCATGGCTTATCAGTGATATAACAGCTGACCTGTGTTGAATATCCGTTTTGACTTCCTCCCCGACCTAAAGAAACGGGGATTCCTACTAAAGACGGTCAAGCCCGACCGCGAGAATATTTTTTGCTCCATTAACATCTCTATTATGGGTCGTTTTACAAGAACGACAAAACCACTCTCACTCTCTTATACCAAGCGCTGTTTAGTAGTGGTTGGCTATTGGTGGCAGGCGCGCTCGTTATTTACTTGTTTCCGAGCACTGTGCAGCAGATTGGTTTGAGCCAATGGATAGTAGCGCTGATATTGGCGCTGCTGGCGACAGACTATATGCGCCGCTTATTACGTAGGCATTTAGATGGCTATACGGGCGATGGGCTAGGGGCGACGCAGCAGGTAAGTGAAATCGCCATATATGCGGGGCTGGCTGCTTCTATACCTTTTGTCTGAAGTATATAGTCAGTCCTAAATGAAAAAAGTACAAGTATTATGACGCGCTACTGGTATAAATTTTCCTTGCTTGCTCACTTTGCGCCTAATGGTGGCGAGAGCTTGCAGCAGCTATTTGAGCGTGTGGAGAACTGGTTAAATGACATGGCTGCGCAAAATAGTGGCCAAAAACCAGTATTAGCAGTCGGTCATGCGGGCTGGATAACTGCTGCCAAGATGATTGATCCTGGACAAAATATACCGAAGATAGCAGCAGATTGGCCAGCTTCAGTGGCGTACGGGGGAGCGCCAAGCCTTGCCTTTTCTTTTTTGAGTGTGTTTTCAATGCCAGCTTCCATGATAATACATTTGAAAATATACCCTAATGACATGCTCTAATAAAAAGGCTCATAGCAAAAAACTGGCCATGTGTAATGACCAGTTTATTTTATCTTCTGCAGCGATGGACAAAGGCTTTTGCATCATTTAAGCAATCTTATCAAACCATGCTTTGTTATTATCAGGCGTCATAGAATCGAAGCTGACATAAATACCTCTTTCATCTAGTGTGGCATACTAGTGATCGTCATTACTGCCAGTTAGCAGTTGAAAATACTTATTATTTACAATTCTACCGACAGTATAAACCTCACCTTCTGCATAAAACTTATTACCTTGGATACATAACAATTTATCATTGGTATTTATCACATGACTGTCTAATGTTTTATCGTTCAACGTATCGTTATTTGGCATACTATTCGTCATACCCTATTAACAAATGAGAGGGTTATAGCATAACAGTCAGATAACTAAATATATAGAGGGTTTTATAGAGGTTATCTTATCATTAAGTATAAGATATTTAAGGGTTTATTGCAGATAGTTGCTAGAGTATATCATCGGGTCGCAACAAACAAGTCAAACGAGATTAGCAGCGATCAGGAATAAAAAAAGCCAGCAACATGATGTCACTGGCTTTTTTAGACTGCTACAAAGGCTTACTCTTCTGAGTAATCTTCGTTGTCGTCTTCTACATCGTCAGCTGCGTCTTCATTGTCGCCATCTTCAGATAAGATAGTAACCAAGATGCTAGCAGTCACGTCATGGTGTAGCTGAATATCAACATTGTATTCGCCCACTTGACGTAGAGTGCCTTCAGGTAGCTTGATTTCAGCACGGTCTACTTCTAGACCTGAGTTAGTCAATGCTTCAGCGATATCGCGAGTACCGATAGAGCCAAATAGCTTGCCTTCGTCACCTGATTTAGCACGCATGATGACATTAACGTCAGTTAATGCGTCAGCACGCTCTTGAGCAGTAGCGATTTCTTTAGCTTCTTCAGCTTCAAGCTCAGCACGACGTGCTTCGAACTTTTCAATGTTAGCTTTGGTCGCAGGTAGCGCTTTGCCCTGAGGGATAAGAAAGTTACGACCGTAACCTGGTTTTACATCGACAGTTTCACCGAGTTTACCAAGGTTGACGATACGCTGTAACAAAATAATTTGCATGAGTCATTCCTAGTTAACGGTTAAATTACTGATGGTTGTCAGTATACGGAAGTAGTGAAAGGTAACGAGCTTGCTTGATAGCAGTGGCTAGTTGACGCTGATACTTAGTAGACGTACCGGTAATACGGCTTGGTACGATTTTACCATTATCACTGATGTACTGTTTTAGCAATTCAACATCTTTATAGTCGATGTGAGTGATGCCTTCAGCAGTGAAACGGCAGAATTTGCGACGGCGATAGAAACGTGCCATGAGTATTCTCCTTTAATTAGTCTTCACTGTTGTCGTTGTCGTCGTTTTCACGATTGTCTGGACGACGAGTAGTTGCTTTGCGTGCGCGTTTTTCATCGGCATTCTTGGCTAACTGCGACTCTTCAGTGACAGCTTCGTCACGGCGCATAACTAGACTACGAATGATCGCGTCGTTATAGCGGAATAATTCTTCAAGTTCAGCTAAAGTATCACCGTCAGTTTCGATGTTGAAAAGAACGTAGTGAGCTTTGTGAATCTTGTTGATTGGATAAGCCAATTGACGGCGGCCCCAATCTTCAAGGCGATGGATAGCACCACCGTTGTCTTGAACCAACTTGATATAGCGTTCAACCATGCCGACCACTTGGTCGCTTTGGTCTGGGTGTACAAGTAACACCAGTTCGTAATGTCGCATTATGACTCCTTACGGATTAGTAGCTATTGACCCTATGTCAATAGCAAGGAGATTTATAAGGTAAACCCAACGCCCAGTTTTATAAAATCCTATTTATAAAAATAGTTCTTATAAAATCTTGGAGATAAGCTTAGTTTATAAAGCGCCGTATTATAACAGTAGTGAGTGGCTAATACAAAGGTTAATCACTCACGCATTGCCGGTAATACTAAAAAAGCCACGATCATACGCTGCTTTTTCAGTATTTAAAGATGTATTTAAGGATAAATTTAGAGATCGAGCTTGTTATTTATCGGTTGATTATTTCAGAGTTGGCTTTTTTGTCAGCTGACTGCTGTCGGCTTTGACCACCAACGTCTTAGCCAGTTTATCATGCCAACCGATGTTTTCAGGGCTTTTGGAGGCCATGTAATAATGAACGGCGACAACGACAAATCCTAAAAAGCTGGTAAACGAAAATAGCAAATTATAAATAATAAACAGCAGTAATGTACGCATACCGATGAGCTTGGTAAATGAGGGCAGGTGATGAGTGGTTTGATCGACCACACGAATACCAGTAATTAGCTTACCCAGTGACTGCCCGCGTAATGCGATAAATACCAGTTGCAATACAAATAGGCCGAACACCATGATTTGCGACATCATCAATGTGCTACTAGGTAGGCTCTCCATCAATGTCATTGAGTACTGGTACGCGGCGTCCATATCTTGGATGTTTTGAAACTTACTATAGTCGACATCCATTTTGGTCAGTGCCATCACCAGCGGCAATATCGCCAGCAGATATAGCAGTCCATTGATGGCGGTCGCTAAGACCCGTGACATAATTGGCGCTAATACGACGTCGCCAATGACTTTGTCTTGGTTAGTGGCAGCTTTATTCAGCTGGGTTTTGTTTAATGAGACGTTGTGATGCGGGGTGTGGTGACGATTGGTCGTCATGTCGACCTTGGTATTATTCGCCGTATCTTTACGCTCAGGCTTGCCATACAGTCTATCTAAAGACACAGGCTTGTCGGTTTGACTACCTGAGGCATTGTCTTCTGGAAAGATAGTGACGTTGTTAATGATAGAGTCATTGACCTCAGCGCCATTAGCCGGAGCGGGTGTATAGACCGTTTGGTTGTTGGTTAAGGTGCCGACACGTTGCCATTGTTCCAAGCCTTCATGCCACATCAGATCATCTAGCACCACTTCGCCAGATGCCAACATGATATTGAGCTGCTCCAAATTGTATGGACCAGCTTGTACGTTATTTCGAGCAAGAAAAATTTGCATAATTGCCTGCATAGTTAGTCAAATATTAAGTCACTGTTTTTAAGCTACTACTTGTCTCACATTATATTAGGGTCTATTTGAAAAAATCAAATAGACCCTAAAAGTAGTACTTGTAATGACTGTATCAATCACCGTCGTGACTTAATGTGACGGCTTATTTTTTGTCTTCACCAGCTAAGAAGAACCAAGTGTCTAGCACTGAGTCAGGGTTTAGTGACACAGAGCTGATGCCTTGTTCCATGAGCCAGAACGCAAGATCTGGATGGTCAGATGGACCTTGACCACAGATGCCGACGTATTTGTTTTGCTTACGGCAAGCTTCGATAGCCATGGTCAACAATTTCTTAACCGCAGGGTCGCGCTCATCAAATAGATGTGAGACGATACCAGAGTCACGGTCAAGACCGAGCGTTAGCTGAGTCAAGTCATTAGAGCCGATTGAGAAACCATCGAAATGCTCAAGGAATTCTTCTGCCAACAGAGCGTTGGTCGGTAGCTCACACATCATGATGACGCGTAGACCATTCTCGCCACGTTTTAGGCCATTTTTCTCAAGCAGTTCGATGACTTGACGTGCTTCGTCAGTGGTACGAACGAATGGAATCATGATCTCAACGTTGGTCAAGCCCATCTCGTCGCGGACACGTTTTAGTGCTTTACACTCAAGCTCAAAGCAGTCGCGGAAGTTGTCAGACACATAACGGCTGGCACCGCGGAAGCCTAGCATTGGGTTTTCTTCTGATGGCTCGTATAGCTTACCACCCAATAGGTTGGCATATTCGTTTGATTTAAAGTCAGACATACGAACGATGACAGGCTGGTCCATAAAGGCAACCGCTAGGGTTGAGATACCTTCGACCAATTTATCAACATAAAAATCGACAGGTGAGGCATAGCCTGCGATACGCTCATGAATGGCTTGTGAGATTTCACGTGGCAAGCTATTCATGTTTAGTAGCGCTTTTGGATGCACACCAATCATACGGTTGATAATAAACTCAAGACGGGCAAGGCCGATACCTTCATTTGGCATCTGGGTAAATGAGAAAGCGCGGTCTGGGTTGCCGACGTTCATCATCACTTTAAATGCTAGCTCTGGCATGGTCTCGACAGAGTTGGTTTGTACTTCAAAGTCGATCTGACCTTCGTAGATAAAGCCTGTGTCTCCTTCGGCACAAGAGGCGGTGATGTCTTGACCGTCGACCAATAGCTCAGTGGCGTTACCACAACCAACAATCGCTGGTACACCTAGCTCACGAGCAATGATAGCCGCGTGACAGGTACGGCCACCGCGGTTGGTGATGATTGCAGAGGCGCGTTTCATGACCGGTTCCCAATCTGGATCCGTCATGTCTGATACCAATATGTCGCCTTCTTCTACTTTGTCCATCTCGTTTAGGTTGGTGACGATGCGTACTTTACCTGAGCCGATACGCTGACCGATTGAACGACCTTCGCACAGTACTTTGGCATCAGTGGTATCGATGACATAACGCTCCATGACATTGCTGTCTTGGCGGCTTTTAACGGTCTCAGGGCGCGCCTGTACGATGAAGATTTCACCGCTGTCACCGTCTTTTGCCCACTCGATATCCATCGCTTGGCCATAATGCTGCTCGATGGTGACCGCTTGCTTGGCAAGTGAGGTTAGTTCTTCTGTGGTGAGTGAGAACTGCATGCGATCTTGTTTTTCAACATCAACGGTTTTCACTGATTTTGACGTGCTGCCTTCATCGCCATACACCATTTTCTTATGCTTGCTACCGAGGTTACGGCGAATAACGGCAGGCTTGCCATTGGCAAGTAATTTTTTAGAGATATAGAATTCGTCTGGGTTCACCGCGCCCTGTACGACCATTTCACCTAGGCCATAACTTGAGGTGATAAAGACCACTTGATCAAAGCCACTTTCGGTATCAATGGTAAACATCACGCCCGCGGCGCCTGTTTCTGAGCGTACCATACGCTGTACAGCAGCCGATAGTGCCACGCCTTCGTGCTCAAAACCTTTGTGCACGCGATAAGAGATGGCACGGTCGTTATACAAAGAGGCAAATACTTCTTTGATAGCGATTAGGACGTTATCAATACCGCGAATGTTCAAGAAAGTCTCTTGTTGACCAGCAAATGACGCATCTGGCAAATCTTCGGCAGTCGCAGAAGAGCGTACCGCAACCGCGATGTCTTCGCCGCCGCTCATGGCTTCGAACGCTTGACGTACTTCTTGCTCAAGGTCGCTTGGCAGCGCTTGCTCAATGATCCAAGTACGGATTTTTTTACCAGTGGCAGCAAGTTTGTTGACATCGTTGACGTCTAAGGCTTTTAGCTCGTTGTTGATCTTATCGAGCAATCCTGTTTCGGTCAAAAAACGATTGAACGCATTGGAAGTCGTCGCAAAACCGCCTGGAACACTAACGCCTAAATCAGATAGGTGGCTGATCATCTCGCCGAGTGAGGCGTTTTTACCACCGACCATATCGATGTCGTCTTTTCCTAACTGATCTAGATTGATTACAAGTGCTGTAGATTGCGCTGCCATGATAACTCCAGAAAATAAGGTTATTTAGTAAAGATTATAACGGTGAATTATACCGCTATATTTGTAGAATTTCGAGGGGTTTGACCAAAAAACTTGTTAAAAATACACAAATTGTCGGATTTGCTACACAGAGTAAGGCCGGTTTCTCGCTATCTTACTTGCAGCAAGATAAAAAAATATCAAGAGCGAACAGAATAATAGGTGACAGGTGGTTATAAAAAGCGCTTGCTGATAGACAGCGACGGCGGCAGAGACGCGCAGAGTAGAGTGGATTTGTAGGTGTACACCTGTAACATTGATTTCTATTCAGGGGCTAATATGCGTATAATGTAGCGCATAGATAGGTGGTGTAGATCGCTCAATAGATACGTTATATAAAGGTGGTCATCGTCTTTATTCCAAGCATAAAATGTGTGCTTGGCCGGCAAGAGGCGATAGTTATTATTAACCCATTACTGAACGCTACATGAAGACCATTACTGAGTTTCCAACTAAGGTGTCAATGTTATGTACTCAAGCAATCCAGCTGAACAAGTCAAGCCCACCATTCAAAACCGCCACGCGCTAAACTTGGACAGCTCGCAGGCCATCAGAACCGCATTTTTTATCTCAGATGGTACGGCGATTACGGCGGAGACGCTGGGCCGCGCGATCTTAAGTCAGTTTTCCTCGGTTCCTTTTGAGACCAGAGTTTTGCCTTATGTCGATAGCCTAGAGCGTGCTGAGGATGCGGTTGAGCAAATCAATATGGCTTATCAGCGTGATGGTTTGCTGCCATTGGTGTTTGATACCATCGTGAGCCCCGAGATTCGCGAAACAATCAACTCAGCGCACAGCTGTAACTTGGATATGTATGAGGGGCTGATCGGCCGCGTCGCAGAAGAGACTGGGGTAGAGCCAGACGGCCATTCAGGTCATGCTCATGATGATGTCGACTCCGAGACGTATAAAGAGCGTATCGACGCGGTACATTTTGCCTTAGATAACGATGATGGGGCGCGCACCCGCCATTATAATGCTGCCGATATTATCTTGGTAGGGGTATCACGTTCGGGCAAAACACCGACGTCACTATATCTCGCGTTACAATTCGGTATTCGCGCCGCCAATTATCCATTGACCGAAGATGATCTGTATGACAATCAATTACCAAAACCCCTGCGCGAACACAAAGACAAGCTGTTTGGTTTACTGATTGATACCGATCGCTTGGTCAAGATTCGCCAAGAGCGCCGCGCGGGCAGCCGTTATTCGAGTTATCAGCAGTGTCAGCAAGAGCAGCGCGCCATACAAGGTATTTATATCACTCATGGCATCCCAAGCCTCGATGTCTCTGAGATGTCGGTAGAAGAGATTGCCACGCGTATCTTGCAGATGACGGGGCTAAAACGCCGCATCGGTTAGAATGCTGAGCGCTCACATTTTATACCTCCAGATTTATCACACTATCTTTATCAAACGGTCATTTTATATAGAGAAGATTATGCGTTCACTTTATCAAGCCAAAAAAACAACTTTATTATTAGCAAGCGTTATTAGCGCCGCGACGCTATTGAGTGCCTGCCAGACGTCGCCATTTGCTCGTGAGCCTGTGCCTGAGCCGCGTTATATTCCGAGTATTGTGCTTGGTGACGCTCAAACGCTCACCATTATGCCCAATCGTGTCGCCTGCGCCTCAGCGCTACCGATGCAATGCTTGCTGGCCAAATCTAGCAAAGATGGCAGTGTGTTTCAGATTCCTTATGACTGGATTGATGATTTTGCGCCAAGCCTTGGCACCGAATACGTCATCAGTGTACGGCCACAGATCGACGAGGGGCAACAACGTCTAACGGGTCACTGGACGTTGCAAAATATCCTATCTCAACGTATGGTAGGCACCCCTTAGAGCTATGATTAAAGCTATGATAATGAGAAGATCCATGACGCCGTTTCATGGGCGATATGATACATACATTAATATATAAAGAGGACATAATGGGAAGTAAAAAACCAAGCGATGCGACCAACGATGTTGATGAAGATACCCATACCGAAGTATCTAACAAACAAAGCGCGCCTATACCAAACCCTGAGCACACCAAAGGTAAAGGTAGAAAAGAGAAAATCGAGCAAACCCACGAGCAAGTCACCGAAGACATCATGCATCATCCTGACTTGGTCAATCCGCTCGATGATACTCGTATCGATATCAAAACTGGCTTTACCAAAGACTCGCGTCGTCTAAAGGGCGATAAGCATCAGTATGAGTATGATGTAGTAGTCTTAGGGGCGGGTCCTGCTGGTGAAGCGGCGGCCATGAAGCTGACCAAAGCGGGCAAAAAGGTGGCGGTGATTGATCCGCGTGAGCAGGTCGGTGGTAATTCAACGCACGTCGGCACCATACCGAGTAAAGCGCTGCGTCAATCGGTGTTTAACTTGATCAACTTTCGCCGTGATCCCATGTTTACCAAAGCGATGGAATACAAGCAAGTCCCGCTCAATGAAGTGCTGGCCAAAGCGCGTCAAGTGATTCGCCGGCAAGTCAACACCCACACGCGTTTTTATGAGCGCAATCGTATCGAAGTGATTAATGGCTGGGCAAGCTTCGTCGATGCCCATACTCTGCGCGTCGAAACCGATGACAATATCTTTGAGACTGTCACGTTTAACAAAGCCATCATCACCGTCGGTAGCCGCCCTTATCGCCCAGATATTCTTGACTTTAACCATCCACGGGTATTTGACTCTGACAAAATCTTGCAGATGGACTATGTCGTCAAAAAAATCATCATCTATGGCGCAGGGGTTATCGGCTGTGAGTATGCTTCTATCTTTACCGGTCTTGGCTATAAAGTTGACTTAATCAATAACCAAAACCAGCTACTGAGCTATTTAGATAGTGAAATTAGCGATGCGATTGCCCATGACTTTAGGCAGTTTGGTGTTCTGATCCGTAGTAATGAAGAGATTGATTATTTAGAAACCCATGATGATTATGTGGTCTTGCACCTAAAGAGTGGCAAACGCATCAAGTCAGACGCGATCTTGTGGTCCAATGGCCGTTCAGGCAACACAGAAGGCCTAAACCTAGAGGCCATCGGTCTTGAAGCCAATAGCCGAGGCCAGCTAAAAGTCGATGATACTTACTGTACCGAAATCGACAATATCTATGCAGCCGGCGATGTGATTGGCTGGCCGTCTCTGGCGTCGGCCGCTTATGACCAGGGGCGCTGTGCGGCAGCCTTTATGGTCGGTGACAGTGATGCAGAGCCTGTATCAAGTGTACCGACTGGTATCTATACCATTCCTGAAATCTCTAGTATCGGTAAGACAGAGCAAGAGCTGACGGACGAAAAAGTCCCTTATGAAGTAGGTCAAGCATTCTTTAAACATCTGGCGCGGGCACAGATCATCGGCGAGCGCTCTGGTGTATTAAAGATATTGTTCCACCGTGACACGCTGGAGATTTTGGGTATTCATTGCTACGGCAATCACGCCTCAGAGATTATCCATATCGGTCAAGCGGTGATGAAGTGCAAGAGCAACAACACCCTTGAGTACTTTGTAAATACCACCTTTAACTATCCAACGATGGCTGAAGCGTATCGCGTGGCTGCATTAAATGGACTAAACCGCGTTTTTTAAAAATGACGCGCGACGTTCAGTCAAATAAAAAAGCGCCTGTTTATGATTAGCAGGCGCTTTTTTTATGACATTTTTAGATGAGCTGCCTTTTAGACTATAATCAATTGAAAATAAAACTGTTATATAAGTTTAAACGCGCTACTGGTATAAATTTTACTTGCGTGCTGCGTTCCCAGAGGCTGCGCAAAATTCATCCCAGTAGCGCTATATTCTTTTTAGAATGCATCGGCTATAGGGAGTGTCCTCATTTTAAAAATGGCGATAAAAATGAGATAAATCGCCGTCAAACAAGGAAGATAGCGCAGATAATATCGAGATATTCGTCAGCTATTTGACACCGTTTGGCCAGATTTAACCATTTTTAGCCCATTTAGATGGCTATCGATTGAATTGAGGACACGCCCTAGAAAGCTTTTAAACGAGCCGAGCCGCTACGAGACTTGCCTGCGCTTTGGCGCACTATACCAGCGAAGCCACACAAGTAGCGCAAAATACAGCGCCCATAAGGCCGCTAGCGCATAAAACCCAGTCGCGACCTGAGAGATACTCGCGCCCATTTGGTTTAGCTGGACTGAGGTATTGATGGCGGGCGTGGTCGGAATAAACCAGCGCACTATTTGTAAGAAAGTAGGCAGCTGGTCGGCAGGCCATGGGTAGCCGCTGACAAAAAACATCGGCAATGAGCTAAAAATCAAAATCTGCATACTGCGCTCACGCTGACGAAACCAAAGCCCAAGTAGGCAACCAAGTGTCGCCACTGCCGGACAAAACAGTAAAAGAAACAGCAGGCTGCCGAGCATATTTTGCCCGCGTGGGTAGTGATGTAGCTCAAACGCCCAGCCATAATAAAAACAGCCGATCAAAAAGCTCAGTGTACTAAGCGCTGTGATACGCCCAAGCCAGCCGCTGATGCTGGTCTGATGCCGCCGCTGCTCATACCAAGTACCAATGAGCATGGCAGTGGCCATAAGTAGTGTTTGCTGCAAGATGATAATAGAAACGGCGGGCACCACATAAGCGCCATAGCCTTCTGTCTGGTTGTATAGCGGGACAATCTGTAGCGGTACGGCCTGTGCGTTTTGCGCGGCTGTCGGGGCATAGGCACCTTGCGCGACACTCTTTTTAATTTTGACTCCAGCGGAGACCGTGCTAACCGCTTTTAAAAATCCCATCTGCACGTTTTTGTTGAGCAAAAAATAACCGCCATTACCAAGAACACTGACACTAGCTGCTTTACCCGACAGCACGTTTTGCTCAAGCCCACTTGGGATCACCATATAGCCTGCAATCTCATCTGCCCAAATGGCTTCCTTAGCGCTTTGTTCGTCTAAAAACCGTCTGGTGTCGAGCTGCGGGCTGGCGCTAGCATAACGAACGATAGTGCGTGATAAGTCGCTGTTGTCTTTATCAACGATACCGACTGGCACATGATTGACGACCTCCGATGAGTATGGCCACGGATAAAAAAAGCCATAGATGATGGGGGCAATAATCAGCATCAATACAATGCCTTTGTCCGTAAAAACGTCTGTTAGGGTCTGAAAAAAGCTTGCAAAAAAGCCTTGCGCTGGCGGCTGCGTGACTTTAGCGTTATGGTCTGTTGATAATGGCGGCATTAGCGTGCTCCCCAGCGTTCAGGATGTGCCAGTGCACGTTTGGTGAGTAGGGCAGTCAGCATCATAGCGACGACAGTGGCGATGGCAAGGCCGTAGAGTATCGGCAGGGAGATGGCGACAGGCGCTTGCATCTGCATCTGCGCGATATGTAGCTTGAGATAATGGGTAAGTGGCAGGGCATCTGACCAATGCTTGGCACTGTCACTGATGGCAATATAAGGAAAGGTCACGCCAGCAAAGGCATACGAAGGCGCGGAGATAAAACCAGTGGCAGACAAACCCATACGTAATGAAAAAGAGCCTAAAGTAAAAATAGCGCCTAGCCAAAACGATAGCATCATCAAAAGCAGTAAGCCAAGATAAGTGGCAAAAAAAGCGCTGCTCGCTACGGACTCTTGCGGCGTGGCCAGCCACAGCGCCAAGATAGACCAGAGACCATAAGCCAGCATCGGCCAAAAGTACTTACCCAACAACCCAAAAAGTAAAACACCCATGTGCACGCTCGGCAGCATAGATACAGGTTTTTGATTGGTGTTGCCCTTAGCGGTACTATTTGGCAGCTTAGCTGCAGGTTGACTGAGCGCGGCTATATTTTGCACAGTGTTATCAGCTACATTGTTATTCACATTGCCACTAATATTGGCACTAATGCTGCCACTAAGATTGTCATAAGCCTGAGCAGAGGCGATAAAACCATACCAATGGCCAAGCTGCTTATCTCGTAGCTCACGGCCGATGGTCGTGGCACCGATGACCATGGCCAGTATGTGTAATAGCGCCGGTATCACGGTAGAGGCCAAAAACTGCTGATAGTCGGTGGCGGCATTAAACAGACTGATGCGTTGTATGCTGATTGGCGAATAGGCGATTGCCGCTTGTGATGGTGCCATGCCTTGTTTGATCAAGCGCTGAATCTCAACGCCTGCCGAGAGAGTACCTGCGACTGCCTGCACACCAGTCTGAATAATACCTGAGTGCGTGCCATACTGGGCATTTACTTGTAAAATAAGCGGTGCGGATTTGCTCGATAAGATATTGCGCGAGAAGTCTTCAGGGATGATGACAACAGCGTAGATATCACGCTGCAAAATAGCCGCTTCTGCCTCTGCGGCTGAATAATACATCTGTCTGACGCTCAGCGTTGGGCTGGCATCAAGATAGCGCACGGCGGTATTGGCCACTGGGCCATTGTCTTGATCAATGACCCCAATAGGCAGGTTGGTAATCTGAGTCTGCGAAAATATCCACCAAATCAGCAAGACGGTGAGCAAGGGAATCCATACCACCATGGTCAAGTCCCATGGGTTTTTGTGCAAAAACCGCCGCTCATAGGCGGCGCTACGTATAAAAGCCTCACTTAGCTGAGTTAGGCGCATGGCTTACTCTTGGCTCATGGTGGTTGGGTCGATAGGTACGATGACACTCATGCCGGAGCGGATACGGGCATCGGGAACAGTCGGGCGAGCCTTGACCTCAAAGGTGCGCACATCAAAACCATCATCGTTATTGGTCGGTCGCCACGTGGCAAAGTCGGAGAGGGTCGAGGTGGCATAAACGGTAAATTGTTTGTTGTAGGGCTTGCCGGCAGAAGATAGCGCTGGGATGGTGCCCGTAAACACTTGACCGATGGCAAATTGATTGAGATGCGACTCGGTGACATTGAGTACCACCCACTGATCGTCGGTGTTGACCAGCGTCAAGATTGGCACTCCTTGACCGACGACTTCGCCTGCGCTTACGATGACATTATCAACGATACCAGCAATCGGACTTTTAAGATTGGCTTCTTCTTTTGCGACCAAAGCCTCGTCAAGCTGGGCATCAACCTGCGCCACTTGTGCGGTGGCCGCTGATTTATCCTCACTGCGCGCACCTTCTAGTGCCAAGTCATACTGCAGCCGCGCCGCTTCGGTCTGATCTTTGGTGGCCAGATACTGCGCATAAGCTTCATCGCGTTTTTGCCGTGCCATCAAGCCTTCTTTATAAAGGCGGTCGACACGCTGATAGGTGTTTTGTGCCAAATCAGAGGCGGCTTTGTTGGCCTGCCATGCCGCTTTTGCCTGCGCAATCTCTTGCGGGCGCGCGCCGTTTTCGGCTTTATCCAACTGGCTTTGGGCCATTTGTTTGCCTGCCCTTGCTTGAGCGATCTTGGCATTGATCTCAGGCGAGTCCATTTCAATCAGCTGCTGGCCGGGTGTGACCTCATCACCTTCGGTAACTAAGATTTGAGCGATGCGCCCTGGCACCTTTGCGGCGATAGATGTTTGCTGCATTTGCATCTGTCCTTGCAGCGTCACAAGCGGCGGCTCACTTTGCGCGGTGCTTTTGTATAGGCCGTAGGCAATGACAGCAATGATGATGAGTGCCACGCCAGCCAGTAGGGCTTTTTTTCGCATGGCGGCATTGTCTGACTTTGGCGTACCGCGATAATAATCGGCCGCGGCTGGTGCTGGGCTGTCATCAGGCGTCTCTTTTACAGACTCCGTTGGCGTCTGTGCATCATGAGGCCGCGCTGATTCATCAGAATCAGGGAGTTTGCGTGAGTCGTCTGATTCGTTTGGAAATTCAGTCATGACGGTGAGAGTCCTAAAGCAACAAAGTTGAAAACAAAGAGAATATTAATACACACGAATCGCATAAGGCTTGGCGTTTGCGTGAGTCGTCTGATTCGTTTGGAAATTCAGTCATGACGGTGAGAGTCCTAAAGCAACAAAGTTGAAAACAAAGAGAATATTAATACACACGAATCGCATAAGGCTTGGCGTTTTCGATCGTCTCAGCGTTAAAAATAGCACCAAAGGCGACGATAAACGCTGAATAATACAGCCATAGCATAATGACCACAGCAGCCGAAAGCACGCCAAACTCAGCGCTATAATTATTAAAGTTTTGCACATACAGCGAAAACAATATCGACAGCACAATCCAAAGGACGGTCGCTACCAGCGCACCTGGTACCAGTTTTTTTAGCGCGACTGCGTCCCGATTGGGCGCTAATCGGTATAAACCCAAAAAGCATAAAAATATAATGCCTGCCAGTATCGGCCATCTGCTCCAAAGCGCCACTGTCTTGGCGACTTGCGGGAAGGGCAGGTAAGTGGCGGCAACAGGAATAATCGCGATAGAGGATATGGCTATAATCAAAACCACCACTGCCGCCAAGGTCAAACCAAGGGCGCGTATAGTGCCTTGAATAAAACCGCGCTCTTGGCTGATATGAAAGGCCAGATTGATAAGAACGATTAATGACTTAACCCCTTTGGAGCCTGCATATAAAGCAACTAAGGCTGAGACAGTCAGGCCAAAAGTGAGGGTAGAGGCGGTGTTAGAGACCAGATCGCTTAGGCGCGAATCTAAGACGTCATATACCGTATCAGGTATAAAGGGGCGTAGCAGTGATATCTGCTCTTGCATCTCGGCGGGCGAAAACGCCAAGCCGTACAGCAGCACAAACACAGCCATGACTGGAAAAATCGACAAAAAACCAAAATAACCAACGCTTGCGCAGTGTGCCCAGACGTTTGAGGTATTGGCAATACGCCACGTCTCTAGTAACGTCTGTCGCCAATTGCGGGTCGAGGTAGCAGTCAGATTTTTCATAAAACAATCATTCACACTAAAGGTTCAGGTTAGGTGTCTCTATCAGCCATGTTAAGTAAATGACGGTAGCTTACTTAAGTCGTTGTGATTTTTTTCGCTGTGTTTTTTTATTGCTGAGTATATAAAGTCGGCAATTGAATGTCAGCAGCATTGAGGTAAGCATTGAATGCCAACGGTGTGCCGCAGCTTTGCATCAAGGCGGCCAGTGCTTGTACATAGTCATGTGCTGCTTGTGCCTGCTCGGTACGAGCTTTGAGCGCTTGCGTTTGTGCTTGTACCACCTCTATCGTGGTATTGACCCCTTCTTGTAATCCCAAACGGCGTAAGCGCAGCACCTCTGCGGCCAGATCTACATTGCTCTGCAGGGCTTGATAGCGTGCTTGGGCATTATTGACATCATGCCAGTTTTTTTCGACCAGCAGGAGTAAGTTGTCACTGACCTCGATCTCAGACAAGTCGGCTTGACGAATCTGCGCGCTACTAGAGGCCAGTGATGCGGTTTTGTCGAGCCCGCCCCACAGTTTCCAGCTGGCAGAGATACCAGCGACCCAGCTTGGGTCTTTTTCAACTTGCCCGTAGCCATAAAGCATGACCGTCGGCTTGTAGCCTGTATCGGACAAGGCATGTAGCTGCTGCGCCTGCGCGCGCTTGGCCGCAACTTTTTGTAGCCCTGGGTGATTGTTGAGCGCCAAGTCCTGAAAGTAGCTGACATCAGGCAACGGGTGGCTGGAAACAAACAATGGCGTAGTGGGCTTGATACGGTAGTCAGTGCGTAGCAGTCTTTGTAGTGCAATCATCGCAAGGCGAGCATCGTTGTTGGCTTTGACAGCTTCGCTTTTGGCATCTGCCAGCGCCGACTGTGCCTCTAGTCTATCGACATGAGAGATAAAGCCTTCTTCATACAAGCGCTCGGCCATATGGTCGGTCTGTTTTAGCGTGTCATACGCATCGTCGCGCAAATAGGCGGCAATGATGGCAAGCTGCGCTTTAAAATACCGCTCGATTAATGTGTTATATAGTGCGTTTTTATCCAGTATGCTGTCTGCGAGTGCTTCTTGGGTACGGGCGCGGGAGGCTCCCGTTAGAGCTGCGGTGCGTCCGGCGGTATAGATGGGCCACGCCACGCCTAGGCCAGCGCTGGTCGTCTCGCCTGAGCGCTTAAAATCATAAGAGTCCGGCAGGCGCTCGCCGACGAGCTCACCGAAGTTTGGCAAATCTGGGACAGGCGGCGGGACAATGCCATCGACGCTGTTATTAATCTCATTGACAATGCCGCTTCTGAGTGAAGACAAATCGATATCCTCATCGACGTGGTAGGCGCTGGCTGAAACGCGCGCAAACACCAGTGGGTTGTCTAAGGTTTTGAGAGCGTCGGTTTGGTATTCACTGGCGGCGATGGCTGCATCATTGGCCGCGATCTTGGGTGAGACTTGCAATAAGATATCTTGTGCTTGCTCAAGGCTCAAAAAACTAGACACATCCAGCGCATAGCTGTTGTCCACTGTCTTGTGCGTGATGGGGTCGATAAGCGTACTTAAGGGCTTCGTGGCACGCTTATTGTCATGATTCATCACACTGTGTGCGATGCGGATGTCGTCGGTTGCCTGAATACGCGCCGCACTATCCTCTGCCTCAACGATTTGCGTGATGGTTGGTATCTCATTTTGAAAGCCGGCGTGGCTAGGCGCTGCCGTGGGGTCTACACGAGTGTCTGTGTTTGCATGGGTAACTATCGATGCACTCATTAGAGTCACCGTCATCATAGCAATAGAGAGAGCCGATAAAGCAAATTTCATAAGTCACATAAGCCGTTAATAAGAGTGCAAGGTATGATTCAAGACCATCAGACCTATAAAAAAGTACACTAGTATACAGGTTGCTACGGGTATGACTGCGTATCGCAAGCCGGCAGCAGATAGCATTGTACATTTATTATAGACTATTCATCCAAAGCAAATAAGTGAGGATGTGCCCTATTACGAACACACTGTAGAGCCTCAATCGTGACGGGTCAATACTCAGTATTTTGATTTTTTCTATTGTGTATTAAATAGCGCTATGATAGACAATCAGCTACAGTAAATAAATAGACATCAAACCGCGCAAAAGATGGCTATACATATGGCAAGCAGTGCCGGCAAAATACCGCGCTATAATCAGTATCATAAGCCTAACATCAAAAATAGAAGACTTAGCGTTATATAGAACATATAGTCAGTTGAACATGAAACTGTTATATAAACTTAAACGCGCTACTGGTATAAACTTTACTTGCGTGCTGCGTTCCCAGAGGCTGCGCAACCTACGTTTAAAAATAGCATCCCAGTAGCACTATGCGCTTTTTAGAGTAAATCGACTATACTCAGAATAGGACAGACTCAGGACATATTGTAAACTGAGCTGACGATTATTTAGCATATCAGCAAAAAAGGGGCAGGTAATGGCAGGATATATATTGGCCTTGGACCAAGGCACGACATCGAGCCGAGCGATACTCTACGACGATCACGCCCGCCCTATTAAGATGGCGCAGCAACCGACGACCTTGCAAACACCTAAGGCAGGTTTTGTAGAGCAAGATGCCCAGCAAATTTGGCAGACGCAGATTAGCTGTGCGCACGATGTGATCAACCTCGCAGGCCTGCTGGCCACCGATGTCAGTAGCATTGCCATCACCAACCAGCGTGAATCTATTGTGATGTGGGACAAACAAACCGGCAAGCCATTAGCGCCAGCGATTATTTGGCAAGACAGGCGTACGGCCAGCTATTGCAAAACTCTGGCCGCTGAACCTGCAAGTCGCGGCGAGTCTGACAGCGGTGCACGGAGCAAAAGCGCATTGAGCAAAGTTGCGGTTAGCGACACGGGTCTCAATAGCAGCGCGCAGCATGGCATGGCAGAAGAGGTGCAGCGTCTGACAGGCCTGCGCCTCGATCCATATTTTAGTGCCAGCAAAATCGCTTGGCTGCTCGAAAACAACCCTAAGCTGAGCGTGCGCGCCAGTAGAGGTGAGATAGCGGTGGGCACCATCGATAGCTGGTTGATATACAAACTGACTGGTGGTGCGCATGTCATCGATGTGACCAATGCATCTCGGACGTTATTGTTTGATATTCATAAGCTGGCATGGTCAGAAGTGCTGTGTGCCCGTTTTTCGATACCCATGAGCATCCTACCCACCGTTTTGCCGTCTGACGGAGATTTTGGCAAGACCAAAAAAGGCCTATTTGCCAAGCAAATACCTATTCAGTCGGTATTGGGCGATCAGCAAGCGGCGCTCTTTGGCCAAGGCTGTCTGGACGCGGGTATGGCCAAAAACACCTATGGGACTGGGTGCTTTATGCTGATGAACATAGGCAAACAACCAAAAATCAGCGAACATAAACTGCTGACCACCATCGCATGGCAGCGAAAAACCAGCCCAACGCGCCCAGATAACTTATCATTTGACCAAATCGTTCAGTCAGGTATGCGCCTATTACAGCCACCAAAAAAAGAAGTGACCTATGCCTTGGAAGGTAGTGTGTTTATGGCAGGTGCCATTATCCAGTGGCTACGAGATAATTTGGGTATGATTAAGACAAGTGGTGAAGTGGAGGATTTGGCACGGCAAGTAGACAGTAGTGAAGAGGTGGTACTATTGCCAGCTTTTACAGGACTTGGCGCGCCTTATTGGCGCTCTGATATCAGCGCCAGTATCACTGGGATGAGCCGCGGCACTACTAAGGCGCATATTGCTCGCGCAGCGCTAGAAGCGGTCGCTTATCAAACCTATGACGTGCTGATTGCAATGCAAAAAGACAGCCCCCATCCGCTTACAGAGCTCAGGGTAGATGGCGGCGCGGCCAATAATGATTTGCTGATGCAGTTTCAGGCAGATCTACTGGATGTGCCAGTGCTGCGTCCTAGGGATACAGAAATCACCGCAAAAGGTGCAGCAATGCTCGCGGGTCTAAAAACAGGGCTGTATGATGACGCCACGATGCAAGCGTCTTGGCAAGTAGAGCGTATATTTGAGCCGAGCATGTCGGCAGATATGCGTGAGCAGCATCTGAGTAAATGGCAGCAAGCCATCAAACGATCCTTAATGCCGCTATAAAACAACACGCCCTAATGATATAGACAATTAAGGAGACGATAAAATCAATAAAGGAGTATTACTGAAACCCTGAAACGGCCGTACATGACCGTGAGAAAGATACAGGCTGTAACGTAAGGCAATCTGAAGTGGGACAGAGTTTACATAACGCGTCTATCGAAGCTTATCCATAAATTCCTATACTTTAACGGTATTCACAAGTCCGCAATCTTAGCGGTCTGAGTAGTTAAAACATAACAAATAATTTAAGGATAATATTATGAGTAACCATGACGGTATCGATCGCAGTGAAGTAAAACACATGTCAAAAGAGTCTAAAAAAGACCTAAACGCAGACATCATCACCGGTGAGCCAGGCTCTCATCCTGTCGGCACAGGCGTTGGCGGTGTTGGCGGTGCAGCAGCGGGCGCAGCTATTGGTACAATGGCAGGGCCGCTAGGGACACTAATTGGCGGCGCGATTGGCGCAGTCGTCGGTGGCGGCGCCGGTCATGCAGCCGCAGAAGCGATCGATCCTACACGTGAAGAAGCATACTGGCGCGCTGAGTATGCCAATGCAGACTACTATCGTGAAGGTCTAGATTTTGATCGTGATTTGCACCCAGCATATGCAGTAGGCTACGCCAATCGTGCGCGCTATCCAGCCGATGCGCGTTTTGAAGACCACGAAGCTGACTTAGAGCGCTCATGGCACGAAGTAAAAGGCGAGTCTCGCCTAGAGTGGAATGATGCTCGCCGAGCCTCACGCGATGCATGGAATCGTGTTTCTTAATTGGCTTCTTTATAAGGCACTAAAAATCTTATAAAAACTTATCAGAAATACAAATAAAAAAGCGTAACCGTCTAAAAACTAAGCAGTATTATAAGAGCTTACTATGACGTTACAGCAGAGAGTTTAATTGTACATTAGTTTCTTTCAATCGCTTTTATTTATATTATTTATGTTATTTTGAGGCTTCCGAAGGCATCTTTGGAAGCTTTTTTTATGAAAAAAGTTTATTATTTATGGATGTTAATGAATATATCAGACATTACTATAATAATAGGGAATATATGAATAATAAGGCTGATAATCATCAATTTTATATCGCGACCGCAAACTTATTGAATTTTGCAAATCCCAACCGCATTTATTATGACAATGCCCCTGCTTATAATGATACTAAATACAATCATAAGCTACGCGGTATCAGCGAATTATTGGCGAAGGCTCATGCCGATATCATCGCTGTACAAGAAGTTTGGGATAGTGCCGCTTTAGTAGCGCTGGCGGCGTCTTTGGGTTTTGAGGCAAAGCACGTCATCGCACCGCTGGCAAGCAATGATGCGGCCAGCCCTTATACCCAAGGGCAGGGTGCCCAAAAGACACCAGCAGTAGGCATGATCAGCCGTTTTGAGCCGTTAGAGGTCAGTTTGTTACAGGATGTGGCACCGAAGGCGGTGCTTGATGTCCCTGATGTAGGCCTCTATCAGCGCTTTAATCGGCCGCCGCTGATGGTGCGCGTTGATGCTTATGGTCAGCCAATCACCATTGTCACCGCGCATCTAAAAAGCAAACGTGCTTTTTTCTTGCGTGATGAGGCCGGTAACTTGCTAGAAGATATGGATGACCCTAATATCAGGGTCCGTGCCAAGCTACGAAGTCTTTGTATGCGCGCGGCCGAGGCGGCTTCGATTCGTATGTCTATCATTGAGCGTTTGCAGAATACCCGTGAGCCGCTGATTTTGTTGGGTGACATGAATGATGTGACGAATAGCGTCACCACGCAGCTGATGACGGAGACGGGCGAGGTCAATTATGATAAAAGCATGCGCGATGTCGCACTATTTGATGCTGCCCGTATTCAAGCGCGTTATGGCTGGATGAAAGATGTGGCTTATACTCATATTTACCAAGGTATGCCAGAGGTCATCGATCAATTATTTGTGTCAGAAGAGTTCTTACCTGATAGCAAGTTTTCGCTTGGTCAGGTAGAGCGGGTGGACTATTTTAATGATCATTTAAAATGGGATTATGCAGATAGGGTCATCGATCATGGTATTATAAGAGCGAAAATCAAACTAAATAATTAGCAGTATCATACAGTTATGTCGACATTGTTATGTTGTTGACTCATATATCATTTTTAACCCACTAAACTGCCTTGCTTGATAGTATACAAGCGTTTATGATGCCTCCTTATTGAAAGGGGTGGTGATGATAGCAATGAATTATTGTTAGTCAGTCATCGTTGTTTTTTATTTAAGACCAAACTTTCAATAAAGACCGTATTTATAAAATAGGGCGTAACATTAAGAGACTTACAATGAGCGAAAATAAAGACGAAAAGATTGAAGACGTATTGGTAGATTCGGAGCTGGCAAAAAAGCTGGTGCCAAATAAGTTTAAGTTTACCAGTCAGCAGGGTCGTGCACGCCGTCAAAAGCTATTGGCTGGTGCCAAAAAGCTAAGCGAAACCCATGCTATTAACGATATTACCCTTGCAGCGGTGTGCGAAGAGGCAGGTATTCCGCGCGCATCTGCTTATCATTTCTTCCCTAATATCGAAGCGATATTTTTAGCGTTGCGTTTTTTGAACGCCATCGAGATATTAGAGATGGTGGAGACGGTCGATATTGGCAATTACGACAGATGGCAGGGGTATTTGACCGCGTTGATCGATAAGTGCGTGACAATCTTTCATAATGATGAAACCAAAGCCAAGCTGATCTATGATACCAACACGCCTGATTTTGAAGGAAACAGTTTCGGTGAAGATATCGATCATCAAATCATAGACTTAGTGTATAAGCGCTTATCAGAGCGCTATGAGATGCCGAATTTTGATGATATTCAAGACACGTTATTGATTGCTTATAGCATCGTTAATGCGATATTTACCTTGTCTTATCGTCGCCACCAGACCATTACGGATGACTATATTCAAGAAGCAAATACGGCATTTATCGCGTATTTACGTTGTTATCTGCCAGAGAAATTACCGCGTAAAAACCGTTAATGTATTTTTTAGAACCAAAAAAAAGCCGACATATTTGTCGGCTTTTTTTGGTTTTAATGTTGGCTAAAGCTCTGTGAGCGCCGGTTATGATTGATTCGTTTAGGGACTGGGTGTTAATACTTGTCCGCGGCAGACATCGTCACTGGCATCTAGAGGTGCATACTGGTTGTAGTAGTTGACGATAGATTGTTCTAAAGCCACATTGGTCTGCGCATCATGGACATTAATATAGGCTTCACGTGCTTGCTCAAGCCAGCGATCGGCCATGCGAAAATGAATTCCTGACTCTCGCCAGCCGCGCTGACATTGATTGGTGGCCGCCCAAATCAGAGCCACTTCGCTAAACGCCATCTCACGCGGGGCAACAGCGATGCCGTCACTGTCTTTGAGGGCACTTATAGTTGCCCATAGGTCTGGTCGCATCAAGGCAGACATCGCAGGGATGTCTTGATATAGGTGGATATCTTTTTCTGTGCCATTCTTTAATGAGTGCAGTATGGACTCTGCCGTTTGGGCAGCGTAGGCACCAGCGGTAGAGCGGCTATTGATACTGTCCTGATGAATGGCGTAGTTCAGCCATGCTTGCGCTTTGTAGGCCCAGTAGCGCTGGCGTGCTGTCTTATCCGCTTGCTGATAGGGTTTTACCTGTGTGAGCATACAGCTCAATGCGCGCTGCTGAGTACTTTGGTATTGATAAGACGGGATGTGATTTTCTAAATTGCTATGGCAGTAGTCATTACTTATCAGTGTGTTGGTTTTGACACGGTCGCTTGCTGCCAATGCTGATGAAGCAGACGTGAGTAGCAATACTGCGGACAGTGCCGTATAAAAAGAGCGTTTATAGGTAGCTACTGTGCTGGCAGACTTCGACATATTACAACCCTTGTATTCAGGCAATCGGTTTTATTTTTTAAGTATTTGTCAATATCAGGACATACCCTAATCACTATATCAAACGTTTATCAGTATATATGAGCCAACTGAAAAATATCAGTACAGTAATAAAAAAATTGCCGCAGCTCAGAGCGACGACAATTTTGTCAGATTATAGCGTCGCGTTGCTCGGCAAACGCTTATTTTTGCGTGGGTCTTCGCGTTTGAATAAATCCTCATCAAACTTAAAGCGTAATCTGAAGTATGCGCCTTCTTGCGTACTGTCGTCATAAGCGATATCTTCATCCTCAAAACCCATAAAGTTATAACCAAGTGATAACCAGAGGTTAGTCATCGGGCTGTAGCCGACTTCTGCCCCAAGCATATATGACATATCATCGGTTTGCTCATTCCAGTAAGTCCCAGCTTGTAGACCTATATCCCAGCGCTCGCTGATGTCATATAAACCGCGTGCATAGGCAGCATGCGCGGTGTTTTCGCTGACGATATCATCAGCGTCGTATTGGGTATATTTGCCCGCATAGCGACCAGAGAGAGTAAGGGCGCGCGTTGGATGGTAGTTGCCGCTCCACG
This sequence comes from Psychrobacter sp. VH5, assembly GCF_050572635.1. Taxonomy (NCBI): domain Bacteria; kingdom Pseudomonadati; phylum Pseudomonadota; class Gammaproteobacteria; order Moraxellales; family Moraxellaceae; genus Psychrobacter; species Psychrobacter sp. VH5. The sequence goes on along the minus strand of NZ_CP192145.1, from coordinate 2,075,658 downwards.
ACCATATTGTTGTATCTTTTTGATATTGGTCAGTGCCAGTAGCATTGTCGTCTAAACGGTACTCAAGTTTTGCTAGCATGTCTAGCTGATTGCTATCATAGTCGCGATAGGCAGCGCCTAACTGAAAACGGTTGATGGTGCGATGGCCATCATCATAGTCGACCTGTGAGTAGATGTCCTTGGCAAGTAGGGTAATATCATCGGTATAACGATAGGCGATGCCTGCACTTCCTAATAAGGTGTCGCTGGTTTCGCCCCAACGTTTCTCAAAGCGTCCTGAGGCTTTGTAGTTTTCTTTGGCTAAGTATTCGACGCCAATGCCCGCTGCGGTCGCCGTATTGTCCGTATCGCCTTCTAGTGATTCGACGCGCTCAAATAAGGTGCTTAGGGTCAGACCTTCTTGCACGTACCATTTGTTTTTAAGACCGATAGCGGCTTCGGCTTCGCGCGCACTGATTGCATCACGCATGCGGTATTCGCTATAGACCTTGCCATCCTTCATGTAGGTAGCATCAAAGCCAGCAACAGTACGTTGGCGCTCGTCTGTATCATCAAGGCCATAACTGCCAGATAAGCTATTGATTAAGTCGTGACGCGCATACAAGCGACCGAGGTTACCCAGCGCTGTCTCACCGCCGATGGACGTGGCATTACGAGAGCTGTTTTCGATATCTTGCTCATACTCTGCAAATACCAAGCTATTATTTAGCTTGGGCAGGCGAGAGGTAATACGAGCACGAACGGTCGTACCTTCGATGTCTTTATCCGCATTGCTAACACCATTCAGTGCTGACTGGTTGACAATGTCATCGTTAAATAACGTATCGTCAGTGACGTCTACGACATCTGTGGCAGCTTGAGTGTTGCGTGAAGCGGCAGTAGCATCTTGCTTGTAGTAGCGTACGCCAATCTCACCGACGACATTTTCACTCAGACGCTGCTCAATACTGGCTTGTACACCTTCACGACTAGCGTCAGTAGTGTGATCTTCTGTGCGTACGCCTTCTAGTTTTAAGGCGGTGTTTTTATCATTAAAGGTATGAGTGACTTCTACGCCAGACTCCGTACGCCCAGCAGTAAGTGGTGATGCACCAGTGACAAACCCTGTATCGGCATCATGATAATAGGCTTTGGCACGGGTACTTTTCTTGTCGTCATAATCAAGCTCCACTCTGAAAGCGTCGCCTTCGACGTCATTGCCAGTAAGCTCAGTATTATTGATCTGATTGCTAGGGTCGTAATTGGGATTTTCTGCTTTGTTTTTGGCATATTCAGCGACCAGTTTTAGCTTATTGTTAAGTTTAATAACACTGTTAACACTGGCAAGCTCTTCTTTATTAAGTGGATCATCACTATGGATATAGCTACCACCGATAGCGACTTTTTTGGTCAGTTGTTGCTTAGCGGCCACACCACCAACCCAGTATTTTTCGCCACCTTCATCGACCTCTACCGTCACCCGTAGGTAGATCAGGTTACCATCGATATCGAGACTGGCAATTGGCGATTTTAGATATAAACTGCGGCTAATCGGGTCGATTTCATAATCGGCAAAGCGGGTCAGTGTTTTGCGGCTGATAATAAGCCCTGAGTTGTTTGCATCACGAATGATGACTTCGACCGTCTCTGAGTTTTCAAGTACCGCATCAAAGTCTTCGCCAAGTGGGTAGGGGCCTGAAATACCAAGACCACGCGTTTCATTGACGCGTTGTGAGGTGCTGGTTTCAGCAGCAAAGGCGGTAATACGGGTATTATCGTCCTCAAATTGCGCTTTTAGACCAGTCAAGGTGCGATTGTACTGACCAAGCTCAATCCCTTCATCGTTGTCGATTTGGGTTTTTAGATCACCGTACATCGCAAACGAGCGGCCTTTATCGACACGTACATAAAGCTTGCTGGTCGATTGGGCATCAAAGCCTTTGGCTGATGAGTCGCCATACACAGGATAATACTCGCCCGGCTCGATATCACGGAATAGGCGCTCGCCTTTTTTGTCACTATCATAGGCCAGTGTCAGCAGATAATCGCCGCGTACTTTGCCTTTTAGGAACATCGCCGCACGACCAGTGGCTGAATAATCATCATTGCCTGAGATTTCATGCAGCTCTTGCTCGAACGCGCCTTGTGCGTCTGTGATATTGCTGCCATCAAAGTCTTTGAGAGAGATAGCACCTTCGACGATACCCACAGCAATGAGTGGACGCAGCTTAGCCGTGAACTGTAGTGGGATAATTTGTTTACTACTACCCGTATCGATGACCAACTCACCTTTGCCTGGTGCGCTTGGTGCGATGACTGGTATTAATAGCTCACCACCTGATACAGTAACTTGGGTACCGGCTTGATCTTGGCTGCTGTCTTTCAGATTGATACGACCGATATTAGTATCAAGTGTAAGAGAAGTAGTACCGATATAGGGGCGATTGTCGCGATCTTTTAGACTAATAACAACCTGATATTCGCTGATACCATCTGCTGGGACTAATTGTGCTTGCGTACGATAATCAATCGCTTGCAGACTATCAGGTGTTAATACGGTGATGGTCTGCTCGGAAATAGTTTTGCCATTGATGTCAGTTGCCACACCACGTAACGTATTGCGTCCACGCTTTAGGTCAACCGCATAATAGTCAAAAGCCATTACATTTTGCTTTTCTTGCTCAGCAGTTTTACCGACTTGCTGCTCTGATATCGCTTTGCCATTGGCGTATAGAGTAAATATTGAACCAAGTGGTGCTTGTACCTGTACCATCTGCTTGTAAGTACTGAGCTGTTGACCTTCGCTCAAGTTGATAAACGAGACATCGTTATTGGCAACTTCTTTTAAATATTCTTCGAGCTCTTTTTCTACTGGAGGTGTAACCGTTGTCACGGCCATGTCTACACGATTGGGCGCATCCCCAATCATATCGTTGACAATAGCAGAATCACAGTTGTTACCAAGGTCTAGATCGTCATTGATATTGCAGCCGCTAGCATCGACATTATCAGTCGTGTCGGCATCATAGTTTGGCTCTAATGTTAGCGCTGTTTTTACCGCTTGCTCTAGCGTATTATTCTTAGCACTCACTGATTTGCTACGAGCGATTAGCTCGGCGTTCAGACGCTCAGTACTATCGCCCATGCCGCCCACAATCGCAAAATCTGCACGATGTAGCTCGCCATATTTCAAATCGACAAAACGGCTGCCAGCATCACCCGCATTACGGTTGCTTTGGGTGACCAGCTCTGTTTCTCTAGGGATCGTCGTGCTATCTACTTTTAGTACGTGTGTTTTGGCACTGACCCCATAAAAGTTGTATTTACCTTCAGGGTCAGTAACGATGAAGTTGCCGTTCTCCATATAGATACGGACGCCAGCAACGCCAAGCTCGCCATCTTCTTTTTGCTGGATACCATCGCGGTTGATATCGTGGTAGACCTTGCCGATGATGATGCCGTCAGTATTCATGACGCCGCGTTCTACGTCGATTTTCCACTGTGCTTCTCTTGATACTAAGCTTTGGCCTTGCTCGTTGTTAGCAACTGCGATTGCACGGTTGATACCATCACCACCTAGTGATGAAGCACCGACAAGCACACGATAAGTGATTTTTTTACTTTCGCCATTTGCCATGTTTCCTAAGTTCAATACCTGATATTTACCATCAGCTTTAAACTCGGTGGTCTGTGCTTGGTTGATATCAATATCAGTCGTTGGACTAACACGTACACTGCTATCGACATAAGCAAAACCGCGTGGTAATGCGTCTTTTAGCTGTACATCGTAAGCAGTAGCGTTACCATTGTTCGTGATATTGATGGTGTAGCTGACATAATCGCCGAGTTCAGCACTTTTTACGTCACTTTCCTTTGTGACAACTAAAGCTGGGTTGTCATCGACGATATTAATTTGTGAGCTTAGATCACTGATACGTACGGTGAAGTCAGACGCGTTCGGCAGTTCATCAGCACCAGTACCAACCGAAGGGGCGATACAAGCATCTAAACTGGCAGTCAATGTGTCGCTGTTCAAGGTTTGGATAAGCTTATCATCAATAGCGTTAGCGTTATTTTGAGTGGCTGCTGATAGCTGATATTTACCTGTGTTATTACCGGTTTCTATAGCTTTAAGTGAATAGCTATCTCCAGTTTTTGGTGATTTGATGGTTACCCATACTTGATCAGGCTTGTCAGTTTGTACATTACATTGCGCATAGCTGGCACTGATATAAACGTCATCATTAATTTGTGAAATCGTTTTGCTTTCATCAAATTTAGGAGTGGTGAATTTGATACCAGATTCGATAATGACTAAACTATCGGTCGCACTCACGCTGGTCACTGACGGGTCTTCTAAGACAACTGCACCAATCTTAATGTCAGCAGTATCTCCATCCTTACCATTAGCATCTGATAGAGCTTGTACAATAAACTGAATGTTTTCACTCTGACCAAGCTTGATTTGGGCACTCATGTTATCAAGAACCAGTTGTGTATCACCACTATCGACAATGCCATTTTTATTCAAGTCTTGATAAACTTTAAGGTTAGACAAAGAAGGTGCTACATCAAGCGTCAGCTCAATAGTCTGATCACTATAGCTAGTATTACTAAGAACATTAACCCAATTCACCAGTGTATTGGGTGCGACAGTACGCAAGGGTTGCTGAGTTAAATTAATACCGTATTCAGGTAAGGCAGAGGCTTTGACTTGAACTTGGTTTGAAATGCTATTCTGTTTGATAGAATTGACGTCATAAGAAGCATTAGCGATGTTGTTGATAGTTTGTACGAGAGTGGTGGGCGCAGCAAACGCCATATTTGATTGCATAAGCAACATTGCAGCCGTCAGCGCAGAGATCTTCGCTGTATGCAACGTAATACGATTAGACGGTGTCATTAAAGATTTAGTCATATGTCGCTTATCCAATAAAACATAAAAGGGTCGGGTAGTAATTCTCCAGCTTGGCTCATCAAAATCAATTAGGTCAAGCTGGAGCGTTAGTCTATAAGCGTCTTGTGAAGCTTATAGACTTTGAAATGTTAAATATCAATTAACGAGCGTTTTTAATTTTGATTTTAAAAGTCAAGGTGCCAACGCCCTGAGGAACTAGGGTGTAGTTAGTACCAAGAACTGCAGTACTGGTAGTACTAGCTATGCCTGCAGTAGATGAGGCAGTCGCAGAAGTAGCAGGTGAACCAGCTACTAAATCCGCACCAGCTGAAAAGTTAGACAACAAATCCGAAATGGTTAAATCGTTAAGATTAAAACCTAACGCTGCTGAAGAAGTATTAGTCGCCTGAATACGATAGATAACACACTCATCAGGTTCCGCATCGATCGCAGTCTGAATAAAGGTGCTTGCAGCAACCGTACCTGAACAAGTCGCATCTAATGCTTGAGACTTCACTAAAGTTAAGCCTCTAACGTTAGTCGTATCAGTCACTGTAGTAGCAGCAGGTGCATTAATACCATCAGGCGTTAGCGTTACAACAGAAGTTTCAGTGCTACCAACAGCTGCAGCATCAGCAACAGTTGCAGGAGCAGCTACATTGCCCGACGACACATTGTAGTTGATTGCTAATGTGCCACCAGGTGCAATACCATTTGGAAATTGAGCGGTTGGTAGTGTAGTGCCATCAAGAGTATATGTATTACCACCAGCAACGTTAGGTTGCAGCGTTATAGTAACCGGCGCGCCATTACCAGGCGGCGTATAAGTAGCACTAACAGGACCAGTAACAGGTCTGACAGCCCCATTATTGCCACCATCAGCAATAGTGAAATTCAATGGGTTAGCATTGGTACCTTCGCCATCTTGACCGCTGTTAGTAATGAGAGTTGAATGAGTCGCTTGACTAGCAGTACCTGAGGCAGGGGGAACTTCTCTAGTCGTTGGATTGCTCACCACAACCGCTCGTCTGGTAAAGTTAGTCACACCAGGACTATCTGTACCAGCGCCGTTACCTTCACCCGCATCATCAGGTACTCTAGTAACACCTATAGTGCTATCTGTACTATCCAAAATATTATAGTCAGTACCAAGTACCGGATTAGCAGGTAGCGGGCTAACCGGACCGACAAACTTATCGTAGACTTCTGCGTTGTTAGTTACTGAACTATTAGCAGATGTAAACTGATCTCTATCGACGTTAACCGTGAAAGTAATCGTGCGACTTGCGCCAACAGCTAAGTTCGCTACGGCAACATTGATAGCTTGTCGAGTACCAACAGTAGAAATCGTAGCGGTACCAGCACCACCAGTTACGGTCACGTCTGATGCTGTGCCATTAGGTAAACTCAAACCTACAGGAAGGACATCTCTGATAACAATATCAGTCGCAGCAGCACTATAGTCAGTAGTCGCGTTAGTGACTACGATACTATAAGCAATCTGTGGGTTGGCGACTGTCAAATCGACAGTACTGGTCGCTGTTTTTACAATTTTGAAGGTAGGCAATCTCACGATAGTTTGGTTTTCGTTCACCAATGTCGCACCAGGTGCATTATTAGCAGTAAAGAAAGTACTGGTCGCTGTTAATGTGCCTACACCTTTGTCATTACCGTTACGATTGTCTGGCGTAGCTGCTTCGTAGCTTAAGTTAGCTCTAGTACCTGGCTGTAGTCTAATATTACCGCCATTAGTTAGGTTACCTGTCTGTGCTTGTCCATTTAAAGCGTTTATCTGAGCAGTAGTTAAAGGAGTACCATCTGCTTGTACAATAGTAAACGTAACAGGCGCAGTACCTAAAGGGTAGTCTGGAGTAGCCGTTACTAGTGATGAATCATTACCTGTGGTGTTAATGGTATAAGTATCCGTCACGTTACCCGTGTTGGTTAAATTATGAGTAAAGGTAGTTGTACCACCTGGCGTAGCAGTCTGATTGATAGCAATATCGTCACCAATACTACCATCATCAACAGTCGATGTGAGTTCAAAGTTAGCCGTTTCGCTAACGTTAACGGTTACTGTGTTAGAGGTTACAGATGGCTGACTGACGCCAGCAATACTGTAGCTTGCAGTTGCTACGTTATTAATTGGCGCAGCGCCTGCTGTTACAGCGTTAGCTGGGGTCGCTGCATTAGCACCAGTAGACACACCCATTACTGCGGCGACGCCGACAGCTAGCAGGCTATAGTTAAAAGTGGTTGATTTCATATAATGCTCCAGAGTTAAGATTAAAAATTGAAACGTTAAAAGCGTGAAGGTTTAATGTCTATTGAATTAATTAACGGTGGTATTGAGAGCAACAGCTGCTGACTTTTTAGCTGGCAATAACTTAATATTCCAACGCAGAGTGCGGTATTCAGAATATGGAATCTTGACCATCTTGCCATCGACTTTACGCATGAGTGGCATATCAGCATAGTTCTTACCATCAGTGCTGGCTTGTGCGCTGGCAGGATTTGCCTCACCAGTAAATGTCATGTTGGCAGGGATAGGCAGTGTCACCATCAGATCATTAATGTCTTTGTTGATGGTATTGGTATAAATTGCTTTGTATTGAATGACAGTACCAGCTGGTGCGGTGCGTACTGGCGTATAGACTGTTTTACCTTCCGCATTCTTTATGACTTGATTGGCTGTTAGTTCCATTTTTAGAGCATCATCAGCATGTGCTACATTTAGTAAAGAGCTAGAAGCTATAGTAGCTAATAGAACATTGCGTAGAATCTTGAAACGTTTCATATAAAATCCTTTCTTAGAACATGACTATCAGTAAAAAGCAAACGTCGTATATCATGATGGAGGAGCTAGTAATCTAATATCATTCATCGTTTTAAAAGGCATCTATCTCCCTTCCTTCTATTTTCACGTAATTAATACAATTAATCATCACAAAAATGACAACTGGCATTTTGGAGGATACGAACGGTAAAAGCCCTGTCTAAGAAGACAGGGCTTTTTTGTATTAGAAAAGGAAATAGTAATAATCTAGAGTTGCAATAGATAATAGCTACTGAGTGTTCGCTGTAGTGCCATATTTGGTATTAAAATAAAAGTTGCGGTTTGATCTGGCGTTTAGGGTAAAAGGATTAGTTATTACTGTACCGTTATTACCGATAGCCACACTATTAGAAGCATAGTCGGTTGTACTGGCTACTGGATTGGCTAAGGTTGAGGTAACCGCTGCGCCATCACTTTTGCTTTGCAGTTTATCCTGCATCACAAAGTTATTAATAGGGACATTAGCGCGATTAGTGGCGGTAATGCGATAAGCAATACACTGACCAGGGGTAAGGGCATTTCCATTATTAGCACTTTCGCTAAAGCCATTTCTAAGGTCTGTTTCACCTACACGATTGAGAGTAGGATCGGTATAAGGGATGGTAGAAGGACAGTTATTAACATATTGAGCTTTTCTAAGGACTAAGGCGGCGTTTTCTGCAATGACACGACCAAAGTTCCTGTTGGGATAGTTGTAGGTGGTGGTTGCAAATGCAGTATTGATATTGTCTGTCGTGGTTCGGATCGGGTAAGAACTACCTGTTCTACTCTCTATAAGGCATATGTTTCTATTACTACCAAAGGTTGAGAGAGGGACACTAAATTGAAACTGACCGATAGTCGCGCCACTACTATTAACAGTTTGTGTAGCATAAGTGAGAGGGTTGTTACTATCGCAACTAGCTAGTCTGACAGTACTACCGCTGATCCCCGTCTCTTGGGGCGGATTAAAAACACCATTGAAGTAGTTGGTATTATTATAAGTCCCAGAAGTGAAGTTGGCATTAGTAGCGCTCGCTTGCGCTGCTGTGATACCACCATTATCGTCAAATACCGTACCAGAAAATATATATTGAGGAACATAACAGTAGTTATCTACGCGAAAATCAATCTCTTGATTAGTTGTAGTGGAAAGACGACCGGTATTAGTATAGCGAACTTTTACCGATGATACGGGCTGAGAGAACTGTACCGATCCTTGACATTGCGTACCTAAATCTTTAGCTGGGCAGTTAGCTGTACTAGTTGTATATAATCCTTGAAAGTAGGCAATGTTTGAACCTACTATTGTTTGGAAAGTGCCTTCAATAGTAGTACCTGCTTGGGTGACACCTGTAATTTGAACGTAATCATCGAAAGTATTACCATTACTATTAGCATAATCAACATCAAAAGCACTTAACGCAACGTTGGTCAAGTAGATTGGTTGCATGGTAATGCTATTACGAAAATCTAGACGGATATCTGTAAAGGCCGAGGTGTTAGGGAACGTTCTTCTGACATTGATGGCTCTGACTCCTTGAGCTTCAGTAACACCAAAGTTACTCAATATGGTGTTCGAGCTCGACTCTGTAGTATTCATTTTAATCTGTAAGGGAATGCTGCCTGATGCGTTGCCTGCGATGTTGACATAGTTATCAGTATTCACTGCTGAGACTAGGTTAGTGTAGTCTGCGTTTGTCAGGCTGCTTTGAGAAGAACCAGTACTACAAACTGCTCCAGGATTTGGTGCAAGCGCATGAGATGAGATGCTCATCAATGACAATATGATAAAGCTTATAAAAGTCAGTATTTGAGATTGATAGTTACTGAATGAGAAAGTACTCATCATATTTGAAAAGCTTTTAACTTTATACATGTCACTAGTCCTAAGAATCAAAGTTGCTCAATTAATATCATGGTTAACCATATTTATACAAATATACTAGTATGGGATACTAATAAGCAATTTGTCATAAATCCAGTGTAAAGTTACCAGTGGTCGATTTGGTATGATGAAAAGTAAATTATATTCATAAAATTACACATAAACAAATTATAATATTGTCATTTTTAAAAAAACTAATCATTATTTATTTAAAAAATACTTGTTATTTATCCATTTCTCTACAGCCATAAACAATTGCCTCTCAAACGCTTATAATAGAGTGTCAAAATCATCCATGACTGAATATACAGGGACAACAGTATGATCTGTTTTGTAGTTTCGTCCATTTGACGCATATGTCTATTCTCAGTGGCACTATTTTGTATAATCTAGCTGTATCTCACCGTATGAAACAAGGGAATGCTTGGACATATCAAGGAAGTCATAAGTAAACCGATACCTCACTTCACACCAGTATTTAACAAAGCCTTACCGTCTAGATAGGTAGGTATGACTAATATAAAAGGATCGACAACAATGAATTATTACAAGGATGCTGACAGCACCGAAACCCAAGAATGGCTTGAAGCCTTTGAGTCTGTGATCAAACATGCAGACAAAGATCGCGCGCAGTTTTTACTAAAAGCCTTATACAATATGGCGGTGCAAGAAGGCCTGCCATTCAACCGCCTTGATACTGCTTATATCAATACCATCGCAGTCGAGGACGAGCCGATGTATCCTGGCGACTTGACCATTGAGCGTAAGATCCGTGCGCTGATTCGCTACAACGCGCTGGCGATGGTGATGCGTGCCAACAAAAACGATGACGACTTAGGTGGTCATTTGGCGACATTTGCCTCTAGTGCCACGCTGTATGAGACAGGCTTTAACCATTTTTTTCGAGCCGCAAGTGATCATTTCGGTGGTGACATGGTTTATTATCAAGGTCACTCCGCGCCAGGTATCTATGCCCGTTCTTATTTAGAAGGCCGCTTGAGTGAAGACCAGTTGGATAATTTTCGCCGTGAGGTCGGTGGTAAAGGCTTATCAAGTTATCCGCATCCCTATCTGATGCCGGACTATTGGCAGTTCCCAACGGTCTCTATGGGACTTGGCCCGATCATGTCGATTTATCACGCGCACGTCCATCGCTATATGGAAAACCGTGGCTTACTCGAAAAAGAAGGCCGTAAAATTTGGACTTTCTTAGGTGATGGCGAGACAGATGAGCCGGAGAGCTTGGGTGCCATCTCGCTTGCTGGCCGCGAAAAACTAGACAACCTAATTTGGGTCATCAATTGTAACTTGCAGCGCCTCGATGGCCCTGTGCGTGGTAATGGCAAGATTATTCAAGAGCTAGAGTCGGTATTTCGCGGTGCAGGCTGGCGCGTGATTAAAGTCATCTGGGGTGGTAACTGGGATACACTGCTTGATAAAGACGTGACAGGTGTACTCAAGCACCGTATGGAAGAAGTGGTCGATGGTGAGTACCAGCTATATGAGGCACGTACTCCTGAATTTACCCGTAAAGAGTTTTTTGGTAAATACCCAGAGCTTGAAGAGATGGCCAATGAGCTGTCTGACCATGACATCGCGCGTCTAAACCGTGGTGGTCATGACCCAATGAAGGTCTATGCTGCCTTTAGTGAAGCCATGAAGACCAAAGGTCAACCAGCAGTTGTCTTGGTCAAAACAGTCAAAGGTTATGGGCTCTCGACGCAAGCGCAAGCGGTGAATAAATCGCACCAAATCAAAAAGTTAGATCATGAGTCATTGAAGTATTTCCGTGATCGTTTTGATTTGCCATTCAATGATGAAGAGCTTGAGACGCTGCCGTTCTATCGTCCAAAAGAAGACTCGCTTGAGATGAAATATCTAAAAGGTCGCCGTGAAGCGTTGGGCGGTCATTTGCCAAACCGTCGTAGTGGTCATATTCCTTTAAATATCCCTGATTTATCGATTTTTGATCGTATCTTAAAAGGCAGTAATGGCAAAGAGCAGTCGACGACCATGGTGTTTGTCCGTCTGTTATCAGCGATGCTAAAAAACAAAGACATTCAAGATCGCGTCGTGCCGATCGTTCCTGATGAGGCGCGTACCTTTGGTCTAGAAGGCATGTTCCGTCAGTTAGGTATTTACTCGGCGTCAGGACAAAAATACACGCCTGAAGATAGTGAAGCGCTGATGGGCTATAAAGAAGCCATCGACGGTCACATGTTGGAAGAAGGCATCAACGAAGCGGGGGCAATGAGTACCTGGATTGCGCTGGCGACCAGTTATTCGGTCAACGCTTTGCCAATGATACCGCTGTATATTTACTACTCTATGTTTGGCTTTCAGCGTGTGGGCGACTTGGCATGGGCGGCAGGCGACTGTCAGGCACAAGGTTTCTTACTTGGTGCGACAGCAGGCCGTACGACGCTCAATGGCGAGGGCTTGCAGCATCAAGATGGCCATTCGCAGATTTTGTTTAACACCGTACCGAACTGCGTGAGCTATGACCCTTGCTATGGTTATGAGCTGGCGGTCATCATGCATGATGGCCTACGCCGGATGTATGGTGAGGGTGAGCGCGTATATTATTACTTGACCCTCATGAACGAAAACTACGAGCAGCTCGCCATGCCAGAGGGCGCGGAAGAAGGCATCAAGCGCGGGATGTATTTGCTAGAAGACAATGGTTCAAGCCAAGTACAGCTGCTTGGTTCTGGAGTTATCTTACGCGAAGTACAAAAAGCGGCGAAGATTTTAAAAGAAGAGTTTAATATCACTGCCAACGTTTGGAGCGTGACCAGCTTTAATGAGCTGACGCGTGACGGTATGGCATGTGATGACTACAATCGCTTGCACCCAATGGATGAAGAAAAAGTGCCATGGGTCACAGAGCAATTGGCACCGCATAAAGGGGTGGTGGTCGCGGCAACAGACTATATGCGTAACTACTCAGAGCAGATACGTGGCTGGTTGCCTGATAGCCGTCCTTATACCACATTGGGTACCGATGGTTATGGTCGCTCAGATACCCGCGAAAAACTACGCAGCTTCTTCCATGTAGATGCCGCTCATATCGTGGTGGCGACGCTCAAGCGCTTGGCAGATGAAGGCGAAGTAGAAATGCGCTTGGTCAAAGATGCCATCTCAAGCTTTGAGATTGAGGCCGATCAGCCGCCAGCATGGCAGCAGCAGCCTTATTACGATCATTTCCCAGATGCACCAGCTCCTGACAACATCAACCCAAGTCCTGTGCCTGAGTTTGTCAGTGAAGAGGATGATGAAATCAGTAATGAAGGCCGCGCCGAAGATCAAGCTGACGCGACGCTGCTCAATGACGATGATGTCAAAGAATAATAACGATAAGACGAGGAGATAAACCATGGACATTAAAGCCCCCGATTTGGGTGTCGATAGTGCCGAAGTCAGCGAAATTATGGTCGAAGTTGGCGATGTCATCGAAAAAGACGACAATATCATTTTATTAGAGTCTGACAAAGCATCAGTGGAAGTACCAAGCTCTGCTGCTGGTAAAGTCACCAAAATCAGCGTTGCTGTTGGTGATCAAGTCAGTGAAGGCATGGTGCTCATTGAACTTGAGAGCGCTGCGGCCGATACACAAGCAGAATCACCAGCCAGTGAAAAGAGCACTGATGACGCCCGCAATCAAGCAGATGAAAAGGATGCTGGCGCACAGTCTGAGGCCACATCTGAGTCTCAAGCTGCTGATGCTAGCTCGTCAGAGTCCAAACATCCTGCGCCGAGCGCGGGTACAGCCAGTACACACGCATTGCCAGATTTAGGTGTTGAAGAAGCGCAAGTGGCCGAGATCATGGTCAGTGTCGGTGATACCGTCAGTGCCGAGCAATCGATTTTGTTGATTGAGTCGGACAAGGCCTCAGTGGAAGTACCAGCCCCTATCGCTGGTAAGGTCGAAAAAATACTGGTCGAAGCAGGCGACATGGTCGCCAACGGTCAAGATTTTATTGTCATTATTGGTGAGGATGAGACCAGTAGCACGTCTGAAACACAGGGGTCTAGAACAGAAGCTGTGTCAGCCAAAGCAGATAGCGAGGCTGGCAGCAGTGAGCAGCAAGCCAGTGCTAAAAAACAGTCGACCGCTGCGCCAAAACAAAGCGCTCAAGCGACAGGCGATAGTGCTGCCAGCAAAAGCGGTGGCAAGCTGACAGAAAGTCAAGTGAATGAAAAGCTTGTCGATGTGTATGCAGGTCCTGCTGTACGTAAGCTGGCACGCCAAATGGGTGTGGATATTACTCAAGTGAGTGGCTCAGCGCTCAATGATCGTATCTTAAAAGAAGATGTGTTTGCTCATGTCAAAGAAAGCTTAAGCAAACAAAAAGCGGCGCCGACAAACAGCGCTGGTGCTCAGGCAAGCCTGCCAAACTTACCCGATATGAGTAATATCGAGATTTGGGGAGAGACTGAGACTCAGGATTTAAGCCGCTTACAAAAGGTCTCTATACCGCAGCTTAACTACAATACCTTGCTGCCACAAGTCACACAGTTTGATTTGTCCGATATCACTGAGACTGAAAAACTGCGTGGTGAGCTAAAAGGTGGTATGAAAGCTGAAGGTATTGGCTTTACTATCCTAGCCTTTGTGGTAAAAGCGACGGCTCATGCCTTGACGCAGCACCCACGCTTTAACAGTCATTTGAGCGATGACAATACTCAGATTATCGTACGCAAAAGCGTCAACATGGGTATCGCTGTGGCGACGGATGATGGGCTTATCGTACCCGTTATCAAAAACGTTCAAGACAAAGGTCTTAAGCAGATCGCTATCGAGATTGGCGAGCTGGCAGCAAAGGCGCGTGATAAAAAGCTTGGCACCAAAGACTTACAAGGTGCAAGCTTTACCATATCGAGCCAAGGCAACCTAGGGGGTACCGCCTTTACGCCGTTGGTCAATTGGCCACAAGTGGGTATCTTAGGGGTCTCTGAAGCCAGTATGCAGCCGCGCTGGAACGAAACCAAGCAGACGTTTGAGCCGCGTTTGATGCTGCCGCTGTCGTTGTCTTATGATCACCGAGTGATTAATGGTGCTGATGCAGCAGTGTTTACCCGTTATATCGCCACCTTGTTAGCCGATCCGCGCCGTATCTTGCTGTAGCTCTGACTGGCAGCACTTTTGAGTGCTGTTTGGCTAATAGCGGCTGATAGATTGCATCAGTGTTTACATATTATAAAAAGACTGTCTGCACGGATGGTCTTTTTTTATGGGCTTATGACATGACATTAAGTGCGCCAATATTATAGTGGATTGATTATAAAAAAATAACAATAAACAGATTGCAGCAAATCATACAGACAAAAAAGCCAGCACATCGGCTGGCTTCTTATCTGGCATACTTTACTTGCTATGATAGATTTATTAGAACTGTTTTACAAACGCAACGCCATATACCCATGGGCTGATATCGACTTTACCAATTTTATCACCATTTAGGCTAGCGTCAGTTTTGATGTCCATGTAGCGCGCATCGATACGGAAAGACTCAGTAGGTGCATATGGGATGTCAAGACCGATATGACCAGCAACGCCAACGCTATCGTCTAGCTCTAAATCATTACCGTTACCTAGGTAAACTCTTTCTTTAAAGAAAGTTGTATAGTTCACACCAACACCAACGAAAGGCTTCACATTCATAGGCAAGTTATCGCCGTCGAAGTGATACTGTACAGATAGAGTAGGGGGTAGATGCTGAGTTTTGGCATCAACTTCGTTACCATTTGCATCAGTTAGCGTGATGTCATGATGGAATGGGATGGCTGCTAGTAGCTCAACACCAACGTTATCAGCAATGAAATATTCGCCACTGATGGTTGGGCGCACATCGCCATCAACATCTACTGATAAGCCATTGTCTAAAGTACCGTTGTCGCTTTTAGGGTCAACATAGTGTGCACCAGCGGCCACTGTCCAAGTACCAGCAGGAACGGCAAAAGCAGAAGTCATAGTAAGTGCAGTAGCAGCGGCTAAAACTAGGGATTGTAGTTTCATCGTTTGATTCCTTAACGTAGTAGAGGATTATCAGTCAGCTAATGAGGGATGACAATAGTGACCAATACATAATATTATGATTATTGATTAATCTGTAACATTATAACGCCATTATAATACAAAACCACTATTTCTGTAAGGTAATAAATGGTTATTCTCAGTATTAAGCCAAGATTTTTGCGTAAAGTTATCGATATCGATGTATTGTGAACTTTTAAGAGTGAGTTATAGGTAAAGGATAAAGGTTTTATTTTATAAATGGAGGCGCGCCATACTATGCTTGGTTATTGTAGTAACTCTCCTCTGCGTTGTACTAACGCACGGACGATGCAGCTATTAAATGAAGTAGATGGCTGTTGTCCTGAGTGCCATCTGTTTTTGTTGCCTGCCCAAAATATCAGCCACCAGTTAAAGGCCGATGAACGGTTTTTACGATCGGCCATCTTGGCAATTGCCTTTACGCTGCTGATAACTGTCTATATTTACTATAAAAATTTTGTATAATCTGAGGGCACACGCTAGCTGTGGATAACACGCAGCCGCCGATCGACGCCTTTTAGGTCAGCTTTGGCATTATGGTGGTCACGGTGATGTTTTTTGCGGCAATGGCGATTTATTTTATTTATCCACGCGCGGGTTTTACCGCATAAGGTCAGCATGCTATTCCAATCTATACGGCGCTTACGTTTTTTTGTTTATGATATTTTACAAAACGATGAGCATGACACTCGGTTTAGCCGTTATGTGGACTACTTCCTGATTTTTTTGATCATGACCAATGTCGCCGCTGTGATTGCCGAGTCTGTAGACAGCTGGTATTACCCTTATCAAGACTATTTTATTTGGTTTGAAAATTTCTCTATCGTTATTTTTTCTATCGAGTATTTGTTGCGTCTGTGGAGTATGGCCGAAGCCAAACCAGATAATACCACTTGGCGTCAGCGCTGGGAGTGGCTCAAAAGCCCGTCGGCGATGATCGACTTGATTGCAATCGCCCCTGCCTTTTTAAACTTCTTTGTCTCTATTGACTTGCGTTTCTTGCGTATTTTGCGTCTGTTTCGGATTTTGAAACTCACCCGCTACTTTGCCTCTATGCGTATCTTGCTGGTGGTCATCAGTAAAGAAAAAGGCTCGTTTCAAGCGGTTATCTTTATCTTGATTATCATGATTGTCACCGCCTCTAGCGGGATTTATTTGGTCGAAAATCACGCGCAGCCAGATGAGTTTGAGTCGATACCGAAGGCGATGTGGTGGGCGGTGGTGACGCTGACGACCGTCGGCTATGGTGATGTCATACCGATCACCAATGCAGGTAAGATATTGGGTGCCATCATTACCATATTGGGTGTGGGTCTGGCGGCATTGCCAGCTGGTATTTTGGCGACTGGTTTGGCCAATGAGCTGGCCCAGCGCCGCGAGGAGTTAGAGCAGCATTTTCGTGAGCAGCTGATTGACAGTGATTTTGATTTGGTGCAAAACCAGATGATGATTGACAAGATTCGCCGTGAGCTGGGGCTGGACAAGGAGCAGGCGCAAAATATCGTCTTACAAGTACTGCGTGAGCAAGAGCTTGAGCGCCGCGAAAGAGAGGTGGAAAGGCGGCAAAAGAATTACTGCCCGCACTGCGGCGAGCCGTTATAGAGCAGTGCACTACTCAACACGCCCTAGTCTTTTTTATCTGTTTTGTGGTTGAGTAGTTTTACGGCGTTATTTCGACAGCTTCATTCCTGCGATTTCATTTTTATGGTCTCATTTTTTGGTTTTAATGGCTGCAGTCAAACGCTGTGGCTGATTTCTCTTTATAGGCTTTTTATAGGCCTTGAGGGATAGGAAGGGCGCGCGCCAGTTCATAGGCGACTTGCTGCGCGGCTGTGGCCAAATCCTCTGCTGCCAGTGGTAAGTTTTGCAAAGTTAGATGCCAGTCATCTACTTCTCGGCGCAAATGAGCGACCCAAAGTGTTTGGCAGTCGCGTGGCAGCTGTTTGAGATTGACTTCAAAACAGCGATTGCCTTCATCATCACTCAGGTGTATCTCGCCTTTTTTGACTCGAGAAAAAGGGTGGCCGTGATAAGAGTTGGCCATCATGGCGATATGGGTGATATGCGCAGGGATTTTGTCTAAATACAGTCTGATCTGCTCTTGATCAAGCGGTGCCAAATACATGGCCTGCTCACCGCGATCTTTGCCATTTAAGCTATCGCCTTGATGGCGTACCGACTCCGCTTTGTCTCGCAGCTGCTTAAACCAAACGATATCGCTGATGGTGCAATTGTCATCGTATAACGCGCACGCGATGTCGATATCTATCGCGCCTTGGTTTTTTTTAAAACGTTTTAGCAGTCCCTTTGGCTCAATTCTGGTAAATTCGTAGTTTAGCGCAAAAAACAAAGTCCCCGCATCTAAGCCTAGTCCTCTTAAGCTGTCGGAAAGTAGTGGCGATGGGGTCGTGGTCGACATAGTATTCCTTTTACAATGGTTCGAGTTGCAATGGTTCGAGGATGTTATCGTGGTTTGAGTCTGTAACGCTTAAGACAAAATAACACCAGTTAATCAGGCTTATTATCAGTGGCGTTATTGGCGCTGTTATCCAAGACGGCTCGATATAGCAGCTCGGGATGAGCATTGAGCAGGCCACTACCAAAGCCGCGTAACCACCAAACCAGCTGTGAGGTTAGGTTGACCGTGGCTTTGATGGTTAGGGTGTCGTCATCATTGACGGTGACGACTTGATCGTCACTAAGCTTACTTTCTGTCAGACTCTTGCCAGCTTGTTTGGTGAATTGTAGCTCAATGGCCGTGTTTTTGCCACGCTCAGGTAGCTCGCCAAACAACGGATGACTAAAGCCCATACTGCCTGCCTCCAAATAGGTATCAAGCTGAAAATCCTCTGGCGTTTGTGCCGGACTCTCTAAAATCTCGACGCTATCAAACCGATGCAGAGCAAAGGTGCGAATGATGGCTTCTGGGTCATCGGTACGGGTCGCTAGTAAATAGATAATCACGCCGCGCTGAATGATGGCAATGGGGTTTAGCGTATATTCGCTGGCCTCATTTTTGTTGCTACGGGTGTAGCAGGCTTTGACCTGCAATTGATAAAAAAGCGCGTGATACAGATTGTCTTTGCTTTCGAGGTCAATGTGCGGGGCGATCAAGGGTTGGGTGGCAGGCTCAATGCGTACTCGGTCGATCCAAGAGTGCGTGACTTTACTGTTTTTTAGCTGTCGTCTTGCTAAATCAAACCAAGGAAACAGCTCGTCTAAAATCACGGGCGGTAATAGTTGGGTGAGATTGGCCTCTACCATATTAAAAGCCACCGCTTGTGATAGATTCATATGCGGTAGGCTGTGTAGCGGGGCATCGTCACGCCAGCGCCAGCCTTGCGGGTTGGCGTTGTTTTTTTCGATGGGAAAGCGTTTGGACAAGGCGTTTAGGTCGCGCTGTACGGTGCGTAGACTGATGTCAAACCCTGCAAGTTTGAGCTGCTCGTAAATGTGCGTCGTTCCCACCCAGCGATTGCGCTGTAACTGTGAGAGTACTTGCCACTGCCGCGCCGTGGTTGCCGCGCCATGACGATTATTATGATGAGCCTCTGCAGCAGAGGTATCGGTGCTCGTGCGCTGCTCGTATATTCGCTCATCTGTGTGGGTATGATGTACAGTCATTCAGAGATAACCTTTATGAAGTCGTAAATCAATGTCGCAATCGATATGGATATTTTAATGCTGGTATTTTAATGAATCCGTCGCGGGTTATCATGGCAGAAAAGCAGCTTGACGTCTATCTTGACAGCTATGTTGTGTCTATCATTGATGAGCAACGCATGATAAACGACGGTAGCAGGTCGTCAGCCCATGCTCTGATGTCTGTCACCATCAGGGCTGGAGATATCAGGCGACTCATCAGCTGTCGTGATATCCGCGCTTGAGTGGTCGTCATTGTCTTTTTTGCCCTGATCTTCTTGACGTTGACGTCTTTTTTTCTTGTCTTTTTTCTTTTTTGCCTTGCGCTTTTTTTGGCTGGTTTGCTTGGCGTCTTTATCCTCAATATCGTCATCGACGTTTTGGTTTTCGTCCCACAGCAGTAAGCGATTTAATACTTTGCCAAACAACGTATCTTTACGATAGCGGCCTTTTTTATTCATGGTGTCGACAGGCAGTCCTGTCATCAGTGTCAACGCCTCAATTAAGCTCTGCACCCCATAGATATGAAACTTACCAGCTTTGACTGCAGCGATGATGTCGTCGCGCAGCATCAGCTGCTGGACGTTGGCAACAGGGATGACCACGCCTTGCTGACCTGTCAGTTCTTGCTCGTGGCAAGCATCAAAAAATCCAGCGATTTTAGCGTTGATACCACCGACAGCTTGTACCTCACCTAATTGGTTCATGGAGCCAGTAATGGCTAAGGACTGATCGATTGGCACATCCGCTAAGGCTGAGAGCAGCGCGCAGCCTTCGCTGACCGTGGCGCTGTCGCCATCGATCTGCGCGTAGCTTTGCTCAAAAGCAAGTGAGGCACTAAAGTTAAGGGCGTGGTGTTGACTAAACAGCGCCCGCAAATAGCTGGTCATAATCAGCATGCCCTTAGCATGTAGACTGCCGCCCAAATCCACATCGCGCTCGATATCGAGAATCTCACCTGCGCCGATGTTGGGTTGAATGACGGCGGTGAGGCGTGCTGGCATGCCAAACTCGCTATCGGCATAGCTGACCACGGTCAGGGCGTTGACTTGCCCGACCGCATGACCTTGGGTTTGAATGAGCTGCTGGCCGTTTTTTAGCTCATCCCAATATAAGTCGCGCAGATACCCTGAGCGCTCGTCCATATCCTCAATGGCTTGCATGACATGATGGGCATCAACGATATGCTGGCCATCTAAGCGCGCATGGCGATCAGACTCGTGCAGCAGTTTGATCAACAAGTCGCTGTGTAAGCTTAAGCGGTCTTGGTCTTCGGCTTGTAAGCTCAAATGCTCAAGCAGCGCCGCCTGTGCATTGCGATCGAATGGATAGAGGCTAGCATGATCGATGATATCAGCCATTTTTGCCACCAATGCCAACTCGTGCTCAGGGCTGCGCGTCACATCGTCGTGGAAGTCGGCACGCACCTTAAAGACGGCATCAAACTCAGGCTCAAGCTCCAAAAGCTCGTAATATAGGTCAGCTTCGCCCAGCAAAATCACCTTGACCTCAAGGTCAATGGGTGACGGCGCAAGTGATAAGCTACCCGTCAAAGTCAGCATTTGCTCAAGGCTAGAGAGTTTGATTTTGCGTGATTGCAGAGCGCGTTTGAGACCTTGCCAAGCATAAGGATGCTCAAGTAAATGATTGGCCTCCAACAACAGATAACCGCCATTGGCACGGTGTAGGGCACCCGCTCGAATCATACTGACGTCAGTGGTGACTGTGCCCAACTGGGTGATTTGCTCGACATGTCCCAATAGGTTTAGATGCGTCGGCAAATCCTCAAAGACCACAGGTGCACCACTGTCTGGCGCGTGACTGACGATGACATTGACCGCATAACGACTGGGAGTGGTGGCCAGCGCTGCTGTGACAAACTCTTCATCATCGGCATTGACGATGCGCTCGGCATGCGTGACCATATCTGCAGATACGGCTTTTAGGTAATCGACGACTTGTGGCTGAGCTGCAAACTGCTGATAAACTGGGGCAAATAATGGCTGTAGGGCACGGCGTGCAATGTCACCATGCAGTGCCTCGATGGCGTCATTGGCTTCGTCTTCTAATTGCTCTAGTGTGATGGTGAGTTGACTTAAGCGCTTTTGCATGTGGTTTTTTTGTACGAAGTTGTCGAGCTCGGCTTCGTACTCGTCATCGCCAGAGAGCACCTCGTCTTGCTTACCACGACGATGCGCCGTCTCATTGGGCTTGGCTGCGGCGTACGTATTATCTGATCTAGGGCTGGCGGGAGTGTGCTCAGCGGCGGTATCGGCGGCGAGCTGACTTGAATGGACAAACACCGCTTTATTATCAAACGAGCGAAACGTCAAAGCCAAGTCGTATTGCTTGCCTTCGGCATTGAGCACATCATAAGCCTGACTTTCCTTTTGATGGGTGGCGTTTTTGATGGCTTCTATTTTGCTTTGGTATTGATCACTGCGAAAACGCTGACTGAGGCGTTTTTTGGCTTGCTGCCACAATTTACTCACCTGCTGCTGCAATATCTCTGCTTGTCCAGCAGGTAGGGATAATGCTTGCGGCGTACGAGGATCAGCGAAATTATGCACATAGACCCAGTCATCAGGCGTTGGCGCATCGGCAGCGATGCGAGTCAGTAAACGGCTGATGACCGTACGTTTGCCCAAACCGTTTTCGCCCGCGGCAAACACATGATAGCCACTGGCCTTGATGTCTAGGGCGGTTTGCAATGCTTTTAGCGCTCGCTGCTGGCCAAAGCCCACGTCCAAATCAGGGGCAGTTCGGGTGTCGCTTGGCAGTGCCGCAGGATCGCTGTAGCGCTTCAGTTGCGCAGCGCTTAGGTGGCAATGCTGCTTCACTTCTAAAAAACGTGGATGCAGCTGCGTTACCTTTTTTGCGTGTTTTGTCTGTTCTTTGGTGGTGTCTATTGCTGGGTGGGTCAGCTGAGTCGAGGGTGTTACCATATCATTAGTGTCTTGTTTGGTCGCGTTTTTGATGATTGGGAAATGTTGCTATGAGGCGGTTTGATTATCGCTGTCTAGGATGCGGCCTTTAAAAATGAGCGATTGGTTTTTTAGTATATTTCATCATAAAGCTGCGGTCTTTGCTGCGTATGATAGCAGTAAATACTCAGCGGTTTGCTATGATTAAAGAACAATAACGCCTCAAAGACTGCGCAGATAGTATAAGATGTCTCACATTGGGGCAATCTGCAACTATTCAATACGCGGAGTGCGTGATAAAATAAACGGTTCACATGTCAAAACTGGATAATGCGCCTTATGTCAGCTTCTGCCAAAAAAAACTCATCATCTACCAGCTTGGATCATGCCGCTATTGATCCGGCCGGATTTGTTAAACTTGGCACACAGCTGCCAGCACTGGCCGATACGTTGGCACAAGCGACCAATGAGCTGGGTTTGTCTTTGAGTGAGACGCAGCAGCGCACGCTATTATTGTACTTAGATCAGCTTTTATTGTGGAATAAGGCTTATAATCTCACCGCCATTACTGATCCCAAAGAAGCACTGATCAAGCATGTGATTGATTGTTTGGCTATTATACCGCATTTGCCGTCAGGGTCACTGTTAGATATTGGTACAGGGGCAGGGCTGCCAGCCGTTATTATCGCGATTTGCCAGCCTGAGCGCGCTTGCACAGCCTTGGACAGCAATCAGAAAAAAATTCGCTTTATCAAACAAATCAGTAGTGAGCTTGGCCTGCATAATATGCAGCCTATTGCTTCTCGTATCGAGGCGCACGAGGCCAGTTATAAGGTGGTGACCTCGCGTGCTTTTGCCAGCCTGATTGATTTTGTCCACGTGGCACAGCCAAGACTGGCCGCAGAGGGACGATTGTGCGCGATGAAGGGCAAAGTGCCAAGCGATGAAGAGCTGCAAGCGCTCGAGCATGACTGGCGTATCGACACCATAAAGTTAACAGTGCCGCGTTTACATGATAGTCGTCATTTGATTGAATTGTCTGCTAAAAATGTCTAAGCTATGAGCCCGTGCGGTCGTGAAACATCGTTTACCTTGATATCCAAATAGCATATATTGATGAGTCTCAAGGTTGCAGGGTGTTGTGATTGCAAGCGTCAGTAAAAAAGAGAATAACCGTAATAGATCCTATTAAAATTGAGTGAGTGTATGGAAATCATAGCAATTGCCAATCAAAAAGGCGGCGTGGGTAAAACCACGACGGCGGTAAATTTGACCGCCAGCTTGGCTGCTAAGCGCAAGCGTGTCCTGCTGATTGACCTAGACCCACAAGGCAATGCGACCAGTGGTACAGGTGTCGATAAAAACGAGCTGTCCTTGACCATCGCTGATGTGCTGCTCGATGGCGTCTCGCTGGCTGATGCGATTGTCTCCAGTCCTGCTGGGTTTGATGTGATTGGTGCCAACCGAGATTTGGCAGGTATGGACATCACTTTGATGAACAAAACAGACAGTCATGAGCTGTTTAAAAATGCCATGGCGGCGCTGGTAGAGCAGCAAGCCGCTACCAACACACCGGCTTATGATTATGTGATTATCGATTGCGCGCCGAGCTTGAATTTATTGACAATCAATGCTTTGGTGGCAACTGACGGCGTGATTATTCCAATGCAATGCGAATACTATGCGCTAGAAGGGCTGGCCGACTTGTCGCAGACTATTGAGCGTTTAACTGAGCTCAATCCAAATCTTTATATACGCGGCGTCGTAAGAACCCTATATGATGCACGTAACACACTCGCACGCGATGTCTCAGCCGAGCTTGAGGCGCATTTTGGCGATATCATGTACAAAACCCATATCCCCAGAAACATTCGTCTGGCAGAAGCACCTGCTCATGGTCTGCCGGTGATTGCGTATGAGAGGTGGTCAAAAGGGTCGCGCGCTTACCAAAAACTGGCCGCTGAAGTGATCAAGCAAAGCGCCTAAAAACGCAGCGTGGCCAGCGTTAGAGTAGATAAGCAGTAACTATCATATTTATAAGTAATGAGTAAGCCGCATTTGTAAAAAATGGGCTTTTATTTTAGTGTTAGAGGATAGGTAATCATGGCGAAAAAGAGAGGGTTGGCGGCCAATCGAGGTTTAGATGCCTTATTAGGGTCAATCAAAAAAGAAAAGCAAATTACCGCCTCTGCCTTGCAAGACGATATGGCTGCACGTGGCAATGCTGCGCCCGTCGACACGTCAGATACCTCGCCATCAAACATGAACGCAAAAGCGCTTAGTGTCGCGACTCGCTCTGAGCGTACCAATGCTGCTAAAACTCAAACGCGCGCGCCTGATAGCAGTGGCCGAAAATCACGGGCTACAAACAAGGCAGCGACCAAACCGCGTACCACAGGTACAGACAACAGTGCGCTTGAAGATCAAATCAGCTTGGTGCAGATCGATGTCAAACGCCTGCAAGCGGGTAAATACCAGCCGCGCCGTGATATGAGTGAAACGGCGCTGGCAGAGTTGGCGTCGTCTATCGAGCAGCATGGCGTTATGCAGCCTATCGTGATTCGTCCACTACTGGCCAGTGAGGATAAGAGTGAGGATTTTGTCACGCACGAAATCATCGCAGGTGAGCGGCGCTGGCGTGCGGCCAAGATGGCAGGTAAGCCAGTCATTCCAGCGATTGAACGCGCTTTGTCTGATGAGCTGGCGATTGCGCTAGCATTGATTGAAAATATCCAGCGTGAAGACTTATCCGTGATTGAACAAGCCGCTGCACTGCAGCGCTTTCATACCGAGTTTGGCATGAGCCATGCGATGATCGCTGAGGTAGTCGGTAAGGCGCGTACCACTGTGTCAAACTTGCTGCGTCTCAACCAGCTGCATGACACGGTCAAAGATCATTTGGCCAACAATGCGCTTGATATGGGGCACGCGCGTACCCTGTTGGCGCTCTCTTCTGAGCAGCAGCCGATCATCGCCCAAAAGATCATCGATGGCGGCATGACGGTACGCGAAGCTGAGAAACTGGTAAAATCTATCCTCCAGCCTGCGCCAAAAGTCAGCCGCGCTGAGCAAGTGCAATCACGTGACGTCGAGCGTCTAACCCAGCGCCTGACAGATATGCTCGGCGCTGAAGTAAAGCTTAAGCACAAAAAAGACGGGCAGGGCAGTGTCGAGATATTTTTTCATAGTCAAGACCAGCTGGCCGCTTTGATCAAACAGATAGAAGCGCAGGCTTAACAAGCGCCATCTTTATAACAACTATTTAAAAAAACATAAAAGAGAAGCAATATGTGGGAGTTGGTAAAGGCAGGTGGTTGGTTGATGACGCCGATTGTATTGTGCTCAATTTTGGCATTGGTCATCATTATCGAGCGTAGTCATACCTTACAGTTTAACAAAATCGTTCCAAGCAGACTGCGTGAACAGCTAATCACACGCTTGCGTGAAAACGGTGATATCGGCCGCACTCAGCTGATGAACGTTAAAGAAAAAACCCCATTAGGCGATATCCTAGCGACAGGGCTGCTCTATCGCCAGTATGGGCTAGAATCGATGACCATGCACATGCAAAACCGTGCCAGTGTGCAAATCCATCAGTTAGAAAAAAACATCAACATGCTCGGCACCATCGGCGCGATTGCCCCACTGCTTGGGCTATTGGGTACTGTACTGGGTATTATTTCATCGTTTTTGGCAATTACTGATGGCGCGATGCAGGACCCGACGATGCTAGCCGCTGGGGTATCACAAGCGCTGATAACCACAGCTGCAGGGATGATTGTGGCCATCCCTGCACTGGTGGCCTATCGCTATTTTCAGCGCCGTATCATTGATATCAATGCACAGTTTGAGACCCAAGCGGGCTTGATGATTCAAGAGCTATACGACTATCACCTGCTAGCAGATAGTAACCTGGCGGATAGGCGTCAGTTTCCTTCTGCTGCAGTAGAGGGCGCGGCAGACTCAGCGCCTGCTATGCATGGGGAGGTCAATGCTGAAGCAGCCATGACCTCATAATCTGCGTCAGTGGTTATCAGTATTCTACGTTATCAGTATTCTACCAAGTGTGGTATTGAGTCAATTAAAGAGAATGGTATGCGCTTTAGAAAACCGACGGTCGAGCCCCTTGAAATCAATCTAACACCGATGATTGATTGTTTATTATTCCTAATCGTGTTTTTATTGCTGGCCACCTCGTTCAATCATTTTAGCCGTTTAAACATCATTCTCCCTGAGGCAGAAGGGGTGGCGCTGACAGAGCAGAACAATACCATCGAAGTGGCAGTGCAAGAAGATGGTAGCTACCTTGTCAATGGCATCACACTTGCGAGCAGCAATGAAGCGGAGCTGACCAGTATGCTTCAGCAAGAAGCCGGCAGCAATCGTGAGATGCTTTTTGTCATCGCGGCAGATGCCAATGCCACGCATCAATCAGTCGTGCGTGTGATGGATGTCGCTGGCAAAATGGGGTTTTTGAACCTAAATATCAGTACGGTTGTGCCGCTTGGCCAATCGTTACCGCAATAATATATGGCGTGCTCGATGCCGCACTTATCTGTAAAGCTGTAGTTCTGTGAAGCCGCAGCTCTTGAAGGCGCAGTATAGATGCAGTCCATTCATGTTATGACACCCAAATTGAGGCTTTTATGAGCCAAGCTTATTCATCAAACGCTACAAAACCGTCTGCAAAAAATGCAAAAAAACAGTCGGCTGCGCCCTCAGGTACGTCGAAATACCAGACATTGCTGCGGCTGCTACGTTATCTTAAACCGTACTGGTGGGCGTTGCTGCTGACGGTTGTGGGGTTTGCGATCAATGCGGCAACCGAGATTTGGATTGCCAAACTGCTGCAATACATCACTGATGCCATCAATCAAAATGACCAAAGCAAGCAAGATTTGTTTCCACTGCTTATTATTGGTCTGTTCTTTGTTCGCGGTGTGGGTAGCTTTTTGGGTAACTATTACTCCGCATTGGTGTCGCGCAACTTGGTGTATGAGCTGCGTGTGGAGGTGTTTAATAAGCTGCTGCGTTTGCCGAGTGCGTTTTATTTGGCCAATCCGGCAGGCACTATCTCCTCAAAGTTGATATTTGACGTCGAGCAAGTCACCGCTGCCAGTACCGACTCGATGAAAACGGTGTTGCGAGATGGTTTGACTGTGATTGGTCTGATTGGATTTTTGTTCTATAGTAATTGGCGTTTGACCTTGATTTTGTTTGTGGTGTTGCCGCCCATATTGTGGCTGATTCGCATCGCATCCAAGCGTTATCTCAAGTTGTCAAAAGGCATCCAAGAAACCATGGGGGATGTCAGCCATATCACCAATGAAGTCATCGGTGGCTATCAGGTGGTCAAAAACTACGGCGGTCAAGCTTACGAAGCCGAGCGTTTTGATAAAGCCTCCAAAAAGAACCTGCGCCAAGGTATGAAGGTCGTCGTGACCAACAGTATCAATACCCCAGCGGTACAGCTGCTGATGGCCATGGCGATGTCGGTGGTGGTTTGGCTGGCCCTTAGACCATCGGTGATCGATAATATCTCTGCCGGTGAGTTTATCTCGTATATCGCCGCGGCAGGACTGCTCAGTAAGCCAGTTCGATCTCTGACCGATGTCAATCAAAAATTGCAAAAAGGCATTGCCGCGGGTGAGTCCATCTTTGCGCTACTTGATGAGCCAGAAGAAAAAGACACC
Source organism: Psychrobacter sp. VH5 (assembly GCF_050572635.1). Classification (NCBI taxonomy): domain Bacteria; kingdom Pseudomonadati; phylum Pseudomonadota; class Gammaproteobacteria; order Moraxellales; family Moraxellaceae; genus Psychrobacter; species Psychrobacter sp. VH5. The sequence goes on along the minus strand of NZ_CP192145.1, from coordinate 2,047,762 downwards.
GGCACGGTCAGCCCAGCGTTGTCTGGGGAGATATCTCTGGACAATATCAGTTTGGTGTATCCCGATTCGACCGTAGCGCTGCGCGACTTTACGCTGGATGTGCGAGCAGGGGAGACGGTAGCCTTGGTAGGGCGCAGCGGCGCTGGTAAGTCTTCATTGGTCAATTTGTTGACGCGTACCTTGCCGACCTCCTCGGGGCAGATTACCTTGGATGGACGGCCGATTGAGGATATCAAGCTTGAGAGTCTGCGTGCGCAGATTGCGATGGTCAATCAGCAGGTGGTGCTATTTAATACCACTGTTTTTAATAACATCGCTTATGGCAGTTTGGCCAATAAAAGCCAAGCAGAGGTAGAAAAAGCAGCCAAAGATGCGTTTGCTCATGATTTTATTATGAAGCTGCCAAATGGCTATCAAAGCGAAATCGGCGCTGAAGGTCTGCAGCTGTCAGGTGGTCAGCGTCAGCGTTTGTCTATCGCTCGGGCACTGCTAAAAGATGCACCGATTCTTATATTAGATGAGGCGACCAGCGCGCTGGACAATGAGTCAGAGTACTATATCCAGCAGGCACTTGATAATGTTATGAAAGACCGGACGACATTGGTCATTGCTCATCGATTGACGACCATTGAGTCCGCCGATCGTATCGCAGTCTTGGATGGTGGTCAGCTTGTAGAGCTGGGCACCCATGATGAGCTGATGCAAAAGCAAGGTCATTATGCCCAGATGTATGCCCGCGATTTTGAGTAGCCGTCAGTGCGTATAAAGCTTCAAATCAACGAATAAGTGAGCAACCAGCCTTGAGTATTGAGACGACAGTGACGCGTGCATGGCAACGCAAAGCCGCTTGGCTATGGCTGCTGTTGCCTATTAGTTGGCTATATGGTCTCATCATCACGCTGCGTCGTCAGGCTTATCGATGGGGGGTGTTTGCCAGCTATCGGGCGCCCATACCTGTCATGGTCATCGGTAATATCAGTGTAGGCGGTAGCGGCAAGACGCCACTGATTATTGAGTTGGTGAGCTATCTACAAGCGGTACATCGTATCAAGGTGGGGGTGATTAGTCGCGGCTATGGCGGCGATACCAGCCAGATGCCAGCGCTGGTCGATGCCAGCAGTACCCCTAGCGTGGTCGGCGATGAGCCGTGTTTGATCGTTAATATGACAGGCGCACCGATGGCAGTCAGTCCCAATCGGCAGCAAGCTATCACCACGTTATTGGCCACTCATCCAGACTTGCAACTGATCATTGCTGATGATGGCTTGCAGCATTATGCACTGCAGCGTGATATAGAGTGGATCGTCGTGGACACCGCTCGCGGTTTTGGTAATAAGCAGCTACTACCGACAGGGTTTTTACGTGAGCCATTGTCTCGGCTTAAGGGTGCCACTGTTGTGTATCATAGCAAGCAACAGACAAGTTCAGCCGTCGAGCACGCAAGCAAGCAAAAGCAGCCGAATCAGCGCCTGCTTATGTATATGCAAGCGGACAGCATGCAGCCTTTATGGGCACCTGCATTGGCGAATACCCAAAAACCAAACGCTGCGAAGGCCGATATACAGACAAGTGAGCAGCAAGATCATCCGGCAGCGCCAAAGACAGGCAGTCAAGTACATGCAGTCAGCGGCATCGGCTATCCGCAGCGTTTTTTTGAGACGCTCACAGATTTAGGCTTTGAGGTTATCGCTCATCCTTATCCAGATCATTATGAGTTTACTTTGGCGGAGCTGCTACAGTATCTTCAGCATCCTATTGTCGTTACCACAAAAGACGCGGTAAAAATCAAAGCATTACTCTCAAAAGCCATGGCTGATAATGCGCTAGATGATGACTACCAAGCGCTGGTGAGTAGGCTCTGGGTATTGCCAGTCACCGCCGTGCTCTCTGATGATTGCTACCGCTTATTGACAGAGCAATTACAGAGACTGGATATCGATATCAAATCTCATCAGGCGCTAAAATAAACAAAAAAATAAAGCGGCTCTAAAAACAGTCATTATCAAAGATAGCCATTATCAAAAATATATAAGACTGTACGTCACATCAACTCTGCTAAGGAAATAACCATGTCTAACATTGAGCCTGTCATTGACCCTGCTACTGCGTCTATGGCTGCTGCCAAAACTCACATTGTGATTCCTGCCCGTTTTAAGAGTACTCGACTACCTGGCAAGCCGTTATTAGCTATTCATGGCAAGCCGATGATTTTGTGGGTCGCTGAAAAGGCGCAAGCGGCACATTTTGCTGATGACATGTGTATCGCAACTGATGATGAGCGCATTGCTCAGGTGTGTATGGACGCAGGGTTTGAGGTGGTGATGACCAGCCGCGAGCATGCTTCGGGTACAGATCGCTTAGCGGAAGTTGCAGCCATCAAAGGCTGGGCTGATCAGGATATCGTCATCAACATGCAAGGCGATGAGCCGCTGGTGCCGCCTTTATTATTAGAACAAGTAAAGGATCTATTGGTCGCGGATAAAGCCAGCGTCATGGCCACCTTGTGTGAGCCGATCGATGATTATGAGACTTTTTTGCGTCCCTCAGTGGTCAAGGTCGTCAGTCAATATACCAATGCACTGCAGCGCGCGCTATATTTTAGCCGCGCGCCTATTCCTTGTGACCGTGATGTGGTATTGGCAGACGAGCCAAACAAGCAACCACCCAAAAACGCTTATCGGCATTTGGGGCTTTATGCGTACCGCGTGAGCTTGCTACAGCAGTTTGTACATTGGCCACAGACCCCGCTTGAGACCTTGGAGAGTCTGGAACAACTACGCGTACTAGAAAACGGCGGCCATATTGCTATCGCGACCGCAGCGTGTCATCTGCCGGCTGGGGTCGATACTCAAGAGGACTTGGATCGCCTCAATGCAATGGCATTTACCGACTTTCAGAGCCCGAGCAGCACCACTAACTAAAATAGCCTAAGCAAAACTACCATTAAGCTTTCAAGTCATTTTATAAAGCTGGAGCCATAGGTCATACAATGGAAAATATAGGTGCATCAAAGACGGCAGATGATATTTACTTTGCGCCATTATTGCCATGGCAGCAAGTATTATGGTCACAGCTCACTGACCGCGTCACTCGGCAGCAGACTTTGCCGCATGCTCTACTGGCCGCAGGCATGCAAGGCATGGGCAAACGTGCTTTTGTTTGGCGTCTGGTGGCGTGGCTGTTATGCCGTGAGCGTGCAACCCATCCGCAAGGGGCGTGTGCCACGTGCGATAGCTGTCAGTGGCTCAGATCTGGTACACATCCAAGCTTGCAGACGCTGCCACTGATAAGTATGCCAGTCAGTATCGATAATATAGAAGCTCAAGAAAAAGCCGGTAAAAAAAACACCAAGACCACAAGCAATAGCGCCTTAAAAATAAAAGTAGATGACATCCGCGCGCTACAGCCCTTTATTTACCAAGGCGGCCAAGGCCTGCGCATCTGTGTGTTAGACCATGCAGAGCAAATGACGGTCGCTGCTGCCAACGCGCTGCTCAAGACCTTGGAGGAGCCGCAAGCGCAGGTCCATTTGTTTTTGATTAGCGACAGTCCAGCCCAACTGTTACCCACGATCAAAAGCCGCGTCCAGCAGTTGGCGTTACAGACGATTGAGCCTGCAGTTGCCATGGATTATGTAACGCAGGCACTTGGGGCGACGGTCAACCGTGAAGCCGTGAGCCCAGCCGCGCTTCGCCAGCTTATACAGCTGGCTAACGGCGCGCCGCTCGCTGCGATCGCCTTGGCCAACGCCCCATGGTATAGCAAGCGTGCCTTGTGGCTGACGACTTGGCTGGCGCTGCGAAGTGGCAAACGTAGTAGCGTGGCGGCTAGTGACTATTGGCAATCACAGCTTAGTATTATAGAATTTATTCAGCTCTCTGAGCTGATGCTGCTCGACATACGCCGCGTCTGTTTAGGTCTAGCAGTACTACAGCAAGACATCAATTGGACAGCGCTTACGAGCGATCAGGCTGATGGCAGTACCCCTGACGACAGTGCTATAGAAGTATTTTCTCATCACTTGCAGCAAAGCAAAGTTGCGCTACAACAAAATGTGCAAGAAAAATTTGCCTATGATAAGCTGATGCAAGAATTGGCGCGTTTATAAACCAATATTTAAAACGAGCGCTCACTCATAAACATTTAACCCAATGACTAAAGGAAGCTGACTATGGCCATGCCAGGACGCGGCGGGGTCTTAACCTGCCATATTGAAGACATCGAAACGCTATATGCCAGCTACTTATCTTTTGTGACCAATGGAGCGTTATTTGTACCGTCTGATCGTCCACAGCAGTTGGGCGATGAAGTGTTTATTGCCATCACGTTGCCAAACTCCAGCGAGCGTTTACCGATGAATGGTAAGGTGGTGTGGATCAACTCTAAAAGCCAAAGCGGCCGGCCAGCCGGTTTTGCGGTACAAATCGGCACCGATATCGCAGGGCAAAGAATCAAAAACGAAGTAGAGCGTTTATTGGCTGGCAAAATTGACAGTTTGCAGTCTACTTATACCATGTAGCTGACGCGTTATGGTGATGACTGGCATGCTATGGCTATGGCTATGCTAGGCGTATAAAGTATAAAAAAGGCCGCGGTATCTCATTTAAGATACCGCGGCCTTTTTGTTTGAGACAGAGTAGGACAAGATAATCGTAAGTCGTTAATAACGCGGCGGCACGTACATATCATCTGGGATAGGCTCGCGGTAATATTCATCATCGCGTTTGCGCTCTGGTAGCTCGACCTCATCACGCGGTACTTCTTTATAAGGGATTTGCTCGAGCAGATGGGCGATACAATTAAGACGCGCGCGTTTTTTGTTATTGCCTTCTACCACCCACCACGGCGCTTCAGGAATATGAGTGCGCTCAAACATGGTTTCTTTGGCTTTGGTGTAGTCCTCCCAGCGTCGCCGCGACTCCAAATCCATTGGGGAGAGCTTCCACTGTTTTAGTGGGTCATGAATACGGCTCATAAAGCGTGAATGCTGCTCGTCATCGGTGATCGAAAACCAGTATTTGACCAAGCGAATACCCGAGCGCACGAGCATGCGTTCAAACTCAGGCACCGACTGAAAAAACTCCTCATACTGAGCATCGGTACAAAACCCCATGACGCGCTCAACCCCGACGCGGTTGTACCAGCTGCGATCAAACAAGACGATCTCGCCAGCCGCTGGCAAGTGAGCGACATAACGCTGAAAGTACCACTGCGACTGCTCACGCTCTGTCGGTGCGGGCAGAGCAGCGACGCGGCATACCCGTGGGTTTAGGCGCTGGGTGATGCGTTTGATCGCGCCGCCTTTGCCCGCCGAGTCGCGTCCTTCAAATATCACAACGATACGCTCGCCGCGATCGACTACCCAGTCTTGTAGCTTGATAAGCTCGCGCTGCAGGCGCACCAGCTCCTGAAAGTACAGTCGGCGATCCAGCCTTTCTTGCTCGCTCATCTCCCGCCCATCAAAACGAAAATCACGCACATAATCATCTATTTCGTTTTCTAGCTCTTCATCATAGGTGTCGATAAGGTCTTCGTGCATTTTGCGGCGCAGCTCATCATCAAACACTTCCTTGTTCATCCGACTGATAAAGCTGTTTTGCTCGGGTGGGCTAAGATTTTGACGCTCTTGTATGGTTAAGAGTTTTGGGTCAATCGCCGAAGGAATTTTACTCATAAAAAGCTCCTGCCAAATATTATTATGATTTTGTTTGTTGTGGTCTTTACTTTAGCACATCTGGCAGTGGGACTAGGCGGTAGGTGCGTTTGATTATTGTGTGAAGTGGTCTTTGATAAGGCAGCGGTCATTGGTTTTATTGGCCGATTGTATGCACAAAAAAACACCCATTAATCGCGTGATTAATGGGTGTTTTAGACAACCGAAGCTATCTGTCTGCTAAACAGACAATGGCGATATTATTTTTCTAGGATACACGTGACGCCTTGGCCACCTGCTGCACAGATAGAGATCAGGGCGCGGCCTGAGCCTTTTTGATCCAGTAGCTTAGCTGCAGTGGCTAGGATACGGCCGCCTGTCGCTGCAAATGGATGGCCTGCTGCCAATGATGAGCCATTTACGTTTAGCTTGCTACGATCGATGGAGCCAAGTGGCGCATCAAGACCCAGACGTTCTTGACAGAATGTCTCATCTTCCCATGCTGCAAGCGTTGAGAGCACTTGTGACGCAAACGCTTCGTGGATTTCATAAAAGTCGAAGTCTTGCAGCGTTAGGCCAGCACGCTCAAGCATACGCGGTACCGCATAGGCAGGTGCCATTAGCAAGCCTTCAGTAGTACCTGACTTGCCGATGAAATCAACAGCCGCTGTTTCTTGGTGCGCGATGTACGCCAATGGCTTGAGGCTGTGTTCTTTTGCCCACTCATCCGTACCGAGTAGGACACAAGAGGCGCCATCAGTGAGGGGGGTAGAGTTGGCCGCTGTCATGGTTGGGTTGGCGTTCTTTTTACCAAATACTGGCTTTAGCTTGCCCAACTTTTCGAGCGTGGTGTCGGGGCGCAAGTTGTTGTCACGAGTCAAGCCTTTATATGGCGTGATAAGGTCGTCAAAGAAGCCTTCGTCATAAGCACGTGCTAGGTTTTTGTGGCTGTTAAACGCCAGCTCGTCTTGGGCTTCGCGGCTGATATTCCACTCAAGCGTGGTGATGGCTTGGTGCTCACCCATTGATAGGCCGGTACGTGGCTCACCGTTTTGTGGGGTGTCGATTAAATCTTTAGGGTTTAGACCCATTAGTGCTTTTAGACGCTGCTTGTTGTCTTTTGCCGCACCGAGTTTGATAAGGACTTTGCGCAGACCATCACCGATAGCGATAGGCGCATCAGAGGTGGTGTCGACACCGCCTGTGATGGCTGAGTCAATCAAACCAAGGGCGATTTTGTTGGCAGAGGCAAGGGTCGCTTGTAAGCCAGTACCACAGGCCTGTGAGATGTCATATGCTGGCGTATGAGGGTTTAGGGCTGTATTTAGCGTCGCTTCACGCGTTAAGTTGATGTCGCGGCTCAGCTTCATGACCGCACCAGAGACGACCTCTCCGATGATTTCGTCTTGTAGATTATAACGCTCGACCAAACCATCTAATGCAGCGGTTAGCATGTCCGTATTACTGACGTCAGCATAAGTGCCGTTTGAGCGGGCAAAGGGGATACGGTTGCCGCCCAAGATTGCGACGCGGTTTAGGTTTGAGGCTGGTTTGGCCTTTTTTGATTGGGTGGCAGCTGCTGTTTTGCTGACGGCTGCGGCAGTGCCCTCAGTGGTTTTTTTGCTGTTATTGCTGCTGCTATCGGTAGACTTTACGACAGTGCTTTCAACGACTGGACTATCAGGGTGATTGTTTTTATTACTCATAATATTATCCTTAAAGAGTATGGGTACAAAAGAAAAAAGGTGGCTGCTGGCCGTTATTTATTACTTACTATGGTCATCTATGATAAGACGTTTTTACCAGCGTAATGTATGTCTTTGGCAAACGATGTGACGCTTATTTGTCGCCGCTTGGTCAGGGTTTTAAAAGCAAAAGAGCGGCTTGAAAACCCAGACTATTTTTGTAAACTCAGGCGTCTCGATTATTACCATTGCATAATAATGCATTTGATAATATATTGTTATCGATAACTGCATTTTCCATAACTTATGGGTCTGATTTTAACACAGTATCAGGCACGGTGACGCGAAAAAAAGTTGCCATCTTGTATACTGGCTTGTTTACAGATTGTTGTAGACTTTGTCAGTTTTTGGACTTGTTTATAGCGGAAGTGTATAGTTAAGCCAGATTTTAATGCATTTACTAAATATCAATAACGATGCGTCCGGTGAGTCTATATAATAGGCGTATTGCATTTTTAATTATTTTAACCATTTATTATAGGGATTATATTATGTCAGACCGTTATGGTGATTTTGTTCAGTCGTCTATTGGCAAAAAAGTGGCCAAAAATTTAGGTTTACCACTGCCAGTGACGTTAGATCGTTTTGAGAGCGGTGAGCCTTTGGTACGTGGCAGTGTGTTGGTTGGTCGCGCTGATGGCGACGACAAAAGCGTAAGCGCTGCAGTGGCCCGCATCTTATCAGAGGTCCATGCAGAGGTGTACGTCAATAGTAGCGACGATATCAAAGATGCGCTGGCTGATGCTGGTGTAGACGCAAAAGCCAATACGGGCGGCGATGATAAGTTTAAAGTATTGCTATTTGATGCCAGTAATATCAGTAACGCCGATCAGCTAAAAGCAGTATACGCATTTTTCCATACAGTGGCGCGCCGTGTCGAAAAATCAGGCCGTGTCATCATCATTGGCCGTACGCCAGAAAACCTCACAGACATCGAAGCTGCCTTGGCGCAGCGTGCGCTTGAGGGTTTTGTGAAGTCTGTTGGTAAAGAGTTTAAGCGTGGTATCACTGCCCAGTTGATCTACGTCGAAGAAGGTGCTGAGCAAAATCTTGATTCAACGCTGCGTTTCTTTACCTCAGCGCGCTCAGCGTATGTGTCAGGCCAAGTGGTACGTGTTAGTAAAGGCGACACTGTGGATGTCGACTGGACACAGCCTTTAGGTGGCAAAACCATGCTGGTGACAGGTGCCAGCCGCGGTATCGGTGAAGCAATCGCGCGCGTATTGGCTCGCGAAGGCGCTCACGTTATCTGCCTAGATGTACCTCAGCAGCAGGCAGATCTACAAAAAGTCGCAAGCGAAATCAGCGGCTCTGTGCTGACAGTCGATATCACCAGCGAGGATGCAGGCAAGCAAATTGCAGAGGCGGCACAAAAGCGCGGTGGGCTTGATTCAATCATTCACAATGCTGGGGTCACGCGCGATAAGACGTTGGCAAAAATGGATGAAAAAAAGTGGGATATGGTCATCGATATCAACCTAGCTAGCATCGCACGACTCAATCGCTATCTATTAGAAAACGATGTATTAAAAGACAACGCACGTATCGTATGTGTGTCATCTATCTCAGGCATCGCAGGCAACATGGGACAAACCAACTATGCCACTTCTAAAGCAGGCGTCATCGGACTGGTCAATGCTACCGCCAAACAGTTACAAGACAATGCCAAGGGTATGACCATCAACGCTGTGGCACCAGGCTTTATCGAGACGCAAATGACAGAGGCCATCCCTTTTGCTATTCGTGAGGCAGGTCGCCGCATGAATTCCATGAGCCAAGGCGGTCTGCCAGTAGACGTGGCCGAGACCATCGCTTGGCTTGCCTCTCCTGCATCGGGTGGCCTAAATGGCAACATCGTTCGCGTTTGTGGTCAAAGCTTACTGGGTGCTTAGGACAAGCAATTGTCCGTGCATAGCTAAGCTGTGGCAAAAGTAAGTAAGGTAAGTGTCGCTAAAGAATAAAGCGGTGCTCACATCGTAATGTGAGGTTTTTTCTTGATTGCCTAACATATGCTTACGAAAAAATTGCTGATAAATTGTAATAAAGCTGCCCAAGGGTGGCTTTTTTATGATAAAAACGTAGAATTCATGATAACAATGCCCCAAAAGGTTTGTTCCAGCCCTACTTAGGATTTATTTATGTCAGACAAACACTATGATGCGTTGCCAAAAGCGCATACAACTTATGCCAATATCGTCAAAAGTTTATTGCCTATCGGCAATAGTGGCAAAGTCAGTAAAGATCAGTTACCACAAGCGACTTACTACGTCGATGACCTCCATATTGATCAAGAAAATTTAGACGATTATCGTAAGATTTGTGGTTTTGCAGATAATGGCAAAGTGCCTATTACTTATTTTTCTGTTTTGTCGCAGACGCTGCAAATGAACATGATGGTCAAAGAGCCGTTTCCCTTTGCGATGCTCGGTCTCGTACACGTAGACAACAGTGTGACGCAGTATCGTTCTATCGGTGAGCGTGAAACAGTGGCGATGTCTGTGACTTTTGATAATCTGCGCGACCATGCTCAAGGTCAACAGTTTGATTTTGTCACGACAGTCAAGTCAAAAGACGAGGTGGTGTGGGAGGGGACATCAACCTATCTATCACGTGGCAAAAAACCCAGCAGCAGTAAAGGCAAAAAAAGCAAACCGCGTCCGGTTACCGTAAAACCGACTATCGATGACAATGGGACCCACAGTGTTTTTGAAGTACCAGAAGATATTGGCCGTCGTTATGCTTTTGTCTCAGGGGATTTTAACCTCATTCACTTGCACCCACTATCGGCACGGGCCTTTGGTTTTCCAAAAGCGATCGCTCATGGTATGTGGTCGAAAGCCAAATGTCTCGCGCTGATGGATGAGCTGCCTGATGCCTGTACTGTCGATGTGTCCTTTAAACTCCCTATCTTTTTGCCTGCTGAAGTAGAGCTGATTGCCGAGCCGGTATCACAGCTAAAAAACACGGATGATAGTTGTGAGTTTGGTCTATTTAGCGCCAAAAATGACAAGCCTCATCTAGCGGGTTTGGTAACACTCAAGACCGCTAAGTAAATACAGCTGGGGCTCTCACGTAACTGCTATCGAAAGTGATGGCGAACGGATCAAACGCGTTTAAGCACTAAAGCGCGTTTGTCTTTATATATATCCTACGTAGACAGACTAACGAATCTTTTTATTATTATGACCTCACATACTACAGTAACACCCCCAAATTCAGACCAAATCAATGATGTCGCAGCGCCTAATACCACTGCTGCCAATGATGCTGCGGCAGACGACAGCGCCACAACTGATGCGGACAATGTGGACAATGGCATCGAGCTTTCGACCATCTTTGAGCCTTATTTTCGTCCTGATGCCAATACCATCGTATGCGGCGCTCTGGATGAACAAAAAGTTGACGCATTGGCAAAGGCTGGCGTCGAGCTGGTCATCAACTTGCAGCCTGATGACGAGCTGAGCTTCGATGAAGCCGCCGCCGTCAAGCGCGCAGGCATGTATTATGAGCAGCTGCCTATCAGCGGCGCTGCTGATTTAAAGCAGCTAAAAGTATTGGCGTTTGATAATATTCTGCGCCAGTATCACGGCAAAAAGGTAGCCCTACACTGTGGCTCTGGTAATAGAGTGGGCGCGGTTACGGCACTGCGCGCCGGCTGGCTACGCGGCCGAAAAATGGATACAGCCATGGCACGGGGACGTAGTCACGGTCTGAGCAAGCTAGAAGATGAGGTGTATAATCGTTTGTTGGTCCCGCGCTAATAAGACGAAGACTAGGGCGTGTCTTCAATTCACTCGGTAAGTATCTAAATGGGCTAAAAATGGCCAAATTTTGCCAAACATCTGTTTGACCGCAATTTATCTCACTTTTATCACCATTTTTGAAATAAAGACACACCCTAGAGTAATCGGTTAATAGAACAAAAGGCGACCAGACGGTGGCCTTTTTATGATAATAGAGTAAGGCTGCCATGACTGAGACAATGAACAAAACCAACGAACGCGATGATGTTCAAATAAATACCACCCTGCAGCAGCGCTTACAGCAATTGCTGACCAGCTTGCAGCTTGATGATGCGCCAGCTGGTGGGGCGCTAGTAGTCTATCAGGCGGGCGAGTGTATCGCTCGTGCCAGTGTAGGCTTGGCGCGTCCAGATATGGCATGGCAACCGCAAACTCTAGCGATTAACTTTTCGACGGGCAAAGGGGTGCTCGCGGCTCTGGTTCATGTATTGGTCTCCAAACAGCTACTCGCTTATGACGTCCCCATTGCCCAGTATTGGCCGGCATTTGCGGCTAATGGCAAAGCGCATGTTACGCTGCGGCAGGTGATGTCGCACCAAGCTGATCTCTTTGCAATTATCAGTATTGAGGCAGATAGCGAGGCGGTACTAGACTGGTCGTATATGCGCAAAAAAGTTGCCGACATGACCATGACTCAACCTGATCAAGCCGACGCTTACGACTCCGCTTATAGTGCGCTAATATACGGCTGGGTGCTGGGCGGCTTGGTAGAAATCGTCACCAAGATGCCGCTTGCGCAAGCGCTAAGCCATTATTTGACGACGCCATTAGGGATTGCTGATAGCTGCTATTTTGGGGTGCCAGATGATAAAGTCGACCTTGTCGCCAAGCTGGCCAAAGACTTTGATACAGACGAGACGGCAACCCCTAAGCTGCGGCAAAAACGACAAAAACCCACATTAAAACCAGACTCGGCAAATACCTTATCTGTCTACAATCATTTACCAAACGCGGCGTGTTGGCAGCAGCAAGCCTTGCAGATGCAGCGCTCTGTAGCTGCTTCTGGGACGGATAAAGAACATCACCGCCAGCCGGCGTTAACCACTGCAGGTATCAGTCGTCTGTATTTTGATACCAGCCACCTCAATCTAAAAAACTACAAATCAGCGCTTATCCCAGCCGGCAAGCAGCCTATTGATTACTATCAACGACAAACGCTACAAGCCGTTATCCCTGCCGCTAATGGGGTCGCGTCGGCTCAGGCGCTGGCGACGATATATGCCATGCTTGCTAATGGCGGGGTATGGCAAGGTCAGACGCTAATCGATCGCGCTACTTTTGAGCAGTTATCCACGCCCCAAGTCACAGGGTTAGACGCAGTCATGCCAGCGCCTATGCATTGGCGCTTGGGCTATCATCGTCTGTTTAGTGTCTGTGCTGATACTGCGGCGGGTTTTGGTCACATGGGCTACAACGGCTCAGTGGCGTGGTGTGATCCATCGCGGCAATTGTCGTTTGCTTTTATTCATAACTTCGATACTACGATGCTCAATGACGTTCGTCAGTTTGCTTTGACCGAAGCAGTACTCGCGTTGATAGCGCCTTAGCCGCACGTAGCTAGTGTATAAATTGCTAACATGTTCGACAATGCTTATGTCGAAGGCGGCTTATTGGGTGTTATTTTGAGCAGCTTTGGCGCACTCAAGCCATGCATAAAGATAGATATCAAAATTACAATAGAGCAGACCACCCATAACTTGAGCGCATCATCGTCTGCAAAGTAGCCGTGGTTGAGCGCATAGGATAAGTAATACAAGGTGCCGATACCGCGAATGCCCAAAGCTGAGATTGCGTACTTTTCGGAATGAGGCAGGCCTAGCCCCGATAAGGCGATAAACCCGCCGATAGGACGTATCAGAAGTAAAAACACAAAGCTGACGATGTAGACCCGCCATGTCAGCTCGATGCCTGACTGTAAGGCTTGACCAAGCAGCATCCCAAACACCACCAGTACCAGCGACATGAGTAAACCCTCTGACTGCTCAGCGAAATCATGGAGTTTTTGATGGTAATCATGCTGGTGCTCTGAGCGGCGAAAGGCAAAGGCTGCGACAAACACAGCGATAAAACCATAGCTCTCTACATACTCGGCCAGTCCATAAGCGACCAGCGTCAGAGCGATCACTACATAGCCTTGCGAGATGGGCGTTTCTTGACTGTATTTAGAAAACACAAGCTTGGCCATGGCTTTGCCAACGATGATACCCACCACCAATCCTGCGCCTATCTTCCACAAAACATCGTGGGTAAACCATGACCAGAGCATCTCGCCATCGAAACGCTGACCTGCGCTCAACGCTTCTGCCACCTTGATGGCCAAATAAACAAATGGAAACGCCAATCCGTCATTTAACCCTGACTCTGAGGTCAAGGTAAAGCGCGTCGTGTCCTCGCCGCCAGTGTTTGGCGGCCCGACCTGAATGCTAGACGCCAAGACAGGATCGGTCGGTGCCAGCACCGCACCCAACAAAATCGCCGCACCCATACTCAAGCCAAAAGCATAGTAGCCCAACGCTGCCATGGCAAAAATACCAATCGGCATGGTGATGAGCAGCAGCCTGATCGTCGGTCGCCACAGCCGCCAAGATAGCTCGGTATCAATCTTGATACCCGCGCCAACCAGTGATACCAAGACCACGATTTCTGTGAGTTTTTCGATGACAAGGCCATTGTCAATCGGATCCAAAAACGATAACGTCGTCCACCAATAACCCATCAGCAATCCAAAGCTTACCTGCAGCATCGGCAATGAGATCGGGGTGCGTTTAAACGCGATAGGAAACAACGCCCCAAACAAAAAGGCGATGCCGCAGACCAATAAGAAGACGTTATAGTTTTCAATCATAAAGGGGGGCACGCGACTATGTTATAAAAATATGTTATAAAAGTTTTTATCGACAACTATTTAAAAATATTTAATGTATGACGGCCTAGTCGATAACCAGCTCACCTCAGTTATCTGTCACCTAAGTTATCTGACTGATAGTTTGTTCGAAGTCGTCAGCGCGACAGCTCTGAGTCAGTCTTATCATGACGCCAAAAATATATTATTACCGCAAAAAAATCGTTATCAAAACGCGTGCTGCGTTGTTTTTTTGTGAAAAAAAAGCCTGCACGATGCAGGCTTTTCTCAACAGCTTGAGGTTTTAGAAAGTCGGGATGTCGTTAGCGTTCAACTTGACTCACGTCGCGTATCGCCCCCGTATCTGCACTGGTGGTCATAGCAGCATAAGCGCGTAAGGCTGGCGTCACATAGCGCTCACGGCTGACAGGCTTCCACGCATCACGGCCACGTGCTTCCATCTCTTCGCGGCGCGCTGCCAGCTCGGCATCACTGACTTGCATGTTGATGGTGCGATTTGGGATATCGATATGAATGATGTCGCCCTCCATAACCAAACCAATCGCACCGCCCTCTGCTGCCTCTGGGCTGGCGTGACCAATAGAGAGGCCAGAGGTACCACCAGAGAAGCGGCCGTCAGTTAGCAGCGCACACTCTTTGCCCAAGCCTTTAGACTTAAGATACGTAGTAGGGTATAGCATCTCCTGCATACCAGGGCCACCTTTTGGTCCTTCATAGCGAATGATGACCACATCACCTGCGACGATCTCATCTGCCAATATGGCGGCGACGGCTGCGTCTTGCGACTCAAAAATACGCGCGCGACCTGTAAAGGTTAAAATACTCTCATCAACACCTGCGGTTTTGACCACACAGCCACGCTCAGCTATGTTGCCATAAAGCACCGCAAGGCCGCCATCTGTTGAGTAAGCGTGTTTGACACTACGGATACAGCCTGACTCGCGATTGACATCGAGGTTTGGCCACTCTTTTGCCTGCGAAAACGCTTGAGTGGTACGTACACCGCCCGGTGCTGCAACATATAGCGCCCGTGCTTCGGTGTTGTCAGGGTTCATAATGTCCCATTTGTCGATGGCTTCTTTCATCGTGGCACTATGGATGGTCGGTATGTCGGTGGTCAATAGGCCTGCTCGATCAAGCTCGGCGAGTAATGCCATCACGCCGCCTGCACGGTGGACGTCTTCCATATGGTACTTTTGTGAGGCAGGCGCGACTTTAGATAGGCAAGGCACACCGCGGCTTAGGCGATCGATGTCCGCCATTTTAAAATCCACCTCTGCTTCGTTGGCGGCCGCCAGTAAATGCAAAATGGTGTTGGTCGAGCCGCCCATGGCGATATCGAGGCTCATGGCGTTTTCAAACGCAGCTTTGGTGGCGATAGAGCGCGGCAAGACAGACTCGTCGTCTTGCTCATAGCGGCGTTTGGCCAATGAGACAATCGTGCGGCCCGCTTCTAAAAACAGCTCGCGGCGTAGCGCATGGGTTGCAAGCAGTGAGCCATTGCCGGGCAATGATAGCCCCAGTGCTTCGGTCAAGCAGTTCATGGAGTTGGCAGTAAACATACCAGAGCACGAGCCGCAAGTCGGGCAGGCAGAGCTTTCGATAGCCAAAACGTCTTCGTCACTGATGCGGTCATCAGCGGCATCCATCATGGCATCGACCAAGTCGAGCTTGCGAATGGCGTTGCCTTTATTATCAGTGGTATGGACATCGCTGCCGCCATCATTGTTATGACTATGAGCCACAGTACTGGCTATGACTTTACCAGCCTCCATAGGCCCACCAGAGACAAACACCACAGGAATATTAAGACGCATCGCGGCCATCAACATGCCTGGGGTGATTTTGTCACAGTTAGAGATACACACCAAGGCATCGGCGCAGTGGGCATTGACCATGTATTCCACTGAGTCGGCGATCAGATCGCGGCTGGGTAATGAGTACAGCATGCCGCTATGGCCCATGGCGATACCATCGTCGACCGCAATGGTATTAAACTCCTTTGCCACGCCGCCCGCTTTTTCGATCTCACGTGCAACCATCTGACCCAAATCCTTTAGGTGTACGTGACCGGGTACAAACTGAGTAAATGAGTTGGCAATGGCAATGATTGGCTTGCCAAAGTCGCCATCAGTCATGCCAGTTGCACGCCACAGTGCGCGAGCACCTGCCATGTTACGACCACCGGTAGAGGTTTTTGAGCGATAATCCATGTGCTTTTCCTTACAAATAGGCGAGGTTTATAAAAAAGTGCAGCCTCAGCTGTGATGATAGTGTGCTTTTTATACTAAATAACGACCAATGAATAATACTAGGTCATGACCATACCATTAGATATGAATAATAAAAATATGCCATGATCGTGTAGTATTCATCGTATCGATAAAATCTTATTTTAATAACAATGTGCTGTCCTGCAAGCGCATCAATGACAAACCACAAGGTCGCCCAACACGACAATTTATGCTAGGCGCTCTAAGATGGCTTTGTCAAACCAAGGCAGATCGGTTTTATCCGCTTCTAGTCGAGCGATAATCTCTAGAGCGTGAGGCGCTGGCAACAGCTGATACTCAGCGCTGGCAACGATGGGTAGTATCCGCTCGTTGGTCGCCGTTTGTGAGTCAGCATCCTCTAAAACAGAGGCAAGCGTTTGTTTATCGTTTTTGTAGAGCACATCGACGCGGCCAAAAAACTGCCAGTCTTTTAAGGCGGTGCTCAGCGCATCCACCGCCTCTTTGGTATAGACTTGCTCGGTGTCTTTGCCCGTATTGGTCCAGTGCAGGCGCACTGCTAACTGCAGCGCCTCGCTAAACACCACCAGTGAGCCGATGACCTTGATATGCCAAGGACTGCTGATGAGCGCGGCCTCAATCCCGATGAGCTGCGCGGCCTCACTGGCACTCATCGGCCTATTAAACTGAGCCAGTAGGGCAGGCGTGAGCGGGTTGGCTTGCTTGATGGCATCGTCTAAGCTGTCATAATGATATAAAAAAGGCAGCGGCAACTCCTGCGTCACTGTTTTTTTGCTGACTTTGCAGTTGTGTATTTGCCAATGAATGCTGCTATCGGTCAGCGCCTCGGCCAAAATCACGCTATTAGGCGGCAGGCTCTGCGCTGGATGCTCAGTACGCGTTTCTGCAGCAGAGTTGGCGGCTAAATGGTCGTTTAGGTTGTCGTTTGATAAAGGCGTCGGCAAGGTGGGCGAATCCATAAATATAGCATCATTAAAGTAGAGGGTTAATATAACATTTAAAGTCTATGAGTCGCCAATAAATTGCTGAGCGAGTCGGCGCATATCGATATGGGGGCTTTGATTGACAAGTCAGCAAGCGGCTTGTACTCAGGCGATATTTCGTCCACTATATAACACTTGTTGTGAGCAAAGCTTCCAAAACATTCACTCACCACACTGGCCAATGAATAAAGGAATAACAATGAATCAAAACAATCACGTTCAGTATGACGACAATAACATCTTTGCAAAAATGCTAAAGGGTGAGATTCCATATCATAAGGTTTTTGAAGACGATAAAACCCTTGCCTTTATGGATATCATGCCACAAGCAAAAGGCC
Organism: Psychrobacter sp. VH5; assembly: GCF_050572635.1. Classification (NCBI taxonomy): domain Bacteria; kingdom Pseudomonadati; phylum Pseudomonadota; class Gammaproteobacteria; order Moraxellales; family Moraxellaceae; genus Psychrobacter; species Psychrobacter sp. VH5. The sequence continues at coordinate 2,030,125 of NZ_CP192145.1, read as the reverse complement.
ACGTACTCGTCATTCCCAAACAAGAAGCAATCGATTTGGCTGATCTAGAGCCAGAATATGCGGCAGCGGTACTGATGACTGCTAAAAAAGTCATGCAAGCGCAGCGCCAAGTGTTTGAGCGCGAAGGTATCATCCAAATGCAGCTAAATGGTTCGCAAGCTGGACAGACAGTGTTTCATTATCATGTCCATCTGATTCCATCGAGTATTCATGAGCTAGGCCGTCATGCCGTCACCCAAGCGGATCAAGGCGAGCTGGCAGATCTGGCGCAACAGCTTGCCGCAGTTATTGCAGGATAGTATGGCAATTGCAGACAAACAGATATATTTTATATATTAAAGGCGGCTAACAAGCTGCCTTTTTTGTTGCTTGGTAATAGTCATGTAACAACCGTTAAAGTAGTGTTACAAGGACAGAGATTGTCTGGGGTTTTTCAAAAGAGTGTGATAAATATCGTAATGGCTGACTGTTGGTTAAACAGTTTTGTCTTTAAAACCCATTTATCAAACCAGTGCCTATAAGCAGTAGAGTGTCTGAAGTCAAAAATGTAGTATCAAACATTTATCAGACAGACACTTTATGCAAAAAATATTTTAACAAGCACGGTTGGTCGGTTTTTTTCACTTTTTGAGGATATCACTTTTATGAGTAAATTACCTCGCTCCACTATTTTGTTGCCAGTTTTTGCCCCAGCGGCGGCTATTATGCTGCTATTGGTGATTGGTACTGCTATCAATCCAGAAGCGGCCGGCGAGCTGTTTAGTAACGTCCTGGCGTTTACCACCGAGACGTTCGGTTGGTTTTATATGCTGGCAGTTGCCATATTTTTGATGTTTGTCATCGTGTTGGCGTTTTCGCCTTATGGCAGTATCAAGTTAGGCCCTGACCATGCAGAGGCTGAATATCAGTTTCTCGAATGGTTTGCTATGCTGTTTTCGGCAGGTTACGGCATTGCCTTGCTCTTTTATGGTGTCGCCGAGCCGGTCTTACATTTTGCCAGTCCACCACTCTCAGAGCCGCAGACAATTGAGGCGGCCAAGGAGGCGATGCAGATTGCCTATTTTCATTGGGGGTTTCATATTTGGGCGATATACGGCGTCGTGGGGCTGTCATTGGCGTATTTTTCCTTTCGGCACGGCTTACCGCTGTCGGTGCGCTCAACCCTCTATCCCTTAATTGGTGACAAAATCCATGGGCCTATCGGACATACGGTGGATGTGTTTGCGATTTTGGGTACCATGTTTGGTATCGCCACCAGTTTGGGTCTGTCTGTGGCTCAGATTAATGCAGGCTTGAATTACTTATTACCCGATATGATTCCAGTGAGCACCACCGTACAAGTCATCATCATTGCGCTGGTGACCACCGCAGCACTGGTGTCTGTACTGGCTGGGATGGATAAGGGCGTCAAACGCCTGTCTATCTTAAACATGGTGCTGGCCACGGCTTTGATGCTGTTTGTGTTTGTGGTTGGGCCGTCGATATTTATCCTAAATGCCTTTATGGAAAATACAGGCAGTTATTTGGGCAATATCGTTGAGCGCACCTTTAGCCTACAAGCCTATCAGTCGAGTGATTGGATCGGTAGCTGGACGCTATTTATCTTTGCATGGACGATCGCGTGGGCGCCTTTTGTCGGACTATTTATCGCCAAAATCAGTCGCGGCCGTACCATTCGTGAGTTTGTACTGGGCGTGATGCTTGTGCCAACGCTGTTTACCTTCTTTTGGTTTTCGGTATTTGGGGATACCGCGCTGCATATGATTATGGTCGATGGTTATGAGGCGCTGATCGGCGAGGTACAAAACAACCAAGCCATTGCTTTATTTAAGTTGCTAGAAAACTTACCCTTTACTCAAATTGTCTCATCATTGACCGTCCTACTGATTATTACTTTTTTTGTGACGTCATCGGACTCAGGATCATTGGTCATCGACTCGCTCGCCGCCGGTGGTCGTAGTGATACGCCGTGGTGGCAGCGCTCATTTTGGGTAGTTACAGAAGGTGCTGTGGCGTCGGTGCTGCTGATCGCAGGTGGCCTAAGCGCTCTGCAGACAGCGGCTATCGTCAGTGCCTTGCCTTTTGCAGTGATTATCTTAATTTCGACATTTGGTATGTGGCGTGCACTACGTATCGAGGGGCATCGTAATCAAAGTTTAGCCACTGACAACCATCTACCACCGCATCTGCTCAAATTAGACGCATGGCGTGATCGTATTGATTATATTACCAATCAGCCAACGCGCGAAAAGGTGCTCGGCTATATCAAGGGCACGGTGATGTCATCGATGCAGGAGGTTGCAGAAAAATTTGCCGAGACAGGCTGGTTGCCTGAGGTTAACTATGATGAGGTAAACAATCGAGCGGTACTAGAGCTAAGACGCGGTGATAATGTCGAGTTTTGGTACGAGGTGCGCCTATCAGAGCATGAGGTTCCTGACTATTATACTGAAGATATGGCAGGTAATCTGCCCCAAGAGCACCATCACCGTGCCGAGGTCTATCTGCGCCGCGGTGGCCAAACCTATGACTTATATGGTTATCAGCCAGAGTCGGTAATCAACGATATCATTGATCAGTTTGAAAAATATCTGTATTTCGTCAATGTTTCGCCCGATATTTTGCCTTGGCGTATGCAGGAGCATGACGATGATATTACCCTAGAGCAGGGCAGTGTGTTTGATAAGTAAGCGAGCGCATTGCCTCTTTGGAAGTCGTATTGGAAGTCATAGCGGCAAAGGATTGACGTGAATGGCTTGCAATATGCGTACGAACCCTTAGAATAACGGCTTGTTTTCTATGCAAATCAAGCCGTTTTTTATGTCTATAAATACTTCTGCGAATCCTGTGATGGCTGATTCTTCAGCACCAGTTGCCGCTCAGCATCCCTTATTACAGCCGCTTGATATCGGTGGTCTGAGTATCGAAAACCGTCTGATGGTCGCGCCCATGGCCGGCGTGACGGATAACCCTTTTCGTAGACTGTGCAAATCTTTTGGCGCAGGGCATGCTGTCAGTGAAATGATCATCGCCGATACCGCGCTTTATGCCAGCAAAAAGTCTTTGTACCGTGCCAATTTTAATAATGAAATTGCGCCCATCTCGGCACAAATAGCAGGGGCTGAGCCTGACAAATTGGCTGAAGCGGCGCGTTATCAGATTGACAATGGCGCGCAGATTATTGATATCAATATGGGCTGTCCTGCCAAAAAAGTCTGCCGTAAGCTGGCAGGCTCAGCCTTGCTGCAAGACGAAGATTTGGTGGCGCGTCTGCTCGATGCGGCGGTAGGTGCGGTCGATGCTCCCGTTACCCTAAAGACGCGACTGGGTTATGAAAATGGCCGCGAAAATATCTTGCGAGTGGCACGCCGTGCTGAGCAAGCTGGTATCGCAGCGATTGCGATTCATGGGCGGACGCGTGAGGATATGTATACAGGCACGGCGCGTTATGAGCTGATACGCGAAGTCAAAGACAGTATCGGTATCCCTGTCATTGCCAATGGCGATATCGATAGCCCTGAAAAAGCCCAATATGTCTACGAGATGACAGGCTGTGATGCTGTGATGATAGGGCGCGCCGCTCAAGGTCAGCCGTGGCTGTTTCGTGATATTGGTCATTTTTTGCGGACAGGTGAGCGGCTAGCTGCACCAAGTATTCGCGAGATTAAAGAGATTGTGCTCGCGCATCTACAAGAGCTGTATGATTTTTATGGTGAATACTCAGGCTGCCGTATTGCGCGTAAGCATATTGCTTGGTACACCACGGGCATCCCAAATTCTAATGCCTTTCGCCAAGCGATGTATGGCGAAGAGAGTACCGCAGGACAGTTTCGTGTGGTCGAGGATTTTTTGTGTACGCATCAGTAGTCACTAGGGCGGGTACATAATCATCAATCGCGATGTTTGTACTGACGATTTATTCACCTCAGGCCATATTTTTTGCTATCCTACAAAAGAACATAAAACAAACAAAAAGGACTTTTTATGGCCAACCCTTCAAAAAAAGCAATCGCCAAAGCGGTTAAAGATAAGCATATCGTAATCACGGGTGCCTCAAGTGGTATCGGCGAGCGTACCGCTTTTTTACTCAGTGAGTGCGGCGCTCATGTGATTTTGTTGGCACGTACCAAAGACAAGCTAAAAATTGTCGCGGACAATATCGAAACACTCGGTGGCAGGGCCAGTTATTATCCATGTGATTTGACCGATATGGATGATATCGAAGACGTCAGTAAACGGATTCTTGCTGATTTTGGTCATGTCGACGTGTTGGTCAATAATGCGGGGCGCTCGATTCGCCGTTCCGTGCATGAATCTGTCAACCGTTTTCATGATTTTGAGCGCACGATGGATGTCAATTACTTTGGTGCGGTAAAGATTATTTTGGGACTACTTCCGACGATGATTGGCAGGAAGAAGGGGCAAATTGTCAATATTTCCTCCATTGGCGTACTGGCAAACAGTCCGCGTTTTGCCGCTTATGTCGCCTCAAAATCAGCGCTTGATGCGTTTAGTCGCTGTCTGGCAGCAGAGGTCAAAGGGGATAATATCAAAGTCACCAACATTTTTATGCCACTGGTGCGCACGCCGATGATTGCACCGACCAAGCTGTATCGTTATATGCCAGCATTGATGCCTGATGAGGCGGCGATGATGGTAGCCAAAGCTATCGTGAAAAAACCTAATAGTATCGCCAGCGGCATGGGTAAGTTTGCCTCTGCAACTTATTCGCTAGCGCCAGCCATCAACGTTGGCATTCAGTCTATCGGCTATCGTATCTTCCCAAGCTCATCGGCTGCCCAGACGACCGATACTAAGCCTACTTTAGCGCAGCGCGCCTTTGCTAGAATCCTACCAGGCGAGCATCATTAAAATAGCATTTTAGTTGACTTGGTATAAATAAAAAGGATGCTTCGGCGTCCTTTTTAGTTTGTCGTCAGTTTTGTTAAGGGAACCACTCGTTGCTCCCTAGTTATGCGTTTATTAAAATCAGCTCTACAGTTTTTTAGCAAGCTTACTGGTTTTCATTTACTTCACTCGATTAGATAAAATAACGCCAATTGAGCTTAACATTATGCCGCATACCACTACTATTGTTAGAGGCTCATGAAGTATTAACGCTGCAAGTAAGGCGGTCAGTCCTGGAGACAAGGAACCAAGTAGCAAGGTGCGAATAGAGCCCAGCTTGTTGACGGCATAAGAAAACCCAATGGTTGAGACCACCCCAACACCAACGCCTTGTACCAAAATAAAAGGTAGCGCGTCGTCAAAAGAAACGACTCCTAGGTTTGTCTTTAGAATGCCAACAAGAACCATCACTAATACTACAAAAAATGATGTGTAAGAAAGTACGATAGCCACCGCTATTGGACTTAACTTTGTATTTTTAAGACCCAAGGTATAACCTGCCCAGACCAAGCTTGCAAGCAATAAGAAGGCCACGCCATGTAGCAAACTTTCAGGCGAAGACCCTGCATTCCCTATAACCATAGCGGTTACACCAAACAGAATCAGAATGAATGCCAAAAACTTTTTTAACGATATCTTTTGACGATAAAAAATAAAAGATAAGAGGGCGGCAAAGAATACTGGCGTCCCTGTCAAAATAGTACCAACGTAAGCAGCAGGAGCAGTTCTTGCGCCAAAGGAAGCTAGTAAAAGAAAGGGCACGCCGCCACATAATATAAATAAGACATCAAACCATTTGATATTTTTGATCTCCCTCAAACTGGAGTATGCCCAAGGTGTCAATAAAAGTAATGGCACGCTAAATCGAATGAGCATGACATCAGCAATACTTAGCGATGACCCACCAATAGCTCGGACAGTCAATGCAAAACCTGACCAAATAAGTAGCACGGCAATCATAGCCACATAGCCTTTCGCTAGCGGAGACATTGCAAATGAGGTGTTTTTGCGCGGAGATGATTGAAAGATTGTATTCATGTCGATATCTTAAGCTTATATACAAAGCCTAATTATCAATCAAATATCGCGCTTTTATCTTTATTTTTTTATTGCAAATCTATACTTATTTAGTGGATAATGCCAATTAATGTAGAATTATTGGCTTAAAAAACCAAAAAAGGCAATACATGGATAAAATCGACCGTCATATTTTGGAAGTGCTTCAGAAAGAAGGACGCTTATCGACAGCTGAATTAGCTGAGCGCATTGGTCTGTCACCCTCACCTTGTGCTAGGCGCCTGAAACGTTTAGAAGATGAATCCTATATAGAGGGTTACCAAGCGAACGTCAGTAGAGTGAAAGCTGGTATTAAGATGAGCTTTTTTGTGGAAGTCAGTCTTAATAATCATCAAGAAGCGTCAATTATCGCTTTTGAAAATGCGTTATCTGAGATGGACGAAGTCATCAACGGCCATGTGGTTTCGGGCCCTTATGATTACTTATTGGAAGTAGTCAGCGCAGACCTCAACGGTTATGAAGAGTTTACGCGTAAGTTGCATAAGCTGACTAGCGTTAAAGACATACATACCCACTTATCAGTGAGAAAAGTGGTTAATAAAACAACGTTGCCCATTTTTACATGATATCTTTTGATGCCTATTAGGGTCTGTGCTCAATTTAAAAAACAGTCATTCAAATGACTTAAATAATTAATAAACTTAAGAAGATGCCATGAATACTTTACAACTCAGCTCAATCATTTTATTAGTAGCCTTATCTGCGCTAACCGGTTGCCAAAAAACTGACAAAGCATTAGAGACATCACTAGAAACACAGTCCCCTAGCGTCATGAAAAAACTGTTCAGTATTGATACAAATAAAGCATTTTATATCACTTTTCCCGATCATAAGAATCAAATCCAATTGACAGAGTTTACCAAGTTGAGCACTAGTAAAAATGAAAAGCCTTATGTAAAAGGCGTGCTGTCAAACAATGAACATTATGCAGCATGGCTTGACTATACTAATATCACTGCGTTGAACATTTCAAATGATAAAAACATTTTTAAGTTTGTTGCGCCTTATACTTTAACGAATACCAATCCTGATACGGATAAAAAACCCAGTCTAGATAGCCCTAATCTACCTAGTCGCGCACTCTATCTAGGTGCTTTTGAGCTAGATTACCGTACTAATGACATCAACCAATACGGGCAACAGCTCTTAGGTAAGTACAGTACACTGACTGCGATAGATTATGATGGACAAAAGACTGTTGATGTCACTATACATCAGTATCCAACACAGGCTGACCAAGATAAAGAAATCAACTCAAGTGCTCATAGGCTGACGTTTGATGTAGGTGAAGGGTTGAGCTTAGTTGATGATGCTATCGTAGAATAAGCGTTAATGGCTTTAATTATGGGTTAGTCTCGTTTTTACCTGCATTATAAGTGATGAAGCATAAAAAGTGACTGATAAAGCTAGACAGATAAAAGTCAGAGGTAAAAACAGACTTTCTTGAAGTACGCCTTCAGAATCTAGGATGGTCTCCTATGTACAACAAAAAAGTAAATGTTAGTGAGGAATTCATCAATTCAATCATAGAAAAAAGTTTAGCCCTGCTAGAATTCTGATAGGTAAATAATTATGTATGTTGGTCATTTAGCAATTGGTTTGGCACTTAAATCAAAGTTCCCGAATATCCTTGCGCTAACTATTATGCTTGGCGTTGGTTTTCTCGATATTATTGATGGTTTACTCATTCTTTTCGGCATTAATCATGTCACTGCTAATTTGGATGCAGGTCCATACTTGTTCTTTGATTTAACTTTTATTGATTGGGATCACTCCCTGTTGATGGCTGTGATTCTATCAATTGTGTGGGCACTATTCTTTATTAAAGATAGGCGTGTAGCACTTATCGCAGGGTTTGCTTGTTTCTCACATTGGTTGGCTGACTGGCCGATGCATAACATGGATTTAGCACTTTACCCTTATGCTGCTGAACACATGGGTGACCCCTGCCGTCAATCCCGTAGACTTAAACTTGGGAGATTTTAGTTACGCAGCTTGACGATAATAATCAAACCACATCTGTCTTGGCGACTTATAGCTCAAGCCCTTTTGAATCCTCGTTTGATTGTAATACAGCTCAATATAGCCAATGATATCGCTGATGGCTGCAAATCTAGTTTTATAGTTCTGGTGATACACTAGCTCATTCTTCAAGACGCCCCAGAAACTTTCTATCGGAGCGTTGTCGAAACAATTGCCTTTGCCACTCATAGATCCTGTAAACTGATGCTGTTTAATGATCTTGTGGTAGGCATGGCTACAGTACTGACTGCCTCTGTCAGAATGAACGATTAGCCCTTTAGCAGGTCGTTTATTCTTAATCCCCATGTTGAGTGCACGGCATACTAAATCTGCCGTCATACGCTTGTTAATAGCGTAACCGACAAGCTCTTTGGTGTATAAGTCTTTGACCCCTGCTAAGTACAGCCAACCCTCATTCGTCCAGATATAGGTGATGTCGCTGACCCACGACTCGTTAGGGCGCTTAGCGTCAAACTGCTGATCAAGCACGTTATCATAGACCAGTTTGTTGTGATTAGAGTCAGTGGTGATTTTAAAGCGTTTGTGACGACGACATTTAATGCCAAACTCTTCTTTAATACGTCTGACCATGTATAGACTAATATCATGCCCTTGATCGCTTAGATAGGCATGCAGACGATCTATACCATAACGCTCTTTAGTTTCAATGTGTGCGGCTTTGACTAGCAGCTCAGACTGGTTGCGATGTATTTGTTGGTCACTGATATCACGACCTAGCCAGTCATAGTAGCTTGAGGGTTTAACCTGTAGTACGCGGCACATAGTGGTGATGCTAAAGAAGTGCTGGTTATCTTGGATAAAGGCGTACCTGACTAACTGTGCTTTGCAAAGTACGCCGTCGCCTTTTTTAGTATTTCGCGCTCCTCTTCAGCCACTTTGAGCTGCCGCTTTAGGCGTTTTACCTCTTCAAGCGCACTCATAAGTTCAGGGTCATACTGCTTTGTTCCTACAAGTTTGCCTTGATTGGCTTTGTTATGCCAATTTGAGAGCGTTTGCATGGCAATGCCAAGCTGCTTTGCAGTGGCTGAGATATTGCCGTTGTTGTCTGCTATCTTTTTAACAGCTTCGGCTTTAAATTCGTCACTGTAGGTTCTTACTTTCTTGGTCATGGTAAACTCCTGTTATTATGCTTAGTTTACCAAGTTTACTTGTACGGTTTCTTCAGCATAGCTCAGGGCTATGGCTTATGGGGAAAATGGGGTACTGGTTCATGGGTATTTGAAGGATTTTTTAGCCTTGCATTAATCATCTACGCTTGGTTCAACTTTAAGAAAGAACACGTTTCTATTCTGTGGCCAACCGTATTATTAGTGGTTAGCTTTTTCCAACTTTCACCTTGGTTTTTACCTATGAAAAAAATTGCAGCTATGCCTGAACAAACTGCAATTTTAGTCCATGGAATTGCAGTATTTTTAGGTTTTTTGATCCCTTCTTTATTGCTGATATGGTTGATTAATAGAGCGGAAAAGAAAGTTTTAAAGATATCTTAACTTAAAGCTAGTCTCTTATTTAACATAAAGTCTCTTATGATAGTAGGTATGGTTCCCTAGTGAGGACTTGAATATCCAGCTATAGGCTACTGGTATCAACGTTTTAATACACTGGAACAGTCAAAGTGTACTTAGTGATGTACCTACCATACATATTCTATTCGTGTTCGATGCGCTATACAGGCAACAATACTCATGCTGATTATTGTTGTCTGTATATGTGATAGCGTAGATTAGCACCACAACATTAAGCTTATGTACCTATAAAATAGATACTTCTAGCCAATAAGCAGGTGTTTTTCCTCTAGAAGCTTGAGAACGTGGCTGAAGAATACGTAACTCATATTTACCTGAATATGGGAGCGTGTAATAACCTTGATCATCCACTTCAGGTGCATACTCTCCTACGTTAACAGAGTCTGCTAGATTCTTATGGAATAAATAAGGATCTACATTCCCTCCCGCTATTTTGACAGAAAGCTTTTGATTCTTTTTGGCATAAAATGTATAGGAGTCATACTTATTGCCTTTTAATTTCCCGTAATAGTTGGCTGAGCTGGCACCTTTTTTAAATTGAACATTAACAGTTTTAGCCACTGCATCTGAAGATGCGGCCATGACTGTAGGACTGACTACTAGAATAGGAAGCGCAAGTAGAATAGCAGCAGTTAAGTTTTTCATATTTTAAACACCCGAGCAGTAAAAAACACCGATTTTAACTTACTTCACACTGTTAAATTTTATAGATATGTTACATTAGCATTGCTAACATAAAGAGTGTATTGGTAAGGTACTAATTAGCGTTACCCGTACCGAATAGTATGAATCAATGCATTAGCCTACCGCAAACCAAACTATGGTAGTAAAAACCTGAATTTCATCACGTAAACAAAGAGAACACTGCTAGATAGTAGTGTTCTCTTATTATATTCAAAGGGAAAATTATGCGTTCTTTGCTTCTAACGACAATGTGCTTAACGGGCAGCTTAGTTCTAGTGGCTTGTAATAACCATCGAGCCGCCACCACGGATCTTAGTCAGCAACCTACAATAGAAATACCGGTAGCATCAGCGGCATTTACTGCTTTTGGCAATAAAGAAAAAAGTTGGCGGACAGTGGTTGAAGGAAATAAACTAAGTGTAGAAGCAGATTTCTTAAAGCCCACAACCGTTACGGTAGTGGCATCCAGTTCTGCCGATACTGAAGGTGTCGAATACGCGAGCACAGTCAATGGGCAACCTATTATTTTGAATATTCGAAAAAATATTTGTGTCGATGACAATGGCTATCAAAATGAATTTACTGCGACACTAAGTTATGCAGGCAAAACATATCAGGGTTGTGCTGTTGCTGGTGCAATAGAAACTGCGCCTACATAGGGAATAAACCCGAGCGGCATTGAAAAAGACCATGATTTTATATAAAAAATCATGGTCTTTTTACCGAGTGTATTTCTATGGTTTTTCGGTATAAGTTACTTGTTGAATGACCCGTTTAAAAAAAGAAAATGCATCATCAGCCCCTTTTAACGCTTGTTGGCGTTGCTCTAACGTCAATTCTAAGCTATCCAACTTAGCTTTAAACTGACGCCAATGCACCATTCTGCCATCTTTATGTGCAGATAGGTGTTTTGCACCATGAGTACTTGTAAATTCAATTTTTTGAGCTTCTTTATATAAAATTGCGGCGCCTAAATTTGAGCCTTCAGAGCAGTAAAGCCAACCAATAGATTCAAACTCATTTGGACTAGGTATAGTCTCATCGACTAACATAGACTGAATTTTAAGGTCTTGCATGTCCATGGCTACTTGTTCTAGGCGTGATAGACTATTAAGTCCCTTAATCCTAAGGTTTAAGCTGGTATTCTCATAGATGGGTTTCAAAACTTCGTGAAAAGCATTTTGTGCTTGTAAAAACTTACTATAATTTTCTATCGATGCAAATGGTTCCATAGATAAAACAAGCGTATCAACATTATCATGTGTTTGACGGGAGTGTTTTTTCAAAGCATCACTAAGTGGTAAATTCATTATTATTTCCTATATTTATTAATTTAAGGTGCGCCCTTCATTTCATCTTATTTGGTCAGCTTTTTTTAGATTGAGCGCACGCCAAAACATTCATGGGTTGTTGTTGATGATTTTTACGCATTTTATCCAAGATATGATGATTAAAATTCGTAGGTTAACCCTACCTTGTAGTTTCTTCCTGGTGCTGTAAATCTTTCAATGCCAACTCCTTGGTCATCTACAATAGAGTTGACGTTTAATTCTGCTAACGAACGCAAGTTGTCCCACGGAACATATTTAGCATCAAATAAATTAAACACCCCTGCTGATAGTTTTACATTAGAACCTAGTTTTTTACTCCCATAAACATCATATACATAAGCAGATTCAGATTTATCAATGTGCTTATAAGGAGCGATGACATCTTTATAAGGCATGTTATAACCATTTGATTCCAAGGTAGCCACCTTTGCATCATCAGCGTGCTTTCTGCCTAAATACCTTAGGTTCGCAGACAGTCTCCAATCTTTTTTAGGTGATTCATATCCTAGCCCTAACGTTGCATTTAAAGGCTGAGTCGCAAGCAGGTTGGTTCCTTTGTCAGTTTTATCTTTGGCATAATTTAAATTAGCAAATACCTGAATCTCTCCTTCTGTATCAGCAAGCTTTCCAGCATCCCATACGCCTCCTAAACGCAATCCATAAGTCTCTGCATCCCCAATATTTTGGGCGCTAAGTATATTTATAGAAAGGGGTGAACAAACCGGTTGGCCGGTCGAATAATCTTCATAGCATCGTTGTTGTTCCTCTTGAGAATTCAACAAGCTGATAAAGTCACTATATTTAGTATAGAAACCTATAGCTGTAAAACTTAAATCTTGAAACTGGCCAGACAAGCTAAGTTCATGATTGATAGATTTCTCAGGCTTAAGATGAACATTGGGCGTCAAACTGTTTCCCATCATCTCAAATGCTGAATACATTTGGCTGGTAGCGGGTGCCATGAATCCTGTAGATAGCTGATACTGGGTCTGTAAATATGGGCTAAGTTTGTAGTTTATGGAAAACATCCCTCCTATATTGTCCATTTTATTATTGTGATCAAACTCGCCATTCTCATAATCAATACGTACCGGATAATATTTGCCCGTATCCTCGATGGCTTTTTTATTGATTTCATCCATATAAGGTTTGTAGTTATAATTGTCATACCGAAGTCCAATCGTCGTATCGAGCTTTTCCGTTAAATTTATTTTGTCTTGAATGGCCACATTGAAGATATCTTGCTTCACTGAGGGCCCAATAAAATCGTACCAAGAACTGGGGTTGCCTGAAGAAGGAATATAAGTTTCTTCTAAGGTCAATCTATGGTCCGTCTTTGCATATTTTGTATTAACTGACAAAGTATGAGAGCCTAGCTTCTCAGTTTCTAACGGTAAGCTTGTTGCCTCTATACTTAGTTGTATGGTTTTGTCCTCTTGAGGCCGATGCTTCACTCCATCTACCCTATAAGAGTCAGATCCCCATACTTGGCTATAAGTTTCTGTATTAGCCACTCCTGTAATTTTTTGCTGAGTTAAAGTGGTATTGACCTCATCTATGAACTCACTAGTAATAGGTAGGTATCTATGACTGATGCCATAACTTTCTAATTCTGCAGTATCCTTACCAATTCTTGAAGCAAAAGTCTTTCTGGTAAAGTTATTGGATACTCTATCCGTTTTTTGTTTAGTGGCATGAAAACCTAATCGGTTTTCTTCGTTCAAATGGAGGTATAACTTTGCTAACGTTGCCTCTGTTGTATAACTTAATGGGTCAGGTAATATTGCTGCTGTATTAGATCTGTATCCTGTAGAGGGATATTTATAGTCTGGATCATTGATAAAATCATAGGCAGGATCTAGTTTGTTTTTATCGAAATCTAACATTCGGTGATTTTTTGTTTCATGTCCTTCACGATGCACATAATTAATTATTGCCTCAACCTTATCGTTTTTCCCTGCTAAACCAAAAGCGTTACTAAATTCTTCATTGCTATTGCTATAACCTGTTTTGATATAACCACCAAGTTGACGATCAGGTCTTATTAAATCTTCTGGGTCTTTGGTCTTGAAACTAACAGACCCTCCCATTGCACCACTACCAGAATTAAAAGAGTCCGCCCCGACTTCAAACTCCACCTCTGACAGAAGCTCTACATCGGGTGAAAATCGACCCTCAAACATATATCCATAAGCTGAAAATATTTCATTGACTTGCTTATCTGGCAAGCTAACGCCATCTAAGTTTAAAGCTACCCTATTGCCATCTACCCCTCTGATGGCGTAGCCATTGCTACCATATCTTCCTGCATCTGCCACACTTATATCAGGGTTATAACGGACTAAATCTTTATCACTGTCAATTAGGTTGTCTGATATCGTCTTGGCCGTTTTAAGGTCGTCCCCTACATTTATAGGGGGCTGCTTATTAGCATAAACAGTTATCGTGTCCATATGTAACATCGGTAAGTTTTCTTCTTGGTGCTGAGTATCCGCAATGGCTGATTGATACATCAAAGTTCCAACAAGAATACTTAATAGGGTTTTAGACTTACCTTTAAGACTAGGTATATATATCGACTTCTTATAAGTTGAATCCTCGTGCATTCCAAATTTCCTATAGTAAAAATAAGCACAATTTTCTTCACATCAGCCTCGTCGTCAAAGGAAATAATATTAATTGTTAATAACATTGCTGATAGCCTCTTCATATAATAAAACAATATAGTTACATTGTAAATAATAATCATTAACAAATAGGAAAATATATTATCTTAGAGTATTTTACTTTTTGCAAAGGCTTAGCAAGGAGTCAGGAAAACGTCTTGTAATAGTAGGAAAAATTAAGCGTCCGGCAGTCGAGACATCCACACAGTAACAGTGATGCATATTGCGCATGTAACCCAAGCAAGCCACTGCAAACTATCAGAAAATCGGTAAAACAACATACCGCATGACATAGCCATCATTGACCAAGCCAAATATTTTGCCTTACGAGGAATAGCTCGATGCTGCTGCCAGTTCTTTACCATTTCACCGAACACTTTATGTTTGAGAAGCCACTGATTGAATTTATCAGACCCTTTAGCCCAGCATGCTGCCGTTAGTAAAATGAAAGGGGTGGTAGGTAATACTGGAAGAATAATACCGACTAAGCCTATGAAGAAGAAAAAACCGCCTAGCGCCATAAATAATATTCGTATTATGCGGTTATGATGAATTTGGTTGAGCATTACTTTTTTTTGTAAATTCGATGAATTTGTTGAAGGTTGCACATTGTTCATAAGAAAGTAGCTCGATAGTTAAAGAGTAGCAGCCAGTTATTTAGCGAACTGCGAATATTTTTATTAGAGAATAAACTGTATTTGCAGTTTATATTTTTATGTATAATTGTAAATGATAATCATTCGTTTATCAAAACTATCATGCATTACCACTCAGCTTTTCTCAAGTGATTAGAGCTTTACGATTTATATTGAATATTTATTGATGAAAATATAGCGGTATTAATTGATGAGAAATAATAGATATTTGATATCACTGACTTAGTCGATCAAAATGCTACTAAATGGGAGTTTGAAATGAATAATCGACAAAAAAAACCTGTTCAGTTTAAGAGGTGTCCAATTAAAGATGGTTTAGAGTATTGAGACTAGCGGTCTATGAATAGGTTTGAAGGCTGGAATGACTGTTTTTGCTAGTATACCCCAACCGAACCAGTCATTTCACCCTGTAAACCTATTTAAAGACTACTTAAAACAGACCACTATTAAACAACCACCTATAACAGACTCACGAAACTATCATCTAGCCAAAAATACGCCACAATATCCAAAACAACCCTAGCATCACGACAGCGATAATTAATAGGCGTTTAGCCCAATAGGGCAGTAGGGGGTTTTTATAGCCCAAGTCATTGAGTTGACTGTCGACACCCGCTTGCAAGCTTTTAAACCCTTGCCCTGGCTGAGTAGATTTAACACGGTTTTTTACTAATGGACCAGGCTCATCTTCGACCTCTTGCTCTCTATCGAAACTAATGGCGTGATTAGAGATGCCTTGTTTGTTTGCGATGGTATTGAGTTTTTGTTGCTGCTTTACTTTTAACGCGGTTTCATAAGCGTCTATTCGCACCTTGGCTTCATCCATACTGATATTTTCATCTTGCGCCAATGTTTTGATGGCCATGACGAGGTTGTTTTTTTCAACCATCATGATCACATCTTTTGGCAGCTTTGGATTGACTGGCTTTGAGCTTGGGTCGGGGTTAAACATGGTTTTCCTTATTGTCGATGAGCATATAGCATGTAAGCATGAGTTATTATAACCATTTTAACCCAGCATCATTCAAGCGGTGAACGGCAGTTGAGTAGTGGAGAAACAAAAAAATACCGCCATCATTGTTATGACAGCGGTATATTGCAGTGAGATTATCCGGGTATCAGTAATGGCTTATAGGTCTTTCCAGCGCTGGATAGACTCTTTGATGACTTCTTTGGCCTCAGCCACGTCGCCCCATGATTCAACCACAGTGGTGCCCGCTTTTTTCAGGTCTTTATAGTGGCTGAAGTGGAACTGTAGCTGGTTGATCAGCTGTTTAGGTAGGTCTTCTAAGCTGTTGTATGCATTGCCGGTATCACGGTCATCCGCTGGTACGACGACGATTTTGTCATCGACTTCGCCATCATCCACAAACTTCATCACGCCGATGACTTTGGCTTTTAAGAAAACACCAGTCGGCAGTGGCTGCTCTGTGATGATCAGCGCATCCAACTCGTCGCCATCTTCGTCTAGCGTTTGCGGGATAAAGCCGTAGTTACAAGGCTTGGCAAAGATTTGTGGATCGATACGATCCAGCTCAAACACGGCCAATTCGCGGTTCCATTCGATTTTATGGCTGCTACCGGTAGGGATTTCTACTACCACGTTGATGATGCCGCCGTCTACGTCGCCTGCGTCCAAAATTTTATTAAAATCTGCCATAAAATACTCCGATTTGCTTTTGTTTTAAATGTCTAAATACAATAAGAAAAGCTCAAAGGTTGAGCTGAGCTGTCATATAGGTGTGACAGCTGTCTGTACCGCCAGCGATTATAGCAAGTTTGCGACAATTTTTCTCAAAATGCTTAAGTCTAAGCGTGCAAGATATTATGCAAAAAAAGACTCAAAGGCCACAAGCTTTAGCGACTTGGTTTGGGCGCCAACGGGCGCAGTGCTATCTGTCCTGCATGGCGCTGAGCGATATTGTCGATGAGTTTTTGTGTGACGCTCTCATAGCTCAAAGGTTCGCGGGCTTGCCCTGCGCTTTGTGTCTTTGGGGAGGATGCCATGTTGATAAAATCAGCCAGCCTAAGCATCTGCATGCCAGCATAGCCACATGGGTTGATGGCATTAAACGCGGATAAATCACAAGTTAAATTAATAGCGATACCGTGGTAACTAAAACCATGCTTAATCTTAAAGCCTAATGACGCCATTTTGCCTAACATGATGGACGACGGCTGGATCTCAGTCGATACAAAGCCTTTATCGGCAGGGCTGTCGTCATGCTCTGCGCTGGTATCGGCATAGAGATAGACGCCTGGCGCATCACGGCGCGCTTGGGCACGAATGCGCGTATCACCAGCTGTATGGCTTTGTAAGCAGTCATTAATCACATCTTCGATGGCTTGCTCAGCGTGTGAGACTAAATTGCGCACACTCCAGCCCAAGCTCTCTAAATCAAATAACCAATACAGCACCAATTGCCCATGACCATGCCAAGTCACTTGACCACCGCGATCGGTTTTGATAATTGGGGTGTCTGTACGCTGCAAAATGTGCTCTTCTTTACCCGCTTGTCCTAATGTATAGACATCATTGTGATCGACGATCCACAGCTCATCAGGCGTGCGCTGCTGTTTGGTTTTTTTTAACTCAATACGTGTCAGCGTGCGCGCGAGCATCGCATCCAAGGTAGGGACATAATCGGCCGCGGATAAAGACTTACTGATCAGCGTGTCACTCAGGGGTTGTATGGCGTTTTGCATGGCAGTCACAACATATGGTAGATATATAGAATTGGCAAAAGGTATGAAGGCAAGGGCGTGTCCTCTTCAATCGATAGCCATCTAAATGAGTTAGAAATGGCTAAATCTGACCAAACAGTATCAAATAGCTAACGAATATCTCGATATTATCTGCGCTATTTTCGTTGTTTGATTAGGGCGTGTTGAACATTCAACACGCCCTACAGTATTTGGCGGCAATTTATCTTATTTTTATTGCCATTTTTAAAATGAGGACACGTCCAAGTAGTTCAGTCGCCTAAAGTGTAGCAGTTTTTGGCAGTGTCGCCCAAACTTATCTGCTTATTAGGGCGTGTTGAACATTCAACCATGGCACTGACAGAGACTGTTTTTTAGACGATTCGAAGGTAAAAATAGTAAGTTTAGTCGCTCTAAGCGTCTATTTTTTACCAATGAAGCGACAAAAAAGAGTCCTGTCCCTACGGCTGATGCTAAAATTGCGCCATACTGCGTTGCAAATCTAGCTAAGGCATCTGCATTATCGTCGCTTTGCGCCTTGTCTGGAACAATTTTAGCGATCAGCAGTGCCTATTTGTGAATGTTCAACACGCCCTAGATACCGCCCAAATAAAAATTTGGAAATTAAAAAGTTTGGCCGCGGCGTAAGCGATGACTTTTACTCTATTAAAAAACGCACTAGTCAGTTTAAAAAGCTATCCATTGCTCAGTCGATGCGCTACATTAAAGTGCCCGTCGGAGCGTCTACAAAGCGTAAGGGATACAATTTTATGACTGTTTTTTATGACGGATTTTGGTTGGGGCTGCTAAAAACGAAGACAGGCAGGATGTGCGATAGAGATACAGCGCCGCTCGCCCAAGAAAGTATATCAGTCCCAACGCATATAACAAGGAAGAGACATGACAGACAATACCCAAAATATCAATGAGCATATGCCGCACCAAACCTCTAGTATCGCGCACACCGCCGAAGAGATGCGAGCGCAATTTGAGCATCTACAAGCGCTGAGCCGTACACAGCCGATAAACGACTGGGCCACACGTGAGACGCAGCTGGATAACCTTGAGATGATGCTCAGTGATAACCAAGCCAGCTTTGCCAGTGCCATCAGCGCTGACTTTGGCCATCGTAGTGAGTCTGAGACGCAGTTTGCTGAGTTGTTCCCGAGTTTTACAGGGATTAGTCATGCCAAAAAACACGGCAAAAAATGGATGAAGCCCCAGCGTGCGCCGATCTCGGCACTGTATATGCCAGCCCATAACGAAATCCAGCCGCAGCCGTTAGGGGTGGTCGGCATCATGGTGCCTTGGAACTATCCGCTGTTTTTGGCCGTAGGCCCGATGATAGATGCGCTCGCTGCTGGCAATAGAATCATGATCAAAATGAGTGAGGCGGCACCAAAGTTTGCGCAGACGTTCGCCGATGCTGTGGCTCGTTATTTTTCCTCCGACATGATATGTGTGGTGCTGGGCGAGGTCGATATCGCGGTGGCTTTTAGTGAGCTGCCGTTTGATCATCTGCTGTATACTGGCTCGACAGCGGTCGGCAAAAAAGTCATGGCCGCCGCCGCCCCCAATCTGACGCCAGTGACGTTAGAGCTGGGTGGTAAGTCGCCGGTGATCGTCTTGGATGATGCCAATTTGGAATCGGCGGTCAATCGCGTGATGATGGGCAAGACACTAAATGCTGGTCAAACCTGTATCGCCCCTGATTATGTGCTGATTCCCCGTCGTTATCATGAGTCATTTATCCAAGCGGCAAAAGACTGGATGGATAAGCACTATCCTGATATTGAGCACAATCCTGACTACTCGCGCATCATCAATGGCGCGCAGTTTGAGCGCGTAAAAGGCTATTTGAACGCGCTACCAAGCGAGCAGGTGCATGCGCTGACCTCGATTGAGGCCAACAGCGAAACACGCCTGATGCCGCCTGTGATCGTTCGGGAGCCTGCGTTAGACAGTGATGTCATGGACAATGAGATTTTTGCGCCGATTTTGCCTTTGATACACTACGAAACGCTAGATGATGCCATTCACTTGGTCAATTCGCGCCCGCGTCCGCTGGCTTTGTATGTATTTGGCGAACATCAAGGCGATATAGAGCAAGTGCGTAATCGCACGGTTTCAGGTGGTCTGTGTGTCAACGAGGTCCTCATGCACGTGGCGCAGCACGACTTACCCTTTGGCGGCGTTGGTGATTCGGGCACCGGTGCTTATCATGGTAAGGCAGGATTTGAGCGTCTTAGTCACATGAAGCCTGTGTTTGTACAGGCCAAGCTCAACGGCATGAATTTACTACTACCGCCTTATGGTGGACTGTTTAAAAAAGCCATGGCTCTATTTTTAAAGTAGCACTCAAACCCAGTCGCCTTGTAAGTCACTGTGTCCGATATAATCATGCTCAGTGTAGCCATGCCTAATACAGCCTTGTGGCGACACGTTTTAAGCATACTTATGCATCTACCTAGGTAGGTGCTTTTTTTTGGCCAAATAGCGGTAGGCCGCGCATGGGTAGTAAACAATAAGCATTTGTCATCTCTGTGAGAAGTCGCTACACTTTGTAGTACCTCTAAACAACGGCAACCTATCATTTAAGCCAATCGCTCATGCGTGCTACTGACGCAAGAGATTCGTTCATACTTACGTGTAGGTATAGGCGAGCGGCATCCATCATCCATCATCAATAGGACTGAGCATGCGCCAATGGATTGCGTTAAGTTTACTCTGTATGAGTACATTACTCCTGCCCGTGGCAGCCTCGGCGGCCTGCCAATCACCTGTCAAATTTGGCGCGCTGACATGGGAGAGTGGTCAGTTTATCTCTGGGGTACTCAAGTATATCGTCGAAGATGGCTATGAGTGTGCGGTCGAGGAGGTGCCAGGTGCTGGCCCTGCGCTCGAAACCGCGCTGTCGCAAGACGATATTCAAGTCATCGGTGAGCAGTGGGTTGGGCGCTCACCGATCATGGAACAGGCCATTGCGCAAGATAAAGTTGCTGTCATCGGCGATACACTCAAAGGCGGCGCAACCCAAGGCTGGTATGTGCCCAAATACGTGCTAGAAGAAAATCCGGGACTGCGCAGCTACCAAGATTTGCCCAAGTATGCCCATTTGTTTGAAGACCCAGAAGATCCAGGCAGTGCTCGTTTTATGAATTGCCCTTCTGGTTGGACTTGTGAGGTGTTTAATACGCGGCTACTAAAAAATACAGGATTGGACGGTGTTTTTAACAACGTGCACCCCGGTACGGGCGCGGCACTCGATGCCGAGATATCGTCTGCATTTGAGCAGCACAAACCCTTATTGTTTTATTACTGGCAGCCGACAGGGTTGATGGCGAAATACGACTTTGCCGCGCTGGAGTTTCCTGCGCACGATGATGCTTGTTGGCAGGATTTGCTGCGCGCAGATGGCAGCGCTGACTGCGTCTCAGGCTTCCCCGTTTCTCCTTTGGGGATTGCTGTCTCCACCCCGTTTATAGCGTCCCACCCAGCGCTGGTTGATGTTTTTAATAACGTACAGTTTAGTGCCGATGCGCTCAATGGCGCTATCTTAGAGATGAGTGAAAACAAACGTAGCGGCGAAGAGCAAGCGTTGGTGTTTTTGCGCGAGCATCCAGACGTCTGGCGCACGTGGGTGACTGACGAAGCGGCCATCAATCTAGCAGCGCAGTTAGGTATTAGCCTCACAGGTGCGGCAGCCAACGATAGCACTATTGCTCATGATGATGGCATCAATAATCACGCATTTGGCCTTGCATCGAGCTTCCCATCGTGGTCGCTTGAGACCCCGCTCAATAATACCTTGGCAAGCGTGGTAAAAAACTACGGTGAGGTGTTTCGTACCATCAGTACTTTGGCACTTACTTATTTATTATTACCGATTGAGCGGCTATTGACCGCGATGCCGCCATGGCTGCTTATCTTACTCGTCATGGTATTGGGATGGTTTGCGGTTCGTAAGGTATGGTTTGCCTTGGCATGCGGTGCAGGGCTGTTTTTGATCGGTGCTTTTGGGCTGTGGGGCGCGCTGATTGATACTTTTGCCCTGCTAATCGTCTCGGTGCTGGTGACAGTGGTGATTGGCATTCCGATCGGGATTGCGATGTCGGGCAGTAAGATACTGCGTAAGATAGTCACGCCCATTTTGGATGTGATGCAGACCATGCCAAGCTTTGTATATTTGATTCCGGTGCTGATGCTATTTGGAATTGGTAAGGTGCCAGCGCTGTTTGCTACTGTCATTTATGCCTTGCCGCCGCTGATTCGCCTGACGACGCTGGGTATTACCCAAGTCGATCATGAGATGATCGAGGCAGGGCGCTCGTTTGGCAGTACGCATCGTCAGCTGCTGATTTGGATTAAGCTACCACAAGCATTACCAAGTATCATGGCGGGGATCAATCAAGCGGTGATGATGTCACTGTCCATGGTGGTGCTGGCTTCTATGATTGGGGCGCCAGGTCTTGGCGAGGATGTACTGCAGTCTATTCAAACGTTAAATATCGGTCAAGGGCTACAAGCAGGTACCGCGATCGTCATCGTCGCCATTATCATTGATCGTATCACTCAGGCATTTGGTCAAGGCAAGCGCGCCCGCCAACAAACCATCGATGCTGGCAAGCGTCCGATAGGGTGATAAGTAGCGGCTACATCGAGCTAAGCTGTGCTAAACCGCATAAAAACCCCATAGCGAGAACCATGATGAACCATATTCAGCTTGAAAATATCAGTAAGATTTATAATGCCAGCACGGCACAGGCGCAGGTAGCTTTATCGCTATTGGCGCAAGGGATGGACAGTACCGAGGTCAAAGAGCAGACAGGGTATTCGGTCGGGCTTTATGACATCAACCTCGCCATCAAAGCAGGGGAGCTGCATTGTATCATGGGGCTCTCAGGCTCAGGCAAGTCGACTTTGATACGGCATATCAATCGTCTAATAGATCCAAGCTGTGGCAAAATATGGGTCGATACCAGCCTACATACAACAAACCCTAGTCACGCGCCTGCTACCGTAGTAGCAGAGGAGATGCAGACTACAGCGCAAGCAGGATCGTCTGCTATCGATATATTGACGCTCAATGATAAAGCGCTGCAGCAGTATCGTCAGCATACCGTCAGTATGGTGTTTCAGCATTTCGGCCTAGTACCGCACATGACTGTCATACAAAACGTCGCTTATGGCCTACGGGTACGGAAGATGAGTACCAAAGCGCGCCATGAGATTGCACGGCATTGGCTCAATGAAGTCGGACTGCCCAATCTAGAACACAGCTACCCTGACGAGCTATCAGGCGGTATGCAGCAGCGTGTTGGGCTGGCACGGGCACTGGCGACAGACAACCCAATCTTGCTGATGGATGAGGCGTTTTCTGCCCTTGATCCGCTGATTCGTGCTCAGCTACAAGACCAGCTGCTGGAGCTGCAAGATCGGCTGAGCAAGACCATCGTTTTTATTACCCATGATATCGATGAGGCCATCAAGCTCGGCCAACGCATCAGCATCTTAAATGGTGGTCGTTTGGTACAGACGGGCACCCCGCAGCAGCTACGTCACGACCCTGCTGATGATTATGTGGCGCAGTTTATGCACGCTAAGTCGTGATGCTGATTTTGGCGTTTTTTATCGACAGCAAAGGCATTTTGTACGATAGAGTGTAGGGTTTGATCGGTGATACAACGGTTAACAAAAACTCAATATGAAACCGCTGTTTTTAATATTGTCTGAATTGTATTTAGATAGAGATGGTCGTACTATAAAAATATCTGTCACTCATAGCAGTGTTAGTTAAAGGATCTATTATGTCAAACCAGCCTACCGATAAAAACGATCGACCACGCCACTTAAATTGGTACAAAGCTCAGTCAAGTACCAGCCACTCTATAAGTAACGTTACCGCCAAACCCCCATCACAGCATGTAGTAAAACAGCCCCCTCACTCAAAACCATCACGCTACCTAAAAAATACCAGCCGCTATGGCGTGATGACGGTGCTCAGCGCTGGGCTGCTGATGGCTTGCGGCCAAATGAGTAATGCTGATAATAGTGCTGGCAGTAGTGCCAGTCAGCAAAACAGCGGCGTGACCAGCTCACGAGATATGCTGCCATCTGACATGTTTGGGCAGATGCAAGCATTGCCGCAATTGACCACAGGTCTGGGCGAGACAGGCGCGGCAGTGATCGACCCTGATAAGCCGACCTTGGTTAAGTTTTGGGCGAGCTGGTGCCCGCTGTGTTTGGGCACGCTGGCCGAGACCGAAGTGTGGCGCCTTGATCCTAAGTTTTCTGGTTTAAACGTAGTCACTATGGCAAGTCCTGGTCATCTCAATGAGAAAGCTGAAGGTGAGTTTGCCTCATGGTATGCAGGCGTGCAGTCAGAGTATCCCAAACTACCGGTATTGACTGACCCTTCTGGCGCTATCATCAAGCAGCTTGGCGTGCAGGTCTATCCAAGCTGGGCGATACTGGATAAAACCGGCAACTTGGTACACTTAGTCAAAGGCAATATATCGACCGAGCAAGCATATGCGCTGGCGGACAATGCCGAAAACGACTTTGCCGAGCTAAAGGCTGGCAGTAGCAAGCCTGCAAATGCCCAAGCGGCAGCCAGCAATAGCAAGATTGAAACCATCAAGCAAAAAGATGGGGTATATTATAATGACAAAGGCAACGCCATCAATACCCGCTCTATCTATCTGGCAGGCGGCTGCTTTTGGGGTGTTGAAGCCTATATGGAGCGTGTCGATGGCGTGGTCGATGCGCTATCAGGCTATGCCAATGGGGATACTGCCAACCCCAGTTATGAGCAGGTCATTCGCGGCTCAGGGCATGCTGAAGCAGTAAAAGTCACTTATGATGCTGATAAGATAGATCTTGATACGGTTTTGCAGTATTATTTTCGCGTCATTGACCCGACCAGCCTAAACAAACAAGGCAATGATCGCGGTGTGCAGTATCGTACTGGGGTATATTATACCGATCAAGACGATAAAGCGGTCATCGACGCGGCGCTAAAGCGAGTACAGAGCCAATATAAGCAAAAAGTTGTGGTCGAAAATGAGCCGTTAGACAACTTTTATGTGGCGGAGATGTATCATCAAGACTATCTGGCAAAAAACCCAAATGGCTACTGTCATGTCGATCTCAGCCTTGCCGATGATAAGCTTGAGAGTACGGCACCACCCAAGCTTGCGCCTGTCAGCACCGTCGCAGAAGCGCTAGAGCCTAAACGCTATGCTGGGTTTGATAAAAGTGCGCTACAGCAGACGCTCACCAAAGCCCAGTACAATATCACTCAACAGGCAGGAACAGAGCGGGCGTTTAGTCATGAGTATGATGACTTGTTTGCTCCTGGGATTTATGTCGATGTGGTCTCGGGCGAGCCTTTGTTTTTATCTACTGATAAGTACCAGTCAGGCTGCGGTTGGCCAAGCTTTACCAAGCCCATCGATATGCAAGTGATTACCCAGCACGAAGACCGAGCGTTTAATATGGTGCGTACCGAGGTGCGCTCGCGGGTCGCGGACTCACACTTGGGCCATGTGTTCCCCGATGGGCCAAAGGATCGTGGCGGCCTGCGTTATTGTATCAATGGTGGCGCGCTGCAGTTTATCCCCGTCGATGTGATGCCGCAGTCAGGCTATGCGCCTTTGGTCAAACTGATTACGTCGTAGTGGTATCGACAGCGTTATACAATGTTATACACTGTTTTGCTGTTTTTGACCCATTTAGCTGACTATTAGCTGACTATCAATTAGATTGAGGGCACGCCTTAATAAAAGCACCAAGAAAGCAGGAACTCTGAAAAAAGCAGCAAATTTCGTTATACTTGACGACTGACGACTGACGACTGATGAATGCGCGCTGCAAACGTGCTGTTTGTGCGCCATATCTGGTTATTTATCATGTTATATACTGTGTCGCTTTGAGTATTAGGTGACGTTATTTTTTATTTTTGTGTTTCTAAGGCCATAGTATGACCGTTACCTATGCACCTATTATTACCTCGTTACTTGATAACGATTTGTACAAATTCACCATGCTCCAAGCCATGCTGCATCAGTTTCCACAGACGCATGGGGTTTATCGCTTTCGTTGCCGCAATAATAAGGATACTGTCTATCCCTTAGCCGATATCAAAGACGCTCTAGAGCAGCAACTAGATAGTCTGTGCGAGTTACGGTTTTCGGAAGATGAATTAGAATATCTGCGCGGTTTGCGCTTTATTCGTTCAGACTTCGTCGATTATCTCGAGCTGTTTAAGCTCAAGCGCCGTTTTATCACTGTCAGCACCGATGAAAAAGACAGACTGTGCATCGATATCGAAGGACCGATGATACAGGCAATGTTTTTTGAAGTGTTTGTTTTGGCCATTGTCAATGAATTGTATTTTAGTGCCTTATCAGACGCTCAAGTCTTGGCAGAAGGCCAGCGCCGGCTAGACGCCAAAGTTGAGCTACTGCATCATTATGCAGCCGAGCAAAGCAGCTATAGCCCCGATACACCGCCTTTTATCGTGGCTGATTTTGGTACGCGTCGCCGCTTTAGCAAATCTTGGCAAGCGCATGTGGTGGAGACCCTACACAAGGCTGCCCCAAAGATAGTTGGCGGCACCTCAAACGTTTATCTAGCAAAAAAACTGGGAATGACGCCGATCGGTACGATGGCGCACGAGTTTATGCAGGCATTTCAGGCATTGGATGTGCGTTTGCGCGATTCACAAAAAGCGGCGCTGGAAGCGTGGGTCCATGAGTATCGCGGCGACTTAGGAATCGCGCTGACAGATGTCGTCGGTATGGATGCGTTTTTGCGTGATTTTGACTTGTATTTTGCCAAGCTGTTTGATGGCTTGCGTCACGACAGCGGCGACCCCTATGTGTGGGGTGACAAGGCCATCGCGCATTATAAAAAGCTCAAGATAAACCCTAAGACTAAGATTTTGACTTTTAGTGATGGTTTGGATTTGGACAAAGCGTGGGAGCTGCATCAGTATTTTAAAGACCGTATCAAAACCAGCTTTGGCATCGGCACCAACTTGACCAATGACATGGGCATCACCCCAATCAATATCGTGCTAAAGCTGGTCGAGTGTAACGGTCAGCCTGTGGCAAAATTGTCTGACAGCCCAGGCAAGACCATGATTAATAATGACACCTATCTTGCCTATCTTCGCCAAGTGTTTGAGGTGGATACGCCATAATAAAGCGCCACTAGCGGTTGCTGTTTTGATCACTACTCTCTGTGCGACCTTCTTCAGCAAACGCCGCATCTAGCGCTTGCTGTACGGCATTGATGCGGGTTTCGCAGACACGATACGCCGCGATTGACTCTTCGACCGTGGTCATAAGGTTGTCGATATCGGGTTCATCTTGCTGCTGTAGCTGCTCGGCATTGGTTTTTAAAATATTGTAAGCCGCCTTAAAGGTTTTTGGGGCGGCTTTTTTGCGTCGGCGAGTCGGGGTAGTCATAAGGTTTTCCTAAGCTCTGGTAATGGTTTTGGTAGATAATAGGGTTTAAGTAATTAGTTTTTAAACGTTGTTGTCTGATTCGGTTAGCGTATTAGCAGATTCTGTCCTCTTGTGATTGTCTTTAATCTCAACAATCTGTGCCTGTGCTTTACCATCTTTTAAGACGATATGAATGTTTTGCTCAGGATAAAGCTGCGTGCTGCTGGTCAGAATGTGTTTGTCTTTGGCATCAGTGAGCATGGTATAGCCTTGCTTGAGCACACGAGAAGGACGGTGTAAAAGGACAATGTCACGCAGATGCGCGCTATTACGCTGCGCTTGTATGACGCGCAGCTGGGCGGTTTGTATCACTGTTTTTTGGTGGTTTTGACTATAAGTAGAAGCGGCTGCTAATTGCTGATAAGCCAAGGATTGAGTCTGCGCGCGCAGATTGCTGGTGAGTCTGGCGGCTTGCTTAACTTGGCGCTGGGCACTTTGCTGAATGCTACGCCACGCATAATCACTGTCTTTTCGCAGTGCGGTCAGCTGACCGATGGTGTGCGATTGGATATGGCTCAATTGTCGTGACGTTTTTTGCTCAGCCATCGTGAGCTGCTGTGTGGCCGCTTGTTTGATTTGTGCTTGGTATTGCAGCGTTTGGGTAATGAGCTGAGCCAGATGACTGATAATCGCTGCGATGACTTTTGATGGCGTATCAAAGCTAGTATGCGCCACCTCATCTAGAATGACTTTATCCCGCTCATGACCGATGCCGACCCACACAGGAATAGGCTGCTCAGCCACCAATGCTGCCAGCTCATAGTCATTTAAGTAAGCCAAATCGCCCACCGCACCGCCGCCGCGGATAATTACTAATAAATCTGGCAAATGCTGATAGGTATCTTGGAATTGCTGCTGAGCGCTGACGATGGCTTGGCGAATCTCGCTTGGCGCATGATTGCCTTGAAAGGTGGCATGATGGTAATGAAACTGACAAGCACCGGTACTGGCTAAGCGGTCTGCATCGGCCTGAAAGTCGCCCAATCCTGCGGCTTTTTCGGGGGCGATGACCAGCACATGCTCGATATCAAACGGTGTCGGTAGCTGCTGATTGAGGTGCAGGAGTCCTTCGCCCGTTAAGCGGTCGACCATCTCAGCATACTGCCGCGCCAAATCGCCTAACGTGTAGCTTGGATCGATATCCTCGATTGTGAGCGAAAAGCCATACTGCGCATGAAAACCTGCCGATACTTTGAGCAGTACGGTCAGATCGCGCTCAAGCGGCATGCCCGTTGCGCGCTCAAACTTCGCCAAAACGCGGGCGGCCTTAAAGCGCCAGAGGTTGCCGCGGCAGCTGGCCACGACCTTACCATCGTCATCTTTTTCGGCCAACTCAAAATAATGATGCCCACCTTTGCTCGATAAGTTGCGAATCTCAGCCTTCACCCACACGCGATGGTTAAAGGTTTCTTTTACCACCATCTCTACCGCCGACAAGTAGTCACTTAAGCGCAGCACCGTGTCTTCTAAACTGACTTCTAGGCTGTTTTCTTGCTCAGCAAGCTCAGCTTCTAACGTCGCCAAGTCTTTGGCAGGGGCTAGGACTTTGGCTTGTTTGATATTTGAGAGATTGGGTTTGCGCATAATAGGAGACCAAAGCCGACTAAGACATAAAAGTATAAAGTGGGACAGAAAGGTATGAAATGGTTGCTATCAAAACCAAAGAGACCATATCGTAAAAAGCAATGCGGAAAAAAAACGCGGCAAAAAAACAACCGACCCTATCAATCAGAGAGCAAGGCAAGTTGACAATCCGCGAAATAGCGCTGCGTGTATCGCTTGAGGTTTTGAGCTGATGATAGTTTACCTCAAAAGCGCAGTCACAAAAAGAGAAGCCAACCGATCTGCTGCATAAATGCTGTGACAAACAGAAGGGCTGGCGAGTTGCTAGCGGCTGTGTTTACGCACCATCACGTTATTGGCAGCGAATCATTGGCAGCGAAAGCTGATGGTGTATTCATAGTCGTCATCACGCGATAAATCTGGTGAACCGGTACCAAAGATACTACCGAGCACCGCGCCAGCTTGTCCAACCATGCGGCCTGTGCGCTCATCCAAGATACCATTGTAGTTAACTGTGTCCTCAATGATAATTACTTGCTTGCTGCGGCACGTTTTTTGAGCGCTATCGATGGCGTTTTGTTGCGCTTTGACTTTTGTATCGGCGATACCCGTGGTCTCGTAGGTAGCGTTGGCACGTTGAATGACCGGTGATGACGGGGTGCTTTGACAGGCGCTCAAAGCAAGTGCGGCGGCCAATGTGGCACCAAAAGCGGCGGTTTTATTCATAGTAATCATAATGTATTCCTCAATTTAGATGTTGAGTATTGTAATGATAAATGGCACTGACGCTTTGCCAGTCACCACTACACAATCAGTATGAATCTAACCCATTCGGCGCTTTGGTGTCTAGGTAGTTATTGTGTGCGCTCTTACCGTTATCTTACACTTATAAGCATTTAGGCGGTTACTAGGGTGTCTGTACAGCAAATCACTTGAAATATAAACCATATCTAGGATAATTGAGACATTCATTCTTAAGTAAGTAATAATATGCACCTGATTCCTTCTCCTGCTGGCGTGCTCGAGGTCGATGCGCTCTGGCAACAAGACAACCCTAACGATCCCAATACCGATACAGTGGCGCTGCTTTGTCACCCCAACCCTTTGTTTGATGGGACGATGAATAACAAAGTGGTCACGACCATGTACCGCTTTGCTCGCGATAGTGGCATGCATGTGGTGCGGTTTAATTTTCGCGGTGTCGGGCAGTCCACAGGCGAGCATGATTATGCCGATGGCGAAGTCGTCGATGCGATGACCGTGCTACAATGGATCGCTGAGCAAACCGGCGCGCGCAAGCTGTGGTTGGGTGGTTTTTCCTTTGGCGGGTATGTCACCGCGCGCGTCGCCGAACAAGTGCTCGAGGCCTCACATATCTGGGACGTGAGCGATTTTGAGCTTATAAATATCGCGCTTATTGCGCCATCGGTAGAAAAAAACGACAGCAGTGATATCGACTTACCTGCTGATAAGACCTTTGAGATTTATGGTAATGCTGATGAGGTGATTGACCCTGCTAATATGCAAGCATTTGCGGATCGTCTGGGTATCGCCGTCAGTGTGGTCGATGGGGCGGGGCACTTTTTTCATGGGCGTTTGTCTGAATTAAAAAAACTGCTTGAGCACCACAGTTTTTCTGGACGATAGCTAGGATCGATTGCTATGAGCGCCGCCTCAGCTATATACAATCGTAAAAATACAACCATTTGATTTTATTAAATAATTTTTATTAAACAATGAGTCGCATTATGAGTTTATCCCCGTTGCAACGCTACGAGCAAGCCATCAGCACAGGTGAGTTTACGCGAGATGAACAGCAATATCAGGCCATGAGCTACCTCGATGAGCTGTATCACCAGCTCAATGACAGCGTGCCACAAAAAAAGCACTTTTTTAGCTTTTTGAAATCCAAGCCTGCTGCACCAAAGGGTCTGTATATGTGGGGCGGGGTAGGCCGCGGTAAGACGTGGATGATGGACATGTTTTATGACTCATTGACCATCGAGCGTAAGATGCGGCAGCACTTTCATCATTTCATGCAGCGCGTGCACCAAGAGCTTAATGCGCTCCAAGGTCAAAGTGATCCACTCGAAAAAGTCGCTGATATTATTTACAAAGAAGCGGTGGTGATTTGTTTTGATGAGTTTTTTGTCTCCAACGTCTCTGATGCCATGATCTTAGGCGATTTGTTTACCATGCTGTTTAATCGTGGCGTGACGTTGGTCGCCACCTCCAATATCGAGCCAGCAGGTCTGTATAAAGATGGCCTGCACCGTGACCGCTTTTTGCCTGCGATCGCTGAGGTCGAGCACCATACTACGGTGATGAATATCGACTCAGGCATAGACTATCGTTTGCGGGTACTGCAGCAAGCTGAGTTGTATGAGTCGCCATTGACCAAGGCCAATCATCACTGGCTGGCCAACCGTTTTGCCAGCCTGTCTAACAACCAAAAAATCAGCAAAGAGCCCATCGTCATCAATGGCCGCTCGATTAAGGTCAACGCCCGTACCGAAGATATCTTGTTTTGTGACTTTAGACACTTGTGTATGGAGCCGCGCTCTGCTGCAGATTTTATCGAAATCGCCAAACAGTTTAGTACGGTGTTGGTCGATGTGGTGCCAGCCTTAGACGATGATTTACGTGATCCAACGCGGCGCTTTATTTATCTGGTCGATGAGTTTTATGATCGCCGCGTCAAGCTACTGGTGCGTGCCGAGCAGTCTATTCTTGAGCTTTATCAAGGAGAAAAGCTGGCTTTTGAGATTGAACGTACACGTTCGCGTTTGCTTGAGATGCAATCAGAAGACTACCTGCGTACGGAGCATCGCACCGAAGAGGCTGTGTAGCGACAATGGCTGTTGAGTGCAAGGGTGTATAAAGGTATCACAAAGGCATGATATCAGTGTGCGCATGCAATGGTTTTTAGTCGTTTTGAGTAAAAAATAGCTTCAAGGATTATCAAAGCTTGACGCAACCCGTCTGTGACCACAAAATAAATAAGGAGCGGTAATGACTACCTCTGATAAAAATAATAAAAAGCAGTCTATACAAAGTATCGACACGGATGAGATGCCAGTCAATAGTGAAGCGATGATCGGCTGGATTGGCTCGAGGCGCAGCATGGGCAATCTAGACACGCCTGCACCTACCCGTGCTCAGATAGAAGCAGCAATCGCCTGTGCGGCCACAGCGCCTGACCACAAAACGCTGCAACCGTGGCGGTTTATCGTCACCGAAGGTGAGGCGCGTCGTCAGTTGGGCGCGGCATTGGTGAGCGCCGCAAAGGCACAGGCTGCACAACAAGGTGAAGTGCTGACCGAAAAAACCATCAAAAAAACTCATACCATGCCGCTACGTGCACCTGTTATCATAACGGTCGTGACCAACATGCAAGCACACAAAAAAGTGCCGCCTTTTGAGCAGCTGCTCAGCGCAGGCGCCGCTGTCCAAAATATGCTACTGGCTCTAAAGGCACAAGGCTTTAGTACGGTATGGCGGACAGGTTTGCTTTGTAATGAGCCTGCGGTCAAGGCATACTTTGGCGTGGGGGCAGATGATTATATTACGGCTTTTGTTTATACTGGCACCAGTCCTAAGGATGAGCCTACACGCAAGCCCATTGACATTGAACCGCTCATACGTTTTGAGTCATAAGGTTTACAGGCGCTTTGGTTTAGATGCCCACAATATACAATAAACACGGTCGGCATCTTGGTTTTCAATCACGATAATGCTACTTATAATAAGTCAGTCAACACGGATACCAGAACATGACTAGCCCTAACGACAGTAATAAAGACACCAATAACGAGTATAATGACACGGATAAGCAAAGCTCTGATAAACAAAACAGTCTGCTGGCAGGCATCATCGAGCGCGCCACCAAATCAGGTCTGGGCCGTAAAAAGCTCAATCCCAGTGCGGTAGAGTCTGCCGTTGCAAAAAATATGGCCAAAATCCATAGCAATCCGACCAAGCTACGTTTGGCGTTTTTGGGCGGCGGCAGTTTTGGTACTGCCATGGCAAACCTCGCGGCGCGGAATGGCTGTGATACCACGCTTTGGGTGCGCAATAAGCGCACTGTTAAGGCGATGGCAAAAACCCAAACCAACAAAAAATATTTGCCAGGACATAAGCTTGATGATCGCTTAAAATACAGTCATGACTTGGCCGCCGCAGTCAAAGACAAAGACATTGTTTTTATCGCGGTGCCTGGTTTGGCCTTTCGTGAGACACTAAAAAACATCGCGCCTTTTATCAGTGGGCAATCTATTGTTTCTTTGACCAAAGGTATGGAAAAAGACACGTTTGCCTTGATGAGTGACATCATCAAAGAAGAGTTGCCAGAGGTGAATTTTGGCGTGATGTCAGGGCCCAATCTGGCCATAGAAATCATGAAAAACATGCCCTCTGCTACGGTGATTGCGAGTGAGTCTGAGCCGCTGCGTCATGCGGTGCAAGCCGCGCTGCATAGTGCGTTTTTTCGGGTATTTGCCAGTGATGATGTCAAAGGCGTAGAGCTGGGCGGCGCGCTCAAAAACATTTATGCGATTGCTATGGGTATGGCGGCGGCCTATGAAGTCGGCGAAAACACCAAGGCCATGATATTGACTCGCGCTTTGGCTGAGATGAGCCGTTTCGGGGTTGAGGCGGGGGCCAATCCATTGACCTTCTTAGGCCTGTCAGGTGTTGGCGATTTATACGCAACCTGTAACTCAGAGCTCAGTCGCAACTTTCGTATCGGTAATATGCTTGGTCGTGGTATGAATATCGATGCAGCAGTCAAAAAGCTGGGTCAGACCGCAGAAGGGGTCAATACCATCCAGCAAGTGCACGAAAAAGCCACCCGCGAGGGCATCTATATGCCCATCACTCATGCCCTATACGCCGTCATTTATGAAGACAAGGCCGCCTTGGGTGTGGCTTTGCATCTGATGGAAGCTGGGTTTCGTAGCGATGTCGAGTTTGTGATGGCGCATGATCATAGCAATGCAGCGCTGACAGCACATATGAAAAGCTCAGCCAGCAAAACCGCTGACAAGGATAGTGATAAAGACAAATAATACGCCAAATAAAAAGCCGACTTGCTAAAAACTCGCAGTAGATATGCAACGCTTAGGCGGTATTAAGGAAGCTTATGAAAATTATATTGGTACGTCATGGTCAAGCAGAGAACGACATGCGGCCAGACAGCGCGCGTCAACTGACAGATCTGGGTAGAGAGCAGGCGGCGCAAACGGCAGAGTTCGTGATGACACGCTATCAGCCAGATCAGTTTATCGTGAGTCCTTATGATAGAGCGCAGCAAACCTTGGCCGCGTTTCAAGCCTGTGCGCCAACGGTGCCCTTTGTCATACTAGATAACATTACGCCAGCAGATGATGCGCATCAAGCCTTGATCGACCTTGGTCATATTGAAGCCGAGTGCTTGGTTGTGGTGTGTCATATGTCAATCGTCGCTCACATCGCAGGGCTGCTGATAGGGGAGTATCCTGAGTCGTTTGCCTTGGCAGAAGCACGAGTGTTTGAGATGGACTTTGTGATGGCTGGCATGGCGCGGGAAACGGATCGCTTTGTACCGAAGCAGCCTTATTAGCTTGTTTGATGTGATACGTGTTTTGCCTATGATTATGATCGTCACCCAGTAGCAGTTGTCTACACAATAACGCCGTCTACTTTTGATAAATGCTTTAATGATTAAGGACACGCTTAGTGATACATGTTTGGTTACGGGCGCAGCATAGCCCACTGGCTGTCTGGCATGAAGACCTCCAACACTGGCAAAGCGTTGAGGGGTGGCAGCAGCTACAAGAGGGGTATGGGAGTTATAAAGCCAATGGAAAAAATGCAGTCTGTCTGTACTTTCCATCCAGTCATGTATTGCAGGTAGATACTGAGCTAAATACTGCCCAGCTCAAGCAGCTGGGCAATAGTGGCAAGCAGTATTTGTTTGAAGAGATGTCCTTGACTCCTGTGGAGCAGTTGGCCGTTCGCCAGATCAGTCACGCTGAGCGTCATCAATTGTATGCCTTGGCGCAGAGCGATATCGACTCATGGCAACAAAGCGCGCAGTTGGCTGGCATGAGCCTCATCGCACTATTGCCTGATTTTTTGTTATTACCTGCGCCAACGGAGCAGGCCGGTCAGCAAATCACGCTTTATCAAGACGAGCAAACCACTTTGCTGCGCCAGTCTGCATGGCAGGGCATGGCGGTCAGTTATTTACCGCTGATTTTTGAGCGTTTTCCGCACTTAAGCGAGGTGAGCCTTTTGCCGCCTGTCGCCGCTATGGAGCAGCAAGACGAGCTGGACGCTCGGTCTTATTGGTTTGCCCGCACTGCTGAGCTTATCGCTGATCATCAGCTGCTGCTGACGCCGTTATCTGCCTCCCCAGTACCACTTGAAAACCCTGAGCGCCATGCGCTAAATTTCTTTGTAAAATCTGCTGATTCTCAGCTATCGCCGTATTTACGGGTGGCGATGATGGTGGCGTTGGCAGCGCTAGTGCTACAAATAGCAACCGATGGCGTGCAGTGGTATCAGTACCAGCAGGCAGCCACTGCGACCAAAGCTGAGATTGCAAATCAGTATAATTCTTGGTTTGCCAACGAGCCACTGAGCAGTCGCAGCAAGCTACAAATACAGCTGCAACCAAAACTGCGCCATGACAGTCAAGCACAGGCGTCTCATATGGCGACACTGGCACGGCTATCACCCTTGATCAAGCAGTCTTCATTGCATGCGCAGGCTTTGGTGATGCAGCCCTCTGCGCTGAGTTTTACCTTGATTGCTCCTGATCGTGGTAGTCTTGACCAGTTTACCAGCACCTTGATCGCCCAAGGCATCGATGCAAAGCTGGCTCAGGTCAATAGCACTGAGCAAGGGCAGTTCAGTGGTCAGATCACAGTAGCGGTTGCAGAGAATGCGGACTTGCAAGCGGCCTCATAGTCTAAGTCTTTCTTACTTATCGCAAAATCAGCAAAAGGTAGAAAATGAAACGTTTACAGCGCCGTGCCAAGAGCCGCAACAGCATTGCTGAGCCGAGTAAGCCAATAAAGGACAATGCTTTATTGGAGCGCTTTAGTCATTACCGAAACACCCTATCGGCGCGCTGGCATGCCTTGCCATCACGCGATCAGCTAGCGCTAACGGTACTGTCTGTGTTTTTATTGGTGTTTGTGGGTGGTTATGGTGGCTATAGTATGCATCAAGCAGCAACAGACAGTAAAAACGCCTATCAAGCGCAAGTGGCTGATTATTTTTGGCTGCGTGCTCAGGCAGGCAATATCGACAGTCAGGCGCTCACTGCATCTGCCGCCCCAGACGGCGCAGCGGCCATGCCGCCTGCCAGCCGCGTCAGTACGTTACTTGATCATTCAGGCATTGCCAATGCGCAAGTCGTCGCGGCGGGCGATGCGGTACAGCTCAGCTTTGATCATGCCAGTCAAGCGGTGGTCAGTGGCGCACTTGCCAAGCTGCAGCAGCAAGGTTGGCAGTTTACTCAGCTATCGATGCAACAAGATTTGACCAGTCAGCTGATACAAGTACAAGCGACCATCGCTCAGTGAGTCATCTATGAGCGTCAATCACGGCGCTCACGCTACAGAGTCATTAGCCACTGAATCATCTACGGCAGGCTATTGATAGATGCACCATTGAAAACCTCTTTGTTTGACACAATGAACTAAGTATCAGTCACTGTCAGATATGGATGCGTACAATGGCCAATTATCCTATAAATAACAATAACGATAGCAATCAGGCGAAGAATACTATGAATAGCGACAAACGCCGCTCCTTAATCACTTACAATCACATCACTTATCTGCTCTATGTGGTCAGTTATTTTACTGCAGGTCTGTTGTGGATTGTGCCGATCGTGATGAACTATGCTAAGCGTCATGATGCCGATGGCTCATGGCTTGCTACTCATTTTGATTGGCAAATCAAGACCTTTTGGTACAGTATTGTTTGGTTTGTCTTGGGCATTGTTATTATTGCCTTTGCGCTCGGTGGATTTGGGGTAAGTATGTTGACCGATAGTAGCAACAACATGGCCATCGGTTCGGTACTACTGGCAGGGGTTGGATTGCTAATAATGCTGTTTACTTTTATTTGGCATCTCTACCGAATCATCAGAGGTTGGATTGCACTCACAGACAATCGCCCTGTGCCTTAATATAAAAATTTAGCCCATGAAACTTTGCTCTTATTTCTGTTAAGCTGATATAATCGCAGCGCTTGATCTTATTCGCACTTTTCATTCACCATAACTTTCGAGCAGGGTCTGCCACCATTATGTCTTATGCCTTACTTCGCCCTTTTTTGTTTAATATGGATCCTGAGCACGCCCATGAGATGACACTGTCTTTATTGGACAAAGCGCACAGAGCGCGTGTATTGGGGTTGGCCTATGGTCAGTTGATGCAGCCCACTGACTGTATGGGATTGCAGTTTTCCAATCCTGTGGGGTTGGCTGCTGGACTGGACAAAAACGGCGATTATATCGATGCGCTGGCGGAGCTGGGTTTTGGCTTTATTGAGGTCGGGACCGTCACGCCTCGAGCGCAGGCGGGCAATGAGAAACCTAGACTCTTTCGAATCAAGCAAGCCGATGCGATTATCAATCGTATGGGGTTTAATAATCAGGGCGTTGATTATCTGATAGAAAACGTTAAGCGGTGTAAATACAAAGGCAATATCGGAATTAATATCGGCAAAAACGCCGACACCCCTGTAGAGCAGGCGGCCGATGACTATGTATACTGTCTTGAGCGTGTCTATCCGCATGCCTCTTATATTACGGTCAATATCTCCTCGCCCAACACCAAAAACTTACGCGATTTACAAAGTGGCGAAGCACTGACGCAGCTGCTGCATACGATCAAAAACCGCCACAGTCAGTTGGCTAGCGAATATGGCTTTTATGTGCCATTGGTGCTAAAGGTCGCTCCAGATTTAGAGCCATTACAAGTTGACTATATATCGCAGCAATTAATAGACTTTGAGATTGACGGTCTAATCGCAACCAATACCACGCTGAGCCGAGTCGGGGTTGAGGATCTGCGAGATGGCGACCAAGCAGGCGGGCTATCAGGTCGTCCTGTGAGCCATACCAGTACCCAGATATTGCAGCAGTTCTCAGATCAGCTAGAGGGCAAGGTGGCACTGATTGGGGTTGGCGGTATCGACAGCGGTGCCAAAGCGGTCAAAAAAATCGAAGCAGGGGCCGATATGATACAGCTATATACCGGGCTTATCTATCGTGGGCCTGGTCTGGTACAGTCTTGTATTCAGGCGATCGGCGGCTATTATGACGCCATGGAAAGCTAAAGCCTGTCATCAGTGGCACTCTCTCACCATACAAATGATAAAACCAATGAGGCATAGGACATGAGTGGTTTGGATATCGTGATTGCTATCGTCGTCTTGGTTGGACTGTGGCGCGGCTTTCAGGTAGGGCTGATTAAGACAGCAGTGGGTTTGCTGGGCTGGTTTGTCGCCCTTATCGCCGCCACTCGGTTGGCAGGTTCGATTGCTCCGCAGCTGGTGGGTGTGGTGCAAAACCCTGTTTTGCAGATAGCCATGGCGTTTTTATTGGTGGTGATTGTTATTTTGGCCATTATGCACTTGGTTGCTTTTGTATTCTCCGGTGTCCTTCAGACGCTGCGTTTGGGTGTGTTGGATAAAATGGCAGGCGGTGTACTTGGTGCGGCAAAAAACGTACTGATGGTCTTGGTGGTATTGAGTGTCAGCGCGCCTCTGCTGGTACAAATGCCGCAGTGGCAAACGTCCGTCCTCGCGCCAGAGCTATTGCCTTATGCACCGATGGGTAAAGCCTTGGTGTCAGACGTACTGGGCATGGCGTGGGATCAGGTCAATCAGTCTTAAGCGCTCGATATCATCGGCCAATTTTGGTTAGACCAAATGTTATGACATTATCTTCGTATTTTTCCTTGATAAAAAATGATTTGATAGCAATTACAGCTCATAAACGGGCAATCGACATTCTAGAGTCGATAGCGGGCGTTTTTGACAAATAACACATCAGTGTAGTAAGAGATATCATCAGGTAGATGGCAAGGCGATGCTGGCTGCTAAACAGGCCGCTCTACAGTCTCGTCGTCATTGTAGTACTAATGTATGGGTCAAAATAGGATAAAACTATGTGTGGAGTCGTTGGGGTTGCAGCTCATGAGCCAGTCAATCAGATTCTTTATGATGGCTTGACGATGCTACAGCATCGCGGTCAAGATGCAGCAGGTATTGTGACGTTGCAAGATGGACGACTCTATCTGCGTAAAGAAAACGGCATGGTCCGTGATGTGTTTATGAACCATCATATGATCAAGCTGGTCGGCAAATTTGGTATCGGCCACGTACGCTATCCAACAGCGGGCACCTCTAGCAGCGCAGAAGCTCAACCATTTTATGTCAACTCGCCTTATGGCATCACCTTGGCACACAATGGTAATTTAACCAATGCTGAGAGTTTGGCAAAAGAGCTGTACATCGAAGATCGTCGCCATCTAAATACCGACTCTGACTCTGAGGTCCTGCTCAACGTACTAGCGCATGAGATGCAAAACTTGGGCAAAACCAGCCCAAGCGCTGACGATATTTTTGAAGCGGTAAAAGCGGTATATAGCCGCTGCGAAGGCGCTTATGGCGTGGTCGCTTTGATCACAGGTCACGGCTTATTGGCGTTTCGTGATCCAAACGGTATTCGTCCGCTGATTTTTGGTAAGCGCATGGCACCCAACGGCGGCACCGAATACATGGTGGCATCTGAGTCTGTGGCATTGACAGGGTCAGGCTTTAGCATTATTCGTGATGTCAAACCAGGCGAAGCAATTTTTATCGATTTGGATCACAAGCTGCATACCCATCAATGTGTTGAGCAAAAAGAATACACGCCTTGTATCTTTGAGTATGTTTACTTTGCCCGTCCAGACTCTATTATGGACAATATCTCAGTTTACAAATCACGCTTGCGCATGGGCGAAAAACTGGCAGACAAAATCCTTGCAGAGTGGGGCGACGATCATGATATCGACGTGGTGATTCCTATTCCAGACACCTCGCGCACCTCTGCGATGGAGCTGGCGCTAAAGATGAACGTCAAGTACCGTGAAGGGTTTATGAAAAACCGCTATATCGGGCGTACCTTTATTATGCCAGGTCAGCAGCAGCGCAAAAAATCTGTCCGTCAAAAGCTCAGTGCAGTACCGCTTGAGTTTAAGGGCAAAAACGTACTGTTGGTAGATGACTCTATCGTCCGTGGTACGACTTGTCACGAGATCATCCAGATGGCGCGTGATGCTGGTGCCAACAAAGTGTTTTTTGCTAGTGCCGCGCCGCCAGTCAAGTATCCAAACGTGTATGGTATCGATATGCCGGTGCGTAGCGAGCTGATCGCCTCTGGCCATACGGTAGAGGAAGTGCGTGATATCATCGGTGCTGATCGTTTGATTTTTCAAGATTTAGAGGATTTGATTGACGCGGTCAAGGACACCAAGTACAGCAAAGTAGAAGGGTTTGATTGTGCCGTGTTTAATGGCTGCTACATCACAGGTCAAATCAACGAAGCCTATCTTGACCATCTACAAGAGCAGCGCAGCGACACTGCCAAAACAGGTAAAAAAGGCGTGCAAATCGTCGCCGACACGCCAGTCGATATGATGGGCGTCGAAGAGCTATAATGTTCTCACTGAGCAGCCGCTCATAGTATCTAATAAAAAGGCTGGACTCTTATCAGAGTTCAGCCTTTTTCATCACAAGATAAAGATAAGATAAAGCGGTGCTGCTATAAAACTGTTAGCCCAAAAACTGAGTAAACAGCCATAGCAGCCCATTAATGGCAGCGATACCAACGACCATACTGACCAATAACTGACGGCTGATATGATAAATCAGTAGCACCAACAGTAGCGCGCCAATCTGTGCCATCAGCAAATGTAGCTCTGCGCTATGCATACCGGTGGTTACTGATAAGTTTTGATAAGAAAGGCTGGTAAGGATAAGCAGCACCATCACTGATAAGGGCAGGCTTTCGTTTAAACGGTGTAGCCACGGCGTGTCCAGCAGCTTTTTTGGTATCAAAGCGGGGAGTGCACGCGTCACAAAGGTCACTGCAGCCATTGCAAAGGTGGCCAAAATCAGATAACTACTGCTCATGAACGTCTCCTTTTGTACCGCGCTGTACCCAAAAACCACGTGCCAAAATCATCAACATACAAATAAAAATGGCCACCAATAATAACCAGTTGCTGGTAAATAGTGAGGCAATCAGTAACGCAACAATGGCAATGCCAATAGGAAAATAGCGTTTGATGCTCTGAAACTGCTCATAGGCCAATATCGCAAACAGACAGACCAGCGCAAAATCTAAATGCGGCACCATATCACTAAGGGTGCTGCCGATCATCACGCCGATCGCGCTCGCCAACACCCACCAGCTTTGGTTAAACAGACTAATGGGTAAAATGAGCGACCGCCTTGATTCCTGAGGTAGGCTGGTCATCATCGAAAATGTCTCGTCGGTCAAGGCAAACAAACAGTAGGCTTTAGCGATTTTATTCTGCGGGAGAGAGTGGAGCAATGGCATCCCATAAAACACATGACGCAGGTTAATTGCGGCAATATTGGTTGCCATATTGCCAATCGGTAGGCCGGCACTTAGCATGGGCAAGCAGGCGTACTGAGCGGCGCCTGCATAGAGTACGACACTGAGCATAATGGTCGCCCATATAGGGATGCCCGCCACCTGCGCGAGCACACCAAATGCTATCCCCGCTGGCAGATAACCCATTGCCACAGGCAAACTTTTTTTAAATCCCTCGGCCCAGTTATAGTGGGCCCTATGCTGCTGATGTAATAATTTTGATTGAGTAGTCACGTGACATCCTAATTTTCTTACTGACTTTTTTTATTAACTTGCTATAACGTTTTTATATCGAACTGACGATATCAACATCGGAGCAAATACCGCCTTACGCGTCTATAGTTAGCTGAATGTAAAACTGTTATGGATTTAAACGCGCTACTGGTATAAATTTTACTTGCGTGCTGCGTTCCCAGAGGCTGCACAAAATTTATCCCAGTAGCGCTATGACATTTTTAGAGTGTATCGACTATATTTGGAGCTTTTCATAATCGCCTGTCTGATGAGCGCGGTATAAAAAACCTATTAAAATAATAAGTCTGAGTAGCAATAGGCTCCAGACGCTGAGCCAAATACCAGTCATATCCCACTGCTGATAGAGTAGCCAGCTTAGCGGAAAAAAGACAGCCGCTAAGATAAGCGCGGCATTCCGAATCACCTTACCAGCAGTCAGACCAAAAAATATGCCATCCAGCCAATATGCGCCCACACCGACTAAGGGTAAGAGCACTGCATACCAGTGATATTGGTCAGCTAAGCGAAACACCGCCTCGATATTGGTCATAAATGGCAGGTAGATAGGCATGGCCAGCCACCAAACCGCGCTTAATAAGATAGCCAGCGTGTAACTGACGAGCCCAGTGCGCTTGATAACGACGCGAAAGCTTGCCCAGTCGCGTCGCCCAGCTGCCTGTCCGCTCAGCGTCTCAGCTGATACAGCGACGCCATCTAAGGCAAAGGCAGATATGCTCAATACTTGTAATAATATGGCATTGGCCGCCAATATAACATCGCCACTTTGAGCAGATAGACGGGTAATCCAAGCAAAGCTTAACGTTAGAATCAGCGTACGTATAAAGATGTCTTTATTCAGTGAAAATAGCCTAAGCATTTTCTCTTTAGTAAAATGCTGGCTGTCAGCACAAAACAAGGTTTGCCAAGATATCTTTAGGTGCCGGCAGCTCAGCCATAAAGCCAATAATACACCTGACCAAAACGCAATGGTGGTGCCCAGTGCCACACCGACCAGCTCCATCTGTAACCCAAAGACAAAAAACAGCGTTAGGATAATGTTGAGTATGGCAATAAAGCCCTGCTGATACAGCATATAACGGGTTTTGCCTTGCCCTGCA
The DNA here is from genome assembly GCF_050572635.1 of Psychrobacter sp. VH5. NCBI lineage: Bacteria > Pseudomonadati > Pseudomonadota > Gammaproteobacteria > Moraxellales > Moraxellaceae > Psychrobacter > Psychrobacter sp. VH5. The sequence goes on along the minus strand of NZ_CP192145.1, from coordinate 1,987,437 downwards.
AACCAGCCAATAAAAGCAAAGTTCATCAGCTCGGCGATGACACCCCAAAAACGCACATCCAAATACGTCTTGGCCGCGCGGCCACTTTCAGGATTGGCCGATAGTGCCTGTAGACCAAAATCTATCAGCCAAGGCTTTGCCAGCAGCAATAACAACCCGATGGCCGTGGCTAATAATAAAGCACGCTGTAAGATGGACAATAAAGGAGTGATAGCATGATAATCAAGCGTGTTTTTATCTTTGCTTGCTACGTCCAGCTGCCCCAGAGCTTGCGCGGATAGTCCAGACGATGCATATTGCAAAAAGTTAAAGCTAACCAGCAGTAAAGACAGCAATTGTATCGCAAGCCCCATACCTGCAAGCTTAGCGGTATCATTCATATTGCCGACGATGGCCGTATCGATCACGCTTTGTAGCGGCATGGCCAGATTTGCCAGCAAAACTGGCAGCGCAATTGCGATGATGCGCGCGTAGCGGATATCAATCGGTGGTAAGGCGTTAGCAGAGGAGGCGGTAACTGACATTTTTGACCCGTTTTATGCCCTTTGTTAAAGACAGTGCGCTGTCGTAGGCGATGCTAAATAAAATCAACATACAATATGATGATACGTGATAGACATACATCTTTTTGCTGGCTGAGGCTGTCTTATATTGACCTGATTGTGGTCAGTAGTCCGTAAACGCAGCAAAAAGACAAAAGCACCTAGACTCATAGCTGGTGAGTCAGGTGCTTATTTTTACACGCTATTATTGTATTAAAGATACGAATTTTGTGTTTATATTGTCAGTTGGCCATGAGATAAGAGAATGCCATCATGGCCAAATACGGCTTTATTCGTACATTTTTGGATCGTTAAACGTCACGATTTCTTCTTCAAACTCAGGCTTTACTTTTACAATAAAGTCGTCACGTGACAGTCCCATACGCAGTGGGATTGAGCTTGCGATGTAAGTCGATGAATACGTACCAGCCAGTAGACCAATAAATAGCGCTACTGAGAACCAGTATAGTCCATCACCGCCTAAGAACATCATGGCCAATACCACAAGTAACACGGTTGAGATGGTCATAATCGTACGGCGCAACGTCTCTGTCAAAGACAGGTCAATGGTCTGTCGCGGTGAGATACCACGGACGCGGCGGAAGTTTTCGCGAATACGGTCATAGACGACAATCGTATCGTTCAATGAGTAACCGATCAAGGCCAAAATAGCAGCCAACACCGTCAAATCAAATGGAAAGCCGAATAGGGCAAAGACACCAATAGTAACGATGGCGTCATGAAACAGCGAAAGCACCGCTCCCAATGATAGCTTAAATTGGAAACGTAGGGCCACATAACCGAGCATACAAACCAGCGCCAGTGCCAACGCCATGACGGAGTTTAAATACACTTCGTTGCCCACTTGGCTACCGATGATATTGACGTTACTGATATCAGCAGCATTATCGGGCAGTGTCAATGCTTGGGTCAAGCTGGCATTTAGTCCATCGACATTATCAGACTGCGGCGGTAGGCGTACTAGCAATTCTTCTCGAGTACCCAAATACTGTACCACAGCATCATCAAAGCCACCATCGGCTAAAGCCTGTACGACCTCTGCTTGCTCGACAGGTTGCTCATAGCGTACGTCTGCTGAGACGCCTCCGGTAAAGTCAAGGCCTAGGTTTAGGCCATTGACCGCAATTGCAATGATACTACCAATGACCATCAAGAGCGATAAAAGCGCCATTGGCTTTTCTATCTTCATAAATGGAATGATACGCTGATCGCCTATCGCTTTGATGCCGCCTTCTGCTTGCGCTGCTGCATAGTCCTCTGCATCACCTATATCCAGATTTGGATCGATGGCTTGGGTGCTGAGCGTTTGTGCGGCGTTATCACCGCTATTGCCGCGGCGTGCTCTTTTTGATTTGGCTTGGTTGTTGCTGCCTTTGCCATCACGGCGTGGTTTTTTGCGACGGCGCGTGCTGCTAGCGTCTGTGTTTGAGCCGCCTGGACCATTTCGATCTGGATTGCTTTGTTCTAAAGGGTTGTTCTTATCGATCGCCATAGTGTTCTCCTAACCGATGCTCAAACGTTTGATAGATTTACGCTTACCATAAGCAATTTGTACCAACGCACGTGTCACCATGATGGCGGTAAATAGTGAGCTGACAATACCGATAGCTAACGTAATTGCAAAGCCTTTGATCGGGCCTGTACCGATGGCAAACAAGATAAACGCCACCAACAATGTGGTGAGGTTGGCATCAAAAATACTACTAAAGGCGCGAGCAAATCCTGCCACAATAGCGGATTTTGGCCGTACGCCGTTGGCCAGCTCTTCGCGTATACGCTCAAAAATCAGGACGTTGGCATCGACCGCCATACCGATGGTCAAAACGATACCTGCAATGCCTGGTAGAGTAAGCGATGAGCCTAAAATCGACATAATAGCGATGATAATAATGACGTTTACCGCTAGAGCCACGTTGGCGATGACACCAAAGAGACGATAAAAAACAATCATAAAGGCAAAGACCAGCAAATAACCGACCTGCGTCGAAAATAAGCCTTTTTCGATGTTTTCTTGACCGAGTGATGGGCCAATGGTGCGCTCTTCGACGAAATACATCGGAGCCGCTAAAGCACCTGAGCGTAGTAACAGTGCCAGTTCAGCTGCTTCAGCACTACTATCTAGCCCCGTGATGCGGAAAGATGAGCCAAGTACCGCTTGAATATTGGCGCGGTTGATGACCTTTGCCTCAGCGTAAGGCGTGCGTACTTCGACGGTCTCGCCAGTCTCTGGGTCTTCTTCATAGGTGATTCTTTGTTTGTTTTCGATAAACAAAACCGCCATCTGTTTGCCAACAGCAGTACGGGTGGCATTTTGCATTAGCTTACCACCAGCACTGTCTAGCGTGATGCTCACTTCTGGCGAGCCGTTTTCGTCGACGCCTGTCTGTGCATTGGTGACTTTATCACCTGTGACGATGGCTTGACGCTCTAGCAGTACTGGAGGGCCATCGAGCGTCTCAAAGGGAAAAGCCTCAGTGCCTGCTGGTGGAATGCCGCCTGTGTAGGTGTCAGCGTCTTCAGCGACCATGCGAAACTCAAGGTTTGCCGTACGTCCAAGGACACGTTTGGCCTCGGCTGTGTCCTGTACGCCAGGTAGCTCTACCACGATACGGCTAGCGCCTTGTGACTGTACGAGGGCTTCAGTCACGCCCAGCTCTGCAATACGATTACGTAGGGTCGTGAGGTTTTGATTGACCGCGTAGCTTTTGATCTCATCGAGGGTGGCGTCATTGTATGCCAAGATTAGCGCTGGGCCTTGCTCATCAATCGAAGACTGCAAATTAAAGGTATTGCCCATTGAGCTTTGTAGGATGTTTTGAGCACGGTTACGCGCGTCCGTATCAGCAAAATGCAGTACGATGCTTTGATTTTCAGTTTTGATGCCTTTGACCGCCACTCGTTCAGCACGTAGCTCACGGCGCATATCACGGCTCGCACTACTTAAGCGCTGCTCGAGAGCTTTATCCATATCGACTTCGAGGACAAAGCGCACACCGCCGCGCAAATCCAGACCAAGTTTCATCGGTTTTGCGCCGATGCTACGTAGCCACTCTGGCGTGGTCTGTGCTAAGTTGAGCGCCACGACATAGTCCTCGCCCAGATTTTGACGCAATACTTCTTGCGCCTTGAGCTGATCGACTGGGTTTTTTAGGCGTACCAGCGCACTGTTGCCCTCAAACGTACCATCATGACTGTCCAGACCTGCCTCAGTAAGGAGTCTTTGTGACTCGGTCAAAATATCTTCAGACAGCTGGGTACCTGCGGCAGCACTGGTAATCTGTACGGCAGGTTCGTCAGGGTAGAGGTTGGGGGCAGCATACAGACCGGCAATGATAAGCACGACGGCGATGAGTAAGTATTTCCAAGCGGGATATTGCATAATCACTTCTTTAGGTTGATAAACGACTGGCGACGTAGGCCACAAGTTAGCAGATGGGAAGTTAGCGATAGCAATGGCCGAGTGCCGTATTTGGCAGTCGTTGTCATGTACCATTGCGATCATCCGCGATGATAATAAAGCATAAAACAATAAAGCAATAAAGCAAATAATACAGATGACGCTTTGCGCCGTCATCCAAAATATCTGTTATCGAAAGATTATCGATAACATAAAACTGACAACTTATCGCCGTCTTTGGCATTATAAAATGCAAGGTTTTGCTACTTTATAGCGAAAAACGACCGTAGACAAGGTACGGTCATTTTTTAGGCACGTACGTATTTATCAGTGCGACGAGCGCACAATCATAAATACAGCACGGCTGATAATTATACGCTCTCGATAGTGCCAGCAGGCAATACTGAGATGACAGAAGCGCGCTGTATCTTCACATCTGTGTTGTCGTTCAAGCTGACGACAGCATAGTCGCCCTCGATGTCTTTGATACGACCCATCAGACCACCGGCAAAGATAATCTCATTGCCGACACTAAGCCCATTGACCATAGCACGATGCTCTTTGGTACGCTTAGACTGCGGGCGAATGACCAAAAAATAAAAAATCGCAAAAAAAGCGACAGGCAATAAGATCTGGCCAAATATTGACGCAGCGCCTGCAGTTTCTGGGGCCGCATGGGCGGCTTGGATAAATAGCAACATAATTTACTCTCAGTAAGTCATAGACAATAATAAAATTAGACGCATAGTAACAAAAAATCCCAGACTTGGTAACTGTTAATCATAAGCTGGGTGTGTTTTCTCTGGTATATCGGGCGATTGATCGCATCAAATGCTAGCCAAAAACCCGTATGACGAAACGTAAAACCTCGGGGATAAACGGCGTACCTAAAAAATCGCACTTAAAAAGCGCGGCTTATTGTGAAATATTATCATCAATGCTACTATCAAATGGCAATAATTGCCGCCACACGATACCCAGAGGGTAGGGCTGGTAAGCTGTCCTTATAAAATGTCACGCGCAGCAGCCAGATGTTGGTTGTTGACTGACTGGGTTATTAGTTGCCTATAAGACAAGCTGTCAAGCAAGGTGGTGGGCATCGATGAGTGCCTGTTTATCGAGTATTAACCAGCTTTTATGCGGTAGATGCTCGGCGGCGCGTACTCATGATATTATCTTTTTCTTCTTTTCTGTTTAGGTTACCTAACTTGTCCACCTCTTTTATGTTTGTACCTCGTTTAAATCGTCCGCGGGCTTGTCGTCAAGATGAGTCAGCAGAACCTCCCCCAAAGATGTGTCGTCTTGCTCGTTTTGGTCGGCCGTTACTCGCGATGCTGCCGTTTCCTGCCGTCTTGCTACTACCGCAGCTGGCTTGGGCGGCTGACGCGGCGGCTGCACCAACAGCGCTGAATGTGATGCTGCTGATATTTTTTGTCGTACTGGCCATTGGCGTGTCTTTTGCATGTTCGTTGGCCGAGTCTGTTTTGCTGAGTATGACGCCGTCGTTTATCGCGGATGTACAAGAAAGCAACCCCAAAAAAGCGGAAATGCTTAAAAGCCTAAAAGTTGATAATATCGATCAGTCGCTGGCCGCTATTTTGACATTAAACACAGTGGCGCACACGCTTGGCTCTATCGGCGCTGGTGCCCAAGCGACTATCGTCTTTGGTAGTGCTTGGTTTGGACTGTTTTCAGCGATTATGACGCTGGCGATTTTGTTTTTGTCTGAAATTATTCCCAAGACTTTGGGCACACTGTATTGGCGTCAGCTTAGCGGTCTGGTGGCTTATTTTGTCCGCGGTATTATCTTACTGCTGTATCCACTGATTTGGATATCAGAGCGCCTCACCAAACTGCTGGTGCGCGGCAAAGAGCCGCAAACCTTTAGCCGCCGTGAGTTTGCCGCTTTGGCCAGTATCGGTGAGGAGTCAGGTCAGATAGACCCGCTAGAGTCGCGCATTATCCGTAACTTGCTGGCCTTTGGCGCTATCAAGGTTGAGGACATCATGACGCCGCGCTCAGTGATGCTCGCTTTTGAAGAAAATAAAACCGTGGCTGAGCTGCTGGTAGATCGCCCTAAGCTGACGTTTTCGCGTTTGCCGATTTATGATGGTGATTTGGACAATATTACCGGTTTTGTGCTAAAAACAGATATGCTGCTGGCCAAAGTCAACCACGCCATGCACAAACCGTTGACCCAGTTTAAACGAGAGATCACCTTTGTATTCTCAAAGATGAAGCTGTTTGACTTGCTAGAGCTGATGCTAAAAAACCGTGTCCACATTGCCATTACTGTGGGTGAGTATGGTGAGGTCAAAGGCTTGGTGACGTTGGAGGATGTGTTTGAAACCTTGCTCGGGCTGGAGATTGTCGATGAGATAGACCGCGTCGAGGACATGCAAGCGCTGGCACGGCAAATGATGGACAGACGTGTAGAGCGGCTCGGTATGAAGCTCAGTGATGATGAACAGTCTGAAGACAATGGCTCAGAAACCAAGTCATAACGCTAAGCGTGACTGATTACACTGCTCTGAGTTTCCGTCACTATCAAGTCTTATTGTGATAATCAGTGCGGCTTGATATGACGGTATACTTCAAGATAGTCTATCGTTATAGATGTTCGCAATAATTACACAGGGTGTCACATGGCTGTGAGAATTGAATGATAATCTCACACTATGATACGAGTCTACCGTGATTGGACTAAAAAAATTACCAAAATGGCTCGTAAAGTCAATATTAAGGCGTCAATACCTATACTCAGTATAGGTGGCCTATTTAGTCAAACGATAAATGCGCTTGTGGTCTCTACATCAATACATAGATAAATAGAAAATGTATGACCATAACGCCGATAATATCGCTAAGGATTATTATGAAACGAGTATGGGGAAACGGGCTTTTGGCTCTGATGATAAAAAGTACCAGTGTGGCTGCTATCGTTGCTGCTGCAAGCACCATCACGATCAATGCGCAGGCGGCGACCATGACCGAAGCGCTAGTAAAAAACTACGCCGCTGCCATGAAGTCATCAGCGAACAGCCAAAACATCAACCAAGTTGCACGTTTGGTCTCTGATGATGCGCTGATTTCTTTATCTAGAAAAGGAAAAACAACCAGTCTGGACAAAGAAGCTTATCTAAAACTGCTGCAAAACAGCTGGAACGACACCTCCAATTATCGCTACGATATCTCTGTCGATAACATCGTCATCACAGGCGGACAGGCCAAAGCCAATGTGACCACCAATGAAAGCTGGGTAAAAGATGGTCAGCAGGTCTCGTTTGTCACCACCTCGCGGGTGACCTTGACGCTCTCGACGGGCAATGCTGTCTTATTGCGTGCGGTCTCACAAGTGACTATTAATTAAGAGTATTTTATTAAAAGTATCTGATTAAGAGTAGCTAATTAAGACCATCAATCATTAAGATGGTGAATAAATACAGCTCATCCATGATATATAACCATTCCTTATAAGGTTTTGTTTATATATCTATACTTATATTCATAAAAGTCACAAAAAAGAGCGACCGTAATTTTTGCTTAAGGTCTTTACATCAGACTGGTCTTTGCTTTACATTGCAGACTATACTATCAAGCAACTTATCTCATTACTTCTTGTCGTTAGGAAACCTCCAATATCATGTCTACTGTGCTCTCAAACTCTCGCTCATTTATTGCGTTACCATTGACGCTTGCGGTATCGACGTTACTCATCAGTGCTTGTAGCAATACCTCGCCGGTAAAAAACAAAGGCGCGACCAACACCTCGGCGACGGTTACCAAGCGTGCTGGTAAGCAAGCAGCAAAATCTGCCACCACGGATTACTCTACCGCTTATCTTGATGCTGAAAGCTTAGACGAGTTAGCGGATTTGTTAGAAGCGACAGACATGACCATGGTAGAAGGCAACAAACTTGCCATTCAGCAATACGGTGATTTGTGGAATCGTTTGCGTGCCGGCTACCGTATGAACGGCGGACAGCCAATTTATAACCAGCGTATCGAAGCACAAAAAAGCTGGTTTACCAGTCGACAAGAGTATCTAAACCGTTTGACTGCGCGTGCCAGTCGTTATATTTATCACACAGTGCGAGAAGCAGAGCGCCGTAATATCCCAACCGAGCTGGCGCTATTGCCTGTGATCGAAAGCTCTTATGACCCAAGTGGGACCAGTAGTGCCGCAGCAGCTGGCTTATGGCAGTTTATCCCTAGTACGGGCCGTATTTATGGGTTAAATCAAAGCAGCACTTATGATGGTCGCCGTGACGTCATTGAGTCGACGCGCGCTGCCTATGATTTTCTGACCGCATTGCACAACCAGTTTGGTAGTTGGGAGCTGGCATTAGCCGCTTATAATGCAGGGCCCGGTCGTGTGCAAAATGCCATCGATGCTAATGCGGCTCGTGGTCTGCCCACGGATTACTGGTCACTTAGACTGCCCACCGAAACCATGAACTACGTGCCACGCTTTTTAGCAGTGGCCGAAATCGTTGCCAAGCCTGAGCAGTACGGTGTCTATCTACCAGCTATCGCCAACCGTCAGCATTTTCGCAGTGTGCCTGTCAATTATGGTGTCAGTTTATCGGAAGTATCACAAATCACAGGTGTCAGTTATGATGAGCTCGAAAGACTCAATACCGCGCTCACCTCAGGGCGTGTCGATGCCTCAGGCCCACAGCGGGTGATTATCCCTAATGATGTGAGCCTCAACCTAGACGCCAAGCTCAGCTCGCTGCGTGGTAATGGCATGGGTAATGTGTTGACTGCCAGTAATAACAGCACCACCACCACCACTAGCAGCTCAAGCTCACCAAGCTATAATAGTAAGCCTTATACCAGTTCTGCTTTGCCATCTACTGGCAGCGCATTGGCAGACTATGCCGCTAGCGCCAGTGTGCCGCAGCAGACGACGAGCTATATCTCGCCTACAACGACACAGACGAGCAGCTCGGTCTATAGCAACACCGCCGCCGTACATACTGAGCCGCCGTTGACCACCGCCGAGACCAATAAAATCAATGCTGAGCTAAAAAGCAGCAACAGCCTACCGACCACGTCTGCAAAAATCACTCAAAACAATACCATCGTTCAAGAGCCGCCTTTGAGCAAAGAAGAACGTGATTTTATTGCCAAGCAGATACGCAGTAGCACGCCTGAGACCAATGTCATCAACGCCGATGGCAACATTAACTTATCGGCGGTGCAGACGCAGCAGTCTATCTTGGAGGCGACAGGCGATGAAAAAAAACTGAGCTTTGCAAAAACGCCAGTCAGCAAGCCAAAGCCACAAGGCACACGTAGTACCTATACGGTAAAACGTGGTGATACGCTGTCCAATATTGCCAGTCGAGCTGGCGTGAGCTGGCGCGATATCGCCGAATGGAACCAAATAGATGCCAGCGCCAAGCTGCTGTCTGGCAGCACCTTGTATCTATACAATGCCAAGCCCATTAAGCCTCTGAGCAGTGCGAGCAGCACAGTGGCCAACCAGCCAGAAAGCTATGTGGTACAAGGGGGTGATACGCTGATCGGTACGGCCAACCGTTTTGGTCTATCGGTCACGCAGTTGGCCAGTTACAACAACCTAAGTAGTCGCGCGGATTTACTCAGAGGTCAAAAGCTATGGCTGGTACCTGGCAAAGTCACTGCGCCTGCAACGACACCTGCCGCGCCATCATCAAAACCCAGTAAGTCTGCCACGGCGACCCAGAGCTACCGAGTAAAACCAGGGGATGGCTTGATCGCTTTGGCGCGTCAGTTCAATGTGCCAACCGCTACTTTGGCCAGTCTCAACGGCCTTAACAGCACAGACTCTCTATATGTCGGGCAAACCCTAAAAGTACCTGCCAGCGCAGACATAGACGCGGCCTCTCGTACTAGCAGCAGTAGAGCGCAGAGTAGTACAAGCTCAGTGGCAACCACCAGTTATAAGGTAAAATCAGGTGAGACTTTAATTGGTATTGCCAACAGTATCGGCGTCAGTCCAGCAGAGCTGGCAGCGGTAAACAGTAACTTTGATGCCAAAGCTCGCCTGCAACGTGGTCAAACGATTAAAGTGCCTGCGCCCAAAGATATCGTTGATCGTCAGCTAAATGATAAAGCGGTCAGTTATAAGGTCAAATCCGGTGATACCCTAACGGGCGTGGCAAGACGTTACAATATCGGTCTGAGTGACTTGGCTGCCGCCAATAACCTAAAGACCAACTCAAACTTGATACTAGGCCGTACCATTACGATTCCTGCTAGCGGTAGCCCAGTGGGCTCTCGTGTCAGCAGCCAAAGCAGCAATGCGACGAGCAATACCTCAACCAGTACAGTCAGCAGTGGCAAAAAGCTTGGCAATACCGAAAACTACAAGGTCAAGTCAGGCGATGGCTTGATTGCGCTTGCTAGAGAGTTTGGTGTATCGGTAGAAGATCTGGCGGCGACCAATGATTTGGCAACCAATGCCCAACTGCAACGCGGACAGACGCTAAAAGTACCAAAAGCAACCGTCAGCTATACCGTAGGCTCAGGAGATAGTCTCATCGGGCTGGCGCGTAAATACGGAGTGTCGACCCAAGAGTTGGCAGATATGAATAATATCGCAGCCGACACCATGCTACAACGTGGTCAGCGTCTGACGGTACCCAATCGTTAATAGCGTATATAGTCATCACACAAAAAAGCGGCCCTTATCATAAGAGCCGCTTTTGCGTTTTTGAGTGTCATGTCATTAGACAGTTTGCGTCTTAATGGTTTCAAGATAGCTTCTGATATTGCTGACATAGTGCATCGCTTGACCATATCGGCTGTTAGAAGCTCTGTGTTCTGCGAGATAGGCATAGACGTTGGCCCAGCTCTTATCATCGATGCCTTGCGTGCGCAGTTTACGCTGGATGCTTTTGACCGCATTTGGGCCCATATTGTATCCTGCTAGTGCAAACCAAATTCGATCAGACTTTGGCACATCAGCGAACTCATCTTTCATTTGCTCTAAATAACGCGCGCCGCCGCCGATGCTTTGATACGGGTCCACACGGTCTGATACGCCCATCGCTTTGGCAGTATTGTTGGTAAGCATCATCAGGCCGCGTACGCCGGTGGGCGAGACCGCATTGGCATCCAGATGTGACTCTTGATAGCCCATCGCAACCAACAGCTCCCAATCATGATTGTAGTTACGTGCTTGCTCCTCAAAAGACGACTGATAATCAGGCAGCCTCTCTGTCAGTGTTTTTTTAAAGTGATCTTGACTATAAGCGTCTTTTAGTAGGGTTTGATTATAAAACGCGGCCAGCTTTTGGGTGTTTTTTAGCTTAATACTATCGCACAAAAAATAACTGGCTTTTTGTGACAATGGATCATCAGGGGCATTAAACGACCAGCTGACCTTTGGATGCAGGCCGTTTTTGGTCAAACTGGCATCATAGCCGCAGCTGACGTTAATGGATGACAAATTTAGCTGGCTTTTTAGTTGAGTACTGGCGGTGGTCAATGCCATGTCCGCCTCACCAGATTTTAGAGCATGTAAGGCTGCTTCTTCGCTGGCGTAGGCTTTTAGGTCGATATCGACACCGAGCTCGTCAGCATAAGTACGTACCAAGTCAAACCCAAAACCATGCTGAAACCCATCGGTCGCAAAATACGTGCTATTTCCTGGGACAGCAGCGACGGTCAAGGTATTGTCTAGCATGACATGGTCATAGGCCGGTACGCTCGCCTGCATCGTCGTTAGGCTCTCAGCAGGTAGCGAGAGCAGGGCGATACTAGACACTTGCGCCAGTTTTTTGGTCTTGGCAAACCGATTTGAAGTAGTAGGGGTAACGGATGAAACGATGTTACTTTTGGTGTTTGGTAGGCGCTTAGATGGACGCAGCAGATAAGAAATACGGCGTTTGGCCCCTTGCGCTGATACTTTCACACGATAAGTAATACGCTGCATGGATGTCTCCTGATTTTAGCCATCCTACTTACCGTAAATGCTCGCTTGTGTATGCCAATAGCACATATACCGAGGTTGCATTTCAACTGAAGGACACGGTTAAATAACTGTCGTGTGCGCTCAGTTTGTTTATTAAAAAGTCGTGCCGCGTATGAGTTTTCTATAAACACGTGCAGCGCTGTCACAGCCAAGTATCTATTGTCAAAAAAAGCTTATCAAAAAAGCCACGCCTGCAAAAAACAGACGCAAAAACCCCAGAAAGCGATAAATCAGATGATTCCTTCATCGACAATAGATAAGACTGAACGTAACGACTCCCTAACAAACACAGGTAAGGTCATGATTAAATTATTGAAACAAGCACGTAGATACCTGTATCAAAGCGGCGCCAAACCATGCGTCTCAATGATAAAGTCAATACACTACGCTAATATCAGCAGCGGCTTACTCTTTATATCGTTTAGGGTAGAGTAAACTGCCAATCATATTTGCTGTTCAGCGATACAGGGTTGTTCGTTTTTTATCCAGTCATAACACCGACTGACAAAAAACATCAAACCACCATCGCAACACCAAGATAGTAATACGCCGCTAAAGCCGCGCGCCCTCTCACTATAGAAAATAAGTATATAGATAATAAGCCGTGCGTAAGTCTCGCAAAACTCAAGTCTCGTAAAACTCAAGTTATAGATAAATAGTAACGCTAAATGGCTGTCTATTATCTATTTGTTGTCTATCTTGGTGCCATAACCGGAAGCTGTAATAATGGGAAGTTTCATGACAAAACGTTCTTTGTTACAGGTAGTAATATGCGGTTACTGGTTTTATTATTCAAGTAGAGTTAAGAAATTAGCGATAAAACTTAACAATTTGCTTATAAACGGTCAAATTTGGCTGTATTATGAAGTAGAAGCTAAAAAGTATTGGTGTTAAGCTTTACTTGTGCTGGGTTGATGCCGACTCTAAGCGGGGTTATCGATATCGATAAAACGCACAGATAGACCAAATTGTTGAGCGATGATGTCTCCGAGGGCTTGAATCCCTGCGCGCTCTGTTGCGTGATGGCCACATGCAAAGTAATCAATCCCAAGCTCACGGGCGCTATGGGTCGTGCGCTCTGATATCTCGCCTGAGATATAAGCATCACAGCCCATGGCTGCGGCTTGCTCGATCATATCTTGCGCGCCGCCAGTACAGATGCCGATACGTTTTAACAGTTTTGGGGCTGCTGTATCTGCGGCTTCATCTGCCAAATACTGATAATGACCTGAGATATGTAGCGGTATGCGTCCTAGAGCTTGCGTGATGGTCTGAGTTAGGCTTTCGGCGCTTTGCGGCGGGCACGTGGCAATATTGCCGACGGGATGCGACTCATGAGGGTATAGCGCCTCTGTGATGGTCAGCCCTAACATCTCGGCGAGCTTGGTATTATTACCGATTTTTGGATGAGCATCGAGCGGCAAGTGGTAGCCAATCAGCGAGATTCCGTGTTGCATCAATTTACGAATACGCTGGCCTTTCATGCCAGTGATGGTCATCGGTTCGCCTTTCCAAAAATATCCATGATGGACCATAATCGCATCGGCGTCCTCGGCGATGGCAGCATCGATGAGTGCCTCGCAAGCCGTCACGCCAGTCACGATGCGTCTGATAGGCCGGCCGCCATCGACTTGTAGGCCATTTGGTGCATAGTCTTTAAATGCGCTGGCAGACAGATAGTCATCACAAAACTCAGTCAGCGCTTGGGCAGTAATCGTCATATCGGCAGAGGGCGGGGTATCGTGAGCGGTCATGGTGGTTCCTTGTTGTTATTTGCGTTATTTGGTTGGCCAGTGAGACAAACAATCTGCATTTTAGCATGACAGTGCCAAAGAGTAGACAAGGCCAATAACTGAAATGGTACACGATGCGTTACTATTCGGTAGCATGGGCAGTTATAATTTGCCTATGGTGGGTCAGCTTTAGAACTGACGATACACAAGACCACTTAAGCGATAGCGTTTTGCTGCTGATATTTGCTATGCTATTGCTCACAGTAGGCCAGTAGTAACTGGCCTGCGATTTGTCTCGGTTTTATTTATCATTGTTTTTTTATTGTTTGTGTGCATCAAAATTATAGAGGTTTTTATATGTCGCCATCCCCGAACACCAATAACAAGGCGTCTGTGTTAAAGTGGCTTCCTTGGATCTTATTGCTGCTAGTATTGGCAGCGTTTACCTGGTTGTTCATGAGTATGAAAACGACGTCAGAGGCGACATGGGAGCCACCGAGGACGTCACCTGCTGAGCAGCAAGCATCGGCTCCTGTCGCTGATACGCCTGCACCGATCTCCTCTTATCATAATGCCGTCGCCCGCGCGTCACAGTCGGTCGTCAATATCTATACTACGCAGACCATGGCCGAGCATCCATACATGAATGACCCTGTCTTGCGCCGTTTTTTTGAGTTTCACGGCGGGCCATCGCAGGATCAAGGCTCTACCAACTTAGGCTCTGGGGTGATTGTCTCAGAAGACGGCTATATCGTGACCAACGCCCATGTCATCGAAAAAGCCGATGAAATCACCGTCGCGTTTAATGACGGGCGTAAGAGCCGCGCCAAGATCATCGGTACCGATCCTGATAGTGATTTGGCGGTGATCAAAGTCGATATGACCGGACTGACGCCGCTTGGTTTCCGCGAGGATCCTATCCGCGTCGGCGATTTGGCCTTGGCCATTGGCAACCCGTTCGGTGTCGGCCAAACGGTGACGCAAGGGATCATCTCCGCCACTGGGCGTACTGGTCTTGGGGTCAATAAGTTTGAAGACTTTATTCAGACTGATGCGGCGATCAACCCTGGTAACTCAGGCGGCGCGCTCGTCGATGCGCATGGCGAGCTGGTCGGTATTAACACCGTGATATTTTCCCGCTCTGGCGGCTCGATGGGCATCGGCTTTGCTATTCCGACCGCCCTTGTCGAGCAGGTGATGAATGCCTTAATCAAAGATGGCAAGGTCAGTCGTGGCTGGCTGGGTATCGAGATTCAGTCACAGCTTCGTGATCCTACGCAGCTTGAGACCTCGACCGGTGTAGAAGTATTAAACGTCATCGACCAAAGTCCTGCGGCCAAAAGTGGCCTACGAGTGGGCGATATTATCTTGACCATCGACGGGGTCGAGATGACCGATGCCAATACCTTGATTCAGTATGTGGCCCGTAAGCCGCCCAATACTGAGCTCAATGCCCAGATACTACGCCAAGGCAAAAACGCGCAGGTAAAAATCGTATTAGAGGAGCGTCCGGTA
The DNA here is from genome assembly GCF_050572635.1 of Psychrobacter sp. VH5. Classification (NCBI taxonomy): domain Bacteria; kingdom Pseudomonadati; phylum Pseudomonadota; class Gammaproteobacteria; order Moraxellales; family Moraxellaceae; genus Psychrobacter; species Psychrobacter sp. VH5. Next base: position 1,972,263 of record NZ_CP192145.1, on the reverse strand, counting down.
CAAGAGCCAACCCCGCGTCCCGTCATCATTCATGACGAAACGCTTGGCGGTTCTGGTCAGCCATACTTACCAGATGAAGAGGTGCCGATGATGTCAGAGGCAGAGCGTGATCGTATGCGTGAGGAGCTACTTAAGCTGTTTGAGTAGGGTATAGAGGTCGGTAACTGCCACAAAAAAGCGCGCTACCTCAAAAGGTAGCGCGCTTTTTTGTGGCTTCTGGTTTTAAAGTGAGCCGTCTTTATTTAATCACGGGCTCATGATTGATATGAATAACCCCTTGCACACGACAGCAGCAAGGTAGGATCTCATCTTCATCTATCATCGCCAGCGGCTCAAATGGATAGTCGACGCTGTGTGAGCTTGAGATACGCTTGACGCGGCAGCTACCGCAGTAGCCTTCGCGGCACTGATAGTTGATATCGTGCCCAGTACGCAGTAAGCCGTCTAGCAAGGTCTCGCTATCATGCAAATAAAAGCGCTGTTTGCTGGTCACTACCCACGTCATTGCCCAAGCTCCTGATGGTCATTTTTATTGGTGTTTTTTGCCTTGATGATAGCGCGCCTGTATGACAGCGATATGTCATCGACGCGCTAATAACATCTAAAAATTATAGCTCAAAGTCATCAAAGTCGCTGTCTGATAGATCAGAGTCGATCTGACCGACCAAGTATGAGCTAATCTCTGTCTCTTGCGGTGCCACTTGTACGTTGTCAGACGACAGCCACGTATTAATCCATGGGATAGGGTTGGATTTTGAGTTCGGGAACGCCGCTGGCAAGCCGACCGCTTCCATGCGCAGGTTGGTGATGTATTCGATATACTGACAAAGAATGTCTTTGTTTAGACCGATCATCGAGCCGTCTTTGAACAGATAACCTGCCCATTGTTTTTCTTGCTCGGCAGCCTTGCGGAAAATCTCGATACTTTCATCAAAACACTCTGCGGCAATCTCGACCATCTCAGGATCATCTTTACCATTACGCATCAGATTGATCATGTGCTGAGTGCCGGTCAAATGCAGCGCCTCATCACGCGCGATTAGTTTGATGATCTTGGCGTTGCCTTCCATCAATTTTCGCTCAGCGAAGGCAAACGAGCAGGCAAATGACACATAAAAACGAATGGCTTCTAGGACGTTGACCGCCATGATGCACAGATACATCTGTTTTTTGAGTGACTTTAGATCGACGGTGATCTGCTCGCCATTGATATTGTGTGTACCGGCACCGTATAGGCTATACAGCTGCGAGCTGCGGTACAGATCGTCATAATACTGCGCAATATCAGAGGCGCGCTGCAAGATATGCTCGTTTTGCATGATGTCGTCAAAAATAAGGCCAGGGTCATTGACGATATTGCGGATGATATGGGTATAGCTGCGCGAGTGAATGGTTTCGGAGAATGACCACGTCTCGATCCAAGTCTCCAGCTCAGGGATAGACACCAGCGGGAGTAGCACCACGTTTGGGCTGCGGCCTTGGATAGAGTCGAGTAGGGTCTGATACTTGAGGTTGCTCAAAAATATATGCTGCTCGTGCGAGGAGAGATTGCTAAAGTCGATACGGTCGCGTGACACATCGACTTCCTCTGGACGCCAAAAAAACGACAGTTGTTTTTCGATCAATTGCTCAAAGATTGGGTGCTTTTGCTGGTCATAACGCGCCACGTTGACTGGCTGACCAAAAAACATCGGCTCTGTCAGCGCATTGTTTGGCGTTTGAGAAAAAATCGAGTACGTCATTGTTCTACCTTTATCAGTAATACGGTTGTTGGTTTATATGGAGTTGATTGTTTTATAAGTTTTCTAGCGATATTTGTTCTGGGGTTTGTCCGTCATTCATATAGGCTTTGAGTATCTCGCTTAGCTCTGCATCATCTAGGGCATCTAGCTCGTCGATTGCGCTTTTGCGTCCGGTGCTTATGCCGTCGTCATCGGTGTCTTTTGGCGGTTTTTGCTCAGCCTTTTTATTGGCTCTTTTGGTGGTTTTTTTGGGCGCTTTTGCCACAGGCTTTGGCGCGTCATCGGTATCTAACTGCTGGCGAACACTTGCCATATCAACGGTTACTTGGACGACATGGGCGCGGTCGTCGTCTAGGTCTGAAAATACATTGGGAATAAACAAGCCACCGTCTTTGATGATTGCGGTATATTGCACGTCTATGACCTCCGTCATTTTTATTCTTTATGTGTTTTAATTATAGCGGTAAAGTTAAAGGGTTTTTTTGATTGTACTTAAGCTATGGCTGGCGTACTGCAAAGTTTTCATATACCTTGTTGTTTTCTCTTTTGCCGACAGCCAGCACATAGACCACCACGACATCATCTTTGACGCTATAGACCAAACGATAGCCTACAGTACGTAATTTGATTTTATAGGTATCTGGATGCCCTGAAAGTTTTGACGCAGGCACACGCGGATTTGCTAGTCGCTGTTGCAGCTTTTTTTTAAACTGCTGCTGAATACTGGGCGCTAGCTTTTTCCATTCTTTTAATGCTAAAGGATGAAATTCAAGACTATAAGTCATCCAATGTAACCTTTATCGGTGTCTGCCCGTCATTCATGCGAGCATTAACGGTTTGGCTAAGTGCCATATCGTCCATTGCTTCCATCATACGCTCATACATGTCTGTGGAAACTAAGTAAGCCACGGGTTTATTGTGGTTTAAAATAGCCACAGATTCACCATCCGACTGTTTAATGAGTGCTGAAGGGTTGGTCTTAAGCTCTGAGATACTGGCTGTCTGTGTCGCAAATATCGGTTGCATGATTTATTCTCCCACTAAAATTATGGCTCTAAATATAGGGTTAATTTTAGCACGAAAATTGGGTCTTAATTGTTATTGTGTTAAATTAAATATTTTAGTAGCCAATCCCGCCTACCGCTTGTATCTGCCTAGCCGCTGGCGTGCAGTCTATCGTGTCTGATCGTATTCCTGTTGTCTCGATACTACGTCCAGCCAGAGACTGCAACGCCATCAGCGTTGGCAGGATACCGCTATAGTCGGGGCTAAATGACCTTGTTAGGGCATTTTTCTTTTACTTAATCGTTCTTTTGTTTAGGTGTAAGTTGTAGGGTGCGCGAGGCGCACCCTACAACTAAGAAAGACTCGCTTGACCTAGGCTTATTAGCTTTCAAAACAACAATTTAAAAATCTTTTTAACTTTCTATGCCTTTTACTACTTATCAAAGGCGTAAATTGTCTCATATTATCTGCACTAAATAACTTAAAGCCATCCGCAATAATACTATGTGCTTCACGAACACTATCGTCTAATTTTTCATTCTCTTTGATCATTTTGCTAAGTTCTTTGAGAGTTGTCTTGTTTTCATCAAAATCATTCAAACGATTAAGAGTTATTTTATTGTTTAGAATGATGGCTTTAATTTTGATTCTATCAGTAAGATAGTTTAGACCTTTTAAATCACCTAAGTTGTCAGATATATAGAAAGGATTTTGAACGTCTTTTCCTGTTCTAACCTCTTCAAGCTCAATCTCCGATTTTGTAGCTCTGCGCTGTATTGCAATAATGGAGCTCTTACTATATTTCATTTGTTCTAGCTTGTCGTATAGCCCATCAAGACCTTCGGACTTTATAGCTCTATAAACGCTCTCAATCTTCTTCCAATCAGCTTCTATTTCATTTAACTTTCTATAATTTTCAGCAATATTCAATTTAGCTAACTTTATATTCTCGATTTTGTTTGCGTAATCAATCTCTTTGCTAAGTTTATTGCTCAAAGACGTAAAGTTTTCTCCAAAATACTTCTTGCCACAGACGTTTCCTAAATTAGTCAACCTACCAGATTCAGTTTCAACAATACATCCAATATTATGAGGTGTGCGACAATTTGATAAACCGCATCTACCCTTGTTTGGAAGTTCATACTTATTAATAACTTGCTTTAATTTTTCCTTCTTAGGATCTAATGAGTCAGTATATCCACTCATTTTATAAATATCATCCCAAGTATTAATTCTCAAAAAATGCTTTTTGCCCACTGAAATATTCAAATTTTTATCCCTCTTAGCAACTCATACTTAATAGTGCTAAGGTGTCGAAGCACCCTAACACTAAACCATGAAGGTCAGACTAAACACCTATGCTGTTTTCCTAGCATAAGCGTACTTAGTATTTAAGTTTATGTATCCGTTAAGTCCATCTCCTATTCTAGCTAGCTCTATCATCTTGTTAACATGATCAGAACCAGTTATTGAATAGTTGTACAGATACATACCACCTTTTTTAAAACGCACAATTATGAAATCGTCACCGACCTCATATGCGCTTATACCAGAGTTACCACCGATATCACGATATTTTTCCATGCTCATTTCTCCTGAGCTGAAACATTTGCGACTATCAATTCACGGTTTCTTTGGACAAGGGATAAGTTTTAAATTAGAATAGCTGCCTAAGAACGGAACGTTATTCTATTTTCTTACCACTTGTGAAAGTCGATAGTCTCAACTTCCTGATATTGAATATTGGCGTATTCAATATCTCCGATGGCATTGGTGATGTATCATCAATGCCATTTTTATCTTCTACTATCTACCTCCTGTGCGACTCCTTTATAACTACCTTTCATACCACTCATAAATTGACCTGTAGTAGCGTCTCTCTTAAGCGAATGCTTAGGGTTACTAGGATGCTTCATTTGAGTCCGAGCTTTTACCGAACCTTTGCGAGTACTACGGCCTGTATTCTTAGCCATAATTAATTTACCTCTCTATTGGTTAGTTTTAGAAGTTTTTTGCTATTTATATTGCTGTTTTCCCTCCTTTTTTTACTAAATCGAAATATCTACCCAGCTCTCTTAATTGAATGAGAGAGCTGGATAATCGAACCTTAAATCTTACAAGCCCCGCCAGCGCAGTCATCTTCCATATCCGCTTGCGCGTCGTTTGCACCATCACGGGTGTTGTGATAATACAACGTCTTAACGCCTAATTTATATGCGTTTAGCAAATCCTTAAGCAATATCTTCATCGGTACACGGCCACCTTCATAACGCACCGGATCGTAGTTGGTGTTGGCCGAAATACTTTGATCGACGAACTTTTGCATGATAGAGACCAGCTTGATATAGCCATCATTGTTTGGCATTTGCCATAGTAGCTCGTACTGACCTTTTAGCTTGTCAATCTCAGGCACGACTTGCTTTAAGATGCCATCTTTTGAGGCTTTGATAGACACCAGACCGCGTGGTGGCTCAATACCATTGGTGGCGTTGGCGATCTGACTTGAGGTCTCAGACGGCATCAAGGCGGTTAGGGTAGAGTTGCGCAGGCCATGCTCGGTGATCTCTTGACGCAAGCTTTCCCAATCGAGATGTAGTGGCTCTTGGCAGATGTTATCCAAGTCTTTTTTATAAGTATCAATCGGCAAGATACCTTGCGAGTACGTGGTCTCGTTAAAGGCAGGGCAGGCGCCTTGCTCTTTGGCCAGTTTGTTTGAGGCTTTTAGCAGATAGTACTGTAGTGCTTCAAAGGTTTGATGTGTCAGACCCAATGCTGAGTCATCTGAGTAGCGCACACCATTTTTGGCCAAGTAGTACGCATAGTTGATCACGCCCACACCTAAGGTACGGCGACGCATACTGCCGTTTTCAGCGGCTTTGACTGGATAGTCTTGATAGTCGAGTAGGGCGTCTAGTGCACGGACGATCAGCTCTGCTGGCTCTTCGATGTCGCTGACGCTCTCGACTTTACCTAGATTAACCGCCGATAGGGTACATAGGGCGATCTCGCCAGTCTCGTCATTGATGTTGTCAAGTGGTTTGGTCGGTAAGGCAATCTCCATACAGAGGTTTGACTGGCGAATCGGTGCGACGGTCGCGTCAAACGGGCTATGGGTGTTGCAATGATCGACGTTTTGGATATAGATACGACCAGTGCTGGCGCGCTCTTGCATCATCAGGCTGAACAGATCTGCCGCTGGGATCTGGCGGCTACGAATGTTTGGGTCTTGCTCATACTGGGTGTATAGCGCTTCAAATTTGTCCTGATCTTCAAAAAACGCATCATACAAGCCTGGGACATCCGAGGGCGAAAACAGCGAGATGTCTTGGCCTTTAATCAGGCGAGTGTATAGCGTTTTGTTGATTTGCACGCCATAGTCCATATGACGGACGCGGTTGTCTTCGACGCCGCGGTTGTTTTTGAGGACGAGTAACGACTCAACTTCTAGATGCCATAGTGGGTAAAACAGCGTTGCAGCACCGCCGCGTACGCCGCCTTGTGAGCAACACTTCACCGCAGTTTGGAATAATTTATAGAATGGAATACAGCCAGTATGCTGCGCTTCACCGCCGCGAATAGGGCTGCCAAGGGCGCGAATACGACCAGCGTTGATGCCGATACCAGCGCGCTGTGACACATAACGCACGATGGCGCTGGTGGTGGCGTTGATAGAGTCTAGGCTATCGCCGCATTCGATCAAGACGCACGAGCTAAACTGACGCGATGGCGTGCGCACACCCGACATGATAGGCGTCGGTAGGGAAATCTTAAACTGTGAGGTCGCATCATAAAAGCGTTTGACATAGCTTAAGCGGCTGGCCTTGTCGTAGTTGGCAAACAGGCACATACCGACTAGCATATACAAAAACTGCGGGCTTTCATAAACGCGCTTGGTGACACGGTCTTGTACGAGGTACTTGCCTGCCATTTGCTCTACCGCGGCATAGGCAAGATTCATATCGCGCCAGTGGTCGATGTACTCGTTTAACTCATCAAACTCTGCGCGGCTATAGTCGGCTAGGATATGCTCATCGTATTTGCCTGCCTCTGTCAGAGTCGTCACATGATCAAATAGGTGCGGCGGGGTAAATTTGTTATACGCAATCTTACGCAAGTGAAAGATAGCAAGGCGCGCGGCCAGATACTGATAATCAGGCGTTTCTTCAGAGATCAAATCTGCGGCAGACTTGATGATGGTTTCGTGAATGTCACGGGTTTTGATGCCTTCATAAAACTGAATATGCGACTTTAGCTCAACTTGTGAGACAGACACATTATCTAAATCGTGCGCGGCCCATTCGATCACCTTATGAATTTTATCCAAATCAATAAGCTCTAATCGTCCGTCACGTTTGGTCACTTTGATCTTGTCGATGTGTGTCATGTTGCCCTCTTAAGTTGATTGCTTATTGTGATGCAAAGCGGAAAGAGCCCGCTGGCATGCTTTATGACGCTATAGCTGTCTTGTGGTGGTAGGGTGTTTTTTTAGGCAAAACTCTACCGCTGCTCGTAGTAAATTAAAAATTCACTGAGCACTACATATAGCGTATTTGTTAGTAGGTAGGCACAATATAGCGGGAAATTTTTGAAAATGCTATATTGATTTTAGTGGCAATCTATGTTGCTAAGAGGTTGCCGATGCCGCCAATTTGGGCAAAGGGTGATGGCATAAGGGTTAGGGGCGAATAGCCTCGTGGATAATTTTTTTTGTAAAAATGTGGTAGACATTTACTTTTTATTGCCGCCCAAAAAATTGATCTATAGCCTTGTTTTGCAGCTGCACGATGCGGATGCAGATTGTACAGCAGACCATAAAAAATCGCCACTCATATGAGTGACGATTTAGACGAAAAACGGACTGGTTTTTTTAAAAGTCCATCAGCTCGTCGGTTAGCAGCGCTTATCGTGACGAAAAGCCCTACAACACCATGCGGACAGTCTTGGCACTATCAAGAGCAGCATACAGCGTGTTTACTTGCTCAGCTTCGGTCAGATACAGATTGACGCGTGCTGAGTGAAAGCGGCCTGTTTTTGAGGGTTTGACATCTATCGAGGCCAAATCAAAATCAGGGAACTGACTACCGAGGATAAGCTTGACTTCGTTCAGTAAGGTCTCATGCTCGCCTTCATGACCGATGATGCTCATCGGGTAGTTCATCGGAAAGTCCCACAGCTCTGGGTTTTGGATATCGGTTTTTTTGCCTTTTAGCACACCGTCATTAGGGGTTAGGTTAGTGACATTGACCGCTCGGTGAGCAGTCGGGTTTTGGCCGTTATCTTTTGGGTCGTCACTCATAATCTTGCCTCGCTGTTATAAAAATACATTGTGCTGTTTATGATGGCGCAGCTGGTATTATTCAAGTGTCTTTGGCCACAGCTACTTTTTATACCCACAAATAGCCACATAATCACCGCGATCATACCCTTCGATGACCTCTTGCACTTGGTCATTGGCATACATAGGGTGGGTCAGTAGGGTCTGCGCGTATTGCAAGTCGGTAAAGCCATTAGCCTGCATCAGTTTGATTTTTTCATCAGAGGTGCGCCAATTGGCAGAGCGGACCAGCTCGATAGGATAGGGGTTGGCAGGGGAGATGTGCGCGAGCAGGGGATGCGCCCAGCTATCTACCGCACTGGCCAGATTATAAAGACTGGCAAAGCCGCTTTCTTTTGGGACGTCAATGAGGATAAGTTTGCCGCCAGTCTTTAGCGCGTCAAAGGCTTTTTTGATACATAAGTCCAAGTCGCTGATATAGCTGACACTGCCGTTAAACATAATGATGTCAAATTTATTGGGCGCAATCTCACTGGTTTCGGCAGGGCTGATATCTACTTGCAAGCCGCGTTTTTCAGCGATTTTTGCCATATCTGTTGACGGCTCGATGCCGTGTTTGATGTGGATGTCATAATCCTTGGCCAGTAGCATCTCAAACAGACCACTACCGCAGCCGATAGACAGTATCTCACTGTCCTTATCCAAAAAGTGCGCCACTAGCTTTAGCTCGCTGGCCAGTAAGTTTTGGTTGTCCAAAAACCAGCTGTCGTATGCGCTGGCGTGCTCATCAAATGCTGCCATAAAATCTCTCCTTGAGGGTGGTTGTTGTTTTATCATCAATCTTAAATAACATGAATGTATAAGATACGATGCGAGTAGGACTATCGCTGATTTAAAGTCGGTGAACCCTACTATAAAAAATACAGTCTAAGACAAGTCCAACGCCTGCTGCCAAAAGCTGACTTCCATCCGCGCGGCGGTGTCAAATAAGCGCTGGAACTTATCGGCCTGTGCTGTGCTGGCATCTGCCAATAGCAGGTCAATCTGTGCTTCATTTTGCGCGGTAATGGCCTGAAAGTCATCGCTAGAAAAAACATCAATCCAAGGCTGATAAGGGTTGCCGGCGATAAATCCAGCTTCTTTAATGCGCTTGCCAATCTCTCCGTAACCCATCAGACAAGGCGCAATCGCGGCATACAGCGCCGCCAAAGAGCCTGACATGGCAGTGTCTAATATATAGCGGCTATAGGCGATGGTAACAGCAGATTCAGGCGCACCCTCGACCTCGTGCACAGGGATATCCCAAAGACGGCAAAAGTCTAGATACATGCCGATCTCCATATCGAGCATGGCGTTTAGCCCTGCTTGACCGACGCGCATTTGTGCCAGTGTGTCGCTCTTATACACGCTCAGTGCCATCACGCGAGCATAGTGAATTAAGTATAGGTAGTCTTGGACAAGGTAGTGGCGAAAGCTATCAGGGGCGAGGGTGCCGTCGGCCAATTGTTTGACAAAGTCATGCTGAATATAGTCATCCCACGTGGGGCAGCGGTGACGTAGTGTTTGGTAGTTCATGGTTTTTACTTACCTTTATAAAATACCAGTAAGCAAAGCGTAGGGCGCATAGGTGAAAAGACATGACTCGTTTGCCAGTCTAAATAACATAGATTGGCAAGTTGTGGCGTCAATGTGACTTATATATCGGCACGCTTGTTTCCTACGTCAGTGCTAACTGCATCAGGTTCGCGGGTAACTCTCAGCTATGATTTTGATTGACGACAAAAAAATAAAAGCACCCCGACAAGGTTTGTTTTTAAGGTTTATTTTTTAATAATAACGATAAAATAGCGTTTAAAGTAAATCCGCTCTATGATAGGCGAGAACAGCCACCATTAGCAAGTGATGCTCAAATAACCATATATAAAAGTGACCTAGATTTAAAAATCTATTTTTTTGTCAGCTGTTTAATAGCAGTGTGATAAAGCATGAGCATGGCTTTAAAACGCCGCTCATACAGTCCTTCTGCATACAGCAGCTCGACACTCAAGCTGTCGATCACGCCCAGATACGCATCGGTATACAGCGCTAGCTGTGCTAGGTGGTTATACGCTCAATAATACATAAAGGCAATGATTTTTTGAATGAAATGCTTTTGAGAGGATAGATGATGAGGTACAAAGACGGTTTATTGATTAGTCAATGAAAGCTGTATGGTATCTATCAATAAGTAGACATAATGAATAAGCGGCCTCGATACATAGACTGACACAATGAATAGACACAAAAAAAGCTGAGATATACTCAGCTTTTTTATGTTAGCAAATACTCGAAATCTATTATCTAGACTCCGTATATCCCTGATAGCTTAGTCGTTCTCTAAAAAAGAGCGCAGATGCTCAGAGCGCGAAGGGTGGCGCAGTTTACGCAAAGCTTTTGCCTCGATCTGACGGATACGCTCACGGGTGACGTCGAACTGCTTGCCGACTTCCTCTAGTGTATGATCGGTTGGCATATCGATACCAAAGCGCATTTTTAATACGCGCGCTTCACGTTCGGTGAGATTGCCCAATACATCACGCGTGGCTTCTTGTAGGCCAGCTGCTGTGGCATCGTCAACAGGGCTTGAGATGGTACCATCTTCGATAAAGTCACCTAGATGCGAGTCTTCGTCATCACCGATAGGCGTCTCCATCGAGATCGGTTCTTTGGCAATTTTGAGCACTTTACGGACTTTGACTTCGTCCATCTCTAAGCGTTCGCCTAGCTCCTCAGGCGTCGGCTCGCGTCCCATCTCCTGTAGAAGCTGACGTGAGACACGGTTTATCTTGTTGATGGTCTCAATCATGTGCACAGGGATACGGATGGTGCGCGCTTGGTCAGCGATAGAGCGGGTAATCGCCTGACGAATCCACCATGTTGCATAGGTCGAGAACTTATAACCGCGGCGATATTCAAACTTATCGACCGCCTTCATCAGACCGATGTTACCTTCTTGGATGAGATCCAAGAATTGTAGACCACGGTTGGTGTATTTTTTGGCGATAGAGATGACCAGACGTAGGTTGGCCTCGACCATCTCTTTTTTGGCGCGGCGCGCTTTTGCTTCACCGACGGCCATACGGCGGGCGACGTCTTTCATGTCGTGGATTTTCATGTCGAGCTGCTGCTCGTAGTCACGAATGCGGCGCTGCAATAAAATCACATCGTCGGCGACTTTTTCTAGGGTGCCGGCAAATGCAGGCTTACCTTTGATACGCTCAATGAGCCAATCGACGTTGGTTTCGTTGCTAGGGAAGGTCTTACGGAACTCATCACGCGGCATACGACCACGGCGAATCACCAAACGCATGATTTGACGCTCTTGCTTACGCACATCGTCATAGACATCGTGCATGATGGCCATGACTTGATCTGATAGGCGGTTATTGAGCTTGAGCATCATAAAACGCTCTGCCAATAGCGCATAGGCAGCATCTGCTTCGACACTACCACGGCCATAATCAAGCAAGGCTTGTTTGGCTTTGATAAATAAGTGCTCGATCTCTTCTAGGCGCAGACGGACTTCTTCTGGATCAAGGCCGCTGGTTTCTTCTTCCGCTTCCTCTTCCACGTCGTCTTCGTCTTCGTCGTCCTCATCGTCAAGCGCGGCTGCCTTGGCATTGACCTTGGCTTTGATAACGGGTGGATTTTCTTTTTCTTCTTTGATGCGCTCACGCTCTTCTTTTGCCGCGTCTTTGGCTTCTTGAGCGGTAATTTTGTCTTCTTCAGTTTCAGGATCTAAGAAACCTGTGATGACATCGGACAGTTTCTTTTCACCATCTTGTACTTTTTGATACTCGTCAAGGACGAACTGCACCGTACCCGGCCAGTAAGCCATGGCATGCTGCACGTCACGAATACCTTCTTCGATACGCTTGGCGATGGCAATCTCGCCTTCGCGGGTCAACAGATCGACCGTGCCCATCTCGCGCATATACATACGCACAGGGTCAGTGGTACGACCAGGCTCAGTCTCAACAGAGGCGAGTACTGCCGCTGCTTCGTCTGCTGCCATGTCATCATCACTTGAGTCATCGTTCATCAAGATGTCATCGGCATCAGGCGCAGATTCGAAGATTTTGATACCAACGTCTGTCAGCATCTGCACAATATCTTCGATCTGATCGCTTTCGGTAATAGAGTCTGGCAGTTGGTCATTCACCTCAGCATAGGTTAGATACCCCTGCTCTTTACCCATTTGGATTAAGGTGGCCAGTTGAGATGTGGACTGAGAAACTGACTTATCTTTCATAAATACTCGCTTACTTGCATCGGACATTTTTATATTGTGACTCGCTATCGCTTACGGGGTGCGTTGATCTTATCAATCGATTGATCAAAATATGGCGTAGAGGTTGTCAATAATATCAAAAATGAGTGGATATGAATAAAGGCTCAAAACACTACAATAATTTTGCTAAAAACTTAAAAAACATCAAGTACTAAAACAAGACGCAATATCGGTATTAGGACATACCCTCAATTCAGTCGATAGTCACACAAATGGGCTAAAAAATGAGGACGCGCCCTAAAATCTATCTAAAGACATCTGCCAATCAGCAGAGAGCAAACAAGGCTGTCAATACGCAGCGCCACAGTTTACCACAGATCGCAGTCATCAAGCACGAGGTAGTGATGGTGACCAACGGTTTTTTACTGATTATTTGCGGTCTTTTTATTTAGCCGCTCATCAAGTCGTGCGCGGGCTATTTGGCATAATCACTAGTAGTGGGGGCGGCGGCCATACTTTTAAAGGGGATGTGCTTTTTTAATAAAAACCAGCGGTTTTTAGCAGGTCTAATTATTATTTTAAAAAGGCATTTTTAAAGGCATTATTTTTAAAAATAACATTTTCAAAACTGTCATCCCCCATACATCAATCGACCCTAGACCGTGGTCATCTGTGCTGACTGCTCTGCTTGCTGCGCGCGTAGCCAGTCATTTAGCAGTTGGGTCTGCTTACGGACAATCGCCAGCTTGATATGGTCAGGGTTTTTTATCAAATCTTGTATTTTTTTCTTCATGCTGCGCTCAAGTAGCTGGCTGACCAGCTCTTCAATGAGACCATCGAGGCTTAAGATATTGCGCGCCGTCAAGGCGCGATAAAAACCGCTCCAGCTACGGCTTAGGTTTTCTTGCGTGCCGGGCTGGACATTGGACATGACAAAATGAGCAGCCGCGTTTACATCTGCAGGCAAGTACTTTAAGCAGCGCGTGATGGTACTGACGATATCCAGCAATTCGTTATCTTGCAAGTCTTGCCACGCCAAAGGCCGCAAGGTATCGGCTGAGGTTTTTTGTCTGATATGGGCAGGTAGCTGCAAATCATGAATACCTGCCTGCCGCCAAATCGACTCTATTGGGTCATCGAGCAGGGCACGCGGCTGAAACAAAAAGCACAGCTGCAACTGCTGGCTGATGGTCATCTCACCATCAAAATCTAGCAGCGCATCTTTGGCGTCTTTGTTTTGGTTGCGTCTGCCGCCAAGCTTTTGGTAAATATCGTTGTTTAGCAAGTAACGAAAGCTACTGCCTTTGGGCAATGCCGCGGTCAATGAGCGCACTTGCGACATCAGCTTGGCTTTGCCTTCTGCCAAGGATAAGTCGTGGCGCTCACTGAGATAGGCAAAAATATACTGCGACAATGGCATGGCGTTTACGATTTGCTCGCGCATGGCATCGCTGCCCTGAGCCTTGATAAAGGTATCAGGATCATGGCCATTGGGCAGGGTCAAAAAGCGCAGCTCTTTGTCGTCACTGAGTACCGGCAGTGCCACCTCAAGGGTGCGCCAAGCCGCTTTTTGCCCTGCGCTATCGCCATCGAAGCTCAGGGTGAGGGTCGGGTTGAGCGTTAGTAATCGCGATATCTGGCTTTCATTAATGGCGGTGCCCATGGACGCCACCGCGCCATAGATGCCAGCTTGGTAGAGAGCTATGACATCCATATAGCCTTCGACCACCAGCCAGCTGTCGGCGCGCTGCTGGCGAGATTCATAGTAACCATACAGCACATGCTGCTTATGGAATACAGGCGAGTCTGAGGAGTTGATGTATTTGGGTTTTACCTCGTCATCGAGCGCTCGACCGCCAAAGCCGATGGTGCGCCCTTGGTTGTCTCGAATTGGAAAAATCACCCGATCACGTAGTAAGTCGTAGTCGCGGCCAGACTCAGATTGCCGCACCAGTCCTAGGGCTTTTAGGCCTTCGATATCCTGCGGAAACTGATGCTCAAGGTGCTGCCAGCCAAAGGGCGCGTAGCCAAGACCAAAGGTCTCAAATGTATCCTCTGTGATACCGCGTGACAAAAAATAGTGCTTGGCATGCGGATGCGTGGTCAGATTGTGCTGATAAAACTGCTGGATTTGTTCGAGCAGATCGTACAAGTTGCCTTCTTGATCAAGCGCCCCGTCATTGATACTGTTGACACTATCAAAACCCATACCACTATCTGAGTCGCTTAGCCAAGCGGGCGGGTAGCTGGCGTCGTTTGGGTAGTCTGAGCCATAGTCCTCTGCTGCATAAGGGGCCAAGTCATAGGCGGCTAAGGGTGGGTAATCGTCATAGCCATGGCTATCGTGGGCCGGCTGTTCGGCATAGTGGGTAGGATTTGTTTGCTCTTGATTATCAAAAGACCTATGTGGTGATGAGGGACTATCAGCTTGTGACTTGCTAATTGGCCGCGCCGCTGATTTAGTAGTAGGCGGCTGCTTGGTGCGCTGATAGCTCACATTTCGCTGTTCTTCTTGCGGGACTTCAATGCCCGTTTGTTTGGATAGCTCATTGACCGCTTCAATAAAGGTAAGGCTTTCATAATCACGCAAAAAACTGATGGCATTGCCGCCGACACCACAGCCAAAGCAGTGATAAATGTTTTTTTGTGGATTGACATAAAACGACGGCGATTTTTCGCCATGAAAGGGGCAGCAGCCTTTATACTCATTACCTGCACGTTTGAGCGTGGTATGACGACCAATGATGCTGATCAAGTCAGCTTGGCTGTTTAGTTGCTCAAGGATATGGTTAGGGATGCTCATACAAAAAACAGTTTACCATAGGTCAGTGGTTTTGATGGATATATGTGTCTATATGCGTTTATGCGCGTCTGGCTATCATACAAAAACAGAAAAATAAGGCCAACAATGTGTTGACCTTATTTTATGATGTCAGAAACTGTGGGCTAAAAAACCGCCTATTCTACGGGTGTCGTACGGCGTACCGGATTGGTGTTTTGCGGATCGACGTTTGCTTCTCTGGCGGTAGAGCTTGTACTGGCTTGATCGGTCACGCGCTCCGTTTCAGCTTCAGGCAAGCCCAGACCTATATTGATACCGCGATTACGGGTAGGCGCGCTGCTAGTCGATGCGCTGCTTGGCGCTGTATTGGTATTTGCTGTGTTGTTCGCGGGCAATCTGAGCTGCTGAGCATTGCGCACTATTTGGGTTTTGGTTGCGCCATTGTACTCACCTGTCGCCACCGAGGTGTCTTTCATGCCTGAGCGTCCAAGCTGACCAAAGGTAAACTTATTGAACCAGCTACGGTCGCGTTTGGTACTTAGCTTCACGCGGCCATCACGGGTCAGCCACGTGGGGTAGTTGATCTGCAACAGCGTCTTATATTCACTTGCCAAGTCCGTCATGCCAAGCTTGTCATAGCTATAAGCAAGGACAGCGATGGCTTCTGGGATAGATTCGCTGAGTGGGTAGTATTGAAACACCCATTTTGCACGGTTGGCTGCTGCCACATAGGCTTCGCGCTCGATATACCATCTGGCTGCACTCATCTCACTTTCGGCAAATTGATTATAAATAAACGTCATGCGCTGCGCAGCATCTGGCGTATATGGGCTGTTTGGGTATTTGTTGATAAGCTCTTGAAAATTGGCAAAGGCCAGACGGAAGTAGGCTGTATCACGTTCGGCTTGATTGAGCTTAAACAGTTTAAGGCCCTCAGATGAGCCTTGCATATTGGCAACGCCGCGCACATAGTAAGCGTAACTGACCTGTGGGTTAGAAGGATATAGACGAATAAACTGCTCAGCACTGGCCGCCGCCATCTCATATTTGCCGCTTTCGTATTGGGCATACATCATATCGAGCAGCGCTTGCTCTGCATACTGACCGGTGGGATAAAAAGTGCGCAAATTGGTCAAGTCTTCGATCGCTTGGGTATAGCGTCCTTTATCAATCTGAGTAATCGCATCGTTATAGTAAGCTTGCTCGGATTTCTCTGCCGTTTCTACCGCGTCGACGTCTTTGCCGCCAGTCAGATTTTTAAAGGTCTGACAGCCCACAAGGTTTACGCTCAGCGCCAGTAGGGTGATTGAGGACAGTTTGATAAACGTATTGCCAACAGCTTGCATACTTTTTCTCCGACACAGGACGCATAATAGTAGCGGCGCTACCATGCTATATAAAAGGTTAATAATAAAAAACGATGCTTAGGCACCGGCTCATGGTCTGTTATTGAGCATGCCAATATCAAAAGACAGCCCCATAGCATACAGCAAAATATGGCTTACTTTATATAATAACTTGTGCTTCGTCTATGGTTTATCTTTATGCCCATCACCATACATGCCATATTTTGGCGGCTGCGTGCTTGTGCTGCGCCTGCTCGACACTGACAATATAGCAGACCCTCGATGATTTTTGCAGTTTAGCATGAGCGGCCTTAGCGAGCGATAAGCAATGCCCCTGACGATGACAAATATACAGTAAATTACAGCCATGTTATATTTCAGAGAGTTAAGCGATATTACTGACTGACCTATGAGGCGCAAAATCTGACAGATACTGTACTGCATCTATAGGGCTTAGGCGCTGAGCATGATACACTATGATGATATTGTTTTTGCTTTTTTTTGTGAGGGCAGTGCTTTGGTGATAGTCGATACACTTTAAAAATGACATATTATTTTGAACAAATGATAGCCTGTAACAAGCAGTTAATATAGGGTTTTATCAACCAGCGCCATAAAACCATATCCTTCTAGGGCGTGAATATCAGGCATCAGTCGTTGTCACCTAAGATTGAACATGCCTTGATAACCAAACGCATTGAGATCATAATTAATCCATGAAAACGCTCAAACTACGCATCAAAGACAAACACGCCACTCAGCTCAATATCTTGGCTGGGTCGGTTAATTTTGTCTGGAATTACGTCAATGAGCTTAGTTTTAAACATCTTAAGCGCACAGGTCAATTCTTTTCAGCCTATGACTTGGCCGCTTATACCAAAGGCAGTGGCGAGTATTTAAACTTGCACAGCCAAACCCTACAAGCCATCTCTGAAACCCATGCCAAGGCTCGTAAACAGTTTAACAAAGCCAAACTCAACTGGCGTACCAATAATCCTAAAGCCAAGAGAAGAAGCTTGGGCTGGATTCCCTTTAAAAAAACAGCCATTAAGCATATCAGTACGCACCAAAGTGGTAAAAAGTCTTTAAAAAGCACCCTGCAATTTAGCTTAGCTAACCGTCAAAAGCTAACCATTGATTTGTGGGACAGTTATAACCTAGCCCTGTACAGCATCAACACGTGCGAATTAGTACAAGACAATCGCAGCCATTGGTATGCCTGTATCACCGTCAAAGATTTTCCAAAGATTAAGTGCGGTACTGGCCAAGTCGGTATTGACCTAGGCTGTAAGGATTCAGCGGTCAGTAGTAATGGCGATGTTCTAACCACTAAGCTAACCCATCAATATGCTGAAAAACTGGCCATTGCCCAACGTGCTAAAAACAAAAAGCGAGTTAAGGCGATACACGCCAAGATTAAAAATACCCGTCAAGATCTGATCCATAAATTCACATCAAAGCTTGTTAAGGCCAACAACTTAATCGTTGTTGGAAAGATTAAATCAACATCATTCACTTCATCCAAACTGGCCAAATCCGTCTATGACGCAGGTTGGTTTGAAATTAAGCGGCAACTGGACTACAAATGCGCGAACGCAGGTTGCCACTATATCGAAGTCAATGAAACGTACAGCACCCAAACCTGCTCGTGTTGCGGCTCCCGCCAAGACAGTCCGAAAGGTAGATCAGGTCTTGGTATAAGAGAATGGTTTTGTCGTTCTTGTAAAACGACCCATAACAGAGATGTTAATGGAGCAAAAAACATTCTCGTGGTCGGGCTTGGCCGTCTTTAGTAGGAATCCCCGCTCCTTTAGGGAGGGGAGGAAGTCAACAGGATATCTGAGCCAAAGTATGTCCACAGTAAACAAAGAGAGCAGATAAAGACCGCCTGACAAAATCGACTTATTGGCCCATGTCAGCGGTATGACCATATGATGAATGATGATGCTATGACAAACCCTTCCACCCATCCAATATCGAATCACTCGCTCATGACTGATTCAACAGCGCAAGAGTCACCAAACCCGATGCCAAATGATGTTTTGAATGATAGTAAGCCAACTGATGACACGCAGATGACACTCAATGAGCCGCTACATGATAGTGTAGCAGCAGAGGAGGCCGCGCCCGAAGATAGCGAGATATTCGCGTATGAAGAGAGTGATGACAGCGACGAAGGTGATGTCATTGACGATAGTGAGGATGATGATGCGCCAGCCGCTGACCAAGCCGTGGTGAATGTGATCCATACTGTCACAGAAGACGAGGCTGGTCTGCGTATTGATAAGCTGGCTTCGCAAGTCTTTACGGATTTTTCGCGAGTGCAACTACAAGGCTGGATCAGTGATGGTAGCCTGCTACACAATGGCCAAGTCCAAAAACCCAAAGTACGTGTCAAAGCTGAAGATGTGCTGCATCTGTCCACGACTTTGCAGCAGCACAGCGAAGATCAACCAGAGAATATCGCCATCGATGTCGTCTACGAAGACGATGATGTGCTGGTGATTGACAAGCCTGTCGGTATGGTCGTCCACCCTGGCGCGGGCAATCAGACGGGCACCTTGGTCAATGCGTTACTGTATCATTATCCGCAGCAGCACCATCTGCCGCGTGCAGGTCTGGTGCACCGTATCGATAAAGACACCTCAGGGCTACTACTGATAGGAAAAACCAAACCCGCTCAAATGGCCTTGATGGAACAGTTAAAAGACAAGTCTGTCTATCGTCATTATCAGTGCGTAGTCGCAGGAGATGCGGCAAGCCTGCTACGTCATCGCCGTATCGATGCGCCAATCGGTCGCCACCGTAATCAGCGTACAAAAATGACTGTGATGACAGCAGGGCGTGAGGCGGTAACTCATTTGTTAGAGGTGACCCCGCTGAATGAAAACTATTGTCTATTAGACGTCGGTTTGGAGACGGGTCGTACTCACCAAATACGTGTGCATTTGAGCCATATTACTTATCCGATAGTTGGTGACCGTGTCTATGGCGGGCGTCGTCAATTACGCGCAGGTTTAAGCGATGCCCAGCGTCAAGCGATTAGCAGCTTTCCGCGTCAGGCGTTGCACGCCTATGCGTTAGGGTTTGTCCATCCGACCACAGGCGAGGATATCGAAGTCACCACACCGCTACCAGAAGACATGCAAACGCTTATTTCGGTATTAAGTGATGGTTACGATGACGAGTAACCGTCATACTATTGTTAACGCGAGCTATCGTTAACGCGTGCTAAGAGACAGGAAGCTGCTATGACAAAAAACCTGCCAATGACAGTGCTGGCACACATTGATGATGTGGTGGTCTTTCAAACGGCCGCTTGTCTTGAGACAGATACAGATATTAGTAGTGATTTATATCAAAGCCAGCAATCAACCGCTCAGGCAAACTACGGTGCGCTGAATTTAGGCCTGCATGTCAATGACCATGCAGTTAGGGTACTAGGCAACCGCATGCGCGTATTGGCGGCCATCAACGAGCAGCTCAGGCCAGTTGACGCCTTAGCGACTGACCGCGCCCAAGGCCGCTATATTAAGCGTTTGCATTGGGTCAATCAGGTTCATGGCAAGCATATTTATGATGTCGATGCTTGTCCGCTAAGTATGCAGCCCGCGGCAGCGGACGCCATGGTCAGTCAACAAGCAGGGTTAGGGCTGGCTATCATGACCGCTGACTGTGTGCCTGCGGTACTGTACCAACCCGCCAGTGGTCAGATTGCTGCGATTCATGCTGGTTGGCAAGGGCTGGCGGGCGGTGTCATTCCAGCGGCGGTGCAGCGCTTTACGCAGGCGGGAGACATTCAGGCGTGGATAGGGGTGTGTATCAGCCAAGCCAACTACGAAGTAGACAGCCGCGTGCGAGACAAGCTACTGGCAGGATGCCGAGACAATCAGGCATTACCTGCGCATACCCTAAGCAGTACGGAGCGTTTTGATCAGTTGTATGTGGCTCCGTCAGCGGCGCATCAAACCACCAATTCTGCTGCCTGTAAAGATAAGATCACACTAGATTTGCCTAAGATAGCCGCCGACCAGCTCAGCCATGCGGGCGTGAACCTAGCAAACAAAGCGCCGATTAGCTGCAGCTATGCCGACTCGCACTATTATTCTTATCGTCGGCAAACCCACTTGCAGCAGCCTGCGACTGGGCGGATGGCACTGATTATCGTGCGTGGCGCTGTGAGCCATACGGGCGGCGAGATGTCATAGACGATACGCCGTTTGATTGGTCACTGATTTGGCCTTTATTTATTTTCGTTTTTTTATTTTTATTTATCATTATAGAGTTTGTATGAACACATCAACCGAAGCCTCTGCATCAGCTGCCGCTCCCCAAAGCCCGCCTAACGTAACGATGGCGGTTATTTATCATAGTAACTATGGTCATACCAAGCGCGTCGCAGAAGCGATCGTACAAGGTGCGCGTACTCAGTTGCCCGCCGATCAGGCACGCGCGATTGATGTGCACGACATCGATTGGGCGTTTGTCGATCAGGCAGATTTGTTGGTATTTGGCAGTGCAGTCTATATGGGCAGTGTCACCGCTGAGTTCAAAACTTTTATGGACGAGACCTCAAAGCGCTGGTACCACCGAAAATGGGAGGGCAAATGGGCTGCCGCTTTTGCCAATTCAGGCGGTTTAAGCGGGGATAAGCTCGCAGTCTTACAGCAGATATCCTTGTATGCGATGCAGCATGGTATGAACTGGATTGGCTTGCCGCTAATGCCAACGGGGCACGAAGCGACAGACCTCAACCGTTTGTCGAGCTTTTTGGGCTTGATGACCCAGTCGCTTGATGGGCCGCCTGAAACGACGCCAGGACCTGGCGATATCGATACCGCGATTTGGTTTGGCAACCATTTGGCTAAGACCATTATCAAACATCAGCCAGCCGATAGTAGACCCTAGTATCAGCTTTGCCATATCATATGGCCGTTTATTTCATATAGTCGATTTATTCTAAAGGTGACAGGGCGCTACTGGTATAAGTTTTATGTACGTGCTGCTCCCACAGAGGCGGCGCATCCTACATTTCTAACAATGTTGTTTTAAGCTGATTATGTCGGTTTGAGCATCAGTGATTAGGGCGTGTTGAACATTCAACCATGGCACTGACAGAGACTATTTTTTAGACGATTCGAAGGTAAAAATAGTAAGTTTAGTCGTTCTAAGCGTCTATTTTTACCAATGAAGCGGCAAAAAAGAGTCCTGTCCCTACGGCTGATGCTAAAATTGCGCCATACTGCGTTGCAAATCTAGCTAAGGCATTTGCATTATCGTCGCTTTGCGCCTTGTCTGGAACAATTTTAGCGATCAGCAGTGCCTATTTGTGAATATTCAACACGCCCCATTCTCTCTTAACTTAAATATAGTTAATTTACTTTAAAACCGATACAGTGCAGCTGGTATGAATTTTGCGCCGCATTTGTCAGCGTAGACACAGCAAGCAAGGAAAATTTGTACCAGTTGCACGTGCATATGAGTGTATCGATTTTATTTCGAACTGACTATAGTATCCAAAAAGCAGACAGCCAATGTTGTCTGCTTTTTTTGTTTTATACCCAATCGACTATAGAGAGAGGTTTTTATTTGGCTTCATGAACGTGAGCGTGCAGAGTGGTAGGCACAGAGGTGACAGGAATAGGACTTTCGACAAACTGAAACGACTGGCAGCCTGATAGCAGCATCATCGTGCTCAATAAAGCAAATAGTGACTTCATAATAAAATCTCAAAAAGGGCCCTGCCAACTACAAACAAGTCGGCGCAAATCATATAAACATAGAAAAATATAAGTAAGCGATATTACTGTATGACAGCTCTGATAGGCGATACAGCATTCAGCAATGTATCTATTATGTACAGTAAAGGCAGGCTAAAGTAAAAAATAACGCCAGTGTTTTAGTATTATACAAGATTATGGCGCGTTTTAATAAAATATAAAAATGAATGTTTAAGGTAAACCATTGTTTTTGATTGTTATATTTTTAAACTATTCTATAAAATATGCTTTTGTATATTATTAAAAATATAAGCGAGTCGGCTCAGGTGGTTTTTTAACTTTTGTAAAAAAATGGGGGTAATAAGTTACTACGCAAGCAATAGCAGAAAAATAGTTTTACATTAGTAAGGGAGTAGAGAGTATCGAGTAACCATTTATAACGCTGATTTAGACCAGAGATTAATCAGTAAAATCAGTAAAAGATGAAAATAAGCGCAATATACTGGAAAAATGGATTTTTAAGATACGTCAGGAAGCCAATATTAAAAGATAACAATAATGAAAACATCTTAGTGAATTAAAAATATCAAATCATTAAAACTAGATGCCAGCTATAAGAGGATATTATGAAGCCATTTTCTATGATGTTATCGATGCTCGTCATCGGTATGACCTCTGGTACCGTCATGGCGCAAGGCAGTAACGTTGCCGATGCCACCCTACCAAATGCCAGCTTGCCCAATGTCAGCCCCGCCAATAGCGAGCTGGTCAATCGCGGCGCTTATATCGCACGGGCGGCTGACTGTATGGCCTGTCACGGCGAGGACTATACAGGCGGGACCGCCATAGAGACTCCCATGGGGGATATTTACTCTACCAATATCACCCCCTCAAAACGTTATGGCATCGGTGATTATACCGAAAAAGACCTAAAAAATGCTTTGCAAAAAGGCCGTACTCCTACGCATATGCTTTATCCTGCCATGCCATATCCCTCTTATCATGGTATGAAGGACGAAGATATCAAGGCACTATTTGCGTATTTACAAACGGTGCCCGCTGTCGATGAAGCGCCCAAACAAAAGACTGATTTGCCGTTTCCCTTTAATATCCGTGCCCTAATGCTGGGCTGGAACTTCTTAAACGTGCCATCGACCGAAAACCGTGAAGGCCTGAGCCCAACGCAGCAGCGCGGTGAGTATTTGGTCAATAATCTCGAGCATTGCGGTACTTGTCATACGCCGCGTAACAGTACCATGGGGTTTGATAAAGAAAAATACCTATCTGGTGCCCAGCTCGGGCATTGGTATGCACCCAATATCACCCCTGACGAGTCAAGCGGTATCGGCAGTTGGAGTGAGCAGGATATCGTCACCTATCTACGGACAGGGGAGCTGGATCAGCGGGCGTATGCTGGCGGTCCGATGGGCGAGGCCGTGACTCATAGTACGCAATACCTCACGCACGAAGATTTAAGCGCGATCGCCTCTTATCTAAAAGCCATCCCAGCGGTGCAGACAGATGACAAAGTATCAGCTGTCGATGTGGCACGCTTGCCAACCCCTATCAATGACTCAATCACTCATGACCTTTTGGCACAAAAAGACTATCTGGCTCAGGCCAAAGCAAATGCGGGCAATAGCAGTAATTCGCCTGAGTCTTTGTACCTAGCGACATGTGGTAGCTGCCATGGTGTCAATGGTTATGGTCAACCGGATGCCCAGTATTCTCCTATCGTCGGTCTGAGCAGTATTCGCCGTGACAACCCTGACGCGCTTGTCAATATCATCTTGCATGGGGTAGTCGGCAGCACCAATACCTCACCGATTATGCCTGGGTTTGCCGACCAGCTCGATAGTGAACAAATTGCCAGTATCGCCAATTATGTGCGCGTAAACTTCGGCGGACTGACAGACAGCGACGTCAGTGCTGCTGATGTCGAACGTATTGCGTCAGCAGGGAATGAGCAGCCGTTTTTAATAAAATACGCAGGTTTGCTGGCGATTATTGGCATCATCGTAGCGATTTTGCTCATCATCTTCATAATACGAGCCATCATGCGCAAAAGACGCCAGTCGTAACCTTGCTGTCTTTTGTCATAGATGCCACTAAGTAACGCCAGACTATTTAGCAAAACCAATCACAAATAATAATAGGGCAGACGGCCGCGCACACGTTGAGTATCGCATAGTAGCATCATCAGTCTGCTACCAAGCTGATAGCTTTATAGGAAAATAGCCTATCAATACTCAAACTGGCGGTGCCACACAGAGCAAAAAAACACAAGCGAACCGTCATGCACCAACTTTAAGGATATGATTATGAAAGACATGCTCCAATCCCCAACACGGCGCCAATTGCTCTCCATGATCGGTAAAACAGCCGGAGCAACGGCGATGTATCAGGCGATGACCACGCTAGGGTTTGCCTCTGAGTCGACATTTCAAGAGTCCATGGAGCTTGAAGGGGCACCTCCGGGCGCTAGTATTATCGTCCTTGGGGCAGGCTTGGGTGGTCTGACGGCCGCTTATGAGCTGCGTCAGGCAGGCTATAATGTCAAGGTTTTGGAGTTTCAAAACCGCGGCGGCGGGCGTAGCTGGACACTAAATAGCGGAGATAGATATACCGAGCTTGGCGGTGCGGAAGTGACATGCGACTTTGAAGAAGGCAATTATTTTAATGGTGGGCCTTGGCGATTACCGAGCCATCATTATGCAGTGTTTCATTACTGCAAAAAATTTGGCGTAGAAATGCAGCCGTTTATCCAAACCAATGATCGAGCTTATTTGCATCGGACCAATCACTTCGGCGGTGTCCCTCAGCGCCTAGGGGATGTCAAAAACGATATTCAAGGCAATATCGCAGAGCTGATGTCCAAGGTGGTCAACGTCGGCGGCCTGGATCGCTCAGTCAATACCGAAGATAAAGAAAAGCTACTAGAGGGCTTAAAAGGTTGGGGCGTGCTGGACAAAGACTATCGTTATCGCGCGAGCAATGCCACCAGCAAACACCGCGGTTATAGCGTCTTGCCAGGCGGCGGGCTTATGCCGACAGAGACACCCTCAAAACCATTACCGATGAGTGAGATACTAGACTCAGGCATGTGGTCTGATATTTATAGCAATCATATGACGTATGCGCATCAGCCCACAATGTTTCAGCCAGTAGGTGGCATGGGTAAGATAGGCGATGCCTTTACGCGTGAGTGCCGCGATATGATCGAATTTAATGCCAAGGTCACTAAGATTCACCAAGATGAGACGGGCGTGACGGTCAGCTATGTAGATAGCAACAACCCAGAAGGGACGGTGAAGACGGTACGGGCGGACTGGTGTGTCTGCAATATTCCTCTGACCGTTTTGACCCAGCTTGATATCAATGTCTCAAAGCCTATGAAGCAGGCGATGGCGGCGGTGCCTTATGATACTTCTTATAAAGTCGGCCTAGAATTTAAGCGCCGTTTTTGGGAAGAGGATGAGTGGATCTATGGCGGCTTAACCTATACCAATATGCCAATTACCCAAATCGCTTATCCCTCTGAGGATATGTTTAAGGACGGTACAGGCGTTTTATTAGGGGCGTATGGTTTTGGCGCTACTTCTTATAAGTTTAATACCCTAACGCCGCAGGAGCGTATCAACGTCGCACTGGCTTATGGTAAGTACATCCACCCACAGTATCCCAAAGAGTTTCGTGCTGGGACATCAGTGGTCTGGCATCGCATTCCGTGGACTTTGGGCTGTTATGGTATCTGGAGCGAATCTAGCCGCAAACAGCACTACGATACGCTGTGCAGCATAGACAATCGTATCGTCTTAACTGGCGAGCATTGCTCTCATATACCAGCATGGCAAGAAGGCGCTATTTTATCTGGCATAGACGCCGCCAATCGCCTGCATAAAAAAGCAAAAATGCTTGGTTAATATTGATAACAATAAAATTCAGAGGCTATCATGGACAATGCAATCGTAAAAAAAACAATCAGGGAGAATACAACATCAAAAATGCTGCCTGTGATGTTGCTGAGTGTGATGAGTGGCGCGGTGGTAATGGGCTGTAGCCAGCAAGCAGATGATGTGGAGACGGTGGCCAGTGTACAAGAAGCTGACCTTGCTCCAGATTATCAAGCCAGCCGTAATACGGGCAGTTGGGGCGGTGTCTATATGAGTCGCGACGAGCTAAAAGCCCCGAAAATCAACGTCGTCGATGACAGCTCGTTGCCAAGTATGGCGCAAGATGCCAGCCTTAGCAAATGGGAGGCAAAGTTTGAGGGCACCAATGCTTTTGTCACCACCGATGGCAAAAAGCTATACCACGACTCCTGTGCAGGCTGTCATATGCACGAAGGTCAAGGCGCGTACGGGGCAGGGTATTATCCGCCGCTGGCGAACAACAGCAAGATGCAGTCAAAATATTATATTATCGATATCTTGATTAATGGCTTTCGCGGTATGCCGTCTTTTCATATGATGATGGACGATGAGCAAATGGCTGCTGTCACGCAATATGTGGTCAGCGATCTTAATGGGTTTACCGATACGGTGACCGCCGCCGATGTTGCCAAATTAAGACACGCCAATCCACCAGGCCATGATCCAAGCGAGTAGCTCGCTGGCATACAAAAACGCCTGATTAACTATCAGGCGTTTTTTGTGGATGCTGTAGTCGCCAAGATAAAGTCGCTGTATCGTTTTTATATCGGATTGATGATATGAGAGTCTATTGTGGGCTGGCTGACCAAACGGGCGAGCGTATCACGCCTTGACCAGACTTGCCAAAGGACTCACCGCCATTTAGGGACTTGATGATTAGCACTCCTTTGCCACCTTGGGTAGCGGCATATACCACACGCTTACCATTTGGCGAAAAGCTTGGCGCTTCATCGATGCCCGTATTGCCTAAATTAGCTGTTACCGCGCCATTGCTATTCATCACCGCTGCGGCTCGCCCACTCAAAAAGGCGATCTGCGTGCCATCATGACTGAACTGCGGACTGGTGGCGTAGCTACTGTTTGAGACTTTGGTCGTGCGCCCTGAGCCAAACTCATAGCGATAAATCTGCGGCTTATTAAAGCCTGCACGGTCACTGACAAACACAAACGATTTGCCATCTGGAGCGTAGCTTGGCTGTACCTCGCTGCTTGGCCAGTTGGTCAGTCTTTTGGGCTGGCCGCCGCTGGTACTCATCTCATAGATATGCGCGCTGCCTTCAAAACTGCTAGAAAACAGTATCTTGCTACCATCGGGCGAAAACGACGGGCTAAGATTGCTGCCTTTAAATGGAGTAAGTGCGCTGGCACCGCCGCCACTCACGTTTTGGATATAAATCACTGGATAAGACTGGTCGCGTTGGATAGCATAGGCGATACGGTTGCCATCAGGAGACCAAGCAGGCGAGAAGATAGAGCCTGCCACTTCGGTAATGGTCTTGGCGTTTTCGCCATCGGCATCCATCACTTTTAGGCGTGAGACTTTTTGTTTGCCGGTGCCGACTTCTTCGATATAGGCGATGCGTCCTGAGAAGTCGCCTGGCGTACCGGTGATCAGCTCATACACCTTATCAGCGATGACGTGACCGGCATAGCGCATGCTGTCTTTGTTATTGTCAGCGCTGAGGCTTTGCTTGCCTTGTAGCACCCGACCTGATTTGACATCGATGACCTCATACTCTGTGATGACTTTACCGCGATTGCTGCGAGTACTGCCCACCACCAAATAAGGAATACCCATGCTTTGCCAGACCGGCAAGCTACCTGCCAGCTCGCTGCTACTATGCGGCTGCTGCGGCAAGTCTTTGCTGGTGACTTTTAGCTCTGTTTTGCTCAAGTCATTGAGAATAATCGGCGATAGCACCGAGTCTCCTGCAAAGGGTACAAACGCGACTTGGTTTTGTTGTCTTGGCGCAACCACCGTGACATCGATCTCCATAGGCGCAGCAGTAGCAGAATATAAAGGAGCAAACAGCAATGGCGTAACCAATAGCGAAGCCGAAGCGAGGTTTAACGCGGAGAAAGTGGTGATCTTTGAGGTTGGTAGCTTTAAAGATAATGGTTTCATAGGTGAATACCCTAAGTTAAAAATTTTAAAATAATCGGCGGTATGAGATAAACGTCAGAAAGCTCTAATGTCGCCCTCTTTGACACTAGCCCTCAAATACTTTTTACCTTAATCTATTGAACCATAACGTTGATAGTTAAAGCCGCAAAGCTGGCAGGGTTAGTCAAATCAATAGGTAGGGGGCTTGCGGCAAAAGCGGCTTTTTCGGCAGCATCATTAACAGCGCTATTAGCGCCAGTAGCTTTGGCGGATAATACGTTACCTTGATTATCTAATCTTAAAGCTACTTTAGCAGTAATACCTTGGGTTTCAAGCGGTGCTTTTAAATTTCTCTGAATTTCAGCGGCTATGCTGTTCTTAAAATCATCCGCAGAAGCCGAAGCGCTACTACGGGTAATAGCAGGCTTGCTATCAGCCGTTGATTGACCTTCTGATAAGTCAAAGGTTTTACCTGCGCTACCAGAACCACCAGTATCAATTTTTAGGTTTCGGCCGGTAGGCGTAGGACGAGTAATCTTGGGTGGGTTGTTTTGTTTCTGATGAAACTCATCCAGCCGTCTTTGTTCCTCTATCAGCTGCTTTTTTTTATATTGTTCAACTGCTTCGTGTTCTTCTAATACGGCTTCATCAAGCTTGGCTGCCCACTCTGCCATACGGCGTTCATATTCTTGATTTTGCTCAAGCAGACGTTGGTGCTGCGTCTCACTCATGAGAATTGATGCACTCGCAGGATCGTTAGAGCGTGTGAATACAGGTGCGCGCTGCGCATTCGGTTGGTCAATGCTTTGGCTGGTAGAGACGCTATCAAATGTCTGAGGGGGCAAGGTGCTGGATATGCCGTTTGTACTACTGTCGGTTTGCATGGCCTCTGCAGCGGCAGCTCGGTTGGCCAATATCTGTCCTTGCATCTCAGCGAGCTGCTCTGGCGAGACCATGACCGTCTCGATACTACCTGCTGTCTCTACATCGGTGTGTTGATACGCGTATATCAAGATACCCAGCACCAGCCCATGTGCGAGCAAGCTCAGCAGCATAGGTAAGGTCAGCCCGTTGCCTTCAGGCTCGGTGGGCACATAAACGACAGGGGCATTATGCATGGTGTGATTACTCATGAGCGTGGTATATCAGATTGTTTGCTATGGTTTGCTGTATCATTGCTTGGCACTGTATTAGCACAGATAGCGAGACAATCACAGCGATGGGGTCGGTAAAGGCGCACCAGTGAGTAGTCCGACTTTTTCGATCCCTGCTTGTTGTAGGCTGGCCATCAATGTCATGATAGCGCCATACTGATTGTTTTGATCGGCATTGATCATCACTTGTACCGGTGGCTTGCCAGTATTGCTGTTTTGTGTTTGAAGATTGGACAGCGTATTGATCAGCTCAGGCTCACTAATCGGCATGTCAATGTTGTTTTCATAGCTGATAAATAGCTCGCCGCTCGCCGTCAAAGACACAATGACTGGTAGCTGACTTTGGCTCATGGTGTTGGTCTGCTCTTTGGGCAGATCCACGTCGACACCAGTGATGAGCAGCGGCGCGGTCACCATAAATATCACCAGTAGTACCAGCATGACGTCGATATAAGGAACGACATTCATCTCTGCATTTAGGGGTTTTTTTTCACGGCGATAGGGGCTTTGTCTCATATACTTAGCGTCCTTGCACCTGACTGGCACTCGATGGTGCCTCTGAGCTTGGGTTGTTTTCGCGGTTTGTGCTGCGCTCAGCGCTGGTCTCACGCTGGAGCATACCAGTCATTTCATCACAAAACAGCGCGCGCGACTCATACAGACGGCCAGACTTGGCGGTGAAATGGTTGTAGGCCAGTACAGCAGGAATCGCAGCAAATAGACCCATAGCAGTGGCGATCAGTGCTTCAGCAATCCCAGGAGCGACCGCAGCGAGGGTGGCTTGTTCAGTTTGTGATAGCCCCAAAAACGCATTCATAATGCCCCAAACCGTCCCAAACAGTCCAATATAAGGCGCCACTGAGCCAATACTGGCAAGCGTGGTCAGTCCTGACTCTAGTAATAACTGCTGACGACCCAATCCGACACGTAGCTTGCGCTCCACACCATCGATGATGTCGTCTTTGGGTTGGCGTTTTTTATGCATTCTTAAATATTCAGAAAACCCAACATAAAAAATCTGCTCAAGCCCTTGCCGATCAGGGGAGCCTTGTACGCCTTGATAGAGCTTGGCCAAGTCTTCACCCGACCAAAACCACGTCTCAAATTGTTGGTCGAAGTTTTTGGCAGTACCCAGCCGTGCACTCATACGAAAAATAATTACCCAGCTAAGTAGCGAGGCCAATAACAACAACGCCATGACGATTTGTACCAGCAAACTGGCTTGGGTAATAAGGTCGATAATGTTTAATGATTCAGGCATGTATTTGACTCATGAGTGATGAATAACAACTGGTAAGACAAGTCCTAGTGTAGTGTACTGTGAAATGAAAAAAAGGTCATTTATTAAAGTGTTAAACGGTAAATAAAACCGGTAAAAATGATACGTTGTTATTTTCGATTGATTTGGTGACTTATCACATGAGCTAAACCACAAAACAGTCATAAATAAAGCGAAAACAGCTGTTTGCACCCATCAGGCACGGGTAATGATTGAATTTGTACGCCAATTTCTCTAAAATGTTGCACTTTGTTACCGCTGCCTTTTTGATAATGACGTCGCAATCTATTTGCTGACGTCATATTTATTTTAAATAAGGCCATACCTTAGCAAGCTGGGCGCGACACTTATGAATGCAATTGAACGCTATTTTGGGATCAACGGTGAAAACACCACGGTCAAAACGGAAATCCTCGCTGGTATAACCACCTTTTTGACGATGGCTTATATCATCTTTGTCAACCCCAACGTATTGGCAGGGGCTGGTATGGACAAAGGGGCGGTGTTTGTTGCTACCTGTTTGGCAGCGGCATTAGGCTGCTTTATCATGGGTATCTATGCCCGATTGCCTGTGGCATTGGCTCCTGGTATGGGCTTAAACGCCTTTTTTACCTATGGCGTCGTTTTAGGGATGGGCTATGCGTGGGAAACCGCGTTAGGCGCTGTTTTCTTATCAGGTTGTTTGTTTATTCTCTTAAGCCTATTTAAGATTCGCGAGTGGATCATCAATGCCATTCCAGCCAGCCTCAAGCAAGGCATCGTGGCGGGTATTGGTGCGTTTTTGGCCTTTATTGCCTTACAAAGCTCAGGCATCATCGTTGGCCGTGATGCGACACTAGTGATGCTAGGCGATATGACCGCGTTTGCACCGATGATGGCGGCGCTGGGCTTTTTTATTATTATCGGCTTGGTCTACAAAAAAGTCCCAGGCGCGGTGACGATTGGTATTTTGGCGATTACTCTGATCAGTTTGTTTACAGGGCATACACAGTTTACAGGCATCATGTCGACGCCGCCATCTGTCGCACCAACCTTTATGAAACTCGATATCGCAGGTGCCTTTGATATCGGTATGATCAGTGTGATTTTTGCTTTCTTGTTTGTCGATTTGTTTGATACTGCAGGCAGTCTAGTGGGTATCGCCAACAAGGCAGGTCTGATCGATAAAGACGGTAATATCCCTAACATGGACAAGGCGCTGCTTGCTGACTCAACAGCGACGGTCGCAGGCGCTATGCTAGGTACATCATCGACGACCAGTTATATCGAGAGCGCCTCAGGTGTGGCCTCAGGTGGCCGTACAGGTCTGATGGCAGTGACCGTGGGCGTGATGTTTGTGCTGAGTATTTTCTTTGCACCCCTTGCTGGGATGATTCCTGCATATGCGACTGCTGGCGCAATTTTTTATGTCTCGGTATTGATGTTGTTTACGCTAAAAGACATCAACTGGGAAGACTTAACCGAAGCGGCACCAGTGGCGGTAGTCCTGCTACTCACACCGCTGACGTACTCTATCGCTGATGGTATCGCGCTTGGGTTTATCACCTTTACTGCTGTCAAGCTGATGACGGGTAAGTTTTCAGAGATTAGCATCCCTGTATGGGTGTTGACGGCTATTTTGCTTGCCAAGCTGGTACTGCTATAAGTATTTGGCGTTATCAATACGTTTGATACAAATACGCTTAACTTGATATAACGGCTCAATATTGCGTTGTCATCCGTAAAAACCCTCTTTATCTGATATGGATAAAAAGGGTTTTTTTATGTGGGCGCAGTAGAGGGTTTTTAGGGTGCAGGTTTTAGCAAGTGGCGCGTCCAAGTATTTGATTAAAAAAACAATTAACACACAATAGTAAACACAAAAATATAACTCAGGCGTCATGATGGCAAATGTACTAGTAACTGATTGTTTTTTAGTAAGATATTAATTGTCAAAAATACGCGATATCGTTAGTTGGAAAATTTTTTTCATGATATTATAGCGACGTTAAGCGCATCACCTCAATCAACGCCGTAGAGGTTTTTCTTACAGTGAATTTGCATTATCTTAGATGACAGGGATTCGCCATATTTGACACGTCGATGTTTGATATCGCTATCGCAAAACCTGCTCATCGCACTCCTTTCACTACTAACAAGAAGAAGGCACTAATGCCGCTTAACTTTTCGTTGTTGCCTTTGTATTGTTAACGTAGCCCGTTTAACACTCGAACGACCTACTTAACCGTTTCCAGCCTATGCTGGATTTTCTCGTTTTGTGATGGCGCCGTTTGGTCTTTTGATTATCGCTGCATGCATATATTGTGATTGCTATTTATTTAACCGCTGTCATTAGCGGTGATACCAGACGATCAGACTTCCTAAAGCCCCATTTATGATGGTTTTTAAACGATAGTTATGGAGTTGTTATGAACCCAGTAGACCAGTTTACCCCGCAAGAGCCGATTTTATTTAAGCCTGTCGATCTGCTAGCGCCAGAGTATATTACCCAGTCGTCAAAAGCACTATACGCGTGTATTTCACCCTTATATTGTGTGGATGAAGAGCGCTGGTTGTCAGAGCTGTTGCCACTTGCTAAGCCCAGCGACAAAGAGCGTGACGACGCTGCTAAGCAAACACGCCAGCTGGTCGAACATGTACGCAATGATGGCAAAGCCGTCAAAATGGTGGACTCATTATTGCTTGAGTATAGCCTTGATACCCAAGAAGGTATCTTGCTGATGAGCTTGGCTGAAGCCTTGATTCGCGTACCAGACAATTATACGGCTGATGCTTTGATCCATGACAAGATGAGCGTGGCTGACTGGAAAAAACACATCAAAAATGACAATGGTTTTATGGTCAATGCTTCGACATGGGGCATGATGATGACCGGCCGCGTCGTGAGTATCGATAGCAGCACCACGGCCACAGGGTTTTTGGATCGTATGACCAAAAAGATGGGCGAGCCGGTGATTCGTAGTGCCATGCAAAAAGCCATGCGCATCATGGGGCATCAGTTTGTATTGGGGGAAACCATCGAGGGCGCCAATAAAAACAGTCAGCCGTATCGCAATAAAGGCTATACCTATTCATTTGATATGCTGGGTGAGGCGGCCATCACGCATAAAGATGCTGAAAAGTACTTTAATGATTATCTGCACGCCATCAAAGCCACCGCAGATATCAAAGTGGCTGAGGGCATGCCAAAACCGTCAGTATCTATCAAGCTGTCGGCGCTGCATCCGCGCTATGAGGCCACGCAAGAAGCGCAAGTGATGGGACTGCTGCGCCAGCGCTGTTTGCTACTGATCGAAGCGGCGCGCGCTGTCAATGTCGATATCAGTATCGATGCCGAAGAAGCGGATCGCCTTGAGATTTCGCTAAAACTGTTTGAGTCTTTGTATCGTGACAATTTGACTGCCGGCTGGGATGGCTTAGGGTTAGTGGTGCAGGGCTACTCAAAGCGCGCGATTGCGGTTTTGGCATGGCTGGCGCAGTTAGCGGCAGAAATGGGTGATCGCATTCCAGTACGTTTGGTCAAAGGCGCGTACTGGGATACGGAGATCAAATTGGCTCAGCAAAAAGGGCTGGCAGGTTATCCTGTCTGGACACGAAAAGAAGGCACCGACACAGCCTATCTGGCGTGCGCGCGCTTCTTGTTATCAGATCATCTGCGCGGGCTGATTTGGCCGCAGTTTGCGACGCACAATGCGCATACGCTAGCATCAGTCATGACCATGAGTGCGCATCGAGACTTTGAGTTTCAGCGTCTACACGGCATGGGCGATGCACTTTATGATCATATCTTGCAGGCCTATCAGATTCCGGTGCGTATCTATGCGCCAGTCGGTGCTCATAAAGACTTGCTACCATACTTGGTACGTCGTTTGCTCGAAAACGGTGCCAACAGCTCGTTTGTCCATCAGCTACTAGACAAGTCTTATCCGATTGATAAGCTGACCGTGCACCCTTTTGATAAGCTGCTGGCCAACGCAACATTGCACAATCCAGAGATTCCCTTGCCATTAGATATCTATGGCGAGCGCCGCGCCAGCTTTGGCCCCAATATCTTTGTAGAGTCGCAGTGGCTACCGTTTAAAGCGGCGATTGATAGTCACTTGCACAAAACATGGTCAGCGACTTCTATCATCAATGGCGCGGCGATTGATGAATATAAAGTGGATGGTCAAGTCAACAAGCTTGAAGCGCACACAGTACGCGCGCCTTGGAATCACGACGTGATCGCTGGTGAAGTGGTTTATGCCAATGCTGATCTGGCACAACAAGCGACCCTAGCGGCCGTGGCAGGACAAGCAGCATGGCAAGCGCAGTCAGCGGCCAAGCGCGCAGCCATACTACGTAAGATTGCTGATTTGTATGAAGAAAACTACGCTGAGCTCATGGCACTGTGCCAAGTAGAAGCGGGCAAAACCATGCAAGACAGTATCGATGAGATCAAAGAGGCGGTCGATTTTTGCCGTTTTTATGCGGATGAAGCAGAGCGCCTAGATGAGGTGGTGCACGAGTTTACAGACTTGTCTGGTAAGCCTGCACGTCAAGTGTATAAAGCGCGCGGTACCTTTGTTTGTATCAGTCCTTGGAACTTTCCGCTGGCCATCTATACCGGTCAAATCGTGGCGGCGCTGGCCGCAGGCAATACCGTAGTCGCTAAACCTGCTGAGCAGACCAGCCTGATTGCGCATTTTGGTGCACAACTGATGTATCAAGCAGGGGTGCCGGTAGAAGCGTTGCAGTTGGTAATAGGCGCAGGTGAGGTAGGCGGTGCATTGACGGCCGCTGACAATATCGCAGGTGTGATATTTACAGGCTCTACCCAGACCGCCCAGCGTATCAACCAAAGCTTAAACAGTCATGCACAAAGCAGTGGTGAGCTACCAATACTAATCGCCGAAACAGGCGGACAAAATGCGATGATCGTCGACTCAACCGCCTTGCCTGAGCAAGTGGTCAAAGACGCTGTGCTATCTGCCTTTGGCTCAGCGGGTCAGCGCTGCTCAGCATGCCGTATCTTGTGTGTACAAGAAGAGATGGCTGATGATTTGATTGAGCTGCTGCAAGGCAATATGGCGGAGCTGTCGGTCGGCAATCCGCTGTACGCCGCCACAGATGTCGGTCCGGTAATCGATGCCGATGCCAAAAATGGCCTAGAAGCGCATATCGAGCGCATGCGTGCTGAGCCAACCGCGACGATCTTAGCACAGACGCCCATGAGTGTCAGCTCGGTCGTCAGTCAAGAAAAGTCGACCTTTGTCTTGCCGACAGCGATAGAAGTAAAAAGCATTGATGTGATAGGCGGCGAGCACTTCGGTCCTATCTTGCACGTTTTGCGTTATCAAGCACGTGATCTAAACAAGCTGATCGATGCCATCAATAACACCGGCTTTGGTCTGACATTGGGTATTCATAGCCGTATCGAAAACACCGCCGAGCATATCGAGCGCCGCGTGCTGGTGGGTAATACGTATATCAACCGCAACCAAATCGGCGCGGTGGTCAACGTCCAGCCATTTGGTGGCTGTGGCCTCTCAGGTACTGGCCCCAAAGCGGGTGGCCCGCATTATGTGGCGCGCCTGATGAAATTAGATAGCGACAATCAACCTTCAACATCCACGCAATCAGCAATCGCATAAGGAGTAGCAAGATGGCGACTGAATTTAAAAAAAATCATGCCCAAGTTTGTGAGTCTTGGCGATTACTTGGCGCGGTCAATCGCGCCGCTTATCTGCAAGCAGCCATTCCTCGGTTGGCCTTGCTGACGGGCGATGCCAATAAAGCTAAGCGCTTATTCAACCATTTGTTGAGCGCTGCGCCAAGCTTAGATGAAGTACACCGTATGACAGGCGCGACAGGAGAGTCCAATGATCTGTACATGACGGCTCGTGGTAAAACCATGGTCATCGGTAGTGAGTCAGCGCGTACGATGGCAGTGCTTGGTCAGCTAATCGCCGCCCTGCTGACGGGTAACGAAGTGATACTACACTGCCCAAGTCAGGCGGAGATGTGCGATGAAGCGGCAAAAGTGCTTTATGAGATAGGAGTAAGCGATGATGTCTTAAGCGTCGCCAACGACTCACAAACCATCACACTGTTATACATCGATCGCCTCGCGCAGGTCGCAGTGGCAGGCAGTAATAGTGAAGTGCAGGCCGTTAGCCAAGAGCTGGCCAACACCGATGGTATCTTGACGCAAGTCATTAGTGTGACCGATATGGACGGCATGTCAGAGATGCTCACGCCTGACTATCTGCATCGGTTTGTCACTGAGCGCGTCAAAACCATCAATACCACAGCGATTGGTGGTAATGCCAGTTTGCTTGAGCTTGGTACCGACTAGGGTTGTTTCTTGCATCGCGGCTTAGGTCATATAGATAGATGATGCTGAGCGGTGAGTGCGCAGGATAAAACCAACAGTAATAATAAAAACCGATATCTGAAAGCTCAGGTATCGGTTTTTTTATTGAGGACAGACTGAGATGGCCTATACAAGATAACTTGTACAAAAAAATGAGCAGTTAATCAGCATAATCAAGCCAAACCCAGCCGTTCTCCAGCCAATCCATTAAGTCATCGGGATCGATGTCTGCAACATCATCCGCCTGCAAAGCTTCGCCATCTGCCAAGCGCTGCAATGTCTGTTTGGCAATAGTATCTAGACCATCTAGGCGTTGACCATTAGCGTACAGGATGAGTTCACCGGCATGTTTATGATAGAGCAGCCGATTGCTGTAATCTGCTTGCAGCACTGCGCCCTCTGATAAGGCCTGTATCAGCTCATCTGTGTCCAGCGTCTCCTCTGGTACGAGCGCATCATATTGGCGTTTGCTGACGACCTCAGATACTGCCTGACGAATGATATCGTCACCACGCTCAGACTGTAGCATGTGCAAGAGCTGCTCTTTGATCGCACTGATACTCTCTGATTGCAATGCGCCAGATGCCTGTAGTGCTTGCGGCAATAGCAGCGGAATAAACAAATCGCTATCGTTGGTGGCGATATCCGCTAAGCTATCGATAATTTGCATCAAATTTGGACGACGGCAGCCAAAAGAAAAAGTCAGACAATCATCTTGCGCCACGCCGAAATGCGAGAGTTTGGGCGGCACATAAAGCACGTCACCCGCTTCTAATATCTCATCAAAGATAATGTCGCCCATATCATCAAACAGTCTTATCGGCTCATCTGCCACAAACTCCGTATTCTTATCACAGTATTTACCTAGCTGCCAGCGGCGTGAGCCATAGCCTTGCGCCAAAAACACATCATAGTCATCATAGTGCTTGCCGACCGAGCCGCCTTTAGGTGCGTAAGAGACCATAATGTCATCACGCTGCCACTGCGGAATATAGTCAAACGCTTGCCACAATTGCCCAAGCTCAGGCGACCATTGCTCAAGGTTTTGCACAAGGACTGTCCACTGCGCTGGCAGGTTGTCAAAGTCGGTTTCGCTTAAGGGGCTTTTTTTGAGTTGCCACTGCGGCTCATCGACTGGCTTAGTTGCCGCTTGAGTGAGCAGGCGGGCAGAGGCCTCTTCTTCAAGCGCTAGGCCGAGCATATCTTCTGGCTCAAACATACCGATTAGTTGCGGCAGACCTTGCTTGATCAGCAATGGCTTTTTTTGCCAATACTCGTTTAAGAATTGCTCAGGGGTCATATTATCAGGTAAACAAAGGGGTATAGCGCTCATTGGTAAATCCATATAAAAATTAGGAAAAATTAATAGTCAGGATGACTTTATAGGAGAGTTTTAATCGTTTATGATGACTTTTCGATAGCTTAATACAAAGACTATCGGCTTATCTTAAAATTATAGGAAGTTTATGAAAAAGTTGCATTTCATCGTCATTATCGCCAGCGTATTTGTCCTACAAGCTTGTGTCCATAAAATTGTCACTGTACCTGCCAAAGTTGCTTATAAAACCACCAAAGGCGTAGTCAAAGGCACGGTCGCGGTCGGCAAGGCTATCATACCAGGCGACAGTGATGACGATGATGATAAAAAGGATAAAAAATAAAACCTTACTTATCACCTATGAGTTTTTAAGATCATCATAGCATGCAAAGTAAGGTTGTTTTTTTATGGACTTAGGCGAATGTATAGCAAGTTTGAACAAATAGAGATGAGGCAATTGTGCCTTATCTCTATTGCTTTAAGGTATTCAATTCACCTTAGCAAACTTTAAAGCTTTGCTATCCAGTCTTGAATAGCGCGTGCTTGCTCAGCAGCGTTACCCGTATAAGTAGCTGGCGTCAGCTCGCGCAGGCTTGCTTTGTCGCTATCTGAGACAGCAGCCAACTCATCGCTCTCTACAAAGGTTAGCATGGCTTCGCGAGTCATGGCATTACCGCGAGTCAAGGCTTTGAGCTTCTCGTATGGGTTTTCGACACGGTAACGGCGCATGACCGTTTGGATCGGCTCGGCAAGTACCTCTTGCGCTTGCTTCAAGTCATCATTTAAACGCTGAGGATTGACTTCTAATTTGCCTACACCTTTTAGGCACGCATCATAAGCAATCATGCTTTGCGCCAGGCCGACACCGATATTACGCAGTACTGTAGAATCTGACAAATCACGCTGCATACGCGAGATAGGCAGCTTTTCGCCTAAGTGCGCTAACATGGCATTGGCCACGCCCAAATTGCCTTCTGAGTTTTCAAAGTCAATCGGGTTGACCTTGTGCGGCATGGTAGATGAACCGACTTCGCCGTCTTTTAGGCGCTGCTTAAAATAGCCTAAGCTAATATATTGCCAAATGTCACGGTTAAAATCGATTAATATAGTATTAAAACGTTTGACCACATCAAACAATTCAGCGATATAGTCATGCGGCTCGATCTGAGTGGTATAAGGGTTAAACGTCAGCTCTAAGCTCTGATTGATAAACTGCTCCGCATGGCTCTGCCAATCTACATCAGGATAGGCTGATAGGTGAGCATTGTAGTTACCGACTGCGCCATTGATTTTACCGAGTAGCTCGACTTGCTCAGCTTGCTTGATTTGACGAGCTAAGCGATAAGCGACATTGGCCATCTCTTTACCTAGCGTCGTTGGGCTAGCAGTTTGACCGTGGGTGCGTGACAGCATAGGCTGATCAGCGTGAGTAATCGCCAAGTCAACGATGCTATCGGTCACTTGCTGCATTTTTGCAACAACAAGCTCGCGGCTGTCTTTGAGCATAAGCGCATAAGACAAATTGTTAATATCTTCACTGGTACAAGCAAAATGGATAAACTCCAAGCTGTCTTCTAGCTGCTGATTGCCGCGAAACTTATCTTTGATAAAGTACTCAACCGCTTTGACGTCGTGATTAGTCGTCGCCTCAATATCTTTAATCGCCTGCGCGTCACTTTCACTAAAATCATCAACGATACTATTCAAAAAGGCATGGGTATCTGCATCAAACGCTGATAATTCACCGATGGCATCATTATCTGCTAACGACTGTAACCAGCGGATCTCAACGGTGACACGCGCTTTAATAAGACCAAACTCAGAAAGATAAGGACGTAAGCTGTCAGCTTTTGAAGCATAACGGCCATCGATTGGGGAGAGAGCGGTAAGTGGGGTCATGGTATCGCCTTTGAATGAACAGAAAGTGAATGACTGCTTACGACAGCAGTAAATTTTGGTGGCGCAATTATAGCAAAAACTGATGCAAAAAAGGGAGTGTCAGCGATATTTCCCACGAATTAATAGTACGTCAAAGACAGATATCAACGTCAATAGATTTGGGAGAAATTGAATAGAGAGAGGAGTCAAAAACGATTGAGGATCATAATCCAAACGCGAATGGACGACATGACAAGCGGAGCAGTAACGGTTACTACTGCTGCTTGTCAAAAATTAAACCCTATCTAAAAACCGCATGGCGCATCAATAGATTCAATCACGCCGCCGCCTAAGCATACCTCGTCGATATAAAATACCGCTGACTGACCAGGGGTGACAGCGCGCTGCGGCTCATCAAATACCACTCGAACCTCACTGCCATCAGCATTGGTCGTAAACACGCGGCAAGCTTGATCGGGTTGACGATAGCGTGTCTTTGCCATACAGCTTAAACCTTCGCTAGTAAAAACAGCTTTTGGTGCAAGACCATCGACCCAATCCATTTTATAAGCTTGCAGCTCATTACTCATCAGCATAGGATGCTCGTGACCTTGACCGACAATTAGCTGGTTTTTCTCTAAATCTTTAGCAAGGACAAACCAAGGCTCCTCAGGACGATCTTTTACACCGCCGATACCGATACCGCCGCGCTGACCTAAGGTGTAGTACATCAGCCCATCATGCTGACCGATAACATGTCCATCGTCAGTGATGATATCGCCTTTTTGGGCAGGCAAGTACTGCTGCAAAAAGTCCTTAAAGCGGCGCTCACCAATGAAGCAAATACCGGTTGAGTCTTTTTTCTTCGCGGTCACTAAATCATGCTCTTCTGCGATGCGGCGTACTTCAGGCTTCTCTAACTCTCCGACTGGGAATAAAGTCTTGGCTATCTTGTCGCCGCCAACGGCATGTAAGAAGTAGCTTTGGTCCTTGTTGTTATCAAGGCCGCGCAATAGCTGCGCTACCTCCATACCCGCGCTATTTTTATAATTTACGCTGCGGCGCGTGTAATGACCGGTAGCGATATAATCAGCGCCAAGACCAAATTTTGGATCAGAGGCATGGTCTAGAAATGCTTTAAATTTGATCTCTTTATTGCACAAAATATCGGGGTTAGGCGTGCGTCCGGCTTTATATTCAGCCAAAAAATGCTCAAACAC
Organism: Psychrobacter sp. VH5; assembly: GCF_050572635.1. Lineage (NCBI taxonomy): Bacteria > Pseudomonadati > Pseudomonadota > Gammaproteobacteria > Moraxellales > Moraxellaceae > Psychrobacter > Psychrobacter sp. VH5. The sequence continues at coordinate 1,930,883 of NZ_CP192145.1, read as the reverse complement.
ACGGTCCCAGTATTCCATCGCAAAGTTGGCAGTGTGCAATTTGATACCGATTTTGTCACAGACCGCTTGCGCATCTGCAAGATCGTCCATAGCCGTGCAGTACTCAGTGCCATCGTCCTCTTCCCAGTTTTTCATAAACAGACCTTCAACGATAAAGCCTGCTTGCTGCAGAAGTACGGCTGATACCGAAGAGTCCACACCGCCTGACATACCAACGATGACCCGCTTCGTGTTTGGGCTATCGATGTCGGCCAAGTTTAGAGGGCGATGGTGAGTGATCGTAGTAGCTTGACTGGATAAATTTTGCGTGGCTGATGTAACTGGCATAACGGAGCGCTCAACAATTTGTGATAACATAGGCGCTATATTATAGCATTGAATTAAAAATCAATGCTTATCAAGCTAATTTCTAGTTTTAAAAATAGCTTAGATGCTGTCATAAAAGTTTCGCTTATGTTGAATAAAATTTTGGATGAACAATGATAAAAATTGGTCAAGGTATTGACGTTCATGCTTTTCATAACAATGGTGAACAGCAACAATATGTCATATTAGCTGGCGTGCCGATTGAGCACACCCATAGCTTGCTTGCGCACTCTGACGGTGATGTGGTGCTACACGCACTTGCTGATGCTCTGCTTGGCGCTCTGGCGATGGGTGATATCGGTCAGCATTTTCCCGATACTGATAGCGCGCATGCTGGCTTAGACTCGCGAGTGTTACTGCGCTATGTGTATAGGAAAATAGTCGACGCCGGCTACAAGGTTGGTAATGCTGATATTACCGTGATGTGTGAGCGCCCTAAGCTTGCTCCCCATAATCAGGCGATGCGAACCAACATCGCCAGTGATTTGCAAACTGATGTCAGTAACATCAGTGTCAAAGCCACGACCACAGAAAAACTGGGTTTTACCGGCCGTCAAGAGGGCATCATGGCCAGTGCCGTGGTATTATTGCTCGCTGCTGAGCCTCGGTAGCGTGGCTGTGATGGGTGTGATGACGGGTGATACAATGATGAGAGATATAATATTGGCACTTCTTTTATGAGGACTGACAATGTTTAGGCGATGGATCAAACGCTAGCAAGCCATGCTTGTAATATACGGACCATCGCCCCATGTATCAGCCATAGCCTTTATTTCTTTGTTTATCTATTTGTTTATCGAATGAATAATTGGCAATATCGTTACCCCACATACCTTTTTAATAAACCGCTTTATCAATAGGAGCCTTTTATGAGTGAGCAAACCCCAAACACTGCTGCAAACGATGTCGAACAACTGATTCGTGATCAGATCCGTGACAACAAAGTCCTTATCTATATGAAAGGTACGCCACAATTTCCGCAGTGTGGCTTTTCTGCACGTTCGATCGAAGTCTTGACGCAAATCGGCCGTCCATTTGCCTTTGTGAATATTTTAGAAAACCCAGAGATTCGTGCGACCTTGCCTAAGATTGCCAACTGGCCTACGTTTCCGCAGTTATGGATCAATGGCGAGCTGATGGGCGGCTCAGATATTATTTTAGAGATGTATCAATCAGGTGAGCTTAAGCCATTGGTTGAAGCCAACAGCCCTGCAGCGTAATATCTGTATGAAGATGTGGCCGCTAAGGTCTCTGTAACGGCGCAACATCTGTCCAAGACCCGAGTCTGCCTACGCACGGCTCGGGTTTTTTGTGGGCGTGATGCGGCATTTTGCATTGTTTTTAGCGGTTTTGACCCCATATAGGGCTTAGGATAAACGCCATTTTAATAATAAGAGATACTTATGAATCATCCTGAAAAAAGCACCGCACCGCAAAATGAGCAAGCCGCTATTGAAAAACGCCGCGAGCATTTAAAAGCTGAGTCGCAGCGTCTGATCGATATGGCGAATAATGAGCCACACTCGGCACTTAAGTGTATCCATCAGCTCAGTGTGGCAGGCGGCGCCACTGAAGCGACTTATATCGCTATTGAGCAGCGTATCGTGGCCGATCAAGACGCAGCAGGTGCTTATCACTTGGCCTTGTTGGCACAAAACACGCCTGATTTGCCCATCGATGCGCGCCAGCTGATTGAGTTGGTCGTCAATAAAGGCGACAATACGCAGCGTTTGGCCTTACTCAAAAATCTGCCGTTACCGCCTGTCGATCATATCAAAGAGACTATCTTGGCCAGCAACGATGGTGAGGCGATTGGACAAATGAACGCGTATTTGCAAATCAATCCAGAAGGCTATGGCAGTCGCCATATGCTTGGCAGTAGTCAAAAAGATCGTATCGTGCCACTAAGCCCTGGCAATAGCATAGAGTAATGGCATTTATACGGCTTTATGAGTAAGTAAGCGGTAATTATTTACTTTGGCTTCCTCAGTTATTTGCTATAAATAGTTTTTGTTTGAGCATTTTTTACACATCAAAAAATTGTTATAATAGTGGGTCATCTACTCCCTGATCAGCGGCTTATCTGAGCCGTTGTCTCTTTTTATTTTTTCTTCGATTTTAATTCGACTGACGTTTGTGGGCTGGGCGTTTGCTACGTGACAAAAAAGTAGTGAGCGAGGGCCGCGTTATGAGTCAAGTGAGGCATACATGCAATACCCAAAACATTACGACGTGATAGTGATCGGTGGTGGTCATGCTGGCACAGAAGCTGCGCTGGCAGCCGCACGTATGGGCGCGCAGACCTTGCTACTCACTCATAATATTGAGACGCTCGGACAAATGAGCTGTAACCCCGCGATTGGCGGTATTGGCAAGTCGCATCTAGTACGTGAGATAGATGCGTTAGGTGGTGCGATGGCATTGGCAACCGACAAGGCGGGTATCCAGTTTCGGGTGTTAAATAGCCGTAAGGGTGCTGCTGTACGTGCCACGCGCGCACAAGCGGATCGTATCTTGTACAAAGCTGCCATTCGTCATACGCTTGAGAACCAGCCCAATCTTGACTTATTTCAACAAGCGGCCGATGATATCTTAGTAGAAAATGGCCGTGCGACAGCGGTGGTTACTTCGACAGGTATTGTTTTCAAGACAGAAACAGTCGTTCTGACGTCAGGGACGTTTTTGGGCGGTGTCATTCATATCGGACTTGAAAACGCAAAAGGTGGCCGCGCAGGAGACCAGCCTTCTATCAAGCTGGCTGACCGCTTGCGTGAGCTCAAACTGCCAGTCGGCCGCCTAAAGACAGGCACGCCTGCGCGTATCGATGCGCGTACGGTGGATTTTAGCGTCATGACGGTACAGCCGGGTGATACACCGCTACCCGTAATGAGCTATATGGGTGATGTCTCTATGCATCCTGAGCAAGTCAATTGCTACATCACCCACACAAATGCGCGTACCCATGACATCATCCGCGAAAACCTTGATCGCTCGCCGATGTTTTCTGGCAAAATCGAAGGCGTAGGCCCGCGTTATTGCCCGTCTATCGAAGACAAAATTCATCGTTTTGCGGATAAAGACAGTCATCAAATCTTCATCGAGCCTGAAGGCCTGACCACACATGAGTTGTATCCAAATGGTATCTCAACCAGCTTGCCCTTTGATGTGCAGTTAGACTTTATTCATAGTATGAAAGGGCTTGAGAATGCACACATCACCCGTCCAGGGTATGCCATCGAATACGACTACTTCAATCCACAAAGCCTAAAGCCCACGCTTGAGACCAAATCCATTGATCGCTTGTACTTTGCAGGGCAAATCAACGGTACCACAGGTTATGAAGAAGCGGGCGTGCAGGGGCTGCTGGCTGGTACTAACGCGGCACTCGTCACCACCAATAATAGCGAGTTTGATACGTGGACACCGCGCCGTGACGAGGCATATTTGGGCGTACTTGTCGACGATCTCATCACCCACGGTACCAAAGAGCCGTATCGTATGTTTACCAGCCGTGCTGAATATCGTTTGCTCTTGCGTGAGGACAATGCCGATCAGCGCTTGACCGAGACGGGCCGCAAGCTCGGTTTGGTTGATGACGCTCGCTGGCAAGCATATCAAGACAAAATGGATGCCATCGCCACCGAATCTGCTCGTCTAAAAGACATGTGGGCCACGCCTGCCAATGCCCTTGGAAAAAAACTTACTGAGCAAACCGGTGAGGTCTTATCCAAAGAAGCCACGGCGTTTGACTTACTAAAACGTCCGCAGATTCACTTTGCGGATATTGCTGCGATGACTGACTCGCAAGTCGATGAGCAAGTAGGCGAGCAGATAGAAATCTCGGTCAAGTACGCCGGCTATATCGACCGTCAATCCGAAGAGATTGAGCAAATGAAGCGTTTGGAGAGTACGGCATTACCGATGGATTTTGATTATAGTGTGGTCTCAGGCTTATCAAATGAGATCGTACAAAAGCTATCGCAAGTACGGCCTGCGACGCTGGGTCAAGCTGGTCGCATCAGCGGCGTGACGCCGGCGGCGGTTCAGCTGCTGGCTATGACGGTCAAAAAACAAAAAAAAGCACAGGCGACGCTTAGCGTTTGATGATGGCACAGATTTGTCATTCAATATAAGACAGCAAGAGGCTCGCCTAACACCCATAATGATTTGTCATTATGGGTTTTTTGTTGCTAAGGGCTTGGCGGTTTTTGGCGACAGCAAAAATAGCAGGTAGAATACTGTATCGGCAATGAAGCCAATGAATGACAAAAAGGAGTGCGATTATGCCTTACAATACCTTATCAGAGCTGCCAGCGACAGTAAAAGATCATCTACCCAAACACGGACAAGAAATATTTCTTGCGGCATTTAATAGTGCAAGTTTTATGTAGGATTGACTACAGCTGCATTGCGATAGACCAAATGTCAGCCGATTTATGCTAGATTAGGCCTTTATCTGATTTTCTAGTCACCTTATCACCTGATATAGAGGCATGGCGGCAAACGTGCTGCTGTGCGTCTATGGTGTTTTTTGAGTTTTTTATGATAGAAGCCATCATTTTTGCGATTACCATTGTCTTACCTAACTTAGCGCTGATGGGGTTGGGGTTTTTTATGCAAAGGCGCGGTGAGGCCAGTCAGGTTTTTATCGATCAGGCCTCAAGCTTTGTGTTTAATTACTGCTTGCCGTGTTTACTTTTTTTTAGTGTGGTCGACAGTGAAGTGGACTATGCTAAGCAAATCACGCTGATCGGGGCAGGTGTTGTCGTGACCTTTATTTTGTTTGTCGGTGCAGAGCTCTATGTCACGCGTTTTGTCAGTCGGCCCATCGATCAAGGGGTTTTTGTCCAAGGCGTCTTTCGTAGCAATATGGCAATCATTGGCTTAGCGACTGTGGCAAACGCTTATGGCGAGCGCGGCTTGAGTATTGGTGCCGTCTATATGGGCGTGGTGACTATATTGTTTAATATCCTCGCTGTTATTACGCTCAGCCGTGTGTCGAAAAACATAGACGATACGTGGGTGAGCCGCAGTGTGATGATCAGCAAAAAGCTGTTTACCAATCCACTGATACTTGCTCTACTGGCCGCGTTTACCTACAAGGCGCTGATGTTACCACCGCTGACGGGGGTGATTCATAAGACAGGCGATCTACTGGCGGCTGTGGCGCTACCACTGGCACTGATATGTGCTGGCGCGAGTATTGATCTAAAATCGATGCTGCATCCATCGGGCTTGTCCATGCAGGCAAGTATTGGCCGTATCGTGATAGCGCCTATCGTTGCTATCGCCGTTGGACTGAGCTTTGGGCTGTCAGGGGTGCATATGGGCGTGCTATTTTTGATGGTGGCGTCACCAACCGCCGCCGCCAGCTACGTGATGGCAAAAGCCATGGGCGGCAATGATGTACTCGCGGCCAATATTTTGGCCTTTACGACAGTGGTGGGGATGTTTGGTATGGCGATTGGGGCGGCCGCCTTACGTGCGCTTGGTCTGATGTAGCTTATATAGTCAGTGCTTTGTTGGACATAGCGTCAACTGGTCGTTGTAATACTAAAAACCCCCTTTTTTCAAAATAGAACAAAGGGGGTTTTAATGTCAATTTATATTGTCTCGGTTACGCTTTTCTTCTCGACGTTGCTTACGCTTAGGACTGGTACGGTAGGTCAGATACCCACCGATAGCCATGACTGCAAGAAATGCCAAGATATACATAAGTATCGACGAGCCAATCATAAGTGATGCACCGATAACCGCAGTTGCTTCCATGTCAAAAATCCAGTTAAAGTTTACCAATAATTATGCAAGCGTTCCATCTTATTGTAAAGTAAACAAATTTAGCTCAGGTGTAAGTTCAAGTGAACGTAGACGCGCCGCTTGATCATAGATGTTGGCCGTGACGATTAGCTCATCTGGTTGATGGGTTGCCAAAAACGCAGCTAATTTTGGTTTGACCGTTTCGACAGATCCGATGAATGAAACTGACAGCGCATTATCTACCATCATTTTTTCAGCCTCACTCCAGATGCTGTCCATATCATGAGTGGGCTTGGGCATTTGTCCCGTTTCGCCTCGGCGCAAACGTACAAAGCTCTGCTGTGCTGAGGTAAAGTGATACTGAGCAGTCTCATCGTCGTCAGCCAGTAACAAGTTTGCAGCAAGCATGACATAAGGCTTATCTAAATAGGCAGACGGCTTGAACTGCTCACGGTAAGTATCAATGGCTTGTCCGAGCATTTGCGGAGCAAAATGTGAGGCAAACACATAGGGCAGTCCTAAATGCGCGGCTAAGGTCGCACCAAAAAGGGACGAGCCCAATATCCAAATAGGGACGCCTGATCTGGCGCCAGGGAACGCTTGTACAGGGCTGTTGTCCGTATCATTGCCCAAAAAGTACATCAGCTCTTGGACGTCTTGCGGGAAACGCTCAGCGTCTTTCATCTGCCGACGCAGTGCCTGAAACGTCGCACCATCAGTACCAGGGGCGCGGCCCAAACCGAGATCAATTCGATCGCCATAAAGCGCTTGTAAGGTGCCAAACTGTTCAGCGATGACCAGCGGGGCATGGTTGGGCAGCATCACACCGCCTGCACCGATACGGATACGGCTGGTCTGGCTACCGATATGTGAGAGCAGCACTGAGGTTGCTGCACTAGCGATACCTGGCATATTATGATGCTCTGCCATCCAGTAACGGTTGAGACCGACTTTTTCTGCTTGCTGAGCGGTTGCCACGGTTTGGGCGATACCGTCAGCGACGGTTTTACCTTCGGGTACGGGGGCGAGATCCAAAAACGATAAAGGGATTTTGTTATTCATAAATTATCCAGTAGAGTGATTAATTATTTTCTCTTGATATGCTTGTCACCACTATCGATTTCAAGCGGTGTTACAGAGTAGCAATAAATCATAACAAAGACAGATTGTCGATGATTTAGGCACTTGGTGAGCAACAGCATCCGTTGATAAATAAGTCTATCATCATAAGAAAAAACGTATAATAAAAAGCGTCAGCACATAAAAAAGCAGGTAACCGAAGTTACCTGCTTTTTTGAAATGACATTATGTAAATGGTAAGTTATTCAAATCACTTATTTGGCTTGGTCGCCAAGCTTATAAGCGACCACATAATCACCAATCTTCGTACCTACTGAACCATGTCCACCAGCTACCAATACCACCATTTGCTCACCTTTAGAGTTCAAGTAGGTCATAGGTGTAGCCTGACCACCTGCTGGAATACGTACATTCCATAGGACATCGCCATTCTTTAGATCATAAGCACGGAAGTTGTTTTCTGTTGCGGCTGACAAGAATGCGACGCCACCTTTAGTGATGACAGGTCCACCAATACCAGGCACCCCCAATTCAAACTTGATTGGAATAGGAGATAAGTCCTGTACGGTACCGTTTTTGCGCTGATAAGCAATCTCGCCTGTGGCCAGATCAGCACCTGCGATAGTGCCCCATGGTGGCTGCTGGCAAGGTACACCAAGTGGTGATAAGAATGGTCCCATTTCTACCGCATAGTCTGCGCCTTCGTTGGCATTCACACCTTGTTCACCTTTATTGGTCTCAACATCGCCAAGTGTGTCTTTAGCGATGAGTTTTGAGGTAAAGGCAAGATAAGTTGGCATACCGAACATCACGCCATTTTCAGGATCAACAGCGAGTCCGCCCCAGTTAAAGGTACCAAAGTTACCAGGATAGACTAAAGTACCATTGGTTGATGGTGGCGTGTAGCGACCGTCGTAGTTGAGTTTGTTGAACTCAATACGGCACATCATCTGATCGATGAGACTTGCGCCCCACATATCTTTTTCAGTCAGTTTCTCAGGCGCAAAGCTTAGACCAGAGTAAGGCTGTGTAGGCGATGCATGTTCACCAGCAATGAGATAGCCTTGCGGTGCATCACGTTCTTTGATAGGTACAATAGGCTCGCCTGTGGCACGGTTCAAGACATAAACATCACCTTGTTTAGTCGGTACCACCAATGCAGGCTGGACACCATCAGCGGTATCTAAGTCAAGCAGTGTTGGCTGCGCAGGCGTGTCCATATCCCAAAGGTCATGATGGACAAACTGCTGTACCCAGCGCGCTTCACCAGTTTTCAGATCTAGTGCGACCACAGAGGTTGCGTACTTTTCTTCAGCAGCATTACGATAGCTACCGAGCTGATCGGGCGTGCGATTGCCCATTGGGAAGTAGGCCAAACCAAGCTCTTCATCAGCACTGGCAGTCGACCATGAGTTTGGCGAGCTGGTGCGATAGACTTGAGTTGGATCATTGACATCAAAAGGGGCTGTGTTGTCAGGATCGCCTGAATCCCAGTTCCACATAAGCTCGCCAGTATTCACGTCATAAGCACGGATCACACCAGAGGGTGAGTTTACATCGTAGTTGTCGTTAACAGCACCAGCGACAATAATAACCCCACCTGCGACGACGGGTGCAGACGTTGAGTAATAGTAGCCTGCTTGCTGGAACGGCATGTTGTGCATCAAATCTAATGCGCCATCTTCACCAAACTCTTGACAGCGTTGTCCTGTTTTTGGATCGAGGGCATATAGCTTGGCATCAGAAGTTGGGATAAAGATCTTGGCATCGCATTGCTTGGAAGGATTTTCAAAGGTATTTCCAGCAATTTTTTGCACCAATGTATCGCCAGTCGCAGCCGGTTTATTAGCCGCTACTACGTTATTATCAGTGGTGTCACTGACGGCGCTATCGCTAGCTGTCTCGGTACTAGCATTAGCTGCTGGCGTAGTTCTGTTTGTACCAGCTTGACCAGCGTAATAAGAGACACCGCGGCAAGTTTGATGCTGACGTTGGAGGTTTTCGCCAACCTTAGGATCGAACTTCCATAGAGTCTCACCAGAGTCGGCATCTAATGCTAGCACCCAGTTATGCGGCGTACACATGTACAAGGCGTTGCCGATCTTTAGTGGGGTTGCTTGATAAGTGGTTTCACCAACGTCATTAGGACCTTTGACATCACCGGTTTGGATTTGCCAAGCGAGTTCTAAATCTTTGACATTCTCTGTGTTGATTTGAGTCAAAGGAGAATAGCGTTGTCCATAATCAGTACGGCCATAGGCGCTCCACTCACCATCTGGTGTTTGCTTACCAGTGGATAATGGGTCGCCAAGGTTGGTAGAAGTGGCATTTTGACCGCCGTCGTCTTTGGCAGTTAAATCGAGCTCGCCCAATTTGTCGGTGGCATTATTGGCCATACTACCGAAAGAGAGCAGTGCGCCCACAACCACACTGGCCATTAGTCCCCAATAATAAAGAGGACTTTTCTTAGTGTTGTTTGTGGTTGTTACTTGAGCGTGTTTGCCGTGCATCTTCTTAGAGACCCACGGTAAAAGCATTAATAAACCAAAGATTAGTGGGAAACCCAAGCGAGTTGCCAGCGCCCACCAATAAAATCCAGATTCCCAAAGTGACCATACTAGTGTCACAACGATAAATATCGCGTACACCCCGTAAGCGCTCCAATGCTTTTTGAACAACAAAAAAGCGGTCGCAAGCATCGCTGCGCCAGCAAAAAGATAGTAAGGACTACCGCCTAAAGAGAGCAGATAAGCGCCGCCAATAAGCAAAGGGGCGGCAAAAACTGCCATAATGATCGCTACGAGTTTTTCCATGAGCGGTATCACCTGTTACATAGAAGCAAATAGACATGCAGTGGTCGACATCCAGTACAAATCAATGTCTAGGCGTCCAGCAATACATGCAGAAATAAAAAAGAAATCAAACATTGAATAACGTTTGAGACTGTATTTTATCACTTATGCATAAGCTCGATAAAGGTAGCGTAAGGTAGGACAGACGCTCTAGCCGCTTTGTTTAGTTGTCAAATTGTTTCTGACACAGCTCCATAAAGGCGCGGCCATATTGGCGAATCTCAGCATCATCACGCACCGCCATCCAACTGGTAAACCGTCCAAAATGATCGACGGGGATGGCGGTTAGGTTTTGATAGTGACTGGGCTCAAACGCCATCTCGGCGATGATCCCAATGCCCAGTCCTAGACCCACGTAAGTGCTAATCACGTCGGCATCGAGCGCGGCCAAAACGATATCGGGCTCAAGACCAGCATTGTTAAAGGTCTTGTCGATAGCGCCGCGACCAGTAAAGCCGCCATGGTAAGTCACAATCGGATAGCTGGCCAGCGTCGGCAGATCAATAGTTTCTAAACCGGCAAGCTCATGATCGCTTGGTACGATGACGCGGTGTGTCCAGTCATAATAACGATAACAGCGTAGGTAGTTATTATGGAGCAATGACTCCGTTGCAATACCAATATCAGCCTGCCCACGAATGACCATCTGCGCGATGGTCTCAGGATCCGCTTGCTGCAAGATCAAGTTGACTTTTGGAAATCGCTCTTTGAACTCTTTGACCACTTTTGGCAGTACGTATCTGGCTTGTGTGTGCGTGGTAGCAATTGTCAAAGTACCGATATTTGGATTATTAAAATCCAGACTTAGGTTTTCGATGGTGCGGATTTCAGCAAAGATAGACTCAATATGCGGCATCAGCGCCGTACCCATCGCCGTCAGCCCAGTCAGCCGTTTGCCTTGACGGATAAACACGTCTGTCTTGAGCTGGTTTTCGAGCGCGGCAATATGTTTGGATAAGCTCGATTGACTGGTGTGTAGTACGGTCGCAGCCTGGCTTAAGTTATAGCCATTAATCACCGTGTGCCACACCGTTTCCAACTGTTTGAGCTGAATTTGTAGATGTCGCTGATTGACCACTACGTCGATTGCCATAACTAAATCCTATTGTATAAATACACAGACCCTGCCTGTATATAAAATGCTTGTATATAAAAATGAAAACGTACGAATACGGCCTAGTGTAAAACAAAGTTATTATTCTTGTATATAATAAATAGCTATCAAATTATGATAATTATGAATATATGCTGTAAACATAGGTTTTGAATATATAAATTTTCGTCACATTAAGCTTTATTAACTGTCATACCGTATTTGCGATAAAGAACTGTTTAAAGAAGCAAGACACGGCGTTGAATAAGAAATATGATTAACAATAAAGTAAGGTAGAAGCGGTAAAGGGATACAGTGATTGATAAAGGGACAACATAAAGCCTCAATATTCGATTTACTTGCCAGCCCATACAAAAATATCTAGTCAAGGTCAGCGTTCTCAAGTACCATGATTCAGTTTTGTTATTACGACTATCGTCATAAAAGCCCAATGCGCGTGTGGTGCTGTATGATGGTGTGTTATCTGTCCTAAGTGCTGGTGAGTTATTATGTCTGCTGTCAAATCTGTGCCACCCAATCAACCGAGTGCAAAAAAATCATGGGGCGAGGCCGCCAAGGCTTATTTGGACTCGCGTGTCATTGTGATGCTGTTTTTGGGGTTTTCAGCCGGTATTCCTATTTTGCTGATATTTTCTAGTCTGTCGTTATGGCTAAGAGAAGCGGGTATAGATCGCAGCGTGGTGACGATGTTTAGCTGGGCGGCACTTGGTTACTCGTTTAAATTTATTTGGGCGCCTTTGATTGATGCGCTGCCGGTGCCTTTTTTGACCAAGTGGTTGGGACGGCGTCGCAGCTGGATGGTGGTGTCGCAGCTGCTTATCGTATTGGCGATCTTTTTGATGGCGACCATCAATCCTGTCAGTGAAGATGTGCTGATTTATATGGCAGGTGCGGCGGTGTTGCTGGGTTTTTCGTCAGCCACCCAAGATATCGTCATTGATGCCTATCGTATTGAGCTGGCACCGCCGTCTATGCAGTCGATTTTGTCTTCTATTTATGTGTCAGGCTACCGTATCGGTATGATTGTCGCTGGGGCAGGTGCGCTGTACTTGGCGGACTATTTTGGCTCGACGGAGGCTTTTTATAGTTATGAAGCATGGCGCAATACCTATTATATTATGGCAGGGGTCATGACATTAGGTATCTTGACGACGTTTGCCAGCTATGAGCCGACCGCTGAGATATTGCAAAGCAACAAACAACATCGCAATTTAAAGGTTTTTTTGATTTATTCAGCGTTGCTGCTCATACCAGGGCTGTTGTTTGGTGTGGTTTATTTACTCAATATGCTGATTAACTTGGCGCTCGATACCCCTGTGGCATTGATACCGCAGGTCGCTCTTCCCAGTATCAAGTTTTACTTTTTGGCATTGGTTGCTTGCGCGCCCTTGCTGCTGCTGTACTTTATTATCAATCAGCCAAAAATCATCAATAAAGCACCACTGGTGGCCGAGACGCGTGAAGACTATGTCAGACTGGTATTATTGTTTGTCTTTGCTGTCGTGGCATTTATCGCCGCCTATGTATTGATAGGGCAGCTCTTGCCAGCGTTTGACGGGGTGTTTGTCAGCTTTGTTAGTGAGACGCTGCATTTATTGATGAGCTTGGCGGTCGCTTTAGTAGCAGGCTTTGCGCTGGTGCAGGCGGGGCTAGTCAACAAACAAATTGCCATGGCGACATGGATTGAGCCGATTGTTGATTTTTTTAGACGCTATGGTATGAAAGCACTTTTGCTACTGGCGTTGATCGGCTTATATCGTATCTCTGATATCGTCGCTGGGGTCATATCCAATGTGTTTTACCAAGACATGGGCTTTAGCAAAACCGACATCGCCAATGCAGTAAAACTGGTTGGGGTGATTATGGCCATCGCTGGTGGCTTTTTGGGTGGACTGTTAGCGCAGCGATTTCGTATCATGCATGCCATGATGATTGGTGCCATCTTGGCATGTGCGACCAATTTATTGTTTGTGGTTTTGACGTATAATCCAGGCAGCCTGCCTATCATGTATATGGCGGTGATATTTGATAATTTGGCGGCAGGGCTGGCCAGTGCTGTGTTTATCGCTTTTTTGTCTGCTTTGACGTCCATACGTTTTACGGCTGTGCAGTATGCGATTTTTTCCTCATTGATGACCTTGATTCCTAAGGTGATGGGCGGCTATTCTGGCTCTATCGTCGATAGCATGGGTTATCCGTTTTTCTTTATTTTTACCTTTGCCATCGGTATTCCAATTTTGGCGCTGATTTATTTTGTCGATAAACACATCGTCATCGGTGATAATGATGATATTTATGATAATGACGATGATAACCCATAACCCTTAATGACAATGATGATCATGGTGCGGGCGCGCCTTCATTGACCAAGGAAAACCCTAATATCGGCGTTTGAGAATATATATGAAAAATATAAGCGGTAGTCATGTCTAGTATTAAACATCTAAAACAGTACATTCGCCAGCTATCGGATGAGGCTGACAATAGCCGTTTGCCTTCGTTTTGGTTTACAGATTGGCTGCTGGCGGTCATTGATAAACCGTCCTTGTTTTTGATCACTGACGAAGAGTATCAGCTGACAGAAAGTGAGCTTGCGCAGTTTTATGCAGGTATCGAAAAACTGCAGGCTGGTACCCCATTGGCATATCTGTCTGGTCAACAAGCGTTTTGGTCGCTTAGTTTTACTGTCAATGAGTATACCCTCATTCCTCGGCCCGACACCGAGGTATTGGTCGAGCAAGTACTACAATGGATACAATCGCAGCCGATAAATGACGAGCATCCTACACCAAAATATCTTTTGGATTTAGGCACTGGCTCAGGCTGTATCGCGATCAGTTTGGCGCATGAGCTAAAGCATCACTTGCGATATGCTCATTGGCATACTGTTGCGCTCGATGTCTCGCCTGAAGCGCTAGAGGTTGCTAAGTATAATGCGCTGATCAATGAAGTGGCGGATATTGATTTTATCCAGAGCAGTTGGTATGAGTCGCTGCCGACCGACAGGATGTTTGATGTGATTGTCTCAAACCCGCCTTATATCGATGAGGAAGATGCGCACTTGGCACGCTTGAGAGCCGAGCCAATGAGCGCTCTTAGTGCGCCCAATCATGGTCTGGCTGATATCGAGCATATCACGCAGCTGGCACCTAAATACCTGCGTGCAGGCGGGCTACTGGCGCTAGAGCACGGATTTGATCAAGGTGAGGCGGTGCGTCAGATACTCTCGTCCCATGGCTTTGGCGGGATACAGACGGTGCAAGACTATGGCGGAAACGAGCGGGTGACGCTGGGGCATCTGGTATAAAGGGCTTTTTAGATGTTTTTTCTAACAAATCGTGGTGAAAGAGTGTGATGAAAGGTATGACGCAGGCGGCAGAGACACAGCCGCTATCAGATAGCGAGCTGATGCGTTATGCGCGGCAGATACTGCTAGAGGGCTGGGATGTCGATGCTCAGTTACGTTTAAAATCAGCGCGCGTCGTTATGATAGGAGCCGGTGGCCTTGGGTGTCCGGCTTCTGAAACGCTGGTACGGGCGGGGCTTGGACAAATCCATTTGATTGATGATGATGTGATTGAGGCCAGCAATCTGCAGCGGCAGACGCTGTTTTTACCTAGTGACATCGGCAAAGCCAAAGCTCTGACAGCCGCGCAGATGTTAGAAAAAATCAATCCGTTGATAAGGGCGCGTGGGTCAGTGGCAAGGCTGAGCGAAGACAATGCCTATGAGCTACTGGGCATGGCATCTGGTAAGCCTGATTTATTATTGGACTGTACGGACAATTTTGCTACCCGCGATATGATCAATCGTATCAGTGTGCGCTATCAGCTTCCGTTATTGTCTGCCTCAGCGATCGCCATGCAAGGGCAGCTGGCCTTGTATGAGCCGCATCGGCAGACAGGCTGCTATCATTGTGTCTTTGGCTCGGTGCTCATCGATGCAGAGGCAGATGAGCGAAACTGTGCCAACTCGGGTGTGCTGGCAAGTACGACCGCGATTATGGGTAACCTACAAGCCAATGCGGCGCTGCAATATCTAGGATTAACCAAAAATCCACTGACAAATAAGCTACTGATATGGGATGGTAGCCAGATGCAGCAGCGGCTGATGGGCTATCGTCCAGACCCAGCGTGCCCTGTCTGCGCCCATGCCTAAACTCAATCGATCGTGGTATAAGTTATTTTTTATGAAAATTCATCGTCCGCATTTATTAAAACACACCTTCAATGTCGTCAATCGGGTTCGTCAAACTGCAAGTGTGGCAGGTCTTTCGGCGCTCAGAGTCGCCAAAGGTGAAAAGCCAGACGCGAGGCTATTAAAAGAAACCTTTGAGCAGCTTGGTACTACTTATATCAAGATAGGCCAGTTTATCGCCAGCACGCCATCGTTGTTTCCGCGTGAGTATGTCAAGGCGTTTCAGAGCTGTTTGGATCAAACCACGCCATTGTCGTACACCTATATCGAGCAGGTATTAAATGAAGAGCTGGCAACGGATGGCATGACGCTTGAGGATAAGTTTGCGCATATCGACCCGACACCGCTGGCGTCGGCGTCTATCGCTCAAGTGCATGCTGCGCGACTACATAATGGTGATGAGGTGGTGCTCAAGGTACAAAAACCTGGTGTCGAGACCATCATGCAGACGGATTTGGGCGTATTGTATGGCGTTACCAAGCTGCTTGAGCTGCTGATGCCATCGATGAAGTTTGCCAGTATCGCACCGATCATCGATGAGATTCGGTTGCGTATGCTGGCCGAGACGGATTTTATCGCTGAAGCGCAAAACATTCGAGATTTTCAGCAGTTTTTAGCGGTATCTGGCAATACTCGCGTGGTCGCGCCCAAAGTATATGAGGCGCTGACCACCAAGCGCGTGTTGACCATGAGCCGATTGTATGGGGTGTCAATGGTCGATGAAGTGCTGATGCGTCAGTACTGTGCCGACCCTGCACAGGTGATGGCGGATACCTTAAACACCTGGTTTGCCAGTTTGATGCTGTGTAATAGTTTCCATGCAGATTTGCATGCGGGTAATTTGATGCTGCTGACCGATGGACGCATTGGCTTTTTAGACTTTGGAATCGTGGGTAGGCTCAAAGCTGAGAGCTGGCGCGCTTGTATGGGAATGATGCAGGCCATGCAAGACAGTGACTATCAAGCGATGGCACGTCATATGGTCGATATGGAAATGACGCACGAGAGCCATCAGGTGGATGTCGCCGCACTGGGCGATGACTTGCAGCGCATGATGCAGACCATCATGGCAGAGGACAAAGCTTTTACCAGCGGTGTGCCATTTAATAGTAAAGAGCAAGCTGACGAGCTCAACCAGATGATGCTAGAGATCGTGGAAGTTGGCAAACGTCATGGTATTCACTTCCCGCGGGACTTTGCCTTATTGACCAAGCAGATGCTGTATTTTGATCGTTTTATGCGTACGCTTGCGCCCGATATGGACATGTTTAGCGATCAGCGGGTACAGATGCTGGGCCAGACGGTGAGCTAAAATCACAAATGATTGTACCTGTTGTATCTATTGCACCTATTATACCTAGGGCGTGTCCTTGATTAGAGCCAAGTCGCCAGCGCGGCACGCCCTAATATAGCTGTCAAACCACATTGCGGCTAAACACTTCTCGCAGCTCAAAGCTTGTATGTACTTGGGCGACGCCCTCGATACGATTGAGGCGATGCAATAAAAACTCCTCATAATGCGCCATATCGCGTACCCGCACCTTAATCAGATAGTCCTCTGTGCGACCGGTGACGATACTACAGCTCACCACTTCATCAAAGCTTTGAATTTTTGACTCAAATATCTCAAAACGCTCGGCAGTATGACGATCCATGCTGATGGCGATAAAGACGGCAAGCGGGTAGCCGAGCTTTTGCGCGTCTGTTTGTGTGTGGTAGCCGGTGATGATGCCAGTGTCTTCTAAGCGCTTGATGCGGCGCGCGCATGGCGTCGCCGAAAGATTGACGTGCTCTGCCAGCTCCGTGATACTCATGCGCGCTTGCGTCTGCAGCAAGCGTAATAGTGCTCTGTCGGTCTCGTCAATCTCTACAGAAAACCCTTTATCAATATAGCTGTTTGACATAAATATCCATCTTATTAGTGAAATGTACTAATTATATTGATAAATGCGGAGTTTTTCACCAAAATAGCACCAAATAAGACAAAAGAAAGCTGATTTTCGGCTGACAAACTTTGATATTATGATGGCATAAAAAGTGGTTATCTCGTATGATAAACATAAATCCAATCATCAACCATCCTGTAAAACCCGTAACCCTTGATATCATCTAAGGATTGATTATGTCTGACCAAGCCACACGCACGGCGGCAAGTACAGCTGCCAAAATCACCCCAAAAAATACTGCTTTTGATTATAAAAAGTATCGTCCATTTGCGTTTGCTCCTGTGCTGCCAGATCGCACATGGCCGAGCAAAACAATCGACAAAGCACCAATCTGGGCAAGCGTGGATCTGCGTGATGGTAATCAAGCACTGATTGATCCGATGACCATCGAGCAAAAAATGCGCTTTTTTAAGACTTTGGTTGACGTCGGTTTTAAAGAGATCGAAATCGGTTTTCCATCGGCCGCGCAGGTTGAGTTTGATTTTGCCCGCAAACTTATCGAAGAAAACCATGTGCCTGATGATGTCACCTTACAAGTATTGGTACAGGCGCGTGAGCATTTGATCGCTCGTACCTTTGAGTCGTTGAAGGGTGCTAAGCGGGCGATTGTCCACGTTTATAACTCAACGAGCCGTGTCCAACGCGAAAAAGTCTATGGTAAAGACAAAGCCGAGATCAAAGAGATAGCAATCGCTGGGGCCAATCTGTTGGTAGATTATGCAGCCAAATATCCTGAAACCGAATGGGTCTTTCAGTATTCTCCTGAGAGCTTTAGCCAGACAGAGACTGAATATGCGGTGGAAGTCTGCGATGCTGTCTGTGAAGTATGGCAACCCCAAAATGGGCAGGAAGTGATTTTAAACTTACCCGCCACGGTTGAGGCCTCTATGCCCAATGTCTTTGCCGATCAGGTTGAGTATTTTTGTCGCCATCTCACCCACAGAGAGCATGTGACGGTCAGTTTGCATACGCACAATGATCGCGGCTGCGCGGTGGCAGCCGCAGAGCTTGGCGTCTTGGCGGGTGCCGATCGTATCGAGGGCACGTTGCTCGGAAATGGCGAGCGTACAGGTAACATGGATGTCATGGTCATGGCCATGAACTTATTTAGCCAAGGTGTCGATCCTGAGCTTGATTTTAGCAACATGAGCGAAATCGTACAGGTGGTGAGCGAGTGCAATAACTTGCCACTGCATCCACGTCATCCGTATGTCGGTGAGCTGGTTTTTACCGCCTTTAGTGGCTCGCACCAAGACGCCATCAAAAAATCGCTCGATTATAATGAAAGACATCAAGACGAGACGGACGATATCTGGGATGTGGCCTATCTGCCAATTGATCCTGCGCATATTGGTCGTAGCTACCAAGATGTCGTCCGTATCAACAGCCAATCGGGTAAAGGCGGCGTCGCTTATATCTTGCAGCGTAACTACGGCTTTAATTTGCCGCGCTGGATGCAGATTGACTTTAGCGGTGTGGTACAAAAACAAGCCGAACGCGTGGCGCGCGAATTGCAAAACGACGAAATCTTGCAAACCTTTGAAGACACCTATCTGCAGCAAGGCAGCTTTGAGCTATTAGACTATAGTGTCAATAATAAAGGCGGCGAGGTCTACTTTAATGGTCAAGTGCAGATGAATGGCGATATCATCGACATCGATGGTACTGGTAATGGGCCGCTGTCGTCCTTTATCAATGGTCTGGCCCAACATACAGGAAAGTCATTGCACATCATAAATTATGCTGAGCATGCAATCAACCCGCAGCATAATAGTGGGCATGGCATCGATGATGATACCAATCGAGATAATAAAACCAACGCCAATGCCGCCGCTTACATTCAGTTAAATGTCGATGGTGAGGTGTACTCTGGTATCGGTACGTGCAGCAGTACGGTATCGGCGATGCTAAAAGGCGCGCTATCGGCCTTTGCTCAGGCAGTCGGTGCGGTCGCCGCCTAAACCTGACAGCAGGTGATATAGCCCTACTATTGGTTATTATAACGTCATAGCGTTTTGCATCATGCAAGCGGCGCTATGGCGTTGTTTTGTGTAAGGCACAGGCAGCACTGGTGGCGTTACGACTAATAGCATAAAGTTACTTGTGTTTTTGGTGTCTAAGACTTACGCTAATGTATATAGCACCTACTATAAAACAATAAATCAAAGGTTAATTATGGAACCTATATCATTTGCTTCATTTACTTTGGCCTCTATTTTGGCCTCGTTGCCTGCCAATGGTGAAGTCGTGACCAAACCGACCATCACGACTCATATCAGTCCTGCTATCGCGGGACAATGGGAGATAGATTTGGACAGTAGTATCACGACGACCAAAGACGCGCAGGCGC
Organism: Psychrobacter sp. VH5; assembly: GCF_050572635.1. NCBI lineage: Bacteria > Pseudomonadati > Pseudomonadota > Gammaproteobacteria > Moraxellales > Moraxellaceae > Psychrobacter > Psychrobacter sp. VH5. The sequence goes on along the minus strand of NZ_CP192145.1, from coordinate 1,911,221 downwards.
GGCAAGCGGCTCGAAAAGAGAGATTGGCGTCAGCGAATAGCGAGCCGAAGATTAAGGAGGGTGCTGTAGCAGGCGGGATACTCACACAAAGCGAGGAGCGCATCCTACAGACTGAGTCAAACACCGATCAAAACTTACTCGCCTCAACCGCGAAGTCTAATCAATGCCGTGAGTTGTATAACTTTGGTGCGGATAATGAGATGTGGGCGGTAAGTGGCAAGGAGTGGACGTACGGACGTTACTTGGTGACACACCGCGAGGAAGGGCTGCCTATTATCGCCCTCAAGACTGTTTATGACAATAACGAAGTAGACTGCTCAGGCAATCAAATTGATCAGACCGATGAGGCACTCATTGCGTTTTTGTACCATGATGGCAACCAAATGCAGTGGTGCGCGGATCCTGAGGGTAACGAATGCTTTATGAATTTTCATAGAATCCTGCCGTAAGCTCTCATAAAGGCTGATATGGTTAAATCCCTAAAAACTGATATCGCGCTGCTAGAAGGGGTTTGCGCAGCATCGAGCGGCGTAGACATAGCGGGCCAATAAAACTTATATCAGTAGCCTTGCCTTTATCTGTATATGTCTTATTTGTTCAAAAAAACCGGCAATCGTGGATTGGCGGTTTTTTATTGAGTCATACAGCAAACTAAATTATGAGTCGGCTTTGGCATTGTTGGGCGTCAAAAGCTCTCTTTCTAAGTAGTGAATGTTTTGGGCTTCATGGACAAAATTGTCATCCGCCAAAATCACATCGCGATGCAGCGGTATATTGGTTTTGATGCCTTCAATGACGAGCTCATCAAGCGCATGCAGGGTCTTGGACACCGCTTGTTGGCGCGTTTGACCATGACAAATCAGCTTGCCAATGAGTGAGTCATAATAGGTCGGTATTTCATAGCCAGGGTAGAGGTGTGAATCAAAACGCACGCCTGCACCGCTTGGTGTAAACAACTGAGAGATGGTGCCTGGGCAAGGGACAAAAGTAGCGGCGTCCTCGGCATTGATACGGCACTCAATCGCATGACCTTGTACTTCGATCTCGCTTTGACGATAAGACAGACCATAACCGGCTGCGATTTTGAGCTGTTCGACGACCACATCGATACCGGTGATCATCTCAGTCACAGGGTGCTCTACTTGCACGCGTGTGTTCATCTCGATAAAGAAAAACTCGTTGTTTTCGAACAAAAACTCAAAGGTGCCCGCGCCGCGATATTTGACCAGCTCGCACGCTCTTACGCAGGCTTTTAAGATAGGCTCGCGCACATCGTCTGGGATATCAGGGGCAGGGGCTTCTTCTAGTACTTTTTGGTGACGGCGCTGTAGTGAGCAATCACGGTCATAGAGGTGAATGGCGTTACCATTACCATCCCCTAATACTTGTATCTCTACGTGGCGCGGGTTTTGTAGATAGCGCTCCATATAGACGGTGTCATCACCGAACCACAGCTCCGCTTCTTGTTTGGCGGCTTGTACTTGTCCAATCAGCTCATCAAAACGCTCGACCACGCGCATGCCGCGACCACCACCACCAGCGGCAGCTTTGATCAAAAGAGGAAAGCCGATATTGCGGGCTTGCTCTTCGGCATTGTGCAAGGTAACTGCGCCCACAGAGCCTGGAACGGTTGGCACGCCTGCTTTTTTCATGGCATTAATCGCCGAGACTTTGTTGCCCATTAGGCGGATATGATCGGCATTGGGACCGACGAAGGTCAGTCCTGCTTCTTCTACTTGTTCGGCAAATTCAGCATTTTCAGATAAAAAACCATAGCCTGGATGGATGGCGTCAGCACCCGTTATTTCTGCCGCCGTCAAGATCGTATTGATATCGAGGTAGCTTTGGTTGGCATTGGGTTTGCCGATACAGATAGCTTCGTCAACAAAGCGCAGATGCATAAGATTGGCATCTGCGGTGGAGTAGACGCCGACGGTTTCGATACCTAACGCCTTACAGGCTCGAACGATACGTAGGGCGATTTCACCTCTATTGGCAATGAGCAGTTTTTTTATCATGGGGTCATCCTTTTTGACGCGGCAGACACTGATTGAGCCTTGATGGGGAGCCTCGGCATTTGATATCCGTATTCGGCATCGGTAGGTAGTGACAGCTTACAACAACGTGAAACGGTATAAAATGCCAAAATAAGGGGCCGAAATAAAGTGCTAAAGACTCAATCAGTATGAAGTAAAGTGAGGCAAATATCGTTACGCTTTATAGCGTATGACAGGTTGACCAAACTGCACAACTTCAGAGTTATCTACCAAAATCTCGTCAATGACACCGCTTTGGGTGGCCTCAAGAGGGTTCATAATTTTCATCGCTTCGATAATACCAAGCGTGTCGCCCGCTTGTACTTTTTGGCCGACCTTAACAAACGGTGGATCATTGGGGCTTGGGGCAGAATAAAAAACGCCAACCATTGGCGATGTCTCAACGCTACCTGCCTTTGCTGCTGGTTTTGTATCTGCAGCCACTGGTGCTGCGCCAGCAGTAGGAGCGGCCATCATGGTCGGTACAGGGGCATCATAGTGACGAGTGAGACTGATGTGTTCGTCATCAGAGCTGATTTCTAGATTGACCAGTTCACTTTCTTCCATGAGGGCGATGAGGGTGCGTATTTTTTCAATATCCATAGTTTTTATCTTGCCTTGTACTAAATTCGAGAAATAGTGTAACTAAATATTGTTTGATTGCTAATGATACCTAGATTCAGGCCAATGAGCAATCAATGTACAGTTGTTAACTGAGGATTTTTACATATTTTGACGTAATCTAGCTGTTTTAGTAAGAAACCCACTACGATTTATTATTATCGATGTGGTTTTTAAGCCAAGCTGCTTGTACATCGTGCTGCGTTCGGTCGCACGTTTGTATGATGGTCCTAACCCCAAAGCGCCGTTAGACGTCTTTGTTGATAACGCAAACGCAGCGTCAATAAGATAGAGGATAAAAACAGCCCCGTAATCAGTGCCATCCAAAACCCTTGGGCGCCGACATCGGTGAAACGTACCAAATAAATCCCCAGCGGCAATGCCACCACCCAATAACAAAACAACGTCACCCACATCGGTACAGTAGTGTCCTGCATACCGCGCAGTATCCCCGCGACATTGACCTGCCAGCCGTCAAACAGCTGATAACCAAGAGCAAATACCAGCAAATGCATAGACTGAGCGATGACCGCAGGGTTGTCGGTAAAGGCTGCTGCCAGCTGTGGTCGAAATAGCCAAACCCCTAGCATACATGTGAGGGCAATGAGTATCGTCCAGGTCAGCCCCGTTGCCTGTACTTGACGCAGTGCCAGCAGGTTTTTTTCGCCAAAACGATTGGATATCATGATGGTCAGTGCCATCGCGACCGATATCGGTATCATAAACAGCTGAGAGGTCACCGCCAGTGCGACTTGATGCGATGCGGTCGCCAGCTCGCCGAGCGGACTGATGACAAGCGCGCCCAAACTAAAGAGGCTCGCCTCAAAAAAGATAGAAATACCAATAGGAATGCCAAGTTTTAGCAGTTTTTTGATTTGCTGACGGTTAGGACTAGCAAAACCATAAAAAAAGCGGGTACTGGCAAATTGTTGCCGTTTGGTAAAGCTGGTATAGGTAGCAAGCAGTAGCACGTTTATCCATAGTACCAAAGCTGTGGCCACACCGCAGCCTGCACCGCCCATCTCAGGCATCCCAAACAAACCATGAATGAAAATATAGTTAAGTGGGATGTCCGCTAACAGACCAATGATGCTGATAATGGTTACCGGCTCAGGCCGACCCAATGCTTCGCAGTAGCTGCGAAGGACAGCATAAACGGCCAGCGCAGGAAACCCAAACGATACACCATGTAGGTACTGTGTCGCTATCGGCTGGATGTTTGGTGGTACGCCCATGATACCAAGAATATTGGGTGCCAAATTCACAATTATGAAGCCAACAATACCGATAACCCCAGCAGTCCACAAAGACTGCTGGGTGATATGAGGTACTTTACTGTGTGCGTTTTGTCCGATGGCCTCACCGATCAGAGGCGTGGTGGCAATCAAGATGCCAGTGGCCAATAAAAACAGCGGCAGCCAGATACCAGAGCCGACAGCCACGGCCGCCAAATCAAGCGCTGAGACCTGACCTGCCATGATGGCATCTACCACACCCAGCGCCGCCTGACAAAACTGGGTAATCAAAATAGGAAGTGCCAGCACGCCTAAGCGTAAGCTGTAGCTTCTAAAATCTCTAAAAGATAGTGGGAAAACCATAGTGAGCAACTTTTTATTCTTGACGATAATGATCGTTGAGGCGTCAAACGCGCCATCAACAAATGAATAGGGAAACAGCCACACCATTTTCAAAGCGTTCAATCATAAAAACTAAAGCCAGAAAGTATCGTACGGCGATTGGCGTGCTGCTCTAAAAAGCGTACTGGCAGACTGCCATAAGCTATATATTGCACTCTTTGAAAATGGTATAAGATGATGATGCCGATAATTTATATGGACAAGCGCATATAGACTAGGGCGTGTCTTCAATGCACTCGATAGTTATCTAAATGGGCTAAAAATGGCCAAATTTTGCCAATATCGTCAAATAGCTGGTCAATATCCCGACATTAACGGTGCTATTTTTCTTATTTGGCTGCAATTTATCTCACTTTTATCACCATTTTTGAAATAAAGACACGCCCTCAGGATGAAATAAAAGTCTAGACACCAAAATAAAAATAACCCGTCAATTCACTAGGGGAATTGACAGGTCATTATTAGATAAGATGGTAAAGAAGCTGCCCCCTGATGTCAACGTTTTAACGCGTCATATATGACTGTAAAAACACCACCGGAGCGTAGTCGCCCATGAGTCACAAGTTATAGACTATAAATCATAGGTTACGAGACATAGGCCATAAAGCTTGAGCCAAGAGAGAGGCTGTGCTGCGCTTATTTATAATGATTCAGGCAAGTCTTGCACCACCGCTTGATAGCCGATCAGATCGTTTGCCGCGTCAAAGGCTTGTACAACGATAGCGTAGTTGGTCGAGCTAGCTGGGATAAGCGGAGAAAATGCCGTCTCACCAGCGGTCAATACCAGATTTTGTACATAGCCGTTCGCGCCAGTCTCTGCTTTGTTGATATCGATTTGGCTGACCAGTATATATCGTGTGTTTCGCGGGTTTTGCCATGTCACGACTTTTTGACTACCATTGCCGCTGACATCTACATTCAGCTCACCTAGGCGGTAATCAAGTGGGTAGGTCTTAAAGTTAGAGCGGTCGCTGATGGTATAAGTGACATTACAGTTTTTTTCGCTACTGGTTAGGGTTTGTCCGCCCAGACCGTCCTGATACTCAAAGCTGCCTTGCCACGGGGTACCCGTTTGTTTTTTCTCAAAGCTACCTGCAAAGGTGGTAAATAGGTTCGGTGTCTCAATGCCCAGGTCATTGACATACTTCACATCCAAAAACGCTAGCGTATCGAGGCTGCCGGTCACTTTGCCTGCGATATAGTTGTCTACTTTGATTGCAGAGTTGATGCCCAGTGTGTTGTTTTCTTGACAAGCTTGTTGCTGGTAGCTAAAACTACCATCGACGCTGCCTACACCGTCTTTGCTGATGTCAAAATAAACAGCGCCGATATCGATATCACTATCATCGCCGTCCTCAATTTCAACGAAGTGTCCGACATACAAGCCGCCGAGGCCGCCTTCTGGGGTGAGTTTGTCTAAGAAGTTGTCTAGCGACTCTTCTGGCAAAAATATGGACTCCAAAATCTCAGCCATGCTTTTTTCGTCATCGCTCAGTTTGTCTTCTACCTCTTTATACTCTTCTTTGACTTTGTCTTCTATGCGATCATATTCGTCTTTTACCTGATCCTCAATACGATCATATTCCTCTTTGACTTTGTCACCATCACTGCCGCAGGCGCTGAGGGCCAGACTAGCCATGCTTAACGTTAATGCTGATAAGAATAATTTGGGTGCGCTCATAAATGCGTCCTGATGATGAGTTGGCAGTGACTTAGCCATAAAAAAAGAAGGTATTGCGACATTTGTAATATAGCAGAATTTAAATAGCAAACGCACAGATAAATGTGCATAGATGCCAGCAGGTTTCTTACTCAATCGTTACACAGTCAACCGAGGTCAATCGGACAGTAACATTGATGTTTCGGCCATGTCCAAAATAGCGTACCAGTGTTTGGGCGTCAAAGGAATCACCGTCAGCTGCTCACAGCCTTTTTTGAGTAATAATGAGTCCTCTAGCGCAGGCAGGGATTTAAGCGCTGATAAAGGCAAAACGTCGGTGAAGGCTTGCTCAAAAGTGACGTCTACCATATACCAGCGCGGCTGATCTTCAGTGGCGATGGGGTCATAGTGACGATGCTCAGGATGGAATTGGCTGGGGTCAGGGTAGCCCGCCTTACTGATGGTCATGATGCCAGCAACTCCAGAAGGCTTGGCGCTGGAGTGATAAAAAAACACCTTGTCACCGACTTGCATATCGTCGCGCATAAAGTTGCGTGCCCGGTAATTGCGCACGCCATCCCAGTGCTCCGTACCTAGACGCTGTAAATCATCGATGCCAAAAAAGGTAGGGTTGGATTTCATGAGCCAATAGGCCATCGTATTCTCCTTTTGTTATTATTGAGTGGTTGCTTTTGATCATTACGCGCTCAATATATAGTCGCTATACAGTCATTTATGCCAATATCTGCTCCTGTAAATGGCTGTCAGTATGATTTTATCATCCTGCGCTTTTCTTTATACTGTGTAGTCGTTATCCTAGTGCTGCTTTTTGCTCATCGTCGCCGCACGTTATTTTTCGCATTGTTGGTTATTCGTTTTTGAATAGCTTTTTTTAATAGATACCTTTGTTATGTCAAACACCCAAGCAGTTAATTTATCTAATGATAGCCGTGACCATAAGACGATGTCTAATGCAGGTAGGCTGGAGGTGGGCGAAATCCCATTGGCGCTCTACATTCATATTCCGTGGTGCGTAAAAAAATGCCCTTATTGTGATTTTAATTCACACGAGCTGCCAGCGGATACGCAGCTGTCTATGTATGATGAGTATGTCGATGCGCTGTTAGCCGATGCGCTTATGCAGCAGCCATTAACCCAAGGTCGAGCGGTCAGTTCGATTTTTATCGGCGGTGGTACACCGTCATTATTACCAATCGCTCACTATCAGCGACTGTTTACAGGGCTAAAAGACATATTTTGTTTTGCTGTTGATATCGAAGTGACGATGGAGGCCAACCCAGGGACGCTCGAGCATGCGCCCTTTGCTCAGTATCTAGACGTGGGTATCAATCGCTTGTCTATCGGTGTGCAAAGCTTTGCCGCTGATAAGCTGATAACGCTTGGGCGTATTCATGATCCTGCGCAGGCGCTGTCCGCGATCCGTGCAGCTCGGCTGGCTGGGTTTGAGCGGGTCAATGTGGATTTGATGCATGGGTTGCCGCAGCAGACTTATCAAGAAGCATTGGCCGATATTCAGATGGCGCATGAAGCGGGGGCGACACATCTGTCTTGGTATCAGCTGACGATTGAGCCAAATACGGTATTTTATCGTAGCCAGCCTATATTGCCAAACGAGGACAATCTGGCCGATATTGAAGAGGCGGGTCAGGCACTATTGCAGCAGCTGGGCTACACCAATTATGAAGTATCTGCTTGGGCAGGCTCGTACGATAAGCCATGCCGACACAATGTGAACTATTGGCAGTTTGGTGATTACTTAGCGATTGGCGCGGGTGCTCATGGCAAAATCACCATTGCAAGTGATGCCCTAGATCATGCAGCATTTGACACAAACAACGAGTTACGTGCGCAGTCTGGTATCTATCGTTTTAGTAAATCGCGCTTGCCAAAAGACTATATGGATTATCACCGTGTCAGTACCGATGACACTAGCTTGAAGGCCCCAAAGATGGTCGGTTGGCAGGCCATTGCGCCTGATGAGCTGATCAGTGAGTTTATGCTCAATGCGCTCAGACTACATGATGGGGTAACATGGCAGTTATTTGAGGCGCATACAGGAATGAGTTATAAGGACATCGCTGATTCGGTAGAGAGGTTAGTAGCTAAAGGCTTGTTAACTGAGTCGACTGAAAAACTGCAAACGACGGCATTAGGTCGGCGCTATCTTAATCAAATATTGCGCGCGTTTTTATAGCGTCTGATAGCTATGATCAAAGCTGTAGACATAAAAAAAGGCTTATCAAATCAATGATAAGCCCTTCGAAAATCTAAAAACCAATTATTAGATTTTGTTTTGAACGTCTTGTGCGCCGTCAGTTACAGCGTTGCCTGCGCTTTCAACGTCTTGGCCTAGACCTTTAAAGGTGTTGCAACCAGTTAAAACAAACATAGCAGTCAAAGATGCGATGATTACTTTTTTCATAATAATATCCTCAAGATAAATCGATTGTTATAAATAATGACAGTAACACTTAGTATGGTACCAAGGCTTACTGTAGGGCTGCTAGATAGCAGAACGAAATGTAGACACTGTCTTGCTATCCGTTACAGATATCATAGTGAAAGTTAAAAACCATGCACAGTATCAAAATGTAATTATTGGCAGTAAACTGTAACTTATGATTACTTACTGATGTTATCTATAGTCGAATTCAAATAAATCGGATATATGGCGATCAAGCCGCTCAATGTGATCAATAAAACGTTGGTTTTCTTGGGTGCTGTGCCTGCGCTGCTTAAGTCTGAGAAAAACAGCTTTTCATCTTACTGTATCGTTTTTATATCAGACTGACTGCATAAAATTTAGACCACTCACGGAGTTTGTATGACCATTCATATTGTGCTGGTAGCCCCCAAAATGCCTAGCAATACCGGCAATATCATTCGTTTATGTGCCAATACAGGCGCGCAGCTGCATTTGGTTAGGCCATTAGGGTTTGAGCTTGATGATAAAAAACTGCGCCGTGCAGGACTGGATTATCATGAGTACACGCATATGCAGGTTCACGATGATTGGCCAGCTGCCAGACGTGCGCTACAAGCGGCGGATTGTCATACCATTACTGCTCTGACTACCAAGCTGAGCCAGCCTTTTTATGACTATGATTTTGGCGGACGACCGGATAATGAGACTGGCGAGATGCCAAACATCGCGTTGGTCTTTGGCTCAGAGACGACTGGTCTGGCAGATGATATCCGAGAGGACATCGGCGCGGCTCATTGGCTGCGCTTGCCGATGCTGGCGGACTCGCGCAGTCTTAATTTGTCCAATAGTGTGGCGATATGCTTGTACGAAATTTGGCGCCAGCAGGGGTTTGTAGGCGATGAAGGGCGCAGTATCGGCTATGAGAGTTTGACGGTGTATGATCCAAAATAGTGCTACTGGCTACTGGCTACTGGCTACTGGCTACTGGCCATGGCTGCTATCAACTACAAACTATAAACAGTTCGGCGGTTTGGGCAAGCCTGCCAAGCGATTGACATGGCGCGCCACCAGTCCTGTGTTAAACAGCTGCTGTAGCTTTTGATTGCTGATATCGTACTCGGGCAGGGTTTTTTGTAGCCATTTGATCAGTGGACGGGTGGCTGGTGGGTGGTTGAATTTGGCAAAAAACGCGCGTACCTGCAGCAAAACCTGCAAGTGCTCCTCTGCTAGCTGTACCTCTAAGGTATCGGCTAGCTGCTGGGCGATGGCAGGCGTCCAGATGGTGTGGTCACATAGATGGCCGTCTTGATCCAATTCAATAGCGTGCTGTGCGGCATGGGTTGTATTATCGTTCATAGGGCAATGGTCACCACTTTATCAAATTTAGCATGATTGCTATCGATGCTTCCTGTCAGTGCGACCCATTGTTGATCGCTTAGTATTGCACTGAGTTTGGTATCTAGCTGTAATTGCTCAACGGCGCTGGTCGTGAGCTGCGCGATATCATCGCTCAGCGCATACATAGCCGCGATACCGTCTATGTCTTTGTCAGCCAAATAAGCATTGAGCCAGTCGATAAATGCAGCCGTCGTCCCCAATAACAAGATGCTATCACCGCGCTGCCAAGTGCGAGACATCTCGTCTGTGCAGCGTCTTAGCGTATCCATGCTGCTATGTAATTGATATAAAGTTGCCATGATAATGTCCAAATTATATCCAGCCGCTTGCGTCTATCTATGCCTATGCGTTATCGGTAAGCACAAACGCCAAATGGATGGTGGTTTTTATATAGTTGTGTGAACTTGTACAGATTTTGACAAAGGGTTGAATTATCAAAAGGTTAAGATTTGCTCGAAGTCTGCTGCAGGTATCACTTCTGGAACCAATATCAGCTGTGAGGCCAGATCAGTAGGCAGCATACCTGTGACCCAGCCGCTAAAGACATCGTCAGGCAGCCACGCCGCTGGCATGTCATAGAGCTCAAGCGATTGTATCATCCCGTGCAAACGTGACTCTGGCTGCATCAGCAAGCCAAAGACAGGCGCATCTAGATACAGCTGCACATCATGACCAAAGGTCGCCAGCGTTAGTGCCAACGCGCAGCCTTCATAGCTGGCCATTTCGGTCGGCGTATGCAGCTTAATCAATAATTTCATAGAAATCTCCTACTTAAATGTGCTGATGAGTTGGGCTGAGCTTATATCGCTTGAGGTGATCAAAACTGTATCAACCGGCCATCAGCCTGCATCATCATTGCCAGCTCACTTAGACCGACCAAGGTAAATCCTGCGGCCAGATTATCCCCGCTTAGCTGATGGCGGGCGCTGTTATCGGTATCACTAATACCGCGACCGAGTGCAGTACTGACGCAGACCGGTAGCGACAGCTGATACTGCTCTGCCAGATTTTGCCATGCTTTGGTCATATCAAGCTGGTCTGCCGATTGCCAGCGCAAGCGATTGGCCGTATGTGCGCCGTCGCCATAAAAAAACACGTTTAAGGTATGACTGCTGTCATCTGCTGGGCGCGCGCTGAGATAGGCACGAGCATAACGCAGGGCTAAATGGGCGAGAGGATGGCTGGGATCAGCCGTCACTAACAGCAAAGGGGTCGTGGTGGTCATAGGAGGTCTTATCTATCATTTGTGCTAAAGTGGTTTATGCTACCATAAAGCGGCCAAAAGCAGATAGGATCACTGTGAATGAATGGGGTTTTCTACCAAGTTTACCAGATATAGACATATTAGATGTCGTGATGGGTGCTGGTGACTGCTTCGTAATAAAAAATAATAAACTTATGGGCTAGGTTCACGTAGTCTTATCACTCTATGTAAGGAGTTTCTTTTTCTATGTTACCTGCTATGTCTTCACGCTCGACCCATGGTACAGACTATCAGCCGACCGCAGAGCAGCTGCAGATATTACGCACTGCCAGTGAGTTTGCTTATCAGATTTGGGAGAGTCGGACAGTCTCTTGTCAGACGTTTTTGCGTAGCTATCCGCTGGATCAAACCCTCACACGCCAGCAAATCGATGACTTGATCCAAGACTATACGTTGGATGAAAACTACCAACTCGCTGATGAGGCCAAAGTGATGAGTGGTCTTCGCCATCTGCGCACTTTGCTGATGATGCGCTGGATTTGGCAAGACGCGCTGCACATGATAGCGCTTGAGCAATTGACTGATGAGCTGTCGGAGTTTGCAGACGGCTGTATCTCTTTTGCCAAGAATTATACCTACCAGCATCTGATCAAAAAGTACGGCGAGCCGACTTTTATCAATGCGCAGGGTCAAGTACAAACAGACGACATGGCGATTATGGCCATGGGAAAACTTGGCGCGCATGAGCTGAATTTATCCAGCGATATCGACCTTATCTTTGTCCATCAAGCGCGCGGTGAGACCAATGGCGACAAAACCAAGGGCACACGCAGCATAGACAATAAGCGCTTTATGACAAGGCTTGGTCAAGGCATCATTAAATTGCTTGATAATAATACCGCAGATGGCTTTGTGTTTCGAGTCGATATGCGCCTGCGTCCATGGGGTGATGGCAGCGACTTGGCCATTCATTTGTCTGCGTTACAAAAATACTTTTCATTACACGGGCGCGCGTGGGAGCGTTTTGCTTGGCTCAAGGCTCGTGTGGTCGGTCATATAGAGCCACCATTTTATGAGCAGATACAAGCGCTCATCAAACCCTTTGTCTTTCGCTATTATGTAGATTATAGTGCGTTTTCGGCGCTCAGAGAGATGAAGTCTTTGATTCAAAACCAAGTGGTTCAGCGCGAGGATTTGGACAATATCAAGCTTGGTGCAGGCGGTATCAGAGATATCGAGTTTATCGTTCAGGCGTTTCAGCTTATCTATGGCGGCAGGCACCCACAGCTACAGATCAAATCTTGCCTGCAAGCGATGCAGGCATTGTACACGCTTGAGTATTTAGAGCGTAGTACCTACGAGCAGCTACAAGCAGCCTATCGGTTTTTGCGCCGACTCGAGCATGGCATTCAGGCAATCAATGACCAGCAGACCCAGCGTTTGCCTCATGATCGGCAGTGGCAGCACAATCTGGCGATTACCCTTGGTTTTGCTAATTGGGAAGGGTTACTAAGTACGCTCAACCATCATCGGCACAATGTCAATGTACCCTTTGAGCGTATGGTCACCGAGCGGCAAATACCCGACCACGAAGATACCGACCTTGAGCCGGAGCAGCTAGATGCGCAAATCGCCCGCTTAAATGAGGTGTTGACAGAAGACAATCGTGAGCTGCTACAAGGCTTTTGGCAGTCAAAAATGGTCGCCAATCTGAGCGATGAAGCTCGTGAGCGTTTGGATGATGCTTATCCGGTCATTGTCCATGCCTTGCTTGCTCATCAAGAGCAGCAGCAACTGGCAAACACCGCACTGCCGCGGCTCATCTCCTTACTCGAGGCGATTTGCCGCCGCTCTATCTATTTGGTGATGATCGCCGAAAACCCCAACGCCACCATTGAGCTGATTCCAATGCTCTCAGCCAGCCCTTGGATTGCCAAAGAGCTGGCGCAGTATCCGGTGCTACTCGATACTTTTTTGCAGCAGCGCTATCGTCACCTGCCAGACAAGCTTGAGCTACATGATATTTTGCGGCAACAGTTATTGCGCGTCGAGCCCAATGACGAAGAAAAGCTACTGAGCGTATTGCGACTGTTCAAAAAAAACCAAGTGTTGGCAGTCGCTGCCAGTGATGTATTGGCTGAGCGCCCGATTATGAAGGTGTCAGATTCATTGACCTATATCGCCGCTGTGGTGCTAGAGGCGGCGCTGGAGCGCGCTTTTGCCGAGATTGTCAAGCGCTATGGTTATCCCATTGGCCAAGATGGTGATCCTGTGACCGAGGCGGACTGCGGCTTTGCCATTATCGGTTATGGCAAACTTGGCGGGCTAGAGCTGTCCTATTCGTCAGATTTGGATTTGGTGTTTTTGCACAAGATAAAAGAGCAGGGCATGACCACGGGCGAAAAATCCGTGAGCGGCATGAAGTTTGCGTCGCGCTTGGTACAAAAACTAATGAACTACTTAAATACCCAAACCCGAGACGGCCGCGCTTATGAGATCGACATGCGCCTGCGCCCCTCAGGTAATGCTGGCATGATGGTGGTCTCCTGTCATGCGTTTGAGACTTATCAGATGGAAAAAGCATGGTCTTGGGAGCACCAAGCGCTGGTGCGAGCGCGGGCGATATGCGGTGATAAGCGAGTGACGGCGCGCTTTTGTGAGATTCGCCGAGAGGTGCTATCGCTACCGCGCACGATAGAGCAGGTGCGCACGGAAGTCACCAGTATGCGTATCAAGATGCAAAAACATCTGGGCACCAGTCAGTGGCAGCAGCAAGCGGGTAAGTTTCATCTGAAACAAGACGCCGGCGGGATCATCGATATTGAGTTTTTGGCACAATTTGCGGTATTGGCCTATTCGCATGATCATCCAAGCCTGACTAAATGGAGCGACAATGTCCGTATATTTGAAGAAATGGCCTTGCTTGGTATCTGGGATCAGCAAGTTTGCCAAGACTTGACCGACGCTTATCTCAGAATACGCGCGGCCACCCATCAGTTGGCACTATCCGAGCAGTCGCTATTGGTCGATGAATCGCTATGGAAGGAGACGCGCGCACTGGTGCAAGATCAGTGGCAGCACTTGATGGGGGTGGATGATGCCGAGGATACGCCTTGAGTATTGAGACAATGTACAAACTACTTATAAAAAATTGACAATTGGTTTTCTTAAACCGATTTTCACAACCAAAATGCATTTTTTACCATAAAATAGATGCGGTGGTGGTATCATATACGGTTGATAATCACTGTTAAACAAAACCTACTTAAAAAAGTTAGACGTCAGCGCTAGCATAAGGACTATAAAATGAATATGGCAACACAAGAAGGTAAGCTTTGGATGAATGGCACGATGATCGAGCAGCCCGATGCCAGCGTCCACGTACTGACCCATAGCCTACATTATGGCATGGCAGTATTTGAAGGGGTTCGCGCTTACCAAACTGCTGACAACCGTACAGCGATTTTTCGCCTAAAAGAGCACACTGAGCGCTTGATGGGCTCAGCGAAGATTTTTCAGATGGATGTGCCTTTTGACGCAGCGGCACTTGAGCAAGCCCAGAAAGACGTGGTCAAACAAAACAACTTGGCAGAGGCGTATATCCGTCCGCTGATTTGGGTTGGGGCAGAAAAACTTGGCCTATCATCACGTGATAACAGTATCAATGCCATGGTCGCAGCATGGCACTGGGGCGCCTATCTTGGTGAAGAAGGCATCAAAAACGGTATCCGTGTCAAAACCTCATCATTTACCCACCACATGACCAATGTGACCATGTGTAAAGCCAAAGCCTCGAGCAACTATCCTGTCTCTATCATGGCCAACCAAGAAGTCACCCGCAATGGCTATGACGAAGCCATCCTAATGGATCCACAAGGTTATGTCTGCCAAGGCGCAGGCGAAAACTTGTTTTTGGTCAAAGACGGCGTGCTACATACGCCAGATCTGGGCGGCGGCGCGCTTGACGGTATCACTCGTCGCACTATCATTCAGTTTGCTGAAGATTTGGGTATCAAAGTCGTTGAGCGCCGCATCACGCGTGACGAGTTTTACTTAGCAGATGAAATCTTTATGACTGGCACGGCTGCCGAAGTGACTCCGATTCGTGAATATGATGATCGTACCATCGGCAATGGTGGCCGCGGCCCGTTGACAGAAAAGCTGCAAACCTTGTATTTTGATGTGGTACATGGCCGTAATGAGCAGTATATGGATTGGCTCAGCTTTATTGATTAAGTTTTATTAGTTAAGTCTTAACATGACGCTGTATAAAGAAAGCTAAGACTTTGATGGTCTTGGCTTTTTTTTGATTTGTCATGGGGAAGATGTCGACAAGCTCGCACATATATGATGGATGTTGTATCATAGCTGCGCTTGGCCGCTAATTATTTATTAGCAAGCATCATGAAGCTGCTGGTCATCTGTAGGCCACATTGCCGAGCGTGACACAGTTTTGGCGCAAAAGTGTGCCGGGTAAAAAAATGTGCTGGGTAAAAGCTGGGTAGAAATAGTATAAATCCGCCCCTTTTTTTGGTATTGATCGTACGCCTAATAAAACATTGGAGAAGCCGTTGAGAGTCTTACATTTTGTCACTGGTGGCTTTTCAGGAGCGACGAAAGTTGCTATTGATTTGGTCGAGGCTCATAATCAAATCGAATCAACGGACAATTTATTAGTATTGCGCCGAAAAAAAACGACGGTCGCAGAAAAGCTGACAGAGCTTGAAGAAAAAGGTATCGACTATCAAATAGTCACAGGTAAGACGCACCTTGCGACTGTCCATGAATTAAAAAAACTATGTGAGCAATGGCAACCTGACATATTGGTTGCGCATGGGTTTCCTGAGCATTTACTTGGAAGACGAGCAGGGCTGTTGGCACAAGTGCCTTACCTAGTACAAGTGGAACATAATTCTAAAGAGCGCTACACACCGTGGACGCGACATCAAACACGTAAACTCAGTAAATCCACGGCCGGTATTGTGGCGGTCTCTGAAGGGGTGGCTCAGGTATTGTCTGCGCAAGGTCTTCATGCCCCCATTCATGCCATTCCAAATGGTATCGATACCACTCGATTTGGCGGTGCTCATCCCGTAGCTGTCCATCAAAGGCCGCAAGATCTGATCATGGTAGGGCGCTATGCCAAAAGTAAAGACCATGTTACTTTGATCGAAGCGCTACAGCAGTTAAAACAAAAAGGCGTCACTCCCACCCTGAATCTAGTAGGGAGTGGCCGTAAGCGCTATCAAAAACACATACATGACCTAGTGGCTCGTTATGAGTTACAAGATCAAGTGACCTTTATAGAGTACAGTAGTGAGGTTGAAAAGCTATTGCGCCAACACAAAGTGTTTGTCATGTCGAGCCGTTTTGAAGGGTTGAATCTTGCAGTACTAGAGGCTATGGCCAGTGGCTGCGTCGTAGTAGGCAGTACCGCGATGGGGGTAAAAGAGCTGATTGATGATAAATCAGATGGATTTTTATTTCCTATCGGCGACTCAGCAGCGCTAGCAAATATCTTAGAGACCGTGCTGTCTGATCCAAAAAACTACCAAGCGTTTGCTCATGCCGCAAGAGAAAAAGTCTTAAACCACTATGATAAAAAGCATGTCACTCAGGCATATTATGAGTTGTTTAAGCAGCTGTTAAATCAGTCTGAGTAGTGTTTTATCACTCTAAACATCGGTAGCTTGATAAAAAGGAATTTGACTTTTTATATGGCGCTCGACTTTTCTTATGTTTCGTGTATTGATGGTCTTGCTCATTGATCGAAAAGGTATGATAAGCTTTTCGCCAATACCATCGACCAATACAAACTCTGGTTTCCCTTGTCGCTGTTCGGTGTACATAATGCCAGCAATATTGACCTCTCCAAATACCACGTGCATATCACAACACTCATCAAAAAACTGATCTAATGCTGCCGCGTGACGGTCAGTAAACAGCCCTTCTTTTACCAGATCATAGACTGAGAAGGCCCGACCACTAGGTGAAGTGACTCTCTCGGTGACCAGACCTAGTCCTTGGTCTGTCGCAACAAAACCGTACACCGTCTCGATAGGGAAGGTGAACTTCAACGCTCCATAATGACTTTTACAAAGCTGCAGGTACTGTAGTAGCTCTCTACGAAACTGCCTATAGATGCCTTGGGATCTATGCGCGCGCAGTTTATGCTGCCCAGCTCTACCGCCATCAGGCGTCGCATGCTCAGACTTCATGATTTTGATGATTTTGTTGGTTTCAGAGGGATGCTCGTAGATATCTTTCTGAGTGCCTGCATCTATTTTTTTTAGATTATGAGTAAAGAGCATAACAGTTCTCAGTTATTAGCATAAAAGTCATAAGGTATGAGTTTATTGGAAATTTTTAAGTATTGTTCAATAAGTATTCATAATAAGATCCGGATTTTGTCTCTTTAACGTAGGACATTTTATGAATGCTTGATTGCGAAATAATGTCTTGGTATTCGGATTTATCAAAAGTCTTCTGTAATACAGAAACGAGTAAGTGTGGTTTAGTATCATCTACAATAGCGCATTGATGCTGTGCAAGTTTGTCTGTAATAAGTGTATCAAACAAGATCTGAAAAAAGAAATAGTGAGGTATGTATTCTTGAGTCTGCCAAAAGTTTAACAGTAAATCTAAACAAGTATGGATGACAGGGTTGCCTTTACGAGCAAAAATGACACTATTGAGAAGGTTTACTTTATGGCTACTATTCCAATTAAAATAATAGCCATTAAAACGATGCCAATGCTGTTTATTTTGTGCACTTTGATCACGCTGATACATAAAGAAATCATTATCTTTTAGCATGTTGGGTAGAGGAGCTGTCAGATAAATTGTTGCATCTAACCAAACACCACCGTAAACATCGAGTAATGCCAAGCGTAATAAATCTGCAAAGAATGCGGGCTTGAAGCCGTCAAGATTTTTTTTGTTCCATACAAAGGGAGGTAGGTCTAGGTATTCGTGTATGTTTTCATCATCTAATCGAATGATTTTATAGTCTGCACAGTATTTATCTATTGACTTGAAATATAGCTGCACTGAGTCTGGCAGTGTGTTCTCAGAGAAGCCTTGTCCCCAGTATTGCCAAATTATTTTCTCATGACCAAATTTTTTTTTTGGTTTTAATGAAAAGTTCTGTAGTTTATTATTGTAATATAGCTCAATAAAAGCCTCCCAAGATTTAGCCACTTGGTTTTGCTGTTCAACATCCACCTTTTTTTCCAGTGCTTTACGCTTACTACGCGGTGTGGTTAAGTTGTATAAATAACGATACGGCTTTTTCTTCTTTTTTTTAAGCTGCTTATAACCTTCACTATCTAAAAAAAAGTGACTTGAAATATTGTTTAAATCGATAGGTGAATCTTCTACGAGGTTTGGCATTATTTTTTTTCCACTCTGACGGGGTGATTTTTTCGTTTGTTTCGCTTCTCAAATAAGCATGGCCACCAAAACGGTAATGGGTTTTATCAGAAAACATAAGTTTAGAGGTATTTTTCCAATATTCATTTTCACCTTTAGTAAAATAAGGCGGCAACACCTTAATATCATCACGATCTAAAGCAAATTTATTCAGATGACTTTCATCATGCCATTTAGCAATTATATTGTTCTCAAGGTCTATTTTTGCATTTTTGTTTAGAATGTCACACATATCTAAGAAGTTTTTTGTATTGCCACCTACGATGCCACCCGCAAAATAGAACGATCCTTTGCCATAAGGTATATAGGCTTTTGAATCAATGTTACGCTCGTATGGGAATTTATCTCGCCTCTTATGAAATATATGTGGTTGGAGGTAGAAGGTTAAGTTCTCTTGCCTTTTTAGTGGTAATAAATCGTCTTTATATATATAGGCTAAAAATTCAGTATTACCATTAAAAAAGAAAGTATAATCACAACCTGTAAAAAGATTAGAAGATTTTAGAAATATTTCATATCTCATTAAAGTTATGTAAGGCCACTCTAGCGCTTCTTGTTCAATCATCGTAACATTAGAATAATGGCCTTGTTGACTCAATAGCTCTGTGTTATCAGTAAATAATATATAATGCTTATCACAATCAGGGAGTAAAAACTTCTCAGCTGACTGATAGAAGTATTCCCAAAAAACAGTGTAACGACCGGTCGCAATATAAAGTATGGCTACCGATGGTGTTGAATCTTTATCTGACATAAGATATATCCACAAAAAAGGCCATAATGATAATTGAATCGATTTTTATATGATTTTTATATACAGTTAGATCAATATAAAGAGGATACAGCGGGACTGGAATAAATCTCTTGCCGCATCAAGCGGAGCAGGCACAGCCTGCAAGAAAAATTTGTACCAGTCTATCTTTTTTTATTGAGTAATGATTGAGTAATGACTGTATTGCTGATGGGTTATTTAAATATTAGCTCTTTAGCAAACAATGTTTTTTTTGCTTGACGCATCAGCCGAGAAGTCTCTCTTTTAACTTTGTATAAGCCTGTTTTTTTCTCCGAGTGCATGCGATCTTTACGCTCTTTTATAAGTGCACTAGGGAGCGCTGGAGTTTCTTTGTTTAAAAGCATCTCTTGTATACACAAAGCAGGCATCATCTGATATACAGGTTCTGAGCCGCAAGCGATAAAGTCATCAAACATCAGCTCATCAAGTGGTCGTAGTTGATGATGAGCAAGATAGTCTAGATACTTTTGTGCGCCGTGCAAACTAAGGATATAGCCTGCCGTTCCTAAGTTCTCGCCCTTTAGTTGAGTTATATACCGATTCGTTGACTCTATAGGATACCTATTAGACGATACAAAAACCTTTTTGGTAAAGGCTTCTATCTTAACGATATGCCACTCTGGATTTATCCAATCAGATGAATTTAATAAAAGCTCGGCATCTTCGCCCAAATAAACATCGTCTTCAAAGATTGCCAGATAAGGTATCTGCTCATCAATCATTTTTTGCCAAACTGAGACATGACTCATCATACACGCAAGCTCGCCACCTGTAAGGCTGCTGTTTTTTAAGTTGATTGGCAAGTTTTTGGCGTATGATGCCGCTATATCTGGCGTCAAAGCGTCGAAAAACTCAAAATCAATATGATGGTTTTGGAACTCTTGGATGATATGCTGCCTACGGTCTATAGCAGATTTAAGGCTGATAACGATACTTTTCATATAAGGGCTACTTATGGGAATATGAGTTTTTGATGGCAATACTTTTGTTATGCAGTATTCTTTTTTTCTTTTTTAGGCTATAAGACCAGTCTCTATTCTCCAGCTCTTTGCGTTGGATGTTTTTTGCTTTTGCTTCACTCCAAATATCACTTTCCATATCCGTGGGCGTGACCAACGCTGGCCAAACCCCCAAACCTTTAGCGTTTTGGCTGAGCCAGTTTTGAAAAAACACATCAACTGGCATGGTAATCGTCTTGCCTTTTTCTATAAACTC
Organism: Psychrobacter sp. VH5; assembly: GCF_050572635.1. Taxonomy (NCBI): domain Bacteria; kingdom Pseudomonadati; phylum Pseudomonadota; class Gammaproteobacteria; order Moraxellales; family Moraxellaceae; genus Psychrobacter; species Psychrobacter sp. VH5. The sequence continues at coordinate 1,890,780 of NZ_CP192145.1, read as the reverse complement.
TGCTGCCCCTTTTCTAGACCATATTAAGCCTAGGCCTAAAATAGGAAAATAATAAGCATGCCACAAAGTATGATTATTAATTTGGGTAATATCTTTTGCTAGCTTTTTTTTATTAGCGGCAATGTTGATTACATGCCACTCTAGATTTTTATTGGTGTACAAAAAATCTAACAGCTGTGTGGTCACGCTCTTAAAGTCATCAGATAGCTGCATATCATCTTCTAAAACGATTAGGTAGTCGGCATCACTCTCTAAAAATGCCGATACACAATGATAGTGGCTAAGATAGCAACCAATCTCGGAGTTTAACAGGCTACGACCGAGCGCTTGTCTTGCTTGCTGATCGTCATAATTCTCAAAACTAGACAGTGGTTTGCCACGTCCGTCAAAAGCAGGAAATCTCTCAAAAATCCAATCGATGCTATCGAGTTGCTGTTTGGCATTCTCTAAGCGCTCATGGCTACCATCAAGGTTGATTAGGTAGGTCTGTACTTTCATTGTTTTCCTCGAGTATTGATATGCTGTGATGCGTTTGTTCTTTGCCGTTATGTATTTTAAACCGTTCAGTACAAATTCGTCACCACTACTGCCAATACTCCTCAAGCCATGGACTTGGCTTTACATGACGGTACCATTTGCCGCCGCCGCCTTTGATGGCATCGGGCGGATTAATCTCACCATGGAAGATGACGATTTTTGCGCCCTCAGGTAGGGTCGGGGCACGTACCAGATTGAATGGAATAGGAGCAATACATTGGTATTTGAAGCTCACGCACCAGTCTTTATCCCAGTACTCTAAATGATGATGCTCGCGCAGATAGTTCGATAGATAAGCCTGCTCATGACGCACCTGCGTGCGAATGGTCTCAAAATTGCGCTCAAAGTTTGCCAGTAATTCAGGGTAGGTGTTTTGTCCCACTTTGAAACGATAGACTGAGCTATTGCCAATCATGCGCCATGGTTTTTTCCAATCACGAATGATAACGACGCTGTCTGAGTGCGCTGCTTGATAGGTAAAAAATCCATCGATATTATCAACGATGACGATATCGATGTCTAAAAATAATGCCACCCCTTTGAGATCATACAGCTCAGGCTTAAAGGTGGTGAGTTTTTTCCAGCCACGCTCAGGGCCCGCAGGTAGATCCAGCTCAGGTATTGGGTAGCATTTTACGGCAGGGTCAATACCTGTACTGTCATCGGTCAGACATACCATCTGAAAGTCCAATGTCAGGTGGCGGCTCACCATATTGTATAGGCGGTTGACGTATTCTGGGCCATACTTATCACCCCATTTCATACAGATGACATAACGCTGCTCGGCTGTATAATCTGGTTGTGTTAGGGTGTCTGATAAGGGCTGGGTTATGTCAGTTGCCATAATGCACTCATATTAAAGTTCAGTAGAGAGTAGATTTATAAAAGTTTAGGTACGTGTTGTATCGGTCATGCAGTATCGTCAAGGATGACGACTGATTTATATTACCATAACCAATGTCTATGGTATTTGCTACTGCTTAACAGATTGTATTATCGTTTTATAGGGTTGTTGCGGGCGAAGACTCAGGGCGTGCAATGAGCGTTCTGCCTGTCATCATCAAGCTGCTTACGATGTTGGTTATTACTACGAATAAAGTCTGCCAAAGCGTTTTTGTCAGCCGTATAAGGGTTGTCTAGCTCAGGGATATGCTTAAAGCGCCGATAGCCCCACGTATAATGACTGCATTTATCCTCAATCATGTGCTGCATGGCCAGATTGAGCGCATGCGCTGCTGTTTTTGCATCGCGATCATACAGCGCTGGATCATCAAGCTTATAGCAATAAATATCAAATCCGCGCCCATCATCACGGCGAATACAAGATAAGCCGACCAGTGCGCATTTGGTTTTACTGGCAAGTTTAGGGGCGAGGGTACTAGTCAAAGTCTCAATACCAAAAAAAGGCACAACCACGCCGCCTGACGGATCAGGGACATGGTCGGGCAATATAATACTAAAGCCGCCTTGCTTTAGAGTCTTAAAGATAGCCTTGACCCCGCTACCATCGGTGGGTACCAGCGTGGCATTTAACCGCGAGCGGCCTTGCAAGATGAAGTCATTGATGACGTCGCCTTTGACTGGTTTATACATGATAGTCGGGGCGCCAAATTGATTGAGCCACGCGTTCATCATCTCCCACGTACCCAGATGCGGGACGATGGCCAGCATACCGTTTGGACTGGCAAGACCTTCTAACAAAATGTCTTTATCGTGGACATCGCGTATCTGCTTGATGCTCCACTCAGGCGGCATCGCCCAGCTTTTGATCGATTCGATACTGGTCAAGCACTGATGATAGATAATCTCTTTAGTCAGCGCTTGTTTTTGCTGGTCTGATAAAGAATCAGCAATCAGCGCCATATTGATACTGACGGTGCGCATGATGCTCAAGCTGGGTATCTTTATGATAACCCAAGCGACAAAACGTGCCACTATCTGCAGGACGGACAGTGGCACGTATTTAAAGATATGGTACGGATTCATGACCACTCACGCAGTGATGAATCCTGTAGTCCGTCAGATAAAGAATAGTTAAACATTATCTGAGGGCTTACTGAGCAGGTCTATTGCTGTCGGCTTGTGCTTTTTCGCGCAAACGAATACCAAGCTCACGTAGCTGCTTGCTATCGACTTCAGCAGGGGCTTGGGTCAATGGGCAGTCAGCAGTTTTGGTTTTCGGGAAAGCAATCACATCACGAATAGAGCTTGCGCCTACCATTAACATTATCAAACGATCCAAACCAAACGCCAAACCGCCGTGTGGTGGTGCACCGAATTTTAGGGCATCAAGTAAGAAACCAAACTTGTCTTCTGCTTCTTGCTCGCCGATACCCAAGGCCTCAAGTACGGCTTGCTGCATATCATAAGTATTGATACGTAAGCTACCACCACCAATCTCAGTACCGTTCAACACCATATCGTAAGCGATAGATAGCGCAGACTCTGGGTTGTTTTTTAACTCTTCAACAGAGCCTCTAGGCTTGGTAAATGGATGATGCATTGACGTCCATTGACCGTCATCGGTTTGCTCAAACATTGGGAAGTCAGTCACCCATAGCGGCGCCCACTCACACGTAGTCATGTCTAAGTCTAGACCGATTTTTTGACGTAGAGCACCTATGGCATCGTTTACCACACTGGCTTTGTCCGCACCAAAGAAAATAATGTCGCCATCTTTTGCACCAGTACGCTCGATAAGGCTAACCAAGACGTCATCAGTCATGTTTTTGATGATAGGTGATTGTAGGCCAGACTCTTTGTCGACGCCGTTGTTGATCAAGCTTACATCATTAACTTTAATATAAGCCAAACCGCGCGCGCCGTAGATACCGACAAACTTGGTATAGGCATCGATTTGCTTACGGCTGAGTGAAGCGCCGCCTGGGATACGTAGCGCGGCCACACGGCCTTTAGGATCGTTTGCAGGACCAGCAAAGACTTTAAAATCAACATTTTTCATCAAATCAGCCACATCGACCAATTTTAATGGAATACGTAAGTCAGGCTTGTCTGAAGCGTAGTCACGCATCGCCTCGGCATAAGTCATGCGCGGGAAGTCTTCAAACTCGACATCAAGCATGGTTTTAAATAGGTGCTTGATCAAGCCTTCATTGATATTCATGATTTCTTCTTCGTTTAAGAAAGAAGTCTCGATATCTACTTGGGTAAACTCTGGCTGACGATCGGCACGTAAATCTTCATCACGGAAGCATTTAGCGATTTGATAATAACGATCAAATCCTGACACCATAAGCAGCTGCTTAAATAGCTGTGGTGATTGCGGCAAAGCAAAAAAGTTACCTGGGCGAGTACGTGAAGGCACCAGATAGTCACGCGCACCCTCTGGCGTAGCACGAGTCAAGATAGGGGTTTCAACATCTAAGAAACCGTGATCGTCGAGATAACGACGAATCGCTGAGGTGGCCTTGGCGCGGAACACCATGCGCTCTTGCATGTGCGGGCGGCGCATATCTAGATAGCGATACTTAAGACGCAAGTCTTCTGATACCGTGGTATTTTCGTCATTCAATGGGAACGGCGGGGTCTCAGATTTGGCCAGTACTTCGATCTCTTTGCCCAACAGCTCAACTTGACCACTGGTCATATTGTTGTTTTCGGTGCCTTCATAACGGCGGCGTACGCGGCCAGTGATTTTTAGCACATATTCAGGACGTACTGCATCAGCCGTTGCGAATGCCTCTGGCGTATCAGGATCGACGACGACCTGCAAGATACCGGCGCGGTCACGCATGTCTAAAAAAATCACGCCACCGTGATCGCGACGACGATGTACCCAGCCTACGACACTGATGGTTTGCTCAAGTAAGCTTTCGGTTACGGCTCCGCAATATTCGTCTCGGTATTCGCTATGCGTCATAGTGCTTTGCGTCATAATATAATTATCCAGTTGTCAGCCCAGTTCGAAATATAATAATGCAGCCATCATTGGCATGGCGCCAGTTAGGCACTGTGCAAAAAAGCACAAATACGCGATTCAGACAAATGGTCATCGCGCAGGCTGCAGTAATTTGGTGTAAACGCATATTATGCCTAATCTGGCATTGTTATACAACTAGCGGTTGCCAGAGTATCTACGTTAAATAATGTCATCGTGCTTGAAAATACAGCCAATCGGGCACATATCAGCTGCACATTAATAACAGCAACATTATCATTATATCTACTGACATATCTACCGACTTGAGGAAATGACCATCATGCTATTTCATCCACCCAAAAACCCTATCGAGCTAAAAGTACGCCATCTAAACGAAGCGCAAAAGCAGCGCCGTGAAGATTTGATGGAGGCCACACAAGGCAAAGCCGCCCTCAAGCAGTTCAAAAAAGCCATGGCAAAAAAAGCCAAACAAGCGCTAAAGGCAAAAAATAAGAAAAAAAACAACGAAAGCAAACCACAGGTCTTTGTGCTGGACTTTGATGGAGATATCAAGGCCACAGCCGTCAAGCATCTGCGTGAAGAGATTAGCACACTGATTAGCACCGCCAACAAGGGTGATGAAGTAGTGGTGCGTTTAGAGTCGGGCGGCGGCTTGGTGCATGGTTATGGGTTGGCTGCGGCACAGTTGGTTCGTCTAAAAGATGCCGGTCTAACTCTGACTGTCTGTGTTGATAAAGTCGCGGCGAGTGGTGGTTATATGATGGCTTGTGTGGCTGATAAAGTGGTGGCTGCTCCGTTTGCTGTGATCGGCTCGATCGGGGTGGTCTCTCAATTGCCAAACTTTCATAAATGGCTCAAAAATCACGATGTCGATTATGAGATGTTTACCGCTGGCGACTACAAACGTACCGTGACGGTATTTGGAGAAAACGACGCCGAAGACCGCGCCAAGTATCAAGAAGAGCTTGAGCAGACGCATGCGCTGTTTAAGCATTTTGTCAACACTTACCGCCCAGCTCTAGACTTAGAAAAAGTCGCGACAGGCGAGCACTGGTATGGCGAAGATGCCTTGACGCTAAACTTGGTCGATGAGCTACAAACCTCCGACAGCTATATCTTGGCACGGATGGAAGACAGTGAGGTGTATGCCCTGCATTCAAGGCAAAAACCAACGCTCGCAGAAAAGCTGGGGTTGGCGCAAGCAGCAGAGGCGACTCTACATGTGGCGCTCGACAAGCTGCCAGATGCCTTGGCGCGCTTTGAATCGAACAGTCGTTTAAATATTCTAAAATAACATGAAATATCAAAAGGTTGTTTAGTCTTCAGCTCTGCAGGCTTTATGATTGACTGATAAAGTGTTTGTGTTTTGTAAAAGGCGTGGCCTAGCTGGTCGCGCCTTTTTTGCTGTTTATTGATAATCACTGTGTTATAAATGTAGCGGACAAAACAGAGTATACGTACGTACACTATAATGTTTTATTAAAATTTCGATGTGAAATTTATAAGAGTCATTAACCATAAGTAGAGAAAAGGAAGTCACTATGTCTAGTCAAACCCTGATGTTTACCGCAACAGAACATGGTCAGGCCATGTATGCCAAAGTCAAAGCGTTCATCGAGACCCATATCGAGCCAATAGAAGCGCAGTTTTGGCAAGATTGTCATGCACAAAACCCTGATGGTGACTGGAGCACATGGCAGTGGCCCGAAAAATACGAGAGCTTGCGTAAGCAGGCACGTGACGCTGGATTATGGAACCTATTTTTGCCAGATGATGAGCTGGGTGCTGGCTTGTCTGTCACCGACTATGCGCCGATCGCTGAGCTGACGGGCCGCAGTTTGCTGGCCCCTTATGTATTCAATTGCAATGCACCTGACAGCGGCAATATGGAGTTGTTATGGCGTTATGGCTCAAAAGAGCAGCAAGACCAGTGGCTTACGCCGTTGTTAGAAGGTAAGACGCGCTCGGTGTTTTGTATGACCGAGCCGGAGGTGGCCTCCAGTGATGCGACCAATATGCAAGCGACGGCGGTGGTCGAAGGTGACGAAATCGTCATCAATGGCAGCAAGTGGTGGTCGTCAGGTCTGGGTGATCCTGCAGTCGATGTATTAATCGTCATGGCCTATACCCCTGATGAGAATAAAGACCGTCACCATCAGCACTCGATGGTACTAGTACCGGCAAAAACCGCTGGCGTCAAAATCGAGCGTATGCTCAAAGTATTTGGTGATTATGATGCGCCGCATGGTCATGGAGAGGTCAGCTTTAATGATGTGCGTGTGCCAGCCAGTCACTTTATCGGCGGGCCGGGTATGGGCTTTGAGATAGCCCAAGGCCGCTTAGGGCCAGGCCGCATTCATCACTGTATGCGCTGTATCGGTGCGGCTGAGAAGTCGTTGGAGCTGGCTGTCAAACGCGGCATGGCACGGACGGCTTTTGGTAAGCCACTAATCCAGCTGGGCGGTAACTTTGAGCGTATCAGTGATGCTCGGGTTAAGATTGACCAAGCACGCTTATTGACACTATACGCGGCGCAAAAAATGGATGCCCAAGGCACCAAAGCGGCACTCACTGAAATCTCTGCGATAAAGGTCGTCGCACCCACAGTATTACAAGAAGTGGTCGATATGGCGATTCAAATCCATGGCGGTATGGGTGTGTGCCAAGACACGATGTTGCCGTCATTTTATGCACAAGCTCGCGCGCTGCGTCTAGCTGACGGGCCTGATGAAGTGCATAAAACCATGATTGCCAAACTTGAGCTAAAGCGTCAAGGTTTTGGCCGCTCGTCGAAACCTGCTAAATCTTAATATAAGAGTAGGGCGCGTTGCACATTCATAACGTGTTGAACATTCACAAATAGGCACTGCTAATCGCTAAAATGGTGCTAGACAAGGCGCAAAGCGACGATAATGCAGATACCTTACCGTAATGATTGATTACTTTAATTGACCACATGATAAGGAACATCTTATGGCTACTGATACTCATGCCAACTCTACTGACAACGATGACCAGTCACCGAGCAACGTCCTAGATAAAGGCGGCGCAGTGCGCGAAGGCGAAGAGCTGGATGCTCACGCGGTCAGCGACTGGCTACGCGAGCAGGGCGTTGATATAAAAGGCGAGCCAACAGTCACTCAGTTTTCAGGCGGCGCATCAAACTGGACGTACCGGCTACAATATGAAGGCACGGGTGCAGAGCAAGATTTGATCTTGCGTCGTCCGCCAAAAGGCACCAAAGCCAAGTCGGCGCATGACATGGTGCGTGAGTACACGGTACAAAAAGCCTTAAAAGACGCTTACCCTTATGTGCCAAATATGGTGGCGCTATGTACCGATGAGTCAGTCATCGGAGCGGATTTTTATGTCATGGAACGTATGGAAGGCATCATTCCGCGTGCCAATCTGCCCAAAGGGATTGAGTTAGATGAAGCGCAAACACGCGCATTATGCACCAATGTCATCGACGCCTTGATTGATCTACATCAAGTAGACTATAGCGCGTATCCTGACTTGGTCGAGCTTGGCCGCGGTGAGGGCTACTGCGAGCGCCAAGTAACAGGCTGGGATAAGCGCTATGTCAAAGCCAAAACACCCAATGTGCCAAGCTTTGCGTTGGTGCGTCAATGGCTGACTAAGCACACACCTGCCGATAGTAAAACTTGCTTGATTCACAACGACTGGCGCTTTGATAATGTGATCTTAGATGCCACGGATCCAACCAAAGTCATTGGTGTGCTCGATTGGGAAATGGCGACTTTGGGCGATCCGTTGATGGATTTGGGCAGTGCTTTGGCTTACTGGATAGAAGCCGACGATAACATGATCATGCAGCAGTCCCGCCGTCAGCCCACGCATTTAAAGGGCATGATGACCCGTGAGGAAGTGGTGGATTATTATCTGGAGCGTACGGGTCTACAGATAGACAACTGGACGTTTTATGAGGTGTTTGGGTTGTTTCGCTTAGCGGGTATCGTACAGCAAATTTATTATCGTTATTATCATAAACAAACCACCAACCCTGCCTTTAAAAACTTTTGGATTATCGTCCATGTCTTGCATGCCAAGTGCTTAAAGCTGATCGCTCAGTATGAGGGCGAGGCGTTGTTTACCAGTCACGTGCAGCCGCATTTAGCAGACATGGGCGTCGATGCTGCTACCATCGCACAGCTACCCAGTCCTGTACAAAAAATTGTCAAAAGTATCTTACCAAAAAGCTACTTTACCCAGACGTCGTCATCGGTGGACGAGTAACGCGCTGATACGCCGCTAACAAATACCGTTGGATTAATAACAAAAGGCAGCATTTTATGACCACCATACTTCTGGCACGTCATGGTCAGGCGTCCTTTGGGCAAGCAAACTACGATCGGCTCTCAGAGCTGGGCGGTATTCAGGCGCAGATGTTAGGTGAGCATTATGCAAACACCCAGCGCCATATCGATGCCATCTTTACCGGCAGCTTGATCAGGCAGCAAGACTCAGCGCGGCACTTTTGGCAGCGCTATCAGTCTTTTGCGAGCAGGGATCAAAACCAAACGCCGCCGCTCGTATCTGCCATTGACTTAGACAACACGGATCGCCATGTCTTGCCGCAGTTTGATGAGTTTAATCATCAAGACGTCTTGATGAAGTCTCATCCAGCTTTTGGCAATCGCGCGGCAATCGCGGCCGAGATTGCGCAAGCAGAGGTCCCATCTAAGCGTTTGGCCGAGCTGTTTGATCAAGCGATGCAGCGCTGGCATGGCGGCGAGTGCGATGATGACTATCTAGAGAGCTGGCCACAGTTCAACGACCGCGCCCAGTTGGCGCTCGAGCAGGTACGACAAAAAGTGGTGGATATGAGCCTAAATCGTGACAGTACGGTGCTGGTTTTTACCTCAGGTGGCGTGATCGCGGCCATCACAGCTCAGCTATTAAAGCAGGGCAGCTCAACGGCTTATCAGATTAATAAAAGTCTGGTCAATACTGGGGTGACGGCGATCACGTTTAAAAATGAGCGAACGCGTTTGCTGTCTTTAAATGAGTATAGTCACCTGTTTTCAGCAGGCAAAGGGTTTGTGACGTGGCGGTAAGCTGGTATCTGACGGCATGGATACGCTATAGTAGGACAACAGCGCTCGCGGCTGCGGCTAAGGACGAATGCCATTCTCTATGATCGCCGCGTATCATCCGCTTATCTTGTCTGATGATAAAACAAGCGTTATTTCATTATAAGATATCAAGGACTGTCTATGCAAAATCATATTTTAAAGGTCGTCAAGCAAAATGCCGAGCAGCGCAAGCGGCAGATATTAAGCGCGCTATACCCGGATCGGTATCTAAAAAAACGCAGCAAACAACAAGTCGGGCGCGGCAAAACCGTACTCATCACAGGAGCCAGCTCAGGCTTGGGTGAAGGGATGGCCAGACTCTTTGCCAAGCTTGGTTATAATTTGGCGATTTGTGCGCGCCGTACCGATCGCCTAGAGCGTTTAACCTCAGAGCTAGTGGCAGAGTATCCGGACATTCGGGTCGAGTATCGCGCTTTGGATGTGAGCAACTATGACGAGATATTTTCAGTGTTTGATGCTTTTGCTGCGGACTTCGATGGTATCGACCGTGTGGTCGTCAATGCGGGTGTGGGAGATAGCCGCCGTATTGGTAAAGGCCGTTTTGAAACCAACCGTCATACAGTCGAGATCAATTTTATATCCGCGCTGGCACAGTGTGAAGCGGCGATGAATATCTTTCGCGCACAAAACAGCGGCCACTTGGTGGTGATTTCTAGTATGTCGGCCATGCGTGGTTTGCCCAAACACCTAACAGCGTATGGTGCAAGCAAAGCGGGGCTGGCGCATCTTGCAGAGGGTATTCGTGCTGATATGCTACTTACCAATCTGCCCATTCAGGTGTCTACGATTTATCCAGGCTATGTGCGTACCGAGATCAATGAAAACGCCAAACCGCTGCCGTTTGAGGTCAATGCCGAAACGGGCACCAAAGCCATCGTTGCCGCCATTGAGGCTGAGGTAGAAGAAGCCTGTGTACCAAGCTTGCCGTGGTCGGTGGTGGGTAAGGCGATGAAGCATCTGCCATTACAGGTGGTCAATAAGTTCAGTTAGCATCTCACTTAAAACGCAAATACAATAAAAATATAAATAGACAAAAAAAGCCCTCTATATCTGTATAGAGGGCTTTTTACGCTGCAGTATCCGCAGTGTTAGACGCTTTGACTAAAGCGTTTGCGGGTTGTCGAGTTGATGCTGTTCGCGCAGCTTTTGCCGCAGTACCTTACCGACGTTACTCTTTGGTAGCTCGCTGACAAACTCAATATGACGTGGGCATTTGTAACCCGTTAAGTTGTCTAGCGCAAACTCTTTGATGGCTTCTTTGGTGACATTGTTGTCCGCAGGCACCACATAGATTTTGACCGCTTCACCTTGATGCTCATCAGGGATACCTATCACCGCACAGTCGACAATGTCGTCGCAGTCAAGCATGACAGACTCAATCTCATTAGGAAAGACGTTAAAACCAGAGACCAAAATCATGTCTTTTTTGCGATCGAGTAGGGTAAAGTAGCCTTTTTCATCCATACTAACGATATCACCAGTACGGAAGTAACCATCGCTAGTAAACTCTTTACTGTTGTCTTTATTAAAGTAGCCTGAGGTGACATTTGGGCCTTTGATACACATCTCGCCAGCCTGATGGGGTCCTAGGCGCTCACCGTTTTCGCCAACGACGATAATATCGACGCTCGGGACAGGAATACCAATAGTGCCATTAAATTTACGATCTGTGATGACATTGGCCGTACCAGCGGCCACGCCTTCGGTCATCCCCCAACCTTCAACCATCGGGCATCCTGTCACATCCAGCCAACGTGCCGCTGTTTGTTCGGTTGCCGCCATACCACCTGCCTGCGAGATACGTAGCGAGCTAAAATCTAAGTCTTTAAAGTTTGGCTGATCCAGCAAGCCTTTAAACAAAGTATTAACCGCTGGAAAAATATGGAAAGGCTGTTTTGATAAGGTTTTGACAAATCCTGGCATATCGCGCGGATTAGGAACCAAGATAAAGGTATAACCTGAGCGCATGCCAAGCAAGCTAAGCATAAAGGCAAAGATATGATACAGCGGTAGCGCCATGACCATATTGATATACACTTCATTGATCTCAGAGGTGACCGGACGATACCATGCTTCTGACTGCATGGCAGCAGCGACGACGTTACGCTGAGTTAATACCGCACCTTTTGATAGTCCTGTGGTACCACCAGTATACTGCAAGATAGCCGTTTGGCTTAAGCTGGTTTTTGAGGGCTGAAACGGTAGACTCTTGCCTTTTTTTAGGACATCAGGGAATTTGGTGACGTTATATTTAGGATCATTGAGGTTGTACTTAGGTACCAAGCGTTTGACTTGACGGATAACGGTATTGACCAAAATACCCTTAAGCCCCATCATGTCGCCCATTTTGGATAAAACAATACGTCTAATGGCCGTCTCTTCGATGACCTGCTCGAGCGCTTGGGCAAAGTTATCTACCACAAAGATAACTTGCGCACCTGAATCGTTGAGCTGATGGCGCAGCTCGCGGCCAGTGTATAATGGGTTGATAGGCGTACATACGTAGCCTGCCCGCAAGATACCGATCATCGTGGGCAGATATTGCGGCACGTTTGGCATCATCAATGCCACCACGCTACCTTTGGGGATTCCCTGCGACTGTAGCCATGCGGCGACGGCCAATGAGGCTTTGTCGACGTCATCATACGTGTGTGTCACGCCCATACAGACACTCATAGGGTGCATACGAAAGCGGTTAAAACACTCCTCGTATAGCTCGATGAGGCTGTCGTATTGATCAGGGTCGATGCTCTTTGGTACGTTTGCTGGATAATGAGCAAGCCAAGGCTTATCTGTAGTCATATTTAGCGTCCTTAATTTTGATATAAGTTAAGGTTCTATAAGAAAGTAGTCACATCCTTGTCAACGATATGCGCTCAATCACTGAGTGCGATATGGTCGAGTGCTATCCTATCTATTACTGACTGCTAACATATGGTGGCCTTTGTACAATGGTGTTTAACGATCAAAAATGCTGGTTTGAATGGGTTAAACGATTGATTGTGTACCTCGCCGTCATGCGAGGTCAAATAAAACATATATATGGTAAAACGACGATATTCTGTTGTTTTAAGGAATGTTTTCTCTAATTAAAGCAACAGAATAGCACGTGACATATTTCGGCAATACATTAACACAACTACAACGTAAGTCGATATTATTATACTAGAACTTCTTAGTACATATATAAATTTGATTAATCAAATAAGATGTGTTGCAAGTGAAATAAGATAAATGGCCATCAAATAGGGATGAGCTGTGAGGGTGTTGTCTGGCGCGACCGCTTATCATAGAGATAAGTGGCTGGCGAAGGCGATTCGTCAATAGTGACGATAACACAGAATAAAGATTGAGTAAAAATTCTGTGAGGTCAAAGCGGATAAATAGCTAGTAACGAGACAGATAAGCCATCATTCATGCATCAACAATAGTAAGTAATAAAAAGATCTAAAGATAAGGCCGCTGACATAAAAGCGCCCTGCAAAGGCAAGGCGCTATGATAAAGCTTTGATAAAGTTCTTATTATCAATGACGTATTTACAGTCTTGGATGGTCTGCGTCGTGTTTTTCGCGCAGCTTTTGCCGCAGTACCTTACCGACGTTACTCTTTGGCAGCTCGCTGACAAACTCAATATGACGCGGGCATTTGTAACCCGTTAAATTGTCTAGCGCAAACTCTTTGATGGCTTCTTTGGTGACATTGTTGTTCGCTGGCACAATATAGATTTTGACGGCTTCACCTTGGTTTTCATCAGGGATACCTATCACCGCACAGTCGACAATGTCGTCGCTGTCCAACATGACAGACTCGACCTCATTAGGGAAGACGTTAAAACCAGAGACCAAAATCATGTCTTTTTTACGGTCCAACAGTCTAAAATAGCCTTTTTCGTCCATGCTGACGATATCACCAGTACGGAAGTAACCATCGCTGGTAAAGTCATCACTGCTGTCTCTGTTTAAATAACCTGAGGTGACGTTAGGGCCCTTGACGCACAGCTCGCCTGCTTGGTTTACACCGACGCGCTTGCCCTCATCATCAATCACAATGGCATCGACGCTAGGGACGGGCACACCAATTGTTCCGTTAAACTTACGATCTGTGATAACGTTGGCCGTACCGACCGCCACGCCTTCGGTCATTCCCCAACCTTCGATCATCGCACAGCCAGTGGTCTCAAGCCAGCGAGTGGCGGTTTGTTCGGTCGCCGCCATACCACCTGCCTGCGAGATACGTAGCGAGCTAAAATCCAAGTCTTTAAAGTCTGGATGATCTAGCAAGCCTTTAAACAGCGTATTGACCGCAGGCAAGATATGAAATGGCTGTTTTGATAAGGTTTTGATAAACCCTGGTATGTCGCGCGGGTTGGGTATTAAGATAAAGGTATAACCTGAGCGCATGCCGAGCAAGCTGAGCATAAAGGCAAAGATATGATACAGCGGTAGCGCCATGACCATATTGATATATACCTCATTGATCTCAGAGGTGATAGGGCGGGTCCAAGCCTCTGATTGCATCGCCGCCGCAACGATATTACGCTGCGATAAGATGGCACCCTTTGATAATCCTGTTGTGCCGCCGGTATATTGCAAAAACGCCTTTTGATCAAGTGACATTTTTGGCTTTTGAAAGGGAAGGTTTTTGCCTTTTTTGAGCACATCAGGGAGTTTTGTGACTTGATACTTTGGGTCGTTGAGCTTGTATTTGGGGACCAGACGTTTGACTTGGCGAATGATGGTATTGACCAAGATGCCTTTGAGCCCCATCATATCGCCCATTTTGGATAAGACAATACGTTTGATTTTGGTCTCGCCGATGACCTGCTCGAGCGCTTGGGCAAAGTTGTCTACCACAAAGATAATTTGTGCGCCTGAGTCGTTGAGCTGATGGCGCAGCTCGCGGCCTGTATAGAGTGGATTGACTGGGGTGCATACATAGCCTGCCCGCAAGATACCAATCATCGTGGGCAGATATTGCGGCACGTTTGGCATCATCAGTGCCACCACACTGCCTTGTGGTAGTCCCTGAGATTGTAGCCATGCGGCGACGGCCAACGAGGCTTCATCCACATCATTATAAGTATGAGTCACACCCATACAGATACTCATAGGGTGCATACGAAAGCGGTCAAAGCATTCCTCGTACAGCTCCATTATGCTGCTATATCTATCAGGGTTGATAGTCTTAGGTACACCATCGGGATAATTGGCAAGCCAAGGTTTGTTCGGCATCATAGTCAGCGTCCTTGAATTTCAAAATAGGGTAGGAGGGTGTATCAAAGCAGTCTTATCCGTGTCAATAAAACACACCAGCGCTGACAGAGGTAGTTTGTCGCTGCGTGCGTCAACATCCGTATTTATTGACTGGCTGCTCAGTTTTTTGAATGACAGGGTAAGTTGCATGGTAATCATCGATTGCTTCAGTGACAGCGAAAACCATGCGCTATTATTAAAGCATAAAAACCAAGGCATCAAAAAAATAATACACTTCAGAAATACAGTAGCATGAATGTCGGCCAAGGCAACAACGGTATATGATACTGATCAGTTCATTTAACCGTCAGCCATAAAGTATGAGGTGGATTAAGCCTGTACCAGAGAAGTTATCTATAGTTAGCTGAATGTAAAACTGTTATGGATTTAAACGCGCTACTGGTATAAATTTTACTTGCGTGCTGCGTTCTCAGAGGCTGCGCAACCTACGTTTAAAAATAGCATCCCAGTAGCGCTATGACATTTTTAGAGTGTATCGACTATATATATAATTGACAATTACAATGAACGGATAATGAAAAAAAATGAGGCTTGATGGAGTAAATTGGGTGACTATCAGTTGAATTTAGGACACGCCCTAATAGAAGCCAGCAATTGGCAGTCAAGGAAGCGAGAATTGCTGGTTTTTATTGAAAAATCGGCGGTAAGTGAGTAGGGCGCTGATGGTGCAGCCCAATGTGCTACTCACACAGATCAAAAACATGGTGACTATTTGATAGCGAATGGCTTGGGTAGGATCAGCGCCTGCTAAGATCTGTCCTGTCATCATACCAGGTAAGCTCACCACGCCGACCACCAACATAGAGTTGAGCGTCGGTGTCATACCATTGATGATGGCCGTTCGTATCTGCTCATGTACAGCTTCAAAGGGCGTCGCAGATAAGCTGAGCATCATCTCGATACGCGCTTGCTGCTCATAAAAGGAATTGATCAGCTGGTTACTGGTCAATGAGATGGCAGTCAGTGAGTTGCCTAATATCAGACCCAAAATAGGAATCACAAATTGCGGTGTGTACCATGGCTGCACTTCTAAAATAACCAAGATGGCAATGGCTGTCACCAGTACTGCGGAGACACTAACGGCAAGCAGCGTATCGATAAACAAGCCTTTATAGCGGCGTTTGACTCGGTTTTTGGCCGCACTTCCTGCAATCAGTGTCATTATGGTCAAGATGGATAAAACTTCATACCACTGCTCGCGCGCAAATACCCACGCTAAGATGAGACCGATAAAGCTCAGCTGCACGACTGTACGTAGCGCCGCCATCAATAGTGTCTTGGTCAGATGTAGACGCAAACGCCAAGAGACCATCAATACTATGAGGATTAAGCTGCTGGCGAGCGCAATGTCGCCATATGTGAGAAATATCTGCATATCGTCGCTGGTGTTCATCGCAGCTCACTTTGTCAGCCAAGTATGCTGGCTCGTTCATTTATTTTTACTGCCCGCTGTGCCTACGCAGACATGTACCCTTTGATGCGTTCATTGAATTTACATTTACCTGATTTTAGTCAGTACGCCTGCTTGCATATGCCAATGCTGGTCTGCCAATGGCAAGATGTCTTGGGTATCATGCGTGACCCACAGTACCGTGCGTTGTTTGCTTTTTTGTACCCAGTCGGCGAGAAGCGCAACCAGCTGCGCGGCCGTATCGACATCTAGCGCGGCGGTAGGCTCGTCTAGTAACAAGACACGCGGCTCTAGTTGTAGTAAGCGTAAGGTGTTGACCAGCTGGCGCTCGCCGCCTGATAAGTGATAGGCATCTTTGTGCAAAAAATCACCCCCTCGGCCTAAATAAGCGAGCTGGGCGGTATGCCAATCGCTATCAAAGCATAGATGCTGATGCGCCCGCAACTGGAAAGGCAGCTGCAGATTATCAAGCACGCTGCCTTCTATCAGCTGAGGGTGCTGCGCGAGCAAAGCGACTTGAGCGCGCCATTTGGTAGGTGAGATATCTTGTATGCCCCAAAAGCGGGCGTGGGGCGGCTCGTGCGTGGGTCTTAACCGTACGGTGCCCGCGCTGATGGGCAAAAGCCCTGTCAACACCCGTAGTAGTACCGACTTGCCGCTACCAGATGTACCCGTCAGGACGGTCACCTGTCCTGCTAATAGTGTGCCACTGGCTTGTTGTATCAGTCGTTTGTTTTCTCCATCACTACCATGAGTCAGCACCTTGATATGCTCAAATGCCAAGATAGTATCGTCGTTGTCGGCACTCATCGCTGGGCGCTGTCTATTGAGTAGCTGGTGTCTGAATTGGTGACGGCCGTGCGGCGGCTTGCTCAATGGCTGCCCGCAGCTTTTGAGGTACGCGAATGGGGCGCATGGGGGCGCCGTTGGCAGCAGCGGTATCGGCTGCATGGTCCTTGTCACCAGTATTTGGTGTCGGTCTTAGCTGGTTTTGCACGCAGGCGATGACAATTTTGCCACGGCTTAATAGCCCGGCGTTGCTGCTAGCTGCGCTATCTGTCAGATGCCGATGGATACTTTGATAAAACACAATGCTGGCAGGCTTTATCTCGACGTCATCGATACGTACGCTGATGACTTCATCTAACAATATCGCCCGTTTGTATTGTAGGTCTGCTTGACTGACGACAAAGTGCTGCACGTCGCCTGTATCTGTCTGTAAAAAATAACCGTTGAGACCGAGTTTGGCAAACCAATCACGGCGACAGTTTTCAAAAAACACCAGATGATTGGCATGGTAGACTATACCGCCAGCATCGGTATGGTTAATATAGACATTATAGTCTTTTGCAAATAATGGCGAGATACTATCGCTGGTGGCTGTTTTTGGGGTGTGGTGCTCGGTTTTTTTTGTTGTTTGCGTGCTTGTTGTCATATGAGTGCTCAGTATAGTGATACAGGATGTCTGGGCGATGGTTGAGTGCTAAAAGTTGCATGCCCAAAAAGTGTCAGCTATTTATTATGAGGTATCATGGCCGCTGACCAGTAGCAACTACTCTAGCTTAAGATATCTGGGCGTGCAACAGTCAGACCCATTTACGTCTGCTATCATAGTGCGTCACATCAGTGTATCGCTGCGTATTTTCATCAATCAGTATAGGATAATTTATGACCCGTTTTGTCAGTTTTAATATCAATGGTATTCGTGCCCGTCAGCATCAGCTAGAGGCAGTGCGAGAGGTGATCGATCCTGATGTGATGGGATTGCAAGAGACTAAAGTACATGACGATCAATTTCCTTTATCGGCGGTCGAGGGTTTGGGGTATCATGTAGAATACTTTGGCCAAAAAGGGCATTACGGTGTGGCTCTGTTATCCAAAGTTGCGCCGATATTTGTCCAAAAGGGGTTCCCTGGCGAAGACGTGGATGCCCAAAAACGCTTTATCCACGCCCGTTATGAGCTGCAAGGCCGTGAAATTGATGTATTAAATGGCTATTTTCCGCAAGGCGAGAGTCAAGACCATCCCACCAAGTTCCCTATGAAACGTGCCTACTATGCCGATTTGATGGCATATATCGACACGCTCAAAGCTGAAGGTCGCTCACTGGTGATTATGGGTGATATGAATATCGCGCCAGAAGATATCGACATCGGCATTGGGGAAGCAAATGCCAAGCGCTGGCTAAAAAATAGAAAGACTTCATTTTTGCCAGAAGAGCGTGAGTGGTATGCCGATTTGATGTCGCGTGAGCTGACGGATACGTACCGTCTGCATTATCCAGAGAGTACCGAGCTATATAGCTGGTTTGATTACCGCAGTCGCGGCTTTAATGACGATCCGAAGCGTGGTCTACGTATCGACCATATTTTGTGTAGCGCGGATCTCGTCGATCACTGCGTGGATGCGGGTATCAGCTATGAGCTTCGTGGTATGGAAAAGCCTTCTGACCACGCGCCAATTTGGAGCGCGTTTGCTCTTAGCAAAGTATAATTTGAATCAAATATGGCCTAAATAAACAAACCGTCTGAATAAACCATCTATATAAGCAAAATAAGGAAGCCCCTATGGCTGTTGGAAATGTTGCAATACCTGATACTATTTATCCCATTGAAGGCGTCAAGCTAAATGCGACCGCGGCAGGCGTGCGTTATAAAGATCGTGATGATTTGGTGGTGCTTGAGATTGCTGAGACGGCCAGCTGCGCCGTTGTCACTACCAAAAACACCTTTTGTGCGGCGCCTGTACGCGTACTGCGTGAGCACTTTGACACTCACAGTCCACGCTATCTTGTGATCAACACTGGTAATGCCAATGCTGGGACGGGTGCCGATGGCAAACGCCGCGCCCAAGAGATATGTGCGGCATTGGCCACTAAAGCTGGCGTCGATACCCAGACGGTCTTGCCGTTTTCGACAGGGGTCATTGGTGAGCCGCTAAACAGCGATGCGGTCATTGCAGGGTTGGATGAGGCGCTTGCTGGTTTGGCGGCTGATAAATGGCTGGCCGCGGCAAATGGCATCCGTACCACTGATACTATACCCAAGATTGCGAGCCAAAAAATCGAAGTGGCGGGCAGCTGCTATCATGTGACTGGTATCTCAAAAGGCTCAGGCATGATACGTCCAAATATGGCAACCATGCTAGGCTATGTGGCGACAGATGCCAATATCAAAGCCGACCTGCTACAAGAGATGCTGGGTCAAATCAATGAGCAGTCCTTTAACCGCATCACAGTCGATGGAGATACCTCGACCAACGATTGCTGCGTGTTGATCGCCACAGGTGCAGCCAGCTCGGAGGTGATCGATAGCCCTGAGCACCCGCATTACTCAGCGGTATTTGCTGCCTTGACAGAGGTGTTTGTCCGTCTGGCGCAGTTGATTGTACGAGATGGGGAAGGCGCAACGAAGTTTATGACGGTCAAAGTCACCGGCGGCAAAGTCACACAAGAATGCTGTGATGTGGCCTATGCGGTCGCGCACTCTCCATTGGTCAAAACGGCGTTTTTTGCCAGCGATGCTAATTGGGGTCGTATCTTGGCGGCGGTGGGTTATGCAGGGATTGAAGATCTTGATACCGAGCAAGTCGATGTCTATCTTGATGAAGTGATGATTTGCCAAAACGGCGGCGTGGCGCCAGATTATACAGAAGAGGCGGGTAAGGCGGTGATGAGCCGCCCAGAGATTACCATTCATATCGATCTGGCACGCGGTGATGCTAGCGATACCGTTTATACCTGCGACTTGTCTTATGACTATGTCAAAATCAATGCAGACTATCGTAGCTAACTGATAGCGGCTATTTATTGATATCTTAATGCCAAGTGTAACAGCCAGAGTGACCGATACGGTGTCGCTCTGGCTTTTTTTGTGCCTTGTTAAGCCAATATGAGGAGACGTGCTCGAAGTAAGTACGCGGTGAGTAGCAATTTACCCTGTGATTTAATACGCTTTATTAACAGCAGTTGCAAAAGCTGACGTTACTTTACAAAGCAGTCATAGAGGAGAAGCAGCACTGCGCCCTATACTTATTTCAGTCAGCAATACATCAAACGGTTAAACCAAACTATCAAGTAATCATGACCTGATAAGTGTGAGACATACGACGATAGTTATAAAATGTGCCAAACAATAACGTAAAACAAGTAATAAAAACGTATAACCAATAACTGAGGATTGAATAATGAAAAAATTAGCCATTGCAGCATTAATGACCACATTTGCCCTATCAGGTTGCTCTACCATGGGGATGGATAGCGAGCGTACCATGGTGGTTGAGGGGCAGCCAATGAATGTCAAAGTCGTCAATATCCCAAGCTTTGAGGTAGAGATTGCACCACGAAAAGCTGTTTGTGACCTCACGGCAACCGATGGCACCACCGTTGAAGCTGAATGCTTGCAGTATCGTCAAACCCATCAGAAAAACTACACCACATTAAATGGTAATATCCAAGGTTTCACTTATGAGCCAAACCATCGTTATGTGCTCGATGTGCGCCAAGAAGCCGTAACTGCTGAAGGCTCAAATGTGGTACAACCGGTTTGGATCTTAAATGAAGTAATTTCTAAGACAGCTGAGTAATGACGCTAACTGCTGACTAAAACTATTGTAGGTAGACAGCCATCATACTGACGACAGATATTGAGGGCGTATTGACCATTCAACCATGCCCTAATCATTATCCTAAAAAATGCCTTTGATTGATCAGAGGCATTTTTTATTACGTTTAATACAACACGATTATCTTATGAGTATGCTAACCTCATAAATGACGACTAACACTGGCTGTACTTTACACTGACGCCATGAGTGGCCGTCGGTATACGATTGTCAGCATACACTGCCAGCCCGCCACGTGAGGTTTCTTTATACTTATCGAGCATGTCAGCGCCAGTCACTTTCATGGTTTCAATCACCTTGTCTAGCGAGACGAAATGTTGGCCATTGCCGCGGCAGGCCAGACGCGCCGCATTGATTGCTTTGACCGCGCCCATGGCATTGCGCTCGATACAAGGCACCTGTACCAGTCCGCCGATAGGATCGCAGGTTAAGCCTAAGTTGTGCTCGATGCCGATTTCGGCCGCATTTAAGCATTTGGCTGGCGAGCCATCCATGATCTCGGCTAGAGCAGAGCCTGCCATCGCACAAGCGGAGCCAACCTCGCCTTGACAGCCAACTTCAGCGCCAGAGATGGAGGCGTTTTGTTTGATTAAGCTGCCGATAGCGGTGGCGTTTAATAAAAACTTGCGCACGCCGTCTTGGCTATAGTTGGGCAAAAAATCACGGTAATAATGTAGCACCGCTGGGATGATGCCCGCTGCACCATTGGTCGGCGCAGTGACTACTTTGCCACCATTGGCGTTTTCTTCATTGACTGCCAGAGCGTACAGATCAACCCAGTCCATGGCAGCGAGCTTGTCGGTCTTGGCGATCGGCTGGTCTTTTTCAGCGTCTAGCTTTTGGTGCAAGTCTTTAGCGCGGCGTTTGACATCTAGGCCACCTGGCAAGATGCCACCATTGTCACAGCCTTGTGTGACGCAGTCTTGCATCACCGCCCAAATCTGATCCAAATACTCAAGCACCGCTGTTTTATCACGAAAGTGGCACTCGTTGGCCAGCACCAGCTCGCTGATACTAAGCTCATGCTGACGACATTGCTCTAGTAGCTCTGCGGCACTATTAAAGGGGTACGGCACACTAGCTATCGTAGGGCTGGCATGGTCTTCGTCTGGGTTGGTGGCGTCTTCTTCATTGATGACAAAACCGCCACCAACTGAATAGTAAGTCTGCTGATAGCTGCTATCATCTGCTAGCGTCGCGCGCAGGGTCAAGGCGTTTGGGTGATAAGGCAACACCGTCTCATCATACCAGTGAATATCGCGATCTGTATCAAAGTCAATCGTATGCATGCCTGAAATAGCCAGCTGTTTGGCTGAAAAAATAGGCGCTAGATAATCACTGGTCAAACGCGTATCAATCGTACTGGGCGTATGTCCGAGTAAGCCAAGTAATATGGCTGTGTCGGTGGCATGGCCTTTGCCAGTGGCTGCCAACGAGCCATAAAGCTCAATCTCGATACGCTGGATAGTCGTTAACTCAGCCTGCTTTATCAGTGAGGTCAAAAAAAGATTGGCAGCGACCATCGGACCGACGGTATGTGAGCTTGATGGCCCGATACCGATTTTAAATAAATCAAAAACACTAATCATAATAAATTACCAAAAAGTCATCAGTGATTGGGCAGACAAGATAGCCTGCGTTACGCACTTTGAGTCAATATATAATAGCCAGCCACTACCGATAATCACCTATATACGGTGTATATGGCGCAGTGGTGGTGGGTGTATGGGAGTCGAAGAACAAAACTAGCCGCTGAATAATAACTTTTATTTAATAAGAAACTCCGTTATTATGCTTCCAGCCAACGGTTGTGTAACATCCTGTAAGTCAGTAGTTGATAGGCTGATGGACAGTAGGACAGCGCCAACTTAGATATTTAGTATAGTGAGTTTAGTATAAAAACGACACAGTACGACTGGGATGAGTTTTGCGCAGCATCGAGCAACACAGGCACGGCACGCAAGGAAAATCTATACCAGTTCCACGTTGACATATAATGTATCTGTTTTATTTAGAATTAACTATTGAACATATCGGCGACATATCGACCCTGTCACATCCGGTAAAACACAGACATCATAACAAATAATACTTTTGGTTTGCTAGCAAGAAATATAAAAGAATAAGTCTCAATAGAAAAAAAGCAAAAGAGTCGATTTGTGTTATAAATCATGATGTTATAAATCAAAATATTGCTGCATAGTATCATTCTATTAAAGTGTTTTTATTTTTAGGCTAAGTAAGTAGCTATTGACTAAAATTGAGACACGCCCTTGTTTTTCCTCATCACTCTAGCTCACATAGGACGCGCGCATGTCATCGCCAACAGAACATCCTTCATCTTCCCAAAAAAGCGCTCAAGATAAGCCGGCACAAAACGCCTTAGAGGCGGCGGGTATCGACCCAGCAGCCATGAGTCAGCCGCTTCATTCAGATTTTGACAATGGCCGCTGGTTTCCCACATGGCGACCTTATAAAGGCGACTTGGACCGCGATCCTGTCGGTATCAATGAATATCTACCGCCTTCAAAAAGCGTCTTGTTAGGGGTGCAGCATACCTTTGCCATGTTTGGGGCGACGGTGTTGGCACCGCTTTTGATGGGATTTGACCCCAATCTGGCTATCTTGATGTCGGGCATCTGTACTGTGATGTTTTTTATGATCACAGGCGGGCGTATGCCAAGTTATCTAGGCTCAAGCTTTGCGTTCATCGGACCTGTCATTGCAGTGACCGCTTATGCAGGGGCAGGGTTCAATGATAATTTGAGTGTCGCTTTAGGCGGTATCATGGCATGTGGTATCGTCTATGCGCTAATTGGGCTATTGGTGATGAAGACGGGCACTGGCTGGATTGAACGCTTGATGCCGCCCGTTGTCACAGGAGCTATTGTGATGATTATCGGTCTAAACCTAGCGCCAGTGACCATCCAAGGGGTGTCGGCCAATCAGTTTGATGCTTGGATGGCGACGTTGACGGTATTACTCATCAGTGGGGTGGCGGTCTTTACCCGTGGTATGCTGCGCCGCTTGCTGTTGCTGGTGGGCTTGATTTTGTCTTATGTGGCCTATTTTGTGATGACCAATGTTTTGGGCTTCGGCACGGCGATTGATTTTAGTGGTGTCGCCGCCGCATCGTGGTTTGGGCTACCAACGATTCATACCCCAAGCTTTGAGATGAGCGCCATTATTCTTATCGCGCCGGTGGCATTTATCCTAGTCGCCGAAAACTTAGGACACTTTAAGGCAGTTGAGGGTATGACAAAAGCGCGGGTGACGCCTTATATGGGCCGCGCGTTTTTTGCAGATGGGCTGGCCACGACGTTTTCGGCAGGGTTTGGTGGCACTGGTGTCACTACCTATGCCGAAAACATCGGTGTCATGGCCGTAACCAAGGTCTATAGCACGACGATATTTGTCGTGGCAGGGTTAGTGGCTATTTTGCTGGGCTTATCGCCAAAGTTTGGTGCCATTATTCAGACGATACCAGCGGCCTTATTAGGCGGTGCTTCTATCGTGGTGTTTGGCCTGATTGCGATTGCAGGGGCAAAGATTTGGATCGACAATCACATCGATTTTAGCAAAAACAGTAATCTGATTATCGCGGCTGTTACTGTCATTATGGGGGCAGGTAACTTTAGCTTGCACTTAGGCGGGTTTGATTTGGGCGGAATCGGTACGGCAACTTTGGCTGCTATCGTGTTAAATGTATTGTTTAATAAAGGCTCTGACAAAACCGCTGACACTAGCGCAGCGGCCAAATAGGCCGTATACTGGTCAAAAAAACGCCCATACTATTATAGTATGGGCGTTTTTTGTAGTGCGTTTAGGGGAGCAATAGATGATGATAAGTAGCAGGCAGAGATTATTTATAGTCACGTTTATAAAACCGCGAAAAAAAACGATAACGGCGTAGAGCGCGTGGCTTTGGTTTGAGTGAACCCAAATAAATAGCAAACATGGTGAGTAACGCACCAGCCCACTGCAAAGTATTGATGGGTTTGTCCAACCAGCTATAATCAATCACCAAAGCGGCGATGGGCTCAGAGAGCAATAGTAACCCCGTCAAGGCCAGTGACAGCTTGGGAATAGAGTAAGCAATGAGTCCCCATGCAAAGCACTGCATCACCGTACCATAGACCAATATCCAGCCAATCTCCGCCCAAGTATTGGGCAAGATACTGCCTTGATCAAACACCCACATTGGCACAACCATCGCCAGCACCCCGCCGATACTGATCAGCTGCATGAGCATAAATATCGGCGTTGGCTCAGTATCGTGCGTCTTACGGATAAAGGTCATCGATGCCGCTAGCATAGCGCCCGAGACGATACCAGTGACAAACCCCCACGTCGCTGCGCTGTTATGGGCAAACTCCGGGCTACCAATCATCGCCACACCGAGCATCGCCAAAAACAAACTAATCAGCTGTACGATAGATTGACGCTCATTGAAATACAAAAACCCAATCGCTGCCAAGAAAAAAATCTGTAAGCTATTGAGCAGGGTAGAGATACCAGGGCCGACCGCATAAATACTCTCATGCCAAAGTGCCAAATCCAATCCCAAAAATGCCCCTGATAACAACGCATAAAAAATAGCGCGTCCTGAGCGTGGCAAGCGTTGCCCCATGATTTTGGCCAATACGGCAAAAACGATACCAGAGATGGCCAAGCGCCAAAACGACATTGCCCAACCACCGATATCGACATGAGCGACGATCAGGCTACCTAAACCAAAAATAATACAGCCTATGACTAAACCGATAGGGGCAGAGCGGGATGCGGCGATGGCCATAGCCATAGTGTCTCCTTATATGAATGGGATGATGATAAAAAAGCATTTTACAGCGATTAGGCTATTGTCGAGGTTTTGCCCCCAAAATGAAATGGCTCAGCGACAATTATTCTATGAGATAGCAGACAAGGCTATCTAAACGAAGACCCCTGTGTATATAATTATGCCAATGTATGACATTTGCTTAGGTTTATTATGTTTCGATGTTCTTTATCAAAACCGCGCCCTGTAGTATCTAACCTTTGGACAATGATGTTGCGGTGTACGGCTGGCATTAGCATTGTCAGTGCGTTACTGGTGATACCGCAAGCACAAGCCGCCAGCTGTAAAATCCCCAAAAGCTACTACAAAAACGTCTCTTGTACCGCCAGCAGTGGCTTGTTTTTGGCCGTCAAAGATTTTGGCGCGCCTGTGGCCTTGATTGACAACAAAGGCAAGCGCATCGTCGATCTATCACGCTATCAAAAGGTCGATGCCGATAACCTCTCAGAGGGGCTGCTGCCCGTACTGCGTAACGGTCACGTCGGATATCTCAATATGAAAGGGCGAGAAGTGGTGCCTGCTATGTACGATATGCTAAACGAGCGTCAAGGCTGGGCGCGGCCGGTATCAGAAGGGCGTATCGTCGTAAAAAAAGACGGCAACTATGGCGTCATCAATACCGCCAACAGAACCGTCGTGCCATTTTCGTCATCGTTTAGTGAGGTGGCTGATTATCGCGGCGGCATCACCCGTGTGCGTAAAAGCAATAACATCAGTTGGCTGGATAAAAGTGGCAATGTGGCAAAAGACCCTGCTGACAATAACCACAAGCCGCCGCAAGCGCGTCAGTCGCCATCCACGCCGCCCATCAGTCCATTTACCACACTACAGCCGCGTCAGCAAGATGGTAAATGGGGCTTTGTCGATGACCAAAATGTCACCATGATTACCTACTCATTTGATGAGGTGCGTCCCTTCTCTGAAGGTATGGCGGGCGTACGTATCAATGAAGATTGGGGCTTTGTCAATCTTGGTGGTGAGCTGTTGATTCCGTTTCGGTTTGCAGATAGTGGCGTGTCCGCAGGCGATACTTATCAAGGCAAGCCCTCGTTTGTGTTTGTCGATGGCAAAGCATGGATCGGTAATCTAAAAAATGGCAATAAAATGTGTATTGATAAAACAGGCAGCAGCGTTGGCTGTGATTGAGCCGTTTGTTTTTGCCCCATGGCGATACCTAAGTAGGCATAAAAAAGCGTGCAAGCTTGTCTTTGACAGTCAAACTTACACGCTTGTTCAGACGTACGCGCTTTTTAAATAGCCTTTAAGAGCGATGCGCCAACAGATGATTGCTGATCAGATCCACCATATAAGGCTGATAATACTCAGGAATATCGTGTGCCATGCCCTCAATCAGATAAAATTTGGCATTGGGTATGGTCTTCGCCACCACACGCCCTTGCGATGCTGGCAGGAGGCCATCGGCGCTACCATGTAACACAATGGTTGGGGCTTTGACTTGTTTGCTATAGCGGCTAATAGAGCCAGATGCCAAAATAGCATTTAGCTGCTGCACGGTCCCGAGCGGATGAAAGCTGCGCTGATAGCGAATCTTGGCAATCTCACGCACCATGCGCACATTGACATGCCCTGGCGTGCCAACCGTCTTCATAAACCAGACGCTATGACGCACGATATCACGCTCAGAGTGACTCTCAGGGCGGTTGATAAGGGTGTATAGCTGCCGAGGTTTGGGTGGTCTTAAAAATGCACGATTGGTGGTGGTAAACATCAGAGCCATTCGCTGTACCAAGCTTGGGTAGCGAGCGGCCACGATTTGGGCAATCATCCCGCCCATAGATGCGCCAAGCAAATGGGTTTTACCCAGCTGCAACGCCTTAATCAGACGAGCGGTGTCTTCGGCCATGTCGGTCAAATTATAGGCCACTTGCGCGCTCTTGTTAGAGAGCCCTGTTTGCAGACGCATCATCATCTTTAGCTGACTGATACGCGGTAGGCCGTCAATTTGCACTTTAGACGATAGGCCAATATCACGATTGTCAAAACGAATCACAAAAAAACCGGCATCAATGAGGCGTTTTATAAAGTTTTCTGGCCAAAATATCATTTGTGAGCCAAGCCCCATGACCATGAGCAAGGGTGGATGGTTTGGGTTACCGCCTGCTTCCACACAAAGCTCGATACCATCACCGATATCGATCATCGCTTGATGCAACTGGTCACTCAGATCAGAGTCATGCCACTGATGCGCGCCAAACTTTTGCCACTCAGGCGTAGGATAGTGGCTCACATTCTCATCTAGGCTTGGATCTGGGCTTGCTTGGGATCTGGCGCTATTGATGTTATTTGATTGTGTCATGAAGTGTCCTAATCAGAGGTCGTCTACTACAGCTCAAGCATCTCAAAATCGAGTTTGCCCACACCGCACTCAGGACATGTCCAGTCATCAGGGATGTCTTCCCATTTGGTACCAGGGGCGATGCCTTCTTCTGGGCAGCCAAGTGCTTCGTCGTATATCCAGCCGCAGACAATACATTCATAACGTTTCATAAAAAGTCCTATCGATTATTTCTAGTGTGACCGTTTTTTAGCGCGCCAGTCATGCCAAGGGCTAATGACTGGGCGTCACGACAGTGTGCAAGTGTCCATATAACGGTCAGCGCTTAGACAGCAAAAACGCACGTAGTTTAGCATATAACCGTTATTTTTATAGTTAAGTTTACACTTGTATATTGAGATTGTGAGATTTTTATCAAGTCAAGCGTCGCGGTTTTGTGCAGACCAAGGCTGATAATAGCCGATGCTTTAGCGTATTAATTGGGTCAATTATGCTACAATAACGGCCGAAAAATTCACACCAGTTATCATTAAAGTCATACACGCTAAGGGTCCTCATGAGCATCAATGCCGCTACCTCTACCAATACCGAAAACCAGCCATCAGCCGTGCTCAATACTGATCATCCTTTTTGGCAGATCATTCGCACCGTACCAGACTTTCCAAAAGTCGGCATTGATTTTTATGACATAACCCCGTTACTGCGCAGTCACGTTGATGCGGTCATCGATGCGCTGCTGGCCGCTTTACCAGAAGGCTGTCTGGATGAGGTCGATTGTTTGGGTGCGGTCGAGGCGCGTGGGTTTGTCTTTGCCAGCTTGCTAGCAGGGCATTTGGGTAAGGGTATGATATTGCTGCGTAAGCCTGGTAAGTTGCCGCCACCTGTAGCCAATAAGGCTTATGCGCTTGAGTATGGTAAAGACACCCTTGAGATGCAAAACAATCTGCCGCCTGAGCGGGTATTGTTGGTCGATGATATTTTGGCAACTGGTGGCACCTTGAACACCGCTTACGAGCTTTGTCGCTCAGCAGGTCACACCGTGGTCGGGGCGCTGGTATTACTCGATTTGGTGGCGCTGCATGGAGCGTTTCCAGTACCCGTTTATACGGTACTAAAAGCCTAAAATCAAAAAGCGCGCTGATGCTGATATAATCAGCGCGCTTTTTTTTAACATAGCTATTTAAGATACACGGCATTTAAGACACATGGCATAAAGCCCATGCTAAATTAAGCCGTTTTTTGTTGTTCGTGGTTTTTGCAGCTGTATTCTATGAGGGCGCGTCCGATCGTCTTAGGGCTGGTGATTTTGAAATCTTTTGTGGTCAAAATGGGTTTGTCTGACTGCCAAGACTTTATGACTTTGTCATTGGCCGCGTAATTGACATAAGCACGCCGATAGTAGCTGGCGTCTTTACAAGAGATCAGGAGCTGCTGATCGCTATGATGGATGGGTTTTTCTTTAAAAGGCGCTGTTTCCGCATTTTCTTCTTTTGCAGCCTCTTTGTCTTTTGCTATGTTTTTTTTGGCTTGTGGGGGGTAGGTTCGACGGATTGAGACGGTGATATTTTCGACACGCTTTTCATCTATGATGCTGATATCAGAGCGCTCGATAGAATCTAAGTCCACACTAAAAACCGAGCCAGAATGACTCTCGGACACCTCTGACCAGTTCACTGCTTGTGCGCTGAGTGCCAAAGCACTGCCTGCCAATAACACTGATAGCCGTTTCATACTTAAGCCTTGCTTCTGGTTGTTTGAAGTAGGCCATAATAGCCAAGTTGTTATCGGCAGGCAAATATCTTTTATAACAGGTCACGGCCTGACAAGTTACTCACGTATGGCCGCTAGTGTCTTGGCCAGCTCATCACGAGCAGTGATAAAGCCATCAATGCCCTTTGGTAGCAGGTCTTGTGTCACGGTGTCTTGTTGGTAGGCGGCGCTGAATTCTTCGTGAGTTAGACTGACGCGGGTCATCTCATCTAGCGCCATAGACATGCTGGGCGATAGCTGACGCTCTACTTGTGTGTCCATGGCGGCAAGCTCGTCGATAAGGTTTGGCGCGATGGTCAATAAATCACAGCCTGCCAACGCCAGTATTTGCTCAGTAGAGCGGAAGCTTGCGCCCATGACTTGAGTGCCATAGCCGTGCTGCTTGTAGTATTGATAAATCAGCTTGACCGATTTTACACCCATATCATCGGAGGCGGGCACATTTTGGCGGTTTTGCTGGCGTTTTTGCCAGTCTAAAATACGACCCACAAAAGGCGAGATCAGCGTTACGCCAGCATCAGCACAGGCAATGGCTTGATGCTGACCGAATAAAAGCGTCAAGTTACAATGGATGCCTTGGGTTTCGAGGTAGCGCGCCGCCTCGATGCCTTGCCAGGTGGCGGCCATTTTGATCAAGACGCGCTGAGGATCGATTCCTGCCTTTTGATACGCCTCCATAAACGCCATGGCCTTATCGATCGTCGCTTTGGTGTCATAAGACAAGCGCGCGTCGACTTCGGTAGATACTCGTCCCTCGATCAGTGCCAAAATATCACAGCCGACTTGGACAGTCAGTGCATCGATAACCGCATCGACATCGCCATTATGGCGACTCATGGTCTCTGCCAGCATGCTTTGGTTGTCAGGGTGGATGAGAGCTTTGGTGATCAAGCTTGGGTTGGTGGTGGCGTCGATGGGTCTTAAGCGCGCAATGGCGGCCAAATCGCCAGTATCAGCGACAATGGTGGTCATGGTACGAAGCTGTTGTAATGCGCTCATTAGAGATCCTTTTTTTTAGTGACGTGATGTTATTAATCACAGGGTGGTTTTGTTTTTGTCGTAAGATGAGGGATTGGCATTAAACTGTAACATAGTTTTGAGCCTCTGTTGCCTCATAGTGTGATGGACGACAAAAGACAAGGGCACAACTGTGCTATAGTCAGGTCAATATTAGCTGAATCGACGACATCAGCATTCTCATTTGCTGACGCTGTACCACAATTATTTTGAATCGACTATACTATGGACGAGATGATATGGGCAGCTGATAAGAGTGACGCGACATTACATGCGATTGCACACGATTACCCGTGGGCACTGCGCGCCGTTTTTGTTATAGTAGAGCCGGCCACCTGCTATGCGACAGTGGTATGAGCAGCTTGAGATATTATCGATAAGTCAAAAAATAGCATGGCAAAATCGGATAAGAGCAAAAGCAGACGGTGTCTTGATAGACTGTTGTTTTATCATGTCGCTATAGCAAGCTATTAACACCGATGATGTCAGACCCAATAGCTAAAAGCTGGTCAAAAATTTCAACAGTAAAAAATCTAAAAAGGATGGGCGGTAATGAGTGAGCAGTCACCAGAACAACATATGAATAACTCCAATCAAACCACGACAGACACAAACGATGCCGCAACCGAAAAAGCGTTTTTGGACAATATTCGTCAAAGTATCGATGCAGTAGACTGCAAAATTCAAACGTTGATCAATGATCGTGCCAAATTGGCTCAGCAAGTGGCTGTCGTCAAAAAAGAACACCTCGCGAATAATGCCGCCGCCGCAACCGACAGCAACCCTATTTTTTATCGTCCAGAGCGAGAGGCGCAAGTACTAAAAGCCGTCATGGAGCGCAATACTGGTCCTATCGCTGACGAAAAAATGGCCCGTCTGTTTCGTGAGATTATGTCTGTATGCTTGGACTTAGAAGCACCGCAGCGCATTGCGTTTTTAGGGCCTGTTGGTACCTTTACCCATGCAGCTGCGCTGAAACACTTTGGCAAAGCCGCGGATACCATGCCGATGACCACCATCACCGATGTGTTTCGCGAAGTCGAAGCGGGCACAGCGATGTATGGCGTGGTACCTGTTGAAAACTCTTCAGAAGGGGTGGTCAATCACACGCTAGATGGCTTTTTGTCCTCTTCGTTAAAAATCATCGGTGAAGTTGAGCTGCCTATTCACCAAAACTTCTTGGTTGCTGAGCACACCAAGGTCGATAGTCTCAGCCGTATTTATTCGCACCAGCAGTCATTGGCTCAGTGCCGTCATTGGCTTGATGTCAACTTTCCAAACGTCGAGCGTGTGGCCGTATCGAGCAACGGAGAAGCGGCGCGTCGCCTCAAAAACGAGTGGCATTCTGCCGCTATCGCAGGGGACGTTGCTGCAGCAGAATATGATCTACACAAGCTGTATACCAACATAGAAGACAATCCTAGCAACACCACACGTTTTCTGATTATCGGTCACGAGGCGATTGCGCCATCAGGTCAAGACAAAACCTCTATCGTGGTATCGGCACACGACAAAGCAGGGGCACTTATCGAAATCCTAAAGCCACTGTCTTATCATGGG
The DNA here is from genome assembly GCF_050572635.1 of Psychrobacter sp. VH5. Taxonomy (NCBI): domain Bacteria; kingdom Pseudomonadati; phylum Pseudomonadota; class Gammaproteobacteria; order Moraxellales; family Moraxellaceae; genus Psychrobacter; species Psychrobacter sp. VH5. The sequence continues at coordinate 1,858,437 of NZ_CP192145.1, read as the reverse complement.
GTATCGATGACCAGTATCGAGACGCGTCCTGAGCGCCCGAATAAATGGGCTTATGTGTTCTTTATCGATATGAATGGTCATATTGATGCGCCAAACGTGAGCGCGGCGATTGCCGATATTCGTCCACTGGTAAAAGATTTGCGTATACTTGGCTCATATCCTAAAGCGGTATTGTAAGCTGATCATCGGCCGCAAATGGATCATACTAAGCAGTAGATGTGTCATCATCTCTAAGGATAAACCATGGCATCACCTCAAGCGACATCATCAAGTTTAGCTCCGCTTACCTCTGCGTATGATAGTATCTTAGCGCTGACGCCTTATCAGACTGGCAAGCCGGTTGAGGAGCTGACACGCGAGTATGGGGTTTCTGATGTCGTAAAGCTGGCCAGCAATGAAAACCCACTGGGCTGCTCGCCGCATGTGACCTTGGCAATCACCGAGCAGCTGGGTCAACTGGCACGCTATCCTGATGGCAATGGCTATTATCTCAAGCAAGCGCTGGCGGATTTTAATCGTGTGGATGTTGAGCAGATTACCCTAGGTAATGGCTCCAATGATCTATTGGATCTCTTGGCGCGTGGCTTTGTCAGTTGTGACGATACCATTGTGTATAGTCAGTATGCCTTTGTGGTGTATTCGATGTTGGCGAAGATACAAGGTGCTACTGGGATAGAAGTGCCAGCGCCGCGGTTTGGTCATGACTTAACGGCCATGCGTCAAGCCGTCGCCGACCATCCAAATACCAAGGTTGTGTTTATTGCCAATCCTAATAACCCAACAGGCACCCAGCTTGGGCAAAAAGAGCTACGTGAGTTTGTCGCTAGCGTGCCAGCTTCGGTACTGGTGGTACTCGATGAGGCGTATATCGAGTATAGCCCTGAGAGTAATAATAGGGCGCTGCTTGATGAGTTTGACAATGTGGTTATCGTTCGTACGTTTTCTAAAGCTTATGGGCTGGCGGGTTTGCGCGTGGGCTACGCGCTCAGCTCAGTGCCAGTCGCAAATCTGCTCAATCGCATCCGTCAGCCATTTAACGTCAGCCGTGTGGCATTGGCCGCCGCCGCTGCTGCACTTGCCGATCAAGACTTTATCGAAGCCACTCGCTTGAGCAACGCTGAGCAAATGCGCTGGTTAGAAAAACAGTTTGACGCGCTAGGGCTGGGTTTTATTAAGTCGCACGCCAATTTTATTATGGTAAAATTCGAAGTCGAGATGGAAGACATCAACGCTATGTCTATTCATCAAGCATTGCTAGAGCAGGGAGTAATCGTACGTCCTTTGGCCGCCTATGGACTCCCGAACTGGCTGCGTATCACGGTAGGTCTGGCTGAAGACAATCTGCGTTTGATAGATACGTTACGCTCGATTTTGACCGAAGACTGATCACTGGCAACTGATACTGATAAAGAAGGCGGACCAGCCCATCTGAATCCCAATAATGTCATAGCACTCATGCAGGCGTGCCTTTGCGACTGAATGCCAGTTTGTGAAATACAAGCTGCCGTGAGTCGCCATAAAAAAGATAAAAAATAAGAATCCTATGCAATCCTCTTTTGATAAAACCCCTTTGTTATTTAAACAAGTTTGCGTGATCGGTCTTGGGCTGATTGGCGCAAGTCTTGCTCAAGCTATAAAAGACAATCATTTAAGCGAGCGCTTGGTTGCTGTCGATAGGCACTTGCCAAGCGTGAATGAAGCCATAAAACATGGCTTGCTCGATGCTGGTAGCACGCGCTTGACTGACGTGGTGGCAGGTAGCGACTTACTTATCATCGCCGTACCGGTGCAAGCGGTGCAAGCCGTATTTACCGATATCAAAGCTGCAATGGGCAACGGCCAGCTGGCTACAGATTGTATCATTACGGATGTCTGTAGTACCAAGGTCAATATCATTGAGGCAGCAAAATCGGTATTTACTGCACTGCCAACGGGGTTTGTACCCGCGCATCCGATTGCTGGAGCGGAGAATTCAGGGTATCATGCCAGACGCGCCAATTTGTTTGTCAATCACAGCGTGATAATCTGTGAGCTCGCCACCACCAGCTCTTCTGCAATTGCAAAGCTGCAGCAGTTATGGGAGGCGGTGGGTGCGACTGTCATGCCGATGGCAGCCGATCATCACGATGCGATATTGGCGCATACCAGTCATCTACCGCACCTACTGGCGTTTAATCTGGTTGAGCAATTGGCGAGCCATGATGACAACTTGGATATGTTTCGCTATGCCGCTGGTGGGTTTCGCGACTTTACCCGTATCGCTGCCAGCGATCCTAAGATGTGGCATGATATATTTTTTGCCAACGAGCGCGCGATTATCAGCGCCCTTGATGAGTACGGCGTCTATCTACAGACCATGCGTCAGCTTATCATTGATAAAGATTCAACCGCCCTGATGGGGCTTTTGGGCCGCGCGCAAGCCGCACGGCGACATTTTGGCCATATGTTAGCCAGCACCCCTTATACGGATACCTCTGCTATGTCAGCTTCTTATAATATCACCCCTAGCAACACCGTCTCTGGCACCATTACCGTTCCTGGAGACAAATCTATCTCGCATCGCAGCATCATGCTTGGCAGTTTGGCCACAGGTGTGACCAACGTTACTGGATTTTTGGAAGGGGAGGATGCGCTGGCTACCTTACAAGCATTCCGTGACATGGGTGTAAGCATCGAAGGCCCTGATAAAGGCAGATTGACCATTCACGGCGTTGGTATGCATGGACTAAAACCCAGCAAAACGCCACTGTATATGGGCAACTCAGGCACCAGTATGCGCCTGCTAGCCGGTATCTTAGCCGCCCAGTCATTTGATAGTGTGTTGACAGGCGACACCAGTCTAAACAAGCGTCCGATGGAGCGGGTGGCAGCACCGTTACGTGACATGGGTGCGGTGATTCAAAGCACGGGTCATAATGGTACCGCGCCGCTAAGCATCACTGGCCGTGATACGGTTGGCCAGCCGCTGCAAGGGGTAGAGTATGACATGCCAGTTGCTTCTGCTCAGGTGAAGTCTTGCTTGCTATTGGCGGGAATGTGGGCAAACGGCACCACGACGGTCATCCAACCTGAAGTTAGCCGTGACCATACCGAGCGTATGCTATCAGCCTTTGGCTATCCAGTAATTGTAGAAGGCAACCGTATCAGTGTCACCGGTGGTGGTACACTCACCGGTGGCGATATCGCTGTGCCTGCGGATATCTCTTCCGCCGCCTTCTTTATGGTCGCGGCGGCCATCAGTCAGGGTAGTGAATTGACCCTAACGCAAGTGGGTATTAACCCAACCCGCACCGGCATCATTGATATCTTAAAGCTGATGAATGCTGATATCAGCCTAAGCAATGAGACCCATGTCGGCGGCGAGCCAGTGGCGGATATCACGATACGCAGCTCAAACCTGCAAGGTATCGATATTCCAGAGTATCTAGTACCACTGGCGATTGATGAGTTCCCAGTACTGTTTATCGCTGCTAGCTGTGCGCGAGGTCGTACAGTACTAACGGGTGCGAAAGAGTTGCGCGTGAAAGAGTCCGATCGTATTGCTGTCATGGCAGATGGTCTACAAACCCTTGGCATTGATTGTACGGTGACTGAGGATGGTCTGATCATTGAAGGCAAAGGTAGTGCAGGTGTAGGTCAAAGTGAAGTAAATAATAGCCAACCTGTTTTTGGCGGCGGACATATCACCTCGCATCATGACCATCGTATCGCCATGAGCTTTGCGGTTGCTAGCTTGCGCGCATCCAAGCCGATCACCATCGAAGGCGTTGAGACGGTAAATACCAGTTTCCCAGGATTTGCCGAGCTTGCCAATCAAGTGGGCATGTCTATCGAGGTTCACGATAGCCGCGCCTAATAGCGTTAGGACTTTTACCAGGGATTAAACGCCATAACATAAGGGTTCAAATACCGTTATCGTCAGCAATGCATTGATACTACTATGAGTGTCAATGCATTGCTTTTTCACTTTTATTCTATCTGTAGTAACCCTGTGCTTTTGCCGCTCGCCTAAATATGCTCATCATCAGGCGCAGTCTGCAACAGTACGCTTTGCTCTAAATTAAGTTGTACTGACTTATGACCACTCAAAATGTTATCAAAAAACCCGTGACGCCTATCAAAACCACCAGACGTGGTATTGTCACAGCGCTTATGGCCTTTTTTATCTGGGGCGGGTTTCCTTTATATTTTAAACAGTTGGCCGCCTACGATGCCACTGAGATCATCGGGCACCGTATCGTCTGGACCTTTGCTTGTCTGCTGCTTGTCTTAGTCGTCACCAAACGCTGGGGCTGGATAGACACTTTAAGGAAAAATCCTAGGTGGATTGTGTTTTCGCTGATATCGGGTCTGATTATTGCCACCAACTGGCTGACCTATGTTTGGGCGGTCAACCATGACCGCATACTTGAGGCCAGTTTGGGCTATTTTATCGGGCCGCTGGTGGGGGTGGCGCTCTCGATGATTTTGTTCAAAGAGCGCTTACGGACACTGCAATGGGTGGCAATTGGTTTTGCGCTATTGTCTGTGATTATTCAGGTGGTGATGATTGGGAGCTTACCTTGGATTTCGCTGATACTGGCGTTTAGCTTTAGCATATACGGTACCATTCAGCGGCAAACACCGCTGAGCGCCATCGATGCGATGTTTGTGGAGACAACAATGCTGGTACCGATGTGCCTGTGGTGGTTTTGGCAGGCCGATGTGGTGAGTAGTCAGATCAGTTTTTGGTTGTCATCAAACATCTGGCTATTGATGCTGGCAGGCCCCATCACTTTGATACCGCTATTGTTATTTAATAAATCAACCAAGCTGGTGGCTTATAGTATTTTAAGTTTTATGAACTATCTGACGCCGACTTTTATTTTCTTTTTGGCAGTATTTTATTATAAAGAGCCATTTGACTTGCACCGTTTGGCCGTCTTTGGCTTGATTTGGGTTGGTCTGTTGTTGTTTAGCATTGACTTGTGGCATCATCGCCCAAGTAAGATGCTAAAGGCTGCGCGTTTGCACCAAAAAGCATGATCATCTGTCTGCTATAAAACTCCTAAAAAACCAGTAAACAAGGATAAAAGCATGTTGCATACTCAGTCTGACGTGGTATTTGTCAGAGGCTTGACGGTAGATGCCGTCATCGGTGTCTATGAATGGGAGCGCGCTATCACTCAGCCGCTGCAGATCGATATCGCGCTTGAGACGGATATCAGTGCTGCTGCCGCCTCGGATGATGTACAGGATGCGCTAAATTATAAGGCGGTTTGTGATGATGTCAGCGAGTGGTGCCAAGTCATTCAAGCAAAGCTACTTGAGCATCTGGCTGAGCAAATCGCAGATAAACTGCTTGCCAAATACGCTTGTCATAAAATCACGCTGAACATGGCTAAGCCGACGGCAATCAAACACGCAGACGCCGTTGGGGTGCAAATCACCCGATCTGCAAAAGCCAGTCATAGCGAGCAGCCTGCCAGTCAAAGTCATGATGCATAAGACGCCTAAAATTTTTAAGATGTATGAGAAGCATAAAGGTCTGGCTGGTTTAAATCTTGCGGGCCTAGAGATACATACGCCTGAACAGCTGCAAGCGTACGAGGTGACAGCAGTGGTACTGGCTTTGGGCAGCAACTATCACGCTGACTACTATTTGCCTGATGCGCGTGAAAAACTGGCCACATTTGGCCGTATGCAGCTCTCTACGTCTTTTCAAAACCCTGACTTTACCGCGACTCAAGAGCAGCCAAAGCCTGACTATACCAATCAGTGTGCGTATTTATCTCTGGATACGGCGATGAGTTTGCAGGAGCTGCAGCAGGCTTTTAAGCTCATTGAAAGTGACTGCCATCGGCAGCGTTTCATAGAAGCGCAAACCTCTATAAAGCAAGTCACCATGGATATTGACATTTTACTGATACAAACTGGACTTAACCAAAATAGCCTAAGCAATAAATCAATATCTACAAAAATAGTAGAGTATTCAGAACAATGGATAATAATGGCGGATCGTTATCCATTCAAAGCACACGAGACAGCAGGGGTTGAAGAATTGATTTCAAAGAGCGGTTTTATCGGTTAAAAGGTTTTAAAACTTTTCCAAGCACCAAAAAAAGCTGGGCAATATACCCAGCTTTTATGGACATCATGCTTGATAAATAAGGCGTTATCACCAAGCTCCTTAGCCAGCGCCTCACCTTTTTCAGCATTGATATCGGTCAATACGACTTTTGCGCCTTCTGCCAAACACAAGCGAGCATGAGTCTCGCCCATACCTTGAGCCGCGCCTGTAATGATGATACCTTTATCTTGTAGACGTGCCATGGTATCTCTTCGTGTTATTTATAAGTAAGTGCATCTGGTTTAAAATAAGTCCGTCCTACGGGCATTCATTTTTCTTGTGTACTGTGCCAACGCCGCTCGATGCGGCGCAAAATGCATACCAGTAGCACGAGATATCAGTTGTGCCGGTTTTATGTGCGATTGACTATATTAAAAGAGTATCAGAGGCTACGGTAAGCTATCAGGACTTGTTTTTTCCTCAGTCAGCTCTTCCATGTCAGAGCGCCCGATCACATCTAAATCTTCTAAACAAAGCTTGTCATACTTCTTTTTGCAAAAATCAGGATCAATCTCACACATGGCAGTTTGCAGCTGATCTAGGCGATTTTCTGACTGCTGAATATGCTCAAGCATTTTTGCAAACGCTTCGGCCACTGGGTCTTGAGAAAAGGGGTCGATACCATAAGCTTGAAAAGTAGTGCGGCGCTTGGCCTTGGCCGCTGTGCTTTGCGCTTGGTCTTTGCCGGTGTCGCCTTCGCCTGCTTGGGCCACTTTCTCTTGTTGTTTGGCGTCTTGGACTTTGGTGGCGATGGGGTTGCCTTTTTCATCATGATGATCGGATATCATGCGCGCCGCGCTGCCGACCATGGTAGCGCCAGCTGGCACAGGTTTGACCACCACCGTATTTGAGCCGATTTTGGCATTTTTACCGACAGTAAATGGCCCCAAAACTTTTGCGCCAGCGCCTACAATCACGCCGTCTTCTAACGTTGGATGGCGTTTGCCGTTATTCCATGAGACGCCGCCGAGAGTGACGCCGTGGTATAAGGTGACATCGTTGCCAATCTCTGCGGTCTCACCGATGACCACGCCGACACCGTGGTCGATAAAAAACCGCTTACCGATTTTGGCTGCAGGGTGAATCTCGATACCAGTGACGATACGCGAGCCGTAAGAGATCACGCGGGCGGCCAGTTTTTGTTCGTGATTCCAGAGATAATGAGCGCCGCGATGCAAGATAAGCGCATGAATACCAGGATAGGTAAGAATGACCTCCAGACTGTTGCGAGCGGCAGGATCACGGTTGAATACCGCATCGACATCTTCTTTTAGGTCTTTTTTGATGCTGGCAAGCGAATTGAGCAATTTGGCTGGCAATGACATAAAGTGTCCTATTTGTTGATCGGTCTGTTGGTCCGTCTATTGGTTGGTAAAGTATGGCGGTGTGGTCAGTATTGGGTGCTAATCCTGATGCTTATTCTATGTGCTTATTTCTATGTATAGTCGATTCTAAATAAAACAGATACATTATATATCAACGTGGAACTGGTATAAATTTTCCTTGCGTGCTGTGCCTGCGCTGCTCGATGCTGCGTAAAAATTTATCCCAGTCCCACTGTATCGTTTTTATACTGAACTGACTATACTTACAATCTGAGCCATCCAATATAACACGCCCTAATAATAGCAGGCTATCGCTGGCCGACCAAACCCAAAAAATCTGTACTGGTGGCTTTTATTATGATGATTGGGGTCTATCTTTTAAAAGCTTGGCGATAAGTGCGCTTAACAGCTGATACTCTTTTTGATCCAGCTGTAAGCGTGAGCCGAGCCGCGATAGCCGTGCTGGCAAAGATTTTAGATGTGCGCTGTCTGCCAGACCCTGCTGCACCATCAGCGCTGTCATGCGCTCGGTCAACTGCTGTTGCTGCTGCTGAGTGATGGCCGGCTCATCCCACTGTTGGCGTAACGTCATGTCAATCATCGAGCGTGCTGCGGCTTTATCAGAGTCAGCATCAGCCTCTGGGCTCGTCGCTGTCTGAATGTGGGTTTGCGCATAAGCAAAGATAAAACTGGCAATCACTTGTACCGCTGAGGCGACATTAAGTACCGGATAGGCAGGGTTGGCATCGATTTGGATATGGTAATCGGCATAGGCCAGCTCTTCATTGGTCAAACCACGGTCTTCGCGGCCAAACAATATCGCGATATTTGGTTTGCGGGTGCCAGCAGTATTATCCTGTGCGGTCTCGGCCGTGGTCTGAGGCTGATAGGTGGATTGACTATCGATAAAATCAAAAATGATTTTGGCCGCCTGTGTGGGCGTGACGACAGGGCGCGGCATATGACGACTGCGACTGCTAGCTGCAAATACCAGCTGGCAATCAGCGATCGCCGACTCTAGCGTTGGGGCAATCACAGCTGCTGACAGCAGCTCATGGCCACCTGCAGCGTGCGATACACTGGTCTCATCGATAGGCCGCTTGGGATCGACGACCGTCAAGCGTGACAATCCCATCGTATGCATGGCCCGTGCCGCTGAGCCGATATTGGCAGGCAAGGTGGTATTGACCATGACGACTTGGACACAAGATAAGTAGTCGTCTACGCTCGTTGCTGGATGGTTGATTGGCATAGATGATGGTGGCGTTGTCACTGATAAAGGGCTTTGGCTCATTTATTGCTCCATGCGCTGTTTGATGGTTTGCTCAGCGCGTTGTAGCGCCGCTGCGATATCCTCGATCAGCGCCGCCTGCTCACCGATACGCTGCTCACGGCACCGCTCTTGGAGTTGACTACTAAGACGCATCAGCTGGGTCGTCCCCAGATTAGCACTGGCGCCTTTTAGGGCATGGGCAATCTCAAAACCATTGGCATTATCGTTTTGTTGTTGCGCGATGCGTAGGCTTTGGATGCGCTGCTGGCTGTCAGTGAGATACACTTGAATCAAATCGGCAAAGTCCTCTTCGAGCAAGTCACGCATGTCTTCAAATTGCTCATCATTGAGGATCTCTACAGTTTGGTCGGCGGTATTATTATGTGGGTTCTCATCCATGGTATTAGGTCCAATATTGTCAGTTAAATCAGTTAAATCAGTTAAATCAGTTAAATCAGTTAAATCTCAAGCAATAAAACGGCTATCGTCAAGGGATAGAGTAGACATCGCTATAGGATGCCACGGCTAAAAGCCCAGCGTCAGCTATAGTGAAAATGTAAGTTGTCCTCATTTACCATGCTTTTTAGTTGTTGCAAGTTGTCATCATTTGGATAGATGCGCCAATGCTCAGAGAGTCCCACATTGGCGATACCATACGCTTCATAAATGCTCAGGCCAAGCGGCAGACAGTTATCATGAATGGAGGCGTCAGTGTTACTCAGCGCATTATTACTATAAGGGCTGCCATTTTGCAGCGCGTCTTGTTGCATGTCATGCTCTAGCGCCAATAAGTCATTGCCATCCTCATCATATAAGCTCCCACCCATCGCAGGATCATAGCTGCCATTGAAGGTCGTATCGTCTGGCTCATCTTGCTGGGTCAAGCTAGGCGCGGGGATGATATCCGCTTGGGCGGACTTGAGTAGCGGCTGTAGGCGTGAGAGTAGGCGCGTGTCACTGCCGTGGATTTTGATACTGATTTTTTTGAGCCAACGCAGACGCGCATCTACCATACTCATGGCGTTATCTAGACGGGCAAACAATCGCCCGTCACGCTCCCGGATGCTGCCTTTGATAATGACCACTTCATCCACCTTCAACTGGTCTTTGACGCGATTGAAACGCTCAGCATAGCAGCTGACCTCTAATCGTGAGGTGCCATCATCTAAGGTAATGACATTTCGATTGCCAAAGTTGGCAATATCGATAATAAGGCCGGCAAAGTAGCAGCTGCCGTTATAGCCTGTGTCTGTGAGCTTATCAAGGCGAGCACCAGAGGTATAGCGTTTTAGCTCATCCAAGTACTCATTGATCGGGTGCCCAGTCAGATACAGTCCTAGTGTGTTTTTTTCTGCTTTGAGGCGGTGCTTGTCACCCCAGATCAGATCGGCAGTCATTTTGAGTGGTGGGGCGGCGACCACACCGTCCATCTCGCCAAACAAGTCCATCATGCCAAGCTCATTGTTTTGGCGGTCTTGCTCCGCGGCCTGTACCGCGCTTGGCAGCTGACTCATCAGCGCGCCGCGAATCTCGTAGGCGGCATCGCTTGGTAAGTCTGGTCGCAACGTCGCGGCAAAGTCATCAAAACAGCCAGCACTGACCAATGCCTCAAGCGTACGTTTATTGACTTTTTTGATATCAACGCGGCGGCAGAAGTCATATAAATCCTTAAACGGCCCACCGCGGCGGCGCGCATCGACGATAGACTCCACCGCACCTTCACCGACGCCTTTAATCGCGCCAAGTCCATAAATAATATTGGTCGGCGTATCAGCGACAAAGTGCCACTCACTGCGGTTTACCGATGGATTGTCTACAGTCAATCCAAAGTTTTCACGGCAGTCATTGATAAAGAACACCACGTTGTCGGTGTTGTTCATATCGGATGTCAGTACCGCAGCCATAAATTCGGCAGGGTAGTACTGTTTGAGATAAGCGGTCTGATAAGCAAGGACGCCATAAGCAGCAGAATGCGAACGGTTAAAACCATAACCGGCGAACTTCTCCATCAAATCAAATACACCGCCTGAGGTGACCTCATCGATACCTTGATCGGTAGCACCCGTGACAAAAATATCACGCTGTTTGGCCATCTCTTCAGGTTTTTTCTTACCCATGGCGCGGCGTAGCATATCCGCGCCGCCGAGACTGTAACCGGCCATGACCTGCGAGATTTGCATGACTTGCTCTTGATAGACAATAACGCCGTTGGTGTTTTGCAAAATTGGCTCGAGGTTGGGATGGTCATAAATGACTTCTTCGCGGCCGTGCTTACGGTCGATATACATCTCTACCATACCGGCATCGAGTGGCCCTGGGCGATAGAGGGCACACATGGCGATGACGTCTTCGATGTTGGTCGGTTGCAGTTTGGCCAAGTATTTTTTCATACCCATACTCTCTAGCTGAAAGACAGCTGTGGTCTTTGCTTCTTGCAAGAGTTTGTAGGTTTTTTTGTCATCTAATGGTAAATCTTCTAGTACCAACGCGTCTTTGCCTTCGCGTGCGCGGCGTTGGTTGATGTTTTCTACCGCAGCATTAATGACGGTTAAGTTACGCAAGCCCAAAAAGTCAAATTTTACCAGACCGACATCTTCGACATCGTCTTTATCAAACTGGCTAACGCGATGACCCTCATCGTCACAGTAAATGGCGCTAAAGTCAGTGATTTTATGCGGGGCTATGAGGACACCACCGGCGTGCTTGCCGACATTGCGGCACACGCCTTCTAATTTGACCGCCATCTCCCAAATCTCGATGGCATCTTCATAATCCATGTTATCAGGATTGGAGATTAAGTCTTTGAGCTGCGGCTCTTGCTCGAGTGCTTGAGACAAGGTGATGCCAGGTGTTTTCGGAATCAATTTAGAGATTTTATTGGCCAAAAAGTACGACTTGCTTTGTACCCGCGCCACATCACGCACCACCGCTTTTGCCGCCATGGTACCAAAGGTGATGATTTGTGAGACCGCTTCACGGCCGTAAGTTTGCGCCACATAATCGATGACACGGTCGCGCCCTTCGATACAAAAGTCAATATCGAAATCGGGCATAGAGACACGTTCAGGGTTTAAGAAGCGCTCGAATAATAGGTCGTAATGAATGGGGTCGAGATCGGTAATGTTGAGCGCATACGCAACCAAAGAGCCGGCACCAGAGCCGCGACCTGGCCCCACAGGGACGCCATTGGCCTTGGCCCAGCGGATAAAGTCCATAACGATTAAGAAGTAACCGGGGAACCCCATAGACAAAATAATATCGAGCTCATACTCTAGGCGCTCATCGTACTGCTTACGAAAGTCGCTCCAGCTCTCGTCACGCGCTTCCACAGGAAACAGCTTGTCCAATCGGTGATTAAGACCGCGCTGTGATTCTGCCCGAAAAAAAGACTCAATGGTCTCGCCCTCTGGTACAGGAAAGTCAGGCAACACGTTGATGCCTAGCGTTAGTGTCACATTACAGCGGGTGGCTAGGCGGATGGTATTGTCGACCACCTGCGGAATATCGGCAAACAGTTGCGCCATTTGGTCTTGGGTTTTTAGATACTGCTCATCTGAATACAAGCGCGGACGGTTAGGGTCAGCTAGTACGTACGAGCCTGCGATACAGACGCGGGCTTCGTGAGCATCGAAGTCCTCTTGCTCCAAAAACCGTACGTCATTGTGGGCGATAATGGGCAGTTGATGCTTGGCACCAGCGTGGATAGCCGCTTTGATAAAAGCATCTTCGCCTGAGCGGTTGGTGCGCTTGATCGCAAAGTACAAGCGATCAGCAAAATGCGCCTGCCACTCTGTGATCAGCACGTCGGCATTTTCTGGCATAGAGCTGACTAGCGCATGACCGACGTCTGATTTTTCGCCAAACAAGACAATAACGCCCGCTGCGTGCTCTAAGATATGACGGCGCTTGATGACAGGGGTGCCATGATTGTCAGGGTCGGCGCGGCCTTCGGTGAAGCCCAGCGAGACAATACGGGTGATGTTTTGATAGCCTTCGTTGTCCATGGCCAGCAGCGTCAGTCTAGTGTCTTCATCATCCATGATAACTTCGCTGCCGATGATGGGCTTGATGCCAGCGCCAAGACAAGCGCGATAAAACTTCACTGTCGCATAAAGGTTGGATAAATCAGTCAGTGCTAGTGCTTGCTGATTATCAGCTGCCGCCGCTTTAATAAGCGGCTTTATGCGCACGATAGAATCAGTGATGGAGTATTCGCTGTGAATGCCAAGGTGTACAAATGCCATAGAGGACTCTTATTGGTGCGGTCAATAACAATAGGTTTTATTAGCGGATTTTGCGTGGTTTACATGGGAAGTTTAGGCCGTAAAAGCCTTTGTCGCAAATGCTCAATTGAGCAGGATATCATAGCATTATTTGCTGTTGACAGCTATAGCTTCGGTGGGGAGCATAAGAAACAGCCTGTCTTTGCTGGCAGGTGCTGATATGAAAAAAGCCTTCTATATTACGCTGATATAAAAGGCTTTGAGAGGAAGTAAAACGAGGTTTTTTACCAATACTTAACGCTTGCCGTACTTATCACTATACTCTATCCAGAAATCTGCGTTTTCGATACCTACTTTTCTAGGATCAAACATTGGATCAAGTCCTAATTTTTTCTGTTCATCGTAGTCTTTTAGAACTTTTAATGCGGTTTTGCTAAGCAGTAGGATAGCAATGAAGTTTAAGTAACACATACTACCGAAGCCAATATCACCAAGTGCCCACATCATGCCGATTGATTGCACACTACCAGCAAAGCAGATGATCAAAAATACAATTTTTAGTATTGGCTTTAATACAGGATAACGCAGCTTGCTATCCAAAAATACCAAGGTAGTTTCGGCGATATAGTAATAAGCTATCAAGCAGGTAAAAGCAAATAGGAAGATAGCAATGGCCACAAAGCCACTGCCATATTGGCTAAATACGGTTGATACCGCCGCTTGTGTAAATGCGGTACCAGCGGCCACACCTGGCATGTTTTCAACCAACGTCATGCCCTCTGCCGGAATGACATTGTACATACCTGTAGATAAGATCATCAGTGCGGTCGCGGTACAGACGAGAACGGTGTCAATATAAATCGAAAAGCCCTGCACCAAACCTTGCTTGGCTGGGTGTGATACTTCAGCAGCAGCGGAGCTAAAAGTCGCCTCGCCAGCACCGGCGACGTTGGAGAATACCGCGCGGCGTACGCCCCAAGAAATAGCAGTACCAACGATGCCGCCAAAGACAGCGTCCATTCCAAAGGCGCTCTTGAAGATAAGGGCAAACATGGCAGGTATGTTGGATGCATTAAAGGCTAAGACGATGACCATCATTAAAATATAACCAATCGCCATAAAAGGTACAATAGTACCAGCAAAGCTGGCAATGCGTTTTACACCACCAAATATAATAATGGCCAATAGCGCCACAATAATTATACCAGTCACCGAAGAGGGGATATTAAAAGCGGTCTGAAAGGAGTCAGCGATGGTATTGGCTTGAACGCCGGGAACCAATACACCATAAGACAGACAAGTAACGGCAGCAACGACAATGGCAAAAGGCTTCATCTTAAGGCCGCGCTCAATATAAAATGGCGAACCACCACGGTACTGACCATCTACATCGTCTTTGTATACCTGCGAAAGAGTGGATTCAATAAAGGCACTTGCACCGCCCAGCAGCCCCATCACAATCATCCAAAATACAGCTCCAGGTCCGCCAGCTGCGATGGCCGTGGCAACCCCAGCAATGTTACCAACACCAATACGACCCGACAACGCCATACAAAAGGCTTGGAATGAGCTAATACCTCTATGTGAAGTTTGCTTGTCAAATAATAACTTGATCATCTCTTTAAAATGGCGGAACTGCACACCGCGGGTCATAATTGTAAAATAAATACCGACACCGAGTGCCAAATAAACTAACGCATCACTCCAGATATAGCCGACTATGGCGTTAATAATTGCTTCCATGACCTTACTTCCTTGTAAGTTTGACTAAAGAATTCAATTGTTTTGATATGAAATACGGTCACATTAAGCGCGTTAATATGACCGTACGTGTTGCAAAGCTCTATTAATTGACCACCCAAATAGTCTTAGTCTGTGTGTATTGCTCTAACGCTTCTAGACCGTTATCACGTCCGCCGAATCCTGACTGTTTATAGCCGCCAAATGGCGTGGTGATATCGCCTTCTGAAAAGCCATTGATAGAGACAGTGCCCGCTTTGATGGCTGAAGCGACTCGATACGCGCGCTTGATGTTTTGAGTATAAAATGACGCCGCCAAACCATAGCTAGACTGATTGGCAAGACTAATGGCTTCTTCTTCAGTCTCGAAGCTAGTGACGGCAAGGATGGGACCAAATACCTCTTCATTAAACAAAGTCATGTCGGGACTGACATTGTCAAAAATAGTAGGCTCGACATACCAACCGCTGCCCAATTCTGAATGGATATTGCCTCCTGCCACAAGCGTGGCGCCTTCATCTTTGGTGGTTTGTAGATAATGACTCACCTTGTCGAAATGTGCTTTTTCGATCATCGGGCCAATGGCAGTACTTGAATCATAAGGTGAGCCAACTTTCCAGTCTTTTAGACCTTCTTTAAGTTTTTCAAGTAAAGCGGCTTTTTGGCTGCTATGTACGATCAAACGTGAGCCGCAGCTACAGTTTTCACTCATGTTCCAAAACGCTGCAGACAAGATGTCGTTGATGGCGGCGTCATCAAGTACGGCGTCATCAAAGACGACTTGCGGGCTCTTGCCGCCGCACTCTAAGACGATTTCCTTTAAATTGCTTTGTGCCGCGTATTGTAAGAACAGACGTCCGACTTCTGTTGAGCCAGTGAATGACACCATGTCGACATCCATATGCTGACCGAGTGCTGCACCGACATTTTCCCCAAGACCACAGACCAGCTGTAAGGCTTCTTTTGGCACGCCAGCTTCGTAGGCGAGTTCGGTTAAGCGGTAGGCGGATAGGGAGGTCAGCTCAGCGGATTTGACAATGACGGAGTTGCCTGAGATGAGAGCAGGGGCGACTTTCCAAGCGTACATTTGGGCTGGAAAGTTCCAAGGTAACACCGCACCGACGACGCCAATAGGCTCTTGTACGATGAGAGCTAAAGCGGCGCTGCCAGTTGGAGCGACTTTACCGAAAACCTTATCAGCGGCCTCGGCGTACCATTCAAAAGTCTCAATGGTCGCTGGGATATCGGTATTTAGGCATTCGGTAATGGGTTTGCCCGCATCCACACAATCTAATGCTGCAAGTTCCTCGCTATGTTCGTGCATGAGCGCACACCAGCGCTGCATGATGGCTTTACGCTCAGCTGGTGCTAGACGGCGCCATTCACCATTCTCAAAGCTATCGCGTGCGACCTTGACGGCAATGTCAACATCATCGGCGTTACCTGAGGCGATTTGCCCGATGACGCTGTTATCAATAGGCGTGTAATTGTCTAAGGTCTCTGTTGATAGATTTTCGGCGGCGATTAAGTGACCCGCCCATAGTTTTTGTTGTTTTGCTTGCTCGAATACTTGCTCTTTAGTGATTTGTTCTTTAGTGCTCATTTTTCTAATCCTTGTTTGCTAAATTTGATGCCGTCAGTTTAACTACGGCATCAAATTTAGCGTTGGTTATCCTTAACAGTCCTTTTACTAAGCTGAGTGCTATTTAGACAGCAATGCTAAAAACTCTGATTTCTCATCTGCTGGCATGTCCGTGAGTGGTACGCGAACTGAGCCAACATCCATAGTGCCGTTTAAGCATCCCGCTTTGGCCTTTTGGTTGTAGTTGCCAGACTCCATAGAATGAATGGCAGGATAAATCTCACTCATGATTTGCTTGGCTTTATCCCAATCGCCTTGCTGGGTGGCATCAAACAGAGCGACTTGTTCGGCTGGAAAGACGTTTGCTGCGCCTGCGATCCAGCTTTTTGCGCCCCAAAAGAAGAAGTCAACGGGTTGGTCATCACAGCCACAGACCACTTCAAAGTCATCAAAATCAGCTTGTAGCATACGTAGCGCATGGCTAAAGTCGCCGCTACTTTCTTTCACGCCGACGATGTTAGGGTGCTTGGCTAGATGAGCAACCGTGTCAAATTCAATGGCAACGCCGACACGGTCCGGGAAGTTGTACATGATGATTGGCAGCTCGCTGGCGTCGGCCACTTTTTCAAAGTGAGCGATGATGCCATCTTGCTCAGGTAAGCTATAAGGCGTCGCAGATAGCATGAGACCGTCATAACCTAAGGTTTTTGCTTGTGCGGCAAGCTCAATAGAATGATCGGTTGATAAGCTGTTAATACCAGCGATAAGGGTCACTTTGTTTTTTGCAGCTTCAGCAATAGTGGTCAACACCAACTCACGCTCAGCTGCCGAAAACGTGTAGTATTCACCAGTAGTGCCGCAAGCGACGATACCAGCAACGCCTTTATCGATAAAGGCTTCGACCAGTGCCGTTAGTTTTTGCGCATCAACGTTACCGTTATGGTCAAATGGGGTAACGATTGGGACTAAGATTCCATTAATATTCATAAGTCTTTCCTTGTTAGTAGTGATTTAAATAATGGTGATTCAATATTGAATCGGTTGGTTTTTTGCTTGCTACACGGCAGTCATAAACTGCTTATTTGAAACGGTTAAGTCGATATGGTTTTGGATCTATCACAGGCGGCTCATCAAAATATAGCTCCGCGACCATGCGTGCGCTGACGACAGCTTGCGTTAGGCCCAAATGTTGATGCCCGAAGTTTAAAAACACCTTGTCAATCCTATCTATGATGGGTAGTGAATCCGCTGTTGAAGGTCGAAAACCCATCCAAGGCACACTGTCTGCTGCATTTAATGGTGCTTTTAACATGGGCTGCGCTTGTTGCAATAACATGTGAGCTCGCCTCATATTTGCTGGCGCGTCAAGTCCTGCATACTCCACAGTGCCAGCCAAACGCAAGCCTTCTTGCATCGGTGTCATAATAAAGCGCCGATCCATACTGGATACGGGTATCTGCAAACGCTGCGGCTCATGCGGTAGCATTAGATGATAGCCACGCTCGGTATCTAACGGTACCGTCACACCAGTGAGTTTTTTCGCCAATGTTTTTGAATGAGCACCGGCAGATAGCATGACCTTAGATGCTGTCATATCGCCTTGACTGGTGGTTAGACGAATACCGTCTGGATGCACGGCTGCATCCAGTACACGGCAATCTTCAATCGTATGACCCCCTAATTGTCTAAAGGTACTGTGAAGCTGTTTCATGACGGCTTTTAGATTGGTGATGTGACCGGTATTTGGAAAGAACAACGCCGCCAACTGGTTATCTTGTAAGGCAGGCTCACGCGCCAACAGCTCTTTTTGACTGAGTAACTCATTTGCCACACCAATCTCGTTAAGACGGTTGCCATGTGCGGTTAATAACGACACGCTAACGGGTTTTTCAACCGTTAATAATGAGCCTTCAATATGTACCCAATCGTTTAGTTGCCACTGATTAGCAAAATCCTGCCAAGTTTGAATGCTGCTCTGATTAAGGGTCATCAATGCCTGATGAATGCGCTCAAATGGCTCAGGGCGCATGTTCATGAGCAATTGCATTGCCCAAGGCATTAAGCGCGGCAGATAGCGCCAGTCTATACGTAATGGCCCTGTTGGGTTAAAGAGCATAGCTGGGATATGGCGAAGCATACTTGCATCGGCAATCGGAAAAACCTGCTCGGCAGCGATATGACCGGCGTTACCTAATGATGCGCCTTGACCGACTTCATTGGCGTCGAGTAATGCGACCTTGGTGCCTCGCGCTTGCAACGTCACTGCAGTCGCAAGACCGATAATGCCGCCACCAATAATATGAATGCCGAAGTGTGAGGTGCTCATAGGATCTCTCGATAATACTCATGCATAAACATTGGCTGACCAATTTATTGCTATCTATGGTTTCGCATATGCTTAATAGTTTTTTTAGCAATTGCTTAATAAGGACATAACAAGTGTTTAGCAAGAAATGCCCCATTTGAATGGGTCGTCTTCTTGTACAATCAGTGTGGTCTCGGCGCAGACATGGGCATGACCACAGATGGTTGGGATAATCGTGTGCTCAGGGTAGGCTGTAGACTCTGTATTGCTGAGATCAGTGGCATATTGGTAGCTGCCGGTAAATACGCTGCCAACGACACTTTGTTGGCGCCAGATTTGACCAGGCGCTAAGAGGTCGTCAGCAGCAAGGCAGGCCAGTTTGGCACTGGTGCCGGTACCGCAAGGTGAGCGGTCGTACGCCGCACCTGGGCATAGGACGAAGTTTTTACTATCTGCTTGAGCATCGTTGCTATCGGCAAACAGCTCGATATGGTCAATCTCGCCGCCGTTTTCGCCAGCGATGTTAGCAGTGATTAAGGCTTGCTTAATTTGCATGGTTACTTGAGTCAGTTTTGCGACATTATTTGCTTGAATGTCTTGTCCATGCTCACTGACTAAAAAGAACCAGTTGCCACCCCAAGCGATATCGCCACGGATAAGGCCTAATTCAGGAACTTGAACCTCAACTTGTTTTTTATAACGATAAGAAGGGACGTTTTGGATGCTACAGCTGCCATCATCATGCAAGGTTGTTTTGATTAAACCCACCGGGGTCTCAAACCAATGTGTGCCAGTCGTGATTTTTTGTTGATAAGCCAGCGATGCGACGACACCAATCGTGCCGTGCCCGCACATACCTAAATAACCAGCATTGTTGAAAAAGATAACGCCCGCTGTGGCTTTAGGATCATTTGCAGGAAGGAGTAGTGCACCGACAAGGACATCATTGCCGCGTGGCTCTAAAATGATACTTTGGCGCAGATGGTCGAAGTTTTGTTTGAAATAATGCAGCTTATCTTGCATGGTCTCACCGACCAGCTCAGGAAAGCCGTCATAGACCATACGAGTAGGCTCACCGCCAGTATGTGAGTCGATAATTTTAAAGTTAAATAATGTAGAAGACATGACGGGTACCTTAATTCATCCTTGAAAAAGTTACATTCCATTGTTGTGCAATAGAGCTAATGCAAGCATAGCTTGCAGTCATCCATTAATCCGCAATTGCTAAGGTCTATATATAGAATGGACGTTTTTGAATGGAGCGTCTTGCTGTTTTTTCATGGATAAATGCGTATTTCTGCATAGTATTCAGGTGTACACTAGTAAGGTTGTAATATATTTTTGGAGTAAATAAGACATGACTTTTTTTCATAAATATAGTCAGTGGATGCTGTTATATAAGCTTTGTGTCATAGAATATGAGAGTAATTGCGTATAGAGTTTTTTAACGTTTAATATGTTTATTCAGCTTGATAGAACAAGGAAGCGCTATGCTTGATGAAGTAAATGAAAACACTGAACTTGTGATGTCACTACAAGAGAGTATTACGTCTTATTGCCCAGAAAGTATGGATGAATTTGTTGGGAATATATCGCTATTGCTGCCTTTGATTGACAATTTCACCAAGATTGTCTTTTTTGTAAAAGATGAGCAGGCGCGTTACCAGCTGGCAAACAGAACGCTGTTAAAACGTTGTCAGTTGAATAAGCATGCAGACATTATAGGCTTCACCACAGAAGAGGTGTTTTCACATCATCAGGGCAAAGACTATATGGTGCAAGATATGAAGGTATTGCGCGAGGGAAAGTCGATTGTCGACAACTTAGAGCTGCACAGTTATGCGTCTGGTCAATTAGGGTGGTGTATTACCAATAAGCTGCCTATTTATAATAACAACCAACAAATAGTTGCGATGGTTGGGATATCGGTCGATATCGATGAAGATAATGAGCGTGTTTTACGTAAACACGCTCGCCTGGCAGAAGTTGCTCAGTTTGTACGAGCTAACCTCGATCAAAAAATTAATGTGGCTCAGCTAGCGGAATTGGCTAATTTGAGCGTGTCGCAGCTAGAGCGAACGTTTAAGGCAGTGCTCAGTATGTCGCCGCTGCAGTTTGTACAAAAGCTACGCTTGGAATATGCGGTGAAGTTATTGGCTAATCCTGAAATGTCAGTGACTCAGATATCATTGCACTGCGGCTACAGCGATCACAGTGCTTTTAGCCGCCAGTTCAAGCAGTTCACAGGCATATCGCCTACTCAGTTTCGCCACGCGTATTTGACACCAAAAAGTTAACTTAATACCCAACCACCGCTGCATCGACAATACGTGGATCAGAGGAGCCGTAGACACCATTTGGCGTTATCATAATCGACTGTGTTGAGCCCATAGCGGCTTTTGGACTGACCGTGTGTCCCATGGATTCTAGCTTTTTGATCGTATCGATATTCAGTGCTTTTTCTACTCGTATCTCATCAGGCAGCCATTGGTCATGGATGCGCGGCGCATGCGTTGCCTCTGCGATATTCATATCATGATCGATAACGTTGGAGATGATTTGGGTGACGGTGGTGATGATGCGGCTACCGCCGGGGCTGCCAGTCACGATATAAGGCTTATCATCCTTAAATACCAACGTCGGACTCATCGAGGATAGCGGCCGCTTATTGGCTTCTACGCTATTTGCCTCACCGCCTAGTAGCCCATAGCCATTTGGCGTGCCAGGCTTGGCAGAAAAGTCGTCCATCTCGTTGTTTAGTAATATGCCCGTGCCGTCTGCAACCAGACCGGTGCCGTAAGAGAAGTTCAGCGTATAGGTATTGGCGATTGCATTGCCGTCTTTATCCACGATAGAGAAATGCGTGGTTTGGTCGCTCTCGTAGGGTAATGGGTTGTTGGCTTTAATCGTACTCGCTGGCGTGGCCTTGTCTGGATCAATCAAGGTGCGCAGCTGATCGGCATAGGCTTGAGAAGTAAGGCCGCTGGCTGGTACATCGATAAAGTCTGAATCCCCTAAATACTCTGCACGGTCAGCATAAGCCAGTTGCATTGCTTCTGCCATTAGATGAATGGTTTGCGCGCTATTGTGACCATAGTCTTTTAGTCGATAGCCTTCTAAGATGTTAAGTATCTGCACGATGTGAATACCACCAGAGGAGGGCGGTGGCATCGAGACGATCTCATAACCACGGTAGTCGTTTGTCACAGGCGTACGAGCGATGGCTTCGTAATTGGCCAAATCCTGCAAGCTCATACTGCCGCCAGCATCATTAACGGCTTTGACAATACTGCGCGCGGTCTCACCTTTATAAAAGCCATCAGCACCTTGAGTGGCAATGAGCTTTAGCGAGCGGGCAAGCTCTGGCTGATAAAGGCGCTCGCCAGGTTGATACGCGCTGCCATCAGGTTTAAAAAACACTTTTTTGGTACTGGGCCACTTTTGTAGGCGATCGCTTAAGGCTTCTAGTGACTCCGACAAGCCAGCGGTGACTTCTATACCATCTTCAGCAAGTGAAATAGCCGGTGCCATCACTTGCTCGCGGCTCATGGTGCCATGGTCTTCTAGCGCTTTGAGCAGTCCTGCGACTGTCCCTGGTACGCCGACAGCTAAGCCATGAAAGCGAGACAAATCACTTACCGCACTGCCGTCCTCATCCAGATACATATCACGCGAGGCGCTGCTTGGGGCTTTTTCGCGATAATCGAGCGCTACCGTTTCGCCCTGCTCGGCATCATAAATCATCATAAAACCGCCACCGCCGATGTTGCCCGCCCGAGGTAGTGTCACGGCTAAGGCAAAACCCACCGCAACGCCAGCATCGACGGCATTACCACCGTCTTTTAGAATCTGTAAGCCAATATCAGAGGCCAATGCTTCTTGAGTTGCGACCATGCCGTTTTTGGCCCAGACGGGATGATGAATGGCATCCTCGGAGTAGATAGCTTGCTCGGTTTTTGTTTTATTGGTTGTGGATGTCAGCGTATTGGTTTGCGCTGGTGTGATGCGCTTGGTTTCAGACAAAACCGTAGGATTGTCCGTCATGATCGCCAGATTGATCGCACTGGTGTTGATTGAGGTGTTATTTATCACATTGGCATCAGTTGGTGTTACTGGTTCAAGCGCGTGCGCTGATACAGATAGCAATAATGTACTGCTAGCAATGAGCATCGCAGATTTTAATGTGGTGATGATGGGTGGTTGAGAGTGGCCAGACAGATTTGGCATGGCAAAGTCCTTTTTATGTGAGTGGTAAAGTTTGAATATTTCATAAGTCTGAGTAAGAGGTTTTTTATATATAAAAATACAAAATATGAGAGGGCAGGTTCTAATAGATAAAAACAATACAGACTTTTGCCTATAAACGCACGCTAATATTACTAAATTGTAACGCTTTGTGTTATAAATATCATACGCGTTTATCCTTATTTTACCCATTAAATAAAGGGACTTTTATGTCATCTACTCATAGCAATCATAGCAGTCGACATTCTGGTTGTAGGTCGCAGCTGCATGAGGTAACTGCGCCTGCGGCGATTTATCATAAAAACAAACATCGAAATTTATCACGTACACTGACGGCGACCGGTTATGCGCTGCTGCTTGGTGGTACGTCATTGGTATTGATGGGCTGTCAGACAAGCGCTGGCGTCTCCTCAGGCGCGGTATCAGATGCGCTCATCGACTTTGAGGTCGCAGACAGTGCAGTAAACCAAGCACAGGGGCGCGTCTTTACTGACCGTCTACAAGCCAACTCTGCGCGCTATGAGCAACTGTTTGACCAGCAGAGCTATCCCAATACGGAGAATCAGGCAAAGACACGTTTGCTTGCTGCCATTCGTCAGCATCTCGCTAGTGAGCACGTGGCCGTCGCGCAGGCCAATTATCATATGGCACCCTTTATCGATCCAGACAGTATCGATGCTGGCGCGAGCAGTCTGCTAAGAACCATCATCGAAACTTATGCGTATCAAGAAGAGCAAGCGATAGACGACGAAGCTGCTGATTATAATAGTGAGTTTGCTGACGATGCAGATGAAGCGTTTGCTGATGATGATGAGTATAGCGCCAATACTAAAGACGATGGGTTGATACCGGGCGTGCAAGATGTCAAACCCAAGGCATTATTAAAGAGCTATGAAGCCATGCAAGCCGCCAAGCAGCAGCCAGTGGCGAGCGATGACAAACCGATGCCAACTACCGGCGTCATCGGTCAGATGCTTGCTATGTTGCATCGCACACCTGAGCAAATCGCTGCGACCAACGCCTATCAATATCAGCATTTGACATTTAATAGCGTCAGCCAATTCAGACCCAAACAGCGCCAGCTACGTAGCGTCTATAGTTATGACTATGTCAGCCCAACGCTTAGCTCATCCATACAGATACCGCTCGCACTGGATTTTAATGACAGTCGTATCACGGTAGACCCATCGGCCATCATGCCGATTGTGGCGCTGGCCAGTCCTGAAAATACCCCGCTGCCTCAGGAGATGGCCTCTCATACGGTCAGCTTTGGTCTGCCTAAGGGCATCACCGAGCAGCTGCCGCCTACGGTATTGTATGATGCTGCGCTTGCTGCGATACAGAAGAGTATGGCCGAGCTGGCACCAGAGTATTTCAGCGCCGTTGATATACGTAATGACGCATTTGCCAAAGAAGTGGGGGCCAGCCATGCTGTCAAGTTATATATCGGTAGTAAGCAAGGCGGTGAGCTGGTCGGCAAAATCCTAAAATATATGACCCAGTCACTACAAGAGCATGTCGATGCCAATCCGTCACAGTATCCTGATGGAGCGATGCTAAAAGCTGCACTTGCTAAGGCGCAGCTATACCATAAAGGCTATCAAAGCGCGGATGTCGGCGCACTGCTACAGCTGATTGAAGCGATCGGTCCCATCTCCTTTAATCAAACAAACTACTACTATTTGGATCGCGCAAATCAGCTACTGGCCAAGCAGCAACGGCTAAATGTCGGTAGCGATTTGATGGGTGCGACCACCAGCGTACTCAACCAAGTGCGTTATGATAAAGCCAGCTTTAACGACCATGCGCTCACACCTTTATTGGCTGAGTCTTTTGGGGCAAATGCCCAGCCTGCCATCGACGGCAACGCGTGGCTTGCGAAAATACGCCAACAAAAAGACAGACTGCAAAGCGCTCGTTATACACGCTATGACTACGAGTATGATGATGAAGATCGTTACGATGTTGATAATACTAATGAAGAGGGTGGCGTTTATGACAGTGGTAATAGTGAGGACTGGAACGACAACGATGAAGCATTGTATGACGATGCGGCCAAGTATGGCATCGATAGCAAGCTAGCGGATCAGTAGGTCTGTCTTGTTAACTCTCCCTATTAAGGATAAAAAATGAAAAAATCCCAGCAAACTCATACCAGCCGCCCGCCACGTGCATCTACTACTATCAATGGTCATGCGGTATTTGCCAGCGCGCTTGTCGCAGGCGCGGCGTTATTGACAGGGTGTCAATCGACCAGCCTTGGACAGTCTAATGCCATGACGGCTACCCAAACCTCAGTAGCTGCCAAAACAGCCGTCGCAAGCGCGCTACAAGCGCAGCGTCGCCAGTCCTTTCGTTATCATAGCAACCTTGAGATTAGTAATAAGCAGCAGTTTGACGGTATAACGGCTCAAAGCACTACCAACAATGGTGCTAACAACCCAGTCACTACTGATGATATCTATCAATACTGCGAAGATACGCATGACGAGGCCTATGCGGCATTATTGGCGCAGGCAGAAGGACAAAAGCAAGATATATCGGCGACAATATATGACGCTCAGCGTGCGACCATCAAACAATCCTATCTAGCCTGTACGGATGCCTATCAAGCATGGCAAGACAGCCAATACGACAGTGAGGTAAGTGTGCCTGCTGATTACCAAAAGTTGTTTGATAATTATGACGCGCAGCCAACCGCACAGGGTATCAAAAAAGCAAAGCTACTCGATGCCTATCTACTAAAACCGTTGTCTATCAACGCCCAAGGCGTGTATCAGCCGATGGCGGGCAAAGCGACCATGCTTGCCAGTGCCCAATACCAAGCGCGTAATCATCAAAGTAGCCTCAACCAACCGGTCTATATCGATTTTAAAAACGGTGATATTTATCTATGGGCGGACAATTTTGCGATGATTAACTCAAAGCTATTGGACGACAAACTTGGCACGACATGGCAAAACAAATGGCTCAAAGTCACGCTGGACGATGGCACGTTACCCAAAGGCTTTGGCAAAGCAGTGATCACCCATCATTTTGCCGCGCTCGATGCCGCATTTGCCGCAGCGCCAGCAAGTCAGTTTGAGTACGTCGCGGCCACGTCTTTGACTGCGCTATCTCCTAAGCTGCCAGCGCACCAGATGCCCGCAATGCTGGCAAGTGAGCAAGTGATCCGCCGTACTCAAAGCGCGACCAGTCACGAGCAGTCATATCAAGAGTATATGCGTGGTTTTTATGAGCGGATAAGCGAGCAGTATCCAGAGCTTGTCAATGACAGTGCTGATGGTGCTGACAGTGCTTCTGATATAGCGCCTGACATTTTTACCAGTAAGGCCTTGGTACAGCAAGTACTGACAATAATCAAAAACAGTATAGACGCCGCTGATGATACGGTCGCCAGCCGTACAGTAGATACTGGTGCAGAGACGTCAAACGTGCAAACGCTATACGGCATTGATAAACGTGGCCGTCTCATCTGGCAGCATCTGCGGCGTGAGTTTCCTAGCGAGACCAATCAGCATAAAGGTGTCGTGATAGATGCCATGCAGCAGTATTCTGCTATTCGTCCAAAAGACGCTGCATTTCCCAACTTACCAAGTGATGTACAAGTACCAAATGCGCGCAATAGTGTTGATGCGCGCGAGTATGGTCGCGAGCTGATGCAATACTATCGCGATGGTAATGGCACGGCGATAGGCAAGATGATATTTAAGGCGCTACCGCTGTCGCAAGAGCGTTTGGGCGGTACTGATTAAAAGGTATTGAGCTATCATCAGAATTATACAAAAAAGCGCACCGTTATCACGATGCGCTTTTTCTGAATGGTGTAGCGGGCAGTAATAACTACTACATGCCTTGATGCTGATGCGGTTGGCCATGCTGACCTTTTGTCATTTTTGCCATTCTCTCGTTTTGCAGTTTGGCAAGTTTGGCGCGTTGCTCCGGCGTTAGCACTTGCGCGATGGCGTGCTGGGTCTGAGCATGCTCAATAAAACGCTGCTTGACTTTAGCCGCTTGCTGATCCGCTAGGCGGTTAAGCGCGGCCGTATTCAACGTGCTGGCAGTGGTCAATGCCTGCATTTGTTGATGCATCTGCGCCCGTTCTGCTTTGTGTTGCGCGCGCTCAGCGTTACGGTCGCCGTGTTTGGCCTCCATGATGGCTTTGATTTGTGCTTGCTGCGTGGCACTCAAATCTAGCTGTGACAGTGGGCCTCGCATGCCGCCTTTCATATCGCCTTTGTGCATGCCACCTTTGTGCATACCTTCTTTCATGCCGCCTTGATGATGCTTTTGCATTTTGCTGGTGGCAGGTACGGTGTCAGTCGTTGCATTGACACTGGTGCAGGCGGTGACAGCAAATACACTAGAGGTGGCCAATACTGTGCCCATAAGTAGTTTTTTCATCATACAATCCTTTTATAATTTGAGTAAATAAACAATAAATACCTTATCTTGCCAGTATGGCGATAAGTGCGACAAGTGATTGATAGGTGCTATCTTACGACAGTTAAAGGTTGCGATACTTTATGAAGTATTAAGAAAGGTAACGTTTATGGCGTTATGATAAGTCCATGCCTGATAATATAGGCAACAAAGCGACCTTAGGCTTCAGGAGAAAGCAGTGCCAAACATACTACTCGGCGATGATGACGAAGAGTTGACCCAGTTATTACAAGAATACTTGCAAAATCATGATATCGATTGTGACTGCGTACACGATGGTGAAGCGGTCATGCAAAGACTCAAAAACACCAGCACTGCCACCGCTTATGATTTGCTGGTACTCGATATCATGATGCCCAAAATCGATGGGCTCAGTGTACTGCGGCAATTGCCGGCCATCAGTGATATTCCGGTCATTATGCTGACGGCAAAAGGCGAGGAGATTGATCGTATCATTGGGCTTGAGCTTGGCGCGGATGATTATATTACCAAGCCTTGCAATCCGCGTGAGCTGTTGGCACGTATCAATGCGGTGATAAAACGCACCCGTCTTAGTGCTTCTGATAGTACGTTAGAGCACATGCCGCTACCTGAGAGTCGATTACATTTGGATCAAAACCAGCGACTCTGTCAGATAGACGGGACAGAGCTACAAGTGACAGGCACCGAGTTTGACTTGTTGCTCGCCTTGCTCAAGAAAAAAGGCGAGGTGGTGAGTAAAGCGTGGCTATCAGAGCATGTGTTGCAGCGTGAGCTACAGCCCTTCGACCGCAGCCTTGATGTGCATGTCTCGCGGCTGCGCAAAAAACTCCAACCTTTTCATGATGAGCCGATCAAAGCGATTCGTGGGAAAGGCTATCAGCTGGTACTGTAATGACATATTCCGCAAATACTCCTACCTTTCGACCCAGAATCACGCTGTTTTGGCGGCTGTTTTTGAGTCTACTATTGACGATCTTACTCACCTCTATTTTGTCCATCGTGGTAGAGCGGATACTGGTTGAAAGAGCGCTGACCGCGCGTATGGAAGTGCAGATTGAGCAGTTGTTGATTAAACGCAATGAGCTGGCTGCCGCGTTGCAAGCGGGCGATTTTGCATCAGTCAGGCAGATGTACCGTGATGATCGGCGGCTGATGAGTCAAATCAGAGTCTATAACGGGCAAGGCGCTATTATCTTTCCGCGTTATCGAGACCAAGCGGACCGTCAAGACGGCAGGCAAGTTATGCCGCGTGCGCCCATGCATCCGATGCCATCAATGCCTGCCATGCCAAACGCACCCGCCTTAGATCATCACCGCTCTGACGATACTGCCAGTATGCCAAACAACACTCGTAATCCTTACTGGCAATCGATGATGTCTCAGCGCACGATAGCAGACCCCGAGATGCGCCCTGAGCTGGCGGATAAGACCGTCGCGCTGCCAGATGGTCAGTCTGTCATTATACAGCTGCGTCCGCACCTGCGTTTTGCCGATGTCGTCGCGCTGCAACGGAATAATTTTTCGGTACGTTTGCTGCTAATTATCTTCTTTAGTGTCTTGGTCTGTGTTTGGCTTAGCCGTACCTTGACCCAGCGTATGCGCCGCGTCCAACATGCGGTACATCGCATGATTGCTGGCGATTATCAGGCGGATACCCAGCTGGCAAAAATGGGCGATGATGAGCTGGGTCTATTGGCAAAAGACGTGGCCAAGCTATCAAGGCGGCTGGCTGAGAGTGAGCTGGCGCGCAAGCAAATGCTTAGTGATATCTCGCATGAGCTGCGCTCGCCCTTAGCGCGCCTTGATGTGGCGACCGAGCTGACGCGAGATTTTGCCCCCAATGCCAATCGCTACCTCGACCGTATCGACAAAGAGTCTGCGCGGATGAATGAGCTAATCGAACAAATCATTCATATCCAGTCGCTACAGATGCAGCAATACACCACTGATAATGTAGAAAATGACTGGGTTGATGTCTCCGAAATTATTAGTGAGATTGGACAAGATGTTTGTTTTGAATTTCAGCACAAAAACGTCCATTGGCACTGGCAGCCACCAACCCTAAAGTCGACGGTAAAGGGCAACCAAGAACAGTTACATAGTGCGCTTGAAAACGTCATTCGTAATGCTTTTATGCACACAGCAGCTGATTCAACGGTTATGGCTGAGATTAAACCAGCAAAGATAGATGGCAAAAAACCTGCCATTCAAATCCGCATCATAGACGAGGGCGGCGGCGTTGCAGAGCAAGACTTGCAGCGTATTTTTCAGCCCTTTGTACGGCTAGACTCGGCGCGTCACCGCGACACTGGCGGCTATGGGCTAGGGCTAGCGATCGTCCATGCCGTGGTGCTGGCACATAAAGGCCAAATTGACGTTTATAATCGTCTTGATGGTGTCCAAGGGCTGATAGTGCAGATTGTGTTACCTATTGAAATATAAAGTGTCTCATTAATGATCTACATGGTTGCCACACCTTTTTAATAAGTAACGAATACCTGCGAAAAGGTGTGCTTGGTATCAGAACAATGAACGAAAATTTGTGAAAAATGGAGGTAATTTAATATAAATAAGAGATAATGAAAAAAATATATTCATTTATAAGAATATATTCCGATAAGCGGTAGTAAATAGCCGAAGAGTGACATGTACACTCTCTATATATTCGATATTGTGAATATATAGAGAGTGTACATAATCTTACACGATGAAACTTTTATGTTTTTAAACGCTAAGAATGGTTACATTTGCGCAAAAAGTTTCATTAAAGCTTACCGCCGTGTCATTTTGCCGTATTCGCTCTCTACATACCGACTATGAGTTGGCCTCTAATAATTATATAAGGGAGTATGCATCATGAACCGCATCTATAAAGTCATATGGAATGAAGCTTTAAATTGTTTTGTCGCCGTTGGTGAATATGCCAAAGCACGTGGCAAGTCCTCTAAATCTAGCGTCAGTGCCAATGCTCTTATTAATTCCACAGCTACCACTTCTGTCAAAAAATGGCATGTGAGCGCTATAGGACTCGGTCTACTGGCTGCTGGTGTCGCGATGCCACTACATACGTTATACGTTAACGAAACTTGCACAGCGCGTAAAACCTTCTAAATTGAAAAACCACTGATGAGCTAGTATCTTTTGCCTAAAGATTCGGCTTAGCAGCAATATTGTTCATTCTATTTTAAAGGTTTTTTATGGGTCAAATCAGTGACTGGGTACTCTCTATCACGGCGAAGTTTGGCTACTTTGGTATTATCTTTGCCATGTTTGCCGAAAACGTCTTTCCGCCTATTCCCTCTGAGGTCATTATGCCTGCTGCTGGGTTTGCCGCCTCAAATGGTGAGCTTAATCTCATACTTGCCATACTAGCAGGGACGCTTGGCGCGGTACTTGGTGCGTTACCGCTGTACTATTTAGGCCGCGTGTTTAATGAAGAGCGCTTGATAGCCTTAACCAAAAAATATGGCAAATTTGTTTTTGTAAAACCTGACGATATCAAAGCTACCAATGAATGGTTCGATAAGCACGGTAAAAAAGCGGTATTCTTTGGTCGTATGGTGCCTGGTATCCGCTCGTTTATCTCGATTCCTGCCGGTATGAATAATATGCCAATGCTACCGTTTTTGGGGCTCTCCGCACTTGGTGCAAGCATTTGGACGACAGGTCTGACGCTCGCGGGTTACTATATGGGCCAAAACTACGAGGTTATTGAATCGACGCTCGCCCCTTACTCGACAGGTATTGGCATCCTTATCGTGGTGCTGATAATCGGTTGGTTTGTAAAGCGGCGTTTATCTGATAAACACTAACAAACGCGAAGGCCGATAATTACTAAGTGCTAACGCCTTGATTTACTTGTCGATAGCATCCAACTCTAAACCCATCCAAGCAATCGCCTGCTCTTGATGCTCTGTCATCGCATTCCAAATACCGTCTTCGCTAAAGATAGAATGAGCCTCGCCAGAGTGCTTAATTACGATAATTCTAAATTCCAGCTCGCTAATTACCATGACATACCCCATTACCCTTCGTAAAAAGGTATTACAGTCTTTTGAACAAGGCATGAGCGTGCGCACCGCAGCCAAGCTTTATTTGTTTAAACTTGCCCAAACAACATTACGCCATGTATTAATGAAGGGCCTAAGAATACCATAAACAATCCCGCTAAAATCATTGTTAAACTAGCTATAACGCCCTCGTCCTCATTGCGCTGACTTGCCCGGGCTGTACCAAAACCGTGTGATGCATTACCAAATGCGATTCCATTTGCAAGATGTGAGCGAATACGAAAAAAAGTCAAAATCATATCCCCTAAAATCATTCCCACCATCCCTGTAATCAAAGTAAACAATGAAACTAAAGAGGAAGATCCGTGAATTTTTTCGGATAAGTCTAACGCAAATGGTGTCGATATTGAACGGGCCATCAAGCTATAGGTCAAGGTCTTATCAAAATGGAACAAACCAGTGAATAGGTATATGCTTAAGACTCCCACCACCATCCCAACAGTTATAGAAGCGGTCAAAGCCAAAGCATGTTGACGTATTAAACGACGATATTCATAAATAGGTATAGCAAACGCAACCGTTGCGGGGGCAAGTAACTGCACAATCCAAGCTGTATCCTTCCAATAAGTATCATAAGAGATATTAAAGATAATCATTAATGAAAGCGTTATTACTGGAACCGTGATAGCTGGGTTTAGCCAAGATTTTCGATAGCGCACATAGATTACTTTAGCCATATAATAAGCAGCTAATGTCCAAATGAGACAAAGGATTGACCAGACATTCATTGTAAATCCTCACACATTATCATTATTTTTTAGGTTTAATTGGGCTTTATGAATCTGATGTCGATACAATCTACGTTGCAAACGGTGCACCATAATAAAAGTGAATGCTGAGCTTAACATCACCATCGCGGTACTTAAGATAATTGTCAGCATTAATTGCCAGCCCTTACTGATAAATAGCGCCTTGTATTGAAGTATTGACATCATAAGTGGGATAAACATTAATACTAATTCACCCAAAACAAATTTTGCCCCCAGTCTGACCCAGTTAACCTTGATAGCACCACTCATTAATAAGATCAGCATTAAAGATACTCCTAAGACGCCTGAGGATACGGGTAAATGCAATAACTCAACCAATATCGCAGCACAATACCAGACAGCTGCGATAATAGCGCATTGCATAAGGACATGAAGCCATGATTGGCGACAGAACTGTTGAAGTCTAAGTTTTTTTTCAGCTACAAAGGATAGGGATAAGTGAATATTAGGATTACGCATAATAATTGTTGTTTGTTGATTAGAGACTACTTATTATAAAAATACCCTAGTCATAAATTATGAATTATATTTTTATTTTTATTCCTAATTCCTATAATAAATTTCATTATCCTTCCTAACCATGGTTTATTATTCATGATAACTTTGAAACAATTACGCTGCTTTGTGACAGTCGTAAAAACAGGTGGGTTTCTTCAAGCCAGTATTCAACTCAATTTAACTCAACCCACCGTTACCAAATCCATCAGTAACCTTGAAGAATATTTAGGCGTAGCTCTGTTTGATAAGCCGTTGACTCATAGAAAAAAGCGGCTAGTTAATTTAACGGAAATTGGCGAACACCTCTATATTCAAGCAGTGGATATCTTACAAAAGGCAGATAATCTTGAACAAACAGTAGTAGATTATCAGCAATTAATAGGTGGTAAGTTGCGTCTGGGGATTTCACCGTTAGGCAGTGAAATACTAAGCAAAGCTATTTTTAACTTTTACCAAATGCATCCTAGTATAGAAACCTCACTTATCGAAGATGGTGCTGAGTCACTTAAGCAGGCCCTTCTAGAGGGGCAACTTGATGTGGCAACATTGATGAAGCCGATTGACGATGATTTTGACTACTCGTCGATATGTTGCTATCCAGTGGTGGTCGTAGCAAATAAAAACCGTATGGGTAAGCGAAAAACGAAGGTAACACTTAAGTCACTATCAAATGCACCCCTAATTTTATTTACCTCCAATTCATCATTTACTCCAATGATTATAGAAAACTGTCAATCACTAGGTTTTGAACCTAATATTATTTGCCAAACCAATCAGTGGCACTTGCTTCTTGACATGGTAAAACAGGATATGGGTGTGACTCTTTTGCCTCAATATTATACTCAAAAGTTGGATTTGACAGGATTAGTCTGCTTGCCACTAACCCAACCTCAGTTAAAATGGGAGCTTGTCATGGCTTGGCGTCGTCATCGCTTGCTTACACCAAGTATGCGAGCTTGGCTTGATAACATAAGAAAAAATATATAACTAGGCCTTGATAATGCTTTGGCTGAAACAGGGCATAGGTTATACAAAACAGAGGGGATTGAATATTTAAAAGCAGGTTGGCAAGGTTTAGCGAATGTACAACTTGCGACATTGAATTGAGTAGATTGGTTCAATAAAAAGCGTATACACAGTGCATTGAGCTATGTATCGCCTTTTGAGTTTGAAAAGCGGTATTATGATAATTTAATCCTGTCAGGCGTGGCTGCCTGACTCAAGTAAACCAGACTCCGACATAGTCGGGGCGGTTCACTATATCGCACTTAATAGGGTACTGGTCATGGCATTGGGTCAGCTAGATCGCTTGTGGTGCATCAGGCTGCTGCATCGGTTCGGCATCTATAAAGGCTTTTAAGGTGCGGCAGTGAGCATCAATGGCGACGATGGTTGGGTAGGGGGTGAGGTCCACCTCAAACCGGCGCGCAGACGACACCTGTGGTATCAAATAGCAATCTGCAAAGGTTGGTGTGTCACCGTAACAAAACTTACCGCGAGTATGGTCAGCTGCCAAGCGTTTTTCTAAAGCGGCAAAGCCTTCGCTGATCCAGCGGTTGCACCACGTCATGACCTGCGCTTCGTCTACAGACAGCTCGTGGCGTAAGTATTGTAAAATACGGCGGTTATTAATAGGGTGTATGTCGCAGCCAATCATCGCACTCAGCGCTCGTACTTGCATACGGCCAGCAGCGTCGCTGGGCAATAAAGGCGGCACAGGATAGACCTCTTCTAGCCACTCTAATATGGCAGGGCTTTGATAGAGTAATACGTCATCAGCCTGTAAAATAGGCACCAATCCTTGTGGGTTTAGGGTTTTGAAAGTCTCAGCTAGCTGCTCGTCTTGGGCCAGATTGACTGCCAGATAATCGTACTCTAGATCTTTTAGATTCATTGCGATACGTGTACGGTAAGATGTGCCGCTACGAAAATAACCGTAAAGTTTCATCATGGTATCTTCCTTTTATTATGTTATGTTGTGAGTCAAATGCCCCGTTGCCACCATAGCTTGGCCAGTCATTATCGTTGCATAAGATATGCATGCTCTCCAACTGCACATGCATACAATCAGGCGTAAGTGTTATAAAATTGTACTTCTCATTCCACGGCCTAAGCCTAAATAAAGCCAGCCTTTTAGCGAGTCCATTATGCCAGCAGCCAAAAGCCCTATAGACAGCGCGACGACCACTCAAAAAAATGGCGTCCAGTCTTTGGAGACAGGGTTGTCAGTTTTAGATATCCTTATCGAGCGCCGCGAGCCTATGATGTTAAAAGACATTGCTCAAGCGCTACAAATGCACCCTGCCAAGTGTCATCGCTATTTGGTCAGTCTCATTCGAAAAAACTATGCACAGCAATTGGCAGACGGGCGCTACGGACTTGGGCACAGAGTCGACGCGCTAAGCCACCGCGCCCACTGTCCAAACAACCTTCTAGAGCGCCTAACGCTCATCGCTCATGATATCAAAGACACCTTGCACTGCGGGGTACAGATTGCCAAATGGTTTACCGAAGGGCCTATTATTATCCAGTCGGTCGAGCCAGATAGCGCCATCAGTATCATCACGCGTGTGGGCTCACGGATGCCGCTTAGTACCTCGGCGACAGGACAGCTGTTTGCCAGCTATCAGTCAGATACGGTTATTTGGCCATTGGTGATGGCAGAATGGCGTGATCATGAGACCTATGATGACATGGCACAAAAACGTCAGACGTTTAGCGAACGATGCGCCAATATCCGTACCCAAGGCTATGCCATGGTGACAGGCGATATGCTCAAAGGTATCAACGCCATTAGTATGCCTGCTTTGATATCATCACAGGCAAGTCATATAGACGATCACAGTACTGAGAAACACGCACCTATCGGTTTAGAGTATGCCATCACGGTCATCGGGACCAATGAGCAACTGCCTGTACATAAGCAAGATGATTTGGTCGCGCAGATACGGGCAATCGCGCAGCGTTATGATGTGATGTAACGGTGTTTTTTTCTTAACACTATTTTTCGATACTCAAGTCCAGCACCGACTATTTATTCGCCCATAGGGAGTTGTTGCTTTACTTCTTCTAACTCTTCGTTGTGCAAAAACTGCGTATGGACGGGTGCGCGTTTGGTACGTGACCACTCATCGAGCATCTCTTGCTTCATCGCTTCGGTAATCATCGATACTTTTTCTTCTGACGTGACATCGTCATAGGTCAGCTCCAAGCGGTGGCCGTTTGGATCAAAGAAATAAATCGAGTGAAAGATACCGTGATTGGTCACGCCGACCACCTCGATACCATTGTCTTCTAAATGGGTTTTTGCCAGCATTAGGGCATCGCGATCTTTTACCTTCAATGCCAAATGCTGTACCCAGCTTGGCGTATTGGGGTCAAAGCCCATCTCAGGCTGATTTGGTACTTCAAAAAATGCCAAGACATTGCCGTGTCCTGCGTCTAAAAACACATGCATGTAAGGGTCGAAGGCCTTGGTTGAAGGTACATGATCTTCGGCAAATGCCAAGATAAAGTCCATGTTTAGATGTTTTTTGTACCATTCGACAGTTTCTTTGGCATCCTTGCAGCGATAAGCCACGTGATGGATTTTTTCAATTGTAAAGCTCATATCAATATCCTTTTGATAAGGCGTGACCTGCGTCATACTGCCAGTATGGTTCGAGCAACGGTCTGATCAGAGCGGACGTATGCTTTACTAAAATTTGGCAGCGTGATTAACTATTTAGCATTGCACGCCTATGTGATAGCCAGTATCAGTGGTCAAAATCAAAGCTAAAAATCAAAGCTCAGGGCAGGCAAGACTTTACCGCGTACTTCGCCAAAACCGACTCGAACGCCGTCTTTTTCGCTATAGCCTTTCATGATGACGGTATCGCCATCTTCGATAAAGCTGCGCGTCTCACCGCCGGCCAGCGTCACAGGCTTGGTCGCGTTCCAAGCGATCTCGAGCATTGAGCCATAAGCGTCAGTTGTCGGCCCCGAGATCGTCCCTGAGCCCATCATATCGCCAACTTCTACCTTACAGCCAGTGATGGTGTGGTGCGTCAACTGCTGCGCCATCGACCAATACATATACTTAAAGTTTGTCTCACAAACGACAGTAGCGCTCTCGGCATTTTCGGGTAGCAGCTCGACCGATAGGTTGATATCAAAGCTGGTATCAGTGGCGGTCTCGTTTAGATACGCCAGCGGTTTTGGCTCTTGGGTAGGGCATGAGGTTTTAAAAGGGACAAGCGCCTCCATGGTGACAATCCAAGGCGAGACCTCAGAAGCAAAGGTTTTGGCATTGAATGGCCCTAAAGGCACGTATTCCCATTTTTGGATATCGCGCGCTGACCAGTCATTGAGCAACACCATGCCAAAAATATGCTCAAATGCTTCATCGACGGCGATAGGCTGACCAAGCTGGTTGCCTTTGCCAACGACAAACGCAGTCTCTAGCTCAAAATCCAAGCGCTTACAAGGTGAGAAGATAGGGCGCTCATCCGCATTAGGTTTTAGCTGCCCAGAGGGGCGCACGATATCGGTGCCACTGACGACGACCGTGCTGGCGCGGCCATTGTAACCGACTGGCATCTCTGTCCAGTTGGGTAGCAGCGCATTGTTTGGATCACGAAACATCGTACCGACGTTGGTTGCGTGCTCTTTAGACGAGTAAAAGTCGGTAAAGCCTGGCACGTGAACGGGCAGATGCATGGTGACATCCGCTTGCTTAAACAGTGCCTTTTTTTGTAGCTCGGTGTCGTCACGTAGGGTACCGTCTGCGTCAGATAGTAGCGTTTGAATTGTCGCACGCGCCTTTTGCCAATTGTCTCGGCCTGAGTCAATAAAGGCGTTTAGGGTCGGCTGGTTAAAATACGGCCCGCCTGCTAAATCTAAAAGACCTGATGACTCAAGCACAGACAAATCCAGTACGTATTCACCGATTGCCACGCCAGCACGGCGGTTGTCTGCCTCTGCTTGAGTCTTGGTATCGCTAAAAATACCATAAGGCAAATTGTGAATAGAAAAATCAGAGTCGGCGGCAACCTCGATAAACGAAGTCAGGTTTTTGTCAATCGTTGACATAAGATGCTCCTTGCTAAAAAAAATAAAGGATAAAGTTAGGTGATAAAAAGTGAGTGAATAAGAAATATAAGGCTTATTACGCAATACGTAATTTATTATTGATAGTATAATTTATGTCTTATGCTAAGTTATCATCAGAGGTATTGCAAGGGTTTTTATCCCCATTATCGCTTACTTTTAGGGGCGCTATTAGCCATGCAGATCGGTAAAGTGCTGCGAAAAATACGTTTGCAAAAACTGCTTAAAGGCAACCGTTGCAGGCGCTAGCGCTCGTGATGAGCGTTGATAGATAAAAAACCGCCTTGTCTTGACTGGATGAGCAAGTGGCCGCATCTGTAAGCCATTGGCGCTGACCCAGTCAATCACCTCTGGCATATAGGGTAGGCACAACGTGATACCAAACCCTTGACGCGTCATCTCCAGCGCTGTCGACATAAAATTGACCTTGTAGCGCGCTTGCTGAATATGGGCGGCGACCGCTTCATCAAGCTCGGTGGTGACTTGCTCAATAAATGGCCCTTGCAAGGTAATAAGCGGCGTCTCTAGCAAGTCTTGCCAGACGATCTCACTTCTTTGTGCCAACACATGCTGCTCTGGCATCACCACACAAAACGGCAATTCGTACAGTAAGTCGGTGCTGATGTCATCATCCATCTCCATAAATCCAAGCTCGGTACCGACGCCTAAGTCCACCTCGATATTTTGGATGTGTTGTAGGACATTTTCGGCCGAGCAATCTAATAACGACACGCTGATATCAGGATAGGTTTGGGAAAACTGAGCGATGACAGCAGGCATAGAGGAGGCTGCAAACTGCGACACCGCTAGTCTGACTTGGCCTTGTGCCAAGCTGGTCAAACTACTGGCTTCGTTTTCAAAAAGATGCATCTCATTTAGTACCCGCCGCGCTTGTGGCAGCAGATGGCGACCAACAGCGGACAACGACAGCTGGCGGGTGGTGCGGTCAAACAACACGATGCCGAGGCTGGATTCTAATTCTTTGATCAAACCACTCACGGCAGATTGGGTCAGATGCATCTGGTCGCTGGCACGGGTAAAGCTACCATTGTCAGCGACAGTGATAAATGCGGTCAATTGGCGAATACTGATATTCATAAGTAAACCTGATAAATAAATCATAAAAAACAATTAGTCTTATAAATAAAGCTAATCTAATATGAATGCATCGTCAATAAGCGTTATTGATATAGACAAATTTTTACGCTGATTTAAGGTTTTATACGGATTGATAGTGCCAATTTTTAGCACTAACTATTTTTAGCAGTAATTGATATTAAGGATGATGACCATGGCAGATTTATTTGAAAACCCAATGGGGCTAAACGGATTTGATTTTGTAGAGTTTGCTTCACCTGAGCCACACGCCGTCGATGCATTGTTTAAGCAGCTAGGCTTTAGCCACATCGCCAACCACCGCTCAAAGGACGTGGCGCTTTATCGTCAAGGCGATATCAATCTCATCTT
The DNA here is from genome assembly GCF_050572635.1 of Psychrobacter sp. VH5. Classification (NCBI taxonomy): domain Bacteria; kingdom Pseudomonadati; phylum Pseudomonadota; class Gammaproteobacteria; order Moraxellales; family Moraxellaceae; genus Psychrobacter; species Psychrobacter sp. VH5. The sequence continues at coordinate 1,819,317 of NZ_CP192145.1, read as the reverse complement.
AAACCGTGAGCCAAAAAGCCACGCCAGCTATTTTGTAGAAGAGCATGGTGCAGGAGCATGTAGTATGGGCTTTCGGGTGAAGGATGCCAAAAAAGCTTATGAGCGGGCCATTGAGATGGGCGCGCAGCCTGTCGAGGTGCCAACAGGCGTGATGGAGCTGCGCTTGCCTGCGATAAAAGGCATCGGTGGCTCTTTGATATATTTAATTGACCGTTACAAAGACGGTGAGTCTATTTATGATGTCGACTTTGAGTTTTTTGCTGACGTCGATAGGCAGCCTACCGGTCATGGCTTTAAAGTCATCGATCATCTCACGCACAACGTCTATCGCGGCCGAATGGCGTATTGGGCAAATTTCTATGAGCGTATCTTTAATTTCCGCGAAATCCGTTATTTTGATATCAAAGGCGAGTACACAGGTCTTACTAGCAAAGCCATGACCGCCCCTGATGGCAAAATTCGCATCCCGCTTAATGAAGAATCAAAGCAGGGCGGCGGGCAGATCGAAGAGTATTTGATGCACTTTAATGGCGAAGGCATTCAGCATATTGCCTTAGCCAGTGACGACTTGCTGGCGAGCATCGATTTGCTCAAAGCGGCGGGCATTCCGCTGATGACTGCGCCAAACGCTGCTTATTACGACATGTTAAGCGAGCGTCTGCCGGGTCATGGTGAGGATGTCGCGGCGCTGCAAACGCGCGGTATCTTGCTAGATGGCACGACTGAGGGCAATGAGCCTCGCTTGCTGCTACAGATTTTTTCCGAGACCATCTTAGGCAGTCCAGTGTTTTTTGAATTTATTCAGCGTAAAGGCGATTATGCAGAGGGCTTTGGCGAAGGTAATTTTAAGGCGTTGTTTGAATCTATCGAGCGCGACCAAGTGCGCCGCGGCGCTGTCGGTCAACCAGAAGCAGAAGCGCTATAGCTATAGCTGCGGGCAAGGCAAAAGGAGTTTGTCTTGTCCACTTGCTTCATTATACGTAGCAGTTGGCTTGCGTATTTTTAGTCTTATCCGCATTGGCTGGCCTGACTGGCTAGCTTGTTTGACCGATTAGGCGACGTGATAGACGCGCCAGTTTGAATGGTCAACAGGTAGGGGACAATAGGCTGATAGAAAAAACAATCGTCATATAAGGAGTACAGGCATGGATCGCCTCTCACATACCCCCTCTTATCAACGCGCTGTCAGCAACACTCACAAAAATGACCTCGGCAAAAAACAAGCCGCTGACGGCTCAATTACCGATAGCACTAATATCAATACCACTAATAGCAGCGCCCATCTAGCGGCTTCTCGTCTAGAAGCTTCCTATCTAGAAGCGCCGCAAAAGCAGCCATATGTCTCGCACCAGCCAGACAGCGACGGCCATATTGCCTATAGCGATGATGAGCACCTCATGTGGCAAACGCTGCTCGAGCGACAAGCCAAACAAATCCCCAATCGCGCCTGTTCAGCATATTTAGACGGCCTAACAAAGCTGCAGCTACCCATCACCCAAATTCCGCAATTGGCTACTATCGATGATGTCTTGCAAGCGACCACAAAGTGGCAAACGGCTGCTGTGCCAGCATTGATTAGCTTTGGTAAGTTTTTTAAACTGCTCTCCCAGCGGCGTTTTCCTGTTGCGACTTTTATTCGCCGCATGGATGATATGGACTATATCGAAGAGCCGGATATCTTTCATGAAATCGTTGGCCATTGCCCGCTGCTGACTCATCCTGCATTTGCCGCTTTTAATGAAACCTACGGTAAATTAGGTCTCAACGCCAGCAAAGAAGAGCGGTGGTTTTTGGCGCGCCTCTATTGGTTTACCATCGAGTTTGGACTGGTAGGCCATGCCCCAAAAGACCGCAAAATCTATGGTGGCGGTATCTTAAGTTCACCGTCTGAGACATTATATGCGCTGAGCGACACGCCTGAGCATCGGGCGTTTGATTTGCTCGATGTGCTGCGCACCCCTTATCGTATCGACCATATCCAGCCTATTTATTATGTGATTGATGAGCTGGATACGCTGTTTGATATCGTCGACAGCGATATCATGGGCGTGGTCAAGCAAGCGATGTCACTGGGTTTGTTTGAGCCGAGCTATCCAGAAAAATCCCATTAAAATTTTATAAACATCCCTCTACTGCATAGGCACATAGCAGTGGAGTGGCGTCAAAAAACCTCAGTATCACAAACCAGTATCACAAAACAATAAACTCGATAAAAGGACATTATCATGACAGCATTATCACAAAGCAGTTGCGAAGCTTGCCGTATTGGCGCACCAAAAGTCGACGAGGCCGAGGCACGCGAGCTATTAACGCAGATTCCTGATTGGTCACTTATCGAGGTCGATGGTATCCGGCAGTTGCAGCGCCAGTATAAGTTTGAAAACTTCGTCGCGGCCATGGCATTTGCCAATGAGCTTGGCGATATCGCCGAAGCAGAAGGCCATCATCCAGGCATATTGGTAGAGTGGGGGAAGGCCACGGTTACTTGGTGGTCACACAGTATTAAGGGGCTGCATCGCAATGATTTTGTCATGGCTGCCAAGACCGATAGCCTATTTGGTAAATAATCAGGGTAGTAATAATCAGAGCAACTGATTAAACTTGCCACCCCAAAGTCAACCCTAACGCCAAATCCACTGGCAATCTAAGGATGTGTGATGCCACCAAAAATACTCACTCAAATCTCTTCTCAACTGGCATTTATGATCTCTGCCATCGTCATCGCTATCATGGGCGTCACCATGATCGGCTTTAGCTGGGTGCCTCATCTCTCATTGATACTCGCTATCTGTGTCCTACTGGCCATCGGTTTGTTTCGAGGCCTCAGCTTCGATGACATGCAAGCGCAGATGGCCTCTGGCGTGATGCGCGGTATTGGCGCGATATATTTGTTCTTTTTTATCGGTCTGATGGTCGCCGCCTTGATGATGTCTGGTGCCATTCCGACGCTGATGTATTTTGGTTTTCAGCTGATATCGCCTGAGTATTACTATATTTCAGCGTTTGTACTGACCTCTATTATCGGCGTGGCCTTAGGTAGTAGTTTGACGACCGCGGCGACTCTTGGGGTGGCTTTTATCGGCATGAGCCATGCGTTTGATGCCAACGTCGCTATCGCTGCAGGTGCGGTGGTGTCGGGCGCGTTTTTTGGTGATAAGATGTCGCCGCTGTCCGATACTTGTACCATCGCCTCATCTGTGGTGGGGATTGATCTGTTTGCCCATATCCGCAATATGATGTATACCACCATCCCTGCATGGATGCTGACCGTGATATTGTTTTGGTTTTTTTCGGGGCAGACGGTGAGCTCGGACTTAAGTCAAGTGACTGTACTACAAAACCAGCTGATAGACAGCGGCTTGGTACAAAACTATGCGGTACTGCCTTTTGTCGTGTTGGTAGGGTTGGCAGTGTTTCGCGTCAACGCCATTTATACCATCATCTGTACTATTTTTGTCGCCCTTATCGTGACCTATTTTCATAGCTCACCCAGTATCGGGCAATTGGGTGGCTATTTGTTTGCAGGCTATACGCCAGCTGAGTCGCTAGAGCTGGGCGAAGTGGCAGGGATGATATCGCGCGGCGGTGTACAAAGCATGTTTTTTACCCAAGCAATCGTGGTGCTGGCGCTCAGTCTGGGTGGCTTGCTGACGGCATTGGGTATTTTGCCAGCATTGCTATCAGGGATTAAAGGCAGCTTGACCACCGCAGGGCGCGCAATCTTTGCCGCGGCGATGTCCGCGCTTAGTATCAATGTGCTGATCGGTGAGCAGTATTTGAGTATTCTACTATCAGGAACAGCGTTTCGCCCGACCTTTGAGCGCTTGAACCTGCATCCCAAAAACCTATCACGCACCATTGAGGATGCAGGTACGGTCATCAATCCACTGGTACCATGGAGTGTATGCGGGGTATTTATTAGTCAGGCGTTAGGCGTTCCTGTACTGGATTATTTGCCTTATGCGTTTTTCTGCTATTTGTCACTGCTCTTGACATTGATATTCGGTTTTACCGGTATTACCATCAGCCGCGTAGATGCTCCTAGCGCCAAACCGTCTGCATAGCTCTTCATAAAAAACATAAAAATGATGCCCCAATCGGTCTGCTTGCAGGCCGATTTTTTATGCGTGCTGTTTTGATCAGTAAGGTTTTATCTATCTATTCTTATCAGTAAAATTTTCACAGTATAGTGAGTTCCGTATAAAAACGATACAGTGGGACTGGGATAAATTTTACGCAGCCTCTGTCGGCGCAGGCACAGCACGCAAGGAAAATTTATACCAGTTCCACGTTGGCATATGATGTATCTGTTTTATTTAGAATCGACTATAGGGCGGCGCTACCCATCGCTTAGCACCAAAGCAGATAATGGCTATGTTAATATATGTTGTTGTATATTGTGGCGCTGGTCTGTGCTAACTTTTAAATAAATATTGGTGTGAACTGCTTGCCCATAAAACAGCTCATAAAAAATCATCAATTCAATAAGCGGTAAGCACCGGCTTGAATAAATTATAACGACATAAAACATCAACGATAAATATAGTAGACGGTGTATGAGGGTGATTGTTTCACGATTGGGCAGCTTGAGGTTCGGGTGCTCGAGACACCAGGTCATACTGATGATCACCTAGCGTACGCGGTATTTGACAGCACTTATCCAGACAAGGCGGTAGGTGTGTTTACCGGAGATGCTTTGTTTGTAGGGGATGTCATCAGGCCAGTTATAAAGCATTGGTGCTCTGGTCAGTCTCCACCAAAACACCAGCCTTTTTGATTAACGCTTAAAATGTCGCCTGCAAACTGACAGACATTTGACGCTCAGGCCCCATCCAGCAGTTGTTGATATCGTAACAGGCACCGACATAGGTTTTATCAAACAAGTTATTGATACTCGCGCCGACAGCCAGCATCGGACTGATTTGATAATTGCCACCGATATCGACCAAGGTCACGCTTGGTAGCTCATCCGAGTTTTGTTTATCAAGCTGCATGCCGTCTTCGTAGCGTACGCCTGCATTCAGTGTAAGCTTATCTGTGGCGTAGTAGTCGGCCCACAGCGTGGCTTTGTACTTAGCTGTTTGCGCTGGGGTATTGCCGACCACATCAGGGTTGAATTCATCTTTTGTAATCTCAGCGTCGGTATAGCTATAGCTTGCCGCAACATCCACCCAGTCATTGAGCATATGACTGCCTGATATCTCAAAGCCTTTTGACTCAATCTCACCGGTCTGAGTTTGGCTTCTATAGTTGATTTCGTCTGCAACTACGACGTTTTTTTGCGTAATATCAAAGACAGCGAGTGTGCCTTTGGTCGCGCGATCTGAGGACAGATATTTGATACCCGCTTCTAGCTGGTCGGCGGTGGTGGGTTTAAACGCTTCATTGGTAATAAAGTTGCTACCAACGACAGGCTGAAACGACTGCGAATAGCTGGCATAAGACGATAAACCATTATCCAAATCATAAATGGCCGCCAGACGACCACTGGTTTTTGAGGCATCATTATCGATCGTTTGTGCATCGTACACCGCGCCTTGTGCGGCTTTGGTCTGCTCAGTGATACTCTCAAACTTATCGTGACGCAAGCCTGCGACCACGGTCAAATCTTGCCACTGCATCTCATCTTGTACATAGAGCCCAAGCTGGCTTTGCTCGATGTCTTCGTCTTGACGATAGGCATCTAGCGGCAGGGTGTCGATATCGATCTGGGAAAAATTGGGGGTTGATAAGTCAAGGTTTGGCGTACCCGCTGCGCCCGCATCATAGTAAGTCGCGCTACTGTCGGTTTCTTGATACTCAATACCGAACAACACATTGTGCGAGGTGTTGGCCGTGTCGAATTGATAAGCCAGCTGATTGTCTGTGGTCCAGTTTTTCATGCGCTCATCAGTGGTATACGCCACGCGGTTTAAGATCTTATCGCTACCATCGACAAACCCGCCACTATTATACATATTGCGCTGCTCAGCTTCGGCATCGGTATAGCGTAAGATGTGCTTAAAGGTGAGATTGTCATTGATATCCCAGTTTACCGTAATGCTTGGCATCAGTACTTCTTTACTAAAATGATTCCATTGATCTCCTGCATAGGCGTCGCTGTCTAATTTGCCATAGCTGGCGTTGTAGACCGTACCGACAGCGGGTAGTGGGGTGGATGGTACCATTTCTGGATCATCTTGATAAAACAGATTAGCAAGCACAGAGACATCGTCAGTCGCCTGCCACTCAAGCGATGGATTAATCAGTAATCGCTCTTCTTCGGTGGTCTGCATTTGACCGTCTTTTTGCCGTTTTAATGCCACCAAGCGATAGTTAAGCGCATCGCTGACTGGTCCTGTCGTATCGACCGCTACCTCTTTTAAGTTTTGATTGCCAAGTCGCAGCTGCACTTCGGTTTCTTGCGTGCTCTTTGGGGTTTTGGCGATCTGGTTGACCATACCACCTGGTGCAGCATAACCGTAGAGCGAAGAGGCGGGACCTTTGACCACCTCGACCGCTTCAGTCGCATAGACATCGACTTGTGGCATCAGATTCCACGCACCATCATAGGGCAGTCTGAGGCCGTCATAAAAATTTGAGTAGGTCTTAAAACCGCGGATATTATACTCATCAAAGATAGAGACTGTGCCGCGGCTCTCCGAGCTTATGCCTGGCTCATAACGCAAAGCAGCGTTGACACTATCTGCTTGGCGCTTTTTTAACAGCTCCTGATCGATACGGGTATAGCTCATGGGCGCATCTTCAGGGTCTAAGGCGGTCTTGGTACCGGTGCTGCGATAGCCATCGGCATAGACAGTAATTGCCTCTAACGTGGTCGATGGGGTGATCGAGGTCGCAGCAGTGGTCGTTTCACTTTCGCTGATGACTTCTGCGCCTGTAGACGACTCAGCACTGCCTGAGTTGTCGATTGTCTTGGCCGCAATCGATTGCGCGGCTGCGATGTGACTGACACCCATTAAGAGGCCGATCTGTACGGCCAATGTCAGGTGTTTTTTTTGGATGGTTCGGATAGATAGAGGGGGTAAATGAGACCGCATCTGATGTCCTTTTGAACTGAAATGGTTAGCTTTTGGGTACAAAGTTGTAACAATACTTACAACAATGAGAATAATAACATTAATGATAATTGTTATCATTAAAAAATTGCATTCAAGGACTCCGTATAGTCAAATCTAAATTGCTCGATAAAGCGTTGGTTTTCTTGCGTGCTGTACCTGCGCTGCTCGATGCTGCGTAAAACGACACTTCATCTCGCCATATCGTTTTTATATCGGATTGACTATAGAAGTATCGATCACTGCGAGTAGTGCGTATCGTGCCAAGCGCGCGTCATTTATTTGAGCATCGCAATGGCGTCGATGCTGGCACGCTGCCGTTCTTCAGCGTTTAGCTCTATCAGTCGGCCTGCTTTCATCAGTAGCAATCGATCGGCATGCTCAAAATAGCTGTCGTCGTGACTAATGATAAACAAGGTTTTGCCCATGGCTTTGAGCTTAGGTATCAGTGTTTGATAAAACACACGGCGAAAGGCAGGGTCTTGGTCTGCGGCCCATTCATCGAGGAGGAGGATGTCTTTTTGTTCGGCGACAGTGATGAGCATGGCCAGTCGTTTTCGTTGGCCTTGTGACAGCTTATCGGTAGAGAGAATGTCGTCAGTGATGCTCACTTTGTCTTGCAGATTGAGCTGATGCAGCCATGTATCGGTCAGTACTCGATCAGGCGCTTGTCCTTTAGGACCGATGAGCTGCGTAAACAGATGCTGATCGCTAAAAATCGCCGAAAACAGTTGGCGATAATCGGCACTACTTTGTAAGTTGTTAGTTTGTAAGTCGCTACTTTGTGAATCGCTGTTTTGAGAATGAATGAGCTTTCCATCGACTGTTACGGTGCCCGTCGTCGGGGCAAAAATCCCCGTGATGATCTTGGCCAGCGTAGACTTGCCGCTACCATTTGCCCCTATCAAAAACACCACATCGCCGCGTTGCAAAGTTAGTGTAACAGACTGTAAGATATCATCGGCATGCTTGCTGTCGATAGCTGTCACATTTTGGCTATCGGTGTTTTGGCTATCGGTGTTGTGTGGGTAGCGATAACAGATATCCTGAAAACAGATGGTTTGCCAGTTTGTCGCCGCGCTGTCTGTTTGAAAATCCGGCTGATAATCAGCAAGTGCCAACGCCTGTATTTTTTCTAAAGCCACTTGAGCAGTTTGCAGCGTGGGATAAGCGCCTACAGCATGTAGGAGCGGGGACTGCATAAATAAAATCGTCAAAGAAAACGTCGTGGCCACAGCCATGGAGACGCCTAGATAGCTTGCGGCAGCAAAGATGATACCAATCGCGGCAAACATCATGATATTGGACCAGTTTACTGCCGATAAATGAAAGGTATCAGACTTGGTCACGGTCTGTTCATAGGCTTTGGCGTGCCGCAAAAAGTCGTCGTTATACAGCCTTTGGGCGCGATGTTGGTTTAGCGCCAGCTCTTTACGCCCTTCTATGATGGACTGATAGTCTTGGTATAAATCATCATTGATCTCGCGTAGCTCTGTCAGATGCGTATAGACGTGCTTGACCAAAATAGTACTGATCCAAATCGTCATCACAATCCAGAACATGACAATCAATAACAATGGCAGCGACAGCCAGCCCAGATAAAGCCCGACACCTACCGATAAAATCACGCCTTGTACCAGCTCCGGCATGCGCACAAACGCGGTGGTGATAGACTGAATGTCAGAGGATAGGCTGGCAAGTAGGCGCGCGCTCCCTAGATTATCTATCTGCGGCACGGCGGTGTCGATGATTTGTTTGACCAGTTTTGTCCGTAGCTCATAGACAAATCGATGACCCAAGCGTGTGAGGGCATATTGTGCTAAAAACGTGGTCGTTAGCAATAGCAGCACCAATAGCGAAAACTGCCCCAAGCTTTGCCATGATAAAGCACTAAAGACAGACTGGCTGATAAAGGTGTGATTGATATACGCGATGATACCGACGCTGACGGCGGCATTGAGCAGGTTTAATAAAACAACCTTTAAAAACGGCAGGCGATAGTGCGCCCATACCATATGATACAAAGAAGCGGCAGGGCGAGGGGACATAAAGACTCAATAAATATACGTGTTTGAGGGTTTTAAAGAAGCTTGGCGTTCGCCCTATAGATGCTTATAAGGCTGAACGCTGATAAAAAAATACAGGCTATATAAATAGAAGCTATGACAAGTAGAAGCTATAAAAAATAGCTTTTTATATCGATTCCTTGTCCTTGCTCTGCGACTGGGTGAAAAAACACAGCCTAAGAAGCCGGCTGAATGTCTAGTTTAAACTCCCATGAGGTCGCCGTCGTCGCCGTGCTATCAGGATAATTGATCTTATCCAAACGCACACGCGCATAGCTGTTGCCTTCAGCAGATCTGATAAGGGCGCCTTGAGCACTATCAAGTGGTTTGGCATTTAGCTGATGGGTCATGCCATTATAGGTGTACCAGCCAAAATCCAAATTCGGGAAGTTGCCAGTATACGCAGGGTTGAGATCCGAGCCTTTACTGTCAATCACCCAGCTTCTAGCGCTTAGCGGCTTGTCGTAGTCTGCTGTGCTGGTAAGGTCGGCTAAGGTCGCTGCACTACCATCGGTGATAAATTGACTGACAACAGGCTCGTCTTTTGCATCATAATATCCTGCTGGTGTGGCGGCAAGATAACCGCCAATCTTACCACTGCCCGAATCCCCACCATTTAAAATCACATCATTACGCTTAAAGCCGATCTGCCAAGTGCTGTCTTTATCCGTGCTGCTTTGGCCTGTTTTTAGGTCGATATATACCCAATCATCATTGCTGGTGGCGTTGATGGTTTGGGTCTGTACCTGATTTGGTAGCGCTGTATTAATCCAGCGAATGGTTGGGTAGCCAGATTTTCCAGCATCATTATAGTAGTTGGTAATTTGCAAGGCATAGATCGGCTGCTGGACGCTGCTGTCTGTCATGTCGCTACTACTGTCTGTGGTGACCATATAGACGCGGTTGTTGGGATATAGCTGATGCTTGCCTTGTAAGTTGTACTCAAACCAAGGCTTGGCAGTAAACACCCCGCCGCTGCGGTCTTCGTTATAGTGCAGGCTGATATCACGGCCTGTATCAGGGTCAAGCGTGGCATTGGTATAACGGCTCAGATCAGACCAATCGATCAAGCCAAAAACCCCGCCCATGCCTGCGCCAGAGTCGCCACTATTGGACCAAAGCTTGACTGAGCGTGCTTGGTTTTCAAACTTAATATCCCATGTATCGCCGTCACATGAGCTTTCAGCTTTGGCATCAAAATCATAACAAGTGGCACTATCAGGTGCTAGGTTGGTGACTTGCCATGTGGCGGTTTCGCTAAAGCTGGCACTGCTGGCAGGCGGTGTGCTGCCATCATTATCGCTATTTCCGTTATTGCCACTACTCGAGCCATCACTGCCGCCACCGCAGCCGGTCATGCTAAGGGCTAATAGGCTGCTGCTAAAAAGTAGTGCCAATTTGGTCGGCTTGGTGCTCATTGCTAGGGTGGGTTTAGTCATGTCAGGCTCCTTGATGGTTGTTGTTTTGGCTAAAGATAAAAACAGCGCTATAGACAGAGTTTTTTAAACAATTGCTTTACAAGCGTTGCTTTAATATAAGTGCGGGCAAGGGCTTACCAGTGATAGCTGGCACCCAGTAACCATTCACGATTGTCGATCGGACGATAGTCACTGGCATCGGTGACATCACGCTGTACATCGAAGATATTATTAATCGCCGCGTATAGGCTCAGGTTTGCCGTCATGTCATAATTGAGCTTGCTATCGAGCGTCCACCAAGACGGCGAGTACGTCTGTGCGTTAGTGCTGACGAGCTGTTTGGATTCGTAGTTGAGGCGCGGGATCAGCTGTAACTTGTCATTGATTTGATAGTCAAGTGCCAGCATGGCTTTGTGATTGGGCTTATAGGTCAGCTCGGTATCGGTGACATTGTTGTGGGTCTTGAGATATGCATAGCTGGCTTGTAGTTTGGCGCGCTCGTCCACTTGCCAGTCGATACCGATATCGCCGCCGTAGGTTTTGGCGCTATCGACGTTCATATATTTATAAACAGCGATATTGCCATCGAAGGTCGCATTGTCCTCGTCGGTTTGGATAAGGTCGTCAACGTCATTATAAAAACCATTGACGGTGAGGTTGAGTGTATCGCTCAGCTGACCTTGATAGCCGATTTGGTAGCTGGTTGAGGTCTCCGGCTGCAAGTTTGGGTTGCCCATCACTTTATAGCCCAAATTGCTATGATCAAAGACGTAGTAGCGCTCTTTTAGATTGGGCACACGGTAGCCGCCGCCAATACTGCCACGCAAGATATGCTCGCGGCCGCTGGCGTCCATGAGATTATATTTGAGCGATACCTTTGGCGCTGTATGGCCACCAAAGTCTTCATCGTTTTGGTAGCGAATCCCGCTCAGTACTTCCCAGTTCTCACCGATTAGCCAGTCGTCTTGTATATACAGCTCACCGACGTCACGGTTGACCTCATCGCTGATCAGCTCGTTGGCTTTGTTTTTCGTTTGGCTCAGCTTGTCTTGCTGAAGCTGCCCGCCGACCTGAATAAGATGAATGTGATCGCCGGATAGCACCAACTCAGGTAGGTCGAGCTGTGCCTGCGCTAGCGTGGTACTGATGTCGGTGTCACGGGCGCTGGTGATGGTCTGCTGGGTTTTAGTATTAGACTCACTTTGATAGTCCTCATGCAGCGCTTGAGCGGACAGCCGATAGGTCTTGCTACGATCGTCTGCATGCGGCGTGATATCAGCGCGCGCACCGACACTAAAGCGCTGTTTGCTGATGTGCTCATCTCGCTGCTGCGCCAAATAGCGCGGTGCCACATAGTAATTAAAGCGGCTGACGTCATCTTCTTTATAGTGACTAACCTCTAGCCAATATTGAGCGTTTTTGACCACGCGGCTATCGTCGCTACTATTGCTATCGTTTGATATGCCTTTGCCATCAGGGCGATAGCTTAGGCGTGCGCTGACCTGCGACTGCTCGCTGGCGTCTTTGAGTCTGGGCCACGCTTTATGATCCAAGCTCAAGCCGTCATTGTCTAGATATGAGCCTGATAGGCGAGCCTGAAAACGCTGAGCTTTATCTAAAGTGCCTTCTACGCTGGCTTCGACATAGCGTTTGTTGGCGTCTATTTCTTTACCTGATGGGTTTTGTTCACCATTACTGGCAATCTCGGTGGTGATATGTCCTGTCGCTGCGCCGATAGGCTTGGTGATGATATTAATCACCCCGCCCATGGCTGCACTGCCGAACTGCGCTGACGCCGCTCCTTGTACCACTTCTATTTGCTCGATATCCATATTCATGTATTGATTTAAGTTCACCGTCGAGCCGGTGCTGGCGGTAATCGGTAAGCCGTCGATGAGCACCAATACCTGATCGCCGGTGAAGCCTTGCATACTGACTTCGTAGCCTGTCTTGCCATGGACTTCGCGCAAGTAAACATTGGGCAACAGCGCCAGTGCTTCTTTTAAGGTATGGGCGTGGTTGTCATCGAGCGTTTGGCGGCTCAGTACTTGCATCGCAACTGGCGCATCGCTTAAGGCACGCTCAGAGCGTGTGGCGGTCACCACGATAGGGTTGAGACGGACGCTTGGTAGGGCAGTATCATCGGTAAGCTCAGGAATGTCGTCCACAAAATCTGCTGCTTGGACGCTGACAGGGGCCAACGCAAATAACGCCAAGGCGATGCTAGTGACCAAAGCACGCTGTCGCCACTGTGGTAAACGAGTAGAGAAGCGAGTATCTGGTAAATAAGAGCGAAGCGGGGACATCGACATAAACAAAACAACCTTCGTAAAAGAGAAAGCAAAAAACAGAGAGGTTTGACGCTCTGTTTTATTAAAGTTATTTATCAAAACAACAAAATAAGCGGTTAGTGGTGATTTAATTCTTCAAGGTTTTGTTACTTAAAAACTCAATGCGAGTAACAAAGCCCAGACATCATATTTCAAACGATAATAATTATCAACAAGTAAATGATAATTATTTTTATTTACAAATTAAAAAATTGTTGCCATAATCATTCCCGTTCAATACCGCCTGACAAAAACGATAAGCGCAAACATGGAGCGCTGCCATTTTGCTTGATTTAGTGAGATAGATTTGGCCAAAGGCGGCGATTATTATTCAGCCGTTTGTCTCTTTGCGCGTATATAACGAGCTGATTGGCTTTTTATTATTTATTTTATGGAGACCCTCATGAGTCAACCGTTATCTTTAATCACAAAAAATACCGAGCTGTGGCAACAGTACCAAGCACTAAAAGCAAACACGCCGATGCTGTTTCCGACAGAAGGGGCGGCGGCATTGGGGGTCAGCGAGTTTGAGCTGATGCTCGCATCCCCTTACAGTCAGTACATCGGAGAGCAGTGCAAAGCGGTGCTACAGCAGTTTGCACGCTTTGGCAGTGTTGAGAGCATCGTCAGAAACGATCTGGCCGTACATGAAAAAACTGCGCCGTATCACAATTTAAAACTCGGCGAAAAGATGGGATTGGCGCTCAATGTTGGTGGTCTGGATTTACGGTTTTTTATGTGGCAGTGGCAGCATATGCTGGCGGTCACCGATACCAGTCGCACAGGCAAACCGTCTTATAGCATTCAGTTTTATAACGGTCAGGGAGCGGCGATTGATAAAGTCTATCTGCGCGAATTAAGTGATGAGAATATCGCCAGCTGGCAGGCGCTGATTGCGGCGCAGCAGCAGACGGTAAATACGGAGACGCTGACGTTAGAGGTACAAGCGCCGCTAAGTGACTGGCGCTACAAGGCGCTGAATGAAGGCGCACGCACGCAGCTCCAACAAGGCTGGCAGGCAATGACAGATGTGCATCAGTTTCATTCATTATTAAAAAATCTCGATATCGACCGTGCCAGCAGCTACCGTCAAGCGCCAGAGCAGATGACGCAGCAGCTTGATATTAGCGCTGTCGAGGCGGTATTTACGCAGGCCCGTGATGCCAAATGCCCGATTATGATATTTGTCGGTAATAGCGGACTTGTGCAAATTCAGACGGGTACGGTGCAGACGCTTAAGCGCATGGGGGATTGGTTTAATATTTTAGACAAAGACCACAATGACTTTACCCTGCATCTCAAAGACAAAGCTTTGGCGCAAGTATGGTGCGTGAGGCGCCCTACCAAAGATGGCGTCGTGACTTGTATTGAGGGCTTTGATAATAAAGGGTCGAGTGTCTTTAGCGTGTTTGGTCAACGACTCGAAGGCACACCTGAGCTGGCTGAATGGCAGCAAATAGTTGCTAATGTTGTCGACGAACATGCCTATACAGAAGCGTCAGCACCAGCAGTCATGGCTGAAGTAGAGAGCGCATAAATCAATCATAAAAATCAATTTTGGATAATTATTTAACATTAATGGCTTATACACATAGTCAGTTCAAAATAAAATCGAGACGCTCATATGAACGTGCAACGAGTATGAATTTATAAGCATTTTGTTTTGAGCTAGCTATATATAGGGTCATTTTTTACGTTAGTAAATTAGGAATACGTATGCTTTCTGCCTTATCAAAAACAACACTCACGCACTCAGTTATCAATAAAAAACGTACCCGTGGTGCTATCAGTACGGCTGCCATCCTTAGTATATTGGCCGTGCCGTCGCTCTCTGCTCAAGCTTATGAGCGTATCGTCGCCATGAGTCCCGATGTCGCCGATGTGGTCGTGGCGTTAGGAGCGACCGATAAGCTGGTAGGTAAAGATGCTACCAATAAAAATCCGGCGCTAAAGAGCGTGCCCGCTGTGGGCATGCACCGTAATATCACCGCCGAGTCGGTGTTGGCGGTAAAGCCTGACTTGGTGCTCGGCAGCTATATGGTACAGCCGGCGAGTATCTATCAGCGCCTAAATGGACTAAAAGTCAAAGCCGTCAATGTCGCACCCAAAGAAGAAGTCAGCACCTTTACCAGCAGTATCAAGTCCGTCGGCAGTTATGTCGATAAAAAAGCTGCCGGATCGCAGCTCGCCAAGCGTTGGCAGGCAGGGATGAGTCCTATGGCAAAAACCGGTAAGCGCTATCTGCTAAGTTACGATGGCCGTATTGTCGCTGGCAAGGGCACAGTAGGCGATGAGCTGATTCGCCGTGCGGGCGGAATAAATGCCGCCAACGTATCGGGGCTAAAACCCTTGTCGAGAGAAGGCTGGCTGGCTGCCAAGCCTGATGTGATTATCATTGCCGAGCATAATGAGGCAGTCGTTGGCGGTGTCAGTCAATTTAGTCAGCGTCCTGAGGTTGCTGCCAGTACAGCAGGTAAAAATGGCGACGTCCATTTTTGGCCAGCCGATGATTTTTTGCGTTATGGCTTACAGTCGCCTGAAGTGCTAAAAAAGCTAAATGCACTCGCAAAATAGCCTAAGTAAACAATCTAAATCAAGCAAATATACTCACTGAGTTTTTATCTAAATAAAACGATACTTTCCATGGCAAATACACTAGCAGTACCGACCCCTGTATTATCAAGTAAATACAAGCACAGCCTTTATTATCTGGTGGCGGCGGCCATATCACTGCTACTGATTTGGCTGGCCCTTGGTATTGGTTTTGGCGACTGGTCAAGCCCCAATCATCTTGACGATACTATCTGGCAGCTGCGCTATCCGCGCGTGGTGACGGCATTGCTGGTTGGTATGGCGTTGTCTGTCAGCGGGGCGGCGCTGCAGGCATTGTTTGAAAACCCATTAGCCGATCCGAGCCTAATCGGTACGTCAGGTGGGGCAGCGCTTGGGGTGGTGCTGGTATTGGCGTTGGGGATTGGCGGCGTTGGCATACCGCTTGCCGCTTTTAGCGGAAGCGTATTGGTGTGTTTGTTTATTCTCGCTTGTCATCGGTTTTTGGGCGGCGGGCAGATGGGTCTGCTGATATTAGGGTTTGTGATCAGTGCGTTTTGTGCGGCCGTGGTCAGTCTGATTTTATTTATGTCTGATGATATGGTGCTGCGCTCGGCGACCAATTGGCTGTCGGGCAGTATGGCGGAGGCGGGGTTTGTGCCGCTGCGCTATGCGATGATTTCTATGATCTTGGGGCTGGCTATCTTATTACCCTTAGGTCGGCAGTTAGATGGGTTGATGCTAGGGGAGGCCGCTGCTAAGTCCTTGGGTATCAAGGTGGGAGTGGTGCGCTGTCTGGTAGTGATTGCCTCGGCATTGTTGACAGGAGCGGCGGTGTCCTTAGCCGGCGTCATCGGCTTTATTGGCATGATGGTGCCCAACCTGCTGGCTATTTTGTTTGGTGGCGGGCGTATGCGGCTGATGATTTGGTCGGGCTGGCTTGGGGCGATATTATTGCTGCTCATTGATGGCACAGCGCGGCATGTCGCTTATCCAGTGGATGTGCCTGTTGGCATTGTGTTAGCGCTGCTTGGTGGCCCCTTCTTTATTTGGCTGTTTGTGCGCAGTAGCCGCCGTTAATTGATAGGAGTAACTATGCTTGATTCATTTTTTCAAAGTGGACGCAGCGCTGCGGCAGCAAAACCCGTGCGGCCAGTACGGTCAATGCAAACAGGGCAACCGAGTCAAAATAATAATACAAGTCATGAGAAAGCAAGCGAGCTGTTGTCGATGCAAGAGATTCATATCTCGCATGGTGACAAAGTGCTGCTAAAAATAGACAAGCTAACCGTGCCAAGCCAAAAGCTCGTCGCCTTTATCGGGCCCAATGGCGCGGGTAAAAGCACGTTATTGCATACAGTATTGGATCAGCATACTGGGGTGGCGTTAAAAACACAGGGGTATATCACAGCTCAAGGCCAGCCTATCGATGAGATGATGCGTGATGGTCATATCGCTTGGGTTGGGCAACATGAGCGTTTTGAGCTGCCGCTTACGGTGCTTGATTATGCGCTATTGGGCGTCTCGCCAAACCTTGCTTGGTATCAGCGGCCAAATCGTCACCATGTTGATCGCGCGCAAACCTTGCTGCAAGATTTTGAGCTGTCAAATCTAACCGATGCCCGTGTGCAAACCTTGTCAGGCGGGGAAAAGCAGCGCTTGGCTATCGTGCGGGCGCTGATGCAAGACACCAAAATCATGATGTTTGATGAGCCGACCAACCATCTTGACATTCGCCATCAGCGTTTTTTATTGCATTATTTACACACCCTGGTACATGAGCAGCGCAAAAGTATCTTGGTAGTGCTGCATGACTTGACCCATGCCTATCGTTATACCGATGAGGTGGTACTACTAAACGGTGGGAGAGTTATTGCCCAAGGCACGCCTACTGAGGTAATGACCCGTCAACGACTCAGCGCTGCCTACGATGTCGATATCAAGGCACATCAGACCGAAGATGGGATGGTGTTTGTATAACCATATACAGTCAATCTACTTTAAAACAGCTCCAGTGCGACTGGTATTTGTTTTTCTTGTGTGCTGTGCCTACACCGCTCGATGCTGCGTCAAACAACTACCAGCAGCACTTGGCATATAGTCTCTTGCCTGCCAGTTTTATTTAGGATCGAGTATATAAAAAACGTCAGAGCACGTTTTATGTTCAATTGAATAGTCATATTGAAATAAAAAGCTAATATTGCCCTAATAGCTGATTAGGGCGTGTCTTCAATTTACTAGATAGTTATCTAGACGGGCTAAAAATGACCAAATTTTGCCAACTATCGTCAAATATCTGGTGGATATCCCGATATTAACGGCGCTATTTCTCTTGTTTTTCCGCAATTTATCTCATTTTTATTACCATTTTTGAATAAAGACACGCCCTAGTGTTTTAATATGATTCCCACCATTTTTTTTGCTTATTAGCAACCTATCTTATAAAATCTTTCATGGCCAAAATAGAAAACTAATTTCGATACTTGTCAGTGAAAAATATAAAAAGTAGACATCTAGATCCTGTCTAAAACTATGAAATAGTCATAAAAAACCAACATTTATAAGTATCTTGGTGTATCCCTGTCAGGTGACAGTAGTCTGGGTGAGAGGTATGACAAATAGTAAAATACTAAGACATATCTGATGAGTGGTCGTAAATATAGTGTCAACGGCGAAAATTGATTAAATAATGATGCTGTGAAGTATAAATATAGAATAAAGACCATCGCATAATGAGCGCAGCCGGAGAAAAAATAATCATTATCGAATAAGTTATACAAAATATTGTAAATTTTATTGAAATATTGTCAGGTGTATGTATACTTAGGGTCACATTTCAGTAATACAAAATTACATTACAAACGCCTGTTGTTAGTGTCGAATCGATATCGGGGCGTAAACGTAACATTTATTGCTGTCGTACAAAATGCCAATTATTGTTTTAGCGATGTTTTATCTATGATACCGATATCTTTTGTTCAATACCGAAACATTTGTTGGTTATGCATTGGCTTGACCACTTCAGTGTTGTTAGCAGGGTGTACTTCTAGTATGAAAAAAGACACGTCATACGCACCTTCTGCTGCTAGAAGTGTGTTGACATCACCTTCTTTAGCGTATTTAACCAACGAAAAAGATAGTGAAAAAGTGACAGCCGCCCAATGGCAGTTTATGGCCAAAAAGTATTATCAATCAAAAAGTTATGCTAGGGCGTTAAGAGCTGCCAATCAAGCACTTGGCAAAAACAATCAACTGGTGACTGCCCGAGAAATAGCGATGATGTCTGCGTTAAAACTCTCAAAAAACAACGTGAGTGTTTATCATAATAATGAAGTGATGGCTGAGCCCGAAAAAGCGAAAATAAAAGAAACGTTGAATGATGTGATCACGTTGGTCAATACAGAAAAAAAGCTGTAGAGACACTACAGTCTTGGCGTGTAGGCTAAAGAGCATGCTCTCTTTTAAAGCTACATTTTCAGGTGAAAGAAGCGCTTTAGTAGTAATCCTTTTTTATACTCAACAATTAAGTAGTAGGGTGATGACATACAGTATCAATATAAGGGCTGCAAAAGCCATCATAACAGGCCTTGTCATAATGGGGGCAGGCTTTAGCGTTGCTCATGGCGACGATACATCTTCAACGTCTAGCATCATGAAACAGTATGAGGCTATCAAGTCATCAGAGAAGCGGCAGTCCTCTCAACTATATACGCTTGTTGAGGCGCTAAATCAAACCGTTACTGCTAATCCTAAAGATCGCTTTGCTTGGGAAGCCCTGGCAAAAATATATTACGACAATGGTTATTACACTTATGCGCTTTACTCGGTAAGCGAAGCTACGAAGTTAGGGGAAAGTACCGCTTCTCTTCAAAAGATACTACTAGATAGCAGCGTGCAAGTGGTTAGTAGTCAATTAGAAGCAGGTTATCTAAATGGTAGCAGTGATAAGTTTATCAATGAATACAAAATGACATTAAGCCAAATATATGGCAACGTTCATGGATTTAACTATGACGAGTCGCTACCCACGCCTGTCGTACGTACTAAGAAATTGACAAATACCAAGCCCGCCCGTGCAAGATCTGCCCATAAAAAAGAGCGTACTAGGAAAAAAAATGCGGCGCCTCGTCGAATAACCAAAACAGTGATACCGAAACAAAAAGTACCGACCAAACGCACCCCAGTTAAACCCAGCTCTTCAGCACCAACCGATCCATTTGGTATTTTACGTTGATTCGTTTCGTATTTATGGTAATAGGGCTAATTACTAGATTTATTCGCATCAATAATCATCAGAGACTATCAGTAATTGTTAGATAAAAATCCAAACAGCTTAGGTAACGCATATGGCA
The DNA here is from genome assembly GCF_050572635.1 of Psychrobacter sp. VH5. NCBI lineage: Bacteria > Pseudomonadati > Pseudomonadota > Gammaproteobacteria > Moraxellales > Moraxellaceae > Psychrobacter > Psychrobacter sp. VH5. The sequence goes on along the minus strand of NZ_CP192145.1, from coordinate 1,799,543 downwards.
AATAACGACAGTGTTCAAAAGAAATTGGGTAAAGTACGGGCACCCCGTGTACATCTTACTTATGATGTGGAAGTAGGAGACGCTATTGAGACAAAAGAGATTCCTTTTGTCGTTGGTGTTTTGGGAGAGTTTTCTGGGGATTCAACGCTTGAGCAGCCTCGACTCAAAGATAAGAAGTTCGTTGAAATTGACTTGGATACTTTTGACGAAGTAATGTCAGGGTTAGCGCCCCGCGCAACGTTTAGAGTCAAAAACGAGCTTAGCGAAAAAGGCGGGGAGTTTGCCGTTGACTTAGCGTTCAATGCTATCGATGACTTTCGCCCTGAATCAGTTGCCAATCAGATTGAACCTTTGAAGCAATTGGTCGCTGCCCGTGACCGATTGGCTGATCTGCGCAATAAGATATCTGCAAATGAAAAACTTGAAGATTTATTAGATGAAGTTCTAAAAAATACCGAACAAGTCAAAAACATGGCAGGCAATAATATATCTGATGATGGGAAGTAAGTATGAGCGCTCAATTAATAGCAAACCCTGCGGTAACAGATGAGTATGATTTACTCGAAGATATAGTTAATAAAAGTAATATTGCAAAGTCTGATGATGAAAAAATGCGGGCAAAGTCTCAAATTGCTGAGTTAGCTAACGAGGTGATGCAAGGCACGGTGACATTGTCAGATAATCTGGCAGCTTCTATTGATAGTCGTATTGCTCAGATCGATGCGCTAATTTCAAAGCAGTTAACCACCGTTATGCATGCCCCAGAGTTTCAAAAGCTGGAATCAAGTTGGCGCGGCTTACATTACTTATGTAGCCAAACACCCTCTGAGTCTATGTTAAAGATTCGTATGCTCAACACGACCAAACGTGAGCTGACCAAGGATTTTCAGTCTTCAATAGATTTTGATCAAAGTACATTGTTTAAGAAAATCTATGAAGAAGAGTTTGGTAGCTTTGGCGGTGAGCCTTATGCTGCCTTGGTTGGCGATTTTGAGTTTACTCGTCAAAATGCTGATATGTATTTATTAGAACAAATCTCACATGTGGCAGCCTCAGCACATGCACCCTTTGTGTCTGCTGCATCGGCCGAGATGTTTGGGTTGGATTCATTTACTGATATTGGTCGACCAAGAGACTTATCTAAAATATTTGAAACAGCAGAGTATATTCGATGGCGTGCCTTTAGACAGTCTGATGATGCTCGCTATGTCGCATTGACAGTGCCTAGTTTCTTAGGCCGTCTGCCTTACAACCCTAAGGATGGCACAATGGTTGATGGATTTAACTTTGTTGAAGGTGTTTCAGGATCCAATCATGATGATTACTTATGGGTAAATGCCGCCTATGCTTTTGCATCACGCTTGACCTCAGCATTTTCTGATTATCGCTGGTGTGCAGCGATACGCGGCGTAGAAGGGGGTGGCTTGGTTGAAGGCTTGCCTGTTCATACCTTTAAAACAGATGAAGGTGATTTGGCGCTCAAATGTCCAACCGAGATATCCATTACAGATCGACGTGAAAAAGAGTTAAGCGACTTGGGTTTTATTCCGTTAGTCCATTGCAAAAATACCAATTATGCGGCTTTTTTTGGCGCTCAATCTGTGCAAAAGGCCAAAACCTATCAGAATGATGATGCCAATGCGAATGCTATGTTGTCTACGCAGCTGCAATATATTATGGCAACCTCTCGTATTGCTCACTACCTAAAAGCGATGATGCGCGATAAAGTCGGCAGTTTTTTAGCACCAGGTAACGTGGAATCCTTTTTGAATGATTGGATCTCGCGTTATGTCTTACTCGATGATGGCGCCTCACAAGAAGCAAAAGCGCAGTATCCGCTACGTGAGGCATCAGTACAAGTTGTGGAAGTGCCAGGAAAGCCTGGAGTCTACAAATCTGTGGTTTTTTTAAGACCACACTTTCAGCTCGATGAGTTGTCAGTTTCTTTGCGTCTGGTCACACAACTGCCGCAAACCAGCAACAGCTGATCGTGTCAAACCAGTAGTAAATAAGAACCACTAAAACACATTAATTGTTATTAAAGGGTATGCAATATGAAGGATATTTACATTCAGTTCCGTGGTAAATATAAGATTGATGGCGAGTCTCGTGATAGTGAGCATAAAGGTTGGCTTGAGGTAAATGCTTGGGATCATTTGATTCGTCAACCAAAATCAGCGACAGCGAGTAGTGTCGGTGGTCATACCTCTGAGCGCTGTGAACATGCAGATATGTCATTTGTCAAAGACCTAGACTCAACAAGTCCAAAGCTCTGGGAAGCGTGTTCTGCTGGTTATACATTTGACGAGATCCAAATTGATTTTTATCGTGCAAATGGCGATAAGCGCGTTAAATATCTTGAAATTAAATTAAAGCATGCGCTCATTTCAAGTGTTGAGCCAATGGTGCGTGCAGAAGGCGTACCAACTGAGAAGGTAGGTATCAAATACGCGGCAGTTGAGTGGACTTATACTCAGCAAGATATCGATGGTACGGCAAAAGGTGCGGTGACTAAGAAATGGTCACTTGCCAACAATACTGCGACTTATACGGCCTAAAATAGATAAATCGATAGCATCCATGTTAGGGCGTGTTCAACACGCCCTAATTGCTCATAAAAAGAAAGGTCATTTTTGAGCCTTTCTTTTTTGTCATAAGAGCACATGGATGAAAAGTGAGAAGTATGAGTTATAGCGATACGAAAAGTGGGTTTCGTCTTAATCTGTTTGAGCAGCTGTTTGATGATCAGCCGCGCTATCATGAGCAGCAAATGGTGGTGCGCCGTCTGAATATTAATGAGCTTAAGGCTTCTGTTGCAAAAGACTTGGAGGCCCTGCTTAATACGCGCTGTGTGATGTCAGATCGTCTACAAGAGTATCCAACTGTCAGTGCCTCTGTGCTTAATTTTGGCATTTTAGACTTTGTCGGTTTGAGTAGTGCCAACCCAGCAGACTGTGACTATATCTGCCGCCAGATTGCAAAAACTATAGAACAGCAAGATCTTCGACTTAGAAATGTTCGAGTATCACTAGATATTGGCGCAGTTGACGTCAACCAGCTTTGTTTTTCTATTGAAGCATTACTTAAGGTTTATCCTGCTCGTGAGTTGGTCAGCTTCGATGCGTTTTTTGAACCCAGCTTTCAGCGTTATTATGTTAAGTGAATACGGCAAGCTCAGTCATATATGCAGATGTTAGAGCCATGGTTATCGATATATTGAGGCGTTATGGATAGTTTACTTCCTTACTTTGAGCATGAGTTGACACTTTTTAATAAGCAATCTAAAGAGTTTGCAAAAAAGTATCCTAAAATTGCCAATCGCTTGTTGATGGCACATGATACGGTGGACGATCCTCATATCGAACGCCTGATTCAAGCTTTTTCACTCATCAGCGCACGCATCAATAAAAAATTAGATGACTCTTATGCTGATTTTACAGAGTCGCTTTTATCAGTATTGTATCCTGATTATATCAAGCCATTTCCATCGGTCTCTATTGCTCAGTTTAATTTAGGTGTACACGCACATAGTTTAAGCGAACCTATTACTGTGGACAAACACCACAAGTTTTTTACTCAGAAAATAAATGGTACTGCGTGCCAGTTCCAATCTACCCAATCGGTGACATTATTTCCCCTTAGCATCAGTGATGTTCGGTTTGAAACACATCAGGAGGTCAGCGATCCTCAGCATGGGTTGCTAAATGGTTGTATCAGCATTCAGTTTAAAGGGCTAAATGCAGGATTTGACTACCAGCAGCTACTACATCTTGGTGTTGATTTATATATAGATCAAGATGCTAGCCAAGGCACGAGCCTTTGGGACTTACTATGGTGTGATGTTAAGCAGACTCACATCATTACTCATAAAAAACATGTTATTGCTGGCAGTCCGTTCAAACCTTTGGGGTTTGAGCCTGAGCAGCAATTACTGCCCAACCATCGCGCTCCCAACTCATCAGCCGCGCTTTTAAAAGAGTATTTTTATTTTCCAGAGAAGTTTAACTTTTTGCAACTAGACCTAAGTGATCACAGCTCACAGTTCACTATAGATAGTAGTGGGTTTGAGTTGCGCTGTTATTTTAAATTCGATAAAAAAAACACCATACGTCTTAAAAATTTACAGCAGCTCGACAGCAGCAGTCTTAAGTTGTTTTGTACGCCTGTAGTTAACTTGTTTAAAACCGCTGCTAAGCCTATTTTGGTCACACAGCAGTCGATGTATTATGACTTAGTTCCAGATGCACGTGCACTCTTTCAACACGAAATTTATGATGTTGAGAAGGTAATTGAGTCAAAGCAGATTAATAACCGACAAGTCCAGCAGGTTTATCATCCTTTTTACGCGCTTACGCACTATGAACAAAAAAACGATGGTCGTTATTATCATGTCAAACGTGATAAAGATATGGCGGACTTTCAGCAAGGGTTCGAGTATCAAATCTTATTCACAGATAAGTCGTCTGTAGCGACAACAGAGTCAGTTAGTATGAGTGCGGTTTTGACCTGTACTAATAGAGACTTACCCTCTCAAATTGTATTTGGTCAAAGCCGCGGAGATTTGTTTTGCGATAGCATGACAGGCTTTAGTAGCGTGTCCTTACTTAAACAGCCATCGCGAACCGCACGGTTTGAGTACACTGGCGATGAGCGCTGGCGGCTGATTTCGATGCTGAGTCTCAACTTTTTATCGCTCGCGTCAAAAGATGCTAAGCTCATTAAAGAGTATTTATCGCTTTATGATATTACTCAGTCAGCTTCTAATGCGCTACTAATAGACGGTATCGTGTCAGTTGAGACACGAATTGAAGCACGAAGAATTCAGCGTACTCCGCAGCCAGGATTTGTTCGTGGCACCATTATTGATATTTGTATCAATCGTAGTCATTTTTCTGGAGTAAGTATTCGTCAGTTTGCACAGCTATTGTCTTATGTGCTTGGGTATCATGCCAGCTTAAATAGCTTTGTAGAAGTAATCATATTAGATGCCGTGACCAGAGAGGAGGTTTGTCGATGCCAGCCAAGAAGTGGTCTGACACCTCTTATGTAGATATAGCGCCACTGTTTGATGAGCCGCAGCGATTTGATTTACTGCAAGCGGTCAGACTGCTGCACCGTCAAGCTCAAATTGGAAATGTGCCGATTGAGATACGCTTTCGTTCCTCATTATCCTTGGCCTATCCGCTTGCTGAGATTGAGTCGATGACATTAGTACCTCAAGAGTCGATGAATAACTGTGTTAGACAGGTCGAGATCTATCCTGCGCACATTGGCTTGACAGGCCCTATGTCTGCGCTGCCAGCTTTTTATACTAATCAGCTTGCGATGCGTGTGCGTCATATTAAAGACGGTGCTGCGCCTGAGTTTTTAGATTTATTTAACCATAGGTTGACCAGTTTGTACGTGAAAGCCAGCTGGTTTTATAACCTGCCTATACAGTATGAGCTAGATGACAATCAAGATAAGTATTTACTAAGTTTACGGGCTCTAGCACGCCAGCCTACTAGCCTGACCAGTATCGACAGTTTGATCGCCTATGCAGGTAGGATTTCGCCTGGTCGGTTGAGCGCTGATCAGCTGGCACATGTGCTGTCTCACTTTTTGAAAATCAAGATCAGTGTTGAGCAATTCATCCCTGAGTGGTTTGATCTACCTGCTACAGAGCAGACAGCTCTCGGGACTCAGCATATGCAGCTAGGGGTCTCAGCGTTTTGCGGAGCGAGGGTGATTCAGTTTGATAGTAAAATCAAAATTATCTTTCATCAATTAGATGCCGAGCGTTATATTCGTCTGCTGCCGCAGGGTGATATTCATCAAGTTATTATAGAGTTTATACGCAAATGGTGTGGGGTATGTTTGGCGATTGATGTGCAGCTTGAGCTTGACAAAAAGGAAGTAAAGCCGTTGTCACTATCAGAAAGTGAGTTTGGTGGATTGGGCCGTGGAGGATTTTTGGTATCTCAGCCTGCCTATACAGACTTTAAAGACACTTATTATGCATTACCCGTTCAATAAAAAAGGAAGAGTTTTATGAGTCAATTAAAAGCAGTAATCACAAGGTTGACGCCCAGCTGCCGCAAATGCTTACAACAAGCGGCCCGCTTATGTATCGAACAGGGTAATCGTGATGTAGATGTGCTGCATTTTTTATATGAGCTAAGTCGTTCGCCTTATAATGATTTTAGCCAAATTCTAAAAACCAATAAAATTGACTCTACTTTTTTAAAAGAAGCGTTATTAAATAAGATAGAAGAACTGCCATCTGCTATGGGTGTGACCCCTGTGTTTAGTGTACAGCTCATCACCCTGCTAGAGGACGCTTGGATGCTTGCTAGCAGTCAATATACTGATAAACATGAGCATACTAAGCCTCAAATCGAGATTCGCTCAGGGCATATTTTGCTAGTGTTGCTGGGTTATGATAGTTATCAAGCGCTATTACATGCTTTGCCTGATTCATTATGTTTGATCGATCGTCACGCTTTAAAAAACGACTATGAAAAACAATGCGCTGGCAGTACAGAAAGCAGTGAGGTGGCGAGTTATGCTCATGCAGAGGGCGCTCATCCCTCTCAGTCGCTGGATAATACTCAAGCGCGCTTTGGGGTGGATGATGATAGGGTGTCTACTGAAACGACCACCCCTGCACTGGATAAGTATACCCATGATTTGACAGCGAAAGCCTGTGCTGACGAGATCGACCCTGTCATTGGACGTGAGTTTGAAATACATCAATTAATTGATATATTGATTCGGCGACGCCAAAACAATCCTATTTTGACGGGTGAAGCAGGCGTTGGCAAAACTGCTGTGGTCGAAGGGTTGGCACAAAAGATAGTCTTAGAGCAAGTACCCGACCAACTAAAAAATATCATAATCCGCACCCTTGATTTAGGGCTGCTACAAGCCGGTGCAAGTGTTAAAGGAGAGTTTGAAAACCGCTTAAAACAAGTCATTGAAGAAGTGCAGTCATCGACTCAGCCTATCATATTGTTTATTGATGAAGCGCATACCTTAATCGGTGCTGGCGGGCAGGCTGGTCAAAATGACGCGGCTAATTTACTAAAGCCAGCATTGGCAAGAGGTGAGCTTAGAACCATCGCCGCAACGACGTGGTCTGAGTACAAAAAATACTTTGAAAAAGACGCCGCCTTATCTCGCCGCTTTCAAGTCGTCAAAGTCGATGAGCCTGACATCGAAACGGCGATTGCTATGATTCGCGGGTTACGTCAAAAGATGCAAGCACACTTTGCTATCTCCATTGATGATGATGCTTTGCAGGCCGCCGTTGAGCTGTCAGCGCGTTATCTGAGTGATCGACAACTGCCTGATAAAGCGGTGAGTTTGTTAGATACCGCTGCTGCTCGAGTGAGCTTGTCTAAAACTGCCTTACCCAATCAACTCGATCAGTTGCATGCTACCGAGCAGCAGATACAGCAGCACATCAGTAGCCTCAACCAACAGCTTGAACGTATCGGTTTGATGGAAGACAAACACAAGGTTAGTCAAAAAATTGCAGTATTAGACGAACAGCGTCAGCTAAACCAGCAGAAAATCCATGAGATGACAGCATGCTGGCAAGAGCAGTTGGCGCTGAACGCGCAGCTAGATCAACTTGAGCGAGTATTAAATGACAGTATAGACGATGAAGGTCAGCCTTTGAGTGCTCAGGCACGGCTGGACACGCAGTCGGATTATCAAGAAGTCGCCCAAGCATTAGTGCGTGCTCAAAAAAAGTATCGATTAGTGCACCCAACTCTGGATCGTCAGGTTATCAAGCAGATTGTCTCTGATTGGACAGGAATACCCCTCAATGACATGGCAGGTGACGAAAAACACCGTCTTTTGAATTTGCAAAACACGCTACAAGCACGACTTATCGGCCAAGACCATGCTATTGACGCTATCGCTAAGCGCATCCATACAGCCAAAGCACGCCTTGATGATCCCAATCGTCCTCAAGGTATATTTATGCTGGTAGGACCAAGCGGGGTAGGTAAGACAGAAACAGCGCTGGCATTGTCCGATGTGCTCTACGGCGGCGCACGTAACTTAATCACCATCAACTTATCAGAATATCAAGAAGCACATAGTGTGGCTTCCTTAAAAGGTTCGCCGCCGGGCTATGTAGGGTACGGTGAGGGCGGAGTGCTGACAGAAGCGATCAGACGTCGTCCTTATAGTGTGCTATTACTTGATGAGGTCGAAAAAGCCCATCCCGACGTTTTAGATTTGTTTTATCAGGTGTTTGACAAAGGGGTCATGGAAGATAGCGAAGGGCGTTTAATCGACTTTAAAAACACGCTTATCATGCTGACTAGCAATGTCGGATCCTCTACTATTATGCAGCAATGTATCAATACTGATCCTACCGTTACTGACTTTTGCTTACCTGACAGTGATCATCTAAAACAAGCGATTAATCCGCAGTTGTATAAGGCATTTAAGCCTGCGTTTTTGGGTCGACTGACAGTGATTCCATATTATCCATTGACAGATGATGCACTTGCGGAAATTATTCGCCTTAAGCTAGACAAAGTCACGAGTCGTATTCGTGCTCATTATGATGTGCCGTGTATCGTCGATTCGGAGGTTATTGAGCTGATATTGTCACGTTGTCATGAAGTGGACTCAGGGGCACGTAATGCCGATGCGATTATTAGCCAAACGTTATTGCCAAAGATTGCCACTCATCTGCTCGCTCATGATGAAACAAAAAGGATACTCAATCAAATTACCGTCTTTGTTAATGATGAGGATCACATCGATTGCCGTTTAGTTAGTGACTCTATTGTAGCACTCAGTCAAATGGCGCAACAAAGTCAGAATCAGGAAGCATCATGATGAATGATACGAATATGATGCCCATAAGTACACTTATCGCGCCTATTATGGACTCCCATCACGGTGTGGGCGAGGATTTGACTTTTGATATGAGTCTCGAGGCTATTGCCGCTGCTCGTCAAGAGGACGATCCACTGCTGGCGCAAGGAACTTGGGTGACCGAGCTTAAGGTTGCTGATTGGGAGTTTGTAAAAAAAGAGTGTGCCAGACTTTTGGTGAATAAAAGTAAAGACTTAAAGTTGGCACTTTGGTACGTTGATGCGCTTAGTCACACCAATCATTTGGCAGGTGTTGGTCACGGATTACAGCTATTGCAAGCTCTCAACGATGAATACTGGCTGACGATGTATCCGCCGTTAGATGGTGAAGAAGATAGCATGGATATTAGGGCGGGCCTGCTGTCATGGTTCGTCAAAGCCTTGACAGATGATCTTAAGCAGCTGCCTCTTTCTGATAGCAAGAGTAATATTTATAACTATAACTATTATTTAACTGCTCGCGAACACGATAAACAGCGGCAAAAAAACCCAGATGATGATAGTGGTCAGTTGAGCCTAGACGAGTACAACCAAGCCATTAAAGACAGTCATGATAGCTGGCAACGAACCCTTATCACAGAGTTAAGTCTGGTCAAAACGCAGTGGCAATGCTTAACCGATCAGCTAAATGATCTGATGGGAATGGATGCCCCCGTCTTTGCGCCTGTCACTGATCTATTAGACGCGTTAATACAGCATTTAATGCCGCTGATTCCTGAGCAAGTGATGTTAGACGATACATCGACAGAAGCGATGACCGATGATAATCATGAAACAGTACAGGTTCGCGCTAAGACATCCAGTAATGGCGTATCGCAAGGTTTTGAGCCAAACAGTGGTGATCATCAAAGCAACCGCCGGCAAGCACTCAAACTATTAGGGCAAATCCAAGACTATTTTGCGACCAATGAGCCACACAGTCCTGTGACGTTTTTACTTGGCCGTGCCATTGATTGGGCAGATATGCCACTGGACCAATGGCTTTCGCATATCATCAAGAGCGAAGATCAGCTTGCCAGTATTTCTGACATGATTGGTATTCAGCCAAAACGAGAGTCGTCTAACGATGGTTATTGATGGGTTTTTCAATTAGACAGTTGTTTGAGCGGTAAGTAAGGTTTGAGCAATTTATGTATTTTATGCATACAGCATCCCTAAATTTTATCATTTTAAACTTTCAACTTTTGGACTTAGAGAGAAGGGCGCATCATGGTATGGACTCAAACTAAGCGGCACGTGCAACTTACTAGCGCCCATCCTGATATCGCCATGAGTCTGATACAGCAAGCAGACCTTGTTGAGAGTCTGCTCGGCATGCCATTGCCTGATAGCGTCTGGGATAAGCCTGCCTTGATGCCAGCGCCCACCGCCTATCCAAGTCCCTACCACCAAGACCAACGTCAGCTATCTTATCAGCAGCGCCAGCTCGCCCTCTATTGTGGCTACCGTATCAGCCTCACCTTGCTACATCCCCAAGCAGGCCTGGATACCAAAGGCTGGCTAGGGCAAAGTCTTGCTATTCACTGGCATACGGCTGATACGCTACTGCCGAGCCAAATTCGCCACGGTATCATCACCGAAGTCATCGCTTTAGGTAGCAACAGTGGTATGGCTGCTTATCGCATCATCTGTGAACCAGCTCTTAGTCAGCTACGCTTGAGCAGTTACAACCGCCGTCATCATCATTTAAGTCTAAGTGAGCTTATCAAAGATATTATTAGCCCATATAACATAAACGTTGAGATTGACGAGCGCTTAAGTAGCGCTGACGACTATCATATCCAGCATAGCGTGCAATATAACCAAACCGATCTGGCTTACTTAACTCAGTATTTGGCACTTTTTGGTGTTACTGGCTACTACCGTCATGATATAGACCGTCATACCTTAGTTTTATTACCGCATGATGCCGAAGCCTTGCGCCCAGACGCCAGTGATATTCACAGTACCTTAAGTCAAAACCCGGCCAGTCTTGCTGATAGACAAGATCGTATCACTGCCATACGCCCACAAATAGTCCAGCACATCCAAAACAGCGAGTTTTACCGCTACGATAACCGCCTCGTTGGACTATATAGTGGACATAGTAGTACAGAACAAACGATAGAATCCGCCAGTCCGAGCACACATAAACGCTTTATCCACAGCCATAGCTATCTAAACGACGACGGACTGGACAAACTTGCGACTCGCTATCAGAAAAGCAAAGTGCAATTGGCTAATATAGGTAGTCTTACAGGCAATATCCGTCACTTGAGTCTACCCAGCGTCCACGACATTGAAGGCAATCCTTATGTCACCGAACCAATAAGCCTAGTCTCCATTCACCACAGTATCAACAACCACATACCAGCGGACTGGCTTGGACATGCGCCCTTTGACCCGATAACCTTGCAGCCCAATACAAACCAGGCACATGATAATGAAAACATCCACCATATCAGCGCTTGCTATCTGCCATTTCCGCATCACTACCACATTCCCTACGAAGAGGAGCTTAGCCGACTAGGACAACCGCATCCGAGTCTGACAGGTCTGATGAGCGCTAGTATCATAGACACCAATAGCAGTAGTGCGGTAGATAATGACCGCAACCACCGCGCTCATATCCGTTACCACTGGCAAAGTGAAGATAGTAGCGACGACAGCGCGCACTGGATACCCATCGCCAGCCACCTCGTCGGCGATCACATGGGACACACCCAGCCTTTGCGTCACGGACAGCACGTCCTCATTGACTTTATTGGCGGCGACATCACCCATCCCATCATCATCGGCAGCACCCATAACGGACAGGGTAACGACGACGCCCAGCACAACCGCATCGCCAGTGACACAGACTTCATTGATGCCACCAGTCCCGTTTGGTTTATCAACCAAAGCCATGCGTATCCCATCGACGGCATCAAAACCCAAAGCATTGATAGCAGTCGCACCGGAGAAGCGACTAAAGACCACGCTATCAACGGCTACAACCAGCTCATGTTTGACGCTCATCCTGACAGTCCACAAATCAACCTGTATAGCAGCAGCTACCAGTCGAGTCTCACCCTCGGTCACCTGTACCAACATAGCGACCATACTCGTGGTCAAGCACGTGGACAGGGCATCAGTATAGAGACCCAAGCCGCCGCCAATGTACAAGGCAGCACAGGCATACACATCAGCAGCCATCAAGTTGACAGTCAATCAAAGCAGCATAAGAGTCATGACAGTCATAGCAAACTGCAAACTGCTGACCAGCATCAACAAGCTTACACACAGCTAGCTGACACCCATCAGCCAGTTGGACTAGAAGGCAATGCGAGTAACAAGCAAAGCGGCAATACAGCAGACAGTCAAACCCCCTTTGTCCAATTCAGCCAAGACACCAACGACAACAGATTAAATGAATCTGGACAATGGCAACAACCTCATCTACTAATCGACTCCCAGCGTCATCTAGCCCTATTAAGTGGACAACACAGTCAGCATACCAGCACGAAGAGCACGCACAGTCATGCGACAGGTAGTACTCACCATCATAGCCAAACGCAGATGAACCAGTTGGTGGTAGGCGACATTCACTATTACTCAAACAAAGCACAGACCCATACCGCCGCCCATGGCGATGTCACTATTCAAGCCCATCAAGAACAAATGCGACTCGACAGTGAGCAAGTCCTACGCATCCATAGCCGAGATAATATTGAGATCATCGCCCCTGATACGTTGACCATAAAAGCGGCAGGGAGTGGTATTGAGCTATCAGGGGGGGATGTGACGTTTATTACGCCTGCTCAGGTGGGATATAAGGCGAGTAAGGTGGTTTGGGGCAGTGGGGGTGGAAGTAGTCCAACCATTACAATGCCACAAGACGAGCTGGAAGACTGTGTCGCCAAGACAGAAAGCACAGGTAAAAAAGGCGGAGCCGTCTAGACATGCCATTACCAAAAGTAGAGTATTTGGACGACATACAAGGTACTGAGGAGTACCAAGATCAGCTCAAAGCCGTGTATGAGGTCATCTCCGATCACCAGTATCAGCAGTTAACGGTTATCATTGATCTAAATGCGTATGGGACAGAAGTATTTAACATCCTTGACTGCGATATAGATTTGTCATTTGAGCGTGTAAAACGTATTCATCATACCTTTGGCGATGACTTAGCTGTTGTTGATATTCAGTTAGATAACAGTACAGGTCAACGTCTACTAGAGCAACTATTGGCTTTGAGCATATACGAGAATATCAATGACATAGCAGGTCATCCGCATTCGCGTAGCGTTTGCTTGTGGTTGTTTGAGCAACCGATTACTGAAAAGTTAAAACAAAGTCTGTATCTGATGGGACAAGCATATGGACTAGGATCAAACAAACGCCGCTATCTGCGTTATTGGGATCCGAGAGTAATACAGTTGCTGGCCTATTTATGGATTAGTCAGCAAAAGTTGCAAGTATATCAATTGGGTCTACCTCGTATGCACTATGTAGACTGGAATAACACCTTTACAGAGATAACGTTGCCGACACCCAGCGAAGTATACCCGTCTGATACGGAGGTGGCGTTAGAGCAGCTAAGACCTTTGCCCTTTAGATTTAATCAGCAGCAGTGGCAATTGCTTGAGCAGACAGAGTGGATGAATATGATACTACGGCAATTAAAGGATCAGATGATAATTACGACTCAAGTTTATGAGATGGTCATTAGCCAAGCTTCACTCATTGCTAAGCGTCAGATCACGCAACAGCAGGCAGTCAATCATATTGTTAGAGATTTGGAGCGGATGAAAGATGAGGGAGTAGCGGTATGAGTGATAACCAAGAAGAAAAAAGTAAAGCCCCAACTGGAACTATTGTTTTCGTAGAAAGAAACGGAGAAACAGTAGCTAAAGTTGAAATGTTTACCATTATTGTAAATGCCTCGTGTGATTATAAATGCGGAAAGACAGGTATTCCGATATTACCTGTGGTGTTGAGTAAAATAGATTATAAGGTATCGCCTCAAGATGAGCGATATTTTCCCCACAATATTGTCTCTACACCATCCAGTCATACTGCTGTTGCCAGCCTGCCAAGCTATGCTTATCTTTACTGTTATATTGAGGACAGTAATGGTTATAGTTTTGAAGAATACTACACTGGTTCAGACGGTGCGTTGAAAAAACTACAAACTTTATGGAGTGAGGACTTTGAAGAAAGATCTAATAAGCCTGGACAGATACAAGTCCAGAATATAGATGAGTCTACTAACGATAACATTGAAGAAGATGTACAACCATTTAATTGTACAAAAGAAAATCATAGTACGTTGGATAGTAAATTTATTACTTTGCTTCAAGGAGATATAGCATGGTTGATGGTCAGTCATGTAAAACTGAGTAAATCTACATTAAAAGAATATGTTGATAACAAAGAACTACGTAATAAACGTATGCAAAAGTTCATCGCTGATGATTTAACTGGCAATAAAAACACCGTTAATATGAGCGTGAATGAAACTGGCTATATAAAAAGTTTCTCTCGGCGTAAGCAACTGGCTCAAGGTAAGGATATCGCTAGTAGAGTTGATGTATTGGAACAAAGTGGAGGTAAAGATATATCAGGAGGTACGGTAGCGGCCACAGAGCTTTATAGAAGCATGGAGAGGGGTATTACAGAATACGATGAAGCTCTTGCTTCAGAAATAAAGCCTATGATGGTCGCTCTTCCTGATCCTGTAGGAGAGGTCATTGCAGCCGCGGAGAAGCGAAACTACTTGATTAGTCAACTCAGTGAACTATCAGAAGATCGTGATCATATTCGTAAAACTATTAATGCTTTAATAATAAAAAATCTTGAAAAGGCAAGTATTAAGACAACAAAGTTTGAAGGTAAAGAGGTATTTAACTGGGGTAATAATGATTATTTAGGTACAGTGCTTAATAATATATTTTCAGATACAGATCCAGAGGACTTGATATTTAAACATATTGAAACTCATAACTACCGTTCCTACTTACAGGAGTCAAAAAAGATAATCGAACTCAAAGAAAGTATTGTTGAAGCTCGTAAAAATTTCATTAAAGCTATAAATAGTGAGGATTTTAAATTCATTATAGAGAATGATTTTGATATTGATCTTGTTCATGATGAACAGACTGCTAAAGGTTATGAATCTATGGTTGCTCGTTGTATCGCAGGCTGCGGTATTGACGATAGTAATATTGGTATCCCAAAAAGTATGCTTGACGCTTTTGAATCGACTGCACCAAAAAGTGATGCCGCTACTGAAGAGGAGTTTAAAAAAGCCTTACTGCCTCAGATAAGTAGTAGCATAAAAATCAATCAAAACTGGCTATTGAAAGCACTTGGGGGTTTGGATAAGGAGCTGGTTGAAATCATCTATGATTTTAGCAAGAAAGACAGAGCTTCTGAAGCAGTTGGATCTGGAATAGGTTATATTGTCGAAGGAGTGAGTGCTACAACGTTGAATAAAATAAAGATTAATAGTGAGCGAAGCGCAGCTGTTAATAAAAATAAATTGATTCAAACGTTAAGTCAAAATTTATTAGCATTGAGTTTTCATGATCCAAAAGCATTCAGAAATTTGTATAAAGCACTAGAGATTAGTGTATATGGTCACTCAGGACTGACAGTTATCCGGAAAGAAGTGACTGCTACAGCAGATACGATTGTCAATTTTGCAAACTTCGCTATGGGTGCAGTATTTCCAAAATCATGGGTCGATAAGATTAATAACAGTGCCAGACGAGCTAAAAATAGTGCTAAGAGTGTCGCTGAAGCCGTCACTGATACTACAATTGTGCGTACGCCACAAATTGATAATCTACAACAGGCTGAAAAGTGGGTCTTACCATATTTTGATAAAGCCCTCGCAACAGGTAAAGGTATGAGTGAGTTAAGCCAGCTCAATGATGGTCAAAAACCTATTAACCTTGATCAGCTGGATGCTGACGCATTAGCTGCAAAGGGTATTGAGTGGCATAATAACATCAAGAATATAACGACAGGAGGAGTATCGGCTTTTATCGCATTTTTTCAGCTAAATGCAGTAATAGCCAGTGTACCAGCGCTCGCCAGATTAAAATACGCAGGCGACCCGCTACGGCTAACGCAAGAGCAATTAGGTACTATCAGCTCTGGGCTTGCGTTAGTCACGGCGAGTATGGATGTGGCAGCATCAGGAGCTAGCGTGCTTAGCAGAACCAGTTTTGCCAATAGACTTGTCTATCGTGCAGGATGGTTAGGTGTGGTTGGCGCAACGTTTGAGGTAGGAAGCTTAGCAATTTATGGCTATCGTAAGTTTAATGATGGGAATAGACTTTCAACTGGTTTAACAGGACTAGCCGCTGTTTCAATAAGTGCCTCAGCCTATGCTGGATTTAATCTAGGTTTGTTAGCGATAGCATCGCCAGCCGCCGCATTACCTGCTCTGCCACTATTAGCGATTATGTTTGTCGGTATGACCCTAAGCTATACTTTTCAGCGTCTAGCCTATAAGTTTGATGATAAAAACAATACATTGATAGAGTACTGGCTAGACAATAGCGTATTTGGCCATAAAGCCATGCGAGGACAAGATTATTATCTGATCAATCCGTTTCAAGATAAACCGGCTTTTAATAGTTTGGAGCAAGATATTAGCGGCTTTATCACGGCTTGCACCTTGTTCTTAGCCAATAATCGTTTGCAAACCTTTCAAGGTAATGTACCTGTGGAGCACAAAATAAACACAAACAGTGAGATAAGACTTCCGCCAGTCCTCGAGATTGTAAAAGAGCATCTGACCTTATTTCAAAGTCAAATTAACATTGGAAATTGGGACAAAACAAGCCAACTGACTATAGAGGTAGTTGCTGATAAAGGTGGCAGAGAGCAAAACCTATATAAGGCGACATTCTATAACTCTGCCAGTGATGAGCCTGCTGCAGGTAATATTAAATCATCAGCTCTTGAGAGATTATTGCCTATAGTGACAAAAAAAGAGACTAAAAAAGAATCGGAACCTCAGTTTATCATTGATACGCAGTTATTAAAGTTTGAACCGCAGAATATCAATAACGCAAAAGTGATTGTGACCTATACGCCTGATAGTAGCCGAAATCCGCCATATCCGCTAAAAGACGTCAGTTATTTAGATAACAATAGCTACTAAAAAAAGGTTGGAAAAAATAATGATCTACAATTATCCCAACAATACTCACTCCATAGAAAAGCTATTAAGCCGACCTTGGGAAGGAAGCATACCTGCGTATCGAGAAAAAATATCTAGTATAGAGAAGCTGAGCCGTGATGTGCATGAGGTAAACCCAGATTATCTACTGTTTCACCCCATTATTAACTCATATCAATTGGTTGGTTTTTTAATGACCTATTGCTTTAGTTGGTTATTTGGGCAAACTTTATTTATTTCAGTTGTTATTTTTTATGATATTTTATTTAAAAGTGATTTTGACTGGATAGCTGTTTTCTTAATTATCGTACAGCTAATGTCTATTTTAATGTTTGGATTATTACCATATTTAGCATATAAACAGTTTAAAAACAAAAAATCCTACTATAATAAAATTGTATTGTTAAAGCAGACCCAGCAAATTGCCTATTATGAGCATAATCGCAAACAAGCGCCTGTTTTTCATTTAATTGACTATAAAGATATCGTCGCTTCGGTTCGACGCAATAGTCGCGTCGTATATGAAGCCCTAAACTTGCATGTGATTGATCCGAAAACCAACCAAACCATTCAAAGTATTAATCTCGAAGACATGCAACTTAGCCCTTACGACCAATGGACGTTTATTCGTACCTATATGGAGCGTCCCGCAGACGAGCTACCGCTTGACCCACGATATGCCCACGCGTGTCCAACAGACATCAGCACATCGCTACTGGCTTGTGCCGATATTGCTCAAGAGAAAAAAGACAAGGGTCTGACTGGACTACAACATGAAGTGACCTTTATGGGTTGGTTGCGTGCTTGTACCGTCAGTTACTTAGACTTGGCCGAAGGCAATATCTATCAATCGAGTGCTAATCCTGCACTGCATCCTGAAGTGCAAAGACGGCTCATGTGGGACGGTGAGCACAATCCGTATAACATCCTACCTGTCACAGAAGAGCGCAAGGCCGCCTTTAACAATCAAAACCGAAAAATGAAAATAAAATGGTACTCAGGCATTGCAATTAATGTCATATGGTTTGTGGGGTCGATATTGTATGTGATGCTGGTGATTGCCTAGATGAAAACTGGAATGTGTTAAATGCAACTACGCGACGACTTCGCCAAACATATCAGTGAGCTTAACAATCCTATTGACCGTCCCTATACCACCAGTATAGACAAAAGCTTATTAGAGAGTACTGAAGATATTGAACATCTTAATAAAGAAGTTCACGACGTCAATCCTGATTACTTAACATTCCTACCTGCGTACTTCTGGGTGTTTTATTTTGCTATTGGTTGGGTTTATTTTTCTTCACATTTTTTTGTAGCTACTTTTATTGGGGATATATTTTATAAAGATATGTTTGAGGGAGGTATGTCTTTAGGAGGTATTTTCTACTTTAGAGTATTCTTTCTAATAGCTTTATTCATAGTTGCTTGTACACCTCTAATCCTACTTCTCTATCAACTCATCAGAAAGCACTTTATTCGCACCCAGTATTATTTTTTAAAAAAACAACAAAAAATAGCCTACTATTATCGTCCACTATGGAAATTTAGACAGCCCTACAAGCTAAAGATAGTGGACTACAAAGACGTTATTCCAGACCTGCATCAAGATCCATACAATCGAGCGTATACACCGCTTAACTTGTATGTCGCTGATCCTGAGACCGGAGACATCACCCATCATCTAAAGCTAGAAGATTATAGAGTCAACCCACGCGTACAATGGGCATTTATCCGCACTTATATGGAAAGCCCAGCGAATGATCTGCCAATAGACTCTCAGTTCTGCGAAGCTTATCCAGCTGACACAAGCAAGTCACTATTTGCCTGTGCTGATATTATCTATCGCAAAAGCGGCATACTGCCTAGTGATCATTCTGGCGGTGGTCAAATCATGGTCTTTATAATAGGCTCAATAATCGCTTTGGGTAATCTATTTCAGGCCAATCATTACCAATGTACCAAGCGAGCTATATTACATCCCGACGTACAAAAGCTTTTAACTTGGGACGGTCAAGATAATCCATATCCGATACAGCCTATAACTGATGAAGCCAAACTAGCCTTTGAAGGTAGAAATTGGGAGGTCAATGTCAGATGGGTATGTATCATACTCATCAACGTTGGCTTATTTGTATGGGCAGTGGTGGCTTATAATAGCTAGCATATATAGTAAACCCTACCAAGAATTGTTACGATAATTCTAAATTCCAGCTCGCTAATTACCATGACATACCCCATTATCCTTCGTAAAAAGGTACTACAGTCTCTTGAACAAGGCATGAGCGCACGCACCGCAGCCAAGCTTTATGATATGAGTCCCACCACCATTATTAACTGGAAAAAAGACATCAGTATCAAGCCTATCGTCAGAGCACCGCGCAAAATATCTAATGATTCCCTAAAACAAGACATTGCTGACTATCCTGACGCTTACTACTATGAAAGAGCTGCTCGTTTGGGCTGTAGTAAATCCGGCGTAGAAGCTGCCATGAAGCGGCTGGGCTATACCCGCAAAAAAAAGTCTTAAACACCCAAAATCAAGCTGGCTTAAGCGATTAGAGTACACCATTAAACTGAAACACTATCAATGCCAAGGTTACCTATTCCAAAGCTTAGTCACAAATGTGTCATCGTCATGGATATGAGCGAGGATAAAGCAAAGCACTGCTTTGCCCGAATGCAAGGGGAGAGCTATGCTCGAGTACCAGATTTTATAAGAACAAACGTATCAAAAAGCTATTAAACCGACATGGTCACCGTATTCTATGGCTACCGCCTTACAGCCCTGATTTAAATCCTATTGAGAAGAAGTGGGCTGAAGTAAAAACGCTCAGGCAAGGCTGGGGTGAGAATAATCTAAATCATTTATTCAGCAATGTCTGCTGTTACAACTTTAAGTTGGATTGACTATAACTCAAAAAGCACAAAATATGATTAATTACTTAGAATCAAGCAATATGAAATATCTAGAGGCTAATAAATCATTATGAGTTATAAAATTAAAACACAATTACCAGACCCTAACACTTTCGCAGACTCACTTAACTATCACTGTTCTGGGAAGTGGTTTGCTGGCATAGCACTTCTAATGGGAGTGTTAGGATTGGCTATGGGTAATTTATCGAATGAACTACCACAGTGGAATACGCTTTATTTAATAATACTTTGCTGTGTATATCTATTTATGCCAGCACGGATATATATGAAAGGATATTATTGGTTTTTTATTAATTCGTGGCTTGTTGGGTTCGCTACGGTTTTATTATTTGCATATATTACTATTTTAAATTTGTTTAGGTTGGAATTATATATAAATAATTCTAGTATATACATATATAGTATTATTCTAATTATTTCCATCTTAGAGCTTTTCGAAAAAAGAAAAAAGATTATTATCTATAAAAATATTATCATTAATTCTATCATTAATCATACTTTCCATATACAGAATTGGCTAGAAGAGTTAGAGAAAAGAGAGGTCTATCAAGGCATGAGTTTTGCTTTGTGGATTGCGTTATTCGTTTTCGGGATGGTTATACTAGTAGGCACTATATTTGGTGGTGGTTTAATGACAGCTAAAGCTTTATTAGATAACGGTTTCGATATAGTAGTAGAGGTAGTTATCGGGTTTGGTATGTTTGCATTTAGTATGGTTGTACTGTCACGATTTATACATGAGACGTTAAAATTAATAGCTGCCCATCAAGTAAAAAAAGAGTTAACGCAAGAGTCGTAAAGACTACTGTAATGACAGCAGCCACTGGATACCCATCGCCAGCCACTTAGTCGGCGATCACATGGGGCACACCCAGCCTTTGCGTCACGGACAGCACGTCCTCATTGACTTTATTGGTGGCGACATCACCCATCCCATCATCATCGGCAGCACTCATAATGGACAGGGTAACGACGACGCCCAGCACAACCGCATCGCCAGTGACACAGACTTCATCGACGCCACCAGCCCCGTTTGGTTTATCAACCAAAGCCATGCGTATCCCATCGACGGCATCAAAACCCAAAGCATCGACTCAAGCCGCACAGGCGACGCCAGCAAAGACAGCCTTATTAATGGCTACAACCAGCTCATGTTTGACGCTCATCCTGACAGTCCACAAATCAACCTCTATAGCAGCAGCTACCAGTCGAGTCTCACCCTCGGTCACCTATACCAACATAGCGACCATACTCGTGGTCAAGCACGTGGACAGGGCATCAGTGTAGAAACCCAAGCCGCCGCCAATGTGCAAGGGAGTACAGGTATTCATATCAGCAGTCAAACATCAGGCAGTCAATCAAAGCAGCATATGAGCCATGACAGTCATAGCAAACTGCAAACTGCTGATCAGCATCAACAAGCTTACGCGCAGCTAGCTGACACCCATCAGCCAGTTGGACTAGAAGGCAATGCGAGTAACAAGCAAAGCGGCAATACAGCAGTCAGTCAAACCCCATTTGTCCAATTCAGTCAAGACACCAACGACAACAGATTAAATGAATCTGGACAATGGCAACAGCCGCATGTACTAATCGACTCCCAGCGTCATCTAGCCCTATTAAGTGGACAACACAGTCAGCATACCAGCACGAAGAGCACGCACAGTCATGCGACAGGTAGTACTCACCATCATAGCCAAACACAGATGAACCAATTAGTCGCAGGCGACATTCACTATTACTCAAACAAAGCGCAAACCCATACCGCCGCCCATGGCGATGTCACTATTCAAGCGCATCAAAGTGAGATGCGCCTCGATAGCGAGCAAGTCCTACGCATCCATAGCCGAGATAATATTGAGATCATCGCCCCTGATACGTTGACCATAAAAGCGGCAGGGAGTGGTATTGAGCTATCAGGGGGGGATGTGACGTTTATTACGCCTGCTCAGGTGGGATATAAGGCGAGTAAGGTGGTTTGGGGCAGTGGGGGTGGTACAGGGTCTCCTGCTGTGCATCTGCCGACGGCAAAATTACCTGAAAACTTAGACTACTATCTTCGTTATATCGTACATGACCAAGATGACAATCCACTTCCCTTTACCAAATGTATGCTGATTAAACCTGATGGTTCAACCGAGATACATTGACCCCTGCCGTCAATCCCGTAGACTTAAACTTGGGAGATTTTAGTTACGCAGCTTGACGATAATAATCAAACCACATCTGTCTTGGCGACTTATAGCTCAAGCCCTTTTGAATCCTCGTTTGATTGTAATACAGCTCAATATAGCCAATGATATCGCTGATGGCTGCAAATCTAGTTTTATAGTTCTGGTGATACACTAGCTCATTCTTCAAGACGCCCCAGAAACTTTCTATCGGAGCGTTGTCGAAACAATTGCCTTTGCCACTCATAGATCCTGTAAACTGATGCTGTTTAATGATCTTGTGGTAGGCATGGCTACAGTACTGACTGCCTCTGTCAGAATGAACGATTAGCCCTTTAGCAGGTCGTTTATTCTTAATCCCCATGTTGAGTGCACGGCATACTAAATCTGCCGTCATACGCTTGTTAATAGCGTAACCGACAAGCTCTTTGGTGTATAAGTCTTTGACCCCTGCTAAGTACAGCCAACCCTCATTCGTCCAGATATAGGTGATGTCGCTGACCCACGACTCGTTAGGGCGCTTAGCGTCAAACTGCTGATCAAGCACGTTATCATAGACCAGTTTGTTGTGATTAGAGTCAGTGGTGATTTTAAAGCGTTTGTGACGACGACATTTAATGCCAAACTCTTCTTTAATACGTCTGACCATGTATAGACTAATATCATGCCCTTGATCGCTTAGATAGGCATGCAGACGATCTATACCATAACGCTCTTTAGTTTCAATGTGTGCGGCTTTGACTAGCAGCTCAGACTGGTTGCGATGTATTTGTTGGTCACTGATATCACGACCTAGCCAGTCATAGTAGCTTGAGGGTTTAACCTGTAGTACGCGGCACATAGTGGTGATGCTAAAGAAGTGCTGGTTATCTTGGATAAAGGCGTACCTGACTAACTGTGCTTTGCAAAGTACGCCGTCGCCTTTTTTAGTATTTCGCGCTCCTCTTCAGCCACTTTGAGCTGCCGCTTTAGGCGTTTTACCTCTTCAAGCGCACTCATAAGTTCAGGGTCATACTGCTTTGTTCCTACAAGTTTGCCTTGATTGGCTTTGTTATGCCAATTTGAGAGCGTTTGCATGGCAATGCCAAGCTGCTTTGCAGTGGCTGAGATATTGCCGTTGTTGTCTGCTATCTTTTTAACAGCTTCGGCTTTAAATTCGTCACTGTAGGTTCTTACTTTCTTGGTCATGGTAAACTCCTGTTATTATGCTTAGTTTACCAAGTTTACTTGTACGGTTTCTTCAGCATAGCTCATAGCTTACCGAAGCCACTACGAGCAATCACATAATAGTTATCTTGTTTTAAAATATCTTCACTTAGCCAGATAGCTAACTCATCTTCATAGTCAGCAGGATTGACGATCCAAAATAGACCTTGTTTAAAGCGGCAGAATCCCATTTTCTCCCAGTAGAAGAGAAGTCTATCTGGTAATTTGCCACGATAATACTCTAAGGTAGTTCGTTCAACAGGGTGTTGCCAGTCAGGTTGACCAAACTTTTCTAAAAAGTAATCAAAATCTTCGTCAAGAATAAATTCACTCATTACAATTTCCTATTTTAATTATTTACAACGGTTTAATTCTACATTCATTTTGGTTTGCCCGCCTTGCTTCAAAGCTTTTTTATCTATCTCTGCTTTCGCTGCGAACCAATTACAAAATTAATAATTGAGTCAAAAAAACCACCCGAAGGTGGCTTAAATAATTACTTATACTAAGTCATCTAAATCAGGCAGGTTTGAATCGTCATCAACGCCAAATGCCATTTGTCCTAATCTCTTAAAATTGATGTACTGAATCTCAATCAAATCGGGTAGCAGACTAAGATGCACAAAGATATTCATTTTATCGACATTTTTGATAGACGCGTTGTCACTTATGGCAAGGGCAGGAACGAAGCCAAACATTTCATCGTATTCAAGTGCACCAAACTTTTTCACACAACGCTTGAATAGAGGTTTGCTATTGTTATCAACCATATCAACATATTTTGTCTCTTTAAAAGCAAAAAATAATTCAATTTTTCTATCTGCTAGGCCTTTTGCAATATCTTTCGCTTCCCCTTTTTCTTGATAAACCCAACCAAGAGTTGGAGTAATTGTATAGGCATGACCCATTTTTTCACCCCAAACGTATAACTTGCCAAAGCCACTACGAGCAATCACATAATAATTGTCTTGTTTTAAAATGTCTTCACCTAGCCAAAGCACGAGCTCATCTTCATAGTCAGCAGGATTGACCATCCAAAATAGACCTTGTTTAAAGCGGCAGAATCCCATTTTCTCCCAATAGAAAAGCAGTTTATCAGGCAATTTACCTTTATAATAATCTAGAATTGCCTGATCGGCAGGCTGTTGCCAGTCAGGTTGACCAAACTTTTCTAAAAAGT
Organism: Psychrobacter sp. VH5; assembly: GCF_050572635.1. Lineage (NCBI taxonomy): Bacteria > Pseudomonadati > Pseudomonadota > Gammaproteobacteria > Moraxellales > Moraxellaceae > Psychrobacter > Psychrobacter sp. VH5. The sequence continues at coordinate 1,775,009 of NZ_CP192145.1, read as the reverse complement.
AATCAAATCCTTCATCAATAATAAAATTATTCATTACAATTTCCTATTTTAATTATTTACAACGGTTTAATTCTACATTCATTTTGGTTTGCCCGCCTTGAGACTTTTGTGCTTCTTTAGCGGCCTTATCCATCTGTGCAACTCTACTATTTGCTTCAACTTTATTAGACCATTGTCCGCCTATGGACTTATTCACATCAGCACGACCCAGTCGATTAATTTTATCTTTACCACCTGCAATCATATCAGGATCATGTAGAGCATTCAGGTCTTTCATTATTTCAGGAGTACGTTTGTTCGCCAACCGTTCAGCTTCTATAGGAGATTTTCCTTGTTTCTCATAGCTATTTTTCAAAGACTCATTAATCTTATCTTCATACTCTGTTCTAGCGTTTGCCTGCGCCCCATTACTTTTCGGCCTGCCATGCGTTTTGAAGGCGTCACGACCTGTCAAATACTCATCAACAGTTAAGTTGTTCAGTCCAGCTTCTTGGTCTTTTAATTGACGATAGTACTCTTTTTCAAACTTTGCATTTGCTTTACTGTCTTTAGCAAATCTACTCTTTAAGCTTTTGCTTGGCTTAAAGCATTTAGGGGTATGTTTTTTCATAACGCCTTTTCTAGCAGGCCTTGACGTTATACTGCTATTATGACTGACTGTTTCGCCAGAAGCTTTTCGGTTGGTTGATGCCAATGCTGTGCTGGGTTTATTACCAGCTGTCCGACCCACACCTGCGCTATTAACACTAGCTGTAGCCGGTGTCATCTTAGACCAGCCATCAATCTCATTGATAATTTGCTGAGCGAAACGATCAAAGTCCTTTTGAATCTGTATCAGCTTTTGCTTATTAGACTTACTTAAACTGTTTAGAAACTTAGGGGTCAAGATACTATTTAGTAACCCTTTTAGCTTACTAACATCTAACGCTTTTTTTAAAGCTTGCTCTGTATTACCTTTACCAAATTTTCTGATAAAGGCAAATAGATCAGTAGGGCTTTTACCGCCAATTTTAATGGCTTTAATGGCACTTTTGACTGCATCACCAACGACAGGGATCAGCCCTATTAATGCTGCTATGAGTAAAAACCACAAAGTAGTATCAGAGGGCTTGTCTTTTAGGTTCATGACTGCCTTGATGATGTCTCGCGCATCAATAAGCTGTCCTGCAATAGGAACTGCACCGATCACAATTTCAGCGAATAGTGCCCAAGACGAGGTGTTTTCACCTGCTAGAAACGAACCTGTCTCTTCTTTTAATGCTTCAAACCAGCCTGTGGGCTTTTCTTGTTTGGCTTTTTTATATTTTTGAGGAGTGTAATCCTTCCCTATGTTACTAATCCCTAGTGCGCCGCCGCCAAAGTCATTACTACTCATATACCATCCTCCATATCTATATCAGGCTTGAAGTCAGCAGGGTCTTCACCATAATAAACATGAGCTTGACCCTTAGGCACACCTTCTAAACGAGCAAAGCCATTTTTATCTAAAATGCCTTCTCTGACAGAGCCATCTGCGAACTCGACACGGTAGGGCGCACTGCTTACTGGAGTCTCATCATCGTGTAGATAATTAAGCTCGATAAAGGTTGGTGGTTCGTCCAAGATATTAGAAGGTAAGCCTGATACAAATTGACCATCAACTCCGCCCACAGCCTTACTATGCTTCCCTGCTTTTTCCGTCACCTCTTTGGCGGCGATAGTGATATTGCTACCATCAAGAGTTATACTAGCGCCCCCTGCCGTTATCATAACTTTATTGGTTGCAACGACTTCTACCTCTTTGGTGGAGGAGGCGATGTTGACATCCTGCTTCGCTGTAGCTTCCAGTTTTCCTGTATGGGCTGAGAGAGTAATATTGTCTTTGGCATTAGTCATGTTAAATTGACCATCGGCGACTATATTGAGTGACTCGCTGCTGACTTGATTATGGCTATCGCCACTACTGATCATCATGTTCGCTTGAGTCGTAGTAATCATTTCACCCATTGAACGTTGAATGAGCGTGTCTTCACTGACATAGCTACTATCAGCGGCACTATCGATCAGGGTAAATGGCGTGGATTGATGGGTTTTGGTTTGTTGTTCTTTAGCGATACTCTCAAGCTGGACTTTAATCGCTTTATGGTCATTCACTTGTCTGCCAAGCCCTGTTGCTAACTGCGTCAAACGCTCAGTTAAATGCTGACCACCTAATGCAGTTTGGGCCAGAGTCGGGGTGTGGTGCTGGTAGTTATGCTGTCCAGATTGTGCGTGGGTTTGTGGCTGAGTAGAGAGGACTAAATTTAAAAAAACCACCCGAAGGTGGTCAAATAGAAATAATAACAAATTATCCTTTCTCACCATCAAACTGCCAAATCACCTGACCCCAATTATTGTTAGGGTAATCTGGCATGATGTCGCCTTTTTTAAAGTAAGCTCTGCTATTTGCTTTGGCTAAAGTGAACCAGTAACCAGATATAGGGCAGGGCTGATCTGCTGGGCAACGCCCTTTGGCTTGACTAGTAATTTCAGGTTTAGCCGTAGGCTGGTTCTCATAATAGGGCGTCATGTCTTCGCCCGCCTCGGAACGCTGTATAAACTCTTCGTAAGTAATTTTATAAGGGTCAATAGAGATAAATTTACTGGTATCAATACCTGTCTTCTCTAGTACAAGGGGTAGGGTGTAGTCGGATTGGTCTTGTTGGATGTCTAATCCCATTTCAAGCGCTTGGGTTTCTGATTGTAATCTTGCTAGTCGCATATCTTGATATACATTTGGATATGATAGCTCCCACTTATTTCTATCTTTAGAATCTACCATCCGTTGAACTACTTCTTTTTCATTAAGGATATCTAAGTCTATTAAGTAATGACGATTGTTCGTAGCAGGATCGGTCTGTCTGTTATAGCGTATATCCATAAAAACATCTGTTCCATGGCGTAGTTGCCATGTTTGTATATCATCCAGCTGCATCCATTCTTCAAAGGTAAGAGGATAAGTAAAGTCTAAATTTAAGTCACTCGTATAATCGACGAGCGTAAAATCAAGACTATCTTCTATAAAGATGCGTGGTGAACCTATACTATAGTCAATTCCATCTAAAAATGTTATAAGCTAATTATCAAACCCAATTGTTATTATAAAGACCATGACTTACTCGCTAGATTTTCGCAAACAAGTGCTAAAAAGCTTAGATGATGGTATGACCTTTGCCGAGGCGGCTGAATTCTATAATCTCAGCCCAACCACCATACAAAACTGGAAGAGACGTGTTCATAGTAAAACAACCAGGCAAACCAAACCCTATAAAATACCAGATGATATGCTACTTAATGATGTCAAAGAACATCCTGATGATTACCAGTATGAGCGAGCACGTCGTTTGAACTGTAGTAAAACAGGCATTTATCATGCCCTAAAGCGCCTAGGCATCAGTCAAAAAAAAGACATTAGAGCATCCAAAAGCTTGCCCAATAAAAAGAGCGGTGTATCAGGGAAAGCTTGATAGCTTTACGCAGCAAGGCTATCCCATCGTTTATATGGACGAAAGCGGCTTTGAGAGTCAGACCACTCGCTCTCATGGTTATGCACCGATTGGTAAGCCTTGTATCGATAGCTACAACTGGCAAGGTAAAAAGCGAACCAACGTTATTGGTGCTCTATATGAAAAGATGCTGTTTGCCCTAGATTACTTTAAGCACAACATTAGCAGCAGCATATTCTACGAATGGTGCAAACACACGCTAATCCCAAGTCTTAAAACCAAATGCGTGATTGTGATGGATAATGCTCGATTTCACAAAAACAAACGCGTTCAAAAGCTACTCAACAGGCATGGTCATCGTATACTATGGCTGCCACCTTATAGCCCTGATTTGAACCCTATCGAGAAAAAATGGGCTCAGGTGAAGTTTCTACGCCAAGGCTGGATGGAGAATGATTTATCTAAATTGTTTTATGATATTTGTTCAAGGCATAACAATTTTATTTTGAACTGACTATACTATAAATGCAAGCTATTATGCTCTAGATAATAGGTTAGGCTAATTTCGAGCTTATTTTACGATTTTGATAAGAAGACTAATATTGACAAATTCATGTTTAAATTATTTGTTAACGAAAACTTCAACTGAGTGAAACTGTATAGCCTATATCTCTACCAGTTTCTTCATCATATGTTCTGAAAGGTAAAAACCAAATATTAATAACTTTTCCTTCTTTCCAAAATTCGAAAGATTTTTCCTGTTCTATAGTATAAGAGGATCTATTTTCTGAATCTACTATGGAGATAGTTAGCGAATCAAGACTATCTTCGAATAAACTATCTTTTGCAGAAAATGTAATTGTAGGTTGATAAGAACCAATATATACGTAGTTAGATGTTTTATGAGAATATAGTTCTATAGTTGCGTCATGTGGGGGTATTACATTATGAAAATTAAAAGTAACTTGAACACTATTATCTTTTTTAAAGCTATTTAAATAAAAGCTATATTCTTTTTGCAAATCAGTTTGAACGAGTAAAAAATCTTTCTCATTAAAATGTTGGTAAGTAAATGCATTCATTGATTTCACCATATAAATATACGAAAAAACTAACAAAATTATTAGTGTAAGTATAAGGAGCGTGAGCTTTAGTTTTTTATTGATCATATTATTTAGGGCTGAATCTAGTCATTGTTGAAGGTAATCCTGTAGGGGTATTGGCAGCAACTGGTACTTTTAATCCACCCCCTTTTCGCCATAGTGAATAACCAACTGTTCCTTCTAATACTGCCCCTCTGGGAATCCACCCCCACATATTTTTATAACTTTCACCTAATTCTGGATGCGGTAGTGCTTCATAGTTTTCTAATATAGAAATGACATCACTACTATTTACTTTTCTCTTATCTTTAAGGTTTTCAGCTATTTTCTCAGCATCATCTTTAGGGTTCAGAATATTACTATATAATGTACGTTTATGAAATGCATAAAAATCGATACTATGTCTATTTGCGAATAGTTGAGCAAAACTGTTATCAGGATCTGCCTCGCTAATGTTATCAAATGATCCTTGAGTCCTAAGTGTTATATTATCTGCCATCCCTGTTCTACAAGCGTACGAACTAGCTGTAGCTGAACTAAGAAAATTAGTGTTACCAATAGTATTTATATCTGAAGTAGTTAGGTCGATGTTAGGTCTACCACTATAATTCAAGGTAATCTTTCCATTCAACCCATGGCAAAAGAAAGCTAAATCTTTTATTTTATAGTTTTCTCTATTCGCGTTTAATAGCTCTATAATTTTTGCTTTGGTTTTTAACGCGATAAAGGTTATGTTATCAGTAAATTCTATTTCGTTTTTTAGACCTTCGATAGCTAATTTTTCTAAACGGGTATAGCCATAATCGACATAAGCAATCGTCACTTTATCACATTGTCTAAATCTACTTCTGTTTTTAACAAAAGGATATGCAGCTGCAATAAACATGTTCTTTAACCAGAAATTATTATACTCAAACTCAGAACCAATAAATATAATATTTTCAGTTTTTGGGGCTCTCGTAGTTACTACTGCTCTATCAGTATTACTTCTTGGACTAGTTGATGACTGTCCAATTACTTTCCAAGTATCAGCCATTAGAATTTCACCTCAATTTTCAGTTCTTCTATTGTATAGCTTTCTATCACTTTAGTTTTACCATACTTATCTGTTATTCCCATTTCGGTAGTTCCATCAGGTTTTGTAATTTTATAATGACAGTTTGGTATTGGTTTTTGAGTATCTTCATCAACGATTATGAAACCTTCATCATATACAATTCTTAAGTTATCATCTGTTTCTATCGATTTACTCGGCAACCCTAAAAGCCCCAACCCATCCATACCACCTCCCGCCTTGCTATGCTTACCCCCTTTCTCCGTCACCTCTTTGGCGGCGATAGTGATATTGCTACCATCAAGAGTAATACTCGCACCGCCTGCCGTTATAGTCACTTTATTGGTTGCCACGACTTCTACCTCTTTAGTCGAGGAGGCGATATTCACATCTTGCTTCGCTGTAGCTTCAAGCTTTCCTGTATGGGCGGAGAGAGTGATATTTTCTTTGGCATTGGTCATGCTAAATTGACCATCGGCGACTATATTGAGTGACTCGCTGCTGATTTGATTATGGCTATCGCCACTACTTATCATCATATCTTCTTGCGTGGTGGTGATCATCTCGCCCATAGAGCGTTGGATAAGGGTATCGCTACTCACATAACTGCTATCAGCGGCACTATCGATCAGCGTGTAGGGTGTTGTTTGATGGGTTTTGGTTTGCTGTTCCTCTGCAATAGTCTCAAGCTGGGCTTTAATCGCTTTATGGTCGTTCACATTACGACCAAGTCCCGTTGCCAGTTGCGTCAAACGCTCAGTTAAATGCTGACCACCTAATGCAGTTTGGGTGAGGGTCGGGGTGTGGTGCTGGTAGTTATGCTGTCCATATTGCGCGTGGGTCTGCGGCTGAGTGGATAGGACTAGTGCTTCCCCTGATTTGATACTGATCTGCGCGTTGGTGGCCGCATTGATCCCTTGACGTTTGGCGGTGTCTGATGAATTGATAACTCCTATTTTTAGACTGGCAGATATCCCGGCACTGTCTACTTTTAGCTGAGAGTAAGCTTGCTCTGTACGATGATCCGTAACCCATTCAGATAGGCCATAATCCGTGTTGCGATAACCGCTCTCGACCGCTTGCTCATTGTCAGTGGCAAACAGGCTAGGGCGACTTGATTATAATAAGCTACCGGTATTCGTCAGATGCTCACTATCACCGATAGACTGCATGAGGGTTTAGTCGTCGTATCAATAGTAGACCTCTTTCAAAATTGACATTTTGTTGACTCCTAATGACGAAGATTCTACAGATAGCGCTGACTTATGCAAGAGGTCTAGTTACTGCTTGAACATTATTTACAAAGTTGGTTTAACTGTATTTTCAAAATAGCTATCGGCTTGGTCAGTGGGAATAGCACATGTAGGATTAAAGGTTAAACTTTGACCTGTTGATTCGCAATTATTAACGTTATATACAGTCTCTTCATCACAATATCGCTGTCTAGCATTATTTGCAAGCTTGATATTATATACGAAATATACATCATCATTGTATTGCATTTTATATGCATGGTTTGGAACTAGAGCATTATTATCATCAAAATAAATAACTGTATAGCCATCAAAATCAATAATATATTCTAGTTTAAAGCTGTTAATTTTTTTTCCATTTTTATCGAGCGTATGGAAAAGAGCTTTATCGTTTTTAGTCAGCCTCTGAAAGTCTTGTAATTCGATTGTTGGTTGAATAGATGGTGAACAGACGTTAGTTTTAGCAATACAACCCGTTAATAAAATGGATATGAATATTGTAAAATTAATATTTTTCATTAATAGACCTCTATGTAACCATAATAGTTAGTTGAAAAGTTAGTGACGCTAATACCTCTTCTCGGTAGATCTCTTGGAGAGTTGTTGGGCTCTTCACCCCAAGTAAATATGTTGAATTTTACACGTCCAATATGTAAAGAATCAGTTAATACATTACGTCCATCGCCATCAAAAAGCTGTAAACCGCCTTCATAAACTATCCAGTGAATTGAGTTAATATCTCTATCGCCTTTATTGTTACTAATCATTTTTGGCTGTATCATCATTATTATTTTTTTACCAGATTTATATTTCTTATCCATTTCAAATAATTTATCTATACTAAAATTTCTCTTATTAATTATTGTCTTTCCAACATCTAATAAACCCAAATCATGACTTTTTGTACTGCTATAGCTTGCCACCTCTTTACACATGCGAGTAAGCATTCCCATCCAGTTTACAGCGCCTAATTGGTCAAATGACCCAGTTTCGATGCCATCGTATCTTAGATTACTTTCACTACTGCGGGACGAAGCCAATACTATCCAATCTACCTCCTCCATTTTCATATTTTTGTAATTGTTGTCTGTAGGTTTTATATGATACATTGAGCTTTTAGGTTCAATGGTATAACCATTACTAAAATTATAAACACCTGTGCGATGCAACTTGAGCTATGCTGAAGAAACCGTAGAGATAAACTTGGTAAACTAAGCATAATAACAGGAGTTTACCATGACCAAGAAAGTAAGAACCTACAGTGACGAATTTAAAGCAGAAGCTGTTAAGAAAATAGCAGACAACAATGGCAATATTTCAGCGACCGCAAAGCAGCTTGGTATCGCCATGCAAACCTTATCGAACTGGAACAACAAAGCTAATCAAGGCAAGCTTGAAGGGACTGAGCAGTACGATCCACAGCTTATAGCTGTGATAGAAGAGAACAAGCGCCTCAAACGACAGCTTAGAGTTGCTGAGGAGGAACGCGAGATATTAAAAAAGGCAACGGCGTACTTCGCGAAAAACAGTTAGTAAAGTACGCCTTTATCAAAGATAACCAGCTAATATTTAGCATCACTACCATGTGCCGTGTGTTAAGCGTCAAACCATCAAGCTACTACGATTTGGCTGAGTCGCGATATCAGCGAGCAGCAGATACATCGTAATCATTGTGAGCTACTAGTTAAAGTAGTTAAAGCCGCTCACAGTGAAAATAAAGAACGTTACGGCGCTGAGCGACTATATGCAAAGCTGATCGAGCAAGGGCACGATATTAGCTTATATATGGTCAGAAGTATTAAGGAAGAATATGGCATCAAATGCCGTCGCCACAAGCGCTTTAAAGTCACCACTGAATCGAACTATAACAAGCTAGTCTATCCGAACGTATTGAATCAGCAGTTTGACGTCAACTATCCTAATGAGGCATGGGTTAGTGACATCACCTACATTTGGACTGCTAAGGGTTGGCTATACTTAGCTGGAGTGAAGGACTTATACACCAAAGAGCTTGTCGGCTACGCTATCAATAAGCGTATGACCGCTGACTTAGTATGCCGTGCACTCAATATGGCAATCAAGAACAAACGTCCAAGCCATGGATTGATTGTGCACTCTGACACAGGCAGCCAGTATTGTAGTCATGCCTACCATAAGATCATCAATCAGCATCAGTTTACAGGCTCAATGAGTGGTAAAGGCAACTGTTTCGACAACGCACCTATAGAAAGCTTCTGGGGCGTCTTGAAGAATGAACTAGTATATCATCAAGATTATAAAACGAGGTTTGCAGCCATTAGCGATATCATTGGGTATATTGAACTGTATTATAATCAGACTAGGATTCAAAAGGGCTTGGGCTATCGAGCGCCAAGACAGGTGTGGTTTGACTACTATCGTCAGGCTGCGTAATTAAAATCTCCCAAGTTTAACTGTACGGATTTGACGGCAGGGGTCAAATATATCTAAAATATTTACTAGTTGATATGTTAACTACATAGTTGGCTTTACTTTATTTTCAAAATAACTATCAGCTTGGTCAGCAGGGATAGCACAAGACGGGTCTACAGAAATATTGTATCCACTTGATTCACACTGATTAATTTTATAAGTAGTTTGTTCATCACAATACCGATAGTGAGTGTTATTTGCCATTTTTATATCATGTATGAAGTATGTAGTATCATTATAACTTAGTTTGTATGTATAATTTGGTACAATAAGTTCTCTATCATAGAGAAAGTATACATGTGCGTTTTTTTCATTGTCATAACGTTTTATATTCTGAAATTCATATCTCAACACAGTAACACCATTCTTATCTATTTTTGTAAGACTTGCTTTGTCATTAATTGATGGATTGTGACTATCCTCTATAGTAAAAAAAGGTCTAATATCTTCTCTACAAACATTGCTGTTAGTCAAATTTATATTACAACCCGATATTATTACTGAAGAAAATAAAACTGTTATGGAAATATTTTTTTTCATCACTAAGCCTCAATATAACCGTAGAAATTTGATGTAAAGTTTATATTTTCGATTTTATCTATTTTATCTATTCTTCCCCATGTGTATATCTTAAAACTTAATCTAGTAACATTTTCAATAGTACCTGTAACTTCATTATTTGCACTATTTAGTAGCCTTAGCTCGCCCTTATAGACTACCCAATGAATAGTAGTAGGATTTCGCCAGCCTCTGTTATCATAAATTAGTTTTGGATCGGTCATTATAATTATCTTTTTACCAGACTTATATTTTTTATCTATTTCAATCAATTTTTCTAAATTTGAATGCATGCCAGTAAGCAAAGTAAATCCAGTTTTTAACAAACCTAAGTCATAACTTTTTACACTGCTATAGCCTGCCACCTCTTGACACATCCGCGTCAGCATTCCCATCCAGTTCACAGCACCCAATTGATCGAATGACCCAGTTTCGATACCATCGTATCTTAGATTGCTTTCACTACTACGTGTAGACGCTAATACTATCCAATCAACCTCCTCCATTTTCATATTTTTGTAATTGTTGTCTGTAGGTTTTATGTCATACATTGAGCTTTTAGGCTCAATGGTATAACCATTGCTGAACTTATAAATACCTGTGCGATGCAACTCTACAGCTACTTTTTGGTACAAGTTTTTATCACGTTGTATGAGAATGTAGTACAGGCAGGCCATACCACAGAGTGAGGATTGTGCCTGATCAATTAACCAAGGTTTAGACATTCTTTGCTGTGCTTGAGTCAAGACTTTTTTGCCATCAAAATATCTAAAGCGGTTATGTACAAAGTATTTATTACTAACAGATTTTTTCGGTCGTGCTTGCATATGGCAACTTATTTCGATTTCACAACCTGCCATATCTTTATACTTGTCTTTCAACTCTAGCGTAAACTCAGGTCCTACAGTTATTGCCTTTAACGTTATAAACTTATTCCTAGAGGTACTAGGGCTCATATATTTAATAACCCAAACTATCTTCGTACTTTCGATACCCTTCTTCGAGCCTGCTAACTTAGCTAAGAACTTATAAGTTTTATTAAACACTAAGCCCTTTTTGTCAATTACGCCCGTTCCTTTATTATTTGCACCTATTGTAAGATCGGTTGTTAATTCAAAATTTACTAGCGTCGGTACGCTAATGCTTTGATTGTAGAGATTAAGCGTTCCTAATCTTGAAGAGGCTTTTGTAGTTGTTTTACCCATTTTTTTGTCCTAAATGCTATCGTCAGTTATTTCATGCAACTCAACTACGTTATCGTCTTCATCAAGCTTTAAATAAACTTCAATTTCTTCAGGGTTATTTGAAGAAAAACGTCCAGTTATTCCATGTTCATCAGTCTTTCCCGATATTTGCTCACCAGTAGTAAGATTAGTAGCTTCGTATTCAACAAATGCTAATGGGTTTCCATCATCATCTGTAAACTTGTATGCGATACTATAAAGAGTGCTTAATATTTTCTCATCAGGCAACCCCGCCAAACCCAACCCATCCATTCCACCTCCCGCCTTGCTATGCTTACCCCCTTTCTCCGTCACCTCTTTGGCGGCGATAGTGATATTGCTACCATCAAGAGTAATACTCGCACCGCCTGCCGTTATAGTCACTTTATTGGTTGCCACGACTTCTACCTCTTTAGTCGAGGAGGCGATATTCACATCTTGCTTCGCTGTAGCTTCAAGCTTTCCTGTATGGGCGGAGAGAGTGATATTTTCTTTGGCATTGGTCATGTTAAATTGACCATCGGCGACTATATTGAGTGACTCGCTGCTGATTTGATTATGGCTATCGCCACTACTTATCATCATATCTTCTTGCGTGGTGGTGATCATCTCGCCCATAGAGCGTTGGATAAGGGTATCGCTACTCACATAACTGCTATCAGCGGCACTATCGATCAGCGTGTAGGGTGTTGTTTGATGGGTTTTGGTTTGCTGTTCCTCTGCAATAGTCTCAAGCTGGGCTTTAATCGCTTTATGGTCGTTCACATTACGACCAAGTCCCGTTGCCAGTTGCGTCAAACGCTCAGTTAAATGCTGACCACCTAATGCAGTTTGGGTGAGGGTCGGGGTGTGGTGCTGGTAGTTATGCTGTCCATATTGCGCGTGGGTCTGCGGCTGAGTGGATAGGACTAGTGCTTCCCCTGATTTGATACTGATCTGCGCGTTGGTGGCCGCATTGATCCCTTGACGTTTGGCGGTGTCTGATGAATTGATAACTCCTATTTTTAGACTGGCAGATATCCCGGCACTGTCTACTTTTAGCTGAGAGTAAGCTTGCTCTGTACGATGATCCGTAACCCATTCAGATAGGCCGTAATCCGTGTTGCGATAACCGCTTTCGACCGCTTGATCATTATTTGTGGCAAACAGGCTAGGGCGACTTGATGATAATAAGCTACCAATATTAATTAAATGCTCGCCATCACCGATAGCTTGCATCAGAGTTTGGTCATCTGCTCTATGGGTAAAGTGGCTACCATAATTGCTTCCTGCTTGGGCTTCTAATCGATTGATAGATTGAGCAGGGCTGTCTAATAAATAGTGGCGTGTCGGCGTCATATGATTGCGACTGTCCGTGTCAGACTGGCTATCTGTGAGCCCCGTCATTGGCGGGAGTGCTTGTCTGCTGTATAGCGCACCTACCCAAGGCGTATCAGCGGTGATCAGTCTGAGCTGGGTTAAGTGAGTACCTGCTTTTAGATCTGAGGCATGGCGCTGCTGATGACGACGGCTGATCGTGAGTCCTGTGACATGAGCGAGACTATTGCGTGCTAAATGCACAATATGAGTGGTGCGGTAATGATGATTAAGATGGTTATGACCTACTAGAGTAAAGGTGTCCGCAACGTTTAAATCAGTGCAGTGAGCAAGCGCATAGTAAGTGCTATAATGGCTGTGGTGACTATTTGCCATGATAGTAGCGTCATCGATAGACTCGGTATCAGTTACCGGAGCAAAGGCGGCTGGGGTGTCGATCGTAAGAGCAGAAGTGTTGGTTTGGCTATCTGCCTCACTATCATTGATAGCCATATTGGCTGACTGGACCGGGTGGGCCACGCTAGCGCTGTTAAAGCGTTGCACTGTGACGGTACTCGGCTGGGTTGTGACTTGCTCACTAAGGGCTAAGATTGGCGCGTGGGCGCGATCATGTAGCACTTGCTGATAGCGTACTGAGCCGATATTTTGACTGATACCGTCTTCATCACTAGGATGAGCTGAAGTAATAATAAGCTTGGGCGGGGCATGCTCCTCAGTTTGCGCGTGCCTGAGGTAAGCGGTGAGTCCTTGGCGTGAGAGGCGCTCGCAGATATGACTCCAGTCACTGCTTTGCCACTGGGTCATGCGTGCTGGGGTCCAACTGGCGTTTTTCTCACTACTGCCCTCAGTGCCACTATCATCGATCACGTCTATCTCTTGCATGGCGACGCGTTCTGTTACCATGGCTTGTACCGACAGGTCGGTATCTATCTGGCTGCGCAGATGCTGATGCAAGCGATAAGTGGCGGGCTGTGCGATGAGTCGATAGTAGCCATAGCTGCCATCATGATCTAGCTGGCAAAGGGCGGTGATGTGTATATGGCGAAAAGTGGTGCCTGCTGGTGTGTCAAAGCTTAGGGTTAAAGAGCTACCAACAAACGCATCTAGCGACATAAATGGTGGGTGGTGACGTTCATGAATGTAGATATGCAGCACATAGGTGTCAATACCGTGTTGCTGGCTGTTATTGGCGTTGAGGAGTGCAAGGAGACCGGCTTCATTAGTCGTTCTAATGAGATTCTGCAGCCAATTTTTATGCTGTTTGAGTTCCTGTTTAGCGCTTGCATAAGCAGCTTGGGTGTTGCCTTCACTGGCATATAGTCTATCGGCATGCATGGGTACGATAGTGTTGGTTAGGCGTAGCATGGGTACGGTGCTCCTTATCGGTTGTCCCGACTCCTATTATTCGGCCAAAGTGAATTCAATACGGCGATTGCGTCGGCGTCCCTCGTCGCTGTCATTACTAGCGATAGGATCCTTATCGCCTTTTCCCGCGGTACTCAATCTTGTGGCATCAATATTACGACCAATTAGATACTGCTTGACTGCTTCAGCACGTTCGTTTGAAAGCAATAAGTTGGCTTCTGGGTTACCTGTATTGTCAGTATGGCCAGTAATGACAACCGATTTATCACCAATACGCGTAAGCACGCCTGCCATATCATCTAAGATACCCAGCCCTAAAGGTGTCAAGTTGGCACTACCGGACTCAAACTCTACGATACGATTGCCCAAGGTGTCATCGATCAAGCGTTGCTCACCTGCTGTGACCACCAGCTTATTATCAAGCTGGTAAAGATTTGTTAAGCGAGTGTGGATGCGGTTTTGGATGGCTTGTTTTTGTTCAATACTATTGACTTTGCCATGTAGGCTGATAGTAGTACCATGAATATCAATACGTCCTTGTCTGATATTCGAGATATCACTGTCGATAATGGCAGTCGCTATTTGTTGCCAATTGGTAGGTATATTGATATTTGAGCGAACTTCTATCTCATCTCGTACAGGTTTATTTGGATATTGGGCCTTGAGTTTATCAAGCAATTGATCTTTATCGGAGCTGGTAGCAACCACACCTTTGATGACAACGGGTACCTCTACATGGTTGGTGTCAATAAAGGTGTTATCTTGAGCGGCAAAAACTGCAATACTGGCCAGTAACGCAGTTGTAAATATCATGATAGGAGCCCGGCGGGTAAGGGCGGATCGTTGCGAGAGTGCAGATATGCGCATACAAATGCCTTTTTATTTTTTATACTGATAAAACTTAGAGGTCAAAGCCATCAACTATGATGACTGTTCAAATATTATTTTGCCAAAAATATTGTCTTGAATAATTGCCTAACATCATATAAGTAGGCATCATCTTGTAATAATATATTGTGAAACCGAGACAGGCCGATATCATCATCAATAAACTGCTGTGTCCATGAGCTATCGGCGATATTGACCCAGCTTTCATGTTTTGTTGACGTACTTGTCAGTATTTGCATCAATGTAGTGGCGGCCGGTTTTGAAAAACTCATTAGGAGGTGATAATGCCCGTCACGCCAGTAAAAATAGCTGTTAAAGTACAACTGATGCGGTGCATAAAACCCATGAATTAGGTCGTGCCAAAAAGAAGCAAAATAAATGGCTTGCGTCTTGTTATCAGGCAATGACCAGTAAATAGCCTTATTTAGACTATGGAAGCCTTTGGTAAATGTGGGTAAAAACAGTAACCCTGTCGCGATGATTTGCTCAATCAAAGAGGCCTTATCAATATCTATCATCATCGCGCCTTCTTGCAATGTGGTAGAGTTAATAAAGTCGTAATAATGTGTACTGGCATTATGATCAATCGAAACAAAGCTTTGGTTGAGCGTCTCCGTTATCTGTGTGCTGTCGACCTTAGATCGTGCTTGATTTAAGGTTTGATGGATATCATGCCACATGCCCGCTGATTTTATGGGTAAGTATTGCATCCATGCTTTAGGCTTATTGAGGTGCATAAGTCCAAATCCGATGAATGGGTATTGGCGATTACTACTATCATAGCTAGATATTAGTACGCCAGTCATGATTTTGTTTTCTGCGGTATCAACATGGCTAAAGTGTAGGGCTAATGAAGTATCCATCTCATCCGCTGATTCAGATAGTGCTTGACTGACCCACTGATCAATGACATTGATATCACTCATGTGCGAGCGCGAACGAACAAAATCGCCACGACAAGGTAGTTTGCCAAAGTAAACCAAAGGAAGCGTATCAGGTATCATGATGTTGGCTCCTCGATGAGCGCATCGCTTGGGCGGCTGGCACCGGTAGCGTTATCTGTGTTAGGCGGACTGAGTAAGTCGTCATCATGAGCCGTCGTGTTTTCAGCTGAGCCCTCATTGCTGCTTATCGGCGTTTGGGAGCTTTGGGGTGTAGAATGCTGGCTATCCTCATCGGTGGGTTTTGCGGTGCGAGTTACACCAATGCCAATGACTTCTTCAGGCAGTTTCATGCCAGTAAATGGGTTGTCTGATTGCCCTGAAGCGTTTGTATTCGCACTACCACTGATGATTCTAAAGCGTACCGAAACCGTCACCCCATCACCTGTCCAAGTCATCTCAAACACATCATTACCAAGCTCAGTTCTTTGTGCTGCATTAATGAAACGCTCTACGCCAAAACTACCAGCTTCTTCTAAGATCGTATAATCCCGACCATCGTAGTCTTTGGCGCGTATGCTTGCTCCGGGTTGACTGCTTGGGTTTGGCCATACAAAGGTCGTCCATGCCTGCGTACCCATACGGTACCGTAACTGCTGACCATCTAAAACTATCGTGTACTCGGTCAGTCCACTGACAGGTAGAGGCATGATTTGAAAGGTGGTTTGCTTAGCGGTACTGTTACTATTAGAGGAGTTTGTGCGTTGGCTTCCTGTGTAATTGACAAAGTAGCGTCCAAAATCGGCAACAAACTTAGGGTTTAGACCAAGTCCTGCACCATTCCAAATTTTGCTCGATATCTGATCACCGCGGCGAATAATAAAGGGAGAGAGGGTCTCATCTACAAACCTTGCTACATAGCCATCATCACCAAAAAACTGGCCAATCTCAGCAGGTGTTGCCTCTAAATTTGCGTTTTGAGTAAAAGGATACTTGCCAGCTAGGTCGTCTAAAAATGGCTTATACACTTGAGCTTGCCAAACTTTATTAATTTCAGTTTTGGTCGGTGTGAGCAGCATATTAAAAGAGCGAGTAAGCGGTTCACTTAATAAGGGCCGAATCAGTTGTTTGATTTGTGAATTGGATTGGCTCAAGATTTGTTCATCTAATATCTGTAAAGATTGAGTCAGCTCGGAGCCCTCACTACTTAGTGTTTGGGAAGCAAAGAGCAGAGCATCAGGGCCAATGTCATCACTTCTCGTGATATTGTTAAATCGTGTCCTAATTCCACCCAAGCTTGTCAAGTAGTTATCTAATAACGATAAGTCTTGGTTATCCTCACGCGGCGTAACCAATGCATGTATGGCGGCAAACTCTTGTGCTATTGCTCCAGACTTTGTTGCCGTGGCAGACGCTGAGTGTGCGGCGTTATTATTTAGCATTGTCTGAGCTTGTTTTAATTCTGCAGGACTTTGACGCAATATGGTCTGTTTAAACCAATCCACAAATGATCGTTTTGACTCATCAGATTGAGCTGGGTTTTGATGGTTTGCACTATCCCATTGCGTTTGACGATCAACAGTATCAAATAGAGTAATAAGAGGAGATTGCTTGGTATTTGATAATTGACTTAACAGCATGGCATGATCTTTGAAGTCTTTACTATCTCGTATATATACTTGAGACAAAAAACGTTTCCACTCTGCAATATATTCTTGCTTGTAGCGATTGACGAGATACTGACGGATTTGTTCAGGACTACCAGTTAGTGTCAAGTCATCTTTGCTGCTGGTTGCCAGTACCCAGTCATCTGCGACAATTTTGTTGGTTGCTGCCTTATCAATTTCATTACTAATAAACGATGACCAAGCGTTTTTGGTAAAGGTGCCTGAAATCACATAGCTCCCAAGCAATGCCTCTGTAGGGGAATTTTGAGTTATTTGTGCCACTGTCACTGAGGGAAAACGCGATGAGGCGCGCATTTTTATCTCAGCATAAACGCGCTCGCGAGCAGGCTGTCCTTTGCTCACTTTGGTCAAAGTCGCGCGTGTATTATCAACTAGAGCCAAATCGTTTTGAATACGAGGGAAGCTGGCGTCACTAGTATGAGATAGAGTGAAAGCTAAAATACGCTCAGCTTGACGAATCATTTTATCACGTTGCATATCGGCACGATTGGCTTCTAGCCAAGTACGCCAAAACCTAGTCATTTGATCGCTGAGATGGCTGGCTTCTAAATGCTCATGATCGCTCAACATTAAGTACGCTTTTAGCGCGTTATAAGCATCTTCTACGTCGGTTGGGTCTGACTGCACGTAGGTATCTATAGCGTCTTTATCATCCTCACTTGTCTGTTTGGCCTTAAGTTTTGACGCATTGGCATTCACCTGTGTCAAAAACGCTTCAATATTTTGTTTGGTCGGCGATAGTACAATAATATTAATACCGTGAAAGTACTCTGCTAGCAGCTTACGTTTGAGAGTATCGCCTTGATATAGCCCAAAACCTAACGATAATGGTCGATCTTTTTCATAAGCCTCTAGTTGTTCAATGCGGCTTTGCAAAATAGCCAGTGATTCAAGTTGTGTTTGCAAATCACCATTCGTGTTGTTTTGCATATGAGCCACTTGTTGTAAATCAGCGATAACACGCTCAGTTAATTGTTTGTTATTAGCATATGACCAAGTCCATAAGCCGGAGGCTGTACACAACAGAACGACGGCAGCAAGCGTAATGACAGCTCTATAACTGCGTTTTGTGCGATTTTTGTACTGCTTGACTAAGTGCTTATCCTTTAAAACCACCTTTGAAAACAAGTCATGTAAAAAGTAAGCGGTGTTGTCGTTTTTATGGTGGTTTTTATCATTAAGAGGCGATGTGGTGCTTGGCTGTAAATGATAGTTTTCCACCATTTGCAGCGTCATCTGACTATTGACCTGACCTTCTTGTAAGGCGCTGGTAAAATAAAACCCGCGCAATATGGGCTTGAACTGAAATGGGTTGTCTTCAAACAAAGCATGCATGAGAGTTCGTATCATAGGGCGTAACGACTGAAACTCCATAGGAAATGTCATTAAGCTTGGCGATACGGTACGCTGATGACGTAATGAAAGCTTGGTTGTGCTCAGATCTTTTAAACCATTAACCAAAATATTAAAGTGTTCTTCAAAGACATCGGTGATATTAATATTGTCGGGATCGTCTGGGTAAGGGATGGTCGCGCCCCATACTTGGTCACGCTCTGCTTGCTCATAGTCCTGAAAAAAATCACGAAAACCTGATACCAAATCCATTTTGGTAAAGACCACATAAACAGGTGCGTACACTTCTAGCTGTTCTGTTAGGTCTTGAACGCGGCTGCGCAGGTTTTTTGCCAGATCCAGTGCATAATTGGGGTCGTTTTTAGTCAGCTCGGCGATACTGACCGCGATGATAATGCCATTGATGGGTGCCTTGGGTCGGTTTTTTTTGAGTAAATTTAAGAACGATAGCCACTCTGAACGATCTTCCTCGTAAGCTGAATAACGCCCAGCCGTATCCAACAAAATGCCTTCGGTTGAAAAAAACCAATCACAGTTTCGCGTGCCGCCGACCCCTTTTACTGATAACTGGTTGGTCTTTTCCATAAATGGAAAGTTAAGTCCGGAGTGAAGTACAGCTGAGCTTTTCCCTGCGGCAGGATTACCAATGACCATATACCAAGGTAATTCATACAAAGCCGCTTTGCCAGTTTGATCCCCCAGTTTTGATTGACGGATGGTTTTGATTGCTTCTTGTATTTGCCCACGAAGTGCTTGTACTTCTTGAGCGTCTTCAGTCTTCGTCACAGGATGCGTGGCTGTGTCATTATCTTCAACCAAGTTTGCCAGATCGTCAGATGCCTTTTTGCGTTTTTTGTACCAATAATAAAGGCCTGCTCCTAATAGTGTACTAATGAGCAAAAGCGCCACAGTGATCAAAAAAGCCTGAAAGGGCAGATAATCGTACAACAGTATAAGGGCAACAATGGCACCTAAAAAGAGTAACACTCGAGGATCATAGATGAGGTGATAGAACCTTGAAAACATACTTGCTACCTAGTGCGTTTATGATGCTACAAACAGAAGACTGAAATAATGTAAAGATTATGAGGGTGAGTTACGGCGAAATAGTATGCCATAGCACACAATACGGCTTATGTTTGGTCACTAAAAATAAGAAATCTGATGCGGTGTGATCAGATTGTGTGTGATTAATAAACAAAGATATTGCGATAAACGGTTTTAACCAAGGGTTAAGTGGCATATAATGCCCTAAATGATGTTCATTTACTAGCGCTTGTTGTGCTAAAAGCGCATCTGCTAACGCCATAAAGGTGCTGGTATCATAAGCTTGTGATACTGGATTTATGTCAGACATTAAAATGATATCCATATCAGTCATCACGTTCTTATCGTAATTATTTACTTCGTTGGTTGTGTTGTTTTGATTGTATTCGTCCGCTGACAACCGATGGTGTAAGAGATACTCTCTGATAGTCGCAAGGTCGTGAGCATATTTCCAAGTCTCGTTGTGGGACGGCTTTTGGACTACTGCCTCGTTGTTTGCAGGAGTCATGGCACAATAAACAGCGTCATCGATGAGAAGCGTTTTTTGGGCGGCATTATTATAAAACATAAGTAACACACCAGCTTCTGTAGGAATGCTTGATGCATTGACTGTATTTAGCGCTACCCAGTCCTCACTGATCTGTGAGTCTGCGATGAGCAGCATGCAGACCTTAGGAGTGTCAGACGTGGATAAGGCTGCAAGATAACTGTTGATGAAGTGATCAGGACTGCCACTACTATCGGTCAAACTGCCATCTGATTCGTGATCAGGAGTGTTGTCTTCTATGATTATGCTATCGATAGTAAAAGCTTCTGTAGGCAAGGTGAACTCGTAAAGCTGCTCGCTCAAAACGCTTTTGAGTATTGACGCATCTGCCTCTTTAGGGAGACATAAAAATACCGATAGATCGATAGAAGGCCTGCTATCAGGCAGAGCTGGCTCCGTTGCCGATGGGGTGTTTTTGACGATGTAGTGTTGCTGCCACTTTGGATGTGCCTCTATTGCAGCGTTATGCTCGTTTTCAGTCGATAGTGTTGCTGATAGATGCTCTGCGATTAAAAAGATAGTCTCACTGTGAGCATGTAATAAGGCCTGCATGATGGTTTTTACTCGTAAAGTAGCATCAGATGGGACCTCGTCATCATATGTTGTTCGAATAGGATGATCAATATCAGGAATGGGTTTGGTTAATACTGGCATACCGTCGATATCAGATAGTTGGTCGCTTAAGACAGTCAGGTCTTGTTGGTCATTACTGATATCGAGCCAGTTACTGCCTTCTGGTAGGCACACGCTACTTTGAATATACAGGTGATAAGATAAAGGTGGTTGGATAGGCGGAACATTTTCTTCAGACTTATCGGCATTACTGGATGGTTTTTGAGCGCTTTTTTTCCATGTATTGAGCGCAAAAATAAAGCCCATCAATAATACAGGCACTGCGATAAACCATAAGACAATGTTGACTATAGTTAGCTGCTGAGTGTTGTCTGAAAAATACATCCAAGCCAATAATAGATGAATGACTAGTATGGCGCCTAAGATTTGTCGACTATATTTAACGACCGTTTTTTTTATATTCATCGATTATTCTCAACTCAGCTTGTGGAACTAACGAACAACTGATAGGTATTATTGCAGGGTATTCTATGATATTTAGAGCATCGTTGCTACAATAACGCCCTAACTTATCCTGCAATTGTTTATTATTTTTTTTGGTTTTTGTCATTTACATTATGGTCTACCTGATTGCTGTGCTGTTCACTGTGCTTTCTATCGTTGTGATAATCACCTTATTTGATCCGCAGCTATATAGCCGTCTTCGGTACACGCTAAAAGGTCGCGTGCGTGCTGTCTCCGGTTGTTATAGATATCCAAATTTATCGACGTTTAATAAAGCTGTAATGAGTGGCTATCGTCATATTAATAAGAGTTTGACCTCCTATCGAAAAAAGAGTTCAGTGGTAACGCTGCTCTCATCATTGATAATTATAACGACAGCGGGCCTATGTTATTTGCTGTTAAACACCCATTCATTGGCTGTCTATCATGCTGATACTGTCGCTTCTAATGCGAATCTACAGGTTAATCA
The DNA here is from genome assembly GCF_050572635.1 of Psychrobacter sp. VH5. NCBI lineage: Bacteria > Pseudomonadati > Pseudomonadota > Gammaproteobacteria > Moraxellales > Moraxellaceae > Psychrobacter > Psychrobacter sp. VH5. The sequence continues at coordinate 1,753,271 of NZ_CP192145.1, read as the reverse complement.
AATACTGTTGGGTGAGCGGTTGAGACCTCCACCTCCACCACCTGAAGATTTGTTTGAACAGTTAGATGCCGAAATTGCCAGTTATCGAGCAGAACAGGTAGATATAGGTTATTGGTCCAATACTAACTCTACTATGTCACAATCTGGCTCGTCTCTACTGAGGGCAGAACCAAACATGGATATTCAGACAATGGATGACACAGCAGTCTACTCAGACGATATCTTGTCATCTCATCTTATCAATGGGCATATTAATATTAAGAATGCCGACCGCAATTGGAAAAAAATGAATTCAGACTTTGTTCAGCGGTTACTGACAGTTTACAAAGTCATGAGCGAGCAGTATGGTTACGATATGGTGCTGCTTGAGGGGTATCGTAGTCCTGCGCGTCAAGCAAGGCTACTAAAAAAAGGCAGTCATGTTACCAAAGCTGGCTCTTACAAAAGCTATCATCAGTTTGGGCTGGCAGGGGATAGTGCGTTTATCAGAAATGGAAAAATTGTCATTAGTGAAAAAGATCCTTGGGCCATGCAAGGTTATAGGCTGTACGGCGAAGTAGCGAAATCTGCTGGCTTGGTTTGGGGTGGTGACTGGAAGATGATGGACTTAGGTCATGTTGAACTACGTAAAAAAGGCGTACTTGGTCGTCCTGATATGGCCGAGATTTTAACCCGTCAATAGCATTACGTTGTTACCAGAGCAGTAGTCATGATAACTCATTGATAAAAGAAACAACCATCCATTGTTTTAACCATTAAATAACGTAGTAGGGCAGATAATTAATATGAATCAAGCAAAAAGGCTGGCAGGCGCAATCGCGATTATGAGTGCATTGTCGGGGGTAATGTTGGTTGGCTGTAGTGCCAAGCCTGAGATAACTGCTACAGGAGAGGCGCCATCAGATGGAGCATCGACATTAGCGGGTAGCTTAAAAAATATAATAGCGGACTCTGATTCTAAAGCGGAGCTAGCAGCGCTTAAGGCACAGCTAAAAATGCAGCAACAGCGTCTTGAGGCTATGAGTGAAGAGCAGCAGTCTTTGCAAGAAGCGCTCAAACGTCAGCGTATTACAGTTGAGGTTCACCCACTGGCTGATGCCAATGCAGGGCGATCAAATAGCGCTACCGCAAGTACAGCGTACATTGCTTTTTTAGAAAACAAAGAGCAATTGGCAGATATAGAAACACTTGCTTCTAAAGAGTTTAGCGTAATTCCTAATCGTCAGAATAATGTAACGTTGTCTATTCCGCAGGGCATGGATTTTATTGCTATTAAGCTCAATCTAAGATACACAAAAAAGCGTTCACAGTTTGTGATCCCGTTAAGTAGTCTAGATTTTGATACCCCCCTGACTCTCAATATTGGTGCGTGTGATGTGAATATTACCTCAGGAGTCAATCCTGAGCTTGCACCTGACTTTACCCAAAAACTTAATTATTATCAGCAACCATTGGTCAGCTGTTTGTAGGAGATTATTGTGAGCAAACATAATGTATTGTGGGGCGAGGGTTTGTTTTTACGTCCTCAGCACTTTCAAATGCAGGACAGTTATAATCATGCTCAGCGTGCGCTTACTATGTCAATTACGCACCCTTATACTTATGGTATCGTAGGTATACAGATGGACGAGCAGTTATTAGATAGTAATATACTAGCGGCTGAGCATATATTCTGCATACTGCCAGATGGTACGATATATCAAGCACCGCGTACTGATCTGCTGCCAAAGCCACTTACGCTTGAAGGTCAAGACCTTGGTGATGAGCTATATGTCTATTTAAGCTTAGAGATCATACAAAACAATGGCAGTAATATCCAAGGCTCAAGTAATGACAATCCGACAAGATACAGCAAAGAGACCATTGAGGCGTCGGATTTATATACTCAGGCCGCACCCGCCATGATTGATGTGGTCAAACTCTCACCAAGCTTACAAATAAACGGTACTAACCAGCCGCCAAGCCAAGACACGATCTCGCTACTGATAGCCAAGCTTGAGAGAACCACACAAGGCATGTACCAAGTAGATTCCGACTATATCGTGCCAAGTCTACATATCAAGAGCAACCCTGCTTTACTCAGTCAGCTGTATCGCTTGATGACCATGATAAACACTAAATCAACTGCCTTATATAATCACCATCGGCAGACCAGTAATGATTTGCTAGAGTTTCGTTCTGCTGATATTGCTTCTTTTTGGTTGTTGCATGCGCTCAATACGTCCTACTCGCAGCTTAGCCATCTGTATAACCAGCCAAAGCTACATCCAGAACGTCTCTATGAAGCACTGTTAAATGTGGCCAGTCAGCTTGCTACATTTAGTTCATTGTATAAAGTGAGTAGCCTACCACAATACCAGCACGATAATGCTCATGAGGCTTTTACGAGTATTATTGCGATTATCCGTGAGCTGCTAAATACCGTTATTGCCAGTAATTTTGTCTCAATTCCACTACAGCAAACCCGACCTTCTTACTATACTGGTGAGCTTAGCGGCGATAAGATCACACGCAGTGCTCAGCTTTATTTATCAATCAGTTCCTCTATACCTATGCATGAGCTGATTAATTTGGTCCCAAGACGCTTTAAGGTTGCCACGCCTGATGCTGTAGAAAAGCGAGTCTTATCAGCATTGCCCGGATTGCCGATTTCTCATATTACTCAAGTGCCAAGTGCCATACCTGTCAGGCCAGGTTTTAGTTATTTTATGATTGAGCCATCAGGAGAGTTGTATGATGAGATGATGAAATCTGAATCAATTTGTATTTATGTGCCCAATGGTTTTGATGATCTAAAAATTGAACTGATGGCTATTATTTAGCCTAACTTTATCATTTGATAGCTCTATTATTCAGATACACTTTATAAGGCTAAAGCACTATGTCAACAAACCAATTCCCTCCAGCTGTTCCTTCTTTGCTCGACTCCGGTGAGGTTGCGTCTACTGTTTCAACAGATGGTCTAGACAAACGTCTCAGTAGTCAGTCATTAATTGATATAATGTATGACGGGTTTTACTTGGTTTTTTTGCTACGCAATGGCTACTTTAGTAACGAGCCTACAGTTTTTCGTCAAAAGATATATGATTTTTTGAACAAGTTTGAGAGTAGTGCAAGAAAAAAAGGGTTTTTGTCTGAGGATGTCTATGAGGCAAAATATGCGTATTGTGCTTTAATTGATGAGACCATCATGACCTCACAAGAGCCTGAGTTTCAGTCCTTAAAAAATGCATGGGAGCTAAACCCTTTACAGTTAGATTTATTTGGTTCGCAAGTAGCAGGTAATGAGTTTTTTGAACGCCTAGATCATCTGCGAGAGCAAGGTGAGAAAAGACTGGCATCATTAGAGGTATATCATTATGCCATGTTGCTTGGCTTTCAAGGTAAGTATCGGTTAGAAGCCCCTGAAAAAATTCGCTATCTCATTTCTAGATTAGGCGATGAGATTGAGCATTTACGTGGTAATAAAAACGAGTTTTCTCCGTTTTGGGCGATTCCTGATCAAATCAAACATACTTTGACAAGTGAGACACCCTTATGGGTGATCGTGGCTGTCTTGGTCACATTGTTGACGGCAATTTTTTCTACAATGTGGTACTTATCCAACCAAACGACAAACAATCAAATAGTAGCCTACAGCCAAGTCATTCAAGAAAACAAAGAACAGGCACATATTTCAATATTTTTGCCATAACCTATATAGCGAAAGCCAGATCGTTTGGTCGTTTTGAGGCAATGTGATGATATGTTGTCGCTTGACAGCTAACGTCTTGCTTTTGCAATATTTGCTGACCGCAAAAAACAATCTCTGTGTTTATGGTGCTCTGCATGTTTGAACACCGTCATAAAACTTATAAAGGATAAATTATGCATATCACGGCAAATTTCGATGCAGGTAATATCGATATTATCAATACACAAAATAAAAACGACATTCAACTGGCGATTCGACCAGACGAGGGGGGCGAATTTTTTCAGTGGTTTAATTTTCGCCTAACAGGTCAGGCAGGTGAAAAATACACTTTAAATATCGTCAACGCAGGGGAGGCGTCATACGTTGCAGGGTGGGAGAATTACCAAGCAGTTGCTTCCTACGATCGGGAGTATTGGTTCCGTCTGCCTACCACTTATAAAGACGGCAAGTTGACTATAGTGGCAGACCTGGAATATGACAGTATTCAAATTGCCTATTTTGCCCCATACAGTTATGAGCGTCATCAAGACCTGCTGGCGGCTGTCCAAACGCACCCATTGGTAGCGTTGGAGCATCTGGGCGAGACCCTTGATAAGCGTGATTTGACGTTAGTAAAAATCGGTAATGGTGATAGCAGTAGTGAAACACAAAAACGCAGCATTTGGATTACCGCTCGCCAGCATCCCGGCGAGACGATGGCAGAGTGGTTGGTTGAGGGGTTGATATATGCGTTGCTAGACAGCGATAATGCCACTGCCAAGCAGCTATTAGAAAAAGCCGATGTCTATATCGTGCCAAATATGAACCCCGATGGTAGTGTGCGTGGACATCTACGGACCAATGCTGCTGGTACCAACTTAAACCGTGAATGGTCTAACCCAAGCTTGGACAAAAGCCCTGAGGTCTTTTATGTAATCAATAAGATGGAGGAGACTGGCGTTGACCTCTTTTATGATGTGCACGGCGATGAAGCGTTGCCATATGTGTTTTTAGCCGGCTCACAGGGCACGCCAAGCTATAATGATCGTCTGGCACATTTGCGTGATAGATTCTCAGAGGTGTTAAAGCTTGCTTGTGCAGATTTTCAGTCTGAATATGGTTATGAGATCGACGCACCAGGCACCGCAAATATGACCGTCGCTACCAATTGGGTAGCCGAGCATTTCGATTGTCTGGCCAATACGTTGGAGATGCCTTTTAAAGACAATGATAATAGCCCTGATGCAGTGACAGGCTGGTCGCCTGAGCGTTCTATGAGGCTGGGTGAGGCATCGTTGGTTGCGATGTTGGCAGTCGTCGATGATTTACGCTAGTTTTAAAAATCTAGCCACCGATACTGTTTGAGTCATCAACATCTCTTATTATTACTATCTAAAAATAGCGCCTACAAGGGCGCTATTTTTTTGTCAAAAAAAACAGAACAATGATAAAGCGGTAAATGCTGCCCTTATCGAGATTATTATCAAGGCTTTTTCATCGAAGTGTCATAACTGACCGATACACTGCTGAGCTACACAAGACAAGTAATTTAATAAATGACGATTAAATAGACAGTCATTTAAATAGACAGTAAGCGACTAGGTGAGTGGATATGTTAGAGCTAAGACAAGTGACAAAAAAATATGAGGACAAGGTAATATTTGAGGATCTTTCACTCAGGGTAAATAAGGGTGAGATAGTGTCCATCTTAGGGCCATCTGGCTGTGGTAAGACCACTTTATTGCATATGATTTTGGGGTTGACCGACATCAATGGCGGCCGCATCGCCTATAACGGCGAGGACATTACCCGCGTCTCCATGAGGCAAAGAGGCTTTAATATCGTCTTTCAGGACTATGCGTTATTTCCCAACCTGAGTGTTAAACAAAATATCGAATATGGTCTGCGTAACAACCCGAATATGAGCACACAACAAGAAGTCGATGAACTGGTCGACTTGCTCGACATCAAAGCCCATCTAAATAAGCGTATTCATCAGTTATCTGGTGGTCAAAAGCAGCGTGTCGCGCTGGCACGTACATTGGTAATGAAGCCAAAGATACTGTTATTAGACGAGCCGTTATCGGCACTAGATGGAGTAATTAAAGAAACCGTCAAAGCGCGCATTCGTGAGATTGCCGTGCGCTATCAGCTGACTACCTTGATCGTCACCCATGACCCCGAAGAGGCGATGACGTTATCGGATCGTATCCTACTGCTATCAGAAGGCAAGGTGGCGCAGTTCGCTAAGCCCGCTGAAATCATACACAACCCTGCCAATGATTTTGTCACCAACTTCATTCTTAATCAGCTCAATATCAAACGCCGCAATATCTTAAGCTTATTTGCTGATGGTCTCTCTGAAACCGACCCGCTGAGTAAATACACGCAAACTCAAAACTATGGCCATCACGAGGCTGATATTAGCTCCCGTCCTACAGACTCTCATACTCTCACCGCTCATGATAATCAACAGTCAAAAAACGCGGTAAAAGGCTAAGCTGATAACAGCCTGTAGTAGATAATGACAATTATTTAACAAAGACTAAAAACTAGGTATGACATGGGTTTAAAGGGCTTGAGGTAATGCGAGGTTATGTCTAAATACAATGATTGGTGCGCCCACCAAGACTCGAACTCGGATCGGTCGCTTAGGAGGCAACTGCTCTATCCTGTTGAGCTATAGGCGCGTTGTGGAGAGACATTGTAGAAAAAAGCCGCGCCAAAAGCAATGAGCAATCTACAAATAGACAGATTATCTTTATTTGCCATTACTGAGCGCGTCTGCGACGTCTACGGGGTTTTCACCTGAGACTTGTTTGGCGCGTGACGTTGGATTAAATAAATCATCTACGCTGTTTTTATAGCCATCGATATTATCATAATCGTATTTTTTTAATATATCCTGTCCTGCGCTCGATAGCAAAAAGTTACGAAAGCTGATGGCAACGCTATTATCGGACAAAATCACCCCGTCTAAGCTTTCTTCATCTGTTAATGCATAGCTAAATGCATTTAAACTGCGCGCTTCTTGATTGTCTGTTTTGGCTTTAGTGGCACTTTGACCCATCTCTGTATCTGCCGCTTGGTCATGAGAGGCGGTACTGGCTTGCTTTTGATTAAACGCATTTTGCATCAGCGCTAGCTGGGCCTGCAAAGGCTCAAGGCGTTTGGCTGTCAAGCTACCGTGGGCGATGATGATGTCTGTACCGATGTTTGAGGTAGGCTGCTCGGCGGCCATGTCGCTATCTGCTAATTGCAAGAACGCATAAGAGGGCACATAATTGGCGAAAACTTGTACGTGCGGATAGCGAGACTCAAAGCTGACAATCACATCATCCAAAGGCACTTGTAGGCGCTCTTCTGCTTGTACATACAGGGTGGAGGTTGATATATCGTCCTCTTCACTCTCTGCCGTTATGGCTGACGCTTCATTATTGCTTGCCATAATCGGCAAGGGGTCTATATTTTTACGGTTACTGATCCACAGCCACATAAAAATGGCGATAAAAACGATGAGCAATAGTAAAATTAGCCCAGCCAGTAGCAGCTTGTAGTCTTTCATATATGACTGCTCTTCTTATAATCGGTAGTGAATGGTCAAGGTGGTACTCAGATAACGCAAAAAATCAGACTTCGATATCAGAGTGCGCCCTAAGAGCTGCTGCTATCAGGTTATTATCCCTAAAGCGACTGATGCAGCACTTCCTCTGCCAAATCTGCCAGCATGTTTGCAAAGATATCCGTCGTGGCAGCGGTATTTATGGCCGAATCGTTGCCGCTTGGACTGTTGGTTTTTAGGCGGCTGGGCGCGCTGGTATCATCATTTTTGTTCGCCGCTGCTGGATGATAGTGTGAAGGGGAAGTGGGTTTGTTGTCAATGGTTTTTACTTGATGAGCGGCAAGCGGCGACTCACCTGTTGATAGCTTGTCTTTGAGCCATTTAAAGCCATGCGCCTGCCACCATGCTTCAAAGCGTGACAGTGAGCTACCGTGGACGGCGGCGGGGAGGTTTAGAGTACGGAGTTTTTGTGCCAATACCGGATCGCTGATGGCTTGATGAATGCTCAAGTAGAGTCCGCTACTATCGTCGGTATAAGGCTTTCGGTTTTGCCAGGCGTTATCGTTGATTCGCATACGTGGCAGTTGCCAGAGCTCGCCGCGATAATAGACGACGTACAGCCGTTTTTTTGGATGGACGAAAATGGCATCAATAGGGCGCAGGGGCATAGTAGTTGTTTATCTCGTTGACAAAAGAGTTAAGGTAAAAACTTAACGACATCCGTTGTCGCAGGCTGTCTTGCTGAGCAGATGATATACTGGCAAACCGCCATAAACAATGGCACACTGATCGACAAGTGACGCATCTTGTGCTTTTTATCGTTATCAAGCTGCTTTATCATGCATTCTGATATTGACATTATGCTAGCAGAAATGTAACAAGCGAACGACCATCAAACATGAATTGATGAGTGTCGTCGGCAGCATTGCTATTATGCTTTGCACCATGACAGGCTATGTTTGCACGTTACTGTACCTGATCGTACCTAGCATGCTTCCGTCGCCTCGTTATTTTATTATCACTCCAATTAGATCGCCTTTATGTTTAAAATCATTCAGTCCCACCGTACCGAGCTGTTGGTTGAGCAGTTGTTAGCTGCCTATAAGTCCAAAAACCAACCCGTCTTTGAGAAGTTTGTGGTCATTGTACCGTCCATGGTGCTTGGTGATTGGCTAGATAAGTCTATTGCAAGCCAAGCGGGTATCAGCACCTTAGTGACGACGACGTTTTGGGGGCAGTATCAGTGGACATTGATGCAAGATGTGTTGAGCCGTCACAATGCCTATTTGCTAGAACAAAACCTTGATGCGGCCACATTGAATGTACCTGAGGTGGCAGTGCTGTCACCAACGGTGATGCAGTGGCGCTTGTTTGGTTATTTGACTTATTATCAAGAAGCCATTGTCGCTGATGAAAAACATCCCGTTTATCCACTGCTGGCATCTTTGATTGATGAGCCGCAAGAAGAAGTGCAGCAGGATAAGGCACAGCAAGACGCGCGCATTTGGCAGCTGGCAAGTGATTTGGCGAGGGTATTTAACCGCTATTTAACCCACCGTGAGGACTGGCTAGATCTCTGGTCGCATGATAAACCGCTGGCTGTAGAGGCGCTGATCGCTGAAAAGGATACTCTGTCTTTGCGCTTTGATAAGTATGCGCGAGGCACCCCTGATTGGTTGGTGGCGCATTATGTAGAGCTAGAGATCGCGCAGCGTTTCTTATGGTCGCATTTGTTTGCTGATGTGCATCAGCACCGGGTGGCGCTTGAGGATACCTTTTGGTCAGCCTTAAGAGAAAACAAGGCAAATGAACGCGCGCAATTGCCCAAAGTGCTGCGCATTTTTACCATTCAGCAATTGCCACAGACCGAGCTCGACTTTTTGCAGCGCTTATCGCAATACATGGATATTACGCTACTACACTATAACCCGTCTAAGCTGTTTTGGGCGGATATCGTGGACAAGTCGTGGCTACAGCGTCAGCAGATTATCAACCCTGAAAGCGTGTTTTTGCGTGATTATGGGCACAGTTTGCTATCGCGTTTGGGCAAGCAGTCGCGCGATACTTTTGCGATGCTTGCGAATTTATCGGGTAATGAGCAGTACCAAGACGCACTCGTCGAATGGCAGGACATCTTTGATGAGGGCGATGATAGCAATAAGTGCTTGAGCGATGCGTTCGGTATTGATTCTGATGACAGTGCGCAACAGCTGCAAGACAGCCCAAGCTTATTAAAGCGTTTGCAAAATGATGTATTGATGCTAGATGAGCAGTCTACCCAGCAAGCGACCGCAGCCAAAGTCTCGCAAGCAGTCAGTGAGCAAATAGAGCTGTCTTTTGAGCAAGTTGATCAAAAGCCGCAAGAATCGGCGTGGTATGACGATGAAGTATTAGAAAACAAGCGCTTTGAGAAGGAGCGTTTGTGGGCGATGTCTGCACAAGACAATAGCCTCAGCATTCACTCATGCCATAGCCTACAGCGTCAGCTAGAAGTGCTGCGTATCATGATTGGGCGCTGGCTCAATGAACCCTTAGCATCTGGTGAGAAAAAACGCCATATATCCGATATTGTCGTGTTGCTGCCCGATGTTGAGCGGCATCATGCGCTGATCAGCTCTATATTTGTCAGTGGTAAAGGTCAAGATGGTTTAACCCTGCCAGCAAAGGTGACGGGGGTGGTTGATGCCGATATTCGTCAGCTATGGGAGGCTATTATTGGTTTTTATAAGTTATTAGGCAGTCATAGCGCCCGCTTTGAAGCGGCTGAGGTGCTTGATTGGCTGATGCTGCCACCGCTGTATGAAAACTTCGGCTTAACCCATGAGCAGATGAGCCGTGGTTGTGATCTGCTGATCGAGGCAGGCTTTATTCGCGGTTTTGATGAATGGCATCTTAAACAAACCCTAGATAGCCACGACTATGATTACCGATTTACCTTTGCTCAAGCGTTAGATAGATTGACGCTTGGTCTGGTGATGCCAGAGGCCAGTTTGAGCGATTGCTTATACCCTTTGGCACAGGAGGACTGGCCAAGCACCGCCTTGCCAGAGATGACTCTGCCGCTGCCGCAAGTGAGCCTAAATGATGCGATGATTGTTGAAGCGCTTTGCCGTATTTATGCAGGCTTGACTGCGCGCCGTGATGACCATATACAAAAACTCAAAGCCGAGGACTGGCTGGCGCAGATTGAGACACAAGTGATTCATCGCTACTTCGGTGATGTCGATCAGACACGTACGATGCGCGCCATCTATAATGCCATGAATGGCTTTAAATCAAGCCTGAGGGCCAATCGCCACTATCGACAGTATGCCAGTAGTGATAGTGCCAACAGGGAGGTAGAACATAGGCTGGCAGGTGTCGAGCAGTTGCCGCTTAAGCTGAGCTTTATGCTGGACAGTATCGAGGCGGAGCTTGAGAGTCAGCAGGTCAGTGCTGAGCCGACTGGAGTGATTACTTTTGGTCGATTTGGCGCGCTCAGAAACGTGCCTTTTGATTTGGTGGTGATGCTCAATATGGATTTATCTGAGTTCCCTGGGCGTGACCGTGATAATCGCTATGATTTGATGAAAGCTGCCAATGCTCGCCGCGGTGATAGAGTCAGTGAAGATGACGATAATGGTGCGTTCTTAGACGCACTACTGTGCGCACGCAGTGCGTGCTGGATATTTTATAATGGTCAAAGTCTGACAGACACCCACGAGCACCTGCCTGCCAACCCAGTCAGTGAGCTGTTGCAGTTTTTGCAAGGCGAGGTGCAGTGGCAGGTCAACTCGCTTGAAGCCTTAGACACGTTAGACGCATTGCCTGAGAGTGTTGACTCTACCACCGAGAGTCTTAAGCGTTATTTACCTAAATTGATTAAGCAGTGGCTGGTGACGGAGCATCCGGCACTGCCGTTTCACGAGAGCTTGTTTGAAATAAATAGTGAAGAGGCGGATGCTTTTGAGCAAGCATCTGATACGTCTACGCCTCATTCAACCCTTCATTCCAACCAGAGCGAGCGCGTCGATAAAGACAAGACAGATGCGCTGGATGCTATTTTGCATACCGCCATGCGCAAAACCAAGCTTGCGCAACAACGCCAATTTCCGCCCGCGCCGCTGTGGCAAGCGGTGTTTCATACCTTAAAGGATAGTGCCTCTTATGAGCAGACAGAGCTGATTGGTTTGCCGACTAAGTCCCAGTATGAAGCCATCGCTCAGCTGCTTGGACACTCTCTAGGTCAATTGGGGCAAGTAGACAATCAAACCTTAGCGGCATTGGCTGAGATGCTATCACTAGACGCAGAGTCTGGTATAGACACCATTAATATCGACGCTATGTTTGATACGGTGTTCAATATTGAGGAGATAGACGTTGAAGGCGCATTGGCCTATCAAGTGCGTCATCCTGCCAAGGCGTTTTTGCGTACTCAAAAGGTGCATGTGGTGCAAGGCGAGGAAGCGATGGCTAATCAAGAGCCACTATTCCTAGACAATCTGACGACTTATCAGATCAAAGCGCATTTGATTCATGAACTGGCGAGCGATGCCGCTAATAACCATGTCGATAGTACAGCCAAGCAAGACCACCCAATTTTAATGTATCAAAAAATCATGCCAGCAGGGGTGGCGCGCCAAACGACCTTGCCCAATCAGCAGCAAAAACTGCAGCAGCAATGTCAGGAGTTTAAAGAGCAGCTAGTTGCTAATGGCTTGGATAATGCTCAGCTAGTTGATGGAAATGGTATAAGTGGTTTGCAGCTACTGACCCCAACGATCGAGCATCCCGTGCAGCTAGCGCTAGCATCTGTGCTAACTGATGCCAGTAATGAGGCTGATGATACGTCATTACTAAAACTATTACCTAAAGTGGTTAAAATAAAAGGCTCAGTACCAACATCAGTACCGATAGATGCTAATAATCCTCGTGCTAATCTACAGGCTGGCATGTCCTATGCCGAGCAATCCCCCAAGCAGTGGTTAAATATACTGCCCAATTCTGCTAGCCCCAAGCATTTAATCAAGTTTTGGTTGTCACATCTGTATTGGCAAGTCGCCAGACGCACAACTGCCGAGCAAGTCGCAGCAGATGATGGCGTGAGTATTTGGCGTTTTAATAAACCAAGCTCGCAAGTTGGTAAATATAAAGATGTAATTGCATTTAAGCTAAGCCCAGTTCTGTATGAAGATGCGTTGGCCGACCTGATAAAGTGGGCAGTTTTTGGCAGGCTAGTCGGTCAAGTGCCGATTACCTTATTGCCAGAATATGCGCTCAGTTATCTTGATAAGTGCGCAAAAGCGTCAGAGAGTGAAGATGAGAGCGGTAGCAATTGGCCAAAACGTGCAGATTTCTTAGATTGGCTAAGGCCCAATTATCACGTAGATACGGTATACGATACCTGCTCGCAGCATGCCATTTGGCAATACGTACTGCGTGATCAGGACGCGTTTAACGCCCTATCAGCAGCCTTAACGACGTTAGCACAGCCGCTTTATGAGCCGATGTATAAAGCCCTGCAAGGTCTAGATAGTTAGCTGGCTAGTTGATTGCTTACTAGTTGATTGCTGATTACTTAACACGGTCCGTTTTTTACCTTTTGGCTTAATAGATAATAAAAAGTGTACGCCCCTATGACAGAATTTATCACCGATACACCGATATCACCGAGTTTTGACGATGAATTGTACCAACCCTCTTCTCAAGGTTTGGATGTTGCAGAGCCCAAGGCCGAGGTGATACCAGCGATTGAGGTGGCATTGACAGGTCGGCATCTTATCGAAGCATCAGCCGGTACGGGTAAGACTTGGACACTTACGGGCATCGTACTGCGCTTGCTCATTGAAGCACGGCGCGCGCCAGAGCAAATCATTGCAACGACCTTTACTCGCGCTGCGGCAGCCGAGATGCGTCAGCGCATTCATGATCGTTTGGTGGATTTTTATCAGCTGCTGCAATGGATGAGTAGCCTGAGTGCCAACCCTGCAAATAAAGAGCATTTATATCCATCCATCCTACAAGTGACGCCAGACAGCGATAAAGATAAGGAGAATAGTCAAGTAAGTCAGCACGCAGACACGGATGCGACTGCTAAAAAAGACGCTGATGAACTCAACCAGGACATTGCCTATGACTATGATAAAGCCCATGACAAAAAAGCCGCGGCCAAAAAGCGTGTACAAGCAAAACAAACTCGTGAAAAATGGCTAGTCGCGCAGGCAAAAGGTGCGCGCTTAGATGACATCATGCAAGACCCTATCAATCTGCATCTGGTTGGCTACTTGCTTGATCATGTCTATAGCTATCCTATGACAGAGGCGATTCGCCGTACGGCATTGGTGTTGACGACCTTGGATAAGCTGTTTGTCGGTACCCTCGATAGCTTGGCACAAAAGTGGCTTACAGAATACAGTAGCGAGACAGGCCACCAGCAAGGCATGGCCATTATTGACGACAGTAGTATCGAGCAAGTGACGGACAGTATCATTCATGATGAACTGCGTCAGTTTCAAAGCCGACTGTACCATGAGCAGCCCAAGCTTTATGCATTGATGGATCAGCAAGGCAAGCTGACGGCAGTGGGCGATCACAAAAGCTTTGTGACGCGCTCACTGAATTTCATCTCTGCGCCGATTGATGAGGTAAGACTAGCAGATTTTGATTTTGGTTTATATGAACAGCTATTGCATGAGTTTGCGACATTAGATTTGGCAGATATTCAACCGTACTTAAATCCTGATTATCGAAAGTCTCAAGGGTTTAATGGGCGCTCTAATTTAATGACACAGTTTGATGCCATTATTGAGGTGCATCAAAAAATAGCGGAACATCAGCTGGCGTTTACCAGTTATTTACATGAACGTGAAAATAAGATTCTTACCTCATTGCAGGATTCTAGATATCCCAATGAAGAAGGTAAAATTAAGAATTTTAATAAGAATAGAGAAAAAGAGCATGAAGCATTTTTCGCGTTAGAAACCATCAGTAAATTAATGGCTATCTTGGATATGGTTGATGGTTTAAATCAGCATATTGTGATGTTGTTAGCCAATCTCAATCGCCATATCGTGCTGGCGGTGCGTGACAGACTGCCGGTTATCTTAGAAGAGCGCGGTGAAACCACCTTTAGCTTGCAGATGGTACGCTTAAACCAAGCATTGACCGGTCGACAAGGAGAGAAGCTGGCACGTTACATCCGTCACCATTACCCAGTGGCATTGATTGATGAGTCGCAAGATATCAATGGCGAGCAAGCCATTATGATTGAAAGCATCTATCTGCCGAAGCGTAAACCATCGGCCAATGACAAGCAGGCTACGGGTAATAAGGCGAGTGATAAAGCCAACCATGAATTTTTGCTATTGGTTGGTGATCCTAAGCAGGCCATTTATGGGTTTCGCGGCGGTGATGTCGCCAACTACAATTATATGAAAGCCCAGTTTGACAAAAGCAGCCTATGGACGCTCGATACTAACCGTCGTTCAAACGCCAGTGTGATTAACGCATTGAACTGCTGGTTCGGTATGCCTGCGCCAGTGACTCAAGAGAATAGGCTGGCACAGTTAGGTAGTGGTATTTATTACCAGCACATCAAAGCTGAAAAGCAAGAAAATCAGCTGTCTTGGTTTCGTCAGCCAGACATGCCAAACAGCGACCAAAATAGTGACTCGTTAGATGACTTAGTAAATGACGTGCTCTCTGCTCAGCCCGTGAGTGTGTTGCACCTGCCTTATGATAAGACGCTTGAGTACGACGAGTTTGAAATCACAGCCCGTCATATTGCCACCTTGCTGAGCAGCCATCAGACACTTAAAAGCAAGCCGATTCAGCCGAGCGATATCGGTGTGCTGGCACGTGCAAAAAAAGATTTAAAACGGGTGGAAGACGAGCTTGTCAAGCTTGGTGTGCCGACCTTGACCACCAGTGATGTCAGTATCTTTGAAACCATCATGGCAGAGGATGTGGCAGCGCTGCTAAGTGCCATGCTATACCCGTATCGTCACGATATGATCAATCGGGTGCTGACCAGTCATTTATATGGCCTGAGCATCAGGGATGTCAAAGCCATGATGACGGACCATGAGTCAGGGGTTGTAGATTTAAATAGCGTTAATACACAAGCCATTGATAATAAGAAAAGCTATCAAGACTTTATTAGCTATTTAAAAGAAGGCGCCCAGCGTTGGCAGCACTTTGGCATATTATCGGCCATGCATTACTTGTTGGACAAAAGCCCTGTACAGCCGCAAGGCGTGTGGCAAGCACTAGCCGCGCATCCAGAAGGCGCGCGTCATATTATGGATTTGCGCCATGTGATGGATATCTTGGCGCAGTATGGTATCGGCATGGGTGAGTATGAGCTGCTAGCGTGGTTTAGACAGAACATAGATAGCGCGCCGAGCAGTGATTGGGCTAAGCAATATCCGCTACCGACAGAGTCTGGCGTGCAGCTAATGACCATTCATAAGTCTAAAGGACTAGAGTTTCCCATTGTCTATGTACTGGGTATGGACGATGCCAGTAGAAAATCAGGTAATAAAGAAGACTATGGATTGTATCTCTATAATGCGCAACAAAACCCTAGCCAGCAATATGCTACTCAACAAGACGCTTCTCAAAAAAGTCAGTCAGCGTTGGCGCAGCAATCGACAGGCAATCAGCGCCGATTCTCACCAGTGCAAGGCTCTGCGACCACAGACGGCTACTATACTGATATTGAGACGCAGGAGGGCTTTGATGAGCTGCGCCGGCTTGGCTATGTCGCCTTTACGCGCGCCAGTGAACAGCTTTATGTGGTATTAAAAGATGCTTATAGAAATACTGATTGTAACTTCAGGCCAGTGTGTTATTGGTTTGACTCCGAGGAGGCCAAGTTTGAATTGCCAGATAGGCTCAAAGGCATCATAGGCATGATTAGAGGGCATAAGGTCGATGCGTTTTATCGTGATAACTGCGTGACAGCAATAAGCGCATTAACGAATAATGGCGCGCTTGCCTCGACTAAGCCCAAAACCGAGCCTATTCAGTATGATGATTTTTCAGAGGTTATGAAAATCAATTATTTTTATGGTTGGGCCAAGACCAGTTTTACCGCTTTAGCACGTCAGCTAGATGAATCGGCGCAGACAATGGCTGTGATGGATGAGCGTATAGATGATGCGGTAGATATTGATGTTGATATCAATATCACCGAAACGTCAGTTTCACCGTCACTGGGTAGTCATGAACCAGATAGTTATGCGTCTGCCGCGCAAGTCGGTCAGGCAAGTATCAAGTTAGAGGATGATATTCGTTTTACCTTTGTCAAAGGTGCCAATGCGGGTACGTTTTTGCATGAGATATTTGAAAAAATTGATTTTGGCAATAAATCGCAGTGGCCACAGGTTATCGATAGGGCTGTCAGTAGCTATCAGCTGCCGCTGGTGTATAGCAGTGCTGAGGCCCAAAGCCGTCGCCTACAAGCAAAGACGCAAGACAAAGGTGGTAGTGCGTCATTAAATACTGATTTATTGGATTCGGAGGTGATCGATGCTAGTAAGCATGAAGCGCTCATTGGCTGGATAGAAGAGGTGCTACATACGCCGCTCTTAGCGTCTAATCAGCCGTTACATGCTATTGACGCAGGTCATAGGTTTGCCGAATTAGAGTTCAATATGGGGCTATCAGAGCGTTTTAAAGCACAGGATATCAATCAGCTTTTTGAGAAGTACCTACCAGATGAGACCGACAAGCACATCAATCTGGTTCCGCAAAACAAAGCGCACTTATATCGTTATTTACGTGGTGAAATCGATTTGGTATATGAGCATGCTGGCAAGTATTATGTCGTCGATTATAAAAGTAACTTTTTAGGAAATAGCCTAAGCGATTATGATGAGACTACACTCAAGCGAGCAATGTCGAAGGCAGGGTATTGGTTACAAGCCGCCATTTATCAAGTAGCATTGCATCGGTTTTTGTCAATGCGAATTGCTGATTATATAGGCAATGAAGATAAATATTTGGGCTCGGTGGAGTATGTTTTTTTACGAGGTGTATATGATCCAGCCTCTCAGTTGGCGACTAAGGCAAAAGAGGCGAACACACTGAGCGGCGGCGACTCAACAGCCAGTGAGACAATGCCTGATAAGCCAATAAGCAATGCCCGCTATGGACTGGTGACGTGGGATATACCCATTGATTTTATTAAGGCCTTAGACACGTTGTTTGGCATACCAAATTAGCAGTCTATAGTTTATTAAATCTAAGGATAACTAGGACACTTTTTTAAAGCCCTAAATTGAACTGATTATATAAATATAGAGAAGAACACATCATGAGTAATAATAACAATAAAAGTAAGGCTGATATCAGCTCAGAAGAAAGCTGGGCCAGTAATATTAGCGATTATATTTTGCTACGTCGTCAGCAAACGCATGTAGCCTATAGCAAGGCCGATGCAACGACTAAGGATAGTAGTGCAAAAGTAGACTCAGCATCAGATAACGGCTTATTTACCGCTCTATTTACTATGTTGGCTGCGCATTTAGAAGAGGGGCATACTGTACTCACCATTCAGGAAACTGAGCATGAAGCGCCGCATAGTGGTCAGATTGGTGGCGAGACAGTGACACTATATGAGTGGCAACAGCAGCTGTTAGAGATGCTAGCAATGCCGCTGATTGCCTTGATTGACACTCAAATAGCGGTTCAATCAGAGATTGATATTCCGGCTGAGGCATCAATATTTGTGTTGCTGGAGAATTTGTTTACTAAGCAAAACCAGCTATGGGCGCAGCTGGCACTTAGCAATCATGAAAAAGAGATGTTAATTAAAAGGCTTGATGCAGTAGCGGCACTCTACCAGTTATTGAAAAATAGTAACTTAACGTTTTTTGCTAAGTTAATCGATGAGCACACTTTGTTCGCTGACGTTAATGCAAACGCAAACCATAATGAAAATAAAAATAGCCTAAGCAAGAATAATCAACCTATCATTTATCAGCACATTAACAGTAAAGAGGATGATAAACAAAACGCAGCAATCACGTTTTGGTTACACCGAGCGTGGCAAGCGGAATTTAACTTAGCGGCGCGCATCAATACTATTTTAGACCAACAAGTAACGCCGCTTAAGATAGCAATACCTGACAACCTTCACGAAAATCAGATAAAGGCGATTGATATCGCCAATAAAAATGCCTTTAGTATCATTACAGGTGGCCCAGGCACGGGCAAGACTTACACCGTGGCGCAGCTGGTGATGGCATTGCAGCAAGCGACAGAGAGTAGGGGGGCGGCACATGAAAAAATCAAGTTTAGTACAGACAGTGCTAGCCTAGCTTTAGCCGCGCCAACGGGTAAAGCGGCACAGCGTATGCAAGAATCTTTGCAAGCCGCGTTAGATGCCGCGAATGTCGAACTACAATTACAAGAAGCCAAAACCATTCATCGCTTGCTAGGTATCGGACGTACGGGCAGACCGCGTTATGATGCCAAGAATCCACTTGGCGAGGATATCATTATCGTCGATGAAGCATCGATGCTAGGGGTGGAGCTGGCAAATCACCTTGTCAGTGCAGTAAAGCCTGGGGCGCGACTGATATTGTTGGGTGATGCCAACCAGTTGGCTGCGGTAGATGCAGGGGCGGTATTGGCTGATTTATGCCGTATTCCGCGCTTGCAGGCGATTCATGCGGAGCTCACAGAAAGTCGCCGATTTACCGCTGACTCTGGTATTGGTAAACTTGCTTATCAAATAAATAAAATAGAAACGGACACGCAGGCTATTTGGCAGTTATTAAAATATGATGAGGCGCTGAGCTTTGAGCATATAAACAATATCAATAGCTTGCCAACTTCATCAGCTAATGATAACGCTATAATAAATAGCCTAAGCAATAAAGAAAAAATATCAAAAACAACTAAACATTACAACTCATACTTAAATAAAATCAAATCTCTTCTGCAAAACCCAATAGAAAAATCCATACCAAAGTCAGTCAAAACAACCATTACTTCACTAATGAACACCTTTAATCAGTTTCGAATATTAACTGCCGGCCACAATGGTGAATGGGGTGATCATTACATCAATAACTATTTTACCCAGTGGCATCTTACTGAGCTGAAGCTGCCTCTGGGTCAAAACACTTGGTTTCATGGCCGCCCTGTCATGATTCTACAAAACAACTATGAGTTAGGGTTGTTTAATGGGGATATTGGTTTTTGTTTGCAGACTAGCGATGATCGTAGCCGTCTCGAGGTGTTTTTTGAAAACAAGGAGCAGGGGATTGCTGTTAATTTGCTCAATGAAGAGGTCATCGCCACCGCTTATGCGATGACTATTCATAAATCCCAAGGATCAGAGTTTGATCATGTGCTCATTACTTTTGACAATAGTCACGCAAGGCTGCTGAGTAAAGAGCTGATTTACACCGCTGTGACACGTGCCAAAAAACAAGTGACCATATATAGTACAAAACACGCACTAGAAAAAGCCGTTCAAACGCCCACTGAGCGCCATACAGGGTTAGCCTTACAGTTTTAGAGTCACTACTAACCCTATAAGCAAAAAAAAGCATCCGATTAGGATGCTTTTAAAAATGCCCGCTTAAATAAAGCGCTTACGCTTCTTCTTTAATGGCATAAATACCTGGCAGGTGACGTAGATAACCATGGAAATCCATGCCACAGCCATAGACATAACGGTCTGCAACGTTGATACCGACAAAATCCACATCAAAGTCAGCAACTTTTCGATCATGTTCTTTATTTAGCAGCACGCAGCATTCGATAGACAGCGGTTTTTCTTTACCAAGTTGTTCTACGACGGCTTTTAGGGTGATGCCTTCGTCAAAAATATCATCGATCAGCAGTACGTGCTCACCTTCGATACTGACATCAGGCTTAAATTTCCAGTCTAGCTCATTGGTACCTTCGTTATCACGGTAGCGTGAGGCATGGATATAATGCATACGATGATAAAAAGTCAAATGGGTCAGTAGTTGACCAGCTGGAATCAATCCGCCGTTCATCACGACCATGACGATAGGATTTAGGCCAGCGTAGTGCAGGTTGAGCTGAGCGGCCAGACGCTCATAAGCTGCGGCAACTTCGATACTGCTAATAAGGCACTCTGAGTTGCGTAGGGTTTTTTCGATTTCTTGGTTACTAATTTGGGTCATGGGTTGCGCCTTTGATAAAAGTGCCGCCTATTTTAGCAAATTTTACTAAATTTGCCCAACACTACAGCCTCAAAATATAATATTCGCTATTCTGGCTTTTTTACGATAAAGGGGCGGTAGTAATTGGCCAAACGGTTTAAGGAAGTATCTGGCAAATCGGGCAATAGCTTGTTTAATGCCATAGACATGCCTTTGTCGATGGCCGCTTTGGCAACGGGCACAGATTTGCGTTTGATCATGCCAAGCTTTAAGGTTTCAGCATAGCGGCTGACAAAGTGTGTCAACGTTTCCTCGTTCATGGTTTCAAGCGCGGTTTTAAAGGTTTTCATATCTGTATGCTCAGGCGTAATCGCTGCAAAGCCTTTGTCGACGATCATGGCGTCTTTGTCAGACAGCTGAAAACCAATGCGCTTGATACCATCATTATCGATAAATGTCGCTCGATCTCTTAAAAAATGAAAGCTGGGTAGCACTTCTTCGTTGTTTTCTTTACCCAGTAGGATGTTTAATAGCGTGTCCGTCGCTTTTTCAACGGTGCCGACCACTTTGCGCATGGCTGCTTGACGCTCGGGGTTTGGAATGATATCCACTAAGCCGACGAGTAGGTTGTCAATCAGGTCACGCGCGGTTTGGTGAGTCAACGCGTCGCGATAAGGGTAGTAATCTACTGACTCATTTGATTCAACCACTTGCTCTGCTTCAGTAATAAGCGCTTTTAATTTGTCTGAAGGAACGAATCCAAAATAATGTGCCATTATGCTTCCTTTATTTGTTATTTTTCATGCCTTACGAACGTTACATTTATCGTGAAATCGGTTACCATTTAATCAGAATTTTTGGCAAAGGCTCGCCACAATATATGCTAATTAGCGATGTGCCTGAAT
This sequence comes from Psychrobacter sp. VH5, assembly GCF_050572635.1. Lineage (NCBI taxonomy): Bacteria > Pseudomonadati > Pseudomonadota > Gammaproteobacteria > Moraxellales > Moraxellaceae > Psychrobacter > Psychrobacter sp. VH5. The sequence goes on along the minus strand of NZ_CP192145.1, from coordinate 1,732,004 downwards.
AGTAAAGTTCCAGATTTTACTGATGAATACTAGTCTCGCAAGATTCCGACGATTTATCCGATGACAGGTGAGAGGAGTCACTCACTGCACACTAATTTAGCATATTTTTCATATTTTGATTTAAAAAGCTTGAACTTATAAGGCTACCTACTACCTGTCTAGGGAGAGATGAGATGAATAGTGCGATTGTACTTTTATTCGGTGTAGCTGCCATGCTTTGCGGCTACCTATTTTACTCAAAATTTATTGCCACTAAAATTTTGGCATTGGATAACAGCCGTCCCACGCCAGCACACACAATGAAAGATGGGGTAGATTATGTCCCCACAAATAAATATGTGCTATGGGGACATCATTTCACCTCAGTCGCTGGAGCGGCGCCGATCATTGGTCCTGCCATTGCCGTGATTTGGGGTTGGGTGCCAGCCATCATTTGGGTGGTGCTCGGTACTATTTTTATGGCGGGTGTGCATGATATGTCGGCCATTTGGGCAAGTATGCGCAATCGCGGTCAGTCGATTGGCTCTATTGCTGGTACGGTCATGGGGACCCGTGTCCGTAGCTTGATGATGGTGGTTATTTTCTTATTACTATTGATGGTCAATGCGGTGTTTGGTGTTGCTATCGCTAACATGATGATCAAAACGCCATCTGCTGTATTACCTGTTTGGGGCGCATTGGTGGTGGCCTTTATCATCGGTCAGTGTATCTATCGCTACAAGATGAATCTGATTTGGGTCTCTATCATTGGCGTCACTGCTTTATACGGTCTGATCTATCTTGGCCCTGTGTTCCCAATTGTGTTGCCTGAAACGGTCTTTGGCTTGCCTGATAATGCGGTTTGGATTCTCATTTTGTTTACTTATGCGGCAATTGCATCATTGTTGCCTGTCTGGATGCTGCTGCAACCGCGCGATTATATCAATGGCTTGCAGTTGTTTGTTGGCTTGATTCTATTGTACGCCGCGATTTTCATTGGTACGCCAAATATTGTCGCGCCAGCAGTAAACACAGCGCTGCCAGCTGGCACACCATCACTCATGCCATTGTTGTTTGTGACCATTGCTTGCGGTGCAATCTCAGGATTTCACGGATTGGTGGCGACAGGGACGACCTCTAAGCAGATTGACAAAGAAGAAGACGCACGTTTTGTTGGTTACTTTGGGGCGCTGGGCGAAGGTATGCTAGCACTTGGCGCGATTTTGGCAGCCACGGCAGGTTTTGCGACCCTTGGAGACTGGCAAGCGGTTTATCAAAAATTTGGCGACGGCTCTATTGGCGCGTTTATTGATGGCGGTGCAACCATTCTAAACGCTGGTGTCGGTATCGATATCGTGCTATCCCAGACCATGCTTACGGTAATGGCAGCATTGTTCGCTGGTACCACGATGGACACGGGTGTTCGTTTGCAACGTTATATTTTCCAAGAGTTTGGTGAGTTTTATAACTTGCCTGCATTGAACAAAGGCTTCGTTGCAACCCTGCTTGCCGTCGGTAGCTGTTTGCTATTGGCCTTTGGCGCTGGTGGTATCGATGGTGCTGGTGGTATGATTATCTGGCCACTATTTGGTACGACCAACCAGCTGATGGCAGCCCTAACCTTGATGATTGTTACGGTTATTTTATTGCGTAAGGGCAAGCCAGTTTGGTACACCTTGGGGCCATTGACTTTCTTATTAGTTATGACTGTCTTTGCTCTATTAATTCAGCTAAAAACCTTTTTCACTGATGGCAATTGGCTACTGATCATTATGGACATCATTATCTTGATCGCAACGATTTTGGTGACGTTTGAGAGTCTGTCTGTATTACGCAAAGAATGGCCAATACACAAAGGTAAAAGCGGTGACATTTAAACGCTAAACAGATTTGAGTGTCTATTACATCAAAACCTTCTATCAAATAAAAAGCGCTAGCAGCAATTGCTGGCGTTTTTTGTATCGACTAGGCATGATAGGTAATAAGAAATAAGTAGGGTATAAGCGAATTATGGAAAATAAAAACACATCAAATGATATAGAAAACGCCCAATCACCAGAGAGTACTCAACCATGGTGGCAACGGTTTGTGGCAGGACTAAATGAGTTTTATCATGCACCATATCGCCAAACGATGGCACGGGCAGCGCGTGACGAAGAAGATTTTTTTATGCTGATGATGTTTGCAGAGAGCCTCGGTATTGATAATCCTGCCAGCTTTTATACCTTAGAGTTACAGCCGTTATTTTTAGAAAACTTTCACGAATGGCACACGCGCATGGGTATGGATAGATGCCCATTTGACCATGTTGGCTGCTGCTAATCGTTTATTTATGATTGAAAAATAAAAATAATATAAGAAATGAGATAAAAATATGGCATTACATCCTCTACATACATTAGTAGAACAACTAAAAGCACAACCGATTATATTTATCGGCGGTAAAGGCGGTGTGGGAAAAACCACTACTGCCGCCGCACTTGCCAGTTATTACGCAAGCCAGCAGCAAAAGACGCTGATTGTCTCAACCGATCCAGCACACAGCTTGGGCGACGTGTTGGATACACCGCTTAATAACGCAAAAACAGCAATATCACATTATTTAGATGCCATTGAATTAAATCCTGATGTAATCGTTGATTCGCATTTTGCCCAAGTTGAGCGTACCATCAGTGCTTATGCCAATCCGGATATGATGCCAAAAATTCGTGAGCACCTGCGTCTATCTAAGTCGGCACCCGGTGCACAAGAAGCCGCCATGCTCGAATCCATGTGTCAGCATTTAGTCGAAGCGGCTGATGCAGGCTATGAGCATATTATCTTTGATACTGCACCGACAGGGCATACGCTACGGTTGCTAGTACTACCAGAAATGATGGGTGCATGGACAGATGGGTTACTTGCTCAGCAAAGGCGGCAAGCCAAATTGCGCTCGGTGGCGAACCATTTAGACAGTCACAAGCAAACGCGTGGTAGTGGTGGTCAAAAAAACAGCGATCATGATGTGCCAAATCCATTTGCTGCAAAAAAATCTGATCGCTGGGAGCAAGCGGTAGCAGTACTAGAAAAACGCAAAGCACTGTTTCGTCAAGCAGGCCTACTGCTGCATGACCGTGGCCAAACGGCGATTGTCTTGGTAATGACCGCCGACGTGTTACCACTGGCTGAGACCAAACGCGCTGTCTCACAATTAGAGGACAGTAAACTGCCGCCAGCGGCGATAGTAGTCAATCAACTAATCAAACCGACGCAGGCGGATGCGTTTTGGCAGCATCGCGCCGAGCGCCAGCAACAGCTACTGCAAGATATTGAAAGCAGTTTTCGCAATTATTCGCTATACCCAATCTATTTGCAAAAGACAGACGTACGCGGTACAGATGCATTAAGTACCTTGCTAGAGGCTTCATGCTAGCTGGTCACTCAGACTCACGTGATTGTAATTTGCTCGCCAGCGACCACGCCATATCGGCACGTAATAGCTGAGCCTGCTCGGATTTACCGCTACTAAGCGATGACCACTGCGGTTTGCCGCGCGCTTTTTTGAGCTCGCTTGGTAGTTTGTGTGTCGGCCATGGTGTGACGGTATGGCCGTCGTCATCTAACGCTTGCTCAATATTGGTTTTTTCCCCTTTATACAGCAATTGCGTGGCATCAGTTGCTGCATGACCGCGATGGCGCAGGGCGGTAAGCAAATCTATCGCACGCGTGGCGAGTAAGGTTAGAGTGGCAGGGTCGATATATAAGCGCTTTACCCCAGTGATTTTATCAGCGATGCTACTGGTATTAGACAATAACCCACCTGCGATACTACCGATGGCAGCGCCGAATCCCAACGTCGTGCCAAGGGCCGCCGCATCAATACCCAAGCCTAATAGTGCACCTGCTGCCGCGCCCGATGTGGTGCGAATACCATAGCTTTTGAGCAGCTCAGGGTCAAAAGGATCTTGCTGGTACGCTTGTAATTCAAGTGGGGTGGCTGCTACCGCATTATCATAAAACTTATATAAATTGAGCAAATTGTGCTGCATCGCCCGTTCGCTTTGCCTCACCGCTTCTTGCATTTGTGCAAGTATGGGCATTGGGTCATCATCTTCATTGATTTCATAAACGAAAGCGGCGACATTTAATAAAAAGTCGGCAATGATGATATTGGCTTCATCATACAGCTGCGCCCAGTTCTCTGTTCGACGCGTCATCAGTTGCTCAAGCATCTCCGAGTGAGTGAGCATAGTGGCGAGATTTTGCCATAGGCGCATCTCGTCTTCAAATTCAAAGGCGACGGAATCAAAGCGCGTCGATATATGCAGATTGCGTCTTGCCAGCATCGTTTGCCACTCATCGATATTGGCATCCTGACTGTCGGTAAAATTAAATACTGGCATCACTGGTATCGCCGCCCACGATAAAATAGCCAACTCGTCTTTGTATTTACCGAGTACCGGCTCACGCGCATCGACGACATAAATGGCCATGTCGCTTGCCAGCAACTGCCGAATCACTTTGGCTTCTTGGCTATAGTCGTCATTGCCGCCACTGCTCGTTAGGGCATCACCACCTTGGGCAATATCTGCGGCCAAAAACTGCTGCAAACGCTCAATGCCATCACGGCGACTGGCCGTATTGTCTTCTAGCCAATCCATCAGCCCTGAAGCGTCCTCTAGGCCAGGGGTATCATATAGTATGACCAAGTCTTCACCGGTTTGGCTGTCTGTGAGTTTGGCTTGCTCCACATGACGCGTGGTGGCCGCCTCATTTTTGACTTCACCAAAATAAACATCACGTAATAGTGTGCGCAGGATAGAGGTTTTACCTGTATTGGTATGGCCAACGACTGCCAGTTTCAGCGCTTCGCCACTGGCGATGGTTGTTTTTTTGCCAGCGTGCGCTGTCAAGTCGTTTGATTTTTCAGTGGCGTGAGTCTGCGTAGATGCTGTTGGCGCGGCCTTTACATACCCTACATGAGGCTCGTCTTTTAGGGCTTTGTCGGCAAATAGGCCGACGGGCTGACCATTGGTTTTATTATTATCCATTTTATGTTTCCGTATTATTCATATATATAAACGCTAGCGCTTTTGTGCAAATACCAAAAAACGTGACTAACTGTCCATTAGGCCAATGTTTCGCGCCGCAAGCGCGGTTTGCCACTGTTGATAGCGAGTGTCTTGGTTTGCTATCGTCTGCACCGAGTCTTTCGCCAAAGTGCCATCACCAAGCAGCTGGATAATAAGCCCGTCTGCCGCATGCTCTGCGATACGATCGAGTTTGCGCAGGGTGCCGCGATCAGGCAGCGCATTACTATGAACGCCTAATAATACTTGCACGGGGTGCTTATCAAGATAGCTTGTCAAGCGCTCCATATCATCGCGGTCATCAACGATACCGAAATCCTCTATCTCACTATTATCATTAATATCGGCATCAAGACCCCCAAGCCACCAGTTGTCTTGCTTTGCTGGATACTCGAGTAGGGCCACCAGTTTTTTACCAGTGCTGACCGTCGCTTTTGGCGCGACAGGAGCGGGTGCTTCTTTAAAATCATCAGCATCAACCACATGACGCTGCCAAAAATTCAAAATTTTTTGATAATAAGGCTGCTTGATATCTAGGCGCATTTTTTTGCGGCGAAACATCAACGCACAAAACGCCCAAGCGATTGCTCTAGGTACGATACCATACATCAGCAAGCTTCCTACCAGCAGCCCCGCCCATTGCCGCGCGGCAGACAGCGGCATCGCCTCAGTCACCATGCGGCTTTGGGCGATAGCGGTACTGTCTGGCACGTCAAACCCTACCAAGCTTGGCAGCCAGCCGAGTATCTGAGTCAACGTGATAAGCGCCTGATCAGACAGTAAGGTCGACTCCCAGCTAAAGCTGTACTGACGCACGATCAATAAAAACACAATGGCCAGCAGCATACCCGTCAAGGTAGCGAGCCATAATTGATGGCTAAAACGCCCCAAATACCAGCGCATACCACTGTGCTGTAGTTGACGCTCGTACAAGTCAATGGCTGCTTTGGTCACATCGTCTTTACCACGAATAAGATAGCTGGGACTGACAAAACTGGCAAACCAATTGGACGACTGTTTGCCTTGATTGATGAGCGTCATCGCAAGCCAGCCTAAGAGCATAATGGTATGAAAGCCAAGCAAGCAGACCAGCACATAAAAGAAATTAACCACATTGGTCTGAAGTAGGGTAAACAGTCCTAGAAACCCTGAGATGCACCACACCACACTCATGACTATCATGATACCCTTGATGCGGCCATCAATCTTGCCGAGCACCCCTGCCAGCGCACCGTTACTATCAATACGTGAGGCGCGGCGGTGCAGCTTTTGGATAGGCGTGCCATCTTCGCTTTGCAGCTTTTCGGTAATAAGTAGTGGGTCGGTTGCAAAGACATACTGCTGCGTCTCAAGCGTGCGCACCAGCTCAGTCAGTTGGTCTTGGGGTGATAGCATAAGATATCCGTATAAAAGCGTTGGTCAACAATCATCAGTTTGATTGTGTGAGTGATTATTGTAGCCTATATCGTATGGCGGTGACTTCGGTTATTTTTAGCGTTTTCTCATAGTATATGTAAAATAAATGCGCCAAAATAAATGGAGAAATAAAGATAAGCAGCAGCCTATAATACAGATAACCATAAGGGCGGTATTATGAAACAAAAAAATTATTTGGTCATTGGTGGCACCGGTGGTATCGGTCGGGCGATTGTGAAAGAGCTATTACAACAGACTGCTAATGAGCAAAGCGATACTGATACAGCACATACCAAGATATATGCCACTTATCACAAAAGTCAGCCTGACTTTGCGGCAGATCATTTGTATTGGATATCGATGGATGTGAGCGATGAGGATAGTATCGAACAAGCCATTGCTGATATCAAGCAACAAACCACTCATATTGATTGGGTGATTAACTGTGTCGGCTTATTACATACGCCACACAATCAGCCAGAAAAAGCGCTACGGCAGATGCAGACGGACTTTTTTTTGCAGAGTATGCAGATTAATGCCTTAGCCAGTCTACTGATTGCCAAGCATATCAAGCCATTACTCGCAAAATCTGAACGTAGTGCGGACAACCCTGCCATTTTTACGACCATATCGGCGCGTGTGGGCAGTATCAGTGATAATAGGCTTGGTGGCTGGTACAGCTACCGTATGAGTAAAGCGGCGCTCAATATGGGAATGAAAAACTTAAGTATTGAATGGTCACGCTCCTTAAAAGACGTCTGCGTGGTGGTCATGCAGCCAGGTACGGTTGATACCCAACTGTCTTCACCTTTTCAGGGCAATGTGGCGGACGAAAATCTGTTCACGCCTGCCTATAGTGCGGCGCGTTTACTCGCCGTGCTTGATTCGATGAGCGCTGCTCAATCTGGTGGTTTTGTCGATTGGGCAGGTGAGTCGATCCCTTGGTAAAAGATAGGTAACACAGGTGATTGATAAAAACGTCAAATCATTAATCGGCGACAAATAAATCCATAAATTCATTGACCGGTGTTTGCTCTAAGCGGCTTTGATCATCACATAGCGCAAAGATATCGGCACAGTGACTGTCAATAAAACGTGTGGCCAAACTGGCGCGAAACTTGGCTTTTAGCACTGGAATGCCTTCTTTGCGGCGACGTTTATGGCCGATAGGATACTCGACAGCTTAGATTCAACAAATGGCTATCTTATGTCATCAAATAAATCAGACCTGCGACAAACATCAGGCTAAAGAGTAAAAGCAGCACACCCAAAACCTTACTTGCCACCCCCGAGCCTCCTGACGGCGGTTTTTTAACTTTGCTCTTTTTGGCCACTCGCAGCACCATCTTTACATGCTCGATATTATCCTCAAGGTAGTAATCTCCTTCAGGAACAAACCCTAAGGACTGATAAAAGCTGAGCAAATAAGTCTGTGCGGAGATAATAATAGGACGCTTTTTGCCATATTTTTTGCGGCAATGAGCGATAGCTTGAATCATCATCTGTCTTGCTATGCCTTGACCGCGATGCTCTGATAATACCAGTACGCGACCAATAGCTGACATAGCGGTATTAAGCGAATCGGTATCGGCGGCGCTCAAGTTAGATCTGAGCCTGTTGTATTCAGGCGGAATAATGCGGCAGTAACCAATGAGCGCTTCGTTTTGATGCGCGACGAGATGCAGACAATCAAAGTCAAGCTCATCCATATCTTGATAAGCGCAGTTTTGCTCCACCACAAACACCTGCGAGCGCGCTCTTAGAATATGGTAGATATCGACGGAGGTTAACTCATCAAAGGTTTTTATAGAAAATTGGGTGGTCATAATATTTTGGCTTTTGCAAATGATGAGATGATAATCATGAGTTTGAATGAAGGCGCATTTTTAATGCTTTTGGGTTTATGGTGCTAGGCTAAAAGCACCAGCCTACGACGTCGCTTAGATTAGGGCGTGTTGAACATTCACAAATAGGCACTGCTGATCGCTAAAATTGTTTCAGACAAGGCGCAAAGCGACGATAATGCAGATGCCTTAGCTAGATTTGCAACGCAGTATGGAACAATTTTAGCATCAGCCGTAGGGACAGGACTCTTTTTTGCCGCTTCATTGGTAAAAATAGACGCTTAGAGCGACTAAGCTTACTATTTTTACCTTCGAATCGTCTAAAAAATAGCCTCTGTCAGTGCCATGGTTGAATGTTCAACACGCCCTATTATTAAAACGTATTTTTTGCAATAATCTATAAGACATTAACCCTGAATCGTCTGACTGATCTTATCTAGATTTAAACTATCGGACATGGCGCTAAAGATCTCATAGTACTTACCGCCTTTATCATAGAGCATTTCATGCGTCCCAGTCTCAACCACTTGACCGTTCTCTATCACTACCAAATCATCAGCGTCAATGATCTGCGCGATGTTATGCGAGACCATAATTACCGTTCTATCTTTTTTGATAAGATCTAAGCTTTTTTTGACCTGTTGACTGGCGATGGCATCGAGGCTCGCCGTTGGCTCATCCAAAAATACAATCGGTGGATCTTTTAAGAACATACGTGCCAGCGCAATACGCTGCTGCTGACCGCCCGATAGCGATTTGGCCGTACTCTCGTAACCGTCTGCTAATTGCATCACTTGCTCATGAATCGAAGCCTTTTTTGCTGCAACTATAATGTCATCCATAGTCGCATTCATATCGCCGTAACGGATGTTTTCACTAATAGTGCCTGAGAAGATATGATTACTTTGTAATACCAGACCGATATTCTGACGTAAGTCATGAGTATCGCAGTCCTTTAGATTATGACCATCTAAGCAAATCATGCCAGCATCTGGCTCATAAAATTTGACTAATAGATTGATAATGGTGCTCTTGCCCGCGCCGCTAAGCCCAACAAGCGCGGTGATACGGTTAGGGCGAATCTCAAAGCTGACATCTTTTAGCGCTTGGGTACCGTTGGGATAAGTAAAGTCGACGTTTTTTAACTCGATATGACCCTTTAGATCTTTGCTACTGATGCCGTCGATATTCTCAACTTGCTTATCATCTTCTAAGATATCAAAAAAGCCTTCAGCATAAGTTAAAGCATTATTAATCTGATCATAGATACGGTGCAGCTGGCGAATAGGGGCGGCGACGTTTTGAAATAGCATAACGTGAAATAAAATCATGCCAATGGTCATTTGGCCCTGCAAGACAAAGTAAGAAGTCAGCAAGATGATGACTACGATGCCGATTTGTTCAATAAAGGTTTTCACCGCATCATAGATAAAGCCAATACTGCGAATACGCAGCTGATTATCCGTCATCTCTTTTTGAATATTTAGATGCTTTTGCGCTTCAATAGGCTCGCGGACAAAGGATTTGACCACACTAATTGAGTTGATAAGCGAGATAACCAGTCCGCTTTTGGCTTCGCGAAAGCCGCGCATTTGCCGACGAAACCCTTGCAGACGTCTGGCTTGTTTTTGACTAATAAAAAAGTAAATCGGAATAATAAACAGCCCAACCAGACCAATCCAAAAGTTGGTCGAGAACATAATAATAAGCGAGACAATGGCACTGGCAAACAGCGGTAGCATATCGATAAAGAAGTTTTGCACCAAACTTGTTAGGCTACTAACCCCATAATCAATACGAGTTTGTAGTTTACCGCTATCGTTTTCACTACTGGTATAAAACGCCATGCGATAAGTCAAAATACGCTCGATAATCTTTTGTGATAAATCCCTCGACAAGTTAATACGGATTTTTTCGCCAAAAAAACGCTGACCGAAAGAGATAAATATCGACAGTATCTCTTTGGTCAGTAGTACCGCACTGATAATGCCAAGCATACGTACGCCCGCTTCCCAAGGCTCGGCAAGTGTGGCAATCTCAGTCAAAGTATCGACAGCATAACGCAACACAAAAGCATTGACCTGCGCGGTAAAAGAGCCAAGTACGGTCAAGATCAGCGTGGTAATGATTAAAAGCTTATAAGGCGCGGCAAACACCGCCAGCTTTTTGAGGATATTCCACAATAAAGCGCGCCGCTCAGTCTTTTTGACTGGCGGCTTTTTGTCTAACATCACGCGGCGAGGTTGGGGAGAGGTTGGCATAATTGGCTTACATATTATTAGATAATATAAAAAATTAATCTCTACTAAAGCTATATTTGATTTATTTTTTTTAAATTATTCGTAATGGCATTAGAGTAATCACTGTGAGCCATTATTACTGACTTATGTGAAATATAAGGTTCAAGATTTAATTCAACAGAAGGTCTAAAGCCTTTATAATCAAAAATATCTTCCCCCATTCGTTGTGCTAGTCTAGCCATCGCTACGATAAACATTTCTCCGTATTGACGACCAAAAGGTGTCATCTTGTTCATATATCGTTGCTTGGCTGAAGGGTTAGAGTCTACATGAGCACCGCCACCTTTATCAGCTATATTCTTAATAACATCTCTGACTTGTAGAGTCGTAGGGTGATGAGTTAAATACTGTTCAACCCACGTTGGTATATCTAACATTTTTTTCTGCTTAGCGAATATAAAATTTGGAATTACCAATCCGTTGTTATATTGCATTAATTCGAAAGGCATAGTAGCAATTCTGCTAGTATTGTCAGGATTTTGAATTATTTGTACAGAAGAGCTTTCATTATCATCCCAGATTATATTCTCCAAAGCATTTAATTCTATATTTGGAAAAACTCTTGGAAGCAGAGAGTTATCCCTCCTTTTATTTGAATCACAAAATAAAATCCGTAATTGACCGGCAAGAGGCTTATACATATATGGTTTATTTTCATAATAAGATTTTAAACAAGAGTCAATAATAAGGAATGACTCTTTGAGTTGTTCCTTCAAATATATATCTTCAATCATATTAAGCTTCCCGATCAGTTAAAACGCATCCGCCGGTACAAAAACTTCTCCAACCATAATACGGCGGGCTGAGCGGCTCATCGACACTTTTTTGGCTTGCCAGCGGCCGTCGACTTGTTCGGTCTTACCGCCGACCAGTAGCGTTCCTGAAGGATGACCAAAACGCACCTCAGACAGCTCGCCACCGCCAGCCGCCTCATTGACCAATGTCCCTTGCGTGGTGGCCGCTGCTGCAATGGCGACCGCTGCGGTACCCATCATCGCATGATGCAGCTGTCCCATGCTCATCGCGCGAACCACTAAATCGATATCATTTGCATTAACTTCTTTACCACTTGACGAGGTATAGCTTTGTGCAGGAGCGACCCACGCAATTTTGGGGATATGCTGACTGCTTTGCGCCTCAGACTCATCGGTAAACAATCCCATCGCCACGCCGCCACGCGCACGTATTTTTTCTAACTTGGCTAATAGTTCGTCATTACTATTAATATCGCCTTGTAATTCTGTACCGCTAAAGCCTAAGTCTTCCGCTTTCATAAAGATGGTGGGGATACCGGCGCTGATAAAGGTCGCTTTGACGCTGTCTTTATCGAGGCTACAACCAGAGACATCAAAGTCATCAACGAGGTTGTTGGTCGGGAACATATCACTAGAAGAATCAACAGGATCGATAAATTCAATTTTGACCTCAGCAGCGGGGAAGGTGACGCCATCAAGCTCAAAGTCGCCGGTTTCTTGTACTTGCACCTTGCCATCTGCGTCTTTATAGACTGGCACATGAGCAATAATGGTCTTGCCAATATTTTCTTGCCAAATACGCACTTCACAAATCCCGCTTTCAGCATTGTCATCGATACTATTAGCAATTTTGTCGGCATCAACTAGACCCATATTAATGGCACAGGCACCAACTGCGGCGGTTAAGTTACCGCAGTTACCTGCCCAATCAATCATGGGCTTTGCGATATTAACTTGTCCAAATAAATAATTGACGTCATGGTCGGTGCGCGACGCTTTAGACAAAATCACCGTTTTTGACGTACTAGAGCTACCATTGCCTAGACCATCAATCTGCTTACCATAAGGATCTGGGCTACCGACGACGCGCAGCAAAAACTTATCACGCGCCTCGCCAGCGACTTGGCATCGCTCAGGCACATCAGACAATTTAAAAAACGTGCCTTTTGACGTGCCGCCACGCATATAGGTGGCAGGGACGGAGATTTGCGGGGCGAATTTTGGTTTGGGTTGGGTGGCTTGTGTCATTACTAGGAGTCCTTAATATAATTATGATTTGATTCTGTATTATTGGTGATATAAATAGAGATAAAGTAGCTAAAGATAGAGGTCATCATGGATAGAGACAATAATCCTAGCGAAAGCTCAGCTAAAATTAAACGTATTATGCAAGATAACCCTGACTTGTCTTATGAGTTTGTGCGTCAATTACTCATCGCTAAAGATGAAGTCGAGGCTGGTCGGGTCGAGCCTTACAAATCTGGGTAAATATTATTTAGTCTTAGAATTTAACTTGCCACTTTCATATTGCTCAACAGACTTAGCCAAATGGGCAGCATTAGCAGATGACTTTAATAAATACAGCGTCTCTATCAAACCATTGTAATGAGCACTCGACATAACAACCGCATCATTATCTTTTTGACGATTTATGACTACTGCATCGGCACCATTATTCACCGTATCTAAAACGGCTTTAAAGTCTTTATTAGCGTCTGTAAAGCTGATAACTTTCATAATATTTTTCTTAATATAAAATTTTAATAAAATACAATCTATAGTAACTCTGCAAAATTGTGATGCTAGGTTAAAAACCCAGCCTACGCCAACTTCAAATAGTTTGAGATTATAAGCTTAAAAAACCGATGCCATATCTCTATACAGCATCGGCTCATTTATTAATTAATAGTCGTGATACTTAAGCCACTTCACCCGCTAAGAACTCTTTGGCAAAGCGCTGCAGCATACCGCCAGAGTTATACATTTTCACCTCATCAGCGGTATCTAAACGGCAAATAACAGGCGCTTTATCGACTGTGCCGTCTTTGCGATGAATCACTAGCGTCATCTCGCCACCAGCGGATACTTCACCTTCGAGATCAAACACTTCGCTGCCATCGATATTTAGCGTCTCACGGTTGGTGCCTTGTTTGAACTGTACGGGGAGAGCGCCCATACCGACGAGGTTTTGACGATGAATACGCTCAAAATCTTCAGCCACGACGACTTCCACGCCAGCAAGACGCACGCCCTTGGCAGCCCAGTCACGACTAGAGCCTTGGCCATAGCCGTCACCTGCGATGATGATGAGTGGCTGCTCACGATTCATATACGTCTCGATCGCCTCCCACATACGCATGACTTGACCTTCTGGCTCCACGCGCGCAAGTGACCCTTGAATGACGTTGCCGTCTTCGTCACGTACCATCTCATTGAGCAGTTTTGGATTGGCAAAGGTGGCGCGCTGCGCGGTTAAGTGATCGCCGCGGTGCGTGGCGTATGAGTTATAGTCTTCCGCTGGCAGACCCATAGTATCAAGATACTCGCCAGCCGCAGAGTCGCCCATAATCGCATTAGATGGTGACATATGATCGGTGGTGATGTTGTCACCAAGTACCGCTAGTGGACGCATGCCTTTTAGGGTGTTTTTCTTCGCCATCTTGCCTTCCCAATACGGTGGACGGCGGATATAAGTGCTCATCTCACGCCAATCATATTGCGGGTCGATGACCGACGCTTCATTACGGCCTGCCTGCGCTTTGGCTTCATCAAACATCGGGATGTACACTTGGTTAAACTGCTCAGGCTTCACCGCTGATTTGACAATAGCGTCGACCTCCGCATCGTCAAACCAGATATCTTTTAGATACACATCGTTGCCGTCTTGGTCTTTGCCCAGTGAGTCTTTTTCGATATCGAAGCGGATGTTGCCTGCGATAGCATAAGCAACCACAAGCGGCGGCGAGGCGAGGAACGCTTGCTTGGCATACGGATGGATACGACCATCAAAGTTACGGTTGCCCGATAGCACAGCGGTACTAAATAAGTCGCGATCGATGATTTCTTGCTGGATATCTGGGTCCAGCGCGCCGCTCATACCGTTACAAGTGGTACAGGCAAAGGCCACAACATCAAAGCCTAGCTTTTGTAGCTCAGGTAGCAACCCTGCTTCCTCTAAATACAGCTTAACGGTTTTTGAGCCAGGGGCTAGTGAGGACTTCACCCAAGGCTTACGAATGAGGCCTTTTTCCACTGCGTTACGGGCGACGATACCAGCGGCCACCATGTTGCGCGGGTTTGAGGTGTTGGTACAGCTGGTGATCGCAGCGATAATGACGGCACCATCTGGTATCTGGCCATCTTCTGGTTCTGGTAGTTTTTCATTTTCACCGTGGGCGATGCCTTCCTTGACAAGGTCGGTCGTCGATACGCGAGCGTGAGGACGTGACGGCCCTGCGATGTTGCGTACCACTTTTGATAAATCAAAGCGTAGTACGCGCTCATACTCAGCCTCTTTTAGGCCATCAGCCCAGAGGCCAACTTGCTTGGCATAAGCTTCAACGATTTTAATTTGTTGCTCTGAGCGTCCGGTGAGGCGCAAGTAATCAATGGTCTGCTCATCGATAGAGAACATCGCAGCAGTAGCGCCATATTCAGGGGTCATATTAGAGATGGAGGCGCGATCACCAACAGTCAGGTTTCGTGCACCTTCACCAAAGAACTCTAAATAAGATGACACCACGCCCTCAGTGCGTAAAAATTCCGTCATCGCTAGTACTAAATCCGTACCAGTAATGCCTTCTTGCAGCTTACCTGTTAGCTCAACGCCAACGATGTTTGGCAGACGCATGTATGAAGGGTTGCCCAACATCACACTTTCGGCTTCTAGGCCGCCGACACCGATAGAGATAACGCCAAGCGCATCGACCATCGGGGTGTGGCTGTCGGTGCCGACTAGGGTGTCAGGGAAGGCGATAGCATCGCCGTCTTGGTCGGCAACCACTTGTACCACTGGCGACATTTTCTCTAAGTTAATTTGGTGCATGATGCCATTACCAGGCGGTACGACGTTGACGTTGTCAAAGGCGTACTGACACCAGTTGATAAAGTGAAAACGGTCTTCGTTACGGCGCTCCTCGATGGCACGGTTTTTTTCAAACGCATCTTCTTCAAAACCAGCATGCTCTACGGCTAATGAGTGGTCAACAATCAGCTGCGTCGGTACGATGGGGTTTACTTTGGCAGGATCACCGCCTTCCGCTGCGATGGCATCACGTAGGCCTGCCAAATCGACAAACGCGGTCTGACCTAAGATATCGTGGCATACCACGCGGGCAGGATACCAAGGAAAGTCGACCTCTTGCTTACGGTAGATATGCTGCGCTAGCGCCTCGGTCAAATCCTCAGGTGGGCAGCGACGCACGAGGTTTTCGCATAACACCTTTGAGCTAAAAGGTAGCTTGGCATAAGCACCAGGCTCGATCTCATTGACCGCTTGCTCGACATCAAAGTAATGTAACTGGGTACCGGGCAAGGGTTTTTTGTACTTATCGTTCATGGTTTGCGGATTAACTTGCGTTAATGGCTGTTTGTTGTCTGTCATGACGGATCATCCTTACTAAGAAGGGTTATTAAAAATCGCTGTTATTTAAGAAAATTAACCGCGCGCGCCGATGTCCGGTACTGGGCGCAGCTCTTCGCCCGTATATTCCGCGCTTGGGCGAATGATACGGTTGTTGGCGCGCTGCTCAAACACGTGCGCCGCCCAGCCAGTTAAGCGTGAACAGACAAAGATGGGCGTAAACAGCTTGGTCGGGATGCCCATAAAGTGATAGGCTGAAGCATGGAAAAAGTCAGCATTACAAAACAGTTTTTTCTCGCGCCACATGACTTCTTCACAGCGTACCGATACTGGGTATAGCACCTCATCACCGACGTCAGCCGCCAGCTTTTCAGACCAACCTTTGATGACGACGTTACGCGGATCCGACTCGCTATAGATCGCATGACCAAAGCCCATGATTTTATCTTTACGCGCCAGCATGGCCATCATCTCTTTTTCGGCCTCATCAGGTGAGCTAAAGCCCTCGATCATATCCATCGCTGCTTCATTCGCGCCGCCATGCAGATGACCCCGCAAGGAGCCAATCGCGCCGGTAATACAAGAGTGAATATCAGATAGAGTTGAGGCGCAAACGCGGGCGGTAAAGGTAGACGCATTGAACTCATGCTCAGCGTACAAGATCAATGAGACATTCATCACGCGCTCGTGTAGCTCGTTTGGCTTCTCGCCTTTGAGTAGATGCAAGAAATGCCCACCGATAGTAGCATCGTCCGTTTCGGTCTCGATACGCACGTTGTCATGGCTAAAGCGATACCAGTAGTTGATGATAGATGGGAACACCGCCAGCATACGATCGGTTTTATCATTTTGCTGATCAAAGTCGGTTTCCATCTCAAGGTTACCTAGCATCGAGCAGCCTGTACGCAGTACGTCCATAGGATGCGAGTCCGCTGGAATGCGCTCGAGTACGTCTTTTAGCGCTTGCGGTAGGCCGCGCATTTTTTTGAGTTTGGCTTGATACGCATCAAGCTCGCTTTGGGTGGGCAAGTTGCCATACAGTAGCAAATACGCCACTTCTTCAAAGATACACTTGTCCGCCAGCTCAGAGACATCGTAGCCGCGATAGGTCAGACCTGAGCCTGATTTGCCAACTGTCGATAGCGAGGTCTTGCCTGCGACTTGACCACGTAGGCCTGCGCCTGATAATTCTTTTTGTGCTGCCATGGTTGAATTCCTTTTTTAGGTGGCTTGTTTGGGTAATTGACGAAAAGGGTGATGTCATAGTGATAAGCACTTATTATAGATGCTTATTGATTGACACTTATTAATCGGTGCTTACTTATTATCCGCGAACAATTTATCTAGTGTTTGCTCAAACTCATGATAGTTCAAGAAATCATATAGCTCCATGCGGGTCTGCATGGTATCGACGACGTTTTCTTGTGTGCCGTCATCTAATATATGCTGATAGACATTGAGGGCGACTTTGTTCATCGCGCGAAAAGCAGATAAAGGGTACAGCACCATATCGACACCCACTCCATATAGCTGATCGGTGGTGTATAGATCGGTCTGGCCAAACTCTGTCATGTTGGCCAGTACAGGGATATCGAGCACATCGGTAAACTTGCGATACATCTCGATGTCGGTTAACGCTTCTGCAAAAATCATATCAGCGCCGGCCTCAGCAAAAGCAACGGCACGCTCAACCGCCGCGTCTAACCCTTCAACCGATAACGCATCGGTGCGCGCCATGACCACAAAATCAGGGTCGGTTTTGGCATCTAAAGCCGCTTTTAGGCGATCGACCATCTCTGAGATACTGACGATTTCTTTGTTTGGGCGATGGCCGCAGCGTTTTTGTGCCACTTGGTCTTCGATATGTACAGCAGCCACGCCCGCTTTTTCCATTTTTTTGATGGTTTGGGCGATATTAAAAGCGCCACCAAAACCAGTATCGATATCGACCAATAACGGCGTATCTACCGCGTCGGTGATACGGCGCGCATCCTCTAGCACATTATCAAGGCTGGTCATGCCCAGATCAGGTAAGCCAAAAGACGCATTGGCCACGCCGCCGCCTGATAGATAGATGGCCTGATGACCGACTTGGGTCGCCATCATCGCGGTATAGGCGTTGATAGTACCGACGATCTGTAAGGGTTGGTTTTGGTCGTTTTTTTGAGCCAAAGCTTGGCGAAAACGTGCGCCAGCGGATAAAGAAGTCATGTGGGGGTCCTTGTCCTTGTTATCGTTTTATGCAAAACACTGAGTATAAAAAGTAAAAAGTGAGGTTGATCGTATTAGTTTTTGATTATACCCAAATATCTACCGATGCAAAGACCCCGCTAAGCTAGATTTATAAAATATTGCTAATTTAACAGTGAAATAAAACTAAATATATTCGTATTTCAAATAGCATTATCCAAAAAGTCATTATTTCTTTGATTTATTATTTATATCCTTTAAATCATTAAAGTACCGGCGAGGTTTTATTTACATTTATTTACAATAATATCTACGCTGGCAGGCTTTGACAAAGCAAAGGAGCAGGGGCGTTATCTAGTCGCCAAAAAAAGCCCTAATAGCAATACTAAAAATGCTAAAAGGGCTTTTATGGCTTGAGCCTTATTCGCTTAAGAAAGAGGTGCTTTTATGCTCTCTAGCCAAACATACCGGTTAGGTTGGCTAAGAACAACAACGCAAAGCTGGCTAAGAAAATAAGCCCAGCGATCGACCAAGCATTCATGCCAGCTGAGAGCTTTTTATGCTTTTTCACCAGTGAGTAGTTGAGCCAGCCAAAGATGGGCGCTGAGACAAAGGCGGAAATCATAGCAAACTTGAGCATCGCGCCGAGCTGACCTGTAAAGAAGGTAATGATTACCAAACCACCACCGATGGCATAAGTTGTCCAAAACGCGACTTGTTTTTTGTTGATTTCCTTTTCACCTTTGAGCAAACGCCAGCACTCTGCATTGGCACGGCCATAACCGTCGGCACAGGTGATGGTGGTGCCAAACATACACATAAAGGCGACGAAGGCGACCAGCAGCCGCGACCACTCACCGATGGTCGCTGTGTACATGTTGATCAACTGATTGATATAAGCGCCGCCAACCAGCTCAATCTCTTGTCCTGAGCCGTACTGCACAAACACGCCAAGTGATAAGAAAAACAGCGCCAAAATCGCAGATACTGAGTAACCGACATTAAAGTCTAGCAAGCCCTGACGGTGGGTCGTATGATCGGTTTTGACCTTGGCAGAGGTCCACATAGAGGTAATGGCAGCAAACTCTAATGGCGCGGGCATCCAGCCCATCAACGCCACAATAAAGCCTAGTGTTGCCAAATTCCATGGCGAGGCGGCAACAAAGTCAGCCGCCATCACGGTCGGCTTGCCAGCAGCGATGATGACCGCCGCAACGGTAGCCGTCGCGAGAGCAATCATGATCCATTTGGTCACGCCATCGAGTAACTTATAGTGACCTGCAATCAAAAAGAACCACGATACGGCCACGATGATGAGCGATAACGTCATCGTCGATAGACCAAGAGAGGCGGGCAGCATAAAGCCTAATATCACCGCAGCAATCAGTGACACAGCGCCGGTACTGATGACGGCAGACAAGATAGATAGGATAAAGTACACCCAAAGATAGACCTTTGAGCGCTTGGCATAGCCAGCAATCAGACTCTCACCTGTATCATAGACATAATCAGTACCAAAGCGAAAAAACGGATACTTAACGACGTTGGCCAAAATAATCATGATCGCAAGCTGCCAGCCATATATCGCGCCAGCCTGCGTTGATGAGATCAGATGCGAGCCGCCGATAGCGGCCGTCGCCATCAAAATACCTGGGCCAAAGATACGCCAGCTAAAGCCCTTGGGCTGCTGCGCCTCATCGGTTGCGCTGTCGGTCGCGTCGGTGCTTGCAATGCGAGAGTTGTTGAGTGGTTGTGTGGACATGAATACCTCGAGATGTTTGAACGGCAAATCATCACTTACCTGTGTCAGTCTGCCAATGAACGGTCATGAATGTTTTATTACCTTTTAATAAAACGATTCATCTTTTATCGACTTTAGCACACCGAAGCTGTTCAGGAGAATGATTATTCTAATAATTATTACTAATTGTTTGCATGCCCATTCTCGATAGTTAGCATAATTGCATATAAATATCAAGAGTTTGGACAAATTTTTTTGGTCGTTCTTTATAACATAATAATCGTTCGATATCTGATAATTTAAGGCATCGAGGCAAATTTTTGTGGTCGATAGGTGATACCGCGCTGCTCATACACTTGATACGTCGCGGTGAGTAGGTCGGGGATGCTTGGATGGACGCAGTCTTTGAGCGTATGTAAATAAATAGGGGAGGTGGCGTTTTCGTGAATGAGGCGCTGATAGCTGATCTGCTCGGTACGGACAGTGCTTAGGCTGGCAGGCACCAGCGTGATCCCTTCGCCTGCCGCCACTAGGCCCAGCGCTACTTGTAAGTCACTCACTGTCGTGGTCATAAATGGTGATACACCGTATTGGGCAAATAAATGCAGCAGCGGCTCGGTGGTCGGCTCGTTTTGTCCTAGCGGCGCTTGAGAGTCCAATGACGTATGCTGCTGAGCTGCAGAATCGGTATCTATTGGAGAAGTGGCCGGCGACTTAGGCTTTGATGACGAAAAAGCTGTCGATACTGTGGTGGCTATCGGCAGGTGTGTTTGATGGTATAAAATCAGGCGGTTATTTGCCAAATCGATCAAACGCTGCGCACGCACCTGCGCGAGCGGATGCGCCTTGGGCAAGGCCACCACGTAGCGCTCATGACGTAGGAGTATCTGCTGAATCCAAGGATCTTGGTGAGCAAAGCGCCCAAAACCAATGTCAATCTCGCCAGATTTTAGGGAATCGATCTGCTGATAAGAGCTGATGTCTTTTAGATTGACATCGATGTCAGGGTTTGACTGCTTTAGGGTGGCGATAATGTCGGGTAGTAGCCCATACAGCACCGATGGCACAAAGCCGATATTGAGTGTGCTACTGGGCATAGATAAGCGCTGAGTCATGCTGGTGACTGTCTCTATCTCTGTCAGTACGGCACTGATTTTTTCATAAAAAAACGCCCCCGCATCTGTCAAATGCAGCGGCCGATGGTAACGATCAATGAGCACCACCCCCATCTCTGTCTCAAGCTGTTTGAGCAGGCGACTCAGACTTGGCTGCGACAAACCTGTCTGGGTTGCCGCTGCGCTAAAGCTGCGTAGATCTGCAATCGCAATGAACGCCTTCAGTTGTTTTAAATCCATATCTGAGTGCCTGTTATATCTATTGTTGTCTTTATACTGTATTTTAATCGTTTGATTTAAAACGTTGGCAACGTGCCTGACATGATGAAAGAACCATCATACGTTTGAAAAAATCAAGCGCGCCCTGTCAAGTGCGCCCTGTAAGGGTAAATAGGTAAAACCTACAAATTGTGCTTGAAGATAGAGCAGTAGGCAATTATATTGGCCGTAACGGTGCTGTTACATTTGGCAAATAAACTGTATCATCCTTTATCTAATGGTAATAGTATAACTGGCTCGGTATCATTCTATGAACGATATAAATAATGACAGTAGTATTGATCTTGAAGCAAAGCTTGACACAAAGTTGGCAAAAAAGATTGCCAATGCTAAAAATCGCAGAGACAAGCGCAATGGTGATATCTACAAGCGTTTTTTGAACCGCGTGCAGCACCCTGAGCCTCATAAAAAACTAGAGCCTCTAAAAAGCGCACATCATCTGCCTGCTTATGAGCCGCTGACCGACGAAGAGCTACAATGGTTTGCCAGTCAAGATAAGCATGACAGCCAGCCAAAACAGCCGCCAAACGACCCAACAGCTGCGGCACCAGATACTGAGCGCGACAACGACAAACTTGATTTTACGCTGGACTTTTCTGAGCCAGATAGTACGACCTCTCACAGTGTATCAACGCCTGAGGGTGGGGTAGATACCGACAAAGAGACGGGCAGTTTATTTAGCGCAGATATTGTAGAAATAGATAGCGGCGTAGCGCCAAAGCATCACATCGACGACCATGAACCACAGGATCGTCAAGCGGCTGCCAGCACAGAGGTTGAGGCTAGCAGCTATCAAAGTACCGACTCTCAAAGTCAAAGTATCGATCCTCAAGACGAGCAAGCGCTGGCAAGTAAACGCAAACCATCAACACTCATTATCGGTATCGGCTCAGTACTTTTGGCAGCGGCCGTGCTGGGTTATGCCGCCATCACTTATTTCTCTAGCGATACAAAAGACAACCCTATACAAAGTACAGAAGCCACAACCCCTGATAATGACGATACAGTAACCACGGGCACTGTGGCTGTAGCGACTCAGCAAGAGCAAGATGCGATGACAGACACCAGTGCAACTGCTGATCATATAGCGCCAAGCGACTCTGCTGCAGCACTTAGCTCAGATAAACCAGACGAAATCGCCACAACCGAGCAGCCAGCTGACGAAAGTCAAAACAATGCTGCCTCAACCAGCGAGGATGAGAATTTGGATACTGAGTTGGATGCTGAGCCTGTGATTACTTACGAAGAATTTAAAAATGAATCACAAACCACCTTGTACCGCGAGACCAATGATTAATGATTGATGATGTTCCTTGTAGGGTGGACTGACCATACAGTGCTTAACAAGGCAATGTCTAGTAAGCGCTAATATAATCACTGACATAGTATTTTATAGACCTTATTTAACTTATGGCTACCTGAAATGAGGTTCACGAGGAAGCATATTAAAATAAAAGAATAGCACAGGTATATTGCAGATTGGTTCATGAACCAGCCAAAAATCGTACGCGGCTTTTCAAAGTAGCTTCTCATGACTATGAGTATTTTTTTACTTTATCAGATAGCTATCTCAGGCGCTGTGCATACTTAGTGCCAGTATTACAGTCATGAATAGAGCACAGGCCATATATCACAAGCAAGCAAGAATCTTTGCCTTCTACGATATTAGCCACTGTTCTTCTAAATTCAGAAATTTTTGGGGTGATCTTGTAAGGACAGTGAGTATTGCGTCTTTAATGAATGAGAAAGAATCAAATGACATTAACTGGGCGATTGGTATGATTTATCGCCAATCGCATTGAAAAACACAGCACCATTATGACGAAGTTTGCATATACCAATATATCAAAAATCGCGTGTAAATTTGCGCTCTTAAATCACATCAGAGTAGCACTTGACCGAGCTTATAATCACTGCCATTGGTCGTGTTTAGTATCGCTAATATCTGACTGATTTTGTCACAAATACTCTCTACCAGCGCCGTAGAATAGCGGTCTTGTTGATAAGTGGTCACTATGCGCAAAGCATGCTGATCTTCTTCAAATACATCATCCATAATCTCAAAATGCAGCCCAAACATCGAAATGTCTTTTTTCGGTGGTATTTGTTGATAGTTTATCGCTTTATTATTAGGAGCCGTTAACGTACCATTTAAGGCGTTATTTGAATGAATGTGTATATAGACATCAAAGAGTAGGCCATCGGTAGGGGACATCCCCAGTGATTTTTGGATAATATCAATCGGGATGTCTGCATAGCGCATAGAGTCATTGATGGTAAAGGTAATATCGTTGAGTAGCGATTCAACAGATTGCTCAGTATCGAATTGGATACGATGTGCGACCATCGTTGTAAAATAACCAACTGTATCGAAAAATTCGGCATCGGTTCTGCCAGAGGCGGACGTACCAATAACGATATCCTCTAACCCACTTTGCTTGTGCAAAGACAGGGCGATCGCTGTATATATAACCCCAAATAAGGATGACCCATGTTTCCGAGCAAAGGCGGATATTGTCTGATAGGCCTCTGTACCAAGATCCAGCTCTATGCATTGTGCGTTGGTTGATACCTCATTTGGCGTGATAGTGGCACTTGAGTCAGGCGGCGAAAATCCCTTAGGGGCGTCACGCAGCTTATCTGTCCAATAATTGACATGTTGCTGGTTTATCCCTTGCTGTTGCTGAAATAGCGCAAAATCATTGATATTACCTGCGGCTGCCTCCCACTGCGGCTCTTGATGTAGCGCTCTAGATAAATAAGCCTGAGAGAGGTCTACCATGATGGTATTTAATGACCACTCATCAATGACCATATGATGTATCAGTAAGGACAGCACTTGTGGCTCAGATGCTGGGCTTTGCAAAAAGCGAATCCTTAATGGCAGCTCAGAGGCGAGGTCAAATTGGTAATTGGCTTCATCAGTTAGGGTGACGCCTTGACTGTCCTCACTAAACCAAAACCATTGATATTGATTCAGCTCTGAGACAGGTACAATGCGCTGTAGCGTTACATCGTTCTGTGTGTGAAAGGTCGTACGCAAACTGGCATGACGTTCGATGATATCGCTAAAAGCTTGATAGAGAATCTGTTCATCGACCGCCTCAGAAAAAGCGATAGCAAAGGGTAGATTGTATATCGGACTAAACTCATAGGCCGTATAAGCATGCCACAAAAACTGCTGCGCCAATGTCAGCGGTGCTTGTTCTTGAAAGACAGCAGCGTCAGTCGCTGCTGTTGGTGCTTCGGCCGTGTGATCCGTTGTATTGACGCTCACATGCTTGGCAAGAGCGGCAGCTGAGGGTGATTTAAAAAAATCGTTAAAGCCAATGTCAATACCATGAGACTGGGCAAGCTTGCCAATAATACGGGTGGCCAATAAGGAGTGACCGCCATAATCAAAGAAATCATCTGCTGCCGTCATCTCAGGCTCTGCCAGCGCGGCGCGAAATTCGCCAAGAATAATGGCAGTACGCGCTTCTTGATTTTGCGCCTGCTCTGAGGCGCTTTTTTGTGTGTTGTGTGTGGATACTGGCGTTTCAATGGCTGTCCAGCTCAGAGTAGCATCTTGCGGCATCCGCTGATGATAGCGGTTTTGTATGATACCAGTAATGTCTGCCAGTTGATGAGTCTCATCAACTATGGGATGCAGCGCCAATATAAGCACAGTATCGCACTCAGTATGTACAATAAATGAATTAAAAGGCGGGTTAAGCGCCGCATTCCATGGCATATCCTTGAGCTTGGATATATAGGTAGGGATATCGGTAGTAGCCACGCTAGCCGTCTGTAAGCAGCACTCAGATTGTTCATATTGGTATTTATACAAGTCCCCATCATCACTAAAACGATATCTGACATTTAAATCAGGTATCTCTTCTATAGCGTCTTTAATCGCTTGGCGTAATACCCCCTCATCGATATCGCCACTCAGCCGCCAAGCCTCACTATGTCGAATAACCTGTTCAGGTTGTTGTAATTGTAGCATCCAAATATGCTCTTCATAG
This sequence comes from Psychrobacter sp. VH5, assembly GCF_050572635.1. Classification (NCBI taxonomy): domain Bacteria; kingdom Pseudomonadati; phylum Pseudomonadota; class Gammaproteobacteria; order Moraxellales; family Moraxellaceae; genus Psychrobacter; species Psychrobacter sp. VH5. The sequence goes on along the minus strand of NZ_CP192145.1, from coordinate 1,706,727 downwards.
TCGCTGACTGGCATAGGCGGCTGTACGTGTACTGTAGAATTTTGTGCCAACATGATTTGTCCTATTGAATAAAAATTAATAAAAACCTCATTTATGTTAAGAGGTATATATGTAAAGAGGGTATGCACAAATAAAACGTACCAAAATATACCAGCGATCTAAGCGCTGATAAGTCAATCAGGATCTTAATTTTTAAATGAGGTTGATTATCATTATCATTATCATTATAATCAGAACTCTTGTCAAGAGTGTGAATTCAGCCATACCCAAATAGCCTATTCATGACAAGGCTCCAAAGCCTTTACTCATAATTGATTGACAAAAAAATGTAGCGGTGACTAATAGTCTATAAGTACGTATCTAATATTATAGAACATACTTTAATTGACTATTATTCGTAAAAAACAACCATATGTAACCCAGTCTTTGGTGGGAATGAATGTGATGCTATCTGTTACTTGTCAAGAACGTCTTAATGATTTTTGGCATTATTGCCTAAAAAATCAGTATTTTAATGTTGGCTATCCTGAATCTGCAGACTTCGACTATTCTGCTTTGTATCGATTTTTTAATTTTTCCCTCAACAACTGCGGCGACTGGGACGCACCCAGTAACTATGCGCTGAACTCATTTGCATTTGAAAAAGAAGTGATGAATTACTATGCCGATTTGTTTCAAGTACCTTTTGAGGACAGCTGGGGCTATGTCACTAATGGTGGGACAGAAGGGAACATGTTCTGCTGCTATTTAGCAAGAGAGCTATTTCCCCATGCCACGTTGTACTACTCCAAAGAGACACATTATTCAGTCTTAAAAATTGCCAAATTGCTGCGTATGAAGTCGTGTGTTATTGCGTCTTCAGACAATGGCGAAATGGATTACGATGATTTGATTCATCAGGTACAGCGCAATGGGGACAAAAACCCTATCATCTTCGCCAATATTGGTACGACCATGTCAGGGGCGGTAGACAATATAAAAATCATTCAACAGCAATTAGAGCACGTTGGCATCCGTCGTCAGGACTACTATTTGCATGCAGATGCGGCGCTCAGCGGTATGATTTTGCCTTTTGTGGACTGTCCGCAGCCATTTTCATTTGGCGATGGTATCGACTCTATCAGTGTGTCTGGACATAAAATGATTGGCTCGCCTGTGCCATGCGGTATTGTGGTGGCAAAGCGTAAAAACGTCGATCGTATCGCCGTAGATATCGACTATATTTGCGCCCGCGATCAAACCATTAGTGGCTCTCGAAATGGTCACTCCGTGCTATTTATGTGGGCGGCTATTCATAATCGTTCACCACAGCAGTGGCAGCAACGTATTCAACACTGTCTGAACATGGCTCAATACGCGGTTGATCAATTCCAAGAAGCGGGGATTGATGCATGGCGCAACACTAACTCTATCACTGTGGTGTTTCCGTGCCCCGCTGAGGCCGTGTGGAAAAAGCATGGTCTTGCTGTCTCTGAGGATCATGCCCATCTGATTGCGACCGCGCATCATAAAGACAGTCATAAGATTGATGCTTTGATTAAAGATGTGGTTGCAAGCTTACAAGAGCGTTTACAGCTCAGCTAATGCGGTCTTAGTACTACTTAATCTTAGTACCACTTAATCTTAGTATCACTGCTCTACCTAACCTTGAATACAAAGCGATCAAACCTATTGACCGCTACCTTTTTTTAATCATGCTGACAACCAATCATATTGGTAAATAAGCGCGCTGGATTTAATTTATGGAACAAACCAACCGCGGTCATCGGAGGAATCAATGAGCAAGTTAACATTGCGCAGCTTGATGACTGACCCTGTAATCATGCCTGCTTTACGTCCTGCACTCCCCAAGCTCTCTATTGGCGTGTTGTCCTCGTCCTTATCTGGTCTGGCCATGCTTGGGGCGCTGTGGTGCTTGGTCAAATTAATCGATGATATCGCATTATCGTGGGTGATTGCGGCTGTGGGGCTGTGGTTGCTAGGCGCTTTGTTTGCCGCCGCCGCATCGGCGCTGGCTCATGATGCAGAAGCGGCGTTTTCTGCAAGATTGCGGCGGCAAGTGGCCAATCACGTGACCCGATTGCCTGCCAGCACATTATCCAAGCAAGGCGATCAGTCCTTGCGGCGCTTGGTGTCAGAAGATATTGCGACGCTGCATCATATGGTGGCGCATCTGCCCTCAGAGGTGACAAGCTTTGCGATTTTACCGCTGGTATCTATTGTTATATTGGTGAGTGTGGCAGGCCCTGTGGCGCTATGGGTCTTACTCCCAGGTGTGATCGCGTCTTTATATTATCTGGTCATTGTGCCGCGCGTGACAGCGCGTGATGGTGCTGCGCGCATGCAGGTGGTGGGCGAGGTTATCTCCGCTGTAGATGACTATGCACGTGGTATCCGCGTCAATCGTATCTATGGTCAACAGTCGGGGGCGCTGGCAGCTTATCATGATGCTACCAAGCGCTTTACAGACAGCTTGGTCATGTGGGTGAGTAAAGTGGCGACGCTCGCAGGTATGGCCGTGGCACTGCTACAAGCGGTAGCGACATTTGCGATTGCTTATCTGATTGCTTATGACTACGACACCCCAGTGCTAGCCACGATCTTGTTTTTCAGTCTTGCCGTTGTCAGTCCCGCATTACGTTTGGGGCATGGGCTGGATTATGTTGGCGCTGGTAAAGCCGCGGCAAGTCGGCTGATTGCATTATTACAACAACCCATATTACCCAAGGGTCAAATAACGCAGCTATCAGCGCCGTTCGCGCTAAAAATTACAGACGCTGAGATGGTGATCGACAATGTCCAGATTATTGATGGGCTGACGCATACATTTAAGACAAATGCCGTCACTGCCATCACAGGGCCCAGCGGCGTGGGTAAAACGACGCTGCTGCGTATGCTGGCAGGCTTTGAGCCATTGCACGCCGGACAGGTGCAGCTGGCAAACACAAACATAGCCAAGCTGGATGAACACACCAGACATAACGCTGTATTGTTCGTACCGCAAGGGGGTGATGTACTGCCTGCAACCATCAAAGACAACCTACTACTATTTGCCCCGAACGCTACAGATCACGAGCTTCATGCGGCATTAGAGTGCGCTCAGCTGAGCGTGGATCTGAGCGTTGATGCTCAGTCGCTCTCAGGCGGCGAACGTCAGCGTATCGGTCTTGCCAGCGTATTCTTATCATCAGCACCTATCATCTTGCTTGATGAACCGACCAGCGCTCTGGATCAGGCGAGGGTTACAAAAGTGCTAACAGCCTTGCTAGATGAAGCACACAATCGAGAAAAGACCATCATTATGGTGACGCATGATAAGGCATTGGCCGATCAAACAGATGCTCGACTAGAGCTGATACCCAATACTGATCTGGAGCGCTTGTCATGAGTATTACCGTAGACACACCACACAAAAAGCCGACACCGTCATTGCCCGCGATTGCGCGTAGACGATTGGTGACAGTAGGGGTAGGCTGGATCGCGGTTGCTTTCTTAGAAGCCATTGCTTATACCGCGCTGGCACTAGGTATTGTCAATCAATGGTCGCCCAAATGGGTCTTAATCACCTCTTGTGCCGCCATTCTTGCTACCGTATGGGTCAATCGTTCAGGTTACTTAACTGGTGTGCGACTGGCGGGTGACTTGTACGCGGCGCTGGGTCAAGCTCTCTCGCGTACCAAGCTGTCTTGGTTTACCAATGAGCATCGTGCTCAGGTTGCAACCATTGCTGGTCAAGGTATACCAGGATTTATGAGTATCCCCGCGCATCAGCTACAAAAGTTCTTGCATGCGCCCTGTATCCCCTTATTCTTAATCTTTGGAATCGGCGTGGTTGCAGGGTTGACGCTAGCATTAGTGGCGGCGGCGCTATTGATATTGTCTCTGATCGTCCAATTTTTATCACAGCGGGCGCTAAGTCGTGCTGACAATAATCGGCATAAGGCAGAAGCCAGCACCGCAGAAGCCACGCTTGAATTGGTAGATCATATTGAGTTATTAAGAACAGCGGCAGGGCCCAAACGCGCCATCGCCCGTATTGAGCAGCGCTGGTGTATTCAAGAAGAGACCTTAAAAAGCACCAACCACGCTGCCGCCATGGCTGTGTTTGTCTCAAACCTAGCTACCGTGTTACCTATAGCTGGTATGGCCGCTTATCTCATTATCACAGGTGGCAGTAGTGCGGTAATGATCTTGGCAGTACTGGTTTTGGTCGGTCGTGCAGCCGCTCCACTTGGTGAACTGGCTGTGGCAGGTTTGGGTATTAACGATTTAAAAGCCTCTTTGCAGAATTATCAGCAGGCGATCAATACACCAACGCTGCCTGAGCCCGCCCTTTTCAAATCTGCTCCTGCTGACTATCAGCTCAGTATACGTCAGGTAAGTCATGCATCTGTCTTAAAAGACATCAATATTGATATCCCAGAAGGCAATCGAGTGTGGGTTACGGGTGTGAGCGGCAGCGGTAAGAGTACCTTGCTTGAGTTATTGATGCGCTTTGATGACCCTGAACACGGTCATATTTTACTCGGCGGCGTAAAGATCAATGACATGGCATATGAAGATCTGGCGGCGCATATCGCCTATGTCCCTCAAGATCCCATCGTATTTACAGGCACTCTGGCTGAAAATATCCGTATTGGCAATCCGCAAGCATCAGACGTTGAGATTGACAGCATTGCCCGAAAAATGAGGCTGGAGTCTGTGATTGATCGTACCCCTGAGGGGATACATCAGTCCGTGGGTCAGCAAGGCGCGGCTTTATCAGGAGGAGAGCGTCAACGCGTCGCACTGGCACGCGCATTACTCAAAAAAGCGCCCATTTTAGTATTAGATGAAGCGACATCGGCTTTAGATGAACAAATCGAAAAAGGTATTGCCGATAGCATTCGCGCCTTGTCTGCTACGGTGGTTTTTGTGACACATCGTGATGCGACGATCTGGCAGCCGACACAATCTATCGCCTTATAGGTCTGATATAGTCGAATCTAAATAAAAAGAGACGCTGCTATAAAACCGCCTGATTAAAAGTTATTTTTCTTTTGTGCGGTTCGCTACTGTATTCGCTTCTTTATTTGAACACAGACACTATAGATGATGAAACATAGAGATATAAAGCTGGGTAAATATGACGTCAATGAATAACTGTTATCACCTGTTTTGTCTGCCACCAGCCGGCAGCAGCTCTGCGATCTATCGCGCATGGCAGCCGATAATGGCCAAGACCTGTGAACATCGCCATATAAAAGTCATACCGATAGAGTATCCGGGGCATGGTAGCAGATCGGGGCAACCCTTGGTTAATGATCCAAATGTATTGGCGGCAGACATTGCTCAGACGATTATGTCCTATAAAGACATGCCTTATATTTTATTTGGACATAGTGTCGGTGGCGCTTTGTTGTGGACGGTGATCGATCATCTGCGCACACAGGATGCGCTTGGATTGCTGGCATTGGTGGTGGTCAGCAGTCGCCCAACGCCGCAATATTTACAACATATCTGTGGCAGGCAGCACTTAACGGATGATGAGATTATCGAAAAACTGACGCATTATAATAATTTTCCATCTGAGATTTTACAAAATACAGCAGCGCTGAACTATTTCTTGACCATTATTCGTAATGATTTTTCTGTCAGTGACCAGCTTATCTGTCAGCAGTTAACCAATACACCTGCGCCCTTAACCGCGCCTTTAATTGTATTTTATGGTATTGATGATCCAGATATCGAAGACGAGGCGATGATGCAAGCGTGGCAGGCGCATTCTGAGGTTTTTTTGGGGTGTCATGCACTGACAGGCGATCATTTTTATTTTTTAAATCCGTCATCGCGTGCGCAAATGCTAAAAAAAATAGAAGAGGATTTGCTGTATGCGTTACCACACCATAAAGCGTGAGGTATCGGACACCAGTGCTTTATTGGCACAAGATGCGCGGGCGCTGAGTGACATACAACAGCATATTCGGCTGACGTATCACACCATAGTGCTCGCGCATCACCAAATACATCAGTTGTCTGTGAGTGTATTGACCGCCAATTTTGCGATAGAGGCGGCGTATGCTTGTTTTGATATTGACTTACCAGAGGCAGTAACCCGCGTATCCACAAAGCGAAAGCTGGATTTTTTGACAGGGCGCTTGGCGGCAAAGCTTGCCTTACAGGCGTTGGGCTTGGCTCATTTTACCGTATTAAAAGGAAAGTATGGCGAGCCGCTATGGCCAGATGGCATGACGGGAAGTATTAGCCACACAGGTGACAAAACATCGTGTACGGCGATCTGTTGCGCTTATCGGCAATCATCTATGCAGAATTGTAGTGCTATAGGGGTGGATATTGAGGCCAAAATAAACAATGTCTGTTTTGAGCATCAGGTTTGCTTTGATCGTGCTGAGCCTCAGCACTATGCTTGTTTAAATAATCATGCTTTTTTAAATCATCAAGAAACTATGACACTGCTAGAGTATTTGTGTGGCATACATCCAAATCATTATATCTATTTAATGATATTTTCTGCTAAAGAGAGTCTCATTAAGGCGATATACGCCAAATACAATATATTACTGAGTTTTTTAGCGTTTGAGTATATAGGCGTGTCTGGTGAGGTTATGACTTTTACCATCATTGATGGCACGCAGAAGGTACAAGCAAACGGACTGACCCAAACGGTGATGCAGGTGCAATGGGTGATGACAGGGCAGCATATCATCACCATCTGCTCTCTATCCTAGAGATATCAAAACAAGTACCGCCTATAATTTACAAATGATAATAATTATCAAAATTACTATTATTAATATTTAAGAAAAGTAAGTAGCAATAATGATCGATGCATCAATAACCACAGTGAGATATCAATTATGTCTTTACAACACTATTTAGAAACACCGACGAATCATGAATCATATTCTGCCTGCTTTTCCACAAAGGAGTATCACCTGATCGGCAAGCATTTTTCGCAGACGCTAATGACACCTGCAGCAGATACGGTGCATTTTAATCAGCGTATTGCTGATCGTTTTAAAGAGATGAAAAATAATGGCGATAAAAATCCAATCTTAATTGCTGCTATTCCTTTTGATATCAGAAATGACGCGGTATTAAATTTTTATAGTGACTACGATAAGTCGGACAAAAAAACCAAAAAATCTGATCTGAAAGCTGATCTGATAAAAAACGAGACGCACATCAAGAACAAGACTTTACTGGTGGATCAAGATAAGTTTAAAAAAACCGTCAACTATGCGTTAGAGACTTTCAAAAATACAGAGCTAACAAAAATAGTACTGTCACAAGCAGTGGATGTTAGTTTTGATGAGTCGCAGAACCTAGCCTTTTATTTAGACGCCTTGCTAGATAAGAACCCAACCGCTTATAACTTTGTAATCCCCGTAGACAATCAGCAGTACCTACTAGGGGCGAGCCCAGAGTTACTATTGTCTAAAAATGATCGACTCGTTAAGAGCAATCCTCTAGCGGGTTCTAGACCCAAGCGTGATAGCTTAGAGCACAATCAAAGAAACCAACGAGCCTTGCATGAGTCGATCAAGGATCAGCACGAGCATAAAATCGTTGTCGAAAATATATCGCGCAACCTGGTGGCAGACTGTGTGACGCTGAGTATGTCTGAGTTTCCAGAAGTGCTTGAAACCTCGACCATGTTTCATTTGTCCTCAATATTACAAGGCACACTAAAAAAAGCGGCGCCCAACGCTTTGAGCTTGGCATTAAAACTACACCCAACCCCCGCAGTGTGTGGTACACCAACGCAATTGGCCAAAGATTTTATATTGCAGCATGAAGGGTATGAGCGCGGCTATTACACAGGCTTGGTGGGTTGGATGGATGCAGAAGGCAATGGCGAGTGGCTCGTCACCATTCGTTGCGGGCTACTGAATGATAAAAAATTACGATTGTATGCGGGTGCTGGTATCGTCGAAGGGTCTGACCCAGAGTCGGAGTGGCGTGAGACAGAAGACAAAATGAAAACCATACTACGCCTCTGTGACACCAGCGCGTAAACCACTCAAACCCACTTAAGGAGCAGCATAATGACAAACCACACTGTGACAAAAAAAACCGCGTGGCTGGTGGGCGTCAATCAAGGCATTGGCGCAGATGTGATGCAGCGCCTGTTGAACGAGGATGTTGAGGTCATCGGTATCGATAAGACCAAAGACAAACTGCCCGCTGCACTACAACAGCAGGTACACATTTGCGATATTCGAGATGAACAACAGATTGTACATTTATGCGAGACACTATTAACGGTCAGTCCTCCTGACTATTTCATTCATGTTGCAGGTGTCCTACATTTGGGACAGCACGATGATATACCATCGACAGATTGGCTGGATACCTTTGCGGTAAATGTGTTTTCTTTTTTTCACTTCTGCCAAAAATTGACGCCTTATTTTAAAGAAAAACGCAGTGGCAGTATCGTTGTGGTGTCATCCAATGCCGCCACGATGCCGCGTATCAATATGTCTGCCTACGGAGCATCAAAAGCGGCGCTGACTTACTTCACAAAGACCGTCGCATTAGAGCTGGCTGAATATGGTGTCAGAGCCAATGTGGTGTCACCAGGATCCACGGGGACGGCGATGCAAACGCAGCTATGGACAGATGACAATGGCGAGCAAACCACCATTACAGGCAGTCTTCAACAGTATAAACTTGGCATACCGCTACAAAAAATAGCGCAGGTTAAAGACATCACCAACGCGATCATGTTTTTTATAAGCGATCAATCGTCACACATCACCATGCAGGATCTGGTGGTGGATGGTGGTGCGACGTTAGGGTGCTAGCACGGTGGTATAGTTAATCCAAAATAAAAGTGGTACGGTCATCATGTTCTACTGGTATAAATTTTCCTCGCTGGCTGTTCGCAAGCGTGACAGATGCTTCGTACAATTTACCCCAGTAGAACCGTACTCTTTTTAAAATGGATAGACTATATGAGCACTTAAAAAAGACATAAAAAAGATAAAGAGGATCTAAAAAAGGTTTACTGCGGTAAACCCTTTTTAGATCCTCTTTATGTAGCGCAGCTTTATGGACGGTCTAAAGCAAGCTGTACTTTTGTCATTACCTCACCCAGTGTTTTACAGGCCACCAGTGAATAAAAATCAAGTGAGACATTCAGCTGCTGTGACAGCTGTGTGGCAATGGTCATCAGCTGTTTGGGTTTTAGGTTTAAAGCAAACAGTTGCGTATCGCCCCTCAGCATTTGCGTTTGATGCTCGGGTAGATGGCTTTTGAATAAGGTCAAGATGGTATCAATCACTTCTGCTGACAGGCTGGGATCAGTGGGTATGCCCGCTGTGACAGGCATTATTACAGATGTTGGCGCTATAGATAATCGTTCCTGTGCTAGGCTTAATAGCTTGTTGCGATCGACTTTGTGGTTCGCTGTCAGCGGTATGTCGTCTATTAATAAAAACTTAGAGGGAATGTGCGAGCTTGGTAGCTGATCTTTTAGATAGACTCTTAGATCAACAGCGCCCAGCTGTTGCTTGGACACGCGGTTGGTATTGCTTATGTCATGCGTATTGTCGATATTGTCGATGGTATAAAGCGCCACCAGCTCATTGATATCGGTGGTAGGGTTTGTGCAACTGATCACTACGGCATGATGAATGGCAGGATGGCTAGATAATGAATTTTCAACTTCAGATGCTGCAATGCGTACGCCTTTGACCTTGAGATAGCCTGCCTTGCGTCCTGAAAATATGATTGCACCATCATCTCGATAATAACCCAAATCACTCATCTTAAAGGCCATGACCACACCGCCATTTATCGTTTCAATAGGCACAAAGTCATTGTGATGTGTCTCTCCATCCAATAAGTAGCCATTTGATAAATTGATGCCAGACATATACATGGTGCCGATAGTACCAGCCTCACAAGGCGCGTGCTGCTCATTTAGAATGTGATACTGGTTGTGTGCTAAGGCCTTCCCGTATGGAATGGTGTGTTGATCGTCGTCAAGGATCTCATGCCAAATACTCCAAATGGTGGTTTCTGTCGGCCCGCCTAAAGAAAACAGCCGTGCTTGGGGCAAGGTCTGTTTGAGCAGGGCAATCATAGATGGCTTGATATAGTCACCGCCTTGGGCAATTAAGCGCAGGGTCTTGATTTGATCATGACCACTCACCGTCAATAACATATCGACAATGGCAGGCACGCTACACCACAGTGTGATGTGATGTTTGGCGATCAATGTTGCCCATGCACCCGCATCTTTTTGCTGCTCGGTAGTTGGGATGACCAACGTCGCTGCCACTGATAGGGGCGCAAAAATATCGAATACAGACATGTCATGATGAAAAGGCGTGATAGCCATACAAACATCATTATGAGTGATGTCCCAGTGTGCTATGGTTTGTTGCAAGACATTGGCGGTTGCCTGATTGTTTAAGACCACACATTTTGGTTTTCCTGTGCTACCCGAAGTATAGAGATAGTAGGCAGGGCGGCGGCTTAAATCATAGGCACAAGACCAGTCACGCAGATCTATCGGTTCGTTATGACCGCGCGCGGTATCAATATTAATGATCGTTATTTGAATACCAGACAGCGGCGATAGTGGCCCCTGACTGACGGCAAAGTCGGCCCGACTATTGGTCAGTAAGTAGTCAATCCTTGAGCGCGGTGCTTGTATATCAACAGGCAGCCAAACGATACCCATTAAGGCACATGCAATCGTGGTATAGACATGTTCAGGGCTCTTGTGCAAGCAAATGGCCACAACAGACCCAGCACGAATACCTTGCTGCCTAAAGATGGTCATTATTGCTGCAACATGATGCCCCACCTCATGATAGCTGATCGATTGATCAGCAAAAATAAGCGCGGTCTTATCTGGCGGTGTGACCAATATATTGGTCTTAATCGCAGCAAGATAGTCATGCAATACGACGTTTGCAAATGCAGCGTCTTGGTTGGGAGTATAAACACCCTCTAGATGGTCATCACTCACGTTCTTTATATCCTTTTATCTAGGGGAACTATTTAGGCTGACTTTTGCTGCTGTTGTATCAAATCCCACCAGTTAGACAAGGTTGGATTGCGTGCAATCTCTTCAAAACCAATATCAACGCCATATCCTTTAAACTCGGCGGCAAGCTGCATGATCCTAAGCGAGTCTAACCCGTAGACAATTAAATTCTCCTCAGGGTCGATCTCTTCCTCTTCCTCAATGAACTGCTCAACTCGGGTATGAAGCCACTGTTTGGTGGTCTTGTCCGTTTTTGCCCCAACGATCGCCTCGGTATTTAGCACTTGACCACAACGCGAAGACACATACTGTAATGCCATGCGATGCTCCGCTTCTGAGAAGTCAGCAACCGCATCACCGACTAAGAAGCATTGAATGTCACTCATAAACGCATCTATAGCGGTCACCATACAGCCAATATGGGCATAAACCCCGCCCACAATAAGCTGGTCACGGTTCCAGCCTTGCATACGCGCCTGCAAGTCTGAGCGGGCAAACGCGCTGTAGCGCCACTTGGTCAAGACGGTATCTGTGTCAGCTGGGGTGAGCGGATCGACAATGGGTTGCTGATCGGCTGTCGATGCTGGCAAGCCTTCGCCCCACATGGCATTGAGTAGGGCGCGGTCTTCCTCTGGCTGCTCATAAGGCTGGGCGGTATATACCACAGGGACGCCATTGTCATAAGCCCATTGGCGCAGGCGTGTTAAATGCTGGATCAAGGTATTGATAAGTGTACTGTCCGTCTCATAAAAATTAATAAAATAACGCTGCATGTCATGGATTAGAAGTACGGCTCGTTTGGCATCGAGTTGCCAATTTACTTTATTGGCGGGGTAGCTTTCAGGCTGCGGCATGGGGTAGTCGGAGAGGGGTTTGATGGTCATACAAGGCTCGCTATTGAATTTGAAAGTATTGGGATGGTCATAAAATCATTAAAGTAATTGAAGAGTACGCAGGGCTTTTTTGTCGGTTTTGCCCACGGCGGTTAAGGGCATAGACTCAATAAACTTGAAACGATCAGGGATTTTGTACTGAGCAATACCTGTGTTTAGTAAATAACGCCGTAGCGTTGATGCTTTGATATTAGGGTCACGAGAGATGATGTAGAGGCAGCTTTTTTCACCAAGTCGCGGGTCGGTGATGGCGATGAGCGCGGCGTTTAACACATCAGGATGCGCAAGAATGAGGTTTTCAATTTCCTCAGAAGCGATCTTTTCCCCGCCACGATTGATCTGGTCTTTGACGCGCCCCACAACGCGCAAATTGCCCTCAGGGGTGCGCTGTACCAAATCGCCAGAGGCATAGTAGCCATTCTTATCAAATGCGTTGGCATTGTGCTCAGGGCTTTGGTAATATCCGCAAAAAGTGTAAGGCCCGCGGGTGGTCAGCATGCCCACCTCACCCTCTGGGACAGGATTGCCTTGCTCATCAACAATTATCACCTCATCATCTGGACTTATCGGTCGCCCTTGGCTAGTGAATATTTGCTCATCAGCATCATCCAAGCGAGTGTAATTCACCAGTCCCTCAGCCATACCAAAAACCTGCTGTAAAGCACAGCCAAATACTATAGGCACTTTTCGTGCGAGCGTCTCAGAGAAATTTGCCCCGCCGACCTGTATCAGCTGCAAGGTTTTCAGCTGTGCTGCATGTTTGGGCGCTTGCTCTATCCACGCCACGACCGCACTTGGTACTAGTGACGCCATAGTGACCCCATAACGCGCAATGATTGAAAAGCATTTTAAGGGCTCAGGATCAGGTGCCATAACGACTGTGCCTCCTGCATACAGCACGCCAAGCGCGCCAGGAGAGCTCATCATAAAATTGTGCGGTGCCGGTAGCGCGCAAAGCAGCCGCGTATCAGTATCCAGTCTGCAAATATCAGCACTCGCTCTGACACTATAGTAATAGTCGTTGTGTGTACGCGGGATTAGCTTGGGCGTGCCCGTACTACCGCCGGACAACTGAAAAAAAGCCACCTCATCGGCGGGGGTAGGCGAGTAGAGCACAGGATGCGCATCGTCAGCATCCACCATATCGCTGGCTGCTATCCATGTCTCCAGTCTGTATTTACTTGCCGTATTTGCAGCGTCATTCAGGGTTAAGACAAGCTGCGGGCTCAGATCAGTAGCATGAAGCTCATTAATAAAGTCATCGTCTTTAAACACCTCGTGAGTCGCTGACACGATAAGTAACTGTGGTTTAATTTGCTGACAAAAGCTACGTAGCTCATGCTGCCGATGGGAATAAAGCGCATTTAAGGGAACGACACCTATTTTTAATAGCGCAAAAAAAACAATATAAAATTCAGCCGTGTTGGGCAGCTGCACCAAGGCGGTGTCTCCTTTGCCAATACCTTGAGCGCTGATGCGATGGGCTAGATGGGTAGATAAGTCATCTAACGCTTGATAGCTGAGCTGACGATCACCGCAGATCAGCGCCGTCGCTTTAGGGTCGCTGGCATAGCGCTGAGACAGGATATGTGTCAGTGGTTCATTGATCCAATAGCCTTGGGTTATATAGTGCTGCGCTCTGTTTTTTGGCCAAGGATAAAATTTAATAAGCGGTTTAATCATATTGTCAAAACCTTAGCGAAACGGTGCTACGTCATAGTGAAAAAAAATATCAGGGCAATAAAACAACAATCATCAATTATTGTTTGTAAATGTTAATGCTAATGATTATCATTTGTGATACAGTGCCTCATATATATTATTTTGTCAACTGAGTAAGCACATCATGAGTGAATTAACTCCCATGCAAGCAGCCTGCTGGTTTGGTCGTATCAGCGAATCTGAGTTTTTAGGTGGGGTGGCTGCCCATCTTTATGTTGAATTTGATGGGCAATCAATTGATTTACAAAAGCTAGAGTCGGCCTTACAGCATATGCATTTGAAGCACTCTATCTTGAGAATGCGCCTCAGCTCAGATGGCATTGCTACTATTGCTGCATCTGCACCAAAAACCCTGCTTGAAATTGATGATTTAAGCGTGCTAACTCCCCAAAAACAAATACAGTATTTGCAAGATAAACGTGAGCAATGGACGCACCAGCAGCTGGATCTGACCAGTGGTCAAACGGCAAGGTACTCCATCAGTCTGCTCAATCAATCAAACTTTCGTTTGCATATTGACACAGATATGATCGCGGTCGATCCCTCCAGCTTTTGTCAGTTGATAGAGGAGTTGGCGGCGTGTTATCAAGGCATAGTCACCACTGCTACGCCTGTTGTCTGCTTTTTTGATTGGCATGAAGCCATGCAAGCAGATGCAAGCATCAAGCAGCGCCATCATAGAGACAAAGCATGGTGGCGGGCGCGTCTTCCAGATATCGCCCCAATGCCCTCATTGCCAGTGAGTAATAACGCAGCAAAAACGGCGCAGAGTCATTGTCTCAGTGAGCAGCTGACAAGCGTAGAATACCAAGCGTTACGGCAGCTGGCACGTCAGCGAAAAATCACTTTTTCTAGCATGATGCTTGGTTTGTTTGCTTTTGCCTTGTGTCAGGCCACCCAAGATACTTTCTTTAGGCTCAATGTTCCAACCTTTTGGCGCGCGCCTGTGGTAGAGAATATTGACCAGTGTATTGGCGATTTTTCTAATTTTGTCATTGTCAATATAGACACAGCGGCAGCCAAAACCTTGGGTACGCTTTGTCAAGATGTGGCTGATCAAATGATTGAGCTGCTAGACCATACCCATTATGCGGGTGTCAATATCATGAGAGATTTATCTCGCTATCATGGTGCTGCCCAGCAGACGCCTGTGGTGTTTACTGCCGCTTTGGATTTACCACAAGGGGTGCTGTTTTCTGAAAGTGTCAAACAAGCTTTTGGTGAAATGACATGGACAACATCTCAAGGTCCGCAGGTTGCCTTGGATGCTCAGGTGGTACGTGTGGAGAATGGCGTACTGGTGAATTGGGACATACGTCTAGACACATTACCACTGGCATGGGTCACTGCGCTGTTTCACTCATTTATCGGCTTACTGAGAGAAGTCGGTCAAAATCCTGCTGTTCTGGATATGATGTTTAATCAACTGCCCAAAGGCATTATTTATCAACCTGAGCAGCCAGCCGATCACAAAACCATAATGACTGACGAGCAGCCATTGTCCGCGATACAAGAAGCCTATCTACTTGGTCGTACGACGCAGCTACCGCTTGGCGGCGTTGCCATGCAGGAGTTTCGTGAATACTATGGTCGTATGGATATGGCTGTGCTCAAGCAGCGCTTGACGGATATTGTTAAGCGGCATGAGAGTCTGCGCACTCATATCAATGTGACCACATTGACTCAGTATGTGTGTCATGATCTCTGTATCAATCTACAAGAGATTGATCTGCACCACCTCTCAGCTCAAGAAGCCACTACCTATCTACAGTCTTATCGAGAGACGTATACGCACCAGATGTTTGATTTGCAGGGCGCGCCTTGGAACATCACGGCTTTTCATTTAACAGATGGCTTTTTGCGCCTCTTTATGCGTTTTGATGCGCTCATTCTTGATGGCCGTGCGATCGCGTCTTTAATGCTTGAGCTGTTGGCAGCGCCGTCTACCACCACATATATGACGATGCCCACTGTGACAACAGACACGCCTGCTACAGCTGAATCTAAAGCGGCGTCTCGTGCAGTGGATATGGCTTATTGGGTACAAAAGCTGTCTGTCGTTACCAATGTGCCTGCATTGCCATGGATCAGACCATTAAATGAGCTGGGCGCTGCCCATTTTGTGCGCCGCAGTTTGGTCGTACCAGCAGATACGTTTCGGCAATTGGGGAAGATTGGGGCAAAACAAGGGCTGTTTAAAAACTCTGTGATTATGGCGCTTATCCTAGAGCTGCTCTCACAAGTGCAGACACAAGTGCAGGTACAGCAATCCATCGTGGTTGCGGTGCCTGTTTTACCCTTATACACAGGGACGCTAGTCAATAACTCCACGTTTATAGCGGTTGAGTGGGCAGTTGGTACAAAAAACTTCATTCAGCAAGCTTCAAGTTTGCAAGTCGATGTGCTCGAAAGCTTACAGCATTTGTCATTTTCAGGAGTAGATTTGGCGCGATTGCTCTTTGAAAAATTCAATGCCGCACCTGTGTTGCCTATCGTGATTACCAATGGTTTGTCTTGGCCAGTTCTTACAGCAGATACGCCAATGCGTTTAGAGCGTGGATTAACCCAAACGCCGCAGGTCGCGATTGACATTCGCTTTACCACCCAGCGTGATGGCGCGCTCGTGTTTGATATCGATCATGTGCCCAAAGCCATTGCCACCAAGACCATTGACTGCTTGTTGCAGGCTATCGATACCGCGATACATCAAATGGTTGCCTCACAAGCCTTTCACTTTGATGTCTCGTCATATCTGCCTGTCGCTACAGAGCAAAACGCTGATGTGACTACCACGTTTTGTCAGCAAGCCCTATTTGATATTTACTTGGATACCATCGGTCAGGTGAGTGATACCCCTGTCGATAAAACCATGAATTTTATGACCATTGGTCTGCGTCCTCAGCACCTCAAAACCATCTCAAAGCGCCTTTATGATACTTATGCCGTGCAGCTCTCGCCAGCGCAGCTACTGCATTGCCGCGATGTGACCGAGGTGCAGCGGCTCTTAAAGACTGGGTAGCACGCGCAACAAAGCGCTGCAAAAGAGACATGCCGCTGCTTAAAAATCAGCACTATTGAATATTGGAATCGTTTGACATTAAGGGTTTATGCACAATGAATAAAAAAATTGCCGACATTATTGGTATTGGACCCTTTAATTTGGGCTTGGCGGCATTGCTCTTAGAGCATCATACTATTCAGGCGAAGTTTTTAGAGCGTAAGCACGAGTTTCAGTGGCATAAAGGACTGCTTTTGTCTGGTGCGACGCTGCAAGTTCCTTTTTTTGCCGATCTTGTCACGATGGCAGATCCATGTCATAGGCTGAGCTATTTAAACTATTTGCATCAGCATGACCGCTTATACCAGTTTTATTACTATGAGCACTTTTTAATCCCGCGCGTTGAATACAATCACTATTGCCGCTGGGCCGCCACGCAGTTACCCAGCTGCCATTTTGGTGAGCATGTTGACAATGTCACTTATGATGCCAAGCAAGATCACTTTGTCGTCGACAGTACATCAGCATCAGGAGGAAAAACACAAGGAGAGAAAAAACAGTATCGCAGCACCAATCTGGCCATTAGTATTGGTACAAGACCAAATATACCCAAATGGCTGTCCGAAAGTAATCATCCCTTGGTCAAGCATGCGGCAGAGTTTGCCTCCTTACAACAAGCCTTAGCGCAATGCCAAAAAGTGACCGTCGTTGGTTCAGGACAAAGTGCGGCTGAATGTGTACTGGCACTGCTAAGATCATTGACGCCTACGAAAGTTGCCGCAGGGGCGGGCGTTCGCTGGATCAGCCGCTCAGCAGGCTTTCATCCTATGGAATCCTCAAAGCTTGGTCAAGAGTGCTTTACACCCGCTTATATGCAGTACTTCCAAAGCCTGTCTCGAGAAAAACGCCGTGACATCTCAGGGAATCAAGGGCTGTTATATAAAGGAATCAGCTACTCAACCATCGCCGATATATATGATCTGCTGTATGAGCGTTCCATCGGTGGCAAGCCTACGGGTTTATCACTACATCCCAACTGCGAAGTAGAAGCTATTGCAAAAAATGTCCAATCAGGGGCGCTTGAGATCAAGTGTTTGCACACGCAACTAGCGCAGCGCTTTGCCCTAGAGACAGACGCCGTGATTGCTGCTGTCGGTTATGTGCATGACTGGCCACAATGGCTGACGCAATTAAAAGGGTCGGTACTGGCAACGGATAGTAATGAGGATTTTATAGTGCAAGAAGACTTTACGGCACTTAGGTGTGATGCAGGTTTGGGACGAATATTTATACAAAATTCAGAAATATTCCAACAAGGGGTCGGTTCTCCAGATTTGGGTATTGGTGCCAATCGCAATGCAGTGATTATCAATCAGTTATTGGGTCGCGAGGCGTATCGCATTGCGAGCGGCACGGCTTTTCAAACGTATGGTATTCCTGAAGATGCGCTCTTAGATCGGTGATGACGCTTAGGGTATGTTGATCAAGATAAAGAAGTAAACCACTTATGTGTTTGGTGGTGAATCAATGGGGGTGCTGTCTTACTGACGATAAGCACAGTTTTTTTTCTGTTTTTTATTATAAGTATAGTGGGGCATGTCTGTATCGGTCTGATGATGCCGATAAGATGTGTTAAAACAGCTGAATTTTGTTAGACGGTGCCAAACATCTGCTAAGTATGGCTATATTTACAGCGATATTTTTGTCGTTGATGACAATAGCTGTCGTTTGGCGCATCACTAACACTGCTTTGTTACCACTGACGCTTATGAGTGAAACTCTATTCTCAAGCGCAGCAGATTTTTCATGATATTTAGGTTATCGGTTTTATTTGCCACGTTATGTCTGGCCTCTCTTATGATTGGCACCAAACAGATAATGTGGTCGGAATTATTTTCTTTTTCTACGGACGCATGGCTGACGCTCACGGCCAGTCGTATACCACGGCTGATTGCGCTGATACTGACAGGGGTAGGGCTGTCAGTCAGTGGCGTTATTTTGCAGCATATCGTGCGTAACAAATTTGTTGAGCCTGCAACGTCAGGGGGAATGGATGCCGCCAAACTTGGCATTTTAGTGTCACTGACGATGATTCCTAATGCGAGTACGGGCAGTAAGATGATGTTTGCGCTGGGCTTTTGTTTTGCTGCGAGTCTGATTTTTATTTATATCATCAGTCGCATTCAGCTTAAGCGTTCTGTGCTGATTCCTGTGCTTGGCTTGATGTATGGCAGTGTGCTCAGCGCCATCGCTGAGTTTTATGCCTACCAACACAATATTTTGCAAAGTATGCAAGGCTGGTTATTGGGGGACTTTTCGCGGGTGGTTCAAGGTCACTATGAGCTGATTTATATTATCTTGCCCATTATCATTCTCGCTTATGTCTACGCGCATCGCTTTACGGTGGTCGGTATGGGTGAGGAGATGGCGGCCAGTTTGGGGCTAAGTTATGTCACTACTGCCGCTTTGGGTCTCATACTGGTGTCAGTGACCGTCGCCGCGTCAGTCATCACCATCGGAGCGATACCTTTTGTGGGGTTGGTCGTACCCAATTTGGTGGCACTAAAGTATGGAGAAAACCTGTCGCGAACGCTGCCCATTGTGGCGCTAGGCGGTGCATGTCTGCTGCTGCTGTGTGATGTGTTTGGCAGGCTGGTGATTTATCCTTTTGAGGTGCCTATTGGTCTTACGGCAGGCGGGCTTGGTGGCGTGGTTTTCCTCATGCTGATTATGAGGGGTGTCAGATGACGGTAACCACAAAGTTTCGGACGATGTTTGTATTGATTATCGTTTTGGCGCTTATCTTTTTATTCATTGGTTCAGGTTTGGATTTTGATTATTTGATTCCTAAGCGCTTGATTCGCTTGGTCACCATTATTTTGGGTAGTGTTTGCTTGGCTTTTTCAGCCATCATTTTTCAGACGATTGTGGGCAATCGGATTTTAGCGCCTTCGATCATGGGATACGAAGCGGTTTATCTATTGTTTCAAGTGCTATTGCTCTTTTTGATGGGCACACAAGGGCTATTGTTTTTGGGGGTGAGCGGCAACTTTATAGTCTCTATCGCGTTGATGCTGGCGTATTCGTGGGCACTGCACCACTGGCTGTTTCCACGCTGTAAAAACGATGTTTACACCTTGCTGTTATTTGGCTTGGTACTGACCATGGTCATTGGCACGGTGACTCAGTTTATTCAATTGCGTATCAGCCCGGGCGAGTTTTCTGTTTTTCAGGGTTTGAGTTATACCTCATTCAATCGCTCTCAGCCTGAGACGTTGTTTTATGGAGTGCTTGCGGTTACAACCGCGCTGTGGGTTGGTCGCAAAACCTTGCCGATATTAGATGTACTGGCTTTGGGTTGTGAGCAGGCACAGTCCCTTGGGGTGAGTCATACCAAGTATGTTAAACGATATTTAGCACTCATTGCTATTTTGGTGGCAGTATCCACAAGCTTGATTGGCCCGACGGTATTTATGGGGGTGTTTGTTGCCAATATCGCGTATGTGCTTGCAGGTAGTAACCGTCATAAGGTCACGTTACCAATGGCCTGCGCCATTACGATTGCTATCTTTTTAGTGGCTCAGATTTTTGTTGAGCATGTCTTTAATTACAAAACCAGCGTCAGTATTCTTGTCAACCTTGTGGGTGGGATTTATTTTCTAGCGCTGACGGTTCGTACTAGAGGGTTTACATGATTACGATTAACAATGTGTATAAAAGCTATGGCAACAAAAGTGTGCTCTCTCAGATCAGTTTGGCTTTTCCTAAAGGCGGAGTGACCTCTTTGATTGGCCCTAATGGGGCTGGAAAATCCACGCTATTGATGGTGATGGCCAGACTGTTAGAACCAAGTGGCGGTGAGGTTTTATTGGAAGGTCGTAACATTAGTGATATTCGCACCTCTGAGTACGCTCATCACGTCGCCACTCTGCGTCAGTCGCCCGGGTTCAATCTGCGCTTAACGGTGGAGGAGCTGATTTCGTTTGGGCGCTTTCCCTATAGCCGCGGCGTATTGACGGCAGAAGACCATCGTATCATTGATGAGGCGATTGAGTTTTTGGCGTTAGCGCCCTTGCGCCATGCTTATTTGGATGAATTGAGTGGTGGTCAACGGCAGATGGCTTTTTTGGCAATGACCATCGCTCAGCAGACGGATGTGTTGTTACTGGATGAGCCTTTGAATAATTTGGATATGAAGCATGCGGTACGCATTATGCAAGCGCTACGGCGTTTATGTGATGAACAGGGTAGGACAGTTATTTTGGTGATTCACGATATCAATTTTGCGGCCAATTATTCAGATCATATCGTAGCATTAAAAAATGGGACACTGAGTTTTAGTGGCTCATCTGAGCAGGTGGTGACAGAAAGCAACTTAAGCGAGTTGTATGATCTTGAGTTTGAGATTATTTGTAGTGAGCGTGGTTGTTTGTGCAATTACTTTAATTTATCAGGAGTGAGTATATGAATGTAAGAAAACAAGGTTGGGTGTGGATGCTTGCCATCATGGCATCTATGCCTCTACAAGGCTGTGAAAAAACATCTCACGAGCCTGCAGCGTCGCAGACGCTAAAGACGCCCATCACCATCGAGCATGAACTTGGTACGACCGTGCTCGATCATCGTCCGCAGCGGGTTGCTGTGCTCGATATGAACGAAGCTGACTTTCTAGACCAGCTTGGTGTACCGATTGCAGGTATGGTCAAAGACTACGTGCCACATTTTTTGGCTCAATACAAACAAAATGCGGATATAGAGGATCTGGGCGCCATTGTTCAGCCCAATATGGAACGCATATATGCGCTACATCCTGACCTTATTTTGATGACTCCGCTACATGCAGCAAACTATCAAGAGCTGTCTGAGATTGCACCAACGCTACACTTCGATGTGAGTTTTAATGACAGTCAGGCGCATCATGTCAAAAATGTTGAAAATCACTTATTAGCCTTGGGTAAGATTTTTGATAAAGAAGCATTGGCAAAAGAGCAGGTCGCGCAGCTAGAAGCAAGAGTGCAAGACGTACAAGCAGTAACAAAAAATCGCCCAGAAAAAGCGCTGGTGGTACTGCATAACAATGGGGCTTTTAGTAATTTTGGCGTGCATTCTCGCTATGGTTTTATCTTTAATGACTTAGGTGTCAAGCCAGCAAGCACACTTGACGATACCAGCCTGCACGGTCAGCCTATTTCTAGTGAGTTTATACAGCAAGCAGATCCTGACATCATCTATATCGTCGACCGTACTGCGGTTATGGAGCATCGCGCGACCATCAGCCCTGATGACGTGAGCAATCCGTTACTGCGTCAAACCAAAGCATGGAAAAACGGCCACGTTGTGTTTGTTGATGCCGATGCATGGTATATCACTGCAGCCAGTCCGACCTCGTTGAACATTATGATGGATGATGTGTTAAAGGGTTATCAGACGACCTCTTAAAGACATCAATGTATCACGGATACTATCGTTGATCTAATTTAAGAGTAGTACAAGGCAACTGAGTACAGATGTATATGTCATATTTCAAGCGAGGTTAACGCTGTAACGCTTTTATAGTGGATTGACTATATCAGATAATTAGTATTGCCAAGAAAGGCAGGCTAGTTGCTCAATCGAAGCTAAAATAAGTTATTTTTTAGCTTCTTTATGTAAATAGTTATCATTTGTATTTTTATTATCATTATTTTTTATTAACTTAATACTTATTTGTTTATCAAAACGACAGGATATCGCTATGTCTCAACTTCAACAACATTCAAGCCAACACCCCAACGTCAAGCAATCTTTCACAGAGCACAAACCATTTTTTGTTCTCAATTATTTTGTCTCAGCAAAACTGGCACTTTTATGTGGGGCAGCTGCTGGTACTGTATTTTTGGGCATGCCCGCCGCTTATGCCCAGACCAACGGTACGCCAGTCAGTAGTACACAAGCCACTGATATGACCATTACTGCACAAAACCAGAGCACAGAAGCGGATCAAGACCTACCAACGGTCACACTACCAGCAATCACGGTTGAAGCTGACGTTGAGGAGAACTCTAACTATGCTGGCGGGCAGGTGACATACACCAATAATATGGGATTTTTGGGTAATAAAGACTTTTTAGACACGCCATTTAGTGCCATCAGTTACACCGATAAATTCATCGCTGACCAACAAGCGGTAGATATTACCGATGTTATTGCTGCAACGGATCCCGCTGTTTATACCAGCGGTGCCAGTGGAGAGAGTCTTGAAAGTTATTATATTCGTGGTTTTGCGTCGAGTAGTAATGATGTGACCGTCAATGGATTGACTGGTATGGCACCTTACTATCGTAGCTCACCTGAAATGTTTGAGCGTGTTGAGGTGCTTAAAGGTCCATCAGCAATGCTCAATGGCATGTCTCCCAACGGCTCTATCGGCGGTTCTGTCAACCTAGTCACCAAACGAGCAGGGGATGAGCCGCTGACACAGCTGACCACTAGATATCTATCAGACTCACAACTGGGCGCGCATGTCGATATAGGTCGCCGCTTTGGTGAAGACAAGCAATTTGGTTTTCGTGTAAATGGGGCTTATAGAGAGGGTGATAGCGCCGTTGATGATCAAGAAAAGCAAGCGCAATCAGCAGCTATTGCACTGGACTGGCGCGGTGAGCGTGCACGAGTATCCGCCGACCTTTATACGACAACAGACCATGTGGATGGGCCGACTCGAGGAGTTACATTAGCATCAGGTGTTGATATTCCTAGTGTTCCAGATCCAGATACATTATTAAATCCCAGTTGGGCCTATTTTGAGACTCAAACCAAAGGGGCCATAGGACGCGCTGAATTTGATATCAATGACCAATTGACAACGTATGCCTCCATGGGGGTAACCAAATGGAATTATGACGGACTCAGTGCAGATAATGCTCAGATATCTAATACTGATGGAGATATCAGTACCACCGTTGGATACGTGGGTGACGACAACGAAAGAAAGTCGTTCGAAGTCGGCCTAAATGGTAATTTCCAAACGGGTAGTATTGATCACCAAATAGCAGTCAATGCCACTCGCTATGAAGAGGAATACAATTTATATGCGGCAAGATTCCGTGGTGTCAGTGTTGATACCAATATCTACGACCCTATGTGGGGATCCAGACCTGACTTAGATCTAAATCCGCCCCTTTTAACTGCGACAGACACAGAATTGACCAGTTATGGCATTGCAGACACGTTATCGTTTGATCAGGATAAATATCAACTCACCTTGGGGGCTCGCTATCAACAGCTAAAAACAGAACAAACAGGCGGCTTGTTATCAACAGGTACGAAATATGATGAAAATGCCATAACGCCGTCAGGGGCGCTAGTAGTAAAGATAACCGACCAGACATCTTTGTATGCAAATTATATAGAAGGGTTGAGTAAGGGCGCTACAGCACCAACAGATGCAGAAAATGCTGGCGAGATATTTGCGCCTTATAAAACCAAACAAAAAGAAGTCGGTATAAAAATCGATCTTGGTAATTTCTCTCATACCTTAAGTGCTTATGAAATCGAAAAACCGAACAGTTATACAGATACCGACACCAATATTTTTTCTTATGCTGGCGCTCAGCGTAATCGAGGCGTGGAGTGGGGGTTTTTTGGCTCGCCTGCTGAAAATGTACGATTAATGGGCGGTATTAGCTATATTGATGCTAAGTTAACTGAAATGAATGATGGGGTCAATGAGGGTAAACAAGCGGCTGGTGTACCAAAGTGGCAATCTAAAGTCGGCGTAGAGTGGGATTTACCTTTGGTAGAAAATTTGACGCTAACCGCAAATGCAAATGCGGTATCTAAACAATACCTAGAAAATGACAATATTCAATCATTACCAGGTCGCACTATATATGATGTGGGTGCGCGCTATTTGACTTCTGTTAATGACAAACCACTAACACTGCGCGGTAGTGTCGAAAACGTGATGAATAAGGCCTATTGGACAACGGCACATTACAACGATTTGGCCATAGGTGGACCGCGTACATTCTTGCTATCAGCAACGATGGATTTTTGATTTGAGCCGAAGGTTTTCGACATTGTATAACTGCTGAAGACTCAGCCCTGCGTGCTATATAAGTAATATAGCCAAGTCTATATAAATCCGCTACATCGTCATCCTCGCTAAGCATACTAATGTATCGCTTGCACTCGGTTTCCTTGTATCGAAATGATATTGAACTGACTATAGCATGTAGGGTTTTTTTGATCTATGAAGTCAAGATTAATCTAACTAATGTGTAGGTATTATGCCGCTACAAACCATGAGACTGCAAAGATTCAATAGTTATCAGCGCAAACCTATCTTTATAAGATTATAGTTTTATGAAATTATTACCACATATACCTTATTTAACATAATATACATTATGCGAAAACAAACCAATGCTTTTAATAGGTTGCCGATAAGCTTTTTATACATACTGATTCGACGATTTTACTTACGTTACTTTCTATTGATGCTCCCAGCAAATCATCAATCCGTCACCAAACCAATCCATTACCATACTTTTCTCAAACTAACGGCAAGCTTTTAGCAAATGCTCACGCAGCGATTTTCCTTGATCAGTTAATATCACGTCCGCCACTTGGCAATTTTTATTATCACAAGTCAAATCATAATAGACATCGCCGCCTTGTGCCAAGCTAACTTTAACCAGCCCTTTATCGGTGATAGCAAACTGCTTGTCTTGCTGATAATCAGGATCCTGTGAGTTCCATAGTACATCGTAACCCACATGACAAGACATTTGCGCTGTCTCAAAATATGTTTGTTCTAACTGCATAGCGTTTTGCAGCGCTGTATTGGCGTATTGTTGCAGGACAACTGGATTATCCATCCCTTCATTACGGATGTCTTGCTCATACATCTGGCGAATGGTTTGTAGTTTTTGCGCGTTATATATCTGCGCGCCTGTTGTCGTATTACTCTTTGTAACATTACTTGCTGCATGAGCAAACGTCGCAAATCCTGTCGCGAGCGATATCAGTATGGGTATCAATGGTTTAATAATCTGCATGGGTCAATTTACCCTATTTTTTTACACAAATAGATATTAACCATTACATCACACTCATATGAGGACTGTGCTGTCTTATCGTATCATTCAGGTTGAGATGATTAGCAATTGTCGCTTTGCATACTCCCAGTAATGGCTATCATAAGGACATAATATGACCCTATTTGCAGCATTAAAGCCCCCTTATTTTTCGATAATGACAAGTGGTATGTTCGCCTTTGTATTGGCAGCAACAGGCTGTCAATCCTCAGCTGAGTCCACTATAAATGCATCGGCGCAATCCACCAACACCCCCGTAACCACGGACATGAGCCAACAAACGCTCAAACAGCAAGCGTTACGCATCCAGCGTGCACTTGCCAATAACGACTATGCCAGAATCACCAAAGACATTCATCCTACCCGTGGTGTGCGTTTCTCCATGTATGCCTATGTGCGCCCTGAGTCCGATAAGGTCTTTAGCCGTGAACAGTATGCTCAGTATTTGCAGCAGTCCAAAATCCGCTTTACTTGGGGTGAACGTGACGGCACTGGTGAGCCATTAATTATACCGCTACCAGAGTACCTAAACACTTGGGTAAAGGCCAAAACCTTTAATGACGCTACCCTTAGCATCAATGAGTTTCAAAAAAGTGGCAATAGCATCAATAACCTAAATAAAATATATCAAAACTCTGATGTCGTTGAGTTTTACTATAAAGGTAGTGATGAATACAGCGGTTTAGACTGGCGGGTGTTGCGCTTGGTGTTTGATGACTATCAAGGTAAGCGTTATCTGGTAGCCGTTATCACTGACCAGTGGACGACTTAGTGCATTTATACGCAAATAGTGGCTAAAACAGCAGAATGTTGACATGTTGACGCTCAACCATGATGCCCTGCCCTTTTTTGCTGTCTTTATACCATATATTCGTATTTATAAATATAAAAGACTATGTTATTGCTTATTTTTCAAGTATTTCAGTTTAGCGTTAATAATACCTTGTTATCCCGTGTTGGGCGTATCTCGAGGCGGATAACCAAAATACTGTTTATAAATGCGAGAAAAGTAACTTTGGTCGCCATAGCCGACCCTATAAGCGACTTCTTCAATGGTGACATAGCTCTTTGATTTTAAAATATGATTGGCCTGCTTTAAGCGCAGCATCTTGACCCATTCCGAAAAGCTATAAGGCAAGCTGGCAAAGAGTTTGTGCAAGTATCTAATAGAAATATGACAAGCTGCAGCGACGGTGTTTGGGCTCAAATCAGGGTTTGCTAAATTTAAATTCACATAATGCTCGATACGTTTGAGATGCACAGACTGTATCGCTGACATCTCACTCATCATCACCTCTTTGGGTGCACTCAATGTCAAAACAATCAGGTTTAGCAGCTTGGCATGCTACAAAAATCCCAAAAACTTATTGGGCTGCCGAATTTATGCGTGTTTTGCTGTTTATATTAACATTGATATGATGAGTACATCTATGACTGACGGTTTTGCTATAAAGACTACAGCGGTGTTTGCTGAAAAAACTTCACCATAATGTCATAAATATCAGGATACGCATCGAATAGCTTTTGCGGGGTCTCAAAAAACACCTCGCTAAGCACTGCAAAAAACTCCGCTGGATTGGTCGCACCATAGCGATCCAGTCCTGACTTGCGATGATTTTGAAAATCTTCAAAATCACGGCTCATAATTTTCGTCCAGCGCGCCGGATCCATATCAGGGTGCATGGGCGGAAATCCGTTGGCGCGGCCATTTAACATATCGAGCTTATGCACAAACTCATGAATGACCACATTGTGACCGTCACACTCGCCTGAGTGCTTGGCATCCTTCCATGACAGTATCACAGGCCCACGCTGCCACGCCTCTCCGCTTCGATGCTGCTGGCCCTCATGAACGATACCGAACTCATCAACAGTGGTACTCTCACTTTTATATGAGCCGTGGTAGATGATGACTGAAGACCAGCCTTTATACCATTCCAGCCCTAAATTTAGAATCGGTAGGCAAGCTTGCAAGGCAATAGACAGTCTGACTTTATCGGTAATCTCAAAGCCCTGCGCGCCGGTAATCGACTTTTCATCTAAGAATAACGTCGCCAGCTCAAACAGACGGCTCCTTTCGTCCTCATTTAGTCTATCAAGTATCACAATGCGCTTGGCAGCTTGCCGCCAATCAGCCTTGGTAAACTCACTATTGTCTAGTATGCGCTGCTCACGCCAGTCTTTTATCATGCCAAACATGGTTGTTCCTTAACGTTAAACGATATGCAATGATGATAATACTGCGCCAATTAACGCTATATCAATAAAAACGGTGCAGTTTGGCTGGTCTTTGATGTTGCCACATCCTCAGGTATACCTTGAGCAACGACTTGCCCGCCTGCATCCCCTGCTCCCGGCCCAATATCGATAATCCAGTCGCTATTGCTGGCCACTTGCATATCGTGTTCAACCATAATGACGGTATTGCCTGCCTCGACGAGCGCATCTAATTGCGCCATCAGCATCGACACATCGGCAGGATGTAAGCCAGTGGTCGGCTCATCAAGGATATAAAGCGTATCGCCACGCTGGGTACGTTGTAGCTCGGTGGCAAGCTTGATACGCTGCGCCTCGCCGCCCGACAGTTCAGTTGCTGGCTGCCCCAGACGCAAGTAGCCAAGACCAACTTGCAAGAGAGCATCTAAAGCACGTAATATCGAGGCTTCTCCATCAAAAAACGTATAAGCAGATTCTACCGTGAGATCCAGCACTTCAGCGATGTTTTTATCTCGGTAAGTAATCGCCAGCGTGTCATTATCATAGCGCTGACCATGACAGACTTGGCAAGGCGCATAAACACTCGGCAAAAATAGCAGCTCAACACTGACAAACCCTAGGCCTTCACAGTTGGGGCAACGACCCTTTGGTGTGTTAAAGGAAAAACGTCCCGCATCATAACCGCATGCTTTGGCCTCCGCCGTTGCCGCAAATAATTTACGGACATCATCGAACAGCCCTGTATAGGTGGCAAGGTTTGAGCGCGGCGTACGGCCAATGGCTTTTTGATTTATATCAATAAGGCGGCTGACTTTGTCCATACCAGCAATGATTTGGCCTTTAGTGACCGTCTCAAACTCCTGCTCTAGTAAATCCGCTTCATCAGTTGCAGCTTGGGTAACCACTTCTTTCCCTAAGGCTTCATTAACTAACTCAACCAGCGCCTGACTGACCAAGCTTGATTTACCTGATCCCGATACGCCAGTGACACAAGTCATCACCCCTAGCGGAAACGCAATACTTAACCCTTGGATGTTGTTACGCTCTATATCAGCAAGCTTTAGCCAAGCGCTAGGTTTTCTAAGCGGTTTTTTGTGCGCCGTCTCTTTATCGGTAAAGAGATATTGTGCGGTTGTTGATTCAGTGACCTGACGCAAACCCTCTACAGGGCCGCTATAGACAATTTCGCCGCCATGCGTGCCAGCCTTGGGTCCGACATCGACTACCCAATCGGCATGGCGAATAACGCTCACATCATGCTCGACGACAAACACTGAATTGCCAGCGGCGATAAGCTCATCCAATGCCCCCAACAGTGCTTGCGTATCGGCAGGATGCAAGCCTGCGGATGGCTCATCAAGCACATACACCACACCAAACAGCTGCGAGCGTATTTGCGTCGCTAATCGCAATCGCTGTAGCTCACCAGGCGATAGTGTTGGCGTGGTGCGCTCAAGCGACAAGTAACCCAAGCCCAGTCTCGTTAGTGCTTCAACACGCGCTAATATATCGCTAGCAATGCGCTGTGAGACGATGGCTTTTTCACGGTTGGGGGTGTCATCTTCGATTTTTGTATGCGCTGTTTTTTCCAGCGTCAATGCCAAATCGGTTAAGGTAAGCTGTGACAGCTCGCCGATATCCAGCCCTGCAAACTTTACTGATAGCGATTCTTTTTTGAGTTTTTTACCGTGGCACTCTGGGCATACAGAGATTTGCATAAACTGCGAGACGCGTTTTTTGACCCGTGGACTTTGCGTGGTGGTAAAGGCATTTAGGATAAAGTTTTTGGCGCTGATATATGTTCCCATATAATTGGGCTTTTCTCCTTTTTCAATCGCAGCACGCGTCTGCGCCACATCGTATTCAGGATAGACCGGGACCGTTGGCGTCTCATCGGTAAACAAAATCCAGTCGCGAGACTTTTTGGACAATTTGTGCCACGGCGTATCGATATCATAGCCAAGCGTGGTTAATATTCGGCTTAGGTTTTGTCCTTGCCAAGCGCCAGGCCACGATGCAATCGCCCGCTCACGAATGGACTTGCTACCATCAGGCACCATCAACTCTTCGGTCACATCAAACACTCGGCCAATACCCGAACATCTTGGGCAAGCACCATCTGGCGTATTGGGCGAGAATGCATCGGCGTAGAGCATGTCTTGATCTGCTGGGTACTCGCCAGCTCGTGAGTACAACATCCGCAAGCCGTTTGATATGGTCGTGACACTACCAACGGAGGAGCGTACAGAAGGCGTGCCCCGCTGCTGCTGTAAGGCGACTGCGGGAGGCAGGCCTTCTATGGCATCGACATCTGGCTCGTCCACTTGATCGATCAGACGCCTTGCATACGGCGACACCGAATCCAGATAACGCCGCTGTGATTCGGCGAACAAAGTCCCAAACGCCAGCGATGACTTCCCTGAGCCTGATATACCCGTAAACACCACCAGCGCATCACGTGGCAAATCAACATCGACGTTTTTTAGATTATGCACACGTGCGCCGCGGACTTGAACGTGGCTGTTTGGTTGCTTGTTTCGCTGGTGATTGGGAGCGCTATAAGGGTCGTGGGAGTTTTTGTTATTGTACTTGGCCATACCACAGTCTTTCCTGTTAACTCATTATTATTATAAGGTTTGATTACCGAGAGGTTAACACACCTTGGCTGTAGGCTAGAGCTAAGCTTACGTATTCATAGCATAGAGAGACAAAACGATAACTTTATACCTAAATGACATAAAAAGAGCGTGTTAAGAAAATATCTTAGCACGCTCTTTTTAATTAAGATTGACAGCTCAGAGGAGTTTTTTAACCTTAGCCCACCACCAGCCGCATCATCTGCGTGCTGATATAGCCGCCAAAAGTACCGACCGCATAACCAAGAATACCCAAAAACACCCCAACTGGTGCGAGTGATGGATGAAAGGCGGTAGCGACAATCGGGGCTGAGGATGCGCCGCCTGTATTGGCATTGGAGCCCACGGCCAAAAAGAAGAACGGCGCACGAATGAGCCTTGCGACAGCAAAGATAATGACAACGTGAATACTCATCCATAGTAGACCGATAAGTAGCAGGCGCCACTGCGAGACAATACCGGCTAGATTGATTTGCATGCCGATAGCCGCGATAAGTACAAAGATAAATACTGTACCGATTTTGGAGGCGCCCACATGATCAAGCCGGCGAATTTTGGTAAAAGAGAAGATCACTCCTATGATGGTAATGATGACCACCATCCAAAAGAAGCTACTGGCAAAGCTGTACTGCACCGCCCAGCTATAAGGCGCAAAAAACCCTGCGATTTGCCCGCCCAAAAAGTGCGCCACACCCACCATGGCAAAGCACAGGCCAAACATCACCATGAGGTCATTTAAAGTCGCAGGCCGCGCATGGTGGCGCTCATAGCTCTCAACTGCGGTGATGACTTTGTCGATACTACTGCTATCAGCTTTTAACAATTTATCAATTTTATCGCTGTGTTTAGCCATGATAAGTATCGCGAGTAACCACAGCGAAGCGTTGGTGGTATCGACCAGAATCATCATGCCAAACAAGTCATCACTGACCCCAAATAGCTCCTTCATCGCCGCTTGGTTAGCCGCGCCGCCGATCCAGCTTCCTGCGACCGCCGAAAACCCGCGCCACAAGGTGTCATCACTAAACATACTGGGCGACACCCATTTGGCGATGCCTAAGCTGATCGGACCACTGATGATAATGGCGATACTGGCAGCAAAAAACATAGCAATCGCCTTCCATCCTAGTCCCAATATCTTGGGCACATCCATCGACAGCGTCATCAGGAGTAAACTTGCTGGCAACAGGTAGGTGGCGGTAAAACCATAAATCTGCGAGCCAACACCGTCTGCAAAAACCCCTAAGCTGTTAAGCGTTGCGGGTATAAAGCAGCACAGAACGATACCGGGCAGTACGGCATAAAAACGTCGCCAGAACTTACCCGGCAGCCCTTGGGTATAAAACACCAAACCGATAATGGCCATGATAATACCAAAGGCTAATGGCAGGCTATCGATTGCTAAACTTGAGGTGGCGGGCATCAGAGGCCTCCGAGTGTACGATTGATCAAAGCCCGTCAGTATAGACAAGGCAAAAAATAGGTGCAAGCAAGGATCCTGCATTCACCTGCGTTTATTCTATTTGTTTGATGATGGGTGGTTATTAAATGGCCAACACCATTTAGTCCTTACCTATAGCCACAAAAAAGCCAGATAACACGTATCTGGCTTTTTTGTTATTGGGCGAGCTTTATACCGCTATATATCACAGTGTCATCAACGCCAGCAATATTATGGCGCTGTATTACGAGTTTTTACCACGGTTGCCGCCGTTTGGACGACCTTGGCCACGGCTATCAGAGCGACCCGCTGGGCGGCCTTGACTACCACTTGGACGACCACGGCCTGTAGCTGCACGGTCACCGCGCTTGCCCTGATATGGTTTACCACCAAAACGGTCTTTTGGCTTACCTGATGAATCACGTGACTTGCCAGCACCTTGGCCTTGGTATCCACTATCATTGCTGGCGCGCTGGCCTGTTGCTGCGCGATCGTTTGAGCGACCACGGCCACCGCCAGTAGACTTGCCAGCATAACCACCGCTTGAGCGGCCACGGCCTTGACCACCACCGTTAGAGCGTCCGCGACCACGGCCACGCCCGCGTCCTTTGTTTTCGCTTGGTACGTAGGTTTTCTTAGGCTCCATGCCTTCGATGACGCACACTTCCATCTGACGATCTAAGTAGCGGTTGATGGCGTTTAACTGTGGGCGATCATCCATACTGCATAGGCTGATGGCGACACCGGTACGACCTGCACGGCCACAGCGGCCGATACGATGCACGTAGTCTTCTGTTTGACGCGGTAAGTCGTAGTTGATGACGTGTGAGATGGCTGGCACGTCAAGACCACGGGCAGCAACGTCAGTCGCTACTAGGATTTTGCATTTGCCATTACGTAAGTCTTGCACGATACGGTTACGCTTGCTTTGCGGCAAGTCTCCATGTAAAAAGCTGGCTTTGTGGCCTTGCTCTTGTAGCGATTTGGCCAGTTTTTCTGTACTGCGTTTGGTCGCCGCAAAGATGATGATTTGATCCATCTCTGGTTGGCAAACCACTTTATCAAGCAATCTGTTTTTGTGATCAAAATCATCACAGTAGTACACTTTTTCTTCGATGTGTGCTGACTCTACCTTGATAGACACGCGCTCAGGGTTTTTGGTAAAGCTGGCAGCGATTTTGCCGACAGGACCATCCCAAGTGGCTGAACACATGATCGTCTGACGATCGGTTGGCGCGGCGCTTAAGATATCACTGATGTCATCAGCAAAACCCATGTCAAGCATACGGTCCGCTTCATCTAGTACCAACACTTCAAGGTTTGATAAATCCACACGGCCTGCTTTGATATGGTCAAGCAAACGACCAGGCGTGGCGACGATGACCTGTACACCTTTACGTAGGGCGGTGATTTGACCGTTGTAAGGCGCGCCGCCGACCAAGGGCACGCAGAACAAACCGCGCATGTCTTTTGAGTACGTGCGCACGCTGTCATGCACCTGCTGAGCAAGCTCGCGCGTTGGCGTTAGGATAAGGGCTTTGGTGAGCTTATCAAAGCTGGTGGCACGGCTTAGGCGATCGAGTACAGGGATAACAAAAGCGGCGGTCTTACCACTACCGGTTTGCGCAGACAACAATAGGTCGCGGCCTTGTAGGGCAAAAGGAATGGCTTGTTCTTGAATAGGTGTTGGATTGGTATAACCGATGCGATCAAGCGCGGTCAAAATCGGCTTGGCAATATTAAGATCGCTAAAGGTTGTTTTGTCTTCTGAGGCCGCGTCTGTTGCTGCTTGAGCAGTAGCGTCAGTGTTAGAGGTGTCAGTGTTTGGTGTATCGGTGCTTTCGATGATGCCGTTTTCAGCGGCGATGGCAGATAAGATATCAGTCATGAGAATCCTTGGGTAAGTATAAGATGCTGTACATTCAGCAAGCTTGATGCATACCACTGATAACCGTTCACCACACCGCCTTTATGAGCTACCATCGAATCATATAACAATATCGATCGTTAGAAGCTAAGCAATTCAAGCCAAGCTTCTATCATAAATGCATGCGTGCTGTCTGACGTATTTTGGTGGTAGTGCCGAGTGTCTTATCCTTGCTTGCTATCAGCGTATTATCAATGCTTTGTCCAAAGCAGATAATCGAAAACAACAACCAATCCAAACCATAGTGATGATTCAGTAGATAAGATATGAGTCAAAAATAACGATAAAAACGTTATTTAAGTACACAAAATCATCGGCAACAATTACTCATGGTCAATCCTAGACCCAAAATCGCAGGCGATGTTATCAATCTCATAATTCACAAAAGCCTAAACTTTCGTGGCGACGTAGTATAGCACAATAAAAAACTATCTGTAGCTATTATTTGCCTATTTTTACCTCCGTGACATAGGTTGGCAGCTGCCACGCGCCGCCCGCCTCGATCATACGGCACAGTCCTGTGGTGCTTTCATGGCTTTTTTCAAATGCCCTGCCCGTCCATAGCCAATCAACCTGACTGATACAGTCGCCGATGCCGCGGCCTTTTTGTACCGAGCTTAGCTTGCCTTTGTCATAGCTGGTGGCACTGGTGGTCACCAAGGTCGGCTTATAAGGTTTTTTGTCATTAATGACCCAAACGCCACTGCCTGCATTATAGGCGCTCACCCAGCAATCATGCTGCGCGAGTAATTGAGAGTTGTTTAAGCGGCTGACCCGCCATGGCGACTTATCATCTAAGTTTGGGCAGTCACGATCAGCATCTCTTAAGGTCTCTTTCATCAGCGCGGCAAGCTGGGACGACCTCATGACGAATTTTCGTTGGCCGCTGGGCACAGCTTTCGGGTTGGGAGCGACAAACCTTAGCTTTGGCGCAGGCTTGGGCGCCAAGACACTGCTATTGGGTTTAGCGGCGCCTTCAGCCTTAATAAAAGCGCTCGGTGTCCCTACTCGCCCCTGAAACTCATCGGCCTTGAGCATGACAGCGCTGGCCCCTTTATCCGACAACTGCCAGCGGGAGTTGCGCAAAACCAGCTCAATCTTACTCGTTTTGGTCAATGCCTCTAATAGCGCATTGACTTGCGTGGCGGTCAGCTCAGCGTTGCCAGCGGCAGCAGAAAAAGGCCGAGTCTCGCCATAGTCTCTGCCATTGATCAGCAGTGATATACGGTGACGGCTGCCAAGCTGCATCAATGCCTTTGAGGAGCTTTCTTTAGCGCCGCCCAGCTTGATCTTGCCATCGACATCTGCATTTGCCCCAGCGCGGCGTACTAGTAGCACCGAGACTGGAAACTCACTGTTGTTTTCTGCTTGATAGCCTGCCAGCCGGCAAGTGCGGGTGTTATCACAAGCCACCTGCCAGTCTTGACTGGTAAACTCGATACCGCCGCCTGCCGCCATGCTGGCTGTACTAACGGCAGCAGCACCGATAGCAGCGACCAAGGGTATAGGAATATGAATAAACTGAGAAAATGAGAGGGTATTTTTTATCATAAATAAAAGTATCTTTGTTATTTTTTTAAAAGGTTTTATTGTTTTAGGAATGAGATAATGTTTGGATATAGGCAACTCACTACCTATCATAAGACCAGTCATGCCAGCCACAGGGTTTGGTCTGCTGTCTTGCTCGCTGCTATGTAACATACACATATGTAATATACGCCGCTGCTGAGATTGGCAGGAGTTGCTAAAGTCTCCTAGCTTGGTATCATCCTTCATAGTCACTATCCATTAATTAATAGACGATGTCTACGCATCTGTTATAAATGTGGCGACATGCTATCTTAACGTATTAATGTTTCTATCTGTTGTACTAATGTACCATTGTGTAATTAGATAAGTATACTGCTATTACAATATAAACATATATGAATGTAGAATGACAAGCGATATCTAAAACAGCATATTAAGTATCAAAAAATCGAAAATAGGGCTGATAAGTGATGACTTATCAGCCCTATTGTTCTAACTATAATCAATTTGGCATAAAATCGATATGCCGACATACCCTGTGTGACTGGTATAAATACGGTTATTGATTGATAGGTTTTAAGCTCAAGTCTGCAGCGCGCTTGACCGCTGGACGCTCAGCGATATTTTGAGCCCAGCGTTTGACATGCTTATACTCATCGACTTGTAAGAATTCAGCCGCATCATAGAGCTTGCCAAGCACCAATTGTCCATACCATGCCCAAATAATCATATCAGCGATGTTGTAATCGCTGTCATCATTACCGCACATATAGCTGTGGTCTTTTAAATGCTTATCTAGCACATCAAGCTGCCGTTTGGTCTCCATCGTATAGCGGTTGATCGGATACTCTAAAGGCTCAGGTGCATATGCGTAAAAATGCCCAAACCCGCCGCCTAAAAAAGGCGCACTGCCCATCTGCCACATGACCCAAGACAGACAATCGGCGCGCGCCTGGCCTAAAGATAGCGGAATAAACTTGCCAAACTTTTCGGCCAGATACATCATGATAGCGCCCGACTCAAAGATAGCGATAGGCTCGTCCGTCTCATCATGCGAGCGATCGACCAAGGCGGGAATCTTTGAGTTTGGGTTTATGTCTACAAACCCGGAGCCAAACTGATCGCCCTCAGAGATATCAATTTTATACGCATCATACTCAGCACCTTTGACGCCCAGCTCAGCCAGCTCTTCTAAGAGGATGTTGACCTTGACGCCGTTAGGGGTGTTGAGTGAATACAGCTGCAACGGCGCGCCGCCCACCGGCAGCACTTGCTCGTGGCGCGCGCCAGCGGTTGGCCGATTGATACTGGCAAACTTGCCGCCATTGTCTTTGTCTTGCACCCATACTTTGGGCGGAACGTAGGCGTCGTTTGCTGTACTTGTGCTGTTGTTATCAGCATGCGTGCTGTGGTGATTGTTTTGTTTCATCATATCTCCTTACTATCGATCATTATTGATGCCTATTATTTATTGGTACTGAGGTATTAGTCCCTAGGTGGTTAATTGGTTGTTCAGTGCCTATTATCTATCCATTGGGTGTCGGCTGTTTTTATTTAAGATGTATCAGTCATTACTATAACGACACTCTGCCCTGATATTAAAGCCCTCTCTTGTAAATAAGCGCTTTTTGACCATACCAGGTGACCATGCCAGCGCCTAGGCTCTAAGTTTGTGGTCAGCTCTGGATGCGGTTGATGCAGTTTTTGATGGTTGCTTTTTGTGCGGTGATGTCTGTTTTTTATCGCCTTCTTTTATTGCTACTGTTTATCGTTGCTATTTATCGTTACTTTGATTCACTGTTATTATATGCCGCTGTTTCTTATACTACCCAGCTTGTGCCACTTATCGGCTGTGGCTGCTTCGCTCGCGAATAAACCGATCATTTGCTGATTAACACCCAATATCCAATGAGAGTCACATGGTAACGCTAACCCCAATGCAAGATAAATACCTACCCTACGTGTTAGCGGTAGCGCTGTTTATGCAGATATTAGACGCGACTATTTTAAATACCTCGCTGCCGCAGATGGCACAAGCTCTCGGCGAGTCGCCGCTAAAAATGCAATGGGCGGTGATCAGTTATGCGCTGACGTTGGCGATTTTTATTCCTATCAGTGGCTTTTTGGCGGACAAATACGGTACGCGGCGTATCTTTTTGACTGCCATTGTTATTTTTTCTATTGGCTCGCTACTGTGCGCAGCCTCGCCCACGTTGGATTTTTTGATAGGCTCACGGGTGATACAAGGGGTTGGCGGGGCGATGATGACGCCTGTTGCGCGCCTAATCTTGGTCAAGTCTTATCCGCGCAACAAGCTACTAACTGTCATGAACTTTGCCGTGATACCGGCCTTGGTCGCGCCGCTCGTGGGGCCGGTGCTGGGCGGCTATATCGTCCAGTATGCCAGTTGGCATTGGATATTTTTGATCAATATCCCGATGGGTGTTTTAGGGTTTGTTATGGGCAAAAAACTGGTGCCTGCGTTGTTTGAAGACACCCAGCGCCTTGATTGGCTAGGCTTTGGGCTGTTTGCCGCTGCGGCATGTGGGTTTACTCTCGCCGTAGAGTTTGGCTCGCAGGTAGGCCGCGGCATGTATGGTCTGCTGCTAGCGGTGGCCGCCAGCGTATTGCTAGGCGCTTATGTGGCACATGCCAAACGCCGCCCCGCGCCTTTATTTCCACTGAGTCTGTTTGATATTCGTACTTTTCGTATCGGTATCACGGGCAATTTATTTACCCGTTTGGGTATCAGCGCTGTGCCGTTCTTACTGCCACTGTTATTACAAGTGGTGTTTGAGTATTCGCCCTCGCAGGCAGGCTGGCTGCTTGCGCCTATCGCCATTGGTGCTATCGGTATCAAGCCTTGGGTCAGCAAAATCATCCAGCGCTTTAGCTATCGCAAAGTTTTGGTGTTAAATACCCTGCTCATCGGTATACTCATCATCTTATTGGCGCAGTTTAACGACCCTGATAATTGGTTATGGTTTATCCCGCTGCTTATCTTGATGGGCGCGTGTAACTCTATGCAGTTTAGCGCGATGAACACCATTACCATTGGTGATTTGGAAGGCGTGCAGACCAGTAGCGGCAATAGCCTCATGGCAGTCAATCAGCAGCTAGCAATTGGCTTTGGTATTGCCTTTGGGGCGGCGGTGCTCAACCTATTACGTGAGCGCTTTGGACTAGACACGCTGGCGGCGTTTCAAACGACTTATTGGATACTGGGGATTTTGACCATTTTATCAGGGTTGTATTTTTTACGGCTCAAGCCTGAAGATGGTCGCGGTTTATATTAGGGCTTATCTTAGGTACGTCTCACAGGCAACAAGCAATCGATAGTTGTCTTAGCGCTTTATCATTATAAACACCTGTCTTATAGACATAAAAATACCAGCATGTCCTTTGATATATCTTAAAAGATACTCAAAAAACAAGCTGGCAAGTGTCAGTCAAGAGTGGCTAATTACGGTGCGTCGTCGTCATGCATTTGTGACTGAATATAACGCTCAACCCCGATACTTTGTATCAAGTCTTCTTGAGTCTCCAGCCAGTCGTCATATTCCTCATTACCATCTTTTAGCGTGACCAATAGCTGGCGTGATACATAATCACGCTTTTCTTCACATAAGGTAATTGCCTCAGTGATAATAGTGAATTTTTGCTTTTCTAAACGCAGGTTGCACTCAATCATCTCAGGCACGTCCTCTGCAAGGAACATCTTGCCATAATCTTGTAAGTTTGGCAGACCGCCTAATAATAAGATACGCGCAATCAAATCATCCGACCACTTCATCTCAGCGATAGACTGTTTATAAAAATGCTCGTTTAATGTTTCAAGCCCCCAATGACGAGCGATACGCGCATGTAAAAAATACTGATTGATGGCAATCAGTGACTGTCCGAGTACTTTATTTAAGGCGCGAATGACCTCTTTATCCCCTTTCATATTTTCTCTCCCTACTCTATTTAATCTATGATACGTGCTTTAAATATTGCAGCTTAATATAGCTGTGACGATACTAGACAATATCAGGAGACACTTCTGCCATTTGGCTTTGTAGATAGTTTGGCAGACCGATCATATCGATAAGGCGCAGCTGCTGCTCTAACCAATGTGCATGATCTTCTTCAGTATCTTTCAGCTGCTCGACCAACATCTCGCGGGTGACATAGTCGTGCTCTTCTTCACACAGCGCAATACCGTCTTTTAGGTGTTGCTGTACTTGATACTCTAAATCAAGGTCAAACTGTAGCATCTCAGGGACGGTGCTACCGATGTTGATCCCATCAACGCTCATCTTTGGCGTGCCGCCAAGCATCAAAACACGGCGGATAATGGCCTGCGCGTGCAGGGTCTCATCTTCCATTTCATGATGGATGCGGTCGTATAGCTTGCCGTAGTGCCATTCAGCATACATTTCTGAATGAATAAAATACTGATCACGCGCAGCAAGCTCGCCGCCCAATAAAAAATTTAAATAATCAATGACTTTCTGGCTACCTATCATCACCCATACTCCTATTGTTGTCTCGCAGGTTAAATTCACAATATTGCATATAATAAAAGCGTTATTGGTAAACTGCTTAGTAAAGATTAAAGTCCGTCAGACTTCTTACAATATCAGACAGATATAGTAGCATATAGAGGTGCTAGCGCTTGTAATGTTATGAACTAAGAATAAGATGCTAATTGAGAATCATAATTAACTAGCATGGCTGATGAGTGCGTCATCAACCAGTATGTGAGATAGAGGCAGTACGTGAGGTAGAAATTGCGTGAAAGGATGGTGGTGCAAGAGGTATACGCAGGACAAAATGGGGTAGTTTCTGGTGCTACCCTACACTGCATAAGCCAGCGCATCGAGCTTGGCATGATGTTCGTCTAGGAAGTCATTGACCATAGGCTCGCAGCAGCCGCAACAAGTCGCCACATCCAGCGTGTCTTTTAGGCCTTCGAGCGTATCGACACCCGAAGCGATCGCTGCTTTGATTTGCTTGTCTTTTACGTCATTACAGATACATACGTACATAGATTGGCTCCTTTACGTGATGGGTATATCATAACGATAACTATTATCATTTTCAATAGTGTTTGCTGTATTTATCACCCTATCTTTGACTACGCAGTAAATAAATACAGACAGATATTTTGAAAAATAAATTCATGTAACGGAATACAAGTATCGATGTAACCGAATGGTATCAAAGGTAGTAAATTAACGACGAACTGTAATTTAGCTCAATTTTTAATCGATTTTATTGACGACTGCTGTTATATTGACCCCCTATTAACAACGCCCTATTGGAATTATGCTATGTCTGATAATAACTTTATGATACGACCTATTGATTTGTTTAAAGTCTTATCTGATCCGACTCGTCTAAAAATATTTCAAATTCTTTTTAAAAAAGAAGCACGCTGTGTGGGCGAGTTGGTTGAGATATTGGATCAGCCGCAGCCAACCATCTCACGCCATCTAAATCATCTAAAAAAACTGGGTATTCTAAGCTGTGTGCGTGACGGGACTTGGATGTGGTACGAGGTCGCCGATGACTTGCCAGAGTGGTGTCAAGAGATCTTAGAGATCACGCATGAGCAGACATCGTTGGATGCAGATATGAAGCTTGCCTAGTAGATAAGATGGGCATGACGCCATAAAAAAAGACCTATAATTGTATAGGTCTTTTTTTATGGCGTTTTATAGCTTATGCACCAACTGGTGTGCAGATACTGGCGTGTTTGCCGTATCCGATTAAGCCAAATCTAAAAAGTCACTGACAAAGGCATTGGCCGGCTGGTGTATCAGTGCCTCTGAGGTGCCTACCTGCTCTACTCGTCCTTGGTTCATCACCACGATCTCATCTGACACCGCCCTTGCCTCTTCTTGATCGTGAGTGACCATGATGCTGGTGATACCCAGCTCATGGTGGATGTTTTTTAGCCACGTGCGCAGCTCTTTACGCACCTTAGCATCGAGTGCGCCAAATGGTTCATCAAGCAATAATAACTTGGGTTTGACTGCCAAAGCTCGTGCCAGCGCAATCCGCTGACGCTGTCCACCAGAGAGCTGATGCGGATAGGCGTTGGCGACTTGGGGCAACTGCACCAACTCTAATAGCTCATTTACACGCTTATTGATATCGGCTTTGCTAGGACGCTTGTTTTTTGGTAACAATGTCAAGCCAAAAGCGACGTTTTCGGCGATGTTTTTATGGCGAAACAATGCATAGTGCTGAAACATAAAGCCGATATGGCGCTTTTGTACCGGGGTGTTGGTCACATCCAAGTCATCAAAGAATATCTGCCCAGAATCTGCGTATTCAAGACCTGCGATGATACGCAGCAAGGTGGTCTTACCGCAGCCTGAGGGCCCAAGCAAAGTGGTTAGTTTACCAGTTGGTACGGTGATATTGATATTGTCTAAGGCGGTAAAACTGCCAAATTTTTTATTAACGTTGCGAATCTCAATACTCATAATCGTGTCTCTTATTCACTTTTGCTTATCGTGGCAGCGTCTATGCTGGCGACAGCGTTGTGGTAATCAATCTTTCGTATAGGCCGTCAGTTGTTTACACATTTCTCGAGCTCTTAGCTGCCTGCGCCGCCGTCTTATAGGTGTCAGCCGCATTGGTAGCATTGGCGCTCACTGGTAGCTCAGACGCAGCCGCGAGACGTACCGATTTGGCAAATTTGCGCGCTTGCATCTTGGTCATGACCTGCTGAATCAGTAGTGTCACCAATGCCAGTGCCGCAAGCAGGCTTGATAAGGCAAAAGCGGCGGTAAAATTATAATCGTTATAAGCAATCTCGACCAGCAGCGGCATGGTATTGGTCTCACCGCGAATATGACCGGACACTACGCTGACTGCACCAAACTCACCCATCGCTCGGGCATTGGTCAAAATCAAACCATAAAGCAGCGCCCATTTGATATTGGGCAAGGTGACATGCCAAAAAGTCTGCCAACCACTCGCACCCAATGTCAGCGCCGCTTGCTCCTCACTGTCGCCTTGCGTCTGCATCAGCGGTATCAGCTCACGTGCCACAAATGGGAAGGTGACAAACAATGTCGCCAATACAATGCCTGGTACCGCATATATCACCTGAAAACCCATACTCTCAAGCCAGCCGCCCACAGTAGAGTTGAGACCAAATAACAGCACAAACATGAGGCCTGCGACCACAGGCGATACCGAAAATGGCAAATCAAGCAAGGTGGTGACCAGCTGCTTACCTTTAAACTGATAACGTGTCACCAGCCAAGCAATTGCAATACCCAGCACCATATTGATCGGTAACACGATGCCGGCAGTGATCAAGGTCAGCTTGATCGCTTGTAAGGCCTCAGGATCGACCAAAGAAGCAACATACAGCTGCCAGCCGTTTTTAAAGGCTTCATAAAACACCGCAAGTAGCGGCACGACCAGCATCACCACCATAAACAGCACAGCAATGGTAATAAAAGTGCGACGTATCCACGGTGTGT
The DNA here is from genome assembly GCF_050572635.1 of Psychrobacter sp. VH5. Lineage (NCBI taxonomy): Bacteria > Pseudomonadati > Pseudomonadota > Gammaproteobacteria > Moraxellales > Moraxellaceae > Psychrobacter > Psychrobacter sp. VH5. The sequence goes on along the minus strand of NZ_CP192145.1, from coordinate 1,663,794 downwards.
CTTTGGTCGCAGGATTGCTTTGGTAATCATAGCTATTGGATATCTGCATATCAGCGAGCTCCTACGCGGCGAGACAGTTTCCACTGTGCGATATTGATGGTCAATAAGATGGTAAATGAAATCAGCAACATAAATAGTGCCACGGCTGATGCGCCCCCAACATCGAACTGCTCGAGCTTACTGATGATAATCAGCGGCAAAATCTCAGTTTCCATCGGGATGTTGCCGGCGATAAAGATCACCGAGCCATACTCACCTGTCGCACGGGCAAACATCATTCCAGCGCCCATCAGTAAGGCTGGCATCATCTCAGGCAAGATCACCTTGCAAAACGTGGTCAAGCGATTGGCACCCAGTACCGCCGCTGCCTCTTCAAACTCAACCGACAGCTCAGCGAGTACCGGCTGCACCGCCCGCACGATAAATGGAAAGCTGACCACCACCAAAGCCAGCCAAATACCTAAAGGTGTAAAGGCCACTTGAATATCAAACTTGGCAAACCATTGACCTATTAGGCCGTTGGGCGCGTACAGGGTAGCAAGCGAGATACCCGTCACCGCCGTCGGCAGCGCAAACGGCAGATCCACCAAGGCATTGATTAAGGATTTGCCCCAAAACTCATAACGCACTAGCACCCAAGCGACCAAGGTACCAAACACCATATTGGTCAGCATCGCTGCAAACGCCATCCACAAGCTCAGCTTAATCGCAGCCGTCACCTGTGGTTGGCTGATGGCCTGCCAAAATCCCGTCCAGCCCATTTGCGTCGTGGTATAGGCCATCATGGCAAACGGCAGTACCACCAGTAGCGATAAGCTAAAAACCGTGATACCCATGCTCAGCCCAAACCCTGGCAGCACGTTGCGCTGACGCATACGGGTCAGCCAGCCTTTTTTGGCAGGGGCTTTGTGGGCGGATGAAGCGGTTGCACTCATAGTGATGTCCTATTGCCTAACGAATGGTACGTAACAAAATATTGAGCAATCTACTTAATAATAATTATGCTGGGTCAGCTGAGCTTACGGTATAAAGGACATGGTGTAGATGACCATGTCCTTTTTTTGTTTACCACGGCTTCTCTTGCACTAGAGTATCGCTCTAGGTGCTGCGCTGCTCATTGTTTACTGCAGTGCTTACTGTTTACTGCGGTGCGTTGATCGCTAATTGATCAAAGACGCCATTGTCGCTAAAGTAAGTGCCCATGATCTCATCCCATGAACCAAAAACATCATTTGGACGGAAAGTCTCAACCGGTGGCAGTTTGTCACTGTTTTTATCGAGTACGCTTTGTACGCTCGGACGCAAGTATAGATCAGCAGCCAATTGCTGGGCCGGCTCGCTCCACAAATAGTCCAAGTAGGCTTTTGCTGCATCAGTGGTGCCTTTTTTGTCCGTGACGGCTTTTACAATGGCCACAGGGCTTTCTGACTTGATCGAGTATTTTGGATAGACGATGTCCACTTGACCGGCACCAAAATCAGTCGCCGCCAAGTTGGCTTCGTTTTCAAAGGTCACTAATACATCGCCAATACCGCGCTGCACAAAGGTTGTGGTTGCTGCACGGCCACCGTTTTCGTAGACTTTGACGTTTTTGAGCATCTCTTTTACGTAGTTTTTGGCTGGTGCTTCTTCGTTATTAAACGCATGCAGACCATAACCATAAGCGCCTAAGAAGGCATAGCGACCATTGCCCGTGACTTTTGGATTGGCCATAACGATCTCAAGACCGTCTTGAGTCAAATCTTCCCAGTCATTGATGCCTTTTGGATTGTCTTTACGTACCAAAAACACGATGGTGCTGGTAAAAGGTACGGCATTATCAGGGAATTTGCTCTCCCAGTCTGACTCAACCAAACCCTCTTTTTCTAGTAGCTCGATATCAGAGCCTTGGTTCATAGTGGCAACGTCGGCTTGTAGACCATTGGCCACTGACAAGGCTTGCTTACTTGAGCCGCCATGCGACTGTTTGACGGTGATGGTGCTATTTGGGTGATCGCTTTTGTAGTGCTCTACAAATAGTGGGTTATAATCTTTATAAAAATTACGGGCAACGTCATAAGAGACGTTGAGCAGCTCGATATTTTGACCTTCTGCAGCCGCCGTATCATCAGCTTTTGCGGTGGTGTCGACTGCATCATTATTGCTGCAGCCAGCCAGACCTAAGCTCAAGGCTATGCCTGCAATGCTGAGAGCGCTGCGAGTTTTACTTTTTTGTTGATATGGGGCGGCGTATGTCATACTTTCCTCAAAGATGCTGTTAGGTAATGCAAGTATGCTAACAGCGCCATCTTATTATGTTTAATGATGAATATGCGTATGTTATTGCCAAAAGGGAATAACCAAAGGATAAAGCCAGCCTTATCAAGCGTTTATAAAATACAGCTGAGAACAGAAACAATAAAAGCATCAACAGATACTGTTAAGCAAGTTATGGTATTGCTTGAGCTATAGACGAGCTGGTCGCTAAGCGCTACTATCTTTGATAAATCTTTACCCACTCTTATTACTCACTTAAAAGGTACTTAAATGATCGCATCTTTGACTCGTTTTTCTCGTGTATTGGCAGCAGGGACGACAGCCGCCATCACCACGTTGAGCTTAAGCGCTTGCAACAACGTGACATCCGCCATGCCAAACACGCCCATCACTCAGCCTGAGCAAGCCGCTGCGCCTATGATGCAAGCAGTAGTTGGCGATTATGCCGATGCAGGTTATGAAAACCGCAGCCAAGGCTATGACTGGGTTGGTGTGATGGTACGTGCAGAGAGTGATCGAAAAATCGATATAAAAGTTCGCTCACGTAGCGATATCAAAAAACAGACTTGTCAGTTTGATGGTAAGGCGACATTAAGAGGGCAAGACGCGGCACACGGTACGATTTTTGAGGCGCAGGCAAATGACAGCACCGTCTTTTTTCAATTTAAAGACAATATGCTGACGATTGATAGCCCAGATAAATATGCGCTGAATTATTTTTGCTCAGGCGGTGGCTCACTTGCGGGAGAGTATCAAAAGCTGGTAGAAGATTTAGAGTTTTGATAGCTCACGCTAACTGCGGTGAGAGATGCTAAAAATGATAAAAACAAAAAGGTGCCAGACCATAAGTCTGACACCTTTTTTATTATTAATGTAGCACTGATTTTTTATGCTGACACGCTAGGGTTTACACCGCAGAGGCGCCCGTGAGTTTGATCTCAGCACGTTCTTCACGAGCGATGCTACCGTAGTAGTTACGTAGTATCTCAAGCACTTCTGGACGGCTAAAGTTCTCTGGTACTTCCATGTCTTCTGACAGCGCTTTACGCAGCTTGGTACCTGATACTTTAACGTGTTCAGACGCGTCATGCGGGCAAGTCTTGTCAGATGCCATCGCATTACAAGCATTACACCAGAACGTCCAGCCAATTTTTAGCGGCTGGGTGATGAGATCGTCTTTGCCAACCTGTTCAAAAATGGTTTGCGCATCAAACGCGCCATAGTAATCGCCCACACCAGCATGGTCGCGACCAACGATCAGATGGCTACAGCCATAGTTTTGGCGGAATAACGCATGTAATAAGGCTTCACGTGGACCAGCATAGCGCATATCTAGCGGATAACCTGCTTGAATCACCGTGTCTTGTTTAAAGTAATTATCAATCAAGGTTTTGATGGCTTCTTGACGTACTTCTGCTGGAATATCACCTGGTTTTAGTGCGCCGAGCAATGAATGAATCATCACACCATCGCAGATCTCAATCGCGATTTTGGCCAAATACTCATGTGAGCGGTGCATCGGGTTACGCGTTTGGAAAGCCGCCACAGTCTTCCAGTTTTTCTCTTCAAAGATTTGACGTGTTTGCGCGGGCGTTTTATAGATACCAGGATAACGCGTTGGGAACTCGCCCTCGCTCAGTACTTCTACGCTACCTGCAATATTGACCTCATCTTGATCCAATACTTGCTGGACGCCTGGATGCTCTGGATCTGTGGTGGTAAATACTTGCTGACACTCGTGTTCTTTATCAATGGTATAGGTCTCTTCTACTGTCAAGATGCCCATAACTTCGCCATCTTGTGCGACCAACGCCACTTTGTCGCCTTGACTCAAACTATCCGCCGTCGCTTTTGGTGCAGACAAGGTGATCGGTATGGGCCAAAACAAACCTGCATTGTCACCACTTTGCAAGCGCATGTTGTCAACCACGCCCTGCCAATTGGCTTTATTCATAAAACCATTCAATGGTGTAAAGCCGCCAATACCGAACATGATCAGATCACCACGCTCGCGTGAGCTTAAGGTAATGGTTGGTAAGGTGCTGGCAAGCTCTAGTGCTTGCTCGCGTGCCTCGCCTTCTAACAACAGTGGTTTAAGCTCGGCACTGCCATGTGGTGGAACCAGCTTTGATTGAGATTGAGTTTGGCTTTGGGTCTGAATCTGGGTCTGAGACATATCGTTATTAAAACCTCTTATTAGAAAGAATGGTTGGAAGAGATGAGCAAAAATACGAAAGTGATTAAATATACAAAACTGAGAAGAAAGCCGTCGATAGATAAGAAGTAGCGTACTAGCGATCAGGCGTTAAATTTGATAAGCATAGGCTACCTAACTTTCGTTATGAAAATTTATGCTGTGTTTGGATATGGATATGTCTGAAAGGAATTTATGTTTATAGATAGAAGCTTATATGATGTGACCCTGAATTGTTTAAATTGCGATTTGTGGTAAAGTCTATCACCTACGAGCACAGATATTAGATTGCTGCCATCGCTGCTTTTAAGACTAAAAACAAAACTGAGATTACGTCATGTATCAATATAATTACGCTGACCAGACGTTAGTAGACGAACGAGTTGCCCAATTTCGCGACCAAACTGAGCGATTTTTGGCAGGTGAGCTGCCAGAAGAGCAGTTTTTGCCACTGCGATTGCAAAACGGCTTGTATATCCAGCGTTATGCACCGATGCTCCGTATTGCCATTCCTTACGGCTTGCTTGCCAGCTATCAGCTACGCAAATTGGCTGAGATTACCCGTAAGTATGATAAAGGCTATGGGCACATGACCACCCGTACCAATATTCAGCTGAACTGGCCAAAACTAGAAGAAGTGCCAGATATTTTGGCAGAATTGGCAACGGTACAGATGCATGCCATCCAAACCTCAGGCAACTGTATTCGTAATACCACAACCGATCCTTACGCTGGTATCCATAAGGAAGAAATCGCTGACCCGCGCCCTTATTGTGAGATTATCCGTCAGTGGTCAACCTTTCATCCTGAGTTTGCCTTTTTACCGCGTAAATTTAAAATTGCAGTGATCGGTACCGAAGCGGATCGTGCGGCAACGCAAGTACATGATGTGGGTCTGCACGTCGTTACCAATGACGCAGGCGAGCTTGGCTTTGAAGTGATCGTTGGTGGTGGCTTGGGACGTACGCCTATTATTGGTAAAACGATTCGCAAATTCTTACCGCGTGAGCATTTACTCAGCTATCTCGATGCCATTTTGCGCGTTTATAACCTGCACGGTCGCCGTGATAACAAGTACAAAGCCCGTATTAAGATTTTGGTCGACAGCTTAGGCGGCGATCAGTTTGCCAAACTGGTAGAAGCTGAGTGGGAGGCGCACACCAAAGACGGTCCGCTGACCTTGACGGATGACAATTTTGACACCGCTGCTAGCTACTTCAGTATGCCTGATTATCAGTCATTTGATGCGCTCGCAGTACAGTCTGAGCTACAACAACAACTAAACGCTGATAAAGACTTTGCCAACTGGTATAACCAGAATACTGTGGCACATAAGGTGGACGGTTACCGTGCGGTCGTAATCTCTTTAAAAGCCGGACTGGTGGACGGTCGTTATGTGCCATCAGGTGACTTGAGTGATGCGCAAATGGATGCGCTTGCCGATTTGTCTGATCGTTATAGCTTTGGTGAGTTGCGCGGTACGTATCAGCAAAATCTGGTATTCGCTGATGTGCAAACCAATGAGCTTTATGAATTGTGGCAGCAACTATCAGATTTGCATTTAGCACGCGCCAATATCAACACCTTAACCGATATGATTGTCTGCCCAGGTTGGGATTATTGCTCACTGGCCAATGCGACTACACACAATATCGCTGAGCAAATCGAAAAGCAGTTCGATGATTTAGATTACTTGTATGATCTTGGTGATATTCGCCTCAATATGTCAGGCTGCATGAATGCTTGCGCCCATCATCACACAGGTGATATCGGTATCTTGGGTGTGGACAAAAAAGGCGAGCACTGGTATCAGATTAGCCTTGGCGGTAACTCTAGTAATGACGCCAAATTAGGCAAAATCTTAGGAAAAGCGGTGCCAGCGGATGATGTGGCCAGCACCTTACAAACCATTTTAGATGTGTATCTCGATATACGCGGCACTAACGAACAAGATGTTGAGGGTTTTGGTGACGTGATTGACCGCGTTGGTATCGCCCCCTTTAAGGAGAAGGTCTATGGCTAATCATCATGTGCTCGATAGCCATGGCGCAGACATCAGTGGCGAAGATACTTGGCAAGCGCTAGCGACAGCGCAGCTGCCTGACGGTATCGCGTTATCAAACCTGACCTTACTTGAGCTGTTACACAAACAAGAAAAAGTTGATGTACTTGTGCCATTAGCAGATTTATTAAATGCTGATGGAAAACTGGCAAACGGTTTGCTAGAGCAAGTATTGGATATCCTCAAGCAGCACAGCAGCCGATTGGGTGTGTGGATTACGTCCAACACCGATGCTGATGATCTGCCTGATGTAAAAGACTTTTTATTGACGCAAGACTTGATCGTCATTCATGTCCCAAGTTTTGTGGATGGTCGCGGTTTTAGTTTTGCACAGACCCTGCGTCAGCTTGGTTATGAAGGTGATATTCGCATGGCAGGCGCGTTTGGTCGTGATCAAATCGCTTATTTGCTGCGCGCTGGTGCTACTAGCTTTGTACTCAATGAGCATGATGCTAAATCTGATATTAGCCAAGCCTTCACTGCCCTAGCCAGTAGCTATGATGGTCGAGACGCTTCAGCATTACCGATGTTCTCAAAAACCTAAACTCGATATTAAAGAACCATTTTTATATTAACAATTATTAAGGAATGTATTATGAGCCAATTACACCCAAACCTAGATATCGACCAAGCAAACCAAGATTTGCAAGGTAAATCACCTGAGCAAATCGTTGAGTGGGCATTGACGCAAGCCAAAAACCCAATCATCACCACCAACTTCCGTCCTTATGAGTCAGCGATCTTGCATTTGGTTGCCAAGCAGCGCCCTGACATCACGGTATTGTGGGTAGATTCAGGCTATAACACCGATGCGACCTATCAGTTTGCCAACAAATTGATTCGTGATCTTGATCTCAACGTCGTGACGTATATTCCAAAACAAACCGCTGCACACCGTGATTCAACCATGAATGGCATCCCAGGCATTGACAACCCGCAACATGGCGAGTTCACTGAACAAGTGAAACTTGAGCCATTCCGCCGTGCACTAGACGAGCTAAAGCCTGACGTATGGTTTAACGCGATTCGTAAAGACCAAACAGAATTCCGCCAAGGTCTTGATGTCCTTAGCTTATCAAAAGACGGCGTGCTAAAAGTAGCACCATTGTTTGAAAAAACCGATGCAGATTTGGATGTGTACTTAGATGAGCACAACTTGCCAAACGAGCATGACTACTTTGATCCAACTAAGGTAGAAGAAAGCCGTGAGTGTGGTCTGCATACGCAGTTGTAATCAAGCATTACCGTCATTCATCGTTTAAAAAGCTCTGTTTAAAAGGCTCTTTTACTCTTGTAAGAGAGCCTTTTTGTCGCAAACGCTCTTATCACTATTCCCTTCTCTATTCTACATTCCATCAAAAACTATAATAAATATGACGAAAACGACTATGCTAATGCCAATTCACTGCATGAGACGTAGCGCCTGATACCTCATAATGGAAGCATATTTTACGACATTGAATACATAATTGGTGATGCTATGAACACCTTTCCATTATTTTTTAAACTAGAAAATCGCAAGGTGCTGATCGTGGGCGGTGGCGATGTGGCGCTGCGTAAGGCAGATTTGCTTAGCCGTGCTGGGGCTGCCATTACCATTCTAGCGCCAGATATCAGCACTGAGATACAAGCCTTGCTCTCAGACGATAAGCACGAGCTGATTTATAAAAATTATAATAAATTCTATATGACAGGTGCACGAGTCATCATTGCGGCGACTGATGATGAGACGCTTAATCATCAAATTCACGCTGATGCCACCGCGCTCAACATCCCCGTCAATGTGGTTGATACCCCGCATTTATGTGACTTTATCTTCCCCGCTATCGTCGATCGTAATCCCATCGTCATCGGCATCTCATCGAATGGCAAAGCGCCGGTGCTGGCACGTCTACTACGTGCACGTCTTGAAACCCTCATTCCGCAAGGCTATGGCAAGCTGGCCAAGCTGGCTGGTGAGTTTCGTAGCGAGGTAAAACGTAAAATCCCAACCCTGACAGGCCGTCGGCAGTTTTGGGAGCGTGCCTTTGAAGGTCAAGTCAGTCAGTTGATGTTTGTTGGTAATGAAACCGAAGCCGCTGCCCAGTTGCAAGCGGATTTAGATAGTACTGCCGCTGCTATTCATGATAAAGCCTATGCTGCGGAAAATACAACGCCTACGCTATCAGACGAGTCAGAAAAAAAATCACCCCCCGTAGGCGAAGTCTATATCGTTGGCGCAGGCCCTGGTGACCCAGAGCTTTTGACATTTAAAGCGCTGCGTTTGATGCAGCAAGCAGATATTGTCTACTATGACGCATTGGTATCTCCACAAGTGCTGGATCTTTGTCGCCGTGATGCAGACAAAGTGTTTGTCGGTAAAAAACGCAGTAACCATACTGTCGCGCAGCTTGGCATCAATGAGTTATTGGTCAATAGCGCCAAAGAAGGTCGGCGTGTGGTGCGCCTAAAAGGTGGCGATCCATTTATCTTTGGTCGTGGCGGTGAAGAAATTGAAAGCCTGCGCGCTCATGGTGTGCCGTATCAGGTCGTACCAGGGATCACCGCCGCCAATGCCGCTGCTAGCTATGCTGGCATACCCTTAACTCACCGTGACCACTCACAGTCCGTACGTTTTGTGACAGGATTCTTGAAGGCAGGCACGCCCAACAACAACTTTAAAAACTTCTTGAACACCGATGAGACGGTGGTATTTTATATGGGTCTGCATTCACTGGCACGTTTGACGACAGGTTTGATAAACGCTGGCCGCTCGCCTGAGACGCCGATTGCCATCGTCTCCAATGCCAGCATGCCCAATCAGCAAGTATTAACTGGCACACTTGAGAGTATCGTGGCGCTGCAAGAACAAAACCAGTTGCCCACGCCCGCCTTGCTTATCATGGGAGATGTGGTGGCGCTGCATGATGATTTGGCGTGGTACAACAAACACAATAAAGATACCGGCGATACAGAGACTAACTGGTTACGTGCAGGAACAGCTATCACGGAGCAAGATGCAAAAAAACCGATAGACCAGCAAGCCCATGCGCTCTCTATGATCGCTAATTTGGCAGCGCAGCAAGAAGAAGGTTTGGAGCAATTGGTGATTGGATAATGTTTGCTTGATTTCGAAAGGACTATAATATAGCCCTGTCAATATGTTATTGGCAGGGCTTTTTATGCGCGGGTGGCACAGCAAAGCCTAGCAATTCTTGCTAGAATGACAGCTTGCTTATAAACACCCTTCCGCTCAATGACACTCCCACTTGCCGATACCACGTTTGCGCCGCGCCTATGAAAAATTTAAAACCTTTAACTATCTTACATACCTCCGATTGGCACTTAGGGCGCAGGCTCTATGGCCGTATGCGTTATGATGAGTTTGCAGCGTTTTTGGGTTGGCTTGAAACCACCATTAGCGAGCAACACGTCGATGTACTGATTGTTGCCGGTGACATTTTTGACACCATGACACCGAGCAACCGAGCGCAGGCTCTGTATTATGAGTTTTTGGGGCGAGTCTCACGCTCCTGTTGCCAGCATATCGTCATCGTCGCAGGCAATCATGACTCTCCGACGTTTCTGGACGCACCAAGTCATGTGCTTAAGTTTCTAAACGTCCATGTCATTGGCACCGCTTGCGAGGACTTAAACGATGAGGTCTTGGTATTAGATGACACAGACGGCGCGCCGCATTGCATCATCGCCGCTGTGCCCTATCTGCGTGATCGTGATGTCCGTAGCAGTAGCGCTGGCGAGTCGATGGACAGCAAAGACGCCAATGTCATCAAAGGCATTCGCGCCCATTATGATAACGTCGCCAGTATCGCCAAGCTCAAGCAAGCCCAATTAATAAAATCCCATCAGCGTCACATTCCGATAATCGCCACAGGCCATCTGTTTGCAGCTGGCGGCACGACGACCGAAGATGACGGCGTACGTGAGCTTTATATCGGTTCGCTTGGTAAGGTGTCTGCTGACATGTTTGACGATGGTTTTGATTATGTCGCCCTTGGGCACCTGCATGTGCCGCAGCGGGTCGGCGGCCGTGAGACCATTCGCTATTCAGGCTCGCCGATTGCCATGGGTTTTGGTGAGGCGCAACAGCAAAAACAGGTGTTGCTCATACAGTTTGGCGCAGTAAAAAACGAGTTTAGTGATAAAAAACCAATGTCAAACAATACCGCTGCTCGTACCATTGCAAGCAATGTGCCTCAGATCACCCGTACAGTTGCCACAATTGAAACATCGGTAGAAAAAGCGGCTAAAAAAGTAGCCAATCAGACGAGTGGTTTTATGGATGATTTGTTTGGCTTTGATGATTCAGTAGACAATGAGGGACGCGACAAAAGCAATGTAGACGAACACCATGTAAAGCAAGAAAGCAAGGTTGATGACCTCAATTCAAATGATGTTGACTCAAAAATGACCTCGCCACCGCAGCGACTACATTTTGACAAATCATGTCAGATGCAGATCGTTTCCTTGCCTATTCCCACGTTTCAAAAACTGGCACAAGTCTCGGGTGATCTACAGTCTATCCAACAGACAATTGATAGCACTGCTCAGTCTTTAGATGACACGGAGTCTGTTTGGCTCGAAGTGATTTACACAGGTGATGAGCTGGTCAGCGAGTTACGTGAGCATATTCAGGCGATGGTAGATGGCTTGCGGTGTGAGGTACTAAAAATAAAAAACACCCGTACTTATAATAAAGTGCTAAACCAGCAGCAAACCTCTGAGACACTACAAGACTTGGATGAGGAAGAGGTGTTTGAGCGCTGTCTGCTTCTGAACAAGGTCGCAGATGAACAAAAAAACGCTCTGCGAGAAGCCTATCAGCAAGTCATATATAACTTGCGTCATGAAGACACTCAGGCGGAATAACAGCCGCTCATGTCAACTACTTTGATAACTACTCTATAGAACTATCTAAAAATAAGACCTGCTCATGCGACTGATTGAACTGCGACTAAAAAACCTCAACTCCCTAAAAGGCGAATGGCACATTGACTTTAGTGATCCTGCTTTTTTGAATGAAGGCATCTTTGCTATTACTGGGCAAACAGGCGCTGGCAAGACCACCATCTTAGATGCGATTTGTTTAGCACTCTATAGCCAAACACCACGATTGGGCGATATTACCGGCTCAACTAACGAGATCATGACCCAAGGTACGGGTGAATGCTCAGCAGAAGTTATCATCGAGATCGACTCTACACGTTATCAATGCTACTGGTACCAGCACCGCGCGCATAAAAAAGCCAAGGGTAACTTATTACCGATTAGACATGAGATCAGTGAGGTTAAAACTGGCAAGATTTTAGAAGAAAAAAAGTCCAAGACATCCGCCTATATCCAAGACCTTATCGGTATGGATTTTAATCAGTTCACCCGCTCCATCATGCTGGCTCAAGGCAGCTTTGCCGCATTTTTGAAGTCGGATATTGGTGATAGAGCAGCTATACTGGAAAAAATCACCGGCACTGCCATTTATGCCAAAATATCGCTCAATGTCCATGAAAGACACCGTACTGAAAAAGAAGCGCTTGGCAAACTACAGGCAGGCGTGAACAGTCTATCTTTACTGAGTCCTGAGGATGAAAAACGACTGGCAGCAGAGCTTGAGACGCTTAACCAGCAACAAAGTAAGCAGCGCCAACGCTTTAAAACCGTAAGTGAGCAGCTGCAGTGGCTGGAGCAGGTTGAGCAGCTACAGCAGAGCCTTGCGAGTTATCAAAAAGATTTTTCCGCAGCGCAGCATGCACAGATAGAATTTACTCCAGAGGCCAAGCGCTTGGAGCTGGCCAGTAAAGCTTTAGAGATTGACAGCCAGTTTCATAAGCTTGGCTATAGCCGAGAGACGGTCAATCGGCTTAGCAGTGAACAACATCAATTACTCAGTAATATTCCATCTCAGCAAGCAGTGCTTGCACAAGTTACGACCCATTTAAACGATATCACTGCCATTGAAAAACAAGCAACAGATAACCTGCAAACTACTCTGCCTGTTATTTCAAAAACACGCGAATTGGATGCTGAGATAAAACAGCAATTTCACTCTTTAGCAAACGACAAGCAACGTAAAGACGACTTAGTCAATAATAAGAAACGATTACATCAAGAAATAGCCAGACACAGCCAAACAGAGCAAGAGACGAAGACTCAGCTTGGCAGTCTAGAAAAGTATTTTGATGATTATAAAGAGCTAAACGACCTCGATACAGACATGGCTACCTTTGATAGCAGCTGTGGCCGATTAAAGACGCTGCTAAAAGATAATGTCGGCTTGACTACGGATAAACTTGCGTATGACCATCGAGCCGGTCAGCTACAAGCTGATTTCGATAAGCTGTCTAAGCAACAAGATTCAGATCGTTTATTAATAACCAAGCAACGCGAGCAACTTGCCAGCGTACAACAGCAGCAAGCGGCACTTATCGAAAAACAATCGCTTGCAAGTATGCGTCATGAGCAAGAGCAAGTCGACCAAATCAACATTCAGATTGCACAAGCCAGCTATAAGTTACAGCAGCTGTCCGATCTTGCTCACCAAATCGAAAATACCAAACGTTCACTACCGACGCTCAATGAAGAGTTAACGGCCTTAGAAGGACTCATTGCTGATCATCGATCAGACATTCAAGATGCCAAACTCAAGCGGCAAGAGAAGCAAGAGCATCTGAATCTACTACAAAAGGTCGCTAAGCTTGAAGACTACATAGCAGAGCTTGACAATGGATCGCCCTGCCCGCTTTGCGGCGCCACTGAGCATCCTTATGGTAAGCATCATCCATTATTAGACCGCAGTCACCAGGATACCAGCCAACACCAACCCTCTAAGACGCAACAAACACAGCAGCAAATAGCGGAACTAGAGACCGTTATTGATAACCTTGAACAAGCTTTATCAAAACACAATATCGAATATGCCACCAAAAAACAGACGCTAAATAACCAGCAGCAACAACTGGCGCCACTACAGCAGCAAGCCGAAACCTTACATAGTGATGTTCAGGCTTACCTTTCCTCGCTATTTGAGGCTAAAAACAATCACTCTGAAGCAATCGCAGCAATTATCGACCCACTTACGCAGATAAACGATAACATTGATGCGGCTACTGCGAACCTAGAGCCTAGCTTATCCTTATTAGATACCGCCAAACACGATCTAACTGAACATAAGCAGTCTCTTAAAACCATAGTAATCGAATATGACAATTTAACTGAAACTGCTGCACAGCTCAGTACGACTATTGAAGCTGATGAAAAAAGTCAACAAGTGGTCAGTCATGACATTAACAACCTGACAACTGACATTAAGCTTAACTCACAAAAAATTGTTGGGATAAAAGATAAGATCACTGCTAATTTCTCAGAATTAACGCCTCTGCTGAGCACCATTTCAGCCCTGGTAAATAAGTATCCCATGGACCAACATAAAGCATACTTAACCACAGCGCTCAATACGGCAGACTTATCTGACGCACTTACGCAGTTGGGTCATAGTTTTGATAAGCAAACCGTAATAGACAGCGCAGAATGTGACCATCATATTGAAAAACTGCGGCAACAGCGCAGCGCTTTAAGTCAGTTAAAACAACAATTCAATGAGCAAAAAAACAGCCAACAGCAGCTGACCAACACCTTAAGTAGCCTGACTGCGCAGATTGAAACCAAGCAAGCACAGCTGCACAGTGATGAAACAACGCTCAACGAGCTAGAGCGCTTAATTGCTCATAAGGTCAAGACTATCGAACAATCAAAACAAGATAGAACAGAGATTTTTGCAGATAAAGATACAGATGATGAAGAAAATAAATTACGCAATGCTGTCGATGCTGCTAAAGATAAGCAAAGAGTAGCGCAAAGGCAGCTAGATACCGTACAACAGGCATTAGAACAATTAAAGAGTAGAGAGCAGCAGCTAGCAACAGAGCTACAGTCGGCGACGACCACGCTGAACACTCAGCAAAGTATCTTTACAGACTTACTCATAGCGTCCGATTTTGTCGATGAAGCCACTTTTGTCAAAGCCCGCTTGCCCAAAGAGGAGCGTGACGCCCTACATAGACGTAAAGTAGCGATTGATACTGCGCTGCATCAAGCTCAGCTGCAGCTGGACAGTACGCAGCAAGCACTGACGCAAAGTCTTGCTGCGCCTATGACGAATGCAAGCCGAGAGCTCCTTGCTGACCAATATCAGCAGATACAAACAGACATCGACGAGTTAAACCAAAAAATTGGTGCCATTGATCAAAAGCTTAAAGACAACGAGCAGCAAAAAAATACACAAGCGGCGCAGCTGATCGCCATTGATGAGCAAAGACAAAAGCTACAAGTATGGCAGCAGCTGCATATGTTAATTGGCTCGGCTGATGGCAAAAAGTATCGTACCTTTGCCCAAGGCCTAACGTTTGAAGTCATGATTGGCCATGCCAATACGCAATTGCAAAAAATGAGTGACCGTTATTTGCTGATTCACGATGACAGCAACCCGCTTGAGCTGAATGTCATTGACAACTATCAAGGCGGTGAGGTTCGTAGCACCAAAAACCTCTCCGGCGGTGAAGGCTTTATCATCAGCCTAGCACTGGCACTTGGGCTGTCGCAAATGGCCAGTCATAATATCCGTGTCGATTCGTTATTTTTGGATGAAGGTTTTGGTACGCTTGATGAAGACTCACTTGATATCGCACTCGATACTTTGACGAGCTTACAACAAGAAGGCAAGCTGATTGGGGTTATCTCCCACGTACAAGCCCTAAAAGATCGTATCTTGACGCAAATTAAGGTCGAAAAACTCTCAGGCGGCTTTAGCCAAATCAGCGGACAAGGCTGTCGCCGAGTTGTAAAAACAGCCGCCGAAAAAGACTCATAGGCTACTTTATATGTATAAGCAGGCAGGTAAGATTGGGTTTGAGAGTAATAACGCTGATCATTGATCTTGAGTGAACTCAACTAAGTTCAACCAATAAAAAGCCACCGCTGATTATCAGCGGTGGCTTTTAAAAGAATGCTAAAAGATAGCAGCAACTGCTGTGTCCATCCTTTACCAAATTGCCTATTTTGTCACCAAACTACTCAACTCGCTCATCAGCACGGACAATGTCGATAAACCAATCTCACCATCGATGGCGTCAAGCTTATCCATTTCAGCCTCAGTTGCTGCCAATTGATCTAGATGACGCGAGCGCCATTCACTAAAGGCTTGCTTGGCATCTGGTTTTGAGAGTATCGCGTCCATCAGCATACGCAAGCTGCGTGACAGCTCATTGACTAACGCATGACGCGCGCGGCGATCCCAATAGTTTTGCTGTGGTAAGGTGGCGATATTATCCATCATCCAATCGAGCTGCAAGACATGATACGCCTCAAAGTACAATGTGGCGATTTCATCGACAGGGCGATCATATTGCTCAGCGAGCAATGCTGCATCTAGCGCATCCACGTGATATGGCAACATCGCAAACATCGTCGCATCATTTTCGGCCAAATCTTCTTGCATCAAGCTTGTGGCATCTTCTTGCAAATACTCGGCAAATTGCTGCTCAATAAACCCGCCAGATTTGGTCAGTTTTTCCACACTGTCGCTAAAGCGGCCAATCATATCAGCGACTTGTAAGTCCTGACCAAAGGCATTGATAAACCAGACCACGCCATGCTCTAGTGCATCACGCAGACGCAGCTCTAGATTTAATAGCAACGTGGCGTCCACTTGATTGTCTAACACTTCAAGCGTTTTCCATGCTTTGGAGATATTAAAGACATCACGGCTGATGGCGTAACCGCGCACGATGGTTGCCAGTGACTGCCCCGTCTCTTCATACAGGCGGAATAGCGCCTCGATACCCAACCGGTTGACCACACTATTGGTCAGGTAGGTGCTGATGATCTCACGGTGCAAGCGGTGTTGGGTCATCTCATCAAAGAAACGCGTCGCCAGCTCATCAGGGAAGTATTTGCGTAGCTCATTGATAAAATATGGCTCATCTGGCAAATCAGACAATAGCAAGTTGTCATATACCCACATTTTTCCATACGCTAAGACGACCGCCAGCTCAGGATTGGTAAGGCCTACCCCAGCTTTTTGGCGTTTAACAATCTCTTCATCCGATGGTAAATACTCAATAGCGCGGTCCAAACGACCTTCGCCCTCTAGCATTTGAATAAACCGCTGATGATCACTTAAGTTGGCGGCTGCACGGATATGACTGAGCTCAATCGCCTGTGGCTGTAGGTAGTTTTGGCGCAGTACCAGCTCGGCCACGGTATCCGTCATGGACTCTAGCAGCTCATTACGCTGCTTTAAGGTCATATCACCTTGCTCAACGACTTTGCCAAGCAATATTTTGATATTGACTTCATGGTCTGAGCAGTTGACCCCGCCTGAGTTGTCGATCGCATCGGTGTAGATGCGGCCGCCCGTCTGTGCGTACTCGATACGTCCTTGCTGGGTAAAGCCTAAGTTGCCGCCCTCACCGACCACCGCCGTGCGCAGCTCACCACCATTGACCCGAACAGCATCATTGGCGCGGTCGCCGACATCGGCGTGCGTTTCGTTTTCACTTTTGACATAGGTACCGATACCGCCGTTCCAGATTAGATCGACAGGCGACTTTAGTAATGCGCTGATCAGCTCATTGGGCGCCAAGCTATCTTCGCTGATATCAAACAGCGCTTTCATCTCAGCACTGATAGGGATGCTCTTATCGGTACGCGAAAACACGCCACCACCTTGGCTAATAAGCGATTTGTCATAATCATCCCACGTCGAGCGCGGCATCTCAAACAAGCGCTCACGCTCTGCAAACGACGTCGCAGTGTCTGGGTTGGGGTCGATAAAGATATGCAAATGGTTAAAGGCGGCGACCAGCTTAGTATGAGTGGATCTGAGCATGCCGTTACCGAATACATCACCGCTCATATCACCGATACCGACCACAGTAAAGTCATCGCGGTTTTGGATATCCATGCCGCGCATACGGAAGTGACGCTTGACCGACTCCCAGCCGCCGCGGGCAGTGATACCCATGGCTTTGTGATCATACCCAACCGAGCCACCAGAGGCAAAGGCATCATCAAGCCAAAAGTTATACTCGCTTGCTATGCTGTTTGCAATATCAGAAAAACTTGCTGTGCCTTTGTCAGCGGCGACGACCAAGTACGCATCATCTTCGTCATGACGCACGGTGTTGGCTGGCGGGACGATCTGTCCATCGACGATATTGTCGGTGACATCAAGCATACCGCGCAGGAATGTCTGATAGCAGGCAATCCCTTCTGCTTGGAAGGCATCGCGGCCATCAGCCATGGTTTTGGTTTTGACGATAAAACCACCTTTGGAGCCGACAGGAACGATCACCGCGTTTTTGACCATCTGCGCTTTGACCAAGCCGAGCACTTCGGTACGAAAATCTTCCATACGATCTGACCAGCGCAGACCGCCGCGTGCCACTTTACCGCCGCGCAGATGCACCGCTTCTACGCGCGGCGAATAAACAAATATTTCAAACATGGGCTTGGGTTTGGGCAGATTGGGGATATCGGCTGCCAAAAACTTAAACGACAAGCGATCTTTACGCTGACCCTCGCTATCGGTTTGATAAAAGTTAGTACGTACCATGGCTTTGATGAGATCCAAATACCAACGCAAAATACGGTCTTCATCGAGGCTATCTACATCTGCCAGCGCTGATAAGATCTGCTCTTCGATTTCAGCGGTTTTTTTGGCACGATTCTCATCATCATGCTTGGGGTTCATGCGTGCATCAAACAGGCTACCGAGTGCCACACTGATATCACTGTTTTTGACCACCGTTTGCTGGATATAGGTACTAGAGAACGGCGCACGAGCTTGTACCATATAGCGTGATAAGGCGCGCAGCACCACCACATCAAAGGTATCTAGCTTGGTCGTGAGCACCAGCTCGTTAAACGAATCACTCTCGACCAGCCCTGCCCAAATCTGCTTAAGGCTGTCCTCAAACTGACCGCGCACCACTTGCATATTGACTGCATCCACGTGTTCGAGCATAAGCTCATACTCTTGCATCCAGATGGGCTGCTCTGGCAAGTCAAATTCATATGTCTGCGCCGATATCACCGACACCCCAAAGTTCTCAAGGATAGGCAGTACTTTTGATAAAATAACTGGCTGCTCGCGGCCGTAGAGCTTTAAGTGTAGCTGATTACTAGCGTCGCCTGTTGATTGGTATAGGTGCCAAATCATCGGCTGCTCATCACTCAAGCCTGACAAGCGTTTGATGTCCTCCACACCAGTGTGCGCATCAAAACGCTCTTGATACGCAGCTGGGATATGACTCATAAAACGGCGGTTTAAGGCATTGGCCTGCTGCTCGCCGACATTATCTAGCAGCATTTTTTGGTAATTGTCGCTCCAAGATTGCATCAGCGCTGAGAGCTTGTCTTCAAGCGCGGCGGTATTGACCTCTTTTACTTGACCTGGCACGGTGCGCACATGGACGTGTACGCGGGCATGGGCCGATTCGTTGAATTCCGTGGTAAAGCCAGATGATGTGCCGCCATAAGCTTCTTTTAATACGTTTTGTACCTTGATACGCAGCTCAGTGTTGAACTTATCGCGCGGGATATAGACCAAACAGGAGACAAAACGCTGATAATGATCGACGCGGCTAAATAAGCGCAGGCTTTTTTTGTCTTGTAGCTGACTGATGCCAGAGACGATAGGATAGAGCTCTTCTACGCTGGCTTGAAACAGATCATCGCGAGGCAAGGTGTTGATGACATGCATCATTTTGTGATGGGCGTGACCATCGCGCGGTAGATCCGCCATTGCCATGATTTTATTGGCTTTTTCGCGCAGTAGCGGTATTTGCTGCACAGTGAGCTGATAGGCTTGTGAGGTCAGTAGCCCAATAAAGCGATATTCACCGACCAGCTTGCCGCTGTCATCGAACTTATGAATACCCAAAAAGTCCATATAAACAGGGCGATGTACAGGCGAGACGCGGCTTGATTTGGACAGCATCAAGACGCGCGGCTCGGTCAGTAGCTGCTTTAGGACGGTGGGCAGTTGGCTAAAGCTTTCTGATAGCTTGTCTTCCTCCGCGCCGCGCAGTAGCCCAAGGCCACTATTGCCGATCGCAAACAAATCTAAGTCCGCAGGCTTATCATGAGAATTGACGTTGTCCTTATTATCGACACTATCTACCTCGATGGCTTGCCCGCCCTCCAGACGATACTCGCGGTAGCCCAAAAAGATGAAATGATCGTCCAATATCCATTCTAAAAACGCCTGAATCTCTTGCTGAGAATAAAACACCTCCGGCAAGGGCTTGCAAGCCAGCTCATTTTTGACTTCCATCAATTGCGCACGCATTTGTTTCCAGTCGCCAACGACTGTATCGAGTGTGTCGATTTTATTTAGTAGCATTTGCTGGAGGGCGGCCAAGTCTTCACTGTCCTGATAGGCGATTTCGCAATGAATCATCGATAGGTGCGAGGTGGCGCTTTCATGCGCGTTATGAATGTGAGTGAGATTTCCCTCAGCGTCGCGCTCAACATTGATAATGATGTTGTACGTGCGATGAACATCGATACCTTCGGACTCTAGACTCATCAAAATCGTATCGACCAAAAACGGGCGATCATAGGCGACGATTTGAATGACGGTATGTGAGCTATGAAAATGCTGCTCTTCGGCCTTTGGGTTGAGCACCGACAATTGCGGCTTGCTGCCATCATAAGCCTTGAGCAAAGTAAAGTGATGAAGTGCCATGCCAGCTAAGTCAGCATTGCTGATATCCTTCGCCGTCTCTTGATGGAGCGGCTGATAATAGCTATGAATAAAGCGATCGAATGACGATTTATCCTTTTGTACATAACTGGTGGCGATATCGCTTATCTGGCTGATTCGCTCTTCGGCGATATTCAGAGAGTTTGGCATGTCCTTTGTCCTTTTTTATATATGTAACATACTGATATTTATTGAGTTTATTAATCTGTGCTATTTCGCTGTCCATAACG
Organism: Psychrobacter sp. VH5; assembly: GCF_050572635.1. Classification (NCBI taxonomy): domain Bacteria; kingdom Pseudomonadati; phylum Pseudomonadota; class Gammaproteobacteria; order Moraxellales; family Moraxellaceae; genus Psychrobacter; species Psychrobacter sp. VH5. Next base: position 1,643,290 of record NZ_CP192145.1, on the reverse strand, counting down.
CTATCGTTTTTTATATCTGATTCGTGTGCATTTTCTATTTTTGATGCGTCTGTTAAAAAACATATAGCCAGTCAGCCTTAACACCGTTAATCTATGGCAGTTTAACGCACCTCAGGCGTCAGCTAAAGCGTACAACATCATTTCATGAATCAGCGCGATGTCGATAACCTTTACTAATGAAACAGTCAGTGGTTTTAGACTCAGATGGTGCAATATAGGCTGGCGGGCGGATACTCATGGCAATCGCTGCGCTTTTTTTGTTAGAATACGGCAGTATATTTAACAGTGCGTCAATGGTTCACATTTCTTGCTGAATACGGCGAATACTAAAGGCAATAATACTAAGGGCAAAATGTATGATGAATATTTTGGTGATTGGTTCAGGTGGCCGCGAGCATGCGCTGGCATGGCAATGTGCAAAAGACGACACTGTCAAAAATGTCTATATCGCACCAGGTAATGCAGGTACTGCTCTAGAGCCCAAATGCCAAAATGTCATATTAAATGACACCGATGGCGAGCACAGCGGTGTGATTGAGTTTTGTCAAGCCAACGCCATCGATATGGTCATCGTTGGGCCCGAGGCACCGCTGGTCTCAGGCATCGTCGATGCTTGCCGCGATGCTGGTATCAAAGCGTGGGGGCCGACGGCATATTGCGCGCAGCTAGAAGGCTCAAAAACCTTTGCCAAAGAATTTATGGCGCAAAACAACATCCCAACTGCCGCCTATCAAGGCTTTACCGATGCCGCTGCTGCCAAAGCTTATGTCGATGAGCAAGGCGCGCCGATTGTTATTAAAGCAGACGGTCTGGCCGCAGGCAAAGGCGTTATCGTAGCAGAGACGATCAAACAAGCCTACGAAGCCATCGATGATATGCTGGCAGGCAACAAGTTTGGCGATGCTGGCAGCCGCGTGGTCATTGAGCAGTTTTTGCAGGGCGAAGAAGCCAGCTTTATTTGTATGATTGATGGTGACAACATCTTGCCTATGGCGACCAGCCAAGATCACAAACGCGCCTATGAAGGTGACACAGGCCCCAACACTGGCGGCATGGGCGCATATTCTCCTGCCCCCGTCGTCACCCAAGCGGTGCATGATAAAGTGATGGCAAAAGTGATTCAACCTGTGGTTGATGCCATGAAAGCTGCAGGTCATCCTTATACCGGATTTTTATATGCAGGTCTGATGATTGATAAATCAGGCGACCCTTATGTTATCGAGTTCAACTGCCGTTTTGGTGATCCAGAAACTCAGCCAATCTTGATGCGCCTGCAGTCATCAATGGTCGACTTGGTCGCGCAAGGGCTGGCAGGTCAGCTGCCGAGTGCTGCCAAATGGGACGCGCGCCCTGCCCTTGGTATCGTCATTGCCTCTAAAGGCTATCCTGAAAGCTCATCGAAAGGCGATATCATTGCAGGCTTGCCAAAGCTTGATACCGACAATGCCAACTCAGTCAAAGTCTTCCATGCTGGCACCGCGTTTTCTGACGCAGAGGCGCAAGATCAAAACGCCAATCATCAAAAAGAAGTCGTGACCAACGGTGGCCGCGTCCTATGCGTGACTGCCTTGGCAGATAGCATTTCGGACGCGCAACAAGCGGCGTTGGCAGTGACTGGTGCGATTAGTTTTGATGGGGCGCAGTATCGCCGTGATATTGGTCATCATGCTATCGCTCGCGAAAACAGCCGCTCATAAAATGGTGATAAATACGGGCCAACTTTAGCCTACCCCATTTAATGTTTTAGCTTATTATCGCAACTCTGATCAGATCTAGTGTCATGCTAGATCTGATTTTCTTTATGCTGCATCTGTGATGACTAGCTTCATGTACTGAGCTTACAAAGTAACTGCTATCAGAGCGCATCGCCTCATCAACCCAAGGCGGTTTCTATGATACAATTTTGTACCGACCATCGCATCTCCCTTGTATTGTAGGTTTTATGCCCGCAAATCAATAGCAACCGGATGAATGATTATATTTATGGCACACGATACGTCTAAACCCTCTAGTACCAAGCACTCTATCGATAACCTAAAAACCTCAGGGTTTGAGCGCCGGATGTCGATTGCCAAAACCTCCTTAAATATTGGGCGTCGTTGGGCGGGCAACAGCGTGTCTGGTATGTTTTTAAATAAAGAAGCACGCACCGCACGCAACCAAGCCTTTATGGAGACACAAGCAAACTATCTTGCTAACGAGCTTGGCAAACTAAAAGGCTCCGTGGTCAAAATCGGTCAGATGCTCGCAATATATGGTGAGCACATACTGCCTCCCGAGATTACGCGTGCGCTGCAAACGCTCAATGATGATACCGCCACGCTATCATGGCCAACGATTGAGCAAACGCTTCATACATTGTTAGGCGATAAAATAAACGAGCTGACGATTGATCCGACCCCTATCGGTACAGCGTCTTTGGCTCAAGTACATCGTGCTACCGTTATTGCCACAGGTGAGCAAGTCGTGCTAAAAGTCCAGTATCCAGGCGTCGCGGATGCCATCAACTCAGACTTGGCTTTGTTTAAACAGTTATTAAAGGTTAGTAACATCGTGCCGCAAACGCGAGCGCTTGATGCTTGGTTTGAGGAGATACGCGACCTACTCCATCATGAGGTAGATTACGAAGCAGAAGCGGCCACGACAGAGCGTTTTTATGAGCGTCTAAAAGATGATCCACGTTATATCGTACCCAAAATCAATCGCACGTATTCTAAAAAACGTCTGCTGTGCATGTCCTATGAGCCAGGTATCACAGTGGTTTCTACATCGCTGCAACAGTTGTCGCATCAGCGCCGTAACGCCATTGGTCAAGCCGCTATCGAAATCATGATGAAAGAGATTTTTGTTTGGGGCGAGATGCAGACAGATCCTAATTTTGGCAACTATCTGGTACGCGTTAGTGAAAACGAAGACGATATCGACAAATTGGTGTTATTAGATTTTGGCGCGATACGTCAGTTTGACAACCATCTTTTGACCATCGCCCATGGTTTACTAAAAGCTGGCTATTACCATGATCATCAGGCCATGATGCGAGCCATGACTGGTTATGACTTCTTTGATAGTATGAGTCAAAAGGTCAAATCTGATATTGCTGCCCTATTCTTATTAGCCACCGAACCCTTTAGCAATCCTGCGACCAACCCTGATATTCCAGCGGAATGTCTAGATGCTGACAACCGCTATATCTGGGCAAATAGTAAGCTGCATTCTCGCCTCTCATCAAAGGCTAGCCGTGCCATGCAGTCTTTTGAATTTAATTTACCGCCAAAAGAGTTTATGTTTATCAGTCGTAAGTTTATTGGTGCCTATACATTTTTGACAGTATTAGATGCTTATACTGATTCTGATAAATTGGTAAAGCCTTATTTATAATTTTAGCGATTTTTTGACCGCCTTCTTTTAGAGGCGGTTTTATTTTTTTAATTTTTTTGCTTAGGCTATTTTATATAGTTTATTTAGCCTTGTAGGTTTATGCAAGCTTTGCCCTCTATTTTTACTTAGGCTATTTATTCTTAACTTTTATGAGTACTTAGATTCGCTCGCCATTGATCAAATCTGGTATTGTAGCCGGCAGGCTTACGCATACAGAGCTCCCAGCATATCTCACCGCGCGCCAGATACTTGACTTCGAAGTGGGTACGCTGGCTATCTTGTGGTACCTTGTAGCGCTCATTGGGTAAGCACCATACTTTCGTCGCCTGCTGCTCAGCATTATCCATATAGCTCTCAATATTGGTGGCCAATATGATCTCTCCACCTACCTGCAAACGTGATAATAAAAACTCAAAAAACGGCATGTTTAACCACTGCTGATTGAGGTTATGCTGCTCAGGATTGGGGTACAGAATAAATATCTTGGCGATACTATTCGGCTCTATCGCATGGACAATCCAGGCGATCGCATCAGCATGTATCGCATCTAGGTTCGGCAGCGCTTGGCGCTCGGCCAGTTTTGCAAAAGCATCGAATTTGTTGCGCGTACGCTCAATGGCAATCAAGTGCTGGTCTGGGTGCTCGGCGGCAAAGCTGAGCGCATGCTTGCCCTTCCCCGCTCCAATCTCTAAGAGTAAGGGCGCAGGGGTTGTTGTTTGTTGTATGATTGGAGGAATACAAAAGCTGCGCGGTGCTGAGAGCTTGTTTGGTTGAAAGGCACGCTGCTGTCGGTGCGTAAGCTCGATATGTTCGGTCATCTACTATCCTTAAAGCATTTGTCTTTTGCCATTATTCGGCCACATGCTATTATATAGTCAATCCGCGACAATAGTAATATAACGCTGGCAAGTCATGCTTCCCACCTCCCTGTTTTGGGAATGTCTTCTTATCAAAAAATCGATAAAACTGAGATAGATAACCATCAAACAAATAGCACTGATACCTTCATGCTATCTGGTCTGGCAAATATTTAGAAGTTCTTTACTATTTGTTGTTTACTCGGCAGACTGAGGGCGCATGTTGGTAGCATTAGATTGACCTCAATCAGCTGATGACTGATCCATACGCTTGCCAAGCTGACAATCATAAATTTAAGGATGCATGTATACCGACTATGACCCACTCAACCTCCAACCCAGCCAATTCAAGTAATCCAAGTGCGCCTCCCAAGACTTATCCTTGCCCCCGCTGCGGCACGCAGACCGCTTGGCAAGACAATAAGTACAAGCCATTTTGTAGCAGTCGATGCAAACTGATCGACCTAGGCGCTTGGGCAAACGAAGAATACACCTTACCTGCAGAAACTACGCCTTTTTCTGACGAGCTCTAACACTTACTTTTTTACTCACTTATCATCTTAAGGATGTTTACTATGTCTGCAACTTACCTGATGCCCACTTATAACCGTCAACCAATCAGCTTTACTCGTGGTTCAGGCAGTTGGCTGTATACCAAAGACGATACCCCGTATTTAGATGCGCTAACGGGCATTGCCGTTTGTGGCCTAGGGCATTGCCATCCACAAGTGACAGACGCCATTCAGCAGCAAGCCGCGACTTTGGTTCATACCAGCAACTTATTTGGTATCGATTGGCAAGAGCGCGCTGGAGAAGCGCTATGCACCGCCGCGCAGATGGACAGTGTGTTTTTTGCCAATAGCGGTGCTGAAGCAAACGAAGCCGCTTTAAAGCTTGCACGCTTATACGCCCACCAGCAAGGTTTTGCCCGTCCAAAAGTCATCGTCATGGAACAGTCGTTTCATGGCCGCACATTGCTATCGTTGTCAGCCACCGCCAACCCAAAAGCTCGCGAAGGATTTTACACTCTAGATGAAGATTTTATCCGTGTGCCCTTTGGCGATATTGAAGCCATCAAACAAGCCGCGCAAAAATACGATGAGATTTGCGCTATCTTGGTAGAGCCTATTCAAGGAGAAGGTGGTCTAAATACCGCCGCAAATGGCTTTGGTTATTTAGAAGCACTACAGGCTGAATGTGACGTTCACAACTGGCTGTTTATGCTCGATGAAGTACAAACCGGTAATGGCCGTACTGGCAAATACTTCGCTTATCAGCACAGCAATGCCCGCCCTGATGTTTTGACAACGGCAAAAGGCTTGGGAAATGGCTTTCCTGTAGGTGCTTGTATGGTACGTGGTCGTGCCAATGGGCTGTTTGGCGCGGGCAGCCATGGCTCAACTTATGGCGGTACGCCGCTGGCAAGTCGTGTGGTGCATAGTGTTTATGATGTACTCGCCAATACTGACATCATGAATAATGCCGTCACCGAAGGGCAATTCATCCGTGAGACGCTAGTCGATGCACTAGGACAGTATGGCGTCAGTGCGCGCGGCGCAGGTATGATGATCGGTGTCGTGTTACCTGAGGACATGGACTGTACTCAGCTGGTGGATCGTGCACGCGATGAGCAAAAGCTTATCATCAACGTCACGGGTGGCCACGTGATACGCTTATTACCGCCACTAAATATGAGACGTGATGAGAGTGCACAGGTCGCTGATCGTTTGATTGAGCTATTAAAGACCTCATGGTAAAGCGATAAAGTAATTGACTGTGACATGTAAAAAAAGAGCCTATAGATAATCGAAACCTATAGGCTCTTTTTTATGCTAAAGCCATCATCGCACTGATGATGCATCGCGCTTTAGTTGGCATGAAAATACTTCTTTAATACTTCAAGGCAACGGGTTATTTTTGCGGGCTGCTGTTCGCGATTTAAAGTAACGGCATATAGCACAAAGCTTGGCAGCTGATAACCGGTCAATACCTCTACCAACTCACCGCTCTCTAGCTCTTTTTTAACATCCATCTCCAGCATTCGCACCAGACCGTGGCCTTCTTTGGCCAATGTCGTCGCCATAAAAACGTTATTGGTATAGATACGAGAGTTCATTTTTATGCGGGTTTTTTTGCCCGTTTCTGTCTGAACCAGATCAATTTGATTGGCGTCTTTCATGATTTCGATACAGATCAGCTGGTGATCATTGAGGTCTTTTGGGCTTTGTATTTTGGCATGCTGACGCAAATACTGCGGTGAGGCAACCAGCAACTGGCGTACATCAGTCAATGGATGGCTACTCAGGCTCGAGTCATTGATGGTTGGACTCATACGAACCGCAATATCAATGCGCTCGTCGATCATGTCGATATAATGGTTGTCTGCCAAATAGGTGATGCTCAAGTCATCGTGGGCGGCCATCCACGTCGAGAGCGCAGGCAAAATATGATTGACGCCCAGCTCAGGGGTGGTCGCCACTCGCAAGCTACCAGCAAGCTCATCTCGCAATTGATTGACTTTGATGCGCCCTTGCTCGGCCGCGCTGACCACATCTTTTGCCGCTTCATAAAAACTCTCGCCTGCCTCTGTTAAGCTAAGCTTTCGAGTAGATCGGTGCAATAACACCACACCCAGCTCGTTTTCTAATGAGCGGATTTGCTGACTGACTGCACTGGTTGTAATACCAAGCTCACGGGCTGAGCCACTAAAGGAGCCATGTTCAACCACACTGGCGAACACAGCCATACCGCGTAAATTATCCAACATATTCTCACCTAACCTGCATTTGGTTTTTTAATATAGCTTAACTATTATAACGAATTTTAATGTGCCTTACAGTGATTAAATACCATCCTTTTTTATCTAAAATGACGCACCACTCTTAATAAAAACAAAAATATCAAGGTGATAGCAATCATCGCCTTGATATTTTTGGATAGCAATCGTGTTTAGTAGCCATATAGACTGTTAATCGGTTTCAATACAAAAAAAATTTGACTGTTTAGTATAGCTGAACCTTACCCATTTTACCTTCGCCGCGCTCGAGTAGGTACTGCATCACAGGGGTGTTAAGCAATTTGGTTTCTGCCAGTGACTTTGCTTGCACCATACGCTTTTGTTGACGGCGCTCTGGGGTTTTGTCTTCAGCCTGCATGACACTGCTGTCGATTTTTAGGTCGATCTCGGCTTGCTCAAACTGCTGCTGCAGTTTTGCCGCTAAGTGTTGAAAGGTGGCTTGTAAATGGCGGCTGTCCACACTGGTCACAAAGGTCGATTTGCCATTACACAGCCCAGTCATCATGCCCTGACGCGCCAATGCTAGCTCGTCTTGCGCCAAGCTCTCAGCCTCGCGAGCGGTCTGTAGCCAATAATCCCATTTGTCTGGCGTCCACTCGCCAGTCAGCTCCTGTGGTGGGCAACGCAATAACGTGCGAGGATCATCCGCCGTCATAGCCAATTGAGAATTATTTCCGTCAGGCTCTGCAATTGGTTCAGGCTCTGCAATTGGTTCAGGCTCTGCAATTGGTTCAGGCTCTGCAATTGGTTCAGGCTCTGCAATTGGTTCAGGCTCTGCAATTGGTTCAGGCTCTGCAATTGGTTCAGGCTCTGCAATTGGTTCAGGCTCTACGATCGGTTCAGGATCATAAGCAGCTGACGGCAATTGCTGACTAAGATCATGTTGATAATCTACATCGTCATCTGGTAGCGGTATTGCTGAAACATTATACTCAGCCGTAGAAGCTGTCGGTGAATCTTTCACCTCACTAGGCGGCTGCGGCAGCGTAGGAGGGGTTTCTGTCAGCACCTCATCAGCTGCGAGCGGACGAAACGCCAGTAGACGCAGTAGACACATCTCAAGCGCCTGCATGGGCGTACTTGCAAGCTTGACCCCTTCACGCGCTTGCACAACGATTTCATAGTATAGCTGCAGCACATCAGGGCTGATATGCTGCGCTAGGGTATGAATATCTTGTGCTTGTACTTCATTAACGTTGAGCGCCACTTGAGGCAACAGCTGCTTCAAAGCCAATTGATGCAACAGCTCAGCGAGCCCATCAAACATGCTGGTTGCATCGACCATCTGCGTGCGCATCTGCTCAATGTGGGCGGCGACAGCAGGCTTATCATGGTTATAGATATCGGTGATAAGACGAACCAAGTCAGCTGAATCAATTAACCCAAGCATGGCATTAACAGTCGCATCATCAAGCCCACCTTGACCAAAAGCGATGGCCTGATCGGTCAGTGACAAAGCATCGCGTACCGAGCCTTTGGCAGCACTGGCCAACTGCCAAAGTGCAGGCTGGGTATAAGCCACATGCTCTTTGGTCAAGATATTTGCCAAATGCTCACTAAGTAGCGTCTGCGGCAAGGGACGCAGTACAAACTGCAAGCAGCGTGAGATGATAGTGATCGGTAGTTTTTGTGGATCAGTGGTCGCCAGCAAAAACTTGACGTGCTCGGGCGGCTCTTCTAGTGTTTTTAATAAGGCATTAAAACTGTGGGTCGATAGCATGTGTACTTCATCAATCAAGTACACTTTGTAGCGCCCTTGGCTTGGCGCATAAGGGACATTGTCCAATAGCTCACGGGTGTCTTCGACTTTGGTACGAGAGGCCGCATCAATCTCAATCAGGTCAATAAAACGTCCCTGATCGATGGCCACACAGTTATCACACACACCGCAAGGCGTGCTCGTCACACCCGTCTCGCAGTTCAAACATTTTGATAAGATACGCGCAATCGTCGTCTTACCCACCCCGCGCGTTCCTGTAAACAGATAGGCGTGATGCAGACGATTGTAATCTATCGCATTAATCAATGCTTGCGAGACGTGCGTTTGTCCAATCAACTCATGAAAGTTTTTTGGGCGATATTTGCGAGCTAAAACTTGATATTGCTGCGTCATAATAAATGCCAATTTGAATAATACAAAGATAAATAGCGCATCCGCCCAGCGATCAACAGCCCGCCTGATTTATAACTGGGCTTTTAGCTGTGCCAGCTGCTGGTATAAGCGCTTAGTGTTTGCATCGATGAGCGCACCACTTTGATAAAACGCATCCAAATGTACCTCAGTGTTTACGCTGTCCTCGCAGGGTCTAAACTCGACACCGATCAAAAACAAATCTTCCATCACAGGCGCTTGCATTTGTGCATTGAGCTCCGCCAACAGATCTTGATGTGCACCGCGCACCTGCTCGGCGCTTAGCGAGCCATGAGGATCTTGGGCATAAAACACCATCAGATAATGACGACCAAACACCCTATAAGAGTGCTCGTGGCGGACATAGCCATTCCAGCGTGAGTCTTGATCCATGGTTCTATAAGCGAGGATTTTTTCTATCAAACACGCATAAGTATACATCGATTCATCAACCAATGTATCGACCTGTTCTTTTGGTAGCGGGTGCTGCGCTTCATAAGCGTCTTTAATCAGATCATTAAACAGCTTATACCACATGCCCGTGTTTTTTTGGATCTCTGCCATTAGAGCCGCCGCAAAAGCCATCTGCCCAGGCTCTGTGGCCTTAAGTAAGCGCGGCTCAATCTGGTCAATCAGCTCATACTTGACCAATTGCTCTTGTACAGCGATGGCTCTTTGATGAAAATCTGGCGACTGCAAAAACTGCGCCAGCAGCGTTGACTCATCTTGAAAGGATTCAAAACTCGTCAACTGACGGCGATGAAAGTCTAAAAAGGCGGTCAAATCACTTGGCGTCACCAGTTGCCGCAAGATATCGATAAAGTTTTGATAACTAAAAACCTGCAGGACACTTTGCTCATCATCCAAATCTAGCACGCAGTCTTCAGCAAAAAACTGACTGCCATACTCATAGCCAATAGCATAAGTCGGTGCCTCTGCACGGCCAGCATGGTGCTGGACTGCAAGCGACGTCAGACCGATGAAGTACACGGCTTTATCCCTCTGCACATCGCTATTTGTCAGAGATTTATCGTTTTTTTGATAAAGCGCTGCATGACGCCTGATCAGCTGATTGACGACTTCTTTTCGCCATTCGCGAACTTGGCTGCTATCGATGTCATGCTGACTTGCTTGCCTCATGACATCATTGACCAGCAGATAAATACGCGCGTCAGAGAACTCAAAGACAAAATCATACCCCTGAAACTGATCAGAGGTAGGTGAGTCATCGTTTGCAGTTTCATACAGTGACAAAAAGCTTTGCTGAACCATCTGTTGCCAAATTGAAGAGGCAGCTTGCTGAGTATCCATAATATCCCTATAAATGTGCGCTCTAAAATTCTGAGCCTATTCCTTAAAAGTAGAAAAACTTACAAAAGCAGAAAAACCTGCTTATGTTTAGTTTAGTCTCAGTACAGATTGATGGCAAGCAAAGCCCTTTTCGCTTGTTTTTTGGCCGCTAAGCGCACGGCATATATTAAGCTTTCTAGCTTTCTAGCTTTCTAGCTTTCTAGCTTGCGACGCATGTGCGGAAACAAGATCACATCACGAATACTCGCCGAATCTGTAAACAGCATCACCAAACGGTCGATACCGATACCTTCACCGGCAGTCGGTGGCAAGCCATAAGACAAGGCTTCGATGTATTCTTCATCGAAATGCATGGCTTCGTCGTCGCCCGCGTCTTTTTCGGCGACCTGACCGTGAAAACGCTCTGCTTGGTCTGCTGGGTCGTTAAGCTCACTAAAGCCATTGGCCAATTCGCGGCCACCGATGAACAGCTCAAAGCGATCGGTGATTTCTGGATTGTCATCGCTGCGGCGCGCCAGCGGTGAAGTCTCAGCTGGGTACTCAGTGATAAAGGTTGGCTGGCGCAGCTGATGCTCGGCCGTTTCTTCAAAGATAATGGTTTGTAGTTTACCCACACCAAACACGTCTTTTACTGGTTGCTTGAGCGTTGTTGATACATACTCTGCCAGATAGTCACGATCATTGATGCGTGACATGTCGAAGTTTTCGGCGTATTTGGCAATCGCATCAGACATAGACAGACGCACAAATGGCGCTTTTAGGCTGATGGCTTCTCCTTGGTAAGTAAGCTCTGTGGTACCCAAGATATCCATTGCCAATTCGTTAAATAAACGCTCGGTCAAATCCATCAAATCATGATAATCAGCATAGGCTTGATAAAACTCAATCATGGTGAATTCAGGGTTATGACGGGTCGATACCCCTTCATTACGGAAGCTGCGGTTGATCTCAAACACTTTTTCAAAACCACCGACCACTAAGCGCTTTAGATAAAGCTCAGGCGCAATGCGTAAATATAACGGCATATCTAGCGCGTTATGATGGGTCACAAATGGACGCGCCACTGCGCCACCTGGAATGGGATGCATCATCGGCGTTTCTACTTCCATAAAACGCTCACCCAGCATAAACTTGCGAATACCACTGATCACTTGACTGCGAACCATAAAGGTATCGCGTGTGGTCTCATTGGTCATCAAGTCAAGATGGCGATTGCGATAGCGCGCCTCTACATCGGCGAGGCCATGGAATTTGTTTGGCATCGGGCGTAGCGACTTGGTCAATAACGTGAACTCTTCGATATGGACGTATAAGTCGCCTTTACCCGAGCGTCCGATATAGCCTGACACCCCAACGATATCACCCAAATCCAATGATTTGATGGTGGCAAGTGTTTCTGGATCCAGCTCTTTACGAGCGACATATAGCTGAATACGACCCGTCATATCTTGAATGACAATAAACGCGCCGCGGTTCAACATGACGCGTCCTGCCACGTTGACCTGAGTTTTTTCGCCTTTTGCGACGTTGTCTTCGATTTCTTGTTTTGAGATACCTTCAAAGGCGGTTTGCAAATCTTTGGCGTAATCTGTGCGTTTAAAGGTGTTTGGATACGCCGGCTTGCCCGACTCTGTGATAGCGTCTAGCTTGGCTTGCAGTTGGGCAATCAGCTCATTGGATTCTTCTAATGTGGGCGCTTGCTCTTGGTTTTGATTATTGTGCTTTGACATAATACTTCTCAAAATGATTAGGTAATGAAATAAAAAACATAAAAATAATAGTAGAGCAGCTAAGAACACTGCCCGTTTAGATGGTACTTATCAATCTTTGCGACGCGCGGCTATTAATCGCCGCCACCGATACTGGCCATCAAGTCTGCTTGGTGCTCACGCAGTAGCGCATCAAGTAGCTCATCTAAATCGCCTTCCATGATTGAATCGAGCTTATAGAGAGTTAGGTTGATGCGGTGGTCGGTCATACGCCCTTGCGGGAAGTTATAGGTGCGGATACGCTCACTACGATCGCCGCTACCGACGAGGTCACGACGCATCTCATCTGCGGTATCGACCTGCGCTTGTACTTTGGCCTGCTGAATGCGTGATATCAGCATTTGCATCGCTTTTGCGCGGTTTTTGTGCTGGCTACGCTCTTGCTGACACTCTGCCACCACGCCTGTCGGTATGTGCGTCAAGCGCACCGCTGAGTCGGTGGTGTTAACGTGCTGACCACCTGCGCCACTTGAGCGATACGTATCCATCTTGATATCAGCAGGATTGAGCTCTACTGTATCATCAATCTCAACTTCCGGCATGACAGCCACCGTACACGCAGAGGTGTGGACACGGCCTTGACTTTCTGTTTCTGGTACACGCTGGACACGATGCGCGCCTGACTCAAACTTTAGACGTCCATAGACGCCGGTGCCTGAGACACGGGTGATGATTTCTTTGTAGCCGCCGTGCTCGCCCTCATTTGCCGATAGCACCTCAACAGTCCAGCCTTGGTTTTGTGCATACTTTTGGTACATGCGGAACAAGTCACCAGAGAAAATCGCCGCTTCATCGCCGCCCGTCCCAGCGCGAATCTCCAAAAACGCTGGTACCTTATCATTCGGGTCTTTGGGCAGCATCATGACATTGAGCGCCTCTTCCATCTCAGCGATGGTTTCACGAGCACTGTCGATCTCATCGATCAGCATCTCTTTCATGTCAGGATCAGTGGCGTCAGCCAGCATCGCCTCAGCATCTGCTTGATCGGTTTCTGCACGCCCATAGTTCTGCCATAACGTGGTGATATCCATCAAGTCACTATGCTCAACAGACAGCTCACGAAATTTATTATTGTCACTGATGACACTAGGATCGGATAATAAGGCGGTGACCTCTTCATAACGGTCTACCATCTGGTCTAAACGCAGGCGTAAGGATTCTTTCATAAAAGGACTTTTAATCAAATGAGGGGAATAAGAGAGTGATTATAGCAAATTTTTCCGTTTAAATTAAAACCTGTCAGCAATCTGCCTATTATACTCATAAATTACCGCCTGTGCGGCCGAGCAGAAGTGATAGAAATCAATAGCTTGATACCATATCCTACTGACACAAAAAAATAGCCAAGATTGCTCTTAGCTATTTGTTGTTGTCGGTAGTGAACAACAGGTAACAGTAACTATCAGCCGCCGTGCTAGCAGTATCGCTGTCGTTTATACCTTGCGCACCAGCACCGAGCCGATTGAGTAACCAGCGCCAAACGAGCAAATCACACCCAAATCACCTGATGCCAGCTTGTCTTTGTAGCGATGGAAGACAATCATCGGACTGGCTGAGCTGGTATTGGCAAACTCATCGATGACGCTTGGTACGATGGCTTTGTCCGCCTCTTTCCCAACGACAGTACGCAAGATTAAATCAAGCATATTGGCATTTGCTTGGTGCAGCCACATCATCTTCACATCATCCGCTGATAGCTCGTTTTCTGTTAGATGCTCGGTGATAATCTCCGACACTTTCGGACAAACCTCACGGAACACTTTACGGCCGTTTTGCAAAAACAGCTTATCCGTGACCGGCTCTTTGATATCAGGATACATCTCAGTCTGCGCCGCCAAAAACTCGGAGCGATCCATAAAACCGTATTCGTTTTTGATGTTGGTTGAAAACTGAGTAAACAGTTTTGAGTTGATAATCTCATAACCTTTAGGCGTCTCTAGCTCTTCGACGATAGAAGCCGTCGCCACATCACCAAAGATAAAATGACTATCACGGTTGCGCCAGTTTAAATGCGCTGAGGTAATCTCGACGTTGACCACAGCTACGCGTTTGGCCAGACCTGAGATGATAGAGCCGTGGGCTTGCGATAACCCAAACGTCGCGGCACTACAAGCAACGTTCATGTCATAAGCAAAACCGCCTACCATGCCAATTTCGTTCTGAATCTCAATGGCGACTGCCGGATACGTACGCTGAAAGTTTGAGCACGCAAGGATGATACCGTCCAAATCGTTAGCCTCCAGCCCTGCATCCGCTAAAGCGTCTTTTAGTGCGGCGGCGCCCATCTCAGCCATAACCGATAGCTCTTCGCCAAGCTTACGATAAGGAATCACAGGTGCCATGATTTCAGGATCTAAGATCCCGTCTTTTTCCATGACATAGCGTGATTTGATGCCAGATACTTTTTCGATAAATGCAGCTGATGAAGGCTGCAGTGCGGTCACAGTCTCTGCTGCGATCTCGTCGGCATGCTCATTGTTGTAGTTTTCGACATACTGGTTAAATGAAGCCACCAGCTCTTCATTGCTGATGCTATAAGGAGGAACGTATAGGCCGGTGCCCGTGATACAAGTCGTCATAATAAGCTTCCTTGTCTACTGCGGTAGTGCTTGGATAAGCGTAAAAGTGAAAAAATAAGGATGTTTTACTTTCGGTGAATAACTGTAAACTTAAAATCAGAGCCTTTATTATGCCTGAATATTATTATTTTTCTAATACTTTGTTACAAATAATGCATTTGTGACGAAAAATAAGCAAAGACGGCCTTTATTTGTGGGCGTCTACGCTATAATTACGAGGCTCAGGGCGTGATATGCGACTATTGAGCGCTCGCAAACAGTCAAAGCGTTTATATTTAGGAATACTAATGGTAGAGATTTTTAACTGGTTGTTTGGACAATACGCTGACTACTCCGCCTTATTTATTACTTTAGAGTTGATTGCGGTGGTATTTGGCGTAGCCAGCGTCATGCTCGCCAGCAAAACCAACATCCTTGTTTTCCCCATCGGCCTGATTAGCACCGCCATATTTGTCTATCTCCTATGGAAGTGGCAGCTGTTTGGCGATATGTTTATCAATGCCTATTATACCGTAATGAGCCTATATGGCTGGATTAATTGGTCAAAAAACAAAGCAAATAACACCGTTTCAGACCATATCAACCCTACCAGCCAGCAAGACCGCGCGCTCAAGGAGGCTGAGAGCGCCATCCAAATTGAGCGGCTAAGCACAAGAGACTTGCCCATACTAGCGAGTCTGGCCGCGGCCACCATGGCCTTTGTGGCTCTGGTGTATTACTTCCGCCCCGTGATAAACAATTGCTTTAGCTTTGAGGGTACCGTGCTGGGACTGCAGTTATTTACGTGGATCGACTACACCGACATGCTAACCACGGCGCTGTTTTTGATGGCGATGTGGCTGATGGCACGACGCAAAATTGAGCACTGGCTATTGTGGATCGTCGCCGATGCCATCTCCGTACCGCTATACTTTTATAAAGGTCTCACCTTTACTGCACTACAATACGTAGTCTTCACTCTGATTGCAATCTGGGCTTATTATGAATGGCAACAACGCTATCGCAAACAACCTCAAACAGCATACGCCTAAATCCGTCGTCAATGTTGCAGTATTGGGCGCTGAAAGCACTGGCAAGACCACGTTGTGCCGAGATCTGGCGGCGCATTTTGCCAGTCCTTGGGTGCCAGAGTATATGCGCACTTACCTACAAGCCAAATGGGATAACGAGCAGCTGACCTGTACGTGGGAGGATTTATTGCCTATCGCGCAAGGTCAGATTGAGTTAGAGAACAAACGCGCAATGCAAGCGGCACAGCTACCTGCTGGCCAGCGTTATGTATTCTGTGATACCAGCTTGTTTGAGCTGATGGTTTATTCAAACTGGTACTATGGCGACTGTCCTCTTGCCCTGACTCAGGCGGCACTGGCGCATCATTATGACCTGATACTACTGACTGAGGTCGATACGCCGTGGGTCGCCGATGATTTGCGTGATGCGCCGCATGAGCGTGATGAGATTAGCCGCTACTTTGCAGATCAGCTTAGTGTTCATCACAAGTCATTTAGACGTATTGGTGGTGGTAGACAGACTCGTGTTATGCAGGTAGCAGAGTGGTTAAACAATTTTGATTGTGTGTAAATTTTTGCTTAGGCTATTTTAATAAAAACAATGACTGGTATGGCTTATCTGACAATCTGGCTATCGAGCGCTTTTGCCCAGTTTTTGCAGTTATTCTGACAGCGCGAGCATATTTGATTAGGGGTTGTGATATGCTCGATATAACCGCAGTACATGCAAGCATAATGCACGCCTGACTCTACCTGCTCCACTGGCTGATACTGCTTAGGAAAAAGCGGCATACCGTAGCCTGTTTGCTCAGGTGGGTATAATAAGACGCTAAAATTGCCATCGGTTTCTAGCAGGCCGGTACGCACTTGCCCTAGATGCTCCACGCCCTGCTGACGCATCTCAGCAAAAAACTCATCGTGCGACATCTTGCCTTTTTTGATTTTGTCGAGCACCAGCATCCCATCTTCTACGATATACAGCGATTTTCCTTCTAGCAAATTTTCAAACGGCTGAAACTTCATCATCGCCCACGTACATAAGCGATACAGCAAGATGACGGTACTCATAATCAGCACCGCTTGGATGATCGGTAAATCCTCAGTAAACATCGGGTCGCCAGCGATAGAGCCTAATGACAAAATGATAGTCAGCTCAAATATAGATAACTGACGGACGCCGCGCTTACCCGTAAAGCGCAAGAACGTAATAATCAGTACAAACATCACAGTCACACGTACCAATATCTCTAGGACAAATGCCCACGTGGTATCATAAATAAAAATACTCGCCCAATCCATAAATGGTTCCTTGTTGTTATTTTTAATAACGCTCTATTTTATGCAAAACTTGCGTCAATCACTATAGGCATTATTTTTAAAAGCCACGTTTTATACCATAGTCGCGTTAATTGCATTTTCCGCAAACTCTTTATTTTGCAGGATGGCGCTGGCGGAGGGCTATATCGATGCTTGGAGCTTCACCACCCTTCGCCTACTGAGTGCCGCGATGAGCTTGGCGGTGGTGATGTCGGTGCACACCTACTGGCTGCATCAGCAAAAACCACATCAAAAAAACCTACATCTAAATACCGCGACTGATGACGCTATTTTACAAGATAAAGGTAGCTGGATAAGTAGCATCAGTCTGGTGGTTTATGCGCTGTGTTTTTCGATTGCATATACAGCATTAGATACAGGCACAGGCGCGCTGATTTTGTTTTCGGCAGTACAGCTGACGATCTACGTGATAGTCCTTTCGAGCGCAAGGCTATTAGTGCACGGTTTGAGGATGAGCTTAATGACTATGGCAAAGGGTTTCGGCGTATCGGTGGCGACAGAATGTCACGAGTACGGCAAGTAGCAGTATGGTTACAAGAATCAAGCTAATCTTGCTTAGGCTATTTATCAAAGATAGCTATTAAGACAACGTCAAAACCTGCCAATACCAGTGCCTCCATTCATTTTCATAATTTTTCCATCTTTCTTGCACCGCTTTTTAGCATGGCTCCTCTACGCTGTTATTTAACTTTACGGACTTGTTATCTGAGTCGCTAGTCAAATCATCAGCTTGAGGACGTTCGCATGCAAAAAACCCTATTTATAAAACTCACTGTCATCGCTAGCCTCTGTGTGCTCTTTGCCATTGGTCTGACGATGTTCAGTAGCGTTATTACTGAAAGACAGTACTATGCTGACTCCGTGGTTCGAGAAATCGCCGATCAGCATGTCAACCCGCAAGAGATTATTACCCCTTTCATCGCCATACCCGTCACAACGACACCAGAATGTACAAGCGCTACTAATAAAGCCAATAAATGTGCGCCGTCCTTCACAACCATAGATACAATTTTTGCGGCGCAAAGCTTGGCGACTCAAAACCTTGACGTCAGTACTGACACTTATCAGCGCGGCATCTATCACGCGACTAGCTATAGTGGCGATATCAGTTTTAAGCAAAGCTATAAGCCGCAGGCAGCTATAGAGTCTATTGAGACTGCTGATGTGCAAACCGATATGCCGAATACTACTGCAGTACATAACACTATAACAATGGCGAAGCAGACAATCACGCACTGGAAGCAAGCTAAGCTCATTATTCCGGTATCAGACTTACGCGGCGTGCCCACCTTGCCTACTGTCACAATAGATAAGCAAACTCTAAAAGCCACTTATCCAAGCGTGTCTATGCTCAACGGCTTAAGCTACGTAGAAGTCGCCTTACCAAAAAACACCGTAACGCAATTAAAAGCCAATGCTACGGCTTTGCCCCATACCGCAAATAGTAATATTAACGCCAACCAAGCTATTGATATTACTATTGATTTACCGCTTGCCGGTATTAGTAACCTAAACACAGTCCCTACCGGCTCAAACTTTGAGCTGAGTATGCAAAGCAACTGGCATGCACCAAACTTTATAGGTAAAGCTTTGCCGAATACTAAAGACTTTAGTGCTGAGGGATTTACTGCTAGCTGGCAAAACCAGTACCTGACTGTGGCTAATAATCAATATTTATCGCAGTGCTTGAGCACGGCAAACAATAGCTGCACCGTTGATAGCAGAGCGCGCTTAGACAGTGGCAATCCTGCTGATTATGGGGCGGCAGCAGCCGTCGTACAAGAAGTTGCCGGTAGCACCAATCACGGCAACCTAAATAGCGTGCGTCTTAATAGCTTTGGGGTCAGTTTCGCAGAACCTAACGATGTTTATTTGCAAACAGAACGTACCATGAAATACGCTCTACTATTAATTTTGATCTCATTTGGCACTTTCTTTTTATTTGAAGTGATTAAATCAAGCCGTATCCATCCGATTCAGTATTTGTTAGTAGGCTGCGCGCTATTGACCTTTTACGTTTTGTTATTACCATTAGCTGAGCAAATCGCTTTTTGGCAAGCTTATGCTATTGCAGGTAGTAGCTGCGTTGGACTCATCGGTTGGTACACTTATTATGTGCTCGGCGGTGTCAGGCGAGCGGTTATCTTTACCGCTATCTTAGCCGGTCTCTACGCCGCCTTTTATGGCATTCTCACCACTGAAGATCTAAATTTACTGTTAGGTGCGGTATTCTGCTTTATACTACTTGCCTGCGTGATGGTTATGACCCGTAAAATTGACTGGTATAAGATCGCTTGACCTAACACTAAAGAGACCTCAATGATAAAAAAAATTGAATTTTATTTAGAAAAGACCATCTTCAATAGTCGTTGGATACTGACACCGTTTTATTTAGGCTTAGTAATAGGTATCTTTTTGCTATTTATTAAGTTCGTACAAAAGCTAGTAGGAATGATGACTTATGTAGTAGACGCCCCAGTATCTGATGTTATTGTAGATATCTTGGTACTAGTTGATATTTCTTTGGTAGCTAGTTTATTGCTCATTATTATCTTTAGCGGCTATGAGATTTTTGTCTCCAAAATCGATACGGGCACAAGCGACGATCGTCCAAGCTGGATGGGCAAAGTGGACTTTTCAGGCCTAAAGCTAAAAGTAATAGGCGCGATAGTTGCTATTTCAGCCATTGATCTTCTCAAGTCGTTTATGGATATATCTAGCAAGATGAGTGATCTCGATGCTGATAAGCTCATGTGGAAAGTGATTATTCACATGGCTTTTGTACTCTCAGGTTTATTGTTTGCATTCATGGATAAAATCGTAGGCGACACCAAAAAGCATTAATCAATGTCATTACTTATAATATTCTAATTCTAAAGGGTTCTCTTGACAGCGACTTTCTATACTATTATTGCCCTTGTCGCTTTCGCTACCAATTCTCTACTATGCCGAATGGCATTGATGGAAGGGGCTATCGATCCTTGGAACTTTACGATTTTACGACTACTGAGCGGCGCTATTTGTTTAGGTATTATCATCACCCTTCATACTCATCGTCTAAAACATCAGACACAAACCGCGACTTCTTTTAGCAGCGACTTTAACACTGACAATAATAACGCTGCTGTTGCTGCTATTTTAGCGGATAAAGGCAGCTGGCTTAGTAGTGTCAGTTTAGTGGTCTACGCGCTTTGTTTTTCGCTTGCTTATGTGAATCTAGATACCGGCACTGGGGCGCTCATATTATTTGCTGCTGTGCAACTGACGATGATAGGTTGGGGTATTTACCAAAAGGAGCAACTAACTGTACTGCAGTGGCTCGCGCTAGCTTGCGCGCTGATTGGCTTTGTCTATTTGATGCTCCCTTCAGTAGCCATACCTTCTTTTACAGGCGCTCTGACTATGGCACTTAGCGGTATCGCTTGGGGCATCTATAGTATACGCGGCCAAGCTTGTCTCTCTCCGCTACGAGCTACGGGCTTTAATTTTATCAGAAGCCTAGTCGCTATCCCTTTTTTGTTGATAGTCGCTATCAGCCATTGGGTTGGGATAAGTATGCAAGGCGTGGTGCTAGCAGTCATATCAGGCGCGATTACTTCTGGCCTCGGCTACTGTATGTGGTATGTGGCTGTGCCCTTGTTAAAAAGTACTCAAGCGGCAGTGGTGCAGCTTTGTGTACCGATAATCGCAGCACTAGGAGGTGTTTTGTTTTTGTCAGAGAGTCTGAGTTTACGCTTTATTATCGCTAGTATAGTCATCTTAGGGGCGGTACTGGTGTTTATCTTAAACAAAAAAACAGTGTAAACAAAAAACCAAATATCGCTCAATCACTTAATCGATCAGGACTTAGCAAATCACGAAAAAGACAGAAATAATTACCTTAGTAAACTCTAACCATAACACGAAATTACATTCGAGCATGTATCATATTGCTCAGTATAACAACTCACATTCACTTACCAACTTGAGGAATATCGTTTATGAAAAAGTTACTTGCTGTTGCTCCTTTTACCGTTTTGTTAGCCGCTTGTGCAACCAACGCTCCGACCACCACTGCCCCAACCACTGCTGCCAAACCAGTCGTTCAGTCATTTACCTGTGAAGACGACGGCATGATTACTGCCGCCTATGCAGCGGATGGTCAAGCGGCCAACCTAAATATCACCTTGCCAAAAGTAGGTCTACAAGACGCAAAAATCACGTTAGAGCAAGCAGTATCAGGCTCTGGCGTACGTTATGTAAACAATGTAAACCCAAAGACCACCTATGACTGGCATACCAAAGCAGACTTTGGCATTATGACCATCACCTCAGACAATGGTCAACAGTATCAAGTAAACTGCCAACTATAGTTATTGACTATAAATAATGTATTGACTAGTGTTTTTACACTTATGAATGATGAGAGTCAGTAGTGAAGCTACTGGCTCTTTTTTATTGTACCAACCGCAATCAAGACAATCCCAATGTTGGGAGACAATGACTGATACCTGACATCCACGCTCTAAAAAGACGTGGCTTTACGGTGCTTTTTGATAAAAAATGATTGACTTCTCTTATATATTCGATATATAACATATAATATATTCTAATTAATAAATATATTGCGATGCGTCTATTACGTATCCATCAGAATATATGGGAGGCTGCTATGATTCATTTAAGCTACACTATCAAATGCTGGACATTGGGCGTTGCTTTTTTTGTCGGCTTTTACTTTATGGTGCTGCTAAGTGATCCCAGTTTTAGCAAATATGTCTATATACTGGCCCTGAGTACCGTACTTTTTCCCATTGCCAAACGGGCCGTCGATGCGATGATGAATTTTTTTGCCCCAAACACTGAGCTGTTTAATGGTTTGTTACCTTCATTGCTGATTAATATCTTGATCTGGATATTTACCCCATTTATCGTAGCACTCGCAGTCATTGCCTTTATTTTGCATAGTATGGGCGTACTGACAGAGAATATCGGTCATTAGCCAATCGTAGTGATGGGGATGTCCGTTATGCCGACCTACCCATCACCTTGCATCGCTAAACCCTCAAGCTTTACCTCTCGAGATAAATGATAACCAAAAATTTTTGTTCAATTATGCATAATGTAATAAATATTCATATTATTTATGGCACATCAGCTTGATTAGGTTTTAAAAGCTATTATCCTACCCAGTTTTTTGTCTAAACCTCATAGATTCGAGAGTAGCTAGCCATATCAAAGGTAGGATAATCAGCGCAGACCCTACCAACAAAGTCATATTTGGTACTTCATTAAACCATATGATTCCAACCCCCACCGCTCCTATTAAACCTGAGTATTCCGCACTAGAGACTTTGTACGCTTCAATGTGTCGATACACCTGTACGCATATACCTGCATAAATCAAAATGAATATATTTGAACTGGCGGCCGCAATCAATGAGCGCCAATCAAATGGCTGTCCTTCCCAAATAGCCAAACCAAGCGCGAATGGAATTCCTAATAAATTGGTCAAAAGTAGCGTTTGATAGACAGTATGATGTTGTGGAAGTTTCCGAACTAACAGATTGTTTAGCGCCATGGTTACCGCCACTATAAGGGCAAACACCGCCCCTAAATTGATCTGTTTCGGTTGTACAATAACGAGGATACCAGCAAAACCTAACATAGAGGCTGCGATAGTCGGAAAGTTTAATCTGTCTTTATAAAATAAAAAACCCAGTGGTAATACAAATAAAGGGGCGGCATAAAAAATAGCATTCGCAGTCGCAAGAGGCAGTGCTTGAAGAGACAGTACCATGAATATCACACCCAATAACCACACGTGACTACGAACAAAGTGCCATTTTATATTACTGAATAACTTGTTCTTTTTATTAATTAAGGAAAATGGCAACAGCATTAAAACCGCTGTGCATTGACGAAACAGGATAAATTGATATACCGCCGTCTCAGAGGGCAAGGCCTTTATCAAGGCGTCTGAGAAGACTGCAATGATATTTCCTAGTACCAATAGCGTCATGGCAAATGCAACACTCATCTTTGGCATTCTTAGCCTCCTCACCCTACTCTAAATTCAGAAACTGTTAAAACCCCCATGGGTTTATGCTGATTTAACGATCTGTCAGGCAGTATATTCAAGTAAGAGTATGATGTATAATGATATAAAACATATTTAGTATTAACTGAGGTAATAATGGATTTACCACCGCTGCGTGCATTACAGTGCTTCGAGTCCGTTGCACGGCTTAACAGCTTTTCAAAAGCAGCACAAAGCCTCAATGTGACACAAAGTGCAGTCAGTCACCAAATACGCATCCTTGAGGAGTATCTTGGGGAAGTAATGTTTTACAGGCAAGGCCGGACTTTTTCATTGACAGAGGTTGGTGAGTGTTATTTCACAGATGTGAGTCGCGCATTGGGTATTCTTTCAGATAGTAGTCAGATTATTAAACATGGAAAACCTGGGCATATACGCTTAGCTCTGTACAGTTCAGTCGCAGTGAATTGGTTGATTCCTCGACTAGAAGACTTCTATAGACAGTATCCAGAAATAGAACTTACTTTAGACATGGTTAATCATCCCTCTGATTATAATGAGCAAAGGGCCGATTGTTATATCACCGTCGATCCTCCTCCACATGCTTTCATCAGTAAGTTTTTATTTGCTGAAACTTTATATCCTGTTTGTGGTCAAAAGCTTTGGAAGAAAATAAGAGATAAACCCCTTCCTGACGCATTGTGGCGGCATCCAATATTGTCTGTGAGATATGCAGATACGAGCGAGAATACAGCGGAGGATTGGCTGCGATGGTGTAAGGCAGGCGGATTTGAATTACCAAGCGATATAAAGATAAATCATTTTAGTCATGTACTATTAGCGATAGAAGCCGCACGGTACAATCTGGGTATTACTCTTACCAATAATTATATGATGCAGGATGATGCTTATAAACAAAATCTCGTTAGAGTTCCAATGCATGAATTTCTAACAGGGGATAACTTTTACTTCGTTTGTAAGGAATTAAGGAATAATCAGGATGATATTATTAAATTAAGCGAATGGCTGGAATCCCAATGTAATTAAAAAAGGGGCTGTCCTAAATAAGCAATAGCAGATAGAAACCATCCCAAAGATGTGACTCATCATAGTGCTCGAGGGGTTCAGTACTTATCCATTCGCTATACTTCTAGGATGACGGATTCTGGCGTGATTGCCTCTGTTGGTACAACAGGCGACTCTTATGACAACGCATTGGCTGAAACGGTCAATGGACTGCATAAGTCTGAGGTGATCGAGTATCTACAACAGCAATAGCACGGTATGAAAGACGTTGAACTAGCAACCTTTGAGTGGGTAGATTGGTTTAATAAAAAAAGACTATAGTTAGCTGAATGTAAAACTGTTATGGATTTAAACGCGCTACTGGTATAAATTTTACTTGCGTGCTGCGTTCCCAGAGGCTGCGCAAAATTCATCCCAGTAGCGCTATGACATTTTTAGAGTGTATTGACTATATTTGACACCGTTTGCCAAAGATTTAGCCATTTTTAGCCCATTTAGTCATAAACGCTTGAATTAGGGACACGCCCTAGACCATATTTACATTTACGAGTTATGCTGAAGTGAATAATGAGCTCTTTACCGTATTCATTGTTTGCGAAAATCATTCGGTGATATCACAAACCTCGATTTAAATACCTGACTAAAGTAGCTTGGTTGATACCCGCACATACTGGCAACACTTTTAATGCTTAAATCAGGGCGACAGCGCAGTAGCTGGCAAGACTGTTCTAAACGATATTCTGTTAAATATTCATGAATACCAAGCCCTGTCTTATCTTTAAAGCCTTTTTTTAAATAACACTCATTTAAGGCCACTCGGCTAGCCAAACTAGTAATGGTCAGCTCGGTATGAAATTCATTTTGAATAATATTAATGGCCTGCTGTATCTTCTTTGCTATCATAACATCTTGCTGCTGGTAATGACTTCGATTGATTTGATCTGGTATTTCTAGCAGCATCGCCAGCCAAGACAGCGCTTTTGCCTGTATGCGCATGCAGTCACTGAGCGTTTCACTGCGTGGCATGCGACATATCTGCCAGCCTAGCTCTCTTAAGCTGGTCGGCACTTGTATCCGAGTCACAACCTGCTTACAACTGCCATCCACCAAATGCAATAGCCAACTGGGCAATGGCTGCTGCTCATGTAATGCCCACAGATATTCAGGACGAAACTTCAAGCTAGTATAATAGCTAGGTTTATTCAGCGCATCGTGCTTTTGTTCAGGGTAATGATAACCATTGGTCACATTCATTTGCTCATGATATAAATGCGGAAACGCAATCTGTTTATCTGTCTTGTTCACATCTGCAAACGCAAAGCACACCCCCACATAGCCATCGCTATTCATTTCTGGATACACAATTGGGGTCGCTGTTTGCATTTGCTCTCGCACCAGAGTAAACCCATCGGCTATCTGATAACTCTCCTGATACGCTTTGACAGGCTCTGCCTGCTCCCCACCTATCAGCTCGCGTATGTGCATACTTCCTAACTCATGGTCTTGCCATGGCAGTGCCTCAATCGCCACACTCATATGACTGCTCCTCTGACCTCTATCCATCTCAAACTGTCTTAAATATCACTTTTCAGTTAATCCACTCATCTCACCAAAACATCAACCCAGCATAAAAGCACGGCATCAAACTCTGACAACAAACACAGTCATCTTTTGATGAGCTGGTCTTTCACTGACGAAAATGTATACCTACAATTTTTTGACTCGCTGCTTTAACTTGCCATTATTCCTGATTTTGATAGCAATTCTTTCCTGATTGTGACACAAATCTTCACAAAATTATATGATAATCATTCTCATTAAATTGACTGTATATTTTTGAGGTTTGACCATGCTTGCTCTTCGCACCCCACTTTCTTTTGCTGTAAAAACACTCATGTTCGGCTCATTGGCTACGCTAAGCACCGTTGCCTTTTCAGCATCAGACAGCACAGATCTAAGCAATGATAATATACCAACCACCACTCTAGACACCATCACCGTCACCGCCAGCTCTGGCGGTGTGACACCGACGGTCAATCAGCAAATCATAGAAAAAAGCACCATTCTCGACATGAAAGACGTGTTAAAAGACCAACCCAGCCTCTCCGTCAGTGGTGGCAACGGTGTCGCACAGCAGCTATACATTCGTAATATGGGAGAAAACGAGCTGACCTTTAGCGTGGACAATGTCAGTACCAGTGCGCAAGTATTTCACCATCAATCTCGCTTTATGTTTGATCCCGCCTTGCTTAAATCCATCAACATTGAAAAAGGCACAGGCGCAGCCAGCTCGGGTATTGGTGTTACTGCTGGAGCCATTCGTATGACAACAGTAAACGCCAATGACATGCTAAAATCTGGTAAAGATGTTGGCTCAATGATTGGTGGCGGCTATAGCAGCAATGAAGGCTGGAACGGGGTGACAGCCGCTTATGGACGCAGCTCAAACGGTGCAGTTGATGGCATCATCATGGGCAACATCGTTCATAATGACAATTACGAAGATGGCGATGGCAACGAAGTGCCCTATACCGAAATAGACCAAGAAGGCTATTTGGCAAAACTTGGCTGGAACATCAACCCAGACAACCGCCTTGAGCTGAGTCATCGCCGTGAGCAAATGAGCGGTGACATCGGCTTTCGCCCCAATCTTATCGGCACCTTCGGCGACCAGACCATTTTTGATACCGAAACCACGCAAGACACCACCAACCTAGCCTATCAAGGCTATGACATTGGTGGTATCTACGCTCTTGATATCGATGCCAATGCTTTTTATAGCAAGACCGATGACGAGCGTAAACAAATCGACAATCTTTCTGCCCGCATTCCAGACCCGCTAAACTCTGAAGCAGAAACCACAGGGGCAAATCTGTCCGTCACCTACCCAGTGACAGATGCGCACAGACTGGTCACTGGTATCAACTATCGAGACAGCAAAATCAGCGCAGATGCCTATACAGTTGGCACTGGCGAAGAAGAAAAGGAAGAATACGGTGTATTTGCTGAAATGCGCTGGGACTTTGACCCCATCTTGCTGATCACAGGCGTACGCTACGACCATTACGACATCACCAACAACACCGAGCAAAACCTAAGCGATGGCATGGTCAGCCCCAGCATTGCTGCCACTTGGTTTGTAAATAACAACTTATCTCTTAACGCCAGCTGGTCTCAAGCCATCCAATCTCCAAAGCTTTATGAATCTCTAATTCTGGCATTGGCCAATGGCGACCAACACAGCTTTGCCGATGACTTAGAAGCTGGTAAAGCGCAAAACGCAGAAATCGGTATTGAATGGATGGGGGACAATGGCTTTATGGCAGGCGCAAGCGTCTTTGACCAACGTTTTAAAGACTACATCAACACCTACGACACCGTACAAGCCAACCAAGGCGAACTCAAAAACCAAGGCTACGAGCTCAACCTAGGCTACCAAAACAACGGCATCAAAGCCTATCTTGGTATGTCGCACAATGACCCTGAGTTAAATGGCGAATATTACGGCTATGCCCTCGACGTTATTCCAACGGGTGACAAATATGTTGCGTCGGTTTCTTATCAGTTTGACGACCCCCAGCTTGAGATTGGTGTCAAACATCGTCACATGGATGAATACCAATACCGTGAAGCGGGCGAAACTGAAGACCGCACCATGCCAAAATATTGGGTCACCGATGTCTTCGCCAACTGGCAACCTTTCAACAATGACAGCCTGAGCCTCAACGCTGGCATCAACAACATTGCAGATAAAATGTATTACAACCAAAGCAACTTCCGCTCCACGCGCTTTACCGACTTAACCAACTGGAATGCCGAGCGTGGTCGCGAATACCGTGTGGGTATTAATTATAAGTTCTAATACCATAACGTTTTAAGGCATGTCATCAAGATTGGTTATGTGTCGCCTTTTGAGTTTGAAAGACGATACTATGATAGTCTTACTGAGTCAGATAAAGCTGTCTGACTCAAGTAATCCACTCTACGATATATCGGGGCGGTTCAGGTTTTTATAAAGTAAAAAGTAAAAGGCTGGATTAGCGCTTGCTAGTCCAGCCTTTTTTATTGTTTAAAAAACAAATAGGGTTTATTTTTAATGGGTTCCAGTTGAACATAACTTGAATAACTTGAGAGGCCTGCGCACTTCAAATTTTTTTGCAAAATACTGCACTAAATTTGATAGAATCATACTCTAACTTTAGGAGATGGTATGCAACAACTGAGACGTTTCGAAGATTATCTACAGGAGAGACCTGAGCCTACTGGCATAGATGTGATTTGTGGTCTGAAACACTTCTCCATCATCACTTATGCGGTGCCAGTTGAGAGATTCGCTGGTATGATTCCTGATAGATTTGCAATTGACATCGTATCGATAAATGGTGAAGACAAAGGGCTTATATCTGTTGTGCCTTTTATCGACGTTGACTTTACCTCAGCCGTTTATCCTTTCCCAAAGTTTACTATGCCGCAGACCAACTACCGCATTTATATTATAGACAAACAAACTGGCGAGCGCTGCGTCTGGTTTTTAGGTACGACTTTGGATTCATGGACATTGGCCGTGCCTAGATATGTATGGCAGCTACCATGGCACTCAGCTAAGGTGAGTTTTGATTGTCACTTTGATGACGCAACAAAGCTATATACTAAGTATGTCATGAATGCTCAATCAGACTGGGCAGCGGCTTCGGTGTCTCTGCAACAAACAGGAGAGGAGGTATTATCGTTTGCAGGTTTTCCTAATGTTGAGTCAGCCCTTATTTATATTACTCACCCACTAGCAGGTTTTTATCATCGTAGAGATGGTAAGCTCGGCACTTATCGTGTCTGGCATAAACGGCTTGAAGTAAAACCTGCCACCTTAATTTCGGCAAATTTTAAACTGTTATCAGATTTTGGTATTGTTCCAAATTCCGAGCAAAACAAACCTTACAGTGTATTGGTTGAGCCCCTAAATGAGTTCACAATATATCTACCCCCAAAGGTCCTAGACTAAGTAATTTGGCGAATAAAATACATTCATAAGGTTTAGTATAAAGTAGCCGCTCGCATAGGGTGCCCCTCACCCACCCTACTCACTATCCTTTATTTAACAGTTTATCAACCCACCTTATCCCACATTTTACTCAAACGCTTAGGTGACACCGCCATACGAGTTTTCATCGGTTGGGCAAACAGTTGAATGCGATACTCCTCGACCATCCAGCGATATTCACTGATGGCCGCATCGCTGGCACGGTTTGCCAGTCGCTCCATATGCACATCGAGCGCATAAACACCGTCGAGATCAGCCTCGAGGTTGTGCTCCAGACGTTCGATACGAATCTCTAGCGCCTCAAGATAGCGCGGATACTGCTGCCACTGACTGTAATCCATCCGATAAACAAAATCAGACAAATGCAAGTCCTCAAGCTGGTCTTCGATATCATCGATAGACTCGCCAAATATCTCCCGATCCAGCATGAGTAAGCTCTGACGAATACGTTGCCAGCGCGTATAGACGTTTTTGAGGGTTTTGATGACACTCTGACCCGTCAATAAAAAATTGCTAACCACAGCCTCGAGCGTCTTTGCATACTCCTCCGTGGTAAAGGGTAGCTCTTCGCTCAGTTCAACTGCCTCATCGTCGGCGCTCTCAGGCAAATCCTCACTATGATCAAATAAGACATAATGCTCCTCAAGCGTGGCATCAAGTGTCGCATCAATCACAATGGTCTTTAGGGCTTCCATATCACCCAGCGGGGCAAAGGCCAATTTAAATATCTTATCGATTTGACTGGTCAGCTGCTTTCTTTTGGCACCCAGCTTGCCTTTGATCAAAGTCAAGACCCCGATACGATGCGCCTGCAGTGCGGCATTGACATCGGTGTATTGATGAATCGATACCGCCTCACCCGCCTCATCTGCGACCAAGGCAGCAAATTGCTTCATCACTACGCCTGCGCTATGATGGTTTTTACTAAAGGCAAAATGCTCAGGGAAGTCCGTGTGTGCGCCTTGCTGCTCATTGACCGCTTGACGGGTCTCTTGAGCATGACGAATCTGTAGCGTTTGTAGGTCGCGTCCTTTTTCGATGATGCGGTTTTTGTCATCGACCACACAGATTTGTGGCTGCAAATAACGATCAATGCTGGCCGGATTAAAGCTCGCTTCGCTCACCGACATAATGCCGCGGCGGTGTAGCGCTTGACACAGCTGCTTGAGCAGCCCCTGTCCGCCCTCGGGCTGTAGCTCATCAAAGAGACTGTCTGCCGTGTCAGGAATCGGTACGATCTGCCGGCGGATGTCTTTTGGTAATGACTTTAACAGTTGTAACACCAGCTCATAGCGCCAACCGGGCACGCCCCACAGCAGCTCAATAGCATCAAGCTGCGGCAATGCGACAAGCGGCACGCGAATGGTCACGCCATCGTCATCGCTTGATGGATCAAAGACATAACGTAGCGGCAGCTTTAAATCACCCAGCTTCCACACTTCTGGGAAGTCGCCTGTGGTCGGCGCTTGACTGTTGAGCACGTCATCATCGGTAAAAAACAGATATTTACTATCATTTTTTTCTACCTCAGCGCGCCAGTCCTCAAAGGCTTTACGACTAGCGACATGCTCAGGGGTTTTTTTGTCATAAAACTGATACAGCGCCTCTTCGTCGACAAGTAAATCGCGGCGACGCAATTTGTCTTCGATACGCTCAACATGGGCGATTTTGTCCATATTGTGCTGCAAAAACGGCGCTTGCCGACCCAAATTACCCGTTACTAAACCGTCACGGATAAATATCTCCCGCGACTCTGCCAAATTGACCTGCTCATAGTTGGTCAGCTGCTTACTAACAATAATCAGCCCAAATAAACTAATCTGCGCGTAAGCTTTAACGCGGCCTGTCTTTTTGGACCAATGCGGCTCAAAATAATGGTACTTCAGTAAGTTGCCCGCCGCGGAGATGATCCACTCAGGTTCAATCTTGGCAACAGTACGCATAAACACTTGCGAGGTCTCAACCATCTCAAAGGCCATGACCCAAGGCGGTACTTGTTTAAACACAGTACTGGCTGGGAATATTTTGGCTTTTTGCTGGCGTGCTGCTAAGTACTCACCGCGATTTTCTGTCTTATGCGCGATGGTCGACAGCAGCCCCGTCAATAGTGCGCGATGCAGATTGGCATATTTGACCGCTTTGACTTCCTCATCTTCCACACTGGTAGGGTCACTACTACCCGTCCCTTTTTTACCGCCTTTATCATCTGCAAGATTAAGATCCGTGACCATCTGCAGCAACTGCCGATGAGTCTGACTCCATTCACGCACGCGCGGGAAGCTCAGATAATGTTTTTTGGCAAACTGTTTGCGCTGATTACCAGATAATTTATTGCCGTCTTCGCCTTTTTCAAACAGCGCTTTCCATAGACTTAAATAAAACAAAAAGTCAGAGTCATCTTGACGAAACTCAGCATGCTTTTGATCCGCTTGCTGGCGTTTATTGGCGGGGCGCTCGCGCGGATCTTGTACGGCAAGAGCGGCGACAACAATGAGCATCTCACGGATACAATCAAAGTCGCTACCTGCCACCAGCATACGCGCCAGCCTTGGATCGATAGGCATACGCGCCATCTTTTGCCCGATACGGGTCAGACGCAGATGGTCCAAAGTTTGTTTGCGTTTGGGTAGGTTAGCTTTGTCGTTTTTGGCGGTAATCGCGCCAAGCTCGTCAAGCAATTTATGACCATCAGTCACCAAACGGCTATCGGGCGGCTCGATAAATTCAAAATTCTCAACGCTACCTAAACGCAGGTTGGCCATCTGCAAAATAACGGATGCAAGGTTGGTCCGTAGTATCTCAGGCTCGGTAAACTCTGGACGACCGCTAAAGTCCTCTTCACTATACAGACGAATACAAACGCCCGGCGCGACACGGCCACAGCGACCTTTACGCTGATTGGCAGCCGCTTGCGAGATGGCTTCGATCGGCAGGCGCTGTACGCGCGAGCGATACGAATAACGCGAAATCCGCGCAAACCCTAAGTCAATCACGTAGCGAATGCCGGGTACGGTCAGTGCAGTCTCAGCGACGTTGGTAGCAATCACAATACGCCTACCGCGACCTGACGGCTGAAAGATACGCTGCTGCTCTTCATAAGTTTGACGTGCAAACAGCGGTAGCACTTCAGTATGCTTAGGTCCATGACGAACCAGTACATCTTGCAGCTCACGAATCTCTGCTTCTGTCGCCGCAAATATCAAGATATCTGCTTGGTCGGCATGACCTTTATTTTGCGCATCGCTAAAGCACTCTTCGACAGCAGCTACCACTGCGCGCGGTAGATTTTCTTCAAAATCATCGTAGCTGTCGTCATCTGAGCTACCCACTGGCTCATCGGTCAGCGGGCGATAACGTACCTCAACAGGGTAACTGCGGCCTTCAACATTAAAAATCGGCGCAGGGACATTACGCTTGAGCTTACTATCATAACGGCTAAAGTATTCACTAAAACGCTTGGTATCAAGGGTTGCTGAGGTAATAATGACTTTTAAATCAGGGCGTTTGGGTAGCAGTTTTTTTAGATAGCCCATGATAAAGTCAATGTTTAGACTACGCTCATGCGCCTCATCGATGATGATAGTATCGTATTTACTTAAAAACCGATCATGACCGAGTTCGGCCAATAAGATACCATCGGTCATCAGCTTCACGACCGATTTCGCTGATCCTTGCTCATTAAAGCGAATCTTAAAGCTAACGGTATGACCAAGCTGCTCGCCAAGCTCCTCGGCGATACGGTTGGCCACACTACGTGCTGCGAGCCTACGCGGTTGGGTATGCCCTATTTGCCCCGTGATGCCGCGACCTGCCAGCATCGCAAGCTTCGGCAATTGCGTGGTTTTACCAGACCCTGTCTCACCTGCGACGATGATGACTTGGTGGTCGATGATGGCTTGCACGATGTCATCAGCGCGCTGACTGACAGGCAAATCTAGGTTTAAGGTGGCTGGCAAATTGTCTGGGATACTATCGATACGCGCTTGCACCGCTTGCTGTGAGCGGGTTTTTATTTTTTCGTATTGCGCCCGTTTTTTGCTCAGGATGTCTGCCGCTTTAGGCGAGTCATTTTTGTGAGCGTTGCTACTGGCTGCTTTGTTTTTGGTCACAGCGGCTCGTGCCAGCTCGCGCTCCAAACGCCCAAGGTAGTAGCTGTCTTTGGCAAGGACGGGTAGATCAGAAGTATCGACTTGACTCATCGTACCGGTAGCGGCCTGCGCTGCTGTACTTTTGACATCTAATTGAGAGGTGGTGTTTGTTTGCGGTTTAGTTTGTTGCGATTTTTCAGTTTGATTCGGCATATTTGCTTAGGCTATTTATTATTTAAAAGTGCTTAGATTATGAGGGTTATGCAGGTACGATTCAAGCGGCTTGTCGTACTTGCCTAGCCTTCAGAATAACTTACTCAATCTGCCGATTATTGATACTATAGTTAGCTGAATGTAAAATTGTTATGAATTTAAACGCGCTACTGGTATAAATTTTACTTGCGTGCTGCGTTCCCAGAGGCTGCGCAAAATTCATCCCAGTAGCGCTATGACACTTTTAGAGTGTATCGACTATATGTTGAGGTGAAAAACAAAAACCCGATGTCCAATAGTCATGGAAACATCGGGTTTTGTCTGTATTGGTATGTCTTAGTCGGACATATTTGAGGCTATATTAAGAAAAAATACGCCCACAATCCAACAACGACGGTGGCAATGATGTTGAGTATTACCCCTGTGCGGACCATCTCAGATTGTTTGATCAACCCAGTACCAAAGACAATGGCGTTTGGCGGTGTCGCAACAGGTAGCATAAAGGCACAAGATGCGCCAATACCGATGACCAGCACCAGCACCTCATGCGGCAGACCCATTTGCTCAGCAATTGCTGCAAATACTGGCACCAGCAGCGCAGCTGACGCGGTGTTTGAGGCAAACTCAGTCAAAAAGATAATAAAGGCTGACACCGCAATCATCACCAAGATCAGCGGCGCAGAAGACAGCGCACTTGCCACCGTCTCACCCAGCACCAATGATGCGCCCGATACTTTTAAGATCGTCGATAGCGCAATACCGCCACCAAACAGCATGAGCACGCCCCAATCGGTATTGTCCGAGACTTGCTTCCATGATACCAGACCCAGACTGACTACCGCGGCGGCCGCTGACAAAGCAATGACAGCATCGGTATCAGTGATATCGAGCGCTGCACCAATTTTTTTAGAAAATATCCAGCTAAAGGCAGTGATAATAAAGACGATAATCGTCACAACTCGCGGCTTATTCCACGCGATTGGCGCTTCATCGAGTACAGTGATTGTGCGGTTGAGGTTGGGTTTTAAAAACACATACATCGCCCCCAAGAGCAGCGGCAACAACACTACCATCATGGGCACACCAAACTTCATCCAATCTACAAAGGCGATGTTGAGCGCTTTTGCCGCAATAGCATTAGGCGGCGAGCCCACGATAGTACCCAAGCCCCCAAGGCTAGCTGAGTATGCGATACCCAGCAGCACAAAAACAAAAGTACCGCGGTCTTTTTCGCGATCCACTTGCGTGAGAATACCCAGCGCCAGTGGCAGCATCATCGCCGCTGTAGCAGTATTAGATATCCACATCGACAAAAACGCGGTCACGGCAAATATCAAAAACACCGCCGTACTCAGCTTACCACCTGACATTGATAAGATCTTTAGGGCGATTTTTTTGTCTAGCTGTTGTACATGTAAGGCGGCCGCCAGTGCAAAACCACCAAAAAACAAATAAATAGTCGGACTGGCAAAGCTTTGTAGGCCAATCTTGGCATCAAACTCAGGTATGCCAACCAGCGCCCCGACCACTACGACCAGCAAGGCGGTGATAGTCACGTGTACCGCCTCTGTCAACCACAGCACACCGATAAAAAACAGCACCGCAAGGCCTTTATTGGCATTGACTTCAAAGGGCAAAACGTTATAGATAATCATAGCGATAATGGCGGCGATGGCGACCACTATCAGCCCTTTACCCGTCCCCTTCGGAAAGGTATCGGTAAATAAATACTCATTGCCATCATCAGGAAGATGGCTGTCTAGTTTTTGCTTTGACATAAAATGTCCTTATTGATCCAAAGACGGTGTAAAAAAGACCCTAAAGATAAACCAAAGAGAGAGTATGAATTGTGATAACTGGCGGGTTATCAGCAAAAAACAGGCTATCATCATAGCAGATATATCGTAAAAAACGCGCCTGACAAAGCACTTGATTGACCTGTATCAATGTTCGTTTATAAGAATGCTTTAAACTCAACTACTTATCTAAGCAACATTTTTCGTCATCGATGGCGCTGCTAGCAAATACCGTTTTGCCAAGTAGCAAGGATCATGCGCTTTAGTTATGAGTCTTTAGTTACAAACCGCCAGTTACACATCGTCACTAAACACGCATACACACTATATGTACAACTCAACAATGCTCTTTCATACTAGGCCATGTCCTCAATCAAATTGACAATAACTATTAGGAGCATTTCATGACAGACGACAATAAAACAAACTCGACCACAAAAATGGCTCGTAAAGACATCAATCAAGATGGCCTTGACAAAAAAGACCAGCAGCGTACCGACGACTCTGCTCTAGACATGATGCAAGGCATGCATGAACACGAAGATCATAACGAAGAAAGCGATAAGTAATTCGCTGGTTTTTCAAATATGTTTAATATGTTTCTAGTTTTAATATAAGCGCATTGCCACTGACAATGCGCCATTTATGTATTGTTTGCTATAAGCGCTCATTGGAATGATGAGCGCTTTCTTTTATGAGCACGTGTCCTAGACTTTTTTTTAAGATACGCTCTTTTTTAGTTTATCTTTATTTTAATTATCTTTTCTCCGGCAAGCGGTCTGAGACATAGTTATAAATAAACGCCGCGCTAAGTACGATGCTAATGGGTGCAAACAGCGCATCATAACCGACCTTTGCAAATAAAAACGCCCCAAGCGCACTACCACCACAGAAGCAGTACCAGATAATCGCTTGAAACCCTAAGGTAGGCTTGCTGATGGCACGACCTGCCAGCCAGTTTCCGATGGCCGCACCCATATCTGAGGTAAGACCTGTCAAATGAGTCGTGCGAATGACTGCCCCACTATAAGTCGCTACCATGGCATTTTGTAAACCGCAGGCCATCGCTGCCGCCAGCTGCCCTAAGTAGTCATGCTGCTGATATAGCCAATAACTGAGCAGCAGTAGTGCCGCCTCGATATATAACGCGCGGCCATAACGTCGCCCAAGCTTTAGGGACGTCTGCCCGATCACATAACCGCTTAATATCGCACCTGCCAAAAATGACAGTAGCAGCGCCCCGATATACAAGATACTACGAGCATCCATGTAAGCGATTGCAGCGGCAAACAGACTCACATTACCCGTGACGTGCGAGACAGAAAGACGCGCAAAGCCCATCAGCGCCGCTGTATTGACGCAGCCGGCACTAAACGCTAAAATCGCGCCGCCCCATAATATCCACTTTGGTAGTTTGGTGATCATATTTGTCGTTTCATGGCCTAGGGCCAAAAAGCCTTTATTATAACCAAAAAAGACAGCCCCTAGGCTGCCTTGTCTTTGCTAAATAATATCACTGAATATGTCAGATCACGCACTTATCTTGAGCGGCTACTTTGACTCATCAGCCATCATTAGCTGCTCGCTGATGGCCACGGTATTGAACCCAGCATCCACAAACATAATCTCACCGGTGATACCTGAAGCCCATGGTGATAGCAAGAACAACGCTGCGTTACCGACCTCTGTTTGGGTGATATTGCGTTGTAGCGGCGCTATCTTTTCGCTGATATCAAGCATTTTTCTAAAAGATTTGATGCCGCTGGCGGCCAGCGTACGGATAGGTCCTGCTGATATAGCGTTGACACGAATGCCTTCACCACCCATCGATGTCGCTAGATAACGCACACTGGCCTCCAAGCTTGCCTTGGCCATCCCCATGACATTATAGTTTGGCAATACTGAGATACTACCTTCATAAGTCAGTGTCAGCATCGAGCCATGACGCATGGCCAGCAGCGACCGCGCCTCTTTGGCCAATGCTACAAAACTGTAGCTTGAGATATCGTGCGCGATTTGACTGCCCTCACGAGTGGTGGCGCTAACAAAATCGCCATCGAGCTGATCCATTGGCGCAAAGCCAATAGCATGTACGACGCCATCGATACCATCACCCCAATGTGTGGTGATTTGCTCAAAGCAAGCGGCGATAGAGTCATCTGAGGCGACATCACACTCTAACACCAAGTCTGCCTCAAATGCTTCGGCTGCCATATCTACCCGTTTTTTGATTTTCTCATTTGGATAAGTCAAAATCAATGAAGCGCCTTCACGGTGCAACGCTTCTGCGATCGCCCATGCGATAGAGAGTTTACTTGCGATGCCAGTTACGACAAATCGTTGTCCTTGCAGTAGCATAATATTTCCTTTTGAATCGTTCGAGAGTATAAATGCTCATTATAAGTATGATAAAAAGATGACTCATTATACACGAATTGATTTAAGTAAACAGTCGTAAACTGTACTTACTGATACAGATGCTGGTATCCTCTATGTTATGGTGATGCCTGATGTCGATAAAACGCGCAACTCTGGCCACAGCAGTATGAAGTTAAGCCTTTTTCAAGTATAATCACAGCCCTTCCCAGCTTGCACAATTTTTATAAAAATCCCTTACAACCCTTGCTCGTAATCGAGTGCTTGTAACTGAGGATTTAGCGTTAAGCTACACCCACATTTTGGATGGCTGCCAAACTTATGAGTAATACCCCCATCATCACTCCAGATTATAAAGAAAATATCGACTCTTATCGTCAATTGATTGACTCAACTGGCGAAGACTTAAATCGCCCAGGCTTACTAGACACGCCTGCGCGAGCAGCAAAGGCGTTTTCTTATTTGACGCAAGGCTATCATCAAAGCTTAGAAGAAGTCGTCAATGACGCGGTATTTCCATCGACCAATCGCGAGCTTGTATTGGTGCAAAACATCGAGTTTTACTCGCTATGTGAGCATCATATGCTACCGTTTCATGGCGTGGCGCATATCGGTTATTTACCAAATGGTCATGTATTGGGTCTGTCAAAGTTTGCGCGCATCGTCGATATGTTTGCTCGCCG
This sequence comes from Psychrobacter sp. VH5, assembly GCF_050572635.1. NCBI lineage: Bacteria > Pseudomonadati > Pseudomonadota > Gammaproteobacteria > Moraxellales > Moraxellaceae > Psychrobacter > Psychrobacter sp. VH5. Next base: position 1,604,881 of record NZ_CP192145.1, on the reverse strand, counting down.
CTTGCAGATCCAAGAAAACCTAAGCGAGCAAGTCGCCCAAACCATCATGGATGTGACAGGGTGTCGCGGGGTAGCTGTGGTAATGGATGCTTCGCATATGTGCATGATGATGCGCGGCGTCAACAAACAACAGTCAACCACTCGTAGTACCGCCATGCTGGGTGAGTATCTTCACGACAATCAAGCACGTAATGAATTTTTGGACGCGGTGCCCAAGCGTCGGCCGGCGTTTTAATGTCGCAAGCAATCAAGCCTAACATCTAAACCCAGATAAACGCCCAAACAAAACCCAAAAAGGATACTGCGTTCAGTATCCTTTTTTGTCACTTTTCGTCAGCCTTAGACGCTGCTGCATCTGAGCGATCCAGTCACCGTGCCAGCCTGTGCTTTAAACAAGAGCGCCCTAAGCGACCGCATTCGCCGTCTTGGCAGCAGCACTATGCTGTTCACTGGCGTGTTTGATCCTTGTTAAGATGTCTTTGATTTCGGCAGGTGACAGATAGGTCGGCACCGCATAAGTATCACTGACTTCTTTTGCCGCCGCTTTTGCGATGTCATCAAAATCACTGCTTTGCATGCCTCTTACCGCTGGGTCGATGTGTAAGCTAGCAATCAAGTCGCGCACTTGCGCGATTAGATGATCGGCGATCTCAGCATCACTATTACCAGCGTTGCCTTGCCTGATCATTCCTGTCTGCTTGGCCAGCTTGGCCAGTCTTTTTTTGCTTGCTTGACGATTGACGTCTAACACATAAGGCAAGACGATGGCATTGGCACGACCATGAGGAATACCATAATACGCGCCTAGCTGGTGCGCGATGGCATGGACATAGCCAAGACCCGCTTTGTTAAAGGCGATACCGCCATAATGTGCAGCTATCCCCATCTCTTCGCGAGCCTGCAGGTCTTCCCCATTTTCATAGGCGATTGGCAGATACTGCATCACCGCTTTGGTGGCAGAAGCGGCATAATAATCAGTCTCAACACTGGCGTTAGCACTCATCCATGCCTCCAAGGCATGCGTCAATACATCGATACCGGTATCCGCAGTGATATGCTTAGGCATCCCTTTCATAATCACAGGATCGATAGCGGCTGCTAGGGGTACCATTCTGGGGTCAATCGACAGCGCTTTTTGGTGAGTGTTGTCATCAGACACCACCGCGCCTAGGGTCGCCTCTGAACCAGTACCAGCAGTGGTAGGAATACAATAAAGCGGTACAGAGGGCTTTTTGGCTTTTAAAAGTCCGATTAATTGCTCAGGCTGGCATTTATTACCTTGGGCCATGGCGATCATTTTGGCCGCATCGATGACCGAACCGCCGCCGATGGCAATGATCGAATCGCACTTGGCGGCGACAGATTGGCGCAATCCTTCTTTGACCACAGCAAACGTTGGGTCTGGCGTGATACCATCATAGATATGGTAGCGGATATTTTTTTCATCCAGATAGTCGGTGACTTTAGCAGGGATGCCCAGCTTATTAAGCACAGCATCTGTGACGATAAAGACATGAGCGTTGCCTTCATTTATCAGCATATCGCACAGCTCCTCACATGAGGTCTCACCGACAAACAACATCGGTCTTCTAATCGGCACAACATAAGAAAACGCTTTTAGCACTTTGGCGCGAGTCTTGGCGACCGCCAGATAGCCTGCATGCTGTAAACCATTGGTATTGATCAACTGAGAGAGACGACTTGGGTGTTTCATGGGTACAAAAATCCTTTTTTATGATGTCTTTAAACCATGCCAGATACCCTATCACTGCTGTATCAAGCAAACGACTGTTTAAATTTATTGTACCACTGCCGTTTTTGTGATGTCGCACTTACTGTGAACTGCCTTGTTCTACTTTTCACATTGTTCTGCTTTTTACGTTGTCATATTGTCACACCATCACGGCCAAACCTGTCGCAAACGCGCTTAGTCGCTATCCTTAGCCAGCCAGTGCTCGTTGTCTCGTCCAAAAAACCAAATCATCACTATAGGTGCCAAAATAATTAGCCAAATACCATAAAAGGTCAAAAATCCCGATAAGTCATGCTCACTTAAACGGCTATAAAAACCATGAGCCGCCGCTACGGCAATGGCATAGACCAAGTCAAACAATAGCTCAAACGTGGTCAAAGGCCTGTTTGGCTCATTCATTGGTATCAAGCGCTCGAATGGGTTTTATTTTGAGCCTACTTATCATCTATGGTGTTCCAGATTTTATAAATTCGTATAGTTATTTTATCCTGACTGCTTAGACTAAAGCATACTCGCTTGCAATAATTGCTTGGCATACGGATGCTTTGGATTATCAAAAATAGCGTCGGTCACTCCAGACTCGATGCACGTGCCTTCTTTTAGTACCATAATATGCTGGCATAAAGCGCGCACAACCTTTAGATCGTGACTGATAAACACACAACTGATGTGCAATTTTTCCTGAATTTCCCGTAGCAAGTTGACCACCGTGACCTGCGTGGTGCTATCAAGTGCGGACGTCGGCTCATCAAGTATCAATAAACTTGGCTGCATCACAAGCGCACGAGCAAGCGCCACTCGCTGACGCTGACCGCCTGATAGCTCATGCGGATAACGCTGGGCAAACTCAGCAGGCAGGTGCACGGTTGCCAGACTATCCATCACCGCCTGCTGACGGGCGACCTTAGACACGCCTTGTACCAACAGCCCTTCTTCAACTATCTGCATCACCGTCATACGCGGATTGATACTGGCAAAGGGGTCTTGAAATACCATCTGAATCTGCGAGCGGAATTTTCGCAGCTCACTCCTAGACAGTACCGCGATATCTTGGCCGTTCACCACAATCTGACCCCTGATGCGTGCTTGATGACTCAGTAATTGGCTCAGCGCCAAGGCAATGGTGGTTTTGCCAGAGCCGGACTCGCCAACGATGCCGAGCGCCTGCCCTTTTTGCAGCGTCATATCGACGTTTTTTACTGCATCAAACCAGCGCTTGACGCCGCCAAACAGACTTTTTTCAATCGAAAACTGTACTTGTAAATGACTGACTTGCAATACGGTTGGCCGCTGACTTTGATTGTCATCAAATAGATCTAATGCTTGCCCAAAATCTTGCTCGATAAGGGTGCGAGTATAGTCAGCTGCTGGCTGATTAAACACCTCGGCAGTTTTCCCCTGCTCAATCGTTTGACCTTGGCGCATGACGATAACGTTCTCGCTATAGCGTTTGACCAAATTAAGATCATGGCTGATGAGTATCATCGCCATCTGATGCTGCTGCTTGAGCTTATCTAGCAGCTCAAGAATCTCATGCTGCAGAGTGACATCCAGCGCGGTGGTCGGCTCATCAGCGATTAAGATATCAGGCTGCTGCGCCAATGCCATGGCGATCATTACCCGCTGGCGTTGGCCACCGGACAGCTCATGTGGATAGCGATGCAGCTTGTCAGCAGGGTCAGTAATATTGACATCACTTAGCAAGGTGATGCTCCTGTCTCGCCATTGCTTTTTGGGTACGCCGCTTAGACGCAACGACTCGGCGATTTGCTTGGCAACCGTATGTAATGGGTTCAACGCTGTCATCGGCTCTTGAAACACCATAGCAATGCGCTGACCACGGATAGCGCGCAGCGCTGCATCACGTGTTTTATGATTGCTTATCGGCAATGTTGTCATTGTTGTCATTTTTTCCGCGTCTGCCAACTGCACTTCACCAGTAACGCTCAAGCTATTTGGCAGCAAGCCCAACAGTGCAAGACTGGCGATCGACTTACCAGAGCCTGACTCGCCGACGATAGCCAATGTCTCCCCTTGTCGCAGCTCGTACGTTAGCTTATCGACCAAAACGATATCTGCGTCAGTGACGATACTAAGTTTATCTACTACCAGCATGAGCTTGTTTTGTGTATTGCTATGATTGTCACCCAAAAGGCTGCTTTGCTCAGTAGTAGTTATCATATTGGCATTTATCATCTTATCAGTTGTCATTTTAGGAGCGCCTCGGATCAAAGGCATCACGCAATGCTTCGCCAATAAAGATGAGCAAGGATAAGATAAAAGTCAGACTAAAAAATCCTGATAGTGCTAGCCAAGGCGCATCAAGGTTGTTTTTGCCTTGTACCATCAGCTCACCAAGTGACGGCGAGCCAGGCGGTAAGCCATACCCTAGAAAATCTAGCGCGGTTAAGGCAATGATATTGGCCGTTAGGATAAACGGCAACTGCGATAAGCTAGAGGCCAAGGCATTGGGCAAGATGTGCCTCATCATAATGCGGCTGTCCGACACCCCAAGGTTACGAGCAGCGCGGACATAATCAAAGTTACGCGCCCGCAAAAACTCGGCGCGTACCAAACCGACCAATCCCATCCAGCCAAATAGCAGCATCATGGCAAACAGCATAAAGATGCTGGGACTAAACAAGCTGACCAAAATAATAATCATAAACAGCTGCGGCATCCCGCCCCACACTTCCATAAAGCGCTGCCCTGCCAAATCTACCCAGCCACCGTAATAGCCTTGTATGGCACCGACAATAATACCAATCATCGCCCCTGCCAGCGTCAAAGCGATACCAAATAACAAAGACACCCGCATGCCATAAAGTATGCGCGCCAGCACATCACGACCCAAATCATCCGTACCCAGCCAGTTTTGGCTATTGGGCGGCGCAGGATAAGGCAGACCCAGCGCAACATTTGGCGTCTGATCGGCAAAAGGAATGGGCGGCATCACATAAAAGCCTTGCTCATTAATCAGCGTTTGCACCGCAGGGTCTTTATAATTGGTTTCGGTCTCAAACACACCGCCAAACGTCGTCTCAGGATAGGCCTTTAGCACAGGAAAATAGTAATCGCCTTGATACTGCACCAGTAGCGGCTTGTCATTGGCAATCACGTTGGCTGCCATACAAAGGACAAATATTAGGGCAAAAATAGCGAGCGATACGACCCCTAGACGATTGCGACGAAAGCGGTTTAGGCGTGCTTGCCAAATAGGATTTAGGCGGCGTTTTTTTGTCATCGTCATAGACGGACTTGCAGGCGCTGAAGGTAATGGTTGACTTGACATTAGCGACCCTCAAAATCAATACGCGGATCAATGAGGTGATAACTTAAATCACTGATGAGCTGTAATAGTAGACCAACTAAGGTAAAGATAAACAGCGTGCCAAATATCACTGGATAATCACGCTGCTGAATGGCCTCAAAGCCAAGCAGTCCTAAACCATCGAGTTTAAAGATGATTTCAATAAGAAAATTACCAGCAAAGAAAATCCCAACGATGGCCGCGGGGATACCAGCGATAATAATCAGCATCGCGTTACGAAACACATGACCGTACAGTACTTGACGCGCGCCTATGCCTTTGGCGCGTGCGGTGAGGACATATTGCTTACCCAGCTCTTCTAAAAAGCTAAACTTGGTCAAATAAGTCAAGCCGGCAAAACCGCCAACGGTACTTGCTAATAGCGGCAGTGCCAAATGCCAAAAGTAGTCTTTCACTTTACCCAAGGTACTTAACTGATCAAAATTCTCGGAGGTCAGTCCCTGCAGCGGAAAGATATTCCAGTAGCTGCCACCCGCAAAAAACACCAACAGTATGACGGCAAACACAAACACAGGTATCGCATGGCCAATGGCGAGCAGCATAGCAGTGGCTTTATCAATCCCCGAGCCGTGATGCATGGCTTTGTAGATACCAAGTGGGATGGCAATCATATATATCAGCAGCGTACTCCACAGCCCAAGCGAGATAGAGACTGGCAGCTTTTCTATAATCAGATCGGTCACCGTCTGGCCCTTAAAAAACGACTCGCCAAAATCTAACTGGGCGTAGTTCTTTAGCATCAGCCAAAAGCGCTCAGGCGCTGACTTATCAAAGCCGTATTGCGCATTGATTGCGGCCACCATCTCCTCAGATAGGCCGCGCGTGCCTTGGTAGTTACTATCATTGCCGCCTGCACTACCCGCGCCGATACTGCCGCCGAGCGCATTGTCTTTTGCGCCTTGCTCAATCAATGCCAGCTGCTGCTCCACAGGACCGCCTGGCGCCGCTTGTACAATCACAAAGTTCGCCAACAATATCAAAAATAGCGTCGGTAATATCAGCAGCAATCTTTTTAAGATATAACGACCCATATGTCAGCTTCCTAAAATAATTAGAAGTTGTTTTTCAGCTCACGTAGCGCGGCAAATACCGTCAGTGACTTATCATCATCGATCGCCATCTTGGCCTTGACACCTGCGATCACACTCGGCTCTTGTGTGCGCAAAAACACATTGACAGCACGCTCATGCGCTAAGGTCACCGGCAGTGTTGGGGTGCCTTGGGCGGTTTTTTCTTCTGCTTGCGCCAATGCTTGCTGCATCGCTTCATTAGCAGGCTCGATAGAGAGACCAAAGCGTAGATTGCTGGCAGTATATTCATGCGCTGGATACAGCAGCGTCTCGGCTGGCAGTCCGTTTAAACGCTTAAAGCTCTCATGCAACTGCTCTATCGTTCCTGTAAACACGCGGCCGCAGCCAGCACTAAACAAGGTATCTCCGCAAAAACAATGCTTTTGACCATCGATATCTAAGACATAAGCCACGTGACTTGCCGTATGACCCGACACGTCCCATACTTGCGCCGCGCAGCCCCAGGCACTGACCGTGCTACCATCCTTGATGGTCTGGTCTTCATCGACCGTATGCTCGCCATGGGCCACCAGATGCGTCATCGGATAAGACTCTTGTAGCTCTGCCACACCGCCGATATGATCATGATGATGGTGGGTGGTCCAGATAGACGTCAGCTCCAGCTCATTGTCTTCTAGATAAGCAACGACAGGCTCAGCTTGACCCGGATCAATGACGATGGCTTGCTTGTTATTTTCATTAATGAGCGCCCAGATATAGTTGTCATTAAACGCTTTAATCGGGTGAATACGAATACTCATATCAAATCCTTACCAGTAGTTATAGGTGTTGCTTATCTTTTTATTCAAGTATTGAGAATGGCTATTTTTGATAAACGATACATTAGATATTGGGTGCCCAAGCCATCGTTTATTTTTTCAAGTAGTTATTAACGCGCGCTTCGGCTGCTTTATCTACCCACCAGTAGTCGATTCCGACTGCATTGGTCGGCAGTGTGCCATTATGGCGATACTGATTCCAGTAGGCAACATTGGTACTAGATTTGCCATATAGCGGGACCATATAGTGGCCTGCGCGTAGCAGACGATCAAGGACGTGCGTATATAAGACAATCTCGTCACGACTTTCGGCGTCGCCTAATTGTTCTATCACCTCATCTATCGCCGCGTTTTTGATACCTGCCGTGTTTCGGTTGCCCGTCTCATCGGCAGCGCTACTACCCCAAAACCCTACTTGCTCAGCACCAGGCGATAAGCTTTGGGCAAATACATCGACCACCATATCATAATCAAAACGGCGCATTCGCTCGTAATATTGTGGGCCATCGACTTGCCGCAAGGTCGCATCGAACCCTAAACGCTTGAGATTACGAATATAAGGCAGCAACACACGCCCCATAGTCTCGCCCGTCATCAGCATCTCAATCCGAGCACGCTTACCATTAGGCTGATATAGCTGCATATCGTCATAATAAAAACCCGCATCTAGCAATAGCTTTCTGGCTTGTAATAACCCTTCGCGATTGAAGCCGCTAGCATCGCTGGTGGGTAGTTGCCATCTCGCCAATACTGCACGGCGCTGAATCGGCTCAAGTGTCGGCAGTAGTGGTTTTAGCACCTGCATCTCGGTAGGCGATGGCATGCCCGTAGCGGCAAGCTCCGAGCCATGAAAAAAGCTTTGCAGGCGCTCATACTGCCCATGAAACAGTGTCTTATTCATCCATTCAAAATCATAAGCGGCGCTCAGTGCTTGGCGCACGCGAATGTCTTGAAACAATGGCCGGCGCAAATTCATCACCAGCGCCTGCATAGGTACTGGGTTTTGACTGCTGATGGTTTCTTTTTTAATGAGCCCTGCTTTTACCGCTGGGAAGCGATAACCGGTTGCCCAATTAGAGGCTTTATTTTCTGGGCGAAAGCGATATTGTCCAGATTTAAACCCTTCAAAGGCAATCTCATCACTTTGGTAATAGACAAACTTAATCCTGTCAAAGTTATAGCGACCGCGATTGACCATCAAATCTCGCCCCCAGTAATTGGGATCACGGACATAGCTCACCGAGCGTCCCGCATCGACGCGGCCAAGCTTATAAGGCCCACTGCCCATGAGCGGCGTTAGGCTGATTTTTTCAAAGTCGGTATCGATAGAGGATTTGGCAAACACTGGAAACTGCCCGACTGTTAATAGAATCTCTTTATTATCATCGGAGGTAAAGACAAACTTGACTCGCCGCTTATCGACAATTTGGATGTCTTTGATATCTCCCAAATAGCTACGAATATACATCGGGCCTTTATTTAATATGGCGTCATAAGTGGCTTTGACATCGGTGCTAGTGACCTCTGTGCCATCCCAAAAACGCGCCGCAGGGTTAATATGATAGATAATCCAGCTGGTGTCCTCAGGATCGTAGGTAACTTTGCTGGCCAGCTGCGGATACATGGTAAAGGCTTCATCTAATGATCCGGTCATCAATGTGTCGTACAGATAGTCGGTACCGACCATCGCCACCCCCGTGGTCATCCATTTATTGGCCGCATTAAAGGTGCCGCGCGCATCGAGTGACAGCGTGCCGCCTTTGGGCGCATTTGGATTGGCATAGGGCATATATGGGGCGTCGGCATATTCAGTGGTGCTATTATGACCAAGCGCTGTCGTGGTGACAGGCGCTGCCATAGCTATCGGCAGCCAGCCGATGACCAGAGCAAACAAAACGGTTTTTGGCAGGGCTTTTTTGGGCATCATGGGGTATCAACAGACCTCTTTACTTACCGTACCTATCATCGAAAAAACGTGAGCATTATAGCCATAACACGTAAAAACCACTGCCAAGCTCTGCCCTCGAAAAATTTTATCATAACAAACTTAGGTTTTTTCACCTAATGATTTGCTGGATTGATGTCGTCATGCTCGAGGCTTTTTTGATAATACAGCGCAGCGATGAGGTGGGTTTACATCAGTAGAGGCACGGTTTTAGGTATACAGTAGGTTTGCCTAGCGGTTTTTTGACTGACAATAAAAACGCCTGCACATAAAAAAGACGCCGCTTATAAAAGTGGCGTCTTTTTTGTCTTTTAGTGTTTGCGTGATAGCGTTTGAATTATAGCGACCGCTTGATTAAGCATGCTTTTTTTCAAAGGCAATCATAAAATCCACCAGCTGCTGTACCCACTCAAGCGGTACGGCATTATAAATACTAGCGCGCATACCGCCGACATCGCGGTGACCTTTTAGGTTCAATAGTCCTGCGGCCTCTGACTCTTCTAAAAACACCTTGTCCAGACTGCTGTCTGCCAAGGTAAAAGGCACGTTCATGATAGAGCGATGCTCAGGGGCAACGGGGTTGTTATAAAAACTGCTGTCGTCAATGGTTTTGTAGAGCAAGTCGGCTTTTTGCTGGTTAATCTTGCCGATCGCAGCCACGCCGCCCTGCGCCTCTAACCAATCAAACACCAATCCTGCCAAGTACCATGAGTACGTCGCTGGGGTGTTTGACATCGACGCTTTTTCGACTTGGTGCTCATAGTTCATAAGCATAGGGCACCACTCACTGGCACGGCCAAGCAAGTCTTCACGGATGATGACAATGATAAGACCTGCCGGACCGATGTTTTTTTGGGCGCCGGCGTAAATCATGCCAAACTTTGACACATCTATCGGCTGCGACAAAATGCAAGAAGACATATCGGCAATAATAGGTGCGTCGACTTGTGGTGGCTCAAATATCTGTAGACCGTGAATGGTTTCGTTGGCACAGTAGTGAAAATACGCCGCATTGTCGCTTAGGTTCCACTCGCTTTGGGCTGGCACGTCAGTAAAATTACCGTCTTTGCCAGTAGCGACCTCATTGACTGCGCCCAACCCCAATGCTTCATAGCGTTTGGCTTCTTTGACCGCTTTACCTGACCAAGCGCCCGTCGTTAGATAGTCACCGCGCCCGCCATTTAATAAATTCAGAGGAATCGCCGAAAACTGTAAGCTGGCACCGCCTTGCAAAAACAGCACTTTATAGTTATCTGGGATCTCCATCAATGTCCGTAACTTGCTCTCAGCCTTTTCTGTGATAGCGACATAGTCTTTACTACGATGGCTCATCTCCATCACCGAAAGGCCGCGCCCTTGCCAGTCAAGCAGCTCTCTTTGTGCACGCTCTAAGACGGTGGTGGGCATGGTCGCAGGACCCGCACAGAAGTTTGGCAGACGATGCGCGGCAGCGTTTGGATTGGTAGAAGCGTTGGATGTGTGGATGGATTCTGGGGTTGTAGACATGGTTATTATCCTAAATTGATGAGGTCATCATTGTTGGTTAACAGCTAAGCTGATTAACGATTAAAGCGCCTAGGGCGAATTTTTAAAGGCATTGTCAGTCTGACAGTTTTCTTATTATCTCAAATGCTCAGTTATGTTCATTTACGAGACAGACTTTGCTATCTGTTGCCAAAACTGCCGCTTCAGACGGCTATCGGCGAGCATTTCATCCAAAGTTGGGAGCGTAGTTAGGGCAGGATGCGTCAGCCCGTCAGGCAAAGCCGTCAAAGCCGCCACTTGCACTTCTTCACTACGCCCAATCTTAAAAACATAGCCTGCTAAGCTGGCATTGGCAAGCTCGGCGGTATCCATGCCCGCACAGATCGGAAACGCCGTGGTCTCACAAGTCATCGATAACGCTTGGGTGATGTTTTGCCACAGTTTTTGGCTGTCCTCGCTGAGGGTTTGCATGTCCACCAGTATGACCCAGTTGCCGTAGCGGCCACCTTGTAAACTAAACGGCAACACCTTTTTGTTGCTCTCATCAGCATATTTATCTGCTGATGCATGTATCGCTGATGGCGCAGCAGTGGTTGTTTTTACGGCGTCAACGAGTGGTGCCACCACCTGCGCGACGGTTGGTAGAGCAGGCTCGCCATCCAAATAGGCATCATCGTGATAAGAAGACGTATCGCTCGTGTCTAAATGATTTGACGAGCCATCATCGACGCGGTGAGGATGGCGGTCATTGACGGGGCTTTGGGTATTCCACGCTGCATCGCTGTCGCTAACATCGCTGACAGGACTGCGCTGCGAAGAGGCAAGAGAGACGCTAGGACTTGAGAGGTTTGACAGACTTTCGCTAATGGCGGGGATATCAGCCATGCTTAGCGTCGCAGCACCTGGGCGCACCCACTGATTAATACCCATCATCGCTAGGATTTGGCGCTGCTGCACACGGCGCTGTAGTACAATTTGCGGATCTTGGATATCACTCATGCGGTTCTGCTGTCTTATTTTTTAATTGAGAGCGGGCGATGTTAAAAAAGCTGGCGAACGCCTAACCAATGCTCTGCCAGCATCATCAGGCAGTCGTATTCATCTTGACTGATTATCGTATCGTGTAACATGACAGTATGCAATGTACTTAGCCATCGTCGATACTCATTATAATCTATTTGGCCGCTATCCTGTTGTCTCTTGCCACAATTATTATCTTCCGCCTTATGAGTACTCGCTGTATCAGCATGGTCCGCGTGATACGCTGGCACCATACAGACCACCGCTAACAGCTGGCTACTATTTAAGTGAGATGCGGTCATTAATAGCCACTGTAGATTTGCATCGCTGACGGCATTTAAGTCAATATCAATCAAACGGACATGCCGCCTTACATCCACGATGTAGCGCGCAGCACTCTCCCATGCTGGCAGCCTATGGCGATGGGCGTTTTTGGACAGCCGATACGCCAGTAGTATCAGCACCGACCTCCTCACGGCATCCAGACCAGAAAACACCTGACTTGATGGGTCAAGCTGCGCGCCTATATCCTCCATACCCGCCTGCAATAGCGTCTGCCAGCCGGACGGCTTATCGGTATTCTTGTCATTTAACACCGCAAAAAGCGTTGGCAATAACCGCTGTAAATGTAGTGCTTGCCATAATGACACGATAGACACTTCTTGTGGCTTGGTGCATGCCACTTGATCAGATACTGATAATGGTGTATCTGTGCCAGACACAAGGTCTGCTGAGATATCCTGAGCAAAGTCAAAGGTCAAATCCACTGCCAGCTGGCGAGCAAACAGCTGTAGTAAACCACACTGATAGCGAGCGAGCATGGTACGGCTGCTTTGTTGCTGCTGATAATGCTGATGGGCGTGGTGGTCATAACTGCGCTCGTTTTGCAGGCGCTGTGCGTTAATTGTCTGTGCCGATAAGTCTTGCTGATGCAGCTGCTTTATCGCAAAAACCAGCACCGCACTGTCTAAGCGCCGATCCAAATTGGCCACCGCTGTCAGCAGTTTAGCATCTATCGTATGCGGTAAGATGGGCAGGTTGTTATGACTGTCATGATTGCTATCTACAGTGGATGCTGTGTTTTTCTTGCCTTGATCTTGTTGCGTATTACTTTGCGATACTTCATCACCGACAATCCCCTCCCAAACGTCGTGCAAATCATATTTCATCGTCGTCGTCAGCAAGCGCCGTTGATGGCATAACATGATGGCTTCGATCAAAGCTTGCGCGCCCAATGGGTGATGACTGTGATCCAGCACGTACTGCGGCAGGCAAACCTGATGCAAATCGTCGCTATCGATCCATGGTTTTTTTGGTAAATCGCTATCGGGTTTTGCCATCCATGGCTTTAGTAGCTGACAGGCACCTATATCCTCTGCTGATACTTGCAAGCGGCCATCAATCACGACATCTTCTTTTATGGTAAAGGGCAGCCCCGACTCTGCCTCTAAGGCATTATTAAGCTCATTGATCAAAACATCGACATTTTCTTTGATGTTTTCTTCAGCATTTTTGTCTTTTTTGGTGGCAGTAGCAGGGAGGTTATTAACAACTGGTTTTTTATCTTTACTTAGGCTATTTGCTTGGACTTCGCCCCAATCACCTAGGCGACGCTGCGCATATATCTGTTTTATTTTTTGCTGGTTTAAGCGTTTTTCATGGGCAACTTGCACAGCAAAGTCATGATAGGCTTTGGCATTGACGGCACTCATGCGCTCGCTTAAGCTTGGGTGGGTAGCAAACCACGATACATCCCCTAAGTCCGCGCCGCTACTGGCAAAGAAAAAATGACTCAGACCATTGATATCAGCGATGTTGGTTAAGCGCGAGCCTACTGTGTCTTGATGAATGGCTTTTAGAGTCTCTATAATCGCCGGCGAGCGGGTCAACTGTACGCTGGTAGCGTCGGCGAGCAACTCACGCTCACGGTTGAAGCTGTGTTTAATCAACTGAGCGCAGGCCATACTCGAAAAGCTCAGCCCATGTAACAGCAATGTCCACACGCTACGCGGCGCTTGCCGATCAATGATAGGATTATTCAGCCGGCGCGACTGAGACTGCGTCAATGATAGCGGTTTGTGCGATTGGGCTTGCCAGTACGACACCCATTCGCGATGCGTGGTAAAGCTTGCCGTCTGCGCCTCGGTACGACGTGCATGACTGTCGATGCTACGCTGCGGCATCAAAGCGCTTTGACTAACGCTGCTATCAATAGAGCCAGCATAGCGATTGTCACTTATCAAGCGATTGCTGTTATGACTGATAGGATCGCTCCAATCATACAGTATCTGTAGTCCTGCTAGCACCACCATCAGCTGTAGGTTAAATGTCGCATCACCATGTAATATATGACCGTACTCATGGCCAATCAGTCCATATAATGCTTCATCAGAGAGCTTGTCTAACGCACCCTGCGTCACGACTAATACCATGTCTTGACTATGGCGGCCAGCGACAAAACCATTGATACCTTGCTCATCAGGCAGCACGTACAATATCGGCATATCCAGCCCCGATGCAATAGCCAGCTGCTGCGCAATTTCGTAGTAGCGTCGATAGACAGGAGGGAAATCTCGCTCATCACGCACTGCGATCTGACGGTCGCTAAAGCGAACTTTTTTGGCCGCAGTGTGCTGCTGAGCCACCCCTTGACTGTGCTCCCAAGCATCCTGACTGCTATCAACAAACAAACGAACCGCCCCCACGCGTTGAGCAATCGCGCGGCCACCCGCTCTGAGGCGGCGATACTCTACAAAACTACCACCAACAAAACTCGCTATGATGCAAACGATAGCCAAAACCAACGCCCAGTAGTAAATACCCCCTGTAAATATCGTCAGCAACAACCACACAACTCCGAGAGCCACTGCTATATGAGCCAAGACGATCAAAAAAAACAGCCCATAAAGTAACAGACTGCGGCGCGTGCGTATCCGCTGCTGAGCAAAAAAATCCATCCGCTTATCTCAAATTGGCGACACTTTTTGTGCTTTTACTTGGTATCTCAAGTCATATCTACAACAGGGGCTTTGGCAATGGCGTCTCTATCTGCAAAGACCAGTGGGCTGAGCGGACGAAAGCCAAAAGTGCTGCTGACAAGATTGTTTGGAAACACCTCACGGTCATTATTATAAAACATCACGCTATCGTTATAGTGCTGACGGGCAAAGCCTATACGGTTTTCGGTATTGGTCAGCTCATCCATCAGCTCTTTGATCATGCTATCCGCTTTTAGCTCAGGATACGCCTCCACCACCGCTGAGAGTTGCCCCAAAGCTTTAGACAGCATGCCTTCTGCTTTGGCAAACAACGCCATATGCTCAAGCGACTCTGGCTGATGATGCGTAGAGTCTTGTAGGCTTTGGGCGTGATTACGGGCGCCAATCACACGGCTTAAGGTCTCTTCTTCATGCGTCAGATAACGCTTGGCGGCCTCAACCAAGTTTGGAATCAAGTCATGACGACGCTTGAGCTGGACATCTATCTGCGCAAAACCATTTTTTGCTTGATTGCGCGCGCGTACCAATTTATTAAATATCGACACCCCAAACACGACCAGTAGTACCATGAATATAATCAGTAGCCAAATAAACATCTTCATAAGCAAATCCCAATGTGTCTAGAGTATTAATGATACGTTAATACCTTGTATTTTAGCTTAAATTTATTCATGAAGCGCTAGCATCGGGCAATTTTTAGATAAAAAAAAGCCCTTTATGATAAAGGACTGAATATCGAAAACTGCTTTTGATGTTTTACAATTTTGATGTACTAGAGAGGCATAGAGATAGGTATTAAGCAAAACAGGCTGCGACTGGACAATGATAAAGACCAATATCAAATTTTAGGCAAAAAAAAGCGACTCCGTCAGCACATCCTCGGCACACATTGTATCTACTACCGTTGCTACCTTCCGGTCCTGGCGGGATTCATAGTACAATGTTGCGAGGCTACCAACGGAGCCACCGGATGAGATTATACAAGGATTTTTTAATTTTACAACCCCTATCTCAAACGTGTTTGTTTTAATCGAAAAATAAGTCTGTAACCTAGCTCACAAAATTCTCACAGCAACTTATACAGATTTTGCTATTTTAGTGAATGAAGTTGTACACATATCAACACTTAAAAATAAAAGCTACAACTTCCTTTGTAAATACCTTTTGAAAGTATTCATATGAATACCCTTAACATTGATTTAGGAGATAACCATGAAAAATACTCTATTGAATAAACTGGCCATCGCTTCTGGTACTGCTTGTTTAATGACAGCCATGATGGGTAGCGCGCATGCCGAGCCGACAGGCTATGATCAGCTGAGCTTTCAAACCGAAGTCAAAGAAGAGGTGCAAAATGACGAAGTGCGCGCCAGCATGTACAAAAAAGCCCAAGCCAGTACCTCAAAAGCCTTGGCCACCACGCTCAACACATCTATTAATAATGCCATGAAAATCGCTAAGCGCTACCCGAGCGTGACGGTCAGCACCGGACAGCAGCGCACCTATCCGCGATATGATAAAAACGACAAAATCATTGGCTGGACGGGGCAAGCCAGTATCGATCTAAAAAGCACCGACTTTGCGGCTACCAGCCAGCTAATTGCTGATTTGCAAGAAACGCTAGTGATGGATAACCTAAACTTTGGCGTCTCTGATAGCAAAAAAGACGCACTAGAGCAAAAGCTGATGACCGAAGCGTCTCGCGCTTTTCAGCAGCAGGCCAAAAACCTAACGCGCGCTTGGAATGCACGCGGCTACCGTGTGGTCACGGTCAATCTAAACACAGGAAACAACTACCCTCGTCCAATGTATAGCGCTATGAGCATGAAATCAGGCATGGCAGACGAGTCGGTACCAAGCCAAAGCTTTGAGTCTGGTAATAGCACTATCTCAGTGACTGCCAATGGTACCATTGAGCTGACCAAATAACTTTTGCGCCATAAAGACAGTTGTTAGCAAAAAACTTTATAAGTACCTAACTATCAAAGGATATCAAGGGCAGCCACCTATCGTAGCGGCTGCCCTTTTTTGTATGCTATTAGGGTATGGCGCTTACTTGGTAAAAGCATCATTAGTTTTAGGCTGTGCATTTTGAACCGTTTGTAGACTGCCATCCTTTTGCCGCAGTTTTAACAGCAGTTTTTGATGCCATGGTAGATTTTGGTAGGCTAAGCGCTGCTGCGCGATTTTTTTATTGTTTTGGAGGGTTTGAGTGTTTTGAATCACATGTACCGTACGGGCTGTTTCTTTGAGCAGCCGTCCTTTCTCATTTTGTATGACCGCCTTTATGTTATGCGCGCCGGGCATAAGATCGACAGTGGCGATAGAAGCACTTAACCCTTGTGCAACCTCACTACCATCAAGATAAATATGGACTCCATCACCCGCCTGCAAGGCAGGCGTCACCTGTACGCGCACCTCGATGCTTTGAGCAGGACGGCGATATGCGCGAGTCTCGCTAGGCTCGGCGATCATAAGCTGATAGCTCACTGCCTTGCGCGCCTTATCTGTGCTATTGACCGTGCTCACAGGCGCAGATGACGAGGTCGCCTCGCCAGTCACCTGACCAATCGTGTCTCTACCAGTAGAAACAGCCGTCTGACTGACAGTTTTGTCCGTCTGCTGCTCATAGTTTTGTGGCCGATCGGTAAAGGTAACTTGTCCCGTCTTTTCATCGACTACTTTATAGATGGTTGCTGCGTGACTGGTAGGCACTGCGATAGGTACTGTGATACTCACTGAAAGTACGGTCAGCCCTGTCAGCAAACCGAAACATTTGGCTTTTATGCCTCTGGTCTTTAGAGTACTGGACTTTAGAGCGCTGGTTGTTACGTCAGCGTCTTTTATATGAGTGTTTTTTATATGAGCAAGGATAAATGTCGTCATGGTCAAGCCACCTAATCAGTCTGATACTTCCTATTATGCGGCATTTGCGTGACGAAATCAGTAGCGATGTTTTATTCATTTATCGGGTGGTGTACTTTTTATTTTTACGCATAAAAAAACCAGCTAAGGCGGACTTAGCTGGTGATTTGATGTTATTTTACATTTAGCTTAATTTCAGCGCTTTGAGTACGCAGCTGATTAGCAGCTGTAGTACATATCAAACTCAACAGGATGCACAGTTACGTTTAGACGTTGTACTTCTTCTTCTTTCAAAGTAATAAACGCTTCTAGCATGTCTTTAGTGAACACATCGCCTTTTAACAAAAACTCGTGGTCGTCTTTTAGCGCTTGTAGGGCGACATCCAAGCTCTCTGCTACCGTTGGGATTTGCGCTTCTTCTTCTGGTGGCAAGTCATACAAGTTTTTGTCAGCAGCTTCGCCTGGATGCATCTTGTTCTGGATACCGTCAAGGCCTGCCATCAATAGCGCAGCAAATGCTAGGTATGGGTTGGCCGTTGGATCTGGGAAGCGTGCTTCGACGCGTACTGCTTTTGGACTGCTCACGTGCGGAATACGGATAGACGCTGAGCGGTTTGATGCAGAATACGCAAGCTTGATAGGTGCTTCGTAATGCGGCACTAGACGCTTATAGCTGTTCGTTGATGGGTTGGTAATCGCGTTCAATGCACGAGCGTGCTTGATGATACCGCCGATGAAATACAGTGCCGTTTCAGATAGTCCAGCATACTCATCACCAGAGAACATGTTTACGCCATCTTTTGAGATTGACATATGCACGTGCATACCTGAACCGTTGTCACCAACGATAGGCTTCGGCATAAAGGTCGCTGTTTTACCAAACTGGTGCGCCACGTTATGGACAACATATTTCAATTGCTGAACTTCATCCGCTTTACGTACCATCGTGTTGAATGCAACACCAATCTCAGACTGGCAAGACGCCACTTCGTGGTGATGAACTTCAACGCGGCCTTCGCCAACGATCTCTTCGATACGCTCACACATCACAGAACGCATGTCATGCGAGCTGTCGATTGGTGGTACTGGGAAGTAACCGCCCTTAACGCGTGGACGATGCGCCATGTTGCCCCACTCATACGTCTCATTAGTCGACCATGCTGCTTCTTCAGCCGTGATTTTATGACTGACGCCAGACATATCAACCGACCACTTAACATCATCAAATACAAAGAATTCAGGCTCAGGACCGAAGTAAGCCGTGTCACCGATGCCCGTTGATTTGAGATACTCTTCTGCGCGGCGAGCGATAGAGCGCGGGTCGCGATCGTAGCCTTGTAGCGTTGATGGCTCGATGATATCGCAGGTCACGACGACTGTAACGGCATCAAAAAACGGGTCGATAAAAGCCGTTTCAGGGTCAGGACGTAGGATCATATCTGAGGCTTCAATGCCCTTCCAGCCAGCGATAGATGAACCATCAAACATTTTGCCGTCTTCTAGCACTTCTTCGTCGATGGTAGAGGCAGGAAAACTGATGTGTTGCTCTTTACCGCGAGTATCGGTAAAGCGAAAGTCAACCCATTTAGCATTAGATGATTTGATAAGATCCAATAATTTATCTGACATAAATAGTCTCCGTTGTGTTGATTAGATATTTGCAATATAAACTGTTTTAACGCTATTTTAACAACATATGACTGACAATGTTGCTTTGTGCAAATGCTGGCTGATTATTATTAATAAACAGTGATAGACAGCAGTAGCTGATAAAGAAGCAGCTCATCATCAACCCTCATACTGTCCGCTGACAATAATGATGCAACTGCTGTGCCAAGCTGCTTGGCGCATGACAGTGCAGCATATCCATCGGCAGCCAAATAGTAAATAAATACAGATATTTAGCGTGTTTTTGCCAATGCGTGATAAAGATATCTTCTTGGACGATCACCACCATATGATGATTTAGCGCATCCATTAGTGTCTTTAATGCACCAAATTAGCTCATACAATGGTGCAACCTGTCTCTTCAATGCTCTTTTTTGGGGCAAATAACCTGTCTGGTCAGCACTGCGCCCTGTTTTAACTCAACCGACTATATCAGAGTGAGTCGATTTTTGATACATTGCCTCATGTCACGTTTGCCTCACTTGCTCGGCACACATGGCATCTATCTATGAGCGGCTGTCGTGCTGCGTTTGATAGCACGCAAAATAGTGGTAAGATAACGGCGGACGATAAAAACTGTGACAATCCTATAAGCTGGCGCACGCTCAACCATACAGCAAACAAGCATGTAGCAAAAAAGAAAAAAACGACCACAGCTGTCGTTCTACATCTACAAAAGCAAGACTTATAAAGCTAAGATTTATAAGAAAAGCCAAACCAACTAAGTTGATACCCACATGATTTTGATGATCGATAATTACGACAGCTTTACGTACAATATTGTACAGTACTTCGGTGAACTACAGCAGGATATCACCGTCTGGCGTAACGATGAGATCAGTCTCCAGCAGATCCAAGCCCTCGCACCAGATGCGATCGTAATTGGCCCTGGCCCGTGTACCCCTGACCAAGCGGGTATTTCTTTGCAAGTTATCGATGCCTTTAAGGGCGTCATACCTATCTTGGGCATCTGTCTTGGCCATCAAGCCATTGGACAGGCTTTTGGGGCGCAGATCATCAAGGCAGGCGCGGTCATGCATGGCCGCCTATCTGCGGTATATCATAACGACCAAGGCGTATTTTTTGGCCTGCCAGCACCCGTGCAAGTCACCCGCTATCACTCACTGGTGATTGACCAAGCCAGCTTGCCTGAGTGCCTAGAGATGACTGCTTGGACACAACATAGTAATGGTAGCATCGAGGAGATCATGGGCGTTCGTCATACTGCCTACGCCATTGAAGGCGTGCAGTTTCATCCAGAGTCCATCCTAAGCCAAGCAGGTTATCAGCTGCTCAATAATTTTTTGCACACTCATGGTTTGGCAGTACTGCCTACAGATGCCTTACCGCAAGTCGGTTAAAGTCCGTTCGGTTTAAGACTGTTTGGCGGCAATTTATTTGCCAATTTACTGACAATGCTGATGATAAATAATCTATAACGCCCACGCCTTTTAACCCTTATTTATAAAAATACTAAGCGAGAGAACAATGAGCACAATAAAAACAGAGGATACCACCACCCCAGATCATATCGCTCAGCTGTCTGATGAGCAGACGCACAAACTCCTGACCACCGCATTGGCGAGAATTTTTCAGCACATTGACCTAACCTTTGATGAGATGTATCAAGTCATGCTGATTATCATGCAGGGTCGATGTAGTGATGCCATGATGGGTGCGATTTTGACGGGTCTGCGCATGAAAGGCGAGTCCATCGACGAGATTACCGCATCAGCCAGCGCCATGCGTGACCTAGCAGCCAACATTACACCGGCAGACTGCCACTATCTGGTCGATATCGTCGGTACAGGCGGTGATGGTGCCAATTTGTTTAACGTCTCTACCGCTTCAGCCTTGGTCGCAGCAGCGGCAGGGGCACAAGTGGCCAAACATGGTAACCGCGGCGTCTCGACCAAATCTGGCAGCTCCGATTTGCTTGAACAAGCAGGGATTAGCTTGACACTCAGCCCAGAGCAGGCCAAGCAATGCATAGAAAATCAAGGCATTGGCTTTTTATTTGCGCCCAATCACCACAGCGCCATGCGCTATGCCAACCCCGTACGCCGTGAGCTAAAAGCGCGGACGATATTTAATATTCTGGGGCCATTGACCAACCCAGCTGGCGTGCCCAATCTGGTCATTGGCGTCTTTACCGCAGCGCTGTGTGAGCCTATCGCTAAGGTGATGAAAAATCTAGGGGCGCGTCACGTCATGGTGGTCGGTGCCAAAGACGGCCTAGATGAAATCAGCTTGGCCACTTCTACGACAGTCGCTGAGCTAAAAGACGGTACGGTCACAGTCTTTGAGATGAGACCAGAAGACGCGGGGGTCGAATCGCAAACCCTCATCGGCCTGGATGTTGACTCCCCTAAAGAGAGTCTGGAGCTGATACGCGCCGCCCTGTCGGGTACAGACACTCATGATCGCGCGGTGCTCAAGGCTCGTGATATGATTGCGCTCAATGCAGGCGCGGCCATTTATACGGCAGGACTGGCTAGCAACTATCCAAATGGTGTTAGCCGCGCTCAAAAGGTCATTCAAAACGGTGATGCCTTGACCAAGCTTGAGTCTTTGGCACAATATACTCAGCAGCTGGCGCAAAACACTTAAGTTTTTCATACAGCCATCGCCCACTGACTTTTGCCCTTTTACTTTTAGACATATTCGGACACCAGCATGACCCATACAGACATACCTTCAGTATTACAGCGCATCGTTGCGACCAAACACCTTGAGGTAAAAGCGGCTCGTGAGGCGCTATCTCTAGATGACTTAAAAGCCAAGGTGCTGGCCAATCAGCAGCCGCGGCGCGGCTTTGCTCAGGCACTACGAGCGGCCAGCACCAGCGAGAGCGGCATCGGTATCATCGCCGAGATTAAAAAAGCCTCGCCTTCTAAAGGCATCATCAATCATAACTTTGCCCCCGCATTGTTCGCTCAGCAATATGAGCAGGCGGGTGCCAGTTGTCTGTCTGTCCTCACCGATCGCGAGTACTTTCAGGGAGAAGATAGTTACCTTGAGGCAGCGGCCAATGCCGCCACTCTGCCGCTACTGCGGAAAGACTTTATGGTCGATGTGTATCAGATTTATCAATCCTACTTGCTGGGTGCAGACTGTATCTTACTGATTATGGCGTGTCTTGATGATGCGCAAGCACGGCAGCTGCATGCGCTGAGTATCGATCTGGGTATGGATGTGTTGATTGAAGTCCATACTAAAACCGAGCTTGAGCGCGCCCTCCAGCTGCCTCGTAGTGTCCACAACATCTATGGCATCAATAATCGCGATTTAAATACATTCGATGTCGATCTACAAACCACGCTTGAGTTAAAAAACACCTTAATCAAATCATTGGCCGCTGACGCCGACAGCCATGGACAACAGCCACTTATCGTGACTGAAAGTGGGATTCATAGCAGTGCTGATATTCGCCTGATGCTAAACAACGACATTCAGCACTTTTTGATCGGTGAGCAGTTTATGAAAACCGAGCATCCTGGACAAGCGTTACAATCCTTACTTGCAGGCGTCGCAGCAGACGCGTAAAGTAACTAAAAAATGCCACAGTACACATTACCAACTACCTTTTCATCAACCAACGATACCTTAACTGTTATGTCAAATTCTCTATTTTCTAAAGAAATGCAAGATCAGCTCAAAGAGCTAAAAGGCCAGCTGAGTAAAGGCCGTGATACCAACTCACCTGAGGGCGAAAACCAAAAACCGACTGAGCCTGTATCGCTGCCGACGCAAAAACAAGTCAAAAAAACGGTCAAACAACTAGACAGTGAGCATATCGACGACGACAAAGTGCTGTTTATGCAAGCGATGCATGGCGTCACTCAGCTCGAAGACAAAAACGTGCGCTCCCCTGTCACCAACACCAAAGCTGGCAAACCTGATGCCACGACTCTATCAAAACGTGCCGCCGCGCAAGGCAGTGAAAGCAGCGATCTAAGCGCCGGCTTATCAGACATGCAAGCCTTGCTCAATCCTGTGGCAAGCGAAGCATACTTATCGTACAAACAGCCAACACTACAAAACAAAGTCTTCACTCAGCTTAAGCAAGGTAGGCTTCGTTGGTATGACGCAGTAGATATCCACGGCTGCACCATCGAAGAGGCGCGCGAAGCCATGACTCAATTACTGGTGCAAGCTAAGCGAAATAACGAAACTGTGGTCAAAATCGTCCATGGCAAAGGCTCTGAGGCCATCCTAAAAACCTGTGTGAATGGCTGGCTCCGTCAACTGCCTGAAGTACTGGCGTTTTGTTCAGCGCCGCCAAAAGATGGCGGCAATGGTGCGGTACTAGTACTGCTAAAAAAACCAAAAGGCGCGGGTGAATAAACCTTAAAGCAAAGCAAAAAAAAGACTGCCCAACAAGCAGTCTTTTTTTATAGATGATGTGCTTTTAGAATATAGAATAATGTGCTTTTTAGAAGATAGTGCGCCTTGTAACTTCGATAAGAGTAAATAACGATGAGCATACGGACCCTTGACACCCCTGAGCAGCTAGCAGCAAATATCGATGCGTTGATAGCAATCGAGCCGAGATTTGCGCCGGTCTACGAGCAAGTGGGCTTACCGAGTCTGCGGCACAATACTGGCGGCTTTATGCAATTGATGCGAGCGATGGTCGGCCAGCAGCTGTCTGTCGCTGCGGCAGCCAGTATTTGGCAGCGCTTGCTTGAGACTGGCTTGACTACTCCTAGCATGATTCAGCACGCAAGCGATGACGCGCTCAGAGCCCAAGGCTTATCTAAACAAAAAATTCGCTATATTCGCTCTTTGGTTGCGCATGATATAGACTTTGCTAGCCTAAAAACCCTACCAGATGAGGCAGTGATAAACATCCTAACCACCGTCACAGGTATCGGGCGCTGGACGGCTGAGATGTACTTATTGTTTTCTTTACAGCGCGCTGACATCCTTGCTGTTGATGACTTGGCGATCAAAGTTGCCGCCATGACACTGCTGGACTTGCCTGAGCGTCCTACCCCAAAACGACTCCACTCTCTAACGCAGCATTGGTCACCTTACCGTAGCACAGCCAGCCTATTGCTTTGATCGTATTACGGGCAGCTGCGTAATACGACCACTGTGCCTATCTAAGAACCCATGATTTACCATCATCATTGCAGACAATATTTTTTATAACAATTATAGTTTCTATAGCGACTATAGCAATACCACGCCTTATATGGCTGTCTTTTTAGGGCTGGTTCCA
This sequence comes from Psychrobacter sp. VH5, assembly GCF_050572635.1. Lineage (NCBI taxonomy): Bacteria > Pseudomonadati > Pseudomonadota > Gammaproteobacteria > Moraxellales > Moraxellaceae > Psychrobacter > Psychrobacter sp. VH5. Next base: position 1,580,739 of record NZ_CP192145.1, on the reverse strand, counting down.
TATTGACAAGCCAAACTTGCGTTTGGTGTGCTTAAACTTCCTCTTTTTTAGCGCATGGCCTTTTTCTCTGAGCGCCTTGATGCCATGTTGTTTTTTGGTCGCCGTGGCGTCAGGTGACGCGGCAGTCTTTTTATCTTTGCTGGCTCTATGGTCTTTATCCAGATCTATGTTGTGGGCATCATCATGATGTTTATCTTGTTTTTTATCCATGTCGTCGCGAGCAGGCTGGGCGCTACCATCTGTCCTATTGGCCATGTCGTCATCTTTTGACGCGTTACTTGCAGACTCATCATTATCAGAATCAGATTTTTGCTCGCTGTTTGCTTTAGACGACGCAACATCGGTTTGATTGACTATCAGCTGCTGCGTAGGCAGTGCATGCTCGACGTCGTATTTTTTGACCTGAGTTAATATATCAACGAACACGACGTTTTGCTTATCATAAAACTCCATCACGTTATTGGCGTTGATATAGGCTTGCAGCTGAATCACATAGCAATCTTGGCGCAGCTCTAAGATATTGACCTGATTCCATTCTTGGTTGGTCAAATAATGCTCATTTAAAAACTCATCTAAGTCTTTGACCATCTTAAAGACCACATCGATATCAGCGGTACGCTTAATATACAGCTGATGAAAAAACCGAAACATATCACGCGAGGTAAAGTTTTCGATTTGCATCGAAGAAAAATCACCGTTTGGCACAGTGACGATGGTACGCGTCAAGGTACGCACGCGTGATGAGCGAATACCGATATCGATGACCGTGCCTTCATACGTGCCAAATTTACAATAGTCCCCTATGCGTACGGGAGAATCTGCGACCACCACCACACTACCGACGAGGTTTTCGATGGTCTTTTGCGCACCAAGCGCCAATGCCAGACCACCAACCCCTAGTGCGGCAATCCCTGTGGTCAAGTCAAACCCTAAATTGCCAAAGATGACAATCACCGCAAAGATGAGCAGCAACGCTTTGACGACTTTTCGTAGCAGCCCCAAGATAGAGACACGCTCGGTATAGTTTTTCTTATAGCTTAAATTGACTGCGCGGGTAAATATCGCATCAATGACGCGCAGTAACAACCAAGTCAATGCCAACCACGAGGCGATATCAGCAAAACGATTGACCGGCTCTCGCAGCGTCACCGAGACGCCAGCATAGACCATCACCTCAGACAGTATCAGCGCCATAATGACCACAGAGAGTGGCAGTATCACTTTGTTTGGCAAAGGTAGCGGGACGCCGCGTACTCGCGGATAGGCGATTCGCAGAAGATGATACAGTAGCCAGACTAAAATATAAGTAAAGACAAAACTGCTGACGATCATCGTCAGCACCGCCACTAAGTCTGCCATCTGATAGCCAAACAGCTTTTTGCCTTCCAATGAGTCAACTGTATAGCGAGACACCAACGTCGGCTCGGTGTTTTCTATTACTTCGGGTACCGAGCTGAGCGTCTCACTAGAGAACTGCCAATACTGTTCGCCTTGCTTAGACAGCACTCTCTCAAGCACCAACGGGACGCTTGTTTCTCCGACATTGATGACCCCGACGTTTTCTTGATTCGGTGGTAATTGATCCGTGAGATTACCCTCAGGTGTATTACTGATTTGTAGGTCAGGCTGAAAACGGCCGCCAGCATCTAATGCTTGCTTAAACTGACGCACGACCGTGGTGGGATTTTCTGACTTAGACAAATTAAGGTAATTGCTCGCCAGCAGGTAGTCGTTTTCGCCCAGCGCCTTAATAAACCCTTGTACCGTATGGCGCGGCGTGTCGCGCCCAAACGAATCTGGTATAGGCGTGCTCGCCGACTCTTCACTGCCAGTCGTGCCATTTACGCCGAGCGTTGTCGTTTCTGCAGCAAAGGACGCTGTGGGCAGCAGTACGCTCATCGCCATGATAAGCAAAAGCATCATAGTGATAAACGGCGTTTTTGGGTTGGTAAACAATACATCTGGAGCCTGACGAAAAGTCAGACGGTGCTTAATAGACAAAACAAACCTCTTAGCTTGATGAGTGGCACAAAAAGGGCAGATAAAACCCTTACTATCATAACAATTATTTATAACAGCAGTGCTTTTGATTGCATGTTTTTGTAGATGGCTGTCGTCAAATTTATTTAGGCGCTTTGCTTTACCGCTCTGACCATGAGCGTCATTCAACCTACCTTGAGGAAAGATTAGGTTAAAGTAGTTTATAAAGGGGTAATTTTTGTAGATAATGAGCGCAGTTTTGCTTAAATACTGTTTTTTATAACTTTTGACACCTTTTACGTCTTAATAGTTATTTCTTATTTCTATATTTTTTAATTTGATTACTTTGGAATCGACCATGTTTTTATCACGTTTATCTTCACGTACCTATCTTCGCCTAAGTATTTTAAGCGCGCTTGGTTTGCTTGCCGCCAACACCGCGATGGCAGTGACCCCTGAGACAACTAGCATTGATAACGGTGAGATGCCACAGGTTGAGCTTGATAAAATTGTCGTGACAGCGACGCGTACGCCGACCAAAACCAGTAACGTCATCGCCCAAACCCGTGTGATCGATAGCGAAGTGCTTAAGCGTTATCAAGGACAAACGGCTTTAGAGGTTCTCAAGCGCCAGCCGGGATTTAGTATAAAGCAAGATGGTGGTATGGGTAGTAGCAGTAACTTTTATCTACGTGGTTATGATAGCAAGCGTGTATTGATATTAATTGATGGCATTCGCTATGGCTCAATGTCAACCGGTCAGCCTGCTTTAGCTTTATTACCGACCGACCAGATTGATCGTATTGAAATACTCTACGGAGCCTCTGGTTCTAGTATTTATGGTGCTGACGCCATGGGCGGTGTCATTCAAATATTTACTAAAGGTAATGATGTTGCGCAAACTAACTTTTCTGTGACCGCTGGTGTTGGTTCAAACGACCATTATGTCTATGGTGCAGCAGCTCAGTTTGCCAATAAAGCAGGTGCTAAACTCAGTCTCTCTGCCAATCGTAACCAAACCGATGGTATCAGTGCTATTAAATACCAAACAGGTAATAACAAGGACGAAGATGGCTTTGAAAGTAACAACTTTGCTATCAATGCTAGCGTGCCTTTAACTGAAAGTGTCAGTATCGGTGCCACTGGTCTATTTGCCAAGTCGACCTCTGAATTTGACGACTATACCAATAAGCCTAACGCAGAAATCGATCAAGAAAATGGTGCAGTATCAGCGTTTTCACAATATGAAAATGATAAGCTGACAGTTAGATTATCGGCAGGTCAGAGTTTGGATAAGCTTGATAATAAGGTTGGTGATGCGTTTGAAACCAAACAAAAACAAGCAAACTTACTCAGTACTTATCTCTTACCGTCAGGACAACTACAAGCGGGGGCAGAATGGTTAAAGCAGAAAGTAGATATTACTGATAATACACCTGATAACGGTAACGACACTTACAAAATAAACGACCGTACTATAAAAAGTGGCTTTATTGGTTATCAGCTCAACAAAGACACTTATGATCTGCAAGCCAACGTTCGTTATGATGATAACTCACAGTTTGACAACGAAACGACCTATAGTTTAGGTTACGCTGTAAGATTGGCACCTAGTTTACGTCTTGGTACCAGCTTTGCCACTGGTTATAGAGCACCGTCACTTAATGACTTATACATCGAAAGTAGTTATTATGTCCCAAATGAAAATTTAGAAGTCGAAAAAAGCAACAACTTAGAAGTGTTTATCGAATCCAATAGTGAGTTCCAAACCACTCGTCTAACAGGATTCAACAGTCGTGTCGATAACCTGATTAACAATGCTTATGATCCAGCAACTTTCAAATATCAAGCAACTAATATTGATGCCGCAAGATTATCAGGCTATAGCTTCACCTCGGACTGGCAACTCAGTAATGTTTTATTTGGTGGTCAATATACTTATACTGATGCAGAAGAACGTTCAGGCGTGAATAAAGGCAAGCAGTTGGTTTATCGTCCTGAGCATACTGGGCTTATTTATGTAGGCTACCAAGCCTTAGACTTTGACGTTCGCGCTGAAGCACAATATGTTGGCAAAATCTACAACTCTCCTGACAACAGCACCTTTATAGATGACTACACGCTGTTTAATGTTAGCGGGAACTATTACATCAACCCAAATCTTACGTTGAGCAGCCGTGTTGAGAATTTGACTAACGAAGACTACACCACCAACGAAGGTTTTGGTACTCGCTATAACCAAGACGGCACTAACTTCTTTACCTCTTTAACCTATAACTGGCTCTAAGCTTGTCTAGCAATACAAAAGCCTGTCGTTATCAAAACAAATCAAGGTCACCCAGCGGTGGCCTTTTTTTATGACGACAACACTTACGATTTTCCGCAGCCAATAGGTGACAATCACAGACTCATCTATTACAATAACCCTCCCGAGAGGTGTTGCGCCATAATCATCGATCACTGCATCTAGGCTTTATCGCTAGGCACATCAAGCATTATGTTAGGCTCGGTTAACTGTTTGCAGCATTTTTTGCTTATTAACAGCGCAAATAACGGCACCTGCGTTTTTATTCTTTTTATCAATCATTGACCACTGATAGGAGCATATTATGGACGCAGTGTCTACCACCCCATCTGCCCATACCATCGACCCTTCCTTTACTGACTACAAAGTCGCTGACATCAGTCTGGCTGACTATGGCCGCCGCGAAATCACCCTTGCCGAAGCTGAAATGCCTGCATTGATGGGTCTACGTCGTCGCTATCAAGACGAGCAGCCACTCAAAGGCGCCAAAATCGCCGGCTGTATTCATATGACCATCCAGACCGCAGTGCTTATCGAAACACTCGTTGCGCTAGGTGCAGAAGTACGCTGGACCTCATGTAATATTTTTTCGACCCAAGACCACGCAGCGGCAGCAATCGCGGCGGCTGGCATTCCTGTGTTTGCTTGGAAAGGCGAAACTGAAGAAGAGTACGAGTGGTGCCTCCGTCAGCAAGTACATGTCGGCGGCGAAGCATCAGGCGAGCTTTGGGATGCCAACTTGATCTTAGATGATGGCGGCGACCTTACTGCGTTGATTCACAATGAATACCCACAGATGCTCGATAGCATCCATGGTATCTCAGAAGAAACCACCACAGGTGTGCATCGTTTGATCGAAATGCTAGGCAAAGGCACGCTAAAAGTACCGGCTATCAACGTCAACGACGCGGTGACCAAATCAAAAAATGACAACAAATACGGCTGCCGTCATAGCTTAAATGACGCCATCAAACGCGCAACCGATATGTTCCTTGCAGGTCGCCGCGCGCTAGTCATTGGTTATGGTGATGTGGGCAAAGGCTCAACCCAAAGCCTACGCCAAGAAGGCATGATCGTACGTGTCTCAGAAGTCGATCCTATCTGTGCAATGCAGGCCTGTATGGACGGCTATGAAGTATTGTCTCCGTACATCGATGGCGACAACACCGGCGGCGCAGACAACATCAACAAACGGTTGCTAGCCGACACTGATTTGATCGTCACAACGACAGGTAACTATCATGTCTGTGACAGACACATGCTCGCAGCATTAAAGCCTGGTGCGGTCGTCTGTAATATCGGTCACTTCGACACCGAAATCGACACGCAATTTATGCGTGACAACTGGCGCTGGGTTGAGATCAAACCACAAGTACATCAAGTGTTCCGCTCAGATGATGAAAACGACTATCTGATTTTGCTTGCCGAAGGTCGCTTAGTGAACCTAGGTAACGCAACCGGTCACCCGTCACGCGTGATGGACGGCTCGTTTGCCAACCAAGTCTTGGCGCAAATGTACTTGTTTGAAGAAAAATTCGCTGATTTGCCAATGGATGCACGCGCGGACAACTTGTACGTCAAAGTACTACCGAAAAAACTCGACGAAGAAGTCGCAGCAGCGATGGTTGCAGGCTTTAACGGTACCTTGACGAAGCTGACCGAAAAGCAAGCCGAATATCTAGGCGTTCCTGTCGAAGGCCCGTTTAAGCCTGACGCTTATAAATACTAAGGAGCGCGACTGTGAGCAAGCCTGCTTTTTCTTTTGAGTTTTTCCCTGCCAAAACTGAGCAAGGGGGTCAAAAGCTACTAAACACCTATGACGAGCTAAACAAACTGGCACCAAGCTACTTTTCGGTAACCTACGGTGCAGGTGGCTCGACACGTAGCCGTACGCTAGACATCGTACAGACCTTATGTGCGCGCGGCGATACTGATATTGCGCCGCACATGTCGTGTATCGGTGATGATAAGGTCGAAATCGCAGGCCTGCTCGATCACTATAAAGCATTGGGCATCAAGCGTCTGGTGGCGCTGCGCGGCGATTTGCCCTCAGGTCAGGTCGGTATGGGTGAGCTGCCATTTGCATTAGATTTGGTGAAGTTCATTCGTGAGCATTCAGGCGAGCACTTTCGTATCGAGGTCGCCGCCTACCCTGAGATGCATCCGCAAGCGCGTAGCTTTGAGTTTGATGTCGACAACTTAGTCAACAAGTATCAAGCAGGTGCCAACGCGGCGATTACTCAGTTTTTTTATAATGCTGATAGCTACTTATACTTGCGTGATACGTTAGAAAAACGCGGTATCGACACGGTCGCACAGCCATTAATCGCTGGTATCATGCCGATCACCAACTCTAGTAACCTGATACGCTTTGCTGATAGCTGCGGCGCTGATATTCCGCGTTATGTGCGTAAACGCTTGGCGGATTTTGGCGATGACAGCAAATCTATTCGCGAGTTTGGTTTTGATGTGGTGTATCGCTTATGTGAGCGCTTAATGAGCGAAGGCGTGCCAGCCATGCATTTTTATAGCATGAACAAAGTTGAACCAAATAAACGCTTGGTTGAAGCATTAGGACTTACTGTTTAATACTTGATAATCTTGATAATTAAGCAAGTATATAATGAATTTATAACTAACTGGCGCTCTTCGGAGTGCCAGTTTTTTTATTGGAAAATTTTATCTACTGGACATTCATGTATCAAAAAAAACATTTCATCTTAATGTATTTTTTAAATTTTTCTTCCTATATGATAATGTCGTTTATCCGTTGAGCGCTGTTATCTAGCAGTAATTATCATAAAAAGAATGCCTTTCGTGGCATCAAGTGATATTCTATTGAGTTAATAATAACTGCTCACAATCAAATAATAGGAATAAGACCAAGTGCGACGTTTTTTTTATGCCATTAATAACGACAATACTGATGCTATGCCTTTACCTAAGCTGGGTGACCTACCTCTAGGGAGCCACGTTGAGCTGCCAGATAGCATCGTCCATCACTGGTGCCGTGTACTACGCGCAAATATCGGCGATGAAGGGGTGTTGTTTGATGGTTTTGGCGGTGAGTATCACGTACAGCTCCAAAGCATCAGTAAAAAACACGCCACGGTGGCGGTGTTGGCTCACAGCACAGATGAGCGTACGGCGCCTATTCTCAGCCAGATTGGTCTGGTGATGAGCCGCGGCGATCGTATGGATTATGCCATTCAAAAGTCCACCGAGCTTGGGGTGACGGCGATTCAATTGCTCACTAGCCACCATGGCGAGGTCAATCTAAAACCTGCGCAAGTAGAGAAAAAGCTGGCGCACTGGCAGCAAGTGGCAATAGCGGCCTGTGAGCAATGTGGCCTCAACCGTCCGCCGCTCATCCTTACACCGATGTCTATCACTGATTGGCTGACACAGCCGTCGCGTAGCGCGCCACACCTCACCGTCAGTCCTTTGGTCGCCGAGCTAAGCCAAGACCATTACTACCAAGCACTGCAGCAGCCAGCCGATTTACGCTTGCAGCTTAGCGTGCCAGCAGTAGGACAACCTGCGATGCCAGAGGCGTTATTGCCACTACTAAAACAAGCGGCGCCTTATATTGAGTTGCTCATTGGCCCTGAAGGCGGTTTTAGCGATGAGGAGTGCAAGTGGGCGGCGGATGCAGGCTTTGCACCTTGGCAAATTGGCGCAAGGGTACTGCGCACCGAAACAGCGCCTGTGGTTGCTTTAGCGACTTTGCACGCGTTGACTTTATAACACAAGCACTCGGCTCGCTCATTGTTATGATGACAAACCGACTAATGATTCACCTTTGCCATGATGAGTTCGATGATGACTGTTTTTGCTCCCATCCCCATTGCCGACAAGCAGCTACTGCTGACCAAACTGTGTGAGCAATGCGATGATGCTATTTTCATTTTAGATGAAAACCTACGCTATTTGTCGGTCAATGCCAGTTATGAGCTTATCATCGGCTATAGCGAGTCTTTTTTGCTGGGTCGGCCGCTTGGAGTCTATGCTGCTGATTTTTTGTCAGAGGAAGAAAGAAACGTTTTGGCGCAAATCACCAGCCAACTTGATAGTAGCGGCTTTTATGAAAGTGATTTTTCGATGGCCAACCGTTATGGTGAGATACTACAGTGCCATATCACGTATCGCAAGGTGGCCATAGAGGCCAAGACGTATTATATCGGTCTGATTCGTGATATGTCTTCTGCAGCCAAAGACCGAAAGCAGCTGACCCATCTGCTTAATTACGATCAGCTGACCGGCCTGCCCAACCGTAAGGTTTTTTTGAGCCAGACCAGTGATTTGCTGCTCGACAGCTATCAAGAGGTGATCATCGTCCGTCTCAATATCGATCGGTATCGTAGTCTTGCAAGCCTATTGGGTCCTGATGGTATCAATCATTTAATCAAAAGCTTTGTGGCTCGTCTCAAGGCGCTAGAGTTGGGCTGTTTGCGCTGCTTTTCGCACTTTGGCGGCGATGATTTTGCGTTGTTATTTGAATGCCATGATGCCAATATGGTGCGTCATCAGTTAGATAAGCTCATGCAGATGTGTGAGCGGCCTTTTTCGATCGATAAGGACACCAAAACCGACGCCAATATCTATTGTCATATCTCCGTCGGTGTCAGCTATTTCCCGCAAAACGACACCGAGCTGACAGGGCTTTTGACCAAAGCTGAAAAAGCCTTGCATTATGTCAAGCAGCAAGGCGGTGACGATATCTGCTGGTACAATGCGGCGATCGAAGAAGCCACCGCAGGCAGTTTACAGTTAGAGGCTGAGTTAAGAGAGGCCACCACCGCAGGCCAGTTTATTCCCTATTATCAGCCAAAATTCGACTTGGCGACGGGTCATATTACCGGCTTTGAAGCGTTGGTACGCTGGCAACACCCCACCCGCGGCCTTCTCAAACCTGCACATTTTATCAACGCCATCCTCACTCATAAGCTCTCGTTTGAGCTGTTTTCTCAAATGGCGATAAAAATCGCGGCGCAATTGGCCATTTGGCAGCAGCAAGGGTTTCATCAGCATATTTGTATCAACGCGGATGCTGCCGAATTTAGCCACCCTGATTTTTTTGAGATGGTCAGTAGCCTGCTGGTAGAGTACGGTATCTCGGCCCATCAGCTACATATCGAAGTCACCGAGTCGTCTTTGATACAGCGCCATGACAATGTTAAAAAACAACTAGCTCTGCTAAAAGATCTGGGTATTTGTATTGCCTTAGACGACTTTGGCACCGGCTATGCATCCTTGAGTTATTTACAAGAATACCCGTTTGATTTTATCAAAGTCGATAAAAGCTTTATCTCAAACATTGAGTCGGATCACACCCAGTATGCCATTGTCAAAGCCATCTTAGATTTGGCTGCGGCATTAGATATGCAAGTGGTCGCCGAAGGAATCGAGACTGAGGCGCAGCGCGATCGTTTGCTGGCGATGGGCTGCCAGTATGGTCAAGGCTATTGGTTTGGAAAACCCGTGCCCGCCGAGGTCGCCACCGACATGCTCATCAAACAGTCAACCACCAAATAATACAAGCCAATACCGGCGGCTATGATTGATTTTATCGTATCGGTAACATCAGTATTTTCATACGGTTATTACTCTGTGTCTTTTGCGTCTACCGCTGATTGCATAACCGATGCAAGGCAGGTTCATGACTTATCAGTCCTGTCACCAAACTTGTATAATCACCGATGAACGCCTATCTTTTATAGCGAATTTGTTGGAATATATTAAGTCTCAAACCGACTCTGACAATCACCATTCTTTTCAATACCATTTTATGTCATCGCGCACGTAGTCTATCTGTATGGCAGCCTATTATTTATTTGTGCTTGTCAACTTACTGTAGTGAGCCTACTGACTATCGTAGTCTATAGACTGTGCCTGCTGACATGTTAAAAAGGACAGGAAGTTATGCAATACAAAGCGCCCTTACGTGACATTCAATTCGTGATGCATGAGCTACTCGATAGCGAAAACCACTACAAAACGTTGCCTGCATTTCAAGAGGCTGATCGTGAGTTGATGGACAGCCTATTTGAGATGGCGGCAAGCTTTGCCGAAAACGAGCTATCACCTTTGAATCAAAGCGGCGATGCAGAAGGCTGCCAGTTTGACAACGGTACTGTGACCACACCCACAGGCTTTAAAGAAGCTTATAAGCAGTACTGTGAGCTTGGCTTCCCAGCGCTATCAGCTGAAGAAGAATTTGGTGGTCAAAACATGCCGTTCTCACTATCAACGGTCATCAATGAGATGGTCGGTACGGCTAACTGGTCATTTTCTATGTATCCTGGCCTATCGCATGGCGCAATTCAAACCATCGAGCACCATGGTACTGATGAGCAAAAACAAACTTACCTAGAAAAAATGGTCACCGGCGAATGGTCAGGCACCATGTGCTTGACAGAAGCCCACGCGGGCTCTGACTTGGGTATTATCCGTACCAAAGCTGAGCCAAATGATGACGGTACTTACAGCATCACCGGTCAAAAAATCTTCATCTCAGCAGGCGAGCACGACCTCACCGACAACATCATTCATATCGTTCTAGCCCGTCTACCAGGCGCGCCTGCTGGCACCAAAGGCATCTCACTGTTTATCGTACCTAAAGTGTTGGTCAATGAAGACAACAGCCTTGGCGAAAACAACAACGTCGTCTGTGGCTCTATTGAGCATAAAATGGGTATCAAAGCCTCAGCGACTTGCGTGATGAACTTTGATGGTGCAAAAGGCTACTTGATTGGCCCAGAAAACCGCGGTCTACAGTGCATGTTTACCTTTATGAACGTCGCTCGTATCGGTACAGCAGTTCAAGGCTTGACCGCAGCAGAATATGCGTTCCAAGGCTCATTAACCTATGCCAAAGACCGCCTAGCGATGCGCTCACTATCAGGTGCCAAAGCGCCAGAAAAAGTCGCTGACCCAATCATCGTTCATCCAGCTGTTCGCAACATGCTATTGACCGAAAAAGCCTTTGCTGAAGGCGGTCGTGCGCTGGTTTATTACCTCTCACACTTTGCGGATACTGTGGCAAAAGGCGAAGGCGATGACCTGAAGTTTGCTGACCAAATGCTGTCACTATTGACACCGATTGCTAAAGCATTCTTGACTGAAACTGGTCTAGAAGCGGCTAACCATGGCGTACAGGTCTATGGCGGTCACGGCTTTATCAGTGAGTGGGGTATGGAGCAAAACGTCCGTGACACGCGTATCGCTTGCCTCTACGAAGGCACCACAGAAATCCAAGCACTCGACCTACTCGGCCGTAAAGTCTTGGGCTCACAAGGTAAAATGCTGGCCAACTTTGTCAACATCATCCAGACGTTCTGCCAAGAGCACAAAGACAATGACGAGATGGGTCAGTTCATCCGCCCACTTGCCAAGCACGTCAAAGAATGGGGCGACTTGACTGCACGCATCGGTATGCAAGCAACTGAAAACCCAGATGCAGTTGGCGGTGCGGCTGTTGACTACTTATACTTTAGCGGTTATGTGACCCTAGCTTACTTATGGGCGCGTATGGCCTTGGTCGCGCAGACGGCATTGGCAGACGGTACTGGCGAAAAAGCCTTCTATGATGCCAAAGTCAAAACCGCGCAATTCTACTTTGCAAAATTATTGCCGCGTACCACCACGCATGTACAGCGTATCAGCACAGGTGTTGAGCCGTATATGACCATGGATGTGGATCAATTTGCGTTTTAATTGTGTTTTTGCACTAATATTTTGACGACAGCACACTATAACTATATCGGCAACATACCAAAGTGTGTTGCCGATTTTGTTGGTCAATTATATTTTGGTGTACGCATAATTCACGAAGAAACACACCCGCTCATAGGCTTATTTGTTAAACTTTGCTTAGCCGTTGCTTTGATTATGAGTCGCGCAGATGACCTCAAAAAGCAATCCATACATTTGGCACTTCTTATTTTCATCGCTCCAACTTTTATTTATTTGAACCAAAGGAATGTTTATGGCTGTTTATAATGCCCCTCTTAATGACATGCGCTTTATCTTAAACGATGTATTTAACGCGCCTGAGTTTTGGCAAAATAACAAAAACCTAGCTCATGTCGATACGGAAACCGTCGATATGATTTTAGAAGAAATGGCAAAACTGTCAAAAAACGTTTTGTTGCCTATCAACCGTAGCGGTGATGAAGAAGGCGCAACCTTTGAGGGTGATGGCGTTGTCACCACGCCTACTGGTTTTAAAGAAGCTTATAAGCAGTATGCCGAGTCAGGCTGGGTAGGCTTGAGTGGTAATGCTGAGTACGGCGGTCAAGGTTTTCCAAAGATGGTCACCATGCTGACCGAAGAGATGGTATTTACCACCAACCAATCCTTTGCTCTCTACCCTAACCTAACGGTTGGCGCGACGCTTTGCCTCAACGCAGCGGCGTCTGAAGAGCAAAAACAAACTTACTTAGAAAAAATGTACGCCGGCGAATGGTCGGGCACCATGTGCTTGACTGAGCCACATGCTGGTACTGACCTCGGTATCATCAAAACCAAAGCCGTGCCAACCGATGATGGTAGCTACAATATCTCTGGTACCAAAATCTTTATCACTGGTGGTGAGCATGACCTCACTGACAATATCATTCATTTGGTGTTGGCAAAAACCCCCAATGCGCCAGAAGGCTCAAAAGGCATTTCATTGTTTGTCGTGCCAAAATTCTTGGTCAATGAAGATGGTAGCTTGGGCGAGCGCAACACCTTGGCGGTTGGCTCTATCGAGCACAAGATGGGTATCAAAGCCTCAGCGACTTGCGTGATGAACTTTGATAACGCCAAAGGCTGGATGGTGGGCGCAGAAAACACCGGCTTATCTTCTATGTTTATCATGATGAACTATGAGCGTGTGACCATGGGTCTACAAGGCCTTGGTGGCTCTGAGCTGGCTTATCAAAACGCAGCATTATACGCCAATGACCGTGGTCAGGGTCGCAGTGACACCCAAATCCAAAGCCCAGAAAAACCTGCCGATGCCATCATTCATCATGCTGATGTGCGCCGCATGCTGCTAAATGCCAAAGCCAACACCGAAGCGTCACGCTGCTTTGCCATGTATGTCGCCAAAAACCTTGACGAAGAAAAGTTTAGTACTGACCCAGAGGCCGCTCAAGCCGCGGCGGCGCGCGTTGCCCTACTGACGCCAGTTGCCAAAGCCTTCTTAACCGACAAAGCACTAGAAGCCACGGTTGATTGCCAGCAAGTATTTGGTGGTCATGGCTATATCCGCGAATGGGGCATGGAGCAAATCGTCCGTGATACTCGTATCGCGCAGATATATGAAGGCACCAACGGTATTCAAGCGCTTGACCTACTCGGTCGTAAAGTGGCAAAAAATAACGGTAAATATGTCACCCATTTCTTAGGTGAGATTCGTGATTTTGTCAACAACATGCAGGCCGATCATGGCATCAAGCAGGCCACCCTAGATGCAGCTGACACCATCGAAGAGCTGACCACCACAGTGCTGAGCAATATCGGCGAGCGTAAGAGCGAAATCAATGGCTGCGCGGTTGACTATATGCATGCCTTTGGTTACCTTGCCTACTCGTATATGTTTGCCTTGATGGTCGAGGCCGCCAATGGCAAAGAGGGTGAGTTCTACACCAACAAAGCCAAGCTTGCTGATTATTTCGTTGGCCGTATCTTGCCACGTATCAATGCGCATGCACAGATGGTCAAAGCTGGTAGTGACCCAATGATGAACTTTGATCTTGATTATTTTGATGTGCCTGCCAACTAATCGGTCGCGATTGGCACATTAAAATATATAAAAAAGGGACAGTTAGGTGACTGTCCCTTTTTTTGCCCAAAACATTTGGTCTGTGTTATAGGTCTATGCTATGGAAATCTATGGATATCAAGATATTCGTGAGTGACTTGACGCCGCTTGATAGTATTTAGCCATTTTAGTCCATTTAGGTGACTGTCGATTGTATTAAGGACACGCCCTAGTGAGACCCGATTTCGCAAAGACGCACATCTCTATATCAATGGCAAAAGCATAGGTATCACGCGCGCGTTTTATCGCCTCAAAGCTACGTAGGTCTGTTTTTTGATCGGTCTCAACGAAAGTGCGCAGCCCGACGGTACCTTTTTTATAGCCATCTCAATCACTCTTGAGGTACGCGCGTACACACCTGCTTCCGTGAACGCCTCTTTCGCTTTTCCCGTCTCTTCTACCGCTTCTTCTAAGTTTCCTTGTTCTATAGTACAGCGATCTAAAATACAGGCTTTATCCAGATGAATATGACTGTCATAAAAGCTGCCACAGACAAAGTTACCTTGCATCGTAACTCGCGTCTGCTGGATTTGACTGACTGTCTTGACTGTTAGCATTATCGTCAGCTATCTCCTCAATACGAGCGATATGCTGGTCTGTTATTAGAATATTGACAAGGGTTTTATGAGTCGCTAAACGAGCGTTTTTTATGATTAAGTCAGTCACTATGAGTTATTCCATTAGGTGATATTGGGTTAAAAATAGTGCAAGTTAAACAGCTTTTCTCAAATATTACGACCAGCCTGCCGCGCCAAAGGAGAACAAAAAATCAATAATTATTGATTGTTTCTTTAAGCGGTAGCTATATAGCGATGACTGGTTGGTTATAGTGCTGCTAAGAGTTGAATTGTTTACTATAATAGCTGCCACTGAAGTTATCATGTAAATTATCTAATTAATTGAATATAATAATTTAGATTCACTAATCATAGTGTGGTTTTATTATTAATATACAGTAGTCACTTTAGATAAAATACGGCACAAACAATCACTTTATTTTTAAAATAAAGTATAAGTGCTTCACCATTTAAAATAATTGAGGAAAGAAAATGTCAAATATCGATCAGTCTTTACAAGAGTTAATGCAAGTTGATGGCGCTATGGGTACCTGTATTGTCGACTATATGTCAGGCATGGTGCTAGGTATGGCTGGTGGCGGCGTGGATTTAGAGCTTGCTGCTGCCGGTAACTCGCAAGTAGTCAAAGCCAAAATGGCGACGATGGAATCATTAGGTATCAAAGGTGATATCGATGATATCTTGATTACTCTAGAATCACAGATTCATATCATTCGCCCATCAGCGCATAACGAAGGTTTGTTTTTGTACTTGGTACTCGATAAAGCCAAATCAAATCTAGCTTTGGCGCGCCGTAAAGCACAAGGCATCGAAGCTAAGCTTGAAGTATAAATAAGCTAAAATCACGCTTCTTATTATTGAGTCATTGCTATTGCTGCCACTTTAAAGAGCGATGACTCGATACTCACCCCTTAATTATCAGTAGCTATCGTCATCATTGAACAAGCTACTTTATATGCCTTATTTAAGTGAGGGCAACATGAAATGTATTGCGTATGTCAGTAGAACCACTGCCAATGAGCGCGGTATCAATCTGCCTGCCGGTTTGTCAAACATCGTACAGATATCTCGCAAACGCAATCCAGCCGCGCAAATCACAGGTGTTCTATCCTATCGCCGAGGCCAGTACGTGCAAGTGCTAGAAGGGCCGGCTATCGAGATCGATGACTTGATGAATAAGGTATTGGCTGATCCTAGGCATAACGATATATGGGTGTTTGTCGACGAAAAAGTGACGAAGCGTAGCTTCGATAAGTGGAGGGTCAGTATCTTTGATTTTATCGATCAAGGCCCTATTTTTAAGACATTTATTGAAGACCATCAACAGACATTAGATGCTTTTACGTTTGAGCAAAAAGCACGTCTGCAAGATTTTATCAATTTAGGCAATAACAATGCCATAGCGACTCATTATTACGATGGCAAATATCTAAAACTGCTGGCATGGCCTGACCTTAATCGGACCAGTCAACCGCAGCTGATCATGAATCTTTGCGTCAAATTGACCAAAAACCCTTATCCTTTTGACAGTTTAGTCGCGAGTGATGAATTTGGGACTTATGATCAGGTCACTGACATTATTAAAGATTTTGAGTCATTAGGGATACTGACGGTGACCGAGCCTGCGCCCAGTGCTGTGACAGAGCCGGCCAAACCACAAGATATACCAGCAAAAAAACCGAGCAGGTTTTATGGTGCGATTAAAAGATTTCTAGGAATGGGGTAAGTAGTGGACTATCAGAAGCTAGCGATAATCGGAGAAGTAGGTGCCGGAAAAACTCGGCTGGTCAAGACTTTAAGCGAGATAAGTCCTCTTGAAACTGAAGCTAAGTCTAGTATCGATATAGGCAAAGAATATACGACTGTCGGTATCGATTATGGGCGTATTACTTTAGCCGATGATATGGCATTAGGTATTTATGGGGTGCCAGGTCAAGAGCGTTATTCTTTTTTGTGGGAGTTTGTCAATAGCTCTTTGTGGGGTCTGCTTATTTTGATTAAGTATGGCGACACCCCTGACTATAATAACTTGGACAAACTGCTGACTTTTTTTGCGCCAGAAAAAAACCAGACCACTTGTATCGTAGGGGTCACCCATTGCGAGGACGCCGACCCTGCAAGCCTAGCGGCGCTAGGACAAGAGGTTAGAGCGGTGCTCATGCATCATAATGTAGTCGCGCCTATTATCAATGCCGACCCTAGAAGCCGAGAGTCCGCTATTGGTCTATTGCAGCTATTTAATACTCTTAATAATGAACAGTAATGTTAGATACGATTATGGTAAATGAAAATTCCCAAGCAAAAGCGGTGCTCTCAAGCTGTATCAAAGAGCTTTGTGAAGCCAATAGAGAAATTGCGCTCGTGACTTTGTGTACCACTGATGGCTTTCCCATTAGTTGTTTTTCGATAAACGAGCTGAGCAATCAAGCAGATAAGTTTGCGGCGATGAGTAGCACGCTTTCAGCACTCAGCGATTCGTCTGCTAGTCAAATGCAGCAAGGAGAGTGTGAGATCACTATCGTGGAGGCGACGTCGGGTAATATGCTGTTTGTAAAAACAGACTACTTGAGTAAGCCTTGCGTGCTGACTGTGGTTGCCAAAAACAAGATGACGTTAGCTGAAGCCAGATATAAGACGAAAAGACTCGCTAGTGAGATAACGGCTATCAGTGCATAAAGCGATTCAAGATAGCCTCTAAGCTTATAAAAAGCGCTGACTGGATATGATATTTAGTCAGCGCTTTTTTATTAGCTGGTATAAGCGAGCTACCATAAGTTAGGTGCTATACTCGATAAACAAACATTATCAGCATGGCTATAATCAATACTCATAGGCGGCTTATATAAGCTGTATTGCCAATCACGATATAAAATCAATACCGAAAAAAGGAAGCGCCATCATGGAAAGATTTCAAGAAAATTGCCATGCGTGCTGAAAAAACGGATGAGTCGTTTGCTGCTCATATCTATTTAGCAGCAACGATTATCCATTTACGGTAATTGTCAACATACCCTAGTAAAAATAACTGCTAACAAAATAATTCACCACCGAACTATCGTTATGATTAAAATAACGCAGGATACTTGTCTGATGGTGCGCCGCTCGTTGGTCGCCCAGCAACTTTGACAACTCTGAAATAATAAAAACCGCTTATGATAAATCCTCTCATAATAAAGGACGCAACGTGTCAGAACTAAAACGCATTTTGCAACAGATTACTGCGCTCAGTGATGTGCCCGATCCGGTGGTGCTCAAGCGCTTGATAAATGAGCTGCGCGTCAGTGATAGAGAGCCTGCCCTAGCCAATCAAAACATTCAATCACTAATCGACATCCTACGTCAGCATCCAGAGTATGCAGATGGGCTGGCCAGCTTTGTGTTAAAGCTCATTATCGAGTATCGACAAATTGCGCTATACACCGACACAGGCATCATGTCGGATCAAGGGTTTTTTAACAGTCTGCGCCGGCTGATTGGGCATCGGTTTTTGCCTTTATTGCCGCAAGAAGACTCCGCCGTTGAACTGGTGGGTTATTTATTTAATAAGCGCTCTGATGAACGCTGGCTGGCCAACATCGAGCGCGACAAGTGGGATGCGCTGGTCGCGCTATTAAAAGTCAATGAGCAGCATCTGGACCTAGTCGCTACCGCCAAAAACAATATATTAAACGCCATTATTATCTTATCGTACCGCATTAGCGGCATTGGCTTGCACCCCGATCTGATGGAGTCGTACCCTCAGATACTCAACTACTCTGCGTCTTTTGTCGCCCAAAACCAAGAAGCCGTGCTGTTTGTCAATCAGTATCGCCAAGCCCACGAGCTAGATACGCTGACAGACATCACACCCGAAAAAGCCGTAGACCCAGCGCCCTTGCTGGTCATGCTTGAACAGTGCGAAGGCATCGTCGCCACCGTACGTAAGCGCATTTATAAAACAGGTATCTCTATTCGTCTGACCAACATGATGCTGCGCCTTGATCAAAGCCTGCAGCGCATGCGCATCTTGACCGAGCTTTTGACCGATGATCATCAAAAGCGAGATCATGCGGTGATTGAGCTGGTGCAGACGCTGATTACCACGGCCAATCGCCGCTATAGTATTGGCTATTTGATTGACAATAATACCAAACTGCTATCGCGCAAAGTCACAGAAAACGCCAGCCGCGTCGGTGAGCACTATATCAGTACCGACAAAGCTGGCTATCAAAAAATGTTTAAAAAGGCCTCTATCGGCGGTTTTGTCATTGCCTTTATGGCTACCATCAAGATACTGGCCTATCAATTGGCCTTAGCGCCGATGGGACGCGCGTTTGTTAATAGTATGATTTATGGCTTGGGTTTTGTATTCATTCATGTCATTCGCGGTACAGTCGCCACCAAGCAGCCGGCCATGACTGCTGCGGCCATCGCCTCAACGATATCGGACAGCTCGGGCAAAAAATCACGGCAATTGACCAAGCTCTCAGAGCTGGTGGTCGACATTTTGCGTACGCAGTTTATCGCTATCATGGGTAACGTCATGCTAGCTATCCCAGTTGCTTTGATTATCTCGTTTGCATGGCTACAGTACACAGGCGCACCGATGATCGACACCACCAAGGCTGAGCACCTCCTGCACGACCTTGATCCTTTTCGCTCATTGGCTCTGCCTCATGCTGCCATCGCTGGGGTTTATTTATTCTTATCAGGTCTGATTGCAGGCTATTATGATAATTTGGCGGTTTATAACCATGTCGGGGCACGTATCCAGCGTCATCGACTCTTGCAATACGTACTGCCCAAATCTTGGCTCCAGCGGCTGGGCGGCTTTGTCGAGGCCAATCTCGGCGCTATCATGGGCAACTTTTTGTTCGGTGTGTTTTTGGGCAGTACCGCGACGATAGGCTATATCTTTGGTCTACCGATTGATATCCGCCATATCGCCTTTGCCTCAGCCAACCTAGCGCATGGATTGTTTAATATCTCCGCCGACCAAATCAGCTGGAGCGTGATTTTATTGTCGATTCTAGGAGTGGCGCTAATTGGCATCGTCAACCTGATGGTCAGTTTTTCTCTGGCGCTGTTTGTCGCGCTACGCTCCAAAGAAGTACGTTTCTTTGAATGGGGTCGTTTGACCAAATTGGTGTTTGGTCACATTATCAGTCATCCTTCTGACTTTTTTTGGCCGCGTGACAAGCCCATGAAATATGCGCGTATCGATAGCCAAGGACACATGATATTTGATGACACCTCGGCACAAAAAAGCGGTAAACCCCTTCCAAGTAACTATGTGGTACGCCGCCTATCCGATGTCAGAATACTACCTGAGTCCAAACAGGCAGGGGCACAAAATGCGCAGACCAGCACCGACATATACTACGCCAATCAACCAAAAGGCGATCATATACAGCCGCATGCACCGCCAAAAAAAGTCATCGACTTAGATGACGGCCTCGTCGATGAAGAGCTAAACAGTGTGCCGTACGCCAATGATATTCAATACGGCAAAACCAACAATCTTTCAGCTGATAGTAGCACGCAAAACCAGCGCCATCGTACTGACCAAAATAGTGCTGACCAAGGCATGAGCGCCCCTGATAGCAAGCCTGCAGGCGATGCCAAAACGCCACTGCCAAAACCCAAAAAACCACCAAAACTGCCCAGTTAATACGGGCACTTTGCTTATTCCGAACTGGGTTTATATAGAGCGTGTCTTTATTTTAAAAATGGTGATAAAAATGAGATGAATGGCAGCCAAACATTATGATTAGACATTTTTATCAAACATTTTTATCAAACAACGAACACAGCGCAGAGAATATCGAGCTATTAGTCAGCTAATTGACAGCGTTTGACCAGAGTTAGCCATCTTTAACCCATTTAGATGATTATCTATTGAAGTAAGGACACGCTCTAAGCATTACAGGTATTCAATATCTCGTTGTGTTAAGGGCGTTTGCTAATGGACGTTTTTAAAACGCATTAAACGCAAAGCATTAAGTGTAACCAGCACGGTTGCGCCAGTATCAGCCAATACCGCGATCCATAAACCAGTGATACCGAGTACCGTGGTGATTAAAAACACTGCTTTGAGGCCCAGCGCAAAAATCACGTTTTGATGAATATTAGATAAGGTTGCACGCGACAATGCAATCAGATGAGCGACGTCGGTCACGCGACTTTTTAATAAAGCGACGTCAGCCGTTTCAATGGCGACATCAGTACCACCGCCCATCGCGATACCGACATCGGCAGTCGCTAACGCTGGCGCATCATTGATACCATCACCAACCATCGCTATTTGGGCTTTAGTCTTCATCTCGTCTATCAAACGCAGCTTATCTTCGGGCAACAGCTCAGCTTGCCACTCTATATCTAGATGACTAGCAAGCGCTTGAGCAGTAAGGCGGTTGTCGCCCGTCAGCATCATGGAGCGAACCCCCATTGTATGAAGCTGTGCTACGCCTTCTTTGGCATCGTCCCGCAACTCATCTCGTAGCGCGATTAGCCCGAGCACCTCACGGCTTTGCTCATCGAACAGTACCGACACCGTTTTTCCTTCGTTTTGTAACGCTTCGATTTGGGCATTTTGTTTGGCGGTTATTGAGGTTTGGTCGGCGGCATATACAGGAGAGCCGATGGTTAAAGAGCGCGCAGCTACCGTCGCATGCACAGCTTTACCTGCAGTCGCGTGAGCCTTAGACGCTACTGGTATGGCAATATTGGCCGTTTTGGCGTGATCGATGATGGCTTTTGCAAGCGGATGGTTAAAGGCGGACTCAACACTGGCAAACAGCGCTAATATCGCATTTTCATCTTGAGCATCCATATACTGCTGGGCAAAGGTGATAACGTCGGTCACGCGGGGCTTGCCTTCCGTTAACGTACCTGTCTTGTCAAAAGCAACCGTATTGACGCGACCAATGGTTTCTAACGCGCTCCCACCTTTGATTAGCAGGCCGCGGCGCGTCCCAACAGCCAGACCCGAGGCGATAGCGGCCGGTGTGGATAGGACAAGGGCGCAAGGACAGGCGATGAGCAATAATGCCAAACCGCGATATAACCAAGTTGCCCACTCCCCGCCCATCACTAACGGCGGGACAACGATAACCAAAGCGGCAATCGCCATCACTGCTGGCGTGTAGTAACGGCTAAACTTTTCAATAAAACGCGCAGTGGGCGCTTTGGAGGCTTGTGCCTGCTCCACTAGCTCAATGATTCGTGCAATGGTATTGTCAGCGGCTGTTTTTTCTACGCGTATGTGCAGCGCGCCCTCTATATTGATGGCGCCTGCAAACACCTTGTCGCCTATTGTCTTGGCAACGGGGATAGACTCGCCGGTGATGGGCGATTCATCAAGGCTAGATGCGCCCTGAGTAATAATGCCGTCAGCAGATACCTTATCGCCCGGACGTACCAGCACCAAATCATCGACTTGTAATGAAGATGCCGGTACATCGCGCTGCCCACCTTGTGCGTCAAGTAAAATCGCAGTCTTTGGCACCAGTGCCGCCAAAGCCCTAATGCCAGCACGCGCGCGATCAGCAGCCACGCTCTCTAGCAGCTCGCCGACTGAAAATAAGAATACCACTGCTGCTGCCTCTGCAGGCTCACCAATAATAAGCGCACCAATTGCCGCAATAGACATCAGCATCTCAATCGAAAAAGGCGTGCCGGTCGACGCTAAGGCAAAGGCTTTACGAGCAAAAGGAGACACGCCCACAATGACGGCAATAGCAAATGCCCACATGCCATAATCAGAAAAAACCACTGATAGCGCGTAAGCGGCGCTCATCAAAACACCAAGACCAATGACTCGCTTACCTTTGCGGCTTTGCCACCAACGTGGCTGCTCTGTAGCGGACTGACGGCTACTATTTGCTGCGGTTGATTTATCCGTTATGGCAGATATACCAAACCCGAGGCGCTTAATGGTTTTTTCGATGTCACTAAATTGCGTCTCTCCATCAGGAGCCAGTGTTAGCGTTAACTTTTCGGTGGCAAAGTTAAGCTGTACATCAGAGATGTCAGGCATACGAGCGAGCGCCGTTTCAATTTTACCGACGCAGCTGGCACAGTCCATACCTTCGATATGATATTGCATAGTTATTTTTCCTAATGCGTTGTCCTGATAACTTGTACTGCTATAAGCATTTTTTAATAAACCTATTATGAACCCTATAGTGGCTTCAGAGTCAAGGTACTTCGTCTTTAACGTCATAGCATTGATTTATTAGTCATTAAACTTTATAGTTACTTTAATGTTTAATGCTCAAGAGGCAGTTATGCTGATTAAAATCGGAGAACTCGCTAAACGCACAGGCGCGACAGTAGAAACCATTCGTTACTATGAGAAGGAAGGATTATTACCTGAGCCTTCACGTAGTGCAGGCAATTATCGTTTATATAATGACACGCACATCGAGCGTCTACAGTTTATCCTGCACTGTCGTACGCTTGATATGACGTTGGATGAAGTACGGGTGTTATTGCAGTACTGGGATGAGCCTGACAGAGACTGCGGCAATGTAGATGCCTTGTTAGATGAGCATATTGAGGCGGTAGAAGTTCGTATTGAAGAGTTGATGCAGTTAAAGCAGCATCTAATGGATTTGCGAAAAAAATGCCTATCTAGCGCACCCGCGGTATCCTGTGGAATATTAAATGCTCTTGCTGATAATTCTTGTCATCAGTAGAGACATCAGCCGTATTGTTTAGACGCTACATTATTAATAATCAAAGGAATAATTTTGTCTGAATTAAAAACTGTTGGGCTTTTTGCCATTACTGCACTAGCAGAGATTGTAGGTTGCTACTTGCCATATTTATGGCTAAGAGAAGGTAAGTCAATATGGCTGCTTGTTCCCAGCGCCCTTAGTTTGACCGCCTTTGTTTGGCTGCTAACTTTACATCCAACCGCCGTTGGTAAGGTTTATGCGGCTTACGGTGGTGTGTATGTAACGATTGCAATTCTATGGTTATGGGCTGTCGATGGTATTCAACCAACGGCGTGGGACATCTTAGGCACATCAGTGGCACTGCTAGGCATGGCTATTATCATGTTTGCACCGCGCACTACATAGTGCAATACCCCATTGAAAACAGCCATTACTCTCTTCAAGCCTATTAACAGACACCCAAAACGAAATTAACTATCATCTCGTCACAAGCTCGGGCAGTGGGCGCTTGAGGTAACAACCTTACCATCGCTCAAACGATAAGCCAGTAGATGATTGCCCCATACGCAGCCACCGTCTAGCGCACGTGCATGTGGCAGATCCACCTCGGCTTTGAGCGCCGCCCAATGACCAAAGAGTATCTTACGCGTACGCGGTACTTGCCATTCAAACCACGGCGCGAAGTCATCAGGCATTGGCTCTTGCAGCCCTGCATTAAAGTCAAACTCTAAGGTTCCATCTTGTTTGCATAGGCGCATACGTGTGAAGTAATTAGCAATCGCACGCAGCTTAGTATAGCCGCTTATCTGTGCATGCCACTTATCAGCTGTCTTGCTATATAGGTTGGGCAATAGCGCATCCAGCTGCGGCAAACTGCTTTGCAGCGCCGCTTCTAACTGCCGCGCGTAATCAGACGCAGCCTCGATGCTCCAATGCGGCGGCACACCCGCATGCACCAATACCGTATATTCATCAGGATAAGCCAATACTGGCTGATGACGCAGCCACTCTAGCAACTCATCACAATCTTCAGCAGCAAAAATCGGCGCGGTCTTGTCTTTATTTTTGAGCTTTGCCGCGCCGCGCCAGACCGCAATCAAGTTGATATCATGATTGCCTAGCACGGTCGCCGCTGCGCCCTGCTCACACAGCGACTTGACATGGCGCAGCGTGCTTAACGAATCCTCACCGCGCGCGACCAAGTCACCTGCAAACCACAGTTTGTCTTGGGTCGGGTCAAATGCTAACGTGTTGAGTAATTGACGATAAGCGGCATAACAACCTTGCAAATCGCCGATGACATACTGATGACGAAACCCCATAAACCCTCAATAAATCAATCTATAAAATCATAACCAACAAACAGTAGGCTTGCTATACAAGCAAATGTCGCGAGTGATTGCTTAGCGCGACAAAGTCTTGGACACTCAGCGTCTCAGGTCTGGCTTGCGGATCGATGGCACAGGCAGCAAAGTCCGCTTCGCTTAGCGTCGGCAACAAAGTCGAATTTTTAAAGATAGCGCGCAATGTCTTCCGGCGATGATTGAAAGTCTCACGAACGACGATAGCAAAATACTCTTCATCTTCTGCCACCACTGGCTTGTCGATATGCGGGGTCAAGCGAAACACGGCGCTGGTGACTTTAGGTGGTGGATTAAACGCACCGCGTGGCACTGTCAGTAGATAATCGGTATCACAGTGATACTGCATGATGACCGATAGACGGCCATAGGTCTTGCTACCGACATCCGCGGTGATACGCTCAACCACTTCTTTTTGCAGCATAAAATGCATGTCTTGAATGACATCTGCAAAGCTAAGCAGATGAAAAAGTATCGGTGTGGAGATGTTATAAGGAAGGTTGCCCACCACCCGTAGCTTACCACGCTCAGCACTATACAGCTCGCGATAATCGACGTGCATGGCATTGTCTTTGATGATAGTAAAGTTCGGATGGCTGTTGGCACCGATACGGATACGCAGGCTATCTGCCAAATCACGATCCAACTCCACCACCGTCATCGCATCGACTTCTGCCAATAGCGGCTCAGTCAGCGCGCCCATACCAGGTCCAATCTCAATCAAATTATCATCGCGCTCCAGACAGATGCTATCGACAATCTGACGGATAACACTGGTATCATGCAAGAAGTTTTGACCAAAGCGTTTGCGCGGTTGGTGTTTGGCAGTGCGTAGACTGGAAGCAAGGCTTTGAGCATCAAAAGTAGTTTTGGACATAAAAAGGTCTTAATGGATAAAAGATAAATGAGAGATGGTAGCAATGTGCTGGCGTTATAATGGTAAATTATAACACAGCTCATAATTAGGGCGTGTTTTTGAGATATTTTATCTATAAACCATGTACAATCTAGCACAATCAACACGGCAGCTTTTTGTTCTCGAACCATCTAACATAAGAACCATAATGTGAATAAGGGCGGTACCCTAGTGAGGACTTGAACACTAGGCTATGGGATAGTGATAGCAATGGTTCGAGTTATCTAAATAATTGCAGTGTACTCCACAGTGTACTTTCTGAAAAGTGACACAGAATATGGGGTATTCTCTATTAAAGTAAGCCGTTCTAAGCTTACAACAATCAAATAATATTGGAATCAATCTATGAGCCAAAAATACGCCATCCGTGCAATCTCTTATCCTTACGACAATTATTTTTTTACGGAAAAACCCGATAGCATCACGATTGATGAAATTTTTGATAGCAAAGAACAAGCACAAAATAGACTCAAAGAACTATTAAGTGACACTTATCGTGAGTATCAGGCAGTTGAACAAAACATACAACATGGCGAAACATTTAGCTCATTTGATATCTTCGCAGGATATGGCTCGGACGATGTGATTCAAAAGCTTGAAGATTTCTATGAGAAAAAAACAGGTGAAACCCTAGAGTCCTTCGAGCAACTATTGACCCTGCCATTAACTGACGAAGACATTGTCGAATTTATGATGGTATCAGGTATTAATCAATACGACATGATTGCACTTCTTGATGAGGAAACAGATTTATATGCGGTTTGGATAAACGACGCCCAAAAATACTTTGGACAAGTCTATGGGCAAACCATTACTCCTTTTAATAATAATTATTTAGCCTTTAACGGCGATGAAATGATGGCAGAGTTTGTGGCGTGTCTAGAAGATTACTGCCCGAAAGGTGAGCTCTCTGAATTAAGCAATCAACCCCAAGCCGTAGATAATCTTCTTAAGAACGTAGGTTATATCCATTATTTTGAGGGGAATGAATCAATTTATATTGAACTAAATGATTACAGTTCAGGTCGTTATCAAAACATGTCTGAGTTAGTTCAATTAAACGCCTTACTCAAAAAACCGTGGTTTGAAATCAGACCTGTTACTCCAACGCAACTACAACAATTAAACGCAGAATTTGCTGAAAAAAATAATGCGATTATCTTGGGGCAACAATATTTTGCTAAAGCAGGTGCCGTTAATAATTTACGTTTTAGCGACCAAGATGAAAGATATCAGGCGCAACTTGATGCCATCATTTATTATCAGCAAGGCGTGAATTACGCTAGGCAAGCATTACTCACTGATGATGAACCCGACCAAATCAAATTACTAATATGCAATAACCTATACCGATTAGCCAATCTTGCCGATAGTACCGCCACTCTGCTTATAAAGAAAGATGATAATAGTGATGAGCCGCGCTTTTGTCAGCAGTATTTACTAGCTATCATGAATCATTGGCAAGTTGCGATTAATTCCTATAGCACCATGATGGCGATTGATGGTATTAACTCTTTTGATCATAAACTTAACTATGCAATTACTTGCTATACAGAATATACGCTACGTCTATTAGATATTTATCTTAAAAACGAGTTTGCTGATAAAGATAAATGCATGGCAATCTATCTACGCTGGTTGTCAGAATTAACAGACTTATTAATAATCAGCAGGGAAAAATGTGGTGATGAACTATTGCAGCGCGATTCACCAGTATTAAAATTTGAGAAACAGTTAAAAGTGCCGATTATCAAAGGACTGTCACACCTAATGTTCAATGGTGGCTTAAACGCAGGTACGTTTGCAGATATTGTTAGCTACACAGACTCAAAACAAGCAGGGCAATATTATGAGATTGCCAAAAAAACGTTGTACCAAGCATTGTTAATAAACCCAAGAGCTGGCACTGCTAAAAGCATCTTAAGTATGTATGTTCGACACTATCAGGCGGATAAACAGCAATTTAACGATCAACTAGCTGCAGCAAAAGAAAAATTCTACGAATTTTTAGCGGAATATCCTGAATTTTTGGGCGAGATGTCATATAACAGGGCGTGTATAGCTGGGTTAGAAAATGATGTTGAAGAAGCGATCAAGTACTTAAAACTATCTGAACAAACAGGCTATTTACCTAGTAAAGAACAAATTATTAACGATCAGGATTTTAGGAGCATTTCTGCACGTATGGAGTTTCAACAATTTTTTTCAATGATTGATGAATAAAACAGTTATTGTTTAAAAGGTATACCCCAAGGGAACCAGCCATTTCACCCTTCAAACCTATTAATAGACCACTTAAAACAGACCGGTATAATGGAACCAATTATATCAGGTCATGCTTGATAACTTATAAATAGACATAGCTGACATTAGGGCGTGTTGAACATTCGACCATGGCACTGACAGCGACTATTTTTTAGGCGATTCGATGTTAAAAATAATAAGTTTAGTCATTCTAAGCGCTTATTTTTAACGATGAAGCGGCAAAAAAGAGTCCTGTCCCTGCGGGCTGATGCTAAAATTGCCCCATACTGCGTTACAAATCTCGCTAAGGCATCTGCATTATCGTCGCTTTGTGCCTTGTCTGGAACAATTTTAGCGATCAGCAGTGCCTATTTGCGAATGTTCAACACGCCCTAAACTTATCCCATAATGCCTAACAAATCTAGATAAGACAGCAACTTATACAATAGTTCCACTAACAATGGATCTGTCTGCCATCTCATTAGCCATATTTAATGCTTGATACAGACTGGTAGCACTGGCACCGCCGCTCCCTGCTAGGTCTAACGCCGTGCCATGATCCACTGACGTGCGTATATAAGGCAGCCCCAAGGTTAAATTGACTGTATCGCCAAATCCATGCGATTTGAGCACTGGTAGGCCTTGATCGTGATACATGGCGATGACTGCATCGCAGTTTGCTAAGTGTCTGGGGGTAAACAGCGTATCCGCTGGCATCGCCTCAGAGATATTGACCCCGGCAGCGATAAACTCACGCAATACGGGATTGATAATCTCCATCTCCTCCACTCCCAAATGTCCGCCCTCACCTGCATGTGGGTTTAGACCGCAGACCAATATACGTGGCTGCATCAGACCAAATTTTTCTTGCATATCATCGATGACGATTTGTACCGTTTGCCGTACATTATTAGCGGTGATGGCAGCAGGGATATCCTTTAAGGCCAAATGCGTGGTGACAAGCGCGACTTTCATGGCTTGATTGGCGAGCATCATTACCACTTTGTCGCAGCCGCTTTGCTGCATAAAAAACTCAGTATGACCGCTAAACATAGTGCCATCTGGCAATCTGATATCGGCATCGATCAGTGCTGACTTTTGTAATGGTCCTGTGATAATGGCCGCGATGGCTTTGTAGGTGGCCAATTGATGGGCAATCTCTAATTGCTGGGCGACCATGGCCGAATTGCGCGTATTAATTTGTCCACAAACGACGGATTGAGCACAAGGCGTATTTAACAAAATAAACGCATGGCCATCATGAGTATTCATATGCATCTTCTGTGGCATCTGCTCTAAGAAATTATCAACTGCTATGTCTAAATCGACAGTTTGCCAGCGCGGACAGCTTCGTAGTACGCCCGCTGCCAGCAACATATCAGCACGCTTTTGCAGCGCGGTATGATCGGCAGTGACCCATATAGGACGCGCAAAGTCTTGTAGCTTACCCTCAGCTGCCAGCATCAGCACGATATCCATACCGATACCAGCAGGTTCACCGGTGGTGATTAATAGCGGCAATTTTTTTTGCATAGTGAAAACTATCCTATATTTACATTAACATTTTGATTTAATTATATTTTTTATTAAAAAAATTAGATTTCCTCGTTAAGTCTAATCTTAAACATTCTCGCTCATCAAAGACGGTGTTTTTACAGATAATTATTTATAACGTCCGAAAAAAGGGCAGAATGTGTTAAACTTTCGCCTTTCATTGTAGCATTTACTAGCAAGCATTGAGACCACATTTGGTACCTCTAGCATAACCGTGCGTCGGCTTTGTTTTGTTGCGTCGTTTTGCTGCACTATTACTAAAATAAAAACCTTACCACATACCCATCCATACCTTTTTTATAGCATATTTATACCGACTCTTGACACATTAGGCACTCATGGCAGACAACGACAAATCCGACGACTTACTCAATCAGACACCGCCGCATAATATCGATATCGAAAAGGCGCTACTGGCCTCTTTGATGAGTATTGAAGAGGCGTACGACAAGATTGCCGATATCGTCACCAAAGACGACTTTTATGCAGGTCGGCATCAATACATTTTTGATGCGATTGCCCATTTAGCGGCCGTTGGCGAGCCTTATGACACTGTGATGGTCCATGACTGGCTAGAGGCACAAAAACTCCTAAAAAGTGCAGGCGGCGACAGCTATTTGGCAGATATTTTGAGTCAAAGCCCAGCGACCTTATTCAACCTCACTGCCTATGCGCAGCGCGTGCGTGAGCTCTCTACCTTACGCCAGCTGATTACCACTGGTAACGATATGCTGGCACTGGCATATAATCCAAAAGACCAAACGGTCAGTGATATTTTAGACAATGTCGAGAGTAAGATATTTAGCATCAATGAGCAGCATAATAAACGCGCCGAGCAGCGTGGGCCTGTCGGTATTACCTCGGTGCTGACCAATGTCATCGACCAAATTCAAGAGCTAAAATCCAACCCCGATGGCATGATTGGCTTACAAACACCCTTTGCAGAGTTGAACAATAAAACGCAAGGCTTGCAATCTGGCGACTTAATCATCGTCGCCGCCCGTCCATCTATGGGTAAAACCACCTTTGCCATGAACTTAGCAGAAGGTGTATTGTTTAATGAAGACCTGCCAGTGGTGGTGTTTTCTATGGAGATGCCCGCTGAGTCTATCGTCATGCGTCTGCTATCCTCTTGGGGGGCGATCAACCAAACGCACCTGCGCTCAGGCCAGATGAATGAAGACGAATGGGCGAAAATGATGAACGCCATTCAGCATCTACAATCCAAGCATCTGTACATCGATGACAGTACGGCGCTACCGCCCTCTGAGATGCGCTCACGCTGCCGGCGCATCGCCAAAAACCATGATGGCAAGCTAGGCGCTATCGTGGTCGATTATTTACAGCTGATGAAAGTCCCTAGCCTTGATGGTAACCGTGTGGGCGAAATCTCTGAGATCTCTCGTAGTCTAAAGGCGCTCGCACGTGAGCTTCAGTGTCCGGTCATCGCCTTATCACAGCTTAACCGTAGTCTGGAAAACCGCCCAAACAAACGCCCTATTATGTCGGATTTGCGTGAATCAGGGGCAATTGAGCAGGATGCCGATTTGATTATGTTCATCTATCGTGATGAGGTTTATAATGAAAACTCAGACCTCAAAGGCGTGGCCGAAATCATCATTGGTAAACAGCGTAACGGGCCCATTGGCACCGTACGTTTGGGCTTTGAAGGCCAGTTTACCCGCTTTATCAACCTAACGCCTGAGTACTATCAAGGTGTCAGTTTTGAAAACGATGAATAACCCCAAACGCTCACGATTGAGCATTTAATAAAACCCAAACAAATCATCACGAACCCTAGCCAATGCGGTATCAGCGCCATTGATATCGCATTGGCTTTATTGCTTCACCCTCTTTTTACTCGATGTATTTGCTCATAAAACAAGTTGATTTATCAAATCACGTTGCCAATAAAGAAGCCTATTATGCGTACCATTACTATCAAACCAAAAGCCCTCACTCATAACTTATACCAAGTAAAAAACCTGGCCCCAAATGCTAAAGTACTCGCCATGGTCAAGTCCAATGCCTATGGTCATGGCGTGGCGGCGGTACTGCCCGCCCTTCAGCAAGCCGACGGCATCGGTGTGGCTACTTTGGCAGAGGCTCTAGAGGCACGGCAATTGGGCTGGCATAAAACCATTGGGCTCATTGAAGGCGCCTTTACCGCTGATGAATGGCAGACCGCCATTGCCCAAGATATCAGCTGCGTGATTCATCATCAGCCGCAGCTGATGTGGGCGCTAGACAACATCCCACCTGCCAGCAGTGCCACGCGCGTGGTTTGGCTAAAATACAATACCGGTATGAATCGCTTAGGGTTTGATGCCAAAGGCGTTATCGATGCGGCGGCGCGGCTACATGCAGGCGGCTATCAGCTGATTTTAACCACGCATTTTGCCAATGCCGATGACAGCAGCCACCCGCTAAATGCGCTACAAATTCAGCGCTTTAATGAGATGCTGCAAACCTTAAAAGAAACCGTCAGCGATGAAGTAAAAGGCTCGTTGTGTAACTCAGCAGGTATCGTCAATTTTGCAGAGCATCATCATGACTGGGTACGCCCTGGTATTATTTTATATGGTAGCTCACCGGTCGTCGACCAAAGTGCAGCTACGTTAGACTTGCAGCCTGCAATGGAGCTTTGCGCCCAAATCATCGCCTTGCAGACAGTCAGCGCCAATGATGCCGTCGGCTATGGCAGCTTATGGTCAGCACCGCACGATACCAAAACCGCCCTCGTCAGTATCGGCTACGGTGACGGCTACCCTCGCGTCATCAGCAGTGACGCCTATGTGACCGTCATCAATGCCGTAGATCAGCAGCGCTATCGCTGTGCCGTGCTTGGACGCGTGGCCATGGATATGATCGTTATCGATGTCAGCGCGATGCCAGCAGGCACCGCCTTAAACAGCAAAGTCATCTTATGGGGTGAGGCGCCGCACGTCGATGAAGTCGCAAGTCACGCTGGGACGATCAGCTATGAGCTATTATGTCGCCTGAGCACGCGCCCAGCCCGTATAGCCGCTCACTAAATACCTAAACTTAAATCACTGACAGGTTTGGCATCCTGACTGGTAAAGGGTTTTATGTCATTAGCCAGTCTACGCGCACAGATGGCATCGGGCATCTATAGCAAGTAATACCGCAGCCGTATAAAAGGGTGCTGACTTGAGAAAATTGGCCGTTTACATTGGGCCTAATTGCGCTATACTAAAAGTTTGTTGTCACCCCAGTGTGCGCGTTGAGCGCTGCTGTATACGACTGATAACGTTTCACTGACTGCGATCGACTGCTAGGACTACTATGAGTTTGCGCCATTTTTTGACTTTATCTGATTTAACCCAACAAGAACTAGAAACCCTTATCAAACGCGCAAGCGAATTACGTAAGATGCAACATGCAGGCGAGGTCTATCAGCCTTTTGTTGGCCGGACGCTTGGCATGATATTTGAGAAGTCCTCTACCCGTACGCGTATCTCGTTTGAGACAGGCATGGGACAATTTGGCGGTAGCGCCATCTTTTTATCACCCAATGATACCCAGCTTGGCCGCGGTGAGCCGCTAGAGGACTCTGCACGCGTCATCTCAAGCATGGTCGATATCATCATGATTCGCACCTTTGGTCACGAAAAAGTCGAGACCTTTGCTGAGTACTCTAGTGTGCCGATTATCAACGCTTTGACGGACGACTTTCACCCCTGTCAGCTCCTCGCTGATATGCAAACCTTCTATGAGCATCGCGGCAGTATTGAGAACAAAACCGTCACTTGGGTTGGCGATGGCAACAATATGTGCGCCTCTTACATGCAAGCGGCGAGTCAGTTCGGCTTTGAGCTACGCGTGGCTGCGCCTTATGGCTTTGAGCCTGATCCTAAGCTGATGGAGCGTTTCTCGCATTGCGTCAACCTAGTCGAAGATGTGCAAGATGCAGCAAAAGACTCGCACCTTATCGTCACCGACGTCTGGGCCAGTATGGGGCAAGAGTCTGAGCAAAACACTCGCGCGCGCCGCTTTGCACCCTATCAAGTGACGCCCTCACTGCTTGATAAAGCCGACCCAGATGTTGTCTTTATGCACTGCTTGCCTGCGCACCGCGGCGAAGAAATCTCTCACGACATGCTTGATGATCCGCGCTCCGTGGTCTGGGACGAAGCCGAAAACCGCTTACATGCGCAAAAGGCCCTGATGGAGTTTTTGCTCAAGGATAAGATTAAACTATCGGTTTAGCTGATCGATAATCGATTCGTTTAAAAGCACATATTTTTAAAACAGATAGCAAAAAGGCAGATTACTTATAGTAGTCTGCCTTTTCTTAGTTTTAAGTTCTTAGTTTCAAGCTTCAAAAGTTTAACGATAGACATTGACGCCTATTAACGCGTTATCGTTTCAACCCCATTACTACTCGCTTTTAGCAAAACATCGGCTTGATTAGCGGCAAAGATGCCATTACATACAACCCCAACGATATTATTTAGCTCTTTTTCAAGCGCTATAGGATTGCTGACATCTAGGTCATAAGTGTCGAGAATGACATTGCCATAATCAGTGACAAAGTCCTCACGGTAGACTGGCTCACCGCCCATTTGTGCTAGCTGACGTGCCACATAGGAGCGCGCTTGCGGCAAGACTTCGATTGGGACTGGGAATGCGCGACCTAGAATATCGACACTCTTACTCTCATCAACCATACAGACGAATTTATTGGACGCTGCAGCGACGATTTTTTCACGCGTCAGCGCGCCGCCGCCGCCTTTGATGAGTTGCAGATGGGCATTAACTTCATCAGCACCATCGATATAGACATCAAGCTGGCCGGCAAAGTTTAGATCGACAATCTCGATACCCAAAGCACGCAATTTGTCTTCTGTCACCTGTGAGCTGGCAACGGCGCCAGCAAGCTTGACCTGCGGCAATAGCTCAATCAGGCAGTTTACCGTACTACCTGTCCCTACGCCAAGTATCATGTCATCTTCGATATAACTTAGAGCAGCTCTGGCTGCGGCTTGCTTTTGTGCTTGCTGATCACTCATCATAAATCCTTGACAGAATAAACGTATCGTCTTGAAAAAATTAAAGGCTAAAAAAGGTAAAATACGCGGCTATTATAACCGATGACTTCGATATATGTCAGCGTAAAACCAATTCTAATAATAGGACTTCCACCCGGAATTGATAACCCATATAAATGCCTTTTAAACCCCAGAGACATGATGCAACCAAAACACCAAAGCTAACAGCGTGGCTAATAATACTGGCGGCGTAATGAACAGGCCGATTTTCATATACTGCCCCCAGCTGATTTTATAGTCCTTTTCTGCTAAGACATGCAGCCATAATAAGGTCGCAAGACTGCCAATGGGCGTAAACTTCGGCCCCAGATCATTGCCAATCACATTGGCATAAACCATCAGCTCGCGAGTCGCTGCGGGTACTTGCGCGCTATCGATAGCCAATGCGCCTACCAAGGTGGATGGCATATTGTTCATGATAGAGGCCACAATCGCTGAAAGAAATCCCGTGCCTACTGTGGCGATGACATTGCCTTGCTGCCCTAACCAATTGAGTATTTGAGCACCATAAGCCGTCAGTCCTGCGTTACCCAAGCCATACACCACCAAGTACATACCGATTGAAAACAAGACGATTTGCCAAGGCGCTTTACGTACGACGTCAGATACAGAAACAACCGCATCTCGCCCGCCTTGCCACCAGCGGCCTGCGATTGCCATTAATACCAATGCCGCTGCTCCCGTGACGAGGGAAATGGGCACACCTAATGACTCGGTGGCAAAATAAGCAACCAATAACAAAGCAAGTAGCGGAAAAGCGGCTTTAAACACCAGCGGATCTTCGATAGCAGACTCTGGTGCGCTAAGATTGGCAATAGAATAGTGCGTTGGAATTTGGCGCGCATAGACTACCCACAGCACTGCTAATGTTGCGATGACAGAGACAATATTGACTGGCACCATGACCGCCGCATAACGTCCAAAGCCGATATCAAAATAATTGGCGCTGACGATATTAACCAGATTAGAAGTCACTAACGGCAAACTTGCGGTATCAGCGATAAAGCCCGTCGCTATGATAAAAGCCAATGCCGACGGCGGTGAAAACTTCAGCCGGAGCAAGATAGCGATGACAATCGGTGTTAGAAGTAATGCAGCGCCATCATTGGCAAAAAACGCGGAGATAAAAGCGCCCAATATCACAATCATGGGAAACAACAACCGTCCCTGCCCATTGCCCAGGCTCGCCACATGAAGCGCCGCCCAACCAAAAAATCCCGCTCTATCTAAGATAAGCGAGATGATAATTAGCGCCACGAAGGTAAAAGTCGCATCCCAAACGATGTCCCATACAATACCGACATCGGATAACTGCACCACACCAAAAGCCAAGGCGACCAAGGCTCCGCCCAGCGCGCTCCAACCAATGCCCAAGCCTTTAGGCTGCCATACCACCAAAACCAAAGTCACGATAAAGATAATGAATGCGAGCATGGTACAACCTTATTTGAGCTGGCTTTTTTAACCGAATTGTTTTAACCGGCTTGGTTTAACCGATTTTGTTGAGCTATTTGGTTTAGCCGATTGAATCTATAAAAGACTAAATCGACTTTTGATTGACACGTTGCGACACTGCTTCGGCACTTTCCACCCTCTCAGAGTACCTATCGGTCAGATAGGCCGAGCGTCCACGAATGAGCCAAGTGAACTTCACTAGCTCCTCACAGACATCGACAAGGCGCAGATATAAGGGCGACATATCCATGCGGTTATCGTCGTTAAATTCTAAAAAAGCCTTTGGAATCGATGATTGATTGGGGATAGTAATCATGCGCATCCAGCGCCCCAGAATGCGCAGCTGATTGACGGTATTAAAGCTTTGACTGCCACCGCTCACTTGCATCACTGCCAAGGTTTTGCCTTGAGTTGGGCGTACGCCGCCCAGTGCAAGCGGTATCCAATCGATTTGTGCTTTCATAATGCTGGTGATGCTGCCGTGACGCTCTGGACTCACCCACAGCATGCCCTCTGACCACTGCGCCAGCTCGCGCAGCTCTTGCACCTTTGGGTGATTGCTGTCAGCGTCATCAGGCAGCGGCAACCCTGACGGATTGAACATCCGCACCTCGCAGCCATACCAACGCAGCAGCCGACTTGCCTCCTCAGCCGCTAATCTAGAAAATGAGCGCTCACGTAACGACCCGTATAGCACCAGTATCTTAGGTGGATGACGTGGGTCATTTGGGGCAATCAGCGACTCAATATCTATCGGTTGTAATTGACTGGCATCAATATTGGGCAAGTCATCTAACTTTAACGACCCCTCTGCGTCAGGCTGATTATTATTGGCTATTGTCATGATAAATCGTCTCGCCGTCTTCTTTGGTAAAGCTGCTCACTGGATTTTCTAACAATGTAAACACCTGCTCTGAAGGTCGGCATAACGCTGCGCCCTTATCCGTGACCACGATAGGACGATTGATCAAGATAGGGTGCGCGATCATCGCATCGATAATATGGTCATCAGATAGCTCAGGATTGTCTAAGCCCAGCTCATCATTGATAGCTTCTTTGCTACGTAATAATTCTCTAGGCGAGATATCCATCTTTGCCAATAGGTCAACCAACTCGTCACGAGTCGGCGGGTTTTTTAGATACTCCACCACTTCTGGCTGCTCACCTGATGCCTTTATGATGGCAAGCGTATTGCGAGAAGTACCGCAGTTTGGATTATGCAAAATCAAGGGTTTCATAGCGATATCACCTATTTTTTGAATCTAGTTATTAGGGTGTGCTTTACAGACTGTCTTTTTTATCAGATTTGGCAGCCTCACAGCCGCTTAAGCTATCTATGAGCGAAGCACACAGCTCTGGATGTCCCGCGCAGCAGTCCTGCAATAAAAATTGCACGACCGCCTTCATATGCGACAACGACGCGCGATAGATAATTTGCCGACTTTGGCGTTTTGACACCACCCACCCTGCTCGTGCCAGCACGGCTAAATGCGCGGACATAGTATTATGCGGCACACATAGCTGACGGGCTATTTCACCCGCAGGTAGGCCTTCAGGCTCCTGACTGACCAGTAATTTAAAGGCTTTTAGACGCGTTTCTTGAGAGAGCGCAGCAAAGCTTGCAATAGCGTTAGTTATTTCCATATGTCCAATAATACAGACATATCATAATAATGCAATAAGTTTCGTTTATACCCAGTCAGATTACTGCCCTGTTCTATCAGATACCCAAACAAGCTGACTACCTTTTAACCGCCAAACACTCACTTCTGCCCAGCTCAGTATGAAATCACCATAAAACTGCAATTGTGTCTTGCAAGATAGGTAAAATCAGCATAGGCTAATCTATTTCGTTTTTATTGTTATCTATACTTTTTATCGACAATTTTTAGGGGTCATTATGCTATCACACTGGGTACGAGCCATCTTGCAAGCCACCGTCTATGACGTTGCTATTCAAACGCCACTAGAAGCAGCTCCCAAGCTGACCCAACGTTTTGCTAATGATATTCGCTTTAAGCGCGAAGACCTGCAACCTGTCAAATCCTTTAAATTGCGCGGCGCTTATAATCGCATTAGCCAGCTGTCCGATGAGCAAAAAGCGCGCGGCGTCATTTGTGCATCAGCAGGCAACCATGCACAAGGAGTTGCTTACTCTGCGAAAACACTTAATCTTAACAACATCATTGTCATGCCCACCACTACGCCAGACATTAAAGTCAATGCGGTGAGAGCACTTGGGGGCAATGTCGATCTGCACGGCGACAGCTTCGACGAGGCCAACCGCTACGCAATCAATCGCGCCGAGGCTGAGGGCCTGACCTTTATCCCGCCTTATGATGATGAGTTGGTCATTGCCGGTCAAGGCACCATCGGGCTTGAGCTCACGCAGCAGTGGCGCAACATGGATTATGTGTTTGTGGCGGTTGGCGGCGGCGGCTTAGTCTCAGGGGTTGCCGCATTTTTAGGCGAAGTTGCGCCGCATGTCAAAGTCATCGCTGTAGAAGCGGAACAATCGGCATCACTCAAAGCTGCTTTAGAAGCCAATGAGCGCGTTAAGCTTGAGCAAGTTGGTCTGTTTGTCGATGGCGTAGCGGTGGCGCAAATTGGCGAGCTACCTTTTGAGGTGGTGCGCACGCAAAAAAGCGATGGATCCGGGCCTATTGTCGAGCCAGAAGTGGTGACTTGTACTAACGATGAAGTCTGCGCAGCAGTCAAAGATGTCTTTGAAGAAAACCGCAGTATCGTTGAGCCAGCCGGCGCCTTATCAGTAGCGGGTATGAAAAAATACATCAAAGCGCATGATTTGCAAGGCAAAAACTGCGTCGGCATCATCTGCGGTGCCAACATGAACTTTGACCGCCTGCGTTATATCGCTGAGCGCACCGAAATCGGCGAGAAAAAAGAAGCCATCTTTGGTGTGACCATTCCTGAGCAAACGGGCGCTTTTTTAAACTTCTGTCGCAGCTTGCACGGACGTAATATTACTGAATTCAACTACCGCGCCGATAGTCAAAAATCACCAGATTCGATGGAGCCTGCCTCAATCTTCGTCGGTATCGCCCTAAAAGAAGGCGAAAAAGAGCGACACACCATCAGCAAACAGCTGGCAGATGATGGCTATACCGCTCACGATTTGACCGACGATGACATCGCCAAATCGCACATCCGCCATCTTATCGGTGGCCATGCTCATGTCGAAAACGAGCAGCTACTAAAAGTGGTATTTCCAGAGCGTCCTGGCGCATTGCTGACTTTCTTAGAAAAGCTTGGCGATGATTTTAATATCACCTTGTTCCATTATCGCAATCATGGCGCCGCTGAGGGTCGCGTGTTGGTTGGCCTACAAGCCTCGATGAGCAACTCGCGTCAACTGCAAGACGCCCTGCTAGATATCGGCTACGAGTGCACTATGATTAATAATAATATCGCCTATCAGTTGTTTTTAAAGTAAGCAGGATGTGTTAATCACCATTGTTTACATAGCTTAGACGACCAATACTTTATGGCACAGTATAACTTTCAACGGCTTGTCTTTATTAAGACGAGCCGTTTTTTATCCTGTACTGTGCTATGATCTGCTGATGGTATCCTTTATTAGATTGACCAATTAGGGCGGTATCGATTGCACCCTCAGACTAAGTTGCTCTTTTAATTTATAAAAAAAGCACCATTTATGATCATAGTTTATTGATATCTATGAGGTTTTGATGAGTAAACACAATAAAAACCATAATCAACCAAGTCATAGCCAGTCAGATATGGCACGCATGCGTATCGATAAATGGCTGTGGGCGGCACGGTTTTATCGTACACGCTCGCTCGCCAAAGAAGCGATTGAGAGCGGGCGTGTGCATTATGCTGGCAGCCGTGTAAAGACCAGTAAAGAGATTGCCGTCGGTGACGAGTTGCAGATTCGTCAAGGCTCCGCCACTGCCATGACCGAAAAAACCGTCATCGTCGAGGTG
Source organism: Psychrobacter sp. VH5 (assembly GCF_050572635.1). NCBI lineage: Bacteria > Pseudomonadati > Pseudomonadota > Gammaproteobacteria > Moraxellales > Moraxellaceae > Psychrobacter > Psychrobacter sp. VH5. The sequence goes on along the minus strand of NZ_CP192145.1, from coordinate 1,540,835 downwards.
CTAAGTGCTCAGCGCGGCAACGCCTCGACGGCACAGATGCTATATTCAGAGACCGAGGAGAGCGAAAAACGCCGAGCATACTATGCCGAGCAGCGTAAGCTTGCCAACCTTGCCCGTCCTGATAATAAACCCAACAAAAAAGAGCGTCGTGATTTGCAGCGCTTTAAAAACAAACAACACTCATGATCGAAACCCGAAACATCAAGGACTACCTACTTTAGGTATTCTTGGTAAACGTGCTGTGAATGTCACAGACGCCACCGTGCTCTTCGCCCTTGCCATTTCATGTATTAACCGTTAGGCTAGGGACTATTTAATCACTAACATGCTAATAAGCCGCATCCCCTATGCTGGTCTTAATGGCATGTTTTTTTTGTTATAAAAGGTCATAGTATGCTGATAAAAGCCTGTACCCCATCTTCTGTGTTATTGGTTTGCTTGGGAAATATCTGTCGATCGCCCACGGCCGAAGAGATTTTTCGGCAGCAAGCAGCGATTGCCGGCCTGTCCTTAAAGGTAGACTCAGCAGGCACGGGCGACTGGCATATCGGTCATTCGCCAGATGAACGCTCGCAGCGCCATGCCAAATCTCACGGCTATAACATCGGCAAACTGGTGGCTCGCCAAGTCAGCGCTGACGACTTTCGTCAGTTTGACTTGATATTGGCTATGGATAGCCAAAACCTGGCGGATTTGCAAGCGATAAAGGACGGGATAGATGAGCCTGAAGAGACCTTAGCAAAACTGGCTTTGTTTAGTGAAGAAGATCCCACTTACGGCGGCGATGATGTGCCAGATCCTTATCATGGCGATGCTGAAGACTTTGAGGAAGTCATAAAACGCATTGAATCAAGTGCACAAGCTTGGATTGAAAGCTGGAAAACATGCTAGCGATAAGGTCCATATTTTTGCTACTTTTATGAGTGGTATCCTTTATAATAAACCCCGTACTATTTGTTCTTTATCTGCCATATAGGCTACGTTATGACCTTAGTTTCACGTCTCGATCGAGATGCTCACTTAGCGACTCAGACTCACTCGCCAGCAGATGCCCTACTGCGTCATGCCGTCGATTTGTCTCATCATAACACCATGGCCTTAGCCTGTAGCGCTGATACAGTCATCACCTTGCATGACGAAGCGCAGATTGACGCATTGATGGTAGATAAGACAGCAGCCATTAAAGAGCGCCCTCTCTTAATCCTCTCAGGTGGCAGTAACGTGTTACTGCCTACCAAGCTAGATGCCACTGTATTGCAGCCTATGATGCGCGGTATCAACGTGGTCGCGCAGACAGACAATTATATCGATATCGAGGTCATGGCGGGCGAGAACTGGCATGACCTTGTGACTTATACCGTCCATCAGGGCTGGTACGGTCTTGAAAACCTAGCCTTGATTCCTGGTCTAACAGGGGCGGCTCCTGTACAAAACATCGGTGCTTATGGCGTACAGCTCGAAGACCATTTGTTATATGTCCGCGCCTATCATCTGCCTACTCAAACATGGCAGCAGCTGTCAGCGGCACAGTGTCAATTTGGCTATCGCGATAGTATCTTTAAGCGTACGCCCAATACTTGGCTCATCAGCCGGGTGGCCTTTCGCTTGCATCTTCATGAAACCCAAGTAAAGTCCAGCTATGGCGATGTACAGACAGTAGCGCAGCGTTATGCCGATGCACAAGGGTATCAGTACCTCACCCCAGCGCATGTGATGCAAGCGATCATCGATATTCGCCAGCAAAAACTGCCCAACCCAAAACAGCTACCCAACTGTGGCAGTTTTTTCCAAAACCCTATTATTCCTCAAGCGCAGTTTACAGCGCTGCAAACCACCTATCCTGACATTGTCGGCTACCCCATGCCAGATGCGATGATAAAAGTTGCGGCTGGCTGGTTAATCGAGCAAGCAGGACTCAAAGGCGGCGGCATTGCACCCATTATGACGCATCAGCAGCAAGCCCTTGTATTGACCAACCACCAGCCTTATCAGGCGACGCAAAATGATGTGGCCACCGCGCAGCACCATATTGCCCAAGTGGTATACGAAAAATTTGCCATACGTTTATCACGTGAGCCAGTATGGATAAACGCCGATGGCTCGATTGGGTACGATGAGCATGCGGCCTAAACCATCATGGTCGATACGCTTATGGCGGCATTATCTGCGCATGGCTGAGCGTTTGCTAAAGCTGCTTCGCATTATTAATATCACTTTTTTATTGGGCACCACGTCCATCATTTTGCTACTGATTAGCTTATTTACCCCTTTATTTTCTCAAGCCGTCGTCTATATCCTCTCCTTATTACCGCTACCAAACATGCCATCAGCTGCCATGAGCTCACCGCCGACCGCTTATGTGGTATTGGGAGGCGGCTTGACCAATGATCATAACAATCAAATCATTCTCAACAGCTACAGTCTCAATCGCGCCCGAACGGCTGCAACGGCCTATCATGACTTACCCTTACCTATTGTGTTAAGCGGGGCAGAAGCGCCTTGGCTTGGTCAATGGCTAATCGAGCATGGTATTGATGGTCTGATCAGTGAAAATGCCAGCATGAACACCTGCGAAAACGCGCGCTTTACCGCCAAGCGTATCCCGCTGCATCACGTGTATCTGATTACCGATAGCTATCATATGGCGCGTGCGCGCAGACAATTTGCCCTAAATGGTATCAACAGCACCCCACTCATCGCCCCTTTGCCGGTAAGACGCGACTGGCACAAACCTGCGCAGAATTTAACGCACTCACGCCGTGCAGTGTATGAAGTAGCCGCCTACTTGCGCGATGTAATACGGCCGCAGATGGATTGTCGCCACGCCAATGATGTAAGCGAGCAGCAACTACTGACACCTAGAGGCAATGTGGCCAAGACAACGTCCAAAGCAGAACAAACCATAGAAAACCAAACCATAGAAGAAGAATAGCATTCATATGGTCGCGGCCATGCCATTTACAGTATAAAAACGATACCACTTTTCATTGGATGACTTGATAGCGATGTATCCAAGCTTTAAGCAACCAATCTCTGAATATTTGATTTATTTGGATTCGACCATACTTGCTGATTAGTTGGCAGCTGTCCAGCCATTAGTAGGGGTAATGAGTGTATAATAAGAGCAGAAACTGCTAGAAAAGAGATCTACCATGCTCAGTATATTTTTATTAATTCCATTAAGTCTGATGCTGTTTGTGGTTGCCATTTGGGCGGTGCGTTATGCGGTCAAATCCAATCAATTTGAGGATTTAGACAATGCCTCTCAGCGCATCATTTTAGATGATCGGCAAGAGCGCCGCCAAACCATGCAGACTCATGAGCGCGCCACTACCCATCAGCAGACTGACGATTCAGATAGCGTATCGGTGCAACCACAAGAGCGCGATAAGCTTTGAACCATTAAGGCGTTAGTCATACACGGCTGGTAGTCCTTTGATATGGTGTTATTTGACGATCAGCCGTGTCATATCATTAGACCAACTTTTTACTATTTTTAGGAGTTACCCTATGACCACAGCGTTACTTGTTGCGGCATTACTAATGGGATTTTTTGGCTCACCGCATTGCTTGGGTATGTGCGGCGGACTGGTGACTGCTTTTGGACTGTCGATGAAAGATATTAGCCCAGCCAAGCGCCGCGCTCTTGTCTTTACTTATCATTTTGGCCGTCTGAGCAGTTATGCACTGTTAGGTCTGCTGGCAGGATTTATCGGTACGACGGTGTTAGAGCCACTCATGAAAGGCAATAGCTTGCCACGTATTTTATTGGGCGCAGTGTTGGTCTTTGTGGGTGTGACCATGCTTGGCGCGCCTTTTTTAAATAAGCTTGAGCGCTTTGGTATGCGCTTTTGGCAATACCTCAGCCCGCTACGCCAAAAGGTCTTTCCCCTAAACACCTTTCCACGTGCATTGACAGCTGGTCTACTTTGGGGGTTTTTACCTTGCGGTTTGGTATATGGCGCCCTACTCATCGCGGTGGTAGCTCACAATCCTTTGGGCGGTGCAGCGTTGATGTTTGTCTTTGGTCTTGGCACGGTGCCGATGCTGGTCGCCACCCATGAGACGGTCGGCTGGTTACGTGAAAAAATTGGCCGCTTTCATCTAAGACAGCTCAATGGCGCAATCATGGTGCTGTCTGGCTTGGCTGTCGTTGCTATCCCTATGGTCATGGCAAATATGCACGGTGGACACGGCAGTGGCCATGGGCAAATGGATCATGGTAGTCACTCGGCGATGATGTCTGATGCAGACAGCCCAGCCCATCATGATATGAGCCAAATGGATCATGACATGACGCCTGCGATGGATAGCACAGTCGATCATAGTATGCATGATATGAGTGATGACGCCATGAGTCATCATGCACACCACGAGCCGTCTTCGTAGACATCATACATATAAAAGTATCGACAGCTAAGGCGCGTCTTGATTTCGACATCATCGTATTTTACTAAGACACTTTAGCCAAAAGCCCTTAACCTCACCACTGAGATTAAGGGCTTTTTGTATTAGGGCGTGTCCTTAATTTAATTGCTAGTCACCTAAATGAGTTAGAAATAAGGACATACCCAAGCCTAGACGACAAATACCGCCCTACTCTTGCCACTGCTCTAACGCAAATTTTGTATCCAGATGCTTTTCTAATGCTGGGATATTGAACGCATCATCTTCGCTGACAAAGCTAATACTAATGCCTGTCTGTCCAGCACGGCCAGTACGGCCAATACGGTGTACATAATCATCTGGTTGATCAGGCAAAGTATAGTTGACCACATGGCTGATATCATCGACATGAATCCCGCGACCTGCGACGTCTGTGGCGACCAAAATAGCAGCATGACCGTCTTTAAAACGCTGCAAATACTTCTCGCGTTTTTGCTGAATCACATCACCCGATAGCATGACGACTTTATGAGATTGGCGCAGCTTATGATAGAGGCGTTTGACTTGGTCTTTGCGATTGGCAAATACGATAACTTTTTCGACATCGCTATCACTAATAATGCGCTGCAAGGCCGCCAGCTTTTGATCTTCTGTCAATAGATAAAAGTGCTGATCGACCAGCTCACTGGTTTTGTGCTCAGGCTCGATCTCAACAAACTGTGGCTCATGCAGCCAGCGATACGCCAAGTTCATCACATCTTGGTTGAAGGTCGCGGAAAAAAGAAGACTCTGACGATCAGTATTGGCAGGCATGCGCCCGACCAACCGCTTGATGTCAGGGATAAACCCCATATCCAGCATACGGTCTGCTTCATCGAGCACCAACACCTCAACGCGATCCAAAAACACCATGCCTTTATTGGCAAGATCAATCAGACGCCCTGGCGTCGCTACCAAAATATCCACGTACTGACGCTCAAGCTCATGCTGCTGGGTTTCGTAATTGGTGCCACCCATGATACAGACGCTATGCAGTGAGGTGTATTTGGTCAAGGCAATACAGTCATCAAATATCTGCTGAGCAAGCTCGCGCGTCGGTGCCATCACTACCGCACGTGGCTCTCCCAAATAACGCTCTTCGTCACTAGCAAAAGGCCGTTTTAACAACGCTTCCATAATGGTCAATAAAAACGTGGCCGTCTTCCCTGTCCCTGTTTGGGCTTGACCGATTGCGTCTTGATTGGCCAAAGTATGCGGCAGTATCTTTGCTTGAATGGGTGTCAGCTCGGTAAAACCCAAATCACTGACGGCACGTAGGGTCGGATTTGATAACGGTAAATCCGTAAACTTCTTAAAATTACTCAAAAAAATATCCTTTTAGACAAATCACTTATTATAAATAATCAGATGCCAATCGCTGATGAATGACTCACTCGCCATCTTCTTAAAGCCCTACATTTGACAGCTCATATACAGCACATCGCGTAAGCACAAAAAAAGCCAAGCCCGACATCGTATCTTACCCATGCCGATTTTTTAGCATAGGTAAGACCAGACGGGCTTGACTCAGTAGTATATCAGTAGTTTGTACAGACATTATAGCGAAACCGCTGTAATGACTGGATAGATTACTCTTCTATTTTTCTGACTTCTTCAGCCTGAAGGCCTTTTTCACCTTCTACCACACTGAACTCAACCTTTTCGCCATCTTTTAAAGAACGATAGCCATCACCTTGAATCGCACGGAAATGGACAAAAATGTCTTCTCCGCTGTCACGTTGAATGAAACCAAAGCCTTTTGAGTCATTAAACCACTTAACGATACCTTGCTCACGAGCTGACATAATATTACTTCCTAAAAAAGTCCGCTTAGCCCCAACTTCCTTTGCAACATTGCATATAAACGGGGTCTAAGATTGTGAAATCAAAAACTTAAGAGTACTGTTCTAACCACTATCTTTAAGCTCAGCCTTTAAATAGGCTTATCCTATCGATAGCAACAAACGGCAATAGCAACAAACTTGCAAGAATTGTTGCATAAAAAATATCATAGCACGGGTTTTTAGCAACATAAAGACTTTTAACTTGCTTTTTGCCAATAAGAGACATTTTTGCCGTAATTTTTTTATCGTCCGCAACCTAAGCTGGTATGATTAACCGATTTGATAACCAAAGAGACCACTATGTCCACCACTCCTTCTGTCGCCGCCGTCCACTCTCTTGAGGCCAATCGCTCAAACACGCTTTCTTATAAATTATTGCTGGTCAACGGCGTCAATCTAAACTTACTCGGCAAACGTGAGCCTGAAATATATGGGCACACCACACTGGCAGAGATTGAAAAACGTTTGATCGCTCGTGCCGCCGAGCATGGCGTTGAACTGATATGCATCCAATCCAACCACGAAGGCCAACTCGTGGACGATATCCAGCACTACGGACTGCTTGCCGATCCAGCGGCGCAAGTTGATGCGATCATCATCAACCCTGCCGCCTTTACCCATACCTCCGTTGCCCTACGTGATGCACTATTGGCCACCCAAAAGCCCTTTATCGAGGTACATTTATCCAATATCCATGCGCGTGAGCCTTTTCGCCAGTATTCTTACTTAAGCGATATCGCGGTGGGTGTGATCTGCGGTTTGGGACAGCAAGGGTATCAGATGGCCCTTGACTACTGGTTGACCCATACCTATTTGGTCAGCCAATGACTAAAAGACGCCTGCGTTTTACGCGCTCGCTAAAAAAGTCGTCATACAAGGTTACTTTTAGCACACTATTCAAACAGCAATCACTTGATTAAAATAATAAAATAACAGATGAGCACACAATCCACTACAAGGTGATATGAATGGCAAAAACCTCCGGAAAACGCTTTATGAAGCTTGCTGGCATGACAGCAAGCATCGCCGGTAAAGCCGCTAAAAACTCATTTAAACACCTATCAAGCGATGAAGAAAAGCGCCTGCAAGCCCGCTCAGAGCTGATGCAAGATGTGGGGATTCAAATCGCTGAGACCTTGGGTGAGATGAAAGGTGCGGTGATGAAAGTGGGACAAATCGCCTCGCAATATAAAGACGTGTTTCCACCTGAGGTGGCAACGGCGCTAGAAAAACTCCAAAAAGACGCGCCGCCGATGCCATATACTCAGATACGCGCCCAGATTGAGCGCGAGCTAAAAGCACCAGTAGCAGAATTATTTAGTGAATTCGAAGAGACGCCGTTTGCTGCCGCCTCCATCGGGCAAGTACACAAAGCGGTGTTGCCATCGGGGCAAAGAGTCGTCGTCAAGGTTCAATACCCCAATGTCGAAGAAAACTGCGACAGTGACCTCAAACAAGTGCGTATGGCACTTAAAATCGCCGGCGTACTCAATATGAGCAAACAGTTGCAAGAGCAGCTGTTTCATGAAATACGCCAAAGCCTGCACGATGAGCTAGACTATATTAAAGAAGCGCACAATCTGCGCGTGTTTGGGGCGTTTCATGCAGAGGATACAGGTATTATTATTCCCAAGGTCATCAGCAGCCACTCAACCAAGCGAATCTTGACACTGACAGAAGAGATGGGCGAGACGCTCAGTGTCGCGGCAACATGGGATAATGATATCAAGCAAAAAATCGCCAAGCGTTTGTTTCATTTTACCGCAGGCCAGCTGTTTGAATTATACCGTATGCACTGCGACCCACATCCTGGCAACTTTGCCTTTCGGGAAGATGGTAGTGTCATCGCCTATGATTTTGGCGGCATTCGTAGCTATAGTGACAGTGAGGTGCAGCTGTTTAAGCGCTTTGCCCAGCATGCCATCAAAGGTGATGTCACCGCGCTTGAGCAAGACTTAATCGCCCTAGATATCCGCCGCGATGATGACAAACACATCCCAGGTGAGTTTTATGAAACATGGCTGTCTATCGGGCTAAAACCTTTATCCATTTCGCCTTATCATGAAGGCGCTTTTGATTTTGGCAACAGTCAAGTACATCATGAAGTCATCACACAGATGCGCACTTCCTTAAAGTATTTTGGTCAATTTCAGCCGTCTGCGATGACCATGATGCTGGACCGAACGGTATCTGGCCAATATTGGAACTTGGTCAACCTAGGCGTGGTTATCGACTTATCACCGCTCGTCGATGACTATATAAAGCTTTGACTTCCTCCCCGCCCTAAATGTGCAGCGCATGCCCGCAGCGATCACAAAAGTCGGCACCGACTGCATGCCCAAACTTACCACAGTTTGGACAAGTCACAGGGTTGAGCTGCGGGCGCATATTACGCGCCAGCTCCGAGGTAAAAATCCCTGTCGGCACAGCAATAATAGAGTAACCTGTAATCATGACCATGGTCGCAATGGCTTGACCCAGCGGCGTTTTGGGCGACATATCACCATAGCCGACCGTGGTCATGGTGACAACCGCCCAATAGATGGACAGCGGAATACTGGTAAAACCATTCTCTGGCCCCTCGACCACATAAATGATCGAGCCGAAAATCGTCACCAACAGCACCAAAGATAAGAAAAACACAGTGATTTTTTGTTGGCTGGTGCGCAGCGCTGAGGCCAAAAATCCCGCTTGCTGCATATAGGCCTTGAGCTTGAGGACACGAAACACACGTAAGATACGCAACACACGTATCACCAGCAGATACTGGACGCCGACAAACATCAAGCTTAGATAGCTTGGCAACACCGACAATAAATCGACAATACCAAAAAAACTAAAAGCATAGCGCAAACGATTGGGCGCTGAAAACAATCTCAGCGCATACTCAATGGTGAACAAAATGGTAAAAAACCACTCTGCGTACAAAAACAATATGCCATACTGCAAGCGCATATAGAGCACACTGTCGAGCATGACCACCGCCACACTCGCCAAAATCGCAATCAACAACACAATATCAAACAGCTTACCCAAACGGGTATCAGTCCCTTCGATAATAATATGAATGCGGTTACGCAAATGGGTGATGGCTTCAGCGGTTGGTTGCTTCATAGAGTCAGTAACATCATAGAGTCAGTAGCGCTATCAACCCAAAGGCGACAGGCTGCCAATGAATTAAAATACGCAGGATAAGGGCAAGTTGGTCAAAAGACACAAAACTGGTTTATAATATTGCTCACTTATAGCAATCAATACTATCTATAAGTTGCCACAGTGTAACAAAAAAGCACTATCAACGACATACAAATCGTTCATGTGCCAGTAGTTCTACTACCTTGAGTAGACAGACCAATCATATAATAAAAACAGATGATGTAGTAATAAATGGTTGTTATTCACCGTTTTTTCGCTCAACCAATAACACGCAAAACTTAAGGATGTCATATGGCAGGCCATTCAAAATGGGCAAACATCAAACACCGTAAAGCTCGTCAGGATGCGGTAAGAGGCAAGGTATTCACCAAAGTGATTCGTGAGATCGTCTCAGCGGCCAAACAAGGTGACCCTGATCCTGATAAAAACCCTCGCTTACGTGCCGCTATCGAAAAGGGTCTATCGGTGAACATGACCCGCGATACCATCAATCGCGCTGTCGATCGCGGCACAGGCGGTGGCGATAACGAAAACATGGAAGAAGTCAGCTACGAAGGCTATGGCGTCGGCGGCGTGGCGGTATTGGTCGAGACCATGACCGACAACCTCAATCGAACCGTCAGCGAAGTCCGTCATGCTTTTACCAAACATGATGGCAATCTTGGTACATCAGGCTCAGTGGCTTATCTGTTTACCAAGCGCGGCGAGATTACCTTTAATGATACAAGCTTAGAGGACGAAGTCATGATGGCGGCGCTGGATGCTGGTGCCTTAGATATCGAAAATAATGGCGAGAGCTTGATGGTCATTACCGAGTGGGAAAGCTTTGGTCAAGTCAAAGACGCGCTCAATGCCGCAGGTTTGGTCTCTGACAATGCAGAAGTGACTATGTCACCCTCTACCACCGCTGAGATAGATAACGTCGAAGATGCCGAAAAGGTCATGAAAATGATCGACATGCTCGAAGACATCGACGACGTCCAAGAAGTCTATAGTAATGTGAGCTTCTCCGCTGACGTCATGGCACAGCTCGAGCAATAGCTTTCACTATACAAATAATAAAAAAAGAGGCCAAACGTATTTAGCGTTTGGCCTCTTTTTATACGGCTTACACTTTATAACTTATCTTTTCTAGCGCCAGTAAATGTGCTTTTTTGTCCAGACCGCCAGTATAACCGCCAATTTTACCATCGCTTGCAATCACGCGATGACATGGAACGATAATACTAAAAGGGTTTTTGCTATTGGCATTGGCAACCGCGCGAAAGCCTTTTGGGCTGCCCACTCGCTTTGCGAGCTCAGCATAGCTGATGGCCTCACCATAATCGATGCCTTGCAAAGCCTGCCACACCCGCTGCTGAAACTCGGTGCCCAGACTCATGTCTAGCGGCAAATCAAAGGTCTGCCGCGCGCCGCTAAAGTACGCGGTGAGCTGCGAGATGGTGTCAATGAGTAACGCTTGAGCTGGCTTATTTTTGCTTAGGCTATTTTTTGCGATAAAGCTAAAGTCTTTATCACAAAGACCATGATGTTTTTTTAGCTTAGCAATGGACTTTGAAGAGTCCCAACTGTTCCCTGCTTGCAGCCAGTTGACCTCCACCAACCTAGGCGTATCCTGCGCATGCCCATTCGCAATCAATGCGACTCGGTGCGATGCAAATACCGCTTCAGTGACTATCATGATGCCTCCTTTCTCCTATTAATACACTCACTCGTTTTGGGTCATCACTATTTTGCTTGTTCACCCAAATCATGCTAGCAGTGCTACGCTTTGTCATCGGTTTCAAATAAAGCGGCGACAAACTGCTTAGGACTAAAGGCACGCAAGTCATCAATCGACTCTCCCACGCCGATATAGCGAATCGGCACATCCGTCGTTTCAGCGATATTAAAGACCACTCCGCCTTTGGCCGTACCGTCTAGTTTGGTGACGGTGATCCCAGTCAATGGCACAACTTTATTAAACAGCTCGACCTGATTGATGGCGTTTTGTCCGGTGCCTGCATCGAGAACGATCATGCCTTCGTGCGGCGCGCTAGGATCGGCTTTACGCATGACACGCACCACCTTTTCAAGCTCCGCCATCAAATGAGTCTTGTTTTGCAAGCGCCCAGCCGTATCAGCGATTAACACATCGATGTTTTTGGCTTTGGCCGATTGCATGGCATCAAAAATCACCGACGCACTGTCAGAGCCATGACCCTGTGCCACGACTGGTATGTCGTTTCGCTCACCCCAGATTTGTAGCTGCTCGGTGGCTGCCGCGCGGAAGGTGTCACCTGCCGCGAGCATGACAGATTTGCCCTCGCCTTGTAGACGCTTGGCAAGCTTACCAATGGTGGTGGTTTTTCCGACACCGTTGACGCCGACCACCAAAATAACAAAGGGTTTTTTGCTGGTGTCAATAAGCAGCGGTGCAACCTTTGGTGTTAAGATATCAACCAGCTCATTTTGTAGCGCTTTATAAAGGGAGTGGGCATAAATCAAGTCACCACGGTCGGTCTGCTCGGTGAGACTTTTGATGATACGATTGGTGGCATTGACTCCGATATCGGCGACCAGTAGTTGATCTTCGACCTCTTCTAACAGCTCGTCATCGATCTCCTTGCCGCCGATCAGAATGTTGACCATGCCTTCGGCTAGGTTTTTACGTGACTTACTTAGCCCCGTTTTCATACGGCTAAACCAGCTGCCTTTCTTCTTGTCTTCTGCCTTTTTGTCTTCTGCCTTTTTGTCTTCTGCCTTTTTGTCTTCTGCCTTTTTGTCTTCTGCCTTTTTGTCTTCTGCCTTTTTGTCTTCTACCGCCTCTGCTGCTTCAGATGTAGGCTGACTGGCTGCAGGCGTACGAGTAGCACTAACACTTTGGCTATCGCCTAGTTTTTCTTGCAATGGCATGGCCGGGATAGTGGAAACGGTACTTGGCTTAGGCTGCGGCGGTGCTGATACAGCGTGATCACTGGTGTTATTATCACTCTCTTTAACATCATCGACCGCGTGCTCATCCATTTCAGTCTGCGTCGTCGATGTGTGACTGATGTCATCTTGCTCATCAAGCGTCACGATGGGCGCGCCTAAAGCGACATTATCTGCACTATCTGCCGAAGATCCATTTGTAACCGCAGTTGTGTCCTTTTGTGCTGTGTGAAGATCCTCTTGATGTTCAGGCTCATCGATAATGGGCACCGATTGCGCTGGCAGACTGGGTAAGGTAATATCATCGTCATCTAAATCGTCTAGATCGCCATCTAGATTGATGACCACACGACTGCTATTATTTGTGTTATTCATAAGCTTGCCCTAAAAGTTGTTGCTATCAATAATTTGATTATTTTAAATGGTTTGGTATGTAATCCGTTTTTGCTATCGACAAATCCCAGCGTGGCGGATTATTTTGGTCTAGTTTAGCATAATTACAAGTGCGCTCTGCCCTACCATGTCGGACAATCGATAAATGCCTTGGGTATGAGGATTCAGGCGTGATGCCAAGTAAGTTTGGCTTAAGGTTTAGACACAAAAATCCGACCTTATATCTTTCAGACTTCGCCTACTCTACAGAGTCTTATTTAAAGACTGCCTTATCCAAACACAGTCATCTTTCATCATTATTTTTGGAAACAATTATGTCACTACTTTCTTATCATAAACGCCTGAGCAAAAAAATCACCAGCATCGGTTCGGCATTATTATTGACGAGCATTGCCTTCTCGATGACTGGGTGTAGCACGACTCAAGAAATCAAGCCGACTGCCAGCGTCATGGTTGGGGCGCACAAGTCTATCTAACTGCGTGCTTTTTCGCCATGAATCACACGTCTGATTGATTGTTTTTTGCCTGTTTATTTGCTGCCATTTTATATAAGTAGAAGCTACCATGTCACTGCTCTTTTTATCATCTGTACCCTCTGCGCCTTTATCTGCTCTATCATTACGCATCGCGTGTGCGCTGGCGTTGGCAACAACCCTAAGTGCTTGCCAAACCAGTGCTATCAGCCCACCTTCATCAGCGGCGACACCGCTTAGCGAAGCGCAAAGCCAAGCAGGCCAAAATACCGATAATGGCGCCCAATACGCTAGTCGTTCTCAGAATCCATCGGCCTTGAGTATGGACATGTCAGGCCGCCATGAGTACCAGTTAAAAAACGGTTTAAAAGTGGTGATTAGAGAAGACCACCGCGCTCCTGTCGTGATGACACAGGTTTGGTATCGCGTTGGCTCGGCAGACGAGCCGGTCGATAAAGGGGGCATCTCGCACCTGCTTGAACATATGATGTTTAAAGGCACAAGCGATGTATCAAGCGATGACTTTGAGCGCTTGATTGCCAAGTTTGGCGGGATCAATAATGCCTTTACCAGCTACGACTACACCGGTTATTACGAGCTGTTCCCAGCCAACCGTTTTCCGCTAGCGCTTGAGCTAGAAGCTGACCGTATGAAAAACCTTATATTCAATGCAGATGAGTTTGCCAAAGAACATCAGGTAGTGATGGAGGAGCGCCGTCAGCGTACTGATGACAACCCGCTTGCCAAAGCTTACGAATCATTTCGTTTGCTTGCGCTGCCTGATAGTCCAAAGGGCGAGTCGGTCATCGGCCCCATGGATGAGCTGGCGTCTATCACGCTGCCTGATTTAAAAGACTGGTACAAAACATGGTATGCACCAAACAACGCCACGTTAGTCATCGTCGGCGATGTACAGCCAAAAGATGTATTGACGCAGGTGCAGCGCTACTTTGGGCAGCTAACGCCAAGTCATCTACCCAAACGCCCAGCCGTTAGACAACCAGGCTTTCGCGGCTACCAAAAAGTCGACTCTGAGCAAGCCGTACAAGTACCCGTTTTGCTGATGGGTTATAACGTCCCAAGCCTTGTGACTGTAGATAAAAACGATGAAAAACAAGCCTATGCGCTCTCGCTCGCTCAGGACGTCCTAGATGGTGGCCTCTCTGCCCGTCTAGAGAGCCGCTTGATACGTGAGCAGGGTCTACTGACCACAGTCGGCACGTCCTATGATCTGTTAGATCGCGGTGACGGGTTGTTTTTGATTCAAGCAACACCGCGCGAAGGCGTCAGCTTAGCACAAGCTCAGCAAGCCATTATAGATGAGATAGAAAAACTAAAAACCGACCCCATCGTCACCGATGAAATCAGTCGCGCTAAGACCAACACCGTCACAGGCCTTATCTACGCACAAGATAGTATGGAGGGTCAAGCACGTATGATTGGCTCACTACAATCTATCGGGCTCGACGATCGGCTGCTGGCCGAGCTACCAAGCAAGCTTGATAATATCACAGTACAAGACATTCAGGAGGCGAGCAAAAAGTATCTGGTAAAAAACAACTTGACTGCGATGCATATCATACCGCCCAAAGAGACTGAGCGAAAAGAGTCCGTGCAAGAAAAGCTTGGACAACAAGACGCTACAGATAAATAAGCCTCAATCAGTCGCCTGCCAAATACATGATGAATAAGAAGAAAACCATGAGCCATACTAGTGATTTATTGCAAGTAATCAAAAGACCCTTCAGCTATAAACTGTCACCGCTTAGCATCGGGGTATTATTGAGCCTGACCACACTGGTCATGCCAGCGCAAGCAGACTCTACAGCCACAGAAGAAAATCGCAGTACTGCAATCGTCGATACCAGCGTGCCCATTGCCGCCTTATCTAAGCTCAGCAGTTTGGATAATGCTACGCCTTTGACCGTCACTGTCCCAGCGATTGAGCAATTTACGACCAGCGCCGGTGTGCCCGTGCGCTTTGTCCAAACAACCGCGCTGCCCATCGTCGATATCGATCTACGCTTTAACGCCGGTAGCGCCCGCGATAGTAGCATACGCAAAAAAGGTTTTGGCATTGCCAATATGACCGCCACCATGCTGACACAAGGTGCCAAGCGCTTGGATGAAACAGCGTTTACACAAGCCGTTGAAACCTTAGGCATCAATCTGAGTAGCCGCGCCTACAAAGATATGTTTATTGTCTCGCTACGCAGTTTGTCAGATGATGCGCACTTATTGCCAGCTACCGACTTGATGACACAGATGCTCACCGAGCCTGCCTTTAATGATGAAGTATTGGCACGAAACAAAGCACGCTTGCTGGTCGGCTTACAGCAGCAAAAACAAGACCCAAGCAGTCTGGCGAGCATTGCGTTTAGTCAAGCACTATACGGCGATCATCCTTATGCGCACCCTTCAGTTGGTACCCTTGAGACCGTACCAAACATAGACAAGCAGCAGCTTATCGATTTTAAAAACCGCTATCTGGTCGCGGCCAATGCCTCTCTTGCTATCACGGGCAACCTCACCTTGGCGCAAGCAAAAAAACTGGCTGAGGACATTACCACCACGCTGCCCTCCGGTCAGCCTGCGCCTGAGCTTGCCGAACCCAAGCCCCTCACCCAAGCCAAGCATGTTCATATACCCTTTCCCAGTACACAAACCACGGTGCTAATGGGGCAACTGGGTAGCAAACGCGCGACCAATCCAAAAGAGCAGCAGCAGCAAACCAACTTTGCCATCGGTAATGACGTATTGGCAGGGGGTGATTTTAACGCTCGCCTGATGACTGAAATCAGACAAAACCTTGGCTACACCTATGGTATCTCAGGTGCTATGAACCCGATGCTAACACGCGGCCCGTATCAAATTGGGTTTTCGACCCGCAATGACAAAGCGCGCGCAGCCATTGATGCAAGCTTAGCAGTTATTCAAGAAACTTTGGATAATGGTCTTACCAGTGACGAGATACGTCTGACCAAAGACAGCCTAAAAAACAGCTTTCCGATGGGCTTTGCCAGCAATGCAGGCATCAATGGTTTGCTGGGAATGATGAATTTTTATCAACTACCAAACAGCTACCTAGACGATTATGTCAATCGTATCGATCAAGTACAGCTCGCTGACGTCAATCAAACCCTACGCGATACGTTGCAGCCTGATGATTTTTTGATTGTCACTGTCGGGCAGGTAGATCCTTGGCAAAACAAGCAGGCTAAAAAATAGCGCCAAATACTTCTCGGTGATAAAACAAACCGCCGTAAAAAATGGACGATGCCACGTGGTATCGTCCATGTTATGTTTCATGTTTTATGATTTAGATTCTATGATTGAGCGCTATTAATGTGTGTCAGAGACAGTAACGGCAACATCATAAATCAGATTTTCAGGCTTATACGTCGCGCCATTATAGCTTAAGCGAATCACATGCTTATCATAAGAGCGAACCTGATAGTCACCGTTGGCAAAATTATGCAGCGTTGGGACGATAAGCAAAGCTTCTAGCTGACGATTGTCTGTCTGCACAGCAATCACTTGTCCTTCTCTTGCATACAAAAAATAATCGCAGTAATCACCGACCATGACTTCAGCGGTACGCTCGACTACCGGACTGCCTACCTTTTCTTGGATAAGCTTTGGACAGACATCAGAGCGACCAGAGGCCAATCTGGCATAAGAGTTTCTGATATTGTCTTTAATCTCTTGGGCGTTTTGCTCAGCTTTGGCTTTATTGTCATTCATGACTGCTTTGTCTGCCCCTGCCGCGCCGTTTTCAGAGAAGCTCTCTGAGCTACAAGCACTGACGGCCAAAAGCAATAAAAAACTGACACCAAAAAACGTCAAATATATATTACTTGACTGCCAAAACCCTGTTTTCGATTTATCAATCATGGCAGTTGCCACTGTGGTTATATACCGCTTTTTCATAAATCCCGCTTGTCATAAACACCTGTTGTTACCTTATTTACCCAATAATATTTACCCAGCAATCTGGCATGATCAATCCATAAAGCATGCGCCACTTATCGCTATTGTATCAGCACTATTATAACGGCTTTGACCGAAATTTATTAGGCTCTGTGCCCCCTTAGGCAAAACGGTCGTTTTTCTTGAGCTAATAGCGACATGATGAGCTACTGCTGGCATGATTAAAGCCCCACTTTCGGTAGCCGTCGGTATCTAGGTGAATCGCCCCTGTGGCATATAGCCCCAACCCAAAGTTGTGCGCTTCTCCTTGATAGTGCCAAAACTGACACAAGCCATCTTGCATGGTGCTCAGTCGCCACAGATCGTTTTGGTATTCTGGCACCCAAATATCTATGGCACTTGCATTCATGTGTTTACTACGCGCAGCACCGCCGGCACAATCATTGAGCCCAGGGCTGCGATATACCGACCGTATTTCACTGGTGGCAGGCAGTACACCTTGATGCTTTAGCTCACTATATAATCGCAACGTCGGTACGATGTTTGCCCACAGCTCTTGCGGTGGCAACTGGTAGGGCTCATAGCCACACTTGCTCCAGCTGCGTGCTGTGGTGAGTAGCTGCGACAAAGGCGGTACGTTTTGAGCGCCAACACGAGCGCTAAGATAACGCTGATAATCAGCCACTTGACGGGCGCGGTAGCTGTTGCTATTGAGCCATGCATGAAAATCCATACTAGAAAAATCACGATAGGTATTATCATAAGTATTGCGCGCGGTGCTATAGCGATTGTTGGGGGACGTATAGCTAGGTGGACGCTGCTTGATATTGACACGCTTGTTTTCTTGTATGGACAAGCTCGACTCAAAATCACGCTGTTTTTGGGCAATCAAGCTTTGCATACTGTCGCCCGATACGGTATTTGCGCCGCTGAGCATGGTCACGCCCGGACTATGATTGGAGTCACTGTTATTAACATAAGCATTTGCCGTACTGTTGCCGTGTCTGACTTGAATACGGCGCTCACTATCGTCACTTATAATAACGGCGTGGGTGGTGATACTGCTGGCACCTAGCATGAGAGCCAGCATAGGCTGATAGATTTGCCTATAGAGAAGTTTTTTTGTATGAGTCATTGCAAGAAACTGCCGCTAAAAACGTTTTATCGATACTATCAAATTTTCAGCAAGCAGGCTAAACTATCGCTTCTAAATAGAGGTCAAAAATTTACAAATAACACTTATGCTTAATAGTTTTATAATTACGTGACTTTATTGCTTATGTGTTACCTTATATACGGTAGGCTATCGATACTAAGACAACATCGTTAGGTTTGATGTCTTATTTTTGGCTCCCCCATTTTTTATACCAATTGTCAGCCCCACTTGCCTATGTCTTCTAACCCGCAATACCGTTTTTCACGTCAGAGCCATCATTTAGGCCAAGGTCATGCACCGACGCTGTGGCAACGTATTCATATCGACCCCTGGCTGACCCTCTTGTTATTGACGGTCTGCTGTATTGGCTTGACGATTTTGTACAGCGCCGCCGGTCAAGACGTGGACATGGTCATCCGTCAAGTGGTCAGTTATGGTGTGGCGTTTGCTGTGATGTTTACCATGGCGCAGATCCCTCCTAGCGTTTATCGAAGCTTTACGCCCATCTTTTATGTCTTAGGGCTTATCTTATTGGTGTTGGTCGATATCATTGGTGAAGTTCGGATGGGTGCTCAGCGCTGGATTAACCTTCCAGGGTTCGGTAGCGTGCAGCCCTCAGAGTTTATGAAGCTTGGGATGCCGATGATGTGTGCTTGGTTTTTGTCCAAGCGTGACCTGCCGCCCTCTTTTGCAAGCATTATCGTTACCTTAGCCTTGATTATGGTTCCGGTGTTGTTGATCGCCAAAGAGCCCGACCTAGGCACATCATTGTTGGTCGCGGCCAGTGGGATTTTTGTGTTGTTTTTAGCTGGTCTATCTTGGCGGCTGATTTCAGCGGCTGCCATTCTTGCCGTACCTTTTGTGGCCATTGCATGGAATTTTTTGTTGCACGATTATCAGCGGACGCGTGTCATGACGCTGCTCAACCCAGAGGCAGATGTCCAAGGCGCTGGTTGGAACATCATACAGTCCAAAACCGCTATCGGTTCAGGCGGACTCACTGGTAAAGGCTACCTTGAAGGCACGCAGTCACATCTGCATTTTTTGCCAGAAGGTCATACAGACTTTATCATTGCTGCATTCTCAGAAGAGTTTGGCTTGCTTGGTGTGTTGCTGCTGATGTTCATTTACTGCTGCCTACTGGCACGGGCATTATATATCGCTTTTACGCATCCTGATGTCTATAGCCGGCTGCTGGCTGGTGCCATCGCCATGTCGTTTTTTGTGTATATATTCGTCAATGTTGGTATGGTTGGCGGCATATTACCCGTGGTTGGGGTGCCGTTGCCATTCATTAGTTATGGCGGTACGGCCATTGTCACCTTGATGGCAGGCTTTGGACTACTGATGTCTATTCATACACACAGACCAAGCTAAGGCTACTTTAATCTATCGCATAATCCAACATTTCTCCTCAAGTATCCTTTAGTACCAACCCATGACTGGTTGGTACGGATAGATATTAATCCTTGTTTTTTACAAATAATTGCGTTACCCTCTTTTTATTGCCCTATGATACATAACCCGTACATAGGTGCTAAAAAACTTTGCATTCAATTATATTTTGGTTGTAGCTCAGCCGTATAGTTAGCGACTTGTAGATTGCAGGCTTGCAAAGACACTACTTAATTAACGGTTTAATAACAAAGTTACACTGAACACTTCTCAAACCCTTGATTAAGTTAGCAATGTGCCTTATATATTTGGCATCGTCTTTTCTCCTAAGATCGTTATCGTTTAAATCAAGTATGTATCGTTAACCATCCTTTGAGCGTTTCATAAGTAGCTAGGTGTGAAAACCACTTATGATAATGACATAAAATTAACATATATTAATACCTATAAAGCCTTTGGTCGTCATCAATATATATCGTGATGAGAAGGCTTTGGAGTGTGTGATACCGCTGGATTGCTCCGGCGCTGCGGCTCTCCATCCAAACCTCAGAAGAATAGAGTTAGGTTTTGATATATAAGTTATCGAGGTATCTATGAATAAGCGTTTATCTGGTTTACTGACTGTGTCAGCTGTGTTGTTCGCTGGCTCTGCAGCGGCGACTCATGCAAATGCCGCTGAAGCAAAAACCAATCTTGCCATGATTTCGCAAGACAACGCCGCCCATATCGATCGCGTTTTAAGTGAGCTTAGCCGTCAGCATGACGGCGCATCAAGCTTGGTCAAGTCAGCACGCAAGCCAACATCGTTGGCACTGAGCAGCTCACTACTGGCCAGTGATACCACAGAAGTCAGCAACGACGAAGATGTATTAGAGCGTCTTACTGCCGTGGCTTCTAACTCTGTGAGCAAATTTAAACAAACAGGGCTTGCCTCCTGGTATGGTCGTAAGTTTCATGGCCGCAAAACAGCCAGCGGCGAAACTTTTGACATGAATGGTCTGACAGCTGCTCACCGTTCTCTACCTTTGAACTGCTATGTCAAAGTAACCAATAAAACCAATGGCAAAAGTGTCGTGGTTAAGGTGAACGACCGTGGCCCATTCCATGGCAACCGAGTATTAGACTTATCTTATGGCGCTGCTAAGCGTTTAGGTATCACCAATAAAGGTGTCAGTAACGTATCAATCGAGCGCGTTGCAGGACCCTAATATTGGTTTGATATTTAAAGCATAGCACTAAAAAAGCACCCAACTTGAATAAGTTAGGTGCTTTTTTTATCTTAAAGGTCATTCATAGTGCCTGCTTGAGCAAGACTCCCCTCATAACTCAAAAGCGCTTTCGATGGCATCATCTAGACGCTCCACCGCGATGACGTTAATTCCTTTAAACTGCGCCGCACCTTTTGCAGGCGCATTGGCCTTAGGAATAATAGCATGCTTAAAGCCATGCTTCATGGCTTCTTTGAGCCGTTCTTGTCCATTGGGTACGGGACGGATTTCACCTGAAAGACCCACCTCACCAAACACCGCTAGCGAAGATGGCAAAGCGCGCTCTTTGATACTTGACGCGCACGCAAGTAATACCGCCAGATCAGAGCCTGTCTCTATCACTTTGACCCCGCCGACGACGTTGACATAAACGTCTTGACCGCTGGTATGGATACCACCATGACGATGCATCACTGCCAGCAGCATCGATAAACGCTGAAAATCTAACCCCAATGCCATGCGCCTAGGCGATCCTTGTGAGTCGTCCACCAATGCCTGCACCTCAACCAATAGCGGTCTTGTGCCTTCGCGGCTGACCATCACCACTGAGCCTGCGACAGGCTTGTCGTAACGGCTCAAAAAAATCGCTGAAGGGTTCGCCACTTCTTTGAGGCCTAAATCTGTCATACCAAAGATACCCAGCTCGTTGACTGCGCCAAAACGGTTTTTGACTGCGCGAATCATCCGAAAACGAGAGTCTGACTGCCCCTCAAAGTACAGTACCGTATCGACCATGTGCTCAAGTACGCGCGGGCCTGCAAGGGTACCCTCTTTGGTCACATGACCGACCAAAAATAACGCGGTACCTGTCTGTTTGGCATAACGGGTCAACATCGCGGCTGACTCTCGAATCTGACTGACGCCGCCCGGTGCCGAGCTAATGGCGTCGGTATAGATGGTCTGAATAGAGTCAATAATCGCAATCGCCGGTTGCTCTTGGGTCAATGCGGCACAGATGGTCTCTACATTGGTCTCCGCCAATACTCGCAATCTATCGGCTGGCAACTCTAAGCGTTTGGCACGCATAGCAACCTGGGCCAATGATTCTTCGCCCGTCACGTACAGTGCACTACCTGCCAACGAGTCGGCGCGCGCCATATTGGTCGCTGTCTGCAAAAGAATGGTTGACTTGCCGATACCCGGATCACCACCGATCAGCACCACTGAGCCTGCGACCAAGCCGCCACCTAGCACACGATCGAACTCGCTGATACCTGTCGGCAAGCGTGTATCCAATGTGACGCTCACCGCATTGAGTGGCATCACCGCACTATGTGTCCCTGAGTAATTGCCGGTCGCAGCAGTACTAGCCGTACGAGGAGTGCCACGGCTGGCCGTAGATTTTGCCGCGCTTTTGTTATGATGCGGCATGCTGACATTTGGGGCTTCGACCAAACTATTCCATTCACCACAATCGCTACACTGCCCTGCCCATTTACCAAAATGCGCACCGCAGCTTTGACAAACATAACTGCTCTTATTTTTTGCCATAATTTATGAGCCTATTTTAGGAGTTTGATTGATAATACCAATAAACTGAGTACCTAGCCCCCATCATGGTAAAAAATTATGAAAGATGAATGGCTTATACCTGGAAGTCTTTACCCAAGTACACTGACTTCACCAACTCATTTTCTAGCACTTCACAAGAGGTACCTTCAGCGATAATGGCACCTTCTGAGACGATATAGGCTTTTTCGCAGATGGCCAGTGTGTCTCGCACGTTATGGTCAGTAATCAGGACGCCGATACCGCGATTTTTTAGGGTCAAAATCACGTCTTTGATATCGCCGACAGAGATAGGATCTACCCCAGCAAACGGCTCATCTAACAAAATAAACTTCGGGTCAGCCGCTAGAGCACGGGCAATCTCACAGCGGCGGCGCTCACCACCAGAGACGCTCATGCCCAAAGATTTGCGCACATGCTCTAAATGGAACTCACTGATGAGTTTTTCAAGCTCTTGGCACTGCTGAGCGGCACTTAGTTCTGTCCGCGTCTGTAAGATCGCCAAAATATTGTCTTCGATAGAGAGTTTACGAAATATTGAAGCCTCTTGCGGCAGATACCCAATACCTGCCCGCGCACGCTCATGCATGGCGTATTTGGACAGATCCATCTTACCGAGTGTCACGCGGCCTTTGTCCATATTGACCAACCCGACAACCATATAAAAACTGGTGGTTTTACCAGCACCGTTGGGGCCTAGCAGTCCCACCACTTGTCCTTGTTCGACAGAAAACGAGACGTCCTTGACGACCCAGCGCTTTCCGTAGCGCTTACCCAAATTTTGCATAGACAGTCGGGTGCTTGAGACCGAGGCTTGCGGGGCGACTACAGGGTCAATACTTTGATTATCACTCATAACTTACTCATGTTTTGCAAAATTCAGGCACGATGACAAAAGCTGCTTTGCCGTCTAACGTATACCACTTTGGCTGCTATTGGCATTGGGCGGAAATACCAGCTCTACGCGCTGATTACCACCGGCAGTGGCCTCAACATCGCCGGCTTTTAGACTATAACGAATGACATTACCTGCAAAACTTGCGCCGTTTTGCACCAGTCTGGCATTACCAGTCAGCGTGATGATGCCAGTGACGGCATTATAATCAATCTTATTGGCTTGACCTTTTGCTAGGCCTTTTTCTCGTGTCACGATTTGCTGCATCGTCGCTGGTCGGCCGGTCGCCACCGCTGAGTTGATACTGCGCTGCTGAGATAGGTTGACCGTGATATTATCTGCGGTCATCTTAAAAGTCCCTTGAGTAATAATCACGTTGCCTGCATAGCTGGTGACCCCTGTACGCTCGCTATACGTGGCCTTGTCTGCCAATAGTTTGATCGGCTGGTTGGCATCTGATGGCAGAGCGTGGCTATAAAGCGGCAGCGCAACCAGCATGAGCATCGGTAGCGCGCGCAGCGTAGACAAAAATTTAGGTTTCATAAACATCACTCGTCTTATAATAGGTATAGTCGATACACTCTAAAAATGTCATAGCGCTACTGGGATGAATTTTGCGCAGCCTCTGGGAACGCAGCACGCAAGTAAAATTTATACCAGTAGCGCGTTTAAATCCATAACAGTTTTACATTCAGCTAACTATAGAAGGACTTGCAGCTAACTGGGCACTGTAAACAGCCACTTTAAATGGACTCTTTAAAACAGGGCCTTGTCCTGACGCTGAGCTGGTGTAAAGGCGACCGCTACTTGCCCAAATTCATAATCACCAGTCTCGAGATTGGCTGTCATAGTGGCCGCTTCAAAACGGTTTGCTCCTTGCTCGATCTTCACAGGTGCTTCGCTATACACTTGTCCTGATTTGGTATTGCCCTTTAGGGTACTGCCCGTCACCTTGATAGGCTCGACCTCTTTATCCGGATTGCCTTCACTGATAAGGGTAAAACCGCCAGACAAGCTAAGCTCCCCTGTCTGCTGGCTGATAGCGGCACTCCCAGCCTCAATACGATAGCGCTGCTCGGCAGATGGCTCCCAGTTCATGGTAATACCGGACATCTCATCGAGATTGGTCACAGGGTTGTGTGTTAATGATTCGGCTGTCAGCTCGTATTCTGTCTCGCCTTCCTCATTGGTCTGCACAGCCTTGATGTCCGTTGCTTCATAGTCGACATCGGTCGCTTCCATACTGACCGGCGGGGTTATCTCGCCTTGCTGCTGAAAAAACCAACCAGCGATACCAGCGATAATCAATGCCAGAACGATTAATACACGTGTATTCACAGTTCCTCATCCCCAGTTTGCATTTGCTCAAGTGTATAGTGCGCTATAAAATCCTGATAGTGCCCATGGCCCTTTAAAATCAAATCGCATATCTCACGTACCGCACCTGTACCACCCGCTCGCGTCGTCACCATGTCGCTGCGTTTGATAACCTCGGCATGAGCATTAGGGACAGTGGCGGCAAACCCTACGGTCTGCATCGCTTTGATGTCCGGTAAATCATCGCCCATATAGGCACAGTCTGCTGCTGTGATGTTGAGCGCAGGATCCAGCATCGCTAACAACTCAGTTAATGCAATCAGTTTATCATCACGACCTTGTACGACATAATCCACACCCATCTCACGGGCGCGCTTATCGACCATAGGACTGCTGCGCCCTGTGATAATGGCGGTCAAAATACCATAGCGCGCCAACGACTTGACGCCGACGCCATCTTGTACAGAAAAAGCTTTGGTCTCGGTGCCATTGGCATCATAAATGATTTGACCGTTTGATAAGATACCATCGACATCCATCACCAAAAGTTTGACTCTCCCTGCTTTTTTGATTAAGTCTTGCATGATATCTCTCTTTTATTATGTTATAGATAGTGATTAAACTGCATGCCCTTTAGCGGCTAATTAGTTTGGGGCTTGTTTAGTGGCGCTTTGTCTTACTTTCTGTACTTTTGTACTTTTCGCAATAAAAGTTATTTTACACCAGCCTTTAGTAGATCATGCAAGGTAATGATGGCCTCTAAACGGTCTTGCTCATCGATGATAAGTAGCTGACTGATGCCATTTTCGTTCATCACGCTTAACGCATCTGATGCTCGCATGGTTTTACTGACGCGGCGAGGATTACTGACCATTACCTCATGCATCGGTGTTTGTAAATCGATGCCTTTTTCTAAGCCGCGGCGCAAGTCCCCGTCGGTGAAAACGCCAACCACTTTATCGCTGTCATCAATCACTACCGTCATACCCAAACGCCCAGCTGACATCGTAAAGAGGGCGTCTTGTAAAGGCGCTTGCTGATGAATAAGCGGCAAGTCTTCAGACTTGGAGTGCATCAAGTCTTCCACGCGCGTCAGTAGCTGACGACCAAGCGCGCCTGCTGGATGCGACAACGCAAAATCTTCTGAGGTAAAATTACGCGCATGTACCAACGCCACTGCCAACGCATCACCTAATGCCAACGTCGCCGTGGTACTAGAAGTCGGCGCTAAATTCAGCGGGCAAGCTTCTTGCGACTTGCCGAGTGTCAATACGATGTCCGCTGAACGGGGCAACATGCCACGCTTATCACGGCTGATACTGATTAGCGGAATCTCTAGACGCTTGACCACGGGAAGTAGCATCTTGATCTCATCTGACTCGCCAGAGTTGGAGATGGCAAGCAGCACATCACCTTTGACCAGCATCCCTAAGTCGCCATGCCCTGCCTCGCCTGGGTGCATAAAAAACGCAGGCGTACCAGTCGAGGCAAAGGTCGCCGCTATCTTACGCCCGATCAGTCCCGACTTACCCATCCCCGTCACCACCACACGACCCTGACAGGCCAAAATAATATCGCAGGCTTGGGCAAATCGATCATCTATCTGCTCTGTCAACAATGCCAACGCAGAAATTTCCGTATTGATGGCTTCAATAGCAGTGCTGATAAATTGCTCGTGGGTGAGATTGCTTTGGGTATTACTCATGGATCCGCTCTATTGTTATCATGAATCAATTCACTATTTTACTATACTATCGTCAATATTAGTAATATCTTCAAACGTACTGAGAGGCGCGGGTATTAGAGTATCAACGCCCCCATTCCATTGCTTGTAAAACCATAAAAAATCATATAAAAAAAACCCACTATAAAGCAGGTTTTAATTCAATCAGTCGTATCGCATCACGGCGTTTATCCTGTACTAAGCCGCCTAGCCGTTATCGTCGTGAGACCCTTCATCTGCGGGCGATTCAAAGCCGCGGTCTTGACCAAATCCACCGCGCTCAAACCCACGATCTTGACCAAAGCTACCACGCTCAAACCCGCGATCTTGGCCTTGACCAAAGCCGCCACGGTTAAAACCGCTACGACTCGAAGCAAACCCACGCTCTTCAAAACCGCCGACACCCGCAGGATTGCCGCCTCGTTCAAACCCGCCGCCTTGATAACCAGTTGGACTAACGCCTTGTGTTTGACTACCCGTGCCAGTAGTGCCGCTACGTGGGTTGCGTGCTGGCACTACTGTCGAGATGGCATGCTTGTAAACCATCTGGCTGACCGTGTTTTTGAGCAGTACCACGTATTGATCAAACGATTCGATTTGACCTTGCAGCTTGATACCATTAACCAAAAAGATAGAGACAGGAATGCGATCTTTGCGCAGCGAATTCAAGAACGGATCTTGTAAAGTTTGTCCTTTTGACATGAAGTCTCTCCTAAATATTATATAATTATGTTTTGAGTGCCAATTATTTTAAGTGTGGCTTTCATTATAATGGCTGAAGATAGATACAATGATACGCTTTCATCAAACGCATCCAAATAAACACGCATGCTATGTGAGTCATTCTACTTTATCGCGAATACGCTTTTATTGTGAATAATTAAGTAACCACTTGTTTCACAAAGATTTTCTATAAACAAAGGTCAGTCAATACCCATAAAAACCGCAATAACTAGACAATTCCCACTAGTTTACTAGGTTTAAATTATACCAGTTATCTACATTATATTTTGAAACTAATTGTCATTATTCTTTACATATTGATAAAACATGCGTTAATACAAGTAATCTCTGACGTGGGCCATGGTATCAAATGTCTGTAACATGATTGGATGAACGGCTTGTCGATCATTAGGATGGGCAAGCGAGTGTGTGCTATCGACCCACGTATCAGACAGGGTGGGCAGCTGCGTGAGCTTGCGTAGCCATGTGTATTGACGCTTTGCCAGCTGCCGAGTGGCATATAATGCCTTATTTTGCATTTGCTGACAAGCAAGCCGCTGCCGCTCACTGGTAGAGACAGCCACTTGATCTTGTGGTGACGGGGTTAAAAAAGCATCATAAAACAGCGCTTTGTCTAAGTGGCTGTACTCAAAGACTGGGTGGTCAATCTGGACGAGATACTCTAACACTTGCCGATAGCCAACGCAGCGCATCGAGGGCATGTTAGGCGTTAACGAATAACGCTCAAGCAGGCCTAGGACTTCAGCAACCAGCCCTTCTTGCCACATGATATCCAAGCGCTGCTCGATGCGCTGATGTAACCACGAGCGCTCTGGCATGACGGCCAGCGCATGCCATTGTTGGTCTGTATTGTGCGCGAGCGCTTGTTTGGGCTGCTGCTGCCAGTCACTGATCGCTGTATTCGTTTGCAGATACACCTCGACCGCGCGAGTGATACGCTGCGTGTCAGTGGCATTGAGACGCCGATGACTGATCGGATCCACCTTTTCCAAATAGCCATACAGCGCGTCGATACCGTCCTCTTGTCGCCACTGCTCTACGCGCAGGCGTACTGCCTCATCACTATCCGGCACAGGTGAGAGCCCCTCTAGCAGCGCCATGTAATACATCATGGTACCGCCGACCAGTAGTGGTATTTTGCCGTTTTGATGACAGGCTTCAATCAGCCGCGCCACATCACTGACAAACTCCGCGACGCTATAGCTTTGCACAGGATCGATAATATCGACCAAATGATGCGGATAACGCGCCAGCTCCTTTGTTGTGGGCTTGGCGGTTCCGATATTCATCTCACGATATATCAGTGCTGAGTCCACTGAGATTAGCTCATAGCGTCCTGTATCGTATAGCTCATACGCTAGCGCGGTCTTGCCACTGGCGGTAGGCGCCATCAAACACACCACGCTGTTGTCCGCCAAATTGGGATTTAAGCGATAAGACGAGCTATCAGAGGAGAGTTGCATAAAACGACCTTTATAAATGATTTTTATATAAATTATGAACCAACGCCACACTAACTGCCTTACACATGCTAAAGCACAATGGCTAATCGCAGAGTATATGATAATTATTGTAGGGTTGTTATGATAAGGCTGACGGGTGATTGGCTATAGAAGACGAGTGCTGGTGATATGGTTATGATACTGACGGCGCGGCGGCTGATAGCATCCATGCGATTAACTGACTGCCCGCTACCGAATAAATGGCATGGTTACTTAGCAAAGCCTGTAATTCAGCCTTGAATGCCAATGCATCTGGCATCGACATCCGCTGCCCTATCTCGCTTAGTTGCTGATTGATATCAGTGGCAATGCAAGCTTGATCTGAATAAGTACTATCCGTCCACCGATTGGGCGCAAACAGCAAGCTAAGCTGCGATTGCCATACGGCGGCACTGACAATCGAGCATTGACCTTGATGATAAAACAGCAACCACGGCAATGTATCTTTACCTATAACTGTATCTATATTTGTAGCAGCAGAGTCCATGAGTGGCTTGATACTATGTAAGCTGTCCAAATGGATGACCTCTAAACAGACGAGGTCTAAGTAAAGCGTCTTTAACCCATACTCTGTAGAGGCTACCTGCGGCGCGGCATCCCTTGACTCGCCCGGCGTCTCAGTCAACGTCTTAGTCGGGGCCTTGCCTACTGGCGTCACCGTTGCCGTGCTATCTGGGTTTTTGGATAGCTCATAGGGCTGCTGGTATTCACTGACTCGTCTGCTGGACTGCGGATACTGCAACCGTGATGAGCTATTGTGATGATTATTGGTGGCTACTGCAGATGACAGCCAACGCTCAGCATCTGACCTATTGTCTGAGCGGCTATTGGTAGCATTGTAATTTGCTGATCGCTTATCTTTTTTGTGAGTAGGCTCATCTGGCAGCTGCGCAGGCATAATGGGCTTTAGCTTAGCACGAACCGCATGATTGAGATGCGCCATAATGTTGTTTAAAGGACTGATCTTAATACGCTGTTTGGTCGGGTGTACATTGATATTGAGCCACTCGGCTGGCAACTCAAAATATAGCGCATAACCCAGACCTGCCAGCCGCGCGCTTTGAGCCAATTGACGCAGCTGATTGCTGATAATCGGCTCTTTGACCAAACGGCCATTTACGTAGAGCAGCTTTGGCATACTCTGTGCCGACGACACTTGTGTCTCGACACTGGGCCACAGCCAGCCATGGACACGGGCTCTATCACCCCACCCCATCCCAGCATCAGACACGAAAGACTGCTGTAGTAGACCCGACAGATCAAGCATAATCTCAAGCGCATTGGTCGTCAAAGCAACCCCCAATGCTTGCTCTAGCCGTGATAACGATAACGGGTTTGGACTGTTTTGATGGGCATTAGCACTGCAGTTGGTCGCCCAATCTGCCGCCTGATTGCGCTCGGTTGGCATTCCATGAGAGGTCATCGGGTTGGATGAGAGTAATAGTCGTTTTTTATTATCATGAAACAGGCTCAGTGCCACGTCTGCGCGAGCCAAAGCCACATCACGAACAATCGCCTCAATATGACCAAACTCCGTGGCAATAGATTTAAGATTGCTGCGCCGAGCCGGAACATTAAAGTACAAATCTTTGACCGTAATCGTCGTCCCACGATGATGCACTACGGGCGTGAGCGTCGGTACATCAGCCAGCACGCCTGCAACCTGTAACTGACGGCCGACGCCGCTATCGTCAGGGCTACTGGTCAAGGTTAAGCGAGAAACCGCCGCCGTCGCAGCCAATGCTTCCCCGCGAAACCCCAAGGTCGTAATCCCTTGTAGATTGGCCACATCTGCAATCTTACTGGTCGCATGACGGGTAATCGCCATCACCATATCATCAGGATGAATGCCAGTACCGTTATCTATCACCTCGATCATGCCCATGCCGCCTTGGGTCACCCGTATCTCAATGTCGCTTGCGCCAGCATCAATGGCGTTTTCTAGCAACTCCTTTACCACGGCAGCCGGGCGCGTCACCACTTCACCTGCGGCCAATTGATTGACCAGCAGCGGTGGTAGTTTTTTGATACGGGTCTGAGGAGGAGTCTCTGGCATTTAAAAGGTATCGTTATGGCATTAAAAAAGCAAAGTAGACAAAAGCTAAATAT
Source organism: Psychrobacter sp. VH5 (assembly GCF_050572635.1). NCBI lineage: Bacteria > Pseudomonadati > Pseudomonadota > Gammaproteobacteria > Moraxellales > Moraxellaceae > Psychrobacter > Psychrobacter sp. VH5. The sequence goes on along the minus strand of NZ_CP192145.1, from coordinate 1,510,083 downwards.
GTAAAGCAGACAGATCTATGCCTTGCGCCTGCCCTACTCTGGATAGACGCAGCTCAACATGCCGATACTCTGTGTCGTTATCACAGTCATCGCTGGTGGCTTGCGTGATGTCGATAAATACGCTGGGCGGCGGCAAGTAGCTGTCTGCTCGGCTGGCCCACTCTATAATAACCAGCGCGTTTGGCTCATCTAGATACTCATCAAAGCCGATAAAAGACAGCTCTTCTGGATCTTGTAGCCTATAAAGATCGGCGTGATAGACCGGTTTTATTGAGCCATCACTTTGTGCGATAGTATACGGCTCTACCAATGTATAAGTCGGGCTTTTGACTGCTCCTGCATGACCAAGCGCTTGTAACCAGTAGCGGGTCAAGGTCGTCTTGCCCGCGCCCAAGTCACCTGCCAGCCACACACTACCACTTAGCGATAGCGATGCTAACTGCGCCGCCAAACGCTGGGTGTCATCTTCTGTACGCAGCGTCAACGTTTTGGTGTTTTTGGCTGCTTCTGTATTACTCGACATCACGATTACCTGCCTGTACTTGCATGGTGACTGAAGGATTGGTAAAGCGCTCACCGCGAATAAGCTTGGCATAAAGCTCAGGATCATGCCATTCGCTTCGTACTTGCTCACTAAACTCAAAGTCTTCTAAAACAAGCTTACCCATTTGCACGTTTGCCACATCATCAGAAAAGCACTGAGCGTAACCTGTGGCTGTTTCGTGGGCTATCACCGAGTACACACTGACGTCTGCCTCGCCGTTTTGCATTTGCGTCTGCGCTAGGATTTCTTGCGCCCAAAAAAATATCACGCGCGAAAACTGCTCAGCTGAGGGTGACACTGGCAAACTGATCCAGCGCGCGCTGAATTTTTTGCAAGCAGCGATATACTCAGGATCGTCTTTGTTCCAAAAACAAATGGCATGATCAAAGCTGTCAATGATGTCTTTGATCGAGGATTTTAATAAACCAAAATCATAGACCATCTGCCCGTGATCCAAACGCGTGGCCTCAAGTATCAGCTCAATCTGATAGCTATGTCCATGAATAGAGTGCTTGCAACGCTCTGAGCTGCAGTTACGCACAATATGAGCGTTTTCAAATTTAAACAGTTTACGAATACGCATGATAATCAACCAAAAAAGTAAGCATCTTCATACTAACTATGAATACTATAAATCGTTTGCCGTGAAGTCGTTTGCCGTGCTAACTTATCAGCCTGTGGCCCATTATAGCAAATCAAGATGACTCCGTAAGTAAGCACTGACGAATACATGCATTATTGCCTGCCATATTATATTTAGCAGGTTATAATTGTCTGCTGTTTGTTTTAGCTGTTATCGCAGTCGCAGGGTCGCGCCTAAGACTGTGGTCGAATTTTTATGAGGAATTTAGCGTCATGATGCGTATTGGATTGTTTTTATTAACCAACTTAGCGGTGATCGTAGTATTTAGCATCGTGTTTGGGATTTTGTCCCGATTTTTTGGGGTTGGTGGCGTACATAGCGCAGGCGGGATAAACTATGCCAGCCTAGCCATTATGTGCGGTGTCTACGGCATGGTCGGGTCGATGGTGTCGCTATTTATCTCCAAATGGATGGCAAAAAAATCGACAGGGACGGTAGTCATTGAGGCACCAAGCAATGCCACTGAGCAATGGCTGATAGATACGGTCGCCAAACAAGCGCGCGCGGTCAATATCGATATGCCTGAAGTGGGTATTTTTAACAACTCGCAGCCCAATGCGTTTGCCACAGGCTGGAATAAAAACAAAGCGCTGGTTGCCGTCTCATCGGGTCTACTCCAGAGTATGACTGCAGATGAAGTCGAGGCCGTATTGGCGCATGAGATTGGTCATGTGGCCAATGGCGATATGGTCACACTTGCGCTCATTCAAGGGGTGATAAACGCCTTTGTGATGTTCTTTGCGCGTATTATCGGTAATTTCGTCGATCGCACTGTGTTTAAAAATGAAGGCGATGGCCCTGGTATTGGCTACTTTGTCACCAGTATCGTGATGGATATCTTGCTAGGATTTTTGGCATCTGCCATCGTGATGTGGTTCTCACGCCTGCGCGAGTTTCGTGCTGATGAGATGGGCGCCAAACTTGCCAGCCGCGAAAAATGATCAGCGCACTGGATGCCCTGCGTCCTGCTGAGCAGCGTCCAGACCAGATGCCTGAGAGCATGAAAGCCTTTGCTATCGCGTCTGGGCAGTCTACAGGCTTTAGTGTTGCAAACCTTTTCCGCTCACACCCAACGCTGGATGATCGTATTGCGGCGCTGAGAAAGTACAACCCTAGTGAAGCGTAAGCCATTGCTCTAAAACGACAGATAATAGTAGATATCAGTATCAGCGCTGCTACTATCTTGTAAAATTAAGCATAAAAAAAGCCTATCTAAAAAAGATAGGCTTTCTATTAAATAACCTTACTGACTAAATATCGAACTCTAATGCTCTATCACCATTGGAGTCTTGAATACGCGTTGGCAAGCCAATCTTATTGAGTAGATTGATAAATGGCTTGGCATCCAGCTCTTCGACATTGACCATCTTGCCCGCGTCCCATTCTCCAGTTGCGACCAGTATCGCAGCAGCAACAGGTGGTACGCCTGCGGTATAAGAGATACCTTGGCTACCAACTTCATTGTAGGCGTCTTTATGGTCTGAGACATTATAAATAAACACCTCAGTATCGACGCCATTGATTTTACCTTTGACCTTATCACCGATGCAAGTCTTGCCGGTATAGTTTGGCGCAAGCGAGCTTGGGTCTGGTAGTACTGCTTTGACCACCTTTAGCGGAATCACTTCTTGGCCTTCAGCGGTCGTGACTGGCTGCTCAGACAATAGACCTAAGTTTTGGAGCACGGTAAAGACATTGATATAGTGCTCGCCAAAGCCCATCCAAAAACGAATGTTTGGCACGTCTAGGTTGGCTGATAAAGAATGAATCTCGTCATGTCCACTCAAGTAGCTGTTTTGCTCGCCAACGACTGGCAAATCGTCGGTACGCTTGACTTCAAACATCTTATTCGACTGCCATTTGCTGTCCTGCCAAGAGTACACCGTACCGGTAAACTCACGGAAATTAATCTCAGGGTCGAAGTTGGTGGCAAAGTACTTACCGTGGCTACCGGCATTGATATCGATAATGTCGATATCGGTCACTGAACCTTTATCCATCATGTCATAGCCCAGACGCGCGTAGGCATTGACCATACCTGGATCAAACCCTGCACCCAAAATCGCCGTGATATTATTGTCGGCACAGCGCTGCTTACGCTTCCATTCGTAGTTGTCATACCATGGCGGCGTTTCACAAATCTTGCGTGGATCTTCATGGATAGCTGTGTCAATATAAGCCGCGCCCGTCTCAATACAAGCTTCTAACACCGTCATATTGATAAATGCCGAGCCGACATTGATTAGGATTTGAATACCGGTATCGTTGATAAGATCAACGACAGTCTGGCTGTCCATGGCATCGACTTGATGGGTATGCAAGACTGCCGCTTGCTTAAAGCTGCCTTTGTCCTCGACGCTTTTAGCGATAGCATCACACTTATCTTTGGTACGTGAGGCAATATGAATCTCGCCCAGCACATCGTTGTGCATCGCACATTTATGCGCGACCACTTGCGCGACACCGCCTGCGCCAATAATGAGTACGTTTTTACTAGCTTTGGTTTGATTTGTGTTCAATGAACAATCCTCCTTTGTGTCCCTGCCGATACCATCGATACTGGCTATGCAAAACAGAAACGAGTGAATGATATGCGTGAATTAAAAAGGAAGACCGAGGAAAACCCACGCACCCGTCAAACAAAGCGCCCTTTTTGTAGGCACTTTGTTCGACGCGATTATAACAATTTTTATTCGGTTGTCGATAAAAATAATGTAGAAAGAACCAATGAATTTAAAGTTTGAACCCTTACCCTTAAGTCTTTGTTTTTAATAACTTAACTTTAACAACGAAGCCTGCTACTAAGACAAGCTGGCTTTGTAATCTTGATAATCAAATTCGCGCTGCACATCAATACTGCCATCTAGACGTCGAATCACAATCGCTGGCATATTGACACCATTAAACCAGTTTTTCTTAACCATGGTATAGCCTGCCGCATTACCAAACGCAACGGTGTCGCCCACTTGCAGCTCATGCGCCAAAGCATACTCGCCAAAGATATCGCCTGCCAAACAGGAGCGTCCATAGATAATAGTATTGTCAGCAGCCTCTTGTTGCGCCTGATCGACAGGCATCACCTCCACTGACTCTGCATTGACAGAAGTGATTGGCGCAGACTCGCGATAAATCAGCAAATCAAGCATATGCGCCTCGATCGAGGCATCGACGACGGCGAGGTTTTTGTCATTGTGCATGGTATCCAGCACTGTCGTAACCAGCGTGCCAGCGCCATGAATACTCGCCTCACCTGGCTCAAGATAAACTTGGACGCCGTATTTTTCACTAAAGCCTTTTAGTCTGTCGGCTAATTTTTCTAGCGGATAACTAGGTGCGATAAAGTGAATACCGCCGCCCAAACTCACCCACTCAAGCTGCGCTAAAATATCACCAAACCTGTCTTCGATATCAGCCAAGCTTGCGCTAAACGCCTCAAAGCTATCGTTTTCACAGTTGTTATGAATCATGACCCCTGTGATATCACCAAGCACCGCTGCAATCTTATCTTTGTCATGCTCACCAAGACGGCTAAAAGGACGGGCAGGATCAGCGATGATAAACGACGAATTACTGGTTTTTGGGTTTAAGCGTAGCCCGACTGGAATGTCCTGTGCATGCGCTTTATCTTTAAAGGCATGCAACTGCGAGATGGAGTTAAAAATAATCTTGTCCGCGTAGCTTAATACTTCGTCGATTTCATCCAAACTATAGGCGACACTATAGGCATGGGTTTCTTTTTTATCACTGTTATTGGCATCACGGTTATTACCAAAAGTCTCATAGCCCAAACGCACTTCATTGAGTGACGATGAAGTCGTACCATGCAAATAAGGCTGCATCACATCAAACACGCCCCACGTGGCAAAACACTTGAGCGCAAGCAAAGCCTTGGCACCAGACAACTCACACAGACGTGCGATAATCTGCATATTGGCAACGATTGCCGCTTCATCGAGCAAATAATAAGGCGTAGGTAGAGAGGATAAATCAGAGGTTATTACAGTGTTTTCAACATTCATAAGTGGTTACCTAATCGCTGCGGTTGGCATCATGACAGACATAAATAATTGCGCTATAGTAGACTAAATTCACTATAATTAGAATATCTTATGTCATTATCAACCGATTATTCCAGTGCAGCGAGCCAAGCCAGTTTATCTCAGCTTGAACCAAAAATATCAATTTAGCGCATCTGGATGCCGATGCGCGGGCGGTTTTAGATTTTTGGTTTGATAAAGACAATGAGGCGTATTGGTTTGAAAAAAACGATGCCTTTGATCAAAAAATAAAAGAAAAATTTGGTAAGATTTGGCAAGCCGCCAAACAAGGCGAATGTTTCACCTGGCGTATCGCCAACGCCGCAGCAGATAGCAACAGCTCCATCACTGCTCTAGCAGGACGTTTGGCTGAGATTATTGTGCTCGATCAGTTTTCGCGCAATCTGTGCCGCGGGCAAGCCAATGCCTTTGCACAAGATGGCATGGCACTGGTATTGGCGCAAGAAGCCATTCAACAACCACATTTCGATACCCTCCCCGCGCAGTGGCGAAAATTTATGATTATGCCATTTATGCACTCTGAATCTTTGATGATTCATGAGCGCTACTTGCCGCTCTTTGAGCAGTTAGATGACGCGACGACACTCGACTTTGAGCACCGTCATAAAGATATTATCGAGCAGTTTAGCCGCTATCCGCACCGTAACGACATATTGGACCGAGAGTCGACAGCGGCAGAAGAAGCCTTTTTAGAACAACCAAACTCATCGTTCTAAGTCTTTTCGCTTCTTAGAAGAAGGGCTGGATCAGCAATTTGATTCAGCCCTTCTTTTATGGCGCGGCGTTCGACAAAGCATCTCCTAGTAGTTCACTTCACCTGTGGTAAAACTAAACGACTGCTGCTGTAAGATTTTATTATCAATCAACACCTCATAGCTGACACGATATTCAGTATTGCCATAGAGTCCGCACTGCTGGCTTTGATCTTGCCGGCGTGCAATCTCACAGCTTTTTAAATCATCGGTCATTGGCAAGATAAAGGCTTCATTCGCTGGCAGGGCATATACTGTGTTTTTGTACGGGTCTTGACGATAATCCAGCAGCTCAATAGGCACCTCTATATTGCGCTGGGTATCATAAAATTTGACATTACTAACCTCAATCGTCTCAGCCGATGGCACATTAATATAGATAGGCTGCCCGATAGGGTTTATGCGCAAATCGCGGCCCGTATGCTTCACAGGGTCTGGTGTCTCATTATATAATGCTGTCGCCGTGCCGCTCACTCCCTGACAAGGATAGGTAAAGATGCCAGCGACCGTGCGATCTTGGGTTGCCTTTGTGGCTGAGGCATGAGTGACCAGTACATAGCCTTGGCTATTGCGACTTGTGCGGCCATAGGGCTGATAGGTGACCACGCTTGTACCAGTTAGGCTGGATTTGGGTACCATCAAAGAGCGCAAATGATAAGGCGCGGCCAACAGGGATTTGGCCATCAACCCTGCTACCACCTCGGCAGCGGCCAACTCCCCCACTGAGCTATAGTAGATAGAATGGGCAATGTTTTCTGTAGCACTATATCTAGCGTTTTGATAGTCAGCGGCCAATAGGCGATCTGAAAAGTCACGACCCTTAAAAAACGGATTGTTACTACCTGTCACTTCCGCAATGTCTGTCATCTCACTTTCATAATGAGGGTTAAATACTGTTGGTGAGCTGTTGGCAAATACATATCTGATATAGTTGGCATGATCGATAGCAATATCATCTAATGCAGGATCAACAGACAAACCGCTAAGGCCGCAGCTGGTACGCGCCAGACTAAAGGTATTACTGGCTGTCAAAGCCGCTTTTGCGTTATGAGAGCGCGCGCTGCTGTCGATTGGTGCTTGGCTACCCTCGTCGGCTTGATCGATTTTTTCTTTATTAACAGGCTTAGTGCTAGAATGGCTATCACGATTACTAGCGTCGCTGCCACCGCCACAAGCGCTCAAAAAAAGCGTTAAAAAAAACGCCGTCGCAATATTCATTGATGATGTATTAAAAGGCATTTTTTATCCTATCAGTCGCCGCTCATATATAGATCAATACAATCGCTACGAAGGTCGGCATACTGACCTTTATCATTGATAGCACAGCGATTATTCGATTGTATCTATATTGTAATACAGTCAATGAACTTTTGCTCATCATTTTTATCAGTAATAAAAATAAAAAAGTATACCTCATCAAATAAAATCATTAAAACTTACAAAACGTAAATTAATTACCTTAGAATCGCCTAAAAAATACTCGCTGTCAGTGCCATGGTTGAATGTGCAACACGCCCTAACATAACCAGCATAGTCGGCGTTTAGCATTCGCTCTCCAGCGCCTTTCTTATAGGGGCAAAGCTGCGCCTATGCTCTGGCAACACGCCAAGCGTCGCAACGGCTGCCATATGAGCGCGCGTTGGATAGCCTTTGTGTTTGGCGATGCCATATTCAGGATACTGCGCGTCTAATTCATACATGGCCTTATCACGGCTCACCTTTGCCAATATACTGGCCGCGGCGATACTAGTATGACGGCCATCGCCCTTGACCCATGCTTGACAGTCGAGCATAGCGGGCGCTATACCTGCCTTGGCAAGCTTACTAACGTCTAAATCAGGGCAGCGATTGCCATCGATTAGCACTTCGATAGAGCGATGACCGACAGCGGTCAAATGGGCGGCAACTGCTTGTAGCAGCTCCTCGGTACACAAACGCATACCGAGCATCGTCGCCTGCAAAATATTGATTTGGTCGATGACGGCGGCCGGTATCTCCGCGATGATATACCCAGCCGCATACTGCTGCACCAAGGGGTAGAGCCTGTCACGCTTTTTTTCACTTAACTGCTTGGAGTCGGTCAGTACAGACAGCGGGGTATCCTTTAGCGGCTGCGCTTCTATGAGCCCCGACCACGCGTCAGGTAATAGCGCCGCGGCGACATTGACAGAGCCTAGCAAAGGCCCGCGGCCAGCTTCATCGACACCTATCTGTAGTGGCAAGACCGCGTCCTTTGTCGTCTGCCCATATTGGCTTTGTAGCTCCGAGGTATGTAGTTGACCAGACAAATGAATGGGCGCTGCTAGTTGAATATACTGACCTTTGATATCGACTTGCTCAATACGTATATCAATTGGTATCAAAGGCTGGGCACTACTAGATGGGTTACTCATAACACTGCTATATCTTTTTTTGAGGGGTGAAAGTTGGACTTGGTGACATTGCCTTTAGCATTGTCTTTAGCGTGGGTTTTAGCATTGTTCTTAGTATCGTTTTTAGCATGATTTTTAGTATTTTGTCATAACAATGCTGCCATAAGGCACAGATGACATGTGTTATTGCTGATGGTTTTGCTTATACCATTGCTCGATGACGCTGTTTGCCGGCTCATGGTTGCTCTGCTGCTGTAATAGCTGTTTGGTGGTAAGCAGATCGCTCATTTGCTCGGCATAGGCACGTGGCTGTAATAAACGCATCACCGTACGGCAGATATTGTCCCCACTCGCCTGCTCTTGTATCAGTTCAGGCACTATCGCGGCATCTGCTAGGATATTGGGCAACGCCACATAAGGCACTTTTACCAGACGCTTGGCGATTTGATAGGTCAGCTGATTTAACTGATAAATCACCACCATCGGTCGCTCAAGCAGCATTGCCTCTAGTGTCGCGGTGCCTGAAGCTAGCATCACCACATCGGCTGCTGCCATCGCTTGCTGACTAAAGGCTGGCTGGCTATCATCGTAGACCACCACAATAGCGGCGCGCAGCTGCTCTGAGCGTTTATCGATGACATCCTGCACGATATATTGATGGTTTTGATCCACAGTAGGGATGATAAAACACAGTTTTGGGTCCAGTAATATCAATTTTTGAATACCATCGAGCATCAAAGGCAAGATGGCGGTAATCTCCCCGCGCCGTGACCCTGGCATCACGCAAATGAGCTGGCTGACTTCATCAAAACGATCAATAAAAAACTGCTGTAAGCCATCATTGTGCCAGACCAGCTCACTGCGGCGCTGATTGATAGGTGTCGCGAGCAGCTCTTGATCTATGGTGCGTAACAGCGGATGACCGACACAGACTGCTGGGTGGTTATGACGCTCATAGACTGGCAACTCAAACGGAAACAAGCACAGCACCAAATCGGTGGCTGCTTTGATATTATGGATACGCGACTCACGCCATGCCCAAATAGAAGGGCTGACATACTGAACACAAAAAATCCCTTTGGGCTTTAGTTTTTTTGCGACCCGCAGATTAAAATCAGGCGCATCGATACCAATAAACCAGTCGATAGCAGCGTTTTGAAACGCTACTAATAACTCACGGCGTGCCTTTAGCAAATCTGGCAGTTGTGCCATGACCTCAACCAGCCCCATGACAGCCAATCGCTCTAATGCAAAGATGCTTTGTAATCCTTGTGCTTGCATCTTGGCGCCGCCGACACCGACCCAAACAATATCATCGCGCAGATTGTTCATCTGCTGCATAAAGTCGGCACCCAAGCTATCACCTGACACCTCACCTGCGACGATACCGATGACCAGTGAACCCGCGTTTGGCTTAGGTACCAAAAGCTCAGCCGTGCTTTGACTCTCAAGCGTCTGTACCGCTGCGTCTGGCGTCACACCAAGGGCGTGGTTAAGGGTAGCAAAATCTGTCATGACAAGCTCTCGATATGAAGATGATAAAGGTACGATAAAAACAATTATAAAATATAACACATGTCAGTGGTCATAAGGCCTGATAACGCTAATAACGATGCTCATTGACGCTGCCATCATACGTGACGACGGCCAAAATAGCTAAATTGACTCCCAAAAACCACGCGCCGCCTGTTTTTATATCCAACGCAGGCGTCACAATGATAACTGGATTTTGGTTTCCTCATTCCAGTTATCAGTTAATTAACTATATGATTGCCCTTGTCAACCAGCGCTTTTGTCCGCATAATGAATATCCCTATAAATCAGCTAGACGATATATAACCATGACAACACCAGTTACCCATAATGCAGATATTGACGACGTGAATATTGAAAAATTCATTCCTTTGATCACTCCCGCTGAGCTAAAAGCTGAGCTGCCTTTGTCAGACAAAGCTTATAATACCGTCCTAAAAGGTCGCAACACTATCCAAGATATCTTGGACGGTAAAGACAAGCGCTTGTTTGTGGTCGTCGGCCCCTGCTCTATTCACGATATTAAAGCCGCTCACGAATACGCCGATCGTTTGGCGGTATTGGCAAAAGAGATCGAAGATAGCATATTTGTGGTGATGCGTGTCTATTTTGAAAAACCCCGTACAACGGTGGGCTGGAAAGGCATGATCAACGACCCTGACATGAATGACAGCTTTGATATCGAAAAAGGCTTGCGTACGGCGCGTAAGCTTTTGTTAGATCTCAACGAAAAAGGCTTGCCGTGTGCTACCGAGGCCTTGGACCCAAATACGCCGCAATACATGCAGGATTTGATCAGCTGGTCAGCCATTGGTGCGCGTACCACCGAAAGCCAGACCCACCGTGAGATGAGCTCAGGTTTGTCTTGTCCAGTGGGCTTCAAAAACGGCACCGACGGCGGAATGACAGTCGCGGTCAACGCCATGCAAGCGGTCAAAGAAGGCCATAGTTTCTTAGGTCTATCAGCAGATGGCAAAGTCTCTATCATCAAATCAAAAGGCAACCCTTACGCTCACGTGGTATTGCGCGGTGGTAATGGCAAACCAAATTATGATGAAACGGCGGTAGCACAAGCCGAAAACGCACTGGCCAATGGCAAAGCCAATGGCAAAATCATGATTGACTCAAGCCATGCCAATTCAGGTAAAGACCCATATCTACAACCAATGGTCATCGCGAACGTCGCCGAACAAATCCAAAACGGCAACAAATCCATCATCGGTATGATGATCGAAAGTCACCTTAAAGGCGGCAATCAAAAGCTGACCGCCGACTTAAGCCAGCTTGAGTATGGCAAATCTATCACCGACGGCTGCTTGGATTGGGACAGTACGGTCACAGCTCTATACAAGCTGCGTGATATGGTCAAAGACGTCTTGCCAAATCGCTAACTCTCAATGCAAAGAGCTATCGTCTAGCTAGCACGCCCAGCATTGATACTGTGATACGCTAAAAAAGCCCGCCCGATACGCATATCGGGCGGGCTTTTTATGATAGTCAGTTGAAAATAAAACTGTTATATAAATTTAAACGCGCTTTTTAGAGTGCATCGACTATATCCTATCCTACTCACCTGCAGACCCAAGCACACTCTCTAAACTCTCAAGTACATGCTTAGACGATACCTGCTTTTGTAAATCAAGCAGCTGTTCATACGCCATCTGACGGCGCGGCTCAGCCAAAGTGTTCCAGCGCGCCAGCACTTGTAATAAGCGCGATGCCAATACTGGATTGGCAGTATCCAGCTTTTTGATGACACCAGTATAGATATCCAGTCCATCAGCTGTCCAGAGTACGGTAGGCTGCGAGGCAAAAGCACCGACAACCGAGCGGACACGGTTGGGCGTATTCCAATCAAAGTCCTTGTGGGTAAGCAATGCAGTGATGGCGTCAGGGGTGACCGTATCGGCAGACGCCTGCACACTAAACCACAAGTCAATGACCAAATCATTGTCTTGGAAGCGCTCATAAAAATCTGCTAGATAGTCATCAGCTTTTGCCAATTGATAATTGACCATGACCTTTAACGCGCCAAAACGCTCTGTCATACAGCTGGCATTGTCATATTGCTGCTGCGCCCATTCAGCAGCCCCATCAACGTTGGCGGTCACTGCCATATCGAGTACCACATTACGCAGCGCACGTCTGCCGCGAGCATCGGCACTGTCTTGATACGCCTGTATGGGTAGCTGCTTATAAAGCTTTGCCCACTCATCTTTTAATGCCAAAGCCAGCTGTTGATATAAACCTTCACGCTGCGCTTTGATCGCCTCTGGGTCATAGTCCTGCGGAATGGCAGATGCCAGCTCCTGCGCGGATGGAATATCCAGTAAGCGTGCCGCCAGCATCGCATCCTCGGCGGCAAGCACAGGCAATGTCTGCGCCAGTGCATGCAGATAAATATCTGGGCTACTTTTCTCGCCTTTGTTTTGTAGTAAGATACGATTGACCAGCATCTGCGTCACTTGCCAGCGGTTAAAACCATTGGTCTCGTGCTCAAGTAAAAACGCCAAATCAGCATCTTGATAAGCATAGTTGAGCTGCACAGGGGCACTAAAGTCACGTAATAGCGATACCACAGGCTCGCTGGTCACATTTTCAAAGACGAAGGCTTGTGTTTCTTGATCAAGCAGCAACATACGCTCGGCGACGATATTGCCAGTATTTCGATCAAACAGTGCCGTCGCTACAGGTATCGGCAGAGGCTTTGGCGCATCAAAACCTGCGACATGGCGAGTTTTTTGACTCAACGTAATGGTCAACGTCTGCGTGTCGCTGTCATAGCTTTGGTGCCCTGTCACCACAGGCGTACCAGGCTGGCGATACCAGTCGATAAAGTCCTCAATTTTGCTATCGGTAATACTGAGCGCAGATAAGAAGTCCTCCACCGTCACCGCTTGCCCATCATAACGGCGAAAATACTCATCTGTCCCTTTTCGGAAGTTGACTGGCCCTAGCGTATTGGCAATCATACGCACGATTTCAGCGCCTTTTTCATAGACAGTCGTCGTATAAAAATTATTAATCTCAACAAAACTCTCAGGGCGCACAGGATGCGCAAGCGGCCCTGCATCCTCAGCAAACTGATGCGCGCGTAAGGTGGCCACATCATCGATACGCTGTACCGCGCTCGATTGCTGATCGGCAGAAAACGACTGATCACGGTACACTGTAAGGCCTTCTTTTAGACACAGCTGAAACCAATCACGGCAGGTAATGCGGTTGCCCGTCCAGTTATGAAAATACTCGTGGGCGATGATAGATTTGACACTAAAACTGCGCGCATCTGTAGTCGTCTCAGGACTAGATAGCACACAAGCGGTATTAAAGATATTTAGGCCCTTGTTTTCCATCGCGCCCATATTAAATTGACTGACAGCGACGATCATATAACGGTCTAAATCATAAGCGCGGCCATAGTTGACCTCGTCCCAGCGCATGGCGTCTTTTAGCGCTTGCATACCGACATCACACTTATCGATATCGGCAGACTTGGCATAAAGCTCAAGCCTCACCTCGCGCCCTTCACTGGTGGTATATGAATCCGTCAGCACATCCAAATCAGCGATGACGCAAGCAAACAAATAGCTTGGCTTGTTGGTCGGGTCATGCCAGATGGCATAATGACGGTCTGCTGTACCACTGACGTCGCCCGCCTCTACCAAATTACCATTGGCCAGCAGCGTTGGATAACGTTTATCCGCCTCCAAGCGCGTGGTAAATACCGCCAGCACATCAGGACGATCTGGATAAAAAGTGATCTTACGAAACCCCTCAGGCTCGCACTGAGTGACAAACATGGTATCGTCGCCACTGCCCGCCATATATAGCCCCTCAAGCGCTGTGTTGGTCTGCGGACAGATGCGCACTTGTATCTCTAAAGTAACGTCATCAGGGGCATCTGCTATCGTCAGTTTGCCTGCCCTATGTTGATAGCGCTCGGAGGGCAATGACTCGCCGTTCATAGTGATTGCCAGTAGCGCCAAATCCTCACCAAATAGCACAAGATCCCCTGCACTTTGGCGCACCATCTGTAGCGTGCTAGCTACCTGCGCGTGGTCTTCATATAGCTTGATATCCAAATCGACCGTTTCGACAGCAAAGCTTGGCTTTTGATAGTCTTTTAGATTGATTTTGCTGGGTACTTGCGGTGGCACATCAGGCATTTCAGGGTTGATAATTTGGGTATCTGTTTCAGCAGTAGACATGGAGGTTCCTATTGTTATTTATAAAAATACGTGTGATTAAAATTCCTAGCGCGTGTCTTTATTTCAAAAATGGTGATAAAAATGAGATAAATTGCGGTCAAACAAGGAAAATCGCGCCGTTAATATCGGGATATAAACCCGCTATTTGACGGTGTTTGGCAAAATTTGGCCATTGTTAGCCCATTTAGATAACTATCGAGTGAATTGAAGACACGCCCTAACCTTAACACCTAAAAGCCCTGTGTTAGATTTTAAGTTTTTTAGGTTTTTTACGTGGTTTAGCTGTTTATTTTTTAGCTACATTGGCCTAAATCACCAAATTTCAAGAGCAGCTCCCTAGATTGTGGCGCTGATAATCCGTGGCTTATAGTCAAATTTAAATAAGTCAGTCAGATAGCTGGCTTTGGTAAAAATAGTAAGTTTAGTCGTCAGGCCTCAATTTTACATTGGATAATGCATACCAAAATGATTTAATAAAGGCACTGACGATTACCATTTGAGAAACGGCCTATCATATGACAAAGCAACCCACGCGTCGCGCAGAGGTGACGCTACCTTTATTAATAGCTTATATCGATGCGCTATTGCCCACTCTAGCACAGGAAACTGATGCGCAGACAAACACTCAATCAGACAGCAAAAGTACCAAACATAAAGTTGACGATAAGCCCGAGCTACTGCCCGATCTACTGTGGGTAACCGAAGACAAAACACGCTAGCGTTATTAAATACCGCGCTTACCAACCATGCTGTTTTTCAAGCCAGCGATACCACACAGCCCGCTGACAAACTTGCCTCATCGACCTTACTGGCGCTCAACCAACAGCCAGTATCTGAGCGGTATGAGCTGGTGTGTTTTTGGCTGCCGACGCTATCAGCAGAGCAGCTACAGCAGTATATCCCATTACTCATGCGCTATCGCGACCTATACGCCGCCCATCTACTCATCGCCCTTGAGCACAATATCGACTTACAACCCTACGGATTTACCCCGTTTGATATATTACAGACTTCTATTTTGACAGAAGATACCGACCTATCAGGTGCCGATATGACCCAGATGCCTGCCGCCGCCCATGCTCTTGGGTCAGCGACACTGTGGCAATTTAATCTGTATGACTACAAACAGCTGCCTAACTGGCTCAATGCCGACTACTGGGCAAACCCTGAAAACTGGGACAAGCACCGCTGGTAGTTTGTTTTTCTGCCTCGATATCAGAGCATTTATCAAAACGGCTATATATATAACAAAAGAGCATATCTGATTGTAAATTCTCGAGTTATTTACAGTAATACTACTTACATAAAGTAACACTGAATATATGATAAGTAGTAATTGCCTGAGTTTTATCGAAGCAGTTTACAACAACAACGTTAATTAAAAATTTTAGGAGCTCATCATGTCAATTCGTTTTTCTAAGCTTGCAGTTCTCGCTGTATTGTCAAGCGCTATCGCAATCACTACAGGCTGTGCGACCAAACGCGCCACCTCTGAAGTTGTGGTTGCCCCGCTAGGTATCCCAGGCGGTCAAACGGGCTATAATGGTGCCGTCATCGTAGACAACGCCAGCACCGTCGTCACTGGCGCAGACAACCTGCAAGCCGTTGTTTACTTTGCCTTCGATAGCAGTGAAATCACCGCACAAGCGGCCAATGTCCTCAATCAACACGCAAGCTTGCTACGCTCAAACCCAACCGCTGGCGTAGTGATTGCTGGTCATACCGATGAGCGTGGTAGCCGCGAGTATAACATGGCGCTAGGCGAGCGCCGCGCCCAAGCAGCGCGTGACTATCTGGCCGCTCAAGGTGTCGCGGTCAACAATATCCGCATCATCAGCTACGGTGAAGAGCGCCCTGCCGCCGCTGGCACCACCGAAGCCGCCTATGCGCAAAACCGCCGCGCGGAGCTGTCTTATTAAGACAAATCCCGTACGCTCGTATTACCAATCGTCAGCGTAATACTAAAAGGCCCAGCAATATCACGTTGCTGGGCTTTATACTTCCTACTCCTACATAAAACCTGCGGCTACACCTATGCCCTTATACTTGACACAAACTCATATTGTGAGGCTTGGGCCTACGACATGGTGTGCCACTGCGCATGTCAACACCCTTGCCCATAAGCATATCAATAAACCGCCCTATCTAAGCCGATACGACCTAAACACCCATATAGATGATACCCAGCAATGGCAGTATTGCCATGCGTCTGCAGACATATCAGCACCTGATCGGGCGCAGCAGCAGCGCCAACTACAGCGGCAAGGCGTACGGCTGTTGTTACAACAGCTACTCACCAAGCTACAGATAGACGACACCTTAGATGAGTCAGCCTTTCCTTATCAGCTTGCTCGTAGCAAATACTACGTATGCTTTAGCCATACAGGCGCAAAAAATACAGACGATACTGATAATAGCAACACTCAACCAACGAGCTGTCTATACAATCAGGTGGCCGTCATTCTCAGCCAGCATCGTCCTGCTGGCATCGATATAGAAGCAAATGAGGTAGCTTGGCAGGTGGTTCGGCGCTTTTATGCCGATAAAGAAAAGGCGGTATTGCAACGGCTACCTGCATGGCAGCGTGACGCAATCGCAAAGCGGCTATGGCAAATAAAAGAAAGCTATATCAAGGTATATCAATACACCCTCGCGCAAGGGCTGGGTATCGACTACGCTTATCTGATTGAGGATTTGATAGACAGCGTGATAGACGATCATCATCTGATGACTGTGATGGATAGAAAAACAGGGTGCCGTATCGCCATCATTCCTAGGCAGCATATTGTAATTGTGTTTTGATGAGGATCTCCAGCCAACATCTAAGGCGTAACATGTCCTCTATTTAATCGCTAGTCATCTTACTACTTGTTACTACTTGTTATTACTCAGCGCACAAAAAAACGACCCTAATAAATAGGATCGTTTTTTGTTTATTTAATAACAGCCATTAGACTGTGATTAAATTAGAAGCGGTAAGTTGCACCAACTTTTACGATTGGCATCCACTCTAAGTAGTCTTTATCTTCTAGCTCTTGTTCTGCCATATTAGCAACACCCTGAGCAGTTTCGCCCGCTACTTCAACTCTGTCACCGTTACCATCTTGGATAAAAATTGGGCCACCGCTAGTATTACTTGCAGTTACAGTTGCATCAGTTTTACCCATGTATGCAGCACCGATTTCACCGAATAGACCAAAGTTATTGGTAATATTTGGGCGGAAACCAATAGTCGCATAAGGCGCTAATTTGTTACGATGCTCCATAGTACCTTGTAATGCTCCAACAGATTCTGCATCATATTTTGTATCGTTGATTTTATAAAAGCCACCTTCTGGATTCGCAGTTACATCGATATCGTTATCCGGTACGATGATACCAGCACCCATAGTGAACCAATTGCCAGTAGGACGTAATTGTACGCCTAGGTATGGGTTACTAAAGTCAGAGTCTACATCATAGTTTACATCGTTTGCATCAAAGTCGCCGCCAAATAGGTCAGCAACATCACCACCTGCCCAACCAGCTTGTAGTTCAGTTTTTTCATTCAAACCCCAAGCGATATTGGCACCATAACCTAGTGTACCAACTTCAGCACTGACAGCAGCTGGGTTGATAGCTGTTTGGAAGAAAGTCTTAGTACCACCAACGACGGCGCCAGTGGTGTTACGTACCACACCAGCATCAGCATTGTATGCATAAGCAGGTTCTGCAGCGACAGCGACTGGCTCTGCTTCATAAGCCACCGCAACTGGCTCTGCTTCATAAGCGACAGCTGTGTTGTCATCAACAACGACAACTGGCTCAGCTGCTAGTGCAGCAGTTGAAGCCAAAACGGCAGCAGAAATTGCTGTTAGTTTAATAAGTTTCATAAATACTCTCCTAAAGTGTGGAATAACTCGCCCAAAAAAAATGACAATTTAGTTCTTTTTAAATCCATCATTTTGTTGAGCAGATTAAAACAATTTTGGCTCAAAAAGTCACCCCTACAGACGCGCTTTTTATTTGCCATTATGTAAAGATTGCATAGGTATTGTAATAATTGCTACATCAACCGGCAAAACTTCAACTTTCTGTTACACAACGCTCTCAAAGTGATTCAACAGCGTAGACATGATTTTTAAGTGACTTAATACTCATGTAAGGATATTACAAAATATGTCATTATCATCGCTTACTGACGTCTCAGCTTCAATAACAGTTATATAGCTTATTACTACAGATTGTTGTGTTTTGTGAGTTGACGTATCTAGGGGTGTTTTTGGACAAAAAAATCAGTTAGGAAAATAAACGACATAAATGTCTTGTTATACCACGACTAACGTTTGTCTAAGCGTTATATTGTGCTAAATTAGAGACAGTAATAATCCAGTTACAAAGCCTCAGGTTTATGATTTTTTGTTATAATTATTAACGCGTTGCAAGCGACTGCGCTTTCTCCTCTTTTATTATTATCGAGCCATTTATATGCCTAAAGTATCGTCGATTACCCGTGTGTTAGAGATTATAGAAGCGGTGTCTTATGCTTCTAAGCCGCTCTCTCCACTTGAGCTATCGCAAGAGCTGGACATTCCAAAACCGACCATCCATCGTTTGATTCAAAATCTGGTGGATGAGGGGTTTGTCACTGTTGATATCGGCGGCGGCATCATACCTGGCAAGCGAGTGCGCAATTTGAGCGTTGAGCTGTGGCAGCAGCGCCAGTTTTTTAATGAGCGGCAGATGATTTTGCATAAGCTGGTCGAGGAGATCGAAGAGACTTGCGGGATTGCGATTCCTTATCACATGAATATGCTCTATACCAACCGCGCGCAGACCTCACTACCTTTGCAGATTTATCTGCCTGTGGGCGTCAAGTCTCCGATGTGGTGTACAGCAACAGGTAAGCTGTATCTGAGCCAGCTCTCTACCACCAGCCGTAACAAGATATTGAAAGGCTTGCCTTTGGATAAATTTACCAAAAACACCATCACAGATATCGATGCGCTCAATCAAGAGCTGGATAAAATCGCTGAGACAGGGGTCGGTATCGACAACGAAGAGTTTATCTCGGAGATGGTGGCGGTGTCTGTGCCTGTATTAGATAAGAAGTCACGTTATCTGGCCTCTTTGTACTTGCATGCGCCGACTATACGCGTGTCATTAGACGATCTGATGACGCATGTGCCGCGCCTGCAGACAGCCGCTCAGGATATTCAGACTTTGGTCTATGAGCTACAAAACTAAGCAGAATTTTATAACCAAAAGGTCTGCGCTATCTGTGATAGCGCAGACCTTTTTTGCTTTGAGAAGAGTGCCTTTAGTAGCTTTGTGCGTTCGAGACAGATATTTCAAAGACTAGATATTTCAAAGACTAAGCAATTCAAGAATTAGGCACTTTAAGACAGCACCGAATGGTCATGACGCCCCATGATACTAGAAAAATCTTTATCGCCATTTTCGCGCGCGTGATCGTCGTAGAGCTCTGTCGCCTTGGCACCCATCGGTGTCTCGACCGCGGTATCTTTGGCAGTTTGCATGGCAAGATTGAGGTCTTTTTGCATCAGCTTACTCATAAAGCCGCCTTTGTAGCCCTTGCTCGAAGGCACGTTTTCTAACACCTGAGGATAAGGGTTATAAACCTCCAGCGTCCAGTTTCGCCCAGAGCTTTGTAGCATGATGTCAGACAATACTTTGGCATCGAGGCCGTTTTTTACGCCTAGATTGATGGCCTCTGCCGTCCCTGCCATCAAGATACCTAAGAGCATATTATTACAAATTTTGGCGACCTGTCCTGCTCCATGCTCGCCTGCATGAAAGATGTTTTTGCCCATCACCGCCAGTATCGGCTCCGCTTTGGCAAATGCGTCGGCATTACCGCCAACGATGAAAGTCAAACTACCAGCGATAGCACCGCCTGTACCGCCAGAGACGGGCGCATCTAAAAAGTCTATACCAAGACCAGTTGCGGCGTCTGCTACCAATCTGGCGTCAGCGGCAGCGATGGTACTACTATCGATGACCAGTGTGCCCTTGGGCAGCTCTGCTAGCAAGCCATCAGATCCATTCTCACCTAGATAGACAGAATGAACGTGCTTGCCCGCTGGCAACATACTAATCACAACATTCGCATTGCTCGCCGCCTCTTTTGGGCTGGTAGCGACGCTGGCACCTGCTTGCTGCAGGCGCTCGCATGCTTCTGCAGATAAGTCATATACTGATAGCGGATAGCCTGCCTTTAATAGGTTTTCTGCCATCGGTGCGCCCATATTACCAAGACCAATAAAGGCAATCGTTGGTTTTGCCTCGGCACTCTTTGCTGTATTTGCTGTATTTTTGGTATTTGTGTCCTTCATACCCATCTCATCACTCCTTGATGATTGATTTTTTATGTTATTGCCAGTAGCGCCTGCTCGGCTGCCTAGGCATATCTGCTCTTACTTTTAGTAGACTGTTAGTTATTGATAATCTGACTCCCCAAAGCCTCACTGCCCAGCCAGCCTTCCAGTGGGTGCTCGCCTGCCGCATAAGGATTGGTGAAATGCTGATAAATGTATGCCTGTCCATCGGCGCTGAGACAGTCTGCCAATGAACGCGACCAATTAGGGTTACGGTCTTTGTCAATCAGCAGCGCCCGTACGCCTTCTTTGAAATCAGGGTTGGCAGCGCAGTGTACAGCGACATTGGTTTCTAGGTACAAGACCTGCTCAAGCGATAGGTCTGCAACTTGATGATACAGTGCGTAAGTCAACGCCACCGTCACAGGGCAGCCTGCTCGATAAGTAGCAACAGCGCGCTGCGTCCAGCTGTCTTGCGCAAAGTCGGCATCTAACTTCTCCAACGCCGCGTCGCTTTGCAAGATGGCATCAATGTCACTCAATCCGCCGCTATTCATTAACTGTCCAATGGCATGCCAATAGGTGGCCAGTTTGCTAGCGGGCAACTCAGTGACAGGCTGCGCCGCCAGTGCACGGCTGACGATATCGTGCGCGCTGTCATGCTGGCGCTGATGACTGGTGTCTCTACGGTCGGCGGCTTGCTGCCAATCGCTTTGTTTGAGACGTTGTAAGATGGCATCATAATCACCGCTGCTCACGGCATACTCAGCTAGATTGGACAAGATGGCATCGTTGCCATTACACATCGCCCCAGTCAGGCCTAAAAACAATCCCATCTTGGCGGGTATACGCTGCAAAACCAACTACCAGAGGCATCAGGGAACAGCCCAATGGTCACCTCAGGCATGGCAAAGCGCGTACGCTCAGTGACCACACGGTGGCTACATCCTGCCATCAGCCCCATACCGCCGCCCATAATGATGCCATCGCCCCAGAGTATCAGCGGCTTGGAATAAAAATGCATCTGCCGATAGAGACGGTACTCATGACCAAAAAACTCTGTCGCATAAGGGTTAGGTAGTGGTGCAGACTCTGACATGCTGTCATATAGCTTGCGAATATCACCACCTGCACAAAACGCCTTGTCGCCTGCGCCCTTGAGCACCAACGCCACTACTTGCTCGTCACACTCCCACTGCTCTAATTGCGCAGCCAACAATTGACACATCTCGACACTTAGGGCGTTGAGAGATTTTGGTGTGTTAAGCGTCATAATGCCAATGAGATGACCACAGTCTGTCTGTTCAGTATCAAACAATACTGGCGCGGCAGGCGTAGCAGCGTTTTGATTATTGTTATCTGTTGAGGTTGTCATAAAAGACCTACAAAAAGTAAAATGAATATTAGGGCGTTTTATCAAGACAGTCTTGGGTATTTATTTATTTTGCCAAGTTGGCTGACGTTTTTCTAAAAATGCTTGCACGCCTTCGCGCTGATCTTCGGTATCAAACAGCTTTACAAATGCTTCGCGCTCATGGATGAGGTTTTGCGCAGGCGGGTTATGTCTAGCTGCTTGGATAAGCGCTTTAGAATAACTAACGGCAACAGGAGACTGTTTGGCGGCTTTTTTTGCCAACGCTTGTGCTGCTTGTAGTCCTGCGCCTTTGTCCACAACTTCCTCAACCAAGCCGATACGCAAGGCCGTCTCGGCATCGACGCGTTCGCCGCACAATATCATACGCTTGGCCCAGCCTTCACCCACCAGCATCGGCAGATTTTGTGTACCACCAGCACAAGGTAATAATCCCACACCTGTCTCTGGTAGTGCCATCTGGGCGTGTGCTTCTGCGATACGGATGTCACAGGCCAGCGCGCACTCAAGCCCGCCGCCCATAGCGTAGCCGTTGATGACTGCAATACTAACGCCGCGATAAGCAGATAAGGCTTCAAACGCTTCGCCAAAAGCAATGGCCATGCTGATGGCTCGGCCTTTGTCACCGTCTGAGAAATTATTTAGGTCCGCCCCTGCTGAAAAGAACTTTTCACCATCGCCATGAATGATTAGGGCATATACCTCATCATTGGCATTAAGATCCGTCACCAACTGCTTGAGCGCGGGCAGACTATCCATCGTCCACGTATGAGCAGGTGGATTATTTAGTGTCACGGTGGCGATGTGACCATCAATAGCTAGGTTGAGATTGGTGTAATCCGTCATAAGTAATCCTTTATTTTTATCACTATTTTTGAAATGAAGACACGCCATAAACACTGAATACCAAGATTAGCGTAGCTGGCTCAGCGCATCATCGTGCATCAGCTGACGCGAGACGATCACGCGCATGATCTCATTGGTGCCTTCTAATATCTGATGGACGCGCAAGTCTCGCACGTGACGCTCAAGCGGATACTCATTGAGATAGCCATAGCCACCATGCAGTTGTAGTGCTTGGTTGGCCACATCAAAGCAAAGATCGGTAGACAGACGTTTTGCCATCGCACAATAGGTCGATGCTTGGCTGTCTTGATTGTCGACTTTGTTGGCCGCCAGATACAGCATTTGCCGTGCGGTAATGGTCTGGGTCAACATATCAGCAAGCTTGAATTGCACCGACTGCAGACTGGCAATCGGACTGCCAAACTGGCTACGCTCTTGCACATAATTGGTCGCGGTCTCAAGCGCCGACTGCGCTGTACCGACCGCACAGATACCGATATTGATACGTCCACCGTCCAAGCCTTTCATCGCAATACGAAAACCTTGGCCTTCCTCGCCGATTAGATTTTCGGCTGGGACTTTGACATTTTTAAAGCTGATGGTGCGTGTGGGCTGTGCTTTCCAGCCCATTTTGTGCTCGTTTTTGCCGTACTCAATGCCATCGCTATGGGCATCGACGACAAACGCTGATATACCTTTGGGTCCGGCGGCGCCTGTTCGTGCCATGACGACCAGTACATCGGTCGCGCCTGCGCCCGAGATAAAGGTCTTTTCGCCATTTAACACATAATAGTCGTCCTGCTTGTCGGCTTTACTGCGTAGTGAAGCCGCATCCGAGCCGGCATTGGGCTCGGTCAAGCAATAACTGCCCAGCCACTCACCACTGACCATCTTTGGTAGATATTTTTTACACAGAGTATCGCTGCCATACTCACCGATCATCCAGCCTGCCATATTATGAATACTCATATAAGCGGCGACCGCGGTATCGCCCCATGCCAGCTCCTCAAACACCATGGCGGAGTCTAAGCGCGGTAACCCAAGGCCGTCATACTCTGGA
This sequence comes from Psychrobacter sp. VH5, assembly GCF_050572635.1. Classification (NCBI taxonomy): domain Bacteria; kingdom Pseudomonadati; phylum Pseudomonadota; class Gammaproteobacteria; order Moraxellales; family Moraxellaceae; genus Psychrobacter; species Psychrobacter sp. VH5. The sequence goes on along the minus strand of NZ_CP192145.1, from coordinate 1,486,378 downwards.
TTGGTATACAGCCCCAAAAAACCAAGCTCGCCGGTTTTTTTGATGACATCGACTGGGAAATGTGAGGTGCGGTCCCACTCAGCGGCGTTTGGTTTGAGCTCTTTTTGAGCAAACTGTTTGGCGGTTTGGCGAAAGGCGATCTGGTCGTCGGTCAATGAAAAATCCATGGGGTCATCCTTGTGCATGCATTACAAATAGAGTAAAAATGGGTCAGCCGTGCCTGTTTTAACGTCGGTTAACGGTATGATTGATACCGTGTCGGTCATAAAGCAACGGTCATAAAGTGTCGGGTTATACAGTATAACAGCGGTATAACGTCATCGACACATGCTTGTATGGCAAAAACACACATGGCGACAACCAGCAAGATATAGTCGATACACTCTAAAAATGTCATAGCGCTACTGGGATGCTGTTTTTAAATGTAGGTTGCGCAGCCTCTGGGTACGCAGCACGCAAGTAACATTTATACCAGTAGCGCGTTTAAATCCATAACAGTTTTACATTCAGCTAACTATAGACACTATACCGCAATGACACAAACTAAGGCATTATATCGAAATAGTGGTATTGACCCCGCGGCTGGCCTCGTCATCAAACCAGCGCGCTGTGACCGTCTTGGTTTGGGTATAAAACTGCACCGCTTGTTTGCCATAAGGACCCAAATCACCGAGTTTACTGGCACGTGAGCCTGAGAATGAGAACATCGGTAGTGGCACAGGAATTGGCAAGTTAATGCCGATCTGCCCGACCTGCACGTCTTGCTGGAACTTATGTGCTGCGGCCCCTGATTGGGTAAAGATAGCAGTGCCGTTGCCATGCGGGTTGGCATTGAGTAGCTCAATCGCCTCATCTAAGCTATCGGCGCGCATGATACACAGCACAGGGCCAAAGATCTCTTCTTTATAGATTTGCATGCCGCTTGTGACATTATCAAAGATAGTCGGTCCTACAAAGTTGCCTTTTTCAAACCCTTCAACCGTGATACCACGACCATCAAGCAGCAAGCTCGCCCCTTCTTCTACCCCTGTACCGATGAGATGCTCAACGCGTGCTTTTGCCGCAGGAGAAATCAGTGGCCCCAAATCCTTATCGTTTTTACCAGCAGATACCACTAGGCTCTCAGCTTTAGCCTTTATATCATCGATCCACTCGCCTGCCGCACCGACCAGCACCACGACAGATAGCGCCATACAGCGTTGACCTGCTGCCCCAAAGGCTGCGCCCGCTAGCTGATTGAGCGTTTGCTCTTTATTGGCATCTGGCAAGATAACGCCGTGGTTTTTTGCACCCATCATACACTGAGCACGCTTGCCTGATTGGCTAGCACGTTCATAGACATGCTTACCCACAGCGCTAGAGCCGACAAACGATACCGCTTTGATATCTGGATGATCACAGATGGCATCAACTGTGGCTTTGCCACCATGTACGACGTTTAGCACGCCTTCAGGGACACCCGCTTCGATAGCCAGCTCTACCAGACGCATGGTCACCATCGGGTCTTGCTCAGATGGCTTTAGGATAAAAGTGTTGCCCGTGGCAATCGCCATCGGGAACATCCATAGCGGAATCATCGCTGGGAAGTTAAATGGCGTGATACCCGCGCAAACCCCAAGCGGCTGCCAGATACTATAAGTGTCAACGCCTGAAGCGACATTTTCGACAAAATCACCGATTTGTAGGTTGGCAATACCTGCAGCATGCTCGACCACTTCTAAACCGCGGAACACATCCCCGCGCGCATCAGCGATGGTTTTGCCCTGCTCTGCTGTCAAAGTCTCTGCCAGCTCATCCATATGCTCGCGAATCAATTGCTGGTATTTTAAAAAGATACGTGCGCGCGTGGTGATGGGTGTTTTGCGCCATGTTTGAAAGGCTGTTTGAGCCGCGGCGACGGCTTGATTGATTTCATCATCCGTGGTCTGCGGCACTTTGGCGATGACCTCTTGGCTAGCAGGATCGGTGATATCGATCCACTCGTTGGTAGTAGAGTCTACAAACTGACCATTGATGAGCTGCTGAACGTGGTGCATAAGATATCCTTATCTTGTCTGCGAGACGACCTTGTCGAGGTGTCTAGTTATACTTAAAAGGGATAAAAAACCAAAAGTTTTTATTGGATTAACAATTAATTTAAAATGATTTATTTTGTATCGTTATTGACTATAGCAATAAAACAAATTTAGGGTCAAGGGCTTTATCAAACTTTTATCTAAGATTTTTGGCTATCTGCATTTTCTTATCATCAAAAACCAAAAAGCCCATGAGCGAGCATGAGCTTTTTAGTATTTAGATTGTATTTTGACTTATTGGGAAAGCCGCCATAAGAGAAGATTCGGGCGTGCCCTAGTAATCCTGCATAGATTGTTTGACTGCATCGATTGCAGTTGGGTTATCGAGTGTCGACATATCGCCCGTGGGTTTGTTTTCTGCTAAGGCACGAATAGCGCGGCGCAAGATTTTGCCAGAGCGGGTCTTTGGCAGTGCTTGCGGGAAATAAATAGCTGCCGGCCTTGCGATACCGCCAAGCGATTTTACCACCGCACCGATGACCTGCTGCTCAATGCGAAAGCGGTTTTCGGTCGTTTTCACTTGCTCATGATCTTTTAACACACAAAAAGCAATCGGCAGCTCGCCTTTTAACTCATCTGCAATACCGACGACCGCGCATTCCGCCATCTCAGGATGGGTACTGATGGCCTCTTCTACCTCTTGGGTACCGATACGATGACCGGCGACATTGATCACATCATCGGTACGCCCTAAGATATAAAAATAGCCGTCTTCATCAGTGACTGCATAGTCTGAGGTTGAGTACTGCTGACCATCAAACAAGCCAAAATAGCTACTCATAAAGCGCTCATCGTTGCGCCATACCGTGGTGAGACAGCCAGGCGGTAGTGGTGCACTGATCGCCAGCAATCCTTTTTCGCCTGCTGCGCATGGCTCGCCCGTCTCTTCGTTGAGAACGCGAGCATCATAGCCATACATGGGATAACCAGGTGAGCCTTGCTTGTGCGGTTTGTGATTGAACTTGGGCGTGTTGCTCAAAATTGGCCAGCCGGACTCTGTTTGCCAGTAGTGGTCTAAGATCGGAACGCCTAAATGCTTGGTCAGCCAATTGGCTGTTGACTCATCAAGTGGCTCGCCTGCTAAGAAAAACGACTTGACGCTTGAGACATCATAACGCGTCATCCATGTCTCATCTTGCTTCTTGAGCATACGCACACCCGTCGGTGCGGTAAATAAGATATTGACTTTATTGGCCTCGACGATTCGCCACCAGATACCTGGGTTTGGGCGATGCGGCAGACCTTCATACATCACACTGGTCATACCAGCGAGCAATGGCGCATAGATGGTATAAGAGTGCCCGACCGCCCAGCCGATATCTGATATCGCCCAAAAGGTCTCGCCGGCTTTGCCATCATAGATATAATCCATCGAGGTGGTCAGGGCGACTGCATGACCGCCGGTATCGCGCTGCACACCCTTTGGCGTACCGGTCGTACCTGAGGTATAAAGCAAATAAGATGGTGTGTTGGACTCTAGCCACACCGGCTCAACAATGGCATTGGCTTCGCAGCTAATGCGGCGCTGCTCAGCATAGTCGACATCGATGGCTTGCGGCTCAAATGGTAGCACCCCGCGATTGACCACCAATACATGCTCGGGCTTGACCGTTGCTTGCGCCACACCTTGATTGACCAAACTCTTATAATTGACCACTTTACCGCCGCGTAGACCTGCATCGACAGTGATGACCATTTTTGCCTCGGCATCATCCATACGAATGGCGAGGTTGTGCGCGGCAAAGCCACCAAATACCACCGAGTGCACCGCACCGATACGAGCGCAGGCCAGCATGGCATAAGCCGCTTCTAAAATCATCGGCATATAGATGATGACGCGGTCACCCTTGCCGATACCATGACGCTGTAGCACATCGGCAAAATAATTGACTTCTTTATAAAGGTCATTGTAGGTCAGGCGGCGCTTGGCATAATCGGTATATAGCTCGACATGGTTACCCAAGTCCTTGAACGCATCAACAATAGCAGGAAAAGTCTCTATCAGCTCTTGGTTAATCTCAGAAGACAGCCAAATAAAAGCATCTTGCTCGGCGCGCTCTGCTAGATGACGATCGACACAGTTATAGCATAGGTTGGTTTCGCCGCCGACATACCATTTGGCAAAGGGCAGATTGCTGTCATCGAGGATTTGCTCAGGCTCTTTGTGCCAATAGATACGCTTTGCTTGCTCCGCCCAAAATTGCTCTCGATCGTGAATTGAGGCGTGGTAGATATCTGCAAATTGAGAGGCGCTGTCGGCCATATTGGTGGCTGACTCTTGAGTGGCAATAGGAGTTTGAATGGTGTCGCTCATAATAGCTGTCCTTAGCGTGACGATAGGTGGGGCAATAGGGCCTTATCAGACATTATCATAACAACATGTCTAAATGAGGTACTGGTCATCCTTACCAGAACTAAAAAACCGATACGTTATGTATCGGTTTAAAATGTAGCAGAGCAATCGATAAAGGTCAACTATTATGCCTATATTCTCATCGATATTTTAGCACAGGCAGGTGCATCATGGGTGCCCATTTTTGTCTATCAAACCTCTGTTTGATCGGCGTACATCTCTCGCATGACTTTTTTATCGTGTTTTCCGACTGAGGTCTTTGGCAAATCATCGACAAACTTAAACTGACTTGGGACGCCATATTTGGGAATGATACCACGCTCGACTGCTTTTTCTGCGATGGCTTTGATATCCTCGACTTTAGTATCTTGGCAGGCAGGTTTTAGGACAACCAACGCCAGCGGACGCTCGCCCCACTGCTTATCACGCACCCCTATCACCGAGACATCAGCCACTGCTGGATGTAGAGACAAAATCGTCTCAATCTCTAATGATGATATCCACTCACCGCCTGATTTGATCACATCTTTTAGACGATCAGTGATACGGATATAGCCATCAGGGCGTATGTATGCGATATCTTGAGTGTGCATATAGCCGTTTTCCCACAGCTCTTTGCCAGCATCGTCATTTTTAGATAGCTTTGGGTTAGCCACGGCGCTCGTAGTACCAGTTCGCCTGTCTTGTCTTTGCCTGTGCCTACTGGCTGGTTGTTTTCGCCCCATATCTGCGCATCGACCATCAGTACTGGCTTACCGGTCATACAGCGGCGCGCAACATCCTCTTCTTCGCTCATTTCAGGCTCATCAAGGCTAAACTCCGTTAGGCTAATCAAAGGCGCTGTCTCTGACATACCGTAGCCGGTATAGACCTCAATGCCTTGTGCTAACGCTGCCTTTGCCAGACCCTCTGTCAATCTTGAGCCGCCGATGATCATTTTTAGACCATCAAAGCTCTTATCACGATCTTGGGCTTCTTTTAGCACCATTTGTAGTATCGTCGGAACACAATGCGTAATGCTGACCTTTTCATTGATGATGAGATCGAGCAAAGTATCAGGCGCATAACGACCTGGATAAACTTGCTTTAGACCGACCATGGTGGCGGTAAACGGAAAACCCCACGCATGTACATGGAACATCGGCGTCATGGGCATATAGACGTCGCCGTAGCTGACGCCTTGCTTGTTGGGCAACATACCCAAAGTCGCTGCTTCTGTGAGCGTATGCAGCACCAGTTGACGATGGCTAAAAAACACACCTTTTGGATCGCCTGTCGTACCTGAGGTATAAAAAGTCGTGGCGATGGTATCTTCATCAAAATCTGGAAAATCAAATTCACTATCAGCCGCTGCCAGCAGTGCCTCATACTCTCCTGTGACGCGGTTTTGATTGCCGCCAAACACACCCTCATGCGACACCCCATTATCATCTAGCCAAATAATATGCTCGATACTGGAGTTTTCAAACTGATAGTCTTTAACCAACGGCGCAAACTCAGAGTTGAGCAACAGCACTTTGGGCTTGGCGTGGTTGATGGTATAGAGGATTTTTTCTGGTGATAGGCGGATATTGACCGTTTGTAAGATATACTCTGACATCGGAATCGCAAAATAAGACTCAAGATAGCGGTGGCTATCCCAGTCCATGACCGCAATCACGTCGCCGGCATCTAAGTGAAGGTCTGCCAGCACATTGGCTAAGCGATTGATACGCGTAAACAACTCTTGATAAGTAAAGCGCTGTTTATCTGCATACACGATTTCTTGCTCGAGCGAAACCGTCTTAGCACGATTAAGAAGCTGTTTGACAAGCAATGGATAGTCATAAGCAGAGGGGGCGCTATGATAAGCATTTGACATAAATCTCATTTCCTTTGAGGGTGTTCGTTATTTTCGTGTTTTAACATGGCTTAGTAATTCAGTTTGCAGGTTTTGGCCATTTGAATACTAATAATTTCAAATCAAGATACGCTTAATACTAAAAAAATTTAAATGTGCTGTAAAGTGAGCTTGCGTAAGTGGTAGGCTAACAAGCGATCATAGCTGTATAGGCTAAGCAGCTTTTGACTTGGTTTTTATCATGCCAAAACTTGCAATCAGCAGCGCTAATACTTGTACGAATAATAGCAGCCATACCGTAAATTGCCATTGCCCATAAGCATAAGCTAGACCGCAAAGCCAAGCGCCTACCGTGCCGCCTGCGTAATAGAACAAATAATATAACCCTGAGGCTAGCGAGCGGCCTTGTTTGACATTGACCGCGATATAGCTGATGGTCGCCGATTGAGTAACAAATACCCCTGAGGACATCACCCCTAGGCCGATAACGATCAGCCATAAAGGCGTCGCTAGCGTCAACAGCACTCCAAGCATCGAGATAATGACCGCCACTATAATCGTGCGCGCTGAGCCAAAGCGGCGCAATAGAATAGTCGATAGCGGCGTAATGATCACCCCTATCAGATAAACGGCAAAAATATTCGCAAGTGCGCCGGTACCTAAGTTGTATGGTGTATCAGCGAGATATAGATTAATAAAGGTAAAACAGCCCACCAGTGAAAATAGCACGCAAGCGCCAAGTAAGCAGGCGGTGACCACGTAGCGATTGACAAGATGCGAGCTGAGCGTTTTTATGGCGGAGCGAAAGTTTGGATTGGCCACAAAATGCTTCGAGCTTGGTAGCGTCTTTGCTACCCAAAGGGCACTAATCAACGTCAATATAGCTAACACATAATACGCCTGTCGCCAACCAAAGAATTCATGCAAGTGGCCTAATAAAAACCGGCCCATAAAGCCGCCAAGCACCGAGCCTGAGACATAAAAAGACATCAGCTCAGTCACACTTGAACCCTCAAACTCCTCGCCGATATAAGCTATGATGACCACAGTAATACCTGGCACCGACAAGCCTTGGACAAAACGCCATAGCCCTATCCACTCGATAGTCGTACTCTGAGCAATCAGCGCAGTAGGTAGCGTCAAAAACAGTAAAGCGCCAACGACAAACGACTTGCGCCCTACTGCGTCCGACAACATACCCAAAAAAGGCGACATAATAGCGATAGCTAAGATTGTTGCGCCCACAACCATGCCTGCTTGTACTTCAGTCGCCGAAAAATCTGCCATCAGTACAGGCAAAATCGCTTGGATAGAATAGACTTGCAAAAAAGCAAACACTCCGATCAGACCAATGGTTATTTTTAGGATGAGTGAGGGCGCGTTGCTGAGTGATGACGAGCTATTTCGAATTTGATTAAGAGAATGATTCACAAAGTACTGACTATATTGGACGCTAAAAAGCGTAAGTAAAAAGAAAGTAGCGCTCTAGATATTTTAATTACCTACTAACCCTTAGCGCTTATTAATTAATGAAGCACTATAGCACGAGCGATATCGGTTTTAAGGGCACAAAATGTTATTGATACTTATCACCTAGGCTCTCAAGTGGCTCGGTGTTCTATCTGAGTATGGACATTCTTAAACGTCCAGCAAAAACAACGTCCAACAAGTCCTAAGCTTATACATCGCTCCCTTTGACATATTAACTATTAAAACCTACTATAAATCGGCTTTTATCAGCTTACTCTCTTGTTAAGATTGACTATTAAGCAATGCACTGAACTTTTTAAAAGACAACTATCAAAAGACAACTACTATGATAAATTGCCTAACGCGTTTGAGTATAGCTACAATCACAATAGCTACCTACGCGCTACTGTCTACAGCGCCTGCTTCAGCTAAGATTACACTAACAGAAACGACACAGACAGTGCCAACGCCAACCTCAACGTCGGTAGCATCGCTAAACCAAGATGTCACTTGTATTCCTGACAGTGCAATTAGCGCTGATAATTTAAGTCAAACAAAAAATAACGGACCCTTTAACATTGCTAGCAAAAAGTACCACGTGAGTTAGTAGACGGCTTTGGCGGTGGCACTATTTACTATCCGACTAACGCTGGCAACTGCGGACGTTTGGGCGCAATTGCTGTGATACCTGGCTACGTCTCTTATGAATCGTCGATTAAATGGTTGGGACCCCGCCTAGCTGCTTGGGGCTTTGTCGTGATTACAATGAATACCAACTCTATTTATGATAGACCCGATAGCCGCGCTAAGCAGCTAAGCCACGCTTTAGATTATGTAATCAGCGATAATACAGTAGGCAATATAGTAGACCCTGATCGCTTAGGGGCAATAGGTTGGTCCATGGGCGGGGGCGGCGCGCTCAAACTGGCATCTACGCGTAGCAACGTACGCGCCATTATGCCACTCGCCCCTTATTATGATAGAAGCTATGGTGAAGTAACAACGCCGACTTTTATTATCTCCTGTGAGTACGATGTTATTGCGGCTAATAACAAGTATACCAATTTGTTTTATAAACAAGCGACAGGGCCTAAGATGAAGATTGAGGTCAATAACGCCAGCCATCTATGTCCAAGTTACCGCTTGAATGAAAAGCTACTAAGCAAGCCTAGTATCGCGTGGATGCAGCGTCATATCAATGGCGATACCCGCTTTGATCAGTTCTTATGTGGTCGAGAAGACTATAGCATAAGCCCGCGTATATCGAATTATGATTACGCTGACTGTCCGTAACTGACTTACATACTTGGCTTGTATGTTCCCTGTACAACAAAAGTTACCGTAGGGATAAGTCTAACTAATTAAGCGTATTATGGTTCCCGAATGAATAAAAAGCATTATTCAAAAAACCATTTAAAAGACTACTTTTATACATTCGTGAACGTCATTCACTATAGAGGCTTATATGTCAGAAGAATTTAAAAAAGATCAGATACATGACCTAGGCGCTGGGTTTTGGAACATTAGAGGCTCTTTTGTCAGAAATGGTATGGTCGATATCGGTAATCAATCAGCGCTCGTTAAGCTAGCATCAGGGAAGTTTATTTTGCTAGATAGCTATACTTTAACTGGTGAGGTGCGCGAGCAAGTGCTGGCGCTGACCAATAATGGTAAAGATATTGAAGCCGTGCTCAATGTCCATCCTTTTCACACTGTGCACTGTGCGCGCGTTGCCAAGGATTTTCCGCACGCTACTTTTTATGGTAGCGCTCGCCATCATAAGCAGGTACCCGAGGTCAACTGGAGCAAGGATTACGTAGAAAGCGAAGCTGTAACCCAGCGCTACCCTGAGCTACAGTTTTCACAACCAAAAGGTATCTATTACATCGCCCCAGACGACTCCGTACATTCAGGCTCGCTTCTCGTCTATCACCCTGCCAGTCAAAGCCTCTATGTCGACGATACCTTTGAGATACCGCCATCAAAGAAGTTTAATGATGTGCAAGCCGGTATCAACCTACATGCGACCACACTTAAAGCATTAAAAGATGAGCCTGACGCTGGCAAAGCGTACTGCGACTGGGCGACAAAGCTTGCTCAAGAGTGGCGAGAGGTGCGTAACTTTTGCGGCGCCCATTCTGGTCTAGTCGTCTTTGCAGAAGGTGAGTTTGAAGCTGCATTGCTATCGAGAATTGATAACGCGCGCGCTGATTTAGAAGCGGCCTCTAGCCAGACTTAATCGAAAGGCCTAATCGATATGCAGTTACGGCAACTGTAAAGCTTGGGACAAGTTACAAAAGTTGTGTAACGATACTAGCGGCTTGAATCCATTACTATTTACTAGTGACTTGTTTATCAAATGATGTACTATCATAGAGTTTACAATTAAAATTATTAACATCATGGAGGAGAACAACCATGGCAGAAAAGATACATGATCTAGGGTCTGGGTTTTGGAACATACGCGGCGAGTTTCGCATCGGCGGCGTTATCAATATCGGTACGCAGTGCTCGCTTATCAAATTAGAGTCCGGCAAGTTTATCTTCTTAGACAGCTATAAGCTGACAGGTGAAGTGCGCGATAAAGTGATGGCGTTGACTAATAACGGTCAAGACGTCGAAGCAGTACTGAACGTACATCCATTCCACACGGTTCACTGCGCACAGATGGCACAAGATTTCCCGCAAGCTACCTTTACGGCAGTACTCGCCATGCCAAACACGTACCAGAGGTGGACTGGAGTGAAGACTTGGTTGAAAGTACGGCAGTCGCTGAGCGCTATCCTGAGCTTGAGTTCTCTATGTCACAAGGCATCGATTATATCCATGCTAATGAAATGATTCATGCCGGCTCGTTATTGGCTTATCATCCTGCGAGTAAAAGCTTGCACGTTGATGATACCTTTATGAGCCCTCCTTCTAAATTGCTTGAAAAAATGTTGCCTGAGGTGATGCTGCATCCCACAACCAAAAAAGCGCTTAAAGACGAGCCTAATGCAGGTAAAGAGTACTGCGACTGGGCGACTCAAATTGCTCATGACTGGGACGTACGTAACTTCTGCGCCGCGCACTCTTACTTAGTCAAATTTAAAGAAGGTGAGTTTGAAAAAGCACTTTTAAAGGCTATCAATAAGGCCCGTCCAAAGCTTGAGAATGCTTAAGCCATAGTTGATTCTGAATAAGATATATCGGCTACCACGCATTAACCACTAGGAAAATTTTATGGCAAAACTAGAATCTAACATTGAATTAGAAGCTGCGGCATTTCGCCGTTTACTTGCTCATCTAGATGAGCGTAAAGATGTACAAAATATCGAGCTGATGAACCTTGCTGACTTTTGTCGCAACTGCTTGTCCAAGTGGTATAAAGCGGCTGGAGAGGAGCGTGGTATCGACATCGACTATGAAGACGCTCGTGAGCTGATCTATGGTATGCCCTACTCTGAGTGGAAGCAGAAGTATCAACAGCCAGCCACACCTGAGCAGTTAGCGCGCTTCAATGAGCTTGAAGCGGCTAAGAACAAAGCAGAATAAGATTACGAGATACAGCTCAAAATTTAAAATAGACGAAGCCGCTAAATTAGCGGCTTTCTATGGATTTGAGTATACTACTAAATCCTACCGTACCTTGTTTTTGCATCTTGCGATCAAGCAAGCGGCCGATCAGGGTAATGGTATCACTAATCGACCTTCAGATATCCATGTTACCTGCGTAGTACCATCGCCTAAATCTTTTAAATCTATGCTCCCTTTGCGGTGATCCACTTTAACAGGTCTGGCTTTTTCAATCTTGTACTGCATATGAGTCGGACGCTCAAACGCCGTAATTCGCTCCCAAAATTTGACTGGCCCCGTCTGAATGGCACGTAAAGCACCAACGCCGTTACGCTCGTCATCGCCTTTTGTTAGTAGCTTAGCCGTCCCTACCGCTTTGAATAATCCATAACTGGCATGATCGCTTATGGCTTCAAACACCTCATCAATCGGTTTATTTATGGTACGCTCTACTTTTATTTTAAACATCGGATTATCTCTTTTATGGGAAATGAGAAGCTATTTAGGCTAGTTATATTTTAGGCTAGTTATATATTGTTATAGCACAACTTTTACTACAAAGCAGTACGCTATTACATGATATCGCTGCTTATATGCATCCAAGCTAGATGTTTTATCGCTTCTGATGTTTAGCACAAATACTGAATTAAGATAACAAAACCTTTAATTCAATCTTATTATTAATGATATCAGCTAAAGTATAGCCCTCTAAAACGCTCACAAAAGCAGTAAGGGCTTCAAAAAATACCCCCTTTAATCGGCATACAGGACTGATGACGCAGCCTTGCTTTGTCACTGATAAGGCCTTGTTAGCTGTCTCATCAGCCGTTTCATCAATCAAGGTTATCGGTAAGCCTTGTTGCGTCGTGGCATCAGTCTTAGGTACAGTTGCCGCAAAGCACTCAACCAACGCAAAGTCCGGCTCTATCTGCTTAATGAGTATACCTAAATTGATATTTTCAGGCGCACGGGCAAGCCTGATACCGCCATTTTTACCGCGAATCGTCTCTATATAGCCAAGCTGACCTAATTGATGAATAATCTTTGTCAGATGACTTCTCGAGATATCATAGCTGTTAGCAATATCACTGATGTTCGCTAAAGCCTGCGGCTCAGGCTTTACGGCTAGATAGATTAAGGAGCGCAGCGCATAATCACTATAGTTCGTCAACTTCATGGGCAAATGCTCCTTAACCATTCAAATTTAACCAAACAAACCATCTGGTCTGGGCTTGGACAATATCGGTAAATAGCTGATGCAAAATAGTACAAAGCAGCTAATCCAAGCGCCTTGCGCAATCATCACCCATAATAAGTAATGTTCGACAGCGATAATAGGTAAAAATGCGCGGCTGACAAATACTAATACCATGAGCGCAAACATCACATTGACCATCTTTGGCGGCTGATGAATATTGCGCCCTGTATGCCCTAGTGATACTCGCGCCATCATCGCCAGTGTCATCATACCAACGCCAGCGATAGATAAAGCGTGTACCGCCAGACTGTGACTAAAGCCAAGCCAAGGCTGCAAAGCGTATAAGATAAAGCTCAAACACATGCCAAAAAACGCTATATACAATGACCAAAGTAAAGGCTTTTGCCAGATTTTTGGGTGATACCAACCGGCTAAACGTATGAGATTGACTATAGCCACCCCAAGAGCAGTGATAGTGAGCAGATATTCATTGGAATAAAATAGATCAATGATAAAAAAGTCAAGAAAAAAACCAGACTCAAGACATCTTGCCATTTGCTATTGCGTACTTTGACATCAATACCATCATAGGCCAATCCGCGCTCAATAAAAACGGTACCACGCGCCGGCCAATCGTCAACACTAAGCCGATAATTAGATAAAACCCTAAATACACCCCTATCTTAGTGACAGTCATATCATTAGCAAAAATGCCCCAATAGCACAGTCCGTTGCCTAAGGTGAGTAACGCAAGTTTGGCCAAAATCCCCGTTTGCTTGTATTGCTTAACTTGCAGTACTGCTCGAAACACTACCCACGCCATTGAAGCGACAAACAACATATCAAATATAGCCGCTAATAGTAGTAGCCCCGCACCAATATCTAGACCTAAGCCAAAGGTCAACCAGCTCAAGCGCGCAATTAACCAATAGCTAAAAATAGCTAGCAGCTTATAGCCATAAGGCATCTTTACCCCAGTCCAAGTTTGCACAGCGGTCAATAAAAAACCTGCGACCACGGCTAAAGCATAACCATAAATCATCTCATGACCATGCCAATACAGCGGATTCAATGTCTGCGCGGCGATATCAGTATGACCGGTAAAAACGAACGCCCATAAAGTCATGATAAGTACTGCAAAGACTGCCGCCCCACTAAAGAAAACGCGAAAACTAAGATTGAGAATAGGATGCGGTGAGCTTGGTGGCTGCGTCGGTAATTTGATTGCTTGCATAGCGTTCAGCTTATGATTAGTGATTCATTTAAATAACAGTTATTTAAGATTCATTTTAAATGAATGTTATAAGTTGTTCAATGTCTGTCATTCTTTTAATATGTGAGAAGCGAGCTAGAATTTTTAAATCACAAAAAAGCCACCTAAGTGGTAGCTCATATATAGCACTCAATGAAATATTCTTAATTATTTATATTTGTACTACAGAAATTATCAATGAGATAACAACAATTAAAGTCACATACTTTCTAACGCTAAAGTATTTAGTGGTGATGATACTCGCTTGATTAAGTCCATAATCAATGAGTAGTAAGCTGATAAACCCTATCACTAACAGCCAAATAAAAGCCGCTGTCGATAACAGTAAAAGCCAAACCATAATACTAAAGTTATCAGGTTACTCAAGATAGGCAACCTTGCAGCCCAAGGGTTATCGTCCGCTAAAGCCAAATGATTACCCCACTGCGCCCCAGCCATAAAGGTGGCAATCACTAAGCCGTAAGTCGCTAGAACATTGCTAGTTTTTCCTAAAGCTAAAACACTATCGACTCCTACTATGAGTAAGATGGCGAAAGCGATAAAGGAATGCTACCGGCAAAGGTTAGATAAGGACTGAGTTTTTTCATGATTGACAACTCACACTACATATTAAAATTCATTATGACAGCCATTTATCCATAAACTCGCCATTAGGATCATGCTGCTGGGTTTGTTTTTTTAGATTGAACTGCCTAGAGCCGCGAGGATCTGCCCCTACTCCTGCTAAGTATTGCCAGTTGCCCCAATTGCTCCCAACATCATAATCGATCAGCTGCTGCTCAAAGTAGGCTGCGCCATAACGCCAATCAAGACCTAGCTCATGAATAAAACAGCTCGCCACCAGCTGCCGACCACGATTCGACATATAACCAGTGTGATTGAGCTGGCACATACAAGCATTAATAATTGGATACTTAGTTTCACCATTTTGCCACTGCGCTAAACGCTGATCATCGTGACGCGTCGAAGGTCTATAATCGCCAATACCTTTAATTGACTTCCTCCCCTCCCTAAAGTGAGGGGATTCCTTCTGCAAGACGGTCAAGCCCGACCGCAAGGATGTTCTTAGCGGCATTGATATCTCTATCATGCCATGTGCCACACTCAGCACACCTCCATCCTCTGATTCCAAGACCTGCTCTACCTTTCGGACTACTATCGCTTATTTTGCGACAGTGCGAACAGGTTTGGGTAGTGTAACTCTCATTTACTATCTCAAGCTGACAACCTGCATACTTGCATTTATATTCCAGTTGTCTTTTGAGTTCAAACCATCCTGCATCGTATGTTGATTTAGCTAGGTTGGTTTTTCTTACTTGTGAATGAGCGTGATTTAACATCACCAACCACAATCAAAGCATTGTCTTTAACAAGCTTGGTTGTGAATTTATGAATTGCATCTAGTCTTGAATTTTTGATTTTGGCGTGTATTGCTTTGACACGCTGTTTGTTTTCGCTCGTTGAGCTATTGCAAGCCTTTCAGCCCACTTTTGCGTTTGTTTGGTTGTCAGCTTGTCACCGTTTGAGGTGGTAGCAGACTCTTTTAAGCCTAAATCTATGCCTACACTACCTTTGCCGCTTATCTGCTTAGGAAAGTCTTTAACGGTGATGCAGGCATACCAACGATTACGGCTGTCTTGCACTATCTCAAGCGTGTTGATTTGATACAGGCTTAGGTTGTAGCTATCAAAGACATCTATGATGAGCTTTTGACCCTTAGAGAGCGATAGCTGTATGGTTGATTTAAGTGTTTTCTTTCCTGTTTGTCTGGTGTGCAGATGTTTGATTGCTGACTTTTTAAAAGGAATCCAACCTAAACTTTTTCGCTTGGCATCGGGTCGGTTGGTTCGCCAATTTAGTTTGGCTTTTTAAATTGCTTACGAGATTTGGCATGAGTTTCGTTTATGGCTTGCAGAGTTTGTGAGTGTAAGCCTAATAGTTCACCACTGCCTTTGGTGTATTCGTTTAGGTCGTAGGCACTAAAGAATTTACCTGTTCGCTTTAGGTGTTTGTAACTCAGGTCATTAACATAGTTCCACGCATAGTTAACACTCCCAGCTATTTTGTTTAGCTGGTTTACGTGTTTGTCTTTGATGCGTAACTTGAGTGTTTTCATAAGGTTAGTTTATACTGATATTCTCTTTTTATTCCATATTGGTCTACTTAATAGAAAATGACTTAAGACGTGGCAGATACATTGTCTTTAATTTGCATGTGCAGTTGCTGGTGAATTATCCGCCTAAGGTAGCTATCTCAAGCTTGGTTAATAGTTTAAAAGGCGTTTCTAGTCGGCTTATTCGCAAAAAGCAATATCCATCTATTTCTAAGCAGTTATGGGGCAGTGCGTTGTGGTCACCCAGTTACTTTGCAGGCAGCTGCAGGGGTGCTCCAGTTGAGATTATCCGCCAGTATATCGAACAGCAAAATACGCCACACTAAACAGCTTTCTTTGCGTAAGCATAACTACTTAAGTTGCCTTATATCCACCCCCTGAAGTGGGTGGTTTTACGGCAACGCTGGATAAACATTGACTACAAACAAGCAGCCTGCTTAAATGGTCAATCATCAAACAGATCTTGATAACTATAATTAAAGGAGATAACTGTGAGTGAAGACAATGCTTCGGCAGAAAAACGTAAACTCATCAATAGGTTTTTGACTCAGCTCACCCGTGAAGAACCGCAAATGTACTATGCTTCTACTGCTGAGATCTCCCGCAGTATCTATACTTTGATTAAAGAGCACAGCAACCGCTTAGATGTCGAAGAGCAAGCGTTAGTCAGAAATATGTCAGTCGAGGAGATCCAATCTATTTTGGGCTTTAATCTAAAATAGTAGACCCAACCCATTCGTTTATGAGTGAAATTAACCCTCCTAAGTACAAAAAAGACTGCTACTAGAGCAGTCTTTTTACGAGTTAAAATATTTATGAAAATGAATTAGAACGCATTAGAAAGCATCAGAACGAATAGTCACGCGGTTTGTGCTGATAAGACACCCAGTGCAGACGCGTCATCTCCTCTAGCACCCACTCGCCATTAAAGCGGCCAATACCTGAGTTTTTCTCACCACCGAATGGTACTACGCTCTCGTCATTGACGGTAATATCATTGACATGAGTCATTCCAGCTCTGATACCACGGGCAAAACGTAAGCCCTTCTCCATATCCGTGGTAAATACTGAGCTTGATAATCCATACTCAGTATCATTGGCAAGCTTCAACGCCTCATCCTCATCTTGTGCGCGAATAATGCCAACTAAGGGCCCAAAGATCTCATTACGGAATAAGTCCATATCAGCCGTTACCTCAGTGAAGACATGAGGCGGCACAACTTGACCTTCAATCTCACCACTGAGTAACGTCTTAGCGCCCTCCTCTTGAGCTTTAGCGATTTTATCTTTTAAAGAGTCGAGCTGATCTTGATTAATGATAGGACCAACAGCCGTATCTTTATCATTAGGATCACCGACTTTGATGGTTTTTACATGTTCAACGAAACGCTCAACGAATTCATCATAGATAGCATCTTCAACGATGATACGGTTGATAGCAATACAGATTTGACCTTGATGCAAGAACTTACCGAAGACTGCCGCTTTTACCGCATTATCCAAATCGGCATCTGCTAACACCACAAACGGATTGTTACCGCCAAGCTCTAATGCAACAGGTTTGATAGTATCGCCGCCATTAGCAAGCTCGCCGATGTGTTTGCCAACTGCAGTGGAGCCAGTGAAGGAGACAAAGCTTGGAATGTCGTGCGTGACGATAGCATCGCCAATCTCGCTACCTGCGCCGACGACCACGTTGAGCAAGCCTTTGGCAAGCCTGCCTCTTCAAAGATCTTGGCGAGTAGCAGACCGCCGGTGATAGGTGTATCGCTAGCAGGTTTTAGCACCACCGCATTACCCAAGGCTATTGCAGGGGCAATAGAGCGCTGGGTCAAGTGCAGTGGGAAATTCCAAGGACTAATCACCGCAATCACGCCGATAGGCTCGCGATAAGCGAAGTTTTCTTTACCAGGTATGTTAGACGGACGAATCTCACCATGCATACGATTAGGAAAAGTTGCTGCCTCTACCGTGATAGCGCGCACTACCAAACTCCACCATTGCCTTTATACGAGTACTGCCCGACTCTTTCACCAGCCAATCGACAATCTCCTCTTGGCGCTGATCTAAAATCTCAACTACCTTATATAGTAGGCTTGAGCGCTCAGCAGGCATCGTTTGTGCCCACTGTTGCTGGGCTTTTGCCGCCGCCTTAAAGGCTTCATCAAGCTGATCTTCTGTCGCTTGCTGAATATTAACTAAAGTCTCACCAGTAAAAGGGTTAGTATTCGTATTGACGCTATCATCCTGCCCTTGTTGCCACTCGCCTGCAATGTACTGCAAGTCAAAGTCACTATAAGCGCTTTTTTTATTTTCAGTATTATTTGACATAACTTTTCCTTTTTATTTATTAGGTTAGGGCGTGTTGAACATTCAAATGTGGCACTGGCGGCGGCTATTTTACAGGCAATACGCAGTGAAATTTTCGAAGCCTAGTCATTCTAGGATAGATAATTTCGCCATGTATTGGCAAAAAAGGGCCCCGCCCCGAAGGACTGATGCTAAAATCACCCCAAACGGTGTTGTAAACCTAGCTAAGGCCTCGGCATTATCGTCGGTTTACGCCTAGTTTGGTGCGATTTTATCTATCAGCAGTCCTAATATTTGAATGTTCAACACGCCCTAATGACATGGTATCTGTAAGCAGCTCAGTAACTTTATAAATTATTAGTGGCTCTTTTTATTACCATTGTTAGTAGCTGTACTCGTAGTACTGTGTAGTATTGTGACGAGTTTAAACTCACTTCTCTTAGCTCAATAACTACTTAACAACCACTTAATAACTACTCAACCATTAAAGTCAGTTTGCTAGACGACTGGTCTAATGCTAACATAGCTACTCTAAAACTCAGACTATTTTGCATTAAAGTTTGTTGACTGAACGTAACTGACGCCTCTTTATTTTCTTTTTGCCTTCAGTGCTTTGAGTATCTAAGTTCAGTAAAATTCAATGACTATAAATTAAAGATATAACGCTAATATAAGCAAAATTATAAAATTAGGAGAACATAACTTTTATGTCTACCGCTGCTACTTTTGACTCACTACCTTCTTTAGATAGTGGACATTCTGATACAACGTTATCGAACACTAAGACCCATCTGCTAGATACGGGTTATCAGCTTATTGCCTCTAAAGGCTTTACTGCCGTAGGTATCAAGCAAATACTAGACACAGCAGGGGTACCTAAAGGCTCTTTTTATCATTACTTCGCCTCGAAAGAAGCTTTTGGCGAAGAGATTATTATCCACTACTTTACTCGTTATAAAAGACGCTTAGAGCTTATTGCAGACAAAAACAGTAGCGCTCAGCAAAAGATCTATGACTATTTTCAGAACTGGTACGACACCCAACAAAACGGCTGTGACCATGGAAAGTGTTTAGTCGTTAAACTCAGCGCTGAAGTTGCTGATATCTCGGAGCCGATGCGAGAAGCTCTGCATAACGGCTATCAACAAACGATCAACTGGTTAACTGAGCTTATCAAGACAGGATGGAGCGATCAATCTATCCCAAAGCTTGATAATGTCTCCGCTGAAAGTATCGCTAAGCGTTGGTATTTTGCCTGGCTTGGCGCCAGCTTGATTGCCAAAATCAGTCAGTCCAACACTTCGTTAGCAGAGGTGTGGCAGATGACAACCGTTCAATTAGGTCGTTAGTCATTAGTCGTTAGTCGTTAACTATGGCGACTGGCATTCTCTAACTATCTCATAGGCATCTCTTTCTTACGGTGTTTTGTAACTGAGGCCTATTTTTTACTTTACTTACTAGACGACTGGTCTAATTTCTGTACAATGCTATTTATCAAAAGATAGTTAATGGCTACTTATCGCTACTTATCAAATAGCGGTTAGTCAAAGCTTTTAAGAAAGCACTGCTAATTACTACTCAGCTCACATTAAATCATCACGCTAATCATTTAGGATTTTTATGAATAACTTTCAATACTACCAATCCCACGTACGCATCGTCTTTGGTGAAGGGCAAATCAAAGAAACTATCAGAGCTTGTGCCGACTGATGCTCCGTGTCCTTATCACATATGGCGGCGGCTCGGCTGAGCGCACGGGCACCCTTGGATGAAGTCAGAACAGCGCTCAAAGCCAACGGTCAGCGCGATATCTTTGAGTTTGGCGGCATGAGAAGCCAAACCCAGAGTTCAATACTCTGCTAAAGAAGCGGCGGATATGGTCAATGAGGCATAATATCGACTTTATCTTAGCGGTCGGCGGCGGTTCAGTCATCGACGGTAAGTAAGTTTTGTCGCCTTAGTATCTTCACTCCAAAGAAGACGATGGTACAGTCTCCACGTGAAAAAGCATGGGACGCCCTGATTGGTTATACCAAAAAACTAGATTCAGCGGTTGGACGCTTGGTGCGGTATGTGACCATTCCTGCGACTGGCTCAGAGATGAACTCAGGCGGCGTGAAGGGTCAATCACGGTGACCGTCAGGCCAAGCTACCATTTGGCAACCACAACGCTTGCCTGTCTAGGAATTTTTCTATTTTAGATCCGACCAAAAGCACTCACCTTGCCTGAGGCGCCAGAAGTGATGAATGGGGTGGCAGGAATGCATTTGTCCATGTGATGGAGCAGTATCTCACCTACCACTGTCAACGCCAGGGCTACAAGACAGCTTTTTAACGCTGAGGAAGTCTGCTAAAAATACTTATCGAAAGAAGGTCATGCGGTAAAAGCTGATCCTAACAATATGGAAACGCGTAAAAATATCATGTGGACGGCGACGATGGCGCTGAACGGCTTGATTGGTACGGGCGTGCCGCAAGATTGACCACGCACATGATAGGTCATGAGCTGACCTCATTACACGCTATTGATCATGCCCGCACCTTGACGATTGTATTGCCGTCAGTCATGCGCGAGCTTAAAGACAGCAAAAAAGATAGGCTCCTACAGTACGCGCGTAATGTCTGGAATATTGAAGCGAATAATAACCAAAGCGATGATGAGGTTATAGAAGCTGCTATTGTGCGTACCGAAGATTTCTTCCGTGATTTAGGTCTCCCGTAAGCCTAGCTGACGCCGATCTTGATGACTCTGCTATCGATCCTATCATTGAGCAGTTAGAGGCGCATAAGATGGTCAAATTAGGTGAGCATGGTAAGAATGACTTAACAGTCTCACGCCGTATTCTAGAGCGGGCAACAACCAGTAAAGCTTCGTAACGCTTTACCCTCAATAGCCCATAGGAGTAATACGCTGTGAATTGCTAATATGGGTTATTGGGACCAGTCTTTGTCTACCACTATGAGTTTTGTGTTATTGATATAGAGTTAATAAATAATAAATAGAATAGGAGATCATTCATGAGTTTTGACAAACAACAAAATAAACAACAGAACCGTCAAATCAAATTAGCCAGTCGCCCTACGGGTGAGCCGAACGCCGATAACTTCGAGATGGCAACGAGTGAGATGCCAAAAGCAGGTAGCAATGAGATGCTACTACGCACGGTCTATTTATCGCTTGACCCTTATATGCGCGGTCGTATGAGCGATGCAAAAGCTATGCTGATCCGCTAGAAGTCGGTGATATCATTATGGGCGCGACGGTGGCGCAAGTGGTCGAGTCCAATATCGATAAATTTAGCGAAGGCGATTTGGTAGTCTCTAACTCAGGCTGGCAAGATTATAGCGTCAGTGATGGCGAAGGCGTATTAAAACTTGATAAAGACATGGCCAATCCTTCTTATGGCTTAGGCGTTCTAGGTATGCCAGGTTTTACTGGTTATATGGGTTTGACTGACATCGGTAAACCGCAAAAAGGCGAGACTCTAGTCGTTGCTGCCGCTACAGGCCCAGTTGGCGCGACAGTCGGACAAGTTGGTAATATCTATGGCACACGCACTGTCGGTGTCGCAGGCGGTAAAGAGAAGTGTGAGTTTGCTGTCAATGAGCTTGGCTTTGATGTGTGTATCGACCACTATGCCGATGATTTCGCTGAGCAGCTAAAAGCCGCTTGCCCTAATGGTATCGATATCTATTATGAAAACGTCGGCGGTAAAGTCTTTGATGCGGTCATGCCTTTATTGAACGCCCATGCGCGTATTCCTGTTTGCGGCCTTGTCTCGCAATATAACGCGACTGAACTACCCGATGGTAAAGATCGTTTGAGTGTATTGATGGGTCTGATCTTAAGACAACGTATGACGGTCAAAGGTTTTATTATCTTTGAAGAGTACGGCGATCATTTCCCAGAGTTTTTAGAGACTATGGGTAAATGGGTAGAATCAGGCGCGGTAAAAACCAAAGAGCACATCACTGACGGCTTAAACAATGCACCTGATGCTTTTGTCAAAATGCTCAATGGTGAAAACTTTGGTAAAACCGTGGTCAAAGTCGCTGATGTTGCTTAGTCAATAGCTCAATTTATTAAATAACTCAACTTGACTTGTTAAATCACTTAGTTTACAAACGATATGGCGCTGTTTCTCGGTACGGCTCAATTTTTAGGATGTACCGAGTGGCATGTTATTAACTCTAAAACGATTAGCAAAATAACAAACAATAAGGATAACTATGAAGATTTTAATGGTACTAACCTCACATGACGAATTAGGCGATACCGGTAAAAAGACTGGCTTTTGGCTAGAAGAGTTTGCTGCGCCTTATTACGCTTTTATCGATGCTGGCGTTGAAGTCACACTCGCCTCGCCTGCTGGTGGTCAGCCGCCGCTTGATCCTAGTAGCGATACAGAAGACGCTCAAACCAAAGATACTAAGCGCTTCAAAGAAGATAGCGAGGCGCAAAAGCACCTTGCCAATACCAAAAAACTTGCGGATATGAAAGCTGAAGATTTCGACAGCGTATTCTATCCAGGTGGTCATGGTCCATTATGGGATTTGGCTGTCGACCAGGACTCTATCAACTTGATTGAAAGTTTTATCAAGCAAGACAAGCCTGTGGCCTTGGTCTGCCATGCCCCTGCTGCCCTCAAAAACGTCAAAGTCGATGATGAGTATTTGGTCAAAGGCAAGACAGTGACAGGTTTTACCAATACTGAAGAAGACGCCGTTGGCCTAACTGATGTGGTGCCATTTTTAGTAGAGGATATGCTAAAAGCCAATGGCGGTCACTACAAAAAGGCGGCGGACTGGGAATCTTATGTCGTTGAAGATGGCCTGCTTATCACCGGTCAAAACCCAGCATCATCAGAAGAAACAGCAAAACGCTTAATGACGAAACTGAATGGCTAAGCTAAGCGTTTGGTGATTTATATTTCGGTGTTTTATAGAATGGAAATGAACTCTCTAAGAAGGCTGGCATCATGATTCGCTTACATCATCTCAATCAATCACGCTCATTACGTACGCTATGGCTATTAGAAGAGCTGGGCGTCGCTTACGAAATTGTCAGCCATCAGCGTGATGCGACAACGCATCTGGCCCCAGACAGCCTAAAAGCAGTCCATCCACTGGGTAAGTCTCCGGTTGTCGAGATGGATGGTCAGTTATATGCAGAGTCAGGCGCTATCACTGAGCTGCTGATTGAGCGTTTTGCGCCCAAGCGCCTGCGCCCTGCGACCGATAGTAGCGATTATGGCACTTATCTGCAGTGGATTCATTTTGCCGAAAGCTCTTTGATGCTACCGCTGCTGCTCGAGCTTTTTACCAAAAAAGCAGGCGTGGAGGACAATGCGTTTTTAGATGGCTATATCGGTACCGAAAAGCATCGATTGCTCAGCTACCTAAACGATGAGGTGAAAGATAAATCTTTTATCGTTGGCAATAAGCTAAGCGGTGCTGATTTCATGCTATCGTTTGATTTGATTATGCTGGCCAAACGTCATGCTCTGGCAGACTATCCGCATATCGAGCAATATGCGTCGCAGCTGGCTAGCCTCGATAGCTATCAGCGTAGCATGCGCTTAGAGGTCAATTACGATCAGTCTATTGGTTAGCTTTTTACTGGTTATCGACTAGCTAACGCTAGCTGTGGCCTAGCATAGGGATAGCGAATAAAAAACAGCTCTACAGAGAGCTGTTTTTTGTGTTCTGGTTAGTGCGTGTTGAACATTCACAAATAGGCACGCTATAGGCGATGATTTAAAAACTTATCTTCAAGCCAGCGATTCATAAATACATTGTCTGGGTCGTACTCACGGCGTATTTGCAAAAACCGCTTGAGCTTAGGATAAAGGTTTTGTAGCTCTATATGGCTGAGCTTATTGACCTTGCCCCAATGCGGGCGACCCTGCCATTTTTTCATATACTCATACAACCATTTAAACAGTGGCTCACAGTCCATACCTTTATAAACGTGAAAAGACAACACCGCACAGTCCTCACCTTGGGTTGGACTAAGCATTCCTGTCTCGCCTTTGTGGGTGCGCACCTCAATGGGAAAATGTGAGTGTTTATTGTCTTTGAGCAAGATTTGGTTGACCTCAGTGATACAAGCATCAAAATCTGAGAGCTTAATAAAATACTCCGACTCGTTAAATTTTACGCCGCGCGGGGTCGGAAATACTTCGTAACTGTAGCCCTCTCGCCTAGTGTTGGGAATAGAGTTAGCGGATATTTGACTGACTTTTTTGCTCCATTCAGGTTTCATGCGCGCAAGCTCACACAGTACATAAAAAGCCCCATTGAGCGTCACCACGCTGTCAAACTTATCTTTGAGCTTTTGTGCGTGGCTCATCGGTTTTGGCTCAATGGCCGAGAGGGTTTTTTGCTGTAATTTGTTGGTGCCAGGAAATAAAAACCACTCTAAATGACGATGCGACTGGGCGTTTTTATGAAAGTTTGCCAAACCATCGGCAAAATCCATGACCTCATTGCGCTCTTGTAAACCATATAGATCGACGACTCTGAGCGTCAGCTTGGTAAAGACGCCTAGCATGCCGAGGCTGACATGCAGCGCATTGCCCAAATCGTCTGTCTGCGGGTTGCCGCGCTGATGATGGTGCAGCTCGCCGCACCCATCTACCCACTCCCAGCCCACCACTTGATCGGCGATAGAACCAAGAGTCACTCCTGTGCCGTGGGTTGCCGTGCTGGCCGCACCTGCGATGGTCTGCGCTTGGACGTCGCCCATGTTTTCAAGCGCAAGGCCATGCGCTTTTAGTGCTTCGCCAATCTCATGTAAATACGTGCCTGCATGTAGCGTTGCCAGCTTAGCCTCGGTATCCACTGAGATAAGCCCGCGCATATGATGCAAGCTGATAGCAATCTCTTCAGGTTTGGCGCAACCACTAAAAGAGTGCGCCGCGCCCGTGACTCTCACACGTTTTTTATCTTTTCTTGCCTGCTTGATGATATCTTGCAGCTCTGCTACCGAGGCTGGCATCAGTTTTTGCTCTGGCTGCGCGCGCTCATAACCTACCCAGTTTTGCCAGTCGTTATTTGCTTGCCACTGCTTCAATGAAAACATCTGCCGTCTCCTCGGTAGGTTGTCATCGTTGCCGCCGCATCCTTGCGGCGGATAGAGGTATGGTTTATAGCCTGTTCAGCTGTGCCCTGCGGCATCTGAGCAGCGCCTTCATAGCAGATCAGCTCATTGAAATGCTCGCAGAGCTCGCCAGCTTTGGCATGACGACACCAAACCGCATCGCCAATCTTTAGGCTTGTCTCTGACACGGTACGTTTATCCATTTTCATGGGCGTTTGCACCTCACCAAATCCCTCGTCATTGAGTATGGTGAGGCCAGCGGGATAATGCACCACGGGAGCTTTGTCGATGCCTACGGCGCCTGAAGCGATAAAGCCGCCGCCATGACACGTGATCACGTCTTTTTCAGGCTGGCGCGTCACCGGTAACACAAACCCTGCTGCCGCTCGAAAGTCCTGCATGCTCTCCATATAATCAAAGTAAGCAGGCTTATAATAGGCTGAGCCCACTGTCACCTCGGTAATCTCAGGCTGACATGCGGTAAAATCCATACTGCCGCTGCCGCCGCCATTGACCATCTGCAACGCATAACCTTGTTTTTTTAGCCAATTCACCATGGCACCGCGGCGCTGACTGACTTGCTTTTGGGAGCGGTGTTTGAGCAGTTTGATGGCAGGTGTTAACAGCGCCTTACCTGGTAAATGCTCGGGCAAGCCTGCAATTTGTGCCTCGTAACCCATCGCAGCGACGAGATTGATATGATCTGACTTTTTTATGTGCTTAAGCAGCGCTTTGATATCTTTTTTGTGCATCAGTGCCGAGCGTTTGGTGCCAAAATATAGTTTTGGCAGTGGCATCGACATATTGACATCCAAGCAGACATCGATTTTGACGCCGTGCTCGATACCAACGCGCTCCAATACCGCCACATGCTCCGGACGATCGACCATCCAGACCATCACCGCTCCCTGCTGGGTGTATTTAAGGGTGTTTGCCACGCTGATGGTATCTAAGGTCGGATAAGCGCAGAGAATATTGTCAAAGCCGTTTTCGAGCAGATAGACGGACTCATCGGCCGCATAGGACATAAGCCCGATAAAATGAGGTGATCTGTCTTTTATATAATGCAAAACATCGATGGAGCGTATGGACTTGGTGGCCAGACGCAGATTGACGGCTTGGGTTTTTTGATTGACCAGCGCGATATTGTGATCGAGCGCATCCATGTCGAGCCATGCCTGTGGACTTTTGGGTGGAATGATGTGTACAAAATCCATTTTGCCTTCCTTGTCACAACGAGCAGACACTATCCTATGTCTTTTATAGGTCCAAATTTAGATTGATGGTTAAACTGAGGACACGGCAGAATATGTAATGGTACTCACCTACTCAGTGGTACTCGCCCTATTCATTACAGAGCTATAATTACCGAGGCAAACCTCTATCAATCCGCATCATAGTGTGAACCGAGAATATAGCGCCGTCAAGCATCTCAGCGATAAAATAAACACTTGTCAGTTATTTTTTTTCTCTCAACTGTACCATCACCCTCAATAGTATCGCCATGGTACCGATTACACCGACAAAAAAAGACCCAAGCGAAACTTGGGTCTTTTTCGGTAATGATGAATATTAAGCAATAAATGGCGCCCCAAAAGGACGAAGTCGGTGGTTGCAAAAAGCGTGCTTGGCTATGGTAATAGCCGTTTGGTCTGCCAGTTGTTGTTATCGTCTTTGCTATAGACGATACGGTCGTGCATACGGCTGGCGCGCCCCTGCCAAAACTCGATGTGTTCAGCAGTAATCTCATAACCGCCCCAAAACGTCGGCGTTGGCACCGGACTGTCACTGGGATAGCGGTTTTGTAACTGCGCAAATTTTTGTTCCATCACTTCCCGATCAGCCACTTCTCCGCTTTGTGGCTCGCTCACCCATGCGCCAACTTGACTGTCGTGAGGACGCTTTTGAAAATAAGCCGCTGACTTGTCCGCGTCTATTTTGGCAATACGGCCACTGATGCGAATCTGACGCTCTAGCTCATGCCAAAAAAACAACACTTCAGCATTGGGGTTTTCACTGATATCTTGCCCTTTAGCGCTGTCGTAATTGGTATAAAACACCACCCCTGTCTCAGTAATCTCACGCAGCAGTACGATACGGACGCTGGGTTTAAGATCCGCGCCGCAAGTGGCCAGACTCATGGCATAAGGCTCTTGTACTTTTTGCTCAATCGCCTCAGTCATCCATGCACCGAGTAGCTCAAATGGAGAGGTGGGAACTGACTGTTGATCTAAAACGCCTTTTTCGTATGACAAACGCTGATCGGTAAAATCCATACTCATGGCAACTCCTTTATATAATATACAGTGTGACTGCTGATCATGATTGATTATCATAACCTTTAACGTCAATCAATTAGCCCAATACTGCCTTGATCTGATCCGCCAGATCATTGGCCAGCACATCACATTCTATCTCGTCGTCAGACTCCACCATGACTCGAATCATCGGCTCTGTACCTGATTGACGAATGAGTAAACGACCACGACCTGCCAGCGCCGCACGCGCTTTATCAAAGGCGGCCACCAGCTCAGGATACTCAAACGGGTCTTTCATCTCAGACAAGCGCACGTTGACCAGTTTTTGTGGTAGGACGTCAAACCCTTCGACCAAGTCACTAAGCGCACGGCCACGTGCTTGCATGACAGCCAGCACCTGCAAACCTGCGATAATCGCATCACCTGTACGGCTTTTATCCAAACATAAAATATGACCAGACGGCTCACCGCCCAGTATCCAACCATTGGCCTCAAGCGCTTGCATCACGTAGCGATCGCCTACTTTTGCACGGACAAAGTCAATCTCAGCGGTTTTGAGCGCCAGCTCCAGCCCCATATTACTCATCAACGTACCGACCACGCCCTTAGCTTTGTCTGCGCCTTGGGTGGCGAGCACGTATAAGATCCCATCACCATCGACTAAGGCTCCGGTTTCATCGACCATCACAATACGGTCACCATCGCCATCTAGCGCGATTCCGACATCAGCACCATGCTCAACGACCGCTTTTTGCAAGCCTGCTGGATGGGTCGAGCCGCAGTCAGCATTGATATTGATACCATCAGGCGCATGATTGATGGCGATGACATTGGCACCCAGCTCGCGCATGACTCTCGGTGCCACGCTATAACCCGCTCCGTTGGCGCAGTCGACGACGACGGTGAGATGGCTTAAGTCATACTGATAAGGGAAGCTGCCTTTACAGAATTCTATATAGCGACCTTTGGCATCGTTGATACGATTGTTTTTGCCAAGTTTGGCAGGATCCACAATAGGCATGATGGTGTTATTGTCTGCTTCAGAGGCACTCATGATGGCGGTGAGCTTATCGTTAATGGCCGTTTGCATCTCATCGGTCAACTTTTTACCATCGCCCGAAAAAAACTTGATGCCATTATCAAAATAAGGATTGTGCGAGGCGGAGATGACCACACCGGCATCCGCATTAAAACTGCGAGTCAAATGCGCAATGGCAGGCGTCGGCAATGGGCCGAGCATATGGACATCCACCCCTGCGGCATTAAAACCCGACTGTAGCGCCCCTTCTATCACATAACCTGACAGGCGAGTGTCTTTACCGATGACCACACTGGGCTTGCGCGATGGATTGGTATTATTCTCTATTAGCACCCTGCCTGTCACATAACCCAATTTTAAAATAAAATCCGGTGTGATTGGGGATTCACCAAACTTTCCACGAATACCATCGGTGCCAAAGTAGCTCATTATCTATCTTCCTCACATATAAAAGTAAAAGGCCGTTTCAGGGATCGGCACTACTGTTATTATTGTTACTGTCATTATAATCACTGTTGTTGTAATTACGATGGCTATAATCCATTTTGGTATTTTACAAAAAAAACAGCCAACAATAACGAGGCATTGTTGGCTGTTTGTATCTTAACGTCTCTGTAGTCGTGCAATCTAGCAAAAACGCAGCACCTACAGTAGGTAGGACAACAAATTAGTTCACACGGTAGTTTGGTGCTTCTTTGGTAATTTGCACATCGTGGACGTGCGACTCTTTCATACCAGCAGACGTCACCTTGATAAACTGTGGTTTGCTACGCATATCTTCGATAGTCGCAGAGCCTGTGTAACCCATTGATGAGCGCAAGCCGCCGACCAACTGATTGACGATGCCAGCTACTGGGCCTTTATAAGGAACGCGGCCTTCGATACCCTCTGGCACCAGTTTTTCTACGCCGTCTTTGGCATCTTGGAAATAACGGTCTGATGAACCATTTGAGCCTGACATTGCACCCAAGCTACCCATGCCGCGATAGGCTTTGTAGTAGCGACCTTGGAACAACTCAACCTCACCTGGTGCCTCCTCGGTACCTGCCATAAGCGAGCCGACCATGATGCACGATGCACCAGCAGCGATGGCTTTTGCCATATCACCTGAGTAGCGGATACCCCCATCAGCAATCAAAGGAATGCTGTCTTGTAGGGCGCTTGCGACATTGTCGATTGCTGAGATTTGAGGCACACCGATACCAGCGATGATACGCGTGGTACAGATAGAGCCAGGGCCGATGCCGACTTTTACTGCGTCTGCACCTGCATCACGTAATGCAAGGGCTGCGTCACCGGTGGCGATATTACCGCCAATCACTTGAACATCAGGATAGTGCTTTTTGATCCATGAGACTTTTTCGATCACGCCTTTTGAGTGGCCGTGCGCAGTATCTACCACGATAACATCGACGTCTGCTGCGATCAAAGCTTCGACACGTGCTTGCGTATCTGCGCCGGTGCCGACAGCGGCACCAACCCGTAGACGACCTTGCTCATCTTTACACGCATTTGGGTTGTTTTCGGCCTTGGCAAAGTCATTGACTGTGATCAGACCTTTTAGGCGATAGTTATCATCGATAACGATGACTTTTTCGATGCGATGCTCATGGAGTAAACGCTTGATGTTTTCGTTGCTCTCGCCTTCGTTTACGGTGACCAACTGGTCTTTCGGTGTCATGATTTTGCTGACAGGCAGTGATAAGTTGGTTTCAAAGCGCCAGTCTCTGTGAGTGACGATACCGACCACACTATCTGTGCCTTTTTCGACGACAGGCACGCCTGAGATGTTGTTGTCTTCGGTCAACTGCAACAGCTCACCAATGGTCATCTCTGGATGTACCGTGATAGGGTCAACCACTGTCCCTGCTTCAAACTTTTTCACACGGCGTACTTGCGTGGCTTGTTTGGCGATATCCATACTCTTATGCAAGATACCCATTCCACCTAGTTGCGCCATAGTGATGGCCATTTCAGACTCAGTCACCGTATCCATAGCGGCAGAAACCAACGGTAAATTCAACGTGATGTTTTTGGTCAAACGGGTGGTCAGATCAGCAGTTTTTGGTAGGACTTCAGAATAGGCTGGCAATAATAAAACGTCATCAAAGGTTAAGGCTTCATCGACAATTCGCAACATACAGACCCCTAGTGGTGGTTATTTTGATGGGTGGGATTTTCGCGATAAGACAATCAACCAAGATCACCAGTATGACTTTACGATAGTCAAAGCCTTATGTATTTCAGGCTTTTTATCATAGAGCTTTCGATAATAGACAATGAGCCAGTTGTTGTTTGTCTAAAAACCCTCTATCACTAAACAAACACCAGTACTTGAAAATTGCCATTGATTTATGAGTGATAAATTTGCAAAAATACAGTGCAGACTCATCTCTTAATCGCTCATTTATCCCGTAAAAATAACGCCATATTATAACAAATACGCAGGCACCTCGCATGCTTATTTATCAGCTTATTTTGTAGAATTGATCAATATCATACAAACAGGCGCGCATTTGCTCTATCACTCAGATAGCGGCACAGGATTAACCGGCGTATCGAGCACAGATGGCGCACCTCACGCTTCGTGTTGCTTCATGATAAAACGCTCAGCGGGTAGATATGATTTTTGCTCACGATAGAGATAATGTAGCATCTGTTCACGTACTTGACACTCAAGATAAAAGGCATTCATCGGGCCGTCAGAGGCTAGGCTCCCTCTTAATTTGATGGTGTTTTCGCTCAGCGATACCGTGACCATCTCAGGCTCAGTCTCACCATCCCATAAGTCGTTATCTTTGACCAGTGAGATAAATTTTTCGCGAATGGCCTCGATATCAGCACCATAATCCACGTAAAGATAGACCACACAAGTCTGATGCACCTCGGTATGAGACCAGTTTTCTACAACCTCGGTAATCAGGCGGCGCATCGGCACGATCAATCGGCGCTCATCCCACGTCTTTAGCACCGCATAGGTATAACGCAAATCTTCAATCGTCGTCCAATCCCCCTCCATCATCACCGTATCGCCAATACGCACAGGCTGAGTCACCGCCACCTGCACCCCTGCGATGATATTGCCCAAGATAGGCTGCGCAGCAATACCGATGACCACCCCCGCGATACCAGCTGAGGTCAATAGTGTCTTGCCCAGACCCTCCATATTGGTAAATTCGCTAAGCCCAATCCAGATACTGCCCAAAATCATGACAAAAATAAAGACGCGGCGAAATATCGATACATAGGTGCGGCGACGACGCTCTTTATCAAAATGCTCTTCGGCCAGATTTTCGATCTGCATGTTTTGATAGCGATTGGCAAAAAAGTTAATAATCCGAATACCAAGCCATGAAGTGCTAAATACCAGTCCAATCCAAATCAGCGGGCGGGTCGATGAGGCCACCGCATCTAGATAAGGAAAGCCCCCTGACACTAAGGTAAACACCAATGAAAAACTGATGGTAAAGGTCAAAGGTACCGTCAATTTGCTGACAAGGTCTGCCACACCATGACTACTGCCGACGTAGTTGCTGTACTTTTCATCATCGATGTAGCGACTGATGAGCTTTTCAGTGCCCTTACTCAGTAGCCAGCCCGCCCCCATGGTCAACAAAAAAAACAAAACGAGTGCTAAAAACTCCCACAAAGCAATACTAAAAAACTGTATTTTCAACCAGGCAGGCAGATAGCGCTCAAACTCTGCCGGATGGTACTGCGCGTATAGGTTATCGATGTTGCCTACTGTTTGTGCGGAAAATACCCAAACAGGTGCCTCCTCCCCAACTCTCACGCGCTGCAAATAGATAGGTACGCGGCGCTCGCGGTAGTCGATATAGCCAAGCTGAATGGAGCGTCTGGCGATGCCCATCACGCTGCTGTTGTTACCCAGCGGCGGCTCAATAAGCCCATCCGGACGATCTGGCAAATCATCAAACACATACAGCTCTCTTTCGGACAATAAAAAATCCAAACGCTTAGAGAGCTCAAGCGCGCGGCTGCGCTGCATGCTTTGGTCGATCAGGTTCATATTCAGCGCGTAAGCGGCCAAGTCATACTGCTGTTTCATCACTGCCGACTGAAAAAACTCTAACGTGGCAAGCGGCGTGGTCAGGTTTGGCGGCTGAGATAACGGCGGCAAGCCGGTATTGAGTCTATCCAAAAGATAATAGCTTTCATGATATTCGCCCGTTAGACCCGCATCACCCTGCAACTCACCTGCCTGCTCTACCGCGCTACGCTCAGTGGGGTCAAATACCTCTTCTGCAATCGCAGAAACACTGACGCTGCCATCACTCATCGAGTCTAGCTGCTGCTCGGCGTATTCGCCAAAACTATCTGGCTGGGCAACAGCCTCTATCGCCGCGCCGAACGTCAGTACAAAAAACATCACCAGTATTTGCCATATCATAGCGCGCCGGCTCTTCGTCGACTTGTCATTGATCAGCCGATGGCCAATAGTGCGATGGCAAATAAAGGGTATGACTCTATCCGTGTCAGTCTGATGATGTTCAGCAGCATCCGTGTGAGAAGTATTCATATATCGACGGCCAGTAAGTTGCGTAAGTTGTATGAATTTGTATAAAAAATAAGCGTATCTTACAAGCGTAAGAATACCGTAAATGCGATATCAAAACCGTTTGGTCTTGGTACAAGGCGTATAGATATTTTATTTAATACCTTGCGTGCTGTCCCAACGCCGCGCACAATAAACACCTTTAGCACGTGGCACATAGTATCTTGCATGCCAACTTTATTTAGGCTCGACTAAATTTATTTTGAGTACAAAAAAAGCCAGCATCAAGCTGACTTTATATGTAAAAAAACAAGTATGATCGTATAAGTCCGCTCAAATCCGCTTACGCGCGGCGCCATGTGGTACCAGCGCGGCTGTCTTCAAGCTCGATACCTGCCTGTTTTAACTGCTCGCGTATCTCATCGGCGCGGGCAAAGTTTTTGCTGGCTTTGGCATCATGACGCTCAGTGATAAGTGCATCGATAGCAGCATCATCTAGCCCATTATCCGCCTGCTCTCCGGTCACCGCTTGCAAAAACTGCTGTACAGGCTGCTGCAAGAGATTTAGGACTTGTGCCAAGGCCTTGAGCTGCTGGGCTGACTGCCATGCCGCCGTCACATCTTCAGCTTTAACGGCTTTATTGATATCTCGAGCCAAGCCAAACAACACACTTACCGCCGTTGAGCTATTAAAATCATCATTCATGGCTTTGATAAAGTCTTGTCCAGCAGCACTATCGTAAGCTTTAGCCACTAGCTCTGCATTGACTACGATTGACTGACCTTTTTGTTGCTCAGCCAATTTTAGCGCGTTGTATAATCTGCTTAGGCTATTATGCGCTTCATCCAAAGCGCTGTCTGAGAAATTTACTTGACTACGATAATGGCTCGATAATAAGAAAAAACGCACCGTCTCAGGTAAGTATTTCGCGATCACATCACGAATGGTAAAGAAGTTGCCCAGTGACTTCGACATCTTTTCGCCATCGACATTGATAAAGCCAACATGCATCCAATTACGCGCGTACTCGCAGCCTGTCGCGGCTTCTGACTGGGCGATTTCGTTTTCGTGATGCGGGAACTGTAGGTCGTGACCACCGCCATGAATATCAAAGGTATCACCTAGGCATTTGGTCGACATCGCTGAGCATTCTATATGCCAGCCAGGACGCCCCTGTCCCCAAGGCGACGCCCACTGCGGCTCACCGGGTTTGGCCGCTTTCCATAAGACAAAGTCGAATGGATTGCGCTTGTCAGTCTCGACCTCAACACGAGAACCTGCCTGCATATCATCCAAGTTACGCTTAGATAATTTGCCATAATCAGCAAAGCTATCGACCGCATAATAGACGTCACCATGATCCCCTGCATACGCATAGTCATTGTTGACCAAGTTGCCAATCATCTGCTGCATCTCGTCGATATGATCGGTCGCGCGTGGCTCAGCATTTGGCATCTGGCAGCCTAGAGCGCTCGCATCTTCGTGCATTGCATCGATAAAACGCTGGGTCAATGCACCAATCTCTTCGCCATTTTCACTCGCGCGAGCGATGATTTTGTCATCGATATCGGTGATATTACGGACATAATTGACATCATAACCTAGCTGCGCAAGCCAGCGCACCGCCATATCAAAGGCCACCATCACACGCGCATGACCAATATGACAATAATCATAAACGGTCATCCCGCACACATACATGCCGACCTGTCCTGCTTTGAGTGGTACAAACTGACGCTTGCTACCTGTCAGTGAATCATAAATGGCCAGCTGAGACATCGCATCGGCAAGTGGTGTGGTCATAGTTAAAAAGCCTTTGATATAAATAAGTGGAATACAAACAAAACAGACAAAAAATCACGCGCAGCGATCCATGGACACTCATAAACTCTGCAGCGCGATAAAACTTAACCCATTATCTTAGCGAAAACCGCCATAAAATACTACAATGAGCACATAACTAACACCACTGAACGATAAAAACCGCTAAGGATATCAAGATGGGCAACCGTTTGAGTAAAATATATACACGTACCGGCGATGATGGTAGCACCGGCATGGCAGATGGTAGCCGCGTGAGCAAAGCTGATATCTTGTTTGGCGTGATGGGTGATATTGATGAGCTAAACTCACACCTCGGTATGGTACGCGCGTACTTGCAGCAAGGCGCTCTATCAGCATTTAAGACGCAGACGGACGAGTCCGAGCTTTCTGAGGCGTTGGCGATTATTCAGCATCTTTTGTTTAATATCGGTGGTGAGCTTGCCATGCCAGAATATGAAGGCGTGAACAGCACGCACATTGAATGGCTAGAGCAGCAAATCGATGCAATGAACGCCACCTTAGCGCCACTAAAAGACTTTATCTTACCCACTGGGTCGTTGCTGGTTAGTCAGCTGCATGTCGCACGTAGTGTGTGTCGCCGTGCTGAGCGCCAAGCGGTCCTATTACAGCAAGCGCGCCCGCAAGCAATCCGTGCAACGGCCATCAGCTTAATCAACCGTTTGTCTGATTGGTTGTTTGTCGCGGCACGTTTTTGCACAGACCCTGAGCAGGTCTCTGAGGTACTTTGGGACAGTCAGGTGTTACAGAACTTCGCCAGTGATAAGTAGCGGGCCCGAGACATCTGATATATACAAGCAAAAAAAGAACCCGTAACGTAAAGACGTTACGGGTTCTTTTCTTCTAAAAACCACTATCATTACTGATTTTTATGGATTAATAAGTAGCGCTTTCATCTTCGATAATGACCATATCGATGCTGTCATCTTCTGGCACTGCTTTTGGCGTCGCAGGTGCGGCAGGCTCACTGGGAGTCGCAGCACTGTTGGCTGCTGTACTGCTTGGCGAGCTAGTACCAGCGCTTTCATTTTGGTTATTGGTACTTGGCACCTCGATGGTCGGCGGCGTAGTAGGCTGGATCGGACGAATCGGCTCGACTGGTGTGGCAGCGCGCGGCTGACGCACAGGTGCTGACTGACGCTCATTATCTTGTGCAGTAGCGCGGCGTTCTGCTTCACGCTCGGCGCGGGCGGCATCCATCGCCGACTTAAACACAGAGCCTGCCATGACATCAGCCACGACAGTGAGAAGCGCGGGCCGACCTGCGATTCGCGTACTTACTTGCCCGCCTTGAGCGCCAACAACATAGGTAAAAGCGTCATCCACGAGCATGTTGTTATTGATACGAATGTTATTTTGCGCAAGACGAGATTGCAGGCTTGGCTGATTGTTGG
Source organism: Psychrobacter sp. VH5 (assembly GCF_050572635.1). Classification (NCBI taxonomy): domain Bacteria; kingdom Pseudomonadati; phylum Pseudomonadota; class Gammaproteobacteria; order Moraxellales; family Moraxellaceae; genus Psychrobacter; species Psychrobacter sp. VH5. The sequence continues at coordinate 1,450,039 of NZ_CP192145.1, read as the reverse complement.
CCGCTTGCACTTGACTGGCTTGATACAAATCCTCACTTGGGAGCGTCATACTGACGCTCGCCTGACACGTCGTCATGCCATTGCTGTTGGCTGCTTGTAGTACTGCTGCGTTTTGTACATCAATCACAACACCATTGGTCTTATCAGCAATGCTAGCGCCTGCAAGGCTGATCTCGGCGTCATTTGCATAATTGGCAGCGAGCGTCTGTGCTTGTTGATTGAGCGTATTTTTTAGTGTCGTTTTGAGGCGATCTTGCACCATGGGATCATCACAGCTGACCGCAGTAGCAGCAGCGTTTTCTGCGGCAGCCTCTTGCTCTGTCAGCTCAGCGGTCTCTGTCGTCCCTTCTTTTTCTGAGCGATCACAGCCGACAAGCGCTAAACCACATACCATGCCAATACCAGCCACTTTTTGCCACTTGCTCACACTCTTATTTGCTACGCTCATATGTATTTTGCTCCCAATTTACTAATTCGTACCGTCACTGACGGACAGTGATTGATGTTCAAACCAAAACCCTAGCTGCCAGCGGTTAAAACCAGATTATTATACGGTGTTTAGATGAAATGGTCATTAGTGTCTGCCATGGATATACAAATAACGTCCTTCATTCGCCACAAAACCTGCGTTTGGTTGCAAAAACATAACAATGACATATTTATATAGGGCGTGTCGAACATTTTGATTCATCAAAGGTCAAATTGAGCGCCCACCATTTTGATTCATTTTGGTTCGGCATTTGCTCAGATAGCAGTCGTAAATGTTGTTAGACCTCGCCTATCTCAGGCGATATGATGAGCCTAAAACACTCATTACTGTATATGATGATAAACTTTAAAAACACGCTGTTACTCGGTCATCGCGGCGCGCGCGGTGAAGCCTTAGAAAACACCTTACTTGGATTTCAGCATATCGGGCGTCTAAAAAATCATGGTTTGGCTGGTGTAGAGCTCGATGTCCAGCTAAGCGCTGATGGTCATTTAGTGATTTTTCACGATGAGGATTTGGCACGGATGTGTGGCCAGCAATCGCGTATTGCTCAGCTGACTCTAGCGGAGATCAGACGACACCTACAGCTTGGTCATCCTATTATCACCCTAGCGAGTATCGCCCAGACGTTGCACGAATTTTCTGTCATTGAGCTTGAGATCAAGACCCATGAGCGCACCGATTATACCGCCCTTATCCAAGCGCTGGCGCGCGATCTGATTGACACGCCGCTGATTCATTTACCGCTTGTACTAACCAGCTTTGACACCGAGTTGCATGTGCGTCTGCAGCGGCATCAGCAGCTAAAACGCCTACCGCGAGGTTTACTCATTCGCACCGCCGAAGCACTGGCTACCGCGACCAATACTGCTTTGCAGTTGGGCTGTGTACAGCTGGGCGTGCATTATCCGCTGCTGAGTCGAGCCATCATCGCTCATAGCCACCGTTACGACTTGCCTATGAGTGCGTGGACGGTCAATGATATCGACGCCATACAGCAGCTGGTCGACTGGCAGGTTGATGTCATCATCACCGACTTCCCCAGTCAGGTATTGGGCCGACAATAGGTTACGGTTGCGCTGTTAACTTCTTATTTATAGTTTCTGACTCTCCCTCAATTCTGAGACATGGGTTTTTGTACATATCTGCTGTAACACTTACACTTCTCCCTCATGTCTGATAAGTCTATCGCTATTTTGACCTATCCATTCTATAATCCATACAAGTTATTGTTATTTAGCAATATTTTTATAGTGTATAAATGTTCACTTTATTGTTTTTTTAGGGTAATATGGACGCTGAAATTAATACCGTTAGGGATATTACATGATTGCTAAAAAAGTCATAGGTTTACCACTTAAAGGCTTACGTCTCGCTATGAAGTCTGGTGATACGCTTATACAAAACGCTGGCACTCAAGCGCTACGTGTTAAGACATGGTTTGATAATAACAAGAGCAACACCAATACAGCAGCAGAAACTCAATCTGCGGCTACAAGCGTCTACAAGAATGCAAACTCTGTAGCCAACTATGAAGGTGTTGACCCTCTTGAGCTTGAATTCCAAAAGTCGCCCATTAATTTAGTACCTGCTATCTTTTTGATAGCAACGCCTATTGCAGCGGCAGTTATTACCCCTTGGTATTTATTGACTCATGAAGTCAGTGCGCCAGTCTGGGGTGTGTTTGGCGCCTTTATGGTCTGGACTGGCCTTAGTATTACCGCAGGCTATCACCGTCTGCTGTCGCACCGTGCGTATAAAGCCCATCCTATTGTCAAAAACTTTTTATTGCTTGGCGCAACCCTAGCGGTACAAGGATCAGCATTTGACTGGGTATCTGGGCACCGTAGCCATCATCGTCATGTCGATGATCGTATGGAAGACCCGTATTCAGCGCAGCGTGGGTTTTTCTTTAGTCACATTGGTTGGATGCTACGTAACTACCCTAGCGGCCGTTTTGATTACAAAAATATCCCTGATTTGACTAAAGATAAAGTGTTACAAATTCAGCATAAATACTATGGTCTTTGGGTGCTCGCGACTAACGTGGCTATGGTTGCTGCAGTTGGTTGGTTGATCGGTGACGTTTGGGGTACGCTGGTGTTAGCAGGCCTGCTACGTCTAGTGCTGACGCATCACTTTACCTTCTTTATCAACTCCTTGTGTCATATGTTTGGTACGCGCCCGTATACCGATACCAACAGTGCCCGTGATAACTTCTTTTTGGCGATATTTACATGGGGTGAAGGCTATCATAACTACCATCACTTCTTCCAATACGACTATCGTAATGGTGTCAAATGGTGGCAGTATGACCCAACCAAATGGCTGATCGCAGGGCTATCAAAGATCGGTCTGACCAGTGAGCTGCGTACGGTCGATGACACGACCATCAAGCATGCTGAAGTGCAAATGCAGTTTAAAAAAGCCCAGCAGCAGATCGAGACGGCGACGGCAGGTGGCATCGACATTCCTCATGCGATGAAAAACTTTCAAGATCGCATCAAGTCTGAATACGATGCCTTTATGAAGACCGTTGAAGAGTGGCAAGCGCTAAAAGCCAAAGCCATTGAACTAAAAAAGATTGAATGTGCTGATCGTTTGCATGAAGTAGATGAGAAGCTAAAACACGATTATGCAAAGATTGAACAAAAAATCCTTGAGCACAATAGCAACCTAAAAACTGCTTTTCGCTCAATCGGTCTTAGCAAAAAAGCCGCTTAGTTTTTACTAAGTTAGTATTAAAACTAGTATTTAAAAATTGCTACTTTTCTCCTACCCTCTAACTGTTATAGTTAGGGGGATTTTTTTGCTCAATTTATCGATAAAAAATAGGAAGCCGTTATGCGCTACCAAAATAGCTATGCCCAATTAGATCCGCGTCTATATCATAAGCAGCCACCAAGCGCTCTTAACAACCCGCGTGCCGGCCACTTCAACTCACAAGTCGCTGAGCAATTAGGCTGGTCAACTGATCAAGAGTTAATGGAGCGCTGGGTCGAAATCATCGGCGGAGAATATGTGCCTGAGGGTTTTGAGCCGCTGGCGATGGCTTATGCCGGTCATCAGTTTGGGCAATGGGCGGGACAACTGGGCGATGGGCGCGGGTTGCTTATGGCGCAAGTCATTGATCATAATGAGCAGCGACAAGACTTACATCTCAAAGGTATCGGTCTGACGCCCTACTCGCGTATGGGAGATGGGCGCGCGGTCCTTCGTAGTACCATTCGCGAGTATTTATGCGGTCACGCACTTACCCAGCTTGGCATCCCTTCCTCAAATGCTTTGGGCTTTGTCGTTTCTGATACACGTGTGCGCCGCGAACGCATGGAGGCTGGCGCTGCACTGATGCGGGTGGCAGACAGCCATATTCGCCTCGGCCATGTCGAGTGGATTGCAAGCTTTGCCCCTGATTTGCTCGGTGAGTTTACCGACTATATGATTGATACTTATTATCCAGAGTGCCGCGAGAGCGAGATACCTGTGCTCGCATTTTTGCAAGCCGTCGTTGCGCGGACGGCACGTATGATTGCCGATTGGCAGTTGATCGGCTTTGCTCATGGGGTAATGAATACTGACAATCTATCGATTACAGGCAGCACCTTAGACTTTGGGCCTTTTGGCTTTATGGAGCGCTTTAATCCGGCTTGGATTAATAACCACTCTGATCATACAGGACGTTACGCTTATCAGAACCAGCCCGCTATTGGTTATTGGAACCTAAACGTTTGGTTGCCTCACTTTATGCGTTTGGACGGCGTGACTCGTGAGACGCTTTCTGATTGCTTAGCGCCTTATGAAGCGACGTTTATGCAGCACTATCAGCAAGGACTGTGTCAAAAGCTTGGACTGCCGCATCGAAGCGAGAGCCTCAGTGTGGCTTTTGAGTGGTTGACTCTATTAGAAGACAACTTACTCGACTACACCAACAGCTTTCGGGCGCTGCTTGGCCTGCTGGCGCCAGAGGATTATCCATATGAGCATCAATTATTGACCACCATGACTGCTGAGTTAAGCCCTGAGGCGCAGCAAGTGTGGCAAGATTGGTCAGCGCGTTATATTAGCCTCATCGAGTCTTTAAAACTCGCAGAGGTACAGGCGACCATGCAAGCGCACAACCCTGTCTATGTGCTGCGTAATAGCATGGCACAAAGAGCCATTACGGCTGCAGAACAAGGTCAGTTTGAGGAAGTGGATCGCGTCTTCACCTTGCTTGCGCATCCCTATCAGGTACAGGATATCGCAACAGAGCTCGATACCCTGCCACCCGATCCTCATGCGCCGCAAATGCCGATTAGCTGTTCTTCATAATTGGTTTAGCCATTTAACACCTCAGGCCACACAAAACAGTGTCTTTGGCCTTTATAGACTGTAATATTTTGAGACATTATGAAATTAAGGTTGATATGTCATGGGGTTTTTTGGCATTATCAACCAGCGAAATAACGAATATCATTTTATTATATTATTCGCACAATCGGGCCGAGTTGACTAGGCAGTGAATTGCCAATAGTGCTAGAATAACGGTTTTCGCTCGATTGCTTTTTTGGCCTGATATTAAACTGCCGATCATAACCCTTTTAATGCCGATGTTCTCTTTGATTATTATCATTCAATAAGCGTTGAGACGGCGGCGTTATTTTTTTATCTCCATTTACTTTATTCCAATTTATTCCAACCATGGCAATTATTATGAATGACGATACCACTTTGAATACGGATACCCACAGTTCAGAAAAAGAGCAGTTTGAACAAGCTGCCTTGCACTATCATGAGTTTCCGCGCCCAGGTAAAATCTCAGTCACCCCTATCAAACAGCTGGCAAACCAGCGTGACTTGGCCTTGGCTTATTCGCCAGGGGTAGCAGTACCTTGTCTTGAAATCGAAAAAGATCCAAAGCTTGCTGCCAAATATACAGCTCGCAACAACTTAGTCGGCGTCATCACCAACGGTACTGCCGTCCTAGGTCTGGGTAACATCGGGCCTTTGGCGTCTAAGCCTGTGATGGAAGGTAAAGGGGTACTATTCAAAAAGTTTGCTGGCATTGATGTTTTTGATATCGAGATTGCCCAAAACGATCCAGACAAATTTATCGAAGCGGTTGCCTCTCTTGAGCCAACCTTTGGTGGTATCAACCTAGAAGACATCAAAGCCCCAGAATGCTTCAAAATCGAGCGCGAATTGCGCGAGCGTATGAACATTCCGGTGTTCCATGACGATCAGCACGGCACGTCTATCATCGTCGCGGCCGCCATGCTCAATGCTTTATTACTTACTGGCAAAAAAATCGAAGAAATCAAAGTGGTGTGCTCAGGCGCAGGTGCCGCTGCCATCTCTTGTCTAGATATCATCTGCGCGCTTGGCGTCGATAAAAACAACATCATCGTATCCGACTCTCGCGGTATCATCAGCACCAGCCGTGAAAATCTAGACGAAACCAAACAGCGCTATGCTCGTGACATCACCGCGACGTCTATCGAAGAAGTCATGGACGATGTCGATATGTTCTTGGGCTTATCAATGCCCGGCACCTTGACCGAAGATATGGTTCGCCGTATGGCAAAAGACCCAATCGTCTTTGCCCTTGCCAACCCAACCCCTGAAATCATGCCTGAGCTTGCGCATGCTGTCCGCCCTGACGTCATCATGGCGACTGGTCGCTCAGACTATCCAAACCAAGTAAACAACGCCCTTTGCTTCCCGTACATCTTCCGCGGCGCTCTAGATGTAGGCGCAACCGCAGTCAACGAAGAGATGAAAATCGCTTGTGTAAAAGCAATCGCTGCTATGGCACATGTCGAAGCCACCCCAACCAGCAACGTTAAAAACATCGAGCAGATGAAGAGCTTTGGCCGTGATTACTTAATTCCAGGCCCACTAGAGCCAAACCTCATCATCGAGATTGCCTCTGCCGTTGCCAAAGCCGCCATGGACTCAGGCGTTGCCACCTTGCCTATCGCTGACATGAACGCCTATCGTCAGAGCCTATCTGAGTTTGTCTATAACTCAGCGTTTGTGATGAAGCCTGTCTTTGCGCGTGCCAAAGCAGCACCAAAGCGTATCGTCTACTGTGAGGGTGAAGACAACAACGTCCTACTGGCAGTGCAAGTTGTGGTCGACGAAGCGCTTGCCCACCCTATCTTGGTCGGTCGCCCAGCTGTCATCGAAGATCATATCAAAAGACTCGGTCTGCGCTTAAAAGATGGTGAAAACATCACTATCGTCAATCAAGACGACGATCCACGCTACAAAGACTACTGGCAAGGATACTACGAGAAAAACAAACGCCGCGGCGTCAGTATCGAGCTTGCCCGCCGTGATGTGCGTCGCAAGACCACGCTAATTGGCTCGCTACTGGTAGACAATGGCGATGCAGATGGCATGATTTGTGGTACGTTTAGTCATTATCAATTGCACTTAGACTATGTCCAAAGTGTCATTGACAAAAAAGAAGGTGTTAGCGACTTTTATGCGATGAATGCGGTACTGATGCAAAATCGCAACATCTTTATCGCGGATACTTATATCCACGAAGACCCAACAGCAGAGCAATTGGCTGAGATGACCATCTTGGCCGTTGAGCAGCTACGTCGCTTCGGTATTACGCCTCGTGTCGCCCTCGTATCACACTCAAACTTCGGTACCTCAAACCGTGACAGCGCGGTGAAAATGCGCAAAGTCTATCAAATCTTGACCGACATGAACGTCGATTTTGAATTTGAAGGTGAGATGCAAGGTGATGCGGCGTTGAACGAAAACATTCGCCTAGAAGACATGCCATCAAGCCCACTAAAAGGCGCGGCGAACCTGCTGATATTGCCAACGCTAGATGCCGCAAACATCGCCTTCAACTTACTAAAAACCGCGACAAATAGCGCGTCTATCGGCCCTATCTTGTTGGGTAGCAGTAAGCCTATCCATATCCTAACACCATCAGCAACCGCGCGCCGTGTGGTCAACATGACAGCACTTGCCGTGACGGAAGCTCAGGATTTGGAAAGCGAAAACCAATAACGGGCTGATGATGTTTGTCGCATCGACATCCCTTCACTCGTTACTTCAAATTTCAAATATTGTACCAACGTAAAGGACGCTAACCTCTATGGATAGCGCTCCTCTGTTATACTAAAGCCAGCCATCGCCATTTCAGTGCGATGGCTGGTTTTTTATTGTCATTGACTGATGGCACATATCAGTCCTAACTTGCGCGATAATACGAGGCTATCATGCAGATTTATCTTGTTGGCGGAGCCGTCCGCGACCAGCTACTAGGACGACCTATCAAGGACAAAGACTACGTCGTCGTGGGCGCGACAGTAGCACAGATGCTCAGTGCTGGGTTTGTACAAGTAGGCGCAGACTTTCCGGTGTTTTTGCATCCAAAAACGCATGAAGAGTATGCGCTAGCGCGTACTGAGCGCAAACAAGGCGTCGGCTATCAAGGCTTTAGTATCCATGCCAGCATCGATGTTACTTTGCAAGAAGACTTGCAGCGCCGTGATCTGACCATCAATGCAATGGCGATAGAAGTCACTAGCCTAACCGATGACACGCCGCTGACAGGCGAGGTGCTCGACTACTACGGCGGATTGGATGATCTTGCGAATAAGACCTTGCGTCATGTCTCACCTGCGTTTAGTGAAGACCCTTTACGGGTACTGCGCACCGCACGATTTTATGGGCGTTATTATGACTTGGGCTTTACCATCGCTGAGGAGACACTGGCATTGATGCGCCAACTGGTCCACTCAGGAGAGCTTGCTCACCTCAGTAGTGAGCGCATTTGGCAAGAATCGAGCCGCGCGATGATGCAGCTCTCCCCGCATGTGTACTGGCAGCAGTTGTTTGATATCGGTGCACTTACCGAGTATTTTGCGCCATTACATGGCGCTTGGAATAATACGCATATAAGAGAGACGGTACAGACGGCACTATATTTTGCTGGTCAAATGCAGCTGAATTTATCACAGCGCTGGGCGCTACTGATGACGAGCCTGAGCGCTGATGCGTTTACAAATGCTCTCACAGACTCTAGCGTTGAGACTGCCTCTGCGACAAAAAATATCAACCAAATTGGCAACATGGTCAAAGTGCCCAAAGTACATACTCAATTTGCCAATTTATTTGTCCAGCAGCTCCCTACCCTAGCCGCTATCAATGAGCTGGATGCCGCTGAAAGAATTGACCTCATACAAGCCTGCGGCGCTCATAAAGCACCTGAGAAGCTCTCACAGCTGTTGGTATGTAGTCATACTTTTCAGTTGGCAAAGCAGCATCGGCAAATGATGCTGGCTCTCAATAGTTTTCACGCGATTGGTATGGAAGATATCGAAGCCGGACTTCGAGGGCCAGAAATTGGTGCAGCATTACGGCAAGCGCGCATAGATCACCTGGACACTCAGCACCCCTCTTAAGTGAGGATAACCGAACCGTCAAAGTGCGTCCTGATATAACTCTTAAGATATAGTACTGCTACGACTTTACTCCTTTATACCAAAAATACAGATAGACTATGAATCAAGCCGTTATCCCTATTCAGTCGGCAACTGCCAGCGCAGGCTCGCCTGTCATGCTCATTACTGGCAGCGCCAAACGTATCGGAGCTGCTATTATTAAAGCGGCGCATACTCAAGGCTACCGAGTCATTATCCACTGTCGTCACAGTGAGCAGCAAGCAAAGGCGCTCACTGCCGATCTCAATCGCCGCCGTCCTGATAGCGCGGCGATGATCGTCGCTGACTTAAAGCTGGTCAATGAGCCTAAGCGCCTAAACGACTTTGTAGCGAACATCATATTCTGTTTTGGTCAGTTGGATGTATTGGTGCATAACGCCTCGCGTTTTTATCCTACTCCCCTTGGTAGCATTAATACTCAGCAGTGGGACGAGCTGTTTTTGACCAATGCCAAAGCGCCGTTATTACTCAGTCAAGCATTCTTGCCTTATCTGCAAACTCAGCACGGCTGCATCATTAGTTTGCTAGACATCCATGCTCATGATAGGCCATTTAAAGGCTATAGCGCTTATAATATGGCAAAGGCAGCGCATCGTATGATGGTACAGTCCTTGGCGCTTGAGATGGCACCTAGCGTACGGGTCAATGGTATCGCGCCAGGCGTCAATATACTGCCCGACGCTGATAGTGATCAGGCTCTCAATGATGATGAACAAAAGAACATTCTCAGCTCTATACCGATGCAGCGTATTGGTCGCCCTGATGAGATAGCCCATAGCGTGCTGTATCTAGCACGGGCCAGCTACGTCACTGGCGAGATAATTACCGTTGATGGAGGGCGCAGTCTCACCTTGGCTGGCAGTATTTGATAAAAAGATAAAGATTTGGGCACAATATCTCTATTACTTCCTATCTTTTACTTGAAAATTTAAAAAAATCAGGTATCATTGTGCGTCTAACGTTAGGGCCCATAGCTCAGTTGGTTAGAGCAGAGGACTCATAATCCTTTGGTCGTAGGTTCAAGTCCTACTGGGCCCACCAAATTCAAACCCTTACAAGCATTGGCTTGTGAGGGTTTTTTATTGCTTAAATTTCATGAAATCACATTGAGGTAATTAATTTTTTGATACTATCTTGATACTTTGACCCTTGTAGTAATTAAAGTATGATGACTACTAACACTATGGTTATGTACTGCTGCATGGGTGATATATGAAAGTTAAACTTACCAAAAAACTTATCGATTCAGTAGACTATACCGCTAAAGGTACTGAAATCTATATGGACGATGTACTAACTGGTTTTGCGCTACGGGTGGGCAAACAGTCAAAGCGCTATACATTGCATAAGCGCATCAATGGAAAGCTGTATAGAGACGAAGTAGAAGAAACACACTTGATTACGCTAACCGAAGCGCGTGAACCGCCCCGGTATTGTCGGAGACTCAACATTCTGAGAGAATACGACAATGAAAAGACAAACCTACACTCCTGAGATTAAAGAACGCGCCGTTCGCATGCTGATTGAAGCGTCGAGCGACTATCCTTCTACATGGTCAGCCATTCAAGCCATTGCACCTAAGATTGGCTGCACGCCTGAAACCCTGCGATCCTGGCATAAAAAGCACATCGATCAAACCATTCCTGCCTCAGTGCAAGCTCAAAGCCAAGATCAACGTATTAAAGAGCTTGAACGCGAAAACAAAGAGCTCAAGCAAGCCAATGAGATTATACGTAAGGCTGCCGCTTTTTTCGCCCAGGCGGAGCTCGACCGCCCACCGAAATAATGGTCGATTTTATTGATGTTAACAAGCAAGAATATGGGATCGAGCCAATCTGTAGAGTACTACCGATTGCCCCGTCAACTTATTATCGTGCTCAAGCCTTAAGCGACAACCCACACAAGCGTTCACTGCGCAGTCAGCATGACGCCTATTACATCGGTGAGATTAAACGTATCTGGCAGGACAGTAAATGCCGTTACGGCGCTCGTAAGGTCTGGCAGCGGATGAAAGCGGACGGGCTACAGGTTGCTCGTTGTACGGTAGAGCGTTTAATGAAGCAGTATGGTATGCAAGGCATCTGGCGCGGTAAGGGCAAGATCACCACCAACAGCCGTGATGACCAAAAACGCGCTGATGACCTAGTTAATCGTAACTTTAATGCCCATCGTCCTAATCAGCTATGGGTAGCTGACTTTACCTATATAAAAACGACTAGCGGCTGGGTATATACCGCCTTTATCATTGACGTGTTTGCTCGCGTTATCGTTGGCTGGAAGGTGTCTAACCGTATGAACACCGATATGGTGATGGCGGCATTAAACCAAGCAATAGCAGATAGAAACCATCCCAAAGATGTCATTCATCACAGTGATCGAGGGGTTCAGTACTTATCAATTCGCTACACTGATAAGATGACGGACTGCGGTGTTATTGCTTCTGTCGGTACAACTGGCGACTCTTATGACAACGCATTGGCTGAGACGGTCAATGGGCTTTACAAGTCTGAGGTGATTCATTATTTAAAGCAGAACTGGACTGGTGTGAACGATGTTGAACTGGCAACCCTTGAATGGGTGGATTGGTTCAACAAAATACGACTGCATAGTACGATTGGATATGTGTCACCCTTTGAGTTTGAAAAGCGGTATTATGATAATTTAATCCTGTCAGGCATTACTGCCTGACTCAAGTAAATCAGCCTCCGATAAAGTCGGGGCGGTTCAGCGTGAAAAAGCCAGCATAATGATGGCAAATATAAAAAAAGGTATGCATGTTTATGACGGGCTTCATGAGAACTTGGAAGAGCCTAAAGATAAGACTAATAACGTACCAACCCTCAAGGAGGCATATGACTATTTCAAATCAACAAAGACGGGCTTAGCTAAAGGCACTATTACCACTTATGACCGTCAAATACTAAATAAGCTGAAAGACTGGCTAAATATCTCTTTAAATGATATCACTAAGTCAATGATAAGTGATAAACATAAAGAGATAAGCAAGCATAGCGAAGCTCAGGCTAATGCAACTATGAGAGCTCTGAGATCCATTTGGAATTATTGCCGTGATAGCTTTTTAGATGATGACGAAGACTTTTTAATCAAAGAGCAACCTATACGTATACTCAATGCTAAGAAAGACTGGAATAGAGTTAAGCCACGTACCAAACATATCGAAGAAGAATATTTAGGTACGTACATCAAAACGCTTTTAAGTTATGTTGATAGAAGCTCACACATGCAAGCGCCTCATAGCAATAATGCACGAGATATCATGCTACTTTTTATGTTCACTGGTGTGCGTTTAAACGAAGCCCAGTCCTTAAAATGGTCTGACATTGACCTTAAAGCGGGCAGGATAATATTTAAAGATACCAAAAACGGTTCTGATTATCATATGCCTACTAGTAATATTTTACAGGCTCTACTCGAAGAAAGGTGGAGGTTGAGCTCAGGCAAGCAATGGGTATTCCCAAGTGACTTGCAAGCCAGCGATGACCATATAAAAGACTTAAGCGGTAGTTATAAGGCCATAGGTAATCAAGCAAACATATATATTACGCCACATGATTTGCGCCGTACTTTCGGAACGGTAGCCAATAGTTTAAATATCAGCTATCCAGTCCTCAAACGCTTGCTCAATCATCGTGAAGCTAAATCAAGCGATGATGTTACCTTACAGTATGTGCAGGTGTCACAGCGGCAACTAAGAGACGCTTTAAACTCAATAGAAGCTTTTTATTGTAAGCATGCTGGCATGACGCAAGATGAAATCATCATTAAATATTACTAATTTAATAAGGACTTAAAAATATCATCAGCTGATTTAGTAAGAACAAGCCGTGATGGCGTCCAGTCCCATTACCTATACTCATTTATAATAGCTCTATTACTGTCGTTTGCAAGAGTTTAACCAACGTAATTAGCGCTTCTCTGTGATGGGTTTTACTACTACTCTATTTTATAAGCAGTATACTTCTTAGTATGATAAATTGGACTGTCATAGCAGTGAGAACAGTCATTGTTTGATTGTGCTTTACGTTCAATTTTGGGTACGCTGTTTTTAACTGAATATAATGATAAATATTTAACTATTTACGAGTAGCCATTATGAGTATTGAAAGCTTACCCGACTATCCATTACTAAAAAAGCTCGCCGAAGCTCTTTGGCGAAATGAAACGTCATATCAAGGCGCTGCTATTATGGTGGGCTCTGGTTTTAGTAGAAGCGCTGCTAGTAGTGGTGATATAAATAGTAAGTTACCCTTGTGGAATGACCTTCTAAAGGTACTATCAAAAGATTTAGGATCCGATCCATGGGGCGATCCTCTACGAATCGCTGAGGAATATAGTTCTTACTTCGGCAAACAAGCATTGAAGGATGTAATAGAGCAAACTGTTAATGACCCTGCATGGATACCAGGCGATTTATACGGCTCATTGTTAAAGCTGCCTTGGACGGAAGTGCTTACAACTAATTGGGATACGCTGTTAGAACGGGCAGCATCTGATATCTATAAACCCATCTACAGTACTGTCAATAAACCTGAAGATCTATCCTCTTCTCGCTCTCCTAGAATCGTAAAATTACATGGCACAGTACAAATTTCTCATAATCTGATATTTACTCAAGAAGATTATCGACAATATCCAAAGACTCATGCAGCATTTGTAAACCTAGCTCGTCAAATATTTATCGAAAATGAGTTTTGCTTACTAGGATTTTCAGGTGATGATCCTAATTTTTTACAATGGGTTGGATGGGTAAGAGATAACTTAGCTAGTCATGCTCGTCGAATTTACTTAGTGGGCGCCTTAGATCTGAGTCCAGCTAAGCGCAAATACTTAGAGTCAATCAATGTGGCACCTATTGATTTATCAAGTCTAGTTAAACACTTGGACAACCATGATGAAAAACATCGTGAAGCAACAAAGATGTTTCTCGACACTCTTCAGATACTTAAGCCTAAAGATAGCTGGAATTGGCAACCAACTTCGATTACCTGTAAAACTATTCCAGAAAACGAAATAGGTAGAGTCCATAAGGATCATAGCTATGCAGCAACGTTACTTGAGAATCAGTTAGATCAACTTATTAAAGATAGAGAGTCTTATCCAGGATGGTTGGTATGCCCGTCTAATATACGGTGGAGCTTACAAAATCAGATTACCGATCCTTTTCCAAACTCTAAAAACTTAGCTGAGATGGAACCTAATTTGCGTTCAAAGATGCTTTACGAAATCGTATGGCGTAATACCATCACATTCAGCGTAAATGCCATACATTTAGCTGAAGAGCTTCTAGAAATTTGTGATCCTTCTCAACCTAGTGGACTAACCAGCAAACAGCAGATTGAAATAGCTTTGTGGCTTTTTAGAAGTACACGCTGGTTTGATAATAACGATTATAAAAAGATCAATTCAAGAGTAGCTCATATTTTAGATGCAGTTAAACTGACTTCCTCAGAAGTAAAAAACGAAATAAACTATCATAAAGCCATTTTAGCTAGAGAAAGCTTCGATTACTCTGGTTTAGAAGAATTAGTTGAAGATATTGAAGCCATAGACCCATCATGGAACATGAAAAAAGCATCACTTCTAGCCGAGATGGGAAGGTTTGATGAAGGTGAGTTACTTTTAAAGGATGCTTATAAAAATCTGAAGCTACAATCTCGAAATGAACCATTATCAGTTTATGTCTTATCTCGTTTAGCTTGGGTAAGTTTTCTTCTACAAGGAGCTGATTTCTTTAATCGTAATGATCTAGAAGTAAGGCCTAATGATTTTGATTATATGCACTCAAACCCTTGGAGTTATCTTGAACATATCAGGAAACAGTTATCAAAAGCATTAGAAAAAGAAGCTAAAATTAATAGTGTAGAGCCTTCCTTTAAGCCTGGAGTATATACGGATCATTCAAAGTCACATTCATTTAGTAATGAATTACACCCTACTTTACTTGTCGAAGGACTTACTAATACGGTAGGTATTCCTATCAGGTGGAAAAATGTAAATCTTATTGTAGATATTGAACCGCCCCGGTATTGTCGGAGACTCAACATTCTGAGAGAATACGACAATGAAAAGACAAACCTACACTCCTGAGATTAAAGAACGCGCCGTTCGCATGCTGATTGAAGCGTCGAGCGACTATCCTTCTACATGGTCAGCCATTCAAGCCATTGCACCTAAGATTGGCTGCACGCCTGAAACCCTGCGATCCTGGCATAAAAAGCACATCGATCAAACCATTCCTGCCTCAGTGCAAGCTCAAAGCCAAGATCAACGTATTAAAGAGCTTGAACGCGAAAACAAAGAGCTCAAGCAAGCCAATGAGATTATACGTAAGGCTGCCGCTTTTTTCGCCCAGGCGGAGCTCGACCGCCCACCGAAATAATGGTCGATTTTATTGATGTTAACAAGCAAGAATATGGGATCGAGCCAATCTGTAGAGTACTACCGATTGCCCCGTCAACTTATTATCGTGCTCAAGCCTTAAGCGACAACCCACACAAGCGTTCACTGCGCAGTCAGCATGACGCCTATTACATCGGTGAGATTAAACGTATCTGGCAGGACAGTAAATGCCGTTACGGCGCTCGTAAGGTCTGGCAGCGGATGAAAGCGGACGGGCTACAGGTTGCTCGTTGTACGGTAGAGCGTTTAATGAAGCAGTATGGTATGCAAGGCATCTGGCGCGGTAAGGGCAAGATCACCACCAACAGCCGTGATGACCAAAAACGCGCTGATGACCTAGTTAATCGTAACTTTAATGCCCATCGTCCTAATCAGCTATGGGTAGCTGACTTTACCTATATAAAAACGACTAGCGGCTGGGTATATACCGCCTTTATCATTGACGTGTTTGCTCGCGTTATCGTTGGCTGGAAGGTGTCTAACCGTATGAACACCGATATGGTGATGGCGGCATTAAACCAAGCAATAGCAGATAGAAACCATCCCAAAGATGTCATTCATCACAGTGATCGAGGGGTTCAGTACTTATCAATTCGCTACACTGATAAGATGACGGACTGCGGTGTTATTGCTTCTGTCGGTACAACTGGCGACTCTTATGACAACGCATTGGCTGAGACGGTCAATGGGCTTTACAAGTCTGAGGTGATTCATTATTTAAAGCAGAACTGGACTGGTGTGAACGATGTTGAACTGGCAACCCTTGAATGGGTGGATTGGTTCAACAAAATACGACTGCATAGTACGATTGGATATGTGTCACCCTTTGAGTTTGAAAAGCGGTATTATGATAATTTAATCCTGTCAGGCATTACTGCCTGACTCAAGTAAATCAGCCTCCGATAAAGTCGGGGCGGTTCATAACAGATATTAGAGTAATTTTATCATTCTAACATCTGTTATTTTGGTGCCCTCGTATAGCTCTTCATGACATTGGCTATCAGACTCAAAACCAAATTTTTCATAGAAACTAATCGCAGATAGATTGGTTTGTAAAACCCATAAAGATAGACTAGAGCAGATATTACACTGAAAAGCATCAATTAAAGCTGCATTAATTAACTTAGTACCTATACCTAAATTCTGATATTGAGGTAAAAGATATAGAGTGGTTATTTCACACTCATGATCTTTCTTAAAGTAAGAAATAAACCCTACAGTGGTATTCTCAGTATCATATGCTACCCATGTGTTTACACCAGGGCTAGGTAATATTTTTTCCCACATCTCCATCTTTTGAGTTAAGTTATTTTCTTTGTTTCTATACGTTTCGGGTAAAAGGTTCGAATACGTAGCATTCCAACTTTCAAAGTGTATATGAGCAATATCTGCTGCATCGTTCTGGTCTGCTTTCCTTATAAAAAACATGGGGTACTCCATAGTTAAATATTAGGGTAATACCACAGCGTAGCAAAAAATATCTCGTCTGAGGTCTCTAAATAGTTTTGAAATTATCAAAGACTAAAGCTTATTCATCGAATCGTATAATGGATGTCAGGCTGTATTTAAGGTCATGTACTTAGCAGCCTAGCAAGCGTCGATCCGTGACTGGACGTCTGTTTTAGATCTCTTTATGTTTGATGACTGTATCAATAAGCCTGTAATCTAAACGTCAATTACACATAATCTGAGATATTTTATCCAAATTAAAAAAGCCATAAAAGTCATTGCTCTTATGGCTTTACTATTTTTTATAGATTGAAGCTTAGACTTAGCTTTGAGTTAAATGAAATCCTTTAATTCAGTCAGCTTGTCTAAAACCGCATCAGGTGAATATTTCACTAGCTGCTGCTCATTTTGTGCACCAGATAGCACACCTAACACTATCCCACACCCTGCATTCCTACCCTCTTCAATATCGATACCACTATCCCCTGCTTTTAACACCTGCTGTGAATTATCAACATTGAACTGTTTCATCGCAAGAGTAATCATATCAGGGCCTGGACGGCCATTGTCTACATCATCGGCTGTTACTAGTGCATCTACTTGATCCCCCACAGACCAACCTAAGATAGTCAAAATTTTATTAGCAGTCTTAGCATCATATCCTGTATTTAATACCACATGACGACCGCTCGCCTTTAACTGCTTGAACAACTCTGACATGCCCTCAAACTCAGATAAGGTGTCCTCGCTATAAGCAGTTTCAAGATTGACTTTAAAGGCTGCAAACGCCGTATCCGTTAACGATTCAATGCAAGCATCAGATAAATCTAGCATGTCCAAAATATCGTGGATGGCGTTGCGTTTTTCCTTCCCTGCACCATATTCTAAACATAACTCAAGACTCACTTGCTTATCTGACTTGCCAGCACGCATCAGTACTTCATTGATGGCATTACGTACGGTTTTATATACTAGGTTACCTTCATCTACTGTTGTGCCAGCCATATCAAACACACAGAGCCTAATATCAAAAAATTTATTTTTAATACTATTTAAACTATCACTATGTGAGCTGCTGCTTGTTACATTATTCTTTACTGTATTCATTACTTTGATTCCAATACCAATTCAATTAACTCTTCGCCAAATGCGAAACCTGTTGATGCCCCTGTACCACTGGTGACTGCACCGACCACAACACCTTTTTCAGGTGATGTCTTAAATACCACGTCATCCGCACTTGGATATACACCCAACCAGTGCTGAGTAATGTCTATCTCACCAATATCCATCACCTGCTTAAATTCATTAATGATTAGGTCATCAATTTGAGTGTCTCTAAACGGTAGTTCTCTATCACTATAATCATGACTATCGCCAATGATTAGTGAGCCATCTTCAGACTGAACCACAATTAGGTGGACACCTGCTTGACGCTTTACACTTTGAATATCGTCAAGTAAGGTTTTTAGTATCGTAGCTTCAGGTAACTGAGCAAATCCGTCATAACGGGCAAAGCTTAAATCTGACATGACAGCGGCATTTAATCTAAATGCTTTTTTGGGCATGACTCGCATCATATTTAGTGTGCACATCTTAGCTTTGGTCTTAGCGAATACTTGTGGATATAAGCCAGTAAAGTCAGCTCCTGGGCAGACCACACAGTGCTCAGCGTTAAGGACACCACGGCTGGTATGCACTTTTGGTAATTCCACCGAAGTCACCGTGGTATGATTATAAAAGTCCACACTCTGCGTCTCTTGTAACCAATGAGCCAGCTTAGCAATTGCAGTATTGGACTCCACTCTAAGCTCATGCGGGCTATATAACACCCCTTCTCCCTTGTTCAAATAAGGCGCGGCTTCATTAATTTCAGACTGTGTCAGTAGTCGGCACCCCTCACCCATTTCCGTATCTAAAAAAGCTTGTGCAACATCTACCGCTTCAGGTCGCTGCATTAACATATGCAGACCGATATGCTCTACCTGAATACCTGCTTTTGGCGCAATCTCGGCCCAAACATTACGCGAGTGCATGGCGCGTTGCCAATGCTCACCTCGACGCTGACCACTAACGGTCACAAATCCAAAATTACGAACAGAAGCATCTTTGTTCTGAGATTGGCGTTCTACAACTGCAACACTCAGCCCCTTTTTAACGGCGGCGTAGGCGCTTGCCAGCCCAACGATGCCCCCACCTACGACGACGACATCGTATGTTTTATCAGAAAGTATTTTGCTCATTGTCATACCTGCTCTTCCCATAATACATCTTTATTAATTAGCCCTCTACTTGCTTAACCTATGAACTAATATAGCTAAGCATGAGTGGGCATTATTTTGATTCAACTAAAATTACTCACCGTGGAAAAAAGCACGGTGCTTATCTAACAGCTCGGCAGTTAATGGCTCTGGATAGGTCTTAGAGTTATCAATCTGATTTTCAGCAGCTACTGTCTCACCGTCATACACAATATTTGGATAAATTTCTAATAAACCCGGGCGAGCTTTAGTGACAATTAACTCAGCCATTTTCATTGCTTTAGGATTGGTTTTCTCTCCTTTATCAATAACAGCAACCGATTCAGTCAATGTGTAATTACCTTCACTAGGATCAACAAAATCAATTGGTAAACCTTTTGCCTTATTAGCGACTGCCTGATGACGTAGACCGAAACCGATAGGCACCTCACCTGCCATTACCTTTTTAAGAGGACCAGAGCCAGATAGCTCTAAATTAGGTCCTGCGTTTTCACGAATAGCATTCATGATTTGTTGACCTTCAGCATCGGTGCCATATTCAGCAGCAATATCCTGTACAAACAACCAACCGGTTGATGAACCATGTGGATCAACCATAGAAATTTGATTTTTATAAATAGGATTCGCTAAGTCTTTGGCACTGGTAGGTATGGGGAGATTATTAGCTTCTACCTCTTTGGTATTGAGTAAAATAGCACCCGTAAAGCTGAGAATCGGTGCATAGTAATTAGGCGTCGCAATCTGTGGGTTTGCTGTAAATGCTAACGCTTTAAACATCGGGTTCTTTGCTTGAGCACTTTCGATATAAAACGAGCTCATTGTCACCATATCAGCTTCAATATTTTTTCCTTCTGCTAATAGTCGTCCCCCAAGCTCACCTGTTCCGAATGATTGAAATATGTATTGACCTTCAAAGCCTGCCTCATCAAGCACCTCTTGAATAACCTCGACTGCCTCTTCATCAGCATTACTATAAATAATCACCTCCTCGCCAGCTGTATCGTCCGAGCTTTGCGACCCACAACCTGCTACTAAAACTCCACAAGTCAATCCCGTTACTATCGTTTTGAATAAATTCATTGTTTTCCCTGATTATTTGAATAGTTAAAAATTAAATTAGTTTTCGTAATATCAACGCCTAAACTGTGTTGAAATATCTAAGCGACCGTCGTCACTGTGGTTTTTTTCACTTTTATTTTTGTTGTGCCATACATGCTTCTGGTATAAAGATATCGCGCCACTACGAAGAATATTAATGCCGTGATATTTGTGAGTAGCACCATCAGTGACAGGATAAAGATTTCATCAAAGCGGGCGAAGTGCTGTAGTTCAACAATTTTTGTAGTTAGCACCATCGTCTTCGCACCTGAAATAAATATCACAGCACTGATGCTGACCATTGCACTGATAAAGAAGTACGAGGCCACTTCGATAAGTGTAAATATTGAGTTGGGTACAACAATTCGGCGTAAAGACTGTAGCCATGAGTCTCCAAGTAAAGAAGCTGTGGTCTCCCAACCTAAGTTCATTTTTGATAGTGCGTTTTTACTCATGAGATAAGGTGTTGAGAAGTAATGAATGATATTACTAATCACAATAATAAAGATGGTGTTAGATATAGATGAGCCTGAGAAAACCATCAGATAAGCAATACCAATAACCATACCTGGCACTGTATTGGTCACTAAAGCTGAGCTTTCGATCGTCAACTTACCTATCTTGAATAGCCCTGAACGCTCGTATATCAACGCGGCAACATAGGTAATAATGGTGCCAAAAACAGCCGTTAGGGTCGCAACAATAAGTGAATTTTTATACACTCGCATTAGGTTCGAGGACTCAATCACCTTAGTAAATGTGTCTGTACTAAACGCCATCTCGTAAGGCCATGTCTTAATCCATGGAATGATGAATATCACAGCAAATACGAATAACAGCGAAATCAAAATGCCACTGGACAACACACCCAGAATTCTGTCTTTAACTTTAGAGGTAGGCAAGTCAAAATGCTCTACTGAGTCATACCTGACATTAAATCGAGACACATACCAAAGCAGTAGAATGCTCAAAATAGAGGGGATTAACATAAATAAGGCAACCACAGATCCCTTTTCAAACGAGGGAGATGCACCCAGTATTTGGGTATAAAGCTCAGTGGCGATAACCTTGTACTGACCACCAATAGAGGCTGGAATACCAAAGTCAGTAAAGGCCAAAAAGAAGCATTGAATAATAGCAGCTGCAAAAGTACCAATTAAGGGACGAATGACCGTCATATCTATCTGGCGTAAACGTGAATCGCCCATCAGTTCTGATACGATTACAAACTTCTTATCCAAATATTGAAAGGTATTGTTAAGCAGTAAAAAGGCTATTGGCAAGGTATAGATGGTGTAGCCAAGCCACATACCATAGAAACCATATATGTCTTCAAACAACTGAAAGCCAATTATCTTGGTGAGCAGACCTTGCTTACCAAAGGTGTAAATAATAGCAAATCCATAAGTCACTGTTGGCAATAGCATAGGGAACAGTGATGCAAGCTTAATGATTTGTTTAAAACCGTTTGGTAAGTTAGTCCAGTGCACCGTATAGGCAAGGATAAATGCCAAAAAAGTGGCACTCATCGCACTAACAATGGCGACAAAAAAACTATTCAACATCACTTGTCTAAAGTCATTACTGCTGATGATATCGACGTAGTGGCTTAGACCTAATCCATCAGCCACATTAAATGACAGCATCAACATTTTGCCCAAAGGCACAAACATAAAGACGAGAAATAGCGCACCAATGAAAAGCCACGAAGCTTTCATTAGCGGTGAGTTATTAAGTTTCATAATGACCTACGCGCGAAATAAGGAAGTTTTGAGAGACCAGCGTTGGCCTAGTGCGATTAACCTTTGGAGGTGTCTTTAATTGATTTAGTAGCTGTGCGCTGGATTATGGAATTGGTATCTGCAGTGACTGAGCTGCCATCTAGCACAGGTCTCATTTGAGTGTATTTTTCTAAAGGGTCAGTTGGCACACTGTCCTCTTCAAATAGGCTCAAGATATTACGGCGTTTGATATTTAGCTGATTTAAGATAAAGCTTTTAACAAAGTCATTGGCAGGGTTTTGGATGATTTCTGATGGCTTAGCATATTGAGCTACTTTGCCGTCTGATAACAACAAAATACGATCAGAGAGTGTCATCGCTTCTTCAGGATCATGTGTCACAATCAAAGTGGTTAGCTCATAACGCTCTGCAATCTCACGAATACGTGCCTTAATGGTCTCTTTAATAACCCCATCTAAGGCAGATAAAGGCTCATCTAATAATAAAATTTTAGGCTTCATCACTAAAGTACGCGCTAATGCAACACGCTGCTTTTGTCCCCCAGAGAGCTGGCTGATTCGCTTGTTCAAATGCGGCTTAATCTCCAAAAGGTCAACCAGCTCATCAACCTCTGCTTGCGTACTTACGTTAGGTCTATTACGTAGCCCATATTCAATATTCTGCTTTACGTTCAAGTTAGGAAACAAAGCATAGTCTTGGAATACAATATTGAAACCTCTATGCTTCATAGGCACACGTGTGATGTCTTCCTTATCATAGACAAGTCGACCAGAACTAATATCGGTTAGACCTAAAATAATATGCAGCAGCGTGGTTTTCCCACAGCCAGATGGGCCCAATATTGAAACAATCTCACCCTTATTTACTTTTAGGGAGATATCCTCAAAAATAACTTTGCCATCATACTTCTTAGTCACATTTCTTAGTTCTAACATAATTCAAGCCCAAACTTATATTTTGGTATTAGCAGTGAGTGATAGCTCAAGCAAATACATTTAGGTAAATTGTTCAATGCTTTAATCGTTTACACGTAACTAATATAGAAGATGAATATGACAGTTTGGCGTCAAATATAAGGTTAGCTTATACATTTAATCATTCAGTCTTATTTATCGTGTATAACTTCTCGTACTTCCCGGAGATAAGCCTGACAATCTCTGTAATTGAAACCTATATGAAAGACGGGGGTCATATGACGAAGAAACCTTACACCTATAATCAGCTAAACATCTTAAACTCTGTGCTTGAGGAAGGTAATTACACGCAGGCGGCTAAACGTTTGGGTGTGTCTCAATCTGCCATTAGCCAAGCATTATCTACGCTTGAAAACAATCTTGGGTTTAAGCTATTTATGCAGCGTGGCAGGCACTTTGTGCCAACAGATTACTGCTTAGAGCTTGGAACGTTAACGAGTAAAGTGCAAGCAGTTGAAGACGAACTAGATCAGCTGATTCAAAGAAGTAAAGTTTTTGAATCAGCTATATTGAAGGTAGGTCTATGCAGCCCGCTGCCGGGCACTGAAATTATTAAGCAGTTTAGTAAGCGCTATCCCAAGCTACAGACTGAAATCTATTTTGGTAATTTCCATGAAACGTTTAGTAGAGTGGTTAACGGTCAGGTAGATGTTGGTATTCTTGCAAATGTTCCAAAAAGTGACAAGTTACAGTTTAAGAAATGTTCTACCCAAAGGCTTGTTGCTTTGTGCTCACCGAACCATGCTTTTGCATCAAGAGAATCTATAAGCTTAACTGAATTAGCGACTGAAACTGTTATATTCCGCACACACGGCTCCACCACTCAAAAGCTTATAAATGAGGCGCTAGCAAAAATTAATTTAGAGATAATCCCTACGTATATCGTAAACACCCAAGAAAGTGTTTACGATGCCGTTTACCAGAACTTAGGTGTCGGATTTGCATGGAGCGAAAGCGCAATCAGAAAAGGTGGTTTTGTGAAGGTACCCATTGCGGAGCTACCTTCAGACTATGATGAGGTGGTTTTTTCACTCAAAAATGTAAACAATTTAGTGGTGACTGCTTTGATGAACTCTTTAGATGCTTCTGGTTAGACTATTTGAAAAAAGCATCCTAATGTTTTCAATATATACGTATCTTGCGAATTAAGTTTTTTGCTTCGTATTCATTTACTGTAATGTAC
This sequence comes from Psychrobacter sp. VH5, assembly GCF_050572635.1. Taxonomy (NCBI): domain Bacteria; kingdom Pseudomonadati; phylum Pseudomonadota; class Gammaproteobacteria; order Moraxellales; family Moraxellaceae; genus Psychrobacter; species Psychrobacter sp. VH5. Next base: position 1,425,969 of record NZ_CP192145.1, on the reverse strand, counting down.
CTTTATGTATGCGATTCGATGAAGTTAAACGGTACTATTAAGGGCATAACTAACGACAATATCTTATTTAATAATGATGGTAAAGAATTCACTTGGCCGTTACTGACTGAATATTGTCGTCTTCTTGAGTGAAGAAGCTAAGCAATGCTGAACATTCATAGGGTTACACCTCTGTTGCTAAATACTCTAACCTACACTCTCCCTGCCCCGCGACTAGATGCTTCACTATTCTCAACCAATATAGCCGCTGCTGTTTTTTTGAGTATCGCCCATTGTTCGTCATCGACATAGATACCCTCTTTCCATGCGCGCTGATGAGTCTCAAACAGCTCGTCTGTCGATATTTTACGATCGAAATGCTGGATATCATGTTCGATATCGAAGTTTTGAGTCGCAACCTCAATAACCATATTATTGGTATTGTAGTTGGACTGTGGTTTGTCGAAAAAGTAAAGATCAGGATAGACAAACCCTTGATTCAATGTAAATAACGTATGCTTGGGCACAGAGCCATTATCCCATTTGGCCAAACAAGCATAGCCTTTTTGTGTGAGACATTCATCCGAATATCACCCCACTGTTTTACCATAAAACTCTTTTACTCTGTTGATTCGAAAATCACCTAAATGCTATTGTTTATATAGTGCAGAAGACTGAGGTATGAAATCCACTTTTCTCAGGTGGTGTTGTTAATATTGGAGTTTGACCAGGTGTCTTAATCACTAATACCTTCTAACAACTATGGTGAAGTAAGATGTCGTTGACATCCCTACGTCAAAACGAGCAGCACTTTATATATAATAAAACTGTTGCATGATTTTATCCTTAAGCGAGTCAATATTAGGAAGCTTAACGAATAGTGAGTAAATTGCTTAAATCTCTTCACGCCGATAAACAAACTCCTCTTCATCATATAACTTGTAGGTGACATCGAGTAGCGTTTTTAGCAAATCCGACTTATCAAAATGACGGACATTCATAATAACTGGCGACGTTAATAATCCATCTTCTAATGGAATATAACCAATCTCTGTACCGCGTAGGTTCTTAAGCGCTTGAGGCACAATGGTGATCCCTTCTCCTGCAGCTACTAAACCTAAAGCCACATGCAATTCGCTGACTTCTGAAAATGAATTTGGCTCAATATTGCGTTCCTCAAACAAACTCAAAACAAAGTCAATAAAACTAGGGCGCGGTGCCTTTGGATATAATAATAGATTCTCATTAGCTAGATCAGCGATAGTTATAGTGCTTTGTCGTCGTTGAATGATGGGATGATCAATAGGAGTGGCTACCACTAAGCTCTCCTCTCTCAGTAAAATACGTCTCACCGCAGCGTCTTCAAAAAATAATCTTCCAAACCCCACATCTATCTTGCCATTTGTCAGTGCTTGCGTTTGCTGCCACGAATTTAACTCGTGAAGCTTTATTTCTATATTAGGATATACCTTGCGAAATCGGGAGATCACTCTTGGTAACGTTCCGTATAAAATCGACGCCACAAAACCTATAGACAAAGAGCCATCAAACTTCCCTTTACGCATAGTCATCGCTCGAAGATTATCAGACTTTTTTAGAATCTGTATGGCATGCTCGTAAAAAAAGACCCCTGCTTCAGTTAACTTAAGAGGCCGTTGATCACGATCAATCAAAAGTACACCCATCTCTTCTTCTAACTGTTTTATCTGACGACTAAGCGGTGGCTGTGATATAAAAAGCCGCTCAGCCGCTTTACTAAAGCTCTTCTCTTCTGCCATTGCGACAAAATAACGTAAATGTCTAAGTTCCATACCGTTATCCTTATTATCATTTTTTTAATTATCATTAGGTTGTCAATCAACTTTGTCCGTCTATTTAACCCTTGTATTACCACCATACTATACCTAAAAGGTATAAAAAAGCATCATATAAGGTCTTAGACACGGCAGTTTATAAGTCTTATAGTTAATAACAAGCATAATAACTAATTAATCAAAGGTTAGCGCAATATGATTCGTTCAATTACGACATTGCTGGTTCCGATACCTACCATTCGAGCTCATAAACTTGCTTGTACGGTAATGAATGAGCAGACATTAGTCTTAGTTCATATTCAAACAGAAGATGGGCTTGAAGGTTGGGGCGAAGCGACAACCATCGGTGGGCTCAACTATGCAGAAGAGAGCCCACATAGTATCAAGACCAATATAGACACTTACTTCACGCCTTTGTTATTAAAAGAAGCCCCTACTTCCACTGCCAAAGCTATGCAGTTACTAAACCAGCATATCAGTGGTAATCGCTTTGCGAAATGCGCAATTGAAACCGCACTACTCGATATCGAGGGCAAACGTCTTGGCATACCGGTCAGTGAGTTATTAGGTGGCCGTGTACGTAATGAGCTTGAAGTGGCATGGACACTTGCCAGCGGTAATACTGATCAAGATATTAGCGAAGCAAAACAGATGATCGAACAAAAAAAGCACCGGATTTTCAAATTGAAAATTGGCAGTAACCCTATTAATGAAGACGTTTCTCATGTACTGGCTATCAAGCAAGCTATACCAGAGTATCGTGTCACCGTCGATGTCAATCAAGCATGGACTGAGCTTGAAGCCATGAGCGCAATCAAGCGTCTGCAAGCTGGCGGGGTAGATTTAATAGAACAACCTATCTCTATGCGTAATCAGGCGGGACTGAAACGTTTAAAAGAGCATTTTGAGGTGGCCATCATGGCCGATGAGATTGTCCAAGATCCACAAAATGCTTTTCGTTTAGCAATTGATCATTGCGCTGATGTCTTTGCAGTCAAAATCAACCAAGCTGGTGGACTAAAGGCGGCCTGCCTCATTGGACAAATGGCACAGCTTGCAGGAATAGAATTATACGGTGGTACGATGTTAGAGGGCCCCATTGGCACGGCCGCATCGGCTCATGTGTTCTCAACTTACCCTAGTTTAAATTTTGATACTGAACTATTTGGACCGTTACTTCTTACAGACGATATTTTAGCTCGTCCGCTAAATTACCATAACTTTGGACTGACTGTCCCAACAGGTTCTGGGCTCGGTATCGAGGTGGATCGCGATAAAGTCTATCATTATGCAGGACTCCGCCTATCAGCGGTATCAAATACAAACTCTCAACCCTACCTTGCTGCTGAAAATAGCTTATAACGAATCAAATGTTTAACTATCTCAAAACCATAAGGAAAGAGTAATGCTATATCACGTACGAATGGATGTCTTAATACCAAACGATATGGATGCTGATAAAGTTGCAGAACTAAAAGCCACTGAAAAAGCACTATCACAAGAATTGCAAAAGCAAGGCAAATGGCGTCATATTTGGCGATTGGCTGGCGAGTACTCAAATTTTAGTATCTTCGATGTTGAGAGCAATGAAGAGCTGCACGATATCATGATGTCATTACCTCTTTATCCTTACATGAAAGTAGAAGTGACGCCACTACTTCGTCACCCATCATCTGTTCGTGAAGATGACAGCTAAAACGATTGAACGACCACGAGGATATCCTCACAAATCAGGTTAAACCCAAGGAGAAAGGACATGGAACACAAGCAGATTGAAAAATTGGCTGAACAGTTCATTAAAGGCAAGATCGACTTCCCTGAGAAAGTTAATCCACGTGTGCAAGAAATCACCCTGCGCATTGTGACCGATTTAATGAAAACGATTAATGATCTAAATATCACTGCTGATGAATACTGGACTGGTGTGTCTTACATTGGCGATTTAGGCAAAGAAGCCGGCCTTTTATCACCAGGTTTAGGTTTTGATCATTTCATGGATTTAATGATTGAAGAAGATATGAAAGCGGCTGGATTAGAAGGTGGCACAATACGTACCATTGAAGGGCCACTATATGTAGCAGGTGCTCCTGAAGAAAAAGGCTTTGCGCGGCTTGATGATGGTACTGAAGATGAAGAAGGCACAGTGCTATTTATGCAAGGATATGTTTATGACGAAGATGGCAATCCTATTCCGAATGCTAAAGTAGAGGCATGGCATGCCAACACCTTAGGTAACTACTCTTTCTTCGATGAATCGCAACCTGACTTTAATCTACGTCGTACCATCATTACTGATGGTGATGGCAAGTATGCTTTTCGTAGTATTGTGCCACTGGGTTACTCAGTACCACCAGGTGGCATGACGGATAAAGTATTAAGTGCTTTAGGACGTCATGGTAATCGCCCTGCTCACATTCACTTCTTCGCTAGTGCTGAAGGTATGCGCAAATTAACCACGCAGATCAATATTGATGGTGATGAATACCTTTGGGATGACTTTGCTTTTGCCAGTCGTGAAGGCTTAGTACCGGAAGTCACTATGGTTGACGACGCTGATAATCTCAAAGAAAAAGGCCTTGATAAGCCTTATGCTTCAATCGATTTCGACTTCCATCTGTTAAAAAACAGTAAAGCTGATGTACAAGGTAGTGAAGTAGAACGTCGCCGTGCACAAGGGTAGATAGTATATTTTGTTAAATACTTAGCTTCTTCAGGTATTTACATAAAAGTCATGACTAATAATCTCAATATCTACTTGATACCACGCCCTGCTGTGGTATCAAGTTTAACTTTCGGCAAGCACTCATTATTTTCAATCCAATATCTAATCTTTTTTAACTCACTAATCCATTCATGAACTTGTTGTCTAATATAAACACTAATCTTAAGTTTTAGACAATCATAAAATAAAATATGAACAAGGATGTTCTATGAAAAATACGATGAATAAAATCGCCCTACTTACGATCGCTGCTAGCTTGTCATTTACCGTCCATGCTTCTGACTCTCACTATGTCCCAGGCATTGAAGGAATAAAAGCAAGTGTAGTACCGCCACCTGGGGTGTATTACAGAGGCTATCTCGTAAATTATAGCGCTGATGAAAATGAGGCGTTACCAGATGACAGCGAGGTTAATGTTACTGCCCTTGCCAATCGAGCGATATGGGTCACACCGCAAAAGGTATTAGGTGGCGACTTAACACTTGAAGCTGTTCTCCCTTTATTAAGAACTGACCTTGAAGTTGGTGGCCAAAATATTGACGAGCGTACAGGACTAGGTGATTTATACGTGGGCGGCGTAATTGGTTGGCACGATGACAGATGGGATGCAGTCACTGGCGTTGGCTACTGGGCAGACACAGGCGACTTTGATGCGACACGCGTTGCAAGTCCAGGAAAGGGCTATGATTCGGTCATGCTGACCCTTGGCGGTAACGTCAAGCTCAATCAACAAGGTGACATTAATCTCAGCGCCTTAAGTCGTTATGAGATGCCGAACGGTGATGACTTAGATGACGAACTGATTGTTGAATGGGGTCTGAGCAAAAGTTACGGCTTGCTAGATGTCGGTTTGGTCGGTTATAACACTTTTGAGACTGGCGATGGCGACGAAGAAAGAAACGCCTTAGGACTATCCATGGGCTACTTTTCACCGCCTAACCTACTAGGTGGGGATGTCGCCGTGTATAAAGAGTATTCAAATAAAAATACTTTTGAGGGAGAGGTGATCAGAGCGTCGCTAACCAAAGTATTCTAAAGATTTCCATAAGATCTAAAATAGGGTCAAACTATGATAAATAAAGCCGAAAAAAGTATGACTAAGGTGCTCAGTCAAATCAAAGACGGCGCTACCATTATGATTGGTGGTTTTGGGACGGCAGGACAACCTGCCGAACTGATTGATGCGCTCATTGATTTGGGTGTTAAAGATTTAGTGATTATTAACAATAATGCAGGCAATGGTGATCATGGTCTTGCCAAACTATTAAAAACAGGGGCAGTGCGCAAAATTATTTGCTCGTTCCCGCGTCAGTCAGACTCTTGGGTATTTGACGAGCTATATCATGCGGGAAAAATCGAGCTTGAGCTGGTACCACAAGGCAATCTGGCCTGCCGTATTCAAGCAGCTGGCATGGGACTTGGTGCGGTATATACGCCAACTGGCTTTGGTACTTTGCTGGCAGAAGGTAAAGAGACGCGCCATATCGATGGCAAGGACTATGTGCTTGAATATCCAATCAAAGCAGATTTTGCCTTGATCAAAGCGGATAAGGGCGATCGCTGGGGCAATTTAGTCTATCGTAAATCGGCACGTAACTTTGGTCCAATCATGGCCATGGCAGCTGACGTGACGATCGCTCAAGTCTCTAGTAGTGTCGATCTGGGTGAGCTTGATCCTGAACACATCATCACACCAGGTATCTTTGTGCAACATGTGGTGCAAATCGAGCCGACACATGCTACTACCGCAGCCAGCGCTTAATACGGTCAATCATAAGGAGCGTCATCATGAGCCATACATTACTCACACGGGATCAAATCGCTGAGCGTGCTGCCCGAGATATTCCAGATGGTGCCTATGTCAATTTGGGCATAGGACTACCCACAAAAATTGCAAAGTATTTACCTGCTGATAAGGATGTGTTTTTGCATTCAGAAAATGGCCTGCTGGCTTTTGGCCCTCCCCCTGCCAAAGGTGAAGAAGATCCAGAACTGATCAATGCCGGAAAAGAATACGTCACCATGTTAGATGGCGGTAGCTTCTTTCACCATGGCGACTCGTTTGCCATGATGCGCGGCGGCCATATTGATATTTGCGTATTGGGTGCGTTTCAAGTTGCAGCCAATGGTGACTTGGCCAACTGGAGCACTGGTGCAGAAGGTGCAATACCTGCTGTCGGCGGGGCTATGGACTTAGCCGTCGGTGCCAAAAAAGTCTTTGTAATGACCAATCACACGACTAAAACAGGCGAACCCAAGATCGTCAGTGAGCTTACTTTTCCTGTCACTGGCAAGGGCTGCGTCGATCGAATTTTCACCGACCTGTGTGTCATCGACGTGACTGATAAAGGGCTGGTAGTGACTGAAATGGTAGATAACCTAAGCTTTAATGACTTACAAGCGGTAACGGGTGCCACCCTCATTGACGCGACTAAATAGAAACATCTCATAATTAAAACTTAGGATAACCGCTATGTTCGATTCAACTACTGGTTTAAACAACGCCTATATTATTGATGCCATTCGCACGCCTTTTGGACGTTACGGTGGTGCTCTAGCCCCTATACGTGCCGATGATTTGGGCGCTATTCCTATTAAAGCCTTGATGGAACGCAATACCAATGTCGATTGGGTGCAAGTAGATGATGTTATTTACGGCTGTGCCAATCAAAGCGGTGAGGACAATCGTAACGTCGGGCGCATGTCATCATTGCTCGCAGGTCTTCCTTATCAAGTGCCTGCTACTACGGTCAACCGCTTATGCGGCTCATCAATGGATGCGTTAGCGATAGCGGCGCGTGCGATTAAAGCCGGAGAAGCAAGTCTCATTATCGCAGGCGGCGTTGAGAGCATGAGCCGTGCGCCATTTGTGATGGGAAAATCAGTCAAAGCATTTGGGCGTGGTCAAAAGCTTGAAGACACAACCATGGGCTGGCGCTTTATCAACCCAAAGCTCGACGAGTTATATGGCACGGAGACCATGCCACAAACGGCGGAAAATGTCGCTGAGCAGTTCAACATCAATCGTGCTGACCAAGATGCCTTTGCACTACGCAGCCAACAACGTACCAATGCTGCACAAGCATCAGGTTTTTTCAAAGACGAGATTGTCCCAGTCATCATCCCGCAGCGCAAAGGCGATGCAGTCATTGTCGATAAAGATGAGCATCCTCGTGCAGACACCACGCTTGAGAAATTAACCAAACTGCGTGCCATCGTCAAAGAAAATGGCACAGTGACGGCGGGTAATGCCTCAGGTATTAATGATGGTGCGGCGGCTTTTTTAATAGCTTCAGAGCAAGCGGTGAAACAGTTTAACTTAAAGCCGCGTGCGCGTATTTTGACTTCCACCACAGTAGGTGTTGAACCGCGTATTATGGGCTTTGCGCCTGCACCCGCGATCAAAAAACTACTGGCACAAACCGGATTGTCTCTTGATGAGATAGATGTTATTGAATTAAATGAAGCCTTTGCAGCGCAATCACTAGCTTGCACGCGTGACTTGGGATTAGCTGACGATAGCGAGCGTGTCAATCCGAATGGCGGTGCGATTGCGCTTGGTCACCCACTTGGCGCATCCGGCGCACGTTTGATTTTGACAGCACTCAATCAACTTGAGAAAACGGATAAGCGTTATGCCATATGTTCGATGTGTATTGGGGTGGGACAAGGTATCGCCATGATTATTGAACGTGCTGAGTATTGATCAATAAATAACCAATCATCGTAGCCATAACCCGATGCGCCACTACCATCATAATCACCCCAAAATGACAAATAAGGATGATCGTTATGTCTGTACTTGAAAATAAAAACGTTACCTTAAACTATGCCACTTTTGGTGATAGCCGTAACCCTGCGCTTATATTCTCCAACTCTTTAGGTACCAGCTACCACATGTGGCAGCCGCAAATTGATGCTTTGCAAAAGGATTATTTCATCATCTGTTATGACACCCGTGGTCATGGTAAGTCCTCTGCACCCAAAGGCCCTTATAGCTTAGATCAGCTTGGACAAGACGTCATTGATTTGCTCGATCACTTGAATATTGATAAAGCGTTCTTTTGTGGCATCTCAATGGGCGGCATGACGGGCCAGTGGCTAGCCGTCCATTATCCTAACCGCTTCTATCACTTGTTGCTGTGCAATACTGCCGCCAAGATTGGTAATGAGGCGGCGTGGATAGCGCGCGCTCAATTGGTTCGCGCGCAAGGTTTGGATTCTATCGCCGCTACAGCCGCATCGCGCTGGTTTACTGAGGGCTTTATCAGTAACCATCCTGATATCGTCAACGCCTTGTCTGACACTCTTGCCGCTAACAGTAGCGAAGGTTATGCCAGCTGCTGTGAGGCGCTGGCTGTCGCTGATACTCGCGAGCAGTTAAAAGATATCGATGTCGCGATTACGGTGGTGGCAGGTACTAAAGATTCAGTGACGACGGTTGCCGATGGTCAATATATGGTCGATCATATTCCTAACGCCACGCTTGCCACGATTGACGCGTCACACATCTCAAACATTGAGCAACCACAAGTATTCAATCAAACTATTCATAAACACTTTGCCTAAATAAGTATTTTATTTAAATAAACATAATGCTTAAACCGATTAAAATGACTCGCTTTAAACGATAACTAAAAAACCCCGACATTTATGTCGGGGTTTTTTATGTAAGTATATATTGAGAAAAATATGACAAGCTTATGACTACTAAATACGCTTAAATAAAGCAGAACGACTTGACTCGTCCGTACCATCAGCCGCAGTTAAGAAACGCTCCATATGAATATCTCGCTCAAATAGACGGGCTTGCATCAAAGTTGTAATAGTCGCATCAATCATAGGCGGCGGACCACACATATACGCTTTATGACCTGAGCATTTCCCATTAAAATGGTGCTTGACCGCATCATTCACATAACCTTTGAAGCCTGACCACTCCCCTAACGTGTCTTCATCACTTAAAGCAGGAATATAATGAAAGTTGTCATACTCTATTGCTAGCTGCTCAAACTTATCTCTATGATACAGCTCAGGAATATTTCTAGCCCCTTGAAATAGATAGAGCTGACGAGTTTCCCCTTGCTCTAATAAGTCCAGAATCATCGACTCAGGACTTGATAAACCTGACCCGCCTGCCACAAAGATCATATCTTGACTATCGCTACTGCGCACGAAAAACTGACCATAAGGACCTGACAGCTCGATGCTATCACCAACTGCTAACTCATTATGGAGCCAAGAAGTGCCTTTACCTTCATTGACTAAGCGCACATGCAGTTCAACGATATTAGACTGTGACGGCGGATTGGCAATAGAAAAGGCTCGCGTCCCAACATCAGGGATATCTAAGTTGATATATTGGCCGGCTTGGAATTGCATGTCGCTATCTAACTGCAAGCGAATTCCTAAAATAGTAGGCGATAAAGGCGTCACTGACTCAACCGTCGCTGTATAATCTTCTACCGGATAGCCCAAAAAGTCAGGATCAACATCTATATCGGCTTCGATGACCAAATCGGACTCAGGATAACAACAACAAGCGAGTACTTTGCCTTCATCACGCTCAACCTCCATCAGTGCAAAGGTAGATGCCTCTCCAAGATCAGCAAAGCCTTCTAAAACCTGAACTTTACAAGTCCCGCAAGTACCATGACCGCAAGCAAAAGGTAACCAAACCCCTTGCCTTAAAGCCGCTTGTAATAAAGTCTGACCGTCTTCTACTTCAATAACATCACCGGTTGGCTCAATAGTGACTTCATAGGACATATCGCTCTCCCTTGCAATATTTATTAAAATTAGTGATTTAAATGTTTAATTGAAAAGAAACCTTAAACACCTGTACCTTTCCAGCCATTTAAACCTGGCGTTTTAAAGCGTAAGAGCGACTTATGATCAAAGCCAACCTCTTCTAGAGTTTGCTCATCTGATGGCGTAATCATCTCTCCATTGAGATTCCAGAGTACCTCATCCCATTTTATATGCTCAAAATCAGGATGCTGATTGAAGCCGTCAGGTAATACACCAGCCTTAAAGTCTTTAAACGTCATGTTGGGCGGCAACGGAAAAGCCTTTGCCGAACAAAATAGCAGATGCTCATCCCAACCGACAAAGACTACAATGTTGTCGCCATAATTTTCTTGTTTGTCCATAACCTTGCCCGTGTAATCTGGGCGAATCGCTGTAACTGCCATAATAATTTCCTTATTGATATATTTGCTCATTAATTACTTGCTTATTAACTATTTAGCATTCTATTGTTGAGAGCTTATTTGTGTATCTTGGTTCAGTAGCGCTGACTTTGTTTGGCCGCGCTACTAAGCTCTAATCAACCAACAAATTAAGCGTTCCCTTTCCATTTGTTCCAGTTTTGCTCATCCACAGAACCTTTGAAGTCCATATTATCGACACCCACATTGAAGCGATAATACTCACTAAGAATCTTCTCAAGCTCAGGGCCACCACAGTTACCTTGCAATATTTGCTGTACTGGTAACCACGCTTGCACGTACTTTTCAGGCTCATCAACGAAGATATCATGGCAACCATCTGAACACATGTGGTAGCGCTCTTCGTTATAAACTGTCGTACGGTAGCTAAATGTACCAGGATCACCGTCCATTTCCGTAAAGGTCATGGGTACCTGACAGACTTGGCACAACATAGGCAGGCCTGAGCTATAAAAACGCTTGCCTTCTGCTTCCATTTTCTTTGCCAACTCCCAACGCGGACGATAGTATTTATCAAAAGTGTTAGGGTATTTTTCACTGAGCCAGTCAAGCTCTTCATCAGAGGGGATAAAGGTATGGAAACCAGCCGCATGACCGAAGTTATAGAAAATCCACCATGCTTGATGCGAGATATGTTCTTTTTCCTTTTCAATCACTTCGCTGTATTTTGGTCTTTTTAGGCCATAACGAGCGAGATCATCAAACAACGCCCCGCCCGCATCTTCAAAATATACTTCCCACGCTTCTTTCCAAGACATGACTTTGTTCGGTAACATATAATCCATCATCATCGCGACGATAGAGAGCAAACGCGTTCCACGCCAGAACCACTTATCGATCCACTTTTGTACGATAGGTAAGTTATCTTCATGCTGCTCAAGTAGGAACTTAATAATCTCAAGCCCAAGCGTCATGTGACGGGCTTCATCAGATTGCGCACTAAAGCCAAAGGTTACGGTTGCCATATCACCATTGTGTGCAGCACCTGACATGAAAGGTACGAATAACAAATTGGTTAGTACGTATTCAAAAGAAAACGAAATGGCAAGCAAGAACTCAAATGGTCCTGCTGAGCGTGCGTCTTCAAAGAACGACTTAGGAACAGATAAATACCAAACACGGTCATGCATATGGCTCCAATCTTGAAAGCCATTGAAATACTTGTTGAAATGACTCATAGCATGAACTTGCGTTTGCACATGACGAAGTTCATCAATGGATTGCATTTGACAAGCAATACGAGCGCCGATACCGCCAAACTGCCGACCAACATGAGCGTAGCCTTGGTATGCTTGATACTCTAATGGCGTAACGCCTGTCAAAAACACTTTAATGGCATTAAGATAACGTGGATCTGATACATTCATCTGACCGTTATTTTGAGAAAATGCATCAAAAATAGCATAAAGCTTTTTCTCTTTCTCGGCCTGATACTTCCAATAGGTGTCCATGGTCAGACGAAACGGATCTTCCCATTTTGACCAATCAGTAATCTTGATGCCTTCGAACTCTTCATAAGGAAAGGCTTCCTTTTTGTCTTCATAAGAAAAGTCCCAATCAAGATCACGAGTGAGTAGCCGATACTTTTCTTTCAGATTTAAGCGCTTTTTAGTTTTTGTGGTACTCATGTTGTACTCCTTAGCAAATGCTAGGTTATTAGTTAATGATATACTTCAATCGTTCATGACTAATTAAGACTATCAACTCCAGCTCAACGTCAGAGAATCTTCTTCCTCTTCGACATTCCCGCCAAGTGTTACCAAGCTAAGCTGCAGCTCTTGAACATCCCACTCACGGCCAAGCTTTTCTTCGACCGTTTCGCGATTGATGACCAAGCGATCTTCGCATTCCATACGAATCATAGCTGGCTGGTAGGTAACGGTGACTCCTGGATTATCTTCTTCAACGGCCTGAACGATATAACGCGACATATCGTTGTCTTGTAACGCCAGATATACTTTTGACATAAGCTTCTTCCATGAAAATTGGTTTAAGTTACGATGATAAATTTATAACTAGATTAAGCAGCGCTTTGCACAACTAAACCGGCAGTTTTACAACGTTTTGCCAACTGTGCTTGAATGTCATCCAACACGACTAACACTTGCTCGGCATCAAATAGTTTTTCAATCAAAGGACGATAGGCAGTGGCAACCTTCTCTTGCCACGTATCTAGCCACTGCTGGCAGTACTCCTTATTTTCTTCACTTTCTGCAACCACTGTTTTGATGATACTGTTGCTCCAGCCTGTTATGTCTTTGAAACAATCTTGCATAAACTCAGTCAGGATAGCGATATCACGACCGTTATTTTCAACCAACCAGTTATCTAAATGCTGATAATGAACAACGTGAATAAAAGTATCTATGACTAAAGACTGCGCAAGAAACAGCTCAAACCAATCTTTGACGATTAAGGTATGTTCACAAAGGGCACGAACTCCTTGCCACGCCTCATCATTCATCCAATAATCTTTGGCCTGCTGTAGTGAGTCACTAGAGTTGCCATCGATCAACAACCCTATCCGTGATAAATACTGTGCCATGCCCAGCCGATCCATACCTGCATATAAACAAGCTTGCGAAATAGCTGTACCATAACCATAAGCAGATCCATACATGAAGTTTAGATTGGCGGTTTGTTCTACGTGACGTAGTGGTAAGAGCCCAAAAATAACGGCTTCTAAGACTTCTTCACTCAGATTATCTACCAAATCACGTTTTTCAAAGAACTTATAGTTACCTTCGGTGATGTCTTGCATACGTGCTCTATTCTGAACATAGGCACCATAATAAAACTGACGAGGATCTTTCAGGTCGTACCAATCCTCCATCTGAATAATCGTGTAGTTTTCATCGTTCAATGTTTTGTCAGGATTCCATAGTGGACGATAATGAAAGTTAGCCGTGGCCTGCGCATCATAGGTGGCCTCTTGATAACGAGTTGCAGGTTTGTCACCAAAACGCCGAGCAATGTTCGCATAGGTATGACGAACGGGTTCAAGCGTTGATGTTTTGATTTCTAAAGACATGCTTATTTCTCCTTGATATAAATTATTACGCTCTAGTCGCGAGCGCCTTCCGTGTTTAACAACAATTATGATGAAGTAGGTTTAATGGTTGCGAGTTTCTGAGTGGTTTTGGCCTACTAAGGTAGTCTCTGTGCCATAACGCCACTTGTCTTCTTCCTGATCATTAATATGCATCTGCTCAGGTGTCATGTTTATGACGTTGTTATTGGCACAAAACTCCTTAAAGCTTTCAGGAGGTAATACCAGCTCAACAAAGAGGCTGGATTCGCCAATAGCAAAGTCAAACATGACAAACTTATCATCCGGATCACTTCTAACCCGAACATATTTGGGCAAGTCATTAAAAGAAAGATTAGACTCTTTATCGTAATTTGATGAGGTATTAGGTGAATTCACTCTCAACTCCTTTTCTTAAATGGTATGAATATAGACAGTCCTTATCTGGTATTTACTACCTTACAAGTTGTATGCCAACTTTATAATTACCAACTTAAGTTATTGATTTTTAATAAAATTTTTAAAAAACACTGCGTATTAATCATCTAAGCTCAATAATTTTCTTTATTTTATTTCATGATTTGAGTCATTCATTTTTCAAAATTTCATGAAATACTTAAATTATTAAATTTAGAATCGCTGCTCATAGTCTGATATAGCTTGATAGGCCATATATTTAGTATGATAAAATTGCATGATTTAGATGGATGTGTAATGATGATTGGCTTAACCATCTAAGGATAGATGTTACTCAGCTCCTTGCAAGGAACGCATCTGCTATGTCAAAACAAACCTCTTATAAAGATGATACTCCTGAAGTAAATGCAGTCTCTCATCCATCTAAATTTCTCGATGGCGAGGCTATACCTGAGCCAATCAAACTTAATAAAGAAAAAACTGAATTCACAAAGAGAATCGAAGATTTATTGACACATCTTGAGTTTGATTTGCATTCAGGAAAGATATGGTTCGGCGGTCAGCGCATGATATTAAGCCATGCTCATGCTCTATGGCGCCTGCGAGAGGATATCGAATCGACTTTGGGTAGCGATATTATGCAGCGGCTTTTTTTTCGCTACGGTCATTTTGCTGGGGAACAAGACGCTGAGATTAGTAAAAAATTACGACCAGAAGGCAGTTGGAAAGAGGTGTTTTTATCCGGTCCACAGCTGCATGCCATACGCGGTATGGTGAGAGTCGTTCCTGATAAAATGAGTGTCGATTTTGACAATGGCAGATTTTTTGCAAGCTTTGATTGGCATAACTCTTTTGAAGCCGCTTATCATAAAAAGTTTCATGGGGTTTCAGATAAGCCGATATGTTTTAGCTCACTGGGTTACGCCAGCGGCTATACCAGCTCCTTCTTTGGCCGTCAGATTGCTTTTAAAGAAGTACAATGCGCGGCAATGGGTTTTGATCATTGTCGTATTGAAGGGCGACCATTAGAGGACTGGGAGGAAGAAACGGATCTTGAAAGGTTTTTCAACACTGAGCGCTTAAATACTGAACTGTTTGAGCGGCGCAGTAATTTTGATGAGATAAAAAGACAAAACCCTGATTTACGTATCAACCCTGAAGGATTTTTTTCTGCTATTGGTGAATCGCCTTCTTTTAAAAAGGCAACAGCGCTGATGAAAAAGGTCGCAAAAACCAAAGCGACTGTTTTATTGCAAGGAGAAACTGGGGTTGGTAAAGAGGTATTTGCTCAAGCGCTCCACGATGCTAGTGATCGCAGAAGCAACCCTTTCATCGCTATAAACTGTGCCAGCATCCCTACCGATCTTATTGAGTCTGAGCTGTTTGGTGTTGAAAAAGGCGCTTTTACTGGCGCTACGCAATCTCGAAAAGGCAAAATTGAAGCGGCACATTTAGGGACACTATTTTTGGATGAGGTTTTTGAGTTATCATCGCGGGCGCAAGCAGCTCTACTGCGCGTATTACAAGAAGGTATACTCAACCATGTCGGCAGCTACATTGATATAGCTGTTGATATTCGAGTGGTGGTAGCCACCAATGAGAATCTAAAACAGGCCGTAGCTCAAGGAAAGTTTCGTCAAGACTTATATTATCGATTAAGCACTTTCCCTATCTACCTACCTCCTTTACGAGAACGTAAGCAGGACATACTTCTACTGGCTAAGTTTTTCTTACATAAATATGCCGATATGTATCAAAAAAATATTCAAGGTTTTACAGATCAAGCGCGAGAGTATCTGAGTTTATATCATTGGCCAGGCAATATACGAGAGCTACAAAACGTCACCGAACGAGCGGTCATACTCAATGATAACCACAAGTGGATTGACGCTAGTGATTTGCTTTTATCCAATATCGAAGATAATAGTATGAATGCTAATAAGCTTCGGGTATCGGCTGAAAGCGGTGGTTTACAACACTCCAGCGTTGATGACCATAGTAATACCGCACTTGCCACTTTATTCCATGATGGTTTTAATTTAGAAGCCTTTAACGACAAGCTTATCCGCGTCGCTTTAAGTCAGTGTAATGGTAACGTCTCAAAAGCTGCACGACTCTTAAATATCAGCCGCGCAAAACTTGACTATCGACTAAGCAAGCTCAATTAGCGGTGATTGTTATATTCAAAGTAACTAAAACTAGCTACTATGATCCCACATTTAACTTATGTTAATGAGGTTGTTAAATAGTGAATAGAGTTAAAATCAGTTATAAGATACTATCTATTGCTTGTTATACCTATCACTATATTATTGGTATGTAAGTCTTACTATATAAAGAATCAGTGAACTATGAACTGACTTTTTTGATACTTTGAACTAAATATTTATCCCTTACTTCAAATCATTCAAAGGTAGTAGTTATAACTATTTAAAATTTTTAATAGTATCGACATTAATGATTTGATACTATTTTGATACTCTGTATATATTGTTAGATATGACTCTTTGTTGATAGCTATGTTTTGTTTTTATCCTGAGACCTTATGAGTAAAGGCTTTAATGTAAAATATACGGCTACTTATTGATAAGTATTGTGTATTGTTGTTGTAAAAAAGAGGACTCATAATCCTTTGGTCGTAGGTTCAAGTCCTACTGGGCCCACCATATAATGAATCAGGCTTGTTCGCAGCGATGCGGCAAGCCTTTTTTTTATGGGGTTTTTCGAGATTTACGAATATCTTGGTATGTGGCGAACCATATAGAATATTGGTATATTTGTTGGTATAGATTATACCAACGCAGAGATCTGAGCTATGCTGTCAAATCTGTAGACATTGACTTGGGAGATTTTACTTACGCAGCCTGACGATAAAAGTCAAACCACACCTGTCTTGGCGTTTTATAGCTCAAACCCTTTTGGATTCTAGTCTGATTGTACTCAAGCTCAATATATCCAATGATATCTCTGATAGCTGCAAACCTTGTTTTATAGTCTTCGTGATACACCAACTCATTCTTTAATACGCCCCAGAAACTTTCTATCGGAGCGTTGTCGAAACAATTGCCTTTGCCACTCATAGATCCTGTAAACTGATGCTGTTTAATGATCTTGTGGTAGGCATGGCTACAGTACTGACTGCCTCTATCAGAATGAACGATTAGCCCTTTAGTAGGTCGTTTATTCTTAATCGCTATGTTGAGTGCACGGCATACTAAATCTGCGGTCATACGCTTGTTAATAGCGTAACCGACAAGCTCTTTGGTGTATAAGTCTTTAACACCTGCTAAGTATAGCCAACCCTCATCTGTCCAAATATAAGTGATGTCACTGACCCAAGCCTCATTAGGGCGATTGGCATTAAATTTCTGTTCTAGACGGTTTGGATAGATAAGCTTGTTATGGTTTGAGTTGGTGGTGACTTTAAAGCGCTTGTGACGACGGCATTTAATGCCGCACTCTTCTTTAATGCGTCTAACCATATATTTACTTATGGCATATCCTTGCCTTGTAAGGTAAGCATGCAATCGCTCATAGCCATAGCGCTGCTTAGTCTCATCATGAGCCACGCGAACTAGCAACTCACACTGATTGCGATGAATCTGCTGATTACTGACACCACGATTGATCCAGTTGTAATAGCTTGATGGCTTAACATCTAATACGTGACACATGCAGGTGATGCTAAATATTTTCTGGTTATCCTTGATAAAGACGTACTTCATCAACTGTCACTGCGTGCATAGCCCTTCGCCTTGCGTCACTAAAACAGTCTCCCAGACTGTTTCTTAACGTTCCTCATTCGCGAAGTACGCCGTGGCCTTTTTTAGAATGTCTCGCTCTTCTTGAGCAACTTTGAGATCACGTTTAAGACGTTTATTCTCTTCTAGTATAGCCATAAGCTCAGGATCATATCCTTTAGTGCCGATTAGCTTGCCTTTATTAGCTTTGTTTTGCCAGTTAGATAATGTCTGCATAGCGATGCCAAGCTGCTTTGCCGTTGCTGAAACATTGCCATCATTATCTGCTATCTTTTTAACGGCCTCTGCTTTGAATGATGCACTATAGGTTCTGATTTTCTTAGTCATGATAAACCCCTCATTGAGTCGTTAGTTTACCAAGTTTGGTTCTACAGTTTTTTCAGCATAGCTCATAAATTGCCAAGCTTAAATAGCTGATGTGTTTAGTACAAGACACATTCTTATGATACAAAAGAGCCAGTCACATAACGACTGGCTTTTTTTGATCTATAAACTTCAAAATGATTAGTCTAAAAAAAAGACTTAGCAAACGTCTCCTTTAAACTCTTTGGCTCACGGCGCTTGACGTCGTTGAGTTTATGGCGAGTCTCGGAGGCGACTTGATAGGCCTTGAGACGCGACTGTTGTAAGTTTCCGATAGGACGGTTCTCTTCAAGACAGCGAAATGGGGTAAAGGATAGATTCTCCATAATCTCAAAATTACCGTCATCTGGTACGTCTTGGCAAGGAAGGGTTAAACGCGCTACGGTGACAAAGGGCGTATCCGACTCTTGCCACTGCGTCGTAATCTCTTCAATCGGCTGCTTTTTGAGATTACGGCATAGCTGAATCTGGATATCAAACTGATAATCATGTTCGCGTATCTCCTCGACGATAAGCGGTCGCAGCGCCTCTTCGCGGGCGTCGACATCGACATCACGGCGCGTGACTTTTTTGACAGAAGCGGCTGTTGGCGTTGCCCGTATCTTTGCCATATAATCACCATGACGCACCACACCTTGCGAATGAAAGTCGTATAACAAGGTGTTTTTTGGTTCAATCCTCGTAAAGCCGCCGATAGCTTTAAAGGTTTTAATCGACTCTTTGGTTGGTAATCTTGAGCCGTAATTGGTCAGCCAGTTAAACGCCAACTGCGCTTTACCGATCGCTCCCTTCTCCGTGTATTTAGGTAATTCCAAAAACAGTCTTGAGAGATAGGTATACTCCTCAATTCTATTGCAAAAGAACACCGGATGATTGATAAAGTTATAATCAAAGGTCGTACTGTCCTCCTCCCCGGGGGCGAGCTTCTTACCCGGTACGTCAAAGACTTTAATCGCGAGACCTTGAGCAAAGCCCAACTTACGATCAGCGAATACTCGAGATGAACCGTTGGACAAACGAATCACCGCATCATGAATGCCCGCTTTAGCATACAAACCTTGCGCGTACTCTTTGGGAATATCATCTAATATCTCAAACTTGGCTTTTAGTGCGCAGTACCCCTTGGCATGGGCATCACGCGTGTGATAATCGATATTGCTGGCTTTATCACTACGCGCAATATAGCTTTTGATATCGTCGGTAATAGTACGAATGTTTTTTTCGTCCTCAGCATTTAATTCGATATATTTTGGATCGTAGGGGACGTATTTGGGTTTAAATAATTTTTTTAGCATTATATTTCCTAATTTTATTCATGATTATTATTGTTAAGTGGTGACTATTATAAATGGTACTGAGAGTTAAGACAGCTCGCTAATCCATTTTAGCGCCGATAAACTCGGAATAAAAAAGTACTCGCCGCCGTGCAAGGTATTAAAGGTTTCAATACCATGGTAGCGTTTGCGAATTGGATCAGCCGGAACATTAAAGGTATCTGCATCGCTGTCTTTATCACCAGAGTGCAAACCAACCATAGGATCTTTTTCTTCGCCTAAGCTCATAAAGTTGCCATCGTTGATCCACTGTGATTGCAAGAACTCAACCGTCTCCATGGCATGAGCATTAATACCAATAAAAAACAGACCGCGATCTTTGCCATCGTCCTCTATTACATCGGGTGGCACAACTTCACCAAAGCCCACGCTACGTCTAACGATACGGTGAATACGCACATCGGATAAAATAAAATCTTCGCTATCGCGTGGGTTCATACGCCTGATATGCGCGCCAAACGGACACTTTTTACCGTAAGGATCGTCTTTATAACCAAAGTCGTTATTGCGGCTAGGATCATCGCCAAGCGCTTTATCATCATGATCGGGAGACAAAACGAGCGGCGCGCCTGAACGCCAGCGTCCCCACATTTTTGCACCTAGCAGCTCCGCTTCTTCCTCGCTGTCGGTATTATCTTTGCGGTATTTATTAAAAGTAGCAACATGGCTATGATAAGCACGTAACACCATAAACGAGCCGTTCTTGCCTAAGACTTCAGGCTGCGGCATAGGCGCAACTATTCCTGCCTCCCCTTCGTAACCGAGCACAAACTCCCCTGCGGCAATAGGATCGCCGTCATGGTTCGAAGGCGTCTGAATACCACTGCCTTGAATCTCAGGATTACTGATACCATCACGATAACCAAAGACGTTTTTGACGTTGTCATTTGAACCAAAGTCCTGCTCGATTAGGATTTCTACATCACCATTAGCAGGATTGTCCACATCGATATGATCGGTAAGATTATCTCGAAGCTCGTCAAGTTTGGCCTGCCATTTATCTTTGGTATCAGCGATAATAGCCGCGCCCACATGGATATCACCCTTATCCCCAAAAGGTGCCATCCAATTCTCAGGGGCATTAACATCAAAATCGCGCAACTGCTCAGCACGCGCTGCCATACCTGCTTTAAAAGACTCAGGAAAGCTATCAAGTGATGACTGCGGTACACCTAACGCTTGTAGACCCTCGTAAGTCATGACGATAGACAGCGTGGCTTGCATGTCTTTGTGCCAGTCTTCACTACCGGTTACATCAGGCAACACCTGCGCTAGCATTTGTTTGCCAACGTCAGCATTATTGATTTTTAGTGCTAATACCGTGCCAAAATATGGGGTGGGACGCTCACGTAGGACGATGGATTGAATATCTTTTAGCTGCATGGTGACGAGATTGGGGTTAAAGACCCCGCGCGCCCTACGAGCCATCATCTCAATACCGTCACCGACTTCCTCTTTCATCCCTTTAAGCCACGTCTCAAAATCACTGTTTTCGATGCGATTGCCAAACTCATCTTTTAAGTCTTGCAACTTATCGGTCAATCCCATTAAAGGTTTGTTATAATCATTACTCATACATCGCCCTATTCATTTTTTATCGTTATTAAAGTATGACCGTATCAAAGCCCTGAAATTTATGCGCTTAAAAATACAATGTCTAAAAAATTAGTTTGTTTGCGCTTCATCTAAAGCTTTATTGATGCCTTTAACAATACGCTCATGACGGCGAATATCTTGTACCGTCAGATGCGGGACGCCTACGTACCAGCCTGCAGCGGTAATCTGATGATCAAGAATAAACTGCTTAACACTTGGGTCTTTGATACCCGGCCAGCCCTCGACATTGCCGAATAAAATATCCATGAGTTCAGGAATTTTGGTGGCGAAATCATCAATATAAGGATCCCAGTCGCCGTCATAAGCGGTGCAAAAAAGCACTCTTGTATCATTATCTAAAAAGACGAACCGCAAATCGTGCAAAGTGCCTACCCTTGTCGCGCCTTTTAGATTGCCCCCTGCTATTTTTAGAATCTCTTTGAGACGGGCAGCGCCGCCGTCTTTTAGCGGTGCGATAACGGTAAGCTCGGATACTTTGTCTGACTTTAGACCTTTCTCGCCGGCGCTAGAGGTTGAATGATCATAACCATCATTGCCGCCCTCTTTTAAATTCGCCACTAACAGATCTGCCCGCAGTTTAAAGGCATCCATAGACTCAGTGATTTTATCTTTCAGATCTTCTGAATTATCGATAATGCGCTCTTTATTATTGTTTTTACTCATAAGTCTTTCCTATATGATTGCTGTTGAGCTATTACCATAGCAAAAACGGTAAAAGGCTCAAGTAATAGCGGACTAATCACACAAAACAACACATAGGTTTAACAATAACGTTTTAGATTGCAGCAGTGTTACAAAGATAGACGACGCACTTACCGGCGCAATAAATCTTGGTCGTACTTATTAAGTCTTTAAAAGCATGACTGTTTTTGTACTCGTTATTAAATACTAAAAAAGCTTGGCTACTCTAGGTAACCAAGCTTTGAAATCATACTTCGAGTTTTTATAATTATTTATAGTTATTAATATCTGGGGCTGTAGTAGATAAGCACTATGCTAGACTACTTTTATGAAGATAACCCGTTGTAAACTAAGTAAAAAAGTACAGCGAAGGCTGTTAGAGTTTTTCACAGCTGAAGTGACTGCTAGAACAGCCGCAGATTTGCTTGATATTCAGCCTAATACTGCTGCACTTTTTTATCATAAAATAAGACTTGTGATAGATTACCATCTCTCATTAGAAGCTGATGAGCTTTTTGATGGTGAGGTCGAATTAGATGAAAGTTACTTTGGCGGTGTACGCAAAGGCAAAAGAGGTCGCGGGGCTGCTGGCAAAACCGCTGTATTTGGTATTCTAAAACGAAACGGTAAGGTGTATACCATTGTCGTAGCAGACACCAAACAGACTACTCTAATGCCTGTTATTAAGCGTAAAATCAAGCCTGACAGCTTTGTTTATACGGATAGCTATCGAAGTTACAATGCACTGGATGTGAGCGAGTTTAAACATTTCAGAGTCAATCACTCTATAGAGTTCACTTGCGGTAAGAACAATCACATCAATGGCATTGAGAACTTCTGGAATCAGTCTAAACGAACTCTAAGAAAGTATAATGGAATCGATAAGAAGAACTTCCATTTGTTTTTAAAAGAGTGCGAGTTTAGATTTAACTATGGCTCACCATCTAATCAGCTGAAAACCTTGAGAAAATAGTGTGATATTTAATCCTTATCTACTACAGCCCCATTATCTATTAGTCATCATGAGTTAACCGTTGTTGCTTAGCCATTTGGGCGACTCATTGTCATAATATTCTTGCTTCCAAACGGGAATATCGGCTTTGATGGTATCGAGGATCCAGCGGCAAGCATCAAACGCCGGATAGCGGTGGGCGGAGATCACACCGATCCAAACGGCAATATCGCCAATCTCTAATGCGCCGATACGGTGAATGGCAACCGCAGCGGTAATCTCAAATTTTTCTTTAGCCTCATCCATGATTTGCCGACCTTGGTTAATCGCCAAATCCTCATAGCCGTAGTAAGTCAAACGCTCGACACAGCTGGCATTATTATGATTGCGCACGCGACCTTCAAAACAAGCAAAAGCACCGCAGCTGTCGTCATCGAGCATGGCTCTAAGGCGCGTCTCATCAATAGCTTCATCTAATAGCGCAAAACCATCACGCTCAGCGATAGCATAAGCGTCATCAGCACTGCGCTTGATTTGCATCGATTGGCTATGTACGTCTTCTTTATCGCCAATTTTTATTTCGTTGTTTTTATTCTCACCAGTCATTGATATGCTCAGATTATGAATTGGTTCTAGTTTAGTTCGACTATTTTGAGTTGTGTTATTTTTGCTAGGCTAGAGCTGTAGTCTACGACAGATAATTAGCGACTAGCCGCCTGCCACAGGGGTAATAAACACCACGCTATCGCCATCATTAATCGGGTCATCCCATTTGGCAAAGTAATCATTTACCGCCACACGCAGATCGGCTTGCGGACGGCTAAAGTGATGCTTATCGCGAAGCTGCTCATATAGCTGAGCTAGTGAAGTATCAGGGGCAAGCGTGACTTGCTCTTGCTGACAATTGGCTTCGTCCGCAAGACTGGCAAAATACAGTACATTGATGTTCATCAAATCATTTGTATTGTCAGTCATCTTACTACTCCTATAGAGCGGCGCTGCATGGAAAAGTGCGGCGTTGCTTGAAATCGTTTATTTGCTAAAATTATTTTTGATAAAACATCACACTTAGACTACGTTACTTGATGGTTATAATCTGACTTGCCACCGGTCTTAGTCATGAGTTTGACTCCATCAATCACGATGTCATGCGACAGCGCTTTGGTCATGTCATAGATGGTCAGGCAAGCCACGCTAACAGCGGTCAGCGCTTCCATCTCCACCCCAGTTTTGTGAGTGACTTTCACCGTTGCATTGACCATGATGCTATGTAAGCTGTCGTCATACTCGAAACTTAAGCCAATCTTATCTAGCGGCAATGGATGACAAAGCGGAATCAAATCATGAGTACGCTTGGCTGCCATAATACCTGCGATATGGGCAGTTTGGGTGATACTGCCTTTTTTTGTCATGCCATCAGCGGCTTTTATTTGACCATAGATGTCCGCTGGAAAACACACCTGACCAACAGCATGCGCTTCTCTAGTAGTAGCTGTTTTGTGGCCCACATCGACCATATGAATCTCACCATCGCTGTCTAAATGCGATAGGGTAGCGTGCGCGTGGTTTGCAGTATTAGTCGGAGCATTTTTATAATCAGAAGATATAGACATGTATTTTTCTTAACTCATTAAAGGTTACTTATATTTTATAAGTCTCAAAACGCTAGTCGTGACCTGGATTGGCGCGCATAAAGTGCGCAACGAAGTTACAAGGACGGGTACGGTTATCGAACTGCTCTTTTAAGATATCATTCCAGCCGGTACGGCAAGCACCGGTCGAACCCGGCAGGCAGAAGATGCCTGTGCCATTGGCCATACCAGCGATAGCGCGCGACTGAATGGTTGACATACCGATATCATCTTTGGAGAGCAAACGGAACATCTCGCCAAAACCGTCAATCGACTTGTCAAACAATACGCTGACCGCTTCTGGCATACTATCACGGATAAAAAACCCAGTGCCGCCTGTGGTGATTACTGCATGCACATTAGGATCATCAATCCAGCCACTAATGACCGCACGAATTTGATAAATATCATCAGTAATCAGCTGACGATCAGCTAAGTGGTGACCCGCCTCAACCAAGCTATCGGCTAAGTACTGCCCTGAGCTATCCTCCTCAAGCGTACGACTGTCAGAGACACAAAGCACAGCAATATTCAGCGGGGTAAATTCTGCAGCAGGCTTAGACATAGATATTCCTAATTCTAATCATTTGATAAGTTTAAATATTTTATTTTGACAGTTTGACAGTTTGACAGTTTGACAGTTTGACAGTTTGACAGTTTGCCGTTTTACTGTGAGAGCTCCATCTAAATGCTCTAACCACCGATAATCGATAAATTATGCATCATGCCGCTATTAGACTCATGCAGATGGTGATGCTCAGGCTTAATCGGCATAAAGCTATGCAAGGTGTTGACTAGACCTTGCACATCGTCGTTTTTTAGATAATCTCGAATATCGTAATTACCTTCATCAAATAGACACAGATGCACTTTGCCTTGGCTACTCACGCGAAGACGATTACAGTTATCACAAAAGTGCGCGGCATAAGGGGCAATCATACCGATACGCCCGAGATAGTCAGGATGGCTGTATTCTATTGCAGGGCCATCAGCGCTACCGCGATCATGCGACTGCCAACCGCGCTCGAGCAGATAATCCGTAATCATATCAGACTGCGCATGCTGAGCAAAAAACAAATCGCTGTTGTCACTGGTCTGCATAAACTCGATAAAGCGGTAGGTCACAGGACGGTCTTTGACGTAGTCCATCGCGTCAATTAAGTTTTGAAAAGCAGTCTCCGCCATTAAGATACTATTAATTTTGAGCTTAATATCAGTAGTCGCTAGGAGGGTGTCCATGTCGCGCATCAGCTGGGGCTGGGTATTAAAGCCCGTCATCTGATGAAAAGTATCGGCATCGAAACTATCCATACTGATGTTGAGCTGGTTTAGTCCTGCCGCCTGCCAGTTGGCTAGGTGCTTGCCAAGCTTGTAGCCATTGCTAGTCATTGCGACCATCTCGATACCAGCGGTATTCTTGATCGTTTCGATAATCTCCACCACATCGCGTCTGATCGACGGCTCGCCACCAGTGATACGCACCTTTTGCGTGCCCACTTGCGCAAAGCCTTGAATCAAAGTTTTGATTTCAGCGACGCTGAGCTCATCGGAGGGGCGTTTGCCTTGGTAACCGTTTGGCAGACAATACTCACAGCGAAAGTTACAAAAATCAGTGATAGAAAGACGTAAATAAGTCAGCCGCCGCGAAAAACCATCGGTTAGCGGTTTACTATCAACCACCGAATGATCAGCGCCTAAATGACTGGCACGAGCAGAGTCGACAGAGGATAACACTGAGCTATTCTGTGCTTGTGGATCAAAAATATCAGGCTTTAAAACAGGTGAATACAAAAAGGTACTCCCAATAATGGGGTCATAAAAGAGTATAAGCGATTACGGGCGCTGTTGTCGTCAAAATTATGTATTTCTAAACAGCCCCTAGACTCAATAGCTAAACAAAGCGGCAAATAATTACTGTTCTATAGGCAGTTATATCAATAATCAAGCCATCCTTGCTGTCGAGCATAAGCTAATTGTTTAGGAGTATCAATATCATAGCTAAGATTTGAGTGAGCCACCGTGGTGACTTTCTCAGAAGCTAGCGCTCTAATAAATTGCCGCAAGCCTCTATCGCCACTGAGCGAGGATTGCCATGATTTTAGTACTTTATAACTGACAACTAATGGCACACCCACGATATCATGCTTATTATCATCAATAATAAATCTCTCATCCAAATTCGGGTAACGACTGGCGACGACTATATTATCTTGTGCTAGCAGTTGATCTAAATGAGGAGCGCTTAATAATACTTGATCCACGCCCATAATCAATACGCGCTTCATCGCTAAATCATGCTGAGATTTTAATGCATCAATAGCTAAAGATAAGCTCTTTGCCATTCCTAATTGTGGATTAGGGTTACTAACGATTTGTATGCTTGAGTTTGGCGCTGTCAAACGGTTAACAGCCGTTTCGATAACGTCAGTAATAGCTGTATCTTGCTGAGGAATGACGACAATAACAGCTTTTGGCTGAGTCACCAAAGCAAGCATCGTCATATAGTTAATTAATGGTTTACCTTGTTTTTCTAGAAGCTGCTTTGGCTGACCTAATCGATGACTTAATCCGCTGGCTAAAATAATGACCGCATGATTTGGAGGTTTATTTTGATTGAATGATGAGCTACCCTTGTCATTCATAGCTGGCTTTTGGCTGCGCTAACTCTTTAGTAACCGCAACTTGCTCATAAACGACGGCGCTAATTTGCGCGATGATACTTAGCGCTAACGCTTCAGGGCCATCACCGCCAAGCTTATAACCGATAGGGTAGTGCAGCTGATTGATACCGTCTGCCAAGGCGGTAGGGTCAGCGCAAGTTGCGCTAATCTCCTTAATCAAACGCTCAGTACGATAGCGCGGGCCTAACTGACCGATGTAATTACAATGATTGGCATTCTTTAACAAGACAGCTAAGCGTGCCCGATCTTGGCTGAGGCTATGCGACATTAGTGCTACCGCTGCATTTTGACTCAGTTTAAGTAGAGTTTCGCTATCGTTAAGAGCCACGTATAACGCAGCATCAGCCTGCGGGAAACGCTGGCGAGTGGCATACTGCGGCCGACTATCGATCACGGTGACGTGCCAATCTTGCAGCTTTGCCATGGTTACTAGCGGCATGACATCATTGCCTGCTCCGCAAACCAAAAGTCGAATCTGCGGTTGCACGCGTTGCACTAACCACTCGGTTTGTATAGCGTTTTTTGAGCTATTGTCATTTGCAACCGGACTTTTTAAAACCAGATAATCAGCGTGTCTTTTACTCACTTTATAAGCAGATAACTCATCGATTACTGGCTTTGGTAAATTTGTGGTTTGCTCTGGTATCTTTTGTGAGTTTTTATTGTCATCTAAAAAACTTGCGTTTAAATGAACCCTAGTACCAACGGTCACCTCAGAGCTGTTAGAGCGTATTAAAGTAGCGACAGTAGTAGACTCTCCACTTTGACGAACTTTCTGAATTAAATCTAAATACGGCATAGCTGAAGATAAACGCTCAAATAACACATGAACTTTACCATTGCAGCCTAAACCAAAATTCAGCTCGTCTTCTAAGTCTACTGCAAAATCTATAGCATCATTATCTAACTTTTCCTCTAGCTCATCCTCCAAGTCTTCTTTTTGCTCATCACCGGTTTGATAGACCTGCACGCTTGCGCCATGACGCGTCAGCCAAAAGGCGCGTTTAATAATGTGCGGTTCAAGGCAGCCGCCGCTTATCATACCTGCTGAGCGACCATCCTCGCAAATAAGCATCATAGCGCCAGGTTTACGATAAGCTGAGCCTTCAGTGCGCACGACTGTCGCGAGCACCGCATCAACGTGCTGCTGCCGTGCGTCAAAGGCGAGCTGTAGAATGTCTGCGACTTGATTCATATTTTTGCGTTTCTTTTTATACTTTTAGGGATAAGATAAATAAAACCTGCTTAAGATTAGAATTATCATTCAGCAGGTTTTATTCAACAGGGGCTATACTTCGATGTCGACTATTACTCAGGCATATCGGCTAAGATTTTGTCCAAAGTAATCGGGAAGTCATAAACACGCACCCCGACTGCATTATAAATGGCATTGGCAATGGCTGCCGCTGACCCTGATATAGAGGTTTCCCCAATACCTTTAATATGCATAGGGTTGGTATAAGGGTCATCCTCTTCTAACAAAATCACATCCAACTGCGGTACGTCAGCGTTGACCGGCACATGGTACTCGGCAAGGTCATGGTTACATAAGCGCCCATCGTGCTTGTCATGAATGACCTCTTCCATCAAAGCAGAACCTATACCAAATACCATACCGCCATAACACTGCGAGGTTGCAAGCTTATGGTTGAGAATACGTCCTGCTGCATACACGCCAGTCATACGCTTGACGCGAATCTCACCGGTGACTTTATGTACCGCCACTTCAGCGAAGTTGGCCCCAAACGAGGCTTGGCGAAGGTTTTTGCCATTTTTACCCGGCTTGATCTGGCCTTTGGCGCTGATTTCTTGCTCGTCAAACTTAGCAATAATATCAGCTAGTGCATAGGACTGATTATCATCAAAGTCGTATTGCTCATTTGCAGGTTTTAATTCAGGAAGCGGCATACCTGTCTTTGCCGACACCTTATCTGCCAAGTCTATAGCCTTATCTACCAAGCCTGATACTTTATCTACCTCGCTTTTATCGACTACTCCTTTTTCCACCAAGTTTTTATCGACAAAATCTGCTACTTTTTCTCTACTTGCTCCAATAGCGGCTTCTGCCTTACTAGGCTCGTGCTCACCTGATTTTTTGATTTGACCGTTATCTATACGAATCGTATCGGCATGTAGACCTACTTTTTTTGCAAGCATTTTGCGTAGCTGCTCACAAGCCAAATAAACCCCACTACCAGCACTGGCCGCGCCAAAACTACCGCCAGAACCTGATGCTGGCGGTAAATCACTGTCGCCAAGTTTCATCTCGATATGATCGATAGGTAGTCCTAATAAATCGGCGGCGACCTGAGTAAATACGGTGTAAGAGCCTGTCCCAATATCAGTCATATCGGTTTCGATAATAGCTTTGACGCCAAGCTCTTTTGAGTCATCGACTTGTAGTATCGCCCGCGCTTCAGAAGGCTGCAGCATATTGCCACGAGAAGTGCCAGACATACCGGTACCTATCCACCAGTCGCCTTCTAGTCGGCTGGCAGGTTTGGGATTATGCTCATCCCAACCAAATGCTTCAGCGCCTTTTTCCATACAAGCGACTAGCTGACGGGTGGAGAACGGCATCTCTTCGCTAGGGTCTTCTTCAGGTTCGTTCCGGCGGCGCAGCTCAATAGGGTCGATCTCAAGCTTGTTCGCCAGCTCATCCATCGCACACTCAACAGCAATCATACCCACCGCTTCACCAGGAGCACGCATAGAGCCTGATAATACGTGATTCATGTCCACCATCTGATAACTGACGCGGCGATTCTCTCCGCGGTACAAAAAGTGAGTGGATAATGCTGTTGGTTCAAAGAACGCCTCGCCTGGCAAGTTGCTGGTCGTGGTATCGTGAATAAAGGTATTAATAATACCCTCTTCATTACAACCAATAGCAATACGCTGACGGGTGTTTGAGCGTCTTACCGTCGCCTCCATCACTTGCGGGCGCGTCATAGTAATCAGTACCGGACGACCGACTTCTTTGGAAGCAATAGCGGCAGCAATAGATTCTGGCGCGATACCTAGCTTACTACCAAAGCCGCCGCCGACATAGTATGAGATCAGCTCGACTTGATCTTTCTTCAAATCTAATGCGTCCATTACTTGCTGTTTACAAGAGGCGATCATCTGGTTTGAAGTATATAAGACCAGCTTGTCATCTTCCCAATGAGCCAAAGTAACATGCGGTTCCATCGGTGAGTTGCTCTGACTTGGGGTATGGTACACACGATCAAGGGTTACCGCCGAATCAGCAAGGCCTTGCTCTGGATCTCCGTGCTTGGCATTCTTATCCGAGCCTTTTTTCTCATTTACCTCATGGGCGTTAGGCAGCTCTTTAGTAAAATCCAAAGCCGCTTGATCGGTTTCGTCTTTATAAGTGACTTTAAGGGCGTTGGCGCCTTCGGTCGCCGCTTCAAAAGTTTCAGCGACAACGACTGCGATGGGCTCACCATGATAAAAAACCTCACTCACACCCTGAGTCGGTGCTTCGGTCTCAGTGCCTTGCTGTGAGTTACGTAAGAAGCGCTTAGGGTCAGTGACGACTTTAATAATACCTGGTATATGGGCAATCGAGTCGCTATCGATTTTTTCAACTTTTCCTTTGGCGACGGTTGAGCCAACCAAGACACCATACACTTTATTGTCTAGTTGAATCTCTGCCGAATAATGAGCTTGACCGCTAACCTTTAACGAGCCCTCGACGCGGTTAATTGGTTTACCTACCAAATTACTCGCTGTTTTGCCGAATAACGTCTCAACCGGCTTATCCATCTTCTCTTTGTTAGTGGGCTCTGCCGGTAGTACTGAATCTAATAATGACATGATTATGCTCCCTCGCCCGCTAATGCACGCTTAATGACCTGTTTTAGCAAACGGCGTGTTAGTGGTATTTTAAAATCGTTTTGACCGCTACCTTTGGCATCTTTTAACAACAAATCTGCTGCCTGTTTGATAGTGTCATCGTCGCCCTGCGTATCCGTCAACAACTCTTCCACATCTTCATTGCGCCATGGCTGAGTACCAATACCGCCAAATGCTAAGCGTACTGTCGTCAAATTGCCATTATCATCAGCGTCTATCACAGCTGCACACGATACAAGCGCAAAAGCATAAGAGGCGCGATCACGCACTTTGTCATAAGTGTGTATACCTTTAATAGGCGCTGGCAGCACGACATGCGTGATAAGCTCGCCTGACTCTAAGACGTTTTCGATGTGGGGAGTGTCTTTTGGCAGACAATAAAAGTCTTTTATTGGAATCTGCCGAGTCGAGCCATCGGTTTTGGCAGTCTCAATAGTAGCGTCAAGCAAACGCATAGCGACCGCCATATCGGACGGGTGTTGAGCAATACAAGCGTCACTTGTGCCTAAAATTGCAAGGGGGCGGTTCTCACCGTTAATTGCAGGACAGCCAGTACCCGGTTCACGCTTATTACAAGGGCTATCGGTATGATAAAAGTAGTAGCAGCGCGTACGCTGCAGGAAATTACCGCCAGTCGTCGCTTTATTGCGCAGCTGTCCGGTCGCCCCTGCTAGTATCGCACGAGACAATACCGGATAATTGGCAATCACGCTAGGATGCGCGGCCAAATCACTATTGCTTACTAAGGTTCCGATACGTAGGCCGCCATCGGCAGTGTCTTCAATCTGTTCAAGCTCTAAGCGTGTCACATCAACCAGCTTGGTTGGCGTTTCAATCTCAAACTTCATGAGATCAAGCAAATTGGTACCGCCTGCGATAAACGAGGCTTCTTTAGGAGTAGCAAACATTACCGCTTGCTGCGGTTCAAGGGCACGGATATATTCAAAGCGTTTCATGAGCGGCCTCCTGCTGTGCTACTGGCATTTTTATTATGATTTACTGATTGATTACCAAGTTGGGACTGACTGGGCGGCGGTGACCAAATACCTGTCACTGCTGAGTCTTGCAGCGAACCTGTAGTCGTCTCTTCACTAGAAGAAGCACGCTGATTTGACACTTCGCTCTCAAGCACTTGTGAGATAGCATCCACGATATTGGGGTAAGCAGAACAGCGACAAATATTGCCACTCATGCGCTCAGCGATCTCTTGGACTAACAACCCATTCGGGTTTTTGAGATCTGTCGTCACATAGCTTGGCCAGTTTTGTTTCACCTCTTCTATTAAAGCCGTGGCGGAACAAATCTGCCCTGGCGTGCAATACCCACACTGAAAGGCATCATGATCTTTAAAGGCTTGTTGCAAGGCTGATAACGACTCAGGCATTCCGATGCCCTCAATCGTGGTGATTTCATCGCCCTCATGCATGACCGCAAGGGTCAAGCACGAGTTGATGCGCTCACCATTGATAAGAATGGTACAGGCACCGCATTGACCGTGATCACAGCCTTTTTTGGGTCCGGTAATTTGTAGATGTTGACGACATAAATCTAGAATTGTCGTGCGCGGATCAAGATCTTCAAAGGAGTAATCTTGATTATTGATATTTAAAGTCAAGGTATTCATGCTGGCTTCTCGCTGGCAGATAATGGCTGAATTTAAGGATAACTAATAAGTCTCCATAAAATAGTAGAGGCAGCAGACTGGGGCGTCTGTGTAGTAAATGTTACTCTCTTGGCGTTAAGAGAGTAGAACAGAGCGATGAATTCAGCTCTCAGCATCAAGCACAGACCTTACTATTGGCTTACTAGTAGAATAGGTTTTATAGATGAGCGAGGATATAGCAGTTTGGCGTACTGTTTACTTATGTAACGGCATTATTAGGGTGTGTTGACATATAGAGAATAATTGACAATCATAGTGTTATGACTAGATTAACCCTAAGTGATGCCCAGTGGGCAAAGATAGCACCGTATTGTGCAGGTAAAGAGACCGATGTTGGTAGAACAGCGGTAAATAACCGACTATTTATCGAAGCTGTTCTATGGATTGCCCGTACAGGTAGTCCGTGGCGAGATTTGCCCCCTGAATTTGGTAACTGGAACAGTGTTTATAAGCGCTACCGTCGATGGGTAAAAAGCGATAGATTCAGCAAGCTATTTAATGCTCTGAATGACGCAGATTTAGAGTATGCCCTGATTGATGGCACTCTTGTTAAGGTACATCGTCATGGACAAGGCGCAAAAGGGGGGCTTGTCATCAGGCAACTGGTAAATCAAGAGGCGGTATAACCACTAAAATCATGGCAATGGTTGATGCATTAGGCAACCTTGTTGATTTTACTTTATTGAAAGGACAACAGTAAAATTATTATTAAATAATAATATATAAATCAAAAATTTATTGTTTCAATATGGTTGATACTGGGCCCGCCATATATTGAAAAACAAGACACCCTTACAAGCGTTTGCTTGTAAGGGTTTTTTATTGTCTAAAGACAGTTCTGATTATCAGATGCCTACTAGGAATATTCTAAAGACCCTACTAAGCGTACGGTTAATCCCCGTGCTTACGGGGAACAGTTAATTTGGACAACTTTAGTAAAGTTTTTGGCAAATATAACTCAGTATACGTATGGAACAAATGCTCAGTAAAGACATTTAAAAGTGTTAGGGCGTGTCTTCAATTCAATTTCCCTCAGAAATTCATGAATGCCAGTAGAGCTGTACCTATTTTGAAATAGGTTAATTGTATTCTTAACGCGCAGTCATCGGCACTTTGCCAATCAGCCACAAGAAATACGTCCCGCCAATCAGCGCAGCGATCGTACCTGCTGGCAGCTCATAAGGAAATATCACATAACGCCCAAACCAATCAGCTAGCACCATCACACCAGCGCCCAAAATGGCGGCTAAGGGCAATTGATGTTCCAGTTTTACCGCCCCTAGAGAAGTCGCGACATGGGGCACCATCAACCCCACAAAACTAAGTGGCCCGACCGCCAGCGTACTTGCCGTACTAAGCGCCGCCACCAATATCAAAAGCGCGAGCGTCACAGGATTGACTGCCACACCTAGATTGCGTGCCATGCTAGCCCCCAACCCCAAAACCCTAAGCGGCTTGATAGTCAATAAACTTAGTACAAACAAAACCAGCGCTATCCCCATCAGATACCAAACGGTATTGGGCTGGGCACTATAGGTCGTCCCTGACAGCCAGCTGAGCATCGCCTCAAGCCGCGGGTCGCCTGAGAGCTTGACCATATGCATGACCCCATCCATCATCGCGGCGATACCGACCCCCACCAAGAGCAGATAACCTGAGCTGACTTTCCGCGCTAGCCAAATCACCAGTAACAGTACTATAAGAGCACCCATCAGGCCAGCCGCTAGCAGAGTACCTGCACCTGCTGACCACCCCAGCAGCGGTAAGCAAAAAAAACCACCAATGACGCCAAGTGCAGCGCCTGAGCTGACACCGAGTACCTCAGGGCTGGCCATCGGATTACGCGTGAGTGTTTGCAGCAACACCCCCGCCACCGCCAGCATCAGTCCGGTCGCAGCCGCACTGAGGCTGCGTGGCAGACGGTATTGCTGAGTGATGGCCCAATCAGTACTGAGCAGCGTCCAGCCCTTGATATCTTGTACCACCAGCGAGGTGATAAGCAGCAAACCTACCACTCCAAGCACCCAGCGCCATAGATGCACAGGGGTTTGTGTGCGATTGACCATGGGCGCAGACACCGTCTCGAGCCGCTCATGACGCTGGCGCAAAATGAGCCAAATAATCAATGGTGCACCCAGTACGCCCGTCATCGCCCCTGCAGGAATCGGCATCGCTATGATAGGTTCAAGCAGGAGCGCGGCATGATTGGTCAGTAATAACAATAGCGCCCCAAAGCCAAAGGCTGCGAGCAATCGTTTACCAATAGCGGTAATACCCAAAGCGTTGACGATGCTTGCTGCGCCCAAGCCTACAAAACCCACCAGACCCACTTCGCTGACCACCAGCGCTGTGACCAGCGCCACCAGTAGCACCACCAGCGCGCGAATACCTTGTACAGGCACACCCAAGCGCTTGGCTTGCCAGTCATCCAAGCTCATCATGCCAAGCGGCTTTAGCAGAGGTAAGCAAGCAATCACAAACCCCACTGTCGCACAGGATAATAGCGCTGTAGTATGCCAGCTGTTTTGCGTCAAAAATCCTGCCGCCCATGACAATGTGCCATTACTACGCTCAGCAAAAAACAACAATAAGACATTGGCAAATGCGGCCAACAAGATATTGACCACCAAACCTGCCAATACCAAAATCAGCGCATTAAAACGACTGGCGGCCGCCAGCGCAAACACCAAACCCATACTAATCAGCGCCCCTACAAACGCCACATACATGCCGCCATAGATTGCCAGACTCGGTATAAACAGACTCACCAGCAATATCGCCAGCTGCGCACCGGCACCGACGCCGAGGGTGGTATCTGACGCCAGCGGGTTTTTGACCAATTGCTGTAATAAAATACTGACTGCCCCCAACAGCCCGCCAGCCAATAACGCGACCAATGAGCTGGCCAACAAAGTCATCTGTACCACCATACTGCCCATGTCCAGCTGCATACTGGGCAAAAACAAGTCCATCAATGGCCTGTGCCAATCACGCGCAATCAGTGCCCAACTGCTAGCCATGACCAAAGCACATAGGACTGCAAACAGCACCCATAATCGCCCAAAGTGCGCATGAGTGCTGACGGGATTGGGCGGCATCTGCTGCGGTTTGCTAGGTGTTGTGTCACTTACCGCTGTGTAAGTGCTGCTGACGCGCTTGCTGCTCGTACTCATGATGCTGCCCCGCCTTGTAATTGTACGGTTAATAGTTGATTGGCCAAACTGACCAACGATGACATCCCGCCATAGATCCAAATAGGCGCCAGCTCTCCTATACAGCGCGTCTGACCATAGCCCAAACGCTGCCAGATCAGACTGTCCTTCATCTCAGCGCGGGTAATGGGGCTTAATGGATCCACAATCAGCAAACACACATCATCATCGAGCGCCGCCAAATCACCGACCCGCTTAGATACAAAACCGTAATTATTGCCCTCACCTAAGACCACAAGCTCTTTGCCCATTGCGGCAAATGCAGGCTTAAACAGACTGTTATTGACATACATGCGCACGTTATTGGCATCAGAAAACTGTACAACGGCAAACTTATTTACGTGAGGATAGCGAGCTTGCAGCTGAGCACCAGCCTGCTCCATGTCTTGCTTGCTTTGTTTGATATAAGCCTCAGCGGCGGTAGGTTGCCCAATCAATCTGCCCAATGTACGCGTCGGCTCAGTATAATCCGCCCACGTCGCCACCTTGCCACTGGCCGAAAACATCACCGACTCGGTAGGTACATCGCCATACAAACGGCGCGCATGCACATAAAATGGATTATCAATCACCATATCTATTGGCAACTGTGCGACCAGCTCAGCATTCGGCTGATAGCGGCCGCCTAAATCGACAATATCTGGTGGCAGACTAGGCGTGTCGACCCATCTGTCCCATAGACGTACATCGCCCGTCGCTACAGGAGGATAGCCCATTGCCGTCAGGGTTGCAGCATTGCCCCAATCGGGACTGACCACCCGCTGTGAGGCATCATTTTTAAGGCTATTAGCAGATGGTGTGGACTCGGCAGATGGCGGCTTGGATACAGGTTGCGCGTGATCACAACCGCTCATGGTCATGACCAGCGTTATTAGTGTCAGTGATATTGCTGTCTTTGAGCGCGACTGAGAGTCAAACGAGACGATTGATAAAGCTGACAAAAAAGCACGCTTAACTTGTAACGATGGCGCAGCACATAAAAGAGTAAATATAAAATGAGCAAACATAGCAGATTGTCTTTAGAAAAAAAGATACGGTAGTAGCAGAGTATTAAAACAATCGTCATACCGCCGACAGAAGCGCCGCGCAAATCGCAGCGACAAGAGAAAACACAGCTTAAGCAACAGCCACCGGCCGCCCTGTCACAGGATGCGTCATAAGCTGCATGGTGACATTAAAAATATCGTGTAAAACGCTGGGCTGCATGGTGCTGAGCACATCGCCGTTGTGACAGATGCGTCCGCCTTTTAGGGCGATGATACGATCGGCATACTGCGCGGCCAGATTGATGTCGTGAATGATGATAACCACACTCAACCCCCGCTCATCGACCAAGCGGCGTATCAGCTCAATCACCTCAATCTGATAGTGCATATCAAGCGCAGCCAGCGGCTCGTCTAACAGCAGATAATCGGTGTCTTGCGCCAGACACATTGCCAGCCATACCCGCGCACGCTCCCCCCCTGACAATGTATTGGTAAGGCGATCAGCGAATTGCTCAACCTGTGTCACTCGCATGGCCTCACTTACCTTGTCATGGTCCGCTTGACTGGGTTTTTGTAGCCATTTTTGATGAGGATAACGGCCGAGCATCACCAGCTCTCGCACGCTAAAGCCTGCCGCTTCTGGGAGCTGCTGTGGCAAATAAGCCATCTTACGCGCCAGTGCTTTACCCCCGTACTCATGAATGCTTCGCTCATCCAAAGTCGCACCGCCTTGCGTACAATCCATCTCGCCTGCCAAGGCTTTAATCAAGGTCGACTTTCCTGAGCCATTGTGCCCAATCAAGGCAATCAGTTGCCGCGCCCCTACCTCAAAGCTGACGTCATTTAACAAAGTATTGTCTTGTCGGCGAATGGTCATCTGCTCTACACGTAACATAACGGCTCTTCTTTACTTATCAATGTCTCAGCGCTACCTGTCATTTTGCGATAGACGCAAATATTTATCGCATCACTTGCGCAATCACTGTGCCCGATTTTACACGCGAATGATAACGAAAACAATTATCATTAACTAAAAATCTGCCTGTTATCGTTAATTCGATATAAAAATTTCTGTCACCAAAAAACAAAAAACTGAGCGCTATGCATACAGCGCTCAGCTCTTAATGACTCCAACCGTACAAGTGTTATTATTGCAAATAACCACCCTGAGACATCAATTCAGGCGGCAAATCCGTCTCTCCCAAAGCTTCTAGTAGGTTTATCTCGATGGTGCGTGAGATGGCGCTCAGTGGCAAATGATTGGCCGCAACGCCGAACGGATCGGTGATTTCTTCGTTGAGCGCATCCAATCCAAAAAACGTATAAGCAATGACGCCGCACACCAACGGTGTCACCCAGCCCAAGGACGTCGCCAAACCAAACGGCAGCATAAAGCAGTACAAATAAGTAGTACGATGCACCAATAGCGTATAGGCAAAGGGTAGTGGCGTATTATGAATCCGCTCGCAAGCCGCCAACACAATCGTCATCGAGGTGACGCGCTCATCCATGTTTTGTATCATCAGATCAGAGGAGAGCTGTTGGCGTCGAACCTGCCCCAGCTTTTTGCCTAGCAGGCGCAATAGATACTCAGGCAAATTGCCCGCTTGACGCATGCTTGCATGATACTCAGGCGCCACAAAACGCTCAACATCCTCCCACGGCGCGGTACTTCGCAGCCGATGCCTGAGCGCATGAGTAAACGCAATAGTTAGACGCACCAGCTCCTGCTGCATGTGTCGTCCCGCTTCGCTATCGTCCTCGATAAATGAGAGCACCTGACGGGTAAAACTGCGCGCATCATATACCAACTGCCCCCATAAATGCCGACCCTCCCACCAACGCTGATAACTGGCATTGTTACGAAAACCCAAAAACAAAGACAGAGCGATGCCAAGTAAAGTAAAAGGCGCCGCGCCATAAGAAGAAAAGGAGCTGGGAACCCAGTGCTGGATGGCCGAGATGATGGCACTCAGTAAGCTGATCAATAAAACTTGTGGAAAGATATGAGGAATAACGGAGCCGCGCAAAGTAAAAAGTATTCTAAATGCATTCGGTTTTTGCCAAACGATCATGACAGTGTCCTATGGTGTTAAAAGTAGTGTACGCGGCATCAAACACAGGTTTGAACAATGATAGACAGGGTCACGTACTGAGTGTCTATTACTAAGTGCCTATTAAGGCATTGCTGCTTACTGCGTAATGACTGACTGGCGATTTTAGCATCAAAGCCTTTGCGTTTTGCCGCCTCATTGTGTCATAAGTAGAATACGGTTATTAAAAAACAGAATATTTAACGATCCGCTGATAAGACGCATCATATTTATGCTCAGTGCGTCATTGTCTTGTATGCGCTGTCACTTTATTCACTCATGGAGGTACTCGGTCATGAAACGCGCCCACCAGCAGCTCTAACCCTACGCTAGGAAACAGGCTATCAAACGTTTCAAGTAAGCCGGCCAGCCACTCTGTAGGATACAAATCATCAACCGCCAGCACCAGTCTACTCTCCACCCCTTCGCTCAGGCTTTTGGCCACCCCAAAAAAATGCTCACAGCGCTCTAGTATCAGGTACTGTAACTGCCCATGGTGGCATGGTATCTAAATATTCAGCTTATGGCATACTTTTGTCATGGATGTGTCGTTGGTGGGCTTTTATTTGTTTTATACGTTTTCTTATAATTGGGCTTATGACAAGCTCTTTCCGATCACCCATTTCGGCCATACAGCAGATAACACGGTGCCTGCGCAGACGTAAGCGCAGGCAATAAGAAGCTGTAAATGATTGGCGTTTAATGGGCAGTACTTAATGAGCAGTACTTAGCTAACTAAACCAATGACCTGCGCCAGATGCCCCGTCTTGATATAGACGGTCGCGACGCTAGGGCCAGATACCATCTCTAATGGTGTATCGGTCGGCAGACGTATCCAGCTATAGTGCAAAAAAGTCTCACCGTCAAAGTGCAACTCACCTGCCAGCACAAATATCTCCTCACCGCCCGGATGGCGGTGATGCGGAAAGTCAGACTGAGGAGCATAACGCACAAAGCTGGTGGCACGAGCTTTTTCTGCACCCACACGATCGAGCATGATGCGCTCTACCCCCTTTTGCGGTGATTTTAACCATTGCTGCTGCTTGGGTAGTGAGGTGGCGACGCGATTAAAATCTGCATTAATCAACATAGCATACTGTCCAAAAACTGCGTATTATCCCAAAAAGGCAAACGGCTAACGTAGCAAAACCACAGGCGACAACGTGCTGGCGATGATCTCTGTGGTGGTGCTGCCCAAAAACAACTGCTGTAGTTTTGAATGACCGTATGCGCCCACCACCATAATATCGATGTCATTGTCTAATTGAAACTTTAATAGACCATCGACCGCATCGGAGGCCGATAAATGATGCGCCTTTACGCTAAAACCCGCCTCTTGTAATTGGGCAGCGGCCGCGCTTAGGCTTTGTTTGGCGGCACCATTATGATTGCCAATCATCACGACATGGCTATCGAGACCTTTTAACATAGGGCTTCTGGCCACCATTTGTACCGCCTTTATGGCAGTCTTGCTACCATCAAACGCAATCATATACGAGCGCGGCTCTTTAAACGTCTCTGAGCAAATCACCACGGGAATATCAGAGGCACGGGCGACCGTCTCTATCTGACTACCAATATTGATGCGGCTATATTTGTGATCTTCTCCGCGGCGACCCATCACGATGGCGCGGTTTGCTGCTGCAAAATGCTCAATGGCTGGCAGTAACTTGCCTCGTCTTTGATAAATAAGCACCTCAAGATCACCAAACTTATTACGAATATGGCTTTTGGCATCCTGCACCAGCGCGTTGCTATAGCTATTGACCACCTTGGCTCTTTGCTCGTCTAACTGCGCCAGCTCCTCTAACAAAAACTCACGGCTATTAATCCCTATCGCCCCTGACAGATCACGTCTAAACGACGCTGGCACATCGCTGACATGCAGCAGACCAACGGGTAAGTTTATTCGACTGGCGTACCATGCGGCATAATCACAGACGGATGCGGTCACGGCCGAGCCATCGATACAAGCCAAAATGTGCTGCGATGTTGTCATAATCTGTCCTTAATCATCGTTATTTACCGTTCCAAAAATCTTACTCAAACCTAGCCAATATTGACTATTAGATAGGTTTGACGTTTTCTTTCTGCTTCATTGTCACGCGCTATTTCTCATTTGAGATTTAGACTGACCACGACTCCACAGACTTTTTTAATTGGCGATGGAACTCACCGTCCAATAAACAGGATTATGCAGCTGTTAAAATAACAGTCGCGTTATTTAAAATATTGATGCTGGCGTTGAGGTCACGGTCATGAGAAACCTGACAGTTAGGGCACAACCACTCACGCATTTTCAATGTTAGCTCATCTTTACCAAGGATATGATTGCAGCTTGAACAGGTTTTTGAGCTTGGGTAGAAGGGTCCGACTGATTTCACAACCTTGCCTTGCTCAGTGGCTTTGTAGATAAGCTGTCGCTTAAACTCAAAGAAACCCAAGTCACTGATAGCTCTTGATAGCCGCCTGTTCTTAACCATACCTTTGACATTCAAATCCTCAATCGCAATCACATCGAACTCATTAACCAGACTTGTTGTGATTTGATGGAGAGAATCTTGCCTAATACACCTGATCTTATAGTGCAAACGAGAGAGCTTGGTTTTCGCTTTTTCTCTGTTTTTACTGCCTTTTTTAGTGCGACTGAGCGCTTTGTTTAGCGTTCTTAGTTTTTTAAGGTTTGCTTGAAGTGGTTTTGGCGCTTTAATTTTAGTGCCGTCTGATAAAACCAGTAAGTCGGTAATACCAAGATCAACACCAACGCTTTTACCTGTCTTTTTAGTAGGAATTACAGCTTTTTGTATTTCAACAGCCACACTAACAAACCACTTACCGCCACGTTTAGAGATGGTGGCTGACATGATCTTGCCGTCAAAACGTAAAGCTTCTTTTAAGCGAACCCAGCCCAAGTTTGGGATACGAATGGATTTACCTTTAATGGCAAATTGGTCGTTGGATAAACTGAATCTATCGTCACGGCCTTTTTTACGAGCGGTTGGGTATTTCGCTAAGCCTTTAAAGAAGTTGTTATAAGCATCACCCAACTGCATGATTGCCGCCTGCGGAGCGCATTTGGTCACTTCCAGCATATAGGGGAATAATTCACGCTTAATGGCGTTCAATTCGCGTCTGAGCTTCGCCTGTGAGGGCTTGTTTAGATTTTTAGTAGCAACCTCAACGCCTGCGGCCAAACACGCATCTCGGTACGCTTTGTCAAGCGCATACTGCCGCTGCCACTCATGCAAAGCCCAGTTGTAGGCTTTTCTCGCCACGCCACAAGCACGAGCAAGGTGATTTGCCTGTACGTTGTTTGGCTTGAGTTCGATAATGTGTCCACGGATCATAATGCTTTTTTAACCGCCTCTATTAATTGTTGGTTTTTCTTGCTGCGAGAGCCGTATAGCCTCGCTGAAAATACGGTGATAATCTCCAATACATCTTGGGCTAATTCTTGCTCAAAACTCAACTCTTCACCTTGATTGATTATTACCACTTCAACGTCACGAGCCTCACACAACATGAAAACCAGTTCTGCACCAAATCGTAAAAGCCTGTCTTTATGGGTAATTACCAGCCGTTCAACTTTATTGCTCAGTATGTCATCAAGCAGGTTTTTTAAGCCTTTCTTTTTATAATCCATTCCACTACCAAGATCGGTAATCGTCTCAAAAGTCCAGCCTTGCCTGGCACAATAAAGTTCCAAAACTTGAGACTGGAGAAGTAAGTCGTCTTTTTGATCACGACTCGACACACGAGCATAAGCAATGGTTTTTCGGTCTAATTTAGGTGGTGTATTCAAGGAATGCGGTCTGATTTCACTTAAATCATATCGCCTATGCCCGTTTTCGGTTCGCTTGGCGACTAACGTACCATCCTCATCCCAACGTCTTAATGTGGATTGAGCAACCCCGAAATGTTTGGCAGCCTCCCCAATACTAACCAGTTTCCCCATAACTTGCTCTCTATATTATAGATATAATCTATCTATTATAGTAATAAATAGGTAGGTTTGTATATATTCTATTTAACTGTTTGCAACCCCGATACCGCTATTTATAGCTATAGTGAGTTCAGTATAAAAACGATACAGTGGGACTGGAATAAATTTTACGCAGCCTCTGTCGGCGCAGGCACAGCACGCAAGGAAAATTTATACCAGTTCCACGTTGATATATAATGTATCTGTTTTATTGAGAATTGACTATATATAGCTCGTTTAATATGGCCAAACACTAAAACCTCAGCCACTGCCTTGATGATACCCAATTTGGC
The DNA here is from genome assembly GCF_050572635.1 of Psychrobacter sp. VH5. Lineage (NCBI taxonomy): Bacteria > Pseudomonadati > Pseudomonadota > Gammaproteobacteria > Moraxellales > Moraxellaceae > Psychrobacter > Psychrobacter sp. VH5. The sequence goes on along the minus strand of NZ_CP192145.1, from coordinate 1,382,669 downwards.
CTATATCATCCAGCGACGTCTGACAGACTCACACCCCATCTCTTAGCAAATTTTGCTACAATACAGGGCTTGGATGTTATAAGTGACATATCGCGGTTTCAATGAGTGGATTTAGGTGAGTGAATTATGGCAAAAAACGCCCTTCAGGCTCAATTATTAAAAGCTGGTTTGGTCGATAGCAAAAAGGCCAAAAAAATCAGCAAACAAGCAGAGCATGCCAAACGTACTGGCGACTCAGACAGCGCAGCAGCCAAAAAGGCGCTGGCAGAAGCTCAAGCAAAAAAGCTGGAAAAAGACCAAAAGCTCAATCAAGAAAAACAACGAGCGTTAGAAGAAAAAACACGAAAAGCCAATATCATTCAGATGATTAAGCAGCATCAGCTCACTGATACACAAGGTGAGATTACTTATCAGTTTGTGGATGATACGAAAATCAAAAAGATTTATATCACCCAAAAGCTCTATGATCAAATCGTCGCAGGCCATGTGGTCATAGCACGCCTAGAGGACAGCTATGCCCTGCTACCACGCCCACTAGCTGACCGTATAGATGCTAAGATGACAGGCTTTATGGTGGTATCAAACGATACTGCTGAAGACGCGTTGGCAGAAGACGATCCTTATGCCGCTTACGTGATTCCAGATGACTTGATGTGGTAGGTCGCAGTTATTCAATTGCTACTGACTAAGCATTAACCAAAACCCCCTATATAGGCGTTCTATACAGGGGGTTTTTTGACAGAGACATAAGAGCACTCATAAAGACTGTCATCAAAACGACAATTAAGACGGTAGCAAAACATGCTTACTCTTTTGATAAGCAGATAAGCCATCAGTCCCTAATTCTCGGCCGATACCACTTTGCTTAAACCCGCCCCAGCCCGCTTCGGGCACAACGATTTGCTGCTCATTGACCCAAATATGACCGGCTCGAATGTGCCGTACCATCTCTAACGCTGCACTCTCATCAGCGCTGACGATACTCGCAGCCAAGGCATATTTACTGTCATTGGCAAGCGCAATCGCCTGCGCGTTATCTGCAAAGGTCGTACTCACCAACACAAGCCCAAACACCTCCTCTGCCCACAAGCGACTGGTCGCTGGTACCTCGGTATAAATGGTCGGCGCAGCGAGGTCAAGCATCACTGGGCATATCGGCAAAACCTGCATAAGCATGTCGCGGATTTTTTGCAGCATATGATGAGTCTGCTATCACAGCCGGCAAACGACTAAAGCGCTTTTTCCGCCTCTTCATGTTTTAGGCCGATCGTTCTGAGCTTGCCTTTGTCATCGACCTCCTTGATTACCAATGACCACACATCATCGATCTCTACCGTATCCCCCGACACAGGCGCGGTCTCTAAGCTTTGTGCGACATACTCAGCGACGGTCTGCTCCCACTTGCTCTCAGTGTTTTTTGGGTTTTTATACTTGAGAGTGTCTGCCAGCGACTCTGAGGTCGCCATGTCGGTAAAAAAGGGCAAATCACCAAGCTTGACACTAGGTGATAGCAGCCAGTCACCATAAAAGTCATCGATGGCTTTACGGTCTAAAGTCGTGTCATTGAAAATCTTGGCGATCTTGCTGGCATGGTTGCCGCGCATGGCATACCAGACGCTATCGCCATATCTGAGTTTGGTGTCCTCCTCGACCACGACGATTTGCTGACCACGCACCAAGGCAAACACACTGATCTCATCTGGGCTGATGCGGTTGGAGATACTGAGCGGATGGCGACCTATCGCAAACGCCCCTGCTTGCACCTCAAACTCATACAGGGTAATACTGGCCTTGTCTGACACCCAAACTTCATGCTCTTCTTTTGGGTCTTTATTGGTCGGAATACGCACCCGAAACACATTGGCCATAAAAGGAATCGTCGTCCCTTGCAGGATCAATGACAGCACCACTACCCCAAAGGCAATGTCAAAGAGCATAAAGGCATTATCAATCCCTGCCATCACAGGCAAAATAGCAAGGGTAATCGGAACTGCCCCGCGCAAACCAACCCAAGAGATAAAACCAATCTCTCTGTCTTTAAACTTAAAGGGCTTGACGCTGGTATAGACCGCAATCGGACGTGCCACCAGTATCATAAAGGCTGCAATCGCCACCGAATAATGCCAGAGGTTGATGACGTTTGATGGCGTCACCAATAGCCCCAGTACCACAAACAAAACCGCTTGCGACAACCAAGCAAAGCTATCCATCACGCGCATGACGTGCTCAGTCGAGCGCACCTTATGGTTGCCGATCAGTACGCCCGTCAGATAAACCGCCAAAAAGCCACTACCGCCAAGCAAATTGGTCGCAGCAAAGACCGAAAGGCCCGCGGACAGTATCAAAATGGCATACATACCTTCGGCCAGATGCACTTTTGGCAACAGACGCGCTAGCAGGTAGCCAAATAACAGTCCCATGCCCAGACCCACGCCCAGCTGCTGCAACAGCAAACCCAAAAAACCAAGTACGGTCTGACCTGCCGGATCGACATTTAAAGCAATCAGTCCTGTCACCAATAAAATGGCCAGCGGATCGTTGGCACCCGACTCCAACTCTAGCGTGGCTTGTACGCGATCGTTTAGCTTGACCCCGCCATTACGTAGTAGCGAAAATACTGCGGCGGCATCGGTTGAGCCAACGATAGCGGCCATCAGCAGCCCAAAACGCCAATCGACATCAAGCAGCCAAGTGACAAAGACCCCAAGCACCATCACCGTCGTCAGGACGCCCCATGTGGCCAACGTCACCGCCGGCTTGAGTCCGACGCGAAATGATTTAAAAGAGGTACGCAGACCACCATCGAGCAAGATACAAGCGAGCGCCGCCTGCCCGACAAAATTGGCAATACCATACTGAGAAAACTCAATGCCTAAGATACCTTGCTCACCTGCCAGCATGCCAACTATCAAAAACAACAACAATAATGGCACACCCAAACGCGCGGATAACGTACTTGCCATGATACTGGCAAAAATCAACAATGCTCCTACGAGATATAGGATATTTAAGGTATCCATCTATTTTAAACCCTATAGTTATCGGTGATGACAAATGTTGCGCGTGCGATAGCACTGACCTGACGAGATGGTGACGCGATCGGTGAACTGCAAATAAAAGAATAACATCTACGAGCGAGAGCAAAAATCCTATTTAAAAAAATACTTTTCATATCTATTTATTTTAGTCAGCCATACCTTCAATTCATCCATAAGCATTTTTAGCCAAATCATGATACGGCCTATCCTATCCTCTGTTAACCGTCTAATTTATCATGATAATACCCGCCTCGCTCACCATACCTGATAATAAATCTTAACTATCGACACGTATCGATAAGTGCACAAAAAACCCCACTTAGCACAGATGCCAAGTGAGGTCAGGTAGCGAGTAAATACAAGCGAGCAGATGACTGCTTTAGCTATCGTATAGCATTACCATGCCATCAGTCATTTTTTGGTTTTAGCGCCGCACTGATATCGGCCAATAGCGGCGGAATATCATGCTTATCAGCTATCACCTCTAGCATCACCAGCTTATCGGTGGTAGCAGCCGCTTGCTTGAGCGCAGCTTTTAGCTCACCTGCCGTGGTGACTTTGAGCAGTAAGCTGTTGTCTTCGGTAGCACCAAAGGCTTTTGGCATCATCTGCCAGTCACAACGAGGGATATCATTGTAGTGCTGGTTTTCGCCATGGATAGCGCGTTCAACGGTATAGCCATCATTATTGATCAGCACAATCACCGGATTGATACGCTCTTGAATCATGACAGCGATTTCTTGTACCGTCAGTAAGGCCGAACCATCACCGATGAGCAGTACGCTACGCTTATTTGGTGAAGCAATGGCAGCGCCTAGGCTGGCCGGCAGCGTATAACCAATGGATCCCCACATCGGCTGGCCATAAGAAGTCACTCCTTCTGGCAAGCGCACATCACTGATGCCAAAATACGAGGTGCCTTGATCCGAAAACACCAGATTATTATGATCTAAATGATCAGCGATGATATGCCACAGATCGTCTTGACGAATAGCCTCATCATCTTTGCCGTTTTGCTCATGCGGTGTCATCTCTTTACAAAATGGCTTGGGTACAACTTCGATACCAGAAGTCATCACTTCATGCAGCACTTGCAACGAGTCCTTTAGCGCAATCGGAGCAAAGTTGCGACCACTGATAGACGCCCGCTCATAGTGCAAGTCGACCACTGTTTTTTGATCGATATTTTGGCTAAATCCTGCCGTCGTCGTATCAGTATATTGCACGCCAATTTTAATCAAACACTCACAGTTTTCTACGGCGTCCTTTACCACAGGACGTGAGGCGACACCAGCATAAGTACCCGCCCAGCGCTCGCTGTTTTCATCAAGCAGTGTTTTACCCCATGACAGCGTAGTATAAGGAATCTCGGTCTCAGCGATTAACGCTTTTAGCTGGTTTTGTAACCCCAAACGATGCACCATCAAATCTGCCATCAGCGTGGTGGTCTTATTGGGCAAAAACTCGGTGAGCGCTTGCTTGAAGTCTGCCAGCGCTGCTTGACTGGTGATGTCTTCTTGACTGTCATCGAGCTTGGTCGTCGGTGGATAAATCGGCATTTTTGCCACATCTGGCGACAACAGAAGATAGCCTGGGCGGTGTTTTTTGAGGATCACGCGGATCACACGGTCGATCTCTGAAGCGGCGTTTTCTGGCGTAATCTGTGCCCGTGCGACGGTCACAGGCTCTACCATCTTGATAAAGTGATTGAATACCCCATCTCCAAGCGTATGATGAATACGGCGTTTGGCATTTTGCAGCGCTGTGCTCGGCGCGCCGACGACGTGCAGCACTGGCGCATACTCGGCAAAAGAGCCTGCCGTGGCATTTATCGCTGATAACTCACCCACCCCAAAGGTCGTCACCATGGCCGCAAAACCACGCTCACGTGCGTAGCCATCAGCGGCATAACCTGCGTTTAGCTCATTGGTATTGCCGACCCAGCGCAACTTGTCAGAGGCGATGATATTGTCTAAAAATGTGAGGTTAAAATCCCCTGGTACACCGAATATATCACTTGCACCCGCTTCTGCGATGCGATCAAACAAATAATCTGCGATGGTATATTGTTGACTCATTTCCTTATCCTTATGACCTGTCATTATAAGTATGTATGATTGGTAGGTATCTATGATGAAAACCATCATAAAAACAAACTATAAAATGCATCCCAGCTTATTTTTCAATGCAAAGCTTTTGGAATGCATATTATAAGAAACCGTTATAACATACATTTATGAGAAGATGACATACCTGTCTTGCTAACTTTTACTTTTTTTCGTCAAGGGTGTTGACACCTCAAAAAAACTACGTATAATACGCCTTCATCATCTGATGATAGTTAATCAAACGATGAATCAGCGGGATTAGCTCAGTGGTAGAGCACAACCTTGCCAAGGTTGGGGTCGAGAGTTCGAATCTCTTATCCCGCTCCAAATATTTAAAAAGCCTCACTTAATAGTGAGGCTTTTTTTTGTACAATTTTCGGGGCTTGTAGAGTATTTTTTCGAACATTTATTTTCTTATAGTTAAGTTTATCTACTCAATTAAAAAGTGTAACTATCCCCTAAAATAGCACAGCTCAAACGTAGAATTTCTTATAAAATACCCATAAGGAGTTTTGATATGAGCAAACGAATGACTGAGACCGAAATCGTATCGATATTAAAAGAAGCAGAAGCTGGGATACCTGCTAAAGAGCTGTGTCGTAAATATGGGATTGCTAGCTCGACTTTCTATAAATGGCGTTCCAAGTACGGTGGTATGGAAGCCTCTGATGTCAAACGACTAAAAGAGCTTGAAGAAGAAAACCGTAGGCTTAAACAGATGTATGCTGACTTAAGCCTTAAAGCGCAAATGCAGGAAGAGATCATAAAAAAGCTATAGCGCCTGTACCCGAGCGCAAAGTCTGGGCGCAAGAATTACAGGCGCAGTATGATGTCAGCATTGCAGTGAGTTGTCAGGTGGTCTGCATGAGTCGAACCGCTTACTACTATAAGCCTAAGCTATCTGATGATAGTGAGATTATTGATGTCTTAAACAAGCTTACTGACAAGCACAATCGTTGGGGTTTCCCAAAGTGCTTTAAACGCATACGTAAGCTTGGCTATTCATGGAATCATAAGCGCGTACATCGTGTTTATACCGCGCTAAACTTAAACCTACGCCGTAAGTCTAAAAGACGGCTACCAACACGTAATCCTCAGCCGTTAAGTGTGCCAAACGCATTGGGTCATACTTGGTCTATGGACTTTATGAGCGACAGACTACACAACAATATTCGCTTTCGAACCTTTAATGTGATTGATGATTACAACCGTGAAGTATTAGGCATTGATATTGGTACCAGTATGCCTTCACTCCGAGTAATTCGCTACCTTGACCAGCTAGCCGAGTGGCATGGTTACCCTAAGCAAATAAGGGTAGATAACGGCAGTGAGTTTACATCCAGCATATTCACTGATTGGGCATCAGCTCATGGTGTCTATGTTGACTATATTGAGCCTGGCTGTCCTTATCAGAATGCTTATATTGAACGGTTTAATCGTAGTTACCGCAATGAGGTTTTAGACTGTTATTTATTCAATGATTTAAATGAAGTTACTCAACTGACTGAAGACTGGATCAAGGTTTATAACACCGAAAGACCTCATGATTCACTTAATGATATGACACCTGCTGAGTACAGGCAGGTGGCTTAATTATTCTACGATGATGTTGTGTTAAGAATGGGGTATTTACACTAATACCTTGGCGGTTGGCTCTTTTTATAGCAGATTTTCTGCCACGATATAGGGTTTTACACTCGTAATGGGGTATGGGTTGATTGTTGTTATCGACAAATTTGATACTAAAGGAGACAACAGGGACTTTAAGTACTTTGGTCTGTCCGTTTAAGTCGCCTGTTACTGGAAACGCCATGCTGTAAATGGATTAGTATTTCCTATACGTGCAGACTTAGTTTAAATAAGAATAAAATCTAAAATTAGAAAGGACAATCAATTGGTTCTTCGTTGGCCAAGAAAGCCATTTGATAGTTATAAATATTATTGATACAAATTTCTGTTTTATCTACAGTATCAAACTGCTCAGCTGTTTTTGAAATATTATAATCAAAGTTTAATATTTGTTCTGGTTCTATGATTCGTAATTTGTAACTTATAAAATTTATAAAGGCAGTTTTCTTATCAATTTTTACTTGAAAACTATTATTGCCAAAATTACTTGACTCAAATCCTAGATTTTTTTCTTCTGTCGTTAAACCGTTCAAATATTCTTGGATGCTGTTTTTGAGTGGCGATGCTTTATCTACATATCGAATAACATAACTTGAATCATCTAAATTTGAGTTTTCAAAATAAACTTTTACAGCTAACCTATTTTTAACTAATTCCTTATTCATTGTAGCAAGATAGTTTTTATAATTTTCAATATACGTTTTTCCACTAGTAGGCTCAGGCTCATCTAAATAATCAAGTTCTAAGTCAACGCCTTCTTCATCTTTGAAAGGAAATGGAAAGTATTGATCGCATTCTTTTTTGTAACATCCAAAGCTGTATTTAGAGCCATCATTACATTCTGTATAGCCGTAAGCTCCAGCGTTCAAGGTTGTTTTGCAAATATTGTTATCTACTTCAATATTATCAAACTTCATTTCGCAGGTTGTAATAGAATTCCTAACATAAATGTTTCGAGATGACTCTTTCTTGACTAATGAGATCAGATGTTTAAAATCATCTGTAGACAATGACCATAAAATACCTCCTCTAGGTACGTCGTTCTTAACTGTAGTATCTGCGTCAATGCATATGGTTTGATAAACTTCTGCTTCCTCTTGGCAGGCAAGCAGATATAGAGTGACTGGTAATATAATTATAGGTTTAAAAATATTTTTTAATAGCATTGTATACTGTCCTTCCTTCACCTTCGGTTTTAGCTGCAACATCTTCGTGTACTGCTATATTAGACTGAGTCAATCCATAATGAATAAGTAAATATTTCGTAAGGCAAGCAACGCTTTGAGTTTGTTTCATAGTAAGTTTCTGCCAACTGTGTACCTTGTTTCCATTTGGAGGTCCAACTGTTGGCTTTCCATTCTTGTCAAGGGGCATACCTACAACTTCAATTCCTACTGAATAGGGATTTGCATTACCAGCGTGTATAGTAAGTTTATTCAAGTTAGCTGTTTGATAAATTTTACCATCTTTGTCTACAACAAAATGTGTTCCATATGGTTTCGATCCCCTACTAAAAGAATTAAATGTTGATTGAGCGGAACTATTAACAGTTCGATGCAAAATTATTTTTCTAATTTCTTGAGTATAATTCCTTCTTTCAAGCTTAGGAGTATGATGCTTTATTATACGAGAATGAGTTAGGAATCCAGCTTGCATAAGCAGTTTATTGTTTCTGTTACAAAAACAGCCTTCTATATTAGAAGGGCAATTATCATTAGTTGAAACTGGCTGCTCAATAACACTAAATGTCTCACACTTGCCAAATGATTCGTATTTTTCACCGTCTGTCAAAAAATGTTCCACTGATTGGGCGATTTCGGACTTCATAACCTTGCCATCATTATTCTTGTCCATGTTGTTTCTTGAAAATTTTTCTACTCTCTTATTTCTAATTCCTTCCCTTTCATTAGGGAGATCTAGTTTGCTATGACTATCTGCGAATACCACATGATCAGGCTTTCCACTTGATACAGGGAATAAAACTTGAAGATAAAAATCGATAAATTCTAAATTTTTATCGCGCTTAGGTTCAAAATATTTTTTTACCAAATCTAACTGGTTGATTTCATCCATCTCAGCAAGCTGTTTAATTCTTTCTAATCTTTTACCGTTACCCCAATAGTTTTCAACTGTTTCAATGATTGGTTTTTCTCCAGTCAAACCTTCGTAAGTGTCTGGCATAAATTGAATTAATCCAGTAGCTCTTGAATTTTGTTTATTAGGTACGCCTGATTCAAATTTTTCTCCGCTTTCCCAAGCAAATACAGCCATCAAGTTATTAGCCATCGCTAGATAATTATCAGGCCATAAATCCTGACAAATCTCTATAACTTTTTTTCTAAAGTCACAGTTTACTTTAGCCCCCCAAATTAAACCATGGGCTTTACAAATACAGGAACCATTGGTTGTAGCAACATCCTTTGGCGTACCATCAGAGCTATTGCTAGGTTTTGTAGTCACGTTTACAGGACGATCTGTTTTACTTGATTGAGAAGGACTATCTGTGGATGGGGAAGTAGCACCATTGCTAGGTATCTTTAGCTTGTCTCTTGGATGAATCGTATCAGTAAGCTTTAAACCATTAGTACGAGCGAGTTCATTCGTATTTACGCCATGCTTTCGCGCAATACCGCTTAGCGTATCACCGCTTTTTACGGTATAATCAACCGAGGTTGATGAGACGTTACTGTTTGATTTGGTACTAATAGCAGGCGCTCCTCCAGCAGGCTTATCATTTTTGCCACCACTCATAGCGTCATTGATACCCTCTAAACCCTCTTTTGCTTTATTACCTAGAGCGCCTAACCCTTCTCCTATACTTTCAAGGACGCCACCGAAAAACCCTTCCTCTTCATCAGAAGACGACGGTTTCGATGATGGCTTTGGTGTAGGTTTCGCAGTGGGGGTGGGTTTAGGTATTGTATGAGTCTGTACTGAACCAGCGCCACGAAGCTTGATGGTCTGACCCGCTTGCAAGGTTGTCGGATCTGTTATTCCGTTCATACGCTTAAGCTGTTCTACTGATACACCGCTCCTTTCGGATATACCTGATAGCGTTTCGCCTTTTTTTACTTTGTAATTGGTTTGATTTTTTAAAGAGTCAGGTTTGTCATTAGTAGTGCCTGTTAAGCTACTGCCTTTGGGTGGCACTTTTATTATCTGGCCTGGAACTATTTCATCAGGGTCTTTAATAGTCGATTTGTTCAGCTGCGCTAGTATCTGCCATGTGGTATTATGCATTTTAGCAATAGTGTATAGATCTTGGCCTTTTTTAACCTCATATTCATCTTTACCTGTAGCAACTTTATGAGTGCTTCTTTTGTATGAGCCACCATTGTCTGCAAGGGCTCGAAGCTTAACTATCTGAATAGAAAATGGCGCTTTGATAGTCATTGTGCCTTTCTGTGTCGGTACAACAATAGGACGTTGAATATCAATCATCTTGTTTGTCAATGGATGCTTGATACTAACAGTTAGCATGGTACCGGGAGGTCTACTAATAGGTACGCCAAGACCTGAAACATCTGATTTATTTTCGCTAATTAATTTTTTTGATTCTCTAATAAGATGATATAGATTTGGAAATGGTTTATTCATCAAATCAACAAAACGAATTTTAATAACAACACTTTTAGCTTTAGTCATTATTATTCTCCTGAGAAGTCTTATGATTTAAAGGTTGTTTTAATTCGTCATCTTTATTTTTGGTAGATTCTGAACTTTCTTCTTCATCAGGTTCAAACTCTATTCCCCAATCCACATCTTTAAAGCCAATTAAAACATTAACCTCTTCCTCTTTATCACTAATCACAGGAGCGGTGCGTCCATGCTCATCTAACACCCCTTCTATCAGCTGCCCATCAGGCTTTAGCATCTGAAACTCAATGTCCTTAAAGTCATACTGATAAAACAAATCATAAACATCGAGCTTATTACTAAACAGTGGAACTGTCTCAGGCATCATCGGTATAGAGTAATTAGCTCTCACTCCAGACACCAAGCTCTTCTTCACCGCATTCACCTTAATCTCCCCCGGGCAAACGAGCTTAATCCCGCTCTCATCAATCGTCAGTGACGCCCCCGCGCTAGTTTGCAGCTTGATGCGTTTCGGACTTGCGATATTCACTTGTCCCGACTCGCTACCGATGGTCATACCCTGCTGGCTGTGCAATTGCAGCTCACCGCCCTGTACTTGTATTGCTACTGGCTTGGTATTAGCACTAATATTCAGTCCTGATAGAGCGGCTTGTCCGGCTATCCCTGACAGCGACTCGATACGATCTGCCGTTAAGGTATAGTTGCCTGCCACCACATCGGACTGCGTACTGCCAGATTGTCTAACGATGGTCTTGGCTGTGGTTAGGGTATTGTTGCTTGATGCCAGAATACTGTCTTTGCTGACTACTAGTACATCGGACGCACCTAAGACTTCAGTTTGTAGGGTCTCATCGATCACCTGCGCTGCGGTTTCAAAGGCTTTTATAGACGCGTTCGCACTACTGATCTCTTGGGTGGATTGCAAGTGCGCTTGTTTGGCTTCCATCAGGGTCTCACTCAGCTCTGTGCCAAGTTTCAGCTGGCGTTGTCCTGCGTCGTTGACCCACGCCGATTCATGCTCGGATTGGCTGTGCCGGATCCCAAAGGTAGAGAGCAGCACGCCACTGTCTGCTGTGGCTTGTAGTCCATGATCGGTGGCAAGGTTGACCCCTTGTCCGCTGCTTGTCGATTGATGGTTGCTATAGCGATGACGTAGGACGCCAAGCTCAAGGATGTGCTCATCTGGTGAGAAAGTAGCACTGCTGGTACTGGTGGGGGCTTGGGCGTTGGCACGACTAGCAGTGTTGACCGACCACTGCATGCCGATCTGGTTTGGGGTGTCATCAAAGAGAAGGCTGACTTCAGATTGATCGTTAAGTCCGTATTGAGCGATACCGGTTATCCAGCCGCTATGTGCGTCGTCATCCTTGATTTGTGAATGTCCCAGACCAGCACCATGCCATCTTGGTGAGGATCCGCCTTGTAGGTTATATCTATTAGCCAGTCCCTCATCGCGGTTGGTGATGTCTTTTTCATCGCTATCGCCCATGCCGATACCGTCATAGAGGCTACGGCTAATGACGGGGCTGTCCTTGTCGCCGTACCAGTGGTTGAGCAGCACTGATTGTCCGAGTCTTGGGGTAAACTGCCAGCCGTGAGTGGCACCTGAGGACAACTGCAAACTGCGCAGCGGTGGCGTCATCCCATCGTCGTGCGTGCTGATACCAGCAGATACCGGAGTGGTGATGGTGCGCTGCAGGCCATCATCGGTCACCTCTGAGGCATAGCTTGGACTCGCTGAGGTAGTTTGATCACCGGTACGGGCTTGGGTGACACCGGTATAGGTACTGCTGACAAAGCTGTGCGCGCTTGGATAAAAGATAATAGATTTCTTGTATAAGTCGTTGCCAACCCTTGACACTCTATCAGTAAAAATCAATAAAATGGTACTTTTGTTAGAGATCTAATATATACTTATCACATAATCTATCTAAAGCTCCTCACTTTGTGCCGCATAAGTGTCTAAAGCATTAGTGCAAATATCAGCGGTTTCATATATAAATTTGTACCAACCTTCAGAATTCCTATAAAGATGAATACCTGAATTTTGTATTAAGTCTTCATCATATTTACAGTTCATTGCTGCGAAGTCGTTAAGATTAAGTTTTTCACATTTTCGCTCTTTATCAGATAGTAATGGCTCAAAGCCCCAAACTGTTAAGCTATTACTAATACTCATAGGCTTTACTTCATCATGTGAGCATACCGATGTAAAGTTAGAAGCGGGTAGTTTTGATTTTACTTCGATTTCATTTATTTTTGTACTTGAGTTAGCTGGTTCTGTAGTTGTAACACTGTTATAGCAAGAAGACAGTATTAACGTAGAAAAAAGAAGAAAAGAAGAGTTTTTCATAGTTATTTATCCGCATTGTCTAAAAAAGAATTAGGATTGATTAGGTCGCTTCTACGTTTGAATTTGCCACCCGCTGCTCCTTTAACTGTAAGGTTAGAAGTGTCATTAGTATTTGAGTACATTTCAAGGTGTAACATATTGCTTGGAACATTGATCCCCTTGAGTTTTCCCACAGCACCAATAGGTTGACCTCTAGCTACCTCATCTTCTGCTTCAACTTTTATCGAACCCGGTGCCAACTCTCCATATCTGATGATGTGATTCGGATGCTTAATGGTCACAAAGTCGGTACCTGCATAGAAGCTACCAGTACTTAACACAATACCTGATTCCATTGCTCTTACTGTCGTTCCAGTTGGCGCATATAAATCTGCTCCCGCATGTTTGCGTTTACCACCTGAACGATTACTTCCAAAAGATCTCATACCTGATTTGTAATCTGCAGTTGCATCTATCGGCAATGGGTATAAGTAGTTTTTAGGCTTCTTAGCCTTATAAACATAGGGAATATCATTTCGATCAACACTTGCTGTAATGACATCTTTCTTAACTTCCTTACCGTCTTCATATACCAGTACGGTTATATCAATACCTACTAGCGAATCATGTGTTCTACCTCTGGTGCCATCATCTCCGGTCACAGAAGTGTTCTTACCATATTTAGTAGACTGAGTAATATAGGAAAGCCCTGATAAAGGCTTATTTGTCGCTTCATCAACGAACTTTATGGTGATTTTAGCTTCATCTGAGGCAACCTCAAGTGTCGGCCCTGTCTCTGTCTTTTTTTCAACCTCTGTTACTTTTGGCTTTTCTACTTTGATGACAGGGTCTTGCTTTGTTTGAGGTTTTGGGGTGTCATCTTGTTCACTCGTTTCTAGAGTAGTCGGTGCTTCTTGGCTCAAGATATCTGATACATTGCTGATATCTTCTCTAGTGATATCTGTACCTATGATCATAGTCCATTGTTTGGAACCATAGGTAACGATGGCGGTTGTTTGCGCTCTACCTTGTCCATCTATTATTGTGAGCTTTTGACCGGCAAGGGCGTTGATAGTGCTAATACCTTGGCTGTTTGCTCTTTTTATAGCAGATTGTCTGCCACGATATAGGGTTTTAAACTCGTAATGCGGTATGGGTTGATTGTTGTTGTCGACAAATTCGATATTAAAAGAGACGATAGGGACTCTTAAAACTTTGGTCTGTCCGTTTAAGTCGCCTATGACGGGAAATGCCATGCTGTAAATGGATTGCTTTTTGCCTTCGTCATCATCGAGGTAGACGCCGATAGATTGGCTGACCTCAGCTTTGATACCTGATTCGATACCTGAGTCATCCGTTTTATGGGGTTTGATATTGTTTTTGTATTCTAGATAATAGGTTGTATTGGGTAATGGCTTGCCTGTGTCGCCTTCGACTAGTTTGATGTTGAAAGTCACACTATCTACTTTCGACTGATTATCACTTTCAGTTTCAATTAGCTGATTAGAAACAGTATTATCTTTATCTGGTTCACTTGAATTTTTATCATTTGGATTATCAACTACCTGATGCGGTTTGGTATCGGTATTAAATTTACAGTTAGAATCGACCAAAGTAATAGATTTTAATTTTTTATCCATTAATAATTTATTTCTACAAGTTCGATTATTAATTTTAAATTCTAAAGTAGAATTGAGAGGAGCATATATATATGGAATTATTCCCTCTTTGTTAGTTGTATATTTTTGTGAAAAGCTCGAGTCTTCAGCAACAGTTATTTCAATCAATGAGCCAGGAACTGACGCTTCTCTAATATCAATCAAGCTAACTGATAACACTGAATACCCGTCTATGTCATTGACAACTGAGGGGATTTTTAAGCTCCATTCTTTAGCAATTTCTGCAGTGTTTGTTGTTTTAAAATCTCCATTTACAATTTGTCTTGCATAATAGTAAGAAAGATCATCTCCAGTAATCCAGCCCTTATCACCATCAAGCCATCGTTCAAGTCCTAGCCCAGTGAACCAACCATCTCGCATACCTATTACAGCCGTTTTAGCTGCTATATTAGGATTGGTAGCATAGTCTAAATTACGAGTCAGTTTTCCGCCAAGACCAAGTTTACTATCTGCTTTTTGATAATTATCTATGTGAGTTAAATGTATGTATCCTCTTCCAAAATATTCAATGCCCCCTCTATATCCCAATAATTTCGCTTGACTTCTACCATTAATTTCCTCTGAATACAAGAAATTCAGAGTTTCATGTTGGCAATTAGCTAATACACATGCAATTTGAACATGCTGGGTTACTTCATTTTCAAAGCAAGTTTTTATAAGAAGTCTGACAGACTCAGCTTTTGAAATCTCAAATTTTTTAGTAGCCATATTTCGACCTAATTGACATTAATCAGTATATTCATCGTAACTTATAGAAGACGTCCATTCATTATTACTATTCAAAACTTTAGTAGTCGTCTTTAAATATATTTTGTCGGCTTTACTTATATAATCTCGGCTAATAACTTTAAATAGCTGTGGTTCATTAGATTTGATATGGTAGTAGCTCGAAAGGTTTCCAGATCCATTTTTTTCAGAGGATACTATTTCCTTTTGAACGTAATTGAAGTCTGGCACTGATCTACCTTGAGTAGTTAACTCAGAAAATTGTAAATCGGATTCATAAGTTTTTTTATTTTGATTATATAGGTAAAAAGTATAAGAAGGGCTTCCATAATTTCCTAGTAATCCTGATATATAGGCAAAATCTGTATAACCGTCATAATTAAAATCACCAAATATAAAAGTGTATCTTTCATATTTAGAGTATTGTCTAGTACGAGTATCTGAAGATAGCCTAGTGTTCATTTCTTGTAAGGAAGGCACAGCAGTATTAATATTTATCGTCTGATGCCAATTAGAATCAAACCTATCTTTTATTTCAACTGATACAGGTGTAAAACAATAATCCCAAGTATTGTTAGAACAAGTTATAGCTCGAATTTTAAACGTTTTTGCGTTGCCTGAGTTATTTAAAACATAGTTTTTAAAGTTTTTATTTGATTGGGCGTTAGCTTCATACGTTAATAGTACAAGTGTAATAAATATCAAACTTGTCATTATCTTATATATAAGAATTATCAAATTAATATCTCTGTATTTATTAAAAGTTTCCATGTTCTTTTCCTAAACGGCTAATTATCAGAGACTAACAACCACAGTCACCGTCATCATAATTATATTCATCATCTAAAGGAGTTAACTCGAAACTGTCATCTTCTCTAATTGAAATACTATCTAATATTAACTCAACCTTCTCAGCCTTATCGCCAAATACCCTTAAGGTCTGACCCTCTTCATCAAGCTTACCTTCAATCTCTGTACCTTTCGAGTGATTAATAAGCTTATAGCTGATGCCTTGATCTATTAAGTCTTGCGGTAACAGCTTTTTAAGATCAAACGCTTTACTAAACAACCCCGACGTTGGCAAAGCAATCATCGGCGCATTGACTTTAGCTCCCATCACCAAACTCTTCTTCACCGCTTTTATCTTAATCTCCCCCGGACACACCAGCTTAATCCCGCTCTCATCAATCGTCAGTGACGCCCCTGCGCTGGTCTGAAACTTAATCCGTTTGGGACTCGATATATTCACCTGTCCTGACTCACTGCCGATGGTCATGGATTGCTGGCTGTGCAATTGCAGCTCACCCCCTTGTGCTTGTATCACCACGGGCTTGGTATTAGCACTAATCTTCAGTCCTGATAGCGCAGCCTGTCCGGCTATCCCTGATAGCGACTCGATAGTATCTGCCGTTAAGGTATAGTTGCCTGCGACGACATCCGACTGCGTGTTCCCTGATTGTCTAACGATAGTCTTGGCTGTGGTTAGGGTGTTGTTGCTTGATGCCAAAATACTGTCTTTGCTGAGTCCACTACTTGTCGATTGATGGTTGCTATAGCGATGACGTAGGACGCCAAGCTCAAGGATGTGCTCATCTGGGGCAAAGATTGCTTTGTTGGTGGTCGTTGGGTGCTGTGCGTTAGCATGGGCATGGGCATTGGTATTGACACTCCACTGCATGCCGATCTGGTTTGGGGTGTCATCAAAGAGAAATGTAACCTCAGAGTCAGAAGTCAGTCCGTACTGGGCGATACCAGAGATCCAGCCTTGATGACTTTCATCCTCGCTGATTTGCGAATGTCCCAGACCGCCACCATGCCATCTTGGTGAGGATTCGTTTTGTAGGTTATGTCTATTAGCCAGTCCCTCATCGCGGTTGGTGATGGTGCGCTGCCCATTTGGTGCCCAAACCGTGCCCTGCCCTAAAACTGCGAATACTGAATTGACCCCAACCTATACAATATATACCATCAAAATTAATGACACCTAACGCATAAGGTTAAGTGTCATCTTGACTCTGAACCCAACTTCGACTTGGCAAAAAATATATTTTTTAGACTCTTTTTTCTTTGCATGATAGATATTATTATTTTGCCTGCTCAACAAGACATCTTGTGAATCAGTAAAGACTGACTGATCCTACTGGTCTGGATTGGTAGCAGCATAGAAGGTTAGACTGGTGTAGTCGCCCATTTTACTGTAAATATCGTAATTAGCATCGGTATTTTTGACCACCTCTATGCCTTTAGGGTAGATCAGAATAAACTCGCCCCATTGATGCATTTTATTAACCCTCCCTATCTCAACCATTGTTTGATATAACAACTTAGACAATCCCAGCGAATTATGAATATAATTACCTAAAATTATCAACAAAAACTCACTGTAGCCGTTATGACTCTAAAGCCTTTATTCGTATCTTTGTTCCTTTTACCTCTATTTTCTATCACCGCCTGCGCCACTGAACCTACACCGAAGGGAGATAGCGATGGTATTCCCCAAACTCGAAACGATCTAACAGCAGATGAACAGCAGCAGCTAGACAACTTTTTAGCCCAGCAAAAGGCAAACATGCGCTTTATCGAAGGGGGCAGCTTTGAGATGGGCGACTTTGGGCATAAGCTCGACTGGACGGATGGTTTGCCATTAACGGGCCAACCTGATAATAAACCCCTACATAAAGTCACGCTTGATAGCTTTAGTATGAATGCGTATAAAGCCACTTATGGTGACTTTGATATCTATAGTATGGCAACCGGACAACCAAAGGAAGGAATGCAAAGTATAGGAATAGAGATACGTCAACCTAATACTGCGGCAGGTATCAACTGGCAAACGGCGCAGCACTACTGTCAATGGTTGGGTCAACAGCTTGAAGTGCCAATGAATTTGCCAACTGAAGCGCAGTGGGAATATGCGGCGCGTAATCGCGGAGAGTATATCCTATTTCCAACGGACACAGGAGAGATCGATCCGGGGCGTAATATTTGGACATATGAAGAAAAAAGAGAGTTTAGCGATAGGTACAACTCGGTTGTCCTTACAGTACCTATTGTCGGACTTTATCCTCCTAACCCTTTAGGACTCTATGATCTATCTAATCAAAACTACGAATGGATAGTGGACTGGTACGATCCTGAGTATTATGTCAATAGTCCAGAGCATAACCCGCAAGGACCAAAGACAGGTACTGAAAAAGTTTTGCGAGGTGTGGCTGCTGGAGAAGGTTCAGCAGAAAATCAGCAAGTCGTTGGTGAGGTTACTGTCGGACGATTTCAAAGAGACCCGAACCCACCTTTTATATCTGACGATCCTAATGTAAATCAAAACTATGATACTTCTGCCCGTTGCGTAGCTAACAGTAAAACCCTTGTATATTAATTACTAAAGCATATCAATGATTCTACACTAAATAACTATCATCATTGTCTTGACTGACAGATGTATTATCAAAACCTGAAAGGTCATATTGATTTGGATTGGCAGCGGCATAAAAGGTTGGACTGGTGTAATCGCCCATTTTACTGTAGATATCATATTTAGCATCGGTGTTTTTCACCACTTCGATACCTTTGGGATAGATTCAGATAAGTTCGACCTTTTGACGCATGGTTATATAAGCATCGACATAGTAGCTGCCTGTATTGGGCGGCGTCATACTACCTGAATTGAGTATCTTTAGGACTGCTGCTTTATTTGTCATTCCTGCCCTGTAATTAAGCAGTCGAATAACTTCTTACTCGTTTGTTCACAAGTCGCAATATATATTAAATTAATCCATATCCACAAAAGCAGGATCGCTTAGATCTTTCGCTTTTGGTTCAGTAATAAATATAGGATAGCCTTTTTTGGCGTAATACAGTCCTTCATAAGGGTCTATTGGTGCGCGTGAGAACTGATAAGCGCCTTCAATTAGTATTTTGTGATTACCTTTTTGCAAATAGACGCTTTCTAATACTAAATCTTTATCAAACTTTATCTTTAATGTGGCGAACTCATCAGAATTTGCAGGCTGGCTATCCGTTGCAAGGGAACGATTGGGATATAACTCTTTAAAATATGTAAAAAAGCGGTTTAGATTAGGGTCTTGGTAGTAAGGCTGATAAGAGGCAGTGCTAGTACCGCGGGCTGACCATTGTGGTATAGGGTATAGATGCACTTCAACTTCAGTACGCTCGCCTGATTCTTGATCAGTAGCCCATGTCCTAATCTTAGTAGGTACTGCTTTGAGTTCTTTACTATATTTATCGAACTGATCATCTAGTATGGCAAAGCGCTCGGTATTAGCAAACTCAGCATAATACTCGCCATTCCATTCTTGACCATCTATACTTACAGATAGATTCCAAGGATATTTAGTCTGCATCTGCTTGTACCAGTCGGAAGATATTATCCAGTCGCCTGACTGCCACTTTTTATACCCTTCAGGATGGTTGTTCTTAAACTCTGTAGCGTAGTGTTCTTCCCCTGTTTTTTTAGTTTCTAGATAAGCATCATAACTCATATAGAGCATTTCATCGCCACTTGATACAGGAGGGCCTTCTAGTGTTTTTGGATCAGGCTCGATAGGCGTGGCTTGAAAGGAGGTGATCTCTTGACGTCTAGGCCAGCCCGTTAGAAATACAATGACCCAGCCATCAGGGGCAAAGGCTAGCTCGATACCATAGTAGTTGGCACTGTCTGGATCGGGTTTTTCACGGCTATCTTCTACCCGTTTGCTTGTGCTAGTCATCAGCGTGTAGATTTGATCAGTGGGCAGCTCATGCTCACCTTGATAGTACTGATTGGTTATGTCATCAATATAAGTAACTCGTACCTTGTCAGGTAATGGCTGCTCAAATGGATTACCGCCTAATGGTGTACTGCCATAACCCCAAATTCCACCACCTCCATGGAGTGAGCGCAACCAAGTACCATCCTCTAGATAAAAGCTAGTGCTATAGCTACGGATTTTATCTGACTTCTGAATATCCACTATGTTGTCAAAATTATCTTTTTTGTATAAGGTATATCTAGCAACCGATATTTTAGCGCCCCATTCGACGACTTTATTATTTTTCATCTGTTGTTCCTTATATGCCCATGCAAATGTCATGGATAAAAGCACAAATATAATAATGGTTACAATCTTTGTTGTGGTCGACCAGTTGCGTATCATTGGGCACTCTCGCTAAATATCATTAAACTAGCCATTAATTATTTGTCTGAACGGTATACCGCTTTTGTATCTCACTTCAAAGCCTATTGCGTTTTGCACAGACCAATGAATATAGTTATGTCTTAGCGCTTTAGTTGCCGCATTTTCTGGTAGCATCTTGGTGATGCGTCTGCCTCTTTTCGCACCATTTCTCCATGGGTCGGCATTGATAACTTCGTTAGGAAGACTGGTCATTAGTGTTTTAACAGCACCTGTGACTTCACTATAATAGTTAGATAAACCTTTTTCACCTGTTAAAAATTCTAACTTGCCATATTTGCTCGCCATTCTTGCCATCATCTGCAATGAGATCTTATGTATATCATATCGAATACCTGTACGGGTAAAAATATGATTAAATTGTCCTCGACCTCTTGACATTGAGTTAAGCTCATCCTTGTTTTCTGTATAAAAATTCTTAGCCACTAACCAGTTTTTTTCTTTATTACTTAAAGTTGAGTATCTCTCACTCGTATTATTATGATAAGCACCACCAACATCAGCGTGAGCACCATTCATAGTGACTTCATAGCCGAAGCCACTACCGACAGCTGAATTAATGTTAGTCACTGAAAAGTTTAATCGATATTCGTCACCCGCTATGATATGAAAAACTTTAGTAAATGCTTTATCAGTAGCACTAAGGTCTCGAAAATCTAACTTTAACTCTTCTACATCATCGTTGAAATTTGCACCAACAGAGGAGACTGTATCAAATATCCCTACAAATTTAAAAAGTATCTTAGTACGTGAAAGCTGCCAGTTTGGGAATGGTCTAGCACTTGATTTAGCTAAATGCACAAAATGGCGAGCAGTAGCCGCTCCACGACTAAAGCCAAATACATTAATATGAAGTAATGAAGGTGCGTTTCCTACTGCTGTCTCTATCGCCCCAAAAGCTTGTTCAGCACGTTGAGCAACGCCTGTAATACCAACGCCTGTAGCATAACCAGCTACTTCATCGTTAGTATCACCTCTACGAGTCCCAATACCTTCTATATATACCCAAAATTGTCCATTGTTGATTTTCCCTTTTGTGAACATCCAAGCTATATTAGAATAGGCATTAGCATAACTACTAGTGTCAGAGTGCTCGTTTTCATCATATGCATCAGTGTTAAACATATTATTCTTTGTACCATCAAAGAATACGTTTACTGTTTTAATATCTACCTCTTTTGGAACAAAAGATCCTTCTATTGTATTAGTCTTATCAGTCATTACTCATCATCCTCATCAGAATCTTCGCTAAATGTGAGAGCAACCTCTCTATGTCCCGTACCAACCCGTATCGTTTCACCCTTCTCATTGGTCACGCCGCGATAGATCTTACCTTCGGACGTCTCAATTTTATAAGCAAACCCAGCAACGGGGTTACCTAATGTGTCCCTAACCACATACATCTCATCGTATGGGTCTCTATGCGGAGGTATTTCAACATCGGCAAAACCGCCTTTAACCAGCGCCTTCTTCACCGCATTCACCTTAATCTCCCCCGGGCAAACGAGCTTAATCCCGCTCTCATCAATCGTCAGTGACGCCCCCGCGCTAGTTTGCAGCTTGATGCGTTTCGGACTTGCGATATTCACTTGTCCCGACTCGCTACCGATGGTCATACCCTGCTGGCTGTGCAATTGCAGCTCACCGCCCTGTGCTTGTATTGCTACTGGCTTGGTATTAGCACTAATATTCAGTCCTGATAGAGCGGCTTGTCCGGCTATCCCTGACAGCGACTCGATACGATCTGCCGTTAAGGTATAGTTGCCTGCCACCACATCGGACTGCGTACTGCCAGATTGTCTAACGATGGTCTTGGCTGTGGTTAGGGTATTGTTGCTTGATGCCAGAATACTGTCTTTGCTGACTACTAGTACATCGGACGCACCTAAGACTTCAGTTTGTAGGGTCTCATCGATCACCTGCGCTGCGGTTTCAAAGGCTTTTATAGACGCGTTCGCACTACTGATCTCTTGGGTGGATTGCAAGTGCGCTTGTTTGGCTTCCATCAGGGTCTCACTCAGCTCTGTGCCAAGTTTCAGCTGGCGTTGTCCTGCGTCGTTGACCCACGCCGATTCATGCTCGGATTGGCTGTGCCGGATCCCAAAGGTAGAGAGCAGCACGCCACTGTCTGCTGTGGCTTGTAGTCCATGATCGGTGGCAAGGTTGACCCCTTGTCCGCTGCTTGTCGATTGATGGTTGCTATAGCGATGACGTAGGACGCCAAGCTCAAGGATGTGCTCATCTGGTGAGAAAGTAGCACTGCTGGTACTGGTGGGGGCTTGGGCGTTGGCACGACTAGCAGTGTTGACCGACCACTGCATGCCGATCTGGTTTGGGGTGTCATCAAAGAGAAGGCTGACTTCAGATTGATCGTTAAGTCCGTATTGAGCGATACCGGTTATCCAGCCGCTATGTGCGTCGTCATCCTTGATTTGTGAATGTCCCAGACCAGCACCATGCCATCTTGGTGAGGATCCGCCTTGTAGGTTATATCTATTAGCCAGTCCCTCATCGCGGTTGGTGATGTCTTTTTCATCGCTATCGCCCATGCCGATACCGTCATAGAGGCTACGGCTAATGACGGGGCTGTCCTTGTCGCCGTACCAGTGGTTGAGCAGCACTGATTGTCCGAGTCTTGGGGTAAACTGCCAGCCGTGAGTGGCACCTGAGGACAACTGCAAACTGCGCAGCGGTGGCGTCATCCCATCGTCGTGCGTGCTGATACCAGCAGATACCGGAGTGGTGATGGTGCGCTGCAGGCCATCATCGGTCACCTCTGAGGCATAGCTTGGACTCGCTGAGGTAGTTTGATCACCGGTACGGGCTTGGGTGACACCGGTATAGGTGCTACTGACAAAGGCGAGTTTGCTGGGATAGGGACAGTAAGGAATAGCAGAGTCTAATAGTGTGGCGGTTACCCATACACCTGTGTCTTGTGCGATGTCGATACCGTACTGGGGAATGGCTGCATACGACTGATGGACGTTGCTGACAGTATGCAGGGTATCGGTTTGCTTTTGGCTGCTTTGATGGGCGTGCTTACTAGTACGAGTGAGCCAGTCCGCTATAAAAGAAGCATGATGGTAAGAGACGCTGTCGCTATCTGGTTCGATGCCGATCATAGTAAGTGCGGTGCAATAGCTTGTTAAAGTGTGAACAGTCGATAAGTTATCGATATGCACGCGATTGCCGATATGCATGCCGCGCATCGAACCGGCGGCGGTGTAATACTCTCTATTGCAGGTATTAGCAGCGACCCACTGCTTGGCCATACGAGTGGCAGCAGCATCGCTATCGACTCGAGACGGCGCCCCTAATAAGACGGTCTTATCTTGCATAGCCAGTGCAGAATCGTCATAAGCTTGGCCTTCATAAAGAGTATCCGCTGACAACCCATCAGCGCGTACTGCCACAATAGAGGTGCCGCGTTGCTTGGCTCTGATCTGTAGCTCGTCCACGATATCACTACCGGACTGTACGGAAGACGCAGCATAGCGGTAGCTTACTGGCTCAAGCGTGCTATCCTCTAAAGTGTTGATTAGCTGCCAGTGACCAAGAGTGTCGGCTGAGTCGCCGTTTATCCATAAAGCCGATATACCGATATCTGCCAGTAATCCTGTGATAAATTCATAGTCACTCACATCAAATTGGCTGCGCATGGCGAGTGGTGCGGTCAGCTGTTCTGATGATAAGAGTGGGTCTGAGAGCTGCCATTCAAAGTCATAATCACCAAGGATCGCGGTGATGATATCGAGCGTGGACTGGTTCACAAAGCTGCGGGTATGGATGGACTGGGTCAGTTGCCAGTCAGGGGTGACGATATCAAGAGTGTAAAAATGAATAGCACCATCTGAGTGCTGGTAGTGGACGGCTCTGATATGTCCACAGCGATAAGTAGGTTTGCGAGCGGCGGTAAGCGTGGTGAGACAAACTGGTGTGCCGATGAGTGATAAACAAGCGTCGCTATCCAAAAAATACTGAGTATAAGCCAGTATACTGCCCACCGCGTGTTGATGGATACTACTCTGCCATAAAAAGGTGACTGGGTATAAAGCGTCAAAAGGCAGGACATCTGCACCTATATAGAGCTGATGCAGACGAGCGCGTTGTGAAAGCATAACTGGGATTCTCATCGTAGTTAGGTTGAGCGTAAAACAACAGCATTATCAACAAAAGTTATGGGCTGCCACGTGAGAAAAGTATAGTGCTTATTGAAATATTGTCAACTCTTAAGCCTATGATTATCAATAGCCATTGATAAAGTCAGGAGAATATAAAAGGTAAAAAAAATTACGGATATTTTATAACGGCCATTTTTATCCCTTTTAGATATCTATCGATTGAATTGAGGACACACCTTAGTATTTTAGATTCAAGACAAAAAGCGCTCACTACTAAATGGCTCCGTATCGATAAACAAAACCTTCTCAAAAAGTAAGCCGTCGTTATCATCTTACTTTTGCCAGTTAAGTTCACTTATTTTAAAATACGGACATGACATAAGGTGGGTCAGTGTTACGTTGGATTGACTCTATAAGGATAAATACTCAGCCCTTATAGCGCGACACATTGACCCAAGCTTTTTGCTTTGGCTTTTTTTGCTACCTGTAAAGCGACGGCTGCATCAAAGCTGGCTGCGCCCACTGATTTAAACAGCGTCATACCTTTATCCTCCTTCACATCGAGGCTGATTTTTTTATTGACCAAATCCCCCAATGTGCCAGTGAGCCTATCCCATGTCCAAGCACTATCACTGTCCTCATGCGCTTGTATCAAGTCCCCTGCTTCATGCAAGCCGCCTTCAGCATCGTCAATGATCACGGAGTCGCAGGCCTCTATCACTGAGTTACTGACTTCCTTCATCGTGGCCTGATAAGCGCCCACCGCATTGATATGAACATTTGCCTTTATCTGCGCCGCCTCAAACAGTCCTGCCGTCGAGCGTGTGGCCAGATTGATAATATCTGCGTCTCTGATTGCCTCTTCAATATGCTCACAAACCTGAACATCAACTTGCCATTGTGGATACTCTTGTATAAACCTGTCTCGAAACTGATGCGCCGTCTGCGCCGTTCTATTCCATAGTTTTACGTGCGTGATATCTGGACGTACTGTGAGAATAGCGTTTAGCTGCTCATATGCCATCCCGCCTGTACCGACCACTGCTGCCACTCGACTGTGTGGATTCGCCAGATACTTAGTCGCTATCCCCGACAGCGCGGCGGTACGCACTTGGGTGATATATATTCCGTCCAAAAAAGCCAGCATATCGCCTGTCTCATTATTTGAGACAGTGATGGCGGCCATGGTGGTTGGTTTATCGCGCTGAGGATTGTCGGGACAGATGGTGACCAGCTTGACGACTGCATACTCGTTTTCACCATCAAAAACCACTGACGGCATCGACAAATGCGAGCCTGAGGTGTGTGCATCACTCTCCTGAAAAGTAGGAATGACTAGGCGCTCAGGTGTTTTAATCCAGCTCGGATGCTCGCCTTGTCTCTTCAGCAGCTCCTCGATAGCACTGATGGCCATTGGCATGGTTAGCTGTTTTTTTACGGTATGAATGTCTAAAATCTGCATAATTATCCTTAATCTGTTTTGTTATTTCATTATGAACAATCCTTAAATGTGACATTAAAAAACCTAATAAGCAACCCGCCATTTTTAGAGCTTTTATCACGGTTTATCATTTTAACTAAGTCAATAACCTCACTATGCAAATAACCAAACTATCTAATGATCTTGAGACATTGACCAGCGTGATACAGTGTAAGGCCAAGCTCTGTAAACCCAGACTTGATACCGCCAAAAGCAACCTTTGCTTCCTCTAAAGTCTTGAAAGGTAGCGGAATGCTGTCTCTTTTGCCGGTCACGATATAGTCTGCAAAGCATTTACCCATAAGCGTGCCAGTGGTAATGCCGCGACCATTATAAGCCGTCGCCGTCAGCAAGCCTTCGTCTGGCTCCATCACGCGAAAGATATGATCTTGGGTAAAGCCAAAGCTACCGCACCATTCATACTGCCAGTCAAACGCGGGCAAATCTGGATAGTAGCTTTTTTGCACCGCATTGGCCCATGACTGATAAAAGGATTTTGGTTTCATCTGCGTCCCACCAACCGTGCCCAATAATAAGCGATTGTCATTATCACGGCGAAAGCTAGATAGCGCCAGACGTGTGTCCCAGGCACCTGTTTTGTAGGGCAATATGCGCTCTGCCGCTGCACCGCTCAGCGGTTCGGATGCAATCTGATAGTAATAAACCAGATAAAAAGTTTTGGCGATATCTGTCCATTCGCCTTCGGTATAAGCGTTGGTTGCGATAATCACACGCTCAGATTTGACACATGCTTTGGCCGTTCTGGTGTACCAATGACCGCCTACTTTTTCTAGTGATTCAACAGCAGAGTGTTCATAGATCGTCACGCCAAGATTTGCAGCGACTTTGGCAAGTCCTCGGACATAAGCCAGTGGATTGATAGTACCCGCACGGTGGTCTAATAAGGCTTTATTGATACTGGTGGTACCGCAGTACTCGTGGCACTTACTGCCTGTCAATACCTCCACATTAGCGCCGCGGCGACTGAGCTGCTCGTATCTGATATCGACATCGATCTCACCTTTGGCATTGTGCGCCATATGAATATTGCCTGCTTGGGTCGCTTGCGCGTCGATATCATAGCGTTTGATTAAGTCAAACACCAAACCCGGCGCTTGACCAAGCGCTGCGGTCAAGCGCTCACCATCTGCCGCGCCTAAGCCAATGCTTAAGTCATCAGGGCGCGCCCACGTACCAGCATTGACCAGACCCACGCTTTTCCCTGAGCCGCCACTACCGATACTTTGACTCTCAAGTAAGACAACCTTGACGCCTTTTTCAGCCAGATGAATTGCTGCAGACAGTCCAGTATAGCCGCCGCCAATGATGCACACCGCCGCTTGGGTATCGCTACTCATTTGACTATATGCGTCAATATTAGGCGCCGTCATGTTCCACAAACACTGCTCTTGCAACATATCAGACTCCCTTTAGCATACTTCACTTAGTGAAGTATTGGTATCGAGCTTTGCTACTGCAGGCTCTTCACGCGGTATGAACTTATCAAGGAACGCCCAAAGCAGGCCAAATAAAGGCGACAACCAGCAGGCAAAGGCAAAAGGCGCATAGGTCAAGGTGGCGATACCGAGTGTCGCTGCCACAAAGCTACCACCCATGTTCCATGGGATAAGGGGCGACAAAAGTGTCCCCGCGTCTTCGATAGAGCGCGTCAATGTCGTACGTTTATAGCCCATCTCTTTATATTTGTCTTGCAGCAAACGGCCTGGCAAAACACAAGTGGTATAAACATCACCGATGAGTGTCCCGACACTGAGCACACTGCCGTACGTGGTAAACACCAGACCCAGACGCGATTTCACAAAATTATTAATCTTTGCCATGATGGCCCTAAGCGTGCCGTAGTGCTCAAGCGCACCGATAAAACCCAAGGCAAAAATGGTCAAGCTGATGACCCACGTCATCGACATGACACCACCTTTTGACAGCAGCTGATCCACTACCTCAAAGCCCGTCTCACTGACAAAGCCGTTTTGTAACACATCAAACACCTCACTCACCGCCACGCCCTGCATAAACACAGCAATCACTGAGCCTACCAGCACCCCGCTTAACACCGTCGGTATCGCTGGCATTTTCATCACAGCGGCGACAATGACCACTGCTGCCGGTAGCAAAGTGACGATGCTTAAATTGTAATTGGCCGCTAGGTTGTCTTGTAGTGCGCGGATAGACGACAGGTCAATACTGTCATCACCATACCCCATGCCTATCCACGCATAGATAGCCAAAGCGGTAATCATGGCGGGAACGGTCGTCGGCAACATACCTTTGATGTGATCCCAAAGATCGACGCCAGCAGCAGCAGGCGTTAGGTTGGTGGTGTCTGATAGTGGCGACATTTTGTCACCAAAAAAAGCCCCCGAGACGATCGCACCGCCCGTTAGGTGTGCTGGAATACCAAGCCCCAAACCGATACCCATCATCGCAAGACCCACGGTACCCACAGTCCCCCACGAGGTGCCCGTAGCGACAGAGATAATGGCGCAAATGATACAAACAGAAAATAAAAACGAGGAAGGGGAAAAGATACTAAAGCCGTAATACAAAATGGTCGGCACGGTGCCGGCGATAATCCATGCACCGATGAGCATGCCCACGCCCATCAAGATAATCATCGCAGGTAAACCAATTTTGATGACCTTTAAAAAACGCTCTTCCATACCTTGCCAATGACGACCACGCAGCTTCATAAATAAGCCGGTGATTAATATGCCGCAAGCAAGAGGAATGTGAGGGGTAAAATCTTTAAATACAAAGAACTGTATCATCAGAATGATAGCAGTCAGTAACAGAGGGGCAATATCCAGTAAAAAGCTAGAAGATGGGCCATAGCCATCTACATCGGGGTCGTGCGATTTATCATCGATCATGATAGTTCTACCTTCCTTAGTAGTCGTCGATGGGAGTGGCAACCAATCCTTGATTGCTTATTATTTTTGGCCTGCCAAGCTTCTATAAATGAGGCTTGGCAGTTTGTAGATAAGTAAATCAAATCAACAAAAATTTGTACTCATCTTTTTATCAACCAAAGCTAATGCCTTGCGCTAGTGGCAGCTCTTTTGAGTAGTTGATGGTATTGGTCTGACGGCGCATATAGACTTTCCACGCATCAGAGCCAGATTCACGGCCACCGCCGGTTTCTTTTTCACCGCCAAACGCCCCGCCGATCTCAGCGCCACTGGTACCGATATTGACATTGGCAATACCGCAATCACTGCCGCGATCGCTGAGGAAGGTTTCCGCTTCACGCAAGTCATTAGTAAAGACGCATGACGATAGGCCTTGTGGCACATCGTTTTGCATCTCAATGGCTTCATCAAAGTCTCGGTAGGTCATGACATACAGAATCGGCGCAAAGGTCTCGCTTCTGGCGACATCGTTTTGCTCGTCAAACTCGACAATGGCAGGCGTTACGTAATAGGCATCAGGGTATTTGTCTGCAAGGACGCGCTCGCCGCCCGTAACCGTGCCGCCTGCGTCTCGCGCCTTTTTTAACGCTGCTTGCATATTATTAAAGCTGTCTTCATCGATCAGCGGACCTACCAGATTGCCCTCTAGTGGATGACCGATACTGACGGTTTCATACGCAGACTTGATGCGCGGTAGGATGTCGTCTTTGATAGATTCGTGGACAAATAAGCGACGTAATGTCGTACAGCGCTGGCCTGCCGTCCCAACCGCGGAGAACAAAATACCGCGTAACGCTAAGTCTAAATCGGCACTTGGTGCCAAAATCATGGCGTTGTTACCGCCAAGCTCAAGCAAGCATTTACCAAAACGGTTGGCAACTTTTGGCCCGACTTCTCGGCCCATACGCGTACTACCGGTGGCGCTCACCAAAGCCACATCTTTGTGCTCCACCAAGGCGTTACCGACATCGGTTTTACCGAGTAAGACTTGCGATAGATGCTCTGGCGCATCGCCGAATTTGGCCAAGGCTTTTTCAAACAGTGCCTGACAGGCCAAAGCGACAAGCGGGGTTTTTTCTGAGGGCTTCCAAATTACCGGATTACCGCAGACGATGGCCAGCGCAGTATTCCACGACCACACCGCAACGGGAAAGTTAAAGGCTGAGATGACACCAATCACCCCGAGCGGATGCCATGTCTCACGCATGTGATGGCCTGGACGCTCTGACGCAATCGTCAAACCATAAAGCTGACGCGACACCCCGACGGCAAAGTCGCAAATATCAATCATTTCTTGCACTTCACCTAGGCCTTCTTCTTTAATCTTGCCGGCCTCAAATGACACCAGCATGCCTAAGTCTTCTTTATGCTCGCGCAGCACTTCACCGAGCAGGCGCACCAGCTCGCCACGTCTTGGCGCAGGCACCACGCGCCACTCTTTAAAGGCTTTTTTGGCATTGGCAATCTTGGTGTTGACCTCATCAACGCTGTCCAAGGTTATGCTGCCGATCACCGAGCCATCAATCGGGCTATTGACGTCAAAATTACCATTTTGATATTGCGCTTCTTTGACACCCATCGCGGCCATATACTGCTTAATCATATTCCATCCCTTTTATTAATTTATGCTTCCTTGAAGACTTATTAACTTAACTTGCGTCTAGGCAAGTTGCAAAATAATTAATTTCGTACTGCCATTCCTTTTTGGAATGCTCATTAACAGTTCCAATTATCTATCACGGTTTTAGATAACGCGTTTTAAAACCTTACTATTTAGTTGTCCCAAACACGCTTTGAGACTCTCTGCTTGTAGCGTTTGATAAAGCTCAAGCTCATCGTAGACTTGAGCGCCCAAAGCATTCTCAAACGCTTCTTTATTGGCATGAGCTTTATCATTGCTTTGCTCGCCGCTGTGTTCGTCTTTTTCATTATCGTTTTCATTGTCGTTTGTGCTGTCGTCATGCAGATTGGACTGAAAAATCCCCGCCGCACTGACAGGTAAAAAATCCTCATAGACAATAGGTTCTAGGCGAATCATTCCTTGCTCAAGCAAATCAGTAATCACTTGCTTTGATAAAGGGTCATTTACGTTTTCTACATTTATGTCTTCTACGTCTATAGAATCTAGCGTTGGCTCGTTATCTGTATCGCTATCGGCCGCTTGATAGTAAAAATACGCCAACCCCTCGTCACGTAATGCTCGATAATCATCAGGGAACGCTGCAAATGCACTTTCTAAAACTTGATAATACTCTAAGGCGTTATTGGTATTTGGCGTCACTCCTAACTGGCGGCGAGCTTGGCTAAGCAATTGGTCATACAGCGCTCGGCCTTTAGGCGTTAAAGCCACGCCGCGCTGCTCAATCTCGCCAAAGCGCGCAGTATGATGCCCCGTTTGATAGCCGCCGTTAGGACTTTTAAAGCTAACCGCTTCTTCTAATGCTCTAAAACTGGTCTGACGCAATAAAATAGGACATCTCCGTCTCGGTGGCCCTTCTATAATGGCTTTTGGCGGTATGCCTTTTGCTTGCATACCAGCTTGTACCGCATCGATGTCTAAGGTTCGAGGGGTCAGATGATTGATATGCGGACCTTTAAAACCGACGACGTCAGCAATTAGTCCATGCTGGCTTAATAGCTGCTGATAAAGCGCTTTTGACACGGGTGTTTTGTCATGCCAGCGAAAGGTTTCTAACGCTTCTTTGACAAATTGCTTAGCGTCTATCGCCGTCAGCCCGCCCTGCTCCTCAAAGCGCTTAATTAAATTAACAACGTTATCTGTAAAGATAGTGCGCTTATCCAAAGCAGCTATCGCTTCTTGTTTTAATGCTTCATCATCAATTAAATCAAGGCGCAATAGAGAAGTAAAAACGCGAAACGGACTGTTATTTAATGACTGCGTGTCAAGCGCTCGAAAAGCCGTAGAATGCACAGGCACACCGGCAGGCGCCAAATCATAGTAACCAACAGGGTACATGCCCATCACCGCAAACAGCCTGCGCATCATGCTTAGCTCGTCCGCGGTGCCCAGTCTAATCGCGCCATGGCGTTCCATACCTAACCTATCAATCTCTCCGGTGTGCTCAAGCTGTTGCCTGATATCAGGCTGTTTATTTAATACGTCGGTATTTACCTCGCTCACCAAATCGATGAGGTCACCATATAACGGCACTTCTTTTTGGTACATCTCTGACATGGCGATAGAAAAATTGTGGCGAATATCATCACTATTGATAAAGGTAGGGTTCACAAGTATGTATCCTTTTTTATTCAGGTGTTTTTGCTGCTCCATGGCTGTCTCTTATCTTCCTAGACCAGATAGATAATAATTTGAGCAAACCCGCCTATCATCAGCAAACGAAGAATAGTTATGGCGTCATTCCTTTTTGTCATTGGCATAAAAAACCGGCCATAAGTTGGCCTGTAGTCAGGCAGGTAGCAATCTGGTAGCAGCACCTGCTTAGCCCATCGATTATCAAACCTCATCAATAAAGCATTGACAATGAGCAACTGACACCCAAAAGTATGCATTGATTTTTTAGCTTACCGTACACACTCTATATCCTGCTTAGGGTCGTTTGAGTGTTGCAGGTAAGTTGAGATCCACTCTACAATAACTTTGACTTTGTGCGAATTACCCAAAGACAATGGATAAGCTATATAGTAAGCACCCCGGCCCTTTGCTGCATAACTCCACGCACGCACCAAGGACCCTGACTGCAGCTCTGGCGCCACTAGGCGCAGTGGCACCAAGGCGATACCATAGCCGAGTAATGCCGCCGATATACTCGTATGAAAAGTGTCAAAACGTGGGCCGACAAAGGTGCCCTCGATACGAATACCCTGCTGTCTAAAATACTCATACCAAGCGCTGGGGCGAGAGCTGAGCTGTAGCAAGGTGCACTGAGCGATGTTGCTCGTACAAGGCGCTTTGCCAGCCAAATAATCTGGATGACAAACCGCCACATTATACTCATCAAACAGCTTGATGGACTCCATCCCTCCCCAAATCCCGTCACCATACAAAAACGCCACATCGACATTTTGATCTTCAGAAAAAAACGGCCCCGCCAGCTCTTTAATATTTAGATTAATCAACGGATGAGCCCTGCCAAAGCCATTGAGCGCAGGCATCAGCCAACGCGAGCAAAAGGTCGGATGCGAGACGATTTTCAGCACTTCTGAGTTATCGCTGTTTGACATCAGACTGGTAGTCGCCGCCTCGATATGTCTGAGAATCTCTAACACCTCTAAATAGTAAGTCTTGCCAGCGGGCGTCAAGGAAATGCGGTGCGGCGTCCGATAAAACAGCGACAGGTTCAGCATTTCCTCTAATTGCGCGACTTGCTTACTGATAGCGCTTTGCGTCATGTTCATCTCTTGCGCGGCGTTGGTAAAGCTCAAATGCCGAGCTGCCGTCTCAAAACACTGCAAAGCGGTCGTCGATGGGTATTTTCTAAAAGCCAAAGGGGTCTTAACATCAGTGCTCATAACTTATGGGTTCTCATTCGACATATCAGTAAAAGAGGTTTCTAAAATAAACATAGCCATGTATCTGATTTATTTAGATTTGACTATAACCACATTATCCCAGTTATAAGAGACGATATAAATCGTTTTACCTGCCAGTCTGTCTACTTTTTAGAAATTTAGTAAATTTCAACTCGTAAATGATAACAAAAACAATTATCATTAACTTTAATATAAATAATTTTTGAATGTTTGTTGTTTGTGAGTATACCTATGACCCTCGCCTCCTCTTTTGTAACCACCCCCGACTTAGACGATCAAGCCCAGCTCTATACCGATCTAAACGACCCTGAGATAGCGGGCATCATCGCTCACATCAATGAAGAACACATCGATGAGCTGCTTGAGTTTTTGCGGGCATTTAGCCCATTATCGGCAGCTGAACTTGAGCATACAGAGGTGCAATTAACTGCGATTTATGCAGAAGGTATCTGCCTGCAAGCCAAATCCTTGGCGACGCGGCCTATCGACTCCAAAGACAGCCACCGGCAACCACAGTCTTTCTTTATTGGTTTTGCCGCCCCCCTCATGCAAGTCGATGAGCTACAAGAGCAGTATATTTTGCTTCGGCAGCGAGCAGATAAAAAACTGGGCAAAAAAACCATCAAGCTGACTCGGCAGGTCTTTGTCGTAGAGCGCAGCTATAAAGTCAGTGAAAACATGCTGCGTCTTGAGCTTAGTATGGACTCACAAAGCCATCGTCATGACAGCTCTAGCCCAGATACCGTGCCTACAAACGAGGCAGGCTACGCGTATTTGTTCGATTTGGCGCATAACGCGATGACAGCCAGCAGCAGCCAGCCTAGCAAAAACACCGCGCCGCCCGCCCGAGCGCAGGTCTACTACACCTTAAGAAAAGCATGGCGGAGCGCTGATGGCGTGCGAGCATGGGTCGATGTTTTTTTGCATGGCGATACCTCAGGCGGCAATTGGGCCATGGCACTGCAGGCAGGTGATACTGTGGTCACCAAACGAGAGTTTCCTGAAAAAGTGACGCATTTACACACAGGACAGACACTACTGATCGTCGATGAGACCTCCATGCCCACAGCAGCACGTTTATTAGAGCTATGGGACAACCCAACGCCGCCGCTGATCATTTGTGTCACCCAAGATGCCGCTGACCAAGAGTATTTTGATGACATCACACTGAGCATCGATGCCAAAGACAGCAGCAAAAACAGTGCCCAACATCATATCGACCGTCATTTTACCGTACTGCCTATGATAGTGGATCCTGCCTCGGTAGGGCAAAACGTCGCGCCGCAGATCGACAGACAACTGGCGGACTATTTAGCCAAGCAGCCATTACAGATCGACAAAGTATGGGGCGCGCTAGAGGCAAAAACCGCAAAGGCGCTCCGCCCTTTATTACAAAAAAGACTGGGGCTTGAGCGTAGCGATGTGGTGGTCAAGGTATATTGGCGACATGACTAAATCCCAGACTAGGACTGGGCTTGGACAAAGCTAAGATGAGCTAGGATGGAAAAATCACCACCTCGTCTCCTTCTTGCCATGGCTGATACTTCGTCATCACTTGCAAAAACAGCGGATGCGCCAGCCAATGCTTCAGCCAGCGCTGCAGGTGTGGATACGGCAAGTGGTAAAATACTTCGCGATTCACATGAGCAAACTGACGGATAAAGGGCATGATACCAATATCAGCAACGCTGATGCCATCTCCGAGTAGATAAGTGCTATTGGTCAGCTGCGTCTCCAATATCTGCAAAAACGCCTCGCCGCGCTGGCGATACTCTTCTTGGCTCATTTCAGGATGACGATCCGCATACTTATAGCGATCCAGCCAATGCTTAAACTCATTATCATTTTTATCGATTAGGGCATTGGCCTGAGACAAAGTCTGAGCATCAAGCAAGCGGTTTGGATCATGCTGGCCTAGCGCCCACATCATGATATCAAAGCTCTCTTCAATCACAGTACCATCAACAAGCTGTAGCACAGGCACCGTGCCTTTTGGGCTAATCGCTAGCATCTGCGGCGGCTTGTCTTTTAGGACAATCTCGCGCAGCACCACTTGCTGCTCTGCAAACACAAGGCCAAGCCTAGCACGCATGGCATAAGGACAGCGGCGAAAAGAATATAAGAGCGGCAAGGAAGGTCTCATCATATTTCTCACAATAAAATCAAAATCACTGGGCATGTCATCATTTATATCGCAAGGCTTAGCCGTTTTTTTTCAAGCGACTATACGTGCTAATCGATGACACGCCCTAGACTAACATAAAAAAGACCTCACCTCTAAAGCAGGCAAGGTCTGGCTTTATTTATACAAACAACGTTTATGCAGAAAACGTCTATACAAATAACATAGTCGATTCTCAATAAAACAGATACATTATATGTCAACGTGAAACTGTATCGTTTTTATACGGAACTCACTATATTTATAAAAGCAGCATTTATAAAAACAATAGGCCAAGCCCAATCACCACCCCACTGACTATCAGCACGATGACACAAAAACCCATGATGTCTTTGGCTTTGAGTCCTGCAATGGCTAAAGCCGGCAGTGCCCAAAACGGCTGAATCATATTGGTCCACGCATCGCCCCATGCCACCGCCATCGCCACTCGTGACGGATCACTGCCCAGCATGTCGGCCGCCTCTAACATAATGGGCGCTTGCACTGCCCATTGCCCGCCCCCTGATGGGACAAAAAAGTTGACCAGTCCTGCACTTAAAAAAGCAAAAAGTGGTAGCGTCTGCGCCGTCGACACACTGACAAAGGCCTCTGACATCACCCCTGCCAGCCCAGAGGCGGTCATCATCCCCATGATGCCGGCATAAAACGGGAACTGAACGATGATACCGCCTGCACCTTTGACCGCCTCCTGAATAGAAATCAAGTAGTTTCGGGGCGTTCCGTGAAATATGATGCCGAGAAATAAGAACATAAAGTTCACCAAATCTAGCGTTAGGGCAAACCCATTTTGGACAAAATAATAAACAATAAAAGCAATGCCTAACACACCGATCACCATCGATAAAACCCAGCTATTCTCCAAACGCTCAGCTGGTGTCATCTCTGATTTAGCTGGTAGCGTCTCACTGACAGGATCCACCAGCAGCTTTGGATCGACTGTGATGGTGTCCCCTTTTTTTGGCATCATCATGCGGTTTAGTAGAGGCACGATAATCACCAATGCCGCGACGATAATTAAATTGTAGCCCGCAAAGATGGTGGCACTCGTTGGAATAACACCAATGGTATCAACAAACGGATGCCCTTCTGTGGCAATAGACAACGGAATCGATCCTGAAAACCCAGCGTGCCAGATGATAAAGCCTGAGTAAGCGCTGGCAATCAATAAACGATAATCGACATCATGAACCCGTTTGGCCAGCTCTTTGGCAAATAGCGCGCCAATCACCAAACCAAAACCCCAGTTGATCCAGCTTGCTGCTAAAGACACGAGGGTGACCAATATAATCGCACTACTGGGTGAATGCGCAAAACCGGCAATGTAACCCAAGCCTTTTTTAAATATCGGACTACTTGCCAGCACAAATCCTGTGACCAGCACCAGCACCATCTGCATCGAAAAGGCGAGCAGCGCCCAAAACCCATCGCCCCAATACGTGACCATCTCTATAGGAGATGACTCAGTGAGCCCTAAGCCCATCACAAAAATTACTAAGGTTAATATCAGCACAAACAAGAATGGATCAGGTAAGTATTTTTCCATCAAGCTATTGGAAAAACGGGTAATTGCTTTCATAGGTAAACTCCTTTTTATTTAAAGACGTCCTTGGTCACTGTTATTTTTATCTAGCCTATCGTCTATCTTCCCCAACCGCTACACATTGCATACAGTCTCACTCGACCAGCTGCCACCCAGGCGTTGAGTAGTACTTGTCTTGATGGGTAAATAAAGGATGCGCTTTGGCTTCTTGTAAGCTAAGCACTGGGGTAACGCAAACATCAATGGGTGCGAAATGCCGCTGCCAATGAGCGAGTGTCTGACTGGCAAAGGCATCACTCACAGCCTTCGCTGCTGCTTGGCTCTCAGGGGAGTTTGGCATAACGCCAAGCTGCCAATGGCTGTCTTTTAGTGCTGGCAGTGCCAACGCCTCGCACAGCCCTTGCCAAAACTTCAGCTCCAATGAGCCAACCGCCATATAGCGATTATCAAGGGTTCTGTACAATCGATAGCAAGGCAATAGCCCGCCCAAAAAATCAAAATGCGGCGCAGGCATGTCTCCTGAAAAGCTTTTGACCAGCGCGCCCGTTTCCTTGGGCATGACCAGATGCTGGTATAAGCTGTGGGTCATACTGACCGCGATATGACGACCCTTGCCGGTACGCTGCGCGGCAAATACTGCAGCGAGCAGCGCAATGACAGCGGTATCACTGCCGCCTGCCAAGTCTGCAAACTGTACATTGGGCATGGCCTGCTCACCACTTGCGGTTTTTAATTGGTCAAGGACACCACTCATCGCCATAAAGTTGATATCGTGGCCAGCTTTATGCGCCCAATCATGACTGGCTCGTGAGTGAGTAATCGCACTCGCATCTATCGCAGCACTCTCATTGGACTCTTTAGCCGTCACGCCGTAGCCAGTGATTGATACCATCACAAGCTTTGGATTAAGCGTATGCAGCGTTTTGGCATCCAATCCCATGCCTGCTAACACACCAGGACGAAAGCTATCGAGCATGACATCGGCATCTTTGATATGCGCTTTGATAGCCGCAATGCCTTTGGGGTCCCGAAAGTCATGTCTTTCGGTAGTTTTGCCATGGTTTAATGCGGCAAACAGCTCACCGAAGGCTCTAGCAGGGTCACCATTTTTGGGTTCGATCTTGATGATCGTCGCACCCAAATCGGCCAGCAGGCGCGTGGCAAATGGCCCTGGCAGGTTACGCGTCAAATCAACCACTCGCAGCCCTTGTAAGCAGTCTGCCATGGAGCTTATGGTTGAATCAGTCATCAAGTCAGTCGTTACATTGGTCATCAGAGAACACCTCACCTTTAGCCGCCATATCGAGCACTATTTGCACTGGCTGAAAACGCTCGCCGTATTGCTCAGCAAGCTCACGACTGTACGTGATAAACGCCTCTAGCCCCATGGCATTGATAAATTGGAGCGTACCACCGTGATGCGGCGCAAAACCCCAACCAAAGATAGCACCGATATTGGCATCCGCGACAGAGCGCACGGATACGGGCTTACCTTCGGCGGCCATATCCAGCTGCTGCTGTTCGCTCACGCAAGGTGGCATCATCGGTCTGCTCGCCCATGATGATCTCAACCAGTGGCATCTTGTCGACTGGCGAGAAAAATGCAGCCCGATAAACTGCTTGGGGCGCGTACTGGCCTGAGCCAATCACGTGATCGGCATCGAGCAGTACTACCTCGATGCCCGCGCCCATCATGCACGCACCCAAAATACCAACTTTTTTGGTGATCGTGCGCTCAAAGCCATCAGGACGCGATTGACCTTTTTTGATACTGTTTAGCTGCGTCCAAAGGGGTATTGATCGACATTTAAAGATTATTGAGTAAATTCTTACACACGGCTAGAGGTCGGCAGTCCATAGGCTACTTTTTCGATGACCTCATCTTGCTGCAGCACCATCAGCTCATAGCCCTGAATCACCCCGTTGTAAGGTAAATGACCATCAAACTGCTGATAATGCTCACGGATACTCTGCTTGATTGTCGCCTTGCGCTCACTCTCATCTAATGTCGCAAACCCACTTGGCAAATGCACCTCAGTTGCCAACGCCGACCCCCATCGAGACAGCCAATTGGCCCCGTCAGTAAACGCAAAATCGACCTGCACTCGCAGGCGGTAGTGAGGCAAAGAGTCAGAGCGTTGCGCCACTTGAGCTT
This sequence comes from Psychrobacter sp. VH5, assembly GCF_050572635.1. Classification (NCBI taxonomy): domain Bacteria; kingdom Pseudomonadati; phylum Pseudomonadota; class Gammaproteobacteria; order Moraxellales; family Moraxellaceae; genus Psychrobacter; species Psychrobacter sp. VH5. Next base: position 1,343,445 of record NZ_CP192145.1, on the reverse strand, counting down.
TAATCTGGGCGATATCTTCTGCAAATGCCTGATAAGGCAGCTCAAGTATCTCAAACAGCGTGGCCAAAAACGCATCAGCACTAAAGTATCTGTCCATATAACTGTCATCAAGCCCAAGATGACGATGACACAAGACATGGCGCAAGCGCTCACAAGCAGGTATGGTATGGCCTAACGGATAGCCCATGGCTCTAATGATATCTGGCGCACGCATCTCTAAGGTGTTTATTTGATTAATAATATACTGAGAAAGCGGGTGCTGCGGGCGATAGTGACGAGTGTATTTAGAAAGATGAGATGAGTGGCTCATGATGGTGGACACCTTAGATTCCTATAACTCCGACGAAAAATAATAAAATCAGGCACAAATGAGGATGTCGGAGTACAGGCTCATGCGCTTTACCAGAGTTGTTTTATATCGTGCTGGAAGTTGCAAGGGTTGCACACCATCATTCAACTGACATCATCGTCGTCAGTAGCGATTGGCAATACAAAACTGTTAAACCCACGATAAATCGTTTTATGATGATAGCACATCAGATAAGCGTAAATAAATACGGAACCGTGTGTCTGTTTGTGAATAATTATTTTACCCTCAAATAACTGCTTTTTTTAGATGAAGTCCATCCTTTAACCTTCACCCCCACTCTTTAGTCCTCTCCATAGTAGGTTGCATCATCCATCCAAACGATGGGATCTTCGCATAGGTGAACCAAGTGATACCAGATATCACTACTGCGGGCGATACGGTGATGACCGCCGTCGAAGTAATCGACTTCCCAGCTCTCAGGCAGATTGACCAAAGTTCGTCTGGCCACCGCCACATCCAAGCTTTCATCGTCGACCTCTACCATGACCCGCATCATCTCGGTGTTTGATGTCGGAAAAGACAGCTTCCTATCAGAGATGTTTGGAATACGATCGGCCAACACCTCACTCGGATAGATACAAGGCGCAATCAATAACGCTCGCAAGTTGTATTGATGAGCAAAGTGATTGGCAAACCAGCCGCCCAGTGAATGCCCTGCCAGCACCACGCGCGGATACTGTGTTATTTTTTCACAAATCAAGGCATCATAAATCTCAAATACTTCTGCAAAGTTGTCTCGGTAATTGACCGTTTGGCAATACTTTGGCTCACGGGTGATACAGGTATATTTGCTGGTCTCATTGCTTGAGTCGAGACCATGAAAAAACAACAAAAACGTGTCATTGTTTTCGATAGGAAACATCATAGCGTTCTCCTTTTTTAATAATTATTTAATTTTTTCAACAGCTTGGCTTATAGATTTAAATTAGATTAAACTGCTTTTTGGCTAGCGACTTGCGCTTGGTATAAAGCCAAAACCTCCTCACAAACCTGTATTGAGATATTTTTTGCAAAACCCTCATTAAACCAAAAGTCATAAACAGCTTGGATAATACCTTTTACCGCTTGCGCATCTTTTGGCTTTTGCTTTTTTAGCTTAAGAGCAATGTCTTGCGCCTGTATATCCGACTCACTATAAGGCGCACTCCAGCCCACGCAGTAACGATACAGCACATCGTTAATCGCTAAGACAAATATGGCATTGGCCACCCCAAATGCGTCAATCAGCCGCTCAAGCAGCGCACAGCGTTCCTCATAAACACTGGCCTCTATCGGCATTTCGGACTTTTCAAACAGACAATCAGCACTGACTATGTGCGAGGGCTTACTAAAATCTTCCCACAGTAGTGGATAAGACCCACCAATACCGCCTTTCTCCACCACGTTAAAGCGCCAAATGGCGTAATGCGTCTTAGCCCCCTTAAAGGGCAGGTGTATCAGCCACTGCATCAGCGCATCACTGTCATAAATGATATGACTGCTACCGATACGCACGCCTTGCATGGGCAGTACATCGGTGTATACACTCGCCATGTCATCACTATAAAGCTTTACTTTATTTAGATTTTCCTCACTGATATCACCGAGCTTGGCCCCTGCCTCTATTATGTCTCGATAGGGCATAAATGGCGCGACAAAGCTCAGCGTCTCATCGCTATTATTCACAAAGTAAATGTCATCTACATAATTGTCTACCGACACACTTTCGAGATAAAACCAGGGTTTTTTTCGTACTCGCCCTTGCTCATCACTGGCCAATGCCGTTAACCCAGACAGTTTTGAGTGACCTGCCCACTGCATATTGTCTACGCGTTTTTGCTCAAATTCATACGTTAACTTTGTCATTGTCATATCCTTATTATTTTAGTTTTGCGTTGCTTGTTACATAGTTTGTCGAATTGCTGGTTTTATTGTTTGGCAGCACTTGGCGATATCCTTGTTTTCGGCAAGCCGAGTCTGTTCGCCATTTTATTAAATGACGTCGCTTATCTATCAGTTAGTATTTATAAAGGAAAGTAGATTAATCGCTTTGGTAAAATAGCAGTCTTATTGTGAACTGGCTTATTAACAACTATGGTTTTTGGATTTGTACAGGCAAAGGAAGATAAGATAAAACGAAAATAGCATCCTTAAAGACAACTCAGTTAAAAAGTGAGGCATTGCGCCCCGAGGGTTCACTGTTTTTCCAGTTGTTGTTTATAGTCAGTTCTAGATAAAATCGATACGCTCATATGAACGGGCAACTGGTATAATTTTCCTTGCTTGCTGTGTCTACGCTAACAGATGCTGCGCAAAATTCATACCAGCTGCATTGTATCGTTTTTAAAGTGAACCAACTATATCCGGTGATGGTTTTTAGAATTATTGCTGCCTGACTCAATAACTATAATATAAAGATTGATAAAAATACAGTGTATTTATATCATCTGCGACAACGGCTGTCGCGTATTCACACTTACGGTGAGTCATGAGTCACACTCATAAGACAAGACCTACTCAGCGGCATCTATCAGAGTATTTAGCGTGTCTGCCATGTCGTCATCGAGCAGATGATCTTCTATATAATTGAGCAACTGATGGATGGTGTTTAGATCCATCGCTCTGATGCCTAAGCTGGCCAGCGCCTCGTTAATAGATGCTAAAGAAATTGCTGTATCGTCTAAATCGCCTTCAGACTCACCATGGACCAGCCAGTATATTTTTTCTAGCACGGTGTTTTTTTCGGTCAAGGTAGAATAACCGTCGCCTTGGATAAATAGATTAAAGTGGTACGGTATTTCGATATCATTGATAAAAAACGTACGCATACAGTCTATGGTATAGGCTTGATTGTCTGAGCTATCATTTGAGTTTGAGCCTTCATTACTGCCTTCGGCTTGCTCGTACTCCAGCTGCTCTGTTACCAAGCTGCCTAATATCTGATAACCGCCTGCTTTTACCTTGTGATTATAGATAATCGCTGCATCCGCTATGGCATCAAAGATGACCGCAGCGATGTCCAACGTATTATCATCGATATCATAAAATTGCTTTAGTGCGGGCAAAAACTCGCTTAGCTGGTCTTCAGGCACGTGCGTGAGAAACTGCTGCTCGTATATTTTTATCATGTCTTCAGGAGCGTAGGTGTTTACGTTGTCGGTCTCGTTTCTGCCAGTGGATTGTAACGGCAAAAAGTGATAAGGGTTTTCTTTGGTCATGCAGGACGGCCTTGTTGTATGAATTGATGGTTTTATAGCGGCTATTATCTCTTATTTAGAGGTTTTTAGATATACGGTCTAGATGAGCGCGACCGACGCGATATCGTCCGTTCGATATCAAATTAACAATCCTTAGCAAAAAAGCCCTTTAACTAATGCCGCGGTCTTGGTATCTTGCCTCGCCATTCTTATATTGCCAAAGGTGTTTACCACCCAGCATTTTTACCCCCTTATTGGCTAGGGCGTGTTGAACATTCGACCATGGCACTGATAGCGACTATTTTTTAGGCGTTTCGATGTTAAAAATAATAAGTTTAGTCATTCTAAGCGCTTATTTTTAACGATGAAGCGGCAAAAAAGAGTCCTGTCCCTGCGGGCTGATGCTAAAATTGCCCCATACTGCGTTACAAATCTCGCTAAGGCATCTGCATTATCGTCGCTTTGTGCCTTGTCTGGAACAATTTTAGCGATCAGCAGTGCCTATTTGCGAATGTCCAACACGCCCTAATCTTCTTATCGTAATTAGAGCGTGTCCTTATTGTTCTTACTTAATTATTGTTGCTTAATTATTCTTGCTCATTGAGTGAGGACGCGCCCTAGCATTTTCTTGTATTGGATCTTATGAAACACAACATTGAGGCGAGCTTAGATGCTCGCCGGACTCAGTATTTTCAAGTGTTTTTGATGGGCATCAGTGCCTTTATCATGAATACCACAGAATTCGTCCCCGTCGCCCTACTCAGTGATATTGCCCAAGATTTTTCTATCACCACTGCCGAGACTGGCTGGATGCTGACGCTGTATGCGTGGATCGTTGCGGTCATGTCATTGCCGCTGATGCTACTGACCAGTCGCTTTGAGCGCAAAAGCTTACTGCTAGGGTTATTTGCAGTATTTATTGCCAGCCATGTATTGTCCGTATTTGCTTGGAGCTTTGATGTGCTGCTGATCAGCCGCGTAGGTATCGCGCTATCACATGCGATATTTTGGTCCATCACCGCGGCGATTGCCATACGAGTAGCACCAGAAGGCAAAAAAGCACTAGCACTAAGCGTGCTTGCAACGGGTACCTCATTGGCGATGGTGCTAGGAGTGCCGTTGGGGCGTTTGGTTGGTCAATGGTTTGGCTGGCGCGCGACGTTTGGCGGGATTGGGATGATTGCCTTTGTGGTGTTTGTTCTACAAGCCAAGCTATTACCGACCCTGCCCAGTATGTTTCAAGGCTCTTTTAGAAAAATACCAGAATTACTAAAAAACCCACTATTGGTCTGCCTGTACTTGCTTATCCTACTGGTCTTTACCGCTCACTATAGCGCCTACTCTTATATTGAGCCGTTTATGCGGCAGGTCGGCTCAGTGAGCGAAAACTCAGCGACGGTCATTTTATTGTTATTCGGTGTCGCAGGGATTGCCGGTAGTGTCATATTTAGCCGTTGGGGTGATCGATTTAACACGCGGATTATGCTGGTCTCGACCATACTGATGCTTTTATCTATGCTAGTACTGCTGTATGTAGTGACCTCGATCTGGGCGCTCAGCCTAATTGCCTTATTATGGGGCGCGGCGCTGATGCTACTGATCATCTCCATGCAGGCCAAAGTCATCATGGTCGATGTCAATGCCCAAGACATGCTGATGTCTATGTTTTCGGGTATTATCAACTTAGGAATCGGTACGGGTGCGCTCTTTGGTGGATACGCGGTGACGCATCTGTCGCTATCAAGCGTGGGCTATGTCGGGGCGGGCATTGCTAGTGCGGCGCTGCTACTGCTGCTATTTATGATCAAACGCTTTCCTGAGCTGAGTAAAAGACTCGGCTAGTTCAAGCCAGATGATTCGAACCCAAATACAATGCCAGCCTACTAAACGGTCTGGCATTTTTTACGCCAATCATCACCATATCTTAGTAATTTTCATAAGCAGCAATTTTCATAAGTTTTTATAACTTCTATTGAACGAGTGTTCAGGCAAAGCTATACTCATTGCTACCGGACTTTTCTTTACTGCATTACCCACACAAGGATAAGTGTAAAATGGGCAATATGTTACGCCAGACGGCGGTATTATTTGGTTTGTGTATCATGCGTATGGGACACATAAGCGCCAGTTTCTTCGGTCTTTCGGAGAAACAACATGCGTGAGGACAGCTTGCCATCAGAGCCGCGCAATCGCACGCCGCCGCTTAGCTTAGGCAGGTTACATTATGCTTGGGTTGTCGCCGCTATAGGCTCTATAGCGATGTTTTGCGGGCTGGGTTTGGGGCGATTTGCCTTTGGTATGCTGCTGCCGTCGATGTCGGCGTCTTTGGCATTGAGCTACACCCAAAGCGGTATATTAGGTTTTGCCAACCTGATCGGTTATCTTGTCGCTGTGCTTTTAAGTCCGCTTATTCTACCTAGGTTTGGCACTCGCTTAACCAGTACGGCCAGTCTTTTTGTCATCGCAGCCTCTATGCTTGGTATGGCTTTTACCATCAGTTTTCCTATGCTTTGCGCTTTTTATGTGCTCACTGGTATTGGCAGCGGCGGCGTGGTCTTACCGATGATGAGCGTCATGTCACACTGGTTTTTTCCGTCGCATCGCGGGCTGGCATTGGGGCTGGTGATGGCAGGCCCTGGGTTTGGTATTATCCTATCGGGCTTTGTCGTCCCAAAACTATTGCCCTTTTTTAGCTTACTGTCTTGGCAGACGGGTTGGCTGATTTTTGCGCTAATCAATATTGTGGTGGCGTGCCTTACTTTTGCGTTGATTCGCAATCATCCAGACGATGTCACGCGCAGCCCTTTCGGGCGTGTACCCACTTCGCCCATGAAAAACAAAAAAAAGCTGGAACGCAGTAACCTCAAGCTACTCGCGCATTTGGGCGTTATCTTTGCTATCTATGGCGCGACTTATATGGTTTATGTGACCTTTATCGTGACCAGCATGGTGGGCTCTTATCAGCTCAGTGAGGCAGCTGCAGGCGGTATTTGGGCATGGATTGGTCTACTGAGCGTCTTTTCTGGCATGCTTTTTGGCTGGATCTCTGATCACATCGGCCGTCGCCTTGGGCTCGCGCTGGCATTTTTCTTTCTTGCCATCGCTTATCTGTTAGTCGGTTTGACGGATTGGCATTTGGGGTTATATTTGTCGATTATCTTGTTTGGTTTCGTGGTCTGGAGCGTACCTGTCATTATGGCCGCCTGCGCTGGTGATTATTTTGGTGCCGCGGCAGCAGCCAGTGCGCTTGCGGCGCTGACATTTGCTTTTTCCGGTGGTCAAGCGCTTGGACCCGTGGCAGCAGGTTATCTTGCAGAGCTGACGGGCGACTTTCGCATCAGTTATATGGTCTCTGGTATTGCCGCCTTTGTCGCCATTGGACTGGCTTTATTATTAAAGCCGCAAAAACCGCTTTAATTTGTGCCAAATTTTGGCCGCTTTATAAAGCAAATGACTTTATAATAATGGCGTTTTTTTAGACAAGAATGACCAATAATATAGAGTCAATTCGGTATAAAAACGATACAGTGATACGCTGATGTACTTAATCAGAGATTTTTAAGGGGAGCCGCATGAGTGCACAAGCCAAGTTCAATCGTGATGAGGTGATCGAAAAAGCCAAAAACCTCTACTGGGAAAAAGGCTATCACGCCACCTCGATGCGAAACCTACAAGATGTCGTCGATATGCGCCCTGGCAGCATCTATGCCGCTTTTGGCAACAAAGACAGCTTATTTACAGAAGCCTTAAACCGCTATGCTGAGCAAGGCGCGGCCAATCTTGCCAACTGTATTGCCCAAGAAAAAACCGTGCTCGCAGGCCTACAGCGTTTTATTCGAAGCGTCACCATCTGCAGCAAAGGCGGCGCACCCAGCGGTATCTGCATGGTGGTCAAAACCATCGGCGAGCTGACACAAAACGATAGTCCAGAATTGCTCACCCACGCGACTAGTATCTTAAAGCAGGTAGAAGCCTCTTTTGTCAACACCTTTGAGCGAGCGATCGACCATGGCGAGATCAGCTGTGATCAGGACCCTGCCGAACTGGCACGCTATTTCCAAATCCAGCTCATCGGCTTGCGTACCTATGCACAGGTCACCCCTGATACAGAGGCCATCGAGCGGTATATTGATACTGTGTTTAGGCATTTTTTATGACATGTTTTTGACAGATTTTTGACATGGCGTTGAACATAACTTTTAACATCACTTAAACGCAAGGCCCATGTGATGTCAGCATTTTATTTAACGGCTATTTTTTAATAACTGCTGACAGCGCTCAATCACCGGCGCATCGACCATCTCGCCCGCGACCTTAAATACCGCCTGTCCATGGCGCTCGTACTCTGTCACCACTCGCCGAGCGAACTCCATCTCGGCAGCGGTCGGCATCAGCGCGTGTTGTACCACGGCCACTTGTTTGGGATGGATACAGAGCATCCCTGCCATCCCCATCTGCGACCATAACTGCACGCGCGCGGCCAATCCTTTGGCATCCTGAAAATCAGGATACACGGTATCGATGGGCGGCGCTAACTGATGAATTTTAGAGCTAAGGATAAGCTGATAGCGAATCTGACTGGCGATAATATCTGCCGCCGGCGTTCCTACCTGTACGTTCAAATCATTACACAAATCCAAAAATCCATAGCTAAAAGCACGCAGCCCCGACGCTTTTGCCATCGTATCGACTTGATACAGACCACGCGCATTTTCTATCAGTGCAATGACAGATAGGCGAGTTGAATGATGGACGTATTCAATATCTGTGGCCTGTGCCGCCTTGGGCAGTATGACACCAGCGAGATTGGGCATCTGCTCACAGGCTTTTATATCTTTGGCAAACTCATCACTGCCTGCTTGACTGATACGCACCCACACGGGCCGATAGTCGGCATGAGCATAATACTCTTGTAACGCCTTGCGCGCTGACGCTTTATCCTCTAGAGCCACGGTATCTTCTAAGTCGATAATGACAGCATCTGCGCCACTGGCAAAGGCTTTGGCCACTCTGTCCATGTGCGTTGCCGGTACAAATAGCCATGTTTTGGCATAGTGGGTGTTTTCGGTATGTGCAGTATCGTCTGTACGTGATGTCATTCCAACCCTCATTAATGTATATTGATACGTATTTTGTCATTATTCCTTCATTCTAACATTGAGTTCAGCGACAATGTAGTTTATGCTTTTGAAACCTTATTTTATCTTATTTGTAGAGAATCAAAATGTTTGAACGCGTCGACTATTATGCGGGTGACCCTATCTTGGGTCTAGTAGATAAATTTGTTGCTGATAGCAACCCAAACAAAGTCAATTTGGGCATCGGCATCTATTATGATGAAGACAGCAAATTGCCAGTACTTGAGTGTGTAAAAACCGCCGAGCAACGAATCGCTGACCCCATCTCGCCCAGACCTTATCTGCCGATGGCAGGATTGCCAGGGCATCGCCTCGCCTGTCAAAATCTACTGTTTGGTCAGGACGCCGCGGTGCTACAAGAAAAACGCGTCGCTACCATTGCTACATTGGGCGGCTCTGGCGCGCTAAAGGTCGGCGCTGAATTTATCCATGAATGGTTTCCTGCCTCCAAGTGCTATGTGAGCGATCCGACGTGGAGCAACCATATTGCCATCTTTGAAGGCTCGGATGTCGAGGTGGGCACCTATCCTTACTACGATACTGCCACCAGCAGCATTAAGTTTGATGAGATGCTAGCTTTCATTGCAAAGTTAAATAAGCACGATGTGGTGCTACTACATCCTTGCTGCCACAACCCAACTGGTATGGACTTGACCCATGCCCAGTGGGATGAGCTATTGGACATCATGAAGCAGCATGAGCTAATTGCATTTATGGACATCGCTTATCAAGGCTTTGGGCAAGATATGGACCACGATGCTTATGCTATTCGCAAAGCTGTGGCGCTGGGTTTACCTGTATTTGTGAGCAACTCATTTTCCAAAAACTTGTCGCTATATGGTGAGCGCGTGGGCGGCTTATCTGTGGTATGCCCTACAGCAGAAGAGGCCGAGCGCGTCTTTGGTCAGCTCAATTACGCCGTACGCCGTATCTACACCAGCCCGCCATCACACGGTGGCCGCGTGGTCGATATCGTCATGAACGACGAAGCATTGCACCAACAGTGGGTCGGCGAGGTTTATGGCATGCGTGACCGCATCAAAGCCATGCGCCTTAAGCTAAAATCCGTACTAGAAGCCAACGTGCCAGCGCGCAATTTTGACTACATCACCAAGCAAAACGGGATGTTTAGCTTCACAGGATTGACCCCCAAGCAAATCGAGCGCTTACAAACGGAGTTTGGGGTTTATATCGTCTCAAACTCACGTATGTGTATGGCAGGCCTAAACGTCAACAACGTCGACTATGTCGCCAATGCCATGGCAGAAGTGCTAAAAGACTGATCGAGCTGAGCGAAGTGCTAAGCCATTTATAAACCGTATAAAAAACAAAAACCGCCTAGAGACTCACCTCTGGGCGGTTTTTTACTTTGCGTACAAGCTGTGCTGTTATGGCCAATCACTCATTACTATTTAAGACAAAGCTAAGCAAATGACTAATTATTTTCAACTGGCTATCAGTGACTCAGCAAATAATTAGGCAAGCATACCGCCATCGACGACCACGGTCGCACCCGTGGTATAGCTCGACGCGTCAGACACTAAGTACAACACCGTGCCCGCCATCTCGTCCGGATCGGCCACGCGTCCTAGTGGAATGGCATGTAGCGCCATTTTTAAGACTTTATCATTGGTAGTTAGTGCCGAGGCAAACTTGGTATCGGTCAGACCTGGCAGCAGCGCATTGACGCGAATGTTTAATGGGCCGCATTCTTTGGCAAAGGCTTTAGTCATGCTAATCACCGCTGCCTTGGTGATTGAGTAGATACCTTGCTTATCACCGGCGACCAAGCCATTGACCGAAGCGGTGTTTAAAATCACCCCGCCGCCCTGCTCGCGCATCATCTTACCCGCCGCCGTCGACATAAAGAAATAACCACGAATGTTAACTTCTACCGTCTTATCAAAAGCGGCTAAATCGGTATCTAAAATATGACCATAATAAGGGTTTGCCGCGGCATTATTCACTAAGATATCAATACGGCCAAATTCGCTTTTGATATGCTCAAAAGTTGCCTCAATCTGCGCCATATCACCAACATGACAAGCAAAAGCGCTGGCATTATGACCGTCAGCGATGATGCTATCAGCGACCGCTTGGCACGCATCAATCTTACGGCTAGAGACAATCACATGCGCGCCTCTAGATGCCAATAGACGAGCGATAGACTCTCCAATACCGCGGCTTGCACCCGTCACCAGCGCAACCTTGCCGGTTAAATCAAATAAATCTTTCATCATTACTCCTTATATTTTGAACCAGCTATTCAGTTTTTTATCAGAAATACCTAATAAGTTATAATCGAAAAACTGCAAACTCATTACAAGGCAGCCGAGCATAGATAGTACAAATAGTACATCGAGCGAGGCTAGCGCCGTAATGGTTTGGCAGTTATTTGATTATTAAGCCAACATACCACCATCAAGGGTAAAGGCGTGACCATTCATAAAGCTGCTTTCATCACTCGCCAGCCAAGCAATCGCGCCAGATACCTCGTCAACTTCGCCTAAACGGCGCATTGGGCTGGCTTTGATGGTCGCTTGCTGGGCGCGCTCATCCATATTTGCCATGGTATTACGCACCATCGGCGTATCGATAAAGCTTGGGCAAACAGCGTTAAAACGAATATTGACGCGCGCATACTCGTGAGCGGCAGACTTGGTCAATCCCATCACCCCATGCTTGGCAGCGCTATAGGCGGATAATAACGGCGCAGAACGCAAACCTGCGATAGATGCCACATTAATCACATGGCCACCGCCATTGGTCGCCATACAAGCAACAGCAGCGCGCATACAATGCCAGACGCCTTTTAGATTAACGGCAATATTACGGTCAAAGTCCTCGTCACTCAACTCATGCATGGGTGCTGGCTGATGGTCAATACCGGCATTATTTATCACCACATCAAGTCCGCCCAATGTTTCCATCGCAAATGCAAATAACGCGCGTACTTCATCGCCACTGGTAACATCGACCTTTTTAAACACGATGCTATTGCCCGCGTCTTGCCCTTGCTGAGCAACACCTGCGCCCATCTCTTCCGCCAAATCACCAATCACCACTTTGGCACCGCGACTTGCCAGCAGTAGCGCGCTAGCTGCACCGATGCCAGACGCGCCGCCGGTGATTAAAATACGTTTACCAGAAACGTTACTGGCTACGTCTGCTGCAATTCCATTTGTATTTAACGTCATATTTTACTCCTTTAAAATTGTATTATTTTATCTGGTGCAAGTTCCTACAAAATGATACTACTCACCTCTTATTGATTAAAACCACTCGGCTTGCATATCCGTGCATACTGCATTGTCGTTATTTAACAGCTCGATATCGCGGTTGATTAAGGGCAATTCCCAATCGATAAAGTATTTGGCCGCTTGTATTTTGCCGTGATAGAAATTCTGCTGCTCAACATCTTGCGTCATACTTAATAGTTGCTCAGCTTTGCTCGCTTGGCGAACCCAAATCCAGCTCACCACAATAGTCGCAAATATATTCATCAATGCTTGTGCATTACCAGTTAAGGTGATGGCTTTTTCTGTTTGTAAGATTTTGCTTAAATGCACGAGCACTTCATGTAAATGACCCATATAAGGCATGAGCTTACCGGCAATTTTGGCGGTTTCTGGTGTACGAATACTTTCTAAGTCTTGAGTGATTTCACGTTTTAAGATTTGGATACCAAGTCCGCCTTTTTGCCATAATTTACGAAATGACAAATCTAACGCCTGCACACCATTTGTGCCTTCATGAATGGGATTGAGACGGTTATCTCGCCAAAACTGCTCGGCTTGATATTCACGCGTATAACCTGCACCGCCCAATACTTGAATACCTAGATCATTGGCTTTGGGACCATACTCTGACGGCCATGCTTTGAGCACTGGTGTGAGTAAATCTAGTAATTCTGATAGCTCAGCTTGCTGGGTGGCGTCTTCACAGGTATTGATACGGTCAATGAGATTGGAGCCATAGAGACAGAGTGAAATACCGCCCTCGCTATAGGCTTTTTGCGCAAGCAGCATACGTTTGACGTCACCGTGATTAATAATTGCCGTTGCTGCATCTTCAGGTTTATCATTCGGTGCAATTCTGCCCTGCACTCTGTCTTTGGCATAATCGAGTGAGTACTGATAACCGCGATAGCCAATCATCGCCGCGCCAAAACCAACTGCAATACGCGCTTCGTTCATCATTTTAAACATATAGCGCAGGCCAAAATGCTCATCCCCAATCAGATAGCCGTGACACTCGCCTGCATCGCCAAAGCTCAATGCCGTAGACGTCGCGCCGCGATAGCCAAGCTTGTGAATCAGTCCAGTCAAATGCACATCGTTGCATTCGCCGACCGATAAATCATCATTGAGTCGATACTTGGGCACGGCAAATAGCGAGATACCTTTGACGCCACCAGGACCGCCCGGCACTTTTGCTAAAACCAGATGCACGATGTTGTCAGACAATTCGTGATCGCCCGCTGAGATATAAATCTTGCTGCCTTTGATACGATAGCTGCCGTCGTTTTGCTTCACGGCAGTGGTTTTGATATCAGCAAGTGACGAGCCAGCATGCGGCTCTGTCAGTGCCATAGTGCCAGTGAATTCACCGGTTAGCATACGCGGCATAAAGGCATTTTTAATCTCATCACTGGCGAAATGAGAAATGACATTAATCGCCGCCGTGGTCAAAAATGGATAAGCCGTGGTCGATGGATTGGCTGCCATAAAATAGCCTGCTACCGCCGTCATGACGGTTTCGGGCAGTTGCATGCCACCATCGTCAAAGCGATAACGTCCGGCGATAAAGCCCGACTCACGAAAGGCATCAAAGGCGACTTTGACATCGTCTATCATGCTGACTTTTTTGCCATCAAACTGTGGCTCGTTCTTGTCGGCCACATGATTATGCGGTAAAAACAAATCAGTGGCGATTTTATTGGCGGTACCCAATACCGCGTCAAAGGTTTCGCGGCTGTGTTCTGCAAACTTCGGATGCTCGGTTAAGGTTTCTGCGCCCAATACATCATATAATTGGAACGGTAATTCAAAGTCGTTGATAAGCATATCTGCTGCCATAGTGTTCTCGCTGGCTCATTAAATTTGTTGATGACTTGATAGTAATCTAATTTAACGCCTTGCTGTATTGTCATTTATGACATAATCATGGTCAAATACGACAAAACTCATGTGTTAAATTAGAAAAACCCCGTCAAAAAACGTCATTTTTAATAAGTATTTTGAAAGGAAATTACGTAGCCATGCCCTACTTCAAACCCTTTAACGTCATCATTGTCGGTTTTGATGGTGTGCTTGGCAGCGCTTTGACAGGCGCATTAGATTTATTTTCATTTACCGGAGTGAGTTGGCAGCGCTTTTTGGATGAGGAAGTCGAACCGAGATTTAATGTGCAGATTGCAAGCTTAGGTGGCGCAGATATCAGATGTAGCAATCGCTTAATCATGCGCGCGCATGGCGATATTCGGCAGGTGACGGAATGCGATTTATTGTTAATCCCAACCATTGGCGATTCCATCGATAAAGTCTTGAGTCAGAACGCTGAGCTGATTGAACATATCAAGCGACTGGCAAATACCAAAGCCGATATCGCTAGTAACTGTAGCGGCGCGTTCTTTTTAGCAAAAGCAGGCTTGCTCGATGGCAAAGTCGCGACAACCCATTGGGGTTATGCGAGTAAGTTTAAGGCAGATTTTCCACTGGTTGATTTGCAAGAAAATCAGTTTGTTACTCACTCAAAAAGCAGATCAAAAAATGAGTCAGAAAGTGATTCAGCACATCAATCAGGCAATATATTTTGTGCAGCAGGTGGTAGCGCATTTTACGACTTGGGATTATTATTAATCGAGCGTTATTGCGGGCGCGAGATTTCGACCCAAGTGGCAAAAACCCAGATTATTGATAGTAAACGCGGTAATCAAAACAGCTATACCAATGTGACTTTACATAAGCCGCACGCTGACCAACTGGTTCAGAAAGTACAAGAATTTATCGAGGAAAATTTTAGGCAAGCGATACAGGTGAGCCATTTGGCCGCCATGGTCAATATCACCCCGCGCACCTTAAACAGACGTTTTCAAGCCGCCGTCGCCATGCGCCCGATTGAATATATTCAAGCAGTGCGTATTGAGCAGGCAAAGCGCTTACTGGAATTGGGCGATGTGACGATAAAATCGCTAGCGGAGCAAGTCGGCTATGATGACATCTCGTCATTTACGCGGCTGTTTAAACGCGCTACCGAGCTGACCCCAAAAGAATATCAGAGTAAATTTTCACGACTGGCGATTTAGACTTTTATTTATTATATTTTTAACCACTAAACATTTTGCCATAACCCTTCGCCATAAATGGCATCAGCTTTAATCGTTGGGTAATCACTAAATACCAATTGATAGCCACCAACTGTATTTGGACTAATCTGACACATCGCGCCAAGTGGAAAGCTGTGCTTTTGTCCAATATGACCAAAGCGCATGCCGCTATAAATCGGTAATCCTGTCAGCTGATGCAATTGACGAATCACGGTGGCGACATCATAGCGCTTGTCATAACTGTCCTCACCACTACCCGATAACGCACCAAATACAATCGCCTGCTGACCTTTAAACACTCCTGCCAAATACAAATCATAGAGCATGCGCTCGATACGGTAAGCTTGCTCGCCGACGTCTTCTAAAAATACGATACCGCCAGCAATACGTGGCAAATACTCACTACCTGCCAGCGCCGATACCACGCTTAGATTGCCACCCCACATAGTGCCGGTTAGTGTTTTTGGCTCAGAATTTGTCAGAATACTGGGTAAATTTACACTGGTTAACGACGCATCTTGTATATCGATAGTCAGATTGGGAGTGGTTAATGCTGCTACAAAATGTCGGCAGCTAACCTCATCAGGCTTGGTTTTGCCAAACTCGCTATAGAGCATGGGTGCCGCAAGCGAGCTCATACCGCCTTTTGCCAACAGCGCACACTGGATGGCGGTCACATCGCTAAACCCTGCCAGTATCGTGCCGCGCTCCTTCATAATACGTCCAAGCGTCGACCAATCCACCATCGGCAATAGGCGCATAGCACCGTAGCCACCGCGTACCCCAAGCAATAATTGGGGGGCGGCAATGGCACCAGTCGCGATGTTTTGTAAGTCACTGGCGCGCTGCGAGTCCGTACCCGCAAAACGCAAATACTGCCGCTCGGTAATCGCCGGATTATCTACCTGAAAACCCGCGCAGACCAAGCGCTCTAAAGCCCGCGCATTACGCTGCTGGCTACCTCCGACGTTAGAGCTGGCAAACAGCCGCGTCTCAATACTTGGTGTGATGCAAAGACGCTTTGCCGGCAAGCTCTCAGCCATTGTCTTTTCAGCAGCACGCTCCTCTACAGCCGTTGGCAGATCATCTTTGGTCAGCGGCAGGTGGCTCTCTGGCGGGTTCGCCTGTATAGATGAGTGCGCCACGGCGCGCGTGACGAGCAGCCCCGCCCCTGCATAGAGGCTAGCTTGACGCAGGAACTGGCGACGATTGAGGGCGAAGGATATTTTGGTCATAATGCTACCTTTATTGTCATCGATGACGACTATATTCAGCAATACTTTATTTCGTAATAGTTTATTAAACCGCTATTTTCTTATAACGCAGCTCAAAACTGTCGTTAAGTTACAATCACTAGGTTACAACCATCAGGTTCTGTCTAGCATCAAATTTTGGCTAGCGTCAGGGTTTTAGGCCACTTGACGTGGCATCTTCAGCTGCGCACACAGTCAACAAAATGATACAGAACCACTCATCGTCTTATTTGGATGACGTCATGACTCTTGCTATAGTAAAGGGTACGACAATAATAGATCAAAACACCATTAGCCAAAAACATTTACCCTAACATTCATATAAGGACTCTTAGTATGGCCGATAAAGAAAAAGACAATAAAAGCCTGATGGATAGTATAAAGCTCATCGTAGGCAAAGAAGACAAACTAAACGACCAACTCAAAAAAGACCAAGGCCTTGAAGGCTATGCCAAAGACTTATTGCTGCTGATGAGCCTAGTAAAAGACTACTATCAGGGCAATTATCGCAACATTCCTTATAAGACCATCTCAGCAGCGGTGGTTGGCTTGCTTTATGTCCTCAACCCCATCGATATCATTCCTGACTTTATTCCCTTTATCGGTCATATCGATGACGCCTTGGTACTCAAGTTTTGTCTTAAAATGATAGACAAGGATTTAACGAAATACAAAAAATGGAAGGATGAACAAACGGCTACCGAAGACAAATCTGTAGACACAGACAAGGACTCAAAACCAACCTTTAAAAAGTCAGACAAAGAACAATCCAGCAAAGATAAGTAAATCACAACTACCAGTCATCATGGCTGATAGCTAGCTGAACAAAACAGGGTCCATGTAAGCGTCATTGACCCTGTTTTATTAAGACGTATCTTCATTTGAAACATGCTGATAAAAATATGATAAATCGCCGCCAAACAAGCAAAATAGCGCAGATAATATTGAGGTCAACTATTTGAGTTTGACACCGTTCCTATCAATCAGGCACCCCATAATTGGCGTTTTCTGGATTTAGGCCAAATGAATACACGAAGGTCGCCACCAAGCTATTGACGATGATAAAAGGCAAATCAATGGCGAGATGACCGAGCAAGTAGCGACCAATCAGCCAAGAAACCACCAACATCACGATAAAAAAACTGCCAAGATAGGCTAAAATGGTTGGATGCTTGAGGTTATAAGGCTGCTCAGATTTGGGCTTTTTATCAAGTATATAGGTTCTGACCGCCCAACCAGCGGCATAAGAAAACCCGCCCAACACCACATAACTAAAAAAATTCATACGACCTGACTCAACTGACTATTCATAATAAAAACACATGATAATACAGCGACATGACGAGCACATTATTGAGAGGTTTGTAAGCGCCTCTACTACCGTCGTCGCGCGCTTTTATCTGCCCAAAAGACCTCGTTAAAGACTCTTCAAAGATCGGCTTATCGGCTCTCATTGACATTATCGATGATAATATTGGCATGCGGATTGGCCAAAATATCGGTATTGACCTCATCACATGCCACCTGATAGATGGTATTGGCGCCGCGGTAAATATAGGACAGATACTCACTATCTAGCAGCGGATCGATGTTGGCATAAGCGGGTTTGGCGTGTGCCAAGACCAGTACTCTATCAGGGCGACCGATGACCGCATCGACATTATCAGGATCGATCGAAAAGAACTGCGGGACTTCACTGTTTTCGATGGCTTCTAATGGCTCAGGCGTGTCCCAAACGCGGCCACTGCTTGCCGGCTCTTTCATTTGCATGACCCACGCGCCCGCTTGTTGACTGATTTTTATTTGAGCAGGCTCATCATGACTGACGGTATAACACCCCTCAAACACCGACAAATCTGCTGGCACTACCGCCGCCGTCTCATCTAGCGTGTCGTTGTCATTACACGCGGTCAAAAACATAGCGCTGCTTACGACGGTGGCAACCAGCAGCGGGGTGAGTTTTTTACAAAAACTAGCTGAGCGTAATAACATGAGGGCGTTATCCTGCATTTATGCGTGAGAGGCACGGATTAAATAAAGGGCGACAATACGTCTTATACCGTTATCCGGCGGTGACGCGGCTTATTTTAACAGAAAACCAGAAAGATAACCTGACCATCTAGGGCGTGTCCTCATTTTAAAAATGGTGATAAAAATGAGATAAATCGCCATCAAACAAGGAAAATAGCGCAGATAATATCGAGATATTAGGGCGTGTTGAACATTCAACCATGGCACTGACAGAGACTATTTTTTAGACGATTCGAAGGTAAAAATAGTAAGCTTAGTTGCTCTAAGCGTCTATTTTTACCAATGAAGCGGCAAAAAAGAGTCCTGTCCCTACGGCTGATGCTAAAATTGCGCCATACTGCGTTGCAAATCTAGCTAAGGCATCTGCATTATCGTCGCTTTGCGCCTTGTCTGGAACAATTTTAGCGATCAGCAGTGCCTATTTGTGAATGTTCAACACGCCCTAGTCAGCTATTTGACACCGTTTGGCCAGATTTAGCCATTTTTAGCCCATTTAGATGGCTATCAATTGAATTGAGGACACGCCCTAATTTTCAGCAAAGATTTTGTGCCCCAGCGCCGCCCATAATTACCCATAGTAAGCTGATATTTGCTATACTCAGACCCAAAATACGCAGCGCAGTTTTGTACTAAAACGACCAAAACGCGCGCTACGTTCGCTTTTTTTATTCTTGCCGTTATCATTTATCAGGTTGCTCAGCTTTTATGTCAGACAGTCCGCATTCGATGCTTCATACCCACACCGACCACGCGGCAGATCCGCTCGCGGCCAAAGCAAACACGACGGTTGCCTATACCGATGGCGCTTGTAAAGGCAATCCGGGTGCTGGCGGTTGGGGCGCGCACCTGATATTTAGTGATGGCCGCACCCAAGACCTATATGGCGGCGAAGCACAAACCACCAACAATCGCATGGAGCTGATGGGCGCGATACAAGCCTTAACGCACAGCCCGCCAGCGCATACCCTTGAGATTTGGACAGACTCAAGCTATGTCAAAAACGGCATCACTGATTGGATCGCTGGCTGGAAAAAAAGAGGCTGGAAGACGGCGAGCAAAAAACCAGTCGCTAACCAAGATCTCTGGCAGCAGCTAGATGCGCTCTGTCAACAGCGCGATGTCGATTGGCACTGGGTCAAAGGACATGCTGGACATGCTGGCAACGAAAAAGCCGACGAGCTGGCCAATCTGGGGGTGACCTCCAGCAGCGAGGTACAAGCGACAACTGAATTGCCTAAAAAAAAAGACCCCTTAACGGTTGAGGCTAGCCAGCGCCGCCATGACGATTGGCTAACCTTTGACCCCTTAGGGTTGGATATGATCGATGACGATACAGATGAGACGCCAGCGGACAGCTCGCAAAGCCAAGATACCCGTAGCCTTGCTGACCATCCAATCATCTCTAGCCACACTCAGCGACCAACAGAGCAAGCAACCATGACTGACGCCAACCCAAACACGCACATGCCAAATACTGACACCTCCTCAGTCAGCCAAGCTGACACACAAATGGCTAGCGCAGAGGAAATGCCCAAGTTTGATGGCGATACCAGTCGTGCTAACCCTCACTTTAGGCCACTATTGCCAAAGCCCATCCATCGCCATGATTCTGATCGTCAGCTTATCATGGATACTGAGACCACGGGCCTTGACCCTCTAAAGGGCGACCGCATCATCGAAGTGGGTATCGTCGAGCTGGTCGGCCGTAAGTTTACGGGCGAAAAGCTCCACGTCTATATCAATCCACAGCGCGGGATGGACGAAGAAGTGATTCGTATTCACGGTATCTCTGAGGCGTTTTTGGCAGACAAGCCGACCTTTGACCAAGTCGCACAAGCACTGTATGATTTTATGGATGGCGCTGAGGTCATCGCGCATAACGCCACCTTTGATATCAACTTCTTGAGCATGGAGTTTGCCAAAGTTGGCTTGCACGACTTCGCCGAGCGCATACAGGTCACTGACTCTTTGGCGATGGCCAAGCAGCAATACCCAGGACAAAAAAACACGCTAGATGCGTTGGTGCGCCGCTTAGACGTCGGTAAGCAAGATCGTACTTTTCACGGGGCATTACTAGATTCGGAGATCTTGGCCGAGGTCTATCTGGCAATGACCGGTGGACAGGTCGCTCTCGCCATCGAAGAAGACACACAAACCGACGGCGGACAGACCGGTCATGCCCATTTTTCGGAGCTGGCAGATCTATTACTACAGTCGCCTATGGATGAGAGCGCAAGCCAACACTGGTATGCGTCACTGGCAGAAGACTTCCCTGCCCTCAAAAACAATATGTAGCGGTCACTAAAATCACTTTCTAATCCGACATTTGTATAATATAGTCTTGATTATTATATTAAGCGTTAAAACATTACTAATAAACGCTTTTTCATTCAAACGCTTTGTTACTTCGTATTTGAACAATCGTTACTCTTATCAGTACGTTATGGAAACACACTTATGGACCAGTCTGCGCAAATGAAGTTAACCGCCCCAACGCTTAGTGTTACTGACTTTAACTTACCTTCACTGCATTTGTTGCATGATGAGATTGTCGTGACGCTTAAAGATACCGAGACCCATCTTAGCGAGTTTAATGATGACAATACTCAAGCGCCTTTATTGCTAGACTCCATCATCGTCCTAAAGCAGCTGTCTCGTATTTTCAAACTCATCTCTTTGGTTGGTGCTGAGGCGCTAAACACCGCCATCGTCAATGGTTTACAGCGCCTATACGACAACGGCGACAATAACGATGTCAATTTGATCATGGACTTGTCAGAGGCCATCATGACACTAGATCGCTATGTCGAGTTTGTCTTATTGACAGAGTCGGTAGAGCCGACGCTATTGTTACCTGTGATCAATAAGCTAAACGCGCATGGCCAGCACGCTCCTATCACCGCTGACTACTTTTCAGCCTTTGGTAGCAGTAGCGTCATCATTGCCAGTCCAGAAAAAAACTTCCAACCACTGCATGAGCTTGGCTTAAACAACGAGCTATTGACAGATGCTTATCGTAGCGGTCTTGGCGTTGCCTTATTAAACCAAGATGGCACTGTCAGCGCAGATGCGCAGCAAAAGCTCAATGCCATGAGCGCAGCCTGCGCGTTGATTGCCTCCAAGACCAGCAGTTTGTTTTGGCAAGCGGCCGCTGCGGCTACTGCCGACATCGCGGCCATCCTACCGCTCACGTTAAGCCAAAAGCACACACTGATTTATCTAGAGCAGCAATTCCAAAGCTATCTGCCTGTGATGGATACACGTTTTGCTGATTTGGTCAGCTTTGCTTGTCAGCGCGATAACAAAGCGGCACAGCATCTACGCGAGCAATATGCGCAAAACCGGCTAGAAGAGCCGCAACTTGAGCAAATGAGACGGTTTTTATTTGGTCCCAACCGCGCCCTTACTGATACGCTAAACACTATGATTCAGACGCAGATCAATACCATTAAAGAAGAGGTCGATAGCTACGCGCGCGGCGACTCTGTCAATAGCGCTGAGATGCAAACAGCCAAAATCATAGAAGAATTAGCGACCTTGGGCTCAGCACTTCGTCTGCTTGGATTGTCAAGTGCTGCCGACAGTTTGCGCGCCGCAGCCGAGGAGGTCGGCCGTTGGCAAGCGCCCTCGCCTGAGGACTTCGATCGTCTATTGCTGGCGCTCATGCATGCTGAAAATGCCACCATCGCCATGGCTGAAATGCACACACCAGGGGCGATTTACTTACCGCTAAACAACCCTCACATCTCTTTGCATCAGCTAAATACAGCCAATGATACCTTGATACAAGAAAGCCGTACGGCCATCGCCAATGCAGAGCAAGCTATCAATGATTATCTGGCCGAGCCTGAGCACGATATGCTAAATATCCAAAACATCCCTGAGATGATGCGCCAAGTGGCCGGTGCTGTGCGCTTCTTACAGCTGCCGACCCCTGCTAGCATGCTCAGTCAATTGGCCAACTATATCGAGCAGCGTATCGAGAGTGGCAGACGCATCGAAGACGGTACACTGGCATGTATTGCAGATGTCATCATGGCAGTCGATCACCATTTAGATGGGTTTGAACATAACCGTCCTGTGAGTAAACAAGCGCTTGATGTCGGACAGCAAAGCCTAAGTCAGCTGCTAGCAGCCTAGCCTAGTCAAGACAAGCTGGCTGCTACTCATTACCTACTCTACCCATATGCTGTGCTTTTCCGCTTTATGGTTAGGTAAAATAGACCGTTGTTTCTGTCTTATAAGTCTGTATCTCATCAGGTACAGACTTGTTTTTATTTGCTTTCGCTATCGTTTGGAACCCTGATATGACCTGCGCTTTTATTTTTAGTGATGATACGGTATTGTGCCGTCAAACGCCTGAGGGGTGGTGGCCGTGGCACGTTGACTATCTGGCGTCTGGTGCTGCGGCCACCGATGATGCCGCAGTGCCCGCCTATCAGCTCGGATGTGTCACACTGCTTGAGAGCCTAGCGCCCAGTCATTGGCAGGCTGATGACAACCGTCATAACGCCAACGCCAATAATACTACGCTTGATAAGCCAACTCATGCGTTTACTGCGCGCGCAACCTGTGCCATGACCTATGAGTATGCCACGGCGCACCATATCGCCTTACCTCTCATCGCTGAAAGTAGTGGTAATGCCTTTATCCCGTATCGCCAGCTGCTCACCCAGCTTCCCATGGCCTTGAGCGACCAACTCAGCCAAGCCATACAGCTGCTGCGCTGGCAAGCTGACACGCAGTTTTGTAGCCGCTGCGCCTCGCCAGTCGTTCATGCGCGACTGGGTGAGCGAGCGATGGTCTGCCCGACTTGCAAGCTGCGCCAATACCCGCGTGTCCAGCCGTGCATCATCACTGCCATTACCCGCCCTAATCCGCAAACGGGTGCAATGCAAATTTTACTGGCGCATCATCATCGCTACGGTCAACAAAAACAGCCGCTGCAGTATGGCCTGATCGCAGGGTTTGTTGAGGTGGGAGAAAGCCTTGAGCACGCCGTGGTGCGCGAGGTGTATGAAGAAGTCAATATTCATCTGACAGATATCCGCTATGTCAGTAGTCAGCCGTGGCCATATCCGTCAAACTTGATGCTCGGATTTCGTGCTACGTATGCAGGTGGCGAGCTGATGATTCAAGAAGATGAGCTGTCACATGCAGACTTCTTTGATCTCTCAAACCTGCCCAAGATACCTGCGAAAGGCAGTATTGCTTATGAGCTGATTGAGCAGATCCTCCGTGAGCAAGGCATGGCTTAGCCATCATAGGTGATTGAGTCCATTATTTAGCCCAATGTATCAATTTGCTAATGACGCATGACTACCAGCGTCTTTGACCATGATTTGACCATGACCAGTGCGCTATAACCTTGCCCGCCCATCTCAGCAAAACTTTTTGGCAAAGATGATGCGCTGATGAGGATGCGCCAATATTGTGATTTTGTTATCATCCATTTAAAATGACCGCCTGAACGCAGCGATGGTCGTTTATCACCCATCAATAGCCATACTTTCATCACGCTCATGAAGACAGGCAAGCGAAACGCTCGTAAACCAGCCAGCAGTGTTATGAGAGATCAACTATATACCAACACCCTTTTTGTACTGGTGTTAAGGTTTTTAATAACATGCAAAGTAACGCCCCTATCCGTCTGATCAATCTGCCCATATTGTTTGATGACCTACAGATTGACACGCTGCCTGCTGATGTCTCGTCGCAGATTGCAGCGGTGGATGCCTGCCTGCCACAGACGCAGTGCGGCCTGTGCGAGCATCCCGACGGCTGCTTGCCATACGCGGCCGCCATCGTTGTAGATGGCGAGCCATACAATAAATGCGTGCCTGGCGGCCAGCCCGTGACGGATGCGATCGCAAAAATTGTCGATACAGAGCGTTATCAGCAAGGCCAAACCCCCACCGCTGCTCCTTCACAGTGGCCGATAGATGCCAGCTCCGAGCGCCCAACTGAAGTGCGGGCTGTCATCCGCGAAGAGGACTGTATAGGCTGCACTAAATGTATCCCTGCCTGCCCCGTCGATGCCATCGTCGGTACTGGTAAACACATGCATACCATCTTTACCGACTTGTGCACGGGCTGTGAGCTTTGCCTAGCACCCTGCCCTGTTGACTGTATCGATCTGGTCACTATCGAGCGTACGCTTAGTTCCGCTGAGCGGCAAGCTGAGCAAGAAGATTTGCGCCAGCGTTATCATACGCATTTAGGCCGCGTCACGGAGCAGCTAAGCGATAGCAGCAACACCAAGCCGGTAGTCAGTATGGTCGAAGCCAAACTCAATAACGCCACCAGCCAAGCTGTTGATATCAGCGAAGCTCAAGCAAAAAACACCATAGCTGCGGCCAAATTACGCACCAAAATCAAAAAATTAGAAAAGCAGCTTACGGTACGCGCCAATGACAAAAAACAAGCCGAGCTTGAGACACTACAAGCCGAGCTGGCACAATTATGCTAATGAGTGATTCGATGATTCACGCCCAACAACATATCAAATAAAGTCAAACACCATGAGTAAAACGGTCAAACACAAAACGGCTGAGACCCCGCCCTCCAGACGCATGCCAAACCGCGACGTGCGGCCTTTTTTTGAAAAGCTGGCCGAGACGATTAAGGAGCCCGTCACCGAGCTCAATTACGACAGTAATTTTGAGCTACTCATTGCCGTGATTTTGTCCGCACAAGCAACGGATGTGAGTGTCAATATCGCCACCCAGCAACTATATCCTGTGGCCAATACGCCTGAGGCCATACTCGCGCTTGGCGAAGAAGGGCTAAAGTCTTATATCAAAAACATCGGCTTGTATAACTCAAAAGCCAAAAACGTCATTAAGACCTGCCAAGACCTGATTGAAAAGTTTGATAGCACTGTCCCTGATAACCGCAAAGACTTAGAGTCTCTGGCAGGGGTCGGCCGTAAAACCGCCAATGTGGTGCTCAACACTGCCTTTGGTCAGCCGACGATGGCGGTCGATACTCACATCTTTCGAGTGGGTAACCGCACAGGGCTGGCCACGGGCAAAACCGTATTAATTGTCGAAAAAAAGCTCATTGAGCGCATTCCAGAAGATTTTATCGTCGATGCTCATCATTATCTGATCTTGCACGGGCGCTATACTTGCCAAGCACGCACACCAAAATGCGGTGCTTGCCCGGTTTATGATGAGTGCATGTTTAAAGACAAAGCCAAATTTGTAGAGCTTTAAAGGCTTTGAGCACCTTAAAGATTTTCAAACATCTCCTTTCTAAATACTTCGCCTTAATACTTTAATTTAAGGAAGCAGAATGCAGACCTTGACCGCACTCGTATTTGACGACTTCGAAACTTTAGACTTATTTGGGCCTATTGAGCTATTTGGTAGCTTACCTAACGAGTTTCGCATTCAGTTTGCGTCAATGAAAGGTGGTATCATTCATAACCATCATGGTGTTGCCTTACAAACTGTCGCAGTAGCAGAATTAGCCCATCAAACGAATATATTATTGGTCGTCGGCGGTAAAGGTACACGTCCACTTATTAAAGATAGTAAGTTTTTGCAGACCCTAACTACGCTCGCTGATAACGCCGACTGGGTGCTTAGCGTCTGTACGGGTAGTGCTTTATTGGCGAAGGCAGGTATTTTAGACCATAAACGAGCCACGTCAAACAAGCGTGCTTGGCAATGGGTAACCGAACAATCAGATCAGGTTGATTGGATAAAGCAGGCGCGCTGGATCGTAGATGGCAAGTTTTATACTTCTTCAGGTGTCACGGCTGGCATGGATATGGCGCTTGGTTTTATTGCTGATAGACAAGGTCGCGATAGCGCAAAAGAAGTCGCTAACTATACAGAGTACCGCTGGCAACAAGACAGCCGCCTCGATGATTTCTACAATTGTTAGCCGCCATGGCTGACACTAGAGTTTTACCTCGATTCACGGTAAAATATCATAATTTTTTGATTCACTTTTACCTTCTATTTTCCGTTAACATTTAATAATGACTGGTTTTATATATTACAGTCCCTGCAATTAAGCGAT
Source organism: Psychrobacter sp. VH5 (assembly GCF_050572635.1). NCBI lineage: Bacteria > Pseudomonadati > Pseudomonadota > Gammaproteobacteria > Moraxellales > Moraxellaceae > Psychrobacter > Psychrobacter sp. VH5. Next base: position 1,317,118 of record NZ_CP192145.1, on the reverse strand, counting down.
CTAATTATGCGCGAATACAACTTATTTACCTCAGAATCTGTGAGCGAAGGCCACCCAGATAAAATGGCTGATCAAATCTCAGATGCCATTCTTGATGCCATTTTACAGCAAGACCTAGACGCCCGTGTGGCCTGTGAGACCTTGGTCAAGACAGGGGCGGTGATATTGGCCGGCGAGGTCACCACCACCGCAAACATTGATTTGGAGCGCATCGTTCGTGATACGGTCAATGGTATTGGCTATCATCATTCAGATCTAGGGTTTGATGGCGAGACCTGCGCTATCATCAATATGCTGGGTAAACAGTCGCCTGAGATCGCGCAAGGTGTCGATCGCAGCAGCCCTGAAGAGCAAGGTGCCGGCGACCAAGGATTGATGTTTGGTTATGCCAGTAACGAGACCGACGTCTTGATGCCAGCACCGATTGAGTTTGCTCATCGCCTGATGGAGCGTCAGTCCGAGCTACGCCGCGCAGGCGAGCTGCCTTGGTTGCGTCCAGACGCCAAAGCACAAGTCACGCTAAAATACGACGGCAATCTTCCGGTGGCGATCGACGCGGTGGTATTGTCCACGCAGCACGACCCAAGCATCTCGCAAGCAGATCTGCAAGAAGCCGTTATGGAATCTATCATCAAGCAAGTGCTACCAGCCGACCTACTACACGCGGGCACACGCTATCATATCAACCCCACAGGTAAGTTTGTGATTGGTGGGCCTGTCGGTGATGCAGGGCTGACAGGGCGTAAAATCATCGTGGATACTTACGGTGGTATGGCACGTCATGGCGGTGGTGCCTTTAGTGGCAAAGATCCATCAAAAGTCGACCGCAGCGCGGCCTACGCGGTACGTTATGTCGCCAAAAACATCGTGGCCGCAGGGTTGGCCGATCGCTGTGAAGTACAAGTCAGCTATGCCATCGGTGTCGCCGAACCTACCTCTATCTCCGTCAACACTTTTGGCACCAGTAAGATCAGCAACGAAGAGATCATTCGTCTGATTCGCACACACTTTGACTTACGTCCCTATGGCATTACTCGTATGCTCAACTTGTTGCAGCCGATGTATCAGCAAACCGCCACCTTTGGTCACTTTGGCCGTCCAGGCTCAGAAACTGCCTTTACGTGGGAAAAAACCGATAAAGCTGAGATATTAAAAGCAGACGCAGGCTTATAATCGCCCGACTGAGTCGCACTGATATATTGATATTATCCATTTAAAACCACCGATACTTATTAGGAGTCGCTTATGTCTCAAGATACCAATCCAGACAACGCTCAAGACAACACTGTTGATGCAAGCCTTGAGATTACCCCTGAAATGCAGGCGTTTTATCAGCGTGCTGATGCCATCATCGGGGTTGCCAACAGCCAGCTAGGCCCCAATGCTCATTCCGGCCAAGTCGGTGCTTCTTTACTATATGCCGCCGCCCGCTATAGCGCGTCAGTTGCTTCTATTGGCTTTGTGAAGGGTGAGGATTTTGCCAAAGAAAAAGACGATATCGTCGAGTTTTATGTCAAGCAGTATCGTCAAATGCTCAGCGACAACCTCACTGACTATGCCCAAAACTTCGATAAATATGTGCAGCTAAATAAAGATGACCAACCAGCGGAATAATCATCAGTTGGTTTTATCATAATCATAAGTACCAGACCCAAACTGAATCATCAATTTGGGTTTTTTATTGCCTAGATATTTTTATGGGTCTATCGGCTAGATGGTTGATGGTAAATACGCTACTATAAACGGTAGACAATCGGACGTTATTGCATTTATATAAGGAGATATAATGATGCCCCCCTTCATGAGCAACGCTTGGACTTTTATAACAAAGCGACCATTTATAAAACATGTGCTCGGCCTGCCATTACTACTGGCCCTAGCAAGCTGTAGCTCTTTGCCTGATATAACAATGCCTGAGAGCACGCCAGCCCAGCCTACCCGCTCTCACCAACTACCTGATGGTGTGTTTTCGCAGTGCCCACCCTTTGACCCTGAACAAACCATGTGCACCGCGCAGTACGATCCTGTTTGTGTGAAGAGTAAAACTGGCAGCTTGATAAGCTACCGTACCGCTGGCAACGCCTGCTCTGCCTGTAGCACCCCTGAGGCGATAGGCTATGTCAAAGGCGAATGTTTATAAACGACGGTTTTATGATGACGTTATGACGATGGTGTCAAAATACCGATAGGCACCGTGCCACTCACTTCACTACTGGCACTTCACTGTTGGCTGTTAATAACGGCAGCCATAAAAATACCCAGCTTGGGCTAAGCTGGGTATTTTGTAAAGCGATAAGATATACTTAAAAGGCAAATAGTCGCGCACGAAGATCAGTCTTCTCGCTTTAGCTCAATCGGACCTTTTAAAAAATCCTCATCAGGCAGCTCATTTGCTGAGTTGTGCTCGGCTGACTCTTCGGTAAGAAACCACTGCTGCTGACGATAGAGAATCAGATGGTCTCGGCTTAATCCACGTAATAGCGAATACATCATGACCAAAATCACCATAGCAAAAGGTAAGCCTGACACGATAGACACGGCTTGTAACGCGACCAACCCCCCTGCCGCGAGCAGTACCGCAGCGATCACCCCTTCTGTACCTGCCCAAAACAAACGCTGAACTTTTGGGGGATCAGTATCACCGCCTGAGGTCAGCATATCTATCACAAAACTGGCCGAATCAGAAGAAGTAACAAACCACAATACAATCATCACGACAATCAGTAAATTAAACATCGACGTCAGTGGATAAGACTCCATCAACTTAAATATCGCACTACCAGTATCGGCCCTGACCGCCTCCACAAGACCTGGACTGACCAAATCAGGACTGGCCGCCGCTAGTAGCTCCATATGAACAGCAGAACCCCCAAAAGCGGTAAACCACAACAATAATATGGCCACTGGAATCAATAACACCCCTAAGGTGAACTCACGAATGGTACGGCCACGAGAGATACGCGCGACAAACACACCCACAAATGGCGACCAGCTTATCCACCATGCCCAATAAAAAATCGTCCAAGAAGCCTGCCAGTTTTCTTGTCCTTCATAGGACTCTGTCCAAAACCCCAATGGAATCACTTGATGTACATAGTTACCGATGTTTTCTACAAAGCTATTAAAAATAAACTGCGTGGGCCCTAAGATAATCACAAAGCTCAGTAAGATAATGGTCAAAAAGATATTGATATCGCTTAGACGCTTGATACCTTTATCCAAGCCTAAAAAAAGCGACATCCCTGCCAAAACAGTGATGATGGCAATCAAAACAATCTGGACACTGGTGTTATTCGGAATACCAAACAAGCTCTCAAGACCAGAGTTAATCTGCAGCACCCCAAGCCCTAAGGTCGTCACTACCCCAAACATCGTACCAAATACCGCTAAGGTATCGACTGTGTGACCCCAGCCGCCATAGATTCTTTTGCCCAATATAGGATATAGAGTCGAGCGGATAGCCAGCGGCAAACCGCGGCGATAGTGAAAGTAAGCCAAAGCCAGAGCCACCATGCCATAAAGCGCCCAAACATGAATACCGTAGTGTAAAAACGAGATATTCATCGCAAGCTTAGCTGAAGCGACTGTCTCCCCTTCGCCCAGCGGCGGCGCCATATAATGATATAGCGGCTCAGCGGTGCCCCAGTACAGCAGCCCGATACCGATACCTGCTGAAAACAGCATACCTATCCACGAGAGCAGTTTGTATTCAGGCTCCTCATTTTGATGCCCCAAACGAATATCACCATATCGACTGAGTATCATATAGACACTCATCAACAAGGTGGTATTAATCACGACAATAAAAAACCAACCAAAACGCAAAGACACAAAAGCTTTTGCTTGATTAAATACCATTTCTGCTTGCTGATTAAACAGTGTGCCAAAAATAATAAATAGTGTAATTAAAATGACTGAGGTCAAAAAAACAGGTTTGCTTACTCGCGGAAAAGGGCCGACTCGGCCAACTTTCACATGATCCATAGATCTTTCCAAAATTAAAAGAGCGCCACCATATCAAGACATTGATGAATTATCAAATCTAACGCTGCTATGATGCCCTTGTATATAAATAAAATATGATGCCGTGCTAGGGGGTTTTTGCCCCTATTTTGCTAACCAAACTAAAAACAAAACCCCAGCTTCCAAAGAGACTGGGGTCTTAACGCGTATCAAAATATGTTTCGTCCATGTATAGTTGATTTACTTTAAAACCGATACGTTCATATGAACGTATCGATTTTATTTCGAACTGATTAGGGCGTGTTGAACATTCGACCATGACACTGACAGCGACTATTTTTTAGGCGATTCGATGTTAAAAATAATAAGTTTAGTCATTCTAAGCGCTTGTTTTTAACGATGAAGCGGCAAAAAAGAGTCCTGTCCCTGCGGGCTGATGCTAAAATTGCCCCATACTGCGTTACAAATCTCGCTAAGGCATCTGCATTATCGTCGCTTTGTGCCTTGTCTGGAACAATTTTAGCGATCAGCAGTGCCTATTTGCGAATGTTCAACACGCCCTATAGATAACTAGCGGCCAAATTGCGGACAGGCCTAGTCACCCTTAACGATTTCTGGCGGACCTTCTAGTAGCTCTTCATCCGCAAACTCATTGGCGGTATTGTGCTCAATCGACTCATCAGTGATAAAGCGCTGTTCGGCACGATACAGTATCAGCTCATCACGGTTGAACCCACGTATCATGGCATACAACATGACAAATACCACGATAGCAAAGGGAAACCCTGCGACGATAGCCGCCGCTTGCAAGGCGCCAAGCCCGCCCGCTGCCAACAAAATAGCCGCTACCAGACCTTGCATAATGGCCCAAAACAAACGCTGAATCTTAGGCGGATTGGTATCGCCGCCAGCAGTCAGCATGTCAATGACAAAGCTGGCCGAATCTGATGAGGTCACAAACCACAATACAATCATCAGAACGATCAACATCGTCGTGGCTTTGGTAAATGGATAAAACTCCATCAGCTTAAAGATGGCGCTACCATAATCGTTTTGTACCACCTCGATAAACCCAGGGTTACCGATCAGCTCCATGTCTACTGCGACACCGCCAAAGGTCGTGAACCAGAAAAATAAAATAATCATCGGAATAAATAACACGCCGAGCAAAAACTCACGAATGGTGCGGCCACGAGAGATACGCGCGATAAACACCCCGACAAATGGTGACCAGCTGATCCACCATGCCCAGTAAAATATCGTCCATGAAGACTGCCAATCACCTTTACTATAGGCCTCACTCCAAAAACTGAGCTGGACGATGTTTTGTATATAGTTGCCGGTGTTTTCGACCAAGCTGTCCATGATGTACTGTGTGGGTCCCATGATAAAAGCAAACCCTAACAACACAAAGGTCAAAACAATATTGGTATCACTTAGGCGTTTGATACCCTTATCCAAGCCCATTAGCAATGAGCCACAGGCAAGTATGGTGATAAAAGCAATTAACATCACCTGCATGGTGACAGAATTAGGTAAACCAAATAACCCCTCAAGTCCAGAGTTAATCTGCAATACGCCAAAACCCAAGGTAGTAACCACGCCAAACATGGTACCAAAGACCGCTAGTGTATCGACCGTATGTCCCCACTTGCCATAGATCTTTTGGCCCAATATCGGGTAGAGACTAGAGCGAATCGATAAAGGCAAGCCACGGCGAAAATGAAAATAAGCCAATGACAACGCCACGATGGCATAAATAGCCCAAGCGTGTATCCCATAATGCAAAAATGAGATATTCATCGCTTGTTTGGCAGCCTCTACTGTCTCGGCCTCACCCAGTGGCGGCGCCATAAAGTGATAGACGGGCTCTGCGGTGCCCCAGTACATGATGCCGATACCGATACCCGCTGAAAACAGCATACCTATCCAAGATGGCAGGCTATATTGCGGGGTTTCGGTTTGATGACCTAAGCGGATATCACCGTATTTGCTAAAGATTAAATACAGACACAGCCCCACGGCCACGTTCATTAAAATAATAAACATCCAACCAAAGCGGTTGGTGATAAAGCTTTGTGCACTAGTAAATATCGTATCTGCTAGCTCTTGAAACAAAGCGCCGAATATAATAAACCCCACAATCAATATTGCAGACGCAATAAACACCGGTTTATTTACTCGCGGAAAAGGCCCTAAGCGACCTATTTTGAGTTCACTCATCTTAGTTATCCAATATGTTAGGGTGAGTTACCTTAACAATATGTTACCCATTTATCAAACCTCACCCTCAATTGTTAAGTTTTGATACAAAAAAATAGCCCTGAATTCTCAGAGCTATCGTGGCATGACTGTTTAATAGGTGACTTAACACAGTGAATTAGCACTGTTTTTTGCGGCGCTAGCCTGCACATAAACACTAGTCACCTTTGACAATCTTTGGCGGCCCCTTTAGTAACTCTTCATCGACAAACTCATCAGCGGTATTGCGATCGATAGACTCATCCGTAATATACTGCTGCTGCGCGCGGTACAAAATCAAGCGATCACGGCTCAAACCGCGCCATAACGAATACATCATCACAAAGATGACCAATGCAAATGGCAGACCTGCAACGATGGCAGCGGCTTGTAATGCGTCCAATCCACCTGCAGCCAACAAAATCGCCGCGATTAAACCTTCCATCGTCGCCCAAAACAAACGCTGAATCTTGGGTGGATTGGTATCACCACCAGCTGTCAGCATATCGATGACAAAACTGGCCGAGTCAGAGGAAGTCACAAACCACAGGACAATCATGATGACAATCAACAACGTAATTGGCTTAGCCAGTGGATAGTACTCAATCAGTCTAAAAATCGCACTGCCGAAGTCTTCATTTACCGCGTCGACCAATCCTGGACTCACCAAAGCGGGGTCAAGGGCGGCGAGCAGCTCCATATGGATGGCCACCCCGCCAAAGGTGGTAAACCAAAAAAACAAAATCGTCATAGGAATGAGCAGCACGCCAAGGGTAAACTCACGAATGGTACGACCACGGCTAATACGTGCGATAAACACCCCAACGAACGGCGACCAGCTAACCCACCATGCCCAATAAAAAATCGTCCAGCTACTTTGCCAATCGGTATTGCTATACGCCTCGCCCCAAAAGCTCAGTGGTACCATAGCGGCCAAATAGTTCCCGACGTTTTCAAAAAAGCTATCAAAGATAAATAGTGTCGGGCCCAAAACCACCATAAACGCCAGTAGCAAGCCTGTCAGACCCATATTGATATCACTTAAGCGCTTGATACCTTTATCAAGGCCCAACATCAGCGAACCACAAGCCAGCAGCGTGATAAAAGCAATAATGGCAAACTGCACACCGACACTGTTAGGAAAACCAAATAGGTTTTCGAGGCCTGAGTTGATCTGCATCACCCCCAACCCCAACGAAGTGACTACCCCAAACATCGTGCCAAATACCGCTAAAACGTCGACAGTATGGCCCCAGCGTCCATAGATTTTTTGCCCCAATATTGGATACAGAGTCGAGCGTATAGACAGCGGCAACCCCCGCCTAAAGTGGAAGTACGCTAAAGATAGCGCCACGATGGTATAAATCGCCCATGCATGCAGCCCCCAATGCAAAAACGAGAAGTTCATCGCTTGCTTGGCAGCCTCTACGGTCTCAGCCTCACCCAGCGGTGGTGCCATAAAATGATATAACGGCTCGGCGGTGCCCCAATAAACCAGCCCAATACCGATACCTGCTGAAAACAGCATACCTATCCAAGAGACCAAGCTATATTGCGGACGCTCCGTCTGTTTACCCAAACGTATATCACCATAACGACTTGCGATCAGATATAGGCAAAATACCAGCGCCACGTTCATCAATAGAATAAAGAACCAACCAAAGTTGGTGGTGATAAAGCTTTGTAAAAACCCAAATAGTGCGCCTGCTGCTTCTGTAAAGAGCACCCCAAATATAATAAAGCCAACAATCAAAATACTTGATGTGATAAAGACTGGCTTATTGACCCTTGGGAAAGGACCCATTCTTTCAACTTTTACGTCATTCATCCGTTAATATCTCACCTCCTAAAGAAGTTTACCTTAACAAACCAACCTTTATTTATCAATTAATTACACAATTTCACTCAATAAAAATACCGCTAAAACACAGCTGATACTATATTTCTATTTTGGTTTTATTAAAGAGGTTACCGACTGACCAACTGTAACAGTTTGGCATCCTTGCCGTCTTCGAGCAGCCACACTCGCCCATCGACGGCCAACACACTACGCATCCGCTCCCCCATATCGTACCGATAACGCTCACCTGCTTTCTTACTGCCATTGTTGCTGTCAAGGCGCACCACCATCAGCGCTTGTGAGGACAGGCCACTGATAAGCGCACACCCTTGCCATGCAGGAAAGTCGTTATGACGGCCGGATGCGTAAATGCTCATTGAGGACGGTGAGATAACAGGCGTCCAAGTGATATGAGGCGCAGCAAAATCAGACCGCGTATCATGATCAGGAATATCAGTCCCATTATAATTGCGGCCGTTTGAGACGACCGGCCAGCCGTAGTTACGGCCTTTTTTGATCAAATTAAACTCATCACCGCCGCGCGGCCCCATCTCATGCGCCCAAAGTCTGCCTGCATCGTCAAATACCATACCAAGGACATTGCGATGACCTATCGACCAAAACTGCTTGGCAATCTCATGCTTATCTTCGGTAAATGGGTTGTCCTTTGGCACAGAGCCATCTGGATGTAACCGTATGATTTTTCCCAAGTTGCCACTCATGTCCTGCGCGGGGGCTTTTTGTTGGCGATCGCCCGAGCTGATATATAGATACTGACCATCAGGGGAGAAGAGCAAACGATGGCTATAGTGACCTTGACCGCGTACCTTTGGGGCTTGCTCCCAGATAGGCATCAGCGCTTGTAAGCTTGGCGTCTCAGTATCCAGCCCCGTTAGTGCCGCTTTAATGACTTTTGCCCCAAACTTGCCGCTATCGCCGCCTGTACCTGCCTCAGCATAGCTGAGATATATCTGCTTAGAGGTAGAAAAATTAGGCGCTAGGATGACGTCACCCAGACCGCCCTGTCCGCCATAAGCCACTGCCGGTATACCCGCTACGGCTGTCTTGCGACCCGTGGCAGTATCAACGACAAACAGCTCGCCGGTCTTTTGAGTCACCAAGAGCTTGGGGGACTCATTATCCGCCGTTGGTAGCGCCGTCATTGCCCAAGGCTCATCAAAGATGGCGAGCGCTTTTGTATCAAAGATAGGTCTTTCGGTATTGGCCGCCAAATCGCGCGCTGCGGCTTGGCCTTCTTTGTATTCTGTCAGATCGGCGTCGGTATTGACGGCTGCAGGATTGGAACATGCAGAGGCACTAAATAGCAGTGACGCTACCACGAGCGATAGTAGCAACGGCATTTTTATTCTTTTTTTAATAATAGTCATCCTGATTTACCTCCCTAATCTTGCCGTCTTTTTATGTGCTTTATCATTATTTATACCACAATCAAGGTGTGTAAACGGTAAATAATGTTGACACAAAAAAAACCCCTTACCTGACCATATAAAAATAGGCAGATAAGGGGTTTGGATTTTTCATTAGCTAGCAGAGACCGCTAAACTAACTCAATGAAAAACAAGCGCTTGATTTAGCTCATTCTGAGCTTATCAAATGTCAGCTGATCATCTGCGTCGACATCGACTTTGATGATATCACCTGCGACAAAGTCACCAGCCAATAGCTTTAATGACAATGGGTTTTCGATCTCTTGCTGGATCGCACGTTTTAGTGGACGCGCGCCATACACAGGATCGTAACCAATAGCGACTAGTTTGTTCATCGCATCGGCTGACAGCTCGATATCCATCTCACGCTCTTGGAGACGCTGACGTAGACGCTGCAACTGAATGTCAGCAATACCAGCCATCTGCGACATGCCAAGCGGATGGAATACCACAATCTCATCGATACGGTTGACAAACTCTGGGCGGAAATGCTGTCCGACCGAATCCATCACCTCAGATTTGATGTCTTCATAGCTCTCGCCGACCATCTCTTGGATTTTGTGAGAGCCTAAGTTACTGGTCATCACAATCACCGTGTTTTTGAAGTCAACCACGCGGCCTTGTGAGTCGGTCAAACGTCCATCGTCTAACACTTGCAAGAGGATATTAAACACATCAGGATGCGCTTTTTCGACCTCATCAAACAGTATCACGCTATAAGGCTTACGGCGTACCGCTTCGGTCAAGGTGCCGCCTTCTTCATAACCGACATAGCCTGGAGGCGCGCCCACTAAGCGGCTGACGCTATGTTTCTCCATATACTCACTCATGTCGATACGGATGATGGCATCCTCACTATCAAACAAGAAGTTGGCCAGTGATTTGGTCAGCTCAGTTTTACCAACCCCCGTAGGCCCTAAAAATAAGAACGAACCCAATGGGCGGTTGGGATCAGATAACCCAGCTCGGCTACGACGCACAGCGTTGGCGACTGCTTTGACCGCTTCATCTTGACCGATGACGCGCTCATGCAGCTTCTCTTCCATCGCCAACATCTTGTCACGCTCGCCTTGCAGCATTTTGCTGACAGGAATTCCCGTCGCGGCTGCCACCACCTCTGCGATCTCGTTGTCCGTGACTTTATTACGCAGCAGTTTGGCACCGCCATTATCACCTGCCAGTTCTTTTTGCTCGGCCAAATCAGACTCTGTGATACGGCGCTCAAGCTCTGGAATCGTCTCGTACTGCAGCTTACTCATGGTCTCGTAGTCGCCTTCGCGGCTGGCTTTGTCATAAGCGATACGCGCTTTGTCCAGCTCGTCTTTTAGCTGCTGAGAGCCTTTGACCAGCGCTTTTTCCGCTTGCCAAATCTCATTGAGATCGGCGTACTCTTTTTCTAGCTCTTCGATTTGGCTATCAAGCACTTTAAGCTCTGCTTGTGCGCCGGCATCTTCTTCGTTTTTGAGTACTTCGCGCTGCATTTTTAGCTGAATCAAACGGCTATCGAGCTTACCAAGCGCTTCAGGCTTGCTGTCCATCTCCATGCGCAGGCGACTTGCCGCTTCATCGATTAAATCAATCGCCTTATCTGGCAATTTGCGATCGGTAATATAACGATGGCTCATGCGCGCTGCGGCAATAATCGCGCTGTCTTGAATATCGACACCGTGATGCAGCTCATAACGCTCTTTTAGACCACGCAAAATCGCAATGGTGTCTTCGACCGTTGGCTCATCGACAAGCACTTTTTGGAAACGGCGCTCAAGCGCAGCATCTTTTTCGATATATTGGCGGTACTCATCTAGCGTCGTTGCGCCCACACAGTGCAGCTCACCGCGTGCAAGCGCAGGCTTTAGCATATTGCCTGCATCCATCGCGCCCTCTGACTTACCCGCACCGACCATGGTATGCAGCTCATCGATAAACAAAATGACATTGCCCTCTTGCTTGGCCAAGTCACTCAGCACCCCTTTGAGACGCTCTTCAAACTCACCACGGAATTTTGCTCCTGCAATAAGCGCGCCTAAGTCTAACGACAATACTTCTTTATTACGAAGCCCTTCTGGCACATCGCCATTGATGATTTTTTGTGCTAGGCCTTCGACGATGGCTGTCTTACCGACACCCGGTTCACCGATGAGCACGGGGTTGTTTTTGGTGCGGCGCGAGAGCACTTGAATGGTACGGCGAATCTCTTCGTCACGGCCAATGACAGGGTCTAGCTTACCCAGCTCAGCTTGCTCAGTTAGGTTGATGGTGTATTTGTTTAGCGCATCACGCTGATCTTCGGCATTTTGATTGTCCACCGTTTCGTCTCCACGTAATTTTTCGATCACAGCCTTTAGCTGACTGGCTGTCACGCCTGCGTTTTCAAAGATTTTTTTGGTCTCGCCTTGTTCAGCAAGTGCCAATAGCACCCATTCAGTGGCAATAAATTCATCACCTGCCTTCTGCGCTTGGCGATCGGCTAGGTTTAAAATCTTCACTGAGTTTGGGTTTAGGTTGACATCACCTGTCGGCTCGCTAATTGTCGCTTGATTATCGAGCGCTTTTGCTACGCCGTTTTTTAGCGCCGGAATGGATGCGCCTGCTTGCTGACAGATAGATAAGTTAGACTCATCTTGTAGCAGTACGGCAAGCAGATGCACAGGGTCTATGCCTGTGTGATCACGTCCCAGCGCCAGACTTTGCGCCTCGGAGATAGCCGTTTGCAGCTTTTGGGTAAATTTCTCAAATCTCATATTGTTATCCTTTGATAATTTATCATGGCAACAGGCTTTTATAAGTATTAGGTTAGCCCGTTTGCCTTTAGTTGATATTTATATAGGGTATAGTACCTTGTATTTCAAGCGAAAAACAATAAAACCTTACTAATAGCAATGATATAAACTTATTCTTATTCATAAGGTTTTATACCGTGCGTTTCAAGACACCCATTCTTAAAAACAAAGCCGTTATACGCATTGCCGCATGGTCGCCAAGTAGGAGTTTATTCCACGATTTCGATCGGTGTATCAATGGCAACCAATGCCATAATCTCATCCATCTCATCATTAGTCACCGCAATACAGCCGTCCGTCCAATCACGCTGCTGCGTAATAGCCGCCAGATGACCAAGGCCATTTTTTTGTCCATGAATCATAATATCACCGCCCGCACTGACCCCGCGTTTTTTGGCTTGGGCTTTATCAGCGGCGTTAGGATAACTGACGTGGATGGAGCGATAGTAGCTAGAGTTTTCATTTTTATAATCAAGAACATAACTCCCTGTCGGTGTGCGCTCATCGCCTTCTTGGCGCTTATGTCCCACTGGGCTATCCCCTAAAGCAATGTGATAAGTTTTGATTACTCGATCGCCACTTAATAGCTTTAATACCCGCTCGGACTTATCGACATAGACTTTGTCAATCTTGATATTTGCAAGGTCAGTTTGATGGCCTTTGTCAAAGTGATTTGCTGCAGCGAGCGTTTTGTAGACTGTCAGGCCAACGCCGAGCAAAATAAGCATCGCCAAGGACAGCAGGATGATTTTTTTGGGGTATAAACGAAAAAATGACACAGTCTTTGCCTTTTATAATCCGCCAGTAATGAGCTTTTATAAAATAACAAAAATTTGTGTCAAATATGTGCAAAAATTATGAATACGCTAAAAGCGCGATTACACCATACGAATCGCGCCATCAAGGCGAATCACTTCGCCGTTTAGGTAGGCGTTATCAATGATATGAGTAACCAATTTGGCAAACTCGTTTGGAGCACCCAAACGCTTAGGATACGGCACACTTGCTTCTAACTGTTCGCGCGCCTTTTCGGGAATGGTGTCCATCATCGGTGTGGCAAACACACCAGGCGCGATGGTCATGACTCTGATGCCGTGGCGCGACAGCTCGCGTGCAAGCGGCAAGGTCAGCCCGACCACCCCAGCTTTTGATGATGAATAGCTAGCTTGCCCAACTTGTCCATCAAAGGCGGCGATAGAGGCGGTATTGATGATAATACCGTTGTCTGCGTTTGATGCGTAAGCGCCAGCTGCCACACGCTTAGCAATGCTAGCCGCTACCAAACGTGCGACGTTAAAAGACCCCATGAGATTGATATGAACCCCGCGGCTAAACGCCTCTAGATCGGCAGGTTGGTTTTCACGATCGAGCAGCTTTTGTACCACCGCAATGCCCGCACAGTTAATAGAGCCTTGCAGACCGCCAAAGGCTTGTTCGGCGATGTCTACTGCTGCTTGCACATCCTCGCCGCTGGTAATATCACAGCGTACAAAACGGCTATTTGCGCCCAGCTCATCAGTCAGTGCTTGTCCTGCCGATTCATTTAAATCGGCGATGACCACCTTGCCGCCTTGAGCGACGATCGCCCGTACCACGGCTTCGCCAAGGCCTGATGCACCGCCCGTTACCAAAAAGCTGTGTTGTTCAATTTGCATAATCCTTCCTTTTATTTGTCTAGTATTCTTTGCATGTAGTCTTTATAGTGTACGGAAAAATATTTAAGACAGTGCATGATGCATTGCTCATCTTAAGCTAATATGGCCAATAAGGCGGCGACTGACGTATAGTCGCCCTTAATATGGCCGCGTCTTGATATCGTCGCGTTTTTCTTGGCTTATGCCGCAGACAAACTGCGCAGCAAAAAGCGCTGAATCTTGCCACTTGGGGTCTTGGGCAATGCTGCCACAAACTCAATGTCACGCGGATAGGCGTGTGTCGATAGACGCTTGCGTACCAGGGCTTGTATTTCTTTGGCCAGCTCATCTGAGCCTTCGATGCCGTCCTTTAGCACCACATACGACTTGATGGTATGACCGCGCACTTCATCAGGTACGCCGACGGCCGCCGACTCTGCCACCGCATCATGCTCCAGTACGGTGTTTTCGACATCAGTCGGCCCCACACGGTAGCCTGCGGTGATGATGATGTCATCATCACGCCCTGAGAACCAATAGCTACCGTCACTATGACGTTCGACCACATCGCCTGTTAGGTAGTAATCACCGACAAAGGCGTCTTTTTCATTCCAGCTATAACCACGGAAATAAAACGCGGGCGACTGACTGACCACCACCGCCAGCTGGCCTTGCTCACCATCAGGCAAGACATTCATGTCATCATCCAACACGACGAGGGTATGCCCTGGAAGCGCCATACCCATTGAGCCGACAGGACACTCATGGGTCAAAGCATGGTGCTCGCAGCACGTCATTCCCGTCTCAGTTTGTCCATATTGGTCACAGACTTTGCAGTTTAGATAAGTCTCCACCCAGTTGACGACCTCGGTATTTAGGGTCTCGCCTGCCGAGTTGGCGCAGCGTAGGGATAACGCGGCATCGCTATCATCATGCGCCTGCTCAAACACGCCGCTGGATTTCATCATACGAAAGGCAGTGGGCGAGGAGGCCAAATTGGTAATCTTATGACGCGCCATAAAGTCGCGCGTGTTTTCTGCATCAAATCCTGACTCATTAAAATGGGTGGTGATGCCCATCAGCAACGGCCCTGTAATGGCATAATACAACCCATAGGCCCAGCCAGGATCGGCCATATTCCAGTAATTATCATCGGCGCGCAAATCGATGGCATAACGCATATATAGATAAAAAGCCGAGAGCGCGCTGAGAGGAACGCTGACGCCCTTAGATTTACCGACGGTCCCAGAGGTAAACATCTGCAAAAATGGCGCATCTGTATCCAAGAGCACAGGCGCCGCCGTAGATGACTGCGCTGCTACCACCTCCTCATAACGATCGTCACCCCAGCCATGGTCCTGCTGGCTATCATCGCCGCCCACCAAAACCATTTTGGTTTGCTCAGCCAAATCCTCAAACTTGCCGCGGTTCTCAAGGTTGGTAAATACCACTTTGGTATTGGCCTTATCCATACGGTATTTAATCGAATCATAGCCAAAAGCGGTAAATAACGGCTGATACACGGCACCAATACGCCATGTCGCCAATACAATAGTCAGCAGTTCAGGTGTGCGCGGCAGCATGGTCGCCACTTGATCGCCAGCTTGCACACCATATGACTGGAGCAAGTTGGCAACGTGACCACTGGCCTTATCAAGCTCAGCGAAGCTTAGGCGCGTGACGTTGCCTGCTGTATCTTCGTGTACGAGTGCGAGATGCTCACCCTGCCCATCACGCACATGGCGCCCACAGCAGGCCATGTAAGCATTTCGCTGGTCGTCCAGATGCTCGCCATATATTTCGGTCAATAAGTTATTGATATTAAAGTTTTGATAATAATCGCGGTAGTGTGGGCGCGTATCGGTGTGAGTTGTCGTGGGGGTCGATGAGGTAGTCATAAGCCAATCCTTTAGCACTTGCAGGTCATTGATGACAAGTGACAACAGCGGCGCATGACATCATGGATCAAAATGCTCATGAATCAAAACACCACTGTCTCACTTGTAAAACCGCCCTATCCTATGGGCGGTTTTTATTGTCTATACGCTATTAGTAACGCATTTTACTTATTATTTCAATACATAAAGTATCATTTTTATATTATTTTTTTTCTGCTGGTATTATTATTTCTACGTAGTTTTTATCTATTTAGTTTCTATATAGTTATGACCGTTCAGCGCAATTGCATATGACTTATCCTGTCATCGCCATGGCAGGCTTATGCGACATAACGTCTCATTGCTAAGCCCACAGGTTATTGCCAAGTACACAGGCAGCTTAATAGCGCTTTTTCTTCACAGCTTTGGTGCTTTTTGCTACGGCCGCGTCGGGCGTGTTTGTATGTTTCAAAAAACTGACCTGCCAAAAACCGTTCGATAAGCATCGGATGAATATAAGAAGCACGGCATACCGCTGGCGTATTGCCAAGCTCTTCGGCCACGCTCTTCACCATATCGGTAACCAGCTGCTGACGCGCCTTGCTAGCCGGTGGGCTGGCTAAGATTTTCCGGCCTGCCGAGGTCTGCAGCTCATCATACAGATAGCTCGCTGCCAGTACACTGGCCATCCAAGTACGAAAGTCCTTTGCACTGTACAATTTGCCCGATGTAAGACCCTCCAAGTCATCGCTGCTCGGCTGTTTGTGCGCCTCTGTATCCGCACACAGATGACGGCGCAAGTAGTCATTGACATCGCTGCTATCCACAACTTGCTTGTCACCATTTTCATCTAAATATTTAAAAATCTGATACCCTGGCAGCTCACTACAGGCTTGCACAATTTCAATCAAGCGCTCGTCTTGCAGCTCGATATGATGCTCTTTAGCACTTTTACCGACAAAATCAAACGCCAGACCGTTATCCGTCTCGCTCACGTGCTTACTGCGCAGCGTACTCAGGCCATAGCTTTTATTCATCTTTGCATAGCGACTATTACCGATACGAATAAGGGTAGTTTCCAATAACTTGACCACGGCGGCTAATACATTGGCGCGTGATAACGGCGCAGCTTCTAGATCTTTTTCGACTTGCGCCCGCAGCGTGGGCAAGGCGGTCGCAAACCCTATCATCGCGGCAAACTTGGCGTGATCGCGCACGCGGTTCCACTCCGGATGATACAGGTACTGCTTGCGCGCTTTGTCATCGCGGCCTGTCGATTGCAGATGGCCTTTTTCGTCTTGGCATATCCACACCTCTGACCACATCGGCGGTATCACCAGCGCATCAAAGCGCTGACGCAGCGCTTTGTCTTTTACCGTCTTGCCTGCCGCATCACGATAGGTAAAGCCACGACCCCAACGCCGACGGGTAAACCCAGGTTCATCGTCGCTGACATAACGCAGGTTTGCCAAGCGTGCTAAATGTTCATAATCATGGCGTATATCTTGCGGAGTTGTTTGCTGGTCTAACTTCGCCATAAAAAATACTCGATTGATAAAATAGACGCTTTAGCATAATGAATTGCGGCAGTTTTTACTATTTGCTTGCCACAAGCAAAGTGTAATACTGTGTAAATAGCCGTTCAATTAGCATAAAAAAACGCCAAGCATTTAATACTTGGCGTTTTTTATGGCTAGTGTCAATATGACGACGACAAATCTAAAAAGCTTTATTTACCATAAGTGCATAAATAAGCGGTCTCAACCTCTACTTTTACGCCAAACTTCTGATTGGCTTCAACGGTAAATGACTCGCCAGCATCAAAGGTCTGCCATTCGCTACTTTCTGGCAGTTTAACGGTCAACGCGCCGCTCACCACACTCATGGTCTCAAATTCGCTGGTGCCAAATTCATACTCCCCAATTTCCATCACGCCGACAGTCGCTGGCAGAGTGGCTGTCTGAAAGGCGATCGACGTGACTTTATCGTCAAAATAACTATTTACACTTGGCATAACTTTTCCTTAAGAAATGGTGTTTAAAATGTGTTGATAAACCTTACAGTCCTGCTTTAAGGCTGGCTTCGATGAATTGATCGAGATCACCATCGAGTACCGCGCTGGTATTAAACGTCTCAACGCCAGTACGCAAGTCCTTGATACGTGAGTCATCGAGCACATACGAGCGAATTTGACTGCCCCAGCCGACGTCAGACTTATTGTCTTCGACCGCTTGCTGTTTTTCCATACGTTTTTGCATCTCAAGCTCATAAAGCTTGGCGCGCAGCATTTTCATGGCAGTGGCTTTGTTGCCATGCTGGCTACGCTCGTTTTGGCACGTGACCACCACGCCAGTTGGCTCGTGGGTAATACGCACCGCAGAATCAGTGGTGTTGACGTGCTGACCGCCCGCGCCCGATGAGCGGTAGGTATCGATACGCAGATCGGCCGGATTAATATCAATCTCGACGTTGTCGTCAATCTCAGGCGAAACAAAAACAGCGGCAAATGACGTATGACGGCCATTGTTGCTATCAAATGGTGACTTACGCACTAGGCGATGCACACCAATCTCGGTACGCAGCCAGCCAAACGCATAGTCGCCTTTGATCTCGATCGTCGCTGATTTAATCCCAGCGACACTACCAGACGACACTTCGATGACCTCGACCTTAAAGCCATGTGACTCCGCCCAGCGCGTATACATCCGCAGCAGCATCTCAGCCCAGTCTTGTGCTTCGGTGCCGCCACTACCCGACTGAATGTCTAAGTAGCAGTTGTTTGGGTCCATCTCGCCGCTAAACATACGGCGAAACTCCAAGTCCGCCACACGCGTCTCGGCACTATCTAGCTCGCTTTGCACGTCAGCCAGCAGTGACTCGTCCTCTGCCTCGACCGCCAGCTCGAGCATGGCAGAGGCATCTGCCAAGGTAGTCTCAAGCGATATCACCACGTCAATGACACCATCAAGCTGACTTTTTTCTTTATTAATCTTGGTCGCGCGCTCAGGATCGTTCCATAGCTCGGGATTTTCTAATTCCAAATTGATTTCTTCTAGGCGCTCTTGCTTACCATCGAAGTCAAAGATACCTCCGAAGGTCCTGTCCTCGCTCAGATAAGTCTTTGATTTTTTCTTGATACGGATTGATTTCCATAAATAGTCCTGTTTTTTTGCTAAAAAATAAAGGTCGCACTCGGGCGCTATTTTAAATGAGATTTCAGTTACATAATGGATTAATTGTGCGCTGACTGGTAGCGGCTCATTGACCAGCCTCAATCGACCAATCTTCGACCGCCCAGCGATGCGCCAGCGCATGAGCATGCAGCACGTCATCAGGAGACACGCAGACTGCGACGTCCGCCCATTCTAGCAGCGGGATGTCATTTTTAGAATCTGAATACGCATAAGTTTTTTCAAAGCGAACGCCAGCGAGCTGCTGCTTATTTAGCCACTTATCGAGATGATAAATCTTACCTTCTTTAAAGTTTGGCTTGTCGGTGAGCTTGCCGGTATAGCGGGCGTCTTTTATCTCAAGCGGCGTCGATAATACATTGCCAGCCTCAACCCCAAAACGCTTTGCGATGGCAGACACCACAAAATCATTGGTCGCGGAGATTATCACCACATCATGCCCTTTTTCCACATGCTGACAGAGCACCTCCATCGCTTTTGGGCGGATGTGCGGCTCGATCTCAGACTTGATATAGTCTTCGCGTAACGCGTGTAGCCTCTCCATCGGTAAGCTGCTCAAAAACTGCGCGACAAACTCATTGTACTCAGTGGCATCGAGCGTGCCTTCGATATAGTCCTGATAAAACTTTTGATTGGCCGTACGATATTCGGCCTCATCGACCAGATTGTGCTTGACGATATACTCGCCCCAAAGATAGTCACTATCGACATCGAGCAAAGTATGATCCAAATCAAAAAGCGCCAGTTCTTTTGCTATCGGTTGTGCTGCCTGCATAATAAAGCCTTATGGTGAGTGATAAAACGATGATTGGTAAAGAAGGGTTAAAAGTTGGGTGATAATTGGTGGCACCCCATCTTCCATGACTCGGTAATATTTCGTGAATACGACTGTTTAGCAAACAAAATTATGCTAACTTTATAATAAAAACAGAGAAGCTTATGAAAACGCCCAATCCCCAGTCCACCACCTCTCGTCGACCGAGACGCCCTGCCCGCTCTATCAAAGAGATTAGGCGGCGGCAACGAGGAGAGGATTATCAGTCTCCGACGGCACGTATCTTATACACGCTCTTGACAGCTTTGCTGTATGGCGCTGGCGGGTTGTTTATCGATCTTGCTATCGTCGTGATTCGTTCTTTATTCAATCTAGGCACGGGCGATATTTTTTGGTTGTTTACGCCCATCCTGCTGATTTTGGGTGCCATTATTGGGTTTTTTGTCGGCAAAAACGCCGGTGCCGAGAGTGTCAATGCCTTACACAATCCGCAAGCTGGCAATAACGCTTATCTCGACGACTACTCTATACGTCATGATATCTTTCGAGGTCTGATGATCGGGATTGCTATCTTTGCGGTTATTTGGCTGGTCATGATGCTCATGACGTAAATACGCGCAACCACAATATCAGCGACGATAAGACGAACAACGGATAAAATGAGAAACGACAAAATGAGCCACTCATCTCCGCCGTTTATTACTTCTTATCATTCAGGCATGGCTATTTCTTTGAGGCCAGTTTTAAACTTCTGACAGCGCTCACTATAGTGCATGGCCGATAGTTTTAACATCGCTGCTTGCTCATCCGTTAGGGTTTTCACCACTTTGGCCGGTGCGCCCATGACCAGTGAGTTGTCTGGGATTTCCTTACCTTCTGTGACTAAGGCTTTGGCACCGATGATGCAGTTTTTACCGATTTTGGCATGATTGAGCACCACCGCACCGATTCCGATTAAACTATTATCGCCAATCTCGCAGCCGTGCAACATTGCCAAATGCCCAATCGTCACATAATTACCTATTTTGACTTCGATACCTGCATCGGTATGGATGACGCTGTTTTCTTGTATATTACTATAGTCACCGATATGAATGCGCTCGTTGTCACCGCGAATCACCGCACCAAACCAGACGCTGGCTTGATGGCCCAAATACACATCACCAATCACTTGTGCGCTATCAGCCACCCAGCCATGAAAGGGGCTAGCAAATTCAGGGGTTTTGTCTATATACTGGTAAATCATAACGGTTCCTTGTCCTACTAAAAAACGCTTCGGTTAATTGGTCGATGTTGCGGTTCATGATGTTACGACTCATTGTGGCAAAGACAACTGTAGAAATCCAGCGCTATTCATCGTAGCCGCTCGCCCATCTGGCCAACTTAATTCTGACAACTTGGCACAGCGCTTGTGCTGTGTTAAAAATCAGCTGGCTATCTGCGTCTACATTGTATATAATGCGCAAAATCTGTGCCTAAGCGAGCGGACATGATGCAAGTTACCTATTCACTACCTAGTGAGTTTTGTAGTTTCCATCGATAATGTCTTCTCGCTTTTTTGTGGGCAACTTTTGTGTGCAGCCTATATTTTTTTTGAGGTTTATTATTCCCAAGACCTTAAAAACAAAGGCTTTACACCGACAGCCAACCACAAGCATCGTCACAGAACTCACAAATAATAGCGGAGGCAAACCTTGAATTCATCGGCAGAAATACAAGCAATTTTGGCACTAGCAGACGGTACGATCTTTCGCGGTGTCAGTATCGGTAGCCTTGGTCATCGTGTCGGTGAGGTGGTGTTTAATACAGCCATGACAGGGTATCAAGAAATCCTAACTGACCCAAGCTACGCGCGCCAGCTGGTCACTCTTACCTACCCGCATATCGGTAATACTGGCACCAACAGTGAAGACAGCGAATCTGGCAACACCCATAAAGTATGGGCAGAAGGTCTGATTATCCGTGATGCCACTATGGCAACCTCAAGCTTTCGTAATACCGAATCATTAACCGATTACCTCACGCGCAATGATACGGTCGCGATTGCCGATATCGACACCCGTAAGCTGACGCGCATCTTACGTGATCAGGGGGCGCAGCATGGCTGCATCATGACTCCAGCCGAAGGCAACACCATCACCCCTGATGACGAGCAACAAGCCATTAAACTGGCACAAGAGTTTGCCGGTATCAAAGGCATGGACTTAGCAAAAGAGTGCTGCACTAAAGAAAACTTCGAATGGACAGCGGGGACGTGGGATTTGTCTGACACACTGCTAAACCGTGATGCACCCGGTAGCCATGATAGCGGTACAGGCGGCTTTTTTAAGCAGCTTGGCACTCACATCGACTCTAAATACAACGTCGTCGCTTATGACTTCGGTAGTAAAACCAACATCCTGCGTATGCTGGTCGACCGCGGCTGTCATGTGACGGTGGTACCAGCGCAAACGCCGATTGCAGACGTACTGGCGATGAACCCAGACGGTATCTTTTTATCCAATGGCCCCGGCGACCCTGCCGCCTGTGACTATGCTATCGACGCGGTACGTCACATCATCACCGAGACAGATATTCCGACCTTTGGTATCTGCCTAGGCCATCAGCTGATTGGTCTAGCCAGCGGCGCTAGCACCATCAAGATGAAAACTGGTCATCATGGCGCCAACCATCCTGTACAAGATTTGGCCACAGGGACGGTGATGATTACCAGTCAAAACCATGGTTTTGCTGTCGATGAAGACACGCTACCTGACAACGTCAAATCGACTCACCGTTCACTGTTTGATGGTACCAACCAAGGTATTGAGCTGACCGACAAGCCAGTATTTAGCTTCCAAGGTCACCCAGAGGCCAGCCCTGGCCCGCATGATGCTGCGCCGCTGTTTGATAAGTTCGCTGAGATGATGGAAGCGGCTAAAACTGCTCAAGCTTAACGATTCATTATAGCTTGATAATAAGTCAATGCTTGAATCGCTAAAAGCGGTTTGAGCAGTACTGTAACAACGCATTGTAAGTATAAAACGCCATAAGCGTTATTAAAAATAAAGATTACTCAAAATATCACCCAAACGAAGGTAGCCCTAACTATGCCAAAACGTACCGACATAAAAAGCATTCTTATCATTGGCGCAGGCCCTATCGTCATCGGCCAAGCATGTGAGTTTGACTACTCAGGCGCGCAGGCGTGTAAAGCGCTACGCGAGGAAGGCTACCGCGTCATCTTGGTCAACTCAAACCCTGCGACCATCATGACCGACCCTGTGATGGCCGATGCCACCTATATCGAGCCAATTACTTGGCAAACAGTCGAGCAAATCATCGCCAAAGAGCGCCCTGATGCTATTTTGCCGACGATGGGCGGCCAAACGGCGCTGAACTGCGCGCTGGATTTGGACAAGCACGGCATCCTTACCAAATATAACTGCGAGCTGATTGGCGCGACCAAAGACGCGATTGAGATGGCAGAGGATCGTGATCTGTTTGACCAAGCCATGAAGCGTATCGGCCTTGAGTGCCCACGCGCTGAAGTCGCTGAGACCATGGAAGAAGCCTTTGCTACCCAAGAAAAAATGGGCTACCCATGTATCATTCGTCCGTCATTCACCATGGGCGGCTCAGGCGGCGGTATCGCGTACAACCGTGACGAGTTCATCGAGATTTGTGAGCGCGGCTTTGACTTATCACCGACCCATCAGCTGCTTATCGATGAATCACTCATCGGCTGGAAAGAGTATGAGATGGAAGTGGTGCGTGACAAAAACGACAACTGCATCATCATTTGTGCGATTGAGAACTTTGACCCCATGGGCGTACACACGGGCGACTCTATCACTGTCGCGCCTGCGCAGACTTTGACCGATAAAGAATACCAAATCATGCGTAATGCCTCGCTTGCGGTACTGCGTGAGATTGGCGTCGAAACTGGCGGCTCAAACGTGCAGTTCGGTATTAACCCAGACACGGGCCGTATGGTCGTCATCGAGATGAACCCTCGCGTATCACGCTCGTCTGCCCTTGCCTCAAAAGCCACGGGTTTTCCGATTGCCAAAATCGCTGCAAAGTTAGCCGTTGGTTATACCCTAGACGAATTGCAAAATGACATCACAGGCGGCAAAACGCCAGCTAGCTTTGAGCCGGCGCTTGACTATGTCGTCACCAAAATCCCGCGTTTTAACTTTGAAAAATTCCCACAATCGGACAATATCCTCTCGACGCAAATGAAGTCAGTCGGTGAAGTCATGGCAATCGGCCGTAACTTCCAAGAGTCCATGCAAAAAGCCCTGCGCGGCATGGAAACAGGCTCAGACGGCTTTGATGAGCAAATCGATTTGACAAAAGTACCGGCTGACAAAGCGCGTTCTGAGATTATCAACCGTCTAACCATCCCAACGCCTGAGCGCATTTATTATCTGGCTGATGCCTTCCGCGTCGGTATGAGTGTCGATGACGTCTTTAATTACACCAAAATTGACCCATGGTTTTTGGTACAGATCGAAGACATCGTCAAAACTGAAGCACAGGTTAAAACCTTAGGCTTTGGCGGCTTGAACGCTGAAAACATGCGTAGCTTTAAGCGTAAAGGCTTATCAGACCTGCGTTTGGCCAAGCTGCTCGGCATATCACAAAAGCAATTACGCAAAAAACGCTGGGATTTAGCCATTTATCCAGTCTACAAGCGCGTCGATACCTGTGCGGCAGAATTTGCCACCAGCACCGCCTACATGTACTCAACTTATGACAGCGAATGCGAGGCCAACCCAACCGATAAGAAAAAAATCATGGTGATCGGCGGTGGTCCTAACCGTATCGGTCAAGGGATTGAGTTTGACTATTGCTGTGTCCATGCTGCCCTCGCCATGCGCGAAGACGGCTATGAAACCATCATGGTCAACTGTAACCCAGAAACCGTCTCGACCGATTATGACACCTCAGACCGCCTCTACTTTGAGCCAATCACGCTAGAAGACGTGCTAGAGATCGTCCGTATCGAAAACCCAGACGGCGTCATCGTGCAGTTTGGCGGACAGACACCATTGAAACTGGCGCGCGCGTTAGAATCTGCTGGCGTAAAAATCATCGGTACCAGCCCTGATGCCATCGACCGCGCTGAAGACCGTGAGCGCTTCCAGCACATGATTCAGCAGCTAAACCTCGTGCAGCCATCAAACGCGCTAGCGACCAGCCTAGAAGACGGCTTGGTGAAAGCCAAAGACGTCGGCTATCCGTTAGTCGTTCGCCCATCATACGTCTTGGGTGGCCGAGCAATGGAAATTGTCTATAACGAAGACGAGCTAAAACACTACTTGCGTACCGCTGTACAAGCATCAAACGAAGCGCCCGTCTTATTAGACCGCTTTTTAGATGATGCCATTGAGGTCGATGTCGACTGTGTTTGTGACGGCACTGATGTGGTAATCGGCGGTATTATGCAGCATATCGAACAAGCAGGCGTCCACTCTGGCGACTCGGCATGTTCATTACCGCCTTACTCATTATCGGATGAGCTTTGCGATACCATGCGTGCGCAGACGGTAGCGATGGCAAAAGAGCTTGGCGTGGTCGGCCTAATGAACGTCCAATTCGCGGTAAAAGGTAACACCGTTTACATTCTAGAAGTGAACCCACGTGCCGCTCGTACCGTACCGTTTGTCTCTAAGTGCATTGGCACCTCATTGGCGCAAGTGGCAGCGCGCTGTATGGCTGGCACGTCATTAAAAGATCAAGGCTTTACTACCGAGATCGTTCCTTCGTTTTACGCAGTAAAAGAAGCGGTCTTCCCGTTTGCCAAGTTCCCGGGGGTCGATCCTATCTTGAGCCCTGAGATGAAATCAACTGGTGAGGTCATGGGCGTTGGTAAAACCTTTGGCGAAGCGTTTTATAAGGCCATTATCGGTAGTAACGAGCGCCTGCCAGGCCTTCCTGTTGAAGGCGAAACCAAAACGGCCTTTATCTCGGTTCGTGATAGCGACAAGGCACAAATCGCCCCTATCGCGCGTCAGCTTGCTGATTTTGGCTTTAATATCGTCTCAACGACGGGTACGCAAAAGGTGCTCAGCGAAGCCGGTATTGCCAGCACTCAGATCAACAAAGTCACCGAAGGTCGTCCGCATATCGTTGATGCCTTGAAAAACGGCAAAATCGACCTTATTATAAATACTACCGAGGGCAAGCAGGCGCAAGAGGATTCATTCTCTATCCGCCGCAGCGCGCTACAGAATAAAGTGTTTTATGTCACGACCTTAGGTGCAGCGGATGCTGTCTGTAAATCTTATGCCATCGACTTGCCATTTGATGTCTATAAGCTACAAGATTTGCACGAGCAAGCAAAGGTGGTTGACGCGGCCCAATAATTTCAGTAGATTAAGCATTATCGTCAAGCAAATAAAACGCAGCGACAAAACGTGTCAAGCGTTTTGATACGACAATAATGCTTGAGAAGACGTTTACCAAGATAGACCCAAAAAGCATAGTGGCTAAACTGCGACTATGCTTTTTATTATGTAAGATCACATGCGCATCTGCCCGTTGGTAAATGCGCCGACCCATGATCTGTTTAGCCTTTTCGTACCATGTATAAAGATCAGCAGAGCCAGTCAGACATGAGCAAGGACTACCCGTCGTAGCCTGCGCTGCGTTTGCCACCGCTCCTCGTATCTTTATGCTTGATACAATATAACTCTTTATATATCAAACCCATTGCAACAACACAGACACCATCTCATCTGAGGTGGTGTGATGTTATTGATTTAAGGAAAAAACATGCAACGTTACCCCATGACTCCCCAAGGACACGCGGCGCTAGAAGCCGAACTAAAACAGCTAAAAAGTGTCGATCGCCCTCGTATCACCGCCGCCATCGCCGAAGCCCGCGAGCACGGTGATCTAAAAGAAAACGCTGAATACCATGCGGCACGCGAGCAGCAAGGGTTTTGTGAAGCGCGTATTCGCGACATCGAAGCCAAGCTCGGCGCCGCACAGGTCATTGACCCAACGACCTTGCCAAACGATGGTCGAGTGGTATTCGGTGTGAGCGTAGTCATCGAAAACATGGATACCGAAGAAGAAAAACAATACAAAATCGTCGGTGACGATGAAGCGGATTTTAAAGCAGGCAAAATCTCTGTCAACTCACCCATCGCTCGCGGTCTGATTGGCAAGTTTGAAGGTGATGAAGTACGTATCGAAACGCCAAAAGGTATGGTGGAGTACGAAATCATGAAAGTCATCTATGACCAATAGCGCCCATTTTTATCTGCTTAGGGCGTGTTGAAAATTCAACCATAGCACTGACAGAGACTATTTGTGAATGCTCAACAGGCCCTAATAAGTAGCAGGTATTATAGACACCTTTTTTATAGCAGTTACACAATGCCACTTTTATACTCAATTTGTTTTGCCGCATAATCATGACAAGTTTGCGTGCAAATCTCAAGTAAAGTGGCTCATTGATGCACTATTATTCAAAATAATGACGGCTTGATAGTTAAATAGCGCAGTTAAAGCGTGATTATAATTGACTGTCATCAGTACTCGATACCCCCGTTATTTGGCATGTATTACCGTGTCATTTAGCGGGGGTTTTGTTTAGGCCGTTACCTTTTGCCGCTTTATGATTGGTGATATTGACTGTTATTTTTTAAGGAGTCTTTTATGAGCTTGACATCGATACCTGTGGTTACTAATCACAAAACCATCCCCCAAAAAGCATCTGTAGCGATGGCGGTTTCTCTTTTTTTTACCGGCGCATTGCTTGCGGCCAACTTAGTACATGCTGCGCCTGAAGTGACCATCAACGCATCTGCTGGCAGTAGCACGACCGTCGTTGAGCAGTACGCTGATGGCAAAACAGCCACTATTACAGCAACGCCCAACGGTATTACGATGAAAGACGGTATGCCCTATGCGGTCACGCAAGTGACCACAGTGCCACGCTATACGGTGCACCAAAGTGGCAACGATACGGTCGTGACCCAAGGCCGCACCACGGTCACTAGCGTACCTGTCACCGAGCAGCTGACCCAAAAAACCAGCCACGTCGATGTCATTACCGCTCCTACGACCACCGTCGTGACAAACCCGCCAGCAACGACGCAAATCGTATCCACCTCTGTAGATACCTTGCAATTGACGCCAACTTTTAGCACCCCTGGCATTGTTAATGCACAAACCAAGGTCATGAAGATATTAAAAAACAGCGACGGCCGCGAAATAGCCGTACCTGCCAACCATATCGCCCCTGGTGACGTGATTGAATATCGCACCACTTATCTCAATACCACCGCACAACCCGTCACTGACATCAATGCCATGGTGTCGCTGCCAAATGGCGTGCAATTGCTGTCCTTAAATAGCCCGCTACCCACACAGGCCACCACTGGCGGCGACAGCTATCAGACCATCCAGCAAGTTGGCAATACCGTGGTCATCAAAGAGAACTATTCTGGTCTTAAGTGGAATTTGGCTGACCTAAGTCCAAATGCTGCTCAGACCGTTGTCATACGAGCAAAGGTTCAGTAAAGACTATATTTTAGAGTCTGGTTATTTAATCACTCTGAAAATAACAAAAGGTCTTGCCGGTTCGTTTTATAGTCAGCAAGACCTTTTTATGACGTATCTTGCGACACTACCTGACGTGTAGTTTTGTATATTATCCTATAAATACAACGACTTAAGCCTGATTTTGCTAAAATACATATCTATAAATGATTTGGTAGATCACGCTTATGGCAACCATCAATTATGAACGATTGCAAGGCAAGCTCAATATTTTGGCAGATGCGGCAAAATACGATTTGTCTTGTTCCTCCTCCGCTGGCACGCGCAAAAATCAAGGCGGTGGCCTCGGTGATGCTTCAAAGACAGGCATTTGCCACAGCTATACCGAAGACGGTCGCTGCGTCAGCTTGCTCAAAATCCTCTTAACTAATCACTGTATATACGACTGTGCTTATTGTACGTCACGTAAAAGCAATGACACCCCGCGCGCCGCCTTTACAGTGGAAGAAGTGGTGGATTTGACCATGCAGTTTTATCGCCGTAACTATATCGAGGGGCTGTTTCTCAGCTCAGGTATTTTTAAAAATGGCGACTACACCATGGAGCGACTGGTCGAGGTCGCCAAGATACTGCGTACTCGTGAGCGCTTTAACGGCTACATTCATCTAAAAACCATCCCCGGCGCGTCAAAAGAGCTATTGTTAGAAGCGGGGCTTTATGCAGACCGCTTGAGCGTCAATATCGAGATTCCTACCAAATCAGGGCTGGCGTTGCTCGCTCCAGAAAAATCTCACGACGAGCTAAAAGCGCCGATGCAGACGGTAAAAGAAGAAATCGTCACAATTCGTGAAAGCCGTAAAACCCATAAAAAAGCGCCAAAGTTCACGCCAGCTGGTCAAACCAGTCAAATGATAGTTGGGGCTAGTAACGAGACAGACTTACAAGTGATTCAGCTATCGAGTCATTTTTATCAAACTTATGATCTCAAACGCGTCTACTACTCAGGGTACGTGCCGATGCTCTCTGACAATCGCTTGCCAGCGATAGGCACGCCGGTGCCCATGGTGCGCGAAAACCGCCTTTATCAAGCGGATTGGCTAATGCGTTTTTATGGTTTTGGCGCGCATGAAATCGTAGAGCCTGAGTCACCATTTCTCGATTTAGACTGTGATCCAAAGCTCGCTTGGGCTATCCGTCATCGCGAGCATTTCCCTGTCAATATCCAAACAGCAAGCTATGAGATGATTGTACGCATCCCAGGTATCGGTACCAAAACCGCCAAAAAGATTGTGACAGCGCGTAAGTTTAATCAGTTGACCCTTTATCATCTCAAAAAAATGGGCGCGGCGGTCAATCGTGCCAAATATTTCATCGCCACCACTGGTAAAAACGAGCATCTCGCCCATCTGACCCGTGAGAACTTCCGCCAATATGTGCTGGCGCAAACACAGACCAAATATAAGGATCAGCGTAGTGGGCAATTAGCACTGTTTTAAAAAGGAGCATATATGCTAGAGATGGCCCCACACACCGCGTACCCTGTTGGTCAATTGACACCCAGTATTGTGCTTTATGAGCCAAGTTTTGAAGGGTGGTTAAGTGCTGTCTTCTATGTTTATGCTAATAAATTACATGACGATGAAGCACTACAATTAATTGCCCAAGACTGTTATGTACCCTCATTGATTGCTCAAGCAACCAGCGTTGTGGCTAATGAGGAACATGCTGAGCGCGTGCTAGTCAAGCTAAACCAGCTGCTCGGCCGCTCAGGTATGCGCAACTTGCTATGGGGGTTTTTATCAGAAAAAGAGCACATCGGCACAACGTTATTTTGGGTGGTCAAATACGCCATCGATTATCCCAATCGCCATATCATGCAGGATGTCGGCAATTTGCATGTGCTCGAGCTGGTGCAAACGGTCAAATCTGTCGGCCGTGAAAAACACCGCATGGAAGCCTTTGTGCGCTTTGAGCACACCACCGATGATATTTACTTCGCCCGCGTGGAGCCGGACTTTAATGTGCTGCCACTCATAGGTGAGCATTTTCGGCAGCGCTATCAAGACCAGCATTGGGCGATTTATGATATAACGCGCGGCTACGGCATTTATTATGACAAAAGTAACAGTACAGCCACGCGCCCTGCCGCCTTGCAGACCATCACTGATCTAGATGATGCCGTCCTGCGCCGCCCTGCCAGCATTCATAGCGCAGATGAGCGGCGCTATCAGCAGTTTTGGCAAGGCTACTTTACCAACGTCAATATAACTGAGCGCAAAAACCCACGCCTGCATCGGCAATACTTACCGCAGCGCTACTGGAAATACTTGAGCGAAAAACAAATACTACCCAATGCCGAGCATATCCAAAAGCGGCGCTAATGTTTTTTCGTTCCCATCCTTTATCTTCGTGGTTGAGTTTTTGCCACTTTTAACTGACAATAGCAACTTCATATTTGATTTGGTGACCCTTGCTGCTATGAAAGTGATGCGCTTATTATCGTCTTTAAAGCATGATGAATCCGAGCGCGGTATTTTTCATCTTGGCCGCGCCTTGGTCAAAAACGGTCACACCTCTATCATCGTCTCAAGCGCCGATGAAGAAAACGATCTGGTCAAACGTCTCAAGCGTGATGGCAACCATTATCATCAGCTGCACATGAATAAAAAATCGTGGCTGTCGTTGCTGCGCGTCAACGCCCTACGCCATCTGATCGAAAAATACGACCCCGATGTGATACATTTGCACTCGCGTACGCCTGCATGGATACTACATCTGGCCTTGCGCCGCGCGCGCCTAAAGCGCATGCCCAAGCTGGTGTCGACCATGTACGGCTTTTATCCGATCAATAAATACTCCCAAGCGCTGCTCGATGTCGACGTCATGATTACTGTCTCCGATAGTGTCACCAACTACCTAAAAAAAGGCCTGCGCCGAGAAGACGCAGGACCCAAGGTCATCAAACGTATTTACCGCGGCGTCGATACCCGCCGTTACCCTTATCGGCACAATCCATCTGTCTATTGGCTACGGCACACCTTTGCCGAGTATCCTGAGCTTGAGCACAAAAAATGGCTGGTATTTCCCACCGTCATTGGTAATGAATATGGTCAAGAGTGGCTGATTGATATTTTGGGCAATTTGCAGGAGCAATTTCCCAATATTCATGTCATCATCATGGACGATGATTATAGAGATGGTGACGTGGTACACGAGGACTTTCGGCAGCGTACCAATACACTTGGGCTGGCCGAGCGCATCACCTACGTGGGTAGCAAGCGCAATGACATGCGCGAGTGGCTATCAGCGGCCAATATCGTCATGGCGCTCGCCAATGAGCCTGAGTCTATTGGTATCAACGCCCTACAAGCGATTCACCTAGGCACCCCCGTCATTGGCTGGGATCAAGCGGCATTCAGTGAGATATTACAGCCGTTATATCCGCAAGGGCTGGTCAAAGAGTACAACGCCAAGGCACTTTGTAAAGCGGTTCGCAATCAGCTAGAGAGTGTCACGCGCCCTGAGATGACCTCCAAATTTACCATGCGTGAGATGATTGAGGCGACTCTTGAGGTTTATCAATCACTGTATGACGCATCACTGGCTGAGGAGCAAGCGGCACAGGACGCCGCAGCGGTCAAACGAATCAATAAAAGCCTTAAGCGAGTAGCAAAATCCATTCCTGAGTCTACTTATGTAAAAATCGACCCAATCGATAGCCATACAAAAATTAAGCTGAGTAAAGAAAAACCCAAGCCGAAACCAGAAACACCGTCACAGCCAGAATCAGAGCCGACCACTTTAGACTCAGACACTTTACGTTCAGACGCTTCAAGCGCTAAGGCAGCAGACGACACAGTATCAAACAACAACCCACCATGACAACAGCGTGACTTAGTAAGTCGTCGGCGTGTGCGCACTGACGATACGGGTGATACTATCGCTTGGGTTAATAAAAGTATGCGGCTTCATTGTATCAATCACATAGCTGTCGCCTTGATTGAGCAGATAGGTGGTCTCTTCGACACGGATCAAAATCTTGCCTTCAATAACCGTGCCGATCTCCTCGCCCTCGTGGGCGATTTTTTCTTCTGTCGAACTATTAGGCTGATAAGTCTCAATCAAAAACCCCAAGTTTTTTGTGGTGCTGCAGTTATACACTTGTTTTAGCGACACCCGACTACCCGCCTCACTCAGCTCTAGCAAGTCTTTTGGTGTGACCACCACACGGGCTTTTGGCTCTTTCCACTCATCACTAAAAAACGTGGTCAGATCAGAGCCAAGCACAGTCAAAATCGCCTTTAGCGTGTTGACCGCTGGGCTAACTTTGTTGCGCTCTATAGAGCTGATAGAGGTATTGGTCAGCCCTGCCAGCTTGGCCAGCTTGCGCTGTGAGTAGCCTTTGGCCAAGCGTAATTGGTTGATTTTTTTGCCGATATCTTCTTCAACAGATGCCTCTGTCTCGGCGGGCGCGGCGCTTGGCAGACTATCGTCTCCTGCGTCATCATCGCTGCAAACACTGTCGTCATCGGCCCCCTTATCATCGCCTTCATTATCGATTCCTTTAATGGCATCGGCATCGTTATTCGCCTCATTATCGGTATCGGTACTGGCGTCACAGCTGGCATCAGGGGGGGGTTGGTATCTCTATGATCTTCTTCGTTATTCAGTGCGTTGTTTGCTGGCATAGTGAATAAATTCCGTGAATAGAAACTTGGACAAGTTGTCTTTTTCATAGTTTAACTCAGGATGCCACTGCACACTAATCATAAATGGATGCTCAGATAAGCTTATCGCCTCGACTAGGCCATCAGGTGCCAGCGCCTCTACCAACAAGCGCTCACCGACTTTATTGATGGCTTGTTTGTGCAAGGAGTTCACATGCCATTTTTTGCCAAACGCCGCCAGCCTACCTGCAGGCTCGATGATGACGTCATGGACGGGCTGATACTGCACTTCGAGCGGCTGACTGCTGTCTTCTAAGTGCGGCTCATAAAACCCTTCTACCTCGCGCCAATCAGGGTGACGTGTGCCTTTAAATCGAGCAAGCCGTCAAAGGGGCAATCTCAGGGCGGTTTGGCAATACCGGACAAGCCTGTAATGCAGCCAAGCGCCTGATCATCATCGAGTCGGTCTATGACAAGTTCGTTGAGGGCTTTACCAATGCCGTCCGCGACATGACACTGGCAGACCCCCTTGATGAGCGCACCTTTATCGGCCCAATGTCCTCAAAAGCCGCCGCAACCAACTTACAAGCACAGTTAGACAGCGCCATCAAAGCCGGTGCCACGGTACTGGTCGAGGGCGGGATGATCAAAGACAAACCCGGCGCGTGGTTTGCGCCTGCCGTTCTGACTGATGTCGATGAGTCGATGGATGTCTACCGTGAGGAGTTGTTTGGTCCTGTGGCCGTCGTCTATAAGGCGCGTGATATCGAGCATGCTATCCAGATCGCCAATGACGTGCCATTTGGTCTTGGCGCTTCTATTCAGACGCAAGATGCTGACTTGGCTGCTGATATCGCCGACAAGCTAGACGTCGGTATGGTGACCATCAACGCCCCTTCTGGTAGCGAGGCAAATACGCCATTTGGCGGGGTCAAACGCTCAGGGTTTGGCCGCGAGCTTGGCACGCTGGGTATCACTGAGTTTTTAAACCATAAGCTGATTCGTGACAAGTCTTAATGCACCTTGGCCACGCCCAATGACAAAACAGCAGCCTAACATGAACTGTCAGGCTGCTGTTTTGGGCGATGAGAAGCCCGCGGTTTTAAGCTTTCTTTCTATTTTCAGAGCGGCTCTCTTTACCGATCTTAGCATTTAGGCGGATTGTCCTTGAGCCACAGTTGGTTGACGATCTTTAATTGACGCAACTCTTCTGCCATGATCGACTCACTGATACCAGGGTATTTGATACGTGCATAGCTATATAACACAATGCCCAGCACCGTCCAGCCAAGGAAGATCCACCACTCAACTGCGGTCAGTGCTGATGGCATGCCTGGCATATATAGCATCAACAGACCAATGCTCAGCGCAATCGTCACCATACCGACCAGCTTACCTGCCGGTATCTTAAATGGACGTACCATATCAGGCTCGCGGTAACGCAGCACCAAAAAGGAGATCGCCACACAGCTATAAGCGATGACAATCCCAAAACCGCCTGCATCGACGATCCATACCAGCATCTTGCGACCAAATAATGGCGCAAGCGTCGCAAGACCTCCGATTAATAAGATCGCATTGGCGGGTGTGTTATATTTAGGATGCAGCTTGCCCAAAAACGCTGGCAACATATGTGCTTTTGACATGGCATAAAGTAGACGGCTGCCACCAATCAAAAAGGCATTCCAGCTGGATAAAATACCCAGTACACCGCCGATAACCAATAAGATACCAGCCCACTTGCCCTGCCAAGCATTGGTCATCGCATCTGCGGTCGCAAGCGTTGAATTCTCTGCTTGTATCAGCGGTAAAGTGGTGCCCACACTCCACGCAATACCCACATACCACAACACCGCCACAATGATAGAGACAATCAAAAACTTACCAATATTGGGACGCGTCAGGTCAATCTCTTCTGCTGCCTGCGGGATGACATCAAACCCGACAAACATAAAGGGCACCATCACGATGACGGCCATAATACCGCCGATACCAGCGATAAAGGCGGGGGCTTGTACAGAGTTTGTATTTTCAGGATTAAACAGTACCGCACCGATAAACAGTAGCGTACCGACAAATAAAATACCCAGTACCGCTGTTTTTTGGAACCATGCACTGACTTCCATACCACGAATATTTAGCCAAGTGACAATAATAGAACCCAGCATCCCAACGCCTACCCAGGTGGCATAGACATCCCAGCCGGCGATGGTCCAAAGATAGCCTTGGTTGTAATTGGGAATAAAATACTCGACCACCGTTGGCAGGGCGACCGCTTCAAACGCCACCACCGAAAAATACCCAAATAAAATGCTCCATGAGCAGATAAAGGAGACATTTACCCCCAGTGCTCGATGCGTATAAGTATGCTCGCCGCCTGTAATCGGCATAGAAGCGGCCAGCTCAGCATACGTCACACCGATTAGTATCACGGCCAAACCGCCTATCAAAAACGCCAGCATTGCGCCCCACGTTCCTGCAGACAAAATCCAACCGCCAGCCAAGACTACCCAGCCCCAGCCAACCATAGCACCGAATGCTAAGGCAATAATATCTAGCGTCCCTAACGATTTTTTCAATTCAGACATAACCTACTCCTTGTCTGTATGTCATCCGTGTGAACCTTTGATGGTTACACTATTTTTTGTTTAGCGGGATAGTTCCCTTCATAATTATCATATATCCCTTTTTGTCCATGCCGTCGTTTGCATCTTGCTTAATAGGCAAACGACAAAAATAGCAACGGCGTCTTGACTTGCAAGGCGCCGTTAGAAAAAATGTACTCAAAGCGAGTGCCATCATGGGCAATCTTGCTGTATAAACCTAACCCTGCCAACCAAGAACACCGCTTGATTGACAAGGGTACATCACACCATACAGGATTCAATCGTAAGCCAAGGTAGATGACCACCGATTGAGTTAAAAACATAAACTAGGCGGTTAAGATATTTTTGATGATATCTAGGCCTTCTTGGAGTACTTCATCTTCGACTGTCAGCGGCACCATCACACGGATGGCATTGCCGTACATACCGCAAGAGGCAAGCAGCAAGCCTTGCTCAAAGGCTTTGGCTTTTAGATCAGCAGTTGCTGCGGCATCCGGCTTGCCATCACTATCGATCAATTCAAATGCCAACATCGCGCCTTTGTAGCGGATATGACCGATAGTACTTAAGTTTAGGCCTTTTAAGAAAGTTGCGATTTTATCGCCAATCTCCACACTACGCGCCAGTAGGTTTTCTTCTTCGATAACTTCCATCACGGCCAAAGCGGCCACACAGGCAAGCGGGTTGCCAGAGTATGTGCCGCCCAAACCGCCAACTTGCGGCGCATCCATGATATCAGCACGGCCGATGACCGCAGAGATAGGATAACCACCTGCCAAACTCTTGGCACTGGTCATAAGATCTGGCTCAACGCCCAATTGCTCACCAGCAAACAAGGTGCCTGTACGAGCAAAACCGCACTGCACTTCATCAAAGATAAGAACGATGCCATGCTCATCACAAATCTCGCGCAGCGCTTTGGCAAATGACGGCGTCACTTGGTGAAAACCGCCCTCGCCTTGTACCGGCTCGATGATCATCGCGGCCACTTCGCTAGGGTCGATGTCTGCTTGAAAAATCATCTCAAGGCTATGCAGGGCTTGGGCTTCGGTGACGTTCAGCTCTTCTGCTGGAAATAAAGCATGAAACACAGGGCCTGGCATCGGACCGAAGTTCTTTTTGTATGGCAATACTTTACCTGTCAAGCTCATGCACATGGAGGTGCGGCCATGCCAGCCACCGACAAAAGAGATAATACCTGGACGCCCAGTTTTGGCACGAGCAATCTTGACGCAGTTTTCGACCGCCTCTGCGCCAGTGGTCAAAAACAAGGCTTTTTTGTCACCGCTGATGGGCGCTTTTTCGCAGAGCTTTTCGGCCAGATCGACATAGCACTCGTAGTTCATGATTTGCGCGGCGGTATGGGTAAACTTGTCTAGCTGCTCATGGACACGCTGGGTGATTTTGGGGTGGCTGTGGCCGGTGTTAAGTACAGAGATACCGCCGATAAAGTCGATATAGCGATTGCCTTCTACATCCCAAACTTCTGAGTTTTTGGCTTTTTCTGCAAAGACAGGAAAGGCCACACCAAGTCCAGTTGGTAGAATAGCTTTACGGCGCTCGAGTAATGATTGATTGGTGATTGTCATAAGAATGTCCTTTTTCTTTCTTTTTTGCGTAGGTGCCAGTTGCGTCATGGCGGTTTATGGGATCAGTACAAACAATAGATGGGACGCATCACTCTGACGAGCGCCTGAGTCCCTTAAGCTGCGATGATGCCGCATTAAAATGAAATGGTTAAATAAAAAGCAGCGTATGCTAGGTGCGATTAGGCACTGACATCAGAGCACCAGTACTTGGTCACTACATACTCTTCGATGCCGTATTTTGAGCCTTCGCGGCCAAAACCTGATTGTTTGACACCGCCAAATGGGGCAACTTCCGTGGAGATAAGGCCGGTATTATGACCGATGATGCCGTAATCCAGCCCTTCTGTGACACGCCATGAGCGCGCATAGCTGCCACTATAAAAATAAGCGGCCAAGCCGTAGATGGTGTCATTTGCTTGACGGATGACATCTGCTTCGTCATCAAAGGTAAAGATGGTAGCGATGGGGCCAAAAATCTCTTCAGAGGCGATATCCATCTCAGCACTGATATCAGTGATGACGGTTGGGTTGTAAGTCAGCTCTGAAGCACCGTTGGTGCTGCCGCCAGTGATAAGCGTCGCGCCTTTGTCTAAAGCGTCTTTTAGCAGCGCTTGCACTTTCTCCAAAGCTTTTTTGTTGATCAACGGGCCGATATCCACGCCTTCGTCCATACCGTTGCCGACGTTGAGCTCAGCGACTTTTTTGACAAACACGTCAAGAAACTTGTCTTTGATGCTCTCTTGTACATAGACGCGGTTGGCACAGACACAGGTTTGACCGGCGTTGCGATATTTAGAGGCGATTAAGCCATCAGCGGCGGCTTCTAAATCAGCATCATCAAAAACGATAAATGGGGCATTACCACCCAGCTCAAGTGATAGTTTTTTGATGGTTGGCGCGCACTGTGCCATCAAGGTACGACCCACTTCCGTAGAGCCAGTAAACGACAGCTTATGAATGCGTGCATCACCGGTGAGAATATCGCCGATGGTGGAAGATTTGCCCGTCACCACTTGGATAACGCCTGTTGGGATACCTGCTTGCTCGGCCAATGTGCCAAGGGCTAGCGCCGAAAATGGCGTTTCGGTTGCAGGCTTGATGATCATGGTGCAGCCTGCTGCGAGTGCCGGTGCCGCTTTTCGGGTAATCATCGCCGCTGGAAAGTTCCAAGGGGTGATGGCGGCGCAGACGCCGACGGGCTGCTTCAAAATAACATGGCGCAACTTTGCTTGGTTGGCAGGAATGACATCGCCGTAGACGCGTTTGCCTTCTTCGGCAAACCAGCGGATAAAGCTGTTGGCATAACCCACCTCGCCGCGTGACTCAGTCAAGGGCTTGCCTTGCTCTGCGGTCATGATGATGGCCAAATCTTCTTTATTGGCATCGATCAGGTCAGCCCACTTTTGCAATAAGATGGCACGCTCTTGTGCAGTTTTGGCAGCCCAAGCGATTTGGGCGTCGTGAGAGGCGGCCACGGCATCGTTGACATCTTCAGTGGTCAAGCTTGGTACCGTACCGATAAGCTCGCCATTAAACGGATTGCTCACATCCAGCGTCTCTTCGCTGCTTGCGACATGCCAGCCGTCTTTAATCAAGCACTGCTGTTTGAGCAAATCTGGATTGGAGAGTGGTAACGTATGTGGCTGTTGTGACATTGTGACGCTCCTTGTCAGTGATAGAGTGTAGAAAACACTACGACTCTATCGCGGTACATAAATAACGGTCGATAACAGGGTTTATATAATCTATATAAAAAGAGTCTATATAAATAATGATTGATAACTGTTTTATTGTTCAATATACTGAACAATCATTCTATATATGAGACATCATTATAAGAACGATGCCCAACCATTTGCAACCCCTATTATCATTTTCGTGATAATTTATGGCGTTATTTTTTTACCACCTTCATTTTACTGACTTTTATAGGTTACTTATGAGCACAGCCGCCGTCCCTGCCTTGGACAAAACCTTTCAAATACTAGATTTGATCACCGATAGCAGCCAACCACTGACGGCCGCTCATATTGCTAAGGCGCTGGATCTACCGCGCAGCTCCACTCACAATATCCTGCAAAGCTTGCTGGCCAAGCACGTCATCTATAAAGACAGCGACAACCGCTTTCATTTAGGCTCATATCTAATGTACTGGGCGGGTAAATACGAGCAGCAGCAAGGCGTTATTCAGTTATTCAAAGACCTTATCGTACATTACCCTATCTTGCTCCAGCATACCGTGACGTTATCTAAGCTTGATTTGGGAGAAGTGGTATTTCTAGCTTGTCATGAAGCGCCTGCCCCACTTGGTTTTACTTTTCGCGCGGGTGTTCGCGTGCCTGCAGTGTTTTCGGCCACAGGCAAAGCCATGCTTTCAACCTTGTCGATGGACAGCATTCAATCCATCTATGCTAGCGGCTTTCCTAAACCTATCACACCGCATGGCGTCGATAACTTTACTGATTTGTCGACCGAGCTGTCCGCCATCAAAGACAGCCGTATCTCACTTGATGATGGGCAACTGCGTGAGGGCATGTATTGTCTTGGCACCTATATCCGTAACGCCTCAGGCCATGCTATCGCTGGCATGGCGGTTAGTTTTTTGCAAGCAGAGTACGAGTCCAAGCGCGCTGACGTCAGTACCGTGTTGATTGAGCTGGCCGAACAGATTGAGCAGCGTTTGGGCTTTATAGCGAAGCATTCAGCATAGTAGCTACTTGGTTGCTTCCATAATTACTTGCTTCTATTCTTAATTAAGAGAAGGGACTAGCTTAAACAATGCCATCAGCTTTTAGTTTGGCGATCATCTCGCTGTCATAGCCCAACTCTGCAAGCGTACTATCGGTATGTTCGCTCAGGCGCGGCGGCGGCGTACGATAACTGACCGGCGACGCCGACAGCTTGATCGGGCTACCAAGCGCGCGCACCGGACTGCCTTTCTCACTAAAATCGACCACCATCTCGCGAGCCAGTGCTTGCGGCATGGCTAGGGCTTCGCTGATATTATGGATCGCCCCGCAAGGAATACCTGCCTGCTCCAAAGCCGCCAACCAATATGCGCGCGGCTGCTGTGCAAACTTCTCGGCCAGCGCCTCACATAGCTCGTCACGGTGCGTCACACGGGCAGGGTTGGTCATATAGCGGCTATCTGTATGCCAATCCACACCGAGTAGCGCGCAGAGCTTGGCAAACTGACTGTCGTTACCACATGCCAAGATAAAGTGCGCATCGCCTGCCCCCGCAAACACCTGATAGGGGACGATATTGGGGTGCTGGTTGCCGAGCCTTGGTGGTATTTGGTTCGACGCCAAATGATTCATGCCGACGTTTGCCAGCATGGCTAAGGCACTGTCTAACAGGGCCACATCGACATGCTGACCAAGACCAGTACGCTGACGCGCCAGTAGCGCCGCTTGGATACCAATGGTCAGCTGCAGTCCTGCAAACAGATCCACCACCGCTACCCCGACTTTGTGCGGCTCGCCATCACTTGGCCCTGTGATGCTCATCAGCCCTGATAGCCCTTGAATGATATAGTCATAACCCGGACGCTTGGCATCAGGCCCTGTCTGCCCAAATCCTGTCAAGGATGCATAAATCAAGCGCGGATTGCCCTGCTTGAGACTGTCATAATCTAAGCCGTACTTTTTTAGACCGCCTACCTTAAAGTTTTCGACGACGATATCGCTGTCAGCAGCCAACTGCTTGATGATGGTTTGACCAGCAGCGGTGGTGATATCCACGGTTAGGGATTTTTTATTACGATTGATGGTGGCGTAGTAGGCTGATGTGCCGTCGCTGAACTTAGGCGGTGCCCAGTGCCGTGTCTCATCACCGACATTGGGACGCTCGACCTTGATGACCTCAGCACCCAAATCCGCAAGTACCTGCGTACAAGAAGGACCTGCCAATACTCTTGATAAATCGAGCACCTTGATACCGTGCAATGCCCCTTTTGCCATCTCAGTCATAATCATCCCTTATCATTTGGTGTGCGCGTATACGCTATTTTTTATATACATACAATTGTGATGCGTCATCTCATGACCTATCGCTCCAGATAAAAAAATGACGCATCGCAACTAAAAAATGTACGTCACTGCTCAGCAAGCACTAGGCCAAGCAGTAACATACATAAGATCAGCGGTGCTGATTAATAAAACGCTTGCAAGCCTGTTTGCGCACGCCCCAAGATTAAGGCATGGATATCGTGCGTGCCTTCGTAGGTGTTGACCGCCTCTAGGTTCATGACGTGGCGAATGATATGGAACTCATCAGAGATACCATTGCCGCCATGCATGTCACGTGCCACACGAGCGATGTCTAGCGCTTTACCGCAGTTATTGCGCTTGATCAGTGAAATCATCTCAGGGGCAGCGTTGTCTTCATCCATCAAACGGCCAACGCGCAGTGCCGCTTGCAAACCAAGGGCGATCTCTGTTTGCATATTGGCAAGTTTGAGCTGCACCAACTGCGTTGCGGCCAGTGGACGGCCAAACTGCTTACGATCTAGCGTATACTGACGCGCCGCTTGCCAGCAAAACTTAGCTGCGCCCATCGAGCCCCACGCGATACCATAACGGGCTTTGTTTAAGCAGCCGAAAGGCCCTTTGAGTCCGCGGATATCTGGGAAAGCATTGGCTTCAGGGACAAACACCTTATCCATGACAATCTCGCCTGTCACTGAAGCACGTAGTGAGAACTTGCCTTCGATCTTTGGTGCTGATAAGCCTTTCATGCCTTTGTCTAAGATAAAGCCACGAATGTCGCCTGCATCGTCTTTTGCCCAAACGACAAACACATCGGCAATGGGACTGCTGGTGATCCACATTTTATTGCCTGTCAGCTCATAGCCGCCCTCAACCGCACGCGCTCGCGTCGACATAGACGCAGGGTCTGAGCCTGAATCCGGCTCGGTCAAACCAAAGCAGCCGACATACTCGCCCGTTGCCAGTTTTGGTAGATACTTCTCTCTTTGCTCCTCTGTGCCATAGGCATGGATAGGATGCATGACAAGGCTTGACTGTACGCTCATCGCCGAGCGGTAGCCTGAGTCCACCGCCTCTACTTCCTTGGCAATCAAACCATAAGCGACGCTCGACAGACCTGCACAGCCATAGCCTTCGATGGTGACACCCAGCAGCCCCATCTCGCCCATCTGGCGCATGATGTTGCGGTCAAAATGCTCATTGCGGTTGGCGTCGATGATATTTGGCATCAGCTCTTTTTGAAAAAACTGACGCGCAC
Organism: Psychrobacter sp. VH5; assembly: GCF_050572635.1. Classification (NCBI taxonomy): domain Bacteria; kingdom Pseudomonadati; phylum Pseudomonadota; class Gammaproteobacteria; order Moraxellales; family Moraxellaceae; genus Psychrobacter; species Psychrobacter sp. VH5. Next base: position 1,274,761 of record NZ_CP192145.1, on the reverse strand, counting down.
TGTCTGTCACCATACGTTCTTCGTCAGTGAGCTGGTCACGCAATAAAAACGGATCTTGCCAATCAAAACTTGGACGCGTAGATGTTGCCATATGGGTCTCCTTGATATCGATCGTCCTGATCGATGAGTAATAATAAATGGATGGTAATAACGCTGATAACCGGACTCAACCAATTATTGACTTTTCAATTCCGCTGTGCGAAACTTAGTTTCATAATATAAACTATTTAAGCAAAATTTTGTCACACTGTAAACCTTTATCAAAAAAATGAGGCAAAAATGTCTACTTCTTTAACAGCCGCCCCCTCTTTACTGACGCGTATGAGTAACGCTCTCACCCAAAGCAAAGACGACAATGACCGTCAATTTGTCACCGCGCTTGGCCGCGGGCTGATACTACTGGCCGCATTTGAGCAGCACGAGCAGCTGAGCCATCAGCAGCTTTGTCAGATGACTCATCTACCAAAAGCCACGGTGACTCGCCTGATTCATACGCTTCTCACCCTTGGGTTTTTGCGCACGACAGAGCACGGACAGTATGAGCTAGGCAGTAGTGCCGTGCGCCTGAGTGCAACGGCATGGAGTCGTCACGATATGGTGGCGACCGCCGAGCCGCTGCTACGGCAGTTTGCCAGTAGCAATGAAGTATCGGTGAATCTGGCCACCGAAGTCGAAGGAGAGATGCGCTATCATGCTTGCTGTCGTAGCCCTGCCCGCCTGTCTGTCAATCTACAAGTCGGCTCTGCCGTGCCTGTGGCTCGTACGGCGATTGGACGCGCGTTTTATGCCGTCAGCACCAAAGCTCGGCAAGCTGTCATCAAAGACAACCTACACGCGCATTTGTCTGACACAGGCTATCAGCACGCACAAACGGCGTTGGATGCCGCTGTGGCACATTATGATGCGCACGGCTATACATTGTCTGACGGAGAGTTTTCTACCGATATATTGGCGGTCGCGGTTGGGGTATTTGACGTCGCTACTGGGCGATACGCTTATTCGCTAAATGCTAGCGTGCCCAGAGCCAACTGGGATGCTGATGAGTATGCAAAGATGATCGTACCAAAACTACAAGCACTGGCACTCAAGATCGGCCGCGGCGAGTGAGACGCAAAGGATTAGTTCACATGCGCACCCAAAAAAAGATACGCATTAAGCTGCCAGTGATTAGCACTCTGTTACCCAATTAACACCCAGCAGTGATATCATAGGCGCATAATATAAGCGAACAGTTTGAGCGCTTTATCTACATCTAATAGCGATGATAATAACAGAGTGGTTTTTTGTCGGCCATCTCTGTGAATTGTTATCGCTTTTTTTAATATCTATGTATTACTGTTGAGTGTCGTTATGCCCCAATCTCGTACCAATTTGAACCCAGAACCCAAGACCAGCTCACCTTATTTGATGGGCTTGCTGCTGCGCTATAGCACCTTTGGCGCTGCCATTTTGATTTTTTTGGCGGGGCTATTACTAGTCAACTGGTGGCTCATATTTTTTGGTGGTTTTGGCGTGGCACTTGGCGTTTATGATTTGATTCAGTCCAAGCACTCTATCTTGAGCAACTACCCTGTGGCAGGTCACATTCGCTATGTGCTAGAGGATTTTCGTCCTGAGATTCGCCAGTATTTGTTAGAAAACGACAAAGAACAAGTGCCGTTTTCGCGTCAGCAGCGCGCCCTTGTGTATCAACGCGCCAAAAACGTCAGCGATACCAATGCTTTTGGTACTTTGGACAATCTATATACGCAAGGCAAAGAGTGGTTTTTGCAATCAGCGGTCAGCCAACCTTTAGAAAACAAAGACTTCCGTATCATCGTGGGCGGCGAGCGCTGTCAGCAGCCACACGATATGTCGGTATTTAATATCTCGGCGATGAGTTTTGGTAGCTTGTCTGCCAACGCCACCATGGCACTTAACCAAGGTGCCAAGATGGGCGGGTTTACCCATGATACGGGAGAAGGTGCCATCAGCCCTTATCACCGTAAGTTTGGCGGCGACTTGATTTGGGAGATTGGCACGGGGTATTTTGGCTGCCGTGATGACCATGGCAACTTTGACCCACAGTCTTTTGCCGAAAAAGCCGTCGATCCCCAAGTAAAAATGATCGAAATTAAACTCTCACAAGGTGCCAAGCCGGGTAAAGGCGGCGTCTTGCCAAGCGAAAAAATCACCGCAGAGATTGCCCAAACCCGCCAAGTACCCATGGGTCAAGACTGCGTATCGCCTTCATCACATAGCGCGTTTAGCACGCCGCGTGAGCTGGTCGCATTTTGGCAGCAGCTGCGTGAGCTATCGGGCGGCAAGCCAGTTGGTTTTAAGCTCTGCGTGGGTCAGCCTTGGCAGTTTATGGCGATTGTCAAAGCCATGATCGAAACCGACAACTACCCTGATTTTATTGTCATCGATGGCGCAGAAGGCGGGACAGGCGCCGCACCTGTTGAGTTTATGGACAACGTCGGTATGCCCATGGTCGAAGGGTTTTTGTTGGTCCATAATACCTTGGTCGGTGCAGGCATCCGTGACAAAATCAAGCTCGGTGTCAGTGGTAAGATTGTCTCAGGATTTGATATTGCCCGTATGATTGCCCTTGGTGCTGACTGGTGTAACTCTGCCCGTGGCTTTATGTTTGCAGTTGGCTGTATTCAGTCACGCTCATGCCATACCAACACTTGCCCTGTCGGCGTGGCAACGCAAGACCCTTATCGTCAAAAAGCGCTGGATGTACCGAGCAAAGCTGAGCGTGTGGCAAGCTTCCATAAAAACACCCTCAAGTCCCTAGCAAGTATCGTCGGCGCAGTCGGTCTGCAGCACCCAAGCCAATTGCAGCCGTATCATATCGCGCGCCGCCTCGATGATGGTCAAATCAAACTTCTCTCAAAGTTCTTTTACTTTGCTGACCAAGGCGCGTTGCTAGAACAAAATGCGCGTGCCGATGTCTTTAATCAGATGTGGGTGATGGCCAATCCTGATAGCTTCTTGGCCAACAACGACGCCCTTATCGCTTATAACAAAGACTCGCGTGATAAAGGCAAAGAGACCAATGCGCCAACTGAAAAAACCACGGCTATCGTCGAGGACATCATCGACGGTGGCATGCTCATCGGTAACGTCAACAATACCTTTCGCGACTTACCGCCTGATCATGACTAGCCGCGTATCACCGCTGACCGGCGGTGTCCTGTACTCACAAATAAAGGCCACTGACTGATGCCAAGCACCACCTCACTCGCCACGCTAGCAGGCGTGGCTCTACTCGCGCTGAGCCTCAGCGCCTGCTCCCCTGCTGTCACTGACGCTGCTAGCGACTCATCGCAGTGGGCCTGTCAGATACAGCAGGCGCCATTTGCTTATAGCGCCTGTGCGATTGAGGCATCAGCGCTGGGTGATAAGCGGCATGTGCTACAGCTATTTTGGCAACAGCCTGATAGTACGCAGCCTTTACTCAGCTTTGATGAGTTGTTGGCGGCGCTACCAGCCGGCCAGACTCTCAGCTTTGCCATGAATGCTGGCATGTATAATGAGCGCTTTGCCCCTATTGGCTATACTGTCATCAAAGGGGTAGAAAAGCGCGCCTTAAACCTAAGGTCAGGCGGTGGCAATTTTCATTTATTGCCCAATGGTGTACTGTGGTGGGAGCGTGACGGCAAGGTGCAGATCACAGAATCTCAAGCATTCAGCGAGCAGCTAAACGGCGGGCAAGTGCAGCCATGGTATGCCACTCAATCAGGGCCGATGCTGGTGATTCAAGATCAAATACACCCAAAGTTTAACCGCGAAAGCCAATCCGCTAAAATCAGAAACGGGGCTGGCGTTTGTCGTGATGGTCGCATTCGGTTTGTCCATAGCGACGAGCCTGTGACCTTTTATCAATTTGCGACTTTGTTTAAGGAATACTTGGGCTGCCCGAATGCCTTGTTTTTGGATGGCGGCGTGGCCTCGGCCCTATACGCGCCCAGCATCGATCGGCACGATAAAAAACAGATGGGCGTGATGATTGGACTGGTTGAGAACAAGGACTAGTATGCATCCTTACCATGACGTTTATCGCTACTATGCTTTCTAAAAATTGACACGATATCGAATAAAAAAGCACTTAAAACGATCACATCGTCTTAAGTGCTTTTTTCATATTACTCGTCCAAATATAGATGAATACTACCGCGCCATGTACTGGGTCATTTCTTCAATCCCATGTAGCGTCATCGGATACATTTTATGATCAAATAGCTTTTTGATTTCACCGATGGTCTGAGTATATTGCCAGTACGCGGGGTTTTCTGGGTTGAGCCACGCCACTTTATCAAAGTGTTCAAGTACACGTTTTAGCCACACTATACCCGCTTCGTTATTCATATACTCGACGCTACCACCCACCGAAAACAGCTCATAGGGCGACATCGACGCATCGCCGACAAAGATGACGCGATACTCACGGCCATAGGTATTAAGCAGCTCAAAAGTCGGCATCAGGGCACTGTGCCGACGGTTATTATCCTTCCAGACGTAGTCATACAGACAGTTATGAAAATAAAAAAACTCTAAGGTCTTAAATTCGTTTTTTGCCGCCGAAAACAGTTTTTCTAGCGCCTCGACGTGGATATCCATACTACCGCCGACATCGAACAGCATCAACACTTTAACGCGATTGCGGCGCTCAGCTTGCATATGAATATCGAGCACGCCTTTTTTGGCCGTGCGCTTGATGGTCTCATGGATATCGAGCTCGTCGGCGCTGCCAGTACGGGCAAACTGGCGCAAGTTGCGTAGCGCCATCTGAATCTGGCGCGTGCCCAGCTGATTGTCATCATCGAGGTTACGATATTTGCGCTGCTCCCAGACTTTGACCGCACTGCGTTTACGCGACTCACCGCCGACGCGCACCCCTTCAGGATGATCACCATAAGCGCCAAACGGTGAGGTGCCGCCAGTACCGACCCATTTGCTTCCGCCCTGATGACGCTCTTTTTGCTCCTTTAGACGCTCTTCAAGTGCCTTCATCAACTCCTCAAGCGAGCCGTATTTTTTGAGCAAACGCCGCTGCGCTTCGGTCAAATTTTTGGGATCTAGCTTGAGATCGAGCCACTCTTTTGGGATATCTGTCAGCTTGTTCATCAGCTCATCGATATCTAAGCTGTCGATACCTTCAAAATAATCGGCCATGGCGCGGTCAAATTTATCAAAATGACGCTCATCTTTGACCATACAGAGGCGAATCAGTCGGTACATATCCTCGCGACTGGCAAAGGTAGACAGCGCTGGGTTTTCAGGATGTGGCTGCATCATCAGCCCCTGCTCGAGCGCAGCGTTTAGATCGAGCAGCTCGCGCGTGCTGACTGGCACGCCGTAAGTCCGCAGGGTGTAGAATAATTTGATAAACATAAAATACGCATCACTTATTGGCTGATAAGGTTTGATTGGCACCATCATACTGACAGCGATATGACACCAGACAACGCTGTCAGTCGATACGCCTAACGACGCATCATGTTGGCAAAACGCTGCAACAAGCTCACATCCGCTTCGTTTTTGAGTAGCGCGCCGTATAGCGGCGGGATCGATTTTTCACCGCGCAAGTTTTCTTCTAGCTCTTGTTGCGCCATATCATCGGCAAGCAATAACGTTAACCAATCGACCAATTCCGACGTTGATGGTGGTTTTTTAAGCCCTTGAATATCGCGCAGCTTATAAAAGATATCCAGCGCATCATTGACCAGTTTTTCTTGGATATTGGGGAAATGCACCTCAATGATTTGACGCATGGTGTGCTCATCAGGGAAATCGATGTAGTGAAAAAAGCAGCGGCGCAAAAATGCGTCGGGCAGCTCTTTTTCGTTGTTTGAGGTGATGATCACCACTGGGCGCTGCTCGGCGGTGATGGTCTCACCTGTCTCATAAACGTAAAACGACATTTTATCAAGCTCATGCAGTAAGTCATTGGGGAACTCGATATCGGCTTTGTCGATCTCATCAATCAATAGGACACTGCGCTCTTGACTGGTAAAAGCCTCCCAAAGCTTACCGGGTTTGATATAATTGCCAATCTCATACACCTTGTCGTCACCGAGCTGCGAGTCGCGCAAGCGTGAGACCGCATCATACTCATACAGCCCTTGCTCAGCTTTGGTGGTTGACTTGATATGCCAAGTAATCAGCGGCATCCCCAAACTCTGCGCCACCTCTTCGGCCAGCAGTGTTTTACCAGTGCCAGGCTCACCTTTGATCAGTAGCGGTTTTTGTAGTGTCATCGCTGCATTGACTGCCAGTTGTAAATCATCGGTGGCGATATAGCTTTGCGTGCCGGTAAAGGTATGGTTGGTCTTGTCCATCTTGGTCGTCATAGTAAAGTCTCAGTTATCGTTATCAATAAAGTATTTTATAAAATAGCACTCACAAATTAGAGTAGCATAGGCTGGTGGATTGCCAAAATACTCATGCGTTCGTCATCCTTCCGATCAGCGCTTCTTACGCCCTAAATATGGTGCATAATTATTAGCCATAAAAAAAGACACACATGGTGTCTTTTTTATAGTCACTTTATAGTTAGCTGAATATAAAACTGTTATGGATTTAAGCGCGCTACTGGTATAAATTTTACTTGCATGCTGCGTTCCCAGAGGCTGCGCAAAATTCATCCCAGTAGCGCTATGATATTTTTAGAGTGTATCGACTATATAGTCATTGAGCAAATTAAACCATGCCGCTATTGACGCCCAGCTCCTCACCCTTTGTCTATCGTATCGTTGGGATTGGCCTGTTTAGACAGTATGCCCTCATTTTTGGCACCTCGCTTTTTGAGATCCAGCGTTTCGTCAGTCTCAGCTACTGGTGCGTGATCATGAACCTTCGCATGCTCAGTTATATCAGTGTTTTCGGCCAGATAATTGCCTGTGGTCAGCTGCATGGTCGCCTGCGTATCTGCGGCGGTGCGGCTCCGCGCTTTGTCTAGGCTCGACTCAAAAGCACCGCGTATCAGCTGCCAGACAAACCCAACAAACAAGCCCACCACCAGCACCACCATAATGGGCAACATATTGGCAATGGCACTTGTGTAGTCTTTCATCATAACCGCATACACCACACTGATACTGGCAGGGGCAATCTCGCTAGGGTCATCGAGCGCGGTACCGGGCGCGAGCAATACGGCAAACAATACCATCCAGCTCATACCGCCGAGTGGACGCGGCAACATGCGCGCCACCAGCAGCCATAATATCAGTACGATCACCGTTCCCCCAAGATAGGCATACATGGGCAGATCGGCGGGTGGGACATCTTTTACCAGTTGTCCCCACCAAATAGCAATCTCTCCTAAGATATCACTGATACTCTCAAGCGGTAAGCGATGCAATATGTTTTTTAACCAGTCCATGCGTGTTTTATTACCTGCGTTTATCACCAGTAGCGCCAGCAGCGTCTATTGGTAGTGGGTAAATTTTGCCGTACTAGGGCGTGTCCTCAATATGACAAAATATATAATAGACATCTGCACTTAACAGAAGATCAGTTTATCACGACTTCCTAGGATGTGTCCTCAATCGACACGATAAAGGCAAAGACACGCGTCTGAGTCTTGCATGCCTTTAGCCTTAAGTGCCATTAGCTTTGAATGCCATCAGTCATAAATACTATCTTGTGCTTCGCGGGCGCGTAGCTCTGCTTGGCGGCGCATGACATCTTGCGGCGGCAATTGCACAAAGTACCCTTGTGCTTGGAGCTTTGCCAGCACCTCTCCCTTATCGACGCGAGCCAGCTTCGAAGTGGCGGCCAAATCCAGATGCATAACAAACTGACTACGCCCTAGCCCCGCACGAAACTCTTTGGGCAACACCCCCAGCCAGTCTTTAATCTCATCGGTATCATCTGGATAATCAGGACGCGCAATGTAGATGTACATATCATCATGTTTGGGAAACTTATAAATATCGCAATGCATAAAAACAACCTATCAAAATCTATCGCCATAGGTTAGCATATTTCGGGCAAACATCAGTAGTCGCTTTACGTTCTGCTATGGTAAACCGACTAGAAACTAACAACGCACTCAAGAGGACAAACACCAATATAACGCTGCCACCATGCCTTACTACTGACAATCGCTGGGACAAAAAAGACTTTTTACCAAAATTATCGACTTTAATGGCGCAGATGGCTTGTAAAAGCGCGGTGAACCTTTCATAATAAAAACGTTTTTCAGGAGAGAGTCTGTAGGCGTGCCTATCTGCTATCAGGTCATTGAAATAAAAGACCGGCAACGATACGTATCAGCCCATCGTGGTAATGTCCTATTGAGCATTATCCACAGACCACCGAAGGCGCATCCACCCTGCCAATCGCTCAGGTAAAAGGACTGAAAAACACATGTCATGATTGTTTTGCGGCGACACCTAACGCGTGGCCTACAAACATAAGGCATAACAAATCTGGAGAGCGGTAAGGACGGACGACGCCTTACCCACCGAAGGGGAGAAAATGCGACAGCATCGTGATGGCAAGAGTAAATCAAAGGCTTTAGAGACCACGACGATGTGCCGTATTGAAAATCTCAGGTGACAGGACAGATAGGGCTTTTGCTTAAACCGACGTTTGGCGTCTGTTTGGCTGATTGCTCTATTTTTTGTACCACCCTTGGTTGCGATACTTGCGCCCTGCAATATCGCTACTCACTATGATAATGCACCTCTGCCCTGCTACTTTGATCAGTTATGACTGATTATCAAATGCGGCTGATGTTCCATAAGGATTTGTTATGACCGATACTCACAATACCAGCACTCCAAGCACAAACACCGCAGCCCCCAAACGCACGCCCCTTTATCAGTCTCACGTCGATAGCGATGGCAAGCTGGTGGATTTTTCTGGTTGGGAGCTGCCCATCCATTATGGCTCACAAATCGAAGAACACGAAGCGGTGCGTACCGATGCCGGTATGTTTGACGTCTCGCATATGGTCGTCGTCGACATCAAAGGCACAGATGCCAAAGCATGGCTACAAAAGCTACTGGCCAATGATGTCGCCAAACTAAAAACCGCGGGTAAAGCGCTGTATTCAGGCATGCTCAATGAGCAAGGCGGCATCATCGATGACCTAATCGTCTATCTAATGAATGAGGCCGAAACTGAGTACCGCATCGTCTCTAACGCCGCCACTCGTGACAAAGACTTAGCACAGTTTAATAAAGTCGCTGAAGGCTTTGACATCAGCATCACCGAGCGCCCAGAGCTTGCCATGATTGCGGTACAAGGTCCAAAAGCGGTTGAAAAACTAGCCAAAGCCAAGCCAAGCTGGTCAGAGACACTATCAGGTCTTAAGCCTTTTGTCGGTGCTGATTTGACCAATATCGAAGGCACAGATTGGTTTGTCGCTCGTACCGGTTATACAGGCGAGGATGGCGTCGAAGTCATCATGCATGGCGATGATGCGCCAGCGTTCTTTGACTTATTAAAAGATAATGGTATTAAGCCTGCTGGCCTCGGCGCTCGCGATACACTACGTATGGAAGCAGGTATGAACCTTTATGGTCATGACATGGACGAGACCATTAGCCCGTATGAGTGCAACATGGGCTGGACGCTAGCGCTAAAAGACGAGCGCGACTTTATCGGTCGTGATGCCTTAGTCAGCAAGCGCAAGCAGTCAAAAGACGACAACACCGCCATGAAACAAGTCGGCTTACTACTGACCACCCGCGGTGTCTTGCGTGAGGGCATGACCGTGACCATCAACCAAGGCACAGACAATGAGCAAACCGGTATCATCACCAGCGGTACCTTCTCCCCTAGCCTAAAAAACTCGATCGCAATTGCACGCGTGCCTGCCAGCATATCAGATGAAGATAGCGTACAGGTCGACCTGCGCGGCAAAGGCAAGTTCGTCGATGTGCGCGTCGTAAAACTCCCTTTTGTCCGTAACGGCAAACAGCAGTTTGACTGATATCCCTGATAAATTTTATCATTAACGTCCATTATTTTATTCACCATCCTCACTTAGGAGAGCCCCCATGAGCAACATCCCAGCAGAACTAAAATACATCGCCAGTCACGAGTGGCTGCGTCTAGAAGAAGACGGTACGATCACTGTTGGTATCACTGACCATGCTCAAGACCTACTCGGCGACGTGGTATTTGTCGAATTGCCAGACGTTGGCGATATCCTCGCCGTCGACGACGAAATCTCTGTGGTCGAGTCTGTAAAAGCAGCCTCTGACGTCTATGCGCCTATCTCAGGTGAAGTGGTTGCGATCAACGAAGCACTAGAAGATGATCCAGAAATCATCAACTCTGACCCGTACGGCGAAGGCTGGTTCTTTAAAATCAAACCAGACAACATCGCCGATTACGAAGCATTGATGACCGCTGAAGAGTATGAAAACGAGCTGTAATCTACTCAGTCTTTGTTTAAATTTATATAAGCAACACGGCGGATACTGGCGGCAGCTGGTATCTGTTTATCCTACTGTTAGGCCGTTTTTAGCCGCTTTGAAAAACACAGCGGCAAAAACACGACTGCTAGGGTGTGTCCTCATGTTAAAAATGGCGATAAAAATGAGATAAATCACCGTCAAACAAGGAAAATAACGCAGATAATATCGAGATATTAATCAGCTATTTGACACCGTTTGGCCAGATTTAGCCATTTTTAGCCCATTTAGATGGCTATCGATTGAATTGAGGACAACGCCCTAAACAACCTGATTGGTTCTGATTGGTAATAATCTGATTTATCACGATGACTTACTTGTTAGATGCGGACGCGATTCGCGATTATAGCCCCAGCCCCACTTTGATGATGCGCAAGTGGGTCACTCAATCCTCAGCATGGACTCTCTTATGACCCCTGACAATGACAAAAAAACTAGCACTGCCACACTCGATCGCACAGCGACGCTACAGGCGTTTTGTGACGTCGTGGAGTCTCGTCGTTCGGTGCGCCGTTTCACTGACACACCGATACCAGATGCCGTACTGGCAGACTGTCTGCGTCTGGCCATGCTGGCGCCCAACTCAAGCAATCTGCAGCCGTGGGAGTTTTATGTCATCGATGATGCAGACACACGCAAACGTGCGATAAAAAACTGCATGAACCAAAACGCGGCAAAAACCTCAGCGCGTCTCATTGCAGTGGTGGCGCGTACTGACGTGTGGCAAGACCACGCCCAGCAGATATTGCGTGAATACCCTGATAAACCTGTCCCAAAAAAGGTAAAAGACTACTACAACAAAATCGTCACTTTAGACTTTTTGCGCGGCCCTGCCAACATCGTCTCTGCAGCCAAATGGGGTGCAACTCAGGTCGCAAGACGCCTCAAAGGACCGATTAAGTCGCCTTACTATACATTTGAAGACACCAAAAACTGGGCCACCAACAATACCGCGCTTGCCGCCCAAAACCTGATGCTGGCACTACGTGCACATGGCTTTGACAGCTGTCCGATGGGCGGCTTTGATGAGCCTGCGATGAAGCGACTATTAGGTTTAAGCGACGACCACCATGTCGTCATGATGATTGGCGCAGGCGAGCGCGCTGACAATGGTATTTACAACACCCAGTTTCGCTTTGATCAAGCTCAATTTGTTCATTACGTCTAAACCCGTCATTAGTTATTAATATTAGTTATTTTAGCCATCTCCTTTACCACTCCCTTAACCAAGGAATGTCATGACTATCTCTCAAAACCCAACGTTTGATACCTTCCAAGGATTATTTAACGAAGCTGAATTTGTCTATCGTCATTTAGGCTCAAACGATGCCAAACAAGCTGACTTGCTCAGCGCCGTTGGTTATCAAGATATGGCAAGCTTTATCAACGATACCGTGCCTGAGCCTGTGCGCTTGCACAAAGCGCTTGATCTACCAGTCGCGATGAGTGAGCATGCTGCACTTGCCAAGCTGCGCACCATGGCAGACGACATCACGGTAAACAAAAGCTACATCGGTCAAGGCTACTCGCCAGTACGTATGCCTGCAGTCATTCAGCGTAACGTGCTAGAAAACCCAGGCTGGTACACCGCTTACACGCCTTATCAAGCAGAAATCGCTCAAGGTCGGCTAGAAGCACTGCTTAACTTCCAACAAGTATGTATCGACTTGACAGGGTTGGAGATGGCAGGCGCGTCACTACTTGATGAAGCAACGGCTGCGGCAGAAGCGATGGCGATGTCAAAGCGCGTGAGCAAAAGCAAATCAAACCAGTTTTTTGTGGATGAGCGCATCTATCCGCAGACCCTAGATGTCATCAACACTCGTGCCAAGTACTTCGGTTGGGAGGTCGTCGTCGGTGATTTTGAAACCGCCAAATCAGGCGACTACTTTGGCGCGATTTTCCAATACGTCGGTGTTGAAGGCGATGTAAAAGACTTAACCGACGTCATCGCTGCGGTCAAGAAAAACAAAACCTACGTCAGCGTCGTCAGCGACATCATGAGCTTGGTGTTGTTAAAGTCACCAGCCGATATGGGCGCAGATGTGGCACTTGGTAGTACCCAGCGCTTTGGTATTCCAATGGGCTTTGGTGGTCCACACGCCGCCTATTTTGCTTTCTCTGACAAAGCCAAGCGCTCAGCACCTGGCCGTATCATTGGTGTGTCAAAAGACTCGCAAGGCAATACCGCGCTACGTATGGCACTGCAGACACGTGAGCAGCATATCCGCCGCGAAAAAGCCAACTCAAACATCTGTACCTCACAAGTATTGCTAGCCAACCTTGCAGGTATGTACGCGGTTTATCATGGTCCAGGCGGCGTCAAACGTATCGCCACTCGCATCCATGCATTTGCAACTGCCTTTGCTGATGTGATCAAATCCGCGGCTGACAGCAATCTTACCGTGGTACATGAGCAGTTTTTTGACACCGTGGTCATCGATTGTGGCTCAGAAAAGCTGGCCACCCAAATCTTTGAAAACGCAGAAAACATTGGCTACAATTTATGGCGTCTAGGTACGACCAAGCTGAGCGTGGCCTTTAGTGAAACCAGCGACGCGCAAGACTTTAAGGCGCTAACGCAGTTGTTTGTCAGTAAAGCGCATGACTTGCCAGCAGAAGCTCGCGTATCACTCGATAGCGCGCACTTGCGTACCGATGACATCCTGACCCATCCGGTGTTTAACTCACACCACACCGAGCACGAAATGCTGCGCTACCTAAAGTCGCTAGAAGACAAAGATTTGGCGATGAACCGCAGTATGATTTCACTTGGTAGCTGCACCATGAAGCTAAATGCCACCAGTGAGATGCTACCGATTACTTGGCCTGAATTTGCCAACGTGCACCCCTTTGCACCGCGCAGCCAAGTCACCGGCTATATCGCCATGATCGATAGCTTACAAGATCAGCTAAAAGCCATCACCGGCTTTGACGATGTATCGATGCAACCAAACTCAGGCGCTTCTGGTGAATACGCAGGCCTACTTGCCATTCGCCGCTATCATGAATCATTGGGCGAAACAGAGCGTGATGTGTGTCTGATCCCGCAGTCGGCGCACGGCACCAACCCTGCAACGGCCATGATGATGGGCATGAAAGTCGTCGTCGTCAAAACTGACGAAAACGGTAACGTAGACATTGAGGACTTGACGGCAAAATGTGAAGAGCATAGCTCAAGCCTAGGTGCGTTGATGATTACTTATCCATCGACGCACGGGGTGTTTGAAGAAGGCATTCGTCATATCTGTGACTTGATTCATAAGCATGGCGGTCAGGTCTATATGGATGGCGCCAACATGAACGCACAGGTCGGCATGATGCAGCCTGCTGATGTCGGTGCTGACGTACTGCATATGAACTTGCATAAAACCTTCTGTATCCCGCATGGCGGCGGCGGTCCTGGCATGGGCCCTATCGGCATGAAGGCGCACTTAGCCCCCTTTATGGCCAACCATACGCTAAGCCCTGTACACAACGCGCAAAAAGACTGCTCAGCGGTATCGGCAGCGCCTTATGGCTCAGCGAGTATCTTACCCATCTCTTGGATGTATATCACCATGATGGGCCGCGATGGTCTGCTAAAAACCACGGAGCTTGCGCTCTTAAATGCCAACTATGTCGCCACTCAACTACAAGACCACTACCCTGTTCTTTATACGGGCAAAAACGGCCGCGTTGCGCACGAGTGTATCATCGATATTCGTCCATTGAAGGAAGAAACTGGCATCACTGAGAGCGATATCGCCAAGCGCTTGATGGATTATGGTTTCCATTCACCAACCATGAGTTTCCCAGTTGCGGGTACGTTGATGATTGAGCCAACTGAGTCTGAGTCAAAAGAAGAGTTAGATCGTTTTATCAGTGCACTTAAATCTATCAAAGCTGAGGCTATGAAGGCCAAAGCTGGCGAAGATGGTTGGACATTAGAAGACAATCCATTGGTCAATGCGCCGCACACCGCGGCGATGATTACCAGTGAAGAATGGTCGCATTCATATAGCCGTGATACCGCTGCATTCCCACTGCCGTACATCCGCGCTCATAAGTTCTGGCCAAGTGTGGCACGTGTCGATGACGCTTATGGCGATAAGAACCTTATGTGCTCTTGCCCAAGCATCGAAAACTATATGTAGTTTTCAACTAAGTATAAACAATTAACATAAAAACAAACCTCCAAGTCAGTAGCTGATTTGGAGGTTTTTATTTGGCTTGAGACATTTAGCGCTATACTATTCATATCATCAAGTTGTTAACCGTACGTTTTTAATGGATATTATTTTTAATGGAAGTCAGCATGCACCAAAAAAACCGCGTCATTCTCATCCATGGTCTGCATCAAACCGCTTGGATCATGCGGCCATTGGCCAAACGCTTGCAAGCCGCAGGATTTGATACTTATCAATTTGGCTATCGTAGTCTGCGTGATGGCATCAAAACCAATAGCGCACGGCTCAATCGCTGGCTAGAAGAAAACCACCATCCTGACCAGCCAATCGATCTGGTCGGTCACAGTCTAGGCGGTTTGATTATTCGTGATTTCGTCACTCAGTATCCCAAGTGGCAAATTGGACGCTGCGTAACGCTTGGCACGCCGCATGTGGGTAGTGTTTGTGCTGACTATATTTGGCGCTTGACCCCAGCGGTGGTGGGGCGCTCGTACGTCGATGCGCTAGATGGCACGGTCGCGCCCTTACCGGAGCATATTACCTTAGGCGTGATTGCCGGTAATCGTCCTTATGGCTTAGGGCAGTTGTTTTTACAGTATCATAATCGCAAACTGCGGCAGGCAGGTAACATGCCATCAGCAGAACATCTACTACACGATGGCACGGTATATGTCTCAGAGACCAAAATCGATGCGGCGGCGGATCACATCATCCTTCCCGTCTCGCACACAGGAATGCTGGTCGACAAAGCGGTCGCCGAGCAGACCCAATATTTTTTACGACATGGACAGTTTAAACGCTAAAAATGCTCGACATTAAAAACACTAAGCCCAACCAAACCTCATAGATGAGATTGTCTTAAGCTTTTATACCCATCCCCTGCTGTAGCTCGGTTTTATACCCTTTAATCACCGGTATCAAGGTTTGTATCACCCATTTATGACGCCAGCCTTGCAGCCCTTCTGGCAGCTCGGTGAGGTCTTTATCAAAGGCAATGATTTCATAGAGCTGCGCCAGCCATTTTTTGCGCATCAAGACATTGGCAGGCACACCGATTTTTTCTGCGTGCGCCTCGATCGCTTGCTGCACCGCTTTTGATAGGACTTTATTTTTGGAACGATATGGTGGTAGCAAGCAGGCAGGATGCTCAGCAGGATGCAGGTTTTTGGCTTCCTTAATCACTTTGAGCAACTCCTCACCATAGAGGCGTAGCATGCTGCGGTGCATGGTGGTTTTGTGCGCAAGCTCGCGCATGTTGCTGGGTTTTTCGGTGACAATTTCACGTACCGCTTGTTTTTTTATGACAAAGGTGCGCGGCTGATTGGTCGCCCGTGCTAGCTCCTCACGCCATGTTGCCACTGCTTGCAGTATCGCCATCTGCTCAGAGGTATAACGATAATCCGCCATCGTAAGATACATCTCATCGTCGGCCATGTGCTGCGTGTCATAGAGATCACGGGCATATAGCTGACAATCCTCCCACACATAGTCAAAGAGACCTTGCTTTTTTAGCTCGTATTCAAGACTTAAATAAAGCGCAGGCAAAAACCGCACGTCATCAATCGCATACTGCTCTTGCTCATCTGATAGCGGACGCTGTAGCCAGTCAGACTGGCTTTGTTCTTTATCGATATGCATGTCTAACTGGTCATCAAGCGCTTGCTGATAACCCATTTGTAATTGACCCGTCAAATAAGACAGTGCAATTTGCGTATCAAAGATATTGGTGAGAGGCGGACAGCCAGATAACAGATAAAAAATACCCAAATCTTCGCCGCAAGCATGCCAAATCGCTACATCTACCTCTGTCAAGGCTTGCCAAAAATCGTCCAATTGTAGTCGCGGTGCGTCTAATAGATAGATATGATCGCCTGTGTTGAGCTGCACCAAAGCCAAACGCGGATAGTAGGTATCACGCTTGATAAACTCGGTATCTAACGCCACGCGCCCGCACGTCGCCAACGCCTCTATCACGTCAGCCAAACCCTCTTGCTCACGTACCCATGTCACATCGGCGTCTTCAGCGATATCTAATAAAGCATTAATGTCAGGCTCAGGCGGCAGGTCTACTGACTCTGCGCCGGTATTGACTGGCGTCGCCGGCTCGTCAGCGGTGGCCGCAGGCTCTGAATGATTGGATGGAGTAACAGCGGTTGAGATATGGTTGGACACGGGCAGATACCTGCAGAAATAGAAGAAAATAAAACGCTAAACCGCGCCTTAATAAAAGTGAATATCAAAACCATTATAACAATATCACAAAATAAAATGGACAAGACTTGGCTTTTATAGAGAATTTATGAAATTGATATAGAAAATACTATAAAAACGAGCGGTTTTGCATGGCTTGCCCGAGGGTCATACTATCGAGGTACTCAAGCTCGCCGCCCATCGGTACGCCTTGCGCCAAACGGGTGATTTTACTGACATGACGATTGACCGCTTCACTGATAAAGTGGGCGGTAGTCTGGCCTTCGACCGTGGTACCTGTCGCCAGTATCAGCTCCGCCACTGGCTCCTGTTTGACTCGCCACACCAGCTGATCGATGTTTAAGTCATCAGCACTGATGCCATCTAGTGGTGACAGATGACCACCTAAGACGAAATAACGACCACGGTAACCTGCCGTTTGCTCTATCGCCATCACATCAGCGGCGGTTTCGACCACACATAACAGCCCATCATCACGCCTCGGATCTTGGCATAATGGACAAATCGCCTCATCACTGAAGCTATGGCAGCGCTGGCACTCAACGATATCTCGCATTGCCTCATCCAGCGCTTGCGCGAGCGCCATGCCTTGCGGGCGTTTTTTGGTCAGCAAATGGAGCGCCATACGCTGGGCGCTTTTTTGTCCCACGCCTGGCAAGATACGCAGCTGTTTGACCAGCTGATCAAATTTGGCTGTCAGCAAAGTGTCTTCCTTTTTTAACTTCATGTATAAATCGTAGCTATAAAAATGGGGTCGTATCGTGTCGATAACAACCCCATTTTTGTGTTCAGCGTGCTGTTTTTGGCGTCTAAAGGCTTTATATTCCACATGTTTTTTTAAAACCATGCCAGATACTTGCTTTGCTTAGACTGCCCTTGATCTGTTTAAAACAAGCCTTGCATACCTGGTGGCAGACCCATGCCTGAGGTCGCGCTCGCCATGGTTTGCTCATATAGCTCGTCGGCTTGACGTACTGCATCATTGATCGCAGCAGCGATGAGGTCTTCGATCATATCTGGCTCGTCTTCTAATAAGCTAGGATCGATGGTCAAACGCTTGACCACGTGACGACCAGTCATGGTGACTTTGACCAGACCACTGCCCGCTTCTGCTTGTACTTCTTTGTTAGCCAGCTCTTTTTTGGCGTTTTCAACGTTTGCTTCGACTTTCTTTTGCATCGTTTGTGCTTGTTGCATCAATGCTTGAATATTCATAATCGCCTCTTGGTATTTTATGGAAATACGTAACGTAATGCGTCGGTTTTCATCACGTCACGTTTATGCGTTGACGGTGATTATACCGTTATCTTTACAAACTGTCTAAGCCGCGCGCCAAATCTTTGATGATATCTGCCACGTCCTCCAACCCAACCGACAAACGAATGAGACTGTCTTTGACACCCGCTTCTGCGCGCGCCTCAGCGCTCAGGCGAAAATGGGTGGTGGTAGCAGGATGAGTGATGGTGGTTTTGGCATCGCCCAGATTATTGGTGATAGAGAGCATTTGAGTGGCGTCTATCACATGCCAAGCAGCTGCTTTTGCATCGTTGATACCACCATCAGAGCGGGCTTGCGGCTTCACCTCAAACCCCATGATAGCGCCGTAGCCACCTTGCATATGATGTTGCTGCGTGGCAAGCGCGTGGGCGGGATGATCGCTTAAGCCTGAAAAATGCACGGTACTGACATTGGGATGATGAGCCAAAAACTCTGCCACTTGATTGGCGTTTTGGCAGTGCGCCTGCATACGCAGCTTTAGTGTCTCAAGCCCTTTGGTAAAGACCCACGCGTTAAACGGGCTCATACTGATACCGCCTGAGCGCACCACGGTAAAGGCATCTTGCATCAGCTTATCACTACCGACCAGCGCGCCGCCCAACACGCGGCCCTGACCGTCTAGATATTTGGTCGCCGAGTGAATCACCACATCCGCGCCCAAATCTAATGGCCGCTGCAGCGCCGGCGTCGCAAAGCAATTATCAACGACAAGTAATATACCATTGGCTTTGCACAGCTCGCTTAGATAGCCAATATCACAAATTTGCGCGAGTGGATTACTTGGGCTTTCGCAATATATCACTTTGGTGTTTGGCTGCACCGCTTTTGCCCACGCGTCATTATCGAAGCAATCGACATAGCTGACCTCGACCCCAAACTTTGTCATGTAATTATTAAACAGCCCAATCGATGAGCCAAATAGCTGATTGGCCGCCAGCAGATGGTCGCCTGCTTTTAGGTAGGCCAAACACATGGTCAAAATCGCGCCCATGCCTGAAGCGGTGGCTACCGCGCGCTCGCCATTCTCAAGCGCAGCCAAACGCCGCTCAAAAGTACGTACGCTAGGATTGGTATGACGTGAGTACACGTTACCTGTTTTGCTACCGTTAAAGTGCGCAGCAGCATCGGCGGCCGACGCATAAACATAAGAGCTGGTGGTAAAAATAGCCTCTGAATGCTCGCCTTCATCGGTGCGATGGTGCCCAGCTCGTACCGCGATGGTTTGCATACCATAATCAAGGCCTAAATCGAGCGCATCGCTGCGCCAGTTTGGATCCAGTGTATTTAAGTTTTTATCATTCTGCGTGTGCGACTGACTCATATATCTTCCATTGCCTTGGGGAGTACTGGGGCGTGCCCTCCACTCAGTCGATTATCATCTACACGGGCTGATGAGGGCACGCCTTAAATTGATAGAGGGTGATTGGTAAAATGACGGCATATCTTTGTCGATCTTACCCATCCGCCTTATCATAGCATGTCAACTTATTCCAAACATCTGGTTTCAAAGGCCAGCTAAATCGTATTTTTGCATACTCAGCCCAGCGGCACACGAGCGCGTACCAGACCCCCTATTACTTTGGGAGAGACGCTGCAATACGCTGAGCCATTTAACAAAAATAACGTATTTATAATAGGCAGATATAGCAACAACTGCTAAGCTTAGCGTCGATTTCGAGTTAGTCTCAGATTTTACCTGACGCAGTACTATTATCGATTTGCTAATCAATGCTATTATTTCAAAACCTCTATTTTTTGTGGTCATAGACAGCGTAACGATAAGGTCGCTGTCCGACACACCCAGCAAACGACTTAATCCGTAAATACAGGCTCATTAAGGTAAATCCGTCATGTCGATGTTTAGTATAGATCCAGCCAACCTCTCACTGAGCCTAACCCTCGGACTGACATTGGGACTGAGCGCCTGTCAGAGCCTACCCAAGCAGCCGCACCTGCCCGAGAGTCAAGCGCTGTCTGCACGCATCCATGCACTGTATCAAGCAAAAAACAGCAAACCCTCTGAGCAAACAGATTTGGTCGCCGCCATCAGCGAACAAAACGATATCCACCCAGACTTATCAGGCTATCACCCGATTGTCACTGGAGCCAATGCCTTTGCCTCTCGCAGCATCTTGACGGGTATGGCCACCCGCAACATCGATGCCCAGTATTATATCTGGCACAATGACCAGGCCGGCCAGCTAATGCTCAAAGACTTGTGGGAAGCGGCTGAGCGCGGGGTAATCGTGCGCTTGCTACTCGATGATTTTAATAATAATGCTGAGCTTGATCAGCATTTATTGCGCTTTGCCAGTCATCCAAATATCGCGGTACGCATCATCAACCCCTTGATGCACCGTAAGTTTCAAACCCTAAACTACGTCACAGGCCTGCCTAGAATCAATCGGCGCATGCACAATAAGAGTATGACCTTTGACAAGCAGATTACCATCATCGGTGGACGTAATATCGGCAATGAATACCTAAGTAACGATCAAAATAGCCAGTTTGCTGATCTGGACGTCTTGCTCATCGGCAAAGTCGTGGCCGATATTGATAATAGTTTTGCCAGCTATTGGTCGTCGCCGCTGTCGTTTGACATCGAGACGCTCGCGACCCTTGGCGATGGCGCAACCACTGATTTTTTGGCAGCGCTAGACAAGATTGGTCAAGATGAAAAACACCATGCCAATAGCAGCTTGACCGTCTATAAAGCAGCGATTGAAGAGTCGACCATAGATGAGGACTTAGTGAGCAAGCGGGTGCCGTTTCGTTGGACAGACATGCAGTTTTTGAGCGATGATGTCGGCAAGCTGAGCAAGGCCGTCCCTGCCGATACCAACTTGGTGCATCAACTGCGTACCCTGCTTGGCAGCCCGACCAAAAAACTGACCATCATCTCATCTTATTTTGTCCCGACCAAAGACGGCGTCAACACCTTAGTACAGCTGGCCAATGCTGGTATCGATATCAAAATCTTGACCAACTCTTTTGACGCAACGGATGTCACCGCTGTGCACTCAGGCTACAGCCAGTGGCGGCCAGCGCTGCTGCGCTCAGGCGTAAAAATCTATGAGCTCAAATCCACCGCTGGTGAAGAAAAGCGTGAAAACAAGCTATGGAAAGCCCGCAGTCAATCCTCAACCAGTCTCCATGCCAAAACCTTTGCCGTTGATGACTATCAAGTGTTTATCGGCTCATATAACGTCGACCCACGCTCTGCCAATATCAATACCGAGATGGGCGTGATCATCAACGACGACGAGCTGGCAAGACAGCTGCATGGCGCGCTCAGTGATGACTTGCTCAATCAAGCTTATGAGGTAAAGCTGCTAGATAACGGTCGCCTGCAGTGGCACACCATGGAAAACGGCGAAAAGGTAGTATACGACTCAGAGCCGCGAGTCGACATGAGTGACCATGTCTGGCTGACCATCATGTCTTGGTTGCCGATTGATTGGTTATTGTAGTACTCAGGCGGGGCTTTTATTCACTCGATAATTAGGGCGTGTTGAACATTCGCAAATAGGCACTGCTGATCGCTAAAATTGTTCCAGACAAGGCACAAAGCGACGATAATGCAGATGCCTTAGCGAGATTTGTAACGCAGTATGGGGCAATTTTAGCATCAGCCCCAACGATAAAAAGCAGGGGACAGGACTCTTTTTTGCCGCTTCATCGTTAAAAATAAGCGCTTAGAATGACTAAACTTATTATTTTTAACATCGAATCGCCTAAAAAATAGTCGCTGTCAGTGCCACGGTCGAATTTTCAACACGCCCTATTTCAATGGGCTAAAAATAGCGAAACACTCTGAATATTACTGTCTTGACGCTTCCCTTTTTTATCGGGAGGTGTCAGTTTTTATCATGCGGATTATCTAGAGGATAATCGGCTTAACGACCACATTAGCTTGTGGTGTGGATGCGTGATTTACTATGCCTAATCGTTCTCAATATGCCCTGATGTCTACGAAAGATAGAAACATGGTATTGTTTATTTGCTTTAGTAGCGCCGTCGCGTTTTTTGATTTTTTGATTTATTTATATATCTCAGATATCGTGGCATCGGCGCTGTTCCCCGTCAATAGCAATCCCAATGTTGCTCGGCTACAAGGGTTAGGACTGTTTGCCGTCGGTTATCTTGCTCGTCCATTCGGCGGTGTTTTGCTGGGGCGCTATGGAGATATCAAAGGGCGTAAGTTTATTTTACTCGTCAGTATGCTCGTCAGTGCCATCAGTTTGCTAGTCATGGCTTGTTTGCCGACCTATGCACAGTGGGGACTGATATCGCCTGCTTTGTTTATCCTGCTGCGGCTCATACAAGGAATGGCATTTGGCCTGTATGTGCCCTTGGCTTGGGTATTTGTGGCCGAGCACATGCCCCGTCAGTATTTGTCGGTTGCTTGTAGTTATGTCACGGCCAGTTTTTTTGTGGGTGTGTTGTTTTCAAATGCGTTTTTTATGTGGTTGTCGAACGTTATGACCACTGAGCAATTGGTCGACTATGGCTGGCGACTGCCGTTTTTTGTGGCAGCCATACTGAGCTTTTTGCCGCTATTGGCCTGGCGCTTGGTCCGTGAAACGCCTTTTTTTACGGCCATGCTAGCATCAAAACCACCAAACTATGTCGCCAAACCCTTGACGCTGCTGTCTAAGCACTGCAAGCACTCTGTCTTTATTGGGATGATTTTGACCTTAATCATCTCCAGCATCACCACCGTCGTTGTCATTTTGCTGCCCGACTTGATCAAGCTGCGCTTTAACCTAGATGCGGATTTGTTTGGGTTTTCACACAGTCTGGGCATTGTGTTTATGATTTTTGGCTGTGTTTTTTATGGGATTTTATCGAACTACCAAAACTTTGGTAAAATTCTTGCCGCAGGCTCCGCGCTACTTATCGCCATGATTTTTGCTTTCTTTTATCATTTAGACGCTGGTGGCGATTATATCTTGATCATGTACGCCCTCTTAGGCTTTTGCTCAGGTATTATTGGCATGATGCCAGCTATCTTGGTACAGCTGTTTCCGACAAATGTACGTCTAACTGGCATGGCACTTTGTTATAATGTCACGTACGGCATCGTCGGTATCTTGATTCCTTTTGGACTCGGCTATGCCACGACTCTAGTGAGTTTCTCTCCGGCTCTCTACGTTGCATTTATCGGTTTTATCGGTATCATCATGGGCCTTTATTTTTACAACTTACCCGAGTTTAAGAAGATTGAGCATGTAATCTAATCGCGACCTAACGGGTCGCAGCCTCGGTCGTGTCTTAGCTTTATAGATGATGAATGATGGATCATGGATGATACATAAGGTGTCATGGTAGCTGCATGACGCTTTTTTTATGCGCTTAAGACCCCATAGACCAAACCACGCTTATACATTTAGCCACTACTACACATTTAACGACTCTTTATTAAGGCCCCACCCCTATGGTTGATATGAGCAATAAACGACTCTCTGTTGCCCCTATGATTGATTGGACAACGACAGATTATCGTTACTTTGCGCGGTTGTTTAATCCGCATGTTTATCTTTATACTGAGATGATCAGCACGGGTGCACTCATCCATGGCAATCGCGATCGGCATCTGCGCTTTGATGCGCTTGAGCATCCATTGGTGTTGCAACTGGGCGGCGCCGACAATAGCGAGATGACGCAGTGTGCTGAGTTTGCCCAGCAGTATGGCTATGATGAGGTCAATATCAATGTGGGCTGCCCATCTGACCGTGTGCAGCACAATAAAATAGGCGCTTGTCTGATGGCGGAGCCTGAGACGGTTGCTGACTTGGTCAAGCATATGCAGGCTGCGGTCGATATTCCTGTGACCGTCAAGCACCGTATCGGCATTGATGATTTTGACAGTTATGAGTTTATGGTGGACTTTGTCGAGACAGTAGCAGCGGCTGGTTGTACACGCTTTATTGTCCATGCGCGTACCGCTTGGCTACAAGGCTTGAGCCCCAAACAAAACCGTGAAATACCGCCCCTGCGCTATGACGATGTGTACCGCCTCAAACAAGACTTCCCTACGCTCGATATCGAGATCAATGGTGGTATCGACACCATCAAAGATATCGAGGCGCATTTGCAGCACGTCGATGGGGTGATGATTGGGCGGGCGTTTTATCACAACCCTTACCTGCTGGCAGAGGCCAATGGTCTGTGGGGTGCGCCTACGCCCAAGCGCTCAGAGATTTTGGCGCAGCTCCTCCCCTATCTAGAAACACAAATCGCTAAAGGCGAAGCGCTGCCTACGATGACGCGGCACTATCTGGGTTTGTTTCAAGGACTGATGGGCGCGCGTAAATGGCGACAAGCCTTAAGCGGCAAACCACAGCTAACGCTCGACGATGTCAAGCAGGCAGCTGATGAGGTGTTGGCGCTCAATCCTGATGTATAACCGTACTGATTAAGACCACATGGATTGACACCACATGAACTTAAGTAATGTGCTGTTTCGCGCATTAATTAGCAATTAATAATTACTACTTAAGGCACTTGCGCCAGATACTGCCACATAGCAGCGCCATTATTGATGATATGTAGTAGTATCGGCAGCAGCAGCGAGCCTGACTTAAAACGCGCATAACAAAATATCAATGCCAGTACCACAATGGTACTGATTTCATAGACGCCGTACTGCACATGAATGACCGCAAATATCAAACTGGTCACGACGCTTGCAACAACTGCCCCGCGCGGCGATAAATGTGATAAATTATCTGTATCTATAAACTGCTCAGCGATTGCCGACCACAGGAGCCCGCGAAATATCAGCTCCTCATAAACAGGCGCGACGATCACCATTGCAAACACCAATAGCCACACCGAGCTGACAGACTGATACAGCGGATCGACAAACACCAGCGGCGTCTCACCTAACACATACGTCAAGGCCTGACTGCCAATCATAAACAGCAATAACACTCCAAGCATACCTATGCCGACTGCGAGTGAAAACGGCGTTAGTGCCAGATAGTGCCGTACGTTGCCGCCCCTGATACCAATCAGCAAACCGCTCATAGCGGCTAACAAAACACAGCCTATGAGGATAGAGAGGCTGACGACCGTGCCATCATTACTGCCAAAATAAAAAATATCAGCCATGCTGGCGCTTTTACCAGTGGGCAATACCAACTTGCCAGCGATATAAACCCCTAATAGCTGACTGATAAAAAACGCCATCACCACCCCCACCGTCAGCACAAACGCGCCCAAACGCGAAAACAGCGGCGGTTGTTTTGTGATAGAGGATTGATGGGCGATGATCGTGTTTTTTTGCATAAATCGTCACTTAAAGTAGCACACTGCCTAGCTGTTTAGAGCCTATATGGTGAGTTCAGTATAAAAATGATACAGTGGGACTGGGATAAATTTTATGCAGCATCGAGCAGCGCAGGCACAGCTCGCAAGGAAAATTTATACCAGTGCCATGTTGACCTATAATGTATCTGTTTTATTGAGAATCGACTATAGCCTGTATCTGTCGCGGTGTAGGTGGTTGGTTTTCGCCGCTAGGCTTTAGTTGCTGCTCAATCAATGATAGTACGTGCTGCGCGACTGACTCTGGGTACTCAAGTGGGAACATATGACCGCCTGCATGGGTCTGGTACGCAATGCCTAGCCGCGATTGAACCTGCTGCGGGAAGCGGCGCTTTAAAAACAAGCTATCCTCGCCGATAATCAGCGTCACAGGTACCTTAGGGCCACGATTGGGCGTCAGCCAATACCAAGAAGGATTGGTACGAAACACCGCCACCTCACTGGCTTTGGGGATGGCCAGTGTCACCTTGCCATCGGCGCGCTCGTGCAAGCCATGCTCGATATAGCCCTGAAAGCTACGCTCATCAAAATTCTTAAAAAAACCTTTATGACGCATTTTTTCGTAGGCTGCCTCTCGGCTGTCCCAAACATCACGGCGACGTTTCGATATCCCAGAGGGCGACAATGCGTCCATTAGGCGGTTATTCATAAGCGGCAGTCTGTCTATTATTTTGGCCATATGCCAAAGTAGACTGGTTTTGCTATAAATCCATGGCGGATCCATCAGCACCGCTTGGGCAAAGTGCTCAGGCGCGCGGTACAGTGCCTGCAAGGTACACATCGCGCCAAGCGAGTGACCCACTGCCACCACTTGAGTCACGCCATGCTTGTCACACGCGTTTTTTACGCTATCAATAACCTGCTGCGTCATGCTGCGCCAATGATTATCCACCGGATAGCCAGGAGTATCGCCCAGTCTGGCGATATACTCAATGGTAAAAAACTCAGATAAATGTTCAAAAAACGGCTGATAGACCGCACTTGGCATACCATTGGCATGGGCAAAATGCAGCACAGGCTTCTGGGTTATTTTTGAGATGGGCAGTGCGGCGCTAAAGGCCTGCAATTCGACTTCATCATTCATAACAAGCTCTCATCAGATCCTGATCAAATGTGACAATGTGGTTTATATGGTGGTTTATATGATTTATATGGTTTACGTTATTTGTCATTGGTATGGCAGATAATGAAGGTGACATACCAATGAGGCTGAGCATACGCCCAGCCTCAACCATCATACACAATCGTATGAAAACATACAGTACTTAGCGCATCTGCGCGTTACCCTCTGATTGTGGCAACACATCAAGGCCGATGCTCGAACCCACGCCAGCGCCCAACTTAACAGCAAAGCGGTCCATAAAGAGCTGGAACGGATCGGTTGGGCTATAGTTGACGACATTGTCTAGCTCTAGCTGCTTCTCTAAGCTGGCGATGCTGCCTTTTTTATCTGCCAAACCCAGCTCTATGGACTGTTCACCTGTCCAAAAAAGGCCTGAAAATAGCTTGTTTTGTTCAGGGTTTTTTAGACGGTCACCGCGGCCTTCTTTTACAGCGTTGATAAAGTGCTTATGAGTGTTGGCCAGTACTTTTTCGACATGATTTTCTTCATAGTCGGTCAGTGGGCGTGACAAGCTTAAAATATCTTTGTACTCGCCTGCGGTGATGGTACGGTCTTCGACACCAAACTTATCCATCAAGCCTTCGATATTATAGCTTGGCATAATCACCCCGATAGAGCCGACGAGGCTTGACGGATTGACATAAATCTCATCAGCAGCAGACGCGATATAGTAAGCGCCTGAGGCACCGACATCACCGATAACGGCATAGAGTTTTTTGTCTGGATATTCTTGACGCAAGTCCATCATCGTCTGCCAAATCTCATCAGACTGTACGGGCGAGCCGCCAGGCGAGTTGATGTCTAAGGCGACCGCTTTGGCATTGCTGTTTTCAAAGGCGCGGGTCAGGGCTTCATTGACGTCATACGCGTTGGCCACATCGCCACTGCTAATGACCCCTTGTAGCTCGACCACAGCCAGATGCGGCTTACTGGTATCGACACCTTCGAGCCCCGTTGGCGCTTTGCTGCTGCAACCACGGCCCAAGGTCAAAAATATCAGTAAAATATAGCCAAAGGTTAATAGCTTAAAGAAAATCCCCCAACGACGGGCGCGGCGCTGCTCAACCACACTGGCCAACAAGGTATTTTCTAGTAGTCGCCATTCTTGCCCGCTTGGTTGGCTTGGCTGCTGTATTGGCGTTGGCTGATTTGGGGTATTATCAGGACGTTTGTTAGGGTCTGGTGGCCAATTGGGCATATAACTTCCTAAGTCAGAAACAATCTAAAACGATAAAAAACAGCATATAAGCACACATGGGCCGCGATACCTTGCCCATGATGCCTTTATCCATTGATATCAACTGTGAATAGTGCTGCTAAGTATGGTGCTATTTTTAGCATGGTTCAATAGCATAACGGTGAAATATAGCATAACGGTAAAATATAGTATAACGGTGAAATATCACCATATTGTAACACTGATCGGCCAAACCTTGTTTTTATGGCAGCATCTTTATTAGGGTGACGCCATACTTGTATCTCTTGTCTCTAAGGGCAGTGCGGCTGGCAATATTTTATCATCATGCGTGATAACTACCCCGACACGCTGGCGCTCTAGTACATCAGCGGTGACAGACGACGTGCTGTGACCGAGCCACCTACTCTGTGCCGACGTTGCGCGCTCATCTGTACACATCAGCGACCATAACTGCCAGACTCGTGCATGGCTATCGGCATTTAAGATGATGCGTTCAGGCGGCGTATGGCGCTGCGGCGATGATGAGTCAGACGGCTGAGTCGCTAAGCGATCAAGAAGTACTTGGACGCTAGCAGCAGAAGATTTGAGCGGTGCAGCGGCGTTATACCTAAGCACTTGTATCGGCATACGGCTACCCTTTATACCGCTAAGATCGATCGCTATCGTACAGTCCCACACGCTAGCGTCCTCTATCTGACGCCAACCTGTCATCGCGGTGATGGACAACTTGTTATTGGCCGATTGCCATGTTTTGCCCTCCTCACAGCGCTGCGCACTGATAGAAGACTTTGCCGCGGCGGGATGAGTGACTTGATAAGCGGCTTGCAAGGCTGGCCATCGATCGATGCGCCCTGCTTGCCAGTACTGATAAGTCGGTAAATGCTGCGATAGCTGCAGCACTGTCAGAGGCAACAACTCAGAGGTAGAAGCCTGCAAGGAATTTGGCGGATCATCATTGATTTGTCTTTGACTCAAAGTGGCGCTGCTACTTTGTACAACGACACCGTGCAAGCGCTTTATTGATAAGCTACCCAGCTGCTGCGCCACAGTGGCAGACAATGCCTCTGCGGTAAGCCTACTTGGCATGGTCGGTGCATCACTTGGTCTGTGATCTGCCAAAAACAACCAACTGACTTCATCTTCATCTTCACCACTCTCCCCACTGTCATTCGTCACGGGGTATTGCAGCACACTGGCGCTTATATACTGATCGCCAGTCGGCAATAAGTAAAGCGTCGGTACAGCCATCAATGATTGCTGATTGGCATAAACCGTCATCATGAGCAGCACCAAAGGCGGCAGTGCTAACCCGCGACTGATGAACCCTCGTGGCAACAGCCAAGGCAATATCACCAATACCATCATTAGCACGATAGCCATGTTGATGGGTGTGTACAACCACGCGGCAGACAATGCAGGCAATGTCGTCAACCAATCGATTAGCTGATGCAAACTCAGGATAATGGCGGTGACAAACGACCATAGACCATCTGCCAGCGTCGGCGATAGCAGATAAATCAAGCCTGCCAATAAATTCAGCGGTACAATGACCCAGCCGAATAAACCGATGGCAAACATATTGATGATAAGACCCCATAATGAGGCCTTGCCAAAGAGTAGCAATGTGATGGGCAATAAAGCAATAAACAACCAAAACTGTAACTTGAAGACACGTTTGGCTACGCCCCATCCCTGCCGCAGCCATAGCCTGCCGCCAGCCTCATTCTGATGCGACGATGATGTGTTTGTCTGCGTGCTGGCCAATGTATGAGGGTGATGTGATCTGTCTTCATACTTAAGTAATAGTGCCACTGCGACAAAGGACAACCAATAGCCTGCCTGCCATAATACATAAGGATCGCACCACGCCATAAGAACAGCCAGCGCCAGTAATACCCGCATGGTACTAACAGGCAGTAAGCTCAAGCGCATCAGTCCTATAGCAAATAGCATCCAGGCGGTACGAGCAGCAGGCACATCAAATCCGGTAAATAGCGCATAAACAAAAGCCGCGCCAATCATCACCCACCAGCGCACTTGCCAGCGCGGTACGTAACGATACAAGGCGGGATATAACTGATTGACTATCATCACCGCTGCACCTGCCAACACAATGGCCAAAAACAAAACGTGGGTGCCTGATATCGCCAGTAAATGCGAGATGCCCGCCAGCTGGTATAGCTCTTTGGTCTCGTGACTGATAAGGCTCCTATCTCCTGTCAGCAAGCTGAGCGTAACCGCCTTTGCTTGTTGCTCATCGCCAGTAAGCACATGCCAGCCTTGATAAAAATGCTGGCGCAGCTGCCAGCGTCCGCGATCGATATACGTACGCACGCGCGACAGATGAGAAAGAGAAGATGATGCTACAAGCAGATCTGTATCAGCAGTACTGACAGGCTGCGTCGCTGTCACCAATACATGCGCCACTCCATCGATATGGCGACCGCGCAACCAGCGATAGCTGTCAAAGCCAGAGGGGCTACTGGTTGCCTGCTCGGCCATCGCCAATGGAGACAGCGCCAAGCTCATCCACCGCGTCTCCCCTGGTTTTAGCTGAGAGAGACTGGCAAACTGCTTGGCCGTCTCTGGCCGACGCGAAGATTGAGGATAAGCACTGAGCAATATGCGATGCCTATCAGTGTGCAGCGTATCAAGATTGATTGAATTGCTTTTAATACTTAGGCTATTTTTATTGGTATGTGATTGTACATCTGCTAAGTGGCTGGCGGTGATATTATCCAAATCTTGCGGTGTCAGCTCAGAGACCAAAGGCGAGAGGTGGGTGATGACTGCCACCTGCCGATAGCCAGTGTCTGCAGCTGCATCCAAAACACTATCGCTGATACCTTCGATTGTCACCAATGCTTGCACGCGTAGTGGCGCAGTGATTTTGCTCGACTCCGCTTGCTGGTGACTGACCAGTGCTTGTAACGCGCTAACCCCTATTAGCCCCGCTGCCAGTATCACGACCACTATATGACGGGCAAGGAGCAAAAGGCGTTTGCTAATGGATAACTCAATAACAGGTGACTGTGAGGAGGTCTGAGAAGAAAATGGCGTTGATTGCGCGGCTGGAGTGGCAGGTGTATAAAGGCGAGAGAGCATAATAAGCACAAAGCTCATCATCACTAGTATGAGGGCTAATACTGAAGGATTAATGGTATCAACCAGTGATGAGACGCTTGGCATGCTATCTGCAACGGCCAGCACTCCCATCATCACGACGATAATCAAACCACCTACCAACCAATACACCAGCACTCCTTGCTCGAGGATTTGATCATAAACCCATCACGACTGACACGTCATGCAATAGCATTTACACGACTATTACCCTATACTAATTGCCTATATTGCGCTAAGGATGATCTCGCATTGTTAGCCTTTATATTCTAATAAAACTTTTAGCCTGATTTTTATTATTAATACTACTTTATCTCAGTCCATCAATGCGCTTGAGCGGACTGTCGTTAACGATGAAAGGCGATCCTGTGCCCCAAAAACGTCTCAAAGACCTGCTCCCTACACCAGAAAAAATCCTAGAAAGCCGTACCTTAAAACTGTTTGCCCCGCAGCTGGCTGACGCACGTCTATGGCATTTTAACCGCCATAGCTTAAACAAGGCGGTCTATATCGGTGTACTCAGTGCATTTTTTCCTTTGCCAGGGCAAATGCTGCTGGCCTTACTCGGCTCGCTTATTTTTCGTGCCAACGTCCCTATGGCGCTTGGCCTGACTTGGATTACCAACCCTGTGACCAGCCTACCGATATTTTATGCAGGCTATTATATCGGTGCCAAAATCATCGATGTACCCATGATCAGCCTGCGATTGATCGGTCGGATGATTGCTGATTTTAGTTTATGGGCATTATCAGACGGTGCCAACCCCTTTATCACTTATAAAGGCACGGTATCACTGACCGCTTTTTGTCTTGGCCTGACGATATTGGCTGTGGTTAGTAGTCTTATTTGCGGTCTGGCGTTCAAGGCTATTTGGCGCTACAAAACCGTCGTTAGTTGGCAAAAGCGGCAACAAGACGCCTCAGACCAACCGCCTTATGACAAACCCTAATACGGCCTCTGTCATACCGCCCTTCTATTATTGCTAATACTGCTAATTCGCCGTCCCATGCCAGCCCTTCGCGCTATAGCTCGCCTTTACGCGCTTTGTGCGCATCGATGGCGTTTTTGACCTTGTCGGTCAGATTACTGTCCATGACAAAGACCTCAATCACTTTGTCATCATTGAGCAGTACATAGCGCTTGCCTGTCGCACTGTCTTGTACCTTTAGGTCGTAGTCCACGCCTGCGATGGTGATCGCATCAAAGATTGGTGTGAGTATCTCTATTTGCGCTTGTCTATCTAAGGTGTCAAACAGCGCCGGATCGATATACGGCTGCAACGGCTCATTGCCTTCTTCGGCACTACCAAACGCAGCGATTGGGTCGTCATCTTTATTCATCATAGTCACCTTTTTAACTATAAGCAACGCTGTCAGTGATCAGCTTGTGATTGGAATTTTATATCAGCTCTTCTAGTCTATTATTGGCTTGGGTGTGCCTTTACTTGGGCGTTAGTAGGCTTCCCAATGACCGTTACGCAGTAGCAGTTGACGATCTGCCAGTGCCGCTAGGCTGCGATCATGAGTCACCATCAGTAGCGCCGTTTGCATGGTGCTTTGTAACTCTGATAACAACCCAAATATACTCTGGGCGTTGTCATAATCCAAGTTACCCGTTGGCTCATCGGCTAAGATCAGTGAGGGCTTGGTGACCAGCGCACGCGCAATCGCCACTCGCTGACGCTCACCGCCCGATAGCTCACCTGGTCTGTGCGTCAAACGGTGCTCCAAACCGACACTCTTTAGTATCGCAATGGCTTGATCTCGAGCATCAGTCGTCGATACTTTTGGGCGCATCAGCAGCGGCATAGCGACGTTTTCGACCGCGGTAAACTCTGCCAACAAGTGATGAAACTGGTAAATAAATCCCAAGTACTCATTACGCATCGCCCCGCGCTCAGTCTCATTCATGCTATTGAGTAACTTGCCATGTAGCCAAACCTCACCACTGGTTGGTGTATCAAGACCGCCCAGTAAGTGAAGCAACGTGCTTTTTCCTGAGCCACTGGTGCCAACGATGGCGATACGCTCGCCTGCATTGACGGTCAAATCCAGACCGGTCAATACCTGCGTACTGACCGCCCCTTCATCATATATTTTATTGATGTTTTTTGCCTCTAAGATGGCAGACATGGTATTTCCTTTATTTTATTGCTATCGCTATTGATTTTATATCGTGCACAGTTGGGTAAGTTTATCACTCATAACGCAGCGTTTGCGCTGGTTGTATCTTAGCGGCACGGCGTGCTGGATAAATAGTGGCCAAAAAGCTCAGTACAAACGAGGCCGTAGTAATCAATAGCACATCTGTCAAACGCAGCTGCGATGGTAAATAATTGATAAAGTAGGCATCAAATAGATTTAGCCCAAAGCTTTGATTGATAAAGCCCAAGATATCACTGACCGTCAGGGCAAATATAATACCCAATACCGTCCCAGCAATGGTACCGATAAAGCCGATCACCACACCTTGTACCATAAAGACCTGCGTAATCAGACGTGGTGACGCGCCAAAAGTCTTTAAAATCGCGATGTCGGCTTTTTTGTCAGTGACGAGCATCACAAGGCTTGAGACGATATTAAACGCGGCGACCAAGATGATCAAAAACAGCAGCAAACCGACCATGGCTTTTTCCATCTGGATGGCACCAAACAAATTGCCATGCGTCTGTGTCCAGTCACTGGGATAGAGCCTTTCAGGAGCGATGGCCGCCGCTTTTTCTGCTGCCATTGGGGCAGCAAAGATGTCATCGAGCTTCATGCGCACGCCCTGAGCGCCCTCTGGCAGACGCAGCAGTTTGGCGCCATCGCCCATGGGAATAAACGCCATCAGGCTGTCGACCTCTGGACTGATGGTAAATATCCCCGTCAAGGTAAAGCGCTTAAACCGCGGAATCACGCCAGCAGGCGACGGAGAGGCTTCTGGCAAGACCAGCGTGACTTTATCACCCAGCTGCAGCCCGAGCGATTGCACCATCTCCTCACCCAACACGATATTAAACTCGCCGCTTTGTAGGGTGTCAATACTGCCTTCGACCATATGCTCATTGATGATAGAGACGTTTTTTTCGTATTCAGGCTCGACACCTGTGACCATGATACCCGCGACTTGGCCGTTTGAAGTCAGCATCCCCTGTAGCTGGATAAATGGCGCAACTGCTGCGACCTCAGGATCTTCTTTGATCTGAGAAGCCAGATCCTGCCAGTCACTCATAATCTCTGATGACACCACCGTGGCTTGCGGCACCATGCCCAAAATACGGGTCTTGAGCTCACGATCAAAGCCATTCATCACCGAAAGCACTGTGATCAATACCGCAACGCCAAGCGTCAAACCAATCATGGATATCAGCGATATAAAGGAGATGAAGCGATTACTACGCTCTGCGCGGGTGTAACGTAAGCCGATAAATAACGCTAAAGGACGAAACATATTCAAACTCTTTATCTTATCTACGTGCGACTCTATATATGTTATAAAAACAAGTGGTGGTACCGCGCTCTATTTTCTAAGAACACTGACCATACCCACATATAAATCAAACACAAAAATAGGGTTTCAGACGAGCCAAACGCAGCCGTCAAAAGGGAGCTAGTTTGACACAATTTGTCTTATATGTGCCAGTCATTCGCATAAACTGCCCATTTTTTTTTGCGAAAAAACTCACTTTTGTTATTATTTTTTATGAGGGGCTTGCTATTGCTTGCGGCAATACCTATATATTATATGCCAAAGACAATTGTCATTAACCCCTAATTCATTGCGGTTTGTTGACCTCTCGCTAAAATGTCGCAGCTTATCATCACCCAATTTTGATATGATATATTGGTATATAAGCCCGTCACTTTAGGTCCAAACCCCACGCTGACTTAATTTTGAGTATCTCATGACCATCAACTACCAATATAAAAACATCCAGTCCCCCACCAAAGTCGCCTTGAGCGACGAGCAATCAGCCGGCCATGCTGATCATTGGCGTATTCTGACAGACGATATGAGTAACGACGTCCCAGAGTGGCTACAGAAGATGATCGAACATGCGGCGATGCCCAAAGGTCTAAACAACAACATCAGTGCCAAAGACAGCTGTCTGCTGCTCTCAGAAGACCAGCCTTGCCACATCAATCAAGTACTGGCCATGAAAGATGGCAAGCCTGAATGCTTTATCAATGCCTACCCCTGCGTCGATAGCCCGTACGGGCTGCATTGTAAAATCGAGCGTATCATTGCCAACGATCGCTCGCACGACGCCGTTTTGCGCTTACGCACGGCTGATGGTAGTATCATTTATGCCTTTGACCAACTTTATACCACCAATCGCCATTTATATCAGCAAGACACCAGTTATTTTGTCAATTTTAGCGCATGGGCGCACGAAATCCAGCTAAGCGAACAAAACGAAGTGGTGATGGTAGAGGATCAAGAATCGATTCGTTATCACCGTGCTTTTAATGACATCGTCGCTGCCAATGACGGCCAAATCCCAGATGACCTACAAGAGCAAATCAGCAACTGGCAACCTGAGACCAAAGAGCAGATGGCACCTGTCGAAATCAATCTTGGTCATATGTGCGCGTATTTATTTGGCGACACCTTAGGCCAAGAGGACGAGGCATGGTGCCAAGGTCAAGTGCTCGGTAAGCAAGAAACGACTTTTAATGACAAATCCATTTTGTTGTTTGATGTAGTGATCCTGCGTGAGCAAGATACCGACCCATTCGTCGTGCGTATCGCTGCCCTCAATACCCCTGAAACTGCCGCGATTGCTGTTCACGACTATGTGCAAGCAAACGTTTGGCTCCAAGCCGCCATCTATAAAGAAAACCAGCAAGCGTCGGCGCAGTCTAAAGCCAGCTGATAAAATTAAATTGATACAATCTAATGAAACAAGACAGTAGTCCGATAAACAGATGATTGTCCCGCTGTTTTGACAGTTGAATGTTTGAGCAAATAAAAAGCCCCTAAATAAATAGGGGCTTTTGTATATCTGAGTGAACTGTATATCAATGGCTTGAGTACAAACCACTCAATATAAGATCTACGCCATCGTCGTCATAGACTTGATACGAGTATATAGCTCTTTTTGCTCAGCACTTGGACGCGCGGTTTGTACTGCCATCAATTGTGACATATCGCCTTCGACACGAATCTTGCCTGCCATAAACGCCCCCATGATTTCATTGGTATTAAAATCGGTGATGATAGATTGTAAAATATCACGATCCAACAGCAAGGTCGTTGTCGCCGATTCATTTAGACCGCGGTGCAGTAGGCCATTGGCAAAATTGGCCTCGATATCTTGCTCAGCATCAGACACTTTTAGATTGACCACCATATTTGCCAAGGCAGGCGGCAGGTTTAACTCACCCGCGTCATTGCTCATTTGCTCTACTTGCTCAAACCATTCGTCTGTCAAAAAAACTGCCATATTATTATCCTTAATACCTATTATTTATGAGGTTATTTATGAAGGTAGGCTTGTGCCAGCATACGGCTAAGCCTAACCACTATTTAAAAGTTCAAAATATTCGTTAATATCAGTATAAAGCACTTGGTTAGCGATACTACAAGGCGTCATTATAAGGTGCGATTCGATGATAAGTAAAACTTATTTATAGCGCAAATGCTGCTATTGTTACAAAACCACCGCTTAATTGTATTTTTTGCGCCAAAAAGCACTATCTTTTTTCACCCCTAGAATAGTAGGGAAATTGGGTATAAAATAGGTGTATAACGCTGAAAGATTATATCGTTCATAACTATTTTTACCAAAGAGTTTGTATTTTGGCGCATAGTTCTGATGATATTTGATTAGGTTTGCGTTACAATACCCTTAAACAGAGTCGGGAGTTTTAACTAAACATTACGTAAATATGTTTTTTGTCAGCCGCCGCTAGCATACATTTATGGTGCATAAGCTTTTTGTCACCAGTTGAATATCAGTATCTATCTTCGTTCATACTGCTTTTAGTAATAATTAAGATACATACTCAGCCTCAATAGATGTTTGATGCTCAAAGAAGGCACTTTGTCTTATCAAATCTGACCCTTTATTAACAATCCTACTATCGACTAGCTGTGAGCGCAGTGCGTTTGTATCGCCGTCCTCTACTTATCAGCGACAGCTGTTAATTAGCATAGCCCTAGCTTGATAGTTAATAAAGTAACCTTGATAATTGATAAGTTATCAATGATAAGCTCAGTCAAAAAACAGCATGTAGCGCAGCCATTTTCTGCTTATAATTTTTTATAACTTTATAATATAGAAGCTGCGCAGAATTAGTTAATTCTGTTGATAATTCGGGCTGTAAAGGAATCATCCAATGAGTTTACAAAACACAGCAGTCGCCCCAGTGGACCGTGAGTACGAAATTACTATCGTAAGATTCTTTACGATAATGGCCGTGATATGGGGCATCGTCGGCATGAGTATTGGTGTGTTCATTGCTTCACAGTTAGCATGGCCAGCACTAAACTTTGACATTCCATGGTTGACATTTAGTCGTTTAAGACCGCTTCACACCAACGCGGTTATTTTTGCATTCGGTGGATCTGCCCTGTTCGCGACCTCTTATTATGTGGTCCAGCGTACCTGTAAGACGAGACTATTTGCACCTTACTTGGCTTGGTTTACCTTTTGGGGTTGGCAAGCGGTTATCGTATCGGCAGTTATTACGCTTCCTTTAGGTCTGACGTCGACTAAAGAATACGCTGAGCTTGAGTGGCCAATCGATATTTTGATTGCCTTGGTATGGATATCTTATGCCATCGTTTTCTTCGGTACGCTAATCAAACGCAAAACCTCACATATTTATGTGGCTAACTGGTTCTTTGGCGCTTTTATTATTACGATTGCTCTACTGCATATCGTAAACAGTATGGCTATCCCTGTTAGTGCGTTTAAATCTTATTCGTTATTTGGCGGTGCAACTGATGCGATGGTGCAGTGGTGGTACGGACATAATGCGGTAGGTTTCTATTTAACGGCCGCTTTCCTTGGGATGATGTATTACTTCGTTCCAGTACAGATTGGTCGTCCTATTTACTCTTACCGTTTGTCTATCGTTCACTTTTGGGCATTGATTGCATCATACATGTGGGCTGGTGGTCACCATTTGCATTATTCAGCGCTTCCAGATTGGACGCAGTCGTTAGCAATGGTGTTCTCTATCATCCTATTTGCACCATCTTGGGGTGGTATGATTAACGGTGTGTTAACGCTATCAGGTAGTTGGGATAAGCTGCGTACCGATCCGATCATTCGCTTTATGATTGTGGCATTGTCGTTCTATGCGATGTCGACGTTCGAAGGCCCAATGATGTCTATCAAGACGGTGAACGCACTATCACACAACACTGACTGGACAGTCGGCCACGTACACTCAGGCGCGCTTGGCTGGGTTGGTATGATTACCATTGGTTCGCTATATGTACTGTTACCACGTATCTATAACAAACCAAAAATGTACTCTATCAGCTTAATCACCACGCACTTTTGGCTGGCGACTGCTGGAACAGTTTTCTACATCGTATCTATGTGGATCTCAGGTATTGGCCAAGGCATGATGTGGCTTGCGACCAACCCTGACGGTACTTTGGTATATAGTTTCGTTGATACGGTTGAGTTCTCACACTTCCCGTATATCGGTCGTGCTTTTGGTGGCTTCTTATATGTATCGGGTATGTTTGTTATGGCATATAACTGCTATAAAACACTCAAGATGCCAGAAGGTAAGCCTGTAGATGTCGCGGATCCAACGGATCATGAACCTAGTGTCGAAAAACCATCGACAGCTAACGTATAAGGAGCGATCATGGCTGGTACACCGCATGAAATTATCGAAAAAAATACAGGCTTATTGGTCATCGGTATCGTTATTGCTATTAGCTTTGCAACGCTAGTTGAAATCGTACCACTGATTTATGATAACAAAAGCCCTGAGGAAGGTGGGGTCAACGCTCCCCTTCCTGCTATGGAGCCGTGGACGGCACTAGAGTTTGAAGGTCGCGATATCTATATCCGTGAAGGCTGTCACGTCTGTCATACCCAAATGGTGCGCCCACTACGTGCCGAGGTTGAGCGTTATGGACCGTATTCACGCGCTGCTGAGTCAACGTGGGATCACCCATTCTTATGGGGTTCAAAACGTACTGGACCTGATTTGGCACGTGTTGGTGGACGCTACTCTGAAGACTGGCAAAAACAGCACTTAATCGCACCGCGTTCATTGGTACCAGAGTCAGTCATGCCTGGTTTCCCATGGCTTGCAACCAATGAAGTAAACGGTGCAAATGTTCAAGCTAAAATGCGTTTATTCCGCGATCGCTTTGGTGTGCCTTACACTGAAGAAGACATCGAAGGCGCGCCAGATGCTGTTCTTGGTGCCACTGAGCTTGATGCTTTGGTTGCCTATTTACAACAACTAGGCACCGCGATGGAAGGACAGCGCTAATGGGTATTGGTGAATTACAAACAATTGCGACCGTTTCTGCCTTTGTTGCCTTCGTAGGTGTTGCATGGTGGGCGTATTCGCCAAAAAACAAAAAACGCTTCGAAGAAGATGCACAACTTGCGCTTGATGACGAGGATGTAAAGTCTCTGTCTGAAGAGCAGCGCAATAAGGATAAACGATGACATTTTTTTGGAGTTCTTGGATTACCATACTAAGTATCATGTGTTGGGCTGCTATCCTCGGTGTCTTGCTAATGGTATTGAAGTACAAGCCAGAACTAGAAGACGATGGTACGACAGGCCACGCATATGATGGTATTAAAGAATACGACAAGCCCTTACCTAAATGGTGGTTGGTCATATTCTTTGGTTCAATCGTGTGGGCAATTGCTTATTGGATATTTTTTCCAGCGATTTTCCCATCGAAATGGAATGGTCTTGCCACGGTAGAAGTCGATGGCGAAACTGTGCCTTGGACCTCTAAAAACGAGCTATATAGTGAGCTTGAGAGCAACAACAAAGTATTTACAGACAACTTTGAAAAAAACATCTTGGCAAAAGCAGATGCCAGCGGTGCAACAGCGACGCTAGCAACATTGGCTGATATGCAAGCGACCATGCGTCGTAGCGACAACCCGCCAGCTGACCTGCAAACTCAGATCGACCAAAAAGTTGCAGAGCTGGCGCCCTATGTCGAAAAGCTGTCTGAAAACCCAAATGCATTAAAAGTGGGTAGCCGTTTGTTTTTACAGAACTGTGCTGTCTGTCACGGCTCTAATGCGAAAGGTGCGCTAGGCTATCCTAACTTGACCGACAATGACTGGTTATATGGCGGTGAAGCTTCACATATTCTAACGACGCTACATAATGGTCGTGTTGGTGGTATGGCAGCTTGGCGTGACCAACTTGGTGAAGATGGTGTGCGTGCAGCGGCTGAATATGTCTTGTCAATCTCTGGTAACCAACCAGGTTATGATCTGGATCAGACTAAAGTTGCACAAGGTGAGGTCATCTTTAACGAGCCGACTAACTGTGTGCTTTGTCATGGTGACGACGCTAAAGGTATGATTTCTACTGGTGCGCCAAACCTGACAGACGATATCTGGCTCTATGGCGGCGATCGCGAAAGCATCCGCGAGACCTTACGTTATGGCCGTGCTGGTGTGATGCCTGAGTGGCAGACAAAATTGGGTAATGAGCGTATCATGCTGCTTGCCGCGTATGTCTACTCTTTATCAGACAAGCCTGTTAAATCAGCCAAAGCTGCTACAGCAACTGCGACCGCTGCGACGACTGAAGCGCCAGTAGAAGCTACTGCTAACTGATTATAATCGTTATTAATCAGCCAATTGCTGATATCGTTTAATGGATTTACCAGAAAGGGAGAACTGTCATTGCAGTTCTCCCTTTTATATATTTTATATACAGGCACCTATATAAGGTATCAGTAGATTGCTTTTTAGGATTATCACCCCATTTATAGTAGGGAGAATGCTAAAATATATACTTGATAGGCAGATATATTGATGGCTTGCCCTCTACCCACTGACATTGATAACATCGCACACTCATGCATCTTATTATTCAAGGTGTTTGTTCATCATGCCAGCAGACTGATTCTTTTTTTAAAGAGGCACGTTTATGTCAGCACAACAACCCAATAAGATCCCTGTACAACAAGTAGACCTCGACGCCACCAAGCATCGCGTCCACCCTAGGTTTGTCACAGGTTTTTACCAAAATATTCGTGTCATCACGATGTATGCACTACTGGCGGCGTTTTTGTTATTGCCATGGCTGCGATACAACGGTAGGCAGGCGATATGGTTTGATGTCCCCTCACAGCACTATTATATCTTTGGCATGACGTTTTTGACCCAAGATTTTTATTTTTTGGCAGCATTCGCTATCATTGCCGCCTTTACCCTCTTTATGGTGACCGTCTATGCGGGCCGCGTCTGGTGTGGTTATGCCTGCCCGCAAACGATTTGGACACATCTTTATCAGTATGTCGAAAAATGGGTAATCGGCGATCGTAATAAACGTATTAAGTTTGACAAAGAACCGATGAGCGCAAAAAAAGCATTTAAGCGAGCGTTGGTCTATTTTATTTGGTTTGTGTTTTCTGTGATTACAGCAGCGACCTTTGTCAGTTATGTCGCGGGCACTGACTATCTGTATCAAAGCTGGCAGATGATAGGGATTGTCCCTGTGCCTGATTGGCCAACGTGGGTATGGATTTCGATGTTTATCTTTACCTTTGCCACTTATGCCAATGCCGGTTATATGCGTGAGCAGATGTGTGTACATATTTGTCCTTATGGCCGCTTTCAGAGTGTGATGTTTGATAAAGACACGCTCATTGTTTCCTACGATTATGAGCGCGGTGAGCCGCGTGGCCCTCGCAAAAAAGGCACACACCCTGATGACTTGGGCGACTGTATTGAGTGTCAAATGTGTGTGCAGGTGTGCCCAACCGGTATCGATATTCGCGATGGTTTACAAGTCGCTTGTATTCAGTGCGCCGCTTGTATCGATGCCTGTAATGAGATCATGGACAAAGTGGGCTACCCACGTGGCTTGATTCGCTATACGACCGAGCGTCAATTGGCCGAAAAAGAGCCGAGCCGTGTACTGCGCCCGCGCCTATTTGCTTATCTGGCATTGCTGACGATACTGTGCGGCGGTGTGGTATATGCGCTCACAGGCCGCGTGCCATTAGAGCTTGATATTCGCCGTGACCGCAACCAGCTGTCCTCTATCAATAGTCAAGGTATGATCGAAAACAGCTATATCATCAAACTGACCAATAAGACCCAAGAGCCGCATACTTATAAGATCGCCTTGGTGCCACAAGAAGGATTGAGCTTAGCGCTACGATTTAACGATGTGCCTTTAGAAGCAGGCGAAAGCTTTGATATGCCACTGAGCATCTATGGCGATCCAGATGTGATCGAATTTGGTCAAACACCAGTGACGCTGACCGTGACCAGCGAAGATGGCAAATATCAGGTAAGCAAACAAAACATCTTTACCACTCAAGGTCAGTAAGCAAGAGCTTTAAAGGCTTTGATTTTTCAAAGCACTGACATTTAAAAGTGTTTAGGTTCAAAAGCTTTTATGCTGCAAAGCACTGAGAGTCAAGGCTCGGTGCTCAAAAGTACCAAGACGACGTGCTTGGTGAGGTTGTTTTTATAACGCTTATCCGTTAGTCGCTCACAATTGGTTTGGTTAGCGATTGGCGGATGAGTCATTTGTCACTTGGCAGCAGTGTGCCATTAGATTATCCAGTGATAGCGTTTACGGTATCTAGTGATATGATATCTGCTAAACCGTTATCTGATTAATAGGTATTTTATGTCTACTCCAGCACCAAACTTTAAGCATCAAGATACGCAGCCATGGTATAAAAACTACATGGTCGTCATCTTTGTGATTGGCATGCCAGCGCTGGTCGTGATCGCATGCCTCTGGTTTGTGTATTACTCCTACCAAATCCGTGACAGTGTGGTACGTGACGACTGGTATATGGATGGCAAGACCCTCTACCATGATATCTCTCGTGATAAGCTCACGCATGATTTGGACTTGCATGGCGAAATGCAGTTTGCCGATAATGGCGATATTGTGTTTTATTTAAACTATCCTGAGCAAAGCTTACAGACGGGCAAGCTCCTAAACGGCACACCTCTCACCTATCCTGAGACGCTGGCGCTGTCTATCTCTCATGCCACCGATATCAAAAAAGATCGCGATGTGGTGCTCCAGCACGAAGAAGGCAATAAATACCGTGCTCATGTCGATATCGATCCTGTAAAAGCCAAATACTATCTACAAGTGAGTAATGATGGTAAGGATGACTGGCGTATGCAGGATGTGGCACGGCTACCGCGCTCCGAAGTAAGCTTTGAGCCGCTACCCGTCTTTTCAGAAAGCTAACCACAGGGTTGGCTCTTAACTGGCGCCAAAACCAAAAAAACCAGCCATTAATCAATAATGCGCTGGTTTTTTTCTGACACGGGTGTGAGTGAATCGGCTCTCTTTAAATCACAGGATTAATCGTTGGAATCTTCTGTGCGGTAGAGCGGCTGTCTGTGGGTTTCTCTGCTGGCGGTTTGCTGGCAAACTTAGGATTAAACGTTTGGGTTTCAGGTGCGGTAGGCAGACCAATATCGGCCAAGCTCTGAGTCTGCCCTGCTTGGACATTATTCCCCTCAAACAGACGCTCCTCATTATCACGATCGAGGCTCAAGGTCTCAAAGTCAAACAACTCACGGTCGGCGAGCTGCGATGGTGCGACGTTTTGTATGGCCTTAAAAATAGATGCCAAACGCTGCGGATGGGCATCGTCCCACTCACGTAGCATGTCATTGATGATGGCACGCTGTAGATTGGTTTGACTGCCGCATAAGTTACAAGGAATGATCGGAAACGCTTTGAGTTTGGCATACTCGATGATGTCTTTTTCTTCGACATAGGCCAGTGGACGAATGAGCAAGTTTTGCTTGTCATCACTCAGCAGTTTTGGTGGCATTGATTTTAGCGCGCCGCCATGAAACAGGTTTAAAAAGAACGTCGCAAGCATATCGTCGCGATGATGGCCTAATGCGATTTTGGTCGCGCCTATTTGCTTGGCAAAACCATATAGCGAGCCGCGACGTAAGCGCGAACAAGCCGAACAATAAGTCTTGCCTTCTGGTACCACGCTTTTGACGATACTATAGGTATCCTTTTCTAAGATATAATGAGCGATGCCCTGCTCGTTCAGATAAGCGGGCAAAACATCCTCAGGATAGCCTGGCTGCTTTTGGTCCAGATTGACCGCCACGATGTCAAAGTGAATCGGCGCGATACGCTTGAGTAGCAGCAAGATGTCTAGCAGGGTGTAGCTGTCTTTACCGCCTGAGACACATACCATCACCACATCGCCATCTTCGATCATATTAAAGTCACGAATCGCCCACGACACTTGGCGGCGCAGCTTTTTTTGTAGTTTGCGAAACGCCGCTGTTTGCGTAGGCTCCAACGTGCTACCGTCATCATCCGCGCTATTGTCAGCAGCATCTTCTATGCTATCGTGCTCAGGGTACAAATTATCATTGCCCAAGCCTGCATCGGCCGCTGTATCAACAAGCTCTGGCATGGCGTTTGGCGTGAATATGGTCGCTGCAGTCATAAGTTACTCAAT
The DNA here is from genome assembly GCF_050572635.1 of Psychrobacter sp. VH5. Lineage (NCBI taxonomy): Bacteria > Pseudomonadati > Pseudomonadota > Gammaproteobacteria > Moraxellales > Moraxellaceae > Psychrobacter > Psychrobacter sp. VH5. The sequence goes on along the minus strand of NZ_CP192145.1, from coordinate 1,230,265 downwards.
ATCTTTACTAAAATTATATGGCTATCATGAAGGGCAATCTATTCATCGGCAATTCGTTAAAGCCTGCGCTGACATAGATATCTTGGAAACTTTGGATACTTTGGATGCCCTAGGTGCCCTGACGGCTGCGATTATATCAAAGTTTGCTAACAGATTGAAAAGATGACGTTAATTTATCCGCGCAACTTGTCACAGGCGCGAGCGGTGGCTAGCTTTAGGCACGCATCATTAACAAGACGCTTGAAGGTTCTGTCAGGCAGGTGTTTTTGCTAAAATAGCCAGATAGCCTCCATCACTATGGTGTTAGTCTTTACTTTTGCTCATCACCATTGATAAGCTACTCACTATTTCTCAACCAATAACAGACGCCTCTATGACTTACGCTACCTTGCCGCTCGCCTTCTCTTCTCAAGCTACTGACGAGCCGGTCACAGATTTGCATCAGCAAAACGCCGTCGTACTACTATCAGGCGGACTTGATTCGGTAACCTGCTTGTATTGGGCCAAGGCGCGCTACACCTCGGTGACAGCGGTCAGCTTTAACTACGGACAACGCCACAACAGTGAGCTTGTCGCTGCAAAAGCCATCGCCAAAACTGCCAAGGTCAGCCACCGTATCATTGATATCGATATCGCGCAGTTGGGTGGCTCGTCTTTGACCGACCACAGTATGACGATTCCTGATGGCGCTACCGACACATTTCCCAATCAGCAGCACGATGAGGTCGATAATGACGCCATTCCCAATACTTATGTGCCCGCACGCAATACGATTTTTTTATCCTATGCGCTGGCCGTGGCCGAGGTGACCGATGCCAATCATATCGTCATTGGCGTCAGCTCCGTCGATTACTCAGGGTATCCAGATTGTCGCCCTGAGTATATCGCGGCCTTTGAACACATGGCCAACCTCGCGACCAAAGCGGGCGTAACCGGTCATCATTTGTCGATTCAGACACCGCTGCAGCAGCTGTCTAAAGCCAAAACCATCGAGCTTGGTCTATCATTGGGTGTCGATTATGCTCAGACGATTTCTTGCTACCGCGCAGATGCCAATGGCTTGGCTTGCGGTACGTGTGATAGCTGCGCGCTGCGTCGTCAAGGGTTTGCTCAAGCAGGCGTCGTCGACCCTACCCGCTATCAGCCCTAAGCGCAGATAGCGCAGTTTTTGTAGGCGCGCAGCCCAACAATCAACATTTGCGAAACATTCGCTTGCATTAACACAGCATGTCATCATTGTATTTTGCGCCCTATCCTTGCTATGGTATGTGCGATTGCATTGATTGCAAGACATTAATTACAAAACCTAAGTGACGATATCATCCGCGTATCGCTGTACCTTGATAACAGCGACGCACACCAAATTTATAAAACAGACACCATCTGTAAGAGGATATTTATGAAGTTGTTACCAGTATTACCCCTAGCCCTAGCTGCCATCTTTGCGTTGCCCCAAGCAAACGCGGCTGATATCAAGCAAGACAATATCAATACCTGTGTCAATGGCGCGGTCAAATATAAAGTCGCTGACAAAAGTACTGCCACCAAACTGTGCAATTGCACCATCGACGTCCGTAGCAACATGACCATCGGTCAAATGTGGGAAATTGAAAGCTACGCACAGAATAAAAAAGACCCTTCCAATCTGCCATATGTCAAAAAAATGCAAAAAGACTTACAGCAATGCACAGTCGGTCTAGACCTCAAGCAGCCACAAAAACCTGCTTAAGATAACGGGTGCACGATGTACAAAAGACTGGCCATTGCCAGTCTTTTTTGTTGAGGATAAATAGACAAAGTGTAAAACTGATTATTCATTTTTGCTAATCTGCTTATAATAAGGATACGATAACGCTGATAAAGCTCGCTATACTTGCGATGTATACTATACAAACCATCTATAGTCGATACACTCTAAAAATGTCATAGCGCTACTGGGATGCTGTTTTTAAATGTAGGTTGTGCAGCCTCTGGGAACGCAGCACGCAAGTAAAACTTATACCAGTAGCGCGTTTAAATCCATAACAGTTTTAGGGCGTGTCCCTAATTCAAGCGTTTATGACTAAATGGGCTAAAAATGGCTAAATCTTTGGCAAACGGTGTCAAATAGCTGGCCAATATCTTGATATTACCTGCGCTATTTTCCTTGTTTGCCTGCGATTTATCTCATTTTTATTACCATTTTTAAAATAGGGACACACCCTACATTCAGCTAACTATATAACATAACACCATAAGGACATTAGCATGGCAAAACCCACCACAGAGAGCATCGAGTTACCTGATTTTCCTGTTACCATCGTCAGAGCGCTAGACGGCCACTTCATCCATGATGACATCAGCCTAAAAGAGATGGTCGCCCATACCGACAAAGGCCTAATTTTATACTTTTATCCAAAAGACAACACGCCTGGCTGCACCACACAAGCGACCGAGTTTACCGCGCGCCTCCACGAGTTTGATGACTTAGGCTACGATATCGTTGGCGTCTCACGCGATAGTATCGACTCTCATCAAAAATTCATCACCAAGCATGACTTACACATCCCGCTCATTAGCGATACTGACGAAAAGCTTTGCCAGTATTTTGATGTAATCAAAGAAAAAAACATGTACGGCAAAATCACCTTGGGGCTGGTACGCTCTGCCTTTGTGTTTGACAAAAATGGCACCCTGACCCATGCACAGCGTAACCTGCGTGCCAAAGGCTATACCGATCGTCTGCTAGCAACATTAACGCCTTAACCAGCTGACAAGATAATAATCACTGACATCATCTGTGATATCTAGGTTAAATAATCATTTCTTAACACTTGAGAGTACTATGAATCAACCGTCTAATGCCGATAGTGCCGAGCAAAAAATCACTCGTACCGTATCGGTGGCTGTGATTGGCGCGGGCACAGCTGGTCAAAATGCCTTTCGGCAAGCCAGCAAAACCCGTGATGACATCGTCATTATCAATGAAGGGTTTTGGACCACCACCTGTATCCAAGTCGGCTGTATGCCAAGCAAGCTATTGATTGCTGCTGCAGACCGCGCCCATGAGGCCAATCACTCTGCAGACTTTGGGGTGCATGCCACCGCTCAAATCGATGGCAAACGGGTCATGGAACGCGTCCGTGAGGAGCGTAGCCACTTTGCCAGCTATATCAAAAAACAAGTCGAGAGCTGGCCTGAGGACAAAAAAATCGATGGTCGCGCTTATATCAACCAGCAAGGCCTGATCAAAGTCAATAACGAGCTAATCGACGCCAAAAACATCATCGTCGCCACTGGCAGCTCGACGTTTATCCCAGACGGCTGGGCAGATAAGCTAGGTGCAACCTTGCTTACCTCTGATACCGTCTTTGAGCTCAATGATTTACCCAAATCATTGGCCGTCGTCGGCGCAGGTGCCATCGGTCTTGAGCTTGCGCAAGCCTTTACTCGGTTGGGCGTCGAGGTCACACTATTTAATCGTGTCAAGCGCGTGGCCGGTCTCAAAGACGACGACATCAACAATAAAGCCATTGATTGCTTGAGTCATGAGCTGACCATGCACCTAGGTAGCGATATCAAAGACGTCGGTACACGACATACCGATACGCAAGACCATCCAGAACAAACCGCATTTATCAATTATGAAGACAGTGCCGGCGAAGCGCGCCAGTGGCAAGGCGAATACGTACTGGTCGCCACCGGTCGACGCAATACCATCAAGCAGCTGGGCATTGAAAACTTGGGCGTCGAGCTTGATGATAAAAACCGACCAAAAAACCTCAGTATAAAAACCGGCCAAATTGGCGATTTAAACGTCTATATCGTGGGTGATGCCAATGCACACATACCTTTGTTACACGTTGCTAGTGATGAAGGCTACAGCGCAGGAAACATGATCTGCGGCAATGAAAAAGACGCCTATATACGTCCGCCTGCCCTGCCTTTTTCTATCGTGTTTTGCTCACCGCAGATCGTCAACGTCGGCATGTCGCTTCCTGAGATTCAACAAGACCCAGAGTTAGAGTACGTCGTCGGCCGTGTCAGTTTTGACAATCAAGGTCGTAGTCGAGTGATGGGAGTCAACTGTGGCTTGCTCCATATCTACGGCTGCAAAAAAACCGACAGAATACTGGGCGCCAGCATGATTGGCCCTGATGCTGAGTATATCGGTCATATCTTGGCGACAGCCATTACCAATGACTTAAATATCAAAGACATGCTCGACACGCCATTTTATCATCCCACGATATTAGAAGGACTACGGACAGCATTACGCGATGTACAGCACAAGATGAAAATCCCTTATCAGTACCACGATACGCAAGAAGACAATTTTTAAGGATTTGGACTGTTTTACAGGAAGGACACGCCCTTATAAAAAACCCTGATAAAAAAGGTAGCATTGCAGGCGATCAGGGCGTATCTTGTGTTTGCTTGCCTCCCTAATTTCAGGTAACTTAATACCTTTACATGTACTCATCACTGCATGGACCAAAAAATGCCAATCGCTAGTATTACCGATTTTTTTCAAGAGATCATTCGTGATCTGCATACTAGCCTTTATCTGGCGCTTGGCGGCTCTGCTGATGAAGAGTCAATCGACTGGTCCTCACAGGTGGTCTATTTGGCCAGTACTGCCATCAAAATCCTGATCTTACTTGCGGTACTTGGGTTTTTTTATTGGTTGGCGATTTATATTCTCAAGCAAAGCAAAACAAAGCTACACTTGAATGAGCGGCGCACCAAGATTGTCCGCTCGGTACTGCGCTATATCTGGATTGTGGCAAGTTTGATTGCTATTATGAGTCAGATATACTTTGAGCCTGAAACCATCAAAGCCACTGCCAAGGCCAGCACATGGGCAGGTATTTATTATGTGCTTTGGACCTCATCTGGGCAGATCATTCACAAAGTCTTGCAGCATTATGGTCTGAATGCCTCGATAGAGCAGCTGCTAAAAAACATCTTGTCTGTGCTGCTACTGGTGCTGGGTCTGGCCAGTGTCATGGCGCAGTTTGGCTTTGATATCGTCTCGCTGGTCGCCGGTCTCGGTATCGTCGGTCTGGCGGTAGGCTTTGCCGCTCAGTCCACCCTTGCCAACTTTATCGCTGGCATCACCATCTTGCTTGAGCAATCGTTTCAAGTAGGTGACTGGATTCATATCAATGAAAATGAGGGCCGAGTGGTACTCATCGCCCTGCGTACCACGCATATCTTGACGCGGGACAATATCACCGTCATTATTCCAAACTCCAATGTTGCCTCTTCTGAGGTGACCAATTTAACCTCCAAAAACTTCATACGGTTTGATATTCGTGTGCGTATCGCCTTTGAAGACGATATCGATACCGCTCGCAAAGAGATCCTACAAGTCCTCAGTGACACCGATGTGGTGCTCAGCCGTCCAGAGCCCTCAGCCACAGTCGATGAAATTGGTGAATACGGGGTTTTCTTTATCGTGCGTTTTTGGGTAAAACCTGCTGCCGTTGCCCGTATGCCAAAAATCAAAGAAGGTCTCAAAGAGGACATCAAACGCGCGTTCGATGCTGCCAACATCTCTACCCCTTATCCGCATATGCGTTTACTTATGCCAAAGGACGTCGATTATCCTATCGCCACCAAGCCCTTTGCCACCACCACGCAGGTAGTATCACAGTCATCAGAGCCGCTACCCCTGACAAAAAATGAGCAGTAAAGACGCGACTATCTTGCTCAATACCCACCACTTTAAACCATCCTATCTGGAAATATGATAAAATCACGGGTTAAACATCGCCCTTGCTGATGTGCCTCATTTACCCTTTTAGACCACAGGTATCCGTATGACCGAAACCACTTCGCCAGCATCTTCCACAGCATCTTCGCCAGCGTTGTCGCTTGAGCTTATCGTTACCTGTGCCGATGGGCTCGAAGCGCCGCTACAGACTGAGCTGACCAGCTTTGGTATTCAAAGCGATATCAAAAGCACCGGTCGTCTGGCCGTCACTGGCGGCTTGCGTGATCTGTATACCATCTGTCTTTGGTCACGCGTGGCCTCACGGGTACTGCTGCCAATCAAACGCAAAAACATCAATACCGAATATGATGTGGCCGAGCAGCTCTATGGTTTGGCAAAGTCTGTCAACTGGACTGAGCAGTTTGACTTAGAGCAAACCTTTGCCATCCGTCTGTCTGTCGATAAGCGCGTGGCGGTCAGTCAGCAGTTTGCGATGCTGCGTATCAAAGACGCCATCGCCGACACCTTCAATGAAGTATATGACAGCCGCCCCAACGTCGACAGCAAAAACCCAGATTTTTCTGTGTTTGCTACTGTCAATGACAAGCAAGCCGAGCTGTATCTAGACTTATCTGGTACCAGCTTGCATCGCCGCGGCTATCGTGTGGCCATGACCGATGCGCCTTTAAAAGAAAACCTAGCCGCAGCGCTACTCTATAGCGCAGGTTGGCATAAGAAAAACGACGCAAGCAACGCACCTTTTTATAACGCTCTTATCGATCCTATGTGCGGATCAGGTACGTTTATTATCGAAGCGCTCTTGATGCATTGTGATTATGCTGTCGGTATCGATAAAGCAGCCAATCAATTCGGATTTTATGAATGGCAACATCATGATGATGCGCTCTGGCAGCAGATGATTGAGGATGCCCAAAACCGTTTTCGTGAGGCGCTCGCCATTGCTCAAGAGCAGCCAGACACCTTGCCGCTGATTTTGGGTTTTGATGCTGATAGCGGTGCGATACTCGCCACAGAAAAAAACCTGATCGCCGCAGGGTTGCAAGAACTGTTGCCGCTGCTTGATATCGAGACGCGCGCGCTCAATCAACTAGGCGGTGTGCTAAAGCCGCTGGTCGATGACGGCCGCTTGAGCAATCCGCTTGTCATTACCAACCCACCTTATGGCGAGCGTTTGGGCGATGAAGACATTATCAAGCCTTTATACCAGTCAATCGGGCTTATTTTGCAAGACAGCTTTGCAGGTAGTGGCATTAATCCAATGCTTGGCATCTTGGCCGCTCGTGTCGAACAAGTAGATATCTTACCAATCAAAGAACCAAAAACCCTGCGCTGTCACAACGGTGCCATTACGGTTTATTTTCGTTATGGAACCCTTATCGCTGGGCAAATAGGCCATCTGGTCAGTCGTTTTGAGAAGCGTGACATCACGGTAGAGGGCGGGCAAGACTTTATCAACCGTCTACAAAAAAACCTCGCCAAGCTTAAAAAACTCGCCAAAAAAGACAATGTCAGCAATATTCGTGTCTATGACGCTGATTTGCCCGATTTTAAAGTGGCCATCGACCTATATGGTGATTATGCGCACGTGCAAGAATACGCACCGCCCAAAACCATCCCGCCTGAGACCGCAAAAAAACGCTTCAACCTCGCCCTGATGGGTATCCGTGAGGTGTTTGATATCAACCGCGAGCAGGTCTTTATCAAAACCCGCGCCCGTCAATCAGGTAATGAGCAATACAGCAAACAAGGCAGTAGCGAAAAGCGCGGTAAGTTTTATATCGCACGCGAAGATGGCGCTTACTTTTATGTCAACTTTACCGACTATCTCGATACCGGCCTGTTTATCGACCATCGCAACATGCGCGCCCGTATCAAAGCCAACAGTCGCGGCAAGTCAGTACTTAACTTATTTGCTTATACCTGTACGGCCAGTGTACACGCAGCACTCGCTGGCGCCAAAAAAGTCACTAGCGTGGATCTGTCACAAAACTATCTCGACTGGGGCAAGCAAAACTTTGCCTTAAATGGTCTGGATGTCAGTGGGAGCAAGTATCAGTTCGTCGCTGCCGATATTTTTGAGTGGATCAAGGACAATACTGAGCAGTTTGATATTATCTTTATCGATCCGCCGACTTTTTCCAACTCAAAAAAATTCCAAGGCACCTTTGATGTGCAGCGCGACCATGCTGCCCTTATCAATCGCGCCATGAACCGCTTAACCTCTGATGGCGTGTTGTATTTTTCTAATAACTTCACCCGTTTTGAGTTGGATGAGCAGCTAAGCGAGCGCTACGATATTGTCAATATCACGCCAAAGACCATCGGCTTCGATTTTAATATCAAAAAACCCATCCACCAAAGCTTTGAGATTCGTCATCGTTAAGGCATAAAAAAGGCCTATACCCGCCTTGCTTGCCCAGCTTTCGTCGTGTTTTGTAACAAATATCACAATGGCCCAATCGGCTTTGATTGGGCCATTTTTTGTTGTTATGATAGAGCACTACTACGCGGCTAAAAATCGCAGGCTGTCCAAATACCAATCCCATCATAGGTTTTGCTCGGCTTAATCTACTCAAATGTACCATGACATGGCCCGTGCTTTTATCCTGCGCCTCCCTCCCCTAATAATAAGGACAATCCCATGGCTTTATCACTGAACAAAGGCGGTAACTTATCGCTTACCAAAACCGACCCAAACCTAACCAAACTGCTCATCGGTCTTGGCTGGGACGAGCGCGCTACCTCTGGTGCTGAGTTTGATCTGGACGCCAGTGTGTTTTTATTAAATACCGCGGGCAAAGTACGCGGTGACCATGATTTTATTTTCTACAATCAGCTCAGATCTGACAATGGCGCAGTGGAGCATACTGGCGACAACCGTACAGGCGAAGGCGATGGCGATGATGAAGTCATCAAAGTAAACCTCACACAAGTCCCAGCCGATATCGACAAAGTCGTGGTCACAGTCACCATTCATGATGCGGCAGCGCGCAATCAAAACTTTGGTCAAGTGGCCAACGCCTTTATCCGTGTGGTTAATGAAGAAACAGGTACAGAAGTCGTTCGCTTTGACTTAGCAGAAGACTACTCGGTCGAGACCGCCATGGTATTTGGCGAGGTATATCGTCATAATGGCGAATGGAAATTCCGCGCTGTCGGTCAGGGCTACTCAGGCGGCTTGCAGGCGATGTGTCATCAATATGGCGTCGATATCTAATTTTGAGTATAACCCTCTACCCTAGCGATCAGACAGTCATAGCGCACTGTCAGACACGATGATACGCACAAATTTTGGTTGCAAAACAGTCACAATTTTTCATCGGCAAACGACTAGCAATACTTTAGGTTTCGTTTAAAATTATCCATAAAAAGTGGTTAGCGATAACCACTTTTTTGCAGTTTGTGCCTATAATAGGCCGACCTTAGCTTTACGCAACCAGACAGGATGTGTCATGAGACATTTTTATTTAGACTTTATCTTTACCATTATTGCCCTTGCAATCGCGGCATGGTGGGGATATTCACACGGCGGTATGGGCGGTATGATAACCACCCTATCTATTACTGCTATTTTGGCCGTCATGGAGATTTCATTATCATTTGATAATGCGGTGGTCAACGCTTCCGTCCTCAAAGGCTGGGACGAGTTTTGGAAAAAAATCTTTTTAACGGTTGGTATTTTAATCGCCGTATTTGGTATGCGTTTGGTATTCCCAATCGTCATCGTTGCCGTCACTGCTGACCTTGGTATGATGGAAGTGATCAATCTGGCGTTGTATAACCCAGAAGAATACTCTGCCAGACTCATGGCACACCATGCAGAGATCTCTGCCTTTGGTGGTATTTTCTTATTGCTGGTGTTCTTAAACTTTATCTTTGATGATAAAGAAGTGCATTGGTTTGAATGGTTAGAGAGCCGTTTGGTAAAGCTGGGCAAAGTCGATGCCATGAGCGTGTTTGTGGCGCTGATCGTTTTGATGGTTGCGGTATCGTGGGCCAGCGCTGAGCAATCAGCGGCGGTATTAATCGCAGGCGTCTGGGGTATTCTTGTCTATCTTGGTGTCCAAGTGGTATCAGGTATGCTCGAGGGCGATTTGGAAGAAGAGCTAGAGCACGAAGGCGGCACCTCAGGATCTGAGGCCACCAGCGCCATCATGAAAGGCGGTATCATCGGTTTCTTATACCTAGAAGTCCTTGATGCGTCGTTTAGTTTTGATGGTGTGATTGGTGCCTTTGCCATTACCAATGACGTAATTGTCATCATGCTAGGTCTTGCCATCGGTGCGATGTTTGTCCGTTCGATGACTATTTTCTTAGTCGATAAAGGCACGCTCGATGAGTTTGTCTATCTAGAGCACGGCGCGCATTATGCCATCGGTGCTTTGGCCATCATCATGCTATTGTCGGTGAAATTCCACGTGCCAGAGCTGATCACTGGTCTTATCGGTATCGCCTTTATTGGTTGGGCCTTTGTAGCATCACTCAACTACCGTAAACGCCAAGCACTTGAATAACGCAGCTGTGTTTAGTGTCAGCATTCGATTTCATTAAGTGATCAAATGACAGGTTATATCAAGCAATTGGTATAACCTGTTTTTTTATGTGCGCTTGCAGACTTCGCTCATTATCTAGCGTGATATCGTTAATCTATTTTAAAATCAGTACCGTCCTACTGGCATTAAGGTGCTCACTATCTTTGCTGGTGTTTACTTCCCTGCCAGCATCTTCTGAAGTTTTGCCAACACCACGCCATAGAGCGGTAAAAAAACACACACGCCCATCACTATCTTAAACAAATAGTCCATCGTACCAATCTCAATCCAGTGCGACGCCATAAAAGGATCTGGGCTTTTATAAAAAGCGATGGCAAAAAAGCAAAAGCTATCGACCAAATTGCCAATAAACGTCGATGCGAGCGGTGCAACCCACCAAATACTCAAACGGCGCAGTTTATTGAATACTTGGATATCCAGCAGCTGTCCGACCACATAAGCGCTAAAACTGGCCAGTACAATGCGAAAGACAAATAAGTTAAAATCCAGCAGATGCTCATGACCAATAAACTGACCATTTGAAAACACCACAGAAAAATAATAAGAAATCATCAGCGCAGGCATCATCGCAAAAAAGATAATACGTCTGGCTAAATGCTGACCAAAGATACGCACGGTCAAGTCAGTAATCAAGAATATAAAGGGAAAAGTAACAGCGCCCCATGTGGTGATAAAGCCAAACAGCTCGACAGGTATCTGCACTAAGTAGTTGCTACTGGCGATGATAAAGATATGCAGGCTGACCAGCCAAAATAGCGCGCGGCGATAGCGAATGGGTTCGATCGGGGTTGTCAAAACAGTACTAATACTCATAAAGCGGCCTTTTTTTACAGCAGGGTAGAGGGAACCTGAGCGCGCTATTATAAATGATAATCAGATAAATAGCGAAACGACGATGGATATGGTCATAATCTTACTTTTTTGTAGACAGAAAGATATATGTTGTATAGTCACACAAAATACGCCTTGCTTACTCAGCAATCGCTTAGTATAGTTAGACGTAACGATAGGCAGGATATGGCGTACAGGTCGATTTATTGAGCTTTTGTGCTCAGATAGTCATGATTGCCCTATTTTTGACTTATAACACCAAAAACTTTTAATTATTAATTCATAGGATATTTATATGGCTATTAGCTTAACAAAAGGCGGCAACGTAAACTTATCAAAAGAAGCGCCAGGCTTGACCAACATCACAGTCGGTCTTGGCTGGGATCCGCGGGCGACCGACGGTCAAGATTTTGACTTAGACGCCATCGGCTTTTTGTTGAATGAAGCGGGTAAAGTCCGTAACGATCAAGACTTTATCTTCTTTAACAACCTAAAGTCAGACAACGGCGCGGTCGAGCACACCGGTGACAACCGTACTGGCGAAGGCGACGGCGATGATGAAAAAATCAAAATCAACCTAGCCAATGTCCCAGCGGATGTCAGCAAAGTCGCCATCTGTGCCATCATCTATGAAGGCCAAGCTCGTAACCAAAACTTCGGCCAAGTGGGCGACGCTTATATCCGCGTAGTCAATGATAATGGACAAGCTGAAATCGCTCGCTACGACCTATCAGAAGACGGTAGCACCGAGACGGCTATGATCTTCGGTGAGCTATATCGTCACAACGGCGATTGGAAATTCCGCGCGGTTGGACAAGGCTTTAATGGCGGTCTTGGCCCATTAGCGGCTTCTTATGGCGTAAATGTATAACGCCATCGTTTAACCTTATCAAGATCTAGACTTATCATGGTTTAAATCTATCAAGGGTTAAACCCTCCATCGTCGCAGTCACCATCTATATAGGACTGCGGCAGCAAATAAGCCATCAAGTGTGCTCATTTTTCACATTTGATGGCTTTATGTTTATTACGCAGCATAAAGCTTTATAAATCAGCCCCTGTGACATCGTCTCTATCAAAAAGATTAAAAGAAGGATTTGCCCCCTATGGCCGCGACATTTAGCTTAATCGGTACCATTGAGCCTTTTTTGCACTGCAATCTAAAAAAGGGTGACTCTATTTATTGTGAAGCCAACGCCATGGTCATGATGGAGTCCAATCTTGAGTTAAAAGGCAAGCTACAAGGCGGGCTGATGCAGTCGTTGATGCGCCGCTTTGCCAATGACGAATCCCTATTTCAGCAGCAGATAGAAGCGACGGGCGGCGAAGGAGACTGCCTGCTTGCACCAACGCTAGATGGCGACATGCAAATCATCGAGGTCGGCAAGCAGCAATACACACTCAGTGATGGAGCTTTTGTCGCCGCGCAAACAGGCGTCGATATCAGAGCCAATATTCAGCGCAACCTTGGCGGCGCAGTATTTGGCGATACCGGCGGCTTTATGGTGATGCAGACCCAAGGCCAAGGTCAAGTGGTGGTATCAGGTTTTGGCTCGCTGTTTGAGATTGAGGTGACACCAGACAAAGACGTCATCATTGATAATGGTCACGTGGTCTGCTGGGACTCAAACTTGGACTATAAACTGTCGGTGTCGACCAGTAAGAAAAAAGGCATCATGAGCAATATCATCAACTCTGTCACCAGTGGCGAAGGTATGGTGCTAAACTTCTCAGGTAGCGGCAAAGTCATCATCTGCTCACGCAACCGTGACAGCTACCAAGGCTGGCTACAAAGCATCCTAGGCACCAGCTCAGGCGGTCGCGGCGGCGGCGGTGGCTTTTTAGACAATATCTTATAGCGCGGCGCTGTTCGTTTTTACTCACAATTATTATAAGGACAATCTCATGGCAGTTAATCTACAAAAAGGGCAAAAAATCTCTTTAAGCAAAGAAGCTGGCGGCGAGCTGACACAAGTCAAACTGGGCCTAGGCTGGGATGTGGCTCAAGGGCCTCAAGCACAAAAAGGCGGGTTTTTGGGTAAATTGTTTGGCGGTGGTAGCGGCGGCGACTCTATCGATCTTGATGCCTCTTGCATCATGTTCGATAGCAGCAAACAAGCCGTCGATGCGATTTGGTTTAGCCAGCTAAAATCAAAAGATGGCAGCATCGTCCATACAGGCGACAATCGTACTGGCGATGGTGACGGCGACGATGAAGTCATCAACGTCGATCTCGCGCGCGTCCCAAGCAATGTGACGTCACTGGTATTTACGGTCAATAGCTTTACCGGTCAGACGTTTGAGACCGTCGAAAATGCGTTTTGCCGTATCGTCAACGCCAGCAACAACGCTGAGGTGGCGCGCTATAATTTATCCGCACAAGGCGGCCATACTGCGATGATTATGGCCAAGGTCTATCGTCATAACGGCGAGTGGAAGATGCACGCCATCGGAGAGACTGCCTCTGGTCGTACCTTTCATGACTTGATGCCTGCGATTACCCCGCATGCTTAATAGGTGCTACTTGTATTTACTATAACTGTTTTTGTTTACAAAAAATCAGCCCGTCTATTTATCATAGACGGGCTGATTGATATTTGAATACTGATGCTTCAATACTGATACTTGAAGATTGGGATTAGGTCTTACTTACGTCCACGCTTCCAGCTAAAGCCCCAATGAAAGGCCTTATCCATTTCTTGGTGACCTTTAAAGTATTGATTGATACGCTCGACATTGATGCTGCCTTGCTGATTGACCAGCCGCGCGATGGCACACATAGGCAGGTTGCCGGTGCCTTCTGTCAGACGAGTCTCAATCGGTGGCTGCTCTGGCACGTGAATGGTCACCACCCCATCAGTCTGGGCCCAGTTTGGCACACCCTCATAAATAAAGGCAAAAATAAACACCTCCTCAATCTGCGACCACTGTTGGCCATTGATATCGAGCCATTCACCGCCACTCACCTGCCCGGTTCTATCATCAGCGCGCAAGCACACATAAGGCGCCGACTGCAAGCTACCAAAGCGATTGCCCAGTGCTTGAATCAGGGTTTTTTCGCCATTTTTTAGATGAATCATCGCACCGACATCCAAATCGATGCCGCCAGATTTGTGCTGCTTAAATAAATCGCCTAATAGCCCTTTTTTGGGCGTTTTTTGATCGGCATTTGGCCGCTGGTTCCAGTTGAGATTGACCGCGATTTTGCCAAAATTGTCGCGTTTTTTTAGATTGATGCTGGACTGATTTTTGGTTAAGGTGATTTTGTTTAAATTTACCGTAGGACTGGCGGGTATCGGCGGCGGGGTGGCCTGAGCAGGTCGATTAGTTTTTTGTGTATTGATCGTCTGTGCTTGAGGTGCTGCTTGGCTTGGTGCTGGCGCTTCATCAGCAATCTCGACCCCGAAATGCTCAGATAATGGCTTGAGACCACCATTAAACCCTTGCGCGATAAAACGAAACTTCCAACTGCCCTGCCGGCGGTAGCATTCGGCCAAGATAATGGCTTTTTCGGAGCGGCCAGTACCATTTAGCTGGCAGGTCAATAATACTTGGCTGCCCTGCAATACCTGAATATCCACATCACCGATTTGCGCCAGCGTTTGCTCGCTAGAGAATGCCAAAGCAATCTTGTCGATATTGGCAGGCTGCGCGGGCAAATTGATATCAAAAAAACCATCGCTGTCATGGCCGCGAAAGCTGACATTACCGTCGTCGCTGCGGGTCTGACCATAAAATATCATGTCGCCATCACCGCGTACCTTGCCATCGCTAGTTAAGCGATAAGCGGCGCAATCTACCGCGTTTTGGCTTATGATACGAATACTGATATGGTCATTGGGTAATGGCGCGTTGGCACCCGCCACCAATTGTTGCGGTTGGTTTTGGCTCATATTTTGTCCTTCTTATAAGTAATAATGCTTATTTTTTATTGCTTAATAGATCATACTAGGCTGTGTCTGCATTTCAAAAATAGTGATAAAAATGAGATAAATTGCGATCAAACAAGGAAAATAGCGCCGTTAATATCGGGATATTGACCTGCTATTTGACGACGTTTAACGATGCTTGCCAAGATTTGGCCATTTTTAGCCCATTCAGATAGCTATCGCGTGAATCGAAGACATGGCCTACACATTGCTCTATAGTAGCAGTCAGTTGAAAATAAGCCCAGTGCTACTGATATTAAAGTGCGCTCACTATCCCTATGCCATAAAGCTCTGATAAATAGAGCTCTGATAATAAAGTGCTTGAGAAACAGTGACGATCGGATCACGATACTACCCCCTAACCCTTAGCATCTGAGAGACCCATGAACAACCCTGTAAACGCTACTCATCACTCATCGCCCCTAGCCGTCTGGTTGGCTGAAGGTCAATCCAGCCAGCGCGATATGCTCGCTAGCCTGCAAGCTCTAAAAACCAAAACGAGCGCGCCACTGCATATCATTGCTTCACATCGCCATGATAGACCTGAAATCTTTTCGCTGGCCGATACGGTCTATCGTGAGCCTTTAGCGTCCACAAGTGATGTTCCTAAGCAAATGCCCTCTCTTGATATGCCGCGCTGGCAGTTTGTGCTCGAACAAGCCCAGCAGCAGCAGGTCAAAGTCCTTTTGACAGGGCGCAACAGCATAGACTACGAAGCAAAGCGCGACGCGTTTGCGGCGGCTGGCATCCGCCTACTGACAGGGGCCACCAGTATCGACGCCCTAGCGTCCATCGATGATAAGTTTGCCTTTATGCAGCACTGTCAGGCGCATGACATTCCTGTAGCCGAGGCGTGGCGGTTTGATACCCTAGCCGAGCTTGAAGCATTGCTGGATAAATACGGCGATCAGCCACTGTGTGTCAAGCCGGTCACAGGTATTTTTGCCCAAGGGTTTTGGCGGCTTGATACCGGAAAGGCAGCAGCTGACCTTTATGACAGCTTTGAGCATCTGTACTTTACCGAAGAGAAAAAAATCAGCACCGAGCAGTTTTTGCAGGCATATAGCCATAGCCAGATGGTGCATGAGCGTCCTATCCCTATGCTACTGATGCCCTATCTATCAGGCCAAGAATACTCTATCGACGTGGTGTGTGAATACGGTGAGGTGCTGGCGGCCGTTACACGCCATAAGACAGGAAAAATCCAGCATGTCGGCTACGATCAGGAGGTGATGGCAGTGGTGATTCCATTGATTAGCGCCTTTGGCTGCGATGGTATCGTTAGCGTCCAGACCAAGGCCGATAGCGACGGCCAGCACCGTGTCCTTGAGATTAACAGCCGCCCCTCAGGTGGTATCGGCTATACGGCGCACAGCGCTGTCGACTTGACTCAAATTGGTTTTGGTTATTGGTTGGGCCTGAGCGACAAGCCCAAACTGGCTGACGTCATTGGGCAAATCACTCCCTGTCAGGTGCGCTCTTTGATGACCAGTGTCAAAATTAAATAGAACTGCTGTTTATTACCCTTGATGCAGACCCTTATTTTAAAGACAATTAGGGCGTGTTGAACATTCGCAAATAGGCACTGCTGATCGCTAAAATTGTTCCAGACAAGGCACAAAGCGACGATAATGCAGATGCCTTAGCGAGATTTGTAACGCAGTATGGGGCAATTTTAGCATCAGCCCGCAGGGACAGGACTCTTTTTTGCCGCTTCATCGTTAAAAATAAGCGCTTAGAATGACTAAACTTATTATTTTTAACATCGAATCGCCTAAAAAATAGTCGCTGTCAGTGCCATGGTCGAATGTTCAACACGCCCTACTACAAAGACGCTGATTTAAAAACGCTGCTTGCAAAATAAGCCATATCCGATAGTTAACATCAAGAAAGCGGCGGCATCAAAAAAGGTTTTTAGAGCGTACTCTAAAAACCTTTTTGCTGAAAGCATGCCTTCAATTGAATTGATTCAGATATTGATTGAGCTGACGACACAGCCTAATCTCATCAGGCTGCAATATGAGATATCACTCACCAAATACCAATGCTGCCTTTTGCGGCGCATTTTTAGAGCCAATGACCCACAGCAAGCTTAGGACGATGGCCGAGCCAATAAAGATAAGCATCGATGACATAAAGGCATCTGAGCTGCTATGCGCCATAGACATCATCTCACCCGTATGAGCCATTTGCATCTCCATCGCGGCCATACCTGTGTAGTGCATCCCGCACACCGCAACACCCATGATAAAAGCACTGCCAAAACGTTGTAAATTGCCGCGCAGATTAAAGGCCAACCATAGCGCAGCGATCGACGCGGCAATCGCAATCGCAATCGAGGTGAGCAAAAGCGGGGTGTTATAGGACATGGTTGCTTCCATCTGCATGGATGCCATGCCCGTATAGTGCATGGCGGCCACGCCAAGACCTGTCAATATTCCGCCGCCGAGCAGTTTTGCCACACTTGGCACACCGCGGCCAACGATGACCACACCAACCGCCACAAACAGTACCGCCAGCAGCATCGACACAATCGTCAAGCCCAAGTCATAGGTCACTGGCATCTTCATATCCAGGGCCATCATACCGATATAGTGCATCGACCAAATCGCACCACCGATGGCGAGCGAAGACAGCGCTACCCAAAAGTACAAGTCATTGCCAGCCTTAGCAGACGGAACTCGGATGGCCAAGTTTAGACCAACATACGAGCCAAACACAGCGATGGCATACGAGACAAGCACCAACATCAGGTTATATTCAACTTCTATCATTTTTTCGCCCTTTACATTTTTATAAACAGTGAGCCCAAGCCATTTAAGCCATTTAAGCCATTTAAGATTTGTACGAGTCGCCGTACTTGAGACGCTCATTACTTTTTTGTCATAGGTGTTATTTGACCCATGAGTGATTTTTACCAGATATAGTTAGCTGAATGTAAAACTGTTATAGATTTAAACGCGCTACTGGTATAAATTTTACTTGCGTGCTGCGTTCCCAGAGGCTGCGCAAAATTCATCCCAGTAGCGCTATGACATTTTTAGAGTGTATCGACTATAGTAAACTCGCAAACATGGGTACTGCCCGCACCGCAGCTGGTTTCTTCTGCGCCCACTCTGCCCACCGCGGGATTGCTTGCCAAAAAGCCTTCTATATACCCCACCACAAAATGACAACCTGAATGCGAATGCTCGGATGACTGACAAAACGGACATTTCACCAAAGTAATGACATGGTCACGGGCCTTGATTTTAGAAAACACTTTGAGTGCAGGCACCAACTCGCGGCTGATGGCAGCAGACATCTTGAGCGGACTACCAAGCGCATAGTCACGCTGATAGATACCGCCGCCAACCTTGCGGCCCAGCTCATGCATGGCACTGACGCGTCTTTCGGCCGGCAGACTGGCTTTGTACTGAGTGACCACCTCGGCTATGTCTGGATACCGCGCACCGATAGCGGCCAGTACGCTTTTTTCGTCTATTGCGGGCGCAGTAGGTGCCGATGGTATCGGAACCGCAACCGGCGGCGGCGCCTCGTCTTCCTCAATTTCCAGCTTAAGCAGCGTACACCCATCGATGGCAGACAAGTCAGCGATCAAATCCGCTTGCGTCTTCGCGCCTTGGCTTTTGGCCACCACCTGTATGATGTTGCCGCCATTGCTTGACGGCTCTTGTCTTTGTGAGACAAGCTGATAGCCAGCTTTGATCAATGGTGAAATCACATTGACCAAACGGATGCGTTCCGAGGCGGTTTCTAGTGCACAAGAGAATCTCAAAGCTCACTCCTTTTTAACAATACAGCCAAACTTTTTCGTGCTGAGTTATTTTGGTAAACTGCAGCGCTGATTAGGTCACCAAAATATCGCCAGACGTACAACTGTTTTGCACCTTTTTTTAACGTATCAATCAGCAATAGCAGTATTGCCAGCAAACACATGGTTTTTTATATATTAGCTGCTCAAAACCTCGTTACCATCTGGTTACTTTACAGAAGTAATTTTTGCTGAATTATCAATGAATACATATTGTCTCGCAAGCAGATAGCCGGCATTGACCGATAAATGGCAAGATTATCCGATAGGTGGCCAAACGCTCACGTTGAGGGTGGGTTCATCGTTTAAAAATCGCCATAAGGCTTGAATGCCATGGCTTTGGTGAGGATTTGCTATCATTGGATACGTGGCGCAGGTCAGGCATTACCACCTTTATCATATGATTTCAGTTATCATGCGGCTATGGTTAACCTATTTTAAAACAGTACCGTCCTACTGGTATTTGTTTCTCTTGCGTGCTGTGCCAACACCGACAGATGCCGCGCAAAATGAATGCCAGTCGCACATGACATAAAGTGTGCCAATATGATGCCGGATTGGCTATATTTATTGATTGTAAAAACGCGGCTCAAGGCTCATATCACCATCAAGGGCACCACAGTTGAAAAGGCCTGAGTGTAAAAATTTCAGTATAGAAACCAACTATAGTCGATGAAATCTAACAAGAACATAGCGCTACTGGGATGAATTTTGCGCAGCCTCTGGGAACGCAGCACGCAAGTAAAATTTATACCAGTAGCGCGTTTAAGTTTATATAACAGTTTTATTTTCAATTGATTATATAAAAATCAAATATAAACCTAAGCATATTTGAATAACCCTAAAAGGAAAATGAATGCCAAAGCAGCGTACCACCATCGAGCTACCTCGCGGTATCCTTGATCTCACGTATCAGACCAATAGCCATAACGGCCATGCAGCGTATCAATTAAATGATTTATTGGGCTTTGCTCAGCGCATCAATCCTAAGCGCGCATTTTTGTTTGTCTCAAAAGTCTTAGGTCGCCATATTCCTGTCGCTCCCAGCACCATGCGTACCGCTTTTACTGACTTGGCCGCGTTGATTCCCAACCATTTGCCTGAGCCTATTTTGGTGATTGGTATGGCGGAGACTGCGGTGGGTCTATCAGCAGGCGTGCATCAAGCGCTGCAAACCCGCTACCCCAACGCGCTACTGCTCAACTCCACCCGTCACGCCCAGCATAGCACTGACGCCGCACCTAACGACAGCGCCTGCCTGCTGACGACTTTTAGCGAAGATCATAGTCACGCCAGCCAGCACTTGATTTACCAAAGTGCAGAGCAAGCAATGCAAGCGCAATTACTTGCGAGTAAAACGCTTATTATGGTCGATGACGAGGCCTCGACAGGCAACACCTGCGTCAATGTCGTCACTGCCCTACGTCAAGCTGGACTTAGTCAGCTAGCACAAGTACATCTAACCACGCTGGTTGATTGGTCACTCAATCAACAGCAAGAGACCACGGATACTGCGGACGCCATATCTAGCCGCCTGCCTGATATTGACTTTTATCGTCATCACTTATTGTCTGGCGCATGGACTTGGACAGATGCCCCCAATCCTGAACCGATTACGATGCCAGCCGTCGATACCACCGAAGCTGGTAGCCAGCCATTAGGTGACACCGGCAATTGGGGGCGCTTCCCAACGCTCGATAGTACAGAGGGGTTTGATCGTTATTTGGCGCACTTCCAAACGGTATTTACACGCTTTCGCGAGCAGGTATCGCCTAGCCTGCCTCAGTGGCCTGCGCGCATATTGGTATTAGGCAGTAATGAGTTTGTTTGGTTGCCGTTTTTGTTGGCAGAGTGGCTAGAAAGCCAAACGCAAGCTACCGTCAAATTTGGCGCGCTGACACGCTCACCGATTGCTCTTGGCGGCGCGATCGGTACGATGCTAAGCTTTCGTGATCATTATGGTCTTGGCATGACCAACTTTGTATATAACGTCGAGCCAAAGGCGTGGGACTTGATTGTACTGTGTGTGGAAACTGCGGCTGATAGCGTCGATGAGATGTGGCAAGATTTGGACAATGTATTGATAGTAGGTGGTAAAATATGACCACGATGTTTTTTCAGCCCAGCGCTCATATCGTTAAACCCTACGCCCTTATGGATCTAGACGATACGCTGTTTCAAACTCAGCGCAAAATTGATGCATGGCATCTGCCTACCGCTGCGCCTGAAGACTTGGTCTGCGCCTCCGTCAACAAACAAGGCGAGCCGCTGAGTTTTATGAGTCAACGGCAAGCGGCGTTTTTTAATTGGTTACTTGCCAGCACTGAGCTGATAGTGGTCACAGCCCGCGATCGTCATGAAATTAAACGGGTAAAACTGCCGTTTGATAGCTGGCAAATACTCACCCACGGCGCGGTTATTTTAAGCCCTAATGGCGAGCCACTGGGCACCTGGCAGCAGCATATGTATGACGCACTGTTGCCTCTGCAAGACAAGCTGGCGCAGCTAAGTGCGGTATTTACCAAGCATGCGCAGAGTGCCAGTAGCCATTTAGTATTTACCGCGCATCGCGATCGCTTTGGGCGTGGCAGCGCTCATCAGGACTTGACGATTTATCTGGCGATCAAGCATGGCCAAAAAGACCATCAGGCGTTGGCAGCGCTGGCAGCAAAACTGTCAACGCTCATACGCGGCTTTGAGACAGACTTTTATATTCATGTAAATGCCAATAATTTAGCCATACTACCGCATGCGGTGCATAAGCGTCATGCCGTGCAGTTTTTATTAGCACAGCACCTAGATGCTCAGCGCCCTAGCTTTGGCTTTGGGGACAGCTTGGCCGATTTGCCATTTTTGCAGCTGCTGGACTGGTATGGCATGCCAAATCACGGTCAGATGCATGACAATATTAGCCGCTAACGGCCTGTAGATATCGTGAATAATGACAATCGCTTATATAAGTAACTATCTTTATGACCTATCCCAACATGCAGACATTCGCACAATACGGCTCAGGCAGCTACTTGCCCTCTGATGTCACCGTACTACTCGACATCGTCGACAAACAAGCAGTCGCCGATATCCCTGTCAGCCAAAAAGAAGCGCTGATCCAAAGTGGCCAGCGTCATTACTCTGATATGCTGACACTAGAGCAGGCACCGACCGCCATGCATGAGCAGTTGTATCAGCAGGCACTAGCGCAGGGCGCAGATAGAACAGCAAACGATATTGCTAATTTGGCTTATACATTACACGATATCTTTGGGCAGACAGTGGATAATGCGCAGCCGCTGGTACTGGTCAGCTTAGTGCGGGCAGGACTGCCCATTGGTGTGTTATTGCAGCGTGCCCTATCAGATGATGAAAGGTCAGATAGCGATAGCAGCTACGCTTTGCCTAGTGTACATTATGGTATCAGCATCATCCGAGATCGCGGGCTTGATCCTGTCGCGCTGCAGATGATACTGGACGCGTATCCAAGCAGCCCGATTGTCTTTGTCGATGGCTGGACGGGAAAAGGCGCGATTTATCAAGAGCTTGAGCGCAGCTTGCGGCCTTTTAATCAACCCAATCAGCCACACTTTGCCAATATTTTTCATCAAGGCTCAGGCGTCGTCCCCCTACTGACGTTGGCCGACCCTGCAGGGGTGGCGTGGCTGGCAGCAAGCAGTGAGGATTGGCTGATTCCATCGGGGCTATTAAACAGTACGGTGTCGGGGCTGATTTCTCGCAGTTTGTATACCGAGCCGCAATCAGGGCTACACCGCAGCGTGTTTTATGAGGAGCTGCGTGCAATCGATCATAGCCTTGCCTTCATCGAGCAAATCGATCGTGCGCGGCAAACCCTCCAGCGCCCCATGCAGTGCTTGCCGATGTATCAGCAGCCACGCTATCGGACCGCAGGTTTAATCGATAGCATTGCCGCCGATTATCACATCACCAACCACAATCGCATCAAGCCAACCATTGCCGAGGCTACCAGAGCGATACTACGCCGAGACCCTGAGCGTATCTTGCTGGCCTGCGCCGATCATCCCGATACGCTACTATTACGACATTTATGTCACGAGCGAGATATCCATATCAGTGTATTAGGTGATAAAATACTACCCTATCACGCCATCACTCTTATCAAACAACGCAGCAAAGACGACTGTTAATATACATAGTCATATCGCTTATACTAAGGCGTGTCTCCAATGACAACTTTCGTGATTTACGGGTTAAAAATGGCTATATTTATGCCAAACGGTGTCTCATTCTTAGCTAATATACTGATATGAGCTTTGATCTGACCCTAGCTGGACAAAAATATATCTCATTTTTAACCTCATAGTTCCGTTGCAGACACACGCTAAAGCCAGTTTAAAAAAGCGCTATCCTAATAACATCGCTACGCTGGTCTACGTTTTTGCTTACTCAGCCTATCGTGTGAGAAGTAAAAACATAGACCAGCCATCCTGTATTGTTTTTTTTGAGTGAGACGATGATAACGTTTTACCCTTTTATTCATCACAACTACGATACCCATTATGTCCGATATACCCAAAAACCAATCAAACCGATACGGGCATACTCAATCTTATGCCCACCTCATCACCGAGCGCCATGCCATGGTGAGACCACATACGCATCACCCTTATCAGCTCGGTGCTAGCCTTTATATGCCGGCCACGCGCCAAGACATCTGGCAGGTCATCAAACGCGACAAGCTACCGACGATTAATAGTATTATCATTTGTCTAGAGGACGCTGTCGGTCATAGCGATGTCGAGCTGGCACTCGAGCGCTTACAAGACTTACTAAACACGTGGGCTGAGCATGTCGATACAATCAATCAGCCCTGCAAACGAGCGTCGCTAGAATCCCAGCCGCCCGCCCAGCTGCCGACACGCCCCTTGGTCTTTGTGCGTCCGCGCAGCCCAGCGATGCTACAACAGCTCGCAGACTACGCTCATATCGACCTTATCGATGGTTTTGTATTGCCAAAAGTGGATATGTATAGCTTGTCCAACTGGCGGCTGGCTTGTCAAAATATTAGCAGTACCCAGCTGTTGATGCCGACGCTCGAGACTGCAGCGCTCTTTGATCCGCGGCATAACCAAGAACTGGCCATCGGCTTTAAAGAAGCCTTTAATCAGCCAGTCTTTGCCCTACGTATCGGCGGCAATGACTTATTTGCTGCGCTGCGCTTACGTCGCCCAAAAAACAGCATCGTCTATGACACCCCTATTGGCACACTGGCCTATCAGCTACTCGGCTGCTTTGTACCGCACGGGTTTTATCTGACAGCGCCCGTCTTTGAGTATCTAGATCAGCCAACGCTATTTATGCAAGAGCTGACCCGCGATGTCAGCTTGGGTTTAGTCGGCAAGACCGTCATACACCCAAGCCAAATTGCGTTGGTGCAGCAGGCGTACTGCGTCTCTCTTAGCACCTTAGATGAAGCACAAGCGATACTGCATAGCGAGGCCAAAGCGGTATTTAAGTATAACAACACCATGCTCGAGCCTGCCACGCATCGTGCTTGGGCGACAGAGATCGTCAACCGCGCTGAGGTGTTTGGCACGATAGATGATAGCAATAGCGAGTATCGCGCTCGCCTCTAGAGATTGGGGCGTGTCTTTATTGTACATGCACTGATAAAATCAAGACAAATGGCGCGCACATATCAATTAAAAAAGCCGCTATCACAGCTATGATAGCGGCTTTTTGGGTGTTGTACCAATGCAAACGCTAAGGCAATATTAGGCGCAGCACTCTAAAAACTGGCCAATGATGCGATTGACCTGCTCAGGCTCTTCCACAGTGGCAGTATGGCCTGCACCTTTGACAATCGCAAGCTTTGAGCCTTTGATAGCAAAATGCATACGCTCGGCCTTTTCATACGGCGTTGCCGTATCCTCATCCCCTACGACGATCAAGGTCGGCATGGTAATCGCACCTAGCTGATCGTAAGTACCTGAGCGCTCAATAACCCCCATTGTCGCCTTGATGACACCACCCTTACGATTGCCTTGTAGCATCGTGAGCCACTCTTTACGCTCAGACTTGCGCGACTTGTCTGCCAAAAAACTACTGCCAAACATAATCGGCATCACTTTATTACTAACGCGCTTGATACCCATCCAGCGTATGGCCTTGACCAGCTTGCGGTACTGTGGCACGTTTTTTGGGTCTTCTGGATCGGCAGACGTCTCCAGTAAGATAAGTGATAGTAAGCGCTCTGGGGCTTTGATGGCGATACGCTGAGCCACAAACCCGCCCATTGATAGCCCGACAAAATGACACTTTTCGATATGTAGCGCCGCCAGCAAGGCTAATGTGTCCTCTGTCAGCGTGTCCATATCGTAGCCTGACTTGGTGATCTGCGATTGGCCTTGACCACGAAAATCATAAGCAATACAGCGATAGTGCTCTTGGAAGTATGCCACTTGCTTGTCATACATCTGCGTATTCCATAACAAACCATGAGCAAACACCATGACTGGTTTTTGCGTATCATTTGGCGCGCTGTCTTCGTAATAAATGTCTGTGTTATTGATATGGATCGTTGGCATAACCACTTCCTTGTCTGATAAATAAGAGAGGTTGGTGACTTATTTTGGGTATTGACAGTTTAGCATATTTGACCTTTATATAGCCGTGTCTTTAGCGCCCACAAAACTTGCTTTTATAATCAGAACAAGCTGCTATAGTAAGTAGTCGAAGCCGCTGATCCACGCCGCCGTCATCTACAAAGGCGGACGCTACAAGCCAATATAGTCAATCGCTATACATGATACCGCGAGATGATAAGTTGTTTGTTGTCGCATCGAGCGGCGTAGGTATCGCACGCCAGAACACCACCGTTTCATTGAGCAACTTGCTAGCCATGTGTCTGATTTATCTTCTGATTCATCTAGCGATACGATTAGCCAACGTCATAAGACCATTCATATAAGGAAATCCAATGTCATCCTCTCTTGTTGAGTATCAAAGCGAAAACCATATCGCCACCATCACCCTAAATGACCCAAAGAGTCTCAATGCCTTTAGCACACCACTAAAAAAAAGCGTATTGACCGCCCTTGAGCAAGCCGACGCTGATGACGACGTTCGAGTGATTGTCCTACAAGGCGCTGGCGG
This sequence comes from Psychrobacter sp. VH5, assembly GCF_050572635.1. NCBI lineage: Bacteria > Pseudomonadati > Pseudomonadota > Gammaproteobacteria > Moraxellales > Moraxellaceae > Psychrobacter > Psychrobacter sp. VH5. The sequence goes on along the minus strand of NZ_CP192145.1, from coordinate 1,204,291 downwards.
TAACTTTTCTAGCGGTGGTGATATCAAAGAAATGCTGTCTGAAGGTATCGACAAAACCGTCATCTCAAACAAAATAAAGGGCATGGTCGAAGGCGCAGGCGAAGTCAGCTTAAAGCTACGCCATATTCATAAGCCAATTATTGCTAAATTAGAAGGTGCAGTGGCCGGTGCAGGCATGAACCTAGCACTCACCTGTGACTTTCGTATCACCGCCGACAACGCCAAATTCGTGCAAGCGTTCGTCCACATCGGCCTCGTTCCTGATGCAGGCGGTGTATATTTACTAAACCAGCTAGTAGGCCCTGCAAAGACCACTGAGCTTGTGATGCTGGGCGACAAAATCAGCGCGCAAGACATGGCTGAGCTAAACTTGGTCAATCAAGTTGTGGCGCCTGCTGAATTAGATGATGCGGTAGCAAAACTCGCTTCTCGTCTAAGCGCCCTGCCAGCTCAGGCATTATCCAGCATGAAACATATGCTAAACACCCATGCCTACGCTGGGCTAAATGAAGCGCTCGATATGGAAGTACACCAACAAACAAGATTGGCTAAAACTGATGATTTCATTGAGGGCGTTACCGCATTTATTGAAAAGCGCAAACCAGTTTATATCGGTCGCTAATCCGCTAGGAAGGCTCTGACAACACTCGAAAAGTACTATCATCAAAAAGGCTGCCATCAGGCAGCTTTTTTTGGATGAAATGAGATAACACGGGCTTTTATGAAGAGGTAGCAGCTGGCTTATAGTGATGTGGTAACGTGAATATCTTGTCAAATACCAAGGTAAATATAAAAGTATATACCAAGAAATACAACAATAACGCCGCCTCCATCATAAAGGCTGCCACCAAACCAACATCGTACCAAAGCATATACAATGGCAAGCAAATCAAGACCAGCCCGCCTTCAAACCCAACAGCATGAACGCTACGAATCAGCAGTGTACGCGCTGCCACTTGCCGGCGGCGCTCCCATGCTTCAAATACGGTATTGTATAAAAAATTCCAAATCACCGCCGCCAATGACACCATCACTGCCACTGGTAACGACTCTGCGGCATCACTACCACTGAGCATCATCAATATATAGGTGGATGAGATAATCGCGATGATTTCAAAGACAGTCACATAGACGATGCGACGTTTGAGTGGGGATAAAGTAATCAACCAAGACTCCAAAGCACCTGAATGATAAGTGCATAATCAAAGTATCGGTCCGTCCCGAGATAACAAAGTAAGAAAATAAGAAAGTGTAGAGCCACGGTTTCCGCCTGCCCTTATATTATACATAAGATAACTGAGAAAATCAGTTAGTGCTTATATTGAGAAGCATAAACTGATTTCTCAGAGGGAGTAGTTAATAAGATTTATATTTATTTCATTTTAAAATAGCTATTTCACCACTCACTTTTATAAACGTGAAATAGTTTGAAATTAATAAAAGGAAAAATGCTCATCTGTTATTTATGGATTCAACTTTTTCTGCAATATCTATCACAACCTTAACTTCACTTTCATTCTCTATTTTTTCTTGTTCTTTCTTGCTCTCCAGAACTGGCACATAACGTATTCTAGGTTTTCTTATGATAACTGTTTGGTGTCTAGCTAGCATATCTCTAAAAATTTCATATCGCCATATAACTAACATTTTATTCTTAGTGCTATTCTCAATAGACCATACAAAAGTCATAAACAAAGTTTTTGTGCCAAGAATTATCAGTATAACTGTAAGCCAAATTAAAAATAGTGTTGCACCAACCGAATTTACATTAGTAACTAATTTCTCTGTGGAAGACGTAATAACTTTAGAAAATAAAGTCACAAATGCAACTAAAATCCCCGCTGTAAAACTTATGAGGATAGGATTTTTGACGATCGAAAATATTATCGAATCTATATCTCTAGTAGAAGGCTTTCTATTGTTAATATTAGACTCTACTTTTTCAATTAAACCTTCAATATTATTATCAGTTAAAACAATTTCAAGCCAAATTTTCTCAAGCTCAAACCTAGCAACGAAAAAATTTTTACTTTTTAGGTTAGCAAGGTGACTGGTATCTATATTTAGCTCAGCCTTCATTCTATTTTGTATAGTTTCAATTTTTTTTGGTGATAGTAATAAGAAACCGATAAATAGAGCAACTATCTGAAAAAGCCAGCTAATTACTGTTGATATTAGAAGAAATAGAGTGACATCAAAATCAATAAAAATTTTAGTCGCGTTATTGAGCGTGAATAACAAGAAATACATTAAAGTCGAACAGAATAATAATTTTATCAGCTTAAATATGAATTTACCTTTAATATCTTCATCACCAGGCAACCATGAATGAAATATGCAAAAATAATGATGCACTATACCAATAATATGAGTATTAGTTACTTTATAATATTCTAGACTATCGTTTATATTTTTCTCACTAATTTCTGACTTTTCATCTTCTTTGTCACTACCTTTCGAATCCGCCATATCACTTCCCCCAAAATTAACTTTGTTAATTATCAATTAATATAAGAAGGGTTACAATCCAATATCCGTCGGTAAACGACACTAAATGTCGTGAAGAAAATTTAAACAAAAACCCCGCATCATTTTGACACGGGGTTTCTTTTTATCTTATTAATTAGCTTGAAAGCAAAGATTAAGTCAACTGAGCAACATTAATTTTATCTGCTTCTTCAGTGTACTCTTCCATACGATCGAAGTTCATGTACTGATACACTTCCTCGCCCATGCTGTTGAGCATGCCAGCGTACTGCTGGTATTCATCGTTAGTTGGCAGTTTACCCAGTACTGCAGCGACTGCAGCAAGCTCTGCAGACGCCAGATAAACGTTTGCGCCTTGACCGAGACGGTTCGGGAAGTTACGAGTCGACGTCGAAACGGCAGTAGATTTCGGTGCGATACGTGCTTGGTTACCCATACATAGTGAGCAGCCTGGCATCTCAGTACGAGCGCCGGCTTGTGCGTAGACGTTGTAGTAACCTTCTTCCATCAACTGGCGTGCATCCATCTTAGTTGGCGGCGCGATCCATAGACGCGTCTTCAGGCTACCTGCTGGGACGTCTTGTAGCAGTTTACCTGCCGCGCGGAAATGACCGATGTTGGTCATGCATGAACCGATGAATACTTCATCGATGGTGTCGCCAGCCACGTCTGCTAGAGTCTTGGCATCGTCTGGATCGTTCGGGCAGCAAAGGATTGGCTCTTTGATCTCGCTCATATCGATGGTCATATCGATGGCGTATTCTGCATCGTCGTCAGCACGCATGAGGCTTGGGTTTGCCAGCCAGTCTTGCATTTGCTCGATACGGCGGCTGATGGTACGCGCGTCGCCATAACCTTCAGAGATCATCCATTTAAGCAGGGTGATGTTTGAGTTTAGGTACTCAGTCACCGACTCTTCAGATAGCGTGATGGTACAACCAGCAGCACTACGCTCAGCTGAGGCATCAGATAGCTCAAACGCTTGCTCAGCGGTCAAATCTTCTAGACCTTCGATCTCAAGGATACGACCGTTGAATTCGTTGATTTTGCCTTTTTTATCAACCGTCAAGTAACCTTCTTTGATGGCTTGATAAGGGATGGCATGGACGAGGTCACGTAGCGTGATACCAGGCTGACGCTCACCGACGAAGCGGACACGGACAGACTCAGGCATATCGAGTGGCATCACACCAGTGGCTGCAGCAAAGGCTACCAGACCAGAACCCGCTGGGAACGAGATACCCATTGGGAAACGCGTATGCGAGTCACCACCAGTACCAACGGTATCTGGCAGTAGCATACGGTTAAGCCATGAGTGAATGATACCATCACCTGGACGTAAGCTGACGCCGCCGCGGTTCATGATAAAGTCAGGTAGTGTGTGCTGAGTCTCAACGTCAACTGGCTTTGGATAAGCAGCGGTGTGACAGAATGACTGCATGACGAGGTCTGCTTGGAAACCTAGGCACGCCAAGTCTTTTAGCTCATCACGAGTCATCGGACCTGTGGTATCTTGAGAGCCAACGGTAGTCATTTTTGGCTCACAGTACATGCCCGGACGTACGCCTTCTAGACCACAAGCTTTACCAACCATTTTTTGTGCTAAGGTGAAGCCTTTACCAGTATCGGCTGGCTCTTCAGGTTTCGCAAATACGTCTGAATGACCCAGACCCATGTACTCACGAGCACGGTTAGTGAGACCACGACCAACGATCAATGGAATACGGCCACCAGCACGCACTTCGTCAAGTAGCGTTGGTGAGTTTAGTTTGAACTCTGAGATGATCTCGTCTGAGTCATGCTTAGTGATTTTGCCGTCATGTGGGTAGATGTCAAACACATCGCCCATGTTTAGGTTATCGACAGCTACTTTTTCGATTGGCAAGGCGCCAGAATCTTCCATCGTATTAAAGAAGATAGGAGCGATATTGTTACCCAGTACCAGACCGCCGCCGCGTTTGTTTGGTACGTTTGGAATATCTTCGCCCATCAGCCATAGCACTGAGTTGGTCGCAGACTTACGGCTAGAGCCAGTACCGACGACGTCACCAACGTACGCTAGCGGATGGCCTTTTTCTTTTAGCTCATCAATAAGGTTCATTGGACCGCGCACGCCCTCTTCGTCAGCAGTAATGCCGTCACGAGAGTTTTTGTGCATGGCAAGCGAGTGCAGTGGAATATCAGGACGGCTCCACGCGTCTTGCGCAGGAGATAAGTCATCAGTGTTGGTTTCGCCTGTGACTTTAAACGTCGTGTAAGTCGATTTCTTTGGTACCTCGTCACGGTTCAAAAACCACTCAGCATCAGCCCAAGACTGAATCACTTCTTTTGCGATGTCGTTACCGGCTTCGGCTTTTTCAGTCACGTCATTGAACGCGTCAAATACGAGCAAAGTTTTCTTAAGCGCTTCTGCCGCATCTTGAGCAACTTCTTCATCATCCAATGCTGCCACTAATGGCTGTACGTTGTAGCCGCCTTGCATGGTGCCTAGAATTTCAACCGCTTTTTTCTTATCGATAAGTGGTGAGCTCGCCTCGCCTTTAACGATAGCGGCCAAAAATGCAGCTTTTACATAAGCGGCTTGGTCAACGCCAGCTGGAATACGGTTTTCTAGCAGGTTCATTAAGAACGCTTCTTCGCCCGCTGGTGGGTTTTTTAATAGTTCAACCAATTCTGCTACTTGCTTTTCATTTAGTGGTAGCGGTACAGTTCCTAGCTCGGCACGTTCTTCGACATGTTTACGATAAGCTTCTAACACAATAGTCGTCCTCGTCAGTTGGGGTTAGCACAATACGTGGGAGTCAGCATGACCGCCTGCGTCTGTGTACTAGATGAAATAATTATCCGTGCAATCATAGCTTAAAACGCTCTAAATGTTAATGGCTATGGCTTTAAAAGGCTCAGAATAAAGCCATATTGGACATTTATTATAAAAATAGTACCATCAATCAGAGGACTGATTATCCCCTTATCTGTCTAAAAATAACCGGCTGTCTTAGAGATCATTTTTTGCCTGTATAATCAACATAAATGATATAACAACCACGATTTTAAAAGTACAGATGGCCGCTTACAGAGCAACACAGACTTGAAAAAACTGCGCATACGCCTAAATACAAAACACGGCAAAAAATCTCAGAGATAAGAAGTTAAAATATCCATACCACATATAGCCGATGCACTCTAAAAAGAATATAGCGCTACTGGGATGCTATTTTTAAACGTAGGTTGCGCAGCCTCTGGGAACGCAGCACGCAAGTAAAATTTATACCAGTAGCACGTTTAAACTTATATAACAGTTTTATTTTCAATTGATTATACAATAAACAACAGAGACGACCACAATATGGCAAACAACACCGCTTATGAAAACGGCCTACAAGTACGCACTGAAGTGATGGGCGAAGCACATGTCAAACGCTCATTAGATAACGCCACTGGCTTTACCCAGCCGCTGCAAGACTGGATCATCGAGCATGCTTGGGGCAGTACGTGGCAGGATGACTCGGTATTACCGCGCAAATACCGCTCCTTAATCACCATCGCCTTTTTGGTCGCACAAAAAAGCCCGACCGAGCTAAAAGGCCATATTCGCGGTGCCATCAATAACGGGGCGAGCGTTGCCGAGATTCGAGAGGTACTGATGCACAGCTTGCCCTACTGCGGCGCGCCTGCCACTCAAGAAGCGTTTCGCGCTGCCATAGAAATATTAAATGAGCTGGACATTGATATAGATATTTAAAACTATGGTGATAAGACATTTCATAGTACTCTTAACGATATTGTACAAAAACAGACTGTCAAATCCCTGCTATAATACCGACACTTATAAAACATTCTGATCATTCCATAAACCCTTATACTATAAAGGGTTAAGAGATAACTCTATTATGACGACTGCCGTACAAACCTATGTCCCTGCTGCCAAGGCCAAACCCAAAAAAGCAGTGCAAGGCGAAAAGCTACGTGGCTATGATAAAGTTGCCCGTATTCCCATTAAGGTCATCCCAACGGTCGAGGCCAAAAAAAAGCCTGACTGGATTCGGGTCAAGATGTCTTCCCCTGCGGAAGTCGCACGTATCAAAGCCACACTGCGCGAACAAAAGCTCTATACCGTCTGTGAAGAAGCTGCCTGCCCTAACCTACCGCAGTGCTTTGCCGATGGTACCGCGACCTTTATGATTATGGGCGATATCTGTACCCGTCGCTGTCCGTTCTGTGATGTGGGTCATGGTCGTCCAAATGCGCTTGATAAAGACGAGCCGCGCCACACTGCTGAGACCATTCAAGGCTTGGGTCTTAAATATGCGGTGATCACCTCTGTCGACCGCGATGATCTAAAGGACGGCGGCGCTGGGCATTTTGTAGAAGTATTGAACGAATCTCGTGCGCTAAGCCCAAACTGCTTGATCGAGATATTGGTGCCAGATTTCCGTGGTCGTATGGAGATTGCGCTTGATTTATTGACGGAAACCCCGCCAGATGTCTTTAACCATAATATCGAAACTGTGCCGCGTCTGTATAAAGCGTTTCGTCCAGGCTCTGATTATCAGCATTCGCTCGATTTGCTTAAACTGTACAAAGCGCGTCGTCCTGATATCGCCACCAAGTGCGGCTTTATGGTCGGTCTTGGTGAGACAGAAGAGGAGGTCTATGCGCTGCTTGATGACTTAAAAGCCCATGATGTCGATATGATTACTATCGGTCAGTATCTGCAGCCCAGTAAGGATCATGCGCCTGTTGATCGCTACGTGCATCCAGACGAGTTTCAGCGCTATATGGATTATGGCAAAAAGATTGGCTTCTTTAGCATTTGGGCAGGCCCGATGGTACGCTCCAGCTACTTTGCCGATCGTCAATACTACGGTGAAGACTGCCCTGCGCCAATCCGTAGTAAAAAAGCACTCGAGGCTGAGGGTAAACTTGGTTGTTAATGCCTGAATCAGGTTTGAGCAACCGTTGCCCTATGATTTTAATAGAAAAAGGGTGAGTAACAGATCTTGTTACTCACCCTTTTTTATTTTACAAATGAACCAATCTCTTAGGGTGTGTCCTCATTTTAAAAATGGCGATAAAAATGAGATAAATCGCTGTCAAACAAGGAAAATAGCGCAGATAATATTGAGATATTAGTCAGCTATTTGACACCGTTTGGCCAGATTTAGCCATTTTTAACCAATTTAAATGGCTATCGATTGAATTGAGGACACGCCCTAATATAGATACTTAACGCTTTAAACCGTTAAGGTCGGTGTGGGCTTTTCAGCGGTTTTTATGTTCCAAACAGCGATAATCAGCACGATAATCCCACCTACCAAGCCTGTGGTCAGTTCAGGATAAATCAGTAGTAACGCGCCGATGGCCAATATGCCACGCGTGAGTGGACTCATAGCGCCCCTAAAATAGCCCTCTAGCGCCGCCCCTAAAGCAATAACCCCTGTTACCGATGTCAATACCACTGTCACGATATCAAGGATAGGCGGCAGCGGAAAGTCTTTTGCCGTGACTGCCAGACCCGTGGGATCTATCATCAGCATCGTCGGACTATAAATAAACATAAACGGCACGATAAATCCGGCCAATGCCAGCTTCAACGACAAAAACCCTGTCTTCATCGGGTCACCACCAGATATACCCGCACCAGCAAAGGCTGCCAGACAGACAGGCGGCGTAATATTGGCAAAAATACCAAAATAAAACACAAACATATGCGCTGATAAAATAGGAATATCAAAACCTGCTAGTGCAGGCGCTGCCATCGTTGCGGTAATGATATACGCAGGAATAGACGGTAGCCCCATGCCGAGTACCATAGAGGCAAGCATGGTCAATATTAGGGTTAAGAATAACGACCCAGCTCCTAATGTCACGATGGATGATGTCATCACCGTCCCAAAGCTGGTTAAGCTGACAACGCCAATGATCACCCCGACGACCGCACAGGCCGCCATCACCGCCAGCGACTGGCGAGCACCATCTTCTAGTGCACCCAAAATGTCCGAAAACCCCATTCTGGTCTCTTTGCGTAGCATACTAATGGCAACCGTGAAGCCAATGGTATAGGCCGCGGCATAGCCGACGGGTACGTTTTCAATCAATAAATAAATCAAAAATACAATCGGTAGTAGCATATGACCGCGCGCTTTTAATACTTCTTTGACGGCGGGCAGGTTTTCTTTGGCGATGCCTTTTAGGTCGCGGCGACCCGCACGAAAATGCACTTGAGCAATAACGCCCAGATAGTAGAGCACTGCCGGCAATAAAGCCGCTAAAGCAATGGTGCTATAAGGTAGCCCTGTGGTCTCCGCCATGATAAAGGCACTGGCTCCCATAATCGGTGGCAATATCTGCCCACCAACTGATGCGCTGGCTTCTACTGCTCCCGAAAAGTCTTTGTGATAGCCGACTTTTTTCATCAACGGAATAGTAAACGCGCCGGTGCTGACAACGTTCGATAATGCTGAGCCGTTGATACTGCCCATAAAGCCGCTTGAGATGACTGCAACCTTGGCAGGGCCGCCTTTTTTATCCCCAGCAATAGCCAATGCCAAATCATTAAACAGCTGACCCATACCAGAGCGCGCCAAAAACGCGCCAAATAAGATGAACAAAAAGATAAACGTCACCGACGCGCCAATCGCCACAGAATACAGACCTTCCGTTTTTAAAAACAACTGACCAAAGATATCGCCCATATCATAAGGACGCGTGAGCAATCGATCAGGCATAAAATCTAGATGGCTGACAAATGGATAAGCCAAAAATATCGATGCCAAGATCGGCAAAATCCAACCGGTGATACGGCGACTGCCCTCTAACACACAAATGACGGTGATAATAGAAAATATCACATCGACCGGATTGGCCATACCACCACGTGAGGTCACGATGTCTTGATACTCGTATATCAGATAAGCCATGCCAGACAATGATAGTAAGAACCAAATCCAGTCATACCAAGCGACGTGCTTGCGGCTACTTTTTTTACTCGCAGGAAATATCAGAAATATCAGGGCAAAACCAACGCCGACGTGTACAGAGCGCTGCAATAGTGCTGGCATTGGGTTGAAGGTGATATACAAGTGAAAGATAGAATATAAAATGCAAATTCCAGCGATAAAATACTTAACTGGACCTTGAGTGATGTGACGGGTGATCGACTCTCGATCATACTTTTCTAATATGGCCTGATTATGAGCTTGCGCGTCAAGCTCGGCATCTACATTGGTAGCAGCATGGGTACTGGCATGGATGGGCAGATCAGCATGATTGGCTGACATCGTGGTTACATTATCGTGATCCGTCACTTGCGAGTTCATGACAAAAGTCCTTTTGTAATCTGTCAATTAAATGATACGTCTTGGGCGTAACCGTTACTTCAGAATAATCTGGCGCCCACTCATGAATCAAAAGCCGATGGTCGGCATAATTTAGCTCACCCTTGGTCAATCTAGACACTACCCAATTAAGACTAGGAAGTGTTTCGTTGATTTGATAACCCAAATAGCCAGGTTTTTGTATGGGGGCCAGCGCTTCAGTCGACGGCGTACCTGCACCAAACGCTTCAAAATAGGTGGTGGTCAACAGCAGACCGTCGTCTGTACGCTGATACTGCTCCTCCCACCACTGCTTTTCTACAGAATGGATCCAGCGCAGCTCAAAGTTTGGCTCAGTAAAATAACAGGTGGTGCCATCGACTTGCACTTCGACAACGGGCTGCTGGGATACGCTGGCCCATAGCACAAAAAAAACTAGCGCAGCCATCAGTGCCGCGCTAGTTAATAACCATAAGTGTTTACTTGGCTGCTTGCTCATCGTAGTACTTTTTAGCGCCAGGATGGATTGGGGCTACCATACCAGTGTTGGCAGACTCTAAGCTGATATCATTGGCTGCTTGATGCGCGGTTTTTAGGCCGTCCAAATTATCAAACAAAGCTTTAGTCAGCTTATAACCATCGTCTTCAGATAAATCCGAACGCACCAACAACGCATTCATAATCGCGGCCGTCGGTATCGCGGCATCGTTGCCGTAAGTACCCGCTGGTATCTCAAAGGTTTTAAAGTACGGTTTGGTGGCGATGATCTCATTCAACTTGTCTTGATCGATAGTGACCAGCTGCAAATCTAAGCCCTGCTCTAGCTCCATCAATGACGAGTTTGGTAGACCACTACTAAAGAACGCCGCTTCGATTTTGCCAGCCTTCATACCATCAGCCGCTTCAGCAAAGCCTAAATAGTCAACGGTGATATCATCATAAGTAATACCAAAACCTTCTAATAGGGTGCGCGCATTCACCTCTGTGCCTGAACCTTGATCGCCAACCGCAATACGCTTACCACGCAAATCTTCGATATTTTTGATACCAGACTGTTGCGACGTCACGATTTGCACAACATTGGGGTATAACACAGCGATCTGCTGAATATTGTCAATTGGCTGCTCAAAGTTATTTTTGCCGTCGACGGCATCGGTGACGACATCGCTCAGCGCCAATACCATATCTACCTTGCCTTGGGTTAATAAATTGACGTTTTCAACTGATGCGCCTGTGGTCTGCGTCTTTGAGTTGACCCCAAAGGTTTTGGCATAAACCTCAGACAATGCTGTACCAATAATATTATAAGGGCCAGATGCGCCGCCTGTGGCGATGGTGACAAACTTTGTGTCCAGCTTATCGTCTGCAGTGGCACTACTTTCTGCCGCTGCATTGTCTGTGTTTTCTGAGCTTGGAGAAGAGCACGCGGTTAGGCCTAAAACAGCACTTAACATCGCTGATAAAAGCAAAGGAGATTTTGAAGAGTTGAGCATGGCATTCATCCTTGAAATGTTTTATACGTTTGTCTAAACGCATAGTCTTTAAAAATAGATACGTTACAGACCTGTAATACTATAGCAATTCTTATGATAAATAAACTGCCTGCACCGACGCAAACAGATACTGCGCAAAATGCTTTCCTGTCTTACTGCATTTCTTTTATAGTGGATCAACTATAATTTAGTTGCTTATTCCATATCAGCATTAATGCATACTCTAGGTGCTACTGGCTCCCACAGGATAGAAAAGCAACAAATCGCCCAAGGATATTGACCGCATTTGGCATTATAGTTAGATTAGTTAGATTGGTTAGATTGGTTCTATCGGTATCCTTTGGCAAAGCGCACAGTACGTTTATCACTCATGAGAAAAGATAAGACTAGGGAAGAAAATGAGCACACATCGATTTATAAGACCGGTCTTATTAGGCATGGGCCTACTGGGCATGATCGGCTGTGCAGCAAATCTGACAGCAGACAATCAAGACAGCGCGGTGGCGGTACAAACAGCGACCAGTCAAGCAACCATCTATTATAACGGCAATATTATTACCATGGAGGGTGACCAGCCGCAACTGGCGCAAGCATTGGTTACCCAAAACGGTAAGATTGCTTATGTTGGCAGCTTAAAACACGCGCAAAACAACTATAAAAACGCCGCGACCGTCGATTTGCAACATCAGACGCTGCTGCCAGGATTTATCGATCCGCACAGTCATTTTGGCTTGGTGTCCAACACTATGGGACAGGTGGATCTGAGCGCGCCGCCGATTGGTAAGATAGACAATATCGATAAAATGCTGCTAGCGTTAAAGGCTTATAAAAAAGACAATAGTATCGCTGATGGCGAGTGGATATTTGGCTGGGGTTATGATGAGTCTCAGCTCACTGAGGATCGCCATCCGACCAAAGAAGAGATTGATAGCGTTTTGCCAAACAATCCAGTGTATTTGCAGCATACCAGTGGTCATATGGGGGTTGCCAACTCCAGTGCGCTGGCTGCTATGGACATCACTGCCGATAGCCAGTCACCTGAAGGTGGTAATATCGCCCGAGTCAAAGGCTCAAACGAGCCAAATGGTTTGCTACAAGAGACAGCGATGTATCCGCTTATGTATCAACTACTTAAGACGCTTGAGCCCAAGCAAGCGCAGTTTTTTGATCAAACCCAAGACTACTACGCCAAGTACGGCGTGACCACAGCGCAAGACGGCTCTACTACCCGTGATGCTATTCAGTTTTTTCAAAAACAAGCCGATAATGGTAAGCTAAAAATCGACTTGGTCTCCTTGGCAGGGGTTAGTGATTTGGACGAAAACTTGGCCGATAAAGACTTTAAATGGCAAACCTATCAAAACGGTTTTAAGGTTCAAGGCACCAAAATCATCGCCGACGGCTCCCCGCAAGGCAAGACCGCCTACTTTACCCAGCCCTATCTGACGCCTGTACCAGACTGCGAGAGCGACTGCCGCGGCTTGCCGAGTATCAGCCAAGAGAAGATGAATGAGATTTTTGTCAAAGCCTATAAAAATGACAATCAGTTATTTATTCATAATAATGGTGACGCGGCCACTGATATGATCCTCAAAGCGCATGAATATGCGGTCAAACAAACGGGGCAAGCCGCTGATAAAGACCGCCGTATCGTGCCGATTCATACGCAGTTTGCGCGGCCAGACCAGCTAGCGGCGTTTAAAAAGTACAATATGGTGCCGTCATTTTTTACTAACCACGCTTACTTTTGGGGCGATGTCCATATCAAAAACTTGGGCGAAAAACGCGCCAATTCCTTAAGCCCTCTTGCTACAGTTGATAAAATGGGCATCCCTTATACCAATCACTCCGACGACACTGTCACGCCAGTCAATCCGCTGTTTTCTGTTTGGACAGCGGTCAATCGCACCTCACGTACAGGTCAAGTCATCGGTGCTGATGAACGCATCACGCCGTACCAAGCTCTCAAGGCCATCACCAGCAACGCGGCGTATCAGTATTTTGAAGAAGGCACCAAAGGCACACTGGCTCCTGGTAAACTCGCGGATTTGGTGATTTTAGATAACAACCCACTGACCATAAAACCAGCCGATATCCGCAATATTAAAGTAGTAAAAACCATCAAAGAAGGCAACACTATTTATCAGCGTCCAGTACAATAGCAGCCAAATGATATGGCCCATGCACGATATCAGGCAGCTTATATCGTGCGATTTGCCCTCTATGTTTATGACAACCATGCGCCCCGTATTTTATCGAATCATAGGAGTTTTTTATGAGTAGTAGCACCGATAGCAGTCACGAGCAGATTTTGTCCTCAGACAATATCCACCATCTGCATCATACGTTTTTTGTGCCAAGCGATACGCAAACCCATATCAAGGCCACCCTACTCGTCGTACACGGTATGGCCGAGCATAGTGGCCGCTATGTAGATTTTGCACAGTTTTTGGCCGATCACGGTATCGCCGTCGCCACTTATGACCATTTAGGCCATGGTAAAACCGTCAAAACCCAAGCGGACTTAGGTTTTTTCGCTGACGAGCATCCTATGCAGTCATTGCTAAAAGACGTCATCGTGATGGCAGATCAGCTACAAGCGCGTCATCCGGAGGTGCCACACTTTGTCATGGGGCACTCAATGGGCTCCTTTATCGTCCGCAATGTCCTCAAACATCATGCTCATCGCTTTGCAGGTGCTATCTTGATGGGCAGTGCAGATGCCAACCCCTTGACCAAAGTGCTGGTACCTGCCAATAAACTCTTGGCAAAAGTCGCCCCAAAAACCCCAAATCCTGTATTTGCCACAGTCATGAATAAAGTACTCAATAGCAAGCTAAAGAACCGCCAATCAGACTCTGAGTTTGCTTGGTTAAGTCAAAACCCTGAAGCCATCGCAGACTATGAGGCTGATCCATTGACAGGCTTTGATTTTACCAATAACGGCTTCATGACGCTGTTTTGTTTGATGGAAACGGGGCTGAATAAACACTGGGCCGCTACCATTCCCAAGGACTTTCCGATGCTCTTTATCAGCGGCGAGGACGACCCTATCGGCAATATGGGTCGCGGCATTCGTCGCATCGTCACCCGCTTAAACCAGCAAAACTTTAGCAACGTCGATATCCAGCTTTATCCAAATATGCGTCATGAGCCACTACATGAACTTGAAAAACAGAGGGTTTATCAAGACATCTTGGACTGGATAAATAGTCATATCAACACTATATAGCAGCAACTACTCTCAAGCTATAGAGTCACTATGCAATCGAGCGAATCTGTCTGAAGTGTCATTGCCAAATTGAGCTGACTAAAAGCCCGTGATTTGCTAAAACCTATAAAATTGGCGACAATACCAGCAGCAAGTGATAGCTCTGTCTTTATCGTACTTTAGAATATTAACTTTTAGGAATTTTTATGTCATTACAACAAACCATCGAACAAGCTTTTGAAAATCGTAACGAGTACAGCCCAGCCAATATGCCACAAGATGTTCGTGAAGCTATCGAGCAAGTGCTTGAGCAATTAGATAACGGTAGCCTGCGCGTAGCGGAAAAAAAGGACGGCGAATGGGTCGTCAATCAGTGGGCAAAAAAAGCAGTACTACTGTCATTTCGCCTAAACGACAACTACGTACAAGCCGCTGGCGACCATGTGCAGTTTTATGACAAAGTACCGACCAAATTTGCTGACTGGACCGAAGCGCAGTTTAAAGAAGCAGGCGTACGCGTCGTGCCACCAGCAGTCGCTCGTAAAGGCTCATATGTCGCGGCAGGCGCGGTGCTGATGCCGTCATACGTCAATATCGGCGCTTATGTTGATCAAGGCGCGATGGTTGATACATGGGCGACGGTCGGCTCATGTGCCCAAATCGGCAAAAATGTGCATCTCTCAGGCGGCGTCGGTATCGGCGGCGTGCTTGAGCCACTACAAGCCAACCCGACTATTATCGAAGACAACTGCTTTATCGGTGCGCGCTCTGAGATCGTCGAAGGCGTTATCGTTGAGGAAGGCGCGGTCATCTCCATGGGCGTGTATATCGGTCAATCAACGCGCATTTATGACCGAGAAACGGGCGAGATTCATCGCGGCCGTGTCCCTGCAGGTTCAGTCGTCGTACCAGGTAGCTTGCCATCAGAAGACGGCAGCCATAGCCTCTATGCCGCCATCATCGTCAAAAAGGTCGATGCACAGACGCGCGCAAAAACAGCGGTCAATGAGCTGCTACGCTTAGACTAATCTGTTCGCGTATACGTTGGTTTTTGTACCAAACCGTTTTTAGGGCGTGTCCTCGATTCAATCGATAGCCATCTAAATGGGCTAAATCTGGTCAAATGGTGTCAAATAGCTGACTAATATCTCGATATTACTTGCGCTATCTTCCTTGTTTGACGGCGATTTATCTCATTTTTATCGCCATTTTTAAAATGAGGACACGCCCTAGTAAAATAGCTTTATATACAGATGCTGGAGCACGGCTTCAGCATCTTTTTTTATATTTTAATTTTTTATGTATTAGCCGCAGCGTAATACCATTGGTTACGTTATAATTCACCGTGATTTTTTGCGCTATCCTCGCATAAAGCGGCCGCAGCTACGACCTGACTTTCTGCACAAGCTTATCGCCGAGCGCTTTATCAACCTATCGCCTTATCAGCTCTTAATTGTCGTTGAAACTATATTGTATTTGAAACCATTATGAACCAGTCGCCGTTACGCACCGCCGCCATCCCTGTCACCGACCCGAGCGCAGGTCTGCGTTTGACAGAGATTTTTTACTCGCTACAAGGTGAGGCGCTGACCTCAGGCTTGCCGACCATATTTGTCCGCTTAACCGGCTGTCCGCTCAGATGCGTCTACTGCGATACTGAGTATGCCTTTACAGGTGGCGAGCGTCAGTCATTAGATGCCATCATAGCGACGATCAAAACCTATCCGTGCAAGCGGATTTGTCTGACGGGCGGTGAGCCATTGGCGCAGCCCAATGCCATCGAGCTGATGCAACGCCTGCTCAGCGACGGCTATGAGATTTCCCTTGAGACGGCAGGGGCGCTGAGTGTCAAAGACGTACCAGCGGCGGTCAGCAAAGTCATGGATCTCAAAACCCCAAGCTCAGGCGAAGCTGATAAAAACCTTTGGTCAAATCTTGACCACTTAACCCAACATGATCAGATTAAGTTTGTCATTATGAACCGCACTGACTATGACTGGGCAAAAACCACACTCATTGAGCATCAGCTGGATAAACGCGTCGGCACGGTTTGGTTTTCGCCGATGTTTACTGTTGCAGATGATATCGATGACGCGGTCAGTCCAGAGGTGCCTGTGCTTGCCCGCGAGCTTGCCGAATGGATACTGACCGACGCCCTGCCCGTGCGCTTTCAGCTGCAATTGCACAAAATCATTTGGGCAGATGCCAAAGGTAAATAGTGAAAAGGCAAATAACGATAGGACATCGCCTCGGCCTTATCATAAACAGCTAAACAGCTGTATCAAGAGCACAAGAAAAACGGTATAAATCGCTCACACGACACATAAATAAGGATAAGGATGATCAAGCTAATACTACTGGGCTTAGTGGCGGGCGCGTTTTTTAGCTCGACATTTATTTTAAATGAGATGATGAGCGCGGCAGGCGGTCACTGGTTTTGGTCGGCGAGTCTGCGCTATGTCTTTATGTGGCTGATAATCACCGGCATCATCTTGTTTCAGCAAGGGATGGGGCGCCTCAAAGCTTTGACAGCGGTCTTTTTTCAGCACTGGGTTTTTTGGTGCCTCACAGGCAGTATTGGCTTTGGGCTGTTTTATGCAGGTATCTGCTATGCCGCCGATCATGTGGCAGGCTGGGTGGTCGCGGCGACCTTTATGTTTACCGTCGTGACCAGCTTATTGGTGCTGATGGTCTTTGGCCAGCGTTTTGATAAAAAATTCATCCTTTATGCCCTTTTAGTGTTTGTTGGCGTGGTGATGGTCAATGTCAGTGAGGGCTTGCACGCCGCTGCACTTGCCGACACTGATATTGCCCATGCCGTCCCTATGGCACAGATGCTGCTCTATGGGGCACTGCCCGCCCTTATTGCCGCCTTTAGCTACCCGATTGGCAATCAGTTGGTCTGGCAAGTCACTCATAACTCCCGCACGCCAGCGTTACCCGCTGACTTGGCAGATCAGTCGCACGCCATATCTGGCATTGCCGACACCCATGACGAGCCACTCATCTCTGAAGCTTATGATCTGCCGCCTACTTTATATGACACTGGTACCAGCACCGCTCTAAATGCTCTGCCTGCCGCCGCACCTGCGCCGTCACTACTGCAAACTCTGATCCATCGTATTCCCTCGATTGAGACTACCTTACTACACAATACCTTTAACAAAGTTTGGCTAATGACTGTGGGGAGTTTGCCATTTTGGCTGCTTTTGGGCATGATAGTGCGACCCGAGCTGCCCGAAAGCACACAAGTGTTCAATACATTGCTGGTGGCTTTGTTGGCCGGGGTGGCGGCTACTACTATATTTTTGTACGCGCGCGGTCAGGCGGTGACCTCAAGCGAAGTGGCTGGCGTCGATGCCACCCAAGCCAGTGAGGTGATATTTGCCCTTATCGGTGGGATATTATTACTGGGTAACTCGGTACCTTCAGCGATGGGTTTGCTCGGTATTGGTTTGATCATTATCGGGCTGATATTTTTTGCTAAAGACGGTTAACCACAAAGCAAGCTTTTATTTATTATTGAATATAATTAACTATCTACCATAAAGAGCCGTCAGCATGGAAAAACATAACAATGGTTAATGACTTGATTTTTCCTGATATTTTATTATATCTGCTAGATATGGTTGGGGTGATTGCTTGCGCTATCGCCGGCACCTTACTGGCTCAGCATAAAGGCTTTGATATCGCCGGTTGTATCTTAGTCTCTATGGTGAATGCGATTGGCGGTGGTACACTACGTGATATGGCGCTTGATCGTCATCCGCTGTTTTGGATGACGGATCTCAATTATGTGATTGTTATCACGCTGACCTCGCTTATTTTACAGATATTTTTTCACCTTTATCATAAGATTGATAATGCGCTAAAGCTCTTTGATGCTATTGGCTTGGCCGCATTTAGTGTCATTGGTTTTAAGGTGGCGCTCACGCAAGATATGTCACCGATCATTGCGATTATGATGGGGGTTTGGACCGCGATTATCGGTGGGCTATTACGTGATATTATCTGTAATGAGATACCGCTTGTGCTACAGCGTGAGATTTATATCACGGCCAGCATCATAGGCTCTACGACCTATCTACTTCTGCAGTATTTGGGGGTCGATGCTGGCATCAATGAATTTATTATGCTGTTTGTGATTTTTGCTGTTCGGATGTTGGCACTGAGGTTTGACTGGCATCTGCCGTCTATTCGCCTAGTTGATTGACGACTATAGTCGATTCTAAATAAAATATAACGGGGAACTGGTATAAATTTTTTTGGCGTGCTGTGCCTACGCCGATAGATGCTGCGTAAAATTCATCCCAGTCCCACTGTATCGTTTTTATACTGAACTCACTATCATTAATATCAGATTGTCAGATTGATTGTAGATAGCCTTTATCCTTTTATACCGATTCGACCCGCTGCCCCATCATCACCTAATGAGACTTGCGCATGTTGACCATCGCATTAGACCCTGCTGCTCTGATCACCACGTTTGATCCGCGCTCGCTGATATATCTGTTTGATATGATCGGTATCGTCGCTTGTAGCGTCTCAGGTACGATACTGGCCAAGCACAAAAACTTCGATGTCTTTGGTTGTCTGCTGGTGTCTATTGTTACTGCCATCGGTGGCGGTACGGTACGTGATGTCATTTTAGACCGTCATCCGCTGTTTTGGATGGTCGATATGAGCTACTTGACCGTCATTACCTTGTCTTCACTGGTGATGCAGATATTTTTTCATCCAAACTCCAGACGCGTCGATACGTTTCTCAAACTCTCAGACACCATCGGCTTATCAGCCTTTACCCTCATCGGCATCAAAGTCGCAGACAGTATGGACGCCAACGTGCCAGTGGCGTTACTCCTAGGGGTGATTACCATTGTGGTCGGCGGTATTATCCGCGATATGATCTGCAATGAGATACCGCTGGTTTTGCAGCAAGAGATTTATATCACCGCAGCTTTGGCAGGCGGTATTCTCTACTTTGCGCTGCACAATCTCGGCGTGACGCCTTGGGTGGCTGACGTCTCAGCGATGAGTACGATTTTTATTTTGCGCATGCTGGCGATACGTTATGATTGGCAGTTTCCGACCATAGAATGGCGATATTAATCACACGGCGCTGGCACGCGGGTCTCAATGCTAAGCAGTCAAAGCACTGGCGGTAAAAGCGCTTTACGCGCTACGCCGCTGCTACCACTGCCAAGTCTTTGATCATGAGTTGTAAGCTTTGTTTGCCGTTCCACTCGTTGATATCGAGCTCAAACAATACATGCACTTGCTGGGCGCGATAATCCCACGCCGCGCTATCAAAGTTAAAATAAATGGCATCAATCGGATACTGCACGTCGGGATAGCGCAGTGATAGCTTTAAGTGCTTGTCTTTTAAAACCTTAAAGCTTAATACCTCAAACACCCCATCAAATATCGGCGGTGCAAAGCCATGACCCCAGATATTGGCATCTGCCAAATGCTCGGCAAACCATAAGCTAAAGTCGCTGGCCTGCAGTGGCCCATCGGTGAGTTTTTGCTCAGCAAACACCTCGTCATCTATCTCTGCCATGACCTCATTGAACGCCGCCACAAACCCGTCAAAGTGACGACGCTTGATCGTCAAGCCAGCCGCCATCGCATGGCCACCAAAGTGGCTGATCAAGTCAAGATAGCGCTCAGCGACCAGCTCAATGGCATCACGAATATGCACGCCTGCAATCGACCGCGCAGAGCCTTTGATCGCATCATCGTCTCCGGTACACGCTTTATCTGCTGGCGCAAAGACAATGCTGGGCAGATAATGCGTTTCTTTTAATCGTCCAGCGACGATACCGATGACGCCTTGGTGCCAATCGTCTTGATACAAAATAATACTGCGCTTATCGGTGCTACTGGCTGTGCCTGCTAGCGTTTGTACGATATTGTCCGCCTGCGCCCGCATCTCGCCTTCTACCTGACGGCGCGTACGGTTTAGCTGTTCTAGCTCTTGCGCCAAACGCTGCGCGGTGTGCCAGTCTTCGGTCAACAAGCACTCAATGCCGATACGCATGTTGTCCATACGCCCAGCAGCGTTGATACGTGGGCCTAAGACAAACCCAAAGTCCTGCGCGTGCAGCTGCTTTGGATCGCGGCCTGCTTGCTCGAGGAGCGCCAAGATACCCATACAGCAGCGCCCTTGACGAATGGCAGTTAGCCCATGATGCACCAAGATACGGTTGTTTTTGTCCAGTACGCCAACATCGGCAATCGTGCCAAGCGCCACCAAATCTAAATACTGGCTGACTTGTACAGTGGACTTACCAGCTGTACGGCGTCGTTTTGCCAAGCGGCCCAGCACATAAAACGCCACGCCAACCCCCACTAATGCTTTGCTGGCAAAGTGACAGTCGAGCTGATTGGGATTAACCACCGCTTCAGCTGGCGGGGTCGCTTTGGTGGTCAAGTGATGGTCGGTGATAATCACCGTAATGCCGTCGGCTTGCGCACGGGCGACACCTTCATGACTGGAGATACCATTATCCACCGTCACGATCATATCTGGCTGATAAGTCTCAATCCCCAGCTCTACAATCTCAGGCGTCAGCCCATAGCCATATTTAAAGCGATCCGGCACCAAAAAATCCACCACCGCGCCCATCTTAGTGAGTACACGCATCATCAGCGCCGTGCTGGTCGCGCCATCACAATCAAAGTCGCCGACGATCAAAATCCGCTGACCTTTATCAATAGCAGCATCTAACAGATCCACAGCTTTGGTGACACCATGCAGCTGCTCAGCGGGCAGTAGCCCAGAGAGACTGATCTCCAGCTGCTCAGGATTGGTGATGCCGCGACCAGCGTATAGTCGGGCAAGCGTCGGTGACTGGGCGGCAAGAGGCTGTAAGGCGGCGGGCAACTCGTCGATGCGAGTGCTGGTATAACGAGGGGTTAAATTTAGCATGACGGTATTCTACTGGCTTTCATGCAGGGTCACAATGCCAATTTATAGCGGTCAGGTTTATTCTTTACGATTGCTTTTGACTTCTTAAAACACTTGTTTAAAACACTTTGTCAGCCTTCAGCAGATCATACAGTGCTTGCGCTCCATGTCTGCGCACACCTCTGGCTTAGGCTAAATTTACAAAAACGGTGCACAGTGACTGTAATTTTCTGCATTTTGCTACAAAGCGATGATTGTATGCTACCGATAAATCCATAAAATAGATGTCAATCAATATATTTTCACCATGAGTGATATAAAAACCCTATTTTCCATTATCTAAAAAAACGTACAAGGACCTTTTATGAAAACCACACCAGTCGCTGAAAAACTCCCTAACACCATCGATCCCAATCTTGATCTCGATAAAGTCAAACAAGAATGTCTTGGTTTGGTCAAAAAACGTGCCAGAGTCTCAGCTGGTGTCGCCATCGTACCTGTGCCGTTTTTTGATGTGGCAGTCGATGCAGGCATGTTGACCCAGCTCATCCCTGAGATCAGTGAGCGCTTTGGCTTGATCGAAGACCGTGAATCAGCGATTGACTTGGAGTCACGCGAAGTGCACTGGAGCGCGATTAGGGACCGTACGGTTGACTTTGCAGGTTTGATGGCGACGCGCGGTCTCGTCAAAAAAACCATTCAAGGTTTTGGTGGTCGTATCGCCGCCAAGCAAGTGACCAAATTTATCCCGTTGGGTGGGCAGTTGGTGGCTGCAACGATGGGCTATACCATTTTTAAGAAAATCGCCACCGATCATATCAACGAATGCTATAAGTTGGCCAAAGACATTCAGCAAAAGCAGCACGGTAAAAACGTCTAATATCGGCGTTACTAAATAAAAGAACTAAATAAAAAAGATACGTTGCATCAGTTCGCTAGACTGGAATTGACTTACTTCAATCTCGCTTTGATGCTCTGCGCGATCTTAAAACGCCAGCGAAGACCAAAATAAATGGCCTTCGCTGGTTTTTTTGTGTGCTTTTTTAGGGCTATCGTGGCACCATGTTTATCTCTATAACCATACCAAGGAGTATTGTGTGAAAAAACACGAGCCTACAAAAAAAATACTGGCATCTACTGCCTTACTGACTGCGCTTGCCTTGGGCGGCTGCACCACCACAGGCAGCGTCAATAATGACGCTGGCACTGCCATTGGTGCCGCCAATGAGATCGGTATGAATGTGTTTCGCGCAGCCATCGACAACCAATGTCGCAGCCAAATCGAAAAACAAAATGCGTGGCGTATCGCTAGCGTTGCCATGACCGAGACACAGCAAGAAACCATAAAAAGCAATGTCTGTGGCTGCGTCAGTGAGCAAGCCCCGCAGCAAGTCAGCCTCGTTGAGCTGGGCAACGCGGCCATCGATCCCAGCTACCGCACGCAGCTGGTTACCCGAGTCGTCGCAAAATCACTGCAGAGCTGCTATGCAAGTTTTATGAAATAATCAGACTGTCATGGAATGCGATTTACTCAAGCATACCTCCCATTAGTCAAAATCCTTTATCAGTATAGTTAGCTGAATGTAAAACTGTTATGGATTTAAACGCGCTACTGGTATAAATTTTACTTGCGTGCTACGTTCCCAGAGGCTGCGCAAAATTCATCCCAGTAGCGCTATGACATTTTTAGAATGTATCGACTATAGATATAACGCCAATAGGCAGGTTAACGATTGCGTCACGCTGTCTATTACGATAGATTATCAGTCAATGGACTTTACTTTTGTATCAGATCAAGGATGAAGGATGAAAAGACGTGATTTTATAAAAATAGGCGGTCAAGCGACCGTGGCGGGGACTCTATTGACGCAGCTGAGCGCCTGCTCATCAGACGATGACGAGCGCCCCGTGGTGGCACTAGACGATGTCGATGACTTGGGTTACCAAGGTGCCCAGCCCTTTGTACATGGCGTCGCAAGTGGCGACCCACTACAAGATAGGGTGATACTGTGGACCCGTATCACCAATGATGGCAGTATTGATGCCACCAGCATTCCTGTCGGCTATAAGGTCGCCACAGACCCTGATCTGACCAATATCGTCGCCCAAGGTCGCGCCATTGCCACCGCCGCCTCTGACTTTACTATCAAAGTCGATCCCACCTCCCTTCAGCCTGATACCACGTATTATTATGCTTTTGAAGCCTTGGGCTATCTTTCGCCTACTGGCCGTACCCGTACCATTCCGCCGTCTGATATGGCAGCGAGCGAGATAGAGCGTGTGCGCTTGGCAGTGGTGTCTTGCTCTAATTATGGCTATGGTTATTTTAACGGTTATGCCGATATCGCTAAGCAAGCGGATATCTCGGCAGTCCTGCATTTGGGCGATTACATTTACGAGTATCCAGAAGGTTTTTATCGCGACAACGATTTGAAAGACGAGCGACCAATTTTCCCTGAGAATGAAATTATCAGCTTAAAAGATTATCGCCTGCGTTACGCTTGTTATCGTACTGACATTGACCTACAAGAGTGTCATCGCCAGCATCCTTTTATCGCGGTTTGGGACGATCATGAAATCGCTGATAACTCATGGAAAGGGGGCGCACGCTTTCATAACGACAGCAAAGGCAGCTATTTAGAGCGCAAAATGGCGGCTGTCCGTGCGTATCATGAGTGGATGCCCATTCGGGACGATAAGAGCAATGCGCTTGACAGCCAGCTACGTATTTATCGGCGTTTTGAGTTTGGTAAATTGTTTGATTTAAACATGCTCGACACGCGCATCTTTGGCCGCGAAAAGCTCGATGCGGCCGCCAGTCAGGAGCCAGAACGCCAGCTATTGGGGCTTGAGCAAGAAAACTGGCTCTATCTGAATATGTCTGAGAGCAAACGCCGTGGCGCCACATGGCAGATATTGGGTCAGCAAGTGATTTTGTCTCCTTTTAAAGGCGCTTTTGCCAGCAGCTCAGGTGACATCTGGAACGGCTATGCCAGTGCGCGCGATCGCCTATTAGACTATATTGACAATAACGACATCAAAAACACCGTCGTGTTGACGGGGGACTATCACGCCTCTTTTGCCTTTGATGTCGCCAAAAACCCTTTTGATAGCGACAGCTATAATCCAGCAACTGGTGCAGGCGCGCTGGCGGTTGAGTTTGTTTGCCCCGCCCTCACCTCACTTGCCTTTACTGAGCCAAATACAGGCCCCGACGTCAACCCGCACCAAAAGTTTAACAACCAAACCGACCACGGCTATATGCTACTAGACATCACCGAGCAGGCGTTTCAATGTGAATGGTACTATACCGATACCCTTACCGTCCGTGATAGTAGCACCCAGTTTGCCAAAGGATTGATCACACAATCACGCGCCCATCATTTAGTTGATGCAGCCCAATCTCGCCCTATCAGCAATGTGGCTGCCCTAGCCGCGGCGGACAAGGCCGTATCCGTCAAAAAGACGACAACAAACCCTGCAGCGATGAGCGAGGCATAAATCTTTAGCGCCCACTGAACTATTGAACGACAGTGAGTTCAGTATTTCAGTATAAAAACGAAACAGCGAGACTGGGATGAGTTTTATGCAACATCGAGCGGTGCAGACACAGCACGCCAAAAAATTTATACCAGTGCCGCCTTGATATAAACAGCAAAAGGGTGCGTTAGCTGACGCACCCTTTTACTGTTTGTGGTTTTTCAGTATATTTAGCAATCCTATACTTATAGCGACTTTCAACTTATCTGCTGCATTCGCTGTTCACTAATGACTACTTATCAGTCGCCGCAGAGCTGCTAGGCAAAGCCGCCGTCGTTGGCAATACTTTACTGCGGCGAAAATACTTGGATGAGCTATCGATGATTTTATCGACTTCTTTGATCAAATCATGAATCACATCATCATAAACACCGTGATGTAACTCGGTCTCAAATGCGGTAAAGGGATGCTTGCGCGCAGCTGAGCTGACCTCTGTCACACCCTGCTTACTATAAAAAATATCGACACGGCCATCACTGTTTAGCACGCAATTTAACTGACCGCCTTCGAGCATCATCTCGACGCGCTCGGGCATAAAAATATAATCATCCACATCAATAAGCTTTTTTTCTACTTCTCGCTTAAAAAACGACTTGATATCAAACATACATCCATCCTTTATTCTTAATAGCTTTTACTGGTGCGTGTCCTTATTTAAAAATGCTGATATTGCCAATACTATTGGCATCAACTTTATAGGGATTCAACCATACGATCGCACGCCTGCCCCTGCCGTTATACTTATCTTTATGACGAGCGCTCAATACTGGTTTTTATTCATCGGGTGGCTAGAGCGTGCTTGATTTCTTTATCCTATAAGAGACACGGCTGTTTTTTAAGGCGGGATATGTAAAACTGCGTTTGATGTTGGTAAAAGTGGATGGCTTATTTGGTTCCTTATCACACCCAGCCTTTTTTGCGAAACGACTTTAGCACTTTGATAAATACTGCCATCTCATCAGGCGTGCCCAGCGTTACGCGGTTGAACCCCGTGACAGGTGGAAAATCGCGACCGACCTTGATGCCACTGTCTCGCATTCTAGCGATGTAGGTTTTTAAATCACCTTTGATTTCATGAAAAATAAAATTGGTCTGGGATGGTAAGTAGCGAAGTTCAAGCTCGTCCAATACTGTTTCAATCATCTGGCGCGACTGATTGGTCGTGCGCAAACTGAGCTCTAAAAATTCTGCATCATTTAATGTCGCAATGGCAGCGACCGCACCTGATAAGTTGGTGTTATCCATAGACATAAATGCTTCGACAGCTTCAATAGCTTGCGGGTTAGAAATCGCATAGCCCACTCGCATACCAGCCAAGGCACATAACTTTGAGAAAGTATGAATCACAATAAGGTTGTCTGATAGCCCTTGTTTTACCCACTCAACCCCACTCTCAAAGCCTGGGTCATTCACGTATTCTAAGTAGGCTTGATCTAATAAAAAGTAGTGGTTGTCTGGTGCGTTACCTATCCATGTTTTAAGCTGGTTCGTTGATGTAATGGTTCCGGTTGGATTATTAGGATTACAAACATATAACAAGCTAATACCGTTAAACTCGTCGGCCGCTTTTTGTAGTCTTTGAAGATCTAAATCATAGTTTTCGGCAGTTAATGGTATCTTGACTACGGATGCCCCAATGGAGTTTGCATACATTTCTGCACAATCAAACGTTGGTACAGGGATTACCATCTGAAACTCTCGGCCCTCCATAAATGCTTTATGTTGCAGCATCTGAATGGTAGCTCGCATATTTTCAGTCGAGCCATTGCCCAATGAGATTTGGTTTTCTGCCACGCCGTGAATACTGGCAACTTTGCTTATGAGTGCAGCACGTACATTATCTGGATAACGAAAACCTTCACTTAAAGACTCTGTAACGGCTTTTTTGGCAGAATCCGACATGCCTAGCGAGTTTTCGTTCGCATTTAACTCTATCATTTTATTATTTTTCATGATGGACGATACGCCTAACTGTCAGTGGAGAATAAGATCACATTTAATCATTGATCTCATATTAAGTGGCATTTCGTATGATTACAAGTTTTCCAAAACCAAAATATAAGTTATTAATTGTATTCGGCAAAATCCCTATTTTTTCAAACATTTAGCAGATTATAAAAAAGGTGAGCTACAAATATGCAGCTCACCTTTTAACAGTTAAATACAAAGAGATGTTAATGACAATATAAGTAATTTATTAGATCAGATGTGCTTTTAGCTCTAAGACTTTGTCACGTGTTTTTGCGGCTTCCTCAAACTTGAGATCGCGAGACAGCTGCTGCATCTGCTTCTCTAAACGTTTGATTTCTTTGGCCAGCAAATCAGGGCTACGCAAGATACTGATATCGACATCCGGCAGATTGCTCTTAACTGGAATCGCTTGATTGTCGTTGGCATCAAGCTCTTCACCCGTATCAATTTTATCAGTGACACTACGGCGCGCGCCTCTTGGCGTGATGTTATGCTCCACATTAAAGGCAATTTGCTTTTCGCGGCGGCGCTCGGTCTCCTCTATCGCCTTCTCCATACTTGGCGTCATACGATCGGCGTAAAGAATCGCTTTACCATTTAAGTGGCGCGCGGCGCGGCCAATGGTCTGAATTAAAGATCTCTCAGAGCGCAAAAAGCCTTCTTTATCGGCATCAAATATCGCCACCAATGACACTTCTGGCATATCGAGCCCTTCACGCAGCAGGTTAATGCCGACGAGTACATCATGGACACCTGTACGCAGCTCGTGAATGATTTGCATACGCTCAACGGTATCGATGTCGGAGTGCAAATAGGCCACCTTGATATTGTATTCTTTGAGATAGCTGGTGAGATCTTCCGCCATGCGTTTGGTCAAAGTGGTAATCAATACGCGCTCATCCAGCTCGCGGCGTTTGGTAATCTCTGAGAGCACATCATCGACCTGGGTCAATACAGGGCGTATCTCAATCTCAGGATCAATCAAGCCTGTTGGTCGCACCACTTGCTCGACGACTTGCTCGCTGTGCTCAAGCTCGTATTGCGCCGGGGTCGCACTAACATAAATGGTCTTGGGCTTGATGCGCTCCCACTCTTCAAACTTCATCGGCCGATTATTCATCGCGCTTGGCAGACGAAAACCATAGTTCACCAAGTTTTCCTTGCGTGATCTATCGCCTTTATACATCGCGCCGACCTGCGAGACCGTCACATGCGACTCATCGATAAACAGCAGCGCATCTTCTGGAATATAATCAAACAACGTCGGCGGCGCCTCACCCCAAGGACGACCAGAGAGATGCTGCGAGTAGTTTTCGATACCATTACAGTAGCCGAGCTGCTGAATCATCTCTAGATCATACTGCGTGCGCTCTTTGAGGCGCTGCGCTTCAATCAGTTTATTATTATCACGAAAGTACTCAAGACGCGGCTCAAGCTCAGCACGAATAGTCTCGATGGCGGCCTCAAGGCGATTACGCGGTGTCACATAATGCGACTTGGGATAAATGGTAATCCGTGGTACACTGCGCACGGTTTTGCCTGTCAAAGGATCAAACCATGTGATCTTTTCGACCTCGTCATCAAACAGATGAATACGTACTGCAAGCTGCTCAGACTCTGCAGGGTAGATATCCAAAAGCTCACCGCGCAGACGATACGTACCACGGCCAAAATCCAGCTCGTTGCGGGTATATTGCATCTCGACCAGACGTTTGATGGTCGCGGTACGATCGATCTTGTCACCGACCACAACGTGCAAGAGCATTTTCAGATAACTCTCCGGATCGCCCAGACCGTAAATACAAGAGACGGATGCGACGATAATAGCATCCCGGCGCTCAAGCAATGCCCGCGTTGCCGACAGACGCATCTGGTCGATATGATCATTAATAGCGCTGTCTTTTTCGATAAAGGTATCACTTGCTGCGACATAAGCTTCGGGCTGATAATAGTCATAATAGCTGACAAAATACTCAACAGCGTTATTCGGAAAAAAGGCTTTAAACTCGCCATATAACTGCGCCGCCAAAGTTTTATTATGCGCCATGATAATCGTTGGGCGCTGGCACTCGCTAATCACCTTAGCCATCGTATAAGTCTTACCCGAACCCGTCACGCCAAGCAGCAGCTGCTCATCCATTCCTTTATTGACACCATTGACCAATTTCTCAATCGCCTGCGGTTGATCGCCTGCAGGCTCAAAGTCGGTGACCATCTCAAAGGCGCGGCTCGATATTTGCGTCCCTGACGCATTGACACCACTGATCTCAGCTTCGCCTTGTAGCTGAGCGGCTAATTGATTTAACTGGCGCGACGAGCGCGGTTCAGGCATACGCATATTAGCTTTCTTCTTTTTTAAGTTTACAATTATGTGGGGGCTTTATGCCTGTTTTTAAAGGTTATTTGCTGGCCTTGATGCTAGTAATTTGGTGTTAATTACAGACCATAATCACTGACTATCAAAGCTGATATTCAGCTATCAGTTATGAGTGAGTATTGATAAGAAGCTCATTAAGATACTTCGTTAAATCAAAAGCTGCTGCCTCATTTAGGTAATCAAAGATTATAATTAAGCTTGTTTTAGCTATTATATTTACAAAGATTTTCATGTTTAACAAAGCCATTACATGACCACCTAATAAAGCCTAACGCTCATGGGTTCCCTACCTCTAATAAGCTGTTATAATTAGTACCGAAAGTTGATAAGAAAACGCTGACTAAGAGCTTTAAACTAAGCGTCTAAAAATTTAGTCGGTCATTAGATAACAATTAAATATAATCAAAAATGGAGTAATCTATGAGAGAACGTTATGCAAGTGGTATCAATGATGATACTGCTAAGAAAATGGTGGATTTGCTAAATGCCAATTTGGCCAACCTGATTGATCTAAGCATGGACAGCAAACAGTGCCATTGGAACTTACAAGGTACGGGATTTATCGGCGTGCATCAGTTACTAGACGAGACCTATGAGCGCCTGACAGAAGCTTATGATACTGTCGCTGAACGTATTGTCATCTTGGGCGGTAAAGCCAACGGCATCTCAAAACGGGTGGTTGAGGACTCGATTTTAGAGACGTATCCCACCGATATCACGGAGGTCGATGAACACGTGCGCGAGCTGACCAATCGTTATAAAACTATTGCAGCTTCACTACGTGAAGGTATCGATACGGCTGGTGATGCAGGCGATGAAGATACTGCGGACTTATTAACCGAAATAAGCCGTACTATCGATAAAGATGCTTGGTTCATCGGTGCTAATGCACCTAAGAAGTAATCTTTTTATCACTGTTATTTGCTAAGTTATAGAATACGAAAAAATCGCCTAGATGGCGATTTTTTTGGTTTGATACTTTTTTTGGTTTGGTACTAGGGTTATTTAGCTTCGCACTGGATCTGGAGAGCTTTTATATGGCGCTATGGTTTTGGCATTAGGCGCAGATAGCGTCAGGATGGCCTCTTGAAATATCTTATTGGCACGAAACTGGCTCTCGATGCTCTCAAAGATCTGCGCTATACTCTCTTCTCTTTGATTACCTTTGACATCTACAGCCGCTACCATAAATATCTTTTTTGGTCCCACCCATTCTAAATGTAAGTAAGAAACGCTATCGACTCCTTCATGTCTCAAAAGCTCGCTTAATATATAATCATGCATACTATCTGAAACTTTATACCCCACCAAAAAGTCGCGATTACGACTGATCAAAAATATCGCTACAGCGCCCAATAACACGCCCACGATAATAGAACCTAACGCATCCCAAAAAGCCTGCCCGGTATAGACGTGCATGCCCATTGCCGCTGCCGCGATAACTAGACCAGTAACCGCCGCTAAGTCCTCAAAAAACACCCCGCGCAAAGTGGGGTTAGAGGTCTCAACCACATAACCAATAGCGCTAACCTCGATAGCCTGACCTTGCTTTTTACTTTGCAAATAAGCTTGCACTAACGAGAAGCCCTCAAGTACAAAAGCCACTGCCAAAATAATAAAAGCAATCGTATAATTGGTCTCAGCTTCTGGTGCATTCCATTCGGTAATACCTGTATAAATAGAGACAATGGAGCCTGCCATAAACACGCCAAAAGCCGCTATCATCGACCACACATAGGCTTCTTTACCATAGCCTAACGGATGACTTTTATCCGCAGGTTTGACGGCTTTTTTCTCAGCGACTAATAAAAAAACACCATTGCCCGTATCCGCCCATGAGTGCGCCGCCTCCGCTACCATAGACGCCGAGCCGGTGATAAAAGCGGCAACGGACTTAGCGATAGCGATCAAAAAGTTAGCGCCAATAGCAATCAAAACCGTAATCACCGAGCTGGACTTTTTATCTTTATTATCAGGATCTGGTTCAGGCTTTTGCGCGTTTGGTTTATGACGCGTCAGCTCTGAACTACCTAAGTGTAATTGCGGGTTGGCGACGGAGGGTTTTAGACTCATAAAAAACTCTAAAATATGGGTTAAAAGTTTAAAGGCTAAACATAATTATTATCTAGACTAAAATAAATTAACCGTTATTGTTTTACAGTAGCCCATCCGTTAACTGATGGTAACTTTTGACGATGTTACTTATATACTGGGTTACTTAGATTCTGGGTTGGTCTGCGTATTTTCAGCTGTGCGGGTCAACTCTCCGACTTCTTTATTGATATCACAACTAGGACGATGTGCGCTTTGCATACGCATCTCTTTTCGCTCTAATGCTGCATCAGCGCGGCATTGTTGGCTCTCGTTTTTGATCTCTAGCGGCGGCACAGGCGTTGGCTTACCATTGTCGTCGATCGCGACCATAGTAAAGTAGCAGCTATTGGTATGGCGGATCGTCCGCGCGCGTACATCTTCAGCTTCGACTCTGATACCGACCTCCATTGAGGTGGTACCGACGTAATTAACACTAGCAGCAAAAGTGACGAGCTCGCCGACATAGATAGGCTCACGGAACATCACCTGATCGACCGATAGCGTGACAACGTAGCTACCACTGTAGCGACTGGCGCAGGCATAAGCGACCTGATCGAGCATTTTGAGCAAGTCACCACCGTGGACATTACCGATGAAGTTGGCCATGTCTGGGGTCATCAGTATCGACATATAAAGTTCGTGGTTTAAAGGGGCTTTTTTGGCGGTGGAGCTGGTGTTGAACTGAGCCATAGTGATCCTTAGTTACTGTGCAGAAGTCATTGTGAAAGTGTCATTGTGGTTTGTTGTGCAAAGTTTATTTGTCATTTATACAGTAGGCGATTGTTTAGTGCAAATCGATAAAACCAAAAAAACGGCTTAACCTAAGTTAAACCGCCGTTATTAATTACTCAAAAAATTAAGCTGTAGCCGCTTTATTTAGCCAGCGAAAACGATATGCTAACCAAGCTGTACCCGCACTGACTGAACCAGTTAAAAAACCGCCCCAAGTAAAATCTACCAAAGCAGTATCTAGCGTATAGCCTTTATATAGAGCCAAATTGGTAAAGTCATAAGTACCGTATGCCATTAAGCCAAGTAAGCCACCTAATAAGAAAATATGCCCGATAGAAGCTTCTGCTTTTATTTGCGGATAAAGAACAATAATACATAAAGCTAGGATATAGAACATATAAAACACAGCCGCCGCCATCATATTCGGCTCATTCGCTAAAAGATGACCGATACGCTCCTCATAAAACAGCCCTTTCATCGTTGACAGCCAGACAAAATCCACGCCCAAAAACATAGCAACAGCAACGAGATAAACAAACGTATAGCCCATAATAATATCCTTTTATCATACTACACATAGATTTTCACTGCCCCTATGTCTAGCCTATTTTATTTGCGTAATCTATTAGACTTACTACCATGCTTTAACTTTACTTCAATATAACGTCTTTAGGTTTAGTAATCGTTATGGCTTTAGGTAACTTAATTGTAAAGCGTATCAATTGTGAGTATCTATAATTTATAAAGCTTTTATAAAGATAACTATTTTAATGTTAGGCATCTTGTCCTTAGCCAAATGCAGCCGCAATGCTAGAAGCGCTACGCTGATTAATAGTACTGTCCATGGGCTTGTTTATCACATCAGTTACAGGCGAATCAGAGAAATGTAAAATATCGATATTGTCAGGTTTAACCGCGGTCAGTTGGACAACGCCAATGGTGCGCTCCAAAAAGCCGCCTTCGCAGTAACAAAAATAAAACTCCCATAGACGGATAAAGGCTTCGTCATAACCAAGCGCTTTAATCTCCTCACGCTGCGACATAAAGGCAATACGCCAATCGCGCAAAGTATGCGCGTAGTCAAAGCCATAGTCATGCAACTGCTTAATAACCATATCTGTCTGCTGGGTGAACTGGTTATTCAGCTCTTGATTAGAGAGCAGACAGCCGCCTGGGAAGATATGAGTCTGAATAAAATCCACTGAATCAACATAGTCTTGATAGTTTTGATCGTTAAAGGTGATGGCTTGTAATACCATAAGCCCTGTAGGCTTAAGCAAATCATTGCACTTAGCAAAAAAGGTGGGCAGATACTCATAACCTACCGCTTCAATCATCTCAATGCTGATTAGCTTGTCATACTGTCCTGTCAGATTGCGATAGTCCTCTTTGAGTAAAGTTATCTTGTCAGACAGCCCTGCCGCGTCAATGCGCGCCTGTGCTTCATCGAACTGCGCATCGGATATGGTTGTGGTCGTTACATGACAGCCGTAATGACTCGCAGCATAAATGGCAAAACCGCCCCAGCCAGTGCCAATCTCGATCACTTGATCATCGGCAGTCAATTGCAGGCGCTGACAGATAAGCGCAAGCTTATGCTGCTGAGCCTCACTAAGGGTGGCCTCTGGGTTTTTGTAGATGGCCGAGGAGTACATCATGGTCTCATCTAAAAAACGCTGATACATATCATTGCCCAAATCATAGTGAGCTAAGATATTAGATTTAGAGCCTGACTGGTCGTTACTACGCAGCTGATGATTGGCCTTCTCAAAGGCTTTGCTTATACCGGCAAAGCGGTTCTCAAGCTTATTGAGCACTGCTAGATTACGCGCCGCCAAGCGTATCAAGCCTGTCAAATCATCGGTATCCCACTCGCCATTAATGTAGCTATCGGCAAGCGCTATAGAGCCGCCAAAAAGCAGCTGACGATAGACACTGATATCATGAATCGTGAGGGTGACATGTAGAAAATGACGACCAATAGCAGAGCTACTTTTGCTATTGATAGCCTGACTACCAAAGCTATATGCTTGCGTCTGCTGAGCATAATCCTCTATTACTGTGATACCGCCAAACTGTACTCGTTTTAACGCTTGAAATATCGCCTTTCTAGCTAAAGCATTAACGCCGTTACTCACAGGTCGCAAAAGAGCGCTATCATTTAAAGTCTGATTCAAACGGGCATTTATTTTCTCTAATCTACTGCTTGGCTGACGATCGGTTGGTCGGGGTGACATCGCGGTGGTATCCTCTTGTCCATTTGAGATAGTCGCTTACTAATAAATACTTGTTACTTTTTTACTCTTTAATACTGTCGTTCAACGGATTTTGGTAGCAAGAAATCATTGACTAAACCTTAAAAATCACTCGGTTTTAGCTACCTTTATGATTACTTGATTTTGTCATTACTTGATAGTGGTTTACTCATGGCTTACTTTCTGCTTGCTCACTATCTGCTAGCTTCTCATCGTAATTGATATAAGGTACTTTTTTGAATGCATAGAGTTTAAAAGCATGCCAATAGATACGAGTGAGTGAGGTGAAATTCATCAATGGGTTTTGTTTTAAGCTTTGGCGGATGCTCTCGTGGGTCATCGGCTCTCCACTCATCTTTATGCCCGTTTTGAGTACTTCACCGCGCTTATCATTGATATTGATTGCTATCCGAATATCAAAAATATCGTTTTTATTAGTCTTATTGCTTTTAGACGGTTGTGGTTTGACGCTGACCTGCCAGCGATAGAGCTGATCGATAGGATTAAAGGGCGAGACATGAAAATTTTTATCATGACAAAGCTCCGTCTCCTCGCCTTTTAATAAAAAACCATAATAGTGACGCTTATCCCACGGTGTATTAGACACTTCTGCTAGTAAATGGGTGGGCGTTTGCTCACTATCAAAACCGATATAAAAGTTCACTGGGCTAAAATAAACACCAACATTACGGCACACTATCAAGCCAATAATATCCCCTGTTGGCGTACTGCCCGTTTTATCTTTAAAGACAGCATTTAAACGCTGCAACAATCCCTCTATACTTTTAACATGAGCATCAGCACTAGTAATATCAGCTATTTCTTGATTCGCCTGATCTAATGGCAAACCTTGCAAGTAGTCATCGGCATAAAACTGCTGTAACGCTTTATGTTTCGCTGAAAATATCGGCAAGCCTTTGATAATTGCTGCACCAAAGGGAAGTTTATTGAACAGTTTTGCGCTATGAGTATGGTTATTTTGAAGCTGCATGCTTGCGACTTCTGGTAATCTATCACCTGCTGCCAAAGCGCTAATATTGACGCCCCAATAACGGTACGGATAAGTAAATTTATGCACAATCGGTAATAGGCGACTGTGCCACGTTGTGCCATGAAACAGCTGATGGTTAAATTGACTATTAGACGAGTGGTCTTTTTTAGGCATTAAGCGCTCTTTCATTTATGTTTACTGCTGTGAAGGACTCTAGCCAACAAACCGTGCTTTTTTGTTTTAGCAGCGGTTAGAACTTTAGGCTTAGCTGCTATCGATGCGATATAAGCAAGCAATTCTTGATTGGTCTCCGCACTAAGCAGTTGTCGATTGTCTAATTTGTGCATAGATTTATCCGCTCTGACTGGTATGTCTTTATAGACAAAGGGCGTATGCGCCGACTCACCATCTGGCAAATGGCTGGTGTCAACCTCGTCTTTGATGTCAATCTGACTACCTAAAGACTGACAAACTCGCAAGCCACTGCGAACGCCATCTTCGTGAAAACCGTTGAACCAATAAGCGCCGCAAAAGTGCGTGTGCAAACCACTACTAGAGATGGTTGACCACTGCTTTTGCGCCTCTATCATCGACTTGTCAAACACCGGATGGCTATAATCAATCGACTTGATAAGTTGTGCAGGATCAATCTTGTGATTAAGCGTGACCAGATAATTGTGCTGCTTCGTCAGCCTTTGTAAGATATTCATATGATACGTCAGTACTGGCTTCGCAGAAGTTTGCTCGACTGTGTTATCCGTCTTGCCATCGGCATCAAGCAAGTAGTTCCAACTCGCCCAAGCCAATGGCTTATTGGGCAGGACGCTAGTATCGGTATGCAACACAGCTGTGTTAGAAGTAAAGCGAAAATGACTTAAGACCTCAGTCTCATCGCTAGTCGCATCTTGCAAAATCTTTAAAGCAGTATCGGCGTGACACGCAAAAATCACCTCATCAAAGTCTAAACTTTCTATACTCTTGCCATTACTCATCTTCAAAGTCACTTTAGCGTTAGTACTGTCAGCTTTGTTGTCCTTATTACGAGTGACCGACTGTACGGGAGAGTTGACTCGCACTTGCCCGCCTTTTTTAACAAAACGCGTCACCAACTTATTAACATATTGCTTAGAGCCACCTTTAATCGTGAACCACTGCGGGCGATTGACCACGTCTAGCAGACCATGATTATCAAAGAACTGCGCAAAGAAGACTAACGGGAAATCTTGCACGTTTTCTAAGCTCGTTGACCAAATAGCTGACACCATAGGCAGCAGGTAGTTATCAGTAAATAATTTTCCGTAACGTTTACTGGCTAAATACTCGCTCAAGGTTTGCTGAGTGTAGCGAGTGACCGTTTCGCCATTGCTGCGAGCCGCTTCGAAATCCTGACGCAGCTGCTTCATCTGCTTGTTAAATTGCAATATATCTTGCACAAAGCGCCAGAACTTCGGGCTGATGATATTTTTACGCTGCGATAGCAAGGTATTGATGGTATGACCGTTATACTCAAAGTTGCGGGCAACGTTTTTGACCGAAAAGCTCATATCTGTCGATTGAAACGGCACTTGCAGCTCATGCAACAGACGAAAAAAATTCGGATAAGTGCGCTCATTAAAGACAATAAAACCGGTATCAATCGCACTTTTTTCTGCCTGACTTTTTTTACTAAACCTAGACTTTGACTTTCTGCCGTCTTGTAATGCCACATCGATAGTATTGACGTGACCACCGATATAATCATTAGCTTCAAAGACGGTAACGTCGTGCTCTTCTACTAAATAGTGCGCGCAAGTGAGTCCTGAGACGCCTGAACCGATAATGGCAATATGTTTTTTAGTTTTACCATTCTTTTGGCGATTATCATCGCTAGTACTACTCTGTGCGGCGGTTACAGCGTTACGGCGAAACAACGGCATGCCTATTATCCTTTAGACTTTTTTAATATATTTGACTGTCTTGATGTACGTAGCTCTCTAGCGACTCACTTATGACTTTTTGTACAGCTGCTTACTGATTTGCTGCCACGCCATATCAGGCAGAGTGCCTAAAGTTTTTAGTGGCAAAGTGAGTTTTCTTGGAAACTCAATGACTTCGTGCTCAGCTTCGATACCATCACGAATGGCTTGACTGGCTTGCTGAGGAGTCTGCAAAAACGGCATCGGAAAATCGTTTTGCTCAGTCATCGGCGTATCGACAAACCCTGGCACAACTAAGCTGACCGCAACATTAAATGGTGCAAGACTGATTTGCAACGTTTTCATAAGATAATGAATCGCCGCCTTAGAGCTGCCATAAGCTTCTGCACGAGCAAAAGGTACATAAGCAGAGGCCGAGCCTAGACCGACTAGGCGACCTTTTGAGGCGATAAGTTTAGGTAGCACGCCTTCGATAGCGTGCGAGAGTGTGCCCATATTGATTGACATCACTTTCATAAAGCTTTCGCTGTCAAAGTTCGGCATATCTAAGTACTCGCAAGCCCCCGCGCAGCAAATTGCTAGATCAATGGTATCTAGCTTCTCAAAAGCCGCGATGACCGCTTCTCTATCCATCAAGTCCAACTCTATGGACGTCGCGCCTAAACTTTTAAGTTCCGCTAAAGCCTCATCATCGCGCCCTACCGCATAGACGTGCTGATCCTTTGCTAAATAGTCTTTTGCGAGTTGCATACCTATACCTGAGGTCGCACCTGTGATTACGATATGCAGTCTTTCAGTCGTTGTTGCCATTACACTAGTCCCTTTTTAATGATGATTGCATTCTCACTATTAATCCATAGTTGTTTTAGCAAAACTTAATTTTATAATAGCTAAATAATACAAATAAAAGTTATCGTTATTGTTGTAACTTCGCAAACGTAACATAAAATTTAGAATGGTTATTCAGAGTCTGGCTTTGCCAAAGACCATAAATTTTCTGTTACTAGTGTGGTAGGACAGCCTACCGTCTACATGCTACAATAAAACCGCTACTCGCGCTTATTGAGGCGCGTGGGCACAGCGATAATTCTACTTTTATAGTGACACTTCTAATAACGACCATTTAATAACGGCGTTTCTACCCTATCTCTATTTTCTATTCAGACTTATTAAGGATTTTTTATGAGCGAGTTGCAACTGTCTGACCGCGTCAATAGCATCAAACCATCACCAACGCTAGCGATTACCAATAAAGCCAAAGAGCTAAAAGCGGCTGGTAAAGACATTATCGGCCTAGGTGCTGGCGAGCCTGACTTTGATACCCCAGAGCACATCAAAAAGGCAGCCATTGATGCAATCAATAACGGTTTTACCAAGTACACCGCTGTCGATGGTACACCAGAGCTCAAAAAAGCCATCATCGACAAGTTCAAGCGTGATAATGACATCAGCTATGAGCCAAATGAGATCCTAGTATCGGTCGGTGGTAAGCAGTCGTTCTTTAATTTAGCGCAAGCCTTTATCAATCCAGGCGACGAAGTCATCATCCCAGCACCATACTGGGTCAGCTATCCTGATATGGTCATCATCGCAGGCGGTAAGCCGGTCATCGTAGAATGCCCTGCTGAGCAAGATTTCAAGATCACCGCCGAGCAATTAGAAGCCGCCATCACAGACAAAACCAAACTGCTAGTGCTAAACAGCCCATCGAACCCAACAGGTATGATCTATACGTTGGATGAGCTAAAAGCCATTGCGGAAGTATTGAAAAAACACCCGCACGTCTATGTGGCCTCAGATGATATGTATGAGCACATTCGCTGGACGGGTGATAAATTCTACAATATCTTAAACGCCGCACCTGAGCTAAAAGAGCGCGCCATCATCCTAAACGGCGTATCAAAAGCCTACGCCATGACAGGCTGGCGCATCGGCTACGCTGGTGGCCCTGCCAAACTCATCGGCGCGATGAAAAAAGTACAGTCGCAGTCGACCTCTTGCCCAACCTCTATAAGCCAAGTGGCTGCCGAAGCCGCCATCAGTGGTGACCAAAGTGTACTGGCACCGATGGTAGAAGCCTTTGAGAAGCGTTGTGATTTGGTCGTTGATGGTCTAAATGCCATTAAAGGCATCACGTGTCTGCGTCCTGATGGCGCATTTTACGTCTATCCTCAAATCAAGCCATTAATCAAAGCCGCTGGTCTATCCTCGTGCACTGAATTCTCAGAATGGTTGCTTGAGAAAGTTGGCGTAGCGGTCGTCCCTGGTGATGCCTTTGGTCTTGGCGGCTATATGCGCATCTCTTATGCCACTGACGAAGCGACGCTAAAAGATGCGCTATCACGTATCGAAAAAGCCGTGGCTGACTTGGACGTTGCTGAATAAGCAACTCTCTAAGCAAAAAGGCTTTTAAGCTAAATAGCTTGATTGTTAAAAACTATAAAAAAAGACGCTCCATATTTGTTATGTGGGCGTTTTTTTATGACGGCTTGATTTGATAAAAACGCTCTATCTTTTCATTAAAACGACAATCTTTGCAATTTATGCAAAAAAAGGCTTGACGTATTTTTTATCTTTGCTAGAATACGCCCCACTTAGCAAGAACTCGTTAGAGACTTTCTAAGTCTTGCTGTCACGTATCATGTACGTACAGCCTATTCTCCAATAGCTCAGTTGGTAGAGCAACGGACTGTTAATCCGTGTGTCCCTGGTTCGAGCCCAGGTTGGAGAGCCACATTTTAGTAGTAAAAATTTGAATTATTTTTAATTCAATTATGGCATTTGCCAAAACCCTCATCACTTTGATGAGGGTTTTTTTATGGTCGTCTGTTTTTTATGCAGTTTGGCTTTGTCAGCAGTTTGGTTTCTTTTAGCATGGCTTGTAGCATGGAATTTAAGGAGTATAACGCCTCGGTGATATGGCGGCTAAGATCAGCAAACAAATACCAAATGGCAGACAAAGAAAAGCCCCGAACCTAGGGCGATTGGTTCAGGGCTTATGGCGCTTCATGTTGTTGTTATTATTTCTTCCATGTCGACTTATCCTAAGTCATAAACAGTCATCTATAAGACAGCGGGCTGACCTGTGCTTTTATCGATACTGCCTCAACACTGCATCCTTGCCTCTCCTTGTGTTGATGGTTGTATTGTAGGGCAATCACTTTGATGCGCCTAGAGGCTAAAGACCTTATTTTGCGTAAGCATATGCTTACATTTGTACACCCGCTTACTGCCCCACTCGCCTTGTTTGGCGGCTCGTGACTTATCTAGAACCAATCTACTCTACTACCCTATTCTATCCCAATAACTGCTGCTCTTTAGCATGCTCTTTAGAGACTTTTTTACCTTCTTCTTTACCCTCTTCTATTTTGTTATCTATCTCTTTGATATCGTCTGCTTCGGCCGTTGGGGCGTTTTTTTGTTGTTGCTCGGCTTCCTCTGGCTCATACTGTAGCGTCGTCATGACTGGAAAGTGATCAGAGCCTATAGACGGCAAACGCTGAATATCAACGACTGTGAAGCGAGCACTGTGAAAAATATGATCAAGCGCCCAACGCAAAAATGGATAATTGACATGAAAAGTATTGATAAAATGCCGACCGATACGCGGGTCCAGCAAGCCTGAGATGCGCTGAAAGCGGCGCGTCGTCTTCGACCAGGCCACGTCATTAAGATCGCCTGCCAGTATGGCGGTTTGATCGTGCTCTTTGATGTGTTTGCCGACCATTAGCAACTCGGCATCGCGAGTGGTCGATTTATCGGCCTCAGTAGGACTGGGCGGCATGGGGTGCAAGCAATATAGCCAAATCACTTGACCACTTTGCAGGCGCAGCTGTGAGTGAATCGACGGTATGTCATCTATCATCAAATACTTG
Organism: Psychrobacter sp. VH5; assembly: GCF_050572635.1. Taxonomy (NCBI): domain Bacteria; kingdom Pseudomonadati; phylum Pseudomonadota; class Gammaproteobacteria; order Moraxellales; family Moraxellaceae; genus Psychrobacter; species Psychrobacter sp. VH5. The sequence goes on along the minus strand of NZ_CP192145.1, from coordinate 1,163,123 downwards.
ACCTCAGGGTCGATCAGTTCAAGTTTCGAGTACATATGCATGCCATATAAATTGTCTAATGGCACCTTGACGGTATAAGGATAGTCTGACTCAATCTGCTCCAGTGCTTTTTCCCACTTTTTATCACTCTCTAAGGTGATTAAAATATCGGGCTGCTTTTGCTTGACCAGATCGACCAGCTTTGGGGTATGATCATTGGGCGTTAGGACATTTGACACCATGAGCTTTAGTTGATGCGCTTGCCCTGTAGGTTTGGATTTTGCTTGTTGTACTTCTTTTTTCCATAGTTTGGTATAGGGCAACACCATTCTTAGCTGAAACGCCAATGTGAGGCTCAAAACCACAAACAACAACCACTGCCCTAGCTGCCAGTCTGGCCAAAACACCAGCATACCAACCCAAGCGATCACCCCCAGCACCATGATCTGAATACGAGGAAAATCGACACCGCGCACCCACCAATTATCTAGCGGCAGCCAGCCCCAAATCGTCACAAACGCGACGAGCCCTGCTAGCCACTGGACAGAATAATATAGTAGTGAAAGATCCATAGTATGTATTAACCGTTGGTTGAAATTTTGGTTTGCCGCTGCATAAGATATGTTGGGTGTTCAGGCATCTTTAGGCGTAGGCTCACGATACTGATGCTAGCGCTTACTTTAGCACTTCAACCCAGTGACGCCTACTGCTACAGTCGAATTATATGACAACAACTATAAAACATTACAATGTCAAGTATCTGGCAGTGTGCTGTTGGTGATTTGTTGATAAGGCTTTTGTACCATAAAACCGCAATAACCAGCATCTGCATACTAATAACATCACGTTATAGTAAACATAGCAAATAGTGTATAAAAAACCGCTAAAAATCGCCAAAACGCCTTGCTTTTTGGGAGCATTCACGGCATTGTTATTGGTTGGCGATGCAACAAATAACTGTAAATAGGATTAGATTTCATGAGTAATTTAACAGTAGGCTTGGTGGGCTGGCGCGGTATGGTTGGCTCAGTGTTAATACAGCGCATGCAGCAAGAAAAAGACTTTGATGGTATTACGCCCGTGTTTTTTTCGACCAGTAACGCAGGTGGCGATGCGCCAAGCTTCGATGGCGTACAGACCAGCCAATTAAAGGACGCTCATGATATCGACGCACTCGCAGCTTGTGATGTGATTATTACCTGTCAGGGCGGCGACTACACCTCAAAGGTGCATCAGCCCCTACGCGATAGCGGCTGGAATGGCTACTGGATCGATGCGGCCAGCACCTTGCGTATGGCAGATGACAGCATCATTATCCTTGATCCAGTCAATCGCAATGTCATCGATAGCGCGCTCGCCAGTGGCAAAAAGGACTTTATCGGTGGCAACTGTACGGTATCCTTGATGCTGATGGCGATCGGTGAACTGTTTAATAAAGGCTGGGTAGAATGGGTCAGCGCCATGACTTATCAGGCGGCGAGTGGCTCTGGCGCAAACAACATGCGCGAGCTCATCGAAGGCATGGGCGTACTACGTGATGCGGTCAAGGACGAGCTGGCTGATCCTGCAAGTGCTATCTTGGATATCGACAAAAAAATCGCGCAGACCCAGCGCGCAGATGACTTCCCTAAGCAGTATTTTGGTGTACCGCTCGCAGGCAGCCTGATCCCTTATATCGATGCGCAATTAGAAAACAAGCAGTCGCGCGAAGAATGGAAAGGCGGCGTCGAAACCAACAAAATCCTTGGCAACTCAGCAGCCAACACCATCCCTATCGATGGTATGTGTGTGCGTATCGGTGCCATGCGCTGCCACGCCCAAGGCCTGACCATCAAGCTCAAAAAAGACATCCCGCTAGAGGAAATCGAAGCGGCGCTAAAAAATAGCGGTAATGAGTGGTTGGACTTGGTCGAAGACGACAAAGAAGCCACGATGAACCGCTTAACACCTGTTGCCGTAACAGGTACCTTGACTGTGGCGCTAGGACGCCTGCGTAAGCTAAACATGGGGCCTGAATATCTCGGTGCATTTACTGTGGGTGATCAGCTACTGTGGGGTGCAGCCGAACCTTTACGCCGTATGCTAAACATCATCCGCGAACAAAACGCCTAATTTTACAACTCAACTATGAAGTACAAAAAAGACAGCAGATGGCTGTCTTTTTTTATGGCGATTTTAGGTTCACTCCTCATAACGCGCTATGAGCCGCACATAATATAAATAGCAGCAAAATTGAGACTGGCATCCCTGTCCCAATAAACCCTTAACAATGCTATAATTAGCGCCATTTCCATAGCTTACATAGCGGTTATCATATGCAATTTGTCTTACACAAAACGGTCAGCGGCGAGACGCGTGCGCGCCGTGGCACTGTCCATCTCAATCATGGCGACGTACAAACGCCTGCCTTTATGCCTGTCGGTACGTATGGCACGGTCAAAGGTATGCTGCCGCGCGATATCGAAGCCATTGGCGCTGATATTATTCTTGGCAATACGTTTCACTTATGGCTACGTCCTGGTACTGAGGTCATCGACAAGTTTGGCGGCCTACACCAGTTTATGCACTGGGATAAGCCTATCTTGACCGACTCAGGCGGCTTTCAGGTCTTTAGTCTCGGTGCGATGCGCAAAATCACCGAAGAAGGCGTCAATTTTAAGTCGCCTATCGACGGTGCTAAGGTGTTTTTGTCACCAGAAAAGTCGATGCAGATTCAGTACAGCTTAAACTCAGACATCGTCATGCAGTTTGATGAGTGCACCCCCTATCCTGCCACTCACGATGAGGCCAAAAAGTCTTTAGAGCTGTCACTACGTTGGGGCCAGCGCTGCGTTGACGAGCACAATAGACTAGGCAGCACCAATGCGCTGTTTGGTATTATTCAAGGCAGTATGTACCCAGATCTACGCCAGCAATCGCTCGAGGGCCTGCTTGAGATTGGTTTTGATGGTTATGCCATCGGCGGCCTATCGGTCGGCGAGCCAAAAGATGAGATGATGGATGTACTAGACTATATCCCAGAGGCGATGCCAGCAGACAAACCGCGCTATCTGATGGGCGTTGGCAAGCCTGAGGACATCGTTGAGGCGGTACGCCGCGGGGTCGATATGTTTGACTGTGTTATGCCCACTCGTAATGCCCGTAATGGCCATTACTTTGTCACAGGTGATACAGACAATGCAGGCGTAGTGCGTATCCGCAATAGCCAGTATCGTAACGATGAAGGCCCACTAGACCCTGAGTGTGATTGCTATACTTGCCAAAACTTTAGCCGTGCCTATTTATACCATCTCAATAAATGTAAAGAGATGCTAGGCGCACAGCTGGCTACCATTCATAACCTGCGTTATTATCAGCGCTTGATGCAAGGCATCAGAAACGCCATCGAGCAAGACACCTTTGATGCCTTTGTCAGTGAGTTTTATGCCAAGCGTGGTCAAACGGTGCCTGAGCTAAACTTACGCTAACTCTTTAAACGCTCATCTATCTCTCTGCATCCTTATCTATCATTCAGACTAAAAAAGGGCTTAAGAAAACTCTTAAGCCTTTTTTGCTGCTTTACTGATGTATGCGCCATTCAAAAAGGCTAATGGCCAAACGTTTTAACCCATCAATGTGGTCACAAACACGATAACCACTGCGATTGGTGCTACAAACTTGGAGATAATCTGCCATAGCGTCCACGTACCATTAGACAGACCAAGCTCTTGCTGAACACTACGCTGATCCATCTGCCAGCCAAGGAAGATAATCGCCGCCAGACCCGTAAGTGGTAGGATAAACTTACTGGTGAGCTTATCTAAAGCATCAAAGATACCGTTGCCCATGATCGTAAAATCAGCCCATAGGTTAAACGACAACAAGGCTGCGATACCAAGTAGCCAAATCACAATACTCGCCACGATGGTCGATACTGTACGGCTCATCGAGGTACGCTCTTCTAAAAACTCCACCGTCGGCTCAAGTAGCGAAATCGATGAAGTGATAGCGGCAAAGGTAATCAACAAGAAAAACAAAGTACCGATGATCGTACCTGCGCCCATGCTACCAAAGGCAATTGGCAAGCTGACAAAGATAAGACCAGGGCCTGAGGCAGGATCTAAGCCATTGCTAAAGATAATCGGGAAGATCGCCAGACCAGCGGCCAAGGCAATCACGGTATCCAAGATAACCACTGTACGGGCGGTCTTGAGTAAGTTAACTTCACGGCCCAAATAAGAGCCATACGCAATCATAATGCCCATACCGATAGATAGAGTAAAGAACGCATGACCAAGCGCAGCAAGCATCACGTCTGCAGTCAGCTTGCTAAGGTCTGGAGCAAATAGGTAAGCAACCGCTTCACCAAATCCTCCATTCATGACGTTATAACCGACGATGACAAACAAGATAAGACCCAATAATGGCATTAACACCTTGGCGGTTTTTTCGATACCACTTGTCACCCCCATACCGACGATGATAGCCGTCAGCACCATAAATACAGTGTGCCAAATGGTCAATGTGCCGGCTGAGGCCAGCATAGCATCAAATGTCGCACCAACTGCGTCGCCATCTTGGCCAACAAACTCACCTGAGGCGATTTTGGTGATATAGTTTAGCGCCCAGCCACCGATGACACTATAAAACGATAAAATTAAGAAACCGCCCAAAATACCTGACGCACCCACGATACCCCAGCTGCGTGACTTGCCTTGGCTGGCGGCCACATCAGCAAAGGTATTGACTGGGTTTTTTTGTCCGCGGCGACCGATCAACCACTCAGCGACTAGAATCGGAAAACCTACTAACGCGATACAGAATAAATAAGCGATAACAAAAGCGGAACCCCCACTTTCACCGACCATATATGGAAATTTCCATATATTTCCCAACCCAACTGCCGACCCTACCGCTGCTAGCACGAAGCCAAAGCTTGAGCTCCATTGTGCATGTTCTTGTTTATTCATAGCCATCTTTTCCGTCCTCTTGCTTCAATTAATACCACTGATAACCTTCCTTGATTATCATAAGTCGCCCATCATAATGCTTAAGCGAATTATTAAACGCCCCGATATGAAGCGTCCAGTAACATTAAGAAAAAATTGTTTACAATACCGTAAACGCTCAGTTTCTGCTAAGCAACCAAAAAAGTCAAGTGCCCATAAATATAAAAAGCCATAACAATTGGTTATGGCTTTTTATCATAAATTGTGGCTAAGCCTAATCAATTATCTACTAACCACTTAGCGCACGACACCGCGGCGGCTGTTTTGTAAGGAGTCAATAAGCAGCTGAATCTTTGGCTCTCTCGGTAGTAGCTCGGTATGCAGTACCTCAAGCGCTTGTACAGTAGTCAGACCCGATCTAAAAATCGTACGATACGCTTGACGCAAAACATCAATCGTCTCTTTTGACCAGTTTTTGCGGCGCATACCTTCGACATTGAGACCATGGGTTTTGGCAGGATTGCCAGATACCATGGTAAAGGCGGCCACATCTTTTAAGATCAGACTTGCCCCACCGATCAGACTATAGTCATCTACCGTACAAAACTGATGAATACCAGAGTTGCCACCGATGATGGTATGGTTGCCGATAGTGACATGACCCGCTACCCCCACATTATTAGCCAACACATTGTGATCGCCTATCACGCAGTCGTGAGCCACGTGGGTGTTGACCATCAACAAATTATGACTACCAATCTTGGTCAACTCGCTGTCTTGAGCGGTGCCGCGGTGCAAGCTGCAGGCCTCACGAATGGTATTATAATCGCCAATCTCAAGCCAAGTGCGCTCGCCTGCATACTTCAAATCCTGCGGATCTTCACCAATACTGGCAAACTGATAAAATTGATTGTGCGCGCCGATACGAGTCAGCTTGGTCACGACCACATGACGATGCAACACCGTATGCGCGCCGATACTGACCTCATCCCCGACGATACAGTACGGGCCAATGATGGCAGTCTCATCTATCTGAGCGGAGGGTGAGATGAGTGCTGTTGGATGGATCTGACTCATAATGTGGGCCTTTGTATCTTCTGTTGCGAATAAATGGTAAAGCACTGACCGTCAGTCATAACTTATCAAACAAACCAAAGTCAGTCTTGCGACAAAATATCGATGCTCATTATAATTCTTCTTGCCTGTTTTGACATAACTCTTTAGATACCGATGAGCCTAAAAATTATCAGCCAATTTTATTGCTCTTGACGAGCAATCATCACCTGTGCGCTCGCCGCCAGCTCATCTTCGACATGGACGGTACAGTCAAACTTGTAAATACCGCGCTTTTGCATCACAGTTTTTGCCCGAATAATCAGCTGATCACCAGGGATAACGCGGCGCTTAAAACGAACCTTATCCACCCCAGCAAACAAATACAGATAACCATCTTCGCCAGTCAATCCTGCGCTGATAAACCCAAGCACCCCTGACACTTGAGCCATACACTCGACCATCAGCACGCCTGGCATGATAGGCTCATTGGGGAAATGCCCATTAAAAAACTCTTCATTAATGGTGACGTTTTTGACCCCAGTGATGCATTCACCAGGGATACAGTCGATCACTTTATCGACCAGCATAAAAGGATAGCGATGCGGTAAGTAGTGCTTTAGCGTATGATAAGTCAGAGGCAAAGTCAGGCCTTGCTCAGCCAAGCTTTTCATGTCGGTATCATTTAAAATATCTATGTCGTTGCTGCTCATATGCCGCGTCCTTGCTCATTGCTAAATATAAAAGGATTAAAAGGTTAAGGATTAAGTATGGAATATTATATGGTTAACTACTAAAGGTTATGAAATAGAGTGATATCTTGTGGCCAGTCAAATCAGCGCTCATCGCGACCGAGCTGGCGAAACCTAACAGCAGCACGTCGCCAGTTGGCAGTTGGCATGGCCGCGGTACCTGAAGAGTAAGAGCCTGCTTGTTTGATGGATTTGGTCACCATCGTCATACCCGACAACGTAACATCATCAGCAATCTCGATGTGGCCAGTGATACCGACCGCGCCACCAATAATACAGCGTTTACCGATATGCGTACTCCCAGCGATACCGGTGTGCGCGGCGATGGCCGTCCCATCACCAATATGCACATTGTGCGCCACTTGCACCAGATTGTCGATAATCACATGATTGCCGATGACGGTATCATCGATAGCACCGCGGTCGATACAAGTCTGACTGCCAATACGGACATGATCACCGATGATGACTCGGCCTAACTGCGCAATACGCTCCCACCCGGTGGTGCTTGGGTCGTTGGTCGGGGCAAAGCCAAAACCTTCTGAGCCAATACTTGTACCAGCATGCACTCTGACATGATCGCCAATGGTACAATCATGACCGATGACCACTTGCGATTTGATGACACAATCGCTGCCGACCCTCGTACCTGCCTCAATCGTCACGTGGGCAGCCAGCGCTGTTCGCGCTCCCAGCTGCACCTGCTCGCCTATCACACAAAACGCCCCTATGCTCACCTGCTCGCCGATGATGGCACTATCGGCAATCACCGCACTCGGATGAATACGACTCGAGGCTGACTGATAAGCAAATAACTGACTGGCGCTGGCGTAAGCCAAGTATGGATTTGCGACCACCAACGCCAAGGTTAATGCGGGTACTTGCTGGCGATAATCTGCTGTGACTAACACAGCCCCTGCTTGACTGTCTGCCAAACTAGAGAGGTAACGAGGATCGGCCAAAAAACTCAGCTGCGTGTCATTGGCTGTCGTCAGACTACCGATACCGCCAAGCTGTTGGCATAACTGCTCAGCGCTCAGCTCTGCTTTATTTATAACAGGCTGGCGCTGCTCAATTTGGGTGATAAGTTGCTCAATCGTTATCATAGTTATTATTAGTATGAAGTAAGAATAAAAGTCGTATTATAAATAAGACAGTCATCAAGCTGCTATATCAGCTTGATGACCAATTTATCTAGTACCATTTATTTATACCACACAAGTTATTGTGCCGTATAAATAAGATCAAAGCCAAAGCGCTTCAGATGGCCGCTATGTTAGAACGTATTACCAATCTGGAACTGTACTTTTTCGGTCTCATCACCTTCTTTATCACCGATAGGCATCGCATAACTCAAGGAGATAGGGCCAATTGGCGTATACCAAGTGATACCAGCACCAGCACTAAAGCGCAAGTCATTGTCTTGAGTCAATAATGGTACGCCAGTATCAGCACCCGTATCAGGGTCTACGAAAGTACGGTCTTCTTTATCGGTGGTATCAAAGACTTGCCCGCCCTCTGCAAATAGTACAGGACGTACTTGGTCAGCCCAGTCACCTTTAAATGGCATGGGCAATACCAGCTCAGCCCCAAAACTGGCCAGCGCGTTACCACCGATTTCTTCGTCTTTATAACGCACATCATCATTGATGGCATCATAATACGTCTGTGACTTTGGTCCAAGTGTTGAGGCTTCATAACCACGAACAGAGCCATAACCACCAGCGTAGAAGTTTTCATAAAACGGTAAATCATTACCATAGCCAAGCTTGGTATAACCACGTGCTATCCAATCCTTATAAATCGGATAATAAATATTGCCGCGGTACACAAGTTTTTGATAGCTGGCATCACCAAGGCCGATGGTCGCATCAACGGTATGGCTCATACCTTTGGTTGGGAATACAGGACGATCTAGGGTGCTATAGTCCCAGCCGAATAGTAGATTATAGGTCTGATAGTCGTTTTTAAAGCCAGTACGGCCTGAAAGCTGCTCTTCACCCTCTTCATCAATAAAGGTGAACTGCTCAAAAGATCCACCATCATCAATTAACTGCTGGACGTTTGAAACCCCTAAGAAGCGGCCACCCCGTACTGAGGTATTATCCACATTGAGACCTGCGCTGACGCGTTTGGTTTCATCGACAGGATAGCTGTAGTTGAGCGTGGCACCATAGGAGTCGGTCACATAGTTACTGACGTTTCTGTCATCGTACTTGGTCTCACGATAATACGCGCTCAAACCTTGAGAGACACCGTTTTCGGTAAAGTACGGATCGGTATAGCCCAAACTATATGAGTCGCGGGTCTCTGAGCGAGACAGCGCAGCTTTGACTCGGTTACCTGTACCCATAAAGTTGTTTTGGGTCAAATCCAACTGGAAGGTCACACCACCACTTTGTGAGTAACCAGCGGCAATGGTCGAGCTACCTGAAGGCTGCTCTTCTACCGTGTAATGTACGTCTACTTGGTCTGGCTGGTTGGGCACTGGTTTGACATCGACATTGACGGCTTTAAAAAACCCGGTGCGCATCAGACGCGTGCGTGACAATTGGATTTTTTCGCTAGAGGCAAGCGCACCTTCTAGTTGGCGCATCTCACGGCGCAGTACTTCGTCTTGGGTTTTGATATTGCCCGTAAAGTTGATACGGCGCACGTAGATAGGACGGGCAGGATCGATAAAGTAATCCACATCGACCATTTTGGTATCGTCATTGATACGTGGTACTGGTCTAACTTGGGCCAGATAATAGCCTTCGTTGCCATAACGGCGCTTGAGCTCGGCGGTGGTTTCATCGAGTTTGGCTTGCGAGTATTTTTCGTTTGGGGCAAAGGTGACCAGCTCTTGTAGCTCAGTCGTCTCAAACGTCGGCTTGCCTAAAAAGTTGACCTCACCAAACTGGTACTGCTCGCCTTCGCTTAGGCTGACTTCGATAAACACACTGCGCTTATCTTCGCTGATATTAAGTACCGCATTGTCGACGGCAAAACGCACGTAGCCGTCATTTTGGTACAAGGCTTTTAAGTTTTCCAAACTGGCCGCCAGCTTTTCTTTGGCATAGCGATCAGATTTAGATAACAGGCGTGTCCAAGAAGATTCTTTTACGGCAAAGACATCTTTGATCTCATCATCGCTGAAGTGCTTGTTACCGATGATATTGATATCGACGACTTTGGCAGGCTTGCCTTCGATAAAGCGTACATCGAGCTTGACACGATTGCCATCGAGTAGCGTTTGGTCGACTTCGATATTACTGTTGTAGTAGCCTTGGCTGATATACTGCTGCTGCAGCTCGTTGGCGACGCCTTGTAAGGTCGCTTGCTTGAGCACATCACCGACAGACAAACCTGCGTTGCTCAGTCCTTGCTCTAGTCCTTCTTTTGGGATGAGCTTATTGCCCTCAAAGTTGACTTCGGCGATGGTAGGACGCTCAACGACATCAAAGCGTAATTGACCGCCTTCGACACGGCTTTGAATGTCCGCGAAGTTTTCGGTCGCATATAGCGCCTTAATACTGGCCGCCAAGCTGCTGTCATTTACCGTATCTCCTACCGTGATAGGTAGAACCGGATAGAGGCTATCGGGGGTTAGACGTTGTAAGCCATTAAAACCGATGTCAGTTACTACAAATTCTGCAGCCTGTACCGGCATACTCATCATCGCTACCACTAACGGCAACCCTGCCGCGCTCATAAATAAAGGCGTACGCATAAACACTATCCGTCAATAAAAAAATTGCTTAAGTTAAGTTAAAAAGCACATGTTGTCTTGTCCATTTGCCATAAAGTCGCATACTTCGGCGGGCAAGACTCAGAACACTTTATATAAAACGCATCATAAAATAAACTAAAAATTACGATTAGTACAGAGACGGCGGCACAAAGCTGCTCTGCCGTCACACCCGCAATCGCTGCCCGATACGCGTAAAACCATTAGTGCATCTTGTCTTATCACCCAAACGCTTGGGCAAACCATCAAAACAGTCGGCTGATATCATTACCAATTGCTAACACCATGAAACCTGCCAGCAAGAGTAAACCGATATTAAGTCCAGCCATTTGCACGCCTTCTGAGAGCGGCTTACCGCGAATCAGCTCTATGAGATGATAGACGATATGCCCTCCATCCAATACAGGAATAGGCAAAAGGTTGAGCACTGCCAGACTCAGACTGATCAGCGCGGCGGTAGACAATACCATCTGCCAGCTAATATCGAAGCTTTGTTTGGCGACTTTGGCAATGGTGATCGGGCCTGATAAATTATCGAGACCAATCATACCTGAGAGCATTTTGCCCATCGAGCTGACCGTCATCACCGCCAACTGTTCGGTTTTTTCAAACGACTTGACCAGTGACTCGCCTGGACCATAGACCACTGTGGTTTTATAATCTTCAGGAATGACAATCTCAGACTGTGCCACCATAGCACCAATTTGCCCAAAGTCGTTACCTAAATTGTCTTTTTTTCCCTGCGGCATAATGGCCAATTGTACAGGTTTACCCTCTCTTAAGACGGTAAAATTGAGTAAAGTCTCAGGATTATCGCGAATGATGCGCGTGGCACTGATCCAGTCTGCGATGGCGACATCATTAATCGCCGTGATACGGTCACCGACCTTGAGGCCTTGACGATTGGCGGCACCATCAGGCGTCAACTCACCGACGACAGGGGCAATCGTCGGTTGCCATGGCAGCATACCAAAGCTGCTCAGCGCATCTTTTCCATGGTCATCGCCTTGCATAAACTCATCCACAGGCGCGTAGTAAGTCTTGGCGGCGTTGTCATCAGCTTGTAGCGTGACACTTATATTGTCCGTCTCGCCCATGCGTCCAGCGAGACGGTAATTAATCCCTTCCCACGTCTGTACCTCATGACCATCGATGGCGACGATCTTATCGCCAACGGGCAGCTGAGCGGTGGCCGCTGGCGTATCAGGCAACACCTGCCCAATCTTTGTCGCCAGCTGCTCAGACGGAGTCATAAACAACACCCAAAACAAACCAATCGCAATAACAAAGTTCATGATAGGGCCTGCTGCGACGATAGCGATTTTTTTTAGCGGATGCTGGCGGTTAAATGCCAAGTGCTGCTCATCGGCTGCCACCTCGCCTTCTCGCTCATCGAGCATTTTGACATAGCCGCCCAGTGGCAGCGCCGAAATACGATAATCAATACCGCTTTTTTTGCTGGTCCAGCCTGCGACTTTGGGGCCAAAACCAATAGAGTATGTCAGCACCTTAACACCGCACAGGCGCGCCACGATATAGTGCCCCCATTCATGCAGGGCAATAAGCGGACCTAAGACAAAAATGGCCGCAAGGAGCGTCAATAAAAACGTCATGATGTCTTCTCAATATGGTTTTCTAGCAAGTTCTTTCGTACAAGGCTGATTTGCAGGACTTCTATTCTTATAGCGTCTGCGCCGCTTATATGGATTTTGCCACCTTGGCCACCAATGCCTCAGTATGCCGACGCGCTAGCTGGTCAATCGACAATATATCTTCTATATCCGCCGACGCCGCTAACAGTGGTACTTGTATCTCACTGAGTGCCTGCTCATTGATATCAGCAATATCTGTCAAGCGAATTTGTCCTGCCAAAAACGCGGCCACAGCAATCTCATTGGCGGCATTGAGTGCGATGGTCGCCTGCGTACCCGCTTGCATGGCTTGTCTCGCCAAACGCAAACAGGCAAATTTTTGTAAATCAGGCTCGATAAATTCTAGGCCGCTTAGCGCATACAAGTCCAAAGGCTGCGAGCCGCTATCGATACGCGCAGGATAGCTGAGTGCATGAGCAATGGGTGTCTTCATATCTGGGCTGCCCAGCTGCGCCAAAAAGCTGCCGTCGCTATATTCTACCATTGAGTGAATGATACTTTGTGGATGAATCACCACATTTATTTTATCCTCACTCAAATCAAACAAATGACAGGCTTCTATCAGCTCAAGCCCTTTGTTCATCATCGTTGCCGAGTCGACCGATATCTTTTGTCCCATCGACCAATTGGGATGTTTGACGGCTTCAGCGACGCCAGCTTGCTGCATCTGCGCAAATGACTGCTGCAAAAATGGCCCACCAGAGGCTGTCAACCACAATTTACGCACCCCGTGCTTTGGCTGGTGAATCTGGCGGCTGTCTTGTTGGATATCTACCGGCAAACACTGAAAAATCGCGTTATGTTCAGAGTCAAGCGGCAACAAAGTGGCGTGGTGGGTTTTGACCGCATCGATCATCACCTGTCCTGCCATCACCAGCGCTTCTTTATTAGCAAGCAAGATACGCTTGCCTGCGCGCGCGGCGGCCAATGTAGAAGGCAACCCTGCTGCACCGACAATGGCAGCAACGACCGTATCGGTTTGGCTATCGGTGGCGATATCTACAAGCCCTGCTGCGCCGCCGACGACCTCTATATCAAGCTTCGCTGCGCTTAGACGCTGAGCAAAATCATCGACTGCGGCTGCCGGTACGTTGACGCGCTTTGGCAAAAACTGCTGACACAGCGCAAACAGTTTGTCCAAACGATGGTAACCCGACAAGGCATAGACTTGGTACTGCTGCGGATGGGCCGCCAAAATCGCCAACGTACTATCGCCAATCGAGCCAGTTGCGCCTAATACGGCGATACGTTGCATCATAACCATCGTTGCCTATCAATAATACAAAAAAATAAAAATAAAGCCTAACTGGATAAATCCAAGCAAGACACTTTTATACCACCATCAAACCAAAGTATTGCAGTGCCCAAAAGCCAAGCGCAAATATCGGCGTGGCAGACAATAAGGAGTCAATACGATCAAGGATACCGCCATGCCCTGGCAAGATTGTCCCTGAGTCTTTGACACCAGCACGGCGTTTGAGCATTGACTCAAACAAATCGCCGAGTACCGAAGCCAATATCGTCAGTACCGATAGCGCGGCAAAGGCGATCAGTGTCACCCCTGTCAGCTGTAGCTTAAAGACGCTGATGGCCACGACGACGAGCAACCCTGTGACAATGCCGCCGGCCAATCCTTCCATACTTTTATTGGGTGAAACGTTTGGTGCCATTTTGCGGCGACCAAGCTTGCGCCCGACAAAATATGCCCCACTATCCGCGCACCACACCAATAAAAACACATACAGCAGCCACCAAGCTGATAGCTGCCACAGATAAAACATAGCCGTGATGGCGGCGGTTAATATCACCGCGCCCATCAAGCCCAGCTTTTTGCCATACCAATTGGTCGTTGTCGGAAAGACCCGAACCCAAGACAGCGCCATCAGCCATATGGCGAGCGATGCGGCCCACCAAAACAGCCACGTCACTTTAAACAGCAGTGACACCACGGTCAGCGCCAAAACCAAAAGCACAAACAACGCTGGCTGACGCCATTTGGGCATCAGCTTGGTCCATTCGTGAGCGGCGATGATTACCCCTATCGCCAACAGCGGCGCAAACAAAATCGGTGTTTGGCTCGCAAACATTGCAATACCAACGATAATAACGAGAACAATTGCCGTCTTAATCCGTTGCCACATACTCATTGAGCCTTATAATAATGAAAAACGTATGGTCAAAAAATGCATTATAGCAGCTAATCCACAATAGCCCACTCATTGCTACTGACTGCAACAAAAGCGGTTTATTATTTCATAAGCACGCGACCTTAACCACTGTGAATAATCACGACTAAAAGCGTAGCAGGCTTTTAAGGCACAAAAAAGACAAGCAGCGAGCAAGTATCAGACAAGCAAGTATAAGATAAGACGTTAGGGTCGTTTAGGGTAATTGCTGCGCGCAAGCGACTTGCTCGCTGGTTTTACCAAAGCGGCGTTGGCGCTGGGCAAACTCTGCAACCATCGATGCCAGCTCTGCTGCGCGAAACTCAGGCCATAGGGTTTTGGTAAAAAACAACTCAGCATAAGCGGACTGCCATAATAAAAAGTTCGATAATCGGTACTCACCGCCTGTCCGTATCAGCATATCGACCGCTGGGGCGTCTGCTAACTGGACATGGCGGCCAAGCAAGTCTTTATCGATATCATCAGCACACAGCTCCCCTGCCTGCACCTGTTTGGCCAACTGTTTGGCAGCATGGGCAATATCCCACTGTCCACCATAGCTGATGGCAATGACCAATGTCATGGCATCAAAATGTGCGGTTTTTTCTTCTGCATCGGCCATCAATGCTTGTAACTCTGCACTGAGCGGACTGCGATCTCCGATAAACCGTAAGCGAATACGGTATTTGTCCATCCGCGGCATTTGCTCATGAATGGTCGAGGTTAAAAGCTGCATGAGCAGCGTCACTTCACTCGGCGGACGTTGCCAGTTTTCGCTAGAAAAAGCAAATACCGTCAAAACCTCAATACCAGTATCGACACAGTATTCGACAATAGGGTCTAGCGCATCTTTGCCTGCCACATGTCCATGGCCTTTGGGTAGATGATTGGCTTTGCCATAGCGGTTGTTGCCATCCATGATGATGGCGATATGACGGGGTAGAAGAGCAGGAGCCAAGGCGGCTGAAGTAGACATAGGCTAGCTTGCTTATTGTTGAGATGGTTTAATAATAACGCGTGTCATGACGGCAAAACAGCCAAAAAGATAAAATGTGGTGATTATTCACAAACTTATCATAAAGCGGTCTGCTACGGCTTTATGATTGACGACACAATAATAAGCAGCCAATCACACTGGCGCAGTGGCTGCTAAACGACATATAGTCCATTGGAAATAAAACTTTTATAGATAGGGCTACGCGACTGGTATAAACGTTACTTGCGTGCTGCTATCGTTCGATACGGCGTAGCCTGCATTTAAAAACAGCACCCCAGTCGCGCTCTGCCATCAATCGTTATACTTCCATCAGCTCGCTTTCTTTTTTGCTCAAACGGCTGTCGATGGTCTCGATGTATTTGTCAGTGATTTTTTGAATATCATCACTAGCGCGGCGCTCGTCATCTTCTGAGATCTCTTTTTCTTTTGCCAAATCTTTTATGTCATTCATCATATCACGGCGGATATTACGAATCGAGACGCGACTGTTTTCTGCTTCACCGCGCGCCAGCTTTTGCATATCGCGGCGGGTCTCTTCTGTCAGTGCTGGCATCGGCACACGAATCACATCAGCGGTCATCGGGTTCAATCCCAAATCCGCTTCGCGAATGGCCTTGTCCACGGCCTGTACCATCGTGCGGTCAAAAGGCTGTACAAGCAATGTGCGCGAGTCTTCGACGTTGACACTGGCCACTTGGTTGAGCGGTGTGTCGGCGCCGTAGTAGCTGACCATCACGCCAGATAGCATGCCTGGATGGGCGCGGCCTGTACGTACCTTACTAAAGGTGTTTTCAAGCGCTTCTAAGGTTTTTTGCATACGGGCTTCGCCGTCTTGCTTAATCTCTTTAATCATTGTGCATCCTTATTTATCGCTGTCGATAAATCATTCATGGTTGTTAATAGATAGTAATTTTTCGGCAATTCATCGCTCGTAGCAGAGCGCTTGACCGCGCATATTGGGCAATATTATGCCAATTAATACTAATGATAAACGCGCGTGCCTTCGTTTTCGCCCATGACTACATTTAATAAGGCGTTGGGTTTGGTCATATCAAACACTTGTAGCGGTACATTGTGCTCACGGCACAAGGCGATAGCGGTCAAGTCCATAACGCCAAGCTTTTGCTCTAAGACTTCATCAAAAGTCAAACCATCGTATTTTTTAGCATCGGCATGCAAGCTTGGGTCTTTGTCATAGACGCCATCCACTTTGGTGGCTTTTAATATCAAGCCTGCTTCAACCTCGATACCGCGCAGACATGCTGCTGTGTCAGTGGTAAAGAAAGGATTACCAGTACCGGCGACAAAGATACAAACCTCACCGTTTTTTAGGTAGCGAATGGCATTGCGGCTACTATAGCTTTCAGTGACCTCACCAATCGGTAAGGCTGACATCAAGCGCGTTTTGATATTGCGGCGCTCAAGCGCATCACGCATGGCCAGACCGTTCATCACAGTCGCAAGCATACCCATTTGATCGCCGGTCACACGGCCGACTAGGCCCTCTTGTTGCAGCTGGGCACCGCGATATAAGTTACCACCACCAACGACGATACCAACTTGCACACCAAGGCCGCGCAAGTGGGCGATAGATAGGCTCATCTTATCGAGCACTTCGGTATCGATACCCATGTCCTTGCCACCAGCCAAGGCTTCGCCTGAGAGTTTTAGCAAGATACGAGAGTAACGCGGGTTTTTGTCAGACATGAGGTCACCTTGTTAGCATGAAATTATAATTAAAGTCATCGATAAAATACAAATGAAGATTGCCTTCTGATTTACGTACAGCCAGCGTTGATACGCAAGCCAGTGTCTGCTGTATCGCTAGGTTACGTGCAGCGCCCTACTCGTGATGCAGTGCTGAGCAGACAAAACCGTGCTGAGTAGATAAAAAGGCCAAATTGCGCTAATTGTAGCAAAAACTGCCCGCGATTGGGCAATTTTCACTCATCTATCATTGTGATGGCTTAGGGCGTGTCCTCAATTCAATCGATAGCCATCTAATTGGGCTAAAAATGGCTAAATCTGGCCAAACAGTGTCAAATAGCTGACGAATATCTCGATATTATCTGCGCTATTTTCCTTGTTTGACGGCGATTTATCTCATTTTTATCGCCATTTTTAAAATCAGGACACGCCCTAGCCTTGATAGCTGGCAAATAAGTCGTACTCGCTGGCCTCGTCAATGGTGACGGTCAAAAACTGACCAACCTTGACTTGCGCGCTGATGTCATCGACATAGACATGACCATCGATCTCTGGAGCATCGGCGTAACTCCGACAAATCGCAATGCCCTCAGCACTATCGATCTCATCGACCAACACCGTTAAGGTTTTACCGACTTTCTCTTGCAGCTTTTGTGCTGAGATGTCTTGTTGTAGCGTCATCAAGCGCTCATAGCGAGATTGCTTCACTTCTTCAGGCACATGACCTGGCAAGTCATTGGCTACCGCGCCTTCGACCTCTGAATAGGTAAAGGCACCGACGCGGTCAAGGCGTGCCTCGACGAGCCAATCGAGCAGACATTGAAAGTCTTCTTCGGTCTCGCCAGGGAAGCCGACGACGAAGGTTGAGCGAATGACGATATCAGGGCAAATCTCACGCCACGCTTTGATACGTGCCAAGGTGTTTTCGCTATGCGCTGGACGCTTCATGGCCTTTAAGATGCGGTGACTGGCATGCTGAAACGGAATGTCTAAATACGGCAGTAGCTTTTTTTCGCCCATCAGCTCGACGACTTTATCTACGTGCGGATACGGATAGACATAATGCAGGCGCACCCAGATACCCAAGTCATTTAGTGCTTGGCATAAATCATAAAACTTGGATTTGAGCGGCATGCCATTCCAAAAGCTGGTTTTGTACTTCAGATCGAGCCCATAGGCTGACGTGTCTTGCGAGATAATTAGCAATTCTTTCACGCCAGCGTTTTTGAGCGCTAGTGCTTCGTTCATGACATTATCAATCGGACGCGAGACTAAGTCACCGCGCAAGCTTGGAATGATGCAAAAGGTGCAACGGTGATTACAGCCTTCTGATATCTTTAGATAAGCATAATGGCTTGGGGTCAGCTTAATACCCGCTTCATTAATCAGATCTATTTTTGGATCGTAATGGCTATTTACGTCGCGCTTGGGCTTGGGCACATGCTGCGAGACGGCAGTGATGACCTCATCATAAGCATGTGCGCCTGTAACCGATAGCACCGCTGGATGCATCTCACGGATTTTATCCGCTTCTTTCCCTAAGCAGCCAGTAACGATGACCTTACCGTTTTTGCTGATGGCTTCTCCGATGGCATCGAGCGACTCTTGTACCGCTGACTCAATAAAGCCGCAGGTGTTAACCACCACCAAATCTGCGCCATCGTAGTCACTTGCGACCTGATAACCATCGCGGCTAAGCTCTGTGATGATCCGCTCGCTATCGACCAGTGCCTTTGGGCAACCAAGCGACACAAAACCGATCTTTGGCGCGGCTTGAACTGGCGCATCGCTCGCAGCTGTACGGGCTACTGTAGCATCGCCACTTTGCGCGATACTGCGATTTTGATTATGATTGGCTTTGTGGTGATAGGGCTGAGTGCCGTCTGCCTGACTCGTTGACTGCTTTTGCGCAGGCTTAGCAGGATTAAAGATAGTGGCTGTGTTTTTTGGAGCAGTAGAAGCTGGCTGTGAAGATATCGTCGTATTTACCGACTCGGTAGAGGTGTTGGGCATGGCTGACCTTGCTTGAGATAAATTGGCTGTGCGCATTGTACGTTTTTTTTATGATAATCACCAGTTTTGCCGCTCTATAGTGTTGATTTATGATTAAATATTGGTAGATTTCTTTTTTATGTTAGGCGTACTTCATGACAGCTGATGTAGTAGTGACAAAACCTGCCCCCAATTTTGCCTTTATGGCTCAGCATTTGTTTACGGCTATCTTGTGGGTCGATGAAAATCTGATCATTACTTGGCTAAATGCTCAAGCAGAGCAACTGCTGGCGACCAGTAGTGGCCGCCTACTGGGGCAATCTATCTTGGCGCTGCTCACCCCAAAAACCTCAACATCGACTTTCAAAGACCATCCCAAAGATCATCTCAAAACCCATAGCGATACTCACAATTCTAAAAAAACAAAGGATTCTAAAAAAACGAAGGATGCCTCTTGCTCCTTGAGCGAGCGCTTTCGGCAAGCCAGAGTGTATCAACAGCCATTTATTGATCATGATCATCTTGTGAGCACACAATTGAACAATCATACAGCGCTGCTGATCGACTATAGCGTGACGCCGGTCATTGATGAGCAGCAGCATGGTTTTATCATTGAGATGTGGGGCAAGGATCGCCAAAGCCGTATCTCAGAGGAGCAGCGCCAGCAGCAGCAATATAACGTCGCGCGTCAGATGCTACGCTCGGTCGCTCACGAAATAAAAAACCCATTGGCCGGTATTCGCGGGGCGGCGCAGTTGTTGCAGCGGCAATTTATCAAGTTTAGTGAAGGCGGTTTTTTGGCTGATGCAGCGCACTCTCAGCAAAGTGCTGCCAGCCCCGCTCCTGATAAACAAAAAAACGCGGCAAAACTGCGCAGCTACACCGATATCATCATCGCAGAGACCGACCGTCTGACTCAGCTTATCGGTCAGCTTCTTGGCTCCAATCAGTTACCAAACTGGCAAATGCTTAATATTCATGAGCCACTAGAGCATGTCTTATCCCTAATCGTCAACCAATATCCACAGGTGACGCTACAGCGTGATTATGATTTATCACTGCCTGAGCTCTGCGCTGATAAAGATCAGTTGATTCAAGTATTTTTGAACCTCATTAATAATGCCTGTGAGTCGATGACTGAGCTTGAGCAAACACTACAACAGCATAAAACCTCAGAGTCTCAAGAAACACCACAAGCTACCATGCAAATGGATAGCAATTCTACTTATCAGCCCATACTGCATCTACAAACACGAGTGGTCTTTCAGCACACCATCGGCAGCCAGCAGCACAAACAAGTTTTGCAAGTGACCATCACCGATAATGGCTCAGGCATAGATGCCGATCTCATCGGCCAGATATTTTTTCCGATGGTCACCAGCCGCGCAGCAGGCACGGGTCTAGGGCTGTCTATTGTCCAGGATATCATCAGCCGCCATCATGGTATGATCGATGTCAGCTCTGCCCAATCGAACACCCATCACACACGCCAAACTCAGTTTGCCCTGTATTTGCCCTTTAGCCAGCCAGACCTTACTATAAAAACCTCATAACAATCCTATAATAACCTCATGACAACCAATACGCCCTCTGATGTTATCGCCCACTAGGCCCAAGATATGACTGAGTATAATGACAACCGCGCTTTACATGACCATCAACCCTCAAGCGATCAGCCAATACCTGCTCCAACGGACAAGCACAGCAGTCCTGCCGCTGCTACGTTATGGCTTATCGATGATGATGCCGCCCTACGCCTGATATTGGCCGATACCTTTGAAGATGCAGGGCTCACTGTGATTAGCTTCACGCAAGCGCAAGCGGCATGGACACGCCTAAATGATATCTTGCAGCAGCAAACACCTGCAGACCAGCTCCCTGATGTGATATTGACTGATATTCGTATGCCTATGATGGATGGTCTGTCCTTTAGCGACTGGGTACATCAGCATTTCCCTCAGCTGCCCATCGTCATTATGACGGCACACTCTGATCTAAGCTCTGCCATCAGTAGCTATCAGACTGGCGCGTTTGAATATCTGCCCAAACCCTTTGATTTAGATGACGCGGTGACAACGATTTATAAAGCCATTCACTATCAGCCCCATACCGACGTTAAGACAAGAAACAACAGAAAACCCGCTGTCAAATCAGATGCAACGCCCAACGAGCCCAATAAACCTACTGAGCCGACTGGCCATACAAACCAAGCATCCAAAACCTCACCAACCACCGCGCCGATCAAACCAGCTGCCAAAGAGACATCCCCGACACCACCCGCCGCGACCGACAACCCCAGTGGCATCATCGGGCAGTCACAAGCGATGCAAACGGTGTTTCGCGCGATTGGCCGTTTGGCCCACTCTCCCATCACAGTGTTGATCACAGGCGAGTCAGGCACCGGTAAAGAGCTGGTCGCCAGCGCCCTGCATCAGCATTCACCGCGGCAACATCAGCCTTTTATTGCCTTAAACATGGCAGCGATTCCGCATGATTTAATCGAATCTGAGCTATTTGGTCACGAAAAAGGTGCGTTTACGGGGGCGACGACCACACGGCAAGGACGGTTTGAGCAGGCCAATGGTGGGACACTGTTTTTGGATGAGATCGGTGACATGCCCTTTAGTACGCAGACACGTTTGCTGCGAGTATTGGCCAATGGCGAGTTTTATCGCGTTGGTGGGCAGCAGCCTGTCAAAGTCGATGTGCGTATCATCGCCGCCACTCATCAACACTTAGAAGCACTGGTCAAACAAGGTAAGTTCCGAGAAGATTTGTTTTATCGCCTTAACGTCATACGCTTGCCTCTGCCGCCCCTGCGCACACGCCGCGAAGACATCCCTGCCCTCGCCAGCTACTTTATGCAGCGCGCCGCCAAGCAGATGAATACTGCCAAAAAACATCTGCATCCAGCAGCACTGCAAGTCATGCAGGCGTTTGAGTGGCGCGGTAATGTGCGTCAGCTCGAAAATGTCTGCCTGTGGCTGACCGTGATGGCCACCGGTGACACGGTCATGGTAGAGGACTTACCACCAGAGCTGCTCGATAGTGTGCCAGCGGATATAACACAGCAGCCACAGCCACCTCATGCAGCGCGCTCATCTCAAATCCCGCCGCAGATAGACATGAATACCCAAGGGTCGATCGACTCTGGCGCTATTAGCCCCAATCCACCTATGACGACGCAGACCGACTGGCAACAGCCTCTAGCCGCATGGGCAAAGCAGGCGCTACAGACCGGCGAAACCGACATCCTACAAACAGCTACGCCTGAATTTGAACGCGTACTACTCACCGCCGCCCTCAACCATAGTGGTGGCAAAAAAATAGCGGCGGCCCATCTGCTAGGCTGGGGACGCAATACATTGACACGCAAATTGCAGCAACTAAACCTCAAACCAGCACAAGATCAAAATAAATATCACTAAAACGTTAAAAAAACTTAAAGTAAAAGCCCTTTTATATCATTAACTTATGAAAAATATGAAAAATAATTGCTAAAATATCGAAAATAATTGCAAATAGGGGTTGCCAAACAATTTAAACTCTATATAATAGCCAACCACTGAGACGCACTACCGAATCAGTTAACTATTTCGATAGCATTTGAGTTCATATGCTTTTGATGATAGAGTAACGAAAATGGGGCTGTGGCGGAATTGGTAGACGCACCAGATTTAGGTTCTGGCGCCGCAAGGTGTGAGAGTTCGAGTCTCTCCAGCCCCACCATTTTCGGATAGTACATCTTAGGCCAAATATTAAAACCTGCCTTGATGCAGGTTTTTTTGTGCCTGTTAGTTTTTATGCTTGCTAATTAGAACGCTCCTACTAAACGCCAAGCATCGAAGCTATTATCGAAGTATAGCAGCTTCAGTATTTAGCGCTCAGCGTTTGCTCCAATCTATACTATAGTCAATTCTCAATACTCTTCCCTAACCAACCTTCTCTTTAAGCTCACATACGTCTTAACGCCAAAAGTATCTGCGCCATGCTTTGATACCTTTTCTCTACCCGCTTTGCCAATGCTTGATCAATAATGGGTTGATAATGGCGGTATGCTGGCGGTAGCCTTGGAATTGGCTGCTGACAGTGCTGGACTGCCCATGCCTTGAGCGGCTCACGACTTTGTTTATCAATCTGCAACGGCCGCACCCCCACCAATATCTCATACAGCATAATCCCAAACGCATAGATATCGCTCTGCACCGATGCGCCGTGTCCTTGCCAGCGCTCAGGCGCCAGATACGCCGGTGTACCCGCAAGATGACCTATGGTTGACGCCTCCACACGAGTGGCCAAAGCAAAATCAGTTAATAACAAGTCAGTCTTGAGGCTGCTATCATCTGCCTGACTTGACAAAAAATGAGCTGGCGACAAATCATCTAGCAAGATATTACTGGGTTTAATATCATTATGCAGCCAGCCTGCGCGATGCAGCTGCGTGATTACTTGTGCCGCTTGCATGATAAGCTGATGCTTTTGACGGGCGGGCAGCGGCCGCTTTAAATACTGTGATAGACTGCCGTTTTTATAATAGGGCATCACCACAACGATGAGCGCTGACAGCGGCGCTGCAATGTGCAGACGTAACTCATAATGCGCCAGTAGTGGCGGTGCCACGCGCTGATATGGCGTTAAAGCAGACAGCGCGGTGATGACGCCATACTCATAAAAGACGCCGCTAGATACCGCTTGAGCGCTCTGCTGACAATGATGCTTGCTTAATTGCCACTTAAGTAGCACTGGGCCAAACTGTGAGTGCATGGCACGGCTCAAGCCCTGATAGTTGCCTGCATACACGCCGATGCGCAAGTGCGATACCTGACGATACTGCAACTTTACCAATTCTTTTGTCAGTACAGGCAATATCTGCTGAGCATCAGCCTGCCATACTGGCGCTGTCTTCGCTTGTCTTAGCGATGAATTACTGGCATTGTCTTTCATGCTAAAGTAAGGCCTTTATTTAGAATTACTTTGTATTTGTATATCGTCATTTTATATAGTCAACCCGACATAAAATTGGCACACTTGATATCATATGCTACTGGTATTCATTTTGCGCAGCATCTGCCGGCGTAGGCACAGCACGCAAGGAAAATAAATGCCAGTAGGACGGTACCTATTTTCGTTAATATTTTTTCTGTTATAAGCGACCCAGTATTATGTCCCAGTCTTCCGCATCCGTTATAAATTATGCCCTGCCCGAGCCGCTATTAGAGTTACTGGGGCAGTATCTGCAAGAGCAAGTCACGCCAAAGATCGATATCGATCCTCAGCAGCTGGCCTATCGCTGGGTCGGTGGTCACCGCGGGCGCTTGGAGCCTTTGGCAGTCAATTTGTTTTTAAGTCTGGATGATTTGCATGGTATCGATACGCAAAAGGCAAAACTTGTGCAAAACACACGGCAGTTTTTAAAGGGCTATCCGGCCAATCACGTCTTGATGACAGGGACGCGCGGCGCAGGGAAATCATCGCTGATTCGAGCATTGCTACAAGCCTACCATAGCGAAGGGCTACGTATCATCGAAATCGCCCGTGATGACCTGCGGGTGCTTGATAAGATACGCGCCGCCATCCGCGCCCTACCAGCGGACACCGATTGCCGCTATATCGTGTACTGTGATGATTTGGCATTTAACGGTCAAGATGAGAGTTATCGGACGTTAAAGAGTGTGTTAGACGGGGCGCTGGACTCCGAGCAAGACAAGCTACTGGTCTATGCCACCAGTAACCGTCGGCACCTGTTGCCGCAGCTGATGAAAGACAATGTCAATATTTATAATGGGCAAACCGATGAAGTCAATCCTTATGAGACCATCGACGAGACAGTATCGTTGTCTGATCGCTTTGGAATTTGGTTGTCGTTTCACCCGATGGATCAAAATACTTACTTACACATCGTCCGCCATTATTTATCGCTTTCGCCAAACCGTAACCTAGATAATGCGAATGACGTTAAAGAAAGTAATAATAATGAAGAAGAAAATAAAGCGCTACCTGACAATATCAGAGCCGCTGCCTTACGCTGGGCATCAGAGCGTGGCGGGCGGTCGGGGCGAGTGGCCTATCAGTTTAGCCGCTACTGGATAGGACAAGCGCAGTTAGCTGCTGAGGACAATCAGTCTTAAACATCGGCTACCTGTCATTTTTTAGGAGCGCGTGCAGAACCTAAGTACTGCACGCGGCTACCCGCTTCTTCATCTACCAAATTCGCTGCGCCATTTACTATATATTGGTCGAAATCTGCGGCCAGCCATAGATTGCCTACATAAACACTTTGGGCATCCAGACGAATATGCGCCATGTTTGGCGTACGACTCTGCGGATTATCAAAGCTTTGATAACGTGCGCTAAAATGGGTCAATATCAAGTTTGACAGTCCGCTCTCTTGGGCAAATTTGCCGATCAGCTGCGCGCTACTGTGCATCGGATCAAAGTCTGGGTTTTTTGCCTGTATCTTATTTAACACCGCATGGGTATAAGTGGCTTCATGCACCAATAAATCGGCATCGACTACCGCAGCACTTAGGCACTCTGGCGTATCATTATCACCTGCAATCACTACCCGAGTACGTTGGCTGTCATTATCGACATACTCAGCAGACGACAGCATGCGTCCGTCTTCTGTCACAACATCTTCGCCTTGCTGCAGCCTACCCCACAGCGCACTGGCTGGGATACCATCAGCTGTCAATTTATCAGTATTCAGGGTACGGCGGCTGATCGTCTGAGTAATACCAAAACCATAAGAGGCGACGCGGTGCGACAACGGGTGAATGTCTATAACTAGCTGATGTTGGTGGTCTACATTGATAGTTACATCGCCTTTGTGCTCATCATCTGGCTCAGACAATATATCTTCTATCGCCATAAATTCAATGGCAAATGGCAAATACAGCTCGGTTGTCAGCCTCATCGCCTCAAGCATTTTGGCAATGGCTTTGGGCGCAATAAGCGTCAGCGCTGCAGTACGTCCTGACATGGCCGCACTCGCAAGCAACCCCGGCAGACCATAACAATGGTCGCCATGCACATGAGTGATACAAATGGCTTGCAGCTGATGCAAAGATAGCTTGGTATGAAGCAGCTGATGCTGTGTGCCCTCACCGCAATCAATTAAAACCCAAGGACGCGACTTTTTGTTTTGCTGTCGACTTGCCCCCGAACTATAAGGATTGAGGCACTCTATCGCCAGCGCTGTGACGTTACGCTGCTTGGTTGGCACGCCAGCGGAGGTGCCCAAAAAGGTGAGCTTTAACATAAACGCCCTCTTTTAGCTAAATCCTTATCTACTGTAACGATTGGCATAGCATGGTTCTTTGACCTTCAATCATTTTACCGCCATTGGCTGTACATTCATTGACCATATTGGACTCATAAGATTTCCAGCCGCCATAAAAGCTGGCAACACACAAAATCACCACCAGCAGCTTTTGTGACCATGCTTTGATAGATACTTGCTGGCGATGCACCTCTGTAGCCTCTGTATGCTGTTTGGCTGCAATCTCACTGTCAGTCGGTGTCCTGTTGGGTTTATTCAAGTCTGTCATTTCTTATCCTAAAAAAGGTTTTGTCTATAAATAAACAAAACCTTTTATGTTGATTTTAAATCAATAATTAGGGCGTATCCTAATCATTGATACCATTCGCTTTGTTTAGAATTTTAAACGCCCGCCTTTTTCTTCGGCACGTTTAAACGCCTCACGCTCTTCGCAGCGTTTTAGCCAGTTTAAAATATTGGTGTACTTACTGCTATCCAAACCAGAGCCTGCATTGGCTCCGACGACGGCAAGATGCATCTGAATATCAGCGGCGCTAAACTCACTACCAGCAAACCAATGATTGTCCTGTAGGTGCTGCTCCATCATGCCCAGCATACTGTCTAGGCTGCGGCTAATCATGTTTTTTTCCACTTGGCTTTGAATTTTTTTGCTGACTGGTTTGATGAGCATGGGCGACTGCTGAACGACTTTGCTAAACACCAAACGCATCACTAGCGGCGGCATCAATGATGCCTCGGCAAAGTGTAACCAAAAGGTATAAGCCTCCCACGCCGCTTCGTTGTCATCAGCAGGTTTGAACTGCTTGTCGGTATCGTAATGCTTGATTAAGTACTCGATGATAAACCCTGACTCAATCAGCACGCGATCGTTGACCTCCAGCATTGGCGCATGACCGATTGGATGCACTTTTTTTAAGCTATCAGGCGCACGATACGCTTTATTACGCTCGTAGCACGTCAATTCATAATCGGTGTTTAGCTCTTCTAACAGCCAAATAATACGAAACGAGCGTGAGTTTGCTAAATGATGAAGATGTAACATAAACCGTCCTAGTTATCATGTGAGTGAGCAATAGCATATAGACAAAGTGTCCTGCGCCTGACGCGCTTGGCAGTAGCGGCGTTTGTCCGTGACAGTGCTTGGTGTGCATACTGCTCGATAATAGCGCAATTCATCTGTCATTGACACACAAACTGCGGTGCACACGGGCAAAAATTATGGCTAAAAAACCATGGCTAACAAGTCAAACCTATCATCCGCCATATGATCGCCTTACTTTGAATGCAGCTGCTCTATCTTGCGCGTCATTTTGTCTATTTTTTGCTGATAGCGTTTGATTTTACGAAAACGATGAGCCGCAAGCACCCCTTCGATACGGCGGTTGGTCAGGCGGCGACGCGGCGGAAAACTCCCCACCTGTGGCTCGTTGTAACCATGCAGTCGATCATCACGGCGACGCGCTCTATAGCCAAGCGCACTATCAGCAATCATAATCAGTAACGCGACAAAAATCATGCCGTACATAAATAATGAGCCGCCCTCATTGATGCTTTGGTGCAATATCGTAATCGAAAAGATAAACAAAAAAATCGGCTCAAGATAGCATAGCGTGCCAAACAATGAGACGGGCAACTTTTGACTGGCGACCATGGTCAGCGACATCGCCGTGGTGCTGATGATACCCAGCAGCGGCAACAGATACCAAAATTTATCGGTAGTGATCGCCAGCGCAAACCCGCCATTCATATACAGTGCGACCATCACCACTGGCGTCAGCAGCACCAAATCAGAGATAAGGCCGGTGATGGGTGGTACTGCCAGCTTGCGACGCAGCAGATAATAAGGCGGATAACCCAGACAGACAAACAATGTCGCCCAAGAAATCGCGCCGTACTGCCAGACATCATACGCGATGCCCAGAGCTGCGCAGATGGTGGCGACCCACTGTAGCGGTGTCATCGCTTCATTATAAAAAAACCGACCCACCATGATCATAATCATCGGGTACAAAAAATATCCCAGTGTCACCTCAAGCCCCAGATCATTGACTGGCGCCCACATAAATATCCAAATCTGGGCGCCCAATATCGGCGTCGGCAAGATAAATAAAAACCACTCTTTGAGTGTTTTTAGGGTTTTTAGATAATCAAAGATATGCTGCCACTGTTTTAACACACTAACCAGCAGCACCAAACTCAGCAGCATCATCAGCACACGCCACGAGGCGACTTGCGTCCCAGATAGCGGCTGCATCAATAGACCAAATAAAAACAACAATGAGTATAAAAAGTTTGCTGCTACGGCAGCGATGGTGCCCTGCGACGTTTGGGTGGTGGTGAGCATAAAAACAGCCTTTTGAAATAAGCGCACGTCCTTGGCAATTTTAGAAAAAAACAAAAGCCTCAGACGCGGACGTCGGAGGCTTTTGTCTACAAGACCTGTTGTCTATCTCATTGTACACGCAGGTTGTACGTCGCCAATCATGCTAAAACCCTTCGGTTTTAAAAGCAGGCTAATACAATCATCTGTCGTTACATGTCACAAGATAAACGCTTGAAATGACTCATACTTATATCATAGCCAGCATTATGTCAAAGTCAGAATAGATAAGCAATGCATCCACTTAACGAGTCTTTACATTTTTATATAGCCGATCTACTTTAAAACAGGTGCCGTACTACTGAAATGAATTTTATGCCGCCTCTGGCGTGATGAAATCACACAGCGAGCAAAGAAAATTTATACCAGTAGCGCCTGACACATAGTATCTTGAATGCCAGTTTTATTTCGGAGCGACTATATCATTACGAGTTTGACGCTTTATTTGGCATCTAACTGCTCTATTTTTCGCTGGATTTTATCCATTTTTCGCTGATAACGGCGTATTTTACGAAACCGATGCGCTTTTAGTGCGCCATCAATACGGCGATTTATCAGGCGGCGGCGCGGTGGAAAGCCACCTACTTGTGGCTCGCGGTAGCCATGCAAATGATCGCTACGGCGACGACTCAGATAACCTATCGCACTATCGACAATCATCACCAGTAGCGCTGCCGTAATCATGCCATACATAAACAATGAGCCTCCTTCATCTAAGCTCTGACTGAGCACAGTGATGGACAATACAAACAATAGCATAGGCTCGATATAGCTAAGCGCGCCAAATAGCGACACGGGCAGCTTGCTACTGGCCAGCATCGTCAGCGACATCGCCAGTGCACTAAAAGCGCCTAGCAGTGGCAATAGATACCAAAACTTCATATTTTGCGCCGCCATACTAAAGCCGCCACTGGTATAGAGCATCAGTAGCACCACTGGCGTCAGCAGCGTCAAATCAGACAACAATCCCGTAATCGGTGGTACAGCAATCGTCCGCCTGAGCAGATAATACGGCGGATAGCCCAAGCATACAAACAGCGTCACCCACGATATCGAGCCGTATTGCAAGATATCATGACCAATACCAAAAGCCGCCAGTAGCGCCGCCGCTCCTTGCAGCAGGCTCATCGGCTCACGATAAAAAAAGCGACCAAGTACGATCATCACCAGCGGCAATAAAAAATACCCCAAAGTGACATCAAGGCCATAACCGTTCACAGGTGCCCACATAAACAGCCAAATCTGCCCACCCAATATCGGGGTTGGCAGTATAAATATCAGCCAGTCTTTGGCGGTTTTGAGCGTTTTTAGATAATCAAAAACATGCTGCCACTGCTTGCTCACACTGACCAGCAGCACCAGACTGAGTAGCATCATCAACACACGCCATGACGCCACTTGCGTGCCCGTCAAAGGCTGCATAAACAACCCAAATAAAAACATCATCGAAAATAAAACACTCGATGATATCGACGCGGTAGTCCCCTGAAAGGTTTGATTGGTCGTCAGCATAACAACAGCCTCAATTTAGCACTTTTTAGGTATAAGTAAGTATCATTCAAAGATCAGCATAAACAGTGGTAATAAAAGATAAAAAGGATTATCAAAGACAACATCCTATAAGCGATAAATGACATTCAAAAAAAAGCCTCCAACGATAACGTCAGAGGCTTCTTCTAGAGCAAAAATAACAAACTAGAGCAAAAGCGAACTACTGAAACCGTTACTTATCGTCGGTATTGTCACCCTCAGTATTTGTTTCATCTAATACAGGATCGTTGGCAATGTCTATCACATCGTGAACGTCGGTCGCCGCATCGATATCGATTTGCGCTTGGCCTGCTACCTCAAAGGTGCCATCTTCACGCATGGCATCGACCAGTTCATCGTCGCTCTCTTCGTGCTCGACCCGCGCCATCGCCACCAGCTTTTCTTCTTTTGATAGGCGAATCAAGGTGACGCCTTGGGTGTTACGACCAGAGCTGGCCACATGCTCAACTGGCGTACGCACGAGCGTGCCTTTGTCCGAGATTAGAATGATATCGTCTGTAGGGTCAACCTTCGTCGCTCGCACCAGTGCGCCATTACGTGCGCTGGTTTTGATGGCTATCACACCGCCGCCACCGCGGTTTTGCGTATTAAACTCGTCGATAAAGGTACGCTTACCAAAGCCGTTTTCACAAGCGATAAGGATTTCGCGTACATCATCTTCGATAACGACTAGTGATTTGATAAATTCATCATCAGCCAAACGCATACCGCGTACACCTTTGGCAGTACGGCCCATGGCGCGGGCATCGTTTTCATCAAAACGAATGGCTTTACCACTCGATGCAAACAGCATCACCTCTTGGCTACCGTTGGTGATACGGGCGCTCACCAGTTTGTCACCGTCTTCTAGACCAATGGCAATCAAGCCATTTGAGCGGATATTGGCAAACTGCTTGAGCTCTACGCGCTTCACCGTACCATTGGCAGTGGCAAAGAAAACAAACGGCGGCTCGGCCTCATTGCTATTCTCTGAGCTATCATCATCGCCATCACTCACAGCATTGCCAGACAGCTCTTCGACGATTTTTGGAATAGGCAAAATGGTGGTGACAGTTTCGTCAGCATCCAAACTGATGAGGTTGACCAATGGACGACCGCGCGAGCCGCGGCTGGCAATCGGCACTTCAAACCCACGTAAGCTAAAGACGCGGCCGCTGTCCGTAAAGCACAGCACGGTCGCATGCGTCGAGGTCACTACCAAATGATCTATCACATCATCTTCTTTCATAGCAGTTGCCGACTTGCCTTTGCCGCCGCGTTTTTGCGCCACATAATCATCGATAGGCTGAGTCTTGGCGTAGCCGGTGCGCGAGACAGTCATCACGACAGTCTGCTCAGGGATGAGGTCTTCACGGTTAAAGTCCATACGCGAGTCGATAATATCGGTACGGCGCTCATCCCCAAAGTTATCACGAATCTCGATAAGCTCATTAGAGATGATACTCATCAGCTTATCAAAATCACCAAGAATCGACTCCAAATGAGCGATTTCACGCAGCAAATCTTGATACTCTTCGGTCAACTTGTCTTGCTCAAGCCCCGTCAAACGGTGCAGCTGCATGTCTAAAATCGCATTGACCTGCTCAAGTGATAAGCGATAGCGCTCCTCACCTTCGATCAAACCAAACGGCGCTTTTGGGTCCTCGCCTTCGATAAACTCAGGACGCACAGACTGGCTACCAGCCGCTGTTAGCATCGCCACGACACTACCGGAGCCCCATGTATTATTTAATAAGCTCTCGCGTGCCAAGCCGCGGTTGGCCGAGGCTTTGATAGTGGCGATGATATCGTCGATATTGGCGAGCGCAACGGTCAGACCTTCGAGCAAATGACCACGGACGCGCGCTTTGTTTAGCTCAAAAATCGTACGACGCGTCACCACTTCTTGACGGTGACGAACAAAGGCGGCTATCAGCTGGCGCAAAGTCAGCAGCTTTGGCTGACCATTATCCAGCGCCACCATATTGATACTAAAGCTCGACTCTAGCGGCGTTTGCAAAAACAAATTATTGACAATGACTTCAGCCGTCTCGCCGCGGCGCAAGTCAATAGCGATACGCATCCCTTCTTTATCAGACTCATCGCGAATCTCGGTGATGCCCTCGATTTTTTTGTCTCGTACCAGCTCAGCGATACGCTCAATCAGCTTGGCTTTGTTGGCCTGATACGGCACTTCGGTAAAGACAATACGCTCGCGATCACGGTTGACACCTGTGTCACTCATCGGCTCGATATGATAGCGCCCACGAATATGCAAGCGGCCTTTACCGGTACGATAGGCATCTAAAATACCCGCGCGGCCATAAATAATACCGCCGGTTGGGAAATCGGGGCCTGAGATATGCGACATCAACTCTTCGGCTGAGACTTGTGGATTTGCAGCATAGGCAAGACAAGCATTGATGACTTCTGTCAAGTTATGCGGTGCCATATTGGTCGCCATACCGACGGCAATACCTGTCGCACCATTGACCAGTAGGTTGGGAATACGCGCTGGCATCACGCTTGGCATGCGCTCAGAGCCATCGTAGTTGTCTTCCCAATCGACCGTGTCTTTATCCAAATCAGCAAGCATCTGGTGCGTAAGCTTGGTCATACGAACTTCGGTATAACGCATGGCCGCCGGTGGATCATCATCGATCGAGCCAAAGTTACCTTGGCCATCGATCATCGGATAACGCAGACTAAAATCCTGCGCCATACGCACGATAGCATCATAAACCGCACTATCACCATGTGGGTGATATTTACCGATGACGTCACCGACCACACGTGCTGATTTTTTGTAGGGTTTGTTATAATCGTTTGATAGCACGTGCATGGCATACATCACACGGCGGTGTACAGGCTTGAACCCATCACGCACATCAGGCAGCGCACGTGAGACGATCACGCTCATCGCATAATCCAAATACGACTGCTTTAGTTCATCTACGATGCCAATAGGACTGACCGATTCGCTCATATACACTCCTTCACTCACTTTTTTCTGATGCTGCCACCACTGCTTGAGATGCCTTTGGGTCATACAAAAATACAGCTGCCAAAAAATGCAGCCATCATTGAAATATAGACGCCAAAAAACCCTCACTCAGCGCACAAAACAACAAGAAAATAGTGATACGGTTTTTGTTAAAAGTAACGTTTTATAAAAGAAGCTATTTTAGCACAAATTTGCCGTATTAGGGGCATTTGCACAGGATTAAAACCAAGCGAATCAGGAGATTATCGGCCGTTTTTTTGACCTTCTTTTCTCTATTTTTTGTGTGTCAGCGGCAGATCTTTTTAGACTGACTAATCTTGCCGTTATGACAAACAAATTTGCCATCTTTTGAGCAGTGCGACACCCCACCCATTTTCCCTGAACAAGGTGTGTTTCGAGCTTGTGCTTGGCTGATGGGCGCAGTAATAACAGCGCAAGTCAGTAGTGATAACAAGATAGATTTCATAGGGTTTCTCTTATTGACGTCTCGTTAAGCGGCATAAAAAACTGCGTCCAATATTATGGACACAGTTTGATGGAGTGTCAGACGATTTATCCGTTTGAGTATCGTTAACCTATTGCGAAATAGCAGCCGTAATACATGACCTAAAGGCTGCCGATGTTATGTTGGATTGACTACCGGCTTAAAATTTTGATCAAAAAATGCACGCGTGGCCTCAGTACAGGCTGGACTGACCAGACCACCATGATAGTTGGTATAAAATGCTAGGAGCGGTATATTGCCTTGCGCCTCAGCGTCAGCTCTTACCTTTTCTACGCTCTGACTAAAGCGGGTCTGTACGCGGACTCTGACCGCCTCTGCATCCCAAGTATTCATGGCAGCTTGCCCAATCAAGCTCAAGGTCGTCTTGTCTGGGCGA
Source organism: Psychrobacter sp. VH5 (assembly GCF_050572635.1). Classification (NCBI taxonomy): domain Bacteria; kingdom Pseudomonadati; phylum Pseudomonadota; class Gammaproteobacteria; order Moraxellales; family Moraxellaceae; genus Psychrobacter; species Psychrobacter sp. VH5. The sequence goes on along the minus strand of NZ_CP192145.1, from coordinate 1,129,091 downwards.
CTCTCTTCGTTGTCTTTATCAACATCTAGCACAGTGATATTGAGCTTAGCAGCTGGATCACTAGCACTTGCTGCTTGCAACAAGCCAGCCATAGACCCAGTATTGGTGTCAAAATAAACCGTCGGGTCTTGATTGCCGCCGCAAAGCAGTGTCGGCATGGTCGGCACATAGCCGCGTAAGTCATTGTCTTTTAATGCCTGACGTAGCGTGTTTTCAGGCATGGCCGCTGGCAGACCATCGCCGTTCTCTGCCCACAGCCCATCAGGATGTTTGTCGGTATCAGCGACATAGGCGGCACGAAAATCTGTCTTAATCAGATAGTCATTTTCATCATAACCACCCAAGATAGAAAACAGCTTGCCTTGCTCTAGCCCTGCTAGCCTAGGGTCACTAGGATTTTTTTGAAACAGCGCATTATTAGGCAACTTGCCCATCTCCACTAGCTGACCAAACGACAATGCATTTGGCAGCTGTGCATCCGCATATTTATCCAAAAATATGTCTGATTTTTTATTATAAATATTGCCATATTTTTCTTGTAGGCCACTGCCAAGTAATGGCGCAAACCTTGAGGCACCGATATTGACGTTACCTCTAAATATCTCATCACCAAACGCTGCGAGCGCATAAGGCCCCGAAGATGGCGCGATGGCTGTCACTGGTTTTTCTTGGGATTGTAGCAATCTGGCCGTTGCCATCGTGACATAGCCGCCTTGCGAGTAGCCAGCGATAAATAGCTTGCCGGAATCCGCAATATCACGGTAATTGACCGCATTGGCACGCTTTTGCCGTGCCATGATATCGCGCGCGCTATCTAGGGCATCGACCATGTCTGTCGACTGCTGCTGAGCCACAAGATAAGGATGATAATCCAGCGTGGAGTCATCATAGCCTGCATAATTGGGTGCGACAACGATATAGCCTTGTGCGGCAAAATTAGCAGCGATTAAGTTGGCTTCGCTTACCGCAGGATTTTGAATATTACCCACTTGCGCAAAGTCATAAGACTTGTCGGTGGTCGTACCATGGGCATATAATAGCAGCGGGCGCGCGCCTTGGCATTCAGGAGCATCGCCCGTTGGCAGCATCAAAGCTGCGGTAGCATTGGTATCTTCGTCTGCAGCACCCTTGGTATCATAGCTGACTTTTTCTATCGTGACGCCGCATTTGGCTGCGGGCGTTGCGGTATTACTCAGCCCAAAGCTGCTGTCTACTTGAGAGGCACTAAAGGAGTTGACAAATTCAGCAGTGGCTGATGAGACGATATCAACATCATTGTCAAAGTCATTGTCATCGCCGCAGCCGACCAGCCAAATACTACTGGCGATGGCGACTGATAAGACACTGCGCATCGCTATCGGTTTGTGAGTCGCTGCGCGGCCGCGCCGTGAGTGGGAAGTGATCATAATAGCTATCCTTAGCAGTCAAAAGCGGTAAAAAATTGTGAAAAAAAAGCGCCGTGCATCCTTGGCAAGTGATGATACCTTTATACCGCAAATACTACCGAAAAGCTACCAGAAAACAGGCGCGACAGAACATCACAAATACCAGCCATACCCGCGTTGAGTATCGACAAGCCTGCTCAGCCTTTCATCCCGTAGCCGATGATACCAAGCGCTTAAACATACCCAACGCCCACAATCACCTTTTACCGATAATAATATGACAAATATGGCAAACGACAACGACCTCAGTCTCAGCGACATGCACGCATCTTCCAAAGTAAAAACCAAAGCCACCACTAAGTTCACCACTAAAGCCACCGCCCAACCAGCAACAGCCGCTCAAAGCCGCAGCGAGCGCACAGATCGCAGCTTTGATGCCATCGCCGATCATTTTGAAAAAAAAGTCTACGGCGGATTAAAGGGTGAGATTAGGCTGGCGGTACTACGCCGTGATATTTTTGAGTACAGCGCCCAGATGCACCAGCGCCTTGGCCGGCCGCTGCGTATACTAGATGTGGGTGCAGGTCTGGCACAAATCGCCATCGATCTGGCCGCTCAAGGGCATACTGTGGTAATCAATGATATCTCCGCCAACATGCTTGCCAAAGCCCAGGCGCATGCAGCGCAGATAGACACGCCTCTTGATATCACTTGGCATGTCTGCCCTTATCAGGAGCTACCAGCTAAGCTAAGCACAGAAAAGTTAGATGCAGAAAAGTTTGATTTAATACTATGTCATGCGCTGCTTGAATGGCTAGCAGAGCCTGCCGATGTGATGGACTTTTTTGATCAGTACTTGATGCCCAAAGGCGCGCTGTCACTGTGTTTTTATAACCCAGCGAGCTTTGATTATCGTAATTTAATCATGGGGAATTTTAATTTACTCGACAATAGCGACTATAAAGCAGACAACGTCAAGAGCCTAACGCCCAATCATCCAGTCGCAAAAGAAGAGGTCGAGACTTGGCTCGCCGCGCATCGTTATCACGTCATACGCAGCAGTGGTCTACGCGTGTTTCATGACTATGCCCCGCTCAAACGTGGCGGACACACTGACCCCGAGGCGGTAATACGTATGGAGCTACGCTATTCACAGCACGAGCCCTACAAATGGCTGGGACGCTACCTGCATATACTGGCAACACGGCAAGCCTAACCTGCCTGCTCGCTTGCTCAGTCTTGCCGAATATCTGCAAACCGCTCTACGCCATCGTACTCTGACCATGTGGTGGCATTGACGTCCGTTTCATCGAAGACAACCACATGCTCGAGTATTGGCAAAATACCGATGTGTGAGCCTATCTCATGATTGTGGTGGCTGGCGACCAAAGACAATACCGTCTGACCATCATCCAACTGCAAACGGTATAAATAGTTTGCACCGCGAAACACGCGGCCAACCACCAATGCTGTCTGCGTACTGTCATCGTCATGAATGATGTCATCAGGGCGCACCAGCACCTTGATCGGTGTGCCATTTGGATAATCATATTCACAGTACTGCGGATAGCCGGCTTCGTCGTAGACTTCCATACGGCGATAGATATCACCCAGCGCTGTCTCGACGCGCCCTTCTTTGATGATGCCATCTATCATTGCGCCTTCACCGACAAACTCAGCAACAAACGGACTGACTGGCTCATGATATAGCTCACTTGGCGTCGCCCACTGTACCAGCTTACCTTGATGCATCACCCCAACTTTATCAGCAATAGCAAACGCTTCGTTTTGATCATGCGTGACCAGTATCGCAGTGGTATTGGTGCGTTTGAGAATATCACGTACACTCATCGCCAGCGACTCACGCAGTACCACGTCTAGATTAGAGAACGGCTCATCAAGCAGCAACAGCTTAGGTTTTGGTGCCAGCGCCCTTGCAAGCGCCACACGCTGCTGCTGACCGCCTGATAGCTCATTTGGGCGTTTGTCCGCGTGCTCAGTCAAGTCAACCAAACTTAGCATCTCAGCCACGCGGGCTTTTTTGTCGGCGGTAGACCATTTGTTCAGGCCAAACGCGATGTTGTTTGCCACACTTAGGTGACCAAACAACGCATAGTCCTGAAACACCATACCCATGCCGCGCTTGGCTGGCGCAACGGCAAACGACTTGCGCGCGCGCTTATCTGTCAGGCGTTGATTGCTCAGATAAATACTACCACCACGGCTTTGCTCTAGTCCTGCAATGGCACGTAAGGCCGTGGTTTTGCCACAGCCACTATACCCCAAAAAACAGCCAATCTCGCCCTGCTGTAACGTCAACGACAGACCATCGACGACGATCGTATCGTCATAACCTACGATGAGATCTTGGACACTAAAATACGGCGACGCTGCGCTATCTACTTGGTTTTTTTGGGAATTTGTGTTTTTAACTTTATGGTCTTGGCGGGCGTCTATCTTTTGCGGTGCCTCATCGGGTTTTGATGCATCTTGCTCGACAGCCGCATGCGCCAGATTATGGGCTTTGATAACTGAGGCGTTTTTTCGGTGCTCAAGACGCGTCTTGGCTTTTATAGACTTGACCTTTAGACTGCTGGTATGGATAGATTTAGATTCTGATGGATCATGGGTTGAATCAGTGTACATAAAAGGTACCAGTTAGCGATAAAAAATAAAACCTTGGGCATGCTGCGCGCACATACAGATGGGTGCTAAAAACGACTAAAATCTTACTGTAGCAGGTTTAAAGGACTCAGGCCACACAAGTCATAGACCGCATGCTGATAAAGTGCATAAGTCATACTGTCTAGGGCGTGTCCCTATTTTAAAAATGGTGATAAAAATGAGATAAATCGCAGGCAAACAAGGAAAATAGCGCAGGTAATATCAAGATATTGGCCAGCTATTTGACACCGTTTGCCAAAGATTTAGCCATTTTTAGCCCACTTAGTCATAAACGCTTGAATTAGGGATACGCCCTAGAACTGCTGTTAGCCTTGTTTGTCACTTTGGCGTAGCAATATCCATACTGGTAGCAGCCCAACCAGCACGATTAAGAGACTTGGCAGCGCAGCTCGCCCCCACATGCCCTCGCTTGTCATCTCAAACACCCGCACCGCCAGCGTATCCCAGCCTTGCCGCCGCGTCATCAAAGTAATGGGCATCTCTTTCATCACCTCAACAAAACCCATGAGCAACGCTGTCAAAACCCCGGGGCTTAATACCGGCAGCATGACCTGTCGCCAGCGCTGATAAGCACTGTCACTGAGCAGTTTGGCCGCCGCTTCTTGATTGACCGTCAGGCGCTGCAACTGGCGATCGACAGGCTGAAAACTCACCGTCATAAAGCGCGTCGATAGAGCCAGCAGCATCACAATGACGCTACCTGATAATATCTGCTGCGAGGTGATACCAAAGGCAATCATCTGATTGTCAAGCCATGCAATGGGAATAAATATCCCCACCGCCAGCACCGTCCCTGGTACCACATAGCCTAGGTTTGCCAAGGTCGTCATCAGCTTGGTTGTTTTGTCAGGATACTGACGCTTGATCCACGCGATGACAATCGCCAAAAAAGCAATAAACATCGTGGTCATACTCGCAATCATCAGGCTATTGGTGACAAAATCGATATAACGAGCATCGAAGTCTTGACGAAAATTGGCCGCCGTCCAGTAGATAAGCTGCAAAAACGGTATCAAAAAAGCCAGCGCAAACACTAGCGTACACAGCAGCGCCATACCCCACTTAGCAGGTTTGCTCGCCTCAAAACGATGACTACTGCCTTGGGTGACCGCAGTGCCGCGCTTGGCCTGCCAATACTGCTCAAACAACACCACGACAAAGATCACACCGATCAATAACGCGGCAAGCTGCGCGGCCGTGGTCAAGCTAAAAAACCCAAACCACGCCTTGTAGATCGCGGTGGTAAAGGTATCGACATTAAACACCGACACCGCGCCAAAGTCCGCCAAGGTCTCCATACTGGCCAACAGTAAACCGCCGATAATCCACGGCAAGGCTTGCGGCAAGGCCAAACGAAAAAACACCCGTCGACGGCTCAGCCCCAGCATTTGACCAGCTTCAATCGCCCGCCGACCTTGAGATAAAAACGCTTGACGCGCCAGCAGATATACATAAGGATAAAACGCCAGCGACAACACCAGCCCTGCGCCCCAGACATTTCGCACGGACGGAATCGCCATACTTATGCCCAAATCACGTAAGGCGGTCTGTAACGGCCCACTAAAATCCACAATACCGACGGTCACAAACGCCAAAACATAGGCAGGTATCGCCAGCGGCAACATCAACGCCCACGAAAAAAACCGCTGGCCAGGAAAGCGGTACATACTGGTCACCCACGCCAAGGCAGTACCGACTGTCCCAGAAATAACGGTGACCATCATCAATAAAATAGCGGTGTTTTTGAGCACTTGTGGCAGCACATACTCACGCATGTGTGTCCAAATATCAGCGACAGGCTGCGTCCAAGACAACAGCACGATCAAAATTGGCACCAGCATAAACAACGAAATCAGTCCTAAGACTGATTTTGAAAGAATGCGCTTACGCAAAGTTTGGTCTTGACTGACTGCTGAATGCCCGTCACTCATATCACCATCGACGATATCGCTTTGACTTACAGACGCATCTGGCGTTGTGATCATATCATTATTACCGTGTCATACTTATAGAGTCCACAAAACAACAAATACCAATCCCAAAGAAATTTGAGATTGGCATCAGTCATCGAGATCTATTTATAACCCGCTTTATCCATCATCTGAATGGCTTGGGTTTGCAGCTCACCAAATTTTTGTACATTGATGTCGTCTTTTTTGAAGCTACCCCATGATCTTAGCATCTCAGACTCATCCACGCCTTCTTTGACCGGAAACTCCTTATCCGAGCTGGCATAGATTCCTTGGGCTTCATCAGAGGACAACCATTCGATCAGCTTTAGCGTACCATCTGGATTGTCTGAGCCTGTGACCACACCGGCACCTGAGACGTTTACATGCGTACCAGTGGTGCCTTGATTGGCCCAAAATATTTTTACCGGGAAATTTGGTTTTTCATCCAATATACGGCCATAATAGTAGCTGTTGGCGATACCGACCTCACACTGACCCGCCGCGATCGCCTCTAGCATGCTGGTGTCATCGCTGAACACATCTGTGGCTAAGTTAGCTACCCAGCCGCGGATGATTTCTTCGGTTTTTTCTGCGCCCAAGTGCTCAATCATGCTAGCAACCAATGATTGGTTATAAACTTTCTTTGAGGTACGTAAGCATAGCTTGCCTTTCCATTTTGGATCAGCCAAATCTGCATAAGTTGACAGCTGATCGGCGCTGACCTTGCTTGGATCATAAAAGATCGTACGAGCGCGTAGTGACAGCCCTGTCCACTGGCCTTTTGGGTCACGATATTTGGCAGGGACGTTGTTTTCGAGTACCGTCGAAGCCACAGGCTGGAGCAGGCCTTGCTGAGCGGCTTGCCATAAGTTGCCCGCATCGACGGTCAATAGCATGTCAGCTGGCGTGTTTTGGCCTTCTGCTTGCAAACGCGCCATTAGCGGGCCTGTCTTGTCCGTTACCAGCTCAATTTTTACGCCTGTCTCTTCGGTATAACGATCAAGCAGCGGCTTGATCAGCTGCTCATTACGAGAAGAATAAATAGTAATGGTTTGCCCATCTGCACTTGTGGCATCATCGGTAGTCGCTTGCGGCGCATTGCTCTCGCTGGCCGTAGTCTCGGCGCTCTCTTCTGTCGTTGAGGAATTACTACAACCCGCTAGTCCGAGCATCATGCCACAGACGACAACAGGTAAAGTAAGCTTAGAAGCAGAACGCGTAGCGCTGATGATGTTCAATGACATGGTTTTCCCCATAATAGTGCTATAAAAAAGGTGAGATAGATAAGATGGCGACGATATACAATGGTTATATTATCAATAACAACACTTGCTGCAATACACGCTGACACAAGACGTTAATAATCATGTCAGGCATTTCAGAATAGTCATGCTAGCTACTAGCAAGTTCCGTCACTGGCGATTGATAACCCCTAAATATATGGAAACAACATACTAATAGAAATGAGATTAATTATCAATAAATTTTTTTGAGCGAAATTTAGCCCCCATCTTGGTTCATTTTTGCCGTATGTTTAGGCCATGCCTTCCCAATACAAACATAGCAATTAGAGCAACCACTGACCCAAGATGACATTGACCGCCGCCTCAGTACGTAAGATACGTGGACCAATGGTGACCGCCGTACAGCCTTGCTTGGTAAGTAAGTCAATCTCATAATCTATCCAGCCGCCTTCGCTACCGATACAAACCAAGCTCGGTAGCGCCAATGATGACGGCTGGACGTATTGGGCAAATGATTGCGCGCTGTACGGGTGTGCCACGATGGCACGGCAAGTGATCAAGCCCCCCAGCTCATCTTCGACAAACGGCTTAAAACGCCTGGCCAACGTGATACGCGGCACGATGGTATCGACGCCTTGTTGTAGCCCCTCTAAGACAAACTCATCCAAACGATCGAGCATCGGGCTTTGCCAGTAGCTTTTTTGTGTGCGGTAGCTATTAATCAGGACGATATGTCGCACACCTAGCGCCGTCATATCCATGATTAGGCGGCGTAAGACCTTTGGCCGTGGCAGCGCCAACACCACCGTCAAATCAAGCTTTTTGGGTGGTTCGCTGCTCAGCTGTACATCGCATAGCTCGATTTTATCAGAGTGCATGCTTGCGATCTGTCCCGTACCGAGCTGGCCACCGAGCTGGCCTATTTTCAGCCTATCTCCGGCGGTGGCGGCTAATACTTGAGTAACGTGCGTGATTTGCGCCGCGTCATCGATATAAGCGGTGTCTGCCGAAAAGTTGTCGCTGGGCAATAAGATACAGTTCATAAAGGCTCTTGATGCGACTGCTGGGCAATCACTTCTTCTATCATGGTCACTTGACGGGTCAGTACCGATTGTTGTTGGCTGGTCAGCCGCTCGCCTGCAAGCCCTGCCCGTTTGGCAAGTGCCAGATCATAAAGCCAAGCGGCTAACTGCTGGTAAATCAGCGTGGTTTCCGCACGGATGTCGCCAGCAGTATGGGCGGCAGACGCGCATGCCTCGTCTGTGAGACTAGCTGGTGCCGCCGTGTCAGGAGAAGTATGCGCGTGAGAGGTCGTCACAGGATGATAAAAAGCATTGTACGGCTGATACAGCGCCCCAACCTCAGCGAGCTTGTCGACCACGCTTTGGCACGACTGCGTATAGCGCCCCATGATGACAGGCGTGGCCACACTTGCCGGCTCCACAGGATTGTGTCCGCCGATATCGACAAGCGAGCCACCGACCAATGCCACGTTAGCAAGCTGATACCATATCATCAGCTCGCCCATACTATCTGCCACATACACTTGCGTGGCTGACTCAATCGCCTCATCACGACTGCGCCGCGCCATCGTCAATGCCGACTTTTTGACGAGCTCGGCCACCTCATCAAAGCGCTCAGGATGTCTGGGCACGAGTACAAGCAGCGTATCGGTCAGTGCTGCCTGTGACAACAATTGCTGCTGTAGTGACAGGGCGATCTCTTCTTCGCCGCTGTGAGTGCTGGCCGCCACCCAAATCGGACGACCGGTGACTCCAAATCGCTCGGCCAGACTCATCTGATCGCTGATGCTACCGTGCAGCGAATTGCTTTGCTCATCTACGCGCGGCTCACTGGCGCTGCTGTCCTGCTTTGGCGCATTGATGACCCATTTTAGCGAGCCTGCCACACGGATTTGGGCACTGCTGGCACCGAGCTGCCGAAAGCGCTTAGCAGATTCATTGTCTTGCGCGATGATTAAGGTAAGGTTTTTCATCATACTACGACTGACAGCAGCAATTTTTTGATAACTGGCAAAAGAAGACGCTGAGAGCCGGCCATTGACCAAAATACTGGGAATACGCTGTTCGGCCAATTTAGATAAGATATTTGCCCACAGCTCTGTCTCAACAAACAATGCCGCTATAGGCTGTACGTGTGCCAAAAACGTCTCAATCACGACAGGGCTATCGACCGGCACATAACTATGGCTCATCTGGCCTTGGGCAATCTCATCAGCAAAACGGCTGGCACCACGGGCAAAACCCGTCTGAGTGGTATTGGTCAACCATATCTGATAACCCGCTGCCAATAACGCCTCCAGTAGCGGCGCAACCGTATTGGTCTCACCCAATGAAACCGCATGACACCAGATAACGCCATGATGCGTCATATTATCGCTCACAGCTATAGGAGGCGAGGGATAATGCTTGCCAAAGCGCTGCGCCACTTCTTGCTGATAGTTGTCGCGCTGGTGCGAGCGTCGCCATACTTGCAGTCGATACAATGGCTTTAGGACATTGATGGCGCATTGATAATAAAACGGCGGCTGATACACCGCATGATTAAGCCCCGATACTGAATCAGATCTCTGCGAAACGTGCTCAGATGGCGTAGGAGAAGATGACATAGCGTCGCCCAGATTGGTAATGAATCAGATTATATGGTCAATCCACTATAAAAGAATGACCGTTAAACGCGCTTGAAGTATGCAACATACCGATACACTCGTATATGTCTGTACTTGGCTGCTATGAATTTTTTTGATTGAATCAATGATGACAAAATGCCAATAAAAAACGCGCCAATTCTACCTCAATTTGACACTAAACAACACGCCTTTAATCACTGCCCGCCATAAGTATAAGCAGTCCAAAATAACAGGGATACGTTAAGAATTGCGTTCTGCTGGTATAAATTTTTCTCGCTTGCTGTGCGCTTTGCACTCCAGAGGCTTCAAAAAATTCATCCCAGCAGTACTGTGTTCTTTTTAGATTGAAACAACTATATGTTAAACAATGATAAATATCAGTATCGCCACCATAACAACAGAAGCGAGCAGCAACTGATAGCGCTTGCTACTATGCTGCTCTTGTTTTTGGGTGGTGATCAGCGCTTGCGCTTGCTGCCACTGCTCGAGCACACTTGCCGCTTCTGCATGACCATTTTTTGCCGCTTGCTCGAGCCAATATTTACCATTATCGATATCTTGCGCCACCCCCAGTCCTTGGTAGTACATCTTACTTAGTAGACGCTGGCCACGGCTGTCGTTTTTACTTGCCGCTTGTTTGACCCATTCAGCGCCCGCTGCCAGCGCCGCCTCTGTCTCGGCTGTGACGCCTTCGCCGAGTAGCTCATACATTGCCAAGCGTAGCATGGCAGCAGTATTACCCGCCTCTGCTGCGGTTTGTAATTTGAGTAGTGCTTGTTTTTTTACAGCCAAATGCTTTGGGGCAAATTTCACCTGCGCGCGTGGTGTGTTTTGCTTGGCAATATACTGCTCGAACTGCTCTAGAATGTGACTGGCTTGCTGATAGTCTGACTCGCCAGCGCTCTGCATGACCTCAATTTCCTTTAGCTCAGTCATTAGCTGAGTAAACAGCTCGGGCGTAGGCGCTAGTTTGGCGTTCGGTGCCAATGGTTCTGGGGGTACTTGGGATGATTGGGGTGATTGATGTTTTGAAGGCTGAGGTGCTGGTTTCTGAGTGCGCGGCGAGGCAGGTTCAGTTATCATTGATGCGTCATGGGATAAGTTACTAATTGGCGTTTGTGCTTTATCGAGCGATACCTCACTGAAGGCAATTTGGCTATCTACCGTGGGCACGGTACTGACGCGCGCGCCTGCTTTTGTGTCATCATCGATACTGACTTGGCGGTCTATGCTATCGATGCCAGCAGCGCTATTGCGGCTGTCAGCATATTTATTTGTAGTGGTGCTGTCTTTGGTAAAAGATGGTGCGGTATCGGGTGCATCAGTGCTATGAATGCTGGGCTTATGTGCCGCAGGCAATCTGGCGCTCACCGCTTGATACAGTCCGCTTGCCACCTGATCACCTTGCACAGCAACAAAGGGGCGATCGATATGGCCAAACAGCCGCAGCCCGATAGGCTCTAACGCAAAAAACAACGGCGGCTTATCCGCCTCAGTCACCTCAGTTGCCTCACGATAGACGACTGCCATATGCTGATAAAAATCCTCACGAATGAGCGCAAGCTCAGGATAACGCTTGCCTAATTCAAACTGCCCGTACCAGTGCGGCGTCTGCTGCCAGTGCTGCGCCAGCACGCGACCTGCATAAAACGCCAAAAAAACCATCAAATTGCGATAGTGCTCATCAACCAGCAGCATCTCTTCAGACCAGCGCTCTGTTTTGATCAGCTCGCGGCGTATCTGAGACAGCAAGGTATCGACGCGCTGCAAGCTTGCCAGCGACTCATCCAGCATACAAGCGCGCAGCTGACTTTCATAAGCCATACCGCCTGCGATAGGACGATTGGCCAAAAAATCCTGCCAATAGCCAGCTGCCATATAATCAAGGGGCGTTACGGGCGATGCAGCCATAAACCAGCGTGTCCTTTATTCAAAAATTTAGTCAAAAATCGGTAACACAGCGCATTTATCAACCAGCTCACTTACTAAGCGGCAGCGAGCGCCTGCTTACCTTATCCTAAAATACCACAGGCTACAATAACGGACTAAACAGACGCACCACGTTATCAAACAGTCGCTCCGCACCATGCCGCTGCTGCCACGCCTCAAGACTCACATAGCGACAGCTTTGTAAATACACCTCTTGACAGTCTGCCACCTGTGCGACCATCTCTGGCGTATAAATCGCCAAGCTGACCTCCATGTTTAAATAAAAGCTGCGCATATCAATATTTACCGTCCCAAAGAGACAATAGTCATCATCGACGACCACCGTTTTGGTATGCAGCAGTCCGCCTGTAAACAAAGCAATGTTGACCCCCGCCTCTAGCAGCTCTTGATAATACGCTTGTGAGGCGTGCTGCACCAAAAACGAATCGACCTTTTCCGGTACAATCAGCGTCACCTCGACCCCGCGCTTTGCGGCGATGGTCAGCGCTCCTGATAGCGCCTCATCAGGCACAAAATACGGCGTGGTAATGCGAATGCGTTTATTGGCGCGATGAATGACCGTCACCAAAGTGTTATAAATCACATGCGCTGTGACTTGCGGTGCTGAGGGTATGAGCTGCGCCAACACGCCTTTTACGATTGGTTTTTTGGGTATCACAATCGACGTCGAGCCAATATCTGGCTGCTCGTGATAATTAATGTGATCGCTCAATACTTTTACGCGACTGTTTAAGTCGTTGATGGTCGGATCCATCACATAGAGCTTTCGCGTATAGTTATTGACTCGCTGATTGAGCGCATCTAGGTTTTCGTTGTTTTCGGCACCGATATCGGTCACCACCACTTTAGCCATCGCCGTCGCGATACTAATCGCTTGCTGACTGGTCGCCCGAATCGCCACATCAATCCATTGACCGACGTTTTTGTTTTGTTTAAAAAACCTTGGGTCCACCAGATTAAAGCTACCGATATAGCCAATATACTCATCAATCACCACAATCTTGCGATGATTGCGCAAATCAGAGCGCTTAAAGAGCGTCTTAAATAAGCCCACAGGAAGCGACTGATGGACAAACACCCCCGCCCGCTCAAGCGTACGATGCGCGCTACTATTAAAAAAGCTAAAACTGCCCACACTATCGGCCAACAGATGACACTCTACCCCGCGCCGCGCCGCCGCCGCCAGCGCCTCTATCAGCTCTAGTACCTGCCCTTTTGGATAGACAATATAAAACTCCATAAAAACAGTCCGCTGAGCGGCATTGATATCATCGATTAAGCTGTTAAAGATCGCACTCGGCTCTGTCAACAGCTGCATATTGTGACCTGGAAACACGCCAAACCCTGTCCAGCGCGTCCCTATCTGACTGACACCGCGATAGTTGGGCGGTAGCAGCTCTTGACCTTGATCAAACACCAAATGCTCACGCCGTGCCATATCATTCATCAATAGACTGGCTTGATCCACCCGCTCACGATAACGGCGGCCAATCATCGGCTCACCCAACAAAATATAGGCGATAAAACCAAACACCGGCAACGTATAAAGAACCGCAATCCAAGCGATAGACACGCCGATATTACGCTGCACAGATACGATACGCAGCGTCATTACTATCATCAGCACAATATGCAATACCAGACCCAATCCGGCAAAATCGCCCCAAGACCAAGTCGTAAAGTACTGTTCAATAGCAAAAGTATCTATGCTCGCCTCCAACCATTCAGATAAAATCAATGACCTTTATAAAACATTCAGTAGTATAGTAGCTTTTAATCTTCAAACAACAGATAACTATCATAAGTGTTTTACAGAAAACACTGTTGTTTTTTTAGATTTTATGACAATAAATCAACGGCTTAAAAATATATTTTCGATTATTTGCTAAAATAATCAAAATATTGTTTGACAGCCATATCTAAATCTATATAATACACACCCACAGAGCGGGTGATTAGCTCAGTTGGTAGAGCGTCTGCCTTACACGCAGAATGTCGGCGGTTCGAATCCGTCATCACCCACCACTTATTAGCAAGTGGGCCTTTTATAAAGGCAAGATGCTAAGACGACCTAAGCAGCGGTAGTTCAGTTGGTTAGAATACCGGCCTGTCACGCCGGGGGTCGCGGGTTCGAGTCCCGTCCGCTGCGCCATATTTAAAACGAATTTAGACTGTAAAGTTTATACAAGTTTCGCCTCAAACATTAGATTGTTTGAGGTTTTTTTGTGTCTGCGTTTTTTGTCTATGTTCCTTCTAATATAATTACCTCTCGATAAGCATCTATTTTGTATTCGCAATAGTTATAATCATCCAACGGGCGTGCAGGTATTTTAGTACTATGGACGCTGACTCATGCGACTCACACTCGCAATAAGCGCCACCATCATCATACCCATCATAATCAAAACGCCTGACATCATATGCGCGGCGTCATAATTGAGCGCTTCGACTTGCTCATATATAGCGATAGACACTACTTTGGTCTCACCAGAGATACTGCCGCCTATCATAAGCACCACGCCAAACTCGCCAATGGTATGAGCAAAGCTGATTAAACTACCCAAAATAATACCAACCTTAGCTTGTGGGAGCGCAACCGTCAGCAGACGCCTTAGGCGGCTTGGCTCGAGTAATTGTGCCATCTCCATCACGCTCTTTGGAATACGCAAAAACTGCGCATAAACCGGCTGAATATAAAACGGCAGGGAATAAATAATAGAGCCAATAACCAAGCCCTCAAAGGTAAAAATAAGCGGGCTAATATTGTGCTCACGAAGATAGTGACCGATACCAGCGCTAGGACTGAGCAAAAGCAGTAAGTAAAACCCAATCACAGTGGGCGGTAAGACCAGCGGCATAGCGATAAGACCCATCAGCACTACCTTTACCCGTGCAATGATACGTCCACGACTGGGCTTGGCTAGCCAATAGGCCACAGGAGTGGCAAAAAACAGTAGACACAAAGTGGTGGCGGTGGCGAGCTTAAGACTGACTAAGAAAGGCGCGAGCATGTCTGACATTAGCGATGAATCTATCATGATGTCATTTCTCATGGCTCATTGTATTCACAAAGGTTTATTGTATCTAAGAGATTGCTATTGCACGGTTAAATACCCTGCTTGTAAGAAGTATCGCTGCCCCTCGGCTGAACGCAAATAGTTCGTAAAATCTATGTTAGCAGGTTTATCACTAATGATAATACCATCTTGCAAAATAGCCGGATAAGACTCAGGCGCTAAGGTAATAAATTGCTCAGGTTTCGCATTGATAGCGCTAATTTGTGATTGCGCGACAAAGCCATAATCGACACTGCCTGTATACGCATATTGAAAGGCTTGCCCGATGTTTTCTGCTTGTATTATGCGTTTTTGCTGCACTAAAGGGTCATATAACTTTTGCGCCTGCAAGTAAGACTGTGCCGACGCGCCATAAGGTGCAAGCTCAGGACTGGCAATAGCAATCTTGCTACTGCTGGCGCTTATCAACATATCACTCAGCACTTTTGGACTGAATTCATCCAAAGGTTTGTTGACGCTATATAGCGCCAGCTGACCTTGCGTATAGGTAAAAGGTTGATGCGTCGTACTATCTTTGGGAATCTTATCAGCAAGCTTAGCAGGGAACTCTTGATTGGCTGATAAAAACACATCATAAGGCGCGCCTGCTATTATTTGCGCATACAACTTGCCAGATGACGCGTAAGTAACGTCAATATCTAAGTCACTTTTGTCAGAGATGCTATCAGAAACCCTATGATCCACCTGATAACTGTCAATAATGCTGGGTAAGACATCAGATAAGTTGGCTGCCGCAGCGATACGTAATGTTTGGTGCTCAGCACTTGTCGCAGCTGCCGATTCTGTATTCGTACTGTTATCTGCTGTACAAGCACTTAATGCCAATAGCAAACACGCAGAGGTACTAATAGTAGCTAGAGGACTACCCATTGTTGCTCAGCCATTTAGAGGGCGCATCCTCGTAATACTCTTGCTTCCACACAGGAATATCGGCCTTAATGGCATCGAGTATCCAGCGACACGCATCAAATGCTGGATAGCGATGCGCCGACACCACTCCCACCCACACAGCCACGTCACCAATTTCTAACGCTCCAATGCGGTGTATCGCTATGGCATGAGTGATCTCAAAACGCTTTTTGGCTTCCTCTATAATGGCGCGGCCTTGGTTGATTGCTAAGTCTTCATAACCGTAATAAGTAAGTCGATCAACGCTCGTGGCATTATTATGATTACGCACTCGCCCTTCAAAGCAAACAAACGCACCGCAGCTGTCATTGTCCAACCCGCGTTTCAATCTATCCTCGTCTATGGCGATATCTAACAATGCAAAGCCATCACGCTGTGCAATGGCATAGACCTCATCAACGCTGCGTTTGATGGTCATAGAATGGCTGTGGACGTTGTCTATCATATGTTATCTCTACTCATGGTTTCTACTTACTATCTCTACCCCCTTGCCTAGCCGCCTGCGACTGGGGTGATAAATACCACGCTATAGAGTGCTTAGCAAGTGGCAGGCGCGCTCAAATTCCGTAGGCGTATTAAAGTTGGTCAAATACTGCCAACTGTTTGGAAAGAATGCCGCTTGTAAATAAGGTGTGATAAAGGGCATAACTCGCCGCGCGCCATTATCGATATAGGCCTTTAAATCAGGCTCAAGGCTTAATGGATAAAGCCCTAACAGCGGATATAAGTGACTGTCATCAGCTAAGCAAATCACCTTTTTATCAGCTGCTTGGTTTTTGGTTGTTTGAGTCGCTATCGGCTGCAACTTTTGCCATAAGTCGGTGGCTGGTATCAGACTATCACAGCTAATCACCAATAACCATAATGACTGGTTTTCTGTTAACGCATTTAATGATTGAGACTTTATTACCGTTTGCAAAGCCGACTCGATAGCGACCAATGCGCCGCCTGTCTTGATCTTATCATCAATCCTTTTATCAACCTTCTCATTTTGGTTTTTATCTTGACTATCAGCGCTAGCATAATCAGCAATGTGCATGATAGCGGCTTGCGGCTGGCTAGATTTGAGTGCTGAATCAACGTCAAACCCGCGACCATTATCAGCAATCATAATAGGGATGCTTTTATTGTTACCAGTATCAAACGTAGCCAAATTCAGCGTGTGTCTGACGTGATAATCCAGCAGACGCTCACCTGTCGGCAACCTAAGCTGGGCTTTTGCCGCGCCCATCCGTGTAGACGCGCCGCCTGCCAAAATGACCACGCCTGCCAAATGAGCCGAGTCTTTTATAACGTCAGTCATGTGAATTATGAGTCGGGTTTTGTGCCATAAAATGCGGTACAAAGTTGCACGGACGCGTACGGCTATCGAGCTGCTCTTTTAAGATACTCTCCCACCCTGTACGGCACGCGCCCGATGAGCCTGGCAAACAAAAAATACCGGTATGATTTGCCATGCCTGCAACGGCGCGCGACTGCACGGTTGACATGCCAATCTCCTCTTTTGAGATCAGACGGAACATCTCACCAAAACCATCGATCGATTTATCAAATAAGACCTTCACCGTACTGACCCGAAGTATCTTCTGCCAGCGTACGACTGTCAGAAACCGTTCAAATAGCAATATTAAGCGGTATAAAATGGGCGGCAGGCTTACTGATAAAAACTCCTTCACATACAGATTTAAATAATCAAAAAAGTGACAACTGACTTACCCACCGATAATCGATAATACTATCCGAATGCGCATGCTGGGCAAAAAACAGATCGCTGTTGTCGCTTGTCTGCATGAATTCTATAAAGCGATAAGTGATGGGTCGGTCTTTGATATAGTCGGTTGAGCACGGCCGATGCTAAGCTTGTCATCATTCATAATTTACTGCCAATTGCGATTTATACGTCTCATCTATCCGTCTGATGGAGCCAAGGAAAAGGTTGCACCGTGACTCTACTACCTGCTGCGACATCACCACTGTCTTTGTCCAACACGACAAAGCAGTTGGAGAGGCTAAGCTGTTTGATTCTATGCGACTGCTGCCTGGCAAAACACTCCACTTCATACTCGCCTGCAGCGTTTTGCGTCAATACGCCGCGCTGAAAATCTTTGCGACCGACTGATTTTTTGATGTCGTTTGTTAGTTTAGCCTTGATATGTATTTGCATCGGCTGCTCAGATACGCGCGCGCCTGACAATTGCCATAGTGCCGGTAGCACAAACTGTAGCGTACCAACGACTGTCGATAAGGGGTTACCAGGTAAGCCAAAGTACAGTACTGGTTTATCCAAATCTTTAGCAAGCTCCCCAAACACGAAAGGCTTACCAGGCTTCATTGCCACTTTGTAATGGTTGATTTGCCCGAGCTGCTCGATGACGGTAGTCAAAAAATCATAATCACCCACCGACACGCCAGCAGTCGAGATTAGCACATCACAGTCTTGCATAGCCTTATTAATAGCAGTCGTGGTCTTATCCAAATCATCAGGGATAATGCCGTAGTCGCGAATGGTAATCGGCAAACCAGCCAGCAAAGTCTTTAACGTTGGGGTGTTGGAGTTGTATATTTGCGCTAGACTTGTCAGCTCATCACCGACAGCCACCAGCTCATCGCCCGTTGCCAGTAGCCCGACGATAAGCGGCGCAAAGACGCTGACTTGGCTGATACCTAAGCTTGCAAGTAGGCTAATATCAGCAGGGTTTATGCGCTTACCGACTGTCAATACCGCTTCACCTGCCTCTATCTCTTCGCCTTGCCGGCGAATATTGCTATCCACTTTGGCCGCTTGGGTCAGTGTTACCCGATAAGGCTTTGCTTTGTCGATTGTGTCTTTTATTTTTGCAAAGTTGGTGTTTTCTTGCATGATGACAGTATCGCAGCTATCAGGCACCACCGCCCCTGTAAAAATCCGTACGCCCTGCCCTGCTACAAGCCGATCTGTATAAGCGCTGCCCGCTTGTGACTCACCGATGATCTCGATAGTGCTATTTGCCGATAGTTCGCTGCCTTGCGCGATAGCATAACCATCCATCGACGATAGGTTTTGTCTGGGTATATCAAAAGGCGAGGCGATATCTTGCGCCAGTATCTGATTGCCGCTGTCTTGCAAAGCGCACGTCCTAACAGCTCTTTGCCTTAGAGAAAAATCATTATTATTGTAATCTTCTACGCGCGCTTTTATCGCTAACTGCAAGGCTTCCATGGTAATCATAAAAGGGTACTCTTCTTTTTTTGACGGCTATTAAATCGCTCAATGAGCAGCTATTTTTCTCGCGTATCAGATTGACTATAGCTGATATAGCAATCCTAGATTAGCGCAAAAAAAGCACCTAATAAGGTGCTTTTTGTTGTAGTTGTTAACAGCTTACTGTAGAGCCTAGCAAGAACGTGAGCAAAATGCCTTCTTTAACAGCTTAATATTAGGGCGTGTTGAACATTCAACCATGGCACTAACAGAGACTATTTTTTAGACGATTCGAAGGTAAAAATAGTAAGCTTAGTCGCTCTAAGCGTCTATTTTTACCAATGAAGCGGCAAAAAAGAGTCCTGTCCCTACGGCTGATGCTAAAATTGCGCCATACTGCGTTGCAAATCTAGCTAAGGCATCTGCATTATCGTCGCTTTGCGCCTTGTCTGGAACAATTTTAGCGATCAGCAGTGCCTATTTGTGAATGTTCAACACGCCCTAATAGCCAACCAGATGACACAGCCAGTTTAACAGCCTAGCTCACCATGAGGCTAGGCTTGCAGCACTGCGCTGAGTAATAAAGCCATCTGGCGTCTGGCCATTATCTGCTTGCCAACGCTGAAACGCCCTACGCGTATTGGTGCCTACGATACCGTCAGCACCTTTGGTATCGTAACCCATGCTGGTCAGGCGCTGCTGGAGATTGCGTACTTGCACAGTCGATAATGGGCGCTCATAACGTGGCCATGATTTATATAGACCGCCTTGCCCTGCCAGCGCTTTGCCCAACAAGCTGACCCCTAGGGCATAGCTTGATGAATTATTATAGACTTTGATCACATCAAAATTGGGACTGAGCAGCAGTGCAGGACCATCTTTGCCAGCCGGTAGCCACAACTCCATCTGGGTATTGGCATCCAAAGACACATCATCGATGGTATCGATACCAAGCGCCGCCCATCTGGCCGCCGACTGTTTGCTGCCAACAACGGCATAATCAAAAGATGCAGGAATCCTCACTTCATAAAAAGGCGCTAAGCCGCGTACCCAGCCTGAGTTACTCAGATAATTGGCAGTAGACGCCAATGCATCTCCCGTTGCCCAAGGGTTGCGGTGACCATCACCATCGCCATCTACCCCTTGTTTGAGCCAAGTATCAGGGATGAATTGGGTTTGCCCCATACCGCCCGCCCAAGAGCCATCAAGCTGTGACCATGACACATCGCCGCGCTGCAATAACGAAGCAAGCGACAACAACTGAGTTTCGGCAAACTCTTGGCGACGACCGTCATAGGCAAGGCTGGCAAGCGAGCTTGGAATGCTACTGTTGCCCGTCACCGCGCCATACGAAGACTCCATCCCCCATATTGCCGCGATGATTTCGGCATTGACGCCATACTGCGACTGTAACTGGGACAAAAACGCCCGCTGCTCTGCAAACTTACGCTTACCTGTGCTGACTCTGCCGTCTGATACCGCCGAATCCACATACTCCCACGGCATTTTAGAAAACTCAGGCTGCCCTGAGTCTAAAGAGATGACTTGCTGATTGAGATACGCCAAATCTAGCAGGCGGCGGATGGTCTGTGCATCATGACCTGACGCCATGGCGCGCATAGAAAAATCCGACTTCCAGTCAGAAAAACTGCCATAGCTTGGTTTTGCGACTGGCTGGGGTTTGACAGCAGGCTTGGGGGTCGGCTTGACCTGAATGGTCTGAGTTTGAGTAATCTGCACGTTAGCCTGACGCACAGGTTTGCTAGGTTTTTGCATCGCTTGCTGGCTGGTACAGCCCACCATGACTAGCGCTGGGAAAAGAGCAATATAGTGTTTTTTTAAAATCATAAGAAGTCTCAGGTGTGAATAAGTACTATCGGTAAGCCATACCGTTGCCAAAAATCAGAGTAATAGACATAGAGTAACTATATACCACTCATCAACATATCGCTCATCAGTCGTTTATCATCTTTTTAGGGCTTGGGATAACTTAGCAAATAAAAACCAGCAGCGGTAGAGCAGCAATGCTAGGCCGTGCTGCACAATCAATCATGGCACTGACAAAGACTAGCGTCCCAATACTGCCCGTGGATCAATAGGGTTGCCACTTAAGCGTACTTGAAACTCCAGGCCCACTTGATTGGTTTGGCCACTACTCCCCATATTGGCAATACGTTGGCCTCGCTGCACCGCGTCCCCTTCTTTCACCAAAAGCTGGCTATTATGAGCGTAGGCGGTGATATAGTTGTCACTATGACGAATCATGATCAGATTGCCATATTCAGGCAGACCGTTACCTGCATATAGCACTGTCCCTGATTGGCTCGCCAGTACAGGGTCGCCGATATTACCAGCAAACCACATGCCCATCGTGCCAGCCGCCGCATCAAAGTTACGTGTCACTTGGTTGCGGCTCGGGTACTCATAGCCTGACGTGGCGTTTGCCGTGACTTCATAGACAGGGCTGGTGTTAGTAGGTGTGCTGGTGACAGGCGGGTTGTAAGTAGGCTGTGGCCGTGTCTGAGCAGGCGCGTTATAGCGATTGTTATTGGCAGCATTTGGCTGTCCTTGCCAGAGCTTTAGCCATTGGCCACTATAGATGGTGTATTTGCTATCTAAGCCATTGATCGCGCCAATTTGACGATAATTTAGGCGATAACGGGCGGCGATTTGGCTGACGGTATCACCGCGCTGGACCAGATGGTAGTTAGGAACCCCTTGTGCGTTGGTGATGATCTTGGGCGCAGCTTGGTTTGCTGTCTGATAAGTAGGTTTGGTGGCACAGCCTACCATCGTTAGCGCAGCGGCGGCCATGCTACCAATCAACACCGACGTTGCAAGGTGCGATCCTGTGTTAAGCTTTTTCATACAAGGTTCCTATTCTTTCTCTCACTCATCAGTTTTTGTCTCATTGAGTGGTTTGTGTGCCACTCATACGTATTATGCTTTTTGGGTCATCTATCCTATGACCACAGACCTCAGCTGTCTATGATTTGTGCTATTACTCTTGCCTTTATCGCCTCAATTATCTTCATAAGGCCAAATTCGACAACGTCTCTAACGCAGCTTTTGGCGCATGGTGTAATCGCACAGGCGATAGGCTGATATAGTTTTCGGCCACGGCTTTATCGTCGGTCATCACACCTGCCACCTCATAGGTTTGCTGGTATAAGGGGTTAAGCGCCTGACGATCTAGTAATCGGGTAGTTTCGTCACCTTCCTCATCATGTAGCGCTGATGCGGCGTGGGCGTTTTTGCGTTTGCGTAACGACAGCCAATACGCATCTCGCCCGCGTGGATCTACCATATGATGGACGGGGCGCGCAATCTGAGCATGGCCAAGCGTGGTGATTTTTCGGCCTTTTATCTCAGCACTACTGTGCACATCAGGAATATTAACGTTTAATACGTGATAGGGCAAACTTTTACACGTCGACAAAATAGCGGTCTCACGAATGAGCTTGGCAATCTCCTCAGCAGCCACTTTATAGTGACTGGCATCCTCTTGCCCTCGTCGTTTGCCTGCCTTTTTTCCTTTGACACCGCCACCTACCAAAGAAGTGGCAATCGCGGGTATACCAAAAATCTGAGCGGTCAATGCCGCGCCAAAGGTACCAGAAAACAAGACATCTTGTCCCAAATTGGCGCCTGAATTGATGCCGGTGACGATACAATCAAAGTCCGTATCACGGTACAGCTCGTGCAATGCCAGATAAATACAGTCGGCAGGAGAGCCATTGACAGCGACAAAACCTGACGGCAACTGATGAGCATACAGCGGCTTTGAGACACTAAGCGAGCTTGCGCAGCCACTTTGCTCTTCGCTTGGGGCGACGACGACTACCTCACCGATGGTCGATAGTGCCTGAGCCAATGCCAATAGTCCTGGCGCGTGTACGCCATCATCATTGCTAAGTAAAAATCTCATATTTTCTCGTTGTTTTTGTCTTTGACCGTTTGTCTACTTTTCAGTCTTTTTGTCATAATATTGCTATACTCGGCGCAGCATTGCCTAGATGATAGGCCATCATGAAAACGGTTGATTGGTAAAATTTATCGCCCAATGATACCTTATTCCTTATACTTATAAATTGTGCTAACTCACTACCCATGGTAAAGATCATCAGCGCGCCCTACTGGTATCGTAAGTAAAAGCGCAAAAAAGCAAAAGGGCAAAAATAAATGGCGATTATACCCCAATCATACACTGACGCACACATAGCAGACCAAACCATAGATGCAATAGATACAAATATGAAGGCTCACAGCCTACAGTATTCAAGGCTTTACAGCTTTAGCAGAATTATCCTGAACTATTTATGGCAGAGCGTCATACCGACAGTACAGATTAAATGATAAGCAAAAACTTGCCATTAGGTTACAATAGGCAACAACGCACTACAATACAAACTTATACTTTTAGGCGGACGTAACTTAGCTGACGATGCTGCTGATATGTTGCTGCAAGATGGCTTTGGCTCACAATATATCTACACATAAATCAATATTTTATGTGACTTTTGTTTTTTTACCCATTAACATATGACCATTAAATAAAGATAAGCGAGTGTAATACAGAATGAAAAATCAATCGATATTATCTATAGCTTCTGTGCTAGCGAAGACCGCATCCAAGGTAGGTCTTGCAGGACTGATAACGTCTGTTGCCATGCTGTCTCAAGCCTCCTATGCGGCAAACAATGCTGCGACGACCATTCCTTTAGACATGTCTGGCATCAACATCACCAAGCATGAAATCGCTGTGATGCAAGTGCTTTCAGAGATTTGTCCGCCGATGCTAAACGGTAAGCAAAAACAGCGCTTTTATAAGTCTTATAACGTGCAGTTGCACGAGCTGATGCCGTCACTAGAAGACCCCAAAGCGGCGATTCAATACCTATCAACGCAGCAAGACTATCGCCAAATTCTCCAAGGCATTCGTAGCTGGACGATGGGGTTTTCTAAGCAAGACAACCGAGCGCTGTGCGAAGATTTGGCCAATGCTGAATACTAGTACCCCCTCATCACCACTTATGATAAGCATAATAAGACAGACGATTTAAAAAAATAAACAAAAACGTGCCACTGTGCTTTTGACGCCAAAATAACATTGATCATCAACGACAATAAAAAACGACACAAGCGGGCGTCCATAGCGAGACAAAGCGTCAAGATTTTTAATGTCTTTAATATTTTTCTGACGAGTGATAGATGACATAAAAGCTTGCTGTATTGCCAGAAGATGGGCCATGCAGCAGGCTTTTTTGCAACCGAAGATCGCGCTGGGTTTGTTTTTTAAGATACCTTATAGATAGGTGAAGATAGCCTGAGTTACGTGATAAACGCGATAAGCGGACATAGATACAAGCAGGGCTTTTTATTTTTGGTGGTGCCTTATTTTTTGCAGTTATCGATTCCCCATCGGTTATCATTTTGCTAAGATAAGGCGTTAATTTTATGTCTGTCGCACCATCGTCACTGCCATCATTAATCCCTTGTTTTTGAATATAATATTTAAGACATACGAAAAAAATGACCGAGGTTTGGGGCGAGTCGCAAGCGGCAGATACCTTTGGTTTTATGATGCGGTGTAACGATATATGACAGTAAAGCGTGTAAAAAATCAGCTGGTACAGCTGGTCGTTGGTGTAAGTGTTTCTATGAGTGCGATGATGGCAAACGCCGCCATTCAGCCACCCGAGATGGACAATACCGCCTATGTATTAATGGACTACAACACTGGTGAAATCTTGGCACAAAAAAACGCCAATGAAGCGCTACCGCCAGCATCTTTGACAAAAATGATGACCAGCTACATCATCGAGCAGCGCCTCGCCTCAGGCGACCTAAAAGAAGACGATCAAGTGCTGATGAGCCCAAATGCGTGGTGCCGCGGCAGTAGCAGTCAGTCTTGTATGTACGTCCCTGTCAATAAAACCGCCAGTGTCCTCGACATGCTGCGCGGCATCATCATTCAATCCGGTAATGATGCTTCAAAAGCCATGGCAGAGCATATTGCTGGTAGCGAAGCCTCGTTTGCCATCCTGATGAATGAGCAAGCAGAAAAACTGGGCATGGAAAACACCCATTTTGTCAACTCGACAGGTATGCCTGACGAAGGCCATAAAGCTTCAGCGCTGGACTTGGCCAAGCTATCGCGTGCCATCATCAAAAACAGCGGCGACTACTATGGCTTGTATGCCGAAAAAGAGTTTACCTACAATGGCATCACACAAGGCAACCGCAACGCCCTACTAGCGACTGATCCCACGGTCGACGGTCTAAAAACAGGACATACAGACGCTGCAGGCTACTGCTTGGCCGCCTCGAGCAAACGTGATGGCATGCGTCTGATTTCTGTGATCATGGGCACCGAAAGCCCGCAAGCCCGTGCCGACCAGTCGCGCGAGCTACTTAACTGGGGTTTTGGTCACTTTACCACCGTCACCAAAGCACCTGCTGGGCAGTTTGTCAGTAAGGTACCAGTCTGGTTTGGCGAGACCGACGAAATTGAGCTGGTCACAGGCGATAACTTGCAAATACTGACCAGTAAGACGCAAAAAAACAAAATAACCACCGTGGTCGATATTCCCGAAAGCTTAGAAGCCCCCATCAAAAAAGGACAAAACATCGGTAAAATGATGGCGGTCATCGACGGCAAAGCAGTGGCATCTGTGCCTGTTATTGCCACCAGTGACATCGAACAATCAGGATTTTTGAGCCGCACTTGGCAGCGTGTGGTTCGCTGGGTACAAAGCTTTTTTTAAGCACTTGGCATAACTTATATACAAAAAAAGACGCTCATCTACCGGAGCGTCTTTTTTTGTTTGCATAAAATCAAGGCTTGTAGTATCACACTCATCTCGCCATGTCTGTAGTTAATCCCACCATATTATGTCTAAACGAGCCAGCGTTTTATCAAATCGCTCAATCCTTTATCACTATATGTCACCATGTGGCAATAGTCGACACCAGCGGCTTTTAGCCCATGCTCAAAGCTCTCTAAGCTGCGCACGTGGTGTTTTGGATACCAGTATATCAATAGCGCCCGATGGGTGATATCAGCGTTTTCTATCTGACGAATACGAGTGGCCAATGCCTCTGCCCTCGCAGGATACACGTCTTCTGCAAACATCACTATGTCGATTTTTTTGTGGCGCATCTCATCTAGCGCCAGCTGCTCATGCTGATGGCAGATCACCTGCGCGCCTAACCGCTCAAGCTCCTCTACCAAAAACCCCGCTTCGTGATAATAATAGTAAATAATACTCAGCCCTGCCAGCACTTGCTGCTGATGGACTTGTTGCTGGTTGGGTAGTGGAATGGTCAAGACAAATTCTGTACCAACGCCCAGCTCACTATGGACATCGATACTCGCTCCCATCAGCTGGGCCATTTGTTTGACGACGGGCAAGCCTATTCCTGAGCCTTCGTATTGCCGCGTTTGTGACGAATCCACCTGAAAAAACGGATTAAAAATATCGTCGATGTGATTATTATCGATGCCGATGCCCGTGTCTTTTACGCTAATCTGCCAGCGATTACTTTTATCAAAATGCGTGAGCTGCGAGGTAATGGTAACCTGCCCCGCTGAGGTAAACTTAATAGCATTACTTAGCAAAATCGAGAGTATTTGCTGTATCTTTTTTACATCACCTTGTAGGCCATAATCTATATGATGCACTTGGCTAATCAGCTCTAAGCCCTTACGTTTAGCGGCAGGCTCAAACTCTGCCAACAGATCAGCGATCAGCTGTAGTGGGTTAAACTCACTAAGATGAATGGTCATCTGACCTTTTTGTATCTGATTCAACTGAATGATATGCTCAAGCGAAGACACCAGCTTGTCACTGCCACTACTGATAATATCGACCGCGTCTTTTTGCTCTCGGCTCAAGGTTTCATAATCTAGCAGTTGTAAGCCGCCGACAATGGCATTTAATGAGGTTTTTAACTCGTGGGTTATCATGCTCTGAAAATTATGCAGCTGAACATCGAGCGATACATCTTTGCTGTGTAGCTGCTGCTCAAAGATCGCCACCGCTTCATAGTCTTGTTTGATATCTTGCAAGCGTTTAAACAGTACAATCAAAGCCTGCTTGATTTGCGCCAGCTCCTGAAAATTAAAATGCTGAGCGATAACGGGCAATTTTTCAAGCTCAGGCGTCCTAATGATGATGTCGCATACTTCAGTGAGCGCGTCCAAATCCCTAACCGGCCAGTTGAGCTTACGTAAGACATACAGCACCCAGATCACAATCAGCAAAATCGTAACCAACCACAATAAAACATTGCTTTGAAACCAGCTTGCGCGCAGTTTATTGACATCTAAGGTGATATTAATATAACCGACCAGCGTACTATTGGCATTTTTTGTGGTGCTTGAGGACGCCGCTACGTCTGATGACTGACGCAGTAAACCATCAGCATCAGAGAGTGTAGCGGCTATCTTGAGACTATCTGGTTGCAAGTCATTACTGACGACTGGGTAATTAAAGCTGACCGTATCGGCAAACAGGGCGTTTTTCCAGTCGCCTCTAGATTGACTGGTATCGCTGATAGGCTGAGGGGTTGAGTAAAATAAAATACTCTGAATACTTGGCTCATTTTCTAATAAAAAGGCAACTTGCTCCGCTACGATATCTGCCCCTTCTGCTGTCGAGGCGCTGGCGGTCAATACCGCGGCAAGCTGATTTATATGCCGATGCGTTTCTTTGTAATGATAAGTCAGACCATAGATAAAAGACAATATAAGCCCTGCCAACACAGCCAGCGTAATGGCCTGTACGACAGAGCGCCAGATAAGCATAGGAATGGTGCGAGATCGAGGGCTGTTCATATCACTCAACGAAGCCAAGACAACTTTTTATTCATACTACAGGTATTTTGCAGAAGTGATAAGAAAAACATGCAGATATTTTTGGGCAAGTACCGTCCTACTGGCATCAGATATGCCAATTTTATATTGGATTGACTAGGGCGTGTCCTCATTTTAAAAATGGCGACAAAAATGAGATAAATCGCCGTCAAACAAGGAAAATAGCGCAGATAATATTGAGATATTAGTCAGCTATTTGACACCGTTTGGCCAGATTTAGCCATTTTTAGCCCATTTAGATGGCTATCGATTGAATTGAGGACACGCCCTATACACAACGAGGTGAGAATAAAAACAGCGGCGCAGGACTATGCCGCCTTATCGTGACAACGATACAGGCGACATCATAAAGCGACTGGTTCGTACACTCGCCACTGGCAAGTTAGCCATTAGCAAGTTAGCGAGGTTTTTTGTCTTTGGTGGTGAATTTTTTTGCCCGATTGCGCTCACGTTGGCGTAGCTGCTGCGCTTTTGCTTTCGTCGGCGTGTCGCTTTTATTGGCATAGGGGTTGTCATTTTGTCGAAAGACGACATTCAGCGGTGTGCCTTCAAGCTTAAAGACTTGACGAAATTGGTTTTCGAGGTAACGCTGATAGCTCTTCGGTAGCGCACTGGTTTGGTTGCCGTGAATGACGATGACCGGTGGGTTGTGACCACCGATATGCGCATAACGCAACTTGATACGGCGACCTGCGACGGTCGGTGGTGGATTGGCTGTCACAGCGTCTTGCAATATCTGCGTCAAGCGATTGGTCGATACCTCAAACATAGATGACTGATAAGCGCGCAAGATCGACGGGTATAAGTTGCCCACGCCGGTACCATGTAGCGCTGAGATCAGGTGCACTTTCACAAAAGGAATAAAGCTAAAGCGGCGATCCATCTCAAGCTTGATATAGTCTTTTTGGTCTTGGCTGAGACCATCCCATTTGTTTATCGCGACCACCAGCGCCCGACCTGCATCAAGCGCATAGCCTATCATATGCAAGTCTTGATCGACGATGCCTTCTTGCGCATCGATGACAATCACTGTCACATTGGAGTCTTCGATGGCTTGTAGGGTTTTGATAACGGAGAATTTTTCTACTTTTTCATCAATTTTGCCGCGGCGGCGCACGCCTGCGGTGTCGATGAGGACATAGTCCTTACCATCCCGTTTATAAGGAATATAAATACTGTCGCGCGTGGTGCCTGGCATATCAAACACCACCACCCTATCTTCGCCAAGCAAACGGTTGACCAAGGTAGATTTGCCGACATTTGGACGACCGATAATGGCAAGTTTTAAGCCATTTGGTTCGACGACGTTTTCTTGCTCAGGCATATCAGCGGTCAGCACTTCTAGCAAGTTAGCGACACCGCGGCCGTGGCTGGCGGCCATCGGATACGGCTCGCCCAAACCAAGCGCATAAAACTCCGCAGGCGCGGCATCATGGACGCCATCGACTTTGTTGGCGACCACATAGACAGGCTTGCCCAATGTATGCAAAAACTTACCAATCTCAGCATCAGCGCCAATCATCCCAGACCGCGCATCCACCACAAACACGATGATATCTGCCTCATGAATCGCTGTGTGCGATTGCTCAGACATATAATCATCGATATTGCCACTGCCATCATCTGCCTCACCAATACCACCCGTATCGACAACGATAAACGATTTGTTTTCGTAGGTAGCATCGCCGTACTGACGGTCACGCGTCAGCCCCGACATATCAGCAACCAATGCCTGCCGACTTTTTGTAAACTGGTTAAATAAGGTGGATTTACCGACGTTTGGACGACCAATTAAGGCGACCACAGGCTTGATACTCATGGGTTACTCTCAGTGAAAGGCACAATGGCAGACCGTACAGCGACTAAAATCATAGTCGCAAATATTGTTGTACGTGACCGCAAATTAATATAAATGATAAAACGACAGCAGATACAATCATCGACCCTATGACATAGACTCTATAGTAAGCAAGCCTACAGTGATGATTGTATCTCTCAGACACCATTTTATCGGATCTATCAAATGATGTCGTCTATATGGTAAACCTACCACATATCGGTCGCATAGAGTACGCGAAAGCCTGCGTTTAAACAAGCAGTTTACAACCAAGCACAAAACGCTGACCTAGCAGCGTGAGTGATAATAGTAGTGATCGTGATATCAATCCGCAAGTCTAATGGCTGGCTGATAACAATATCACGACTCATCAGCTGCCGCGTGACACAGTCTATGATACTTAACGTATCAGCTGCCAGATAGCCACTTGACCTGAGGTGCTCTGCGTTAGCAAACGACTGCCTTGTACTTGCAAGTTGGTCAACGCCCCCTTGGTCTGTACACGGCTGATGATTTGACCATTAGCAGGGTTGAACAAATGCACCACACCTTCTAAATCACCGACCGCGATATAATCACCAATCATCACAGGGTTGGTCAAGTGACGATACGCCAGCTCATCGCTCTCCCAGAGCATCTCGCCATTGCTGCGATCATACGCAACCACTTTACCATCTAGGCTGGTGGCGATGACTTGCTGATTATTGACAGCAAGGGATTTGAGACTGGCAAGCTCATTGACAAATAAAACCTGACGCGAGGCCAAATCAATACCCAATAACTGACCACTATAGCTGATTGCAAACAGCTGGTTTTGATCAACAGTAGGCGTGCCATCGACATCGCTCATACGCTCAACTTCGCTGCTGCCCATACCGACACCGACGCGTCTCGACCACTGCGGCAGACCACTATCAACCGTCACCGCATGCAAACGGCCATCTGCGGTCGCCAGCAACGCGGTCTTGCTGTCTAGGAGGGTTGGCGCGGCGCTACCGCGTACACTGATGGCAGGCACTTGGGTGGCAAACTGCCATACGGACTGGCCGGTTTGTAGAGATAAGCCGTGCAAAAACCCATCATTCGCTGACAAAATCACGCGATTATTACTGACCAAAGCTGGCGTCAATACCGACCCTGATAGCTGCTGCTGCCAGCGTTTGGCACCCGTTGTACTATCAAACGCCATCACCTGACCGCCACGTGTACTAATGATTGCTGTTTGGCTTAAGGCATCTACTGTCACGCCGCCGGTGATTTGATCACCGACATTGACTGACCACAGACGCTCACCTGCATTATCAAACCCTATCAAGTCGCCACCGCGTGAGGCTGTGACGATTTGACCATTGGCATAGCCAACTTGCAGCGCCAAAGGATCTTTTTTACTGGCTTTTTTATTGCCAACATCTGCGCTAAAGACAGGCTGTAGCACAGTGACCGGCTCTGCAATTTGTACCAAATCGACAGGATCATTGACGACAGGCTTGATACCGCGATTACACCCAATCACTGCAGTGCTCATTACTGCCAGTACGGCCACATGCATGACTGTCTTTTTGATAATATTGGCTGTTGACATGTTGCTCGAGCGAATGGATTGAGTCATCATAGGTTCTCACTATAAAAATTATTATGGATTAGTGGATTGGGCGGTCAGTCTGTGGCTCATCCATCAATGATCTGCTCACAGTGTTGCCTGGTTTTAATTGTCTTGGTGATGGTTATAAATTTTTTTAAATAGATAACAGCCACTTATCAACTCTACTCTCACGATCAGCCCACTGGCCGCCAATCTAGCATATAGAATTCTGTTGGTACTGCCTAGGGTGCTGATAAAACATCAGCGCTATTATTCGTTAATAGCGCCTAATACAATACCACTACTGTGTAACTTCGGCCGATGCGCCCTCTACCACTGCTGGCGGCTCAGATATCGCAGGCTCTGGTACAGCAGGCTCTTGAATCAGACTGGCTTGCGACTCGATGGGCTCAGGCATTACCCCCAAGCTCTCCATCTTCAGTGCCAATACTGCACGCATTTCTTGACGCTCACGTAACAGCTCCCACGCATTATTGTAAGCGTTGATGGCCAAATCTTTATCGTTTTGTGCCAGATAGATATCGCCTAGCAACTCTTGCTGACTGGCTTCAAATGAGCTTGGCATGTCTTGTTTGGCTTCTGCCAGTGCGCCCTCAGTATCACCTGCTGCCAGTAGCGTGTTGGCATAACGTAGACGAGTGATGGCGCTTAGGCCAGCGTCGCCCAAGTCAATTGCCAATGCCTGCTTCAGGGTATCTGCCGCGGCGGTAAAATCATCACTATCCACTTGGTGACGGGCTTTTATCATCAGTGCTTGCCACGCATAGACTGATTCGCCGTGGGCGGCAACCAATGCATCGATATCTTTATCAAGTTGTGTGCGGCTTTGTGCCAGCGCTTCTTGCGCCTCAGCTTCCAAATCTGGGTTTTGCGCCGCCAGACTGATTTCTTCATTAAGCCGCTGGATATCCGCGTAGTGATCTGCTGCGACTGTATCAACGCGCGCATGGTTATTTTGCCAGTATGTCCAACCAAAATAAGCGGCCAACGCCAACAAAATCGCAGTAACGATATAACTGCCATACTGCTTTAACGCGTCCATTGAATTGTCTGGATTTGGCGAATTGGGTGTCAAAGCCATAAAGGGTTACCTAATAAAAGTGTTATAAAAATGCTGAGGCGAAAGCCGATATCAACTGATTAACCTATTAATTGATCGACTAATCGATCGACCCATTCATCACTGGCGCGAAAAATTGTCTGCATTCGATAGCCAGTCTTGCGAGACACTACGCTGCTCGCCTGTCTGCATATCTTTGATACTCACCAAATTGTCATCGAGCTCTTGCTGAGCAATAATCACCGTGAGCGCAGCCCCTGATTTATCCGCCTTTTTCATTTGCGCTTTTAGGCTGGTGGCACTTGCCATCTTGACTCGGATATCTGGACGCTCATAACGTAGGTTTTGGGCATACTTGATACCTGCGCTATAGACTTCTGGATGAGCGACCACAAAGACATCGCAGGCCGAAACGTCTGCCATCGGCGCGACCGCCTCTAGTAACAACAATAAACGCTCAAGCCCCATAGCAAATCCAACGGCAGGCTCAGATTTGGCAGGTTTACTGCCGTCGGTACCAGCAGACTTTAGCTGGCCAATCAAACCATCATAACGACCACCTGCACAGACGGTGGCTTGGCTACCTAGCTTGTCTGTCACCCATTCAAAGACGGTCTTATTGTAATAATCCAGACCGCGTACCAGATGCGGATTGATCTCAAAATCGATACCAAGCGCGGTCAAGTATGCCTGCACTTGCTCAAAGTGCGCCATACTCTCCGTACCCAAAAACTCAGCCAGCTTTGGCGCATCATTCAATAACGCCTGCGTACTCGCCTCTTTGCTGTCTAAGATACGTAGCGGGTTGGTCGTCAGACGGCGCTTGCTATCCTCGTCAAGCTGATCTTGTTTGTCGGTTAGATAAGCGACTAGGGCCTCACGATAAGCATGGCGCTCGTCGATTTCACCCAAGCTGTTTAGTTGCAAGCGCATCTCGTCTTTGAGACCCAGCGCTTGCCACATCAGATGCGTCATCGCGATCAGCTCAGCATCGGCATCGGGCAGCGCACTACCGAAGCTTTCGACTCCTAATTGATGAAACTGACGATAGCGGCCTTTTTGCGGGCGCTCATAGCGAAACATGGGGCCGATGTACCATAGTTTGGGCGTATCACCGCGCAGTAGATTGTGCTCGATTACAGCCCTTACCGCGCCTGCGGTACCCTCTGGGCGCAAGGTCAAAGGAGTGGGCGGCTCAGATTTATCGGCAAAGCTATACATCTCTTTTTCGACGATGTCGGTGGCCCCGCCAATAGCACGAGCAAACAAATCAGTCTGCTCAACGATAGGCAGGCGAATATGCTCATAACCGTACCTACCCAGCACATCCGCCAATATCGCCTCTAACTGTAGCCATTTTGCCGATTGGGTAGGCAAAATATCATTAAACCCTTTGATAGCTTTGATCATGGTACGGTCATATCCTTACAATTATCACAAGTTCTTTTTTATATAGTTAACCTAAAAACAGCGACAGCACTACTGGTATCCGTTAGCGCTACTGATATTTATTTAACGCGAATAATCTCATTTTCGCGCTTTTTTGCCAAGTCTTCAGCATGGGCGCGCACCATACTTTCAATCTCATCGACTAGGTTTTCGGTATTGATCAAATGGCTTTTTTCGCCCATACGGTAGACCAATGACTTTGGCGCAGCACCGACGATACCGATATCGGCTTCTTTGGCCTCCCCTGGGCCATTTACTTTACAGCCAATCACTGACAGATCCATCGGCTCACGAATATCCTCGAGACGCGACTCTAACATTGTCATCACTTTGATCACATCAAACTCTTGGCGCGAGCAGCTAGGACAAGCGATAAAATTGACGCCGTTTGAGCGGATATTTAGCGATTTTAAAATATCAAAGCCGATTTTGATTTCTTCTTCAGGCTCTGCCGCAAGGGAGATACGAATGGTATCGCCGATGCCGTCTAGAAGTAGCCCCCCTAATGCAATGGCAGATTTGACCGCGCCGGTGCGATAGACACCAGCTTCGGTCACGCCCAGATGTAGCGGGTTGTCAATTTGGGCTGAGAGCAGACGATACGCCTCTAATGTCAAAAACACATTACTGGCTTTGACTGAGACTTTGTACTGATCAAAATTGAGGCGCTCTAAAATATCGATATGGCGCATCGCGGACTCTAGCATCGCCTCGCCCGTCGGCTCTTTATACTTTCGCTGGATGTCTTTTTCTAGCGAGCCTGCGTTAACACCGATACGAATCGGGATATTGTGATGCTTGGCGCAGGCAACCACCTCACGTACTTTGGCATCACTACCGATATTACCTGGGTTGATACGCAAACAATCAGCGCCTGCTTCGGCCACTGCCAAAGCAATCTTATGATCAAAATGCACATCGGCGATGAGCGGCACGCTGACCTGTTTACGGATTTCGGCAAAGGCGTTGACCGTATCCATCGTCGGGGTCGAGACGCGCATCAGATCAGCGCCTGCTTCTACGCAGCGCTCGATTTGTGCGACCGTCGCGGCCACATCACAAGTCTCGGTATTGGTCATGCTTTGCACACTAATCGGTGCATCACCCCCAATCGCGACATCACCGACATATATTTTTTTGGTAAAACGACGGTTAATAGGCGCTGACGTTGACATAGACAAACCCTTTGGTTAAAACAAAAAAATAAAAACAAACCCTGACAATGATACCTAACGATGCGGCATTATGCTTTTGCCCACTTATGGCGCAAGCTCAAAACTGGCTTGCTTATCAGTGGCATATGCCTCTAATGCCACCGCCTCTTGGTTGAGCATTAAGCTGACATTATCGACATTATCGATCTGTACATTAAATGGCGGTATGCCAGATAGCTTATAGCTACCCGTGCTCTGAGCGCCGTTCATCAGATTGCTCCCTGACGCATCAGTAATCACCACCACCGCCTCATCGCTCAACATCACCTCTAACGTCGAGGTGCTGCTCGCCGCGCCTATGTTAAGCGCAGAGCCTGCGGCACCCACGCCTGTCTCGCTATCGATAGCAGCGCCTTGAGCCTGCTCGAGTGCCGAGATGTCTTCGACAGCGTTGGTCGGTGCTTGGGTATTTTCTTTGCTGGCATTACTGACCATGCGGAATAAAAAAATCGCTAAGATAATAACGCCAATGACCGCGATAATCAGTAACGGATTGAAACGAATGCGGTTATGAGTGTCACGCTGCAAGGTCCCCATCGGGCGCAGCGGTGTATCAATGTTGTTGACTGAATATGGTTTTAGCTCATTGGGATAGGCGGCATCAAAGCTACTGGCGATCTTTACAGGGTCTAACCCCAGAAACTTGGCATAGTTGATAGCAAAACCACGAGCAAACGCGGCTTGCGGCAAATCTACAAAATTCTCATCTTCTAAGGCTTTTAGGTGACGCTTTAAGATAAATAGCTCGGCGGCGGCCTCTTCTAGACTGACTTGCTTTGTTTTGCGGGCTTGCTGCAACATGGCACCAAATGATCCCTGAGTATTTGATTGAGTGTTTGATGATGGGGTGGTCATTTCCATGGTGCCTCTGGATTGTTAAGCCAAGTCTTCAGTTGTTTTGCTTCATCACTTAGTGGATAAGCGGATAAAAGCTGCTGTGCCAATTGCTGGCGTGTGGTTATGTTGTTTTGAGCCGCCGCAAGTTTGATGCCTTGTAATAGCAAACGCGGGCTGATACCTTGCCCTTGTACCAAGATCAGTGTCTCGTCATAAAGTTTTTGTGCTTGGGCCACCCGCTGCTGCTCAAGCAATAAATCTACCAATTCGATATGGGCGATGATGCTATTGCGGTTGCCATCTAGCGCGCGCAAAAACGCTTTGGCCGCAGCAGTACGGTCGCCCATCTGTAGGTAGGTTCGGCCTAGGTTTTCCAGCGCACCGATACGACCTTCGTAGCCAAGCGCTGCTCCTGCAATCTCAAACTGCTCAGCCGCTTCTTTATAGCGTTTCATCTGCGACAAATACACGCCATAGTTATTGTGAGCTTGCTCAAAGTCTTTATCAAGCGCGATGGCTTTTTTAAAGTACTGATCGGCTTTTTGCAGATTGATACGGCTGCCCTCTTGCTGCAGCAAAACGCCCATCATATCATAGGCTGGCGCGTAACGGCTATCGGCAGCGAAGGCTTTTTCAAGCTGGCGTTGGGCGGTATCAAGCTCGTTTTTGCGGATATATTGCGCGGCAAGCGAGGTGCGTACGCGCGCAATTTCTTGTTGATCCAAGTTGCGATCATTGCTCGGCCGCGTCGACGTCTGATAAGGGGTATCCCCCAACAAACCATCGGTTGGCGTGCTTTGACACCCCGTCAAAAACAGCCCCACCATCGCCACACCAAGCAGTAGCCGTTTGGACGTCACTGCCGTCTGTGCCACGACTGGCAACGTGGCTGTCATCCATGGTTTGTCAGTCAAAAAACACACGCTTTGATACTTATTTTGACAAGAATTTTTAGAAGTCATCATAGCCGCCATCATAAAACTGGATTCAATGCGTTCGATAATCGAAGCATCAGTTTAATAGATTTAGCCCCCATAAGTACAATTTAGTTGTGATTAATTGTATGATGAATCACAACTCAGCGTTTTCACGCGCTTTGATGCTTTGCTGCCATGCCGCTGAACGACGAGTGCGGTCGGCGACCTGCCCGACCAGCTGGCCGCAAGCCGCATCGATATCGTCGCCGCGCGTTTGACGAATGGTACACACAAACCCAGCTTCACTTAAGATATTGCTAAACGCATGGATGCGGTTGTTGCTTGATTTGTCATATGGTGCATGCGGAAACGGATTAAACGGTATTAAATTAATCTTACTTGGTAGACCATCCAACAACGCCACCAACTGCCGCGCATGCTCATCGCTGTCATTGACGCCATCAAGCATGACATACTCAATGGTGACGTGTTTTTTGTGGCGTGGATTGACATCGTACACGTAGTTTTTTGCCGCGGCGATCAGCTCACTTAACGGGTATTTCTTATTGATAGGCACCAGCTCATCACGCAGCTCATCATTGGGCGCGTGCAAGGATATCGCCAAAGCCACATCGAGATCTTGTGCCAGCTGATACATCTTGGGTACCACACCTGAGGTCGACAATGTCACACGGCGCTTTGAGAGACCATAAGCATGGTCGCTGAGCATAATCTCCATCGAGCCGATTACAGGCTTGTAGTTTAATAAAGGCTCACCCATACCCATCATCACCACGTTGGTGACATGGTTTTCCCAAGCGCTATGATCGACAGCCTCTAAGCTGTCATTATCATCGCTCATGTAGGAAGCATTGGCCACCCACAGCTGCCCGATGATCTCAGCCGCCGTCAGATCGCGCTCAAAACCCTGCTTACCGGTACTACAAAAACTACAGTCGAGCGCGCAGCCGACTTGCGAAGAGATACACAAGGTTTTGCGGCCATTTGATTTATTATCATCCGCCGGAATCAATACCGTCTCCACCAGCGAGCCACCCGTCACTTCAAACACCCATTTACGCGTACCATCATCACTGTACTGACGATGAATAACCTTAGGCGGAGTCACGCAGGCATTCAGCGACAATTTATCGCGCAGTGACTTGCTCAGATTGGTCATCTGCTCAAAATCTGTCACCCCGTGCTGATATATCCATTTAATCACCTGCGTCGCGCGAAAGGGCTTTTCGCCGAGGCTTTTAAAATAGTCAGCCAATTGTGCTTGGGTCATCCCCAAAAGATTGGTCTTGGCCTGCGCTTCATCGACCAGTTTGATGCTGGCTTTGGAGGTGGCAGGGACATGCTGGAGCGGGGATTGAACAGTGGACATAATAGGTAACCTTTTTGCATCAGCTAAATTAAGCGTGGCAATTGTTGATATAAGCGATGAGTGTTGCTCTCCATACGCCTTATGGCAAATATGGCCATTAGCAATCCATTATGAGCGCAGCGTCTCTTGTACTTATGCCAATCATACATAGCGACAAGCACAAAAAATGAGTAGCCATACTGATAAAGGATTGATAATGTTAGATAAAGACAATAATGAGGCAAATAATAAAAAATTTCAATGACACAAGGACGGCGAAAAAACAGACAAACCAAAATAGCTAAAACGGCTTATACCCATCAGATATAAGCCGTCTTGCGACACAAATTATTCATAACCAACCTATCGGCTGCTATCAATAACTGGCTGATCTTAGCGCGTACGTGCACATACTTCATCATCATTAAAGAAGTAGCTGATTTCACGTGCTGCGGACTCAGCTGAATCTGAACCATGAACCGCGTTTTCGTCGATGCTGCTAGCAAAGTCAGCACGGATAGTGCCTTCGGCAGCGTCGGCTGGGTTGGTTGCGCCCATGATTTCACGGTGCTTAGCAATGGCGTTTTCGCCTTCTAATACAGAAACAACGACAGGGCCTGAAGTCATGAATGAGACCAAAGCATTATAAAATGGACGCTCGGCATGCTCAGCGTAAAAACCGCCTGCTTTTTTGTCATCAAGATGCAACATTTTTGCAGCAACGATTTTTAAACCCGCTTCTTCAAAACGGCTATAAATAGCGCCGATGTTGTTGCCAGCGACTGCATCAGGCTTGATGATAGATAAAGTACGTTCGTTAGCCATAAAAAAACTCCTAATAGGGGGTCAGTTTGGTAAAAGTAAAGGGGTAAATGCTTTGTTTTAACGTTGGCCGCCATGTCGACGAAGCGGATAACTCATGATTTATCGATAGCAAAACACGAGCGTCAACATAGGATTGTTGCCTATTATAATGATTGAGGCTATAAATGATAGGATTAATTTATGACCGTACCTTGCATAAAAGTAAATTTATGATCTGCTAATTGTTAATACGGTCATCATATTGACCAAAAAGAACCCCAATGCTCAGCACTGGGGTTCTTTTAATTGATACTACTTGATGAATACTACAAGCCAGTTAGTGCTTATAACACCAAGACTTATAGTACGCACTAAGCATCATACGGGTCACGAAGTACGATGGTCTCTTCGCGGTCAGGGCCGGTTGAGATGATATCTACTGGGCAGCCAATCAATGCTTCGATACGTTTGATGTATTTTTTGGCGTTTTCTGGTAGGTCGTCATAGTTGGTAATACCAACGGTAGACTCGCTCCAACCTTCCATCGTTTCGTACTTCGGTGTGACCGACTCATAAAACTCTGCGTCGTGCGCGCCAGCACATTCTGTCTCAGGGAGGTTGTAACCCACACCGATTAGCAATTCTTCAAGACCGTCTAAGACGTCAAGCTTGGTCAAGCAGATACCTGACATAGAGTTCAATACCACCGCACGGCGTAATGCCTCGGCATCAAACCAGCCGCAGCGACGCGCGCGGCCAGTCGTCGCGCCAAACTCATGGCCGACTTTGGCTAAGTGGGCACCCACATCATCAAACAACTCTGTTGGGAATGGGCCACTACCGACACGCGTGGTGTAGGCTTTGGTAATACCAAGTACATAATCTAGGTACAATGGGCCGATACCCGTACCAGTCGATACGCCGCCTGCTGTGACGCTTGAGCTGGTGACAAACGGATAGGTACCGTGGTCGATATCAAGTAGCGTGCCTTGTGCACCCTCAAACATTAAGTTTTTGCCAGAAAGGCGCAATTGGTTGAGGTCTTCGGTCACATCAGTAACCATGCCTGTGATCTCTTCGCGCCACTCTTGGCACAGCTTAAAGGTCTCATCAAAATCGATGGCATCGACTTTATAATACTGTGTCAGTTGGAAGTTGTGATATTCAATTAGGTTACGTAGTTTTTCTTCTAAATCATCACGGAACAAGTCAGCAAGCTTGATGGCACGGCGCGCCACTTTGTCCTCATATGCAGGACCGATGCCGCGACCTGTGGTACCGATTTTGCCTGTACCGCGTTTGGCTTCGCGTGCTTGGTCTAGTGCCACGTGATATGGCATGATGAGTGGGCAGTTTGGCGAGATACGTAGACGCTCGCGTACTGGTACGTTGTTGGCTTCTAGATCTTTTATCTCTTTTAGTAGGGCGTCTGGCGCTAGTACCACACCGTTACCGATGAAGCAGGTGACGCCTTCGCGCAAGATACCAGATGGGATCAAATGTAGGACGGTGGTTTTGCCATCGACAACCAGTGTGTGCCCAGCGTTGTGACCGCCTTGAAAACGAGCAACGGCTGAGGCTTTTTCGGTAAGTAAATCAACGATTTTACCCTTACCCTCATCGCCCCATTGGCTACCCAAAACTACGACATTCTTACCCATGATCAATCCTTACCTTTATGTATTGAGGTGTGTGCAATAACGGTTGCAAAACTAACGTGATGTTAGCAGTGTTTGATGCTTGTGCTCAGTGCGCTTATTATTGCCGCGCCAAACCAAGTATGTTTTATCTTAAAGTCTTTTTCCAAGCGGCGATGCCATTATAACTATACCTATAAATCAGCCAAACTGAATCTAGTTAAGCTAGATAGTTTGTAGTTGCCATTGATTGTCAGCAAAACCCAAACGATGTGTCACGCCATCGGGACGGTCGTCCGCGTTTAGTGGCATGGTGACACGGTAGCCCTGCTCGCGTAAGCTGGTGGCCTGCTGGAGCAAGGTTTGTCGCTGCTCGGGGCTTGCTTGAGTGGCGGCTTGATAATCGATCAGCACGATACTCGGCGCTTCAAGCTGCGTGTGCGCCAGCAAGCGGCTGACATCCATACTAAAGCCTGTGGCTTCACGTGGCTGGCTGACGGACAGATGGCCACCGCTTTGCATACCATCAAAACGCCCGCCACGTACCAGCGGCTGCGTCTCACTATTGATATAGCCATTAAAGACAATGCCAGTATGATAGTGATAGCCTGATAGCTCAGTCACATCGATACTCACCGGACACTGCCACTGCGTTTTTAGGTGCGCTTTTAGGCGCTGTAGCTCATCGATAGCCGTAGATATCTGTTCATCTTGCTGCGCGGCAGTAGAGAGCTTGGTCAGCAAATTATCGATATCGTGACCAAAACGCGCTAAGGCATAAAAGTCATCGCCCATCGGCAATGCTTGGCAAACGCGTTTGAGCTCTGGTAGGTTTTTATTGGCATATAAATGCATCAATTGCTCAGCGTCGCTGTCAGATAGCGCCGCCATCTCAGCCAAACGCTTAAATATCGCCACATGACCCAAGTCAATATGCAGCGCCGCGCTCATATCTAGTGTATTGACTATCCCAAACAAGACATCAATCAGCTCGATATCGGCTGCCAAATCGGCGCAGCCAAATATCTCAGCGCCTAACTGCAAGGGCGTACGTGAACCAAATAGTCCTGAGGGCAAAGTGTGAATCACATCGCCTGCATAGCAATAACGCGCAATACCGGTACCGCCATGATGCGCATCAATACGCAAAATCTGCGGGGTAATATCGGCACGCAAACCCATCAAACGACCCGTCAGCTGGTCGATGATCTTGAACGTCTGACGTTTCAAATCTTCTGAGGCGTCACTTAACAGTGACTCAGTAAACTCAATCATCGGCGGGTTGACCAACTGATAGCCATGAGTGATCAGCTGCTGCGTCAATTGGTACCTAAGCACCTCTTGCTTATGTGCGTCTTCAAACAACACATCCACCACGCCATCAGGCAACAGCCAACTGTTGGCCACATCGCTGGCAAAGTGATTTAGGTAGGACATGCTATTGGGTTTAGCAACGCTATCGGCAGGCTGAGTGGCCGCATTTTTTGTTGCATTTAACTGGGCAGGTTTTGCAGAATCAGAACTGACAGACACAATAAATCCTTGTTTGGCGTATCGCTTACCAAAAAACGCGGTACTGATGCGGTACTAAAAGGTTGTATTTATAAGGGCATTGACATCGTATCGTTGTGTTTTTAACACACAACATCATTGACCCAATTATTTATAAACAAACTAGGTAACCGCAACAGGGTGAGTAATAAGTATAATTTAGGATGATAAGACGAGTATCTTTATGCGCTAATAAACAGAGATAAATAATCAAGGCACTTTATGCTTTAGTTTAGCATAGCAGTCAAGGTTCGCCTAGTGACAATTGGGCACAATTACTATCTAATTATCGTCCATGGCATCATGAGCATCAGTAGCTACGGCGACGGCTATCTGCTCGTATTGAACAAATAGCGTCCGTGAAATAGCCGCTATGCGCTTGCATTACTTGATAAAAACGTGCGCGAATTGCCTCAGCAAGAACAGCGCCATGCAGACAGACTCATGTTACACTAACACATATTTTTATCTCGGAAGCCTTATGTCATCTGATTACCACCCAAACCCAGCCATCAACCAAACCAACGTCTTAGGAACGGCGCTTGCTAGCTGCTGTTTTGACCCGATTACCGGCTATTATCGCAATGGTTTTTGTCATACTGGCAGTCATGATGTCGGCCAGCATACCGTCTGCGCCAAGATGACCAACGAGTTTTTGAATTTTTCTGCCAGTCGCGGCAATGACTTGATCACGCCTCTGCCTGAGTATGGTTTTGCTGGATTAAAACCTGGCGACTACTGGTGCATCTGTGCGCTGCGCTGGGTCGAGGCCTTGGACTTTGATATCGCCCCGCCGATCAAGCTCGAAGCCTGTCACGAAAGCCTGCTGAGCTTGGTCGATATTGAGACTTTAAAAAGCCACGCGCTTTAATGACGGCGCCGCGTTTTATTTGTGAGACATTTTTTACTTTATCACGGGAGGGGGTATGGACCACAATAACGATCAATTGCTCAAAAAAACCGCGCGTATTGAACCTAACTCCGACATCAACCGTCTTTATGCGGATATGAATGATGAGCATTTGTATCTCGATAATGATGATAGCTATATCTATGGCGATGCCGATGCCACCAGAGAAGATACCATCGAGACCATGACGGTCTATGACCCTGATTCTGAGCGCTATGAAGATATCGATCTATCCAGTGAAGATGAGGTCGTCAATTGCTACGCCTACTCTCGTAAGACCGGCGAAAACCTCGATAAAGTGGCGCTAAATGATGTCAGTCGGGCGCTGAGTAACAATGGCCAGTTTATTTGGCTGGGTTTGTATGACCCCAGCCTCCAGACCATGGTCAAAGTCAAAGAAGCCTTTGGTCTGCACGAACTTGCCATCGAGGATGCGTTTGCCGACCATCAGCGCGCCAAAGTCGAAAATTATGACAACGACATGGTATTTGTGGTCTTACGTACCGCCAAGCTTGAAGACAACGTCATTCGCTACGGCACCACTGCGATATTTATGGGCAAAAACTACTTAATCACCATTCGCAATGGTCCATCCAACTCCTACGCACCTGTCCGCGAGCACTGTCACCGCCGCCCAGAAAAGCTCAGAATGGGGCCGATATTTGTCTTGCACGCTATTCTCGATTTTATTGTGGATAACTATATGCCGATTACCGATCGTTTGGGGCGTTATCTGCGTGAGCAAGAGCGTTACGTATTTACCTATGAGTTTAATAAAGGCACGCTCAAAAACCTCTACGAGCTCAAGTCACAGCTGGTACACATGCGGGCGATTATCTTACCGGTGCAAGACATCTGTAGTTTTTTTATCAATCACAAAAAAAGCGAGCTGGTCTCTGGGTTTTCGCAAGCAGCCAAGCCCTATTTTCGTGACGTCAATGACCACTTGCTGCACTCGTTAGACGCTATCAACGGCCTCAATGAGATGCTAAGCGTGGTAATGAACACCTATATGGCCATGGTCAATATGGGACAAAACGAGGTGGTACGTAAGCTCGCCGCTTGGGCAGGTATTTTAGCGGTACCAACGGCCATCGCTGGTATTTATGGTATGAACTTTGACTTTATGCCTGAGCTGCATTGGAAATACGCTTACTTCGTTATTATGATTATCATCATCGCGTTGTGTAGCTTCTTGTATTACAACTTTAAGAAACTCAAATGGTTGTGATAACTCATTCATACATAAAAAAGGGCTACCAATGGTAGCCCTTTTTTTGTGCTGATTGTGCCTCATTACTCACGGCGGTGCTTGGTATGGCTGTCTGGTGCTTGCGCATTATCAGGCAGCATGGCATTGACTGTCAAATTTGCATACTGTCTATCAAGATTGTCCTCTGGACGACCAAAGGTTTTTGCCGTCCAAGTCAATATGACAATAGCACCACTCAATAGCATGATTGCCACAGAGATCGTTGCCAATAGCCATAGATGAAAATAATCTGACACTGCCTGCACATCAACGACCAGATGTCGCGACAATGCGGTGATGGCGATAAATATCAAAAACTGTACGGGCAGTCGATGGGTTTTAAAATAAATCCCTATCATAGCGAGTAGCTCAAGATAAATGAACAGCATCAAAATATCTTTTAGATCCGCTGAGCCTTTTTGGACAATATAAATGAACTCTTTACCTGCCGTCCAGACCACCACCACACTGATTAAAAATAAAATAACGTAATGACAGACATCGACAAACTCTCTACCAATACCTTGTAGTCGCTCATGAATACCTACGTCTTTTT
This sequence comes from Psychrobacter sp. VH5, assembly GCF_050572635.1. NCBI lineage: Bacteria > Pseudomonadati > Pseudomonadota > Gammaproteobacteria > Moraxellales > Moraxellaceae > Psychrobacter > Psychrobacter sp. VH5. The sequence continues at coordinate 1,084,184 of NZ_CP192145.1, read as the reverse complement.
TAGCCATTTTTAAATCCTATCAACGAAGAGATGGTTGATTTGCCTGACTCTATCAATCAGGCCCCTTTATCTATCGGCAATCAGCACTCACATGGCTATTTTTTAGCTAATATCCAAGCCTGCTGATTTTTCAGCGGCTTCTACCGTCTGGCGAATGAGAGTATTAATCGTCATCGGGCCGACACCGCCTGGTACTGGTGTATAAGCACTGGCAATGTTTTCCATGCCTTGCATTTCGATATCACCCACACCGCCATTGTCGGTGGGATGAAAACCTGCATCGACTACCACAGCCCCTTTTTTGATCCACTCAGCTTTAATCAACTCAGGCACACCTACAGCACCAACCACGATATCAGCACGCTTGATATGAGCGGCCAAATCTTGTGTTTTTGAGTGACACATCGTCACCGTGCAGTTGGCATTCAATAGCATCATTGCCATCGGTTTACCCAAAATGGCGCTACGCCCGACTACGACCGCCTCTTTACCCGAAAGCTCAATATTGTAATGCTCTAATAGGTGCATAATGCCCTGCGGCGTGCAAGAGCCATACGCAGACTGCTGCATCGCCATACGACCAAAGCCAAGACACGTCACGCCATCGACGTCTTTTGCCAAGTCAATTTGCTCAAAGCATGCACGCTCATCGATATGCGCAGGGACAGGGTGCTGTAGCAAGATACCATGGACATCAGGGTCGTTATTGAGCTCATCAATCTTTGCCATCAGCTCTTTGGTAATCGTAGCACTTGGCATCTCGACCCGAATAGAGTCCATGCCGACACGCTTACAGGCATTGCCTTTCATACGTACATAGGTCGCAGAGGCAGGGTCATCACCGACCAATATCGTCGCTAGACTTGGGGTGCGTCCCGTCTTAGCTTTGATAGCGTCTACACGCGCACTCAGTTGCTGTTCGATTTGTTTGGCAAGGGCTTTACCATCTAATAAGGTGGCAGACGCTTGGGCAGTAGACATAGTAACTCCAATAGAGGGTACGATATAAAAAAATAAAGACAGCGCGCGCAAGTACTTTGCATGCCTGTCTTTTGCTTCGTCAACCTTTGACTAGTCATAATATTGTACCTGTGTACGCGGCAAAATCCTAGCGCAAGATAAAGCCAAAATATTGATACGCTTTTTAATAAGTGACTGGCAAGAGAAAAGGTATTTGTAGATAGCTCTCTTGCCGTCTTTTAAAAAACAACATGGCTGTCGTTACCCTTTTTAGAACGCTCTTTCTTAAAATAGATAACCCAAACGCGAATTTTCTAATAAATATTGGTTTGAGTCATCATCGACAGTAAGCAGTTGTTTACGTGCTAATTTTGTTAAAATAGCGTAGAATAGGCACTGCATTTTTTACATTGAGAAATGTAAACCCACCGACTCAAGGACATGATTATGAAAGATGAGAAATTACAAAAAGCTCTCGCCCGTATGGGGCTGGGTTCACGCCGTCAGATGGAAGAAGTCATCAGATCAGGCCGCGTGTCTGTCAATAATGCGCCTGCAACCATTGGTGATCGCGTGCAGCAAGGCGATGAGATACGGGTAGATGGTCGTCAGATCAAATACAACGCCGAAAACGAAAAGCGCCGCCGCGTCTTGGCATACTACAAGCCTGAAGGGGAAGTGTGTTCGGCAAAAGACCCTGAAGGTCGCCCGACTGTGTTTGAGCGCCTACCAAAGCTGACCCACGATCGCTGGGTGATGGTTGGCCGTTTGGACATCAACTCAACCGGACTGTTATTGTTTACCAACGATGGCGAGATGGCCCATCGCTTGATGCACCCCTCAAGTGAAGTCACGCGTGAATATGCGGTACGTGTCTTGGGTGAGGTCACCCCTGATATCGCTCGCAACTTGACCGCTGGTGTCATGCTAGAGGACGGCATGGCGCAGTTTGACGACATTAAAGAAGGCGGCGGTGAAGGCGTCAACAAGTGGTATCACGTCAAACTAAAAGAAGGCCGCAACCGCGAAGTGCGCCGTTTGTTTGAGTCGCAAGGCCTCAAGGTCAGCCGCCTATTGCGCACCCGCTATGGTACGATATCACTGCCCAAAGAGCTGCGTACAGGCCGCTTCTTGGAGCTGGACAAAAAAGAGATCAACACCCTAACCGACTTAGTCAGCTTGCGCCCGCGTTATGGTACAGGTCTGCACGGCGCGGCCAAAGAAAAGCAAGAACGTATCAAAAACAAACCGCTCAAAGCGCGCCGTGCCGATAGTCGTAGCGATAAGTCGCACAGTAGCAAACCGAAAAGCAGCGGCAGCCCTGCTAGTCGCGGCACTCGGCACACTCGTGGCCACGGCGATAAGCGTTAGTCTCATTGAGGTTTCATACACCTAGATCATAAAAAAGCTGCCTGTGATATCTCTCACAGGCAGCTTTTTTTGCGCCACTTGCTGTAGTTTTGCCCTACCCTTTAACGATCGTGGCTCTCGACATAGTTTTTCATCACGCGTAACGCTTGTAGATGCTGCGTCTGCGCTTGGTCCAATAACGCATCTAGACGCTGCTCGATATGGTCTAATACCTGCTGCAACAGCTCACTGGCTTCTGCTTTTTTTTCTGTTTGTGATAGGTCGGCGCTATCGATACTGACCAGATAATCATAACTGGCTAGTGTGTCAGGCAAGCGCGTGTACAGCAGCTTTTCTAACACAAACTGCGACTCGGTCACCGTCGGCGTCTTATCATCAGCCTGTTGTGTTTTTTGATAAGACTGATAGCGACTCACCTTATCGTCGATACGCTGCAGCTGGCGCAGCTGATCGTTTGGTAAGCGCTGTAGATGTTTTTTGTGTAAACGCAGATGCCGCCATGTGACCGCAGACAATGACAAAGGCGCTTGATCATCTTGATATGTAAGCACGCCTGGGGTGATGCCGACGGCTCTATGCAGCGCTTGCCAGCCTTTTTTACCCAAATAAATGGTCGTGATGGTCGTCACGATACCGACACCAATGAGCACACTCATATATCTTACTCTTTTACCGTTATTGCGCTTAGCTTTTAATCTTTACCGTTTGATATCATCAGCGCGCGCCTTTTTGGCCGCAGCACCAGCTGGGGTTTCAAGCGTTTGAATACCTGCCTCATCGTCAGCACCGTCATCGAGGTTTTGTCCTTCATGACTAACAGCAGGCGTTTTAAAGCGTTTTTGTAGATAGCGACTGGTCGCGAGTAGCTTTTGCCCGTCTTGATGATAGGAGGCATTGAGCAAATCATCAAACTGCGCGTCAATGGTGGTGAGCACCTCAAGCAGCGCTTCTTTGCCTGTCACATTGGAGTTCTTGATTTTGGTGGTATCAGCGCGCGCACTATCGCCCATATCTAAGTCATGCAAGCGCCGATAGTCCGCCACCGCCAGCGGCACGTGTCTGTCCATGAGATTTTGAATCATGATATAGGTCTCATTGACAGTGTCTTTGTCATCAATCTTACCGTCATTATTGGTATCACCATAAATGACGCGCAGCTTTTCGCCTTTTTCGTTGATCTGCGCCAGCATCTTCTTGATATCAGCCGGTAGGCTTTTTTCGGGGATATAGCCCAGCTGCGGCATCGCCTTATACTCCAGCATTTTGGGCGCGGTCATTTTTTTGATACCACGATATCCCAAGTACAACCCAGCCGCTGGTAGCACACCATAAAATACAAACATGATAAACATCGCAGTCATTTGGGTCATTGGCTGATCCTTATTTTATGGCAGTTTTTTTGGCAAAATGATTGGCAAGCACCGCGGTATCAATGAGAGCAGGTTCGCAGTCACAACCGCCGCCCTTAGCTTAGCTTTGCGTGCGGCTTTTGACATAGCGATGCGTGGAAGCAAGGCGGCTCATCACTGTGTTGTGCAATTCATCGAGCAGCTCATCAAGCTCGTAGTCAATCTCTAAAAACAAATCCGTCAGCATATCACCTGCGCTCATCTTACCTTGTGCTGTATGGTTTCTGGTACGGTGCGGGCTAAATCGTTGCAGCTGCTCATAATGATGCAGCGCCTCGGGGATACTCTCAGAAACCAGCTTGTCGATGACGAACTGCCGCTCGTTATGCTGTTGCTGCTGCTCATCGTTGAGCTCTTGACTCCACTCACGGTAGCGCTTTAGCTTACCATTTATTCTATCGAGTATTGCCACCGCCTCGATAGGCATGGCGTTTAAGGTGGCTTCATCGACCACATCTACAAGCTCAGTCATAATCGGACAGCGTCCATGTTTGAGATACCATAAGGTATCAGGGTCAAAAGGGGGTCTGTTGTCTGGGCGCATTTGTGCGTGATTGGCCAGATAGCGGTCGGTGAGCGGTGTGGCCGAACGCGCATCACTCACTTGCGCCAATGCCGCACAGATACGGTCGGCACGCTCAGGGGGCGTCAGCGTAGTACGCGGGTTTTTAATATTGTCGTCATCTGCTTGCTCGCCGCCTTTGCTCTTTGTTTGGCCATCATAGTGGCTCGCTGTCTTTTGCGCCTGTAAGGCCGCTTGCGCTGGCAGATCGTCTTGGGCTTGCCCAAATGATTGTAGCATTCTTGTCAAACTTACCACCATGACCGATCTTACCTCTCTGTTATACACGCCTCTTGTTACACACCCATTTTACAGTAAGGGGCTTTGCTTTATTGCATCTGTGCAATCAATAGCGTATCTTAACAGCTTTTTGTGATGCTGCCAGTACGCAAAATGTCAGCGCCGCTGGCACTATCCGCCCCGCTCCACCACCGATTAAGCACTTAATTATGCATGCCTCTGACTTTCTTTCTGGCTTCTTGCTTGGGCTATCGCTCATCATTGCGATAGGCTCGCAAAACGCCTTTGTACTCAAACAAGGGCTAAAGCGCGAGCACATCTTTTTTGTCTGTTTGTTTTGTGCCCTTAGCGATGCCATCTTGATATCAGCAGGCGTCGGCGGCTTTGGCGCCGTGACAGCACGCTATCCGCACATCGTCGATGTCGCAAAATTCGCCGGTGTGGTGTTTTTGCTCGGTTATGGCTTACAAAGCCTATATGCCAGTGTGCGCCTATCACAGGCACTGACCGTCGAGGGTCAAGTGGTCAGCAGCCTAAAAAAAGCGCTGCTCCTGTGCTTTGGCTTTACATGGCTCAACCCGCACGTCTATTTAGATACATTGGTGCTCGTCGGCATGGTTTCAACAGGCGCTAGTAGCAAAGTGGTGTTTGCCGCTGGTGCCGTCAGTGCGTCTTTCTTTTTCTTTTTTGCGCTGGGCTATGGTGCGCGCTTACTCAAGCCGCTGTTTGCCAAACCAAAAGCTTGGAATGTTTTGGACGCTCTCGTCGGTATCTTGATGCTCTATCTGGCATGGCATTTGTATCAAAGCTAATCATCAAATCTAGTCACCAAAGATGCATGGCTCATCCTAAATAAAAAAAACCAAACCCTCACTTGAAGGTTTGGTTTTTTACAATAAACACTTATAGATAAAAACTGCTTATGAGGCTTTTTTATGCTTTTTGGGCTGGACAAATGCCAAGTTTAAAAAGTGCTCAAGCGAGTCATCTAATACATCCAGCCACGGCTCTGGCAACTCAGGCGCTAGCGTGCCCGTCAGCGTCGAGCGGTAGGCCTTTTCTCTAAAGGTCATGATGTTCTCTGCTTTGTCCTTTTGCCACTGCTTTAGAATATCGCCTTGTTTTTCGACCGCAAACTCAGGATAATCCGTCGCATCGGTCAAGTCGCGAATGTAAGCAGCTTGAAAGTCGATGGAGTCGTCGACCGTGACGCATTTGGCATAGGTTTCCAGCCATTTTTGCTCGTCAGCCTCACGCGTTGCCAAATCCGGCAGCGCCATCTCACCCATGATGACATCACGCGCATACCACGCTTGGGCGTCAAACATATTAAAGGTAAAGTACTGATCTTGCATGCCTAAATAGATAAGCTTGGGATTGGGCTGCCAAAAAATACCTTTGTAAAGGTTGGCAGGGTACAAGCAGTTATGCGTTTGCAAACGCAGCTCATCCGGCAAGAACGGGAAATGGAACAAGTAGCCGGTACACATAATGATGGCGTCAAAGCTCTGACTGGTGCCATCAGCAAAATGCGCCACATCTCCTTCAAAATGCGTCACCAGCGGCACTTCTTTGATGCCCTCAGGCCACTCATAGCCAAGTGGCTGGCTGCGATAACTGATGGTTACTGATTTGGTGCCATACTTATAGCACTGCGTACCGATGTCTTCGGCGGAGTAACTGCTACCGACAAGTAATATATCTTCGTTTTTAAACTCTAGGGCATCACGGAAGTCGTGAGCATGCAAGATACGGCCAGGGAAGGCTTCGAGACCTTCAAAGTACGGCATGTTTGGCGTCGAAAAGTGCCCTGTCGCAACCACAACATAGTCAAACTCTTCGACTTCTTGCTCGTCGGTTTTATGGTTCATCACCGTGACGGTGAATTTTTGCGTATCATCATCGAAAGCTACCCAGCGTACTGGGCATTCAAAGCGAATATATTTTTGAATGTCTTGTTTGTCGATACGGCCCATGATGTAGTCTTTTAGGACTTCACGCGGAGGGTATGAAGGGATAGGCTCACCAAAGTGCTCATCAAACGAGTAGTCTGCAAACTCCAAGCATTCTTTTGGGCCATTTGACCATAGATAGCGGTACATACTGCCGTGGACGGGCTCACCATTTCTGTCTAGACCTGTGCGCCAGCTATAGTTCCACATACCACCAATGGCGTTTTGTTTCTCATAACAAACTATCTCAGGTAAGTCTTTTACACCTGCCAAGCGCGCTGCTTCAAAGGCACGCAACTGCGCCAAACCACTTGGACCTGCTCCTAAAATAGCAATTCTTTTCTTACTCAAGATTAACTCCTGTCAAAAATAGTGAATCACTACTATAACATATTTTCATTAATGGAGTTTTTTGCCAGCGTCTTTGGTGATTAGTCACACAAGCGCACATGCTTTTAAGCGTCAGACAAGCGGTTATACTAAGGCAGGAAACAAAGTACGCAAACCATTGACGATGATTTCGATAGACACTGCAGCCAAGAGCATGCCCATGATGCGGCTCATGATGTTTAGTCCAGTATCGCCCAGCAGCCGGCTGATACGACCTGCCGCCATTAAGGCCAAATAGCAAAACAAGCTGATAAACAATCCAGCGATAAGAATGGCTGAGACTTGCAAAATCCCAGAGACTTGCGAAGAGTAAATGATGACGGTGGAGATACCGCCAGGACCGATCATCATCGGAATAGCGAGCGGCACAACAGCAGAGGCGGTACTTGGCGCGGCGTATTTGTCATACTCGACATCGAAGTTTTCTTGATCGGGTTTGACGGGGTTACCTTCCCCGTTCATCATGTTGAGCGCAATCAAAAACACCAAGATACCGCCCGCCAACTGAAACGAGCCGATAGAAATACCCAGCAGCTTAAGCAAGGTCTCCCCTGCCACAGTAAAAAAGCTGATGGTAATAAAAATGGTCAAGCAAGCAATACGCGCCACTTTGCGCCGATTATTCATCGAATAACCGCGGGTCAAATCCAAAAACAACGTCAATGCGCTAAATGGATTGATCAGCACCAAAAAGGCTAAGATTATCTTGATTATTTCAGTGTTCACTCAGTCTCGCTTATCTGTTGCAGCAATGATGCTAAAGTCAGGTCATCACGGCACACAGCGATGACCTGTTAGGCGGCTAACCACCGCATAAGCGCCATTGTAACATAGGCAGATAAGCCAATAAAATCATTAACTTTGCTTAATTTCCCGTATTAGCACTGACCATAAAATCGAGACCGATATCGAGCGCGGTAGTACTGTGCGTCAGATAACCCATGGCAATGAAATCCACCCCTGTTTGGGCGACCGCTTGCACCGTCTCAGGGGTAATACCTCCTGAGGCTTCTGTCTTGGCGCGGCCTTGGCACATAGCCACCGCTTGCGCCAAAACATCAGGCGTCATATTGTCCAGTAATACCAAACTTGCACCGGCATCGAGTGCCTGCGCTAACTGCGCTAAGGTGTCGACTTCTACCTCAATTGGAATCAGATGACCGGCAAAGTCTTGCGCTTGCTTGATGGCAGTTGCGATATCGCCTGCAATCGCAATATGATTGTCTTTGATCAAAATCGCATCGTCCAGCCCCAAGCGATGGTTGCGCCCGCCGCCGCAGCGTACAGCGTATTTTTGTAATGTCCGTAGGCCAGGAATGGTCTTACGCGTACAGGTGATTTGCGCAGGATATGCAGCCACACTATCGACGATCTGCCGTGTCGCGGTCGCGATACCGCTCAGATGCGTCATAAAGTTGAGCGCGGTACGCTCAGCAGTGAGCAAATGACGCGCATTACCGCGCACGGTCGCCAGCACTGTCCCCGCCTCAACCCTCTCACCATCTGCGATCTGAGCGTCAAAACCAATCTGCGTATCGACCATATCAAAGGCCAATCGCGCCAAATCCATACCGCAGATAACGCCAGCCTGGCGCGCTTTGATCTGTAGCTGCGCTTGCATATCGGCTGGGATGGTTGCTTGTGAGGTGACATCGCCGCGCCTGCCTAGATCCTCTGTGAGAGCGGCCTCTACTAGAGGGCGTAGCAACACCTCATTTAATGCTGGTTCTTGTTTGCCTGTCATCGGTTATCCTTATCGTTGCGCATTTGCTTGATAAATGTGCCATCGCCAGTGATAGCACCACAAATAGCAATCATATCACTGGCATCACGGTCATTTATTAGACTCAAAATGAGCATAAATATAGCGTAAAGCACCCCGCCCTGCAATAAAATAATGTCATTTGATTATTTGCGTTTGGGCAGCTTGCTATCCATGAGCAGGCTTTGTAACTCGATATCGTGCCGAAAACGATACAGCTTGGCGGGCCGGCCACGCTGAGCACTACTGCTCTCTCCTGTTTCCATCACTAGGTTTTGTGCCTCCAGCAGGCGGCGAAAGTTTTGCTTATGCAGGCGCACACCTGATAACGCCTCTACGCTCTGCTGTAACTGCGATAAAGTAAACACCTCGGGCATCAGACCAAAAATCAGCGGCCGATACTCTATTTTGGCTCGTAATCGAGAGATGGCGGTGGCAATCACGCGGCGATGATCGTAATACATCGGCTCGCCTATCAGCTGCGACCAGTTTTTGGGCAGCTCGGTGGACACATTGGCTAAGTAGCTTGGCGGATAGCTTGGCGCTTCAGGTATCAACCCTGCTTCATAAAGCATCTCATAGCGCAGCAGTACATGCTCGGCGACCCATTCTTTATTTTCTGGCAGCTGCTCCCGGCTGGCTGCGCTGGCACCCAAGCTTGGCAGCTGTGGGCTTATCACATGCGCTTCACCGACGCCCCAACACAGCTCAATACGCTGACGTCGCCGCTGCTGGGTGATAGCGTCATCTGCCTCCTTTGCCCATGCCAATAACGCTGGCACGATAAACGAGGTAATGATAGTTGGCGCGCCATCTAAGTGGTTTTCCCACGGGAAGTAATCATACCAATCTCGCCATAGCGCTTGGCTTGGCAGCTTTGGCGTCTGCGTCTCTTGCACTAGCCCTAGATAGCTGACATATACTAAAGCATGACCATCAACGTTGCGTCTATTGGTATCGACAAAGGTATAAAGCTGCTCTAAATACCCAAGTGGCTGCTGCGTCTGCTCCTCCACCCACTGGCGCACCCCTGCTTGCAACGAGCGATGCAGCGGCATCAGTGGCCCATTGGGCAATAGCTTACCTTGATCGACCGTTAGGACACGGGCGGTATGCTCGGTAATCGCAATGAGTACGGCAACCACCTCGGTGGTACCACTGCCTTGCTGATGCGCATGTGAATAAGACAACGTCATAAGTGTATTTATCATCCTCGGTAGAAAATCAAACGTAGTACACAAACAAGCTGAGTACAAAAACAAACTCAGTATACAATCAAAACAGCCGTGCTACAGCAGTCGTTAGCACCGTTTACCTACAAACAGTAACACTTCCTAGTATAGCTCGAATCTAAGACGATCACAGTCTGTCGCTGTAACATCAACCAAGCCGCACGCCTTAATATGGTTAATGTACTTTAAAACAGGTACAGCGCTACTGGTATTCATTTTCCTTGCGTGCTGTGTCTACGCCGACAGAGGCTGCGCAAAATAAATATCAGTAGCACGTGAACATAATATCTAGCATGTCAGTTTTATTTAGGATTGACTATAGGTAGAAAAATAATAAAAAACCCTTGTTTTTATGCTCAAAATGAGCATAATTAAAACAATTTATGATTTTGCTTTAGCGAGTCATTCCAATATTACGACATATGATGTGTCACTATCGCACCAAAGGAGAGGTTGCAGCTATGAAAACTTATCCGTACGACGCCCCTATCATGAGTACCGACCAGCGCATCGCCACTCAGATGACCATCGAATACGCCAGAGCAAAGATACCTACCGAGCTGCCACGCTCTGAGCGGCTGGCAGTTGAAGAAAACATCAAGCACTTGCTAAAAGCGCATAACGCTGTGCTCGTCGCTCATTATTATGTCGATCCTTTTATTCAGGATTTGGCATTGGCGACTGGCGGCTGTGTCGGTGACTCGCTTGAGATGGCGCGCTTTGGACAAGCCCATGAGGCACAGACATTGGTGGTGGCTGGCGTGCGCTTTATGGGCGAGTCAGCAAAAATCCTAAGTATGGAAAAGACTGTCCTAATGCCAGACTTGGAGGCTGAATGCTCGCTTGATTTGGGCTGTCCTGCAGATGAGTTTGCCGCATTTTGCGACGCCCATCCTGAGCGTACCGTGGTGGTTTATGCCAATACCAGCGCCGCGGTCAAAGCGCGTGCCGACTGGGTGGTGACCTCCTCTGTCGGTATCGATATCGTCCGTCATTTACATGCTCAGGGTGAGCCTATCATTTGGGGGCCTGACCGTCATTTGGGCAAATATATCGCTCGTGAGACTGGCGCAGACATGCTGCTCTGGCAAGGATCTTGTCTGGTGCACAATGAGTTTAAGGCGACCGAGCTGCTGCAATTAAAAGAGGAGCACCCTGACGCCAAAGTGCTGGTACATCCAGAGTCGCCTGATAGCGTGGTCGCACTCGCTGATATCGTCGGCTCGACCAGTAAGCTGCTCAGCTCGACCTATGAGATGGATGCCGAGACCTTTATCGTAGCGACCGATTTGGGTATCTTGCACGAGATGCAAAAACGCTCGCCACACAAGCGTTTTTTGGCCGCACCGACCGCTGGCGAAAGCGCCAGCTGTAAGAGCTGCGCGTTTTGCCCGTGGATGGCGATGAATGGCCTAACAGGCATCGAGCAGTGTCTGACGCAGCGAAGCGGTGAAGTCATGTTGACGCCTGAGCTGGCAGCCGCCGCCAAAAAACCTTTACAACGTATGCTGGATTTTGCCAAAGCGCAAAAGCGGCGTGTCACTGCAAGCGGTGATATCACCCAAGACCGCGCGCTCTTTGCCAATGTGGGAGCTGCCTAATATGAGTAAGGCGCATACAGCCGCTAATACAAGCACCCTTGCTGATGATACCCATGGCGTCAGACACACAGATGTGTTGATCATTGGAGCAGGTCTTGCTGGATTGAGCACGGCGCTGGCCTTACCGCAAACACTCCACGTGACGATACTAAGTAAAGCGGCGCTGGACGTTTGCTCCAGTCATTATGCCCAAGGCGGTATCGCGGCAAGTTTGGATGCCAAAGACTGCACCGCTGATCATATCGCTGATACGCTCATCGCAGGCGCAGGGCTGTGCGAGGCAAAAAACACCACAGAGATCCTAAGCTCAGGCGAGCAAGCGGTGCAATGGCTGTGCGAGCAAGGCGTGCCCTTTACTCGCCTACCAAAACAACACGCGCCAGCAGAAAAAATAGCGACATTAGACAATTTTCAATACCCCCATGAGGAAGACCTTGAGACAGCCGCCTTACAAACCAGCGACTTACACTTGACCAAAGAAGGCGGTCATGGCTGCCGGCGCGTCGCTCATGCTGATGATGCCACTGGCCGACATATTATGGAAGCCTTAGTTAAAAAAGCGCAAGCGGCGTCTAATATCACCATCCTGCCCTATCATGAAGCGTTTCATCTGCTAAAAAATACTGACAATCATTGCCAAGGTGCACTTGTTTTTGATCACGTTCATCAACGACAGCTAACTTTGCATAGTCGCGCGGTGGTGCTGGCCAGTGGCGGTCTAGGGCAGTTGTTTAAACGCGCCAGCGCGCCCAATGTCTGTGTCGGCGATGGCGTCATGATGGCTTGGCAAGCAGGCTGCCGCTTGGCAAATCTGGAGTTTATCCAGTTTCATCCGACAGGTTTGGCGCTTGGTGACAGTAGTTTTTTAATCTCTGAAGCCCTACGCGGTGAAGGCGGACGGCTGTACTGCCCGCAGACAGGTAAACGCTTTATGCTAGAGGTTGATACACGCGCAGAGCTGGCACCAAGAGACATCGTCGCTCGTGCTATCGCCGAGCAAATTAGCATCAATGGACTTGGCTACGTTCATCTCGATGTCAGTCACTTACCAGCGGCATTTCTCCGAGCACACTTTCCGCAGATTTATCAGACACTATTAGACCTTGGCATCGACATCACCACTGACCCGATCCCAGTAGCCCCCACCGCGCATTATAGCTGCGGCGGCGTGGTCACTTCTGCTAATGGCTTGACCGATATGATAGGGCTTTATGCGGCAGGAGAGGTTGCTTATACAGGCTTGCACGGCGCTAATCGCTTGGCCAGTAACTCGCTGCTGGAGTGCGTGGTGGTCGGGCGCCATATCGCCGCCGATATCCCGCGCTATCTACACGCAACTAAAAAACCAGACGCCACGTCCATTTATATTGACTCAGAGCAATCCATCTATGATATCTGGACCCCGCCGATGCTGGCAGACTATCAGCGTATTACCTTGCCATCGCCCATTGAGTACCAACGCCATACTAATGACCATCACAACGTCGGCACTAATACAAATACTGAGATTGCTGGCATAACCACCCAATTAAAAGCGTTAATGACCTCGCATCTGGGCATCAGTCGTAGCGCCGAGCAGCTTGAGCAAGCGCTGGGGCAAATCTGCCAGTGGCAACAGCAGCTCGGTGGTAGAAGCTTTGATCATATAGATACTGAAAGCCAAGACCACGTCATCTCTTACCATACGCTGCCCTACGTTCAATTAACTAGGCAGTTGCAGTTAGCGGCTTTGATTATGCAGTCGGCTTATCAGCGTCATGAGAGTCGCGGCGGTCATTATAGACAAGACTATCCAAACTTAGCGAGCAAACCTTTGACCAGTGTCATTGAGCCGCCCTCGCTGACCGCATTTGCTACTATTGACGATATAGATATGACAGCCCATATAACAACAGCGGATGTGCAAAAAATAACTGTACCACCTTTAGCCATGCGGGAGTCCGGTTAATATCAGCTAATACCATATAGTTTATCAACTATAGTTAGGATTAAAGAAGCATTTACGCTATCATAACAATTCGGCTGTAAGCGTTGCGACATAATCCGCGACATAAAATGGTGGCATTTGGATCTTAAAGGTATGGCTTCTGATATCGTCTTTGTGATCGCGCTGATGGGGGTGGTTAGCGCGGTATGGGGAGCGCTGGCCATACCACGCCTGCGCAGACGCCTACCGACGATTTATCTGATCGCACGCTCATGGTGGTTTATGCTGGCGGCGCTCTTTGGCTGCTATGCAATCGCAAAGATAGCAGATCGCCATGCCGAGCTTTTGACGTCCAGATACCCCTATCAATGGCTGCTTATTGGTTTTTTTGTGCTGATCGGTCTGCGCGGTGCCTACGAAATCAAACGGATATGGTGCCTACCTAGTAGAGCACGACTGATCCATAAGCTACAAAGCCGCGGCTTGCAGCCAAGCGTCACTCCCACCTCTTCTGCTGACCACACCGCTAGCGCGACCACTTCACACTACACGCATCCAACGGGTTTAGATGGGCTATTGAGCATGGCATTTGTCGCCTTGATTGTCAGCTTGATTACCCTCCAGCAGCTGACGTGGCAACGCGAGCAGTATGGTGTCTTATTGTTTGTATTATTTGCCAGTCAATTTAACGATATCGCACAGTATCTATGCGGTCGCTTACTTGGTCATCGTCTGTTTTCACGCGGCCTAGCGCCGCGCATCAGCCCCAACAAAAGCATTGAAGGCGCTGTCTTTGGCAGTATGTGTGCCGCGCTACTGGCATCGCTACTGGGGGTCTGGCTGACGGGATTTGAATGGTGGCTTTGCTTGCTAGCCGCGTATGGATTGGCAGTGAGCGGTATCGCAGGCGATCTGCTAGAGTCTGCGTTTAAACGTCAGCACGGTATCAAAGACACAGGTACCATGCTAGCAGGGCACGGCGGCGTATTGGACCGTATCGACAGCTTGCTGATTGGCGTGCCTATTTTTACCGTCCTTTATTGGCTACTGGGTTAAATAAAGCCTGTTGCAAAGACAGTTTTTTTACTCATTTTTCATTACTTATTGTTTTTATCAAGCTGGCTGCGTAATACCCAGTCTAATAACGGCTTGGGCACACTGTTTAAGGTATAAATAATATAACGCATCGCTCGTGGAAATATGGCAAGCTCGGTATCATCAGCGATCGCTTGCATGACATGCTGGACGGCGGTCTGTGTACTGATGATAAATGGCTTATGACTGGCGTCACCGTCATTTAGATCACGCAGCGCTTGGGTATCGATATAGCCTGAGGCGATGCCGTTTACTTGAATATCATACGGGCGCAGTGCCAAGCGATAGGCGCTGGCCGTGGCTATCATCGCGCGTTTGCTTTTGGCATAGAGGCTGGCATAGGGATAGTCCAACGCCCCAGCGATGGAGGCAATACAGATGAGACTTGGCTTGCCATATTGCCTCATGTCAAACGATGTCGGCTGTTGTTTTAGCCGCTCACTTGCCCACCAAAACACCTGCTCAAATGCTTGTAAGTTAATCGCTAGCATGCGCGTGCTGTCTGCCGCATTGAGCGTCCGCACCCGCTCGTTGGTATAACTGCCCGCACTATAAACCAGCCGATAAAACGTGATGGCAGATAAGCGCTGCAAAAACTCATGCGTTTGGGCGCGGTCAGTCAGATCACAGCGATAGGTGATGATGTGCGGGTGCTGATGATTGATCTGCGCTATTTTTTGGCGATCGTGACCCACCACACTCACATGCCAGCCCAGTTGCTGGTGATGACGTGCCAATGCCAACCCCAAACCACTGGTGCCACCGACGATGATGACGTGCGGTGCATCAGCTGTGGTAGGCTTTAAGGCGTTTGGTTTAAGATCTGTCATATCATCGGTTCGGGCATAAATCGCGGTATTCGTATATCGTCAGTTCAAAACACCATCGTTATAAGTCTAAGCGCGCTACTGGGATAAATGTGGCATAGCCACTGGCGGTATAGGCATAAGCAAAGGTATAAACACAGTACACCTGTAAAACCGTAGCGCTAAAGTAGGTCAACTATGGCGTATGCTGCCGAATATAGCTGCTCGTTCGCTGATAGCCATATTGCCACTGCGCCTGCATTTGCTGCACAAAACCATCATAATCACGATGAATCAACGCTACAGTCATTTGCTTTATACTAAAGCGCTTTTGCACGCTTTGGCCTGCGAGCTGCTCGGCATTGTCAGCAAATGGCAACCAATGCAGCTGCTCGGTATGGCGATGGCTTGTCTCTCTATGATAGCCCTGCACCTGTGCCAAACGAGCATTGGGATCAAAACCAAAGACACGCTTAATCGCTGGGGCAGCAAGCCAGGTATCATACCCCGCTTTGCTCTCGGCAAATACCGTTTGCCCCAGCTGACAGGCCAGCTCAACGGGCGTGAGGTTGATGACACCGCCTAAACACCAACCGAGCGCTGAAATATGGGTAGGTGGCAGATAGTACATATCGGCCATAGACGCACGTATCGCGTCTGCAAACCTCCACTGGCTCACTATCTGTACATGCGGCGGTATGCGTCCATCAGCAAACGCATGCGCAGGTGATCGTATCTTATTGTCAGCTTCGCCTTGCATGCCGGCGGCAAGCGACATCATAGTCGCCACACGCGGCGAGGCAAATAACAACTCTTGCAATACTGCTGCTGGACCCGCCGCCGTATATGAGGCAGGTGGCCACGCGCTGTCAACCCCAGAGGCTTTTTGCAGACGGCTGGCGATGATGGCGACCTCGGGTATGGCTTGCTTGGTGCTTTGAATACGCTTATGACCACAGGCACTCTTGTCTCTACGCTCATTACGCTCATTGGCAACACCAGATAGCGAATCGAGCCAATACCGCTCATCATCGATACGAAACATGGCCAATTGCTGCAGCTCTGCGAGTAGCTGCTCATAGCTGGCTGGCGATGAGCGTTGCGGTTTGGCGCTTTGCTTGCTTGCTAAGCGCCAACGCTGTATGGCCTGCGTTATATAGCGCATTTTTAATCGTCTATTTGCTTCATCTGGCCTGACATGCCTGATTGCACAAATGGCGGTATACAGCTCATGGCTATACAGCAGTGCTTGCAAGTCTTTTGGCTCAGGCGCAAGATGTACCAAATACGCCGAGAGGCTACCGCCGCAAGTACCTATGATCATATCTGGCCTCAAATCATGGGCGACCAGCGCGGCATAACTGCCCAAATAATAGGCAAAGCGCGAGCCGCCTCCCGAAAACAGCTGCACACGCTCATATGTTGCGTGCTTATTTGTCATCGAGCGGGGCGACCTTTACCGCCAGCGACACTGTAAAGATACCAAAACGATCGATACGCATGCTGACTTTTTGAAAGCCTGCCTGCCTGACCAGCTGGTCCATCTCCGCTTGTGAGCGGCAACGCATCACCCAGTCACGACCGCGATGGTTGTTTAAGGTTTTACTGATAAACTCTTGCTCAGGGTGCCATGGTTGATTGGTATAAATCAGGTAGCCATTTGTGTTTAAGTTATCATAAATACCTGCTAATGCAGTCTCGGGTAAGCGGTTGTCAGAAAACAGCTCAAACAATCCAGAGACGATAGCGATATCAAACCCTGCATCAGATTTTGCGTTATTTGATGATGGCATGTGTAGTGATGACGCGGTGACAATATCCTCCTGCACGGCCTGCGTATAACTGGCAGGGTCAAAAGCGTCCTGCTGCCTGACCACCACTCGATCAGTGATACTTAAGCGTTCAGCTTTTGCTTGTAGCGCTTGAATATTATGTACCTCATAATCTCGCAGCTCAGCTTGTAGTCCCGTAAATTCCGTCAACAGATCAAATGCATAATAACCATGACCACTGGCGATATCTAGCAGTTTTGGTTGATAGCGCTTAGAGCTACTTGGTTTTTTACCTTGGGGGTTGTTGTCTTCGATAGCTGTCAGTACGGTACGCGCCAGCTCTAATATATGCTCGCGGCGGATACGAATGCCTTGCCAGCCGATGTTGTTAAGATAGAATTTATCAACCGCTTGACCAAACTTGTTTTGGCCACTAGGCTGGTTTTTATAGACATGATCGAGCGAATGCCCTGAGTCAAAGCCATGCTCAAGCCCTGTGGCGATCGCATCGCTGACATGACCAAATTTTTGCATCGCCAACCGAGTTAGCGCAAAGCTTGGATTAAATGGCTTGATGGCCAGTCGATCGACCTTGTCTTTGCTAGCGCTATGCAAATGCGCCGCTCTTAAATCCGCTGTTTGTACCGGTGTGCTAAATACCTCCTCGGCAAACGCCAGACAGTCGGCAAACACGTCGGCTTTGTTGGTCTCATGAAAGATGGCATGGTAGCTATCAGGATACAGCTGCCAGCGTTTGCTTGGACTATTGATCGCCTCATAAAATGTCCGCTCTGCTTGCTTATTTACCACATAGTCTTTGCCAGCACACAATACAAAGGTCGGTACGGTGATGGCCTCTGCATCATCGAGCAGACGCTGACCGGTCGCGTGCGTGTCAATCAGCAGGTCGGTTGAGATGCTGCTAGAGATCAGCGGGTCGGCATTGTAGGCGTGCTGCGCGTCTTGGTCATGGGTGAGTACTTGCGCTTTGACGTAGCTGCTGACGCGTGACATTAGCCCAAGCGTACGCGCTACCTTTAGCGACGGTATGGCAAAAGGCAGATACAGACGAATCTTGAGCGCAGGTGTGCCGAGTATCATGCCGCGGATGTTGGGCGCATAATCATGCACCCACGCGGCGGCGAGCACGGCACCGATACTACTGGCGACGATTAGTGTGTCGTCGATGGCGATGCCGGTTTGTCCCATCACCAGTTGAACAAAGTCATTTAAATCGCGCTCAAGCTCGGTAACGCTCTCGGCATGATCTTTGATACCGCCTGATCGGCCATTGCCGCGCGCATCCCACGCAAACACCTGATAGCCTGCCGCTGCAAACTGCTGCCCCAGCTCTGCCAGACGTCCTGAATGCTCATGACCACGGTGCAACAAAATCACTTGCCGTAAGCACTGATCGGCGTTTTTTAACTGCTCAATAGGCATCGTTAGCCAATAACGGTAATAAATCGCTGTGCCATCATACGCGTTATAGCAGCTCTCGCCTTCTATCACGGCTGCTTGTAATACCTCCGTAGCCGCGCTAGAAGAGGCTGGCATATCCTGCGCCGCTGTATCATTTATATTTATAAAATCAGAAGACATGATCTGGGACTCCAAAGTAGTACGGGCTGAGCGCGGTACAGGCGGCTGATGCTGTAGATACAATGCGGCCATATAGCGCAGACGATTGAGGCACGTTTTTAGCAGTAGTATTTCTATTAGCATAAAAAACGGACTTGCTGAGCGATGAGACAATGATATCGGTACGCTAAGGCTTTTTGCCGCCCCAAGCACGCCCAGCACAAACGCACGGTCACTTTTGCCCAGCGGCCCTTGATTGGCTCGAGCGCCCATCGCAGCATCGCAAGCGATGGCTATCAGCTCAGTGCTGACACTCAGTATCATCAGCCCAAAGACATGACGCTGCTGATGAGCCTGTTGGTCAATCACATTTTTAGATGGACAGCTTGGCTGAGCGCTATGAGGTAGCAAGCTGCTGATGAGCGCCGTATCGGCAATAATGTCACCTGCTTCATTGAGCACACCGCCCAGCGCAGATGCCTGTGCATGCTCACGCGCCATCATGCCATCGATGGCATTGAGCGCCATACGCACAAACAGCGACGACGGTAGCAGCGCCCAAAGCGCCTGATGGTGAGCCGCAGGCTTGGCAATCACATAGGCCGTCCCTAGGCTGAGTATCACAGCAGATATCGTCACTTGATTGGCGCTGCATCCTGACTTAGCCAATGTATCGCTTATGGGACGCAGCTGGTCTTGAAACTGAGATTTGAGCTGATAGAGCGACATAGTTCTGACCACAGAAGTTGAGTGCCTTAATGTAACAACAAAAGTTGATCAGGTAAAGATAAGCCAAGCATATAAAAGTACTATTCGAGGCCAGTATCGTTCTATTTTATGATGAATATCATGCGCGGATAGCCGTATTTATAAGTGAATATGATACAATCTTCGGCTTGTTTAAAACCGCTGCGAGCCTGCCCTATGCAAAGCCTGATTACCCTTGTCCTGGTATTAATGCCAATGTTTATTGGCTTTGCCATCCCCTCGAATCCCAAAATGACCAAGCTTGCGGATAAAGGCTTGTCGTACTTGGTGTTTATTATCTTGGCGCTCATCGGTATCGAGCTGTCACAAGTGGAAGGGCTGGGCAGTCAGATAGGTGAGATTGCCTTGTATGTCATTATATTGTCGATATTGACCATAGGTACGGGGCTATTTAGCCTAATGCTCTTTGATCATCTAAAACCTTGGCAAGCCAAAAAACCAGTAGCCAAATCTAAAGAACATCGGGTCAGTATTAGAGGCAGCTTGGCACAAGTGGTTTGCGTCGTCATCGGTATGGTGATTGGGCATTTTCTGCCAGAAGGCTATCTACCGCCTGAAAACACCATGACTGTCCTGCTGATGATCTTGATCCTACTCGTCGGTATTGGCCTTAAAGGCTCAGGGATTACGCTTAAAGAAGTACTGCTCAATAAGCGCGGGGTGGAGATGAGTATTATCTTTACCCTCTCAATATTGGTAGGCGGGCTTGTCTTTGCGCTGATGTTTAGCGATGTATCGTGGACAAAAGGCTTGGCGCTGGCGTCTGGATTTGGCTGGTACTCGCTATCGGCCATCGTCATGACCGATGCTTATGGGGCGATTTGGGGCAGCGTGGCGCTGTTTAATGACTTGATACGTGAGTTTTTTGCGCTGCTATTTATTCCCGTCTTTATGCGTAAATATCCGTCAGCAGCGGTCGGCCTTGGCGGTGCGACCAGTTTAGACTTTACCTTGCCGATTATCCAACAATCTGGCGGGTTAAAAGTGGTGCCACTGGCGATTAGTTTTGGCTTTATTATTAATATTGTCTCGCCGGTGCTGATGGTGGCGTTTTCGGCATTGGGGTGAGTTGACTATATATTATAACTAAGCTTATTGTTACTAGATATCGTGACAACCTGATTGCCAATCATTTGTTTGACAATATTATCAATTGTTTTAGGGTCTTCATCGCGCAGATGACTGTTAAGGTAATTGATTAAACTCGATTTTTTTGCAGGTCGTGAGCTGACAGGCCGAGCCTTAATAGATGCAATAGCGCATTGGTATACGGTACGTTGGTCTATCGTCTTTGAGCTTACGTTTTTGACACTGGTTTTTGTTTTATGGACTGATAAATCATCTAAGGTTGGATAACAAACTTTTTGATTGTTTTGCTTTATCAGTCCTTGATTTTTTAGCCATGTAATAACTAGGTTTACTTGTGACTCGTCGTTTTTTTGACGATAGCTGGCAAGTTTTTGTTTGATGACGTTGATTAATCCAGTCATAGTCTTAGCTTTACTTAGTAATACTTTTTCGGCTACTAAATTTAGCACACCCTGACTGTCTGTGTTGTAGCAGAGTTTTTCGTTTTTACTATCGAGCTCTATCAGGCCTTTCTTGATAAATTTATCAAAAACTTTTTCAACGATATTGTTTTGTTCGGCTTCATCAAATTTAACCAAAGCTTCTGCTAACGCGTATTTCTTCATCGCAGAGAGTAGGTTTGATTTATAGCTTGGCAAAAACATCTTGCGATTTACTATGCTATCGAACACCAAAACATAGCAGTCATGAATGATAGATTGAGGCGTTTTTTCTTCACTGATTGGTACTGTAGCGGTCTTCGTATCTATCAGACCATCGCTGCTAGTATCGTCATAGAACACTTCTTTTTGACTGGTATCAAAGATGAGTTGAGTTTGTTCTATATCAGCCTCTATCGTGTTCTCTGCCTCATAGGCAAGGCTTAATTGATTGGCATCTCCTGCGCGTGTGATGGCCATACCGTCATACACAGTGTTGAGATGCTCAACCAAGATATCGTAACCACTATCTCTTGCCAAAATACACACATCCGCCTGTGCATCGATTTCAGATATCTTGCCAAGATAAAAAGACAAGTAAAAATCTAAAGCGTTTTTACCTGCATGCTGCATCTTGATGATATGTACATTATCACTGTTGAATTCGAGTAATGCTTCGACCAACCCAAGTGGCAAGCTCTTTTGCTGATGTATGCCCAAAAACAACCATACATGACATTCCTTTGTATCCATGCCCTCAAAACTCTTGGGTTGAATGTTTTCATAATCAATTAAGATATGCTTCATCGAAATACTCTTATTATTTGATTGTCACAACCATCCCTAAACCCCACTCGCCTGCTTCGCAAACAATCGCATGAGTGGTTTTATCTTGCCAACGCGGTACATGCCTTCGCTGCGAATCTGCTGAATCGGACGCATCTGCGCAAGCGAGCCTGCAAACAGCCAATTAAGCGCCGAAAAGCTGTGCATCATCAGGCTATTATGCGGTCGGCGTAGACGCTCATAGCTACGCAAGGTTTGGTTACTGCCCCACAGCTTATTGCCGCTACGCGCATAGTCGTGCATCAGCTGCTCACTTAGCGCCTTCACATCGAGCATACCAAGATTGAGCCCCTGACCTGCTAGCGGATGCACACCATGGGCGGCATCGCCTATTAGCACCAAATTGTCCTGTACATAACGCTTCGCTTGCTGCGCGGTCAGTGGAAAGCTGGCGATGGACTCTATCTGCTCGATTGCGCCCAGCTCATAGTGACTGGCAGCGGCCAATTTATCAGCGATCACGCGCTCGTCTTCCTCGAGCAAATCCAGTGCGTCATTGCGCGGCAGTGTCCAGACAATGGACTGCCAATGCTGCGGCGTAGCTTTATCTTCCTCAGTGATATCCGCTAAGGGCAATAATGCCAGCGTCCCGGTCGGTAGCATGGCTTGGCGTGCGGTCGCTTGATGGGGCTTGGCAGTCTGAATCGCGCAACAAATCGCGGTTTGGTTATAATCAAGCGTGTCCAGCCCAATCGCCGCCTGCTGACGGACAAACGAGCCGCGACCATCGGCACCGACGAGCAGATGCGTATCGATAACAGCGCCGTCCGCTAGCGTCACACGGTAGCCCTGCTGCGCACCTAGCCAGTCCATATTGACGACTTTTTGTCCTGCGATGACGGTCAGATAATCACTGACATCCTCCTCAGACAGACGCTGCCACAAGGCATACTCGATGACCGCTGGCTCAACCATACTGCCAAGCAGCGCTGACGTACTGCTTTCACTATCGCCAAATAATAGCTCGCCCATACCATTTAGCTGCCATACCTGCATCTGCGAGTAATCCGCCTTGCGTCCAGATAGCGCTATCTTTTGCCAAGCGCCTACGTCTTTTAACAGCGCAATACTGGCGAGGCTCAGTGCATAAACACGGGCATCGCGCTTGCCAAGCATTTGTTGCCATGCAGACTCATCTCGAGCAGGACGCGCATCGATTAAGGTCACGGGCTTTTTGGCCTGCGCCAGCTTTAGCGCCAGCGTCGCACCGACGATACCGCCGCCGATAATGAGTGTATGGTTGTTTGTCATAAGTTAGCTCTCGATATCAGGACGTGTTAGGGCGTATCTTCAATTCACTTGATAATTATCTAAATGGGCTAAAAATAGCGCATCACTTTAGTTATGGGTATTACGATTTTAAGCCCATCGCATAATTTGCCACCAGCGGTTTGATATTGGGCAGTTTATCAAACGCCACCAGTGCCATGTTACGCGCCAGTTTGATGGCTGGATTGGGATGGGTAAAGCCATGGACGACCGCATCACAAAAGCGAATGACGCGCTTTTGGTCGGTTTGTCGGACTTTTTCATAGCGCGTGAGCAATGCCGGACTACCGATATCCTCGCCTCGCAGCACTTGCGCACTCAGCATTTTTGCCAGTACGTGAGCATCGCGCATACACAGATTAAAGCCTTGACCTGCCACGGGATGCAAGGTGTGGGCGGCATTACCCATGATGACGCAGCGGCCAGCGACTTGTTTATCTGCCAGTACGCGCGTCAGCGGGTAGCCACCGCGGCGACCAGCGTTGACAAACGTGCCAGCACGCTCACCAAATGCTCCCTGCAACGTCGCCAAAAAATGCGCATCATCTTCTAGGTATCTTGTCTCTTCGCCTTTTGGGCAGACCCAAACCACCGAGCGTCTGTAGCCTTGTTGATATTCCTTATTGCCATCGCCTTCTGGGTCGGTCAATGGCAGCACCGCCAGTGGCCCTGCTGGACTAAAGCGCTCAATGGCGACATGGTTGTGCGGCTTATCCGTCTCTACCACTCCGACGATGGCGGTCTGCTGATAGTCATACGTCGTCGTGCCAATGTCCAATAACTGGCGCACAGTAGAGTCGCGACCATCGCAAGCGACCAGTAGACTGGCCTGCAGCTGCTGCTCGTGCTCTTCTTCGCCGTAGTAGCTAAAGCTGAGCGTCACGCCATCAGGCTGCTGCTCGACAGCGATGACGTTGGCATTATCAATGATACTAATCAGCGACTCCTGCTGCGCGGCCAGTAGTAGCTTACGCCCCAGCCAAGCGTTTTCCATCACTTGCCCAAAAGACTCGACCTTTTCTTCTTCCTTTTTAAGCTGCGCGCGGCCAAAGCTGCCTTGCTCGCTGATCTGTACCGCATCGATACGGCAGGCATGGCTTTGTAGCTCATCCCACAGCCCAATCTCTTGATAAATCTGTACGGTGCGCCGCGACAGAGCAGTGTTGCGACTGTCCAAATAATGACTGCGCGTGCGGTCATCTTGCGGGCTGATGGTTGGGTAGCTGTTTTTTTCGAGCAAGGTGCTTTTGATGCCGTGATGCGCTAATAGCAAGGCAAAAGATAAGCCGACGTGACCGCCGCCTGCGATCAGCACTTGCTGGTCGGTGATTGCTGCTTTTTTTTTGACAGTTGATGACGTTGCATTGGTATTTTGCATCATGCTATTCCTAATCATATTGCTTTTAATGGTGTGCTTTCTTATTTTTCAGGCGTTATTTATTAAGCCCTAGATTACCACAGTTTGCTTGAGTTTCTGTGCTCTGACACGTATGCAAAGCGTGTATTCGCCTGTTTGCGGTCATATCATAAAAGACTGACATGAGGGTAAGCTACGCCAAAGCATACCTCACCCTTGCAGCCGTTTGCTCACCAGCCTGTGGTTGCAATCTACATACAAAAACCCCGCCATCTGGGCAGGCGATGGCTTGAATTTTAAAAACTATCTACCATAATGAAGACAAGACATTGATTTATCATTAACCCCAAAGCCAACAATAATTTACCGTTATCTATATCGCTAGCAGATACGCCACCTGCGTGTTAAAAGGCGCGTGACACACTGCCCGCCCAGACACTTTGACAAACGATTTTTATTACCCATTTTATTTTTTATCATTTTATTTTTTATCTCTGAAGCCCGTAGTGCTCTCCATGTTGATCTCATCAGACTAGGCGATAGCAGCGGGTACACAACACAAGGATAATCGCTTGACTGATTCTATGAGCCGCCGTATAAAGTTTGAATCATTGACCCCAGCACAGCTCAAAACCGTGCTTGGTGAATACAACAACCACATGAAATACCTACAAGATCGCCTCGATATCAAGATCATTCAACGCCAAGGCGACTTTTGCCTGAGCGGAGATGTGACTGCGGTCGAGCGCGGCGAACGCATCATTTATAAGCTGGTCGATGAAGCGCAAAACACCAAGGATATCAGTGCAGAAGAGCTACATTTGATTATCCAATCGAGCGTCTCCCGCGATGAAGACATGGCAGACGATGAGCAAGAGTCTGCCGATGATGAGAGCGATACAGCTGATTTGGATTCGGCAAATGAGTTTACCCCCATTAGCCTGCGCACGCGCAAAGGCCGTATCATCCCGCGCGGGGGCAACCAGCAGCGCTATGTCAAAAACGTGCTCAGCTCCGATGTGTCCTTTGGTATTGGGCCTGCCGGTACCGGCAAAACGTATCTGGCGGTGGCCTGCGCGGTCGATATGCTAGAGCGCAATGAGATTGAGCGCATACTGCTGGTACGTCCAGCGGTAGAAGCTGGGGAGAAGCTTGGGTTTTTACCCGGTGATCTCACACAAAAGATTGACCCCTATCTGCGCCCACTCTACGATGCCCTCTATGAGATGCTTGGCTTTGAGAAGGTCGGCAAATTGATCGAGCGACAAATCATCGAGATTGCGCCGCTGGCTTATATGCGTGGCCGCACCTTAAACAACTCATTTGTCATCTTGGATGAGGCGCAAAACACCACACCTGAGCAAATGAAGATGTTTTTGACGCGTCTGGGCTTTGGCTCACGCGCGGTCATCACCGGTGACATCTCACAAGTCGACTTGCCACGCGGTACCAAATCAGGCTTGGCACAGGCGATGGATATTTTAAGCGGTATCGAAGAGATTCATATTACTAAGTTTGACTCAAAAGATGTGGTGCGCCATCAGTTGGTACAAAAAATCGTCGAAGCCTATGATGTGTTTGATGAAGAGCAAATCGCGCTACAAGAAAAACGTAAGTTTGAGCGCATCAAAGAGCAAGAGCGCAGACAGGCGGTGGCAGATGCAGCCTCTAAACTGTAGCTAAACGTCATTAAACCGTTATGTCTAACCCAAAAGACCGGATTACTAAACATAGTGATCTGGTCTTTTCATTAGGGCGTGTTGAACATTCAAATGTGGCACTGGCGGCGGCTTTTTTTCAGACAATACGCAGTGAAATTTTCGAAGCCTCTGTCGGCGTAGGCACAGCACGCAAGAAAAATTTATACCAGTTCCACGTTGACATACAATGTATCTGTTTTATTTAGAATCGACTATATCTCCCCCTAAGGTGACGCTATGAACCAATCTAACAACGATAATATGAACGCCCTAAAGATAAATAATCTAGACAAAGTTGAGCTTGATGTCAGCGCTCCTGATAGTATCGATGAGGGGTTAATCAGTCGTTACTACAGTGTAGATCGTCTATTGCCAATCATGGCTGCAACTTTGAAATATATAGATAGACGTATAGAAAACGGTCTTATGCTCCCTTATTTTACAGATATTAGTCTTGAGACGTGGCAGCACAAAATCAAAGCGCTAGATATCTATATTACTGACAAAACTGAAGGTCGTGAATTAAACCTAGAGACGCGGGGCAAGGACTATGCGACCAATATCTTATCCTATCCAAGCGACTTACCCGTCGCCATTATTGACTTGATGCCGACCCTACCACTCGGCGAGCTGATCATCTGTCATGAAGTCGTGGAACGAGAAGCCGCCGAACAAGACAAGAGCGTCGCGCAGCATATCAGTCATTTACTGGTACATGGTATGCTGCATCTACTAGGCTTTGATCACGAGCTTGGACAAGCTGAGCAAGAGGAGATGGAAGGGTTTGAGATAGAGATTTTGGCAAGTCTCAACCTACCAAACCCCTATCTACCAAACACTTGAATTTGACGAGATGGTTTTTGACCGAACCAATCCCTTAGAACAAGCACCGAATAACCAATCATTATTCAGTCTTTAGTCGTGGGCTCATTCTTTAGTTGTATGATCAGTCTTTAGTCATGGGCAGTTTTTGCGACTGACCCATTTGATTAATCATCTGATCCAAGCCTTTGACATGGACGCTACGCTGCGGGAATGGAATCTCAATCTTTTCATCGTCTAAAGCGTATTTAAATTGCTCAAGCAAATCACACTGCATCGTCCACCAATCAGCATTGGTCGTCCAGACATTGAGGGTCAAATCTACCGAATTGTCGCCCAGATTGGTCACGCGTACGATAGGCTCAGGGTCGGTAAAGGCCATTGGGTTGCTTCTGGCCAAGCTCAGCATCACCTCTTTGGCAGTTTTGATATCGGCATCGTAGCCGATCCCAACCGTGATATCGACGCGGCGATTGGGCAGCGCCGTATAATTGGTCACCGCAGAGGTGGTGATATCGCCATTTGGGATGATGATGTCGTGGTTGTTGATCGTGGTTAGGTGGGTGTTGATCAATGTAATCTCGGTCACCGTCCCTGTGTAGCTGTTAATCTGTACATAATCACCGCGCACAAAGGGGCGAAAAGTAACGATCATGATACCAGCGGCAAAGTTTGATAGCTGATCCTTTAACGACAGACCAATCGCGACCGCTGCACCGCCCAGTATGGCAACGACCGATGTCGTTTGGACCCCAACCTTGCTCAGCGCGGCCAACACCACTACCACCAGTAATACGCCATAAAGCAAGCGCCCTAAAAAGCTGGCCACCGTATCATCTAAATGACTGCGGCGCATAATACCATGAGCAAAGGTAACGGCCTTTTTGGCCAGCCAGCGCCCGACCACAAATATAACGATGGCAAAAGCCACTTTGATTACCAAGCTCAATGCGTTACTGGTCAAAGCAGCAACATCGACTGTAAAACCTAAAAATTCCATACTGACTCTTTTTGTTTAAGTGTATTGATATCTAAGCGCCGGTTCGCCTTTGCTGACAAACGGCTTTTATTTGATTTGCTGTATCGCTTATTGATACCTCATCCGCTAATACGTCACATTGACTGTATCGCTGTACTGATAAGTGCGTATCAAACGCAGCTCTACAATATCGTTCATGTCTTCGGTAAATTTGCCAAAGGGTGCTGCTTGACGCACTGACTGCTTTGCCGCTTCATCCAATATCGTCGAGCCTGAGCTCTCTAGCAAACGGATGGCTTTGACATTGCCATCACTACTGATAACCACCATCAAGCGTACGTCGCCGGTGATACCCTGCGCCCGAGCTTGCACTGGATAATGCAGGTTGCCGACCCGCTCGACATGCTCACGAAACGTATTGATATAATCCGCTGCAGCGCCGCGCGTCGTTGAGTTACTATCGACCGTCACCACTTTTGATTTGGTCGCATAGATCTGCTGACGCTGGGACAGCTGCGCCTCTAATGTCGCGATTTGTTTGCGCAGACGCTCTTCTTGCGCCAAGATATCATCTTGCTCTTGCATACTGTCACTATCAGACTCGACGGTTGCCTGTCGCCAGCTCAAGGTGGTACGCAGGTAGCTTTCTTGATAGCGCTGCTGACGGGTCTGCCGCTGCAAGTTGATCACATCTTGTGTCTCGCTCATTTGCTCAGCTGACAGCGGGCTGACCTGATCGGTTTCTTGCCTGAGCTGCTCTTCTATCGTACCGCCACCGACCTGCGAGGCGTTGGCGATAAAGTGCGCGTCCTCATTTGGCTGCATGTTGTCCGTCAAGGCCTTAGCCACATCCTGCATCATCGCAGCCGGATCTTGCCCCATAGAAAAACTGATACCAAAAATAATCAGCACATGCACACTCACAGCGATGACGATCGCCATAGGCAGGCTTCTATCGCGCTTAGGGGCTTGCGCTGAAAAATGATAACTTTGTGAGTCTTTAATATAGGCCACAGTTGCTCTCAGCTTAAGGGTATGAGCGTCGCAGCACAAGTCTGCCGCTCATCTATGTATCAATGAATAGGCACCGCTAAGCGGTTGACTCATGCCGTGCCGAGGCTATCATAACATGACATAGAATTGCGTCGCCAGCACAACCGCCAAACAGGCGCGCCATCCACACTGCAAACAAATCATTTACGATAAAACGCCTGTGTTCATTTTGAAGCCACGATATTTGTTATATACTGCTTTATAAATGCTATAGTCGAGATACTATAAAACAAACACCCTATCATTGGGATGCTTGCTTTCAATAATATGCAGGAACACAACAAGAAGTGCATACTTTAATAGCGCACTATAAGGATAATACGTTTGAGTGACTTTGATAACATGAGTGATAACGTAAACAATTCAGACAGTTTTGATGAGTACTTTGAAAACATTGGCTATCGTTTTGATGAGTCATTTAGCGACGGCTGGGAGCGCCTCACCCAATCTGTCAAAAACCTTTATAACAAAACCACCGATAAGTTTGAAAACGAGCTATCGCTGCCTGTGGCGCAGCAATACGTCAACGATGCCTTGCAAAAGTTTGTCACTGACAATGTAAAGGCCATCTTAGAGCTGCGCGTTGAGATGCACGACGACTGGTTTCGCCTATACTGTACTATTGATATCTCAGGCATCTATATCGAGGTCGCCAGTAACTTTAGCTTGATTCATGTACAGCTCGATCGCAATGTGCAGCGTTTTGTCTTTGGCCAGCAGACCTATACCGATGTGCTAAACCTGCGCTGCGAGTCTTTTATCAAGCGCCAAGGCATCAAGCTGTTTATCTGGTTTTATCATCGTATCCTCAAAAAAGACCCACTCGGCTTTATCTTATCGTATATCAACATCGCTCGTGCCAAAGACGAGGTGATCTACCTCGATATCAATCGCTGGCTAAAAAAGAACAAAAAAATCATCAGCACACTGCACAAGGTACAAGTTAATTATGGCGAGCTTGAAGAAGAGCAGATGATCTTAAAGACTCAGATCAACTATCGTGACCTATTGGCCGCCAGTAGCAATGAAGATATCATTAGCGATGCCGATGAGCCTGAGCTGATGCAAGGCCCGATCAACCCTGTCGCAGATGCCACCGAGCCCAGTCAGGTTTGATCTCCAACTACATGGGCTATCAATCGTACGTAATAAACCATTAAAACGCCGCTACTTTTCGTCTATCAAGTAGCGGCGTTTTTGTACAGCGGCAATACAACTTTTATTTATCAGATTTCAGCAAACATCTGTAACGGCAGCTTTTATCAATATAGTTAGCTGAATGTAAAACTGTTATGGATTTAAACGCGCTACTGGTATAAATTTTACTTGCGTGCTGCGTTCCCAGAGGCTGCGCAAAATTCATCCCAGTAGCGCTATGACATTTTTAGAGTGTATCGACTATATATCAATAGCTTTTACCAATAATTTTCTACCGCGATATTGCCCTCGCCGCGGCGGTTCATCACCAGCCCCAATGTCTTTAGGGCTTCTTTGGTGTCCTCTACCATCTCAGGGTTGCCACAGAGCATCACATGGGTGCTGTCGACATCCAGCGCAATACCTGCACGCTCTTGTAGCGTACCGTCCAATAGTAGCTTTGGCAGGCGCTCCGTCAATGCGCCGTCGACGGGCTCGCGGGTGACAATAGGGATAAAAATCAGCTTGGCAGGGTTGTCCACCAACGAGCCAAAGTCTGCTTGCAAGCGTTCAATTAGCTCAATATAAGCCAGCTCTTCCACCGAGCGCGCACTGTAGGCCAGTACGATATGCTCGTAGTCTTCCCATGTCTTTAGGTCTTGGAGCATCGACAAGAAAGGTGCCAAGCCTGTACCTGTCGCCAATAACCATAAGTCTTTGGGTAGAGGTTTTTGGTAGCGAGCCAACGTCAAAAAGCCAAATGGCATGGTATTGAGCAGCAGCTCATCACCCACTTCTAAGTGCTGCAACTGCGAGGTAAAAGCGCCATCAGGAATGACAATAGAGAAAAACTCTAACACCTCATCAAATGGTGAGGAGACAATTGAGTAGGCACGAAATATGTCTTCGTCCAATGCTGCTAATGCCTCGTCCTGCTGCTGATAATACTTCAGCCGACTGGGGTTGACCCCCAAACGCACAAACTGCCCTGCAGTAAATTTAAAGCTGTCAGGACGACTGACCGTAAAGCTAAATAAACTGGGCGTCCACGTGGTTTTACTGAGCACCGTTACTGTCTGAATATTGTCACTCATAATAGTTAATCACTCTCGTTTTTATTAGTCGTTTTCTTTTAATACTTCTATTGATGGTTGTGTTTATTTGTTTTTAAAGGGGTCAAACCAAAAGATGCGCCAAGCTTATCATAAAGCTGGCGCATCTTGGGTGGTTTACCATCACAGCAGACGTGCGGCACGATAGATTGCCGCACTGTAGCGTTTTGTTTGCTACCTATCTATCAGCATATTACTATCAGTACATTACCAGATACGTGCCATGCTCGCCCACTCAATCATACTGTTTGGCAAGATACCAAAGAACAAAATAATCGCTGTGACGGCGATGACCATGATACCACCCGTGCGAATACCCCACTGTCCTGCCACATCAAACTCGATGAATTGCTTAGGACGTTTAAATAAAGTAAGCAACACGCGCAAGTAATAAAACAGACCGATGGCACTGCCTAGGATAATCATCGCAGCCAAGAACCAGTTGGTCCCTTGTACCGCTGCCAATATCGCAAACAGCTTGGTGATAAAGCCTGCGGTAAGCGGAATACCAGCCAGTGACAGCATCATAATGGTCATGACCGCCGTCAGCACGGGACGACGCCAAAATAGCCCTTGATAGTGAGTCAGCTCATCAGCCTCACCTGCCAAGCGATAAGGACTCGACATCAAGGTCACTACCCCAAAGGCACCGATAGAGGTAAAGGCATAGACCGCCATATACATGCTAGAGATGCTATCGGCTGCGGTACCGATACTAACAATAACGATCAGCACATAACCCATATGCGCAATGGATGAATAACCTAATAAGCGCTTGAGACTGGTCTGACGTACAGCTAGTAAGTTACCTACCAATATCGATAAGGTCGCCATCACCATCAGCAGTATCTTTACAGACGGCAGCGCCAATAACGCAGTATCGATTAAGAAACGCACGGCCAAAGCCATCATCGCCACTTTTGAGACAGACGCCAAAAACGTAGCGATAGGAGCTGGTGCACCCTCATAGACATCGGGGGTCCACATATGAAAAGGCGCTGCTGAGAGTTTAAAGGCAATACCGAACAGCATCATCGCCGCCCCAAGTATTAAGAGTGGCGACTCAAATACATTACCCAATACCAAGCTGATCGGTTTGAACGCCAGCGCGCCCACCTCAGCGTAGATAAAGGCCATGCCCATCAGTAGTGTGGCCGATGCGGTCGCTGATAACACCAGATACTTCAGCCCCGACTCAAGCGAACGATTACGCATATAAGTATAGGCCAATAAACCATATAGCGGTATCGATAGCATCTCAAGGCTCATAAAGAACGCCGCCAAATGCTGAGCACTAACCATCAGCAGCGCGCCGATTGTCGATAGCAACATCAGCAGATACAGCTCATCTTTATTGTCTTTTAGGTTGGCAAGATAAGCATAAGACAGCGTACAGCACGCCAATGCACAAATAAAAATCACCACCATATTAAACTGAGCAAAATTATCGATGATAAATAACTGCTCAGCGCTAGGCGCAGCCGCGCCGCTACTGACAATACCCGCTATCTGCGCCAGCAAGGTAAATAGCCCAATGTTTAAGCCCACCACCGTAACAGTACCTGTCACCATATGTGAGCGTTTTACCGCGATGGCAATCATCACCACCAACACCGTAATCACTACGGCGATGATCGGTGCGTAAGGTAGCAATCCCATCAAATCATTCATCGTAATATCATTCATGACTTAACGTGCCTCCATTGCATCAAGCAGTTGCATGGCATCTACCTGTGTGACTTGACTGTATATATATGCATTATTGATCCACTGCATAGCGTGACTTGACGTATCGAGGAATGGCTGCGGATACAATCCTAGCCAGACCAAACCTGCTGCTAACATAAGCAGCAACGAAAGCTCACGTTTGCCCAAATCTTTTAGTCTACGCATCGGCAGACCATGCGATTTGGTTTCGTGTATCGCCAGCGCTTCGATATTGTTTTTACCAAACAAGGCGCGGTGAATCAAAATGAGCGAGTATAGGCCTGCAAATACCAAGCTGAACGTAGCAAAAACCACAAACACAGGATACTGAGCAAATGAGCCAAATAAGATCATAAATTCGCCAATGAAGTTACCTGTACCCGGGATACCCAATAAAGCGGCGCAAAAGAACATCAGTATCGGTGCATAGTAGCGGAACTGACCCCACATACCGCCCATCAAAGTCAGATCGCGCGTATGTAAGCGCTCATACAGCTGTCCTGCCATGATAAACAATGCCGCCGAGCTAAGCCCGTGCGCCAGCATCTGAATCATCAAGCCTTGTAAGCTGATGAGCGTACCAGCATAGATGGCCAATACCACAAAGCCCATGTGCGAGACACTGGTATATGCCAATAGACGCTTCATGTCGGTCTGCATAAAGGCGAGCCACGCCCCATAAAAGATACCAATCGTCCCCAAGGTAATGGCAATCGGTGCAAACTCTTGCGACGCGGCTGGAAATAATGGCAAGACAAAACGAATCAAACCATAGGCGGCAGTCTTAATTAGAACCCCAGCCAAATCCACCGAACCTGCTGTTGGTGCTTGAGCGTGCGCATCTGGCAACCAGCCATGAAAAGGTACAATCGGCAACTTCACCGCAAAACCGATAAAGAAGCACAGCATAATGGGATATTCCCAGCCGCCAAGCGAGGTACCGAGCAAGTCATTATAATTAAAGCTGACCACCCCAGTTTGCGCATAGCTGATAATGACCAACACCAAGATACCGATGAGCATGATTAGCCCAGACGCTTGGGTATAAATAAAGAACTTGGTCGCTGCGTACTCTTTGGTTTTGCCCACCACATCATGACCCCATAGCGCGATCAAGAAGTAGATAGGAACCAGCATCATCTCCCAAAAGAAGAAGAACAAAAACAGATCAATGGCTAAGAACACACCGATGACACCGCCCAAGCTCCATAGTAAGTTGAGATGGAAAAAACCCACACGGCGCTGAATCTCGTTCCACGAACAAGCGACAGCGGCAATACCGAGCAGCCCTGTTAGACCCACCATCAGCAGCGACAAACCATCTAGCGCCAAATGAAAGCTGATACCAAAGCTTGGTATCCACGGCACACTAAACTCAGCGACCCATGGCACGTTTGCATCTGGCGCGATCACTTGCTTACTCATACCGCTATAGTCGCCGTACTGCCATAGCACGAGTGACAAAGCAAAGGTTATGATCATCCCGATTAAGGCGATCCAGCGCGGCAGACGTTTATTAATCCGCTCTACCAGCCAGCATAGCAACCCTGCAATAAAAGGAATTGCAATCAATGCTGGTAGCATCCACGTTTGTTGTAACTCAATCATCTTATACCACCGTTATCATTACCAGCACGAGCAATACAGCAACGCCTAAGCCAAAGCTTGCGGCGTAACCTCGAAGTGACCCTGTTTGCGTCGCAGACAATACCTTATTACCTGCTGATGCCAGCTTAGGTAAGACATACCACGTTTTATCGATAGGGTCGGCTTTTAATAAGCGGCCGATGAACAAAAAGGGTTTTACAAAAAGTAAATCGTATAGCGCATCAAAACCTAGGCCATGATAGCACCAGTGATACAGCGCGCCGCCGACACGCGAGCGCTTAAAGCTGGTAAGCAGGCGACCTTTATTGACCACATATAACAGCGCGGCCAATACCAAACCTGCCAGCATCGCACCCATGGCGATATACTCTGCAGTATGCTTGGCCTCTGCTTGACCAGCCACTTCTAATAGATGCCCAACACTCTGGGGCAATACACCTTGCAATGGCGGCGTAATCCACGCACCGACAGCGGTCGATAGTACCAAAAGCACGGTAAGTGGTAACCAATATGACACCCCTGACAGCTTATGCGCATGGGTCTTCTCTTCACCAAAAAAGACAATCCAGATCATGCGGAAGGTATAAATTGCCGTTAAGAATGCACCAAACACACCCATGTAAAATAGTACTAAGTGACCGGTGGCATAAGTTTCCCAAAGAATCGCTTCTTTAGAATAAAAACCAACAGTGACCCAAGGTATCGCAGCAAGTGCACCGCCACCGACGATATAACACCAAAATACCAAAGGTATCTTTTTGCGTAAGCCGCCCATCTTAAAGATGTCTTGCTCATGATGTACCGCTAGAATGACCGCACCTGATGCCAAGAACAACAGCGCCTTAAAAAAAGCATGGGTCATCAAATGGAAGATAGCCCCTTGCCACGCGCCCACGCCTAAGGCCAAAAACATATAGCCAATCTGACTCATGGTCGAGTAAGCAAGGATACGTTTGATATCGGTTTGCGCCAGCGCACAAAATCCAGCGACCACAAGCGTTAACGCCCCGACACCGCCGACCCAGTACAATAAAATACCTGGCGTTAGCTCAAACAATGGATGCAGGCGGGCGATTAAATACACCCCTGCGGTGACCATCGTCGCGGCGTGAATCAATGCCGATACTGGTGTTGGACCTGCCATCGCATCAGCAAGCCATGTGTGTAGTGGCAACTGGGCTGATTTACCCATCGCGCCGCCCACCAGCATCATAGTGGTGAGCATCATTATGGGGTTGTTTAGGTCAAAGACTTCGGGCGCGCGGGTGA
This sequence comes from Psychrobacter sp. VH5, assembly GCF_050572635.1. Taxonomy (NCBI): domain Bacteria; kingdom Pseudomonadati; phylum Pseudomonadota; class Gammaproteobacteria; order Moraxellales; family Moraxellaceae; genus Psychrobacter; species Psychrobacter sp. VH5. Next base: position 1,048,389 of record NZ_CP192145.1, on the reverse strand, counting down.
TAATCTCTTGAATATGCAGCGTGTCGAACTCGCGAAACAATAAAAACAAACCAAAGGCTAAAAACACATCACCGACACGCGTGACCGTAAAGGCTTTCATCGCTGCGCGGCCATTGGCTCTGTCGTGGTAATAATAACCAATCAGCAAGTACGAACAAATACCCACGCCTTCCCAGCCCAGATACAGCAAAAACAAGTTATCTGCTAACACCAGCAACAACATACTGGCGACAAATAAGTTCATATAGCTAAAGAAACGGGCAAAGCCGGTATCGCCTTTCATGTACCAAGCGGCAAACATATGAATCAAAAAACCGATACCCGTGATGATGCCTGTCATGGTCAATGCCAAGCCATCAAAACTCAGCCCAAAGCTCGGAGCAAAATCCCCGACCTGAAACCACGTCCACAGCGGCATCTCGACGACCGTACCTGCAGGGTAACTAGTCAAAAAAGTATAGCTGACAACGAGCGTACAAAGCGCAGATAGCAGCATACTACCGACACCGACTATCCTCGCCACCTGCTCGGTGAGTTTATCGCGCATAAAGGCTAAGATTAAAAAGCCAATGAGCGGGAATATAAAGGTTAATGGTAATAAACTCATGACATCATCCTTTCATCTCATTGGCGCTATCGACATCGAGATGCCCACGCTTATGATAAAACCGCAATAATATTGCCAGACCGATTGAAGCTTCAGCCGCGGCCAAAGTCAAAATAAAGATAAACATAATCTGCCCATCTGGATCGACCCAGCGACTGCCTGCTACTACAAATGCCAATGCCGTCGCGTTCATCATAATCTCAAGACTCATTAGCATAAATAAAAAGTTACGTCGTACCATGACGCCGCACAGACCAATAGCAAATAAAATACCTGCCAAAATCAGTCCATGACTCATGGGTATCATACCCAGTACATTTTGCGCCTCAGCAGCTGGCTGTACTAAGCCTGCTACCTCGTGGGCAAACGGCACGTTTGACACATCTTGTGCCACGCTCGCTGCTAGTACCATCAGTCTGACTCCTTGCGCGTGACTCGTTGTACACCTACTTGCTTACCGACATAGTCATGCGGGTCAACATCTTTGTATTCATAAGGCTGCGCCATCTGTGCTGCATGGCTATCGTCATTATCATATGATTTGATACTGCCGACAGCTGGCTGCACGTCTCGGCTACCATTGCCGATGACCTCATCATCTTTTGTCTCTTTGCCCAAGTGGTAGGCGGCAACCAAAGCGGCTAGCAGCAGTAGCGCCGCCACCTCGATGAGCATGACGTATTTGGTAAAGAGCACCGTACCGACTGCTTTGGCAGAGATGGTGGTACCACCAATCATCGCCGCGTCATCATGCCCCATACCTATCATCGCATACAGTACAACGCCGATGATAACCGTCAGGCCGGTCGGCAGCGCCCACGTGCCAGCATCGAGCCAGCGCTCTTCGCGCTCATCATTACTCATGCCCAAGTTAAGCATCATAATGACAAAGACGAACAACACCATGATAGCGCCAGCATAGACGACAATCTCTAACGCCCCTGCAAACGGCGCACCTAAGACAAAGAAAATACCTGAGATGGCGAGCAAAGACACAATCATCGACAAGATGGCATGTACTGGATTGGCCTGCGTCACCACGCGCAGGCTGGCAAATATCGCCACAGCAGCCAGCGCATAAAACCCTGCCAGCTCAGGGCTGTTTAAAATAGTCATCATGGTAGCAAGCTCCTTAGATCAATCGGTGCCGCTTCGTTTTGAGCAGCGCCTTTTGGTTTTTCCGCTACCGCCATACCGGTCACACGATAATAGTTATAATCAGGATATTTGCCTGGACCTGAGATGAGCAAATGCTCTTTTTCATAGACCAAGTTTTGGCGCTTATACTCACCCAGCTCAAAATCTGGCGTCAGCTGAATTGCTGTCGTCGGACAGGCTTCTTCGCACATTCCGCAAAAGATACAGCGCGAAAAGTTAATACGAAAAAACTCTGGATACCAGCGTCCATCGTCACGCTCGGCTTTTTGTAGTGAGATACAGCCTACTGGACAAGCGACGGCACATAGGTTACACGCCACACAGCGCTCATCACCATCAGGGTCACGCGTCAGCACAATACGCCCGCGAAAGCGTGGCGGCACTGGCACTGGCTCTTCAGGATAAAGAATGGTGTCACGTGGCCTAAGCGCATGACTGTTGACCATCCACATGCTGCGGACAATGGTAAGGATACCAATGACGGTCTTTTTTATGGTAGTAAACATGGGATTATTATCCTTATCAGCTTTACCCTAGTTCATCAATGATGGCTAGTAATGATTACAACGTTGGGGAAAAGATCAAAATGACTGCAGCAGTAACGATTAAGTTAATCAGCGTCACTGGCAGGCAGACTTTCCAGCCAAAGTTCATCACCTGATCATAGCGCGGACGCATGAGTGAGCCTCGAGCCAAAACAAATAGGGTCATAAAAAACAGCGTCTTAATCATGAACCAAAAAGCTGGTGGAATAAATGGAATATCTAAATTAAACGGCGCCAACCAACCGCCAAAAAACAAGCAGGTCATCAAGGCTGAAATCAGGACAACGTTGACATATTCCCCAATGAAGAACATACCGAACTTCATACCGGAGTATTCGACATGATACCCTTCAGCCAGCTCTTGCTCGGCCTCTGGCTGATCAAACGGATGCCTGTGGGTCACCGCCACACCAGCGACCACAAAGGTCAAAAAGCCAAAAAACTGCGGAATGATATACCAGCCGTCAATCTGTGACTCAACGATTTCGCGCAAATTAAACGAGCCGGTCAAGGCCACCACGCCCATCAATGATAAGCCTAAGAAAACTTCATAACTGATGGTTTGTGCCGCCGAGCGTAGGCCGCCCAATAGCGAGAACTTGTTGGCAGACGCCCAGCCACCAAACATCACCGCATAGACGGCGATACCTGCCATGGCAAAAAAGAACAAAATACCGATATCCCAATCCGCTACCCCAAGGGTCGGCGAGACAGGGATAATGGCAAATGAGGCCAATGCGGTAAACATGGCGACCGCAGGTGCCAAGGTAAACATAAACTTATCGGTGAAGTTTGGTGTCCAGTCTTCTTTAAAGAAGATTTTGAGCATATCAGCGACCAGCTGCAAGGAGCCAAACGGCCCGACACGGTTGGGGCCATAACGATCTTGCCATAAGGCAAGCATGCGGCGCTCATAGACAATCATCAACGCCGCCACGATAACGACCACCAAAAATATGACCAGTGCTTGCACCACCATAAATAAAACGGACCAAGTATCAAAGCTCATACTACTGGCCAAAAAGCTTGGCACATCAGGGATAATACGGGTAACTTGCATATTACACCTCCTGTGTGGTGGTCGGCGCGGTGCTGGTTGACGCTGCGCGGTTGGTGGTATCGTCAGCGCTATCCGCCATATCGCCCCTCATTGTCACGGGCGCATCGACTTTACGGACTGAGGCTGGCATCGAAGGGTGAATGATGCTCACCTGCCCGACAGGATAACCAATACAGCCTTCTGCTAGATAACCGACAATCTGTACTGGCAGGGTGATTTGCTGTTTGTCAATCTCGATTGCTAAGTAATCACCAGCGGCAATATTCCAGTTTTTGGCATCATCCATACCGATCCGCCATGCCGCCAGCGGCAGCTGTTCGGCGACGATAGGACTGCGCGATGCCATCATTGAGCTGGCATAGATGTTATAGATAGGCACCAGTTTGGCTTGTCCCTGCTGCATGTCAGTCGTGGTCGCAGACAGGGCTTCTGGTGCGACATACTGACGTGTCGGTAGGCGCTCGAGCATATCGAACAAACGCACGCCTGGGTCACCATTTTTTAGATGACCACCGACTTTGTCTTGGTATTTGTTCCATGCTTGCGGCGAGTTCCAGCCAGCAGCATGAGCAAAAGGAACCATCGAGCTTGGTGTTTGTTTGCCCGTGTAGCCTTCCATAGAGAAAGTCAATCCTGTATCCAAGTCTTTTGGCTGCATTGGCTCATGCACTGAGATCGGCGCACGCATGGCAGTACGACCAGAGTAACGCCGCGGCTGACGCGCAATTTTAAGACCCGTGATACGGTAGTCCGCATCGGGCGCGGCGCCCTTGATACCAGCAAGCTTTGGATGGGTGGCAATCAATGCATTGATGACATCATCGAGCTGTGTCCAATCGACATCACGGCCTTCGATACTGCTATGCACCGCATGTAACCAGCGCCAGCCTTCTTTGATACTGCTCATTGGATGATAATATTCATTATCATAAACTTGGAAGAAGCGCTGCGCACGGCCCTCAGCAGAGATAAGCGTGCCATCCGCTTCGGCAAAACTGGCGGCTGGCAAGACGATGTCGACGTCTTTGTGCCAATCAAGCAGCTGATGATCAAGAGCGATGACGGTCTTATCAGCGAGTAACTGCGTCAACTTATTGGCATCAATGGCATCGGTCAGCTGATTTTCTGCAACCACCACCACATCAAAGTCAGTGGCTAGTAGCTCTTCAACTGACTGACCGCCAAGCATACAAACGCCCATGCTATTGGCATCAGGAACCGTTAGATAGATACCTGCTTGTGCCTGATACCTGTTATTTACTTCTTTTAACTCAAGATTTTCAGCAGGCTCGCGCTCGACATCATCCTGCGCTTCTGTATTCACGCCTGTTTCAGGTTTGTTCGGCTTAGCAGATAAATCTTGGTCTTCTTCAGGCTGGTCATTAGCCGCTTTCGCTTGTGCTGCCTGTACTTTGGCATTATGTGCCTCAACCTGCTGTTGCTCAGTCGCTTTGATTGCCGCGCGTTTTTGGGTCAACGCTTGGGTAATCTGCGCCGCTGCTTCTATCAGTGCGGTAGAAGATAAGCTGCTACCCGAAACCACCAGCGGCTGATCGGCTTGAATCAAATCATATGCGATTTGCTGCGCGAGTGCCTGCATCGCATCGGTCTCGCGCTCGGCAGTATCTGCTTGCGGCGCTACAATCTGCGTCAAATCATCTGCCAGACTTGCAATCTCATCAGCAACTTTAAAACCAAGTTTAACAATGTCTTCAGGAGTCGCTACCACGCTGGCTTTGCTGATGTCTTCTAGCTTGGTTTGGGTCACATCGATGACATAGACTGGGCTTAACGCGTCTTGGGCGATACGCTTGACAGGCTCGGCAAGCCAAGGCTGCGTTTGCAGCGCCGCCGCCATTTTTAAGCCTTCGTTTTTCGCGGCTTGACGTACTGACAGTGCGACACGTGATGAAGTTTGGGTGATGTCTTCGCCCAACACCAGCACAGCGTCATGTGCTTCGATATCAGCCATGCTAGGATTATAGATACCTTCAGTGCTGAGCACTTCGATACATTTATTGACCAATGCTTGCTGCTGATGATTGAGGCCGGTTGAAAAGTTATCAAATCCGACCAGATTTTTTAGCGCAAAGTTGGTCTCAAGACTGGCGCGCGGTGAGCCAATACCGATGACTTTTTTGTCTTTGATGCGTTTGATAGTTTCATCAAGCGCGTAGTCAATATTGATTTTGACGTGTTTGTCATTGATACGCTCAAGCGCTTGGGTTGGACGATCAGCGCGGTTGACATAGCCATAACCAAAGCGGCCACGGTCACATAAGAAATAACGGTTTACGTCACCGTTATAGCGGTTTTCGATACGGCGCAATTCACCATAACGCTCACCTGGTGAGGTATTACAGCCCGCCGAGCAGCCATGACAGATGCTGGGCGCATACTGCATGTCCCATTTACGATTGTAGCGATCAGAATGCGTTTTGTCAGTGAATACCCCAGTTGGGCACACTTCGGTTAAGTTGCCTGAAAACTCGCTTTCGAACTGACCGTCTTTATCACGGCCAAAATACACACGGTTGTTTGAGCCATAAACGCCCAAATCTTCGCCGCCTGCGTAGTCTTTATAAAAACGCACACAGCGATAGCACGCGATACAGCGGTTCATCTCGTGAGCGATAAATGGCCCAAGGTCTTGGTTATGATGCGTGCGCTTGGTAAAGCGATAACGACGACGGCTATGACCTGACATATAGGTCATGTCTTGCAAGTGACAATGCCCGCCTTCTTCACAGGTTGGACAGTCATGCGGATGGTTGGTCATGAGTAGCTCAACCATCGACTTGCGGAATGCCTTGGCTTCGTCATCCGTCACTGAGATATACATGTCATCGCCAGGAGCGACCATGCAAGACATTACCAGACGACCGCGCCCTGCTTCCATATCGTCTTTGTTTTGGAACTGCTTGACTGCGCACTGACGGCACGAGCCGACCGAGCCAAGGGCTGGATGATAACAAAAATACGGCACATCAATGCCGAGTGATAAGCAGGCTTGCAGCAAGTTATCGCTGCTATCTACTTCGACAGTGGTACCATCAATATGTATGACTGCCATGCCGCTCTCCTTATTTCACTTCTGGCTGTTGGTTGGCTGCCGCATCAATGACATCGACACCAACCGCCTGCGCGATTTTTTGATCAAACTCAGGACGGAAATATTTAATCGCACTCATCAGTGGCTCCATCGCACCAGGCGCATGGGCACAGAATGTTTTGCCGATCCACAAGTCACGAGTGAGGCCTTCTAGTTTTTCCACATCGCCGACTTGTCCCTCACCATCATTGATGGCGGTAAGCAGCTTGACACCCCACGGCAGACCATCACGGCATGGCGTGCACCAACCGCATGACTCACGCTGAAAGAAAATCTCAAGATTGCGCAGCAGCGGTACCATATCTTGCGACTCATCGACGACCATAATCAGCCCAGTACCCATACGGCTACCGGCTTTTTGAATGGTGTCAAAATCCATCACCACGTCCAAATGCTCTGTGGTCAAAAAGTCGGTCGAGGCACCACCAGGCAACCATGCTTTGAGTGTCTTGCCATCTTTCATGCCGCCAGCCAACTCTTCGATGATCTCGCGAGCGGTATAGCCAAATGGCAGCTCCCATAGACCTGGGTCATTGACCAATCCTGAGCAGCCAAAGAGCTTAGTACCCGGGGTTTCACTTTTGCCTTTGATTTTTGATAGTGACTGATACCACTCGACACCATGATTGAGAATCGCAGGCATATTATTTAACGTCTCGACGTTATTGACCACCGTCGGTCTGCCCCACGCCCCAGAGATTTGCGGAAACGGCGGCTTGGTACGAGGGTTGGCGCGGCGACCTTCTAGGCAGTTGATCAAGGCAGTTTCTTCACCGCAGATATAGCGGCCAGCACCCGTATGTACATGCAGATTAAAGCTAAAATCTGAGCCAAGAATGTTGTCGCCCATCAGGTTGTTGGCTAGACATTCTTCAATAGCTGTGACCAAGCGCTCAGCAGCTAAGATGTACTCGCCGCGGATAAAGATATAACCATCGGTGGCACCGATCGCATGCGCAGTAATGAGCATACCTTCGATAAGCTGAAACGGTAGGCGCTCCATGAGCAAACGATCTTTAAAGGTGCCCGGCTCCATTTCATCCGCATTACAGATGAGATAGCGCGGCAAGCCATCTGGCGGCGACATAAACGACCACTTTAGACCAGCGTTAAAGCCAGCGCCGCCGCGTCCTCTGACATTGGCCGCCTTGATCATATTGCCGACTTCTTTTGGTGATTTGGACAATGCCTTTCTTAAACCCGTGAAGCCTTGTAGAGACTCATAAGTCGCTAAATCCAAAACGGCATCATGATGCGCCAAACGCCAAGTCAATGGTTTGGTTTCGCTGGTGGCGGTCGCCTTATCACCATAAATTGGTATACGCTGTTCGTTTAGCTGGCTTGGCGCTTTACCTTGACCGCGACGAGCAATCTGCTCTGAAATCGTTAAACTCATGCGTATAGCTCCAATAATTGCGCGACCTCAGATGGCTGGACAGGACCATAAGTGTCTTCGTCTATCAGCACCGCAGGGCCTTTATCACAGTTACCCAAGCAACAAATCGGTAATAGCGTAAAACGGCCATCAGCTGTGGTCTGCCCATACTCGATACCCAGCTGTGATCGAATTTCAGCCGATAATGCCTCATAGCCTGTTAGATAGCAGGCCACTGAGTCACAAATCAGGATAACGTGACGGCCGACAGGCTGACGATAAATACGGTTAAAGAAAGTCGCAACGCCGTCCATATCCGACATCGGAATGTCTAATATATTGGCGATGGCATTGACCTGCGCATCATCGACCCAGCCGTTGCGCTTTTGCACGATTTTTAGCGCATCTAGCGAGGCGGCGCGCGCATGGGGATAGTGATGCATATATTCATGAATGGCAGCAATCTCCTCAGGGGTGAGAATGCTGGCCACATCTACTTTTGGCATTTTGTCGGAAACAATTTTCATAATCTTCTATCTTTCCTCACTCATCATGCTAAGCACCTAGCCACTACAGCCTTATCATCACTGACATAAAGACACTGTATGATATTGACAGGTGATCGCATTTTGGCGTGCCATCAGGCAATAATATATTGATTGACTTATCTTAAAAAAAAACACTCATCTCAAATCACAGCGCTAGCGGTCACAGTCTGCCATCACAATATCAATCGATGCCAGATACATAATGGCATCAGAGACCAAGGATCCATTAATCACTGACGGCATCTGCTGCAAATGAGCAAATGTCGGGGTGCGAATACGAGTGCGATAACTCATCGTGGCTTTGTCAGACGTGATGTAATAGCTGTTGAGGCCCTTGGTCGCTTCTACGATGGTGGCACACTCACCGGCTGGCATCACAGGGCCCCAAGAGACAGAGATAAAGTGGTTGATCAGCGTCTCAATGTCATTTAGCGTACGGTCCTTTGGCGGTGGTACCGCTAGCGGATGGTCAGCTTTGTACGGGCCTTGCGGCATGTTGTCCATACACTGGCGGATAATACGCAGCGACTGGCGCATCTCTTCGACTTTTACCATACAGCGATCATAAGCATCACCGTTGTAGCCAACTGGCACTTCAAAGTCAAAATTCTCATAGCCCATGTATGGACGCGCCTTACGCAGATCAAAGTCCACCCCTGTCGCGCGTAGACCAGCTCCAGTGACACCCCAAGCCAAAGCCTGCTTGGCATTGTACTTTGCCACGCCTTGAGTACGGCCCTTGAGCACACTGTTTTGTAGTGCCGCTTTGACATACTCATCCAAACGCTTGGGCATCCACTCCAAAAACTCACGTACCAAGCGCTGCCAGCCACGCGGCAGGTCAGCAGCCGTACCGCCGATACGGAACCACGCTGGATGCATACGGTAGCCGGTGACGGCTTCGATGACATCATAGGCTTTTTGGCGGTCGGTAAACATATAAAATACCGGCGTCATGCCACCGGCATCCTGAATAAAGGTACCGACATACAATAGGTTGTTGGTAATACGGAAAAACTCGCTCATCATCACGCGGATGGTCTCAGCGCGCGGCGGTACCTTAATACCAGCGAGCTTTTCCACCGACATGATGTAGGGCAGCTCATTCATCACCCCGCCCAGATAATCGATACGGTCGGTATAAGGGATAAATGAGTGCCACGTCTGACGCTCAGCCATCTTTTCTGCGCCGCGATGGTGATAGCCAATATCAGGAATACAATCAACGACTTCCTCGCCATCGAGCTGTAGTACCAAACGAAAAGCACCATGCGCTGAGGGGTGGTTAGGCCCGATGTTCAAAAACATAAAGTCTTCATCGCGGCCCGAGCGCTTCATACCCCACTCTTCTGGGACAAAGCGCAGGTTTTCTTGCTCGTATTGTTGTTTTGCCGCGTTTAGAAAATACGGCGTAAATTCAGTGGCGCGCGCGTGATACTCTTTGCGCAGTGGATGGCCTTCCCAGTATTTCGGCAATAAGATACGCGTCAGATGTGGATGGCCACTAAATACAATCCCAAACATATCCCAGACTTCGCGCTCATACCAGTTGGCATTTGGCCAAATCTGCGTGGCGCTCGGCAGCGTCAAATCGTCTTCATCTAGCGCCACTTTGATACGCACATCACTATTGCGCTCAAGCGACATTAAATGATAAAACACCGTAAAGTCGCTATCTGGCAGACCGGCACGGTGCTGGCGCAACCGCTCATCTATCGCGGATAAGTCAAATAGCATGACATAGGGCTTGGGCAACTTGCGCAAGAATAACAATATCTCAAGCAAATCTGCGCGCGCCACCCACACCGTTGGAATCTCATCAACCGTATGCTGCACCACAAACTTGCCAGCATATTTATGGGTAAGCTCTTGGATGACTGCTGGAGCAGGCTTGCTCTTAGGACCCCTATTGTTAGGATCTGTGTTTTCGACTACCGTGACCATGAATGATGTATTCCTTCATTAATCATAACTAAACGATGTTAATCATAACCGAACTGTGATGGGCGTACGCGTACTGAGCACGTCTACGAATTATTAATGATAAAACCCTCGCCAAACTACATAACCGCTGGCGCTAACAGCGCGCTTAGATACTGTCTGGGCTGCGCAGGTTTTTTACCGCGATACGGTCTGCCTGTTTGCGGTCGCGCTCAGGCGTCATTTGTGGCTGGTAGATACCCTGCTCATTGACATGGACACCCAGCGGACGGCGCTCTTTGGTAATAGACTCTTGTAGCAGCATCAGCCCCTGAATCAGCGCTTCTGGACGCGGCGGACAACCTGGCACATAAACGTCGACAGGGATAATCTTATCCACACCTTGTACGACAGAGTAGATATCATACATACCGCCTGAGTTGGCGCAGGCACCCATTGATATGACCCACTTTGGCTCTAGCATTTGCTCATAAAGACGCTGGATAACAGGGGCCATTTTGACAAAACAAGTCCCAGCAACGATCATCACATCGGCCTGACGCGGCGAGGCGCGAATGACTTCGGCACCAAAGCGCGACAAGTCATGAACCGCAGTTAACGTGGTGGCATATTCGACATAACAGCAAGAGGTACCAAAGTTAAATGGCCAAAGCGAGTGCTTGCGACCCCAGTTTGCTGTTGAATGGACAAGGTCTTCGAGACGACCCATAAAGACGTTTTTATTGACTTCATCTTCGATAGGGTCATTGACCGTTTGACTGGTCTGAGCAGGATAGGTATCTGCATCAGGGTTGGCTTTTGTTAATGTGTATTTCATAACATACAACCTTTATATGGGGCACTGCAGGACAATCATCTTGCCACCGCGCGCGCCCATTATTCATAAGTGATCATTGATATACCATCATAAAACCCTAAGGTTTTGTACAGCTTGACCGTCTTAACGCTCAACACTGTCTTTTTGCGCAGACGTGGCAAAATCCACGGAAGTCACATTGCCCGTGGTATTGATATGATCGATATTTTGTAGATGGCGACGATTGGTCTCGATATTGTTTGAGACATTGATCTGCCCTGATGACTGCGCTGGGACTTTACCTGTCGGATCGACCATCAGCTCGTGCGCGCCATCAAAACGGGTGATGTCTGCCAAATTAAAACCAGCTGGCGCAGCATGTAGCCGAGGTTTTTTGCGGCGCTTGTCCGCTGGTGCCCAGTTCATCGCGCCCAGACTCAGCTCATATATCAGACCGATGATTAAGATTGTGATAAAAATGGCGGCGGCAGCAAACCCTAACCAGCCGGCTTCGCGCACTGAAACGGCATACGCATAAAGATAAAGCGCTTCTAAATCGAAAATCACAAAGAAAATCGCCACCAAATAAAATTTGGCAGACAGACGAATACGGGCGTTGCCTGCTCCGACAACACCCGCTTCAAACACTTCTTCTTTTTGTGAGCCTTGAGAGCGACCGCCAAGCAAACGCGGCACGACCAGCATAAAAACAACTAGCCCAATGGCGGCTAAGATAAAAGCAATTGCTGACCAATTAAAAGCAGACATGATAATACGTGCTCCTCACCCAATCGAGTGTCAAGCGCCGCGCAGAGACTGACCAACAAGGGGCGGTGAGCGGCAGGCTTGACGCAGACGAAAACACAAAGCGACTGTCATTGAGCCACTGTATTTAAGTAACGACTAAATAACCATATTAGGTACTGTGCTGGTAATAGCCAATTATCAAGTGTATTGACGACGATGTCAGACATGACCAACTGTAGAGGTTCCGCTAGACATACGGAGCAAGCTGGTCGTCTAACCCCGCTTGTAACAACGTAAGATCAACTTATTAAATCAATATCATATCGCACTGCTTACTTAATTGATTTAATAACTCATTACACGTAGTCAACAATGGACGAGACAACTGGCATAAATTATTTACGTACTATACGCATTTCAGTGCCCAAAAGCTAGTTTTTAACTGTATTGGACGGTCACTTTCTCTATAAAAAAAATATGTTTTTTTTACTATAAATTATGATATAGACATTACCTTATATTAACCCCAAATCCATAATTTTTACTTATAATTGATACCATATCATTATTGAGCAAAACCACTTGGCTTTACTCGGCATCTCTGCGCGGCCATCTCCTCCCCAAAGTCGTTGTTTTTGCTTTATAATACCTCACCGAATTTTAATGATGTCTCGCCATTGGCACCAAGACACCTTTGGCAGCGTCTCAATCATCTTTGGTAATGATAAACCTACAGCGCGATATTTGATGAAAAATCTTAGCCTATATTGGCAATATTTGTTTGTCCCTCTTAGATGACAGTGATGGTTTATTTTTATCCAGTGGCTGTCGGTACAGTGTTTATACCGCTATAGTCAGTTCACTATAAAATGTTATAGCAAGGCTGATAGAAATTTTTGCAGCCTCTGTCTGCAGCGGCATAGCACGCCAGAAAATTTTTATCGGCCTTTCTGGTCAATAAACGCATGACGCTTTTATTTAGAATCGACTATATTTTATCTTTTGCTTTTGTCTTACAGGTCACGTTATGAGTCAACTCAATCCCAAACAATCCGAGGCCATGCTCTACGTCTCAGGCCCACTATTGGTGCTGGCGGGTGCCGGCTCTGGTAAGACATCAGTGATCACCCGCAAGATTGCGTATCTAATTGAAGAGTGCAACATGCCAGCGGAGCGTATCACCGCGGTGACCTTTACTAACAAGGCGGCGCGCGAGATGAAAGCGCGTGTCGGCAAGCTACTCCCTAGCGAAAAGATGCGTGGTCTGACAGTCTCAACCTTTCACCAATTTGGTCTGCAGTTTTTGCGTTATGAGCTGATGCATACGCCGCTCAAGGGCAATTTTTCTATCATGGACAGCGACGACAGTAAGCGCCTGCTGATGGAGCTGATGATGCGCGACAACCTAAGCGGCGCTGAGAGTCGTGAGCTGGTCGGCAAAGCCATCAAGATGATCTCAGACTGGAAAAACGACTTGATTGAGCCGGATAAGGCGATGGAAACGCTAGACGATCCAGAGGACATGATCTTTGCCACGCTATATGGTTTATATGAGCGCAATCTGCGTGCGTATAACGCTGTGGATTTTGATGATTTAATCGTCTTGCCGACCAAGATACTGCGTGAAAACAGGGAGCTGCGCGACAAATGGCAAAACCGCATTCGTTACTTATTGGTCGATGAGTATCAAGATACCAACACCGCCCAGTATGAGATGATCAAATACTTGGTCGGGCCGCAAGGTCGCTTTACCGTGGTCGGCGATGACGATCAGTCGATCTATGCGTGGCGCGGTGCCAAACCTGAAAACATGGCACTACTCAAAGAAGATTTTCCCAAACTAAAAATCGTCATGCTCGAGCAAAACTACCGCTCGACCACCCGTATCTTGACCTCAGCCAACGCGGTGATTCTTAACAACGAGCATTTATTTGAAAAAAAGCTCTGGTCGGATAAAGGCCAAGGCGAAAAAATCCGCATCATCAACTGCCGTAATGACGATGATGAGGCCGAGCGCGTCGCCAAAGAAATCGTCACGCACAAGCTGCGCTTTGGCAACGAGTGGGAACAATACGCGGTGCTTTATCGCAGTAACTTCCAAGCACGTATGCTCGAGGCACAATTGCGCCAATTGCAAGTGCCTTATAAGCTCTCTGGTGGTCAGTCGTTTTTTGCGCGCAGTGAGATCAAAGACATCATGGGTTATCTGCGCCTGATATTAAACCCAGAAGACGACAGTGCGTTTTTGCGTATCATCAATACGCCCAAACGCGGTATGGGCCCTGCGACGCTTGAGAAGTTAGGCTTATTTGCCCAAGAGCATAGCATCTCCCTACTCGCCTCTTGTACCCATGCGGGCCTTTCGCACGTATTGCCATCCAAAGCCTATGGTACGATAAAGGAGTTTGGCGAGTTTATCGAGCACTATACCCGCGAGCTGGATCAGCACCCTGACCCTGTGCCCATCGTGCGCCAGATGATTGATGAGACAGGCTATATCGACTTTGTCCGTAGCGATGCCAAGACGCCGCAGCAAGAAAAAAACCGCCTTGACAATATCGACATGCTCTACACCAGTATTCAGTCGCTGATCAACCGCGCAGAAGACGATGAAGATCGCACCATTGATACCATCATTCGCAAACTGGTATTACTCGATATGCTCGAGCAGCAGCAAGAAGAAGAAAACACCAATAAAGTCAATCTGATGACCCTGCACGCGGCCAAAGGCTTGGAGTTTGATTTTGTCTATATCATGGGGTTAGAAGAAGAGATGCTGCCGCATCGCAACTCTATCATCAGTGAGACCATCGAAGAAGAGCGGCGTTTGATGTACGTGGGCATCACCCGCGCGCGCCGTGAGCTGACGCTGACGCTGGCAACTCAGCGCCGCGCTGGTGGACAAATGCGCGTCACCTCCGAGTCGCGGTTTTTAGATGAGCTGCCAGAGGATCATCTCGACTGGCCTGCCAAAGCCAAAAAGAAAAAAGCCAGCAAAGACCCTGAAAAAGTCGCTGATGAATATTTGGCCAATATTCGAGCATTATTGGGCAATCGTTAACGGTTACTAAACGTTCAGCGAGCGCAGTTCGTCCCCGTCTTTGTTATCATAAGAGCACAGCACAAGAAAACATCGACATGGCTGCGTGATGAGACAACTACCGAGTAAATTGAAGACACGCCCTAGTACCTGTCCTAGCATTTGTAAAAAACATTGGAACCTTTATGCCTACGTCACCGCCTGAACAAGAACGACCATCGACCCTGCAAGGAGATTACAATCCTGCAGAGTATAGCGCTGAGTACAAGCTGCTGTATCTACAAAGTCTGGTGGCTGACAGGGCATTTGAGGACATTACCGCGTTTTTAGAAAAGCAATCAGAATATGAAATTGCCAGCTTACTTGAGTCTTTTCCAACACAAGACCGCCTGCTGATTTGGGAGCAAGTACCCGATAATATCAAAGGTGAGGTGCTGGCCGAGCTAGAAGTCGATACGCGCCAGCCGTTGATGGAAAACATCTCATCCAAAGAGATATCGCTGTTTACACAAGACCTAGATGCCCAAGACATCTCGGAGATTTTGGACACGGTGACCGACAGCGTCCGCACCTCGGTGATGGCGACGCTGGACGAAGATATCCGTGTGCAGGTCAATAAGCTCGACACCTATGCCGATTGGGAAGTCGGTAGCTATATGGACCCTGATACCATTCAGGTCAGAGACGACATTACGCTGGCTGAGGTACAAGACTGGCTGCGCGACAATGACGATCTGCTCGATGACGAAAGCCAAGAGCTGTTGGTCGTCGATCAAAGCCAGCAGTTGCTTGGGCTGCTAAGCTTGGTGGATTTGATCAAACATGATCAAACCACTTTGGTCTCAGAGCTTATCGACCCTGCTATCACCATCAATGATCGCCTCGATATCACCGATGCGGCGGCGATTTTTCGCTCAGAAGACATTCGTTTTGCCCCTGTCATCAACAGCCATGGCGAGCTGGTCGGTCAGTTGAATGCCGAGGACATCATGGAGATTATCCAAGATGATGTCGATAGCACCATGAAAAACCTCGCAGGTGTCAGCCAAGATGAGGAGCTGTTTGCCCCTATCTTGACCAGCGCCAAAAGCCGTAGTATCTGGCTCGGTATCAACCTGTGTACCGCCCTATTGGCGGCGGCGGTCATCGGTCAGTTTGAGGCGGTGTTGGCAAAAGTGGTGGCGCTGGCGATTTTAATGCCCGTGGTTGCCAGTATGGGCGGTATCGCTGGCTCGCAAACATTAACAGTCGTCATTCGTGGTATAGCGATGGGTCAAATTGGTGGCTCCAACCGTTTATGGCTACTGAACAAAGAGCTGTGGGTCGGCGCGATAAACGGTATGACATGGGCAATAATCATGGCGTTTATCGCCCAATTATGGTTTCATGATATCAAGATCAGTGCGGTCGTTGGCTTGGCAATCGCCATCAATATGACTGCAGCCAATGTCTCAGGCATTAGCATTCCTTTACTCCTAAAACGCATGAATATCGACCCTGCTCTATCAGCGTCGGTGATTTTGACCACCGTCACTGATATTGTCGGTTTTATGTCGTTTTTGGGCCTAGCAAGTGTGCTGATACTGTGAGTGAGCACCAAAGCAGTCATGTAGTAGTCATTGACCTTTTTGTTTTTAAAAAGCCAATCGGCGTCGCCTGAATCAGGCATTTTTTTTGAATTTAATTTACAACCTATCCAATCGTTGAGTGAGTGCGTTATGCAAGCTGTACAAGTAAAAGTGTTAAACCCGAAAATCGTTGAAGACAAGGCATTTTCTTTGCCGACACGTGCAACCGATGGTAGTGCTGGTATTGATTTGCGCGCCTGTATCGATGCGCCTTTGACCATCAAAGCAGGGGAAACACATCTTGTCGGTACAGGTCTGGCTGTGTATATCGAGGACCCTAATTATGCTGGGATGATTCTGCCGCGCTCAGGGCTGGGCCATAAGCACGGTATTGTTTTAGGGAATTTGGTGGGTTTGATCGATGCCGACTACCAAGGCGAGCTGATGGTCAGTATTTGGAATCGTAGCGCTGCGGATTTTGTATTAAACCCAGCAGAGCGCATGGCGCAGTATATTGTCGTCCCTGTCGCTCGCCCTGAATTTACCGTGGTGTCAGAGTTTAGTGATACCAGTGCGCGCGGCGCAGGCGGTTTTGGTCATTCAGGTCGCCAGTAGACCGACTTGTTTTTTTTGACTATTTAATAACTGTCGCTTGAATGGAAGACAGGCTCTAGAAAACCTCTACTATTTTAACCATCACGCCATAAGGAGAGTAAGCGATGCCATCTTTTGCTGCGCAGCAATCCTTATTTCGTGCTTATGATATTCGCGGGCCGCGGCAGCATTTTACCACCGATTTTATTCAGGCATTGGGGCACGCTTTTGCCCATCTATATCAAACCGCCGAATACCGAGACACCAGCGCTGATATGGATGCTTTGGCAAATGTCGATCCGTCAAATATCAGTCAGTCAAACACGGATCAGCACAGCATCAGTCAGCAGCATACCCTTCCCAATACCATAAACAACACCAATAAACAAAGCATCGTCGTCATCGGCTACGACGTGCGCTGCAGCAGTGATGACATCGCACATACCTTAGCGACTATCTTGGCACAGCATGGCCTGCATGTCATTCAGCTCGGTTTGGTGACCACACCGATGATGGCATATTGGGCGGCGCAGTATCAGGGACATGGCATCATGGTGACCGCCAGTCACTCGGCCAAAGACATCTTAGGTATAAAATGGCTGGTAAACCATCAGTCCCCTAGCTGTGCTGAGATCCAAGCGCTCTATCAGCAGCTAGCGCCTCCTGATACGCCGCTTGCTCTGACTGCAGCGATAGGTTCGCTGGGGCATCTGCCAACGGAGCAAGTGAGTCATGGCTATATCGACGCCATTTATCATGTTTTTAGCCAGCTATATCCTCTATACCCTATAAGTGGTGAGCAGACCTGCGATAAAGCATCACCCCATCACGGACAATACAGCGCAGCCCAGCGGCCATGCAGCGACTGGCGCCATGCTGCGCCCAAGCTTGAGCTGACGGTAGTGATCGACTGTATGCACGGGGCGACCAGTCACATCGCTCAGCCTTTATTTCAGCGTTTTTGTCAGAGCGTTGTCATGCTTAACGATACAGCAGACGGTCATTTTCCTTTGGGTAACCCCGACCCTACTGAGCCAAGTCGGCTCAAGCAGTTGCAGCAAGCGGTCACCACGCACAAAGCCGATATCGGACTGGCGTTCGATGGCGATGGCGATAGGCTGATGGTCGTCGATGAAAATGGCAAGACGGTGATGCCAGATCATCTGTTGTATCTACTGGCAAAATCCGCGCTCTGCGATAGCGCGCCTAACCCAGCTTCAACCGCGGTGCCTCAAGTACTGTTTGATGTTAAGTGCTCCCACCATCTGCCTGCATTGCTGGCCGAGCTGGGCGCTGAGCCTATCGTGAGCCGGACGGGGAGCAGTCTGATGCGCCAGCAGATGCAGCATACCGATAGCCGCATTGTCTTTGCAGGCGAGCTATCGGGGCATTTTATTTTTAATGACAAGCGTTTTATCGCTTATGATGATGCCATGTACGCGGCATTACGGCTATTGCATGGATTGGCCGCTCGGCCGGACGATGCTACCAAAACCTCCTTAGCAGCTATCACCCAAAGCCTGCCTACGCTGGTCAGTACCGCCGATCATTATCTGCCAGTACCGTATGCCCTCACGCGCGAGCGCTCTATCGTGACGCAGCTACAGGTTTTTTGTCAGTATATACAGCAGCTCATGGATGCAGCCCGCGAGCAGTCCGATATAGCAGAGTCTCAAGAAGATTGCTTGGTCAATCCCGCCTGCAGCCACACAGTTGCTGATGAACGCTCGTCTTGTGATTGTATAGCGCAACAGCCCGCTATCACCTTAGCGCAGGCGCGGCAGTTATTGCCTATCGGCACGAGACTAAGCTGTATCGACGGTGTGCGCTTGGATTTTGCGCATGGTTTTGGCGTATTGCGGCAGTCCAATACCAGTCATCACCTGACCGCGCGCTTTGCAGGTAATAGTCTTGACGATTTAAAAGAAGTACAAAACAGATTTGCCGCTTTGTGCCGACCCTTCGATCAAAGGCTGGCAGAGCAAATCATCGCGATTGCTGCTGAATAACTTATCACCCCCACTTTTTTGGCTTATATTTTTGACCCTGTACCTTGACCGTAGGAGTTTGTAATGACGCTTAATCTAGACGATGCTAAAATCACCGCTGAAGTATTGACCACTGCCCTGCCTTATATTCAGCGCTTTGTCGATAAGATCATCGTGGTCAAATACGGCGGTAACGCCATGACTGACCCTGCGCTTGAGAGCTCCTTTGCCCGTGATATCGTCTTACTCAAAACCGTTGGCATGCATCCTGTCGTCGTTCATGGCGGCGGCCCGCAGGTGGACAACCTGCTAAAAGAGTTGGGGCGGCAGTCTGATCGCATCGATGGCATGCGTGTCACTGACAAAAGCACCATGGATGTCGTCGAGATGGTACTAGGCGGCAGCGTCAACAAATCTATCGTCAGTCTCATCAACAAACACGGCGGCCGCGCTATCGGCCTAACTGGTAAAGATGCCAACTTAATTCAAGCAAAAAAACTGATGATGGACAAAATAGGTACCGATGGCGTCGCTGTACCTGTGGATTTGGGGTTTGTCGGTGATGTAGTCAGCGTCAACAAAGACGTGATTAATATGCTCATCTCCTCTGATTTTATTCCAGTCATCGCCCCACTTGGCGTCGATAGCGAAGGGTATACTTATAATATCAATGCCGACTTGGTGGCCGGTAAAGTGGCTGAGTTTTTGCAGGCAGAAAAACTCATGCTCTTAACCAACATCAAAGGGGTATTGGGCCGTGACGGTGAAGTGGTGACTGGACTAACACCTAAGAAAGTCGATGGCTTGATTGAAGATGGTACGATCTCAGGCGGTATGATTCCCAAGATTCAATGTGCACTTGATGCAGTGCGTAGCGGTGTCAAAAGCGCCGTCATCGTCGATGGCCGTGTGCCTCATGCGACGCTACTTGAGATTTTTACCAACGAAGGCGTCGGTACCTTAATCAGTCGTGACCTTGATGCGGCCATGCTTTAGCTTCTTGAGGAGTCAATCATGCCGCTGTGGCTGTGGTGCCTACTGTTTGTTTTAGAGAGCCTATATTGCTGGTGGATTATTGGCTACGGCGGTGCGCGCTGGATAGAGGGCTGGAAGTCGTTCTTTATGATTGAGTGGTTTGCGCTTGATTGGACAGCAGAGCAAATTCGTCTTTACGTCCTCATTATTTGGTGCTTCAGTTTGATTTGGTTTGTCGTAGGTATTATAAAGCCCGAGCTTAGACTCTAAGCTCGGGCTTTTTAACTGTCTATCAATTTTATGACCCATCAACATTCATTCAAACAAGATGAATTTAATAAGCACAGAACTCAACAGAACTATGGTAACTATTGCCATAAACCTTCATATAGTGATTGCCTTTGCTCTCAGTAATATAAGACGTTTCATTATCATAGCGGTCACCGTCCAATCGACCACTTGGCCCTGAGACGTAAGCCACATTGATGCGATCATCGCCGACATTACGAATCACTAAATTCTGGTCTGCTGCAAGCCATAAACGAAACACTTTTCCATCTTTGATATTGCCTGTAAAGTTACCGCAATAGCTGTCTTTTGCAAAGGTTACTTTAGTTGATGAGTCTGCCGCCTGTACGCTTGTGGCCATTATAGGTGTTGCTGCAAGCGTAGCCATCAGTAATAATTTTTTCATCATTCTATCCTCGAACATTAGGGTCTATTGAATATTCAGATATCATGCTGGTAGCACGTCTGGATATTCAATAGACCCTATCAATTAGTAAACTTAATTCCACCTATGAGAGCATAGTTTATTATTTGTCAAAGTGACAGCTTTTTTATAAAAATTATTTATAAATAACCGCCTCAAACTCAGCCTCATTAAAGCCGCACAACAATATTGACTGACCTTGGTTTTTATCGTCAATCTGACCTTCCACAATCGGACGCTTAATCATGCTGGTATTTTCTACCAGCAAATCTATCGCTTTATCTATACTGTCATCAGCTGCTTGCTTTTGCTCATCGGTCAGCTTACGCCATGTGGTACCACGCTTGTTTAGCACTTTATCGATACCTAGCGAATCTACCCAACGCTCTACGCTCTCTTTATCAATACCCTGCTTTTTATAATCATGAAACTCATAGCTGACACCCAACTCATCAAGCTTAGTAAACGCTTTTTTCATGGTGCTACAAGATTTGATGCCATAAACAGTGATGCTCATAAAAACTCCCAATCTATAGTCATTAGTCGCTGTATTATACCGAAGCCGGTTAATTTTTGGTTTGTTAAACAAAAACCTCCTGTCGCTGCTATGATGCCTTCCCCCAACTTGCCAACCTGTCGTCGTGACAGCGCGCAAACGCGTCATCATACCATCGCAATTTTTGCCAAATTACGCTATGCTATGGCATTATTTTGTTTTACCCAATTTATCTGTAATCATCAATTTCGAGCCGACTATGAGCAACGCCGTGACAGCAGAAACTGCTAATACCAATCAGACCAACAATACTTCTATAGACCCTACCCAATACCAACCGCAGCTGATCGAAGCGGCACAACAAAAAAAATGGGAAACGGACAAACGCTATGAAGTGAGCAATACGCCAAGCGACAAGCCAAGTCGCTATATGCTGTCGATGTTTCCGTACCCAAGTGGCAAGCTGCACATGGGACACGTGCGTAACTATACCATCTCTGATGTACTCAGCCGTTATTATCGTCTCAAAGGCTTTGATGTCATGCAACCAATGGGCTGGGATGGCTTCGGCTTGCCAGCAGAAAACGCCGCCATCGCCAACCAAACGCCGCCTGCTGCTTGGACATTTGCCAACATCGACAACATGCGCGCCCAGCTAAAATTGCTCGGTCTCTCTATCGACTGGTCACGTGAGTTTGCCACTTGTAGCCCTGAGTATTATCAGTGGGAGCAGTGGTTGTTTTTGCAGCTCTACAAAAAAGGCTTGGTCTACAAAAAGCTCTCTACCGTCAACTGGGATCCGGTCGACAACACCGTTCTTGCCAACGAGCAAGTCATCGATGGCAAAGGCTGGCGTAGTGGCGCGCCCGTTGAGAAGCGCGACATCCCGATGTATTACTTTAATATCACTGATTATGCCGATGAGCTGCTCGATGATTTAGACCAGCTAGAGGGTCATTGGCCATCTGAAGTTCTGACCATGCAGCGCAACTGGATCGGCCGTAGCGCGGGTATGGAAGTACACTTCCCTTATGAACTCGCCGGCGAGCGCAACACCTTAGAAGTGTTTACCACTCGCCCTGATACCTTGATGGGCGTCACTTATGTCGCCGTTGCCGCTGAGCATCCGTTAGCGCAGTACGCCTCTGAGCATGATGACGCCATCGCTCAGTTTTGTGCACTGTGCAAAAAAGGCTCGGTCGCCGAAGCGGATCTGGCCAAAGCTGAAAAAATCGGCATGGATACAGGCCTGACCGTGACCCATCCTCTCACTGGTGAAGAAGTCCCTGTGTGGGTCGCCAACTATGTCTTGATGAGCTATGGCTCAGGCGCAGTGATGGCGGTACCAGCGCACGATGAGCGCGATTATGAGTTTGCAACCAAATACAGCCTACCTATCAAGCAAGTCATCCAGTCGCCTGCAGACTTTGAAGCATCCGTCCTTGCTGCGGCTCAAGCGGACGGCTCTGAGCCAAATCTTGCTTATACTGAGCGCAACATCTTGGTGAACTCAGGCGAATTTGACGGCTTGGATTTTGATCAAGCGCTTGAGGCAATGCTTGCCAAACTTGAGCCCCAACAGCTTGCGAAGAAAAAAATCCAGTATCGTCTGCGTGATTGGGGCGTCTCACGTCAGCGCTATTGGGGCTGCCCTATCCCAATGATCAACTGTGAGCACTGCGGCACGGTGCCTGTCGAAGAGCAAGACCTACCTGTCGTACTGCCAACGGATGTCGTCCCTGATGGCCGCGGCAACCCGCTCAAAAGCATGCCAGAGTTTGTCAACACCACTTGTCCAAAGTGCGGCAACCCAGCTGAGCGCGAGACCGATACTTTTGACACCTTTGTTGAGTCGAGCTGGTACTACGCACGCTTTGCCAGTCCAAACGACACGCAAAACATGGTCAATAAATCTGCCGCTAATAAATGGCTGCCTGTCGATCAATACATCGGCGGTGTCGAGCACGCGGTCATGCATCTGCTTTATGCGCGTTTCTTCCATAAGCTCATGCGCGACGAAAACTTGGTATCAGGCAATGAGCCATTTGCCAACTTGATGACGCAAGGCATGGTGCTCGCGGGCACTTTTTACCGCCGCAACGCTGATGGCAGCACCACTTACTACTTCGCCGAAGATGTCGATATCGACTACAACGAGCGCGGTCAGCCAGTTAAAGCGATTTTAAAATCTGATGGACAGCCTGTCACCATCGGCAAAATAGAAAAAATGTCCAAATCAAAAAACAACGGTGTCGATCCACAAATCACCATTGATAAATATGGCGCGGATACCGTACGTTTGTACACGCTATTTACCGCCCCTGCCGATCAGACGCTTGAGTGGTCAGATGACGCGCTAAAAGGCCCCTATAACTTCGTCAAAAAAGTATGGCGCATCGCAACCGACCATATGCAAGCCCTAGCGGCTGCAAGCCTAAGCCCTGATTCATTAAATAAAGCCACGCTCAATAACGAAGCATTAAACACAGAGCATCTTAACAAAGCGGCGAAAAACTTACGCCGTAAGACTCATGAAACCGTCGCCAAGATTGACAGTGACCTAGGCGAGCGCTTGGCGCTAAACACGCCCGTCTCAAGCCTTATGGAGCTTGCCAATGAGCTGACTGGTTTTAAAGCCAGCAGTGAGCAAGACCTGCGAGTACAGCACGAAGCATTGATTGATCTATTAATCATGCTATCTGCCTACGCACCGCACGTCGGCGAGCACTTGCTTGAGCAGCTGGGTGTTGATACGGTCAACTTAAGCTACCCTGCTGTCGACGAGCGCGCTCTGGTACAAGACACCATCACCATGGTGGTGCAGGTCAATGGTAAGATGCGCGGCAAAATGGATGTCGCCCCCAACAGCGACCCTGAGCAGCTAAAAGCGCAAGCACGCGCACTTGAAGGTGTGGCCAAGTTTTTGACAGGGGACATCAAAAAAGAGATCGTCGTACCCAATAAGCTGGTCAATATCGTGGTTGCAGGCTAGTACATCGTCTTTAGCTAGGCGCTACCCGCTAGCGCTGTTCTGCGATGCGTCTTTATTACGTTAGGGCGGGCCCTCACCTCTATTCGATAGCGGCCTTTACTGCTTCACTAGGCCAAAGACGAGGACTTGAGGGCACCTCCCAAGCTTTTTATCATTAAAGGATAGCGATTATGTCGTATAAGCACCGAGCAGTACCGTCACAATCATCGACCAGCGGACAAAAGCTTGCAACAGCGTTACTGGCTGCTTTGCCGATGATGACCGTGCTCGGTGCCACCACCGCACTGAGTGGCTGCGGCTTTCAGCTGCGCGGTTATGAAACACCAATGCTGCTCGATGTGGCCAAAACAGCGGTCATTATCGAGGATGATCGCACGTCGTTTCCGCTCAAGCTGCCATTGACCCAGCGCCTAAAAACCCTAGGCGCGGAAGTCATGAGCAATATGACCTTAGATGATGTGGCACGTAACAATCGACAAGCACATGCAGAGCCCATCGCCGTCATCGATATCAGCAATGTGCGATTTAAGCGTTATGAGCTGGTTGGGGTTTTGACAGAAATCCGTTTGGTGCTCTCAGCCGATGTCAGTTATCAAACCTTTGAAAATGGCAAACCTGTGATACTCAAAAACGCCATCCAAGTCGATCGCAGCTATCAATACAACGAAGCCTCAGTCAGCACTGACGATCAGCAAGGCGATCAGATTCGTGACTGGCTCTATGAGCGCTTGGCACGCCGTATCACGGATCAATACGTCGCCATCTCCTTACCCAAAGTGCCACCTGCTGGTAAGCAGGCAGTACCGATGATAAACAGCGCAACTGCACCCACCGTGATGGTGCCAAACACCCAGTAATTCTATAAGTTTGTAGGAATGTTCTGCTATTCTTCATGATCATGTAACGCCGCTCTTTTCTTCTTTTTTTTAACCTGTGTATCCTCAGCCTATGCAAGATACTTTTATCCAAGCCTATCCAAAACTACTACAACCCGCGGCGGCAGTAGCTGGCTTGTGGCTGGCACACGGTGATGAGCCGTTACTCAGTCAATGGCTTATCGATGCCATGCATCTGCACTGGCGCGCGCAAAACTATGCCATCAAACGTATCGAGCTGGTGTCAGTCAAAAGCTGGCAAGATGTACTATCCGAGCTTGGCAGTCAGTCGTTGTTTGACGATGCCAGTGCGCTGATTGTGACAGGCAATCACAAACCTGATAAAGCCGTCATTGCCGCGCTCGAACATTTTGCTATCGAGGCACAAGCAGGCACGCACAGGCACAGCCTGCTATGGCTCACACCTAAGCAAGACAAGCGCAGCCAGAGCAGCAAATGGTTTGCGCCGTTTGCTCAGTACGGTCATGTGATTGATTGCAACTTGTACAATGAGCAGCAGCGTCAGCAGTTATTACAGATACAGGCCCAGCAGTTTGGCCTCACGCTGTCACAAGAAGCGTGGCAGCTGCTGATGTCGCATACCGAGCACCATCTGCTAAGCGCCTATCAAACCTTATGGCGACTCTCTTATCTGTTTGCGCCGCAGCTCGCACCTGCGGCGACTCCTCATGAACAATCAGCCCGTCACTCTACCAGCTCAACTGACGGCGGGACCCATACCGAAAACGTCGCATTAGATATTGATGATCTACAAGCCGCGCTGGTCAGTGATGCTCAGTTTAGTGTCTTTGATTTATCCGATGCCATGCTGGCTGGCAACAGCGCACAGGTAGTCAAAATCATCACGCAGCTCAAGGCCACCGATGAGCCGACAACGTTGGTACTGTGGGCAATCAGTAAAGACATGCGCCAGATTATGCAGCTGCTAGATGGACAAGACCCGCAGGCGCTCGGCATTTGGCGCAGCAAACAAGGCTTATATCAGCAGGCGTGTCGTCGCCAGTCAAAGGCGCAGACCGCGCAGTGGCCGGCGCTGCTTTATCGCTGCGACCAAGCCATTAAAGGACTTATCCGTCAGCCTGCGTGGGAGCTGTTGTTACAAGCAGCGCTTGAGCTGTCCGGCAAACGCTTGTTTATCGCTTGATACACCTCTCGTTTGACCGCCATCTCTAATTTACTTCTATAAACGACTTACTTGTATAAAAGACGACCAAATCCGCCACAGCCGAGTGGCAGATTTTGGTTCTCTCGATCCTCCTTAACCTTTCTTAAACTAATTCTCATTCCCTTTTGACAAGCAACCCTTTACTATAACTGCATTTGATTCAAGGTTACGGGGCAAGTGTGATGCAAAAGGTAAGTAAAAAAACGGCAATAAAATGGGGGGTTGCCGCAATCGTTGTGCTGTTACTTGGGATTTTTGCGTATCAACAGTTAAAACCAAAAGCCGCTGAACCCAATTATCTGACCGCTAAAGCCGAAATCGGCGATATTGAAAACAATGTCATGGCATCAGGCAAGGTCAAAGCGCTAAATACGGTTGAGGTTGGCGCGCAGGTTTCTGGTGAAGTCAAAAAGCTGTATGTCGATATTGGCGACCAAGTCCAAAAAGGTGACTTAATCGCACAGATTGACCAAGTCACGCAACGAAATGCCTTAGACAATCAACAAGCCACACTAGAGCAAAGCGCAGCAGCATTACAAAGCGCTCAGGCAGATGTATTAAGTAAACGTGCCAACTTAAAAAGCGCTTATGCCGATTTGGCCAGTCGTCAATCTGAGCTTAAACAGGCACAATCTGACTTTGCCCGCTTAAAATCCTTAGTAGAAATTGACGCCATCAGTCAGCAAGAATACGACACCCAAGCCACAGCGGTTCAAACGGCTAAAGCGGCAGTGGACAATGCACGCGCGGCGATTGACACTGCCAAGGCCGCTATCGTGACTGCCAATGCCGATATCAGTAGCCAACAAGCCGAGCTTAGAAAATCACAAACCAACGTCAATACTGCTCAGCAAGATTTGGGCTATACCACCATCCGCGCGCCCATGTCAGGTACAGTTGTCTCTATCACCACTGAGCAAGGCAGCACCGTTAATGCCAATCAAACCGCACCGACCATCGTTACCTTAGCCGACTTATCCACCGTGCGTATTAACGCGCAAATCTCCGAAGCAGATGTGATTAATGTACAAGCAGGCATGCCAGTGTACTTTAACATCATTGGTAATCCTGAGCAGAAATTTGATGCCACGCTCAAAGCTATTGAGCCTGCTCCTGAACAAATCAGTGAGACCAGCTCGACCGACACCGCTATCTACTACATCGGTTATTTAGAAGTGCCCAACCCTGAGCGCCGCTTCCGTATTGATATGACTGCGCAGGTGTACGTGGTCATTGACCAAGCCAAAGATGCCCTATTGATACCCTCTACCGCCCTTAAAAACAGCAAGACCGATACTAGCGGTAAGACAACTGCGATCGTACGCGTACTACAAGCAGACGGCACGGTTAAAGAACAGCCTGTTACGGTTGGGATTAATAACCGCGTCAATGCGCAAATTCTTAGCGGCTTAAAAGCAGGTGACGATGTCATCTTAAGCGAAGACAATAGTAGCAGTAAAAACCAATCTGGCGGTGGTCGCCCACCATTTTAACGGCAACACAGGTCAACAATGAAGACGTACTAAAAAGAGATGATAAAGGTAGATGCTGGTTATGAATACCCAAAAAATGCACGCTGAAACGGCTGATGCGCCACCATTAATGCAGCTGACAGGCGTCATTAGGGAGTTTCGCGCAGGCGAACAGATAATTCGGGTACTGCATGATATTGACTTGACTATCTATCAAGGTGAGATGGTCGCCATCATCGGGCAATCAGGCTCAGGCAAGTCAACCTTGATGAATATCTTGGGCTGCTTGGATAAAGCCAGCGCAGGCGACTATAAGATTTATGGCAAGTCAGTCAACCAGCTTGAGGCCGATGAGCTGGCGACCCTACGCCGTGAACACTTTGGCTTTATTTTTCAGCGCTATCATTTGCTTGGCGACATTAACGCACGCGACAATGTTGCCGTGCCTGCCGTCTATGCAGGTATGGACAAAGAGGCACGTAGCGAACGCGCCGCACACCTGCTCGGTGATTTGGGTCTGGCAGACAAGGTTGGCAACCGTCCCAGTCAGCTATCAGGCGGTCAGCAGCAGCGCGTCTCTATTGCACGCGCCTTGATGAATGGGGGCGAGATTATCCTTGCCGATGAGCCGACAGGCGCGCTCGATAGTCAATCGGGCAAAGACGTGATGCAAATCTTACAGTCGTTAAACGAGCAAGGGCACACCATCATTATGGTGACGCACGACCCCAACATCGCCGCGCAAGCTGAGCGTGTCATCGAGATTAAAGACGGCTATATTATTGATGACTATCACAATGACCATTATGAGCATAGCACACAGCAGCCTGAGGCCATCTTAGAACAGCACAAAAAAAGCCGCATCGGTAGCTTTATTGACCGCCTGCTTGAGGCCTTTAAAATGTCGCTGCTGGCCATGCGCGCGCACAAAATGCGCACGTTGCTGACCATGCTGGGCATTATTATTGGTATTGCTTCAGTCGTCTCAGTCGTGGGCTTGGGTAAAGGCTCACAGCAGCAAATTTTGACCAATATCAGCTCGCTTGGCACCAATACCATCACTGTCATCGATGGCTATCCATGGGGGGATCCAAGGCGCAGTTACAACGATGACAACTTAACCCCTGATGACGCCAATGCCGTTGCCGCGCAGCCTTATGTGGTCAGCGTCAGTCCTCAGTTAGATGGCAGCGCTACCGTTCGCTATCGCAGTATCCAAGAATCAGCGACCGTCAGTGGTGTGGGTAAAGACTATTTGGATGTGACGGGCGAAACGCTGGCACAAGGACAAGCCTTTGATGAACAAAGTATTTTGCGGCGTACACAAGACGTCATCTTAGATGACAATGCCAAAAATACTTTTTTCGCGGATAATGACAACCCTATTGGTGAGGTTCTACTAATTGGCGCAGTACCAGGGCGCGTGATAGGTGTCCTTGAACCCAAAGACAGTGGTTTTGGCCCAAGCTCTGATTCTCCAACCATCTACATGCCCTACACGACTGTCATGTCGCGTATTGAAGGCAGTGCCTATATTGAGAATTTCGTGGCCTTAGTGGATGAAAGCATCTCATCGTCAGCGGCAGAGTCAGCTATCTCGCAGCTGATTGAAGAGCGGCACGGCGCAGACGATTTTCGTACCCGCAATTCTGACTCTATTCGCCAGACGATTGAGTCCACGACCTCGACCATGACGCTGCTCATCTCTTCGATTGCTATCATTTCATTGATTGTTGGTGGTATTGGGGTAATGAATATAATGCTGGTGTCTGTCACCGAACGTACCAACGAGATTGGGGTGCGTATGGCTGTTGGGGCGCGGCAAAGCGACATTATGCAGCAGTTTTTGATTGAGGCCATTTTGGTGTGCGTATTGGGGGGCTTGCTAGGTATCGGACTGGCCTTTGCCATTGGTGAGGTGATTAATCGTATGGGCGGTGACAGCTTTCAGGTTATCTACTCACCGACCTCTATTATCGCAGCTTTTGTTTGCTCGACCCTGATTGGTGTGGTTTTTGGATTTTTGCCAGCTCGTAATGCCGCCAAGCTCGACCCTGTCGATGCCTTGTCGCGCGATTAAAGCAACATGGGACATAAATATGTTCAAAATCACGGTAAACTAAGAAAAAAGGCAGTTTTCTTAAATTAAGGGTTGCATTACTCAAAATTATCTATATACTATGCTCTCACGTTTAGGGATACAGAACTTCTTAAACGAGAGAGAAAAGTTAGGGCCGATAGCTCAGTTGGTAGAGCAGTTGACTTTTAATCAATTGGTCCCGCGTTCGAGTCGCGGTCGGCCCACCACTTTTTCTTTCACACCCTTTTAGGGCCGATAGCTCAGTTGGTAGAGCAGTTGACTTTTAATCAATTGGTCCCGCGTTCGAGTCGCGGTCGGCCCACCATATTTGAAAAGCCCCATCACTAACTTAATAGTGACGGGGCTTTTTTTTGCATGCCTGTTACCGCTATCGTTTAGAGTTACGGCGACGCGAAAAGACAGTAAAGTTAGCGTCTTTGCGCCATAGCAGCTTATGTTTGATGGTGTCTTTGATGGTACGCGGATGCTTGGGTGCCTGCGTGATGAGCATATCAAAAGTGGCGTCGTCTATCGCCAGCTCGCGGCCATGCGCCATCATCACCACCGAGGGCTTTAACGCTTTGATTTTTTGTAGCGACTGGATATAGAGTTTTGGATCATAAATAGGAAATGGTGCGACAAACTTGTGACGCAGCTTGATAATCAAGTCTGCTGTATATACTTGCCGGCTGGGCAGATGAAATAACGATAAGTCACGGTCGGTATGTCCAGGTGTCTCAAGTGCCAACCAATCGCTAAAGTAAGGAATTTTATCCCCCTCACTTACCGTCACATCAGGATGCAGGTGCGCAGGATACCATAGGTTTTTTAGCGGACGGTTTTGGCGATGCGCCACATAATACGCCAGCCCTGTATCAACCAGATGCATCATTTGCCCGCCGATACCTGCATACCATTGCCGTGACTTTTCTGCTGAGACGATACGGCAGCCTGTGGCTTTTTTAAGCGCATTTGCACCGCCTGCGTGATCAGGATGCATGTGTGTCACCATGACTACCTTGAGCTGGCTTATCGGGCGCTGTAGTGTGTCTGTGATGTACGCCAGTACCATCGGCACATCAGCACGGCAGCAGCCGTCAAGCAGCATGATCTTGTCTGGATATACCGCCAGATAAATACTTTGAATATAACCGTCCAATCGCACAATCTTATCTAAGCGCATAAGTCATCCTTGAGTGTTTGCTTAGGGCGTGTCGAACATTCGACCATGGCACTGACAGCGACTATTTTTTAGACGATTCGAGGTTAAAAATAATAAGTTTAGTCACTCTAAGCGCTTATTTTTAACGATGAAGCGGCAAAAAAGAGTCCTGTCCCTGCGGACTGATGACACCCCTTGTTTTGATTGTAGTACAGAAGCTTATGTAAGACTCGACTTTCAATGAACGCTTGTACTCCGTTTGCTCCTTGCAATTCGTCGTTTAGGCGTTTTGCTAAAATTTTAGGTATCAGACTTAGGACTAGTTGAGGACACGTTGTGGTATATAAGCTGATTTTTGTGGGGAAAAATAACATTGATAAAATAAAACTCTGTTATGATTACAGACTCCAATCCAGTACGCGCTCACGAGTTGGCTATGAAATCTACCGCAGACAATACAACACGACACCCCTCACCTTTTTTGAACTCTGTTCCCAAAAGTTTGCTTTTAGGCTTGTTGACAGCCAGTCTGATGAGCGTTGTTATATCTGCACAAGCAGGTGGCGGCGAATACTGTGGCTCTAACTTTTCGTTAGACAATCGCTACTACAATGCCTGTCAGATTAACTTCCCCACCTTAGATACTGGCAATGACACCCAAACCAATTTGTATTTATTACTTGCCGATAAGAGCTTAATCACCTTTAATGAGCCTGACACGCTACATACCAGCGGTTATTATTATGACTTTCCGCTTAACTTACGCACATTAAAGCACGCGGCAGTAAATCAAGTACAAAATCCCAATCAGTCTTTTTTAGAGCCCTCTGAAACCAGCAATTATGCTGAGTACTGTAATAGCTTTTATACAGGTAAAACAGCGCTAGAAAACGCGCTAACACTAGATCAGGCATTAACCCCAAAAGAGCGCGCACAACTGATGCAATTTCGTGACGCCATTCGCAGTGAGTGTGCCGATTCATTTAATGATGAGACCGCTGCGCTCAAAGATACTGCTACTTTTCCGTTAAAGTGGTCTGTCCACGCACAGCCCTACGCGGACTACATCATGGCGACACAACTTTTTTATTTGGGCAAAAAATCAGACTTTGATAGCGCGCATAACCTATATAGCGCGTTGACCACGCTTGATGCGGGGGATAATGCAGGACGCGCTTGGCTACTCGATACGGTCAATTATATGCTGATTCGCACAGGTATCAATCGTATTTATCAGCAAGGCGCGCAAGATTATGTTTATGACCATAAAACGGTTGACCCAAGACTGTTTGCCAGCACGCAAAGCGCCATCAATACTTATCTCAGCCGCTTTAAAAAAGGGCAGTATACGGCATCTGCTCGCGGATTACAGCGCCGACTCTATTGGCTGTCAGGGAAGCAAGAACAATTGGTTGATGAAATAGAATGGCAAATCGAGCATACACAGTCATTGGCCTTTAACCTAGACAGTCGCCGCTTGCCAGAAGAGATTGAGAGACGATTGTTTTTTCCAGATAGTGATAAACAAGTCGATATCAATGTGCTTAATGACCCCATATTGCTGACCAGTTTTGCCTTATATCGTCTACGACCTGCCAGCGACTTCATGAACACTAAACCCATAACATTGGCAGCGCTTGAGCGTCTAAAGCCCAAGTTTAAAGGCAGTATGGACTTGTATCAGTATCTGATCGCGACCTATTATTTTGTGCAAGAAAATAATCCAAAACGCGCCCTAACCTATTTGCCCACCGCTACGCCAACGGGTAAGCTGTCTTATACTCAATTTAGCCAATACGCTTTAAAAGCAAAAGCATTACAGCAACTCGGGCGCACCGATGAAGCCAATACCCTTTGGCAGCAGCTACATACCTTGCCCAAGCAGCCGTTTCAAAACACCGTTACTGAACTGGCATTAGCACTGCATGCTGACAAGACCAACGATTACCGTTCATTGTTTACTGATACCAGCATACAATCACAAGCCTTAAAGATGCGCGTCATCAAATATTCAGCCGACCCTACCTTGCTAAAGCAAATTGCAGACAACCATGCAAATACAAGCGCACTGGGTGCTGAGGCGCGTTACGCGCTGCTCGCCAAATCACTGGTACATGGACGCTACGACGATTATTTAACCTACCAGCAGCGTTATTTGCCAAAGGACGCCCAAAAATATCAGGGCTATAGCAGTAAGGATGAGACCTTAAAGCACCTCCCTACTTTTAGTCAATTTAACTGGCAAGGTAAAAAAATCAGCCCTAATATTAAGTGTCAAAACTTGACAACCACGGTGACGCGTCTCAGTAAACTCCCTAACGACAGACTACAAACCTTGTGTCTGACCGAGTTTATGTATGATACCGATTTGACCAGCTACCTCGATGACTACGACAAAGAGTTTCGCTATATTGTTGACGATGATCCAAACGAGCCCTATCCGTACTTAGGTGACGTCCCCAGTCGCTTCGCAGGTCAAACACTCAGCAGACTCGATATCTACCGCGCCATATTTACAGACAGTCAAGATGACGAGCTGTCCGCCTATGCGCTGCATCGTGCGATAGGTTGTTTTGCCAGCTCGGGTAACAACCAGTGCGGCGATAAGCAGGTTGATTTGTCTGTGCGCAAAGCATGGTTTAAACGTCTCAAATCTGACTTTAGCCATACCACTTGGGCAAAAAACCAAAAATACTACTGGTAAATATGACGGGCTACTGGTGTGAGTAATTATCTACAAAAGTATCAGCGATTTACTTTTAAGCGATGGCTGTTAGGCTTGCTGGGTCTGTGTATTATTATGTTTACCGCTTTGGTTTACTATCAAGGTGCAAGCCCTTTTTCATCTGCGCCATCTAAGCAGATAACGCAGATACCACCACAGGATAGTGATGCCAGTAAAATT
Organism: Psychrobacter sp. VH5; assembly: GCF_050572635.1. Taxonomy (NCBI): domain Bacteria; kingdom Pseudomonadati; phylum Pseudomonadota; class Gammaproteobacteria; order Moraxellales; family Moraxellaceae; genus Psychrobacter; species Psychrobacter sp. VH5. Next base: position 1,014,455 of record NZ_CP192145.1, on the reverse strand, counting down.
GGCTCTATTACCATGCCCACGAACACTACCAATATCCAAGTCAATGATTACCAGCAGTTTTGGCTGTGGACACCGCCCAAAGACAGTACCAAGCTCAGCCAAGCGCATACGTTGTATCTATTACAAGGTGAGATACGTGCGCCCAACATACCCTATTATCGCCCCGATACCCGTGACAATAATGCTCAGGCATTACCAGCGACATTGATAACGCAGGGGCTAGGTGTGCGACCTTTACGCGGTAAAAAAATGTGGCTGGTCTACCGTGCGACCAGTCAGACGTGGTCTGAGGACGTCATGCCACAGCTTATAAAGCGCTTAGAGCAATGGCAACGCGCAGGCAATCACGTTATGGGCATCCAAATAGATTATGATGCGCCAACCTACCGATTGGGCGAATACGCTGCTCTGCTTAAGCAGATTCGTCAGCAGCTGCCCGCGCAGTATCAACTCAGTGTGACAGGACTGCTGGACTGGTCAAACCAAGCCGAAGATTCTCAGTTTATTCAGCTCAATGACGCCATCGACGAGCTGGTGATACAAACCTACCAGGGCACGACCACTTTGACGAACTATGCGCAGCACCTCATACGGCTAAAAGACCTGCCCTTTGATTTTAAAGTGGGCATCATTGAAGGTGGTCAATGGCAAGGGGCTGCATTTTTAGAAGACAATCCACACTTTCAAGGTTATGTGGTGTTCTTGCGCTAAAAAATAAAAAAACTCAGCACTTAGGCTGAGTTTTTCTTCATCATAATTACAACTTCATAGGATTAAGCTAAGTCACGTACCTTAGGCTCACGCTCCCATAGACGAGATTTTGCATTTTCTACAAAGCTGTCAAGCTCAGCGAGCGGTGTGACAAACTCATCTTTTTCTACAGGAAGTTTACTTAAGATAAACTCATCCGTTGCACCGCAATAAGCAATAGCTTTACAGTGTACATAAGCATCAGTGAACCAATCTAGCGTTGAGCTATCCTCCGCTAGTTTCTTAGCTTGATCCGGCATAATGATACTCACTACCGCATCGAAGAATACTGATGGTGCGCCAGCGACACGCTCATCTGCTTGGATGCGCGTATCGTCGTCAAGCTTGACTTCTTTGCTCGGCGCAACAACTTTGACCATACCGCCTTGAGCGTTAATAGCATCTTCAAACTTCTTAACTTGCTCATGGTTTGATCCTTCAGCCACCAAGATACCAACCAAACGACCTTTTAGTGATTTAGGCGTACGACCAATCGTTTGCAGAGGCTTAGAGGTGTCCATATCTTGTACTGGTGCTGCTGGTTCTGCCGCTTCTGGTAGCTCCATACCTAGCGCCTTAGCCACACGATTAGCTAGATCTTCATCAATATTGATAAGGTGACTGAGCACGCGAGTACGAACATGCGGCGCATCTACTTTACCAAGCTCAAACGCGTAGGCCGTCGCAATATGTGCCTGCTCAGCAGGGGTTTGGCTACGATAGAACATACGCGGCTGGCTATAATGGTCTGCAAAGCTCTCTGCGCGAATACGGCCTTTTACATTGTCATCTAAGCGCTCTGCATACGACTCAAAGCCCTTTTTAACGCTTTCACGCGGACGGTCTAAATCCAGACTTTGTGGCTCATAAAGGACACGAGTCTTAGGCACTTGCATTTGCATATGGCCGTCTTGCTGGTTATTGGCAAACGGACATTTTGGCGCATTAATAGGAATTTGCGCAAAGTTTGGCGAACCCAAACGCGACAGCTGCGTGTCAAGATAACTAAATAGACGACCTTGTAGTAGAGGATCATTACTAAAATCGATACCAGGCGGCAGATGTGACGGACAAAATGCTACTTGCTCCGTTTCTGCGAAAAAATTATCGGGGTTACGGTTCAAGACCATTTTACCGATGATTTTAACAGGCACCATCTCTTCTGGAATCAGCTTAGTGGCATCTAGATGGTCAAATGGAAACTCATTGGCTTCTTCTTCAGTAAATAACTGAACACCAAACTCCCACTCAAAATACATACCGTTCTCTATCGCTTCATACATGTCACGGCGGTTATAATCAGGGTCAGCACCAGATATTTTTACCGCTTCATCCCAAGTAAGCGACTGTACACCTGCTACTGGCTTCCAATGAAAACGTACAAAGGTACTTTTTCCGTCTTTGTTAATCAAACGATAGCTATGAATGCCAAAGCCCTCCATCATGCTAAAGCTACGCGGGAGCGCTCGATCACTCATCAGCCAAATCAGGTTATGCATCGTCTCTGGGCTTAGCGAGACAAAGTCCCAAAAGGTATCGTGCGCAGATGCCGCTTGAGGAAAGCCGCGGTCTGGCTCAGGTTTTACGGCATGGATTAAGTCTGGGAATTTAATGGCATCTTGGATAAAGAAAATCGGCATGTTGTTGCCGACGATGTCCCAGTTGCCCTCTTCAGTATATATTTTTACCGCAAAACCTCGCACGTCACGGGGCGTATCTTTTGAGCCTTTATTGCCCGCCACGGTCGAAAAACGAGTAAATAAAGGTGTCTGCTTCCCTGTTTCTGTAAGAATTTTGGCGGTCGTATATTCTTCTAACGATTCTGTCAGCTCAAAATAACCATGTGCGGCGCTACCACGCGCATGGACAATACGCTCTGGGATACGCTCATGGTCAAAATGGTTGATTTTTTCGCGTAATACAAAATCTTCTAAAAGACTCGGGCTTCGGCTACCAGCTTTTAAAGAGTTTTGATTATCAGAGATAACGACACCTTGCTGCGTGGTGAGCGCTTTTGTGTCGTCGTCTGCACGTTGGTGAGTCTCGCCGCCATTGCCGCGAGTTGGGTTCATGTCTTTTGCGGGGTCAGTATGATCAAGATGCTTTTTCATAATGTATCCTAGCTGATGAATGAAATGGCCTCTGATGAGACTATCCAAAGCGCGTAAACCCAGTATTTATATCCTTGTATCTATATAGTAACTTCGACTGTCGCTTCATGTTTTATGGGTTACGCGGCGGTTGATGATCTAACTTTTTATTGTTGCTCTTTCGCTACTATGACTGGCAGTGCCAACCGTTCGCAATGTCAACCGCTAGCATTGCCAACCATGGTGCTCATCACTCATCTTACTTAAAAACTTCGCGATTTATGTCACATATATCGTGAAGCTTGTTGATTTTTGGTTAAACCAACGAGCCAAACTATTAGCACATTACTATCATCAAATATATTGCTAAGTCCTTAACGCTCATGGCAGCGCTCTTTAGATTTTTTGGCTAAAGAATATCGATAGCGTTCGGGCTGATTATCAGTTAAATTATAAGGACAGGCATAAAATAAAGTCAGCCAGCATCGAAGCTGTGGCAAACACTAGCGGCGAGTTCTGATCAAGCAAAATTTTTATAACCATCGCTTATAGCCATCATAAAAGGCTTGATGCATCACTTTGTATAAGGCGGTTCGTAACTGTATTTACGGGCCGTTTTTATTCATCCGTCTAGGGCGTATTGTTCGTTAAGTAAGGAAAATAGCCATATCCAAGCTTTATTGGATATATTCCCTAGTTATAGACAAGGAAGACAGTTATGTTATTAGATAACGACGTATTGCGTGCGCGCATTCGTTTATTAGGATCGTTTTTAGGTGAGGCCATCTCTCGCCAATCTGGGCAACAAACCTTAGATACCATCGAAACCTTGCGCCAAGGTTTTATTCAAGAGCGCCGCGAGCATGACGACGGACAAAAAAAGCAACTTATCGAGCTCATCGCCTCGCTAGACAATCAAACACTAAAAAACGTCATTCGCGCGTTTTCTATTTACTTTTTTTTGGCAAACCTGACCGAAGAAAACTACTTACGTGAGCAGCGGCGAGTGATGCGCGCGGAGTCCAACCAAAGCTGGGAAGGCTCTTTTCGCCGTACTTTATCAGAATGCCGTGAGCGCCAGATCGAACCTGAACAAATCAAAGAGCTCATCGATCAGCTAAAATTTATCCCAGTCTTTACCGCGCACCCTACCGAGGCGCGTCGCCGTACGACGATGAATATCTTGCAAACGCTATACGAACATACCGATGCCATGGGTGTCTATCCTGAGGGCAGTCGCGCCTTTGAGCAGGCCAAACAAAAAACCGCAGAAACCATTGATCTACTATGGTCATCAGATGAGGTGCGGACTCGTAAACCCTTGGTCTATGATGAGATTAATAATGGCCTGCATTATTTTGATGCCAGTCTTTTTACCGCCATACCGAAAGTCTATCGCAATATCAAAGACGCAATCGTAGAGATTTATCCAGAGCTTAGTGACTATGCGCTGCCCGCTTTTGTCAATTTTGGCTCTTGGATCGGCGGCGATAGAGATGGCAACCCCTTCGTCACTCATGAGACCACAGAAATGGCCGTGTTGATGCATGCCAATACCGTGCTGCGCCATTACCAAGTATTGATCCGAAAGCTGCGCCGCGAGCTGATTCATAGCGATAGCATCGTCACCATCGTGCCCGAGATTTATGAGCGAATTAAAGACTATAGCGAGTTGGATCAGCAGGTGTTTTGTTATAACCCTGATGACTACAATCATGAGCCATACCGTAGATTGTTATCACTCATCCTTGCCAAAATAAAAGCCACCAACCAGTATATCCAAAGCCAAGGCACAGACGACAATGCAGCAAAAGACGCGTACTTATCGCCGGCCGCACTGTTAGATGACTTACGCCTTATCCGCAAGAGCGTCAACACGCATGATAGCGCCCATGCCGAAGGGCTACTGCTAGATACCATCCGCTTGGTCAAAACCTGCGGCTTTCATCTGGCCGCGCTCGATATTCGCCAAGACTCAGGCTATCATGGCGAGGTCATTGCCGATATTTTTGCCAATGCCTCCAACTTGCCCGATTACAAGGCGCTAAGCGAAGCAGAGCGCCAAGAGTGGCTGACCCGCCTACTACAAAAACCAGGCACACCGCTGATTTATACCGATAATTTAAGCGAGCAAACCCGTGAGCAGCTGGCATTGATGCAGTCGGTGGCCAAACTGCGCAAACTGGTCGGCGACGATACTTTTGGCAGCTACGTCATCTCGATGACCAATAACGCCAGTCAACTACTAGAAGTACTGCTGCTGATGCGTTTTGCAGGTTTGTCTGGTATCAATGACGACGGACACTTATTTGCTGCCTTGCCGGTAGCGCCACTGTTTGAAACCATCGAAGACCTCAAAAACATCGATAAAATCATGCCAACGGTACTGGACAACCCCCTGTATCGCGAGCTACTTGAGCACTCAGGCAATATTCAAGAGATTATGCTGGGCTACTCCGACTCTTCTAAAGACGGCGGCATTATCACCTCGGCTTGGCAGCTGTATAGCGCCCAGCAAACCATCACTCGTATTGCCAACCAATACGGCATCAGCACCCGTCTGTTCCATGGCCGCGGCGGCTCTGTCAGTCGCGGCGGCGGCTCAACTCATCAGGCCATTGCCGCGCAGCCCGCTGGTACATTAAACGGACAAATCAAGTTTACCGAGCAAGGCGAAGTGCTCTATGCCAAATACGCCAATCCAGATACAGCAGTGTTTGAGCTGACCATGGGTATCACAGGCGCACTAAAAGCCAGCTCGTCACGCTTTGTGGCGCAGCCGACCCAGCTCGATAGCTATGAAGCACTGTTTGCAGATTTAGCCGATGCAGGCGAGCAGCAATATCGAGCACTGACGGATAATACAGACGGGTTTTATCAGTTTTACTCCGAGGCCACGCCCGTACAAGAGATCTCTTTGCTAAATATCGGCTCGCGCCCTGCCCACCGCAAAAAAGGCTTGCCAAGCAAATCAACAATTCGGGCGATACCTTGGGTGTTTGGCTGGTCATTGGCCCGCTTTACCCTTCCTGCGTGGTATGGCGTGGGCACGGCATTAGAGAGTGTCAAACAAAACGAAGGATTGATGAAAGAGATGAATAAAAACTGGCCGTTTTTTAGCGCCTTTATCAGCAATATCGAAATGGCTTTTACCAAATCGGAGATGAATATCGCCCACGCCTACAGTCAGCTGTGCAAAGACGAGCGCTTACGCACACAAGTCATGCAGGCTGTCGAGCACGAGCACGCGCTTACTCACTCTGGCCTAAACTCCCTGCTTGAGCAAACCTCATTATTGTCCACGCAGCAAGAGCTGGCAGCGTCTTTACAATGGCGCAATGCTTACTTAGACCCGATCAACTATATCCAAATCGAGCTACTCAAACGCATGCGCCAACCTGATAATAAGGATGCTAAAAGTACCGACAAACTGGCGGTAGAAGATCCACTAATTCGCAGTATCAATGCCCTTGCAGCAGGACTACGTAATACTGGTTAGAACTTGATACTGATATTAAAACGCAAATAACCGCTGACTTAGTTAGCGGTTATTTTTTGAAAAACCAAAATTTGATTATTCGCTGGCATTTGGTATTCACAACTTAACTCTAGATTATGCTGTTTTGCCAAAGCAATGATATCTTCTTTATGGCGAATACCGCTATTAGGATCACGCTGGCGCAAACTGAGATCAAACTGCTGGTTACTCACACTGGTATAACGCCCATTTTCATTAAAGGGTCCATATACTATTAGCTTTCCCTTGAAGGGTAATGCTTCTCCGGCCAACTCAAACAGCCTCTCAACTAAAGACCAAGCGATAATATGTAAGGTATTAGCAGTAAATATAGCGTCATAAGGTTCGCCAGTATTAGTTTTTGGAATAGAATCTGTTAACAAATTAAAAGCCAACGGTGCATACAGGTTTGATGCGGGATAGGCATCATGCCAAGCTTGTATCACCTGATGATTATCAGTTACATCGCTGGTTTGCCATTGTAGGTGCGGCAATCTTGGTGCAAAGTAAACGCTATGCTGGCCGGTACCTGAGCCAACTTCTAATACATGAGTAGAGTCTTGCAGTTGTTTTTGTAGTACTTCTAGGATAGGCTGTTTATTATTTTCACAAGCTTGTGAAAAAGCTAGTCTGTCTGCGCTACTGATATCGGTATTACCTAAGTTATTTTTATTCATAATACTATCTTAATAAAGGTTCAATAAATCAGTCTAATAAATACCAGCTTCCACTCCCGCAGCTAGCGTCATCGCAAGCTCTTCCACTTGCTCGACAAACACCTCTTGCCAATCACCTTTTAAAATAAGCGTATCTTGGATTTGATTCCAGCGCAAACCAGTGATAATCGTTTTCATCGCATTCTTAGTCCCTGTGCCATCGTGTCCTGCGCGAATATATAACGCAAACGGCATACCCTGTTTTTCTTCTAGTACTGGATAGTAACAACGATCAAAGAAATCCTTGGTCAGTCCTGCCATATAAGACAAATTCTCAGTCGTACCTAACAATAAGGCATCGGCTGCCATTATATCTTCAGGCTGCGTGTCCTGTGGTGCTTTGAGAACCACGTTGATATCTATATCAGGGTGATTGGCACCGTCATGAGCGGCTTGCGCCAACTTTTTAGTATTCGGTGATGGCGCATGAGCCACAATGAGTAAAGTCTTAGTACTCATCTCATTCACCACGACCATAAACAAAGGTGACATCCTGTTTAATATCAGGATGAATACTTTTTGCCACAGGGCAAGTGAAAGCAGCGGCTTCTAATATCTTCTTAGTACGCTCATCTAACTCTGTTTTGAACTCAATGCGCACTTGAATCTCACTCACACGGCGAGGATCTGCAGCCATTATTTTCGTTACTTCAGCTTTTGTTCCGACCACATTAATATCCATATCAGCGGCTTTAATACCAATAATAGTTAGCATACAGCTGGCCAAACTGGTTGCTAACAAATCAGTCGGTGAAAAAGCTTCACCCTTGCCTTGATTATCAGTCGGTGCGTCGGTGATAATTTCATTTTTTGATTGCAAGTGAATAGCGCTAGTACGCAAGTCGCCTTGGTAGGTTACTTTTGAAGTTGTCATTTTCATTCCTTTTAAATAGCTTAAACGCACTTTATAAATAGTGTAATGGAATGAATGAATAATAACTAGTAGCCAATCAATACATGAGAACACTGCTTTAATCCATCCCCCCATAAAAAAAGCCCCCTTAACAATTAAGTTAAGGGGGCTTTTGGAATAGAGAGCTGACGATGACCTACTCTCACATGGCCGGAGCCACACTACCATTGGCGCAACGATGTTTCACTTCTGAGTTCGGGAAGGGATCAGGTGGTGCCATCGTGCTATTGTCGTCAGCAAAGAGGGTTAGATATGAGTCTATGTTTGTTTTACTTAATGACTTAAGTATCACTTATCCTAACTGAATCAAGGATAACGGTGATATCGAATAATTGCTTGATACAAACCACTTGGGTGTTGTATGGTCAAGCCAAACGAGCAATTAGTACAGGTTAGCTACACGCATCACTGCGCTTCCACACCCTGCCTATCAACGTCCTAGTCTTGAACGGCTCTTTAGGGAAATCTAATCTTGAGGTGGGCTTCCCGCTTAGATGCTTTCAGCGGTTATCCCATCCGAACGTAGCTACCGGGCAATGCCATTGGCATGACAACCCGAACACCAGCGGTTCGTCCACTCTGGTCCTCTCGTACTAGGAGCAGATCCTCTCAAATTTCCAACGCCCACGGTAGATAGGGACCGAACTGTCTCACGACGTTCTAAACCCAGCTCGCGTACCTCTTTAAATGGCGAACAGCCATACCCTTAGGACCTGCTTCAGCCCTAGGATGAGATGAGCCGACATCGAGGTGCCAAACACCGCCGTCGATATGAACTCTTGGGCGGTATCAGCCTGTTATCCCCAGAGTACCTTTTATCCGTTGAGCGATGGCCCTTCCATACAGAACCACCGGATCACTAAGACCTACTTTCGTACCTGCTCGACTTGTGGGTCTCGCAGTTAAGCGCGCTTTTGCCTTTATACTCTATGAACGATTTCCGACCGTTCTGAGCGCACCTTCGTACTCCTCCGTTACTCTTTAGGAGGAGACCGCCCCAGTCAAACTACCCACCATACATTGTCCTCGGTATTGTGATACCTGAGTTAGAACCCCAACATGACCAGGGTGGTATTTCAAGGATGGCTCCACCAAGACTGGCGTCTCGGTTTCAAAGCCTCCCACCTATCCTGCACAAGTCAGGTCAAAGTTCAATGTAAAGCTGTAGTAAAGGTTCACGGGGTCTTTCCGTCTAGCCGCGGGTACACAGCATCTTCACTGCGATTTCGATTTCACTGAGTCTCTGCTGGAGACAGCGCTGCCATCATTATGTCATTCGTGCAGGTCGGAACTTACCCGACAAGGAATTTCGCTACCTTAGGACCGTTATAGTTACGGCCGCCGTTTACTGGGGCTTCGATCAAGACCTTCGCATACGCTAAGCCCATCAATTAACCTTCCAGCACCGGGCAGACATCACACCCTATACGTCCACTTTCGTGTTTGCAGAGTGCTGTGTTTTTAATAAACAGTTGCAGCAGCCTGGTATCTGCGACTGCCAATAGCTTACGGAGCAAGTCCTTCACCATCAGCAGCGTACCTTCTCCCGAAGTTACGGTACCATTTTGCCTAGTTCCTTCAGCAGAGTTCTCTCAAGCGCCTTGGTATTCTCTACCTGACCACCTGTGTCGGTTTAGGGTACGATTCGTTTATGACTATCGCTTAGAAGCTTTTCCTGGAAGCATGGTATTTGCCACTTCGTCCTACAAGTAGGACTTGCTATCAGATCTCGGTATGAAATAGCCCGGATTTACCTAAGCTATAAACCTACACCCTTCCACTCAGACAACCATCGCTGAGCTGGCATAACCTTCTCCGTCCCTCCATCGCATCATAAACAAGTATCGGAATATTAACCGATTTCCCATCGACTACGCCTTTCGGCCTCGCCTTAGGGGTCGACTCACCCAGCCCCGATTAACGTTGGACTGGAACCCTTGGTCTTCCGGCGTGCGAGCTTTTCACTCGCATTATCGTTACTCACGTCAGCATTCGCTCTTGTGATACCTCCAGCATGCTTTACAACACACCTTCACAGGCTTACACAACGCTCCCCTACCACTTGAAACAAATTCAAATCCGCAGCTTCGGCTCCTAGTTTGAGCCCCGTTACATCTTCCGCGCGGGCCGACTCGACTAGTGAGCTATTACGCTTTCTTTAAAGGATGGCTGCTTCTAAGCCAACCTCCTAGCTGTCTATGCCTTCCCACCTCGTTTCCCACTTAACTAGGAATTTGGGGCCTTAGCTGGCGGTCTGGGTTGTTTCCCTCTCCACGATGGACGTTAGCACCCACCGTGTGTCTCCCGGATATCACTCATCGGTATTCGGAGTTTGCATCGGTTTGGTAAGTCGGTATGACCCCCTAGCCGAAACAGTGCTCTACCCCCAATGGTGTTCGTCCGAGGCGCTACCTAAATAGCTTTCGGGGAGAACCAGCTATCACCGAGTTTGATTAGCCTTTCACCCCTATCCACAAGTCATCCCCTGGCTTTTCAACGACAGTGGGTTCGGTCCTCCGGTGCCTGTTACGGCACTTTCAACCTGCTCATGGATAGATCACTCGGTTTCGGGTCTATACCCTGCAACTAGACGCCCTATTAAGACTCGGTTTCCCTACGGCTCCCCTAAACGGTTAACCTTGCTACAGAATATAAGTCGCTGACCCATTATACAAAAGGTACGCGGTCACCCAACAAGTGGGCTCCCACTGCTTGTACGCACACGGTTTCAGGTTCTATTTCACTCCCCTCACAGGGGTTCTTTTCGCCTTTCCCTCACGGTACTGGTTCACTATCGGTCAGTCAGGAGTATTTAGCCTTGGAGGATGGTCCCCCCATCTTCAAACAGGATTTCTCGTGCCCCGCTCTACTTAATATGTTAACGCTAATGTTTCGAATACAGGACTATCACCTACTATGGTCAGCTTTCCCACGCTGTTCTTCTACATTAGCATTAATCGGCTTCTCCCCGTTCGCTCGCCGCTACTAGGGGAATCTCAATTGATGTCTATTCCTAAGGGTACTGAGATGTTTCACTTCCCCTCGTTCGCTTCTTGTACAAGTACAAGATACTTACCTTATGGTAAGTGGGTTTCCCCATTCAGAAATCTCCGGATCACAGGATATTGCCGCCTCCCCGAAGCTTATCGCAGGCTGTCACGTCTTTCATCGCCTCTGACTGCCAAGGCATCCACCATGTGCGCTTAATTACTTGACCATACAACCCCAAGGGGTCTTTGTCAGCAATTATAACGATATCACCTATGTTTACGCTTGATTCAGTTCTCTTTACTTTGAAGACTAGCCCTTGGGATAACAAACAATGTCGTTAAAAGGCTAGTCTTCAGGTTAACAATAACACGTGAAATGTTATTGCTAACCCAGACTCATATCTATGTTTTTAAATAGTCTCTATGCTTTCGTCAAGTCATAGATTTCCGTATAAAACAGAAAGAAGTAATCGTGTCTTTATTCAAAGATAAATCACTTGTTTCTATTTAATACCTATTGTATTTATTTGCACGCTAAGCTTCCGAGGTTTGTAGTGGTGGAGCCAAACGGAGTCGAACCGTTGACCTCCTGCGTGCAAGGCAGGCGCTCTACCAACTGAGCTATGGCCCCATGTATAATGGTGGGTCTAGGTGGACTTGAACCACCGACCCCGCGTTATCAACACGGTGCTCTAACCAGCTGAGCTACAGACCCTAGTACGTCCTAAAACGTAAGCTTAAACTAAAGAACAACTTGTTGTGAATTCTTGCTGACCGAATGCTGTCTATAAGGAGGTGATCCAGCCGCAGGTTCCCCTACGGCTACCTTGTTACGACTTCACCCCAGTCATCAACCACACCGTGGTGATCGCCCTCACTAAGTTAGGCTAACCACTTCTGGTGCAATCAACTCCCATGGTGTGACGGGCGGTGTGTACAAGGCCCGGGAACGTATTCACCGCGGCATTCTGATCCGCGATTACTAGCGATTCCTACTTCATGGAGTCGAGTTGCAGACTCAATCTGGACTACGATAGGCTTTTTGAGATTCGCATCACATCGCTGTGTAGCTGCCCTCTGTACCTACCATTGTAGCACGTGTGTAGCCCTGGTCGTAAGGGCCATGATGACTTGACGTCGTCCCCGCCTTCCTCCAGTTTGTCACTGGCAGTATCCTTAGAGTTCCCGGCTTAACCCGCTGGTAACTAAGGACAAGGGTTGCGCTCGTTGCGGGACTTAACCCAACATCTCACGACACGAGCTGACGACAGCCATGCAGCACCTGTATCACAATTCCCGAAGGCACTCTCGTATCTCTACAAGATTCTGTGTATGTCAAGACCAGGTAAGGTTCTTCGCGTTGCATCGAATTAAACCACATGCTCCACCGCTTGTGCGGGCCCCCGTCAATTCATTTGAGTTTTAACCTTGCGGCCGTACTCCCCAGGCGGTCTACTTATTGCGTTAGCTGCGTCACTAAGTCCTCAAGGGACCCAACGACTAGTAGACATCGTTTACGGCGTGGACTACCAGGGTATCTAATCCTGTTTGCTACCCACGCTTTCGAACCTCAGTGTCAGTATGATGCCAGGAAGCTGCCTTCGCCATCGGTATTCCTCCAGATCTCTACGCATTTCACCGCTACACCTGGAATTCTACTTCCCTCTCACCTACTCTAGCTTAACAGTATCAGATGCAGTTCCCAGGTTAAGCCCGGGGATTTCACATCTGACTTATCAAGCCACCTACGCTCGCTTTACGCCCAGTAATTCCGATTAACGCTTGCACCCTCTGTATTACCGCGGCTGCTGGCACAGAGTTAGCCGGTGCTTATTCTGCAGCTAATGTCATCGCTAACGGGTATTAACCGTTAGGTCTTCTTCACTGCTTAAAGTGCTTTACAACCAAAAGGCCTTCTTCACACACGCGGCATGGCTGGATCAGGGTTTCCCCATTGTCCAATATTCCCCACTGCTGCCTCCCGTAGGAGTCCGGGCCGTGTCTCAGTCCCGGTGTGGCTGATCATCCTCTCAGACCAGCTACAGATCGTCGCCTTGGTAGGCCTTTACCCCACCAACTAGCTAATCCGACTTAGGCTCATCTAATAGCGAGAGCAGTAAACTGCCCCTTTCTCCCGTAGGACGTATGCGGTATTAATTCGAGTTTCCCCGAGCTATCCCCCACTACTAGGTAGATTCCTAAGTGTTACTCACCCGTCCGCCGCTCGACGCCTGGGAGCAAGCTCCCATCGTTTCCGCTCGACTTGCATGTGTTAAGCCTGCCGCCAGCGTTCAATCTGAGCCATGATCAAACTCTTCAGTTTAATCTTTCTGAAGCCTTTACCTATAAATAGGAAGATGACTTCTAATCTTGGCTCATTTATCTAGCAAATCGCTTAAAATTATGTTCGTAATGAATTAACTTTGAGTTTTTCTGCTGAGTAAATGATAATTTTTATAGTTAGATTTAACTCCCGAAAAGAAGTCAAAACCAACTTTATTTTTTAGCATTCTATATCAGCAAAAATCCACACAAGTTGTTCTTTAGTTGTGCTTTTAAATAGTGTCTCTTCACTGTCGTCCAGTTAAAGAGTTATATAACTAATAACTAAGCAATGTGCTTATCGTTATTAGCGAGCCGACTATCATATCATAAAGATTTGGTTTGTCAAGCTTTTTATCTAATTTGTTTCTCAAGGTTCGCTGTGTTGTTACTATGTAATCTACCCTAGTAATGCTTAGCTTGTCCTGATGAGGTGCGTATTATAGACGCTTTATTTGGTAAGTCAAGAACTAATTTGGTTTATTTTAAATTAGTTGGTCAGGCTTGGAGTTTAAGAGTTTAAAATAATAAATCATTCTTTGAATGAGCCACTCTTTAATCCGCCTTCCCTTTCGACTGGGTGGCATTATACGCGTATTTGGGTGGGGGTCAAGGGGGAACTGATAAATAATTCGCACTCTTTAATTATATCTCCGATGATTCCTTCTAACTAATTGTTATTACTATTAATATCTATTCATCATTATTTTTGTTTATCTCAGTCTATATCCTTGGACTTAGCACCGTGCTTAAAGACATAAAAAGGGGATCTACCTATCGGTAAATCCCTGGATACAAAGCCTAAAGGCAGCTCTAACTTTTTGCTTTTGCTTTAATCGTCGTAAAAATGCCCGATAACGCATAGAGAATGCCAATGGCTAAAATACCAACAGGAATGTCGTAGAGGACGATACTCATGATCAACACTCCAATGATAAGTACCACAAATGGAACTTTCTTTTTATCAAACTCTTTAAAGCTATAGTATTTGACATTGCTGACCATCAGCAGACCACAGATAACAACCCACACCGCAAACAAGAGCATAATAGCGGTATCATACTGTCCGACCCATTCATTATGATCGACCGCGACCATGACAGCGGACGTGACCAATATAGCCGCCAGTGGACTGGCCAAACCGACAAAGTATTTTTTATCAACTTCGCCTATCTGTACGTTAAACCTCGCTAGACGAAAAGCGGCGCAAGCGGTAAAAACAAAAGCACAGCCAATACCAATGCGGCCTAGCGGCTGCAACGCAAAACTATATACTAAAATCGCAGGCGCAACCCCAAAGGCCAGCATATCTGCTAAAGAGTCATACTGCTCGCCAAAGGGGCTTTGCGCATTGAGCATACGTGCGACGCGGCCATCAGCACCATCTAAAATCGCTGACAAAAATATAGCCAGTGAGGCTTTGTAAAACGATCCTTGGGTACTGGCCAAAATCGAATAAAAGCCAGACAACAATGACAAGGTGGTAATCAAATTGGGGGCCAAATAGACACCGCGGCTGACCACCGGCTGACCCTCTGTAACTTCTGTCTCAATCACCTCAAACGTTAAGCCATCGTAATTATCATTATCCGCCATGCGAATATTGAACTCATGCTCGTCAACAAAAGGCGGCTGAGTTGCGGCATTATCATTTAAACTATGGTGAGATGGTTGCTCAGTCGTCATAACGGTATCCTTATTCGCCAACTAGCCAGCGGACATTGGTGGCACTATCAGGTGTCAGCTCTGGCGCATCAGCTACTTTTAGAGCAGGCTGCAAAAAGCGCAATATCTCACGGGCATGACTATCAAATTGCCATGGCGGATTGATGACGAGCAAACCTGTGCCATTGAGACCCACGGCGACATCATTTGGATAGATATTTAGCTCACAGACCAGCTGACGTCTCATCTCGGTACGCTTGAGTTTTTTGTAAAACAGCTCAACGGCTTCGATGTTTTTGATCGGGAACCACAGTGCATATGTGCCTTGTGGCCATTTATTATAGGCGGCGACGAGTAAATTGATCAGACGCGTAAAGTCTTTATGCTCTTGCTCATAAGGAGGATCAAGAAAGATAAGACCGCGGCGCTCGGCTGGCGGAATCACAGCGGTGACGCCTTCAAACGCATCACGATGATGAATGCCAATGGGCAGTTTGTACAATTGGTAGTTGAGCGCGTCATACTCGCTGGCTTTGGCCTCAAACGCTTCGCCGCGTACGCCAGTGTTTGGGTTTTTTTCGATATGATGGGCGATCCACCATGGCGAACCTGGGTAGACTTTATTATCATAAGTGGCTTTGGCTTGCTTGATGCCTGCCAGATAGTCTTTGACAGCCGCTGGGGCTTGTGCCATTTTGGTGTCATCGAGCTTTAACAATGCTTTGATGCCGCCCTCGGCTTCACCAGTTTTGCGCGCTTCTTCACTGCTGAGTGAATAAAGACCGCGACCACCGTAAGCGTCGAGCGCATAAAAGGGTTTGTTTTTTTGGCTTAGCTGATTAAGCAATTGCACCAATAAAATGTGTTTTACCACATCAGCAAAGTTACCAGCGTGATAAGCGTGTTTATAGTTCATAATCTCAAAAGTTTAAAGTAAGAAAAATTGCATCTATGGTAGCATAGGCAGCGTAAAAGATAATGTGGTTTTGGTAAATGCTCTTAATAAAAGGGCTTTGAATGCCAGCTGATTGATAATAACGAGGTGAGATGACTAATATTATTAGCAACCTAAATGTGACAAAGCTGGTGGTCGATCATCCGATAGGACAGGACAACCCTCCGTTACTATCTCCAGACAGTCATAACGATGACCAAGACGCGCTTACCCAGCAGGTACTGCAACTGTCTGATTTTGCAGTCAGCTGGAAAAATAAGCTGACGGATAAGCAGCTTGATACATTTGTCACTGATGGCTGGCTCACTATTGATAATGTATTTAATAAGACCGCATTACTTGCGCTACAGGCTGAAAGTGGTTTTATTGACTATCGTGATGCGGCGCTAACCGCTGGCATTCGTATCAGTGATATCCGCGGTGATAGAATACGCTGGATCACAAAAAACTTTTTTGCTGGATTTTATTACTTGCAGTCCATCAACGCGCTAGCTGCTTTGTTCAATCAAAGCTTGTTTGCGGGTATTCGTCATAGTGAGGCGCATTATGCCTGCTATCCACCCGGCTTTGGCTATAAGTGGCACAGTGACAATCCGGCAGGCCGTGATGAGCGTGTTATCTCAGCGGTTTTTTATCTCAATGATGAATGGACAGCCAGCGATGGCGGCGCGTTAGAAATCATTGATAAACACGGCAGCCATCACAGTGTCATGCCTGTTGCCAATCGACTGGTCATATTTGATAGCGATCTGCAACATCAAGTACAAATCGCTCATCGGCAACGCTACTCTATTGCAACATGGATGCGCCGAGATGGTTTGGTGCCGTTTGTTGAAGATAGTATGTAAAAGGTATAAATCTATCATAAGCCGCTACGGCTTGTACCGTGGCTGAATGTTCAACTTACCCTAGTCTTTAATCCAAAATCTTATCCTCTCACTTTATAATAAAAAGGTTTTTTCATGTCTGACGCTCACAATCAAAACATGACTCATCAGCAGCAAACACTAGACTTAAGCATCGCTTTGCTTGAGCGCCCTTCCGTCACTCCAGATGATGATGGCTGCCAAGATATTTTGTCGTCTCGCCTAGCGCAAGCAGGGTTTGACTGCGAGTTTATGTACTTTGGTAATAAAGAACAAAGCGGCGAGCATGCAGAAGTCAAAAACCTCTGGGCACGCCGTGGCACGACGGATCCCGTCATTTGTTTTGCTGGTCATACAGACGTGGTACCAACGGGTGATGAAAAAAACTGGACGTATCCACCATTTACGCCAACCATTGCTGATGGATATCTATGGGCGCGCGGTGCGGCAGATATGAAAACGGGCATTGCAGCCTTTACCATTGCCGCCGAGCGTTTCGTCGCGAGTCACCCTGAGCACAATGGCTCGATTGCCTTTTTAATCACTTCAGATGAAGAAGGCCCCTCTATCAATGGCACGGTGAAAGTCATTGAAACCTTAGAGGCTCGTCAAGAAAAAATTACTTATTGTCTCGTTGGTGAGCCGTCAAGTACTGATACGCTAGGCGATGTCATCAAAAATGGCCGCCGCGGCTCGTTGGGTGCGGTGTTGACGGTCACTGGCAAGCAAGGCCACGTCGCTTACCCGCATCTGGCCTGCAACCCTATCCATGCGGCGATGTCTGCGCTCAGCGAGCTGACATCAACAACTTGGGACAACGGCAATGGCTACTTCCCGCCCACGACTTTACAAGTCTCAAATATCAATGGTGGTACGGGCGCAACCAACGTCATCCCCGAAACCTTAGAGGTCGTCTTTAACTTTCGCTTCTCGACCGAAACCAGTGAAGAGGAACTCAAAGCAAAAACACATGCCATTTTCGATAAGCATTTTGCTGATAGCAAAGCCAGTTATGATATCCAATGGAAATTATCTGGTCAGCCGTTTTTGACCCCTGAAGGCAAGCTGGTTTCGGCCTGTCAAAATGCGATCAAGTCAGTCACAGGTACAGACACGACGCTATCGACATCAGGCGGTACGTCCGATGGACGCTTTATCGCGCCGACTGGTGCGCAAGTGGTCGAGCTTGGTGTCCGTAACGCCACTATTCATCAGGTCGATGAAAAAGTGGAAGTCGATGATTTGGGCAAACTTGCGCAGATATACGAAGGGATTTTGGAAAATTTATTATTGGATTAGTCGTAAATGATAAAAGCAAAAAAGCGCCATCTCATTTAGATTTGGCGCTTTTCTCTATTTTCGAGTTTTTTATTGCTTTACTATTTTTGCTTATGCATTCTCATACTTAATAGAACTAAATCTTAGATGATAATCACTACTTTAGGAATATACAATAAAACAATTCTTATTTAATTAGCATTAGCTCTCATCTATATATTCAGGTACAGATATGGTTCCGCTGTCCGTAAGAAAATAAGTTTGACGCATCGGTTTAAATGGTGACTCTTTTGCTACATCCAACGAAAGATTAGACAGTAACCCAAATACAATATGTGCATATTCTAAGCAATCATATTTCCCATGACTATTTAAAGAGTTTTGTCGAAGCTCTGAAAACTGTTCAATGTATTTGTCGAAATGGTTTCTCTTACTACGGTCACTATATAATTCTGAGGGATTATCAGGTAAAGGGAAACGGACTGAAACCATCTCTTTAGAATCTGGTAAAACTAAATATTCTTGAATAGCATATAAGGGAAAGTTAGCCAAATTGATAGGAGCAGAGTGCATTACTAAATCGCGGTACTGGCCTAACTCATATAACCAACCTCCTTCACTCATCTCAATTTCAAAATAAGATTCTAATTCAGATTGTTTTTCAATTTCTTTTAAAGATTTGAATAATCTACTTGCTGAAGTTATTTCATACTTATAATTTTTACGAATCTCTCTGATTCTTTCTTTTAAAGAGCCTTTGCCAGAATAGTTATACACATACTCACATAAGTAGTCGCGCAGTATTCCAGCATCAAACAAAAAAGAGTGAAATTCCTGATAAACTAAATCAGTGAAACCATCCTGAAAACGTTGTCCATTTTTAAAACTATTTTTCAAAGCTAGCGCATTTAACTGATTATGATAAGCCAAGCAAAGGTTTCTCAAACGGTTATTTATTGAATTTAACTGAAAGTTAATTCTATTAGAAATATCATATGCGAGACCATTTTTATTGTGAAATGCTGATAAAGATAAACTAGCCCACTTATCCATAGCATCCCAATTAGGCCATATAGTGTCCTGTTCGACATAGCCTCTGAACTGCATTGGTGCTTTACCAGTAGCCTCAAGAGGGTTAGTTATAAAATCAACTCCTACAATCAATAAACTACATTTTTTAAGAGCATAATATAATTTATCAAATGTCTCTATTGTGATTTCACATACTTTCCCATCTATAGTTTTAGGCCATAATGAGCTATGCTGAAGAAACCGTACAAGTAAACTTGGTAAACTAAGCATAATAACAGGAGTTTACCATGACCAAGAAAGTAAGAACCTACAGTGACGAATTTAAAGCCGAAGCTGTTAAAAAGATAGCAGACAACAACGGCAATATCTCAGCCACTGCAAAGCAGCTTGGCATTGCCATGCAAACGCTCTCAAATTGGCATAACAAAGCCAATCAAGGCAAACTTGTAGGAACAAAGCAGTATGACCCTGAACTTATGAGTGCGCTTGAAGAGGTAAAACGCCTAAAGCGGCAGCTCAAAGTGGCTGAAGAGGAGCGCGAAATACTAAAAAAGGCGACGGCGTACTTTGCAAAGCACAGTTAGTCAGGTACGCCTTTATCCAAGATAACCAGCACTTCTTTAGCATCACCACTATGTGCCGCGTACTACAGGTTAAACCCTCAAGCTACTATGACTGGCTAGGTCGTGATATCAGTGACCAACAAATACATCGCAACCAGTCTGAGCTGCTAGTCAAAGCCGCACACATTGAAACTAAAGAGCGTTATGGTATAGATCGTCTGCATGCCTATCTAAGCGATCAAGGGCATGATATTAGTCTATACATGGTCAGACGTATTAAAGAAGAGTTTGGCATTAAATGTCGTCGTCACAAACGCTTTAAAATCACCACTGACTCTAATCACAACAAACTGGTCTATGATAACGTGCTTGATCAGCAGTTTGACGCTAAGCGCCCTAACGAGTCGTGGGTCAGCGACATCACCTATATCTGGACGAATGAGGGTTGGCTGTACTTAGCAGGGGTCAAAGACTTATACACCAAAGAGCTTGTCGGTTACGCTATTAACAAGCGTATGACGGCAGATTTAGTATGCCGTGCACTCAACATGGGGATTAAGAATAAACGACCTGCTAAAGGGCTAATCGTTCATTCTGACAGAGGCAGTCAGTACTGTAGCCATGCCTACCACAAGATCATTAAACAGCATCAGTTTACAGGATCTATGAGTGGCAAAGGCAATTGTTTCGACAACGCTCCGATAGAAAGTTTCTGGGGCGTCTTGAAGAATGAGCTAGTGTATCACCAGAACTATAAAACTAGATTTGCAGCCATCAGCGATATCATTGGCTATATTGAGCTGTATTACAATCAAACGAGGATTCAAAAGGGCTTGAGCTATAAGTCGCCAAGACAGATGTGGTTTGATTATTATCGTCAAGCTGCGTAACTAAAATCTCCCAAGTTTAAGTCTACGGGATTGACGGCAGGGGTCATAATGTGATCACGTCACTTAGCGGTTCATTAGTAGCAAGAACTCCACCCGACAAATATACGATTCTTCCGCAATATGGCCAATCTTTATTCATAGTTATCCTATAATCTAACGATGGATTTACTTAATACCTATATAAAGGTCGACTTGGCCGTACTCTAAATTCCCATCGATATAGTGCTCAAAGTCTACATCAAAGTTGCGAGTGTGTTCACAGTTTGGATCATTAAAGTACTCCCATGCCTTTTCCCATGCATTCATGACGGTATTAGGCATATGGCCTTCTTCAGAAAATACCAAGTACTTTCCTGCAGGAATATTTACCGCGACCAAGCCGCCTGCAGGATTAGGCGCGCTTGATGCCTCAGGTTTACCCGTCACCTCCCAACTGGCCACCACATCAAACGCGCCTGCTAAATCATCACTCTCATAGTTATGATAAATACCGTAAATATCTTCGCCTTCAGGCAACTGTCCTGCGTAATTCTGGTAAAACTTCTGCCACAATCTACCAAGCTTGGCAGTGTCGTGGCTAATCTCAGCGTGATTGGTGGTACGAATGCTAATACCCTTACACGCTATCGCTTCGGCTAACTCTTTAATTTGAGACATCATGATGCTGCCTGCCCTGTTGCTCTCTTTTATTGTTATTCGATGTACTGTTAAAGAAGAAAATCACCTTAATCGGCTTCATCGATCCAATTCATCTGAATGGCTTCTAAAATACCTTCGTTTGAGCGCTGTGGATCATCATCAAAGCCTTCAAGCTCAGTCACCCAGCGGTGCAAATCCGTAAAACGAATGTACTGCGGGTCGACCTCTGGAAACTTCTCATAAAGCTCAATGGCGATATCGAGGCTGTCTGTCCATTTTAGTTTTTGCGGGGTCATGGTATCTCCTTAGCGGTTATCATTTAAAAAGTCTTCTCAAGACGTTGATCGGCTAAATTATCAGCCTGTTTATTCACCTCTATCCTACCAAACTTCGCTAACTGATTATAGCCAAGTTCTTTATACAAACGGCTTTGATTAATCAGCCTATTTGGCAGACTTTACAGATTTAATCGCTACTTGATGCGCATTCCATGAGTCGATGACGTCATTGGTCTGCTCGCCGAGCATATCCAATACCGCCGGCGCGCACTTACCTTTTTTATCGGTCAAGACAAACTTCGTCATCCCAATACCCATCAGTTGATGTTTGACAAAAAATCGCGTTTCAAAATACACATATTTTGTATCCCAACCGACAAGCACGCTATTTACTGTCATTTTATTTAGAAATTTAATTTCTTTAAGATAGACCATCTCTTGCATGGCGATAATCCAGCCAAGATTTTTTATTCCCTTTTGATGACAGCAAGTCATCAGCCAGTTGGTGATGTTTAATTCTATAAAAGACAAATAACGATAGTTGGGCAGATGATCGCGAAACCCCATATCGTGCGGCAAGACACGGTATTGACGTACTATCGGTGCGGCCAACATCTCGGCGCTCAGACACTGTTTTACTGAATGTTTATCACGCTGCTGTTTTAGTAAACTAATCATAATAAAAAAACGTATCAACATGTTCATAAATGACTCTCTTAATTCTGATTTTGTATAAAGTCTAACTGAATAGAAAGATGGCTTACCTTAACGCAAAAAAGCCACCTAAGTGACTTTTTTATTTAATAAAACATACTCAAAACTTATACTGAAAAGCTGATTTTAGCGATTAATGACCGCCGCCATTAATACTACGTACCATCTCTTCGACCATCTTTTTGGCATCGCCAAAGATCATCATGGTTTTGTCCATATAGAAGAGGCTGTTATCAAGACCTGCATAGCCGGTGCTCATCGAACGCTTGATGACCATCACCGTTTGCGCTTTGTTGGCTTCTAAAATGGGCATACCAAAGATAGGAGATGTCGGATCGTCTTTTGCTGACGGGTTGACGACGTCGTTGGCACCGATGACCAAGACCACATCGGTACTGGCAAAGTCGGAATTAATCTCATCCATCTCTAGAATATCGTCATAAGGCACGTCGGCTTCTGCCAATAGTACGTTCATGTGCCCTGGCATACGACCAGCAACAGGATGAATGGCAAAGCGAACGTTGACACCTTCGTCTTTTAATAGCTCATACAATTCTTTTACCGCGTTTTGCGCGCGGCCTTGTGCCATACCGTAACCTGGTACGATGACCACATTGCTGGCATTGGACATAAGGAACCCTGCGTCTTCTGCTGAGCCTGATTTGTATGTTTTTGGTGCGCCATCATCACCGTTTGCAGCGGCCGCTGACGTGCCCATACCGCCAAACAAAACGTTTAGTAGAGAGCGGTTCATGGCTTTACACATGATATAAGACAAAATCGCACCTGAGGAACCGACGAGCGAACCTGCGATAATAAGCATTGAGTTGCCCAGCGTAAAGCCAATACCTGCTGCCGCCCAACCTGAAAATGAGTTCAGTAGCGACACGACCACTGGCATATCACCGCCGCCGATAGGCGCAATCCACATCCAGCCAAAAATCACTGCAATCACTGTCATCGCATAAAACGCAGGCAAGGAATCCGTGACAAAATACACCCCGCCAAACCCAATCATCGCTATAAATAGCAAGGCTTGGACAGGTTTTACCCAGCCGCCAGTGATTGTTTTTGCCCAGCTTTTTGCCGCAAGCTTACCAAAAGCAAAGACAGAGGCAGAAAAAGTAATCGCACCGATAAAGCACCCGATAAATAGCTCAACACGGGCAACCGCGCCATGCTGCTGCTCGGTATGCAGTACCGTGGCCAGCGCAATCGCCACCGCTGCCAAACCGACAAATGAGTGCATCAACGCTACCGTTTCTGGCATTTGCGTCATCGCGACGGTTTTTGCTTTCCACATGCCGACGATGGCACCTAAGATCATCGCACCGATGATTAGCCACAGCACAGGGCCTTCTGCTAAGAAAAAGGTAGTGATAACAGCAATTGCCATCGCTGCCATACCGAAGCGGTTACCACGAATCGCTGTCTTTGGACTCGACAATCCGCGTAACGTTAAAACAAAGAGGATAGCGCCGACTAAGTAAAACCAATCTGCATTGGTGGCAATAAATTGGGTTAAATCGCTCATGCATCACCTCCATTTTCAGATGTTGCTACTGGCGCTTTTTTTGCTTTGGGCTTAAACATCGCGAGCATACGTTCAGTCACCGCAAAACCACCAAAGATATTGATACTGGCCAAAAATACCGCAAAAGCACCAAGCAAACTGGTCGGGGTAAACATCGAGCCGTCGATATGGATAGTCTGTAGCATCGCACCGACGATCACGATACTTGATAAGGCGTTGGTCACCGCCATCAATGGCGTATGTAGCGCTGGGGTCACGCCCCAGACAACGTAATATCCAACAAAGATAGCGAGTACAAATACGGTAAAAATCGCGACAAATGGTGTGCTACTCATGGCTGCACCGGCAGGCGCTGCCGCTAAAATGGTGGCAATCATCTTATCCTCCTAAAAATTTATTCGTGTCTGGCAAATGTATGGCGACCAGCAAGGGCTAGCGTTTGGCCAAGCGCACTTGGTTGTCGTGGGTCACTGCCAGTGCACCCTGAATCTCATCTTCCATATCTAAGTTCAGTGCCAGTTTGTTTGCTGACGCGTCATCTGTAGCAGCTGGTGCAATTAAGGTGGTGATAAAGTTGACAAGGTTATTGGCATACAAGTCTGAAGACTGCGCCGCAAGCATTGATGGAATATTGGCCGCGCCAACGATACGTACGCCATTGTCTGTGGTGACGGTCTCATTTGGCGCACTGCCCTCGACGTTACCGCCCGTTCCAGCTGCCATATCGATCAGCACCGAGCCGGCTTTCATTTTGGCAAGGGTTGCCTGATGGACTAAGCGCGGCGCTTGACGACCAGGGATTTGTGCTGTGGTAATGACAATATCGGCATTGCTTAATGCTTTATCGACGACTGCAGCCTGATCTTTGATATATTGTTCTGATGGCGTCCACGCATAGCCGCCCGTCGCTTTGGCTTTTTGTGCTTCGTCGTCACTCATTGGCACATCCAGCCATTTACCGCCCAGCGACTCCACCTGCTCTTTTGCGGCAGGGCGCAGATCACTGGCTTCTACCACCGCGCCCAAACGCTTGGCTGTCGCGATGGCTTGTAACCCTGCAACACCAACGCCCAAGATCACCACTTTGGCGGGTTTTACTGTCCCTGCCGAGGTCATAAACATCGGAAATGGACGCGAGTATTCATTGGCCGCCAGCAGCACTGCTTTGTAGCCTGCAAGGTTGGCTTGTGACGACAGCACATCCATGTTTTGGGCGCGTGACAGTGTGCGAGGCAATAGCTCCATCGCAAAGGCCGTAACGCCCTTAGCAGCATACGTGTCTAGCTGCGTATTGCGGTAAGGGTCTAGCATACCGACGACGATTTGGCCTGCACTCAAACGCTCTGTCACTTCGGCGGGCAAGTCGTGAATGGTGGTAATAATTTGAGACTGGGCAATCACCTCGGCGCTGCTGCTGGCAATGTCGGCTCCTGCCGCCTGATACAGCGCATCAGCATAGTAGGCTGCCTGCCCTGCACCTGACTGGATGACGACCTCAAACCCAAGCTTACGCAGTTTTTTGACCGCGTCTGGGGTTAGCGCGACACGGCTCTCGCTTGCGATATCTGCACTGATTACACCGATTTTCATACCGTCTCCTTACTTACGTCTAATGACTTTATTTACGTCTCAATGACTACCTTTAATACCCTCAACGCACATTTAAAAAGCACAGGGGACAAAAAAACCTTTGGTCGTTGTTGGTTCAAAATGTTGACCAAAGGCTATCAATTTAATAAATGACGACTACATCACCATCATGTCTTTTTATTATAGAGACATCATCCGCCAACTTTCATTGCCTAATGGTGACCAACAAGTAAAATTAAAAGTTAGGCATTTACACCATCTGGATAACTTTTATTGTTATATTAAACACTTTTATTTTTCTACGAAAGCTAACCCCTTGCCAAATATAGCGTACTGGCTATCCTAACCCCCTTTCAAATGTTTACTTTTCTTCGATAACGCAGCAAAACCTATCCAACCATGACGTCAAATCACGTTAAAATTGCATATAAGGTATAATCAGAGTACTTGACACCGCGATAGACAGATCATTGATTTCACAGAATAAGGATTAGCCATGTATTTTTTACTCTCTCCTGCCAAGTCTTTAAATGAGACAGACGATATCCCTGTCAACCTAGGCAACTACTATAGTCAGCCTGAGCTGATTGACCACGCACAGGCACTAATGAAAATACTAAAGACAAAAGAGCCGGTTGATTTGCAAGCGCTGATGAGTATCTCGGATGATCTGGCGCAGCTCAATGCGGTGCGCAACCAGCAGTGGCAATGGGATAACGACAAACCTTTTACCACCAAAAATGCCAAACCTGCCGCTTATCTATTTGATGGTGATGTTTATACAGGTCTGGATATGTATGGTATGGACAAGGACACTGCCCTCTACATCAACGAGCATTTGGGTATTTTGTCAGGTCTTTATGGTGTGCTAAAACCACTCGATTTGATTCAGCCGTATCGCTTAGAGATGGGCACTAAGCTGAAAAATGAGCGCGGTGACAACCTATATGAGTTTTGGGGCGAGGAAGTGACTGATGTTATCAATGCACGCATGGCTGATAGCGAAGACAAGGTATTGATTAATTTAGCGTCTAATGAGTATTTTAAGTCGGTAAAAAAGAAAGCATTAAATGCTAAGGTTATCACGCCCAGATTTGAGGATGAGAAAAATGGCAACTATAAAGTGATTAGCTTTTATGCCAAAAAAGCCCGTGGATTGATGGTGAAATATGCTGCTGACCATAAACTGACCAAGGCTGAGCAGTTAAAGCAGTTTGATTTGGCGGGATATTACTATGTCGATGAGCTGTCTGACGACAAAACGTGGACATTTCGTCGTGATGAGGCAGATGCGTAATCTTTTAGCCAAAACATACTTATCTTGCATAAAAAAACCCCCGATAAGCTCAGCCTATCGGGGGGTTTATTTGGACTAGATTTTACAGGTACGTGATATTATTCATACTTTCAGCGAAAAGCGATTTATCAAGGAAGACGAGTGAAAATAGTACCTATTGTACATTGAGCGCGTCTGACAAAGAGAAATCGCTTTGTAGCAGAAGTAGAATTACATCATGCCGCCCATTCCACCCATACCGCCCATTCCACCAGCAGCGCCACCCATAGCAGCCATTGGGTCATCACCTTCTGGTAGATCAGTAATCATCGCTTCAGTCGTGAGCATGAGGCCTGCAACAGAGGCAGCGTTTTCTAGCGCTGAGCGTGATACTTTGGCAGGGTCAAGGATACCCATCTCTAGCATATCGCCATACTCGCCACTTGCAGCGTTATAGCCATAGTTACCGCTACCGCCTTTTACCTCATTGACGACTACTGACGCTTCTTCGCCTGCGTTGGTGACGATTTGACGAAGTGGTGCTTCCATCGCGCGGCGTAGGATGTTGATACCTGCGCTTTGGTCGTCGTTGTCGCCAGTTAAGTCAGACAAGGCACTCATCGCACGGACTAATGCAACACCGCCACCAGGGACGACACCTTCTTCAACCGCAGCGCGAGTGGCATGTAGCGCATCGTCAACGCGGTCTTTTTTCTCTTTCATTTCTGTTTCAGTAGCCGCGCCGACTTTGATAACGGCTACGCCGCCTGACAGTTTGGCCACACGCTCTTGTAGCTTTTCTTTATCATAGTCAGAGGTAGACTCTGCGATTTGACGGTTGATAGACTCAACACGATTATCGATGTCGGCTTTGTTGCCAGCACCATCGACGATAACGGTGTTTTCTTTACCAACAGTGACTTTTTTCGCAGTACCCAATTGCTCTATAGTCGCAGTCTCAAGGCTCAGACCAATCTCTTCAGAGATGACCGTACCACCAGTGAGCGTTGCGATATCTTCTAGCATGGCTTTACGACGATCGCCGAAACCTGGTGCTTTAACAGCACAAGTTTTTAGGCCGCCACGCATGTTGTTGACCACTAGCGTAGCCAATGCTTCGTTTTCTACGTCTTCAGCAATAATTAGCAATGGCTTGCTTTGCTGCATCACTTGCTCAAGTAATGGCACGATTTCACGGATGTTGCTGATTTTTTTGTCAACTAGCAAGATGTATGGGTTTTCAAATTCAGCTGTTAGGCTGTCTTGCTTGTTGGCAAAGTATGGGCTGATATAACCACGATCAAACTGCATACCTTCGACTACTTCTAGGGTATCTTCAAAGCTTGAACCTTCTTCAACCGTGATCACGCCTTGCTTACCGACTTTTTCCATCGCTTGCGAGATCAGCTCACCGATTTTGGTGTCTGAGTTGGCAGAGATAGAGCCTACTTGGGCGATTGCTTTGTGATCATCAGCTGGGGTAGATAGATTATGAATCTCTTTAACTGCTTCGCGTACTGCTTTGTCGATACCGCGCTTGAGATCCATTGGGTTCATGCCAGCAGCGACAGACTTCATGCCTTCTTGCAAGATCGACTGAGCCAATACGGTTGCCGTCGTGGTACCGTCACCAGCGACATCGTTGGTACGGCTCGCGACTTCACGAACCAATTGTGCGCCCATGTTTTCAAATTTGTTTTCAAGCTCAATCTCTTTGGCAACCGACACACCGTCTTTGGTGATGGTTGGCGCGCCAAAAGACTTATCGATCACCACGTTGCGACCTTTAGGGCCTAGCGTGACTTTTACGGCGTTTGCCAAAACGTTGACACCGTCCATCATTTGCGTGCGAGCATCAATACCGAATTTTACATCTTTTGCCATGTTAATTTACTCCATTATTATAAGTATAAAAATACATTTAAATGAGTCGATAGTGTATTGACCAGCTTGACGTTTTAAATGAGCGTCATTAAATATAGGTCATTACAGACGCCTATGGTCAAAGATATGCTGAGTACTCAATCATACTCAAAAGGACTAGCCTTCTAGCACACCCAATACATCAGACTCTTTCATAATAAGTAGTTCTTCGCCGTCAACTTTCACGGTTTGACCAGCATATTGACCGAACAATACTTTGTCACCAGCTTTTACATCTAACGCGCGAATGTCGCCATTGTCACGAATCTGACCATTGCCTGTTGCCAACACTTCACCTTGTGATGGTTTTTCTTGTGCCGAACCAGGTAGCAAGATACCACCAGCAGTCTTTTGCTCTTCTTCTACGCGGCGAACGACGATACGGTCATGTAAAGGACGAATGTTCATCGATATGACTCCAAAAGTTGGTTATAACGTTAAAGGGTTTATTTGAATTAATAGTCTCAAAACCAGTATCTATAAGAAATGTGACCAAAAAGTGACATCTCATAGATAAGCTTTGAGCTTGTATCAAAAAGTGGGGGCAGGAGGCATTTGGTTCAAGTGTAAAAACCAAAAATTTACAAGAATTTTTTATCCTGTTCGTATATTAGCTATCAGGCAGCCTTATTGGGCAACTTTGTAGGCAGCGCTGTGCTTTACTGGTTTTACAGCAAGTTACGTACAGATAGGGCGACCGCGTGGCTAGCAACACTGACTACAAGAGGCAAACGTCACTTGGGAGTACCTGCCTTGAAAGTATAATAGAGTATGACCATCATAGTCTCTGAGATCATAATAATAGCAATAAGTTACCACTGCTCAATCAATGTTAAACAAACAGTGTTAAACAGACAGTGATAAATAGAATGTATTAAGGACTATCCATGAGCTTTATATCTAAATCTAACATTAACAACCCCGCCCGCAGCAAGTCGACAGTATTGTCCGCCTTCACCACAGGCGTGAGCATTGCTGCTATTGGAGCCTTGAGTATGACCGCACCCACCCTCGCTAGCGCCAAAACCGTCCAGCCCTCTAGTGCCAATTATAGCTTTACGGTAGAAGACAAATACAAAGGCACCGCCACCCGTACGCTAGGCAAATCGGGCAATACTTGGAAATATAATGTCAAAGCACGGGTGGCAGGTGTTGCCAATGCGTCGCAAAGCAGCACCTTTACCATCAAGGGTAACAACGTCATTCCGACGCAGGCCAGCACCACTTATAAACTACTGGGTCTTGGCCGTACGCACAAGCTAAGCTTTAACCCAAGCAGCAAAAAAGTCACCAGTACCTATAAAGGCAAAACCATGACCATGGATATGGCGCAGCAAGCCTTTGATGACTTAAGTCTTGAAGTGCAAATTCGTCAAGATTTACTAAACGGTAAGTTCTCTGGTAACTACTACATGGCCAAAAAAGACAAGGTAGAAAAAACACCATTTAAAAAATCGGGCAATACCATAATCACGGTGCCAGCCGGTACCTTTGATACTGTCCGTATTGACCGTATTCATGACGACAATGACCGCTCAACCAGTTTTTGGTTAGCGCCGAGCTTGGATTATTTGCCCATCAAAGTCAGTCAGATTAACGATGGTAAAAAGATGGATCTAGAGCTGACTAAGGTCAATTAATTTTCAGCTTATCGCTCACTTGACGCTGAGCGAGTCTTAAAAAAAAGCGGTACTCTACATGAGAGTGCCGCTTTTTTTATCCAATCTTTTTGTGATCTAAGATCTTTTATGCCAACAGCAGAGGTAAAAAACCAATCTAGCGAGCGCGCGGCTTCTTGACGACATTATTCATCGACGGCAAGCGTTTTAGTAAAATAAACAGCCAAACATTGATGGCAAACAACAATACAAAATCAAACAGATATACCGCTATTTCCGCCCAGCTGCTGCCATACGCGCGAGTAAACAGCACCACGCCACTTGCGCCCAAATATACTAGAGTAAACATACTACCGACCAATAACGCATAAGGCGAGCGCCCGCGCACGATCCATGGCGTCAGTATAAAAGCTGGCAAAAGCCATAGTGCTTGCCATGCGATACCGCCCACAATATCAGGGCGACTGGCATTAAACACATTGATCAAGATGGGCAACCCAAACAGTCTATACACCAACCAAATCAGCCACGTCATCATCAAGCGCTGACGCATGGGCGCAATAGGTTTTTGCGGGGTGGCCGCGCGCCCAGACTCTACAGTTGGCATATTGCTATGGGTGTCGCTATCAGAGCGGTTGGTAGCCATTATAGATACAGGTTTCCTCATTCACAGCAGCGGCAGTTGGGGGGCTACTGACAGTATAGTAAAAGATAAAGCTAGTAGAAAACAAAAGCCGTTTATCGTTGCCAATTGGCCTGCGCCAATGCGCGAGCACTAATCGCCAAACGCCGACCTTGAGCAATACCGAGCTCGCGCTCATCATCAGAGACTGGCTGGTCATGTAATGCACCGCTCACATGACTGGCACCATAAGGCGTCCCGCCGCGATGCGTCCGATTTAATGCAGGTTCAGCATACGGTACCCCAACGATGATCATACCGTGATGCATCAATGGCAACATCATCGTGAGCAATGTGGACTCTTGGCCACCATGCATCGAACCTGTCGCCGTAAATACCGAGGCAGGCTTGTTTTGTAGGTTTCCCGCCAGCCAGAGCGTGACCGTATTGTCCCAAAAGTACTTCATGGGCGCGGCCATATTGCCAAAGTGCGTGGGGCTACCGAGTGCAAGGCCGCTACAGTCTTTGAGATCGTCCATGGTGCAATACAGATCGCCCTCATCAGGAATCGCAGGTTTGCTGGCCGTGGTCTCAGGCGCGACGGTCGGCACTGTACGGATACGCGCTGTCATCCCAGCCTCTTCGATACCTTGAGCGATGGCGTAGGCTAATGTCTTTGTCGTGCCATAATTTGAATAATAAAACACCAAAACGTAAGGGTTGGCCTGACTCATTAACCGTCCTTCCTCATAAAACCATTGATAGTATTATCTATATATCATTATTTATCGATCAATAACGATATCGCCCGCGATAGGCGAGGCGATGATGTGCTCATTATGCCCCAGTCATTCACCGACATGCAAACCAGCTGACGACTATTTTACGACCACTTACTCCAGCCACGCCTACGTGATGCCTTATCAAAGAGCCGCTGTGCATTTTGACACAATTAAACGGCAGATGATAACGACGCATCTTTGTTACACTATTGTCTCTCTACTTCCTGCTAAATGGTCACTATGGAAAACTTAAGCAAAAGACTCCCATTTTTACATCAGCGCTGGTTCCAGTTTTTACGGTTTTTGACGCGGCACTTTTTTGAAGACAACTGCCAGCAAAAAGCCGCCTCCCTTACATATACCACCATGCTGTCGATCGTGCCTGTATTGACTGTTTTGCTCATGATATTGTCCTCTGTACCGGCACTGGCATCCGTCAGAGCGCAGATATACGAGGTCATTTATAGCAACTTATTGCCGCAATCGAGCATGCAAGTCAGTGAGTATATCAATGACTTCGCCGAAAAATCATCGAACCTTACCATCATCGGCGCCATGGTGCTATTTTTTACCACCATCATGACCTTGACCACCATTGAGCGTGCCTTTAATCAAATCTGGCGGGTGGAGAGCCGCTCAGGTGGTATAAAGAGTCTGCTGCGCTATTGGACGATTGTGACCTTGGGGCCTATGGTGCTAGGTACGGCGTTTATCGCTTCAAGCACGGTACAAAGCTTGAGTTTTTTAAATCGCCAAATAGCAGGCTACGGTATTGATTGGGGGTTTTGGGTACAAGTGGTGTCGGTTGGTATCACCATGGCCGGCTTTATAGGGATGTATTGGTTTATTCCCAAAGCCCGTGTGCCCGCAAAAAATGCAGCCATCGCTGGGGTCTTTGTGACGATTATCTTTGAGCTGATGAAGCATCTGTTTGGCACAGTGATGGCAAACTTTACCAGCTATGAGGCCATTTACGGAGCTTTTGCCGCCTTGCCTATCTTTTTGTTATGGATATACCTGTCTTGGAATTTGATTTTGTTAGGCGTTGAGATCAGCTATACCTTGACGATTTTTGAGACCGAAGAAGTCTACCCGCGCCATCCCCTACTTAGCTTGCTCGATATGTTAAACCTTGTGTATACCCATCATCTAAAAGGCGAAGCGGTCAGTGAGCAAGCCCTGCGCAATGTGTTGGGCCGCAAAGAGCTACCCAAATGGTACACCTATATCAACTACCTCCAAGACAGCAACCTCATCACCATGACCGAAGATGAGGACTATGTACTCAAAAAAGACTTGAGCAAGATGACATTATGGGATTTTTATCGCACCTTGCCTTATCCTTTGCCGATCAAAGACGAGCTTGATGAGATGAGGCTAGAAGACCAAAAACCTTGGCTCAGCTTACTGGTAGATCGTTTTGAGCATACGGAAGCCTATGCCAAGCAGCAGCTAGACTTGCCATTGAATGTAATCTTTACCAACGCCGAACCGCGCAAAAACCCTGATGATAAAGGCACGAATAAAAACACCCAACACCCTTTATTTAAAAAACCTGAATTTAGAAAAACATCGCAAGCCGCTCCTAAAAGCTTAGCTCGACAGTCAACTGATACAACAGCGACCCCGCACTTTGATCCAGCCGCTTATGACAAGGACAGTAAGGTTGAGTGTGATGCACATGATAATGAAATCATCATTCCTATAGACCCAAAAACACCGCCGTCTCCACAAACCAGCAGATGGGGACACAAAAGCACAATCATCACCGAAGCGGACAACCCTAGGCACGGCTCTAATAATAAAAATTAGTTTGCTAAACTATATAAAAGAAAGCTAATTGGAAATAAAAAAAACAAATGTAGTACAGTTTGTTAATATAGCTGTTATATTCTCAGCAACACATTTGTTGGGGTATTCTTTTGACACATAGCACAGCATTTCCATTAAAAACCATAAGTATCGGCATCATCTCTATAATGCTATCTGCATGCGGTGAAGGTAGTGATGATAATACACAGCCTGCACCATCTGATAAGCCGCCTGTAGTAGTTTCACCTGATACAAGCGAGCCATTAACACCGCTGGAGCCAAGTACGCCAATCAAACCTAGCGAACCATTAACGCCGCTGGAGCCAAGTACGCCAATCAAACCTAGCGAACCATTAACGCCGCTGGAGCCAAGCACGCCGATCAAACCTAGTGAGCCATTAATACCGCTGGAGCCGAGTACGCCGATCAAACCTAGTGAGCCATTAATACCGCTGGAACCAAGCACGCCGATCAAATACCCAGAACCACAAAAAGACCGTGCTGATTATTATCAATTAGGCTTCTTTGACTATGACGGTGCCGGTGAGACTCGAGAGATCCGTTCTGACTTGACTGGCTCTTTCCAAACTATGATTCAATTTGGGCAAAATCATACGGTAGACCCCCAAGGCAACGAAGCAAAAAACATGCCACGCCTAACTGCAGAAAAAGAGGCATTATTACTGGTTACGCCTACGCTTGAGATGGGAGCAGTCAATCAACTGGTTGCTGAGATTTATCAAGATGGTCTGTTATTACGCAGGGTCAATTTAGACGACCCGACCCAAATCCCACCGTCTGACCAAAACAACAGCGATGATAGACCACGGGTCGCCTATAGTAAGCGCGCTTGGTCAACCAAACTCAACTGGGATGAAGTACAAAGCGGCCTTAAGATTCGCATTGTCGATGAACAAAATCGTAGCGGCGAATTACTAGAGAATAAAATAGACTTTGCGGCGCCAGGTGAGCTGGTCTTAACCAATATCCGTCTTGGTCTTTTGAGCCCAGTGACTGTAAACAACAATGGTCATTATATGCTGCTACAGCCAGAAAAGGCGGGCGCAGATTATTTCCAGACCATTCCAGCAGCAAAGATGACTGTCGCTAAATACGATGACGTCGTGCTTGATCGGGTGATGGTAGCGAACGGTACTATTTATGATACGGCTTCAGGTAGCAGCTCAGATGGCAGCGTATACAGCGGTGATATGCGCGAAAACACAGGCAAATCAACCTTTGGCGTCGGTATTAACCTTGCCAACTGGGGCGTCACTAGCGCATCGATGGCAAGCCAAGAGCAGCCGCAGCTCACCCAAAATGTCAATGCACACCATGCCCGTGGCAAATACGCCAACGGTATATTCAACCACGGCTTAAGCGGTGGCAATGGTATGCTGACTTTGATTGACTCGGTCGGTAATGAGTTTAGTCATGAAATTGGCCATCATTATGGATTGGGGCATTATCCAGGTAAAGTTGGTGATAAAAAATTCTGGTCAGAGCACCATGCCGATAGTGGTTGGGGTTACATGCCCCTTAGAAATAGAATGCGGGGTAACTTTGAATGGTGGCGAAAAGATGTCGGTACCGGTACTGAAGACTCACCTACTTTCTTAGCTCAATACAGCTATGGTCGTGACGCCATGTCTGGTGGCTCTAATAACAGTGACATCTCGCGCTATACTCATTACACCGGCTATAGTACAAAAACCAAAATCCAGCCAGCATTTGATCGTTATATGTTTGCCAGTGACTCACCGACGGGCTATAAAAAATGGGATGCTGAGCGCCAAAGAATGCAGATCGCACAACCAAAAGTACCACGATCTAATAATGTTTGGTACAACAGCGCCGATGGCAACTATTTAAGACCGCGTTTGCAAGGCGTGCCTGTTTATACTATTTTAGGTGGTTATGACCCTGTCACCCAAAAGGGTATTATCTATCCGGCAGCGCGTGGTAACTGGGGTAACGTCTTTGATTTACCGGCGGCGAGTAGTTCAGCTGACGTCGCTAGCTGCTGGCTGACCGTTACTTACAGTAACAACATGGTCAATAACATTGCCCTTGCCCCTCATCGCATGAATGGCAATAGCAATGCCAATAAATTTCACGTCAATTTAGCGATTTCTGAAAACCCTAACAAAGTCGATTTGTATTGTAAAAAAGCCAACGAAGCACAGGTATTATTATCATCAACCGCTATTGGTCCATATAGCGACCCCATCAAACCAGCCGTTAGTTTTGGTAAAGAGCATGGCTTTAGCGCCTTAAGAAAAATCGAATTACCACTATTAGCGCAGCAACTTATCGATCAATCGGCCAACCCGACTATCAATTTGGGCGCCGAGGGTGAGCTGATATACCACTCTTATAAAGATGATCGTGATGCGCTCAGTCAAGCACTCAACCCGCTTGCCTTTCAGGTACTCGAGCGTTATGAGCAGCAACAAAAGACCATGCATCGCTTAAATCGTTGGGTCAATGTGTATCGTGATGATTTAATCGAGGGCGGGCCGGAGGTCATCACTGCCTTTCATAAGTTTGTCAACGAATTAGAACTGCAAGATGATCAGCC
The DNA here is from genome assembly GCF_050572635.1 of Psychrobacter sp. VH5. Taxonomy (NCBI): domain Bacteria; kingdom Pseudomonadati; phylum Pseudomonadota; class Gammaproteobacteria; order Moraxellales; family Moraxellaceae; genus Psychrobacter; species Psychrobacter sp. VH5. Next base: position 978,538 of record NZ_CP192145.1, on the reverse strand, counting down.
TCTAGCAAATGTCAGCCCACTCATGAATGGTAACAACTGTCTTAAGGTCGAGACATTAGAAGATGGTAAGCTCAATACTTTTATCAGCGGACCAAGTGCTTGCACAGGAGATGACTCTGAGCAATGGATTCAAGACAGCAAAGGTCGTATCCACAATAAAATGGCACTAGATCAGTGCCTAATGCCGCAAGGTGGCAATGTCATTAACCTAGCTCCTTGTGATGATCAAGCAAGCTCGCAAGTTTGGCAAATGGATGTATCCGCCAACGCCATCAAGCAAGGCAATCAATGCTTTGACTTAGAAAATGGCTATATGAGTAATAATCGCGCTCGACTCATTCGCTATAGCTGTACAGGTGGCGGCAACCAAAGATGGACGATTCTTACGCAAAACTCGAGTTTGATATTATCTAGCGCTGGCAAAAATCTACCGCTGATAATAGAGAGTATGCAAAAACAAGCAGTGACGACAGACACCATGCAAATGCAGTTGGCAAGCACCAATAGTAATCATCAGCAACCCTCTACACTAGCAAAAGTAAGCAGCGCGATAAGCACTTGGTTTTATAGTCTCATCAGCTAATTGAAAATACATAATAATGATAAAAATAAGCTCCTATGATAGGGGCTTATTTTTACTAAATTTTTCATCGTTATTATTTATATGATAAGGTAATAAATAGTCAAAAGATTACTCCAGCGTTACGCTTAAATTTATCACCATTTTATTTTGAACCGGCTATAGGGCGTAGACGCAGCAAGCAAGGACAATGAATCCCTGTAGGACGATACCTGTTTTAAAATAGATTCACTATAGACGATCTCGTCAGTCATTTTTGGAGCGCGAACATTGGATAAACACCCTGAAAATGGCTTTTTTAAACGACTACTCTTATTTTCAGGGCAGAGGATGAAGGCGTTTTCGCAGCTTTGGTCGTTACAGACATTGACTGACCTGCCCGATCGTTTAAGAAACTTGTGGCAGGAGTTGATCGGCTCTTATTGGTTTATTCCGACTGCTTGCGTCATCGCCGGCATCTTACTGGCGCCAGTATTGGTGACGATAGATCAGCACTTTGACCGCGAGACCGTTCGAGAGATTACCTTTGCTTTTACGGGTGATGACGATGCGGCGCGCGCCATCATGACCTCGATTGCTGGCGCTGTATTGGGCGTTGCTGGTACGACGTTCTCAATTACTATCGCCGTCCTTTCGATGGCCTCCTCCCAGTTTGGCCCACGGCTATTACGCAACTTTTTGACAGACACGCCAAACCAGTTTGTCTTAGGGGCGTTTATTGGTACCTTTAGCTATAGCTTGTTGGTACTCAAGTCGATTCATAAGTATGATGTGGCCTTTGGCGTACCGCAACTGGCGGTGACCTTTGGGATTATCATGGCGATCATCTGTGCGCTGTTATTGGTCTATTTTGTCCAGCATATGGTCCACGCTATTCAGGCCTCGCACGTCATTCAAAACGCCAGCAACGATGCCATTAATAATATTCACTACTGGTATGGTGATTATTGTGATATTCAGCAGCAGCGCGATGTCGAGCAGCACGATGTCGAGCAGTTTCACCAGTGGCAGGCAACGCCGATTTATCCGCCGCAATCCGGTTACCTGCAGCACATTTATTTGGAGTCTTTAATCACCCTGACTCAAGAGTATGGCGGCGTGGTGCATCTACAGAGTAAGCTCGGTGATTATTTCACTGACAAAAACGTCATTGGGCATTTTTATCAACGTCCGACAGACCATCCCAATAATCGGCAAAAAACCGCAACGCCGCAGCTGGCCGTGGTGCCACGTGCCCCTGATGGTATGTTTTGGCAGCGCTTTGCCGGTTGTATTAGTATCGAGCAGCGACTGGCACACTCCAATGATATTGCCTATAGTCTGGGGCAGATGACCGAGATTGCGGTGCGCGCCCTCTCACCTGGGATCAATGACCCAAAAACAGCCGTCAACTGCGTACAATCGCTCACCAGTTGCCTGAGCATTATGATGCGTCGTCAGCCGCCTAGCCCCTATCATTTTTATGTACCTGCCGAGCACCGTGACAAACCGCCGTATACCGCCATACCAAAACAAGTGGTGGCGCAGCAGCGCGTGGCTATCTTGGCCGTGGTGACTGATACGCCCAAAATATCAGAATTCATCAATACCTCACTTGGAGAGATTCGGCGCTATGCCGCAGCTGATGCCATGGTCCTAAAGGCGCTGTGTCAAGCGATGGTCAATCTCAACTATACCTGTATCAATCAAGCACAGCAGCAGACCTTGCTGCATGAGCTACAGCTAATTGAGCGCGCAGGAGAAGAAAACCTAAGCTACCAAGAGCTTATCGATGACCTAAGCGCGATGTGTCAGCAAGCCAAAGCCTTTATTATTGATAAAAACTCGCAGCACCAACACTTTTACTATGTCAGTGACTTTGCCGCCAGCATTCGCCAAAGTCTACAGGCGTACACTAAATAATTTGTACTGATTACTTTTACTACTTATCACTCATAAGAGACCCGTTTTATGGCATCTGCAACCAGCCTGACCATACTTGAAATCAGCGCTATCTTTTTATCGATTACTGCCCTGCTGACCTATGTCAATCATCGCTTTATCGGTCTGCCCACGACCATTGGAGTCATGGTCATCTCGATTGTCCTATCTATCGGTGCGATTTTTTTGGGGTTTTTGGGGTTCGACCAGCTCATTGACTATGAGGTGAGCTTACTAGAGCAGCTAGATTTTACCGAAGTGCTATTGGACGGTATGCTCTCGATGCTTTTATTTGCAGGGGCGCTGCATGTCAATATCAGTGACTTAAAACGCTATCGACTGCCCATTGGTATTCTCGCCTGCGTGGGTACCCTAGTCTCGGCCCTGCTAATCGCCACTGCGCTCTATCTTATGTTGCCCTTCTTTGGATTTGGCTTGCCGTTTCTTTGGTGTTTGTTGTTTGGCGCTTTAATCTCGCCGACCGACCCTATCGCGGTGATGGGCATCTTATCATCCGCTGGTGCCCCAAAAAGCTTAGAGACCGTCATCGCAGGCGAGTCGTTGTTTAATGATGGTATCGGCGTTGTTATTTTTGTCCTACTACTTGGTATTTTATCCAGCGGCGATATCCCAACAGCCAACTATGTGGCCCATACCTTGGCCGTTGAGGCAGGCGGCGGCATTGTGTTTGGTCTGGTGCTTGGGGCGATTTTGTACTATATGCTAAAGAGCATTGATAGTTATCAAGAAGAGGTGCTATTGACGCTGGCGGGGGTGATCGGCGGCTATGCGCTGGCCAGTCATTGGCATCTCTCAGGGCCACTGGCCATGGTCATGATGGGACTGATGGTCGGTAATCGCGGACGAGCACTGGCGATGAGTGACAAAACACGACACTATATCGATCTATTTTGGGAGCTGATCGATGAGATTCTCAATGCGATTTTATTTGTCTTAATTGGACTTGAGGTGGTGATGATTGCATATTCTGGCAATTTATTTATCGCTGCAGGTTTGACGATTGTTATTGCCTTGCTTGCCCGTTTTATCGTTGTCGGTATGACCACAAAGACCCTTCAGCGGCAGCTTGACTTGCCAACTGGAGCGTGGAAAGTACTGACATGGGGCGGACTGCGCGGCGGCATCTCGGTGGCACTGGTGCTGCAGCTACCAACAGGCGCAGAGCGTGACATTTTACTGGCGCTCACGTATGCGGTAGTCATCTTCTCTATCTTGGTACAAGGCTTGAGCGTTGGTAAGGTCGCAAAAAGCATTGCGCCTGATAAGCAGGCCTCCACGCTATAATTCGCTTAAAAGTCGTTTGTCCCTCTATTATCATCATAAAAAAAGACCAGCATAAGCATTTATTGCTATGATGGTCTACTGTACAGTCAATCCGATATAAAAACGATACCTTGAGAGGAAAAGTTGTTTTTCGTAGCCTCTGTCGGCGTAGGCACAGCACCCAAGAAAAACAACGTTTCATTGAGCGACTTGATAGCCATGTATCTATTTTACTTGGACTCGACTATGTTTGACGGTACTACTGAGTTGATGGGCTAAATAAAATCGTTATATCAACCCCTTTCGTTTCATATTGCGATAAACCACAAACACGATAACGATATTTGAGATCAGTATCGCAAGCTTAAACCAATCAAATGGGCGTGCTAGCAAATAGTAAATCTCGATAGGTATAAATATGCCGTAGCCCAGCACACCAAACCAATACGCCCATGTCTTATCTTGCCACAAGCCATACGCCTCCAAAAAACGCAAGCTGGCGTACGCAACGATCAGTAGCAAAAACATGGGCCAGTTTTTACTAGCCTGCTGGGCAATGCGCACCGCACTTTCGATCTGCGGCGCTAGCAGCTGACCGAAGCTTTGCTGCCAAGCGTCATTTGCATGGCTTAGCCAGTACTCAAGGCTTGCATGCCATGACCATAACGCCCCAGCGCCAAGAATAGCCCCCGTCCCTTTGACCACCTCATAGATGGCCACTGCTTTGATAGATTCACTGGCGGTGCTCGCCGACTTGTGTGATCGGTGGGGCGCATGAGAAGAGCCATCCTCGATAGATGGCGGCAAACGATCATCTGATCGAGGCAGATTAGCCAAAGAAAGTCTCCACGACGCGGCCTTGCAACTGCTGGTTAAAGAATGGCGTGTTTTTACCGTTTGAGAGCATAGACTCCTTGGTGACTTGCCATTTTAGTGTAGGATCGACCAATACCGCGCCACCGATGTGCTCATATTGCTCACTGATGCCTGCGATTTTAGCAGGATTGAGACAGATTTTATCTACCAGTTGCTCAAGCGTTAAGACCTCGTCGTGTACCAACTGACAAGCCAGCGCCATAAAGGTATCAAAGTTTGAGATACCAGGGGTGCTTTCAGCAAACGGGGCTTTTTTGGCGGTGCTATTGAGTGGCTCATGGTGGCTACAGATGGCATCGATGGTTCCGTCTTTTAGGCCACGGCGGATGGCTTGCTGATCGGTATTACTACGCAGCGGCGGCAGCACATACGCTTGGGCGTTAAAACCTTCCAAATTATCATCGGTCAAATAAAGCTGATGCATGGCCACATCACACGTGACAGGCAAGCCCTTATCTTTTGCCCAGCGCATCAGCTCAATCGAAGACTTGCAAGACAGCTGGCTGAAGTGGGCGGCGATGCCTGTTTCTTCCACCATCAGCAGCTGCGTAGACAAAGCCACTGTCTCAGCGATCCACGGGATACCTTGTAAGCCATGATAAGATGCAATATAACCCTCATGCGCCACCCCTTCTCCCGCCAGACTTGGCTCATTGGGATAAAAGAATACCTTCATACCAAACGTGGCCGCGTACTCAAGCGTACGTAGCAGCACCAGATCATTGCTAAAAGGTCTGCGCGCATTAGAAACCGCGATGCAGCCGCCTTTTTTTAGGCCAGCGATGTTAGAGGGGCGCTCACCTTCTAGACCTGCCGTCAATGCGCCTAAAATATGCAAATGAATGCCGCCATCGCTCAGCGCACGCTCGCGTAGGCCTTTTAATAATGAGCCGTTTTCTAAAATGGGGGTCGTGTCAGGCGGAATGACCACATGCAAAAACCCATTGCCACGCGCCGCTGACCCTTCTGACTGTAAGGTGCCATGCTGCTGCTGACCTGGCTCGCGCAAACGCGCGCACAAATCAACCAATGGTGGGAGCAGCCACATCTCGCGCCCCGCCTCTAAACTTGCGAGCTTATCATAGACAGTGCTTGGTAATGATTGTTTGATGGCGGCCGGCAGGTGGTCAAATATCGGCGCATCTGTATTGAGTGTAGTAGACATGAGCGTTATTACCGTATCGATAAAATGAAAATAAAAAAGAGTAAAATAGTCGTTTGGGCTTTATAGGCGAGACGCCTGATGGGCACGCTGACCTTCCATGGCCAATGCCAACACCGCCATACGAATCGCAATACCATTATTCACCTGCTTTAAGATGACCGACTGAGCGCCATCAGCCACGCTTGAGGCAATCTCTACCCCGCGGTTCATCGGCCCTGGGTGCATGACGAGGGCATCAGGCTTGGCCAATGCCACCCGCTCTGGGGTGATGCCATAATGTTTGTAATACTCGCTAGATGACGCCAGTAGCGGCGAGCCAATACGCTCATTTTGAATTCTCAAGCCCATGATGACATCACAATCGCTGACGCACGCATTCATGTCTTCATAGACCTTGACACCATACCGTTCAATACCTTTTGGCAGTAAGGTACGCGGTGCGCAGACACGAATGTCTTTTACGCCTAAGGTCTGCAGCGCACTGATGTCCGAGCGAGCTACCCGAGAGTGTTTGATATCACCAATAATGGCTACTGATAGCGCCTCAAACGGCCGCGGTGCTTCGCGGTGAATCGTCAGCATATCGAGCATACCTTGAGTCGGATGCGCATGCCAGCCATCCCCACCATTGATGATGGCAATATCAGGCGTCACCTCTGTCGCCATAAAGTGCGCTGCACCCGAGGCCGAATGACGCACCACAAAGATATCTGCCGTCATGGCTTGTAGATTCCACAAGGTATCGCGTAGGCTCTCGCCTTTTTTGGTACTAGAGCGTTCGATATCGATATTGAGCACATTGGCACCAAGACGTTTTTCGGCCACTTCAAAGGTCGTACGGGTACGCGTCGATGGTTCAAAAAATAAGTTCATCACCGTATAGCCGTCAAGCTCAGGACGGTTAATCAGTTGCCCATTTTCATCAAAAAAAGTCTCTGCTTTGGCGATGATTGCTTGCAGCTGAGCCTTATTGAGTCCTTCTACGCCCAAAAAGTGACGAATACGATTGTCTGCATTGAGCTGCGGACGACTCAATGAGCTATTGAGCCTTTGATGAATGGTATTGGGGTCAAACTTAGCATAATCAGTGGGTGAGACCGACTGCGTTAAGGGACTATCGATAGAGTTTGGCATAAGGACACGTCTTTATTGTGAGTTGATATGAGGCTATATGAAGGACTGTATAAGATACGACCATAATACACAGCCCGTCAGTCTTTATTGGTTTTTATTCGATCATTTGGTGCTGGCATGGGCAGACACGGGGACTTTTTAGCGCTTATTTGCTACAATTTACCCTAATGACACAAGCGTCTTATCGGTGAGATATCTTGTCGCCTTCAGGACGCCGCCGAGTCAAACCATAAATCATTAACAATGCACATAGTGTAGCTGATTTTGTGGTCAGGACAAAGACGCGCTATCAGCTATTTCAAAATTTGCTTAGCCGTTGAGCGATGGCCACGACATCTTTTTATCATGATCCGTTTTTTGTTTTATCTCTTTATATAACTTATCAGGAAGCCTTATGAGCACCTTAGCAAATTATCTAGACGCGCATGCTAAAGACCCTGCGCTTAGCGACGTAATCACCACCGTGACGGAGGTGGGCAAGACCATCTCTGGGCTGCTCAAAAAAGGCGCGCTCGCCGATATCTTGGGCGAAGCGGGCAATCAAAACGTCCAAGGCGAAGAACAAAAAAAGCTAGACGTGCTGGCCAATGACTTACTGCTGGACGCCTTAGCAAAAAACACTCACTGCGCAGGCGTCGCCTCAGAAGAGTTAGATGATGCCACCCCTGCCAATGCAGATGGCAGCCTATTGGTGTTGTTTGACCCGCTCGACGGCTCATCAAACATCGACATCAATATGGCGGTTGGCACCATTTTTTCTATCTTACCGTATGAGCGTCAAGGGCAGAAAAGCGAAAACAGTGACTTTTTGCAAGCGGGCAATCAGCAGCTAGCAGCCGGTTACTTGCTATATGGCACCTCTACGGTGCTGGCACTGACCATCGCTGATAATGTGGTTATGTTTAGCTTAGACCCAGACAGTGGCGACTATATTCTTATCAATGACCATGTGCAAATCGCCGCCGATACCAGCGAATATGCTATTAATGCTTCCAATTATCGCTACTGGCTGGCGCCGATGCAGCAATATATCGATGAGCTTATTGCGGGCAAGACGGGCGTTCGCGGCCGTGATTTTAATACGCGCTGGGTCGCTGCAATGGTCGGCGATGTTCATCGCATTTTATGCCGCGGTGGTCTCTTTACTTATCCGTTCGACACCAAATACCCTAACAAGGCAGGTAAGCTGCGTTTGATGTATGAAGCCAATCCGATGAGTTTGCTGATTGAGCGGGCAGGCGGCGCGGCGACAGATGCCATCAACCGTATTTTGGATATCGAGCCGACTGACATTCACCAGCGTGTGCCGGTGGTATTAGGCAGCAAAAACGAAGTCAACTATGTCAAAGACTTGCACGTACAGCACGCTCGCTCATAAGCTTGACCCATCGGTTTATCGCAATCAGGATAACGCTTGTTTTGTTTAATCGCACCTTATCCTCATTGCTCCACTTATATTTTTCTCTAAGCGATCTATTATGGTAGCAAATCCCACCGAGCTGATTACCTCAGATAAGAATAATACCGTCAAGCTGGTCAAAGGTTTGTTGACGCAAGCCCGCCAGCGCAAAAAACACAGCCAGACCGTACTCGAAGGCGTACATCTGATTGATGCTGCATTGCGTAGTGATTATCCGTTTGCCCAAATCCTGCTGGCTGAATCAGCGCATACGCATCCTGAGGTTGGGCAACTATTGACGCGCCTACCAAGTCATACGTCGATCATAACGCTATCAGACTCGCTGTACGAGAGTATTCGTAGTCTCGGTACGGGTATCGACATCATGGCACTGATTACCATACCCACGCCCAGCTTACCGATGCTTGCAGAGGATTGTTTGATCCTCAATGACGTACAAGACAGTGGCAATGTGGGCACCTTGCTACGCACAGCGGCGGCGGTTGGTATCCCTCATGTTTTATGCACCAGCGCGACGGCGCAGGCTTGGTCGCCTAAGACCTTGCGAGCAGGTATGGGCGCACAGTTTGCCCTACATATCTATGAAGGCTTGAGTATTCAAGACATTTTAGATCATGTGCAAGCGCCGTTATTTGCCACCAGCTCCCACACTGATACGCTTATTTATCAGCACGATTTGACCCAGCCTATCGCTTGGATTATGGGTCATGAGGGTCAAGGGGTGTGTGCTGAGCTGATGCAATGCGCCACGCCCATTGCCCTACCACAGCCCAATGGTCAAGAGAGCTTAAATGTGGCTATCGCAGGGTCGCTGTGTCTATACGAGACGTTACGGCAAAGACAGTATAGCTAAACCTCCTTAAACTTCACGCTAGAAACTTCACACTAGCTGACGTAAGGGTTTGCTCGTAGCCATTTAGTGGCTAAAAACTTCGTGCCTTTATTTACTGGCATGCCTGCGTGTAAGCTTAAAGGTTCGATACTGCCATCAAACTTGGTGTTAGCAAAATATAATGCCATACCCTTTTTGGGTCTGACTTCTAGATTTATCTTTGGAAAGTTAGTACCGCCGCCCGCCTCGACATCCGATAGATACATCAGCAAAGTACCGACGCGTTGACCACCTTTACCGATGTTTTTTTGATAATTTGCGTTTTTAGGATCAAAAAAATCATAATGTGGGCGATATTCTTGGCCCTTACCATATTTTAAAACCTGTAACCCTTCTCCATGAGCCACTGGCCAATGTAATAGGGCTGCTATCCTATTTTCTATTGTCGTTATCAAAGGCGTAGCACCGCGCTGGAAGCCGTGGCTTTTACTGGTTCTAGCATCGTGCTCTGCAAAAGTACCATCGACAGGGCTCACAACTCGAGAGTCTCGCATATTCCCTTCAGCACTGCTTATCAGTTGATCACACTCTTTATGACTTAAGAAGCCTTCGATGACGGCGACAAAGGGAGGGTAAAAAGTCGATGCCAGTCTCACCGTCTTATCCGGCAGCACTATCGAGTTATGGCTCATATCCATATAAGGAATATTGATCGTACCTGATTGCTGCGACATTAGCTCATAGGCTGCGCTATAAAAACCTCTCTCAAAAAGCGTATTAATGATTTTATGATAAGCGACGCCGCGATTTATATTGTTTGCGATCCACTGCTGCCAAGTCGGTTCTAACTGTAAAATTGCATTCATACTGATTCTCTACCTTCTCGTCCGTGACAATTATCTTAATAGCATTGTAGAGTCATATAGTAGACTAAACATAGCCTCTATCCAATAACCCCACCCTAACTAACACTACTTCAAACTACTACAGTCAGTTCGAAATAAAAGTGTTATAAATTTAGAGACGCTACTGGTATAAATTTTACTTGCGTGCTGCGCTCCCAGAGGCTGCGCAAAATTTATCCCAGCAGCGCTATACCATTTTTAGAGCGAATCGACTATATAAAGCGGATTTTTATAAATTATAAGGTCGACTCAATATATAATCTTAGTCTAATAATCAGTCCAATAATCAGCTCAATAAAAAGCCCCGCTATATAATAGCAGGGCTTATATAATACAAATTAAGTTTCTCATTAGTCAAAAGCGTTAATCTTTATACTTTGCTAGTCAATTCAGGTAAAGCTTCAAACAAATCTGCTTCTAAGAAATAATCAGCAACGCTAGCGATTGGCGCTTCTGGGTCATTGTTGATCGCCACGATGACTTTAGAGTCTTTCATACCGGCCAAATGCTGAATTGCACCTGAGATACCAGCTGCGATATATAGCTGCGGCGCAACGATCTTACCGGTTTGACCGACCTGCATATCGTTTGGTACATAGCCTGCATCCACAGCGGCACGTGATGCGCCAACCGCAGCGCCTAGCTTGTCAGCTAATGGCTCGATGTATTTGGTGAAGTTCTCACCGTTTGCCAATGCACGGCCACCAGAGACAACGATACTCGCTGACGTCAGCTCAGGACGGTCAGATTGCGCCATCTCTTCATTGACAAAGCTTGCTTTGCCCGTCTCTTGCACACTGTCAATAGTCTCGACCGTCGCCGAGCCGCCTTCAGCAGCTACTGGATCGAACGCTGTGGTACGAACCGTAACGACCACTTTATCTTCTGATGTCTTCACGGTAGCGGTCGCATTACCAGCATAGATAGGACGCTCAAAGGTTTGCGCATCTACGACTGCTGAGACTTCAGAGAGCATGCTCACATCTAGCAATGCGGCCACACGTGGCATAAAGTTTTTGCCAGTGGTGGTCGCTGCAGCAACGATATGGCTATAATCGCCGGCCACATCAGCAACCAATAGAGCCACATTACCCGCTAATTGGTGCTCATATGCTGCGTTGTCTGCCAATAATACTTTGGTCACGCCTTCAGCTTTTGCTGCTTCATCAGCGACTGCTTGCGCGCCGCTACCTGCGACCAATACATGAACGTCATCGCCCATTTGTTTTGCTGCTGCGATGGTGTTCAAAGTTGCCTTTTTTAGACTGGCATTGTCATGTTCTGCATATACCAAAATTGCCATTGTTTTAATCCTTTATTTGTTCGTATCATCGATTCATGAAGGGGTTTGTGTACAACGTGGTCTATATGGCTTTATGACTTGTCTTTATAGACGCAGCTTTATAGACGTAGCCTTGTACACAATGTGCCGCCGCGAAGTATCCAATCATTGAGACATTAGATTACTTTTGCTTCATTTTTTAGCTTATCGACCAACTCATCAACAGAGCCCACTGTGATACCAGCTTTGCGTTCAGCAGGTGGTACGACTTTGATAATCTCTTGCTTAGATGCCATATCTACACCAAAATCAGCTGGCGTTTTTTCATCAAGCGGTTTTTTCTTCGCTTTCATGATGTTTGGCAATTTGGCATAACGTGGCTCATTCAAACGCAAGTCAGTGGTGATGACTGCTGGCAAATCAAGCGCAACCGTCTGCAAGCCGCCATCGATTTCGCGAGTGACGTTTACTTTATCGCCTTCGACTTTTACTTCTGATGCAAAGGTACCCTGACCGATACCCATCAATGCCGCCAGCATCTGACCTGTTTGGTTGTTGTCATCATCGATCGCTTGTTTACCCAAAAGAATGATGTCGGTGCTTTCGCTTTCGGCGATATTTTTTAGGATTTTAGCGACTTGTAGAGGGTATGGCTTGTCGTCAGTCAATACTAAAACACCACGATCTGCACCCAGTGCCAAGGCCGCACGAATCTGCTCTTGTGACTCTTTAGGACCAATAGAGGCAACAATAATCTCGTCAATGACGCCAGCTTCTTTTAGACGAACTGCTTCTTCTACTGCAATCTCGTCAAAAGGGTTGATTGACATCTTAGTGTTTGATAAATCAACGCCAGAGTTATCAGCTTTTACACGAACTTTTACGTTGTAATCAATGACACGCTTGACCGCTACTAATGCTTTCATACGTTCCTCGTTTATTAATGTTATGAATTAAAAAATTGCCAATTAAGAACCAAAGGTTCATGGTTATTCAAACTGTCGTTCAAAATACTACTCAAGGTTTATACTGCGTCAATAGATAGTAGTTAATTAAGAGAGATGAAACAATACCAAAACGCATATTTGTCGCATATTTCTTATTAATAAAATCCACTAAGGCTAAGCCCGCCGCTATTATCAGACCTACGTATCTTGCGTGAGCACAGGCCCAAGGTCAAGACAACGCCGTGAATAATGCGTCATAAATTTGTCACCATTCTATAATAAATAGTTTATAAACGCACAATTCCCCCCTGATGTCCTATTCCTTTTTTTGACCTCAAGCTTTATTCTCCACTCCGTTATAGCATTACTAGCATACAGCTTGCTTAAGGCTTTGTTATGACTTCTTACCCTACCAGTGTTTGGCGCGCCATTGCTCATCAAAGCAGCCTGAGATTAGCTTGACTCATGGTGGCTCGGTCTCATCAACAGCTCGCTGTCACGTATGTCATCAAACAACGCCCAGTCAGGCGGGACATCATTGTTTTTGATGACGCTCATGTCTCCTGTCGTCTCCATAATCACCGCAAACACTTCTGTCTTGGACTTTACGCCATTTTTGCGCAGCACTTCTTGTACATCACTGGTGCTTAAATTTGCCTCGGCCAAATTGTCTGCAAAATACTCGCCGTGAGCCATCAATATAATAGCTTTATTGTCAATCAACGATTTGAGTGGTTTGACCTTGCGCCTGATCATAGAAATCAGCCCTTGCATGACGAATAACACCGCCACAGCAAATAGACCCTGCATCAGTGATGGCGAGTCAGACAACACCGTAGAGGCTAAAATACTACCGATAGCAACCGTCATGGCAAAGTCGTGACTAGATAGTTTTGAAAAACTGCGCAGCCCCATCAAGCGAGTAAAGAGCATCAAGCCCACATAAAACCCCACAGCAGACAAAGATATACCCACCAGCTGCTGCCAATCGATCGAAAACCATGTCTGCCACTTCATAAATCAACCTTATATCGCTATTCTCAATCAATCCTATATCTTAAATAACCGAAAAACAAACCCCACAAAAAAAGCAACCTGATAAGAGGTTGCTTTTTTTTAAAGTCTAAACAGTATTTTTATTGTTTTTATAAACAAAAAGTATATGCATATCATCACTCTCACTGTCATCGAGCGTACTGAACATCAGTGTGCCCAAACAGCAAAGAGATTATAGTGCTTCGATTTGCTCAGCTTGTGGACCTTTTTTGCCCTCACCTAAGATGAACGACACTTTTTGGCCTTCGGCTAGAGTTTTGAAACCGCTACCTTGGATAGCGCTGTAGTGAGCGAATACGTCTTGTCCGCCGTTGTCTTGAGCGATAAAACCAAAACCTTTAGCTTCATTAAACCACTTTACAGTGCCTTCAACTTTATCTGACATAAATTTTCCTAACTCTTTAACTGTTGGCGAGACTGGTGTCGTCACCGATTAATTGATATATACCCAAATGACTTTTGTTGCAACGGACTGGCAAAAACCACCAAGCCCCTGTTAAATAAAGCAAAGTTATTGCTTTAAATCCTTTGGGTACAAGCCGATTATAACAGCTTTTCCTAACGGCAACAGCTTAAATTGATGATTTTTGTAAATAGTTATGAGGAATAAAAACCAATGATCATCGGCAGTACTGATACAACATAATCATTTGATAACAAAGAAGTTATCAATAATAACATCAACTGCTTTCGTTACGATTGACGTTACTTTTACTTGGCCATCCTTTTATTCTTCTAATCATCTTTCTAACGAGATGACTACATAGCCCCCTAACCCTGCGATATCGGGAGCCATGGCGCACTTAGTACCAATAGACAAAGCGCAAAAAATATCAATGAAAACGACTGGCTATAAGCGATGTATTTGGCCGGAACCACCAGATCCTGCGGTGAGTCTGGAATGCCCTTACGTTTGAGCAGGCGTGTGCCATAGACCCAGCCAAAGGTGGTATAGATACCATAGGCCGCTGGGACGGTAATGGCCAGTGGCGTTAGGTCTATGGCATAGAGCATGACGACAGAGACAAAAAACCACGATGTATCCAATAATGAGCTGATCTGAAAAAACTTTGATTTGGGCAGTTTGCCGTCTGTTTTTTTGAGCATCTCCCCTTCTATCCAAATCAAGACTGCTACCACAGCGCTCAGAGTAATGTAAACGAATTGCGGCGTTAGCCAGTCAGGATAAGATATTTGCACAACAGACAACCTGTATTCTAGAAAAAAGAAGCACTTTGCGACAATAAGACAAAGACAAAAAAACACAATACTGATGGCGGCAACCATCAATAAAAAATGCGCGGCAGCTAACTGCTATACGCACCGATTATCATCACTATTAGCCACCATAATTAAGACCGTAATGCCTGCCTATATTGGGCAGCGTTTTTTGTTTTTCAACCCATATCATGTATTCTTAGCCCATACCCACCTACAAAAAACCCATGCTATCTATTGATAACATGGGTTTGTCTCACGCCGCCAGTCTAAAGATAGCGCATATGGCTACTTATAAGCGTAGGCTTAGTGCTTTGGTTTAGTTTTTGTCTTTATCGATGATCTTGTTGCCACCGATCCATGGCATCATAGCGCGCAATTTGGCACCAGTGATTTCGATCTGATGCTCAGCGTTGTTACGGCGACGGGCAGTCATTGATGGGTAGTTGGTCGCGCCTTCAGAGATAAACATCTTCGCGTACTCACCAGACTGGATGCGTTTTAGGGCATTGCGCATGGCTTCACGTGATTGCTCGTTGATGACCTCTGTACCAGTGACGTATTCGCCGTATTCAGCGTTGTTACTGATTGAGTAGTTCATGTCAGCGATACCGCCTTCATACATGAGGTCGACGATAAGCTTTAGCTCATGTAAGCACTCAAAATAGGCCATTTCTGGCGCGTAACCTGCTTCAGTTAGCGTCTCAAAGCCCATTTTGACCAGCTCTACTGCGCCGCCACAAAGCACTGCTTGCTCACCGAATAGATCGGTTTCTGTCTCATCTTTAAACGTCGTCTCGATGATACCCGAGCGGCCACCGCCCACGCCTGCTGCATAAGATAGCGCCAACTGCTTGGCTTGACCAGATGCGTCTTGGTAAACTGCGATAAGATCAGGGATACCGCCGCCTTTGGTGAACTCAGAACGTACTGTGTGACCTGGCGCTTTTGGTGCGACCATGATGACATCAAGATCACCGCGCGGCACTACTTGGTTGTAATGAATGGCAAAACCGTGCGCGAAAGCTAAGGTAGCGCCCTCTTTGATGTTGGGTTCGATTACTTCATTATAAAGCTCTTTTTGGAACTCATCAGGCGTCAAAATCATGACAACGTCGGCCGCTTTTACCGCTTCTTCGACTTCAGCGACTTTTAGACCAGCATTTTCAGCTTTTTTCCATGAGCCCGAGTTGGCACGTAGACCCACGGTGACATCGACGTCTGAGTCTTGTAGGTTCAGCGCGTGGGCGTGACCTTGTGAGCCGTAGCCAATGATGGCCACTTTTTTGCCTTGGATAATCGATAGATCACAATCTTTATCATAATAAACGTTCATAAATAGAGTCCTTTTCCTCAATCATGGCGTGCCATGGATAGTAAGCGCTCCTACTTCAACCATTCTCATAGAGTGTGGGCTAAGATGAGCGCGCTGTTGATAATAAACTACATTGTTCACAGTATTAGTCACTACTGCCGACTAAAGACTTAGGGTTTTTTCTCCACGTGCGATACCGATGACGCCTGAGCGAACCACTTCCATAATACGCTCGCGGCCAATCACATCGATAAAGCCGTCGAGCTTGGCTTTATCACCGACGATTTGGATGGTATATAGATTGGATGTCACATCCACGATTTGTGCGCGGAAGATATCAGCACTACGCTTAATTTCCTCGCGTACGCTGCCAGTCGCGCGCACTTTGATCAGCATCAGCTCACGCTCGACATGGACATTATCCGTCAGATTCAGTACCTTAACCACTTCGATTAATTTATGCAATTGTTTCGTGATTTGCTCGATTCGCTCAGGTGAGGTAATGGTCGTCACGGTCAGACGCGAGATACTTGGGTCATCAGTGGGCGCGACGTTTAGCGTCTCGATGTTATAGCCACGCTGGGAAAACAAGCCGACCAACCGCGACAACGAACCCGCTTCGTTTTCCATCAATACCGAAATCAGATGTTGTTGTTGCATTAGGTGCGCTCCCCTTTTGTTAACCACATATCACGCATGGATTGACCCGCGATTTGCATTGGATATACATGCTCATGACGATCGACATAAACATCGATAAATACCAGTCTGTCTTTGATTGCCATGGCTTCGGCCAGCTGAGCCTCCATTGTCGCAGGATCGGTGATTTTGATACCGACGTGACCATAGCTCTCTGCCAACTTCACAAAATCTGGTAGTGAATTCATGTAAGACTGTGCGTGACGGCCTTCATACAACATGTCTTGCCACTGCTTAACCATACCCAGCTGAGCATTGTTTAGGTTTAATATTTTGACAGGTAGATTGTATTGCAAGCAAGTCGATAGCTCTTGGATATTCATCTGAATAGAGCCTTCACCAGTGATGCACACCACATCGCGCTCAGGCCTTGCAAGCTTGGCCGCCATTGCATAAGGCAGTCCTACACCCATGGTGCCAAGACCACCTGAGTTTAGCCATTGGCGCGGCTCATCATAGGTATAATACAAAGCGGCAAACATCTGATGCTGACCGACATCACTGGTGATAATGGCTTTGCCATCTGTCACTTTGCACAGTGCTTGGACGACGCTTTGCGGCTTGATACCTTCATCGGTACTGGTATCGTAGCGCAAGCCATGACGCGTACGCCACTCGTTGATTTGCGACCACCAATCTTGCAAGGCGTGCTGCTCAAGCTCTTTGTCATCACCAATGATACCTAGCATATCTGTCAAGACCGCCTTGACATCCCCGACGATTGGAATATGGGCATTGATCGTCTTAGAAATGGAAGCCGGATCGATATCGATATGGATAATCGTCGCATTTGGACAGAATTTTTTGACGTTATTAGTCACGCGGTCATCGAAGCGTGCGCCAATTGCCAAGATGACATCCGCGTGGTGCATGGTCATGTTGGCCTCATAAGTGCCATGCATACCTAGCATACCTAAGAACTGACGATCGGAGCCTGGGAAGGTGCCAAGCCCCATCAAGGTATTGGTCACAGGTAAGTTTAAACGATGAGCAAGATCGGTCAGCTCTGCGTGGGCCTTACTCCAAATCACGCCGCCGCCAGCATAGACGACAGGGCGCTGCGCTGATAAGAGGGTCTCAACCGCTTTTTTGATTTGACCGCTATGGCCTTTTTGTGATGGCTGATACGAGCGCAAGAATACCTCAGCAGGATACTCGTAAGCGTACTTTTCACTAGGAGCCGTCATGTCTTTTGGCACATCGATAACCACAGGACCTGGGCGTCCAGACTGGGCGATATAAAAGGCTTTTTTGACGACCATCGGGATTTCGCTGGCATGGCGCACCTGAAAGCTGTGCTTGACGATAGGGCGTGATACCCCAACCATATCTGTTTCTTGGAAAGCGTCTTCACCAATCAAGCTGCTTGGCACCTGACCTGAAATCACCACCATCGGAACTGAATCCATAAAGGCGGTTGCGATGGCCGTCACCGTGTTGGTCGCACCAGGGCCTGAGGTAGCGAGCACCACCCCTGTCTTGCCTGTCACGCGTGAATAGGCATCTGCCATATGACCTGCGGCCTGCTCATGACGTACCAAAATATGCTCAATGGCGTCTTGTTGAAACAAAGCATCATAAATATGAAGTACCGCGCCACCTGGGTAACCAAAAATATAGTCAACCCCTTCATCGGTCAGCGATTGCACCAACATCTCAGCACCAGATAGCATCACTGGCTGCGCACTACCCTCAGCAAGACGTTGCTGTTTTTCTTCGAAGTTTTTTGCGGCATTACCCGTCTGGGTATGTCCGGTCATATTCGGACTTTGCGTGGTTTGCGTCACTGTCATCACCTTTTTTTGCGGCGAGAATTTGCGGTGTTTTATAATAAAAACCATTACCGACTGGTGTGATTTTTAGCACCATAAAACAAGCGCCAACTCTTATCCATATCAAGAATGTGTGCCCACCATACGTAAGTCATACTGTTTGGACACAGTATCAGACTCAAATACAGCAAGGTGTTGAGGTCAGTTTGTGACAGGAAGTTATCGATGTACGATGACAAGATGCGAGCGCATCTATAAAAGAATCTTATTATTGAAGGGGATTACCAAGCAGCTGTTCTCAAAACCTTTGTTTTAAAAACCGTTGTTTTCAAAACTTAGCATCTGTCAGACTAACGGATGCAAAGGCGTTGACACAATATACATAAATCATCATAAACAAATCAGATAGCACTCATGGTTAGTGGCGGATAACAAGGTCGTTAAGCCCTATAACCGACTATTGATTTCGTATTATCATTACATATCAAGCCGTTTTTGAGACAAACGTAAGCATGACACTTAGTAGGGTTCAAATAACAAGTTTATCTTAGTCATTGTAGACAGATAAGTCCGGAGACAATGTATTTTGTGATTTGTGGTGGTGTTCCTGACCACCCTTACAACACACATCATCACAAAGAAGACAAAACCGTGCAAGCTACCGATAAGCAACCTGTGGTCCTTGTCCTCAAGTGCCACGGCAATATCATAAAAGCCGCTCACTGACCAATCAACTGTCCTTATATTCGATGGTTTATCAGCTATTGTCAAGAAAAACTTATATCCCCTATCCCTAACTATTGGTTATTAAATAATATACATTGATAAGAATTATTTGATAGAATCAAACCTCGGTACATTTTTAGTACCATCCAAATACTAAAATGTTATATTTATACCAATATTTTTATTTTGCCGCTTAAGAGGAACTCTGCTATGGCATATGCGTTTTCACAATATACTGCTACCAAACTCCTTGTCAGTGCGAGTATGGCAGGTATGCTAATGCTGTCGATGAGCGCCAGTCATGCTATTCAAGTGTATAAGTCTATCGGCGCGCATGGTGAGGTAAAATATAGCCAACATGCACCGCAAAATGGCAAAAATGTCGAGTTAATTGAGTTTCGCAGCGATGGACGGCAAAACAACCCAGGAGAAATGGCGGGCAAAACAGATGCCAGTCAAAGTAGCAATGCTCAGACCGCCGAGCAGCAACGCGTGGCACAGCTAGAGGCTCGCATCAAAGAGCAAGAAGCACAAGCCAATGCACAGCGTTGTCAATCACTACGTAATAACTTGACCAACCTCAATGTCGGTGGCCGTATCTATGAAATGGATGCCAATGGCAAACGTCAATATTTAGATGGCCGAGAGATTGAGCTAAAACGTGAACGGGTGCAGCAAGCAATCGATCAATATTGTGGTAACTCTGCAGCCTTGTAAACTGACGCTCTGGGCATTGCGGTTCGCCGCTTATGCCAGTGGATTGGGGCGTGCCTTCAGCTCTCTTCCATTTAGATGACTATCGACTCAATTGAGGACACGCCCTACCTATAGCGTTATCGGTCTTACTGTTGGTCTTACTACCAGCTGTCATCACTGACGGTAAGTTCCTGCATGACATGACGAATGGCCGCCGGCATATCTTGCGCCTGTAGCCCTCGTTGACCAATCAACAACGCCGTTTTATCGGTTTGGTTGATCAACATATCGCCTGCCATACCGTGTAGAAGCACTGCTTGCTGTAGACCGCGCGACTCTCTTATCAAGTCCTTTTGCGCCAGCAGTCCAGCGGTCAGACCAGATAGGACATCGCCCATGCCTGCTGTCGCCATGCCTGCATTGCCTGTCGCACAGACATAAATCTGTGCCTGCTGCTCTCTTTGCTCTAGCACCAATGACCCTGCCCCCTTTAATACCCAGTCACCGCCATAATCTGTCGCACACTGTCTAATAGCAGCCAATCTGTCGCTCTCTACTTGACTGACTTCCATACCTAATAGTTTTGCGGCTTCACCACTGTGCGGTGTCAGGCAGACTGAGTGATGGGCGCTATGCTGTTGCAAGGCGGCGATAAGCGGGTGATGCTCTTTATGCAAATCCGCCAGATGGTACAAACCATCAGCGTCGATGACGATTGGTTTTTTTTCTGTAATGGCAGCTTTTAGATAGCAGACAAATAATTTTTTGGCCTTATCATCACGTCCCAAGCCCATACCGATAGCGATGACGCTGGCTCCCTTAAGCAATTGCCTTACCCCATCAGCATCATGTAGGTTTATCGTCATGGCATCAGGCAATGAGGTCAGCAAGGCTGCATGAAAAGCTTCATGACATGCCACAGTGATCTTACCTGCTCCCGTTGCCATGGCACTAGAAGCTGATAGTATCGCCGCACCGCCCATCCCTTGCGAGCCATTCACACGGTTGCCACCGATAATGAGCACATGGCCATAGCTGCCTTTATAGCTGTTTTGCTGGCGAGGGGTTAGAGCGTACGCACTTGTGATCAGCTTTGCTACCGGTTTAAGATCATCCTCCTCCAGCGCATAAGGTATCAGCGCGATGTCGACGACTTGACCACTATAATCCATACCGTCTTTGGTATGCAGACCAAACTTACGCGCCACCAAGCACAGAGTCATATCTGCCTGTATCGCGGCACCAGCAAACACCTCACCTGTCGCCGCGACCAAACCACTAGGAATGTCCACCGCAATCACAAACGGCTTATAGCATTTGGCTAATTGGTTAAATCGATAAATAGCGCTTTGGTAGATGCCTGCTGGCGCACGGTCCAACCCAATGCCAAAGATTGCATCGATATAGACATCAGCATCCGCTGCATAACCACTCGCTTGCCATGTACTCGCATCAGCATCGATATCAGGGCTAGCGTCCCACTCAGCGCACATCTCTTCAAAGCGCTGATAACGACACCCCTTTGCCAATGCTATTTGTTTTGCGCTTTCGGCATCAGAGATAGATGTCGCACTATTTATATCAGTATCCTGTATTTTAGAGCTATCTGTCTCAAGATCGTCTTTACCAAAACCAACTGTCACGACCTGTACCTGCCAGCCCATGCGCTGTAGATAATGCGCAAGGAGCCAGCCATCACCGCCATTATTGCCCTTACCTACCCAAATACTTGCCCGCTGCTGATACCTATGACGACGGGCAGGTGTACCGTTAATAGAGGCCGTTGCGCATTTTTGTTCATGTGCCTTTTGTATATACTGAGCCATCTGCCACGCTGCTTGCTGCATAAGCCCAAAGCTATCATGCCCTTGTGCAAACCAAGCCTGCTCCATGGCATAGACCTGCTCACTGTTATACAGTGCCGTGGTCTCATTGGGCATTATTGATGCTAATGCTGATAAATGACAATCCGGTTTCATATTTGCTCCTTTATTCATTTTTATGCTTGCACTCCATACTCACTGCCTTATCATAGCGATACTTCTTTGATTTTTATTATTCTTTATGTCTACTCTCTCAAAATCCGACTTACCTGACACCTCTAACGGCCAGACAGCGGCTGCGACGCCTGCTCACCTGTCACAGGTACCCAACAAAAAAATCGACGTCAAAAGTGACTCACCATTCACAAGTGCTGAGGATGTCAAGCGGTGGATTAAGTCTCAAGCACAGGCGTTGGGGTTTGGGGACTGTGGTTTTCTCTCCGTGCATCATCCGTTATTTGCTCAGCAGATGACGCAGCTACAGCAATGGCTGGCAAAAGGCTATGAAGGACAGCTGCAATTTATGCACAACAATCACCATTTGCGCGCTCACCCCGATCAACTGGTAGAAGGTGCCAAAACCATCATCAGTGTGCGCATGGATTATTTGACGCAGACGCCTACGCCGCGGACGGTCGCTGATAACGATTTTCCAAATCAAGGCATCATAGCGCGTTATGCACGAGGGCGCGACTATCATAAAACCATGCGCAGTCGTCTAAAGCAATTGGCATTACAAATCGAAGCCATGCTTCCTGAGTGGCAACACCTGGATATCGGCTCGGCGCAAGAGTTTGTTTTTCGGCCATTTAGTGACTCAGCCCCCATCTTTGAGCGGCCAATCGCAGATGCCGCTGGTCTTGGATGGACAGGCAAACATACTTTGCTGCTCAACAAACAAGCAGGCTCTTTTTTTGTACTAGGAGAGCTGTTCATCAGTCTCGAGCTACCAGACGACGCTCCTGTCAAGTCACATTGCGGCAGTTGTAGCGCTTGTATCGATGTCTGCCCCACTCAGGCCATTGTCGCGCCTTATGAACTAAACGCCTCTGCTTGTATCTCTTATTTGACCATCGAACATGATGGTATCATCGATGAAAAATATCGCCGCGCCATTGGCAATCGCGTCTTTGGCTGTGATGATTGCCAGCTCATCTGTCCGTGGAACCGTTATGCCAATATCACAACTGTCGAAGACTTTGCACCGCGGCACAGTCTTGACAACAGCAGTTTGCTTGAGCTATGGCAATGGCAAGAAGCGGATTTTATGCAAAAAACTCAAGGCAGCCCGCTTAGACGCACAGGCTACGTTAATTTTTTACGCAATATCGCGATTGCACTTGGCAATGCCAACGGCAGTCAAGAGGTCATTACCCAGTTGCAGGCTAAGCTGCAGACCCATAACACCATGCTAGACGAGCATATTCATTGGGCAATCGCTGAACAACAACAAAAGCTCAGCGATACTGATGCTTAATATCCTGTCTCATCACAGCTGCTTATGGTTAGTCACTTCTTATGGCGAGTCGCTGATTAGTCGAATAGCTTTGACCAGTCATGTCGACAACCTCTCACCCAAGAAAAAGCGCCTCTTATATAAGAGACGCTTTTTTTATATAAGAGATGCTTTTTTGCCAATGAGCAATTTTTTTAATACAATAATCTCAGGCTTATCTGCCTATTGTATTAAGCTATCACGTTAAGGTTTTGGAATACGTAAGACTTGACCTGGGTAGATTTTATCTGGGTCAGATAACATGGGCTTATTGGCCTCAAAAATCTTCATATAATCCCCAGATGAGCCATACACCTCTTTGGCAATCTTCGATAAGCTATCGCCAGATTTTACCGTATACATGGTTGATTCTGGAGCATCTTCTTCGATATCAATATTATCGATGACTTTTGCTACATTTTGCACGTTACCGATGGCGATAATGGCTTTTTCGCGGTCTGCTTGTGTCTTGGCATTACCGCTGATTTCTGCAGTATCTGTCGTACCATTGTATTTGATCTTTAGATTGCTGATATTCAGATTTTGCTGCTGAATACGGCGAAGCAAAATATTGGCTACTGACTGGGCAGAAGGCTCAGTGCTCTGTACTGGGGTGTTGGCATCTGCTTTGGTCTCTGATTTGGCGTCATGTTTGGCATCATCACGGTTAAAGATTTTTTCGCCGATGTCTTTTGCAAAACTAAAAATACCCATCTAACTACTCCTTGAACTATTGTTATTTGTTATGCATCGTTATTGTTGTAGATAATGTCTCACTATCAGTGATGTCAGTCATCTTCCTCGTATATAAGCGTTAATACGATGACTTCATATGCAATTAATTCATACACAGCATCAAGCCATATACAACGATGTCTGCATCATGTAGACATTTTGAGTATAACAAAAACGCTTCATTTAAATAGTAAGAGTATGTTGAGTAATGTTAATTTCATAAAGTATATGTTAATACTTTGAGATTGTTAAACACTCAAATGTACCATTGAAGTCCATATATGAAATGCGACAAGCACAAAAAAACCGCCAACCCATAGGGCAAGCGGCTTTTTAGACTGGCTGAGCCAATCAGATGACTACAGCATTATAGCTGGGCTTGTACGTAATCGATTGCTTTTTGAACCGTCGTCAACTCTGCAGAGTCTTCGTCAGGGATAGTGATACCAAAATCACTTTCAAATGACATTACCAATTCAACCAAATCTAGTGAATCTGCACCTAGATCTTCCATGAATGAGGCGTCGTTGTTGATGTCTTCAACGTTCATACCCAATTGCTCAGCCACAGCTGATTTAACTCTTAGCTCGGTATCGTTGCTCATGTAGATTGCTCCTTTATCATCTATTATTTTTAATAAACTGCTATAGCGTGCAGTCTACACTCTATAGCAGGGTATATAAAATGGGATTTGCCAGATCAGCGACATCGCCGTCTGAGTACTCTATGACACCTGATACAGTCTGTCTAATGTCTACTAAAGTCCTGTCATGATACAGTGCTTTGACATAAAAGTGTCCGTCATTATAACACCCTTTATTATAGTTTACACTCGTTCACACAGTTTTTTATTATTTCTATGTAACACTTGTGCGTCACTTTACATATACATCCCGCCATTGACTGGAATGACCGCGCCAGTTATATAGCTGGCCTCATCGCTGGCTAGGAAGTGTACAGCAGCAGCGATATCTTCTGGCTGACCCAAACGGCTGATAGGGACAGCGTCTAGCATCGAGTTTAGCAAGCGTTCGTCCAATTCGTCCGTCATGTCCGTTTCGATCAGACCTGGTGCGACGCAGTTGATGGTCACCTGTCTTGAGCCAATCTCGCGCGCCAGCGTCCGACTAAAGCCTTCGACGCCCGCTTTGGTAGCAGCATAGTTGGACTGACCTGCATTACCCATCTGCGCCACCACAGAGGTGATATTGATGATGCGTCCACGGCGTGCTTTCATCATGCCGCGTACCGCACGTTTGCTCATACGATAAACTGAGGTTAAGTTGGTATCGACGACGTTTTCCCAATCCTCGTCTTTCATACGCATTAGCAACCCATCTTGGGTGATACCTGCATTGTTGACCAATACTTGTACGGCACCGTAGACGCTTTCAATCTCTTCAAATAACTTTTCGATTTGCGCGGTATCACGGACATCTAATACGCGGCCGATACCACCGCTATCGTGTAGATACTCATCAATCAGCTCAGCGCCCTTTTCAGTGGTCGCCGTGCCAATCACAAAGTGTCCTTCTTTTGCAAACCGCTTGGCAACGGCTTTACCGATACCGCGACTGGCACCAGTGACTAGGGTAATTGTGCGGCTCATGATAACACCTCCATTAACTTATCTAGACGGGCAGGCTTATCTGTAGGATAGCTGGTAATCGGCTGTGCTTGGCGCTTGGCCAAGTTGCTGAGCACGTTGCCACTGCCGCATTCGATTAATACATTGATTTGTTTATCAGCCAGCTCTTGCATGGTCTGTGACCACAAGACCGGTTGGCTTAGTTGCTCAGTCAGTGCTTGTTTGATGCCAGCGGCACTGGTTTCAACGCGCGCATGGCGATTTTGAATCACAGGAATGGTGGCTTGATCAAACTTGATACCTGCCAATATCTCGGCTAGGGCGTCGCTTGCAGGCGCCATCAATGCGCAGTGAGACGGTACACTGACCTTCAAAGGTATGGATTTTTTGCCCGTATTTTGTACTTTATCGATAACGGCATTCACGCCAGCTGCGTTGCCCGAAATGACCACTTGCCCTGGACTGTTAAAGTTAGCAGCGCCCACGATGGCATCATCGACATGCTCGGTCGCTTGCTCACAGAGGTTTTCGACTCGGTGATCCTCTAACCCCAACACAGCTGCCATAGCGGTATCTACACCGACCACAGCCTCTTGCATCAACTGGCCGCGTTTATGCACCAAGGTGACGGCATCGGCAAGTGAGATCACTTCAGCGGCGCAAAGGGCGCTGTACTCACCTAACGAGTGACCTGCTAGGTAGCAAGGCGCCGTGGTGATTTTTTGTTGTAAGATACGCCAAATTGCCATACTTGCTGTCAGTAGAGCAGGCTGCGTATATTGGGTTTGATTGAGCTTTTCTTCGTCTTGACAGATTGCCCATAAGTCCTCGCCAAGCGCGTCGCTGGCTTCGGTAAAGGTTTCACGAATCTCTGGGTAGATGTCAGCAAGCTCGCTAGTCATCCCGACTACTTGCGATCCTTGTCCAGGAAAAATCACCGCCATACGAATCGGCTGCTTTTTTACCATATCAGGTACAGAGGCCATAACCAATATTCCTTATTTAATTGGAAATATCCCTAAATCAATGGGGGTTATTATATTCTTAAATACTGTATAAAGCCGTTGATTTGACGTTTGGTCTAAAAAACGGAACATTCGTAAACTATACACTGACACACGCTATTATCATAGTAGGTGGTGCAGCAAAGCTGAGCAAGACCCTAACTTAATGGATGGTAGCTGCATCGGTGCTTGTCTACAAAAGAGAGTAACATCATACGCTTTTTAGACAAAAAGTCTAAAAAAACGATAGCAAAAAGCCAAGTTATCCAGCCACATAATTTATGATAGCGAAATAACTTGGCTTTTTTTGGCTTAAAGCGAATTGCTTCATAACAGCAACACAAAAATAATGATAGTCACCTGTACTATCATTATTTTGTATTGACCATTATAGAACCAACGACTTAAGCGTCTTGACTGACCTTAAATAACTGACGGCCACGGTAGAAACCATCTTTGGTCATGTGATGACGACGATGTTTTTCACCAGTGGTAGCATCTACGCTTAGCTCAGCCACTTCCATACGATGGTGTGAACGGCGCATGTCACGACGAGAACGGCTTTTACGACTTTTTTGAACAGCCATGATATAGCTCCTATACTTAAAGGGATAAGCTTAAAATTCAGCTTTAGTCGATACTGACAGAGGCTATATAATCACAACAACCTAAGTCTTAAGCATCATTGGTTAAATAGATTGCCACCTACATAAAGTGCTGACTACGTCTAAAATCGATAGAAAATTTGCCCAGTCAGCCTCTATCAGCAAGCAACTTGTTGCTAGAATGCAATAAACCGGACATTATACGCATGTTTGATGGATTAATAAAGCCCTGCCTTTCACTCTTTGATAGAAAGCGGATAAAAGGCATCATAATCTGCCATAGGCTCATCTGCCACCGCGGTTATAGTTTGCCTTTGAGCGATGCCAATGCTGCAAAAGGATTTTCGTTTTCTTCTTCCTCTGGAATCTCACCAAACTGCTCAACACTCATTTCACAATCATCGTGCTTAGGGGCCATGGGTGTTTTGAGCAATATCTCATCTTCTACCAGCTTTTTTAATGGCAGCAAGTTTTCTGGTGATTGCTCAGGAATGATTTCATCAAGTAATAAATAATCTTGCTCTTCATCGACCAAGCTTATTTGGCTGTCATCATCCAACAACGCGATGTCATAATCATCAGACAAATCAATGGCAATTGGCTGCAAACAGCGCTGACAGGTGAGCCAGACATCGCCCGGCAAGGTAAAGGCGAGATGCAGCACATTATTATGACGGTATAATTGAGTATTTAGCTGTATTATTTGTTGCTCATGCTCTGTAGTCAATATGGCAGCCAAACGCTCAAAACTGCGTGGCTCCACCTCTCCTGCCCACTCAAACCCACTGTCGGCCCATTTATCTAACGAGATATTTTCAGGCATAACGCTTGATACGGACGCTTTTTTATGGTCAGTGTTATTTGCTGACGGCTTATTTTCTAAAGTGTTTGACATGCGCGGCCTCATTCATCAAAACGGTGTATAATATTGCCTGCCATACTAACGGAAAGCACCGAGGGGTGCCAGCGCTAGTATGTTACTATTTTTTGATACCGGTTTTTGATACCGGCTATATTTACCGCATTACCGCTTCACTCTGCCGCTTGGCCTTCGCTCACAAGGTCTTTTGTCTTTATTCTCTATTTGCTCTGTATCCGATCTATGACTTGTTTTACCCATTCAATGGATTTTTCTACCCTCCAGCCCCG
Source organism: Psychrobacter sp. VH5 (assembly GCF_050572635.1). Lineage (NCBI taxonomy): Bacteria > Pseudomonadati > Pseudomonadota > Gammaproteobacteria > Moraxellales > Moraxellaceae > Psychrobacter > Psychrobacter sp. VH5. The sequence goes on along the minus strand of NZ_CP192145.1, from coordinate 950,312 downwards.
TATTCATGCGCCGATATTACGTCAGCGTCTGAGCCGCTTAATATCCTCTAGCCGCCCAGATAATGCGCCATCATCAACCATGACAAACGCGCACCTATCAATCTGGCAAGAGGGCTGGCAAAAAATATCTACTACAAAGGTAGACAGTGGCCAGCAGCCTTCAGTAGCAGATAGTGAACAAGCGGTGACTGATTGGCTGATTGACTTGTTTAATACAGTGTTTGCGCATCAAAAGGTTGTATTGGTTCGTGGTCAGGGTGAGCCAGAATACTTTCCTGCCACAGACACTCTACCAGCGAGAATTGAGTTCGCGCATGGGTTCTTTGCCAGCGCCCTGCACGAGCTGAGCCATTGGTGCATCGCTGGTAAGGCTCGTCGGCAGTTGGCAGACTTTGGTTATTGGTATGCCCCAGATGGCCGTAGTGAAGCGCAGCAGCAAGCGTTTGAGCGCGTAGAGATCAAACCGCAAGCCCTAGAGTGTTTATTCACCTTAGCATGCGGGCGTGTGTTTCGAGTGTCACAAGACAACTTGTTTGCGGACTTCGATACCAGCGGTAGCACCTTTGCACTCGACGTATATCAGCAAACTGAGGACTATATTGCCCGCCCTCATACTCTACCACGCGATGCTAAAATCTTATTGCATACTTTTTTGTGCGTGTGCAATTAATTTATAATTCATCTTAAATAAAACGGACACATAGTATATGTGCTCTGTGCTGCTGGTATTTATCTCACGCAGCATCGTCTATAAAGTCACCATAAGCGCGGCTAAAATAAAGCAGGCGCTTTTGATATCATCATAAACCGTTAACGATTTTCTACGCATCGTAACGCCCTGCCACTAAACTTATATTTGCCTTGCGTTATACTAAACAAGTAAAGCGCCTTTATAAGGTATGGGTTTGAGACAAGTATTAATAGGCATAAGGGTTACTCTGTGCTTGTCTCTATCACTCCATATCACACCCCGCGTCAGCAGTCATTGACCCGTAGTATGACTCACAATAAGGCGATGTAGTACCGATCATCGATACTGTTATAATTATAAAATAAGGAACGATTATGCAAGTTTTTTATATTCATCCCGACAATCCGCAACCTCGTCTGATCGCTCAAGCAGCCGAGCTACTGCGCAAAGATCAACTAATCATCTACCCTACCGATACCAGCTACGCTTTTGGGTGCCGTTTGGGCGCAAAAGAGGCCTTAGACAAACTTAAGCAAATCCGCGCACTGGATGACAAACACCAATTTACTTTACTTTGTCGCGATTTAAGCGAGATTGCCACCTATGCGACCGTAGACAATGCTCAGTATAAACAACTAAAAGCGCATACCCCAGCCCCAATTACTTTTATCCTAAATGCGACAAAAGATGTCCCCAAAAAACTGGCGCACCCTAAGAAAAAAACCATTGGTATCCGAGTACCAAGCAATCCTATCGCTCAAGCATTATTAGAAGCCATGGATGAACCAATTTTGACCAGCTCATTGATACTGCCTGAGCGTGATGACATTCTTGATGATCCCTTTGAAATCGAGGAGTTATTAAGCAATCAAATTGATGGTTTGATCAATGCCGGTATCAAGACCACCAAGCTGACGACCATTGTAGATATGACTGGTGGGATGCCTGAAATCATCAGACAAGGTGCAGCCGATGTTGATTCATTATTATTGTAATCAGCGACAAACTCGAAACACAAAAAAAAAGGCTCCAATTCAATTGGAGCCTTTTTTATAAATTATATCGTCAATACAAAATTAGTCGCGATCAACCAATTCTACATAAGCCATTGGCGCGTTGTCACCGTCACGATGACCACATTTTACGATACGTAAATAGCCACCTGGACGCGTTTGGTAACGAGGACCTAACGTGCCAAATAGCTTACCGACCATAGCTTTACTACGCATACGGCTAAATGCCAAACGGCGATTAGCAACGCTGTCTTCTTTAGCCAAAGTGATCAATGGCTCAGCAACGCGGCGCAATTCTTTAGCTTTTGGCAAAGTAGTTTTGATCAGTTCATGCTCAAACAATGAGTTGGTCATGTTCTGAAACATTGCCTTACGATGACTGCCGGTACGACCCAGCTTGACTCCACTCTTACGATGGCGCATAGTCAAAAATCCTTAAAGTTTAACGGCTACGATAAGAAAAGCGATCATCGACACGAAGGTCAGCTGGCGGCCAGTTGTCTAGGCGCATACCGAGCTCTAAATCTTTAGACGCTAGTACGTCTTTGATTTCGGTCAATGATTTCTTACCAAGATTTGGGGTTTTTAGTAGTTCAGTCTCTGAACGCTGTACCAAATCACCGATATAGTAAATGTTTTCAGCTTTCAAGCAGTTGGCTGAGCGAACCGTTAGTTCAAGATCGTCCACAGGGCGTAATAGCACCGGATCGACCTCTTCTTTTTCTTTCACAGGCTCAGGCGCTTCTTCAGCTTCTAGGTCAACAAAGATAGAAATCTGTTGTTGTAAAATAGTGGCTGCTTTACGAATTGCTTCTTCTGGATCTATAGTGCCATTAGTTTCAAGCTCAACGATAAGACGATCAAGATCAGTACGCTGCTCTACGCGAGCGTTCTCAACCTGATAAGCAACACGTAGCACAGGACTAAAGCTTGCATCAAGCTTTAAACGTCCGATTGCTTTGGTGTCACCATCTTCACGGCGCTGGTTTGCTGGCTCATATCCACGACCCATTACTACGCGCAAACGCATCTTAAGATGACCACGGTCACTCAATGTACCCAACACCAAATCTGGATTGATGATATCGACATTATGCGGTAGCGTGATGTCTGCAGCAGTAATAGTGCCTGGACCTTGTTTATCCAAGGTCAAAAATACTTCATTTTGGTCATGAAGGGTAATCGCCAAGCCTTTTAGGTTCAAAAGCAAGTCAAGTACGTCTTCTTGTAGTCCTTCAAGCGTTGAGTACTCATGGTCAACACCATCAATCTCAGCTTCAATGACTGCAGCACCAGGTAATGAAGATAACAAGATGCGACGCAGAGCATTCCCGAGGGTATGCCCAAAGCCGCGTTCTAACGGTTCGAGCGTGACTTTCGCAATCGTTTCATTCACCGTATCCACATTAATGGCGTTCGGCGTTAGAAACTCAGTTGCATTTAGCATCATGATGTCACCTCGATTTATTAAACTGGTTTAATTAACGTTCATTGCTCAGCGCCATGATTATGACATTGAGCGGTACGTCATTTACTTAGAGTATAGCTCAACGATCAAGCTTTCGTTGATATCAGCAGGTAGATCAATACGATCAGGCGCTTGTTTAAACTTGCCATGTAGTTTGCTGTGATCAACATCTAGCCATTCTGGAATGCCACGCTGAGTCGCTAGTTCGATAGCGTTTTTGATACGTAGCTGTTCGCGAGACTTCTCGTGGATAGCGATGACATCACCATCTTGCAACTGAATTGATGGAATGTTCACACGAACAAACTCATCACGGCCAGCTTTTTTTACCATAACAGCGCGGTGGCTGACTAGCTGACGTGCTTCGGCGCGAGTTGAGCCAAAGCCCATGCGATATACTACGTTGTCTAAACGGCTCTCAAGCATGGCTAGTAGGTTCTCACCAGTAGCACCACGCTTACGCGCCGCTTCTTTATAGTAGTTCGCAAACTGACGCTCTAGTACACCGTAGATACGCTTAACTTTTTGTTTTTCACGTAACTGCAAAGAGTACTCTGAGCTTTTGTTACGGCTCACACCATGTTGACCAGGTGGACGAGCAGCTTTCTTTGTTTTTACGTCATATGGCTTAACACCAGACTTAAGGCCTAAGTCTGTGCCTTCACGACGTGATAATTTGAGTTTTGGTCCAATATAACGGGCCATTGTTATGTCTCCTATAAGCTCTTATGATAAAAAGCTTCGTCTTTAATATTAGACGCGGCGCTTTTTCGGCGCACGGCAACCATTGTGTGGGATTGGGGTTACATCAGAAATGCTGTTTACTTTATAACCCAATGCACCTAGTGCTCTTACCGCAGACTCACGACCCGGTCCTGGTCCTTTGACCAAAACATCGATATTCTTAACACCATATTCTTGAGCGGCTTTACCAGCAACTTCAGCTGCAACCTGAGCTGCAAATGGTGTAGATTTACGTGAACCACGGAAGCCTTGTCCACCTGAAGTGGCCCAAGCCAGTGCATTACCTTGACGATCGGTAATCGTAACAATGGTGTTATTAAAAGACGCATGGATATGGGCAACGCCCTCCGATACTGAACGACGAGTCACTTTTTTGCGACTACGAGTGTCTTTAGCCATCTTTTAGCTTCCTAAGTTAATTATCTTTTGAGAGGGCGTGTCGGACCCTTGCGAGTACGAGCGTTGTTTTTGGTGTTTTGACCACGAACAGGTAGGTTACGGCGATGGCGGATGCCACGGTAACAGCCTAGATCAACCAAACGCTTGATATTCATAGACACTTCACGACGAAGATCACCTTCAGTCATGTATTCTGCAACTTGTGCACGGATAGCATCTAACTGTGTATCATCTAACTGACTGACTTTAGTAGTAGGAGCGATGCCAACTGCGTCTAAAATTTTCTGAGCAGTGGTACGACCGATACCAAAGATGTAAGTTAGTGAAATAACAGCATGCTTATTATCCGGAATGTTTACGCCGGCAATACGAGCCATTGATTTCTCTCCATTAAAGAAAAATAAGCGTTATTTATCAATAAGGCTGTATTTTTCAGATTTGTTGCTGTCAATACGAAAGCTTTTATAATGACTATCGCTGCTTTGACTCATCAACAAGCCTATTCATCGACAGTATTATAAAAGTTTTGCATAAACTACGGCAAGTGGCGGATGATATCGCATCCGCCGTTATTTTTCAAGTATTAATTGATATAGTAACAAAACCGAGGGTTTGTTGCTACTAGATATTAACCTTGACGTTGCTTGTGGCGAGGTTCTGCTGTACAGATAATATGTACACGGCCTTTACGGCGCACAACTTTACAGCTACCACAAATCTTTTTAACTGATGCTTGAACTTTCATAGCATGCTCCTTTGAGATATCGTACCGCTCATTTAAGGTTGAGTGGGCGATTGAATTAACGTCTGATCATGATATTGATGGGTCATCAAATGCGCTTGAATTTGCGAGATGAAGTCCATTACCACAACCACCATAATCAGCAAAGACGTACCACCAAGCTGGAAAGGTACACCAAACGATGACTGGACGACCATTGGCATTAAACAAATAACCGTCATATACATCGCGCCAATAAAGGTCAGTCGGTTTAATACATGATCGAGGTAACGCTGAGTTTGTTGTCCGGGGCGAATACCTGGGATATACGCACCACTACGTTTAAGGTTTTCTGCTACTTCACGCGGGCTAAAGACCAATGCTGTATAAAAATAACAGAAGAAAATAATCATTGCGCCAAACAGTACTAAATATAGCGGTTGTCCTGGCGACAGTACCAATGCCATATTTTGTAATATTTTTTGTGTAAAAGTAGGATCTGTTGATTGACCGACCCACTGCCCTAAACTGGCTGGAAACAACAATAAAGAGCTGGCAAAAATGGCGGGAATAACCCCTGCCATGTTTAATTTCAGCGGCAGATGTGACTGCTGCTGAGCATAAATCTTGCGCCCTTGCTGCTGTTTCTGTGCATAATTGACAGGGACACGGCGCTGGGCACGTTCAATATAAACGATACCAGCGGTCACCGCGATGCCTAGTAACACAAAAATAAACAGTACAATCAAATTCATCTGACCTTGATTGACCTGCTCGATAGACTGCGAAATCATACCTGGCGTACCGGCTACAATACTGGCAAAAATCAGCATTGAGATACCGTTACCGACACCGCGCTCTGTAATCTGCTCACCAAGCCACATCAAGAACATAGCACCTGCTACCAGCGAAGTAACCGCTGGAATATAAAAGGTCAGGCCGGTAGATAAAGTAAGATTTTGGCTGATTAAGCCAGCACACATTCCTAATGACTGTACTAGAGCCAAAGCAAGCGTTCCTTGACGGGTATACTTGTTTAGCTTGCGTCGTCCTGCTTCACCTTCCTTTTTGAGGGCTTCAAGCGATGGTAATACTGCAGACATCATCTGTACAATAATCGATGCCGAAATATATGGCATAATGCCAAGTGCCATGATCGACATACGCTCTAGCGCACCACCTGAAAACATATTGAACATGCTCAAAATGGTGTTTTCGTTGCGCGAAAACAGATCAGCCAAGTTGACCGGATTGATACCCGGTACTGGAATATGCGACCCTAAACGATAAACAATCAATGCGCCGATTAAGAATAATAAACGCGTCCATAGCTCATCATACTTGCGTATGAAGGCAAATGGATTGAGCGGTATACCACTTGAGGTCATTGATTGTTTTGACACGTTACTACTCCTCGACGCTACCACCAGCAGCTTCGATTGCAAGCTTGGCGCCTTTAGTCACTTTGATACCTTTGAAGGTATAAGCTTTAGTAACTTCGCCTGATAGCATAACGCGAGCACGTTTCATATCGTGACGGATAAGGTTGGCTGCTTTTAGTGTTTCAATGCTAACCACATCACCTTCAATTTTGTTCAGCTCAGACAGACGAACTTCTGCAGTTGTCATTGCCATTTTACTGGTAAAACCGAATTTTGGTAGACGACGATATAAAGGCATTTGACCACCTTCAAATCCTGAGCGAATGCTAGAACCTGAACGAGACTTTTGGCCTTTTACACCGCGGCCACCAGTCTTACCAAGACCTGAACCGATACCACGACCACGACGTTGGGCAGTTTTCTTTGCGCCAACACCTGGTGATAATTCATTTAATCTAAGACCCATTACGCTTCCTCCACTTTTACCATGTAGTTGACGCGATTAACCATACCACGGGTTGAAGGAGTATCTTCAACGACCACACTATGACCAATACGGCGTAAACCCAATCCTTTCAAGCTCGCTTTGTGGCTCTTTAGGCGATGGGCACCCGATTTAAATTGAGTGACTTTCATTTTTTTCATCGTAACTCACCTAGTCTAAGTTAACCCAAGATTTCGTCTACAGATTTACCACGCTTTGCTGCCATCTTTTCTGGAGTTGACATATCACGTAAACCGTTAAACGTTGCACGCACAACGTTAGCAGTGTTGGTAGAACCATAACATTTAGTCAAAACATCTTTGACACCAGCAACTTCTAATACCGCACGCATTGCGCCACCGGCGATTACGCCAGTACCTTCAGATGCAGGCTGCATAAAGACTTTACTAGCACCATGACGTGCTTTGATCGGATGATACAAAGTTGCATCATTTAGCTCAACAGTAATCATGTTGCGCTTAGCAGCTTCTAGTGCTTTTTGGATAGCAGCTGGCACTTCACGTGCTTTACCACGGCCAAAACCAACACGGCCATTACCATCACCCACTACCGTCAAGGCGGTGAATGAGAAAATACGACCACCTTTAACTACTTTTGCAACACGATCAACGGTAACTAAGCGTTCTACTAGACCGTCAGTCTGTTCATTTTTATCATTTTTATCATTTCTAGCCATGATTAAAACTCCAATCCGTTTTCGCGAGCAGCTTCAGCCAAAGCTTTTACTCGACCATGATATTTAAAACCACTACGGTCAAAGGCAACTTTCGTAATGCCAGCTGCTTTTGCGCGTTCTGCGATCATTTGGCCTACAGACGTTGCTGCATCAACATTACCAGTTGAGCCAGAGCGTAAGCTGCTGTCTAAGGTAGATGCCTGAGCAATCACTTCACCACCGTTTGGAGAGATAATCTGGGCATAAATATGTCTTGGTGTACGATTAACCGTTAAGCGATGAACGCCTAGATGACGGATATGCGCACGGGTTTTCTTTGCTCGACGTAGACGAGCTGCTTTTTTATCAAACATTTCAACTCACCTTATTTTTTCTTAGCTTCTTTGCGAATAATGCGCTCGTCACTATAACGAATACCTTTACCTTTATAAGGCTCAGGTGGGCGGAAACCACGGATATTAGCCGCTGCTTGACCAAGCTGCTGCTTGTCGTTTGACTTTAAAACGATTTCAGTTTGCGTTGGAGTTTCAGCTGACACACCTTCAGGTAGCGTATACTCTACTGGATGTGAATAACCAACGTTTAGGGTTACTTTGTTGCCAGTAACTTGTGCGCGATAACCAACACCAATTAGCTGAAGACGTTTTTCAAAGCCTTCGCTCACGCCTGTCACATAGTTGTTTAACAGTGCGCGCATGGTGCCTGTGTGCATCATAGCTTCTTGTGAATCGACTGCAGGTGAGAAAATGATAGCATCATCTTCCTGTTTCAGCTCGACCAATTCATGCAGGCGTAAAGACATAGTGCCGTTCTTGCCTTTAACTTCGACCTGCCGATCGTTCAAAGTAACGCTTACGCCGTTTGGCAGCGTCACTGGGGCTTTAGCCACACGAGACATAGGAATATTCCTTAAAAAATTAACTTGCTTTTATTAGCGAAAAAACTAACAGGCTAAAAAGCCTGCTAGTTTAGCATAATTGTCCCCGTTAAACACCATACAATTTTATTAAAATCTGATGTTTAGCTTTCTAAGCTTGTCATATACCACTATAAATCACGACAAGCTTGATGGGTTCAAGTAGACTTTATCGTCCGATTACCTAAGCAACAAATGCTAATTAGGCAACAAATGCTACGATTTCACCACCGATACCAGCAGCGCGTGCAGCACGATCGCTCATGATGCCTTGACTGGTTGATACGATAGCAACACCCATACCTTGCTTAACAGTAGGGATAGTGTCTTTGCCGCGGAACTGGCGTAGGCCAGGACGGCTATAACGTTGGATCGTTTCGATGACAGGGCGGCCTTCGAAATATTTTAACTCAATAGTTAGTGTCGCTTTGTTGTTTTCTTCTTCTGTCACAACTGCGCTCGCCACATAACCTTCAGCAACTAATAAATCAGCGATTGATTTACGTAGTTTAGAGCTCGGCATTGCTACCGACACTTTATTGGCCATTTGTGCGTTACGAATACGGGTTAGCATATCCCCAACGGTATCTTGCATACTCATGTAGTTACTCCTTACCAGCTTGCTTTACGAACACCAGGCACATCGCCTTGCATGACACGCTCACGCAGCATATTGCGTGATAAGCCAAACTTGCGGAAGTAACCGTGAGGACGACCGGTGATAGCACAACGATTGCGTAGACGTACTGGTGAGGCGTTGCGTGGTAGTGCTTGTAGCTCTAACATCGCGTCCATACGCTCTTCGTCTGATGCGTTGATATCACTGATAGTTTGTTTTAGCTTGATACGCTTTTCAGCATATTTAGCAACCATTTTTTCGCGTTTTAATTCGCGGTTAATCATGCTCTTCTTTGCCATAACGTCTTTACCTTATTTAAATGGGAAGCCGAATGCTTTAAGCAACGCACGACCTTCTTCATCAGTACCTGCTGACGTGGTGATGGTCACATCCATACCGCGGATGCGATCGATCTTGTCAAAATCTACTTCTGGGAATACGATTTGTTCTTTGATACCCAATGAGTAGTTGCCACGTCCGTCAAAGGCTTTAGGCGAAAAACCGCGGAAATCACGAATACGAGGAATTGCAATGGCAATGAGACGATCTAAAAATTCGTACATTTGCTCACCGCGTAGCGTTACTTTACAGCCAATTGGCCATTCTTCACGAATCTTAAAACCAGCAACTGATTTGCGCGCTTTGGTGATAACAGGTTTTTGACCAGCGATTGCGGTCATGTCAGACACAGCACCTTCAAGCAATTTTTTGTCTTGAGACGCGCCGCCTACACCCATATTTAGTGTGATCTTGGTGATTTTAGGCACCTGCATCACGTTCGCCAAACCAAGCTCTTCTTTGATTTGCTGTTTTAATTTATCGTTATATAAAGATTTTAATCTTGCCATTACCATTACACCCTTAGTGTCTTACGCAGTCGCCACTACTTCACCGTTTGAACGATAGACGCGTTGTTTGTTGCCGTCTTCGTCAAACTGATAAGTAATACGATCTGCTTTTTGGGTTTGCGCATTTAAGATTGCGACATTTGAAATATGCAAAAAAGCTTCTTGCTTAACGATACCACCTTCAGTACCAGTCGCCTGATTTGGCTTTTGGTGCTTGGTGACGATGTTAATGCCTTCAACTTTAATACGATCATTTTTTACAGCTTGTACAGTACCTTGCTTGCCTTTATCTTTCCCAGCAATAACGATAACTGTATCGCCTTTACGTAATTTTGACATGGATTACCTCACAATACTTCTGGTGCTAGTGATACAATTTTCATAAACTGATCACCACGTAGTTCACGAGTTACCGGTCCAAAAATACGAGTTGCAATCGGTGCTTTATTTTGGTTCAACAATACCGCAGCATTGTCATCAAAACGCAGGACAGAACCATCAGGACGACGAACGCCTTTTTTGGTACGTACAACTACTGCATTCATCACGTCGCCTTTTTTGACACGACCACGCGGAATGGCTTCTTTAACCGTTACTTTAATAATGTCGCCAACTGATGCATAACGACGATGAGAACCACCCAGTACTTTAATGCACTGAACTCGCCTTGCACCGCTATTGTCTGCAACTTCCAGCATTGACTCAACCTGAATCATAGCGTTACTCCACACGTATGAGCAATAAAAACCAGTTGCTGCCGCTAGCACAGTATGAGTAGACGGCATTTTTTATAAATAACCGCGACTTACTCTTAATGTGAGTGATATGCGACGGGCGCAATCAGCATCCTTAAAAAGGCGGCTATTTTAACAGCTTCTGGCTTTTAATGCAATTTACTTAGATTTTTTCTACTTTTTCAACCACATCAACTAAAGTCCAAGACTTAGTTTTTGAGATTGGACGCGTTTCTTTGATGCGGACAAGGTCGCCTTGTTGGCAAACATTATTCTCATCATGAGCTTTGATTTTTGTAGAACGACGAAGCTGTTTGCCATACAAAGGATGACGAACCAGACGCTCAATCAAAACTGTGATGGATTTGTCCATCTTGTCGCTGACAACTCGTCCTGTCAATACGCTAGCATTGGTAGCTGTTTGATTGTTATCGCTCATGAGTCGCCTCGTTGTTTCTCGTTAATCAAAGTCTGAAGCTGAGCAATCGTACGACGATTGGCACGTACTTCATGGGTATTACCCAACTGACCAGTTGCTTTAGCCATACGAATACGGAAAGCATCAAGTTGCTTTTCATCAAGTAACTGGGTCAGTTCTTCTAATGATTTATCACGTAATTCACTGATCTTCATTACATTATCGTCCGCTTAACAATGGTAGTTTTAAAGGGCAGTTTTGCCGCAGCAAGCGTTAATGCATCGCGAGCAAGCTCTTCTGAGACCCCTTCGATTTCATATAGCACTTTACCAGGTTTGATTTCGCATACCCAATACTCGACAGGACCTTTACCTTTACCCATACGTACTTCTAGAGGCTTATTGGTAATTGGTTTGTCTGGGAATACACGAATCCAAATTTTACCGCCACGCTTGATTTTACGAGTGATGGTACGACGTGCTGCTTCAATTTGACGAGCTGTCATACGACCACGCGTCAGTGATTTTAGACCAATTTGTCCGAATGCAACGGTGCTTCCACGATGAGCAAGACCTGTGTTACGACCTTTGTGCATTTTACGAAACTTGGTACGTTTTGGCTGTAACATAGTTTAACCTCTGTCTGAGTTTCGACGGTTTCCACGACCACGGCGTTTTGGCGCACGAGGCTTCTCTTCGTTGACGGGATTGTAAACACTGTTCATACCGTCAAGGATCTCTCCGCGGAAAATCCAAACTTTAACACCGATGGTGCCGTAAGTTGTCTCGGCGCGAATTGACGCATAGTCAATATCAGCACGGAGTGTATGCAATGGCACACGACCTTCACGGTACCATTCAGTACGAGCAATCTCAGCACCGCCAAGACGGCCAGACAGCTCAACTTTAATACCTTTAGCACCAGAGCGCATGCTGTTTTGTACGGCGCGCTTCATGGCACGACGGAACATAACACGGCGCTCAAGCTGGCTACCGATACCCTCTGCTACCAAACGTGCATCTAGATCAGGCGATGTGATTTCTTCAATGTTGACCTGAGCAGGTACGCCCATGATTTTGGTCAATTCTTTTTGAAGTCTTTCGATATCTTCGCCTTTTTTACCGATCACGATACCAGGCCGCGCAGTAGCGATGGTGATCTTAGCTGCGCCAGTAGGACGCTCGATCATAATGTTGCTGATCATCGCGTTGTCTAGCTTTTTGCGCAGATACTCACGAACTTGAATATCGTTGATGAGGTATTCTGAGTATTGTTTAGGGTTAGCATACCAGTTTGCGTTATGCTTTTTTACAACACCAAGACGAATTCCGATTGGATGTACTTTTTGACCCATAACTTATTCTCCTACCTTTATAGTGATGTGACAAGTACGCTTACTGATACGATCAGCGCGACCTTTAGCACGTGGTAGGATACGTTTTAGCGTGATGCCTTCATCAACGTAGATGGTTGATACTTTTAAAGTATCGATATCTAAGCCGTTGTTGTGTTCGGCATTGGCGATGGCTGAGTTAAGGCATTTCTTAACAAACACAGCGCCTTTTTTGTTGCTATACGTTAGGATATCCAAAGCACGCTCAATCGATTTGCCACGAACTTCGTCAGCAACGAGTCTAACTTTTTGTGCCGATATGGCGGCACCGCGTAATTTTGCAGTTACTTCCATGGTAAGCACCTTATCTCTTAGCTTTTTTGTCAATGCCATGACCACGATATGTACGAGTCGGGGCAAATTCACCTAGTTTATGACCAACCATCTGCTCGCTTACGATAACCGGTACGTGAGTACGGCCGTTGTGAACAGATAAAGTTAGGCCAACCATTTGTGGCAGAATCATCGAGCGGCGCGACCAAGTCTTAATTGGCTTGCGAGAGTTGGTGTCAATAGCATTCTCAACTTTGGCAAACAAATGCGCGTCTATGAATGGACCTTTTTTCAATGAACGAGGCATGAAATTCTTCCTTTATTTCTTCTTGGCGCGACGGCGACGGATGATCATACTGTCAGTACGCTTATTGTGACGCGTTTTAAGTCCTTTAGACTTCTGACCCCAAGGGCTAGTAGGATGGCGACCTTTGTTACGACCTTCACCACCACCATGTGGGTGATCAACCGGGTTCATAGCAACACCACGAACTGAAGGACGAACACCGCGCCAACGTGAAGCACCGGCTTTACCAAGTGATTTCAAGTTATTTTCAGTATTAGATACTTCACCGATAACCGCACGGCAGTTCACGTGTACACGGCGAGTCTCGCCTGAACGTAGACGTAGAATTGCGTAGATACCATCACGGCCTAGTAGCTGAACGCTAGCACCCGCAGAGCGAGCAATCTGTGCACCTTTACCGATTTTAAGCTCGATATTGTGAATCACAGTACCCAATGGGATGTTTTTTAGCGGTAAGCAGTTACCTGGGCGGATTGGAGAAGTTTCGCCTGACTGTACAGTATCGCCAGCAGCTAGTTTCTTTGGTGCAATAATATAACGACGTTCGCCATCAGCGTACTTAAGTAATGCAATATGAGCAGTACGGTTAGGATCGTATTCGATACGCTCGACCGTCGCTGGGATATTGTCTTTAGTACGTTTGAAATCGATAACACGATAATGATGCTTATGACCACCACCAACGTGACGAGTGGTTATACGACCGTTATTGTTACGACCACCTGACTTACTTTTTGATTCGACAAGCGCTGCATAAGGACGACCTTTGTAAAGGTGTGGATGCACCACTTTTTCAACAAAACGACGGCCTGGTGATGTTGGCTTTGCTTTTACGATAGGCATGAGTGTAATCCTTATTCGTTGTTCGCTGTTTCACTAGTAGAATCAGTCGCGTTTGCAACTTCTTCACCAGCATCAGCCATTTGTACATCTTGACCAGCTTTTAAGGTAACATAGGCTTTTTTATAGTCGTTACGACGGCCGATACTCTTACCAAAACGCTTTGTCTTACCTTTAACATTCAAAGTGTTCACTTTAGTAACTTCAACACCTTCGAACATCATCTCAACTGCTTTTTTGACTTCTAGCTTAGTAGCGTTAGAGTCAACTTTAAATACCTGCACACCAAGTGAGTCGCCAAGCATTTGAGATTTTTCTGAGAATACAGGCCCTCTTAAGACCTGATAAAGTCTTGCGTTGTTCATGCTAGTGCTTCCTCAAATTGTTTCGCAGCTTCAACTGACATGATCACTTTATCAAATGCGATCAAACTCACTGGATCCACTTCGTTTGTACCAAGTACATTGACGTGTGGAATGTTGCGAGCGGCTAAGTATAAATTTTCGTCAACTTCTTTGGTGACGATGAGTGCACGAGGTGCATTAAGCTCATTCAACTTTGCAACCAGCTCTTTGGTCTTTGGCTCAGAAACGCTTAGCTCTTCTACCAAAATCAAACGCTCTTGGCGAATCAATTCGGCTAGGATACACTGCATCGCACCGCGATACATTTTACGGTTTACTTTCTGTGACCAATCTTGTGGTTTTGCAGCAAATGCACGACCACCTGAACGCCAGATTGGGCTACGAATAGAGCCTGCACGAGCGCGACCAGTACCTTTTTGGCGCCATGGCTTGATGCCACCGCCAGAAACTTCGGCACGGGTTTTTTGCGCACGTGTACCTTGACGGCTACCTGCAAGATATGCGGTGACGACCTGATGCACTAATGCTTCGTTGAATTCACGACCAAAAGCCGTATCAGAAAGCTCAACCGCCGCACCTGTAACTGTTTTTAAATCCACGTTAATCCCCTTGCTTAGGCTTTGACTGACGGACGTACGATGACATCGCCACCGTTGGCACCTGGGATAGCACCCTTGATGACAAGTAACCCTTTTTCGGCATCCACTGATATCACTTCTAGGCCCTGAACGGTAACGCGCTTGTTACCCATTTGACCTGGCATCTTTTTGCCTTTGAAGACTTTACCTGGTGACTGGTTCTGACCAGTTGAACCAAGGGCACGGTGAGATACTGAGTTACCGTGGGTCGCATCTTGCATGCTAAAGTTGTGACGCTTTACGCCGCCTTGAAAGCCTTTACCTTTACTTTGTCCTGTGACATCAACCATCTGACCTTGCTCGAACAAGTCAGCTAGGATCTCACCGCCAATCTCACGACCTTCAAGTTCGCTATCATTGACACGAAATTCCCAAACACCACGGCCGGCTTTAACGCCAGCTTTCGCGAAGTGACCTTTTTGTGCGGCCGTTACGCGGCTGTCACGACGGGTACCTGTGGTGATTTGGATGGCTTGATAACCATCTACATCAGTATTTTTTACTTGAGTAATGCGGTTTGCATCGACCTCAACCACTGTGACAGGGATAGATACGCCTGCTTCAGTGAAGACACGGGTCATGCCGCATTTTTTACCGACTAAACCGATCGCCATTTTAGACCTCTTTATATCTTATATTAATGGGTTGGGTGTGTTTTGCATTAACCCAAAGCAATTTGAACGTCAACACCCGCCGCTAAATCAAGCTTCATTAGCGCATCCACAGTTTTGTCAGTAGGCTGAACAATATCAACCATACGCTTGTGGGTACGAATTTCGTACTGGTCACGTGCGTCTTTGTTGACGTGTGGTGAGGTTAGAACGTTGAAACGCTCAATGCGAGTCGGCAACGGTACAGGACCACAAACTTGCGCACCGGTGCGCTTTGCAGTATCGACAATCTCTTGGGCCGACTGATCAATCAGACGATGATCAAATGACTTGAGACGGATACGGATTCTCTGGTTAGCCATGCCAGCAAGCTCCTAATATGTGCCTTTGTCATTCTTGCGCTGCAAGACTATGATCAAAAGCCGTTTGGTTAAAGATTTACTTCAAGCGGCTTCCCATTCTTTGCAGAATCTGTTCTTCGAGAGAACCAGCAGCGTGCTAAAAGCAAAATAATTTAAAGCCCCGCCGACCCTTCCACTTTTATGGATGTCAGCAAAGGCATAATGAAATAGTGCTAGAAACGATGCTCTAGCTGTCATAGCGCCAGCTGTTTTATTGGCTGCGCATATATAATTCAGTGGTGTGTATTATACATAGAATTTTGGTCATTGCAAGAGTAATATCAATGGGCGCTTGAGATTTTACCCTTTATAAACAAGCGTTTTTATCGATAATATTTTTATTGAAGTCTCTTTTACACCCTGATAAAACATCAATAAAACCTCTCAACAATGGCTGTTATTCTAGGGTGTGTATTCAACTCACTCGCTAGTCTAAAACGATATCATACTGCTCTTGAGTGTAGAGGTTTTCGACATCGAAGGTGATAACCCGACCTAACAAATACTCCAAATCAGCGACGGTATCTGATTCTGAGGTGAGCAGTAAATCGATCACAGCGGCATGAGCCACCACGGTAAACTTTTTTGGAGAGTTATAAGTGCGAGCGCAGCGCATGATTTCGCGGAAAATCTCAAAGCAGACGGTCTCAGCGGTCTTAACAAAGCCGCGACCTTGGCAGGTAGAGCACGGCTCACAGAGCTGCTGCCCCAGCGACTCACGGGTACGTTTGCGCGTCATTTCAACCAAGCCCAGCTCACTGACTTGGGTGATTTTGGTCTTAGCATAATCTTGCGCCAACTGCTCTTGCAGACTGGTCAATACATCATCTTTGTGCTGCTGCTCGAGCATATCGATAAAGTCGAGGATAATAATACCGCCCAGATTGCGCAGTCGTAGTTGGCGAGCGATGGCATGGGTAGCTTCAAGATTGGTCTTATAGACCGTATCCTCTAAGGATCTACCACCGACAAAAGAGCCGGTATTGACATCAATGGTCGTCATGGCTTCGGTTTGATCGATAATCAAATAGCCACCAGATTTGAGATCGACACGGCGTTTGAGCGCATCTCTCAGATCATCTTCGACTCGGTGCACATCAAACAGTGATTGCTCTGCCGTGTAGTGAACGATGCGATCATAGATAAAGGGGACAAACTCTTTGGCAAAGTATCTGACTTGCTCATACACCTGCTTATTATCGATGACGACTTTTTCGGTATCACTATGTACCAAGTCGCGTATCGAGCGTAACGGTAAGGATAATTCTTGATAGATAAGCTCTGAGCTTTGATGATGATTGACCTCTTGACGGCGTGCGCAGATCGTCCGCCATAACTGCAACAGATAGTAGATGTCTTCTTCTAGTTTTGCGACTGGCACACGCTCAGCGGCCGTACGTGCAATCAGGCCGCCCTTGAGACTGACTGTCTGCATCAGACAGGTCAGCTCGGTTTTTAGACGCATGCGCTCATCAGCGCCATCGATACGCTGTGAGATGCCGATATGGTCGCTCGATGGTAGATAAACCAAATAACGTGAAGGCAGCGAGATATTGGTGGTCAAGCGCGCGCCTTTACTGCCGAGCTGATCTTTGGTCACTTGCACAAGGATACGTTGGCCCTCATGCAAACGGTGCTGAATCAAGGTCTTGGCGGCTGGTACGACCTCTGTACTCTGTACCTCGACCACAGGCGGCGTCACTGCTAGATCATCCGTCGCACCAATCACGCCATCATCGCTAATCGCGCGCTCATTGGCCATACCATCGACAGTAGCACCAGCTTGGGCATGACTATCTTTGGCTATTGCGTTTGTCTTACCTACTGCCGGACGCGGCTCGCGCTGCATATCGTTGACGTGTAAAAACGCTGTGCGTGATTGACCGATATCAACGAAAGCGGCCTGCATACCTGGCAGGACCCGCACCACTGTACCCAAATAAATATTGCCCACCAACCCCAATTTATGATGACGCTCAATATAAATCTCGCCCAAAATACCGTTGTCTAGCACGGCGACACGCGACTCCATTGGACTAATATTAATCAGCAGCTCTTCGGACATAATATTTTTCTCTTATCTCTCAGCTTTCTTATTCGACGTTCATCGCCTGTTAGGCTTACAGTGTAACAAATGCGCCTTATGCTTGCCCATTATCCTAGCGTGTCATTATGTGCATAAAAAGTGTGCGTAAAAAACAACCCAGTAGCTGATTATCACGACACGCTTGCGCTGCTGTGTTGGCTGACGGTATTGATCAGAGCCAACGTTTGTGCAAGTGGCAAGCCGACGACATTGGTATAGCTACCGTTGATACGGCTCACCCAAGCAGCGCCCAACCCCTGAATGCCATAACCTCCTGCTTTGTCTTGAGGCTCGCCGCTGTCCCAATACTCACGCATCATCTGCGCCGTTAAGGGGATAAAGGTCACCGCCGTGCGCTCCGTGAGCTGCTGCTGAGAAACGACCTGCCATGCAGGCTGCTTGAGTGCATGGGCGGCTGTTGCATGCGCAGCGGCGTTATCGCAGGGCACTAGATGAGCAGAGCGGGCGATAAGGGTCACTTGCACCGCTGTCCATACTTCATGCGCCGTATCAGACATTTGCTGCCACATCTCATACGCCTGCTCACGGCTTGTAGGCTTAACCAGCACCGTTTTGCCGTCTGCTAGGACACCGATGGTATCGGCTGTTAACACCAGACGCGGCTCAACGTCTTTATCGACATTCTCTTCGCTACTGTTAGCATTTAGCTTCTGTACCGCGGCGGCGGCTTTGGTCGCGACCATGCGCTCGATATAATCTTTGGGGGATTCATTGGCATGCGGGGTTTCGTCGATATCGACACTCATGACCGTAAAGTCCAGCTGCGCTCTAGACAGCAGCTCACGACGACGCGGCGAGCCGGACGCTAAAATAATATCCATTATTCATCTCTTATTATATAAATTTGTCTGATTGTATAAACTTGTGGGCTGACAACGCTTGCAGATAAGATCATAAATACGGTCATGTTAATTCGTTTTAACATTTCATGAGGGCATATTTTGCTAGCAGCACGCACAATGAGCGCGCTTGTCTTATAGGATGATCGACTCGCTCATGGATGCGTCAGTATCAACGTATCAACGCGCAAACTTACGTAGCACCAAAAGCACCAAAGGCCAGCTAAGAATACTCATGACTAATGACAAAGCGGACTGAGCGACAAACACATTTTGGATAAACATTTGCAATATCCACAGCGTCAACTGAAAAATCAGCAAACTAAAACTGGCAAGTAGCCACGCGCTCCATGTATTTAATTGTCTGACATAAATACTGGTGACTTTGATAACAAAAGCGACCAGCACAGCAGCAAAGGCTTGCTGACCTAAATGGGTATCCATCAACAAATCGGCAATGATACCCACCGTAAAGGCAGTAAAGATACCGACATAGCGCGGCTGAAACAACAGCCAAAAAATCAGCACCATAATCATGACCATGGGTCGCAAGGTGGCCATACTGGGGCTTAATGGATAGACATTGAGGGATGAGGCCACGACGATACTGACAATAATGACAGCAATCAGCAGTACTGTTTCATTCTCAGAATCAGGATACGACATGAGCACTTACCTTAATGAGACGTAGCGGCTGCAAACGCCAAACGATGAGATACCTTCTTAGGCTTAGGCGATAGCTAATTGATGACGGTATTGTTTTTATTGATCAGCTTGTCTTGCAATATCAGTACATAGGCATTGTCAATAAAATTGGCAGTGGGTGTGACCTCGATGCTTCTAAAGTTATCCGCCTGCGTGTCCTCGATCTGAGCGATACGGCCAACGCGATACCCTGCTGGGATACGGCCACCCAACCCTGACGACACCAGCTCATCCCCCACCCGCACATCTGAGGTTTTAAACACATAATCTAAGCTCAAAGACGTCGGGATGCCTTTGCCTGTCACGATGGCACGCTGGCCGGTACGTTTGACCGTCACCGCCACAGACTGCTGCTCATCGGTGATTAGTAGCAATCGGCTGGTGTTGGGATAGACATTGATGATTTGCCCCAAAATACCATCTTCGTCGATGACCGTCTGACCCACCTGTACGCCATCTTGCGCGCCTTTATTGATGACCACAATTTGCCTGAGCAAGTTGGTGTCGGTACCAATCACTTGCGCCAAATTAAGATCAAACTGCTCAGGCTTGGTGGTCGACAAAATGCCTTGCAAGCGAGCGTTTTGTGCCAAAATATAATCTTGCTGCTGCAGCTTGGCCTGCGCGTGGATCAGCTGTGATTTTAGCTGCATGTTTTCGCGGCGCAAGGCTTCTTTGGACTGCAAACTACCACTAGCCCAGTGCTGAGCATAACTCGGCAACAGTGACAGCTGATAGATGGGCTGCATGGCGGCATGGCTGGTATTACGGACAGGGTTAAACCACTCTGTGTTTTTGCTATCAAACCACATCAGTATCGAAGCGACTATCAATACAATAGCAGTCTTACGAAGTGATAACGGCTGACGGGCAAAAATACTTGGAATCATAAGAGGTCTAATTAGCAATTTTAAAATAAGCAAGGATATGGCCTTGCTTTTCATGGCTTGAGCGTACTTTGTACTTATTACTGAGATGACAGGCCGCGCATCTGGCCACCTTACTTTCACCTTTTTTCACTTCACTATAAAGCTATACCCTTATTAGGGTCTTTCGAACATGATGGACACTGCCATGCGCTCTATCGCCCTCATCAGCGCACGACTAGTATCACCCCAGCCATGCGCCTGCTAAAGCTGTTTAGACAAAAATCATGTTTAGGCTTTTGTTATTGATAAAATCAAGCGCAATACCACCGCCGCGGCTCACGCAGGTCAATGGATCTTCGGCGACTGTCACTGGTAGACCGGTCTCTTTGGAGATAAGCTTGTCTAAATCACGTAATAGCGCACCGCCCCCTGTCAAGACAATACCGCGCTCAGCGATATCTGATGATAGCTCAGGTGGCGTTTGCTCGAGTGCTGCTTTGACTGCACTGACGATACCGCTTAATGGATCGCTAAGCGCTTTTTGTACTTCTTCTGAATTGACGGTAAAGGTCTTTGGCACACCCTCTGCCATGCTACGACCACGTACTTCTACCTCTAGCTGACTGTCTTCGTTCAGTGCCGAGCCCACTTCTTGTTTGATACGCTCAGCCGTCGTCTCACCGATGACGCAGCCATGGGTACGGCGTACGTGGGTGATAATGGCCTCATCAAACATATCGCCGCCGATACGAATCGACTCGGCATAGACGCAGCCTGATAATGCAATCACGGCAATCTCAGTGGTGCCGCCACCGATATCCACCACCATCGAACCGCTGGCTTCATGGACAGGCATGCCAGCACCGATTGCTGCTGCCATTGGCTCCTCAAGCAGCAATACCTTATTAGCGCCCGCTGATGACACCGCCTCACGTATCGCTTTACGCTCTACCAAAGTAGACTTGCATGGCACACATACCACCACATTTGGCTCCGCCATAAAACGCTTGGCTTTTACCTTAGTGATAAAGTGCTTTAGCATTTTTTGGGTCACCTCAAAGTCTGCAATCACCCCGTCTTTTAGTGGACGAATGGCGGTGATGTTGGCAGGTGTACGACCTAGCATCTGCTTGGCATCGATACCAACAGCGGCGACGGTAGGGTTTTGAGTACGATTACTTCGTAGCGCGACCACCGTAGGCTCGTCAAGCACGACGCCTTTATTAGGAATAAAAATGAGGGTGTTCGCAGTACCGAGGTCGATAGCGATATTATTTGATAAAAATCCAAACAGGTTCATGACTAATATTTCCAGCGTATTACAAATGAGGCGAATGAGGCGAATGAGAGTGACTGAGGCGTTTCTCGTCAGTGTTGAGCAGGTCGTCGATAGACATTACCTGTGGCGAAAATTGAACCTCGCAACAAGTCAAACCTAAGCAATAATAATGAAATGAAAAAACTGAGGCAAATTATACCGATTTGGCTAGAAAAAAACACAGATATTTGCGTCAGTAAGTCAGGATTTTGGTCCTAAATGCTAAAAGTTGTTACAAAGTTTGAAATCGCCAGCAAGACCATTTGACTTCATGAAAGACCATTTAATTCAACAACTAACAAGGCGCTACAGACAGATGATGATTTTGCTTAATAGCAGGTGCATACTGTAACGTATTTCAGCGAACAATGGGTGAGCATTTAAAAATGAAACACTAACTATACGGTCAGTTTTGTAAATCATTTTAACTTAGTTGATATTATGCATCAATCAAATGCTGTGCTCTGTAAACTTAGGCCAGATGCTTTATAATAAGCCAACTCAAGATACAATCTTATTTAGCAGTCCTCTTATTTTTAGTGGTCACGTCTTGACACCACCCAAATTGACACTAACCAAAACTGTCCTTCATTGGAGAAACTATGTCACAGCAACCAGCAACGTCTGACAACAACGTCAGCCGTGAAGAAATCTTAGAAGTTGCCAACCTTGCCCGTTTGGGCGTGGATGACAGCACGGCGAGCAGCTACGCGGACGACATCAGCAAAGTGTTAAAACTGATGCACACGCTAAGCAATGTCGACACCGCAGGCATCAAGCCTTTATCAAACATCCATGAAGCCTGCCAAGAGCTGCGTGCTGACGTCGCCAAACATGATATCGATCGCACGCGCAATCAATCGGTCGCACCAGCAGTCGAAGACGGCCTATATCTGGTGCCACAAGTGATTGAATAACGACTTGCATGACTTTATTGGCTTTATCTTATTTTATGCTATTAACACTTTGACGGACGACACCCTATGTCTGAGATTCATCTATTAAGTACCGAGCAGCTGATTACAGGCTTGCAAGAAAAACAGTTTAGCAGCGCAGAATTAACCGAACACTATATCAAACGTATCAACGCCCTAGACACTAAGATCAACAGCTTTATCACCCACACCGCTGAGACGGCGCGCGCGCAAGCGAAAGCTGCGGACGAGATGCGCGCCCAAGGCGATAAACGCCGCCTGCTTGGCGTGCCCATGGCGCATAAAGACATTTTTTGTACCCAAGGGGTGCTGACCACTTGTGGCTCAAAGATGCTACACAATTTTGTCTCGCCTTATAATGCCACCATCGTGACCAATATCGAAAAAGCGGGCATGATCAGCCTAGGTAAGCTCAATATGGATGAGTTTGCAATGGGCTCGGACAACAGCAGCTCTTACTATGGCACAGTACAAAACCCATGGAATTTGGAACGCGTCCCTGGTGGCTCATCTGGTGGTAGTGCAGCCGCTGTCGCCGCCGGTTTTGTGCCTGTGGCGACCGGTAGTGATACGGGCGGCTCGATTCGTCAGCCCGCTTCGTTTTGTGGCCTCACCGGCATCAAGCCCACTTATGGCCGTGTGTCACGCTTTGGCATGATTGCCTATGCCTCAAGTCTCGACCAAGCCGGCAGCATGGGCAAAAGCGCCAAAGACTGTGCCTATCTGCTGCAGCCGATGATCGGTCATGATCCGCGCGATGCCACCTCCATCAAGCACGACATGCCAGATTATGTACAAGACATCCATGATGCAGAGGCCGCTGCAGGCGACAAACCCTTTGCAGGACTACGTATCGGCGTCGCTAAAGAGTACTTTAGCAAAGGCCTCGACCGCGAAGTCGAACAAGCCGTGCGCGCGGCACTCAAAAAATACGAAGAGCTGGGAGCAACCATCGTCGAGGTCAATATCACCGATCCTGATATCACGTTGGCCACTTACTATATGCTCGCCCCTGCCGAAGCGTCTTCCAACCTATCACGCTTTGATGGCGTGCGCTTTGGCTATCGCTGTGAAGCACCAAAAGATCTGATTGACCTATACACGCGCTCACGCTCTGAAGGCTTTGGTCCTGAAGTACAGCGTCGTATCCTCACTGGTACTTATGCACTATCGGCAGGCTATTTCGACGCTTACTACACCAAAGCGCAAAAAGTGCGCCGCTTAATTGTCAAAGACTTTGATGATGCTTTTGCCAATTGTGACGTCATCGCCAGTCCCACCGCGCCGACCGCAGCTTATAAGCTGGCAGAAGACCTCGACCCTGCGACCATGTATCTAGGCGACGTGTATACCATCGCAGTCAACCTAGCGGGTCTACCTGCACTCAGTCAGCCCGTTGGTTTGACCTCAGACGGTCTGCCGATCGGTTTACAGTTAATTGGTAAGCACTGGCAAGAAAGTCAGCTGCTAACGACCGCTCATCTGTTTCAGCAGCATACCGATCATCATCTACAACACTCACTCGTCGCAAAGGAGACGGTATAATGAACACAGCTACTACGACTGAGAATACCGCTCATAACGACAGCGTTCGTCCCGAATTGTTTGTTGATGGTTACGAAGTGGTCATCGGCATTGAGATTCACTGCCAGCTAAACACTGACAGTAAAATTTTCTCTAGCGCCCCAACTGACTTCGGCCACGAGCCAAACAGCCAAGCCAACATCGTCGATTTAGGCTTACCTGGCGTGCTACCGGTACTCAACGCTGGCGTGGTCGAGCGCGCACTGAAGTTCGGTATGGGCGTCAATGCCGAGCTGGGTCTTTTTAACACCTTTGATCGCAAAAACTACTTTTATCCTGATTTGCCCAAAGGCTATCAAATCACCCAAATGGCCAACCCTATCGTGGGTACCGGCTATATCGATGTGGTGGTCAATGAAGGCGAAAAAAATGAATACTCAAAACGGATGGGTATCACCCGCGCGCACCTAGAAGAAGACGCGGGTAAATCAGTCCACGATGCCGTCGATGGCATGACGGGTGTCGATCTCAACCGTGCGGGCACGCCGCTCATCGAAATCGTCTCTGAGCCTGACATGCGTTCAGCGGATGAAGCGCTGGCTTATATCAAGGCCATTCATCAGCTGGTCACTTGGCTGGGTATCTCGGATGCGGTCATGGCAGAAGGCTCATTCCGCTGTGACTGTAACGTTTCTGTGCGCAAACCTGGCGGCGAGCTCGGTACCCGTACTGAGCTCAAAAACCTAAACTCGTTCCGTTTTATCGAGCGCGCCATCAACCGCGAAATCGAACGTCAAATCGACATCATCGAAGACGGCGGTAAAGTCGTGCAGGCAACGATGCTCTATGATCCTGAGCGCGACGAAACCCGCACCATGCGCACCAAAGAAGACGCCAACGATTATCGTTATTTCCCTGACCCTGACTTACTGCCTGTCCGTATCGAGCAGCATACGATTGACAGCATTCGTGCTGCTATGCCTGAGCTGCCTGTGGCCCGCCGCGAGCGCTTTGAGGTAGCGCTTGGTCTGTCAGAATACGATGCTCGCATATTGACAGGCAGCCGTCAGCTTGCTGATTATTTCGAAGCTGTGGTGGCAGAAGTGGGCCAGCAAGACGCCAAAATGGCAGTCAACTGGGTGATGGGCGACTTGCTCGGTGCCCTCAACAAAGACGATAAAGACATCACCCACTCCCCTATCAGCGCCAAACAATTGGCTGGTATGCTGGCTCGTATCAAAGACGATACTCTATCTGGCAAATTGGCCAAAAAAGTCTTTAGTGCCTTATATGAGCGCGAAGGCGGCGACGGCGATGATGCGGCAGATAAAATCATCGAAGAAAAGGGCCTAAAACAAGAAACGGACACTGGCGCTATTAAAGCCATGGTCGAAGAGGTCATCGCCAACAACCAAACGATGGTAGATGAGTATAAAGGCGGTAAGCAAAAAGCCTTTAATGGTCTGGTCGGGCAAGTGATGAAAGCCAGCCGCGGTAGCGCCAACCCGCAGCAAGTCAACCAAATTTTAAAAGAGCTGCTGGGATAGCTCTGCTAATATGGCGCTCATACTGGCTATGGATATGTCAAATTTTGGGGCAAATGGGTAACAAGATAAATAGCCCTTGCAATATGCCTAATTTTGCGTAAAATAGTCAGTCATTCGGGGCGTAGCGCAGTCTGGTAGCGCACCACACTGGGGGTGTGGTGGTCGCAGGTTCAAATCCTGCCGTTCCGACCAAACACAATATTAGGGCAGACCGTCATTGACCGTCTGCCCTTTTATTTGCAAGCCATTCAGCTGAATCAGCCTTTTTTAAAGGCATTTGTTATCCGTTACAGAACGTGGTAATCCGTCTAAAATGTTGGTATTATCGTTGGTATCATACGATACCATAATGGATAATACCAACATGAGTCTAAATAATACACAGATAAAAAATCTTAAGCCTACCCAAAAAGCGATAGACTCAAAACGACCTGATAAACATAGTGATGGTCAAGGGTTACAATTATGGGTGCGTTATACAGGCGTTAAGTCATGGATCAGCGCCTACCGCTGGCAAGGCAAACAGCAAACCCTTACTATCGGTACTTATCCAGTAATGAGCCTGCAAAGTGCACGCCAGCGCAATCTTGAGATCAAAAGATTAATAGTTGATGGCATTAACCCAAAAGACGATAAGAAAAAAACACGAGCAGAAAATGACGGATCAAAGGCTTTCGATACGATAGCTCAGTGTTGGCATAATGACCGTAAAGCACATATAGCACCTACTACCCATAGCCGTGACTACTCACAATATCAGCGCGATATTAAGCCCGTCATTGGTCATATGAATATAAATGAGATAACTGCGCCTGATGTTTTGGCTATTGGTAAAGCTATCGAAGCTAGGGGCGCTAGTGATATGGCAAGACGCGCAATACGTCAAACAGGGCAAATCTTTAAACAAGCCATACGTGAGGGCTTAACCAACCTCAACCCAGCCGACGACCTAACTGAAGCACTAAAACCGCATAAGGTAAAGCACCATAGTCGCATCACCAGCCAGCAATTACCAAAGCTACTACAAGACATTAACGCCTATGATGGTGATGTACTGGTAAAGCTAGGCTTATGGTTTATGTGCTATACGTTTGTGAGAACGCAGGAATTACGCTTTATGGAATGGAGCGAGATAGACTATAAAGACAAGTTATGGCGCATACCTGCCGATAAAATGAAAATGGATAGACCGCATTTAGTGCCGCTTACACCGCAAACAATGGCGATCTTAGAGCAAATCAAGACGCTAGGCTTTTCGGACAAGTATGTCTTCTTTAATCCATCGACGCGTAAGCCATACAGTACCAATGCTTTTATTACTGCCCTATGGCGCATGGGCTATAAAGGCAGAATGACAGGGCACGGATTTCGCGGACTTGCCAGCACTACCTTACATGAACAAGAGTTTATGCACGAAGCTATAGAGCTACAGCTAGCACATGAAAAAGAAAACAAAATAAGCAAAGCCTACAATGGAGCTCAACACTTGCCTTATCGTACCGACATGATGCATCAATGGGCTAATTATATTGATGATGCGTTTGCTGGCAAGACTGAAGATAGGATAGATTGTTCAAAAGTGTAAGATGGTTGAGACATATGTGTTTAAGTAAACAAAAATATTGAGCCTTTCCTAAAAACTGTGTAACAGCTTATAATCTCCCAATAGGAGAATAATCAATGACTAACCAAAATGACATTAAGAAACTGGCCGAGCAAATGGCTGGTAGCATGAGCAGCTTTGATGATATCAAAGCTGCTCATGCAATCCTTTATCGATACCGCTCTTGAAGCTGACATGAAAGATCATTTCGGCTACCCAAAGCATGAAAAGATGGAAAATTCTCTCATTCAGAAATCCACATCTAAGTCATCATTACTGATACCTTGTTCCAACCCTTCTTGACTCTTCATATACTCCCAAATTTTAGCTTCAAGAGTTTCAACTCTACTGTTATCTGTGGGGTTGCTTCTAAACCAGTCTTGAATAATATCTAACCCGCCATTACAGTAATCTTCAAAGATTTTAATTGAGTCAGATAGGTTGGGGTCCTTTAAGCAGGTGGCATTTTTATTTTCCATCAATGCTAATAAATATATAAAGCCATCGTCTTCAGTATTATAATATGTTCCTAACGTTATCGATATTTTATCGCCTGATAAAGATAATCTCTTATTATAAGCATAACCAATCATTGCAGCGAAAATCATAAGATCCTTGTTGTAGGTAAAGATTGCTGTCTCTTTATCCTCAACCAGAGTATGAATTAAATTTTCATGTCTTCTTTCACGATTAACATTTAACCCTCGCCAATCGGTTTTATTGTTCCGTCCCATCATACTTTCACCTCCTCAATAACTGTTCTATCGATGCCACAGTCATAACGTACGGTATCAACCTTATTCCCTTTGACAAATATAGGATTAAGCTCTTTGCTCCCTTGAGAAGATGCTACTTCTGCAACTAGATTATATTCTTTGCCTACTCTTTCTCTGATATTTTCTTCTACTGTACCCTCCCAATGACTAGAGGATAATAAGAAAACAACCTGCTCAACCGACTCAGGAATAGATTTAGCCATATTACCTTTATAAGTATTATCAAGAACACCAAAAGGAGCATCAATAACGAAAGGTGCTATGACCCCTGGAGTTAGGATTTCACCTTGAGCATTTTTTCTTGTAGCAGCCAGCTGAATTAAGCTAGATATAAAGGTCAGACTCAATAAAAGCTGTTGGCCATCACTCATTGCTACATTTCTATTTTGATTATCAATGAGACGAATATTAAATGTCTCTTTATCTATTTTAGCCTTAAAGTCCTGTCGAACGTATAAATCTAAAGTGTCATTAATTAGCTTTGAAAGTTCGTTAAAACTGCTTTCTTCTGCCTTTTGAAGTGTACTAATTAACAAAGACTCCACTTCATTAAGTATATCTAGTGACTCTTGATAAATATCAATCCCTGTTGATTGAGCTTGCAATTGATTGATTTTACTTTGTGTCGCATCAATAAATCTTTTCAATCTGTCCGTTTCTACCTCTAACCGACCTTGAGTTCGATACTCAGTATCTTTATGCTGCTGGTGTGACTTCCTTTGGTTCTCTAAGCTAACAATCTCGTCAATATTAAACTCTGTCATTCTCAATGATATTTCTTCAAGCTCTCGCTTTGTATCCTCCAAATTATTATGAAGCTGAATTAAGTCGTTTTGATTAGCTAATAAATGACCTTTAGCACCTTCATTCTTCGTTTGAATTGACTTGAGTGTTTCACGTGCTCGAATTACTCTATTACCCTGATCAGGATCTGCAGCACTCTTCAACAACTTACTAATATTATTGTAAGCTTCGGAATTGTCATGAATAGGAGCGCCGCAAATACACGCATGTTCTTCAAGTATCTGTCTAACTAGATTCTCATTATATGGTGCTGGTATCGTTCCCTTAAACTCTTCTTCATTAATAAAGTCTAAAGCTTGAGATGCCAGTTTTTTCGCAAAGACATGCGCGCCGTACATTTTAATAAGTCTAACCTTTTCAACCTCTTTACCCTTAATTCTTTGTGTGAGAACGCTTTTTTGCTTATCAAGTTTGGCGCGATTTTGATGGTTCTGTTTAACCACGGTGCTATTACTGTTTGCTAACTTCTCATCAATATCTAAAATTAGTTGCTCATACATTCCTATATTTTTATCACAAAGGCTCAAACGTGAGTCCTTAGCAATTTTTTCTTGCTCTAATTTTGATATTTCCTCACTAAGCTTAGCTAATTCCGAACCTTTATTTCTTGTAGCCACCTCTTTTCGATAATCTTTTTTGATATCACCAAGGTCATCAATTGCTTGCTGAGCTGTTTTAAACCCTAGTATATTCTGAATAGCCTCTTTAACTTCTCTGTTATGTCCTACTTTAGCTTTTGTAAAGCTACCTACCCCTTCTCCTTGGAAGAAGAAGTACTCAGACATCTCTTTCGGAAGTATCGAGTTTATGAACAACTCAGGATCATTAATTGGTTTGACACCAGTCTCGAAGTCGTCCCTAGTCATTTTGAAGTAATTTTTACTTATATCGTTATAACCTCGCTCACAATAAAAATATTCACCATCCTCCTCGAATTCGATAGCAACATAATAGGTGTTATCCCCGTCATCATGAGCATAGTTATTTAGTAAATTATCTTTCTGACTAAAGTTAAGAGTCGTTTCTTCGAAAAAGCACCATTTGATAGCATTCAGCAAAGCTGTTTTACCAACTCCATTTTCAGCATGGATTAGAGTGATATTTTTTTTTGCATCGGTAGAAAACTCTATTGATTGCTCACCATGGAACTGCCTGAAGTTTTTCATCTTTAAAGAAATTATCTTCACTTATGCCCCCAGATTACTTTTGAAATTACCAGATTTTCTAGCTTCTTCAATAAAGTCTTTTATG
The DNA here is from genome assembly GCF_050572635.1 of Psychrobacter sp. VH5. NCBI lineage: Bacteria > Pseudomonadati > Pseudomonadota > Gammaproteobacteria > Moraxellales > Moraxellaceae > Psychrobacter > Psychrobacter sp. VH5. The sequence goes on along the minus strand of NZ_CP192145.1, from coordinate 920,072 downwards.
TTTTTTTTACGTTGCGCTGGCTTTTGATCAGAGTATAGATACTTTCTTTCCTCATTAAGTATCTTGCGGGTTAACTGTCTCAAAGGAGTCTCAAGTTCCTTTTCAACTAGCTTATTAGCTTCTTCAAACATTTCTCTTATATCATTATTAGACACGCAAAACCTCCAATTCCTGTAGGTGTGACTCAATCTCTATTTTATTTGTTGCAAGTAATGAAAAATCTCTTACCCTTTCTAGCTCTGACTCATAAAGCTTCTTTCCGAAAATGGATTTGCTATATGGGCAAGGTAACACTACAAAGTCATGTATTGTGGCTTTAGTTTTACCTGGAAACTTTCTCAAGACTCTTCCTCTACGCTGAACGTACTGTCTGGGGTTTTTCGTACTTGCTAGAATATAAGCGGTACTACAGGCAGGGACATCAATTCCTTCATCAAGAACTTTCATTGCTATTAAGGCATCAACTCTTCGTTGCTTAAACAAATGTAATAACTCATCTCTTTCTCTTTTAGTTGTCTTACCTGTAAATTGAGCTGTTTTCCAATCGTTATATCTCAAAGTTTTTGTAACTTGATCAATGATAATATTGTCCTCAGAGTCTTTACCTTCACCAACATAAAATAAAGTGAGTTTACGTTTTTCTTTAGATATATTAGAAGTTATATCTCTCAACTTGAACATCTTGTTTTCCGCACTTCCTAATAAACGACTTCTTTTTGAAGTGAGGGTAACCATTTTTTCACGATTATCTTTTGACAGGTTACCACCTGAATTAATCATTATCTTTCTAATGCTTTCAGATAGCTGGTCATACTCCTCTTGTTCAACCTCAGTCAAATGAATTGGAATAATATGATAATCATAAGGGGTTAATACCTCATCTAGAATTGCATCTTCGAGACTGTATTCATGAACTATGGCTTGGTAATAACTCAAGATATTATCCATTGCATCATTGCCGAATGGACTTTCTAACATATCGTCATCATCATTGAATGGTGTGGCAGATAGACCTAGTTTGAAAGCTGCATCTGGCAATAGCGAACGAGTTTGGTTTGCACTATGTCTATGACACTCATCACCTATGAACATTAAACTACTCAAGTTAATATCTTTTATCGCTTTTTGAAAATGATCTGAGCATAGTGTTTTATTAACAACTAAAATACAGACAAACTTTGAGCTCCCAAATTCAACTAATTGCAAGTTTCTCGCCAAAGAACCTTCCCATTTAGACCTACTGTCGAAGCACTGAATAGGAGTTATATTAAACAGCTTAAGTTCTTTCACCCATTGCTTTGCCAAATCTATGTAAGGCACACTAATCATTACGATTAGTGACTGATCTTGTTTTTGTTTTGCCTCAAACATCTTCGTTAAAGCGTATATTGACGTTATTGTCTTACCTGAGCCAGTTGCATGCTTAAGAATTCCTGTAAATTGATTAGCTCGCCAGCTGTTTAAAGCTTCTCGTTGATGCGGCCTTATATCAAACTTATGAGTACCTAAGTATTCAGGGACTTTAGGCAAGGCACTCTGAGATAAAGAAATACTATCTTCTAAATTATCATCAAGTTGCAATAAAACTTTTTCAAAATCCAGTCTATTATTTTTAGACTGTTTAATTTGGCTGCTTATATAATCAGCTATACGCTCATATTGCTTTGAGACTACGTCAAGAACAACTATATCTTCTCTATTACCCTCCCAAAGTTGTTCGAAAGACCTTATGTAGTTTTTACCGTAATCTTCGAAAACGGTTTCCTGCCAACTCTTATATACACTTACGGATTCAGCATTAATATGTTCAAATAGAGCAGAAGGGGTCTCATTTGCAGACCCTTGAAAGACTACGCAGTTGTCTTCTTCATCATAAACAACCCCTATCTTTTCATGAAACATACCTTTCGGTCGAACAGCAAATTTAATTTCCAGCCTTTTCGAGGCGACTAGATAAGCTAAGACCTGCAACCTACCTGTATTAGCTTCCGTGCCATCCATCATTTCAATCAGCTTATTAATATAATGCTCGGTCAATACCTGACGACTTTCTATCGTTTCATGTAATATAGCCTCATATTCGTCTTTCTCTAGTGGCTCGCCAATAATTAATCGCATGCGGCCATTATTTCTAACTAAACTACTTAGTCCTTTGAGATTACAAGACAAAATCTCTGACGAAAAAAAACCAACTGCTCTATCGTAGCGTATAGCAGACGATAGTAACGGTCGGTAAAAGTCAGTGAATAAATTATCTTCACCAGTACGATAAACAGGTTTTAGATTCAAATCTTGAAATGATGGACCCATGCTATACTCTTAATTCAAACCTATAAAATTTAGAAAAAAGCTCTTAGTAGTATATGTTCTAATCTCAACTCACAACTTGTTTGAACATGTCAATTAAAAACTCCTTGCGTTCTTCAAAGAAACTTTCAGTCGGTATATAAAAATCAGTACTACCAGTAGATAGCACTTTGTTCTCTTCAAATAACTTTCTGGTCTGAGTTAAAATAAAATGATTTTCTAAGCCCGCTTTCTCGAAAAACTTAAAACTTTCCATGACAGGTTGATTGGATTTATCACGATTTTGAGCTCCTGGCAAAGGCATCATATTGCCTAACTCATTTACAAACCTCTCTCTATCTATATGCTTAAAATATTTGTTTTCTGCTAAAAAATTAACTTTACTAGGCTCAATATGGTCAAGCTGCATTTCAGCCACATCTGCTTGGCTTATAGTATTCGCAATAGTAGATGTTGTTAACTTCATTGTAGATATATCTAGACTCATCTTAATGAGTCTGGCGAAAAGAATTCGAATAGAAAGTGTGTTCTTACTACTAGAAGTATACCTCCAACTTCTTAGCCAGCTTTCAAATTCACTATTTAGATGACTATTTAGCTCAACACTAATACTGCATACATTAACTTTAGGAGAGCTTAAAAAATGCTGATTTATTAATGAAACAGCAAAACTACGAGGAGCTTTGTAGTCTTTAGCCATAACAGCAACTTTCCATAAACTCTTGGACTGAGCAGTACATATACTATGAAGATCTGGATATTTCAGACCATTACTTGGGTGATTTGTTTTTAAAAGTTCCTCTAAAATATTTTTGACCTGAGATATTTCAAAGTCTGGACTAATAGACTCAATGTTCCTGAAAATAAAGTTTGTTAGACCTAAAAGTACACCAAACTGATCTTTTGCGTAGAGTAAATGTACAGTTTTATAAATTTCTGATGTTTCTGTACTATATTCTGCTTGTAAAGCAACTAGATCCTTTTTTTGGTATTTTAAGAAAAAAAGCTCCATAAGTTTCTTACAAGTTAGAAAAACATTAAAATCTTTAGCTATCCTATATTGGTCATAACGGTTGTTCGAATCATACATGTTAAAATAAGATTTTAGAGCATCCCTAAAACCTTTCGAGTTGTCATATTTTATGTTTTCTGACCCAGTAATATATCCAACGGCTAAAAAAGTAATAAGCTTCTTTTCGTAGTCTTGAGTCTTATTAAATATTTCATTGACCCATTTATCATCTAGCTTCTGGAGCACCCTATCTTTTTCTTCTTCACTAACTTTTGAATCGCTTTTTAAAACGTAATTCTTATAAAATTCATTTTTTATTAGATCTAGGTCTTCTAGAGCTAAAGCTCTATCATTTAATACCTCGAACAAAGTATATGCATCATCTGGATTACCAGTTTGAACAATACAAACTTTTACGTCATCTATAAATTCTGAGATCATATCTTTAAAACTTATAGCCATTTGTATTGACTTAATGTGAGAGGGAGACTTAATCTCAGAGTTAGTTTTATTCTTAATACTCTCAAATATAGTTTTTATTGAATTTACATACGTTTGCTCATTATCTGAATAAGGTATTTGGCCTTCATCTAAATCTATTGAGAAGTTTATATCTTTTTCGTTTTCCAAATTAATATCAAGTGCGCACATTACTTTTACAAGTGAAGTATTGAATGAGCTTCTATCGTATTGGAGGTTTAGCGTTTTATGATGTAATAGGCTACGGATTTCTGCCATGGAGAAATATTTATTAAATATTTCGATAGCAGCATCAAGATTTCCATTGCTCAGCTCATCTATGATTCTATTTTTTATATTGCTCAAGCTCGATAATGAGGTAGGACTACTGTCATCAGAGTCTAGAAGTATAACGTGCTGTAAGCTATCCAACATCTCATCGTAAAGTGTAATAAAACGCATTGCATAACCTTGGTATTTTAGTGTTGCTAATACCAATGATCTAAGAGTCATAAAGCTCACGAAATTTGCTAAAAACAATGTTGTAAATCTTTGTTGACCATCGATCAAGTCATGAGGTTGATCCGTATGGATCACTGTTACAATTGATCCACAGAAATAGTCACTATTTTCTTCATGATTAAACCAATCGGTAATTAGTTTTTCAACATTCTCTGGAGCCCACTTGTATGGTCTTTGATAGTGTGGAACTTTTAATGGGTGCTGCTTATTACTATTGTCATTAATAATACGTCCCATCTCTTTAAACTTTCTAATTTCAGCGCCTTTCAAATCCATACTTTTCGCCCATAAAAAAACTGTTAACTTATATTACACAAGTCAACAGTTTAGAACATTATACTTAATAGTCAATATTATTCGATATTTTTACTTGTGGCACATAACACAAATCTTGCCCTGACCATATATATCGTCCATATCTAGTTCAGGCTCACCATCTGGCCGAAGCGGGTTAACCTTGATCCGCTTCTTCATTTTAGCAAGCCTCTTATCATGATCAGCCTTAATTTCAGCCACTCGTTCGGGTCGGCTTAACTCTTCTAATGACTCACGTTCAGACCAAGTGAATGGAGACTGGTTAGCTAACGCCTCTTTTTCATAGGCCATAGCTTCCTTGAAAGATTCAGGATGACGTTCTAAAAGCCCTACCCACTCTATTTTTCTTTGAAAAAAACAGAATGTGCAGCCACTTCGAGTACGCCATTCATAATAGGCTGGTAAACCAACACCTGAGTTCTCTAAGATATCCATTACGCCAGCCTTATCGACACCATCTTCTCGAAAAGGTAGCTCAACAATTAGTTTTTCATCACTTGAGTCGTAGCCAGTACGGTACGGTTCATCAGAACGAATGGCAACATAGGAGCGTACTTCATACCCTTCATCTAAAAAGCCTTGAACCCAGTCCTGAAATGGTTTTAGTTTCATTTTGATTGTACACCAACGTGCTTGCGGTGATGGTAGGTAGTCATTATGTTGAGTCAACCAAAAATCAAAATTTCTATCCGGGTTAATATATTGAATTGGTTTACCTAAGTACCCTTCTAAATAAGATAGGTACTCATATACTTCCTCAAGCTCTTTACCGGTATCAGTGAAAAAATAGTCGATATCTAGTTCTGGGTAGTTATCACGCATATAGATAGCTAATGCTGCACTATCTTTACCGCCAGAAATCCCTAATACATGTTTAACCTTATCCATTACGACTCCTCTTTTTCATCTATTGAGTCATCTTCGAAGCTTTCTAATAACTTCGCAATTACTGCAACTCTGTCATTTAAATCTAAACCTCTATCTTTTAGAGACTGAGCAATTTCTTTAGCACTGCTTGTGACTTCATCAATATTCTTAGAAGTAATATGAGCTTCACGCACTTGGCTAGTAGTCGAGCTTGGTGACTTAGTAATAATACCTACTTTTTGCCTATCTGGACTTGAGTTCACATCAGCGTTAACCTCTGCTTCTAAAAATTGGAAGCTATACGCAGCGATTTGCTGTAGGGCTCTTGTAATATCTTGGTCAATCCACTTTTTAGCGGGTTTATTGCCAGCTAATAGGCTAATTAAGCTCTCAGAATCATTCATTGAGCCATCGTACTTAACCAGACGTGCAATGTAAGCGTCTAGCAAGTAATCCCCTGAACGGCCAAACAATGCTTCAGAACGTTTATTAATCTCAGCGAATGGATTTAGCTCTTCATACTTGACCTTTAAGAGGTCTAAAAGCTTAGTGTTTATTTCACTCACTAGAGTTGGATACTTATAATCCATCTCATATAAACCTTGAATGATTTTCTCTACCTTCTGCTCATCATTATCACTAGCATTGAAAAACCTAGGTAGGTCATCAAATAAAAGCTGATTAGGATCATTGGCTTGCTTTAAGATATTACGAAGCTGTTTAGTTTTCACAGACAGCTCATTAGTACGCTGAATCCAAGGGTGCATGTTAAAGAAAACACTGACTAAAGCTTGAGCAATAGGCAGGGGCTCGTCTTCAATCTTAGATTTTAAGCGAGAACCAAATTCCTCTTCTAGTCGATCTCTTAGAACATGAATCCAAGACTGTGTACCTTCTAGGAAGGAAACCTCTCGAACGCCTACTCCCTTTGGCACTTTAATTAAGTACTCAGCTAATAAGTATTGGACCGTAGGCTTATACTCTCCATTGATATAGTTAGCTAAATCGCTATGTCTTGATAGTATGTAGGCGATATATAGAATATCATGTAGACCAGCTTTAATACCGTATGGCGCTTCTGACCATGCATCATATATCTGTTGAGCAGAAACAAGCTCACCCTTGCTTTTCGAAATAACCTCATCAGCTCGCCTCCAAACAGCCTTAAGTCGTTCATTTGATGGTTCAGAAAAATAATAATTCTCTCCATCTTCTGATACATGTAGACCATTTTTTACAATAACAGACTCATATACGCCTTTTTCAGGTGGGAATTTCTCTATCCCAAGGCTAGGCTCATCGCTATTCTCAATCATACGCTTTAATAACTCTCGAATAGCACCTTTGGCACTTGGAGAGGGTTTATTACGATTAACAAGCTCATTATTACACTCAAAGTATTTGCTTACATAATAATCAGCAATAGATGAGGCAAGTGATGATAATTTGAATCTGTTGAGTAAAACCCCTTTTTCTTCAAGATGTTTGCTGTACCATTTCGAGTTACTTAAGCTCTTGTCCAACATTCTATTTAGCGCATCTTCAACTTCAACTAGACGCCCCTCTGTCTCTTGCCGAGCGATTTTATCGTTTAGAAGTCGCTCTTCATTTTTCAAAATATTGCTAAGTGCAATTTTATCTTTAAGCATATCAATGATAGCGGTATGGCTATCAAGGACAGCAATTACAATGTGATTAAACTCATCAGAGTTTGATACAGTTTCACAAACTTCTAAAGCTAGCTTTAATTCGTCATCATTTTTTGGGATTAATAAACAATAATAACCCACTAAAGAAGCATCAACTTCCTGTTGTAGTTTAAGCAATGTGTCTTTTACTGAGTCTGTAGCAGGTAATAACTTAACCTGCATCCAGCGCAGGCTTCCTATGAGCTGATAATGAGCTTTAGCAACAACTGGCTCAAACTGCTCCAAGTGCTCAAATGGGAGTGTATTGAGGTCTTGTAGCTGCTCTTTAATCGCATCAGTTAAGTTAAAATCACTACCTTCACTTAACATGTAAGACTGAGTAAACTTACGATAAAAGATAATAGATGCTGATTCTAACGCTGATACAACATCTTCAAGCTCTTCATCATTAGCCGCAAGTATGCCCTTAAGTAACTCAGGACTTGCATGAATGCCAGTTCCATCTGCAAAGATGCTTATTAGTGAAACAGTCTTAATCAGTTTCACTGCCATCTCATCATTCAACTCTTCATAGCGATTAACAGCTATTTGAGACAATAGCCACTGCTTACCGTACTCTGAAGCTTGAATAGTGCTATTTAGGTTGCTATCTAAATAATCCCAGAACATTTCTGGTGTGAAAACAGTAAAGCTATCTAGTTTAGTATTTTTAATATAATAGCCAAAACCGTTAGGCTCGGCTGACATTAAAAATGAGAAAATACTACGCTGGTTTTGACCGAAGTTTTTCTTAGACAACTGACATACCAGTATTGCAACTAATGGATGCAACGGGAATACACTCGTTAGCAGCTCAGTCATTTTCTCTGAGTCAGTCTTACGGTTGCTTGCAATGTTATTAACTACGGTATCGACTTGGCTCGAAAATTTAGTGTTAGCTCGAATATCCAATAAGTCTGAGTCATTTACTTCAATTACCTGACTGATTAAATGAATTTGCTCGTCAACTGATAATGTCACAGCACAATCAACAAAACGACCTTGGATCTTAAGCCACTCGTCATGTGTTTTAGCGGTTGCTTGGCGTGCATACGCCATAAATGACTGATGCAGTACGCCAATGAATAGCATCTTACCTTGAGTGCGGCTTACAAACTCTGCAAGCTGCTGGAGAAAGTAAATATCTTCTGGGCGGCTGCTCTTAGCAGCACCATCAAATACCTTACCTAGCTCATCGATAAAAATCAGTAAACGCTGATTTTTATCAATGCGGCTTTCAAGGGCTTGTAAAATATCTTCTGTAGTCGCACTATTTTTTAAGTCCAAGGCTTCAATGAACAACCGCTCTGGTGCAGTAGTCTGACCAATTAAGTTTAAGACCTGCCATTGATGCTGTTCAGGGCTGAAATGCTTAATAATTAATTCTTTATTCTTATCACTTAGTTTGGCTCTAGCTGCTTCAACAACCTGAGGATTACTATTAATTAAAGCTTGTAAGAAAATAGCGAGACTCGATTTACCTGATCCATAAGGACCCGTCCAAGTAAATGCGGCCTGCCCTGATTGCTCTATGTGCTGCATCATTTTAATAATGGTTTGCTCATAGGATATTGGACAATAAAAGTTTTCGAGGGCCTCTAAATTGCCATGGTCATAAGTAATGTTAACCGAACGCTGAAAAAACTCATTTCTTTCAATGGCGTCAACAAGATAGGTTTCTGATTGCTGAGTAGTATTCATAGTTTCAAATGACTCTATTATTAGTTATAAAATACAGTTAATTATTATTTTGTGATTTTATTATCGACTATAATCTTCGTCTTTCATAAAGCGTATACTTTGCTCTAATATATCGTCTAAATCACTGCCATCAGTAACCTGAAACTGTCTGATACCTGCAGACTGTGTCCAAGCTAAAGAGTAGTCTGAGTTTTGCAACTGCTCAGCGAATCCAATAATAGCCTCCTCATCTAACATAAACACTCGACCTGGCGAGCACTCATCAAGGGTACACATTTCCAAAGAGAGAGTATCTGCAGCCCCATTATGTACTTTCCAAAAGTTAATGAGAGCATATACAAATACATGCAATGTTAGAGAGTTCTTCTCACCTCTTAACGCCCTAATATTTTGTTTGCTAACACGGGTTAAAAGATCTAGTTCAACGAGAGGACCCTCTAAGGTACTTTCGAAATCTTCATTGGCCTTGCGACGTTTTGTCGTATAATTTTGGATAAAGCATTCAATATCACGCTTTATAGTAGATTCTGATGGGACTGATAGATTATGATCTCTCATAAACTCTTTCAAAAGTCTTGCAAAGTCCTCTCTTGTGAGTTCCGACTTTGTATTGATATTAAAGAACCAGTAATAACTTATTAAGTTAGGGTTCGTTACTAGGCAGTGGTGAAGTAACCAGATAGTCGATGGTGATTCTAAGTAAGGGTCAAGTCCATTATCGCTAAGAAAATTTTCAGCATTATAAAAGCTGTTAACATGCTTAGTTGCGTCTATATTGTTATGATCAGAGAATTGATCGGCACCTAATCCCTTATGGGTATTTTTGTAAGCACTATCCTCTCTATAAAGCATAGCAGTATGAGTCGACCAAAATCTCATAGCATTAAGCATATTCTTACCTACGCCAAAATCTGCAATAGCAGTATCCTGAGAGAATACATTGTTGACATCAGGCTGGGCTTCAATCTGATCGTATGCCTTTTTAATCCATCCATACCGTAAAGGAAATGTATCGTGACCAGAAAGTGTAGGTTTAATATTTTTAATCAAAGAGGCAAAATAACGCATAAAATTTTATCAACCCAGTTTATTTGTATAATATAAGCATTTCTTCATTGGGAGAACTCTCCAATGAAGATTATTGTATCATGATAATATAGTTATGTAAGCTTAAAAACGATAATAATATTCAACATAAATCCTTGGGATCTTAATAATTTCTATGAAAAACATATACTTAGATTACAACTCACATACTCCCTGCGATACTTTAGTCGTTGAAGCAATGGATGAATTATGGACTCAGCCTGGTAATCCCCACTCAGTTAACCATGCTTTTGGCTGGTCTAAAGAACAAGTAATTAAAGATGCTTTGGAGAGTTTTTCAGAAATCTATGATTGTTTTGAGGATGAGCTTATATTTACGTCGGGTGCAACTGAAGCTAATAACTTAGCAATTACCGCAGGTATTAAGATTGCTAAAGGTCTAAAGCCGAATGCTAACACTATTTTAACCAGTTATTTAGAACATAAGTCTGTATTAGCTCCCCTAGAGCTTATATCTAAAAAGCTGAATTTAAACCTGATATATATAGACTTAAATGATAACGGTAAAATTAACCTCGAAAATCTTGAGCATCACTTAGATCGCAATGATGTACTCTGGGTATCTTGCGCCATGACAAATGGAGTTATCGGTACAAACCAACCTATTAGCGCTATCTCTGAGATATGCAACCAGAACAATGTCTTTCTTCACGTAGATGCCTCACAAGCAGGCTACTTACCTATCAGCTGCTTGAATCTAGATGTGGATTTCCTGACTTTATCTGCTCACAAAATATATGGCCCTTCGGGAATTGGTCTACTTTACTCTAAACACTTACAAAACCCTGACTTTGAACCTATGATTGTGGGTGGCGGACAGCAAGATGGACTACGAGCTGGAACTCTGGCTACTCCTTTAATAGTCGGCTTTCAAAAAGCGGCTGAGATAATGTGCGAGAATAAAGAGGTAGAAGCTGAGTCGCTCAAACAGCTACGCCAAATACTCCTCGAAAACTTAAGCAAAAAACTTGATATTGAAGTTATTGGAGATGCTGAGAGCCGCCATCCAGGAAACTTGTACCTTGCAATATCAGGTGTAGATAGTGTTCAGTTATTGAACAACCTACAACCCCATCTTGCCTTTTCTCTTAGCTCAGCTTGTGATGGGTTGAATCGGGAATACCCTCCACTTTTAAAAGCAATAGGTATAAATAAAGAAAAAGCTGAAACGACATTACGAATTTGTGTGGGTCGTATGACTACTGAAGCAGAAGTTACACAAGCAGCAAATATGATTGTTAGTACTGCGCACAAAGTAAATAAAATGACTTGATAATTAATGTTGAGGTTCTACCAGAATCTGAGATGGGCTCCTCCTCTTAGTTAGCTACTAATACCATCAACAAATATCCTAAGTACTTGAGCACGCCTGATGAAGCATAATAGTCTTTAGTTAAAGCCATATTATTCTCTGACCTCTTACGCTTTTTCTGTACAACCCTTACTTCATAGCCATGAAAATTCTCACGAGCACCGACACGTATTGAGCTGTTCAGACTCAAGTCTTTTTTAACATTACTTACAACTTGCTCACTATATGCCCTAACCTGCCAATGACCGGCATCAATAAGCTGACAACCTACCAGCATAAAACTCTGTAGCATTTTAAGCTGGGTCTCCTTAATACCAAAATGAATCGATGAGTAATTCAAGTTATGTTTATGTGCAAATATTTCAATAAACATTCTCAACTTCTCAGGATCCTTTATAGACATCTGATACGCCCTATCTAATGCTCTAATTATTACTTCCTGGTTTTTTCTACCTTTAGGCCTACCTAGTAATAGCCTGTCATCGTCGAACAGCTCACTAGCGCGCAGGTATAAGCATTTAGATTCATTTAAACTTATACCATGTCTAATAGCCACTTCAGGTAACAGCTCATCTCGAGAGTTTTCTTTTAATTCTTGCATTTCCTTTAGAAAACCTATGACGTCCGCATATTTAGGATGAATGAAAATTGAATTTGTATTTGACTCATTAAATCCATTCAAATTACCTTTTAACAGTTGGTGACTAGTATTGTTATCAGGTTCATCTACGTTCTTAAATAATGGTGTTTTATTAATAGCTATTTTTTTAAGTAAATATGATCTTATCTTATTTAGCTGCACCGTCTTTGTCGTTGCATCATAAGCAGTTTTGTCTTGTCTATATATAACAGAATAATCTAGTCCTGTTATTAAGTCTAAAACGGTTATAGGTAGCTCTAAGTAAGCGTTACTGAGCTGTTCCCCTGCCAGCAGATGAGCAGTATGAATATAATGCTCGAAGGTTGTGTCGCACGTTAAATGCCCTGCAAAGCTAGCCAGCCCAAACCAGGAGCCTTGATCCTTGTGATAGCCAAGGACGCCTTTTATTACTTTTTCGCACTGCTCATTATCATAATCAGTCATCACCTGTGCCAATGGCGACTTACTTAGTACTAACGCCAGCTGACTAATCGCAGTATGCCTAAAGCTATGAAATGTGAAGTCGTGCTTTCCTAGCAATCTGTCCCAAATTAACTTCATGAGATTACTAAAAACCACACTGGGTAATGGCTGATCGCCTGAACCTTGAGAAAACAAGTAACGACGCTTCAATCTTTTCTGCTGACGATATAACTGAGTAAGTTGTTTTAGCTCGTCTTTCTTAAGTAGGCAGTTAATGGGTATAAGGCGGCTTGCGCTGCTACTTTTCAATCTCCGATAGCGATTTGGTCTTAACCATATTTGTGGCTGCTCTATTCGTTGTCCATGCTCATCAATATAGATGTCAGCTATATCACGAACTTTAACACCGATAAGTTCTTTGATTCGCAACCCTGTCCGATACGCAAGACTTAAGACTACTAAGCAAAGGTTTTTCTGTTCATCGTCTAAATCCGAGTTGACCAGATACTCTTTCATCGCATGATATATCCGAGGTGATATCATGTTCGCATTTACCACTTGGCGTTTATTACCCCACGGGAAATACACAAATGGCGCATTATAGTGCGCTCGCTGATAATCATGGAAAGCTCGTAGTCTGCCGTAAGTAAATTTTTGAGTATCTTTGAGCTTATCCAGATATGAAACTTTATTTTTCTTTAAATACACATTATTCAAGACATTGAGACTACCTTGACTTAACACATCGTCTGCACAGCCAACTAAATCATCATCCGTATCTAGATTGTCTTCGCCAAAGTCTGATTCTTTGTTTAAAATAGACTGCTTTCTTCCATCCTTAATCTTACTTTGAATGATCTCCTCATATACAGCTTCAAAGTCCTCACCAGACCATTCATCAAGATTCTCATCCATTGTTAGCATCAGCCAATCCCGACCAATACATCCCAGATATTTACTAATGGTATCTAACCTGTTATTACTATCACTCAACAAGCTATTGACCCATCCTAAAAGACGCGTAGCATTAGGTTGAGTAAACTCCTGCTGCAACAGCTCTAGTTTTACAATAGCTGGGGCTTTACTGCCCTTAAGGGCATCTTGAACCTCTTTAATAAGATTCTTACTAAAACTTGGATACTCCCTACTATTGGTGCCTTTTTCGTCAGATTCTGAAAAGCTTGCTACAAATAACTCTTCCCAAGTGAGCGGCTGTAGATTTGAGTTAATCACCTCTTGATTATAATTAATAAGCTTATTTGTGGTTAAGCCCGTCGTTTTAATCTTGCCCTGTCTAACAATAGCCAGTGCAGTGTCTATATCGCCTCCCTTCATCTGCCGCCAATGATAGTCAGCGTATTTTATTAACTGTGATAAATGCGGTTTACTTTTATCTTTATTTTGTAGTTTTAGCTTCTTACAAATATCACTGATAATGGTTTCAAACGACTTCACATCTTCTTTTTTTAACTTTTTATCTTTTAGCGCGTATAAAAAGCAAAGTGTCATATCATCAGGTATGTACTCTACATAGCGCTGTAAGCTTGTAGCAGATACATCCTCTGAGGTATGACTTTGCGTATAAGAACAACCGTAATTGTCATCATCAATACTGAGCAAGATTAGCGCCAAACTCCCGCTGCTGACACCTGAATCTGGTAATTCATCAGTTGCTGGTAGCTGCAATTGATATATGTCACGTTCGCCTAGGAGCCATTGATACAGTGCTTTTAACACATCTATGTCATTCAATCCCCCATACATCACGCTACAGTAGAGCACTGACTCAATCAAATCATTGTTTGAGAACCTTCTTTTCCGTTGCCATATCTCAATTATTTGCTGGCTAGCAAGGCTTACTTGAGCACCACTTACCATCCAATCATAGGATATTGTTAAATGATCACGCTCTGCTATGACTGGCACAACTGGTTCATCCATACTCAGTTCATGAGATTTGTTATAACTCCGTATGTATTCTAAAAATCCTTGTCTGGCTAAGTGATAGCTATGCGCAGTATCAAAATGCACCTCAAGTATGCTACCAATGGTTTGATAGTATTCAGTTAGGTCTGTTCCTGTGAGTATGTGATTGTCATCAACATACGAAGCTATCAAAAATTTTGCCTCATTTTTGATACTCTCATGACTCTTGCTTTTATTTTCTTCTCTTAACTGATGAGCAACGGCATTATCCATATATATTCACCTCAACTTGTCGTAGATTAAGCTCAACTGCAACTTTCTCTAAGTCAGCGGATAACGCTTTTAGCTCATTAATGGATAATGACGACATGGGATGCATAGCCTCCTGATCTGGATGTTCATGACCATATAGGGCGCAGATCAAATGCTCAGGAGACTTATTCGTTAGTAGTGAGCGTAATTGATGTCTAAGCCAGTTGTCTTGGTGACTAAAAAAGTGTTTTATCTGATAGCGAACCTTACTAGGTTTAATACCGGTAAAGCCTTTGGGATTTTGGCTAAATAGCTGAATGAGTGGCTGACTAGAGTTCAAAATTTTATTTATAGGAAATTGGTCATTTGGGTATATAGAATTATGCATGACCGCAAATTGCTTGATATATTCAATATAATTTTGAATCGCTGTGATTAAGAAATCACTAAGAGGAATAAGCCTTCCCTGCCCTTGTCCCTGACGCTCTTCTTTATCCGACACCCATAACAGCCTTTGCCTAAAATCAAATTGATTTAAAAGCCCAGGCGCATGCTTTACGGGTCTAATACCAGTCTGAATAAAGATGATGTGCCATAACCAGACACCATAAGCATTAAACTGCTCAATATAACGGTCCTGCCTTATGCTTACGTTCCGCTTTAATCGACCGTTATAACTCTCAGTTGCTTCAGCAAGCTCATCAAAAAATCTTTGGCAGATATCAATATTTAAAGTCATGTCACTACCAATATATTTTTTATAACGATTGCTTTTCGTGCTAGACATACTAAGCTGTCGCAGCTCACCTTGGCTGTCCGCAGTACAGTATTCGGTCAATAGTTGTATGGCGCTGTAGTAAGTCTTCTCTAAGCTTATTGTCTCAATACTGGTGTAGTACAAGGGCGAGCTGTGTTTCACATCAACTCCAGTAACCATGTCGGCATGTAATGGCTCTTGCAGCTCATTCTTTATAACTGTATATAAACAAGCGTCAATATGCTGATTTGATAACACCGGTAGCTCTAGTTGCACTTTCAAGCTTGCCAGCACTTCAGCCACTTCATCGCCTGCCACCGAAAACTTATTTTCAATAACTGCTTGTAGCCTCGCTGGCAGAGGTAATTTAAATTCATTATCATGGCTTTGACGATGTGGCAATAAGTGGCTTCTACGATTTGAAGTTACGTTAATAGTATTACTCATAGCATAACTATCAGCAGCCGAACCGCTCTCATGACTCAACCACTTGCGCTGACTTTTATCCAGTTCTAACTCATAAATCACGTCTTGGACCTTCCGACCACTTAGTAGTGATAGTAATATGACCGCATAAACCTGACGCTGTTTATAGCTAACAACGCCAAAAAGCTGCCACACCCGAGCAAATAACATCTGATAGCTCAGTAGACTTAGTTGACGTAGATTAGTAGGAAAATGAAACTGGTTACGGCGGGCATGTCGATAATTGTTTTTTAGCTTCCATTGCTGTAATTCTGAGGATTTAGCGGTTGTACTGGAAGGCTTAAAATCATTATCTAAGAGCGCAGGCGGGTCATCATCAGCAATATTCTCAGCGTCCGATACGTTATCATTTTTATGGGGTCTACCAAATATTGTGACTCGTATTAGCTCATCAGCACTATTAAGGTATCGCTTATTAGTGTGTTCTTTACTAAGCTCATTGTTTTGTGAGCTGGTATAGGTTTTACCTACAAACGCTTTGTTCTCTGCAACTACTTCATAGGCAAGTCTTATTTGACCAATTTTACCAGCCAACTTTTGATTAACCACTTTGCCTGACTCTTCATCACTTCTTATCTTAGCTTCATATACACGTAATGCTGCTAGTGCCTTCGTCAGTGAAACATGTTGAGCATGGATATCAATCAGTTTTTTAACAATCTCAGCTTGTGGGTTATTGTCCTTCAACCCCATCCTTAGACGCACACTTAGCTGACTGACTTTTGCAGAGTGTTCATCCTTACGTATAGCAATCATAATAATTATTTGCAGATATGCACTCATAAACTGCCATGCTTCATTATCAGGATGTACTTGACCATACCTCTGGTAAAACAAGACCAGCATATAAGTGACTGCCCAATCTTCAATCTTCCTCTCTTTGACGACTTCCCTGGCAATAGCTTCATGACCCCTGCCGTCAATCCCGTAGACTTAAACTTGGGAGATTTTAGTTACGCAGCTTGACGATAATAATCAAACCACATCTGTCTTGGCGACTTATAGCTCAAGCCCTTTTGAATCCTCGTTTGATTGTAATACAGCTCAATATAGCCAATGATATCGCTGATGGCTGCAAATCTAGTTTTATAGTTCTGGTGATACACTAGCTCATTCTTCAAGACGCCCCAGAAACTTTCTATCGGAGCGTTGTCGAAACAATTGCCTTTGCCACTCATAGATCCTGTAAACTGATGCTGTTTAATGATCTTGTGGTAGGCATGGCTACAGTACTGACTGCCTCTGTCAGAATGAACGATTAGCCCTTTAGCAGGTCGTTTATTCTTAATCCCCATGTTGAGTGCACGGCATACTAAATCTGCCGTCATACGCTTGTTAATAGCGTAACCGACAAGCTCTTTGGTGTATAAGTCTTTGACCCCTGCTAAGTACAGCCAACCCTCATTCGTCCAGATATAGGTGATGTCGCTGACCCACGACTCGTTAGGGCGCTTAGCGTCAAACTGCTGATCAAGCACGTTATCATAGACCAGTTTGTTGTGATTAGAGTCAGTGGTGATTTTAAAGCGTTTGTGACGACGACATTTAATGCCAAACTCTTCTTTAATACGTCTGACCATGTATAGACTAATATCATGCCCTTGATCGCTTAGATAGGCATGCAGACGATCTATACCATAACGCTCTTTAGTTTCAATGTGTGCGGCTTTGACTAGCAGCTCAGACTGGTTGCGATGTATTTGTTGGTCACTGATATCACGACCTAGCCAGTCATAGTAGCTTGAGGGTTTAACCTGTAGTACGCGGCACATAGTGGTGATGCTAAAGAAGTGCTGGTTATCTTGGATAAAGGCGTACCTGACTAACTGTGCTTTGCAAAGTACGCCGTCGCCTTTTTTAGTATTTCGCGCTCCTCTTCAGCCACTTTGAGCTGCCGCTTTAGGCGTTTTACCTCTTCAAGCGCACTCATAAGTTCAGGGTCATACTGCTTTGTTCCTACAAGTTTGCCTTGATTGGCTTTGTTATGCCAATTTGAGAGCGTTTGCATGGCAATGCCAAGCTGCTTTGCAGTGGCTGAGATATTGCCGTTGTTGTCTGCTATCTTTTTAACAGCTTCGGCTTTAAATTCGTCACTGTAGGTTCTTACTTTCTTGGTCATGGTAAACTCCTGTTATTATGCTTAGTTTACCAAGTTTACTTGTACGGTTTCTTCAGCATAGCTCATCACATTCAGACGATGCAAGTACTGGCATATCTATGTTGGTCTGCTCACCACTATGTAAGCAAAAGCCTGAATTAATATAAATGATGTTAATAATCAGGGTTTGTAGTTTTATATAGTACGGTGAATCAAGTGGCACTAAATGATCTAAAACCTTTTGTAATTCGCTGTTATCAAACTGCTTTATATTCATTAGGGTGCACCACTCAACCAGCTCATACTTTGAGGAATACCTAGAACTCGATCTTCTAGTGCAAACTTACATTGGCGATATTCATAACTACTCTGGCTAATACCTGCAAAATGGCAATACTCCTTCACGGTCAGTTGCTTAACTCCCATTAGCTGACATATAACACTTTGAGGTGCAGTGCATTTAAGTGCTTTAAACAAATCAGGATGGTGAATACCTTTCAAGAATATCAAGTCTATAACATCCCTCCATGCGAGCTGCTGAACATCTTTAATACTTTCAGGGATTATTAAACATGGGTAATCACTATCATTCTCTAACCTTAAGACCTGATCGACTCTTTGAAAATCATTAAAGAAATAGAAAGCACCGTCTCCTCCATCAACCAAGCGAAGTGGTGGACGGTAGAAGTTATCCAAAAACTTCATATTGATATAAGTCGTTTTAGGTCTCAATCTCTGCCAAACACATAAAGCGGCTTTAGCATACGGATGTACATACAAATTATCCTTACTAGGATTGGCAAGTTTTTGCCCAACCTTAAGTTTATTATTTTTCATTACATATACGCTAATAGTGAATACAATTCATGTTATCCAATAATCACTTAGGTGTCAAACGCTTTAGTATTGTGGAGCTTAATATCATAAAATAATCGTTATTATTAAATAGTTAGTATTATTTTAGATATAAAAAAACCTCTTAACACTATAGAATATATAGCTTCAAGAGGTTATTTCTTTTTCTAATTTTATTAGGTGAAAAGGTCAGAGTTGGGGTTTGTTTATACGGATAGCTATCGAAGTTACAATGCATTAGATGTGAGCAAGTTTAAACACTTTAGAGTCAATCATTCTAAAGAGTTCACTTGCGGTAAGAACAATCACATCAATGGCATTGAGAACTTCTGGAATCAGTCTAAACGAACTCTAAGAAAGTATAATGGGATTAATAAGAAGAACTTCCATTTGTTTTTAAAAGAGTGCGAGTTTAGATTTAACTATGGCTCACCATCTAATCAGCTGAAAATCCTGAGAAAATGGTGTGATATTTAATCCTTATCTACTACAGCCCCATGAAGAACACAGATATAAAACTTCTTCGATATAGCTCGTATTTTCTTAAGATGGTACTAACAATAGTGAAATTTGAATTATCTATATAAAAAAGACGCTAACCTTTAGGTTTAGCGTCTTTTTTTGAGATAAATCGTTAGCCTACCAATCACATATCAAAAATCTTTCCGCGATTCATAATATTATTGGGGTCAAAGACCTTTTTGACTTCTCGCAGATAATCAATCTCAGTCTCGCTACGGCTATAATTGAGATAAGGCTTTTTGGTCATACCAACGCCATGTTCAGCAGATACTGAACCACCATATTTTTGCACCGTTTCAAATACGTATTTATTGACAATCTGGCACTCGGCAAAGAAATCATCTTTACTCATGTTTTCAGGCTTTAAGATATTAAGATGCAAGTTGCCATCGCCAATATGACCGAACCAGCACACTTCAAAGTCAGGGTAGTTGCTGCTGACGATGTGATCAATCTCAGCGATAAATTCAGGTACGTAACTGATTAATACCGAAACATCGTTCTTATAAGGGGTAGATACTGAGATGGTTTCAGAGATATACTCGCGCAATTTCCACAGCTCTTCAGCCTGTGCCAAGCTCTGGCTCATGACACCATCGACGACCCAACCTTGTTCCATACAATGCTCAAATATCGCCATGGCTTCATCCATGATCGGCTCGTATGGCGCTTCGAACTCTAATAGCGTATAAAATTTGGTACGCGATTCAAATGGCTCTTGTACTTGACCATGTGCCATCAATTTATCAATCGCCACATCATCAAAGAACTCAAAAGCGGTCAAATCAATCTTCGCTTGAAAGGCAGAGAGCACATTCATGACATCACTAAAGTTATCCATACCGAGCACCATGACATTTAAGTCTTGTGGCTGACGCTCAAGCTTTATTTGCGCATGAGTGACTAAGCCTAGCGTGCCTTCACTACCGATAAACAATTGACGCAAATCATAGCCAGTGGCGTTTTTAATCATGCCGCGATTGAGCTGCAGGATATCACCTTTACCAGTGACCACTGTGAGCCCCATGATCCATTGACGGGTCATGCCATAACGAATGACCTTAATACCGCCCGCATTGGTGCCAATATTGCCACCGATTTGACTGGAACCTGCTGAAGCAAAGTCGACAGGGTAGTAGAGGTCTTTAGACTCAGCGAATTGTTGCAGTTGCTGCGTGACCACACCGGCTTCAATCTCAACCATGCGATCAGCAGGATAGAACTGTCCAATACGGTTCATCTTATCCATACTGACGACAATCTCACCGTTAGACGCGACAGCGCCTGCAGAGAGGCCCGTACGACCACCACTTGGCGTCAGTACCACGTTGTGTTGATTAGCAAGCAAGACAATCGCTTGTACTTGTTCAGTGGTCTTTGGAAAGACGATGGCAGACGCAGCAGGAGCGAAGTGTTTGGTCCAGTCTTTACCCCAGTGCTCTAGACTCTCAGCGTCAGTTTCTATTTGGCTGGGGTTAAATTGATGACTATCTATTAAAACTTTCAGAAGTTTATTCACTAAAAACACTTCCTAATACAATGATTTAGGTTTATGAAGCTATTACTAGATTAATGAAACTCATCTAGGGCGTGTCCTCATTTTAAAAATGGTGATAAAAATGAGATAAATCGCCGTCAAACAAGGAAAATAGTGCAGATAATATCGAGATATTCGTCAGCTATTTGACACCGTTTGGCCAGATTTGGCCATTTTTAGCCCATTTAGATGGCTATCGATTGAATTGAGGACACGCCCTAGTAATAGTAAATTATATGTACCGAGTACTTACATAGAAGACTTTAATCTACATAAGCATTCGTGAATGCTTTTAGCTTGTTGATCAGCATACAAAGCTAATTCATCATATACATGCACTCCAAGTGCTTTTTCAAATTCGTTTTGATTTGAATTACCTTCATAACTGCTTTGTTTATCATCATGCAAATTAGACTGAAAAATTCCTGCAGCGCTTACTGGTAAAAAGTCCTCATAAACGATTGGCTCGAGACGAACAATACCCTGCTCAATCAATTGAGTCATGGCTTGATTTGAGATAGAGTCATCCGAGTAATTCTCTTCTGAAGAATTTAGATTTAACTCAGAAGCAGCGCTACTTGGATATGGAGCATCATTGACAGCTTGATAGTAAAAGTAAGCTAGTCCTTCATCATGTAGGGTTCGATAGTCATCGGGAAATGCTTCAAATACACTCTCTAAAATTTGATAATACTGTAAAGCATTGCTTTCGTTCGGAGTGGCGCCTAACTGGCTGCGTGCTTGACTAAGCAGCTGGTCATATATCGCTCTACCCTTTGGCGTTAATGCGACACCACGCTGCTCAATCTCACCAAATCGTGCAGTATGATGACCCTCTTCATACTCGCCATTTGGATTTTTAAAACTAACAGCTTCCTCTAATGCCTTAAAGCTCGTCTGTCTTAGTAAAATCGGACAATCCCGTTTTGGTGGCCCTTCGATAATTGCTTTTGGCGGAATACCTTTTGCCTGCATACCTTGCTGTACAGTATCTATATCCAGCGTTCTAGGGGTCAAATGATTGATATGCGGGCCTTTAAAGCCCACTACGTCAGCAATAAGACCATGTTGCTCTAATAAGCGTTGATATAGCTCTTTTGACACCGGCGTTTTATCATGCCAGCGAAAGGTCTCTAAAGCCTCTGTTACAAAATGCTCACCTTCCTCTGACGTTAAACCGCCCTGCTCTTCAAAGCGTTCAATAAGTCTAATAACATTAGCGGTAAATATTTGACGATTAGCTAATGCCGCTATGGCTTCCTTTTTTAATACTTCATCACCAATTAAATCTAAACGCAATAAAGAGGTGAAAACTCGAAATGGGCTTTGATTTAAGTCTTGGGCATCAATGGCCCGAAAAGCAGTAGAGTGAACTGGCACACCAGCGGGTGCTAAATCATAATAGCCAACAGGATACATACCCATGACGGCAAAGAGACGACGCATCATGTGGAGCTCAGCCGCTGTCCCCAATCTAATCGCTCCGTGACGCTCCATACTGATTCTATCAATCTCTCCAGTGTGCTCTAACTGCTCCTTAATCTCTGGATGTTGGGTTAGCATCTCCGTATTTACTTCAGCGACTAAATTGAGCAAATCGCCATATAATGGGACTTCGGATTGATACATGGCTGACATCGCCATAGAGAACTCATGACGAATAGCATTGCTATCCTTTAAATTATTACTTCCCATAGCATTTTTATTATTGTTCATAAATATTTATCCTTTTTTTCAAAGCTTAAATGTAGATATCAACTGCGGCGGCAACCATTAGCGGTGCAGACTAGACAGCAGGGTTTTCATCAGGAATAGCGCCGAGCACCTTCTTTAAGATATCAAGGCCGGCTTGTAACGTTTCAGGCTCTATAGTCAGTGGTGGTAACAGACGAATAATATGTCGATGTTTACCACTAGGCATGAGCAATAGACCCTGCTCACGCGCTTGGTTTAAAACGCGCGCCATTATACTTGGATGAGTGCCGTATTCAGAATGACGAAGCTCAATACCGCGCATAGCGCCAATACCAGTGAGACCATATAGCCAAGGCGAAACACCTTCTTCTTGCCACTGAGCAATGGTATTCTCAATCGTTTGTGCATATTGATCAGCAGATTCCCAGACCTCATCCTCTTGCATGATATCTATAGTCGCATTTGCTGCTGCACATGCGACCGGATTACCTGAATAAGTACCTCCTAAGCTACCTTTAGGTAAGCCATTCATCAAGCTAGCTTTACCTATTACAGCACCTAAAGGCAATCCTCCTGCGATACTTTTACCCAGTAGTATCATATCCGGTTCAATTCCTAAGTGCGTAAATGCAAATGGTAACCCTGTACGACCATAGCCTGATTGAATTTCATCCATAATCAGCAAAATACCATGGTCATCACAGAAAGCACGTAGATATTTAGCGAATGATGGCGACATTAATTGGAAACCACCTTCACCTTGTACGGGCTCTGCGATAATGGCGCCAATATTGTTGACATCCGTTTCTACTTCGAATAAACGGTTTAAAGCATCAATGGCCTGCTGATCACTAATTTCATTATCTGGGCTGGGGAAAGGTATATGATAGACACAGCTCGCCAAAGGTCCTAGCCCGCGCTTATAGGGAGCAACCTTACCATTCAGATTAACAGCAGCAAGTGTACGTCCATGAAAGCCACCATCAAAAGCAATAACTCCCACGCGATTGGTTTTAAGACGCGCAACTTTTATGGCATTTTCAGTGGCTTCTGCACCGCAGTTGGTGAGCATACCTGCAAGCTCACCACTAATAGGTATGAGTTCACATAATCGCGGCATAAAGGTTTGATACGGTGTATGAGCGGCCGCATTATAGGCGTAATGAATGAGGGATTGGGTTTGGTTAATAATGGCACTAACAATGTGAGGATGACAATGACCAAAGTTCAAGACCCCTATGCCACCCACAAAATCGATATAGCAGCGGTCATTAATGTCCCAAACTTTTGCATTAACGCCTCTAGTCAAGGTTACTGGATGTACCATCGTAAAAGCATCTGTAACATTATGCATTTTATCCATGAGCTCTTTTCTCTTCCTTAAGTTAGATGCTCATTTCAACAAAATATTAGCTACTCAACAAACGAATAATAGTTGGGCTTGCATTCCTTTTATTCATTGCAGTAACAGTAATTAGAAAATTAATCTCTACTCATTGCTATGCTCAGTATAACTTTCGATATAATCTGAAAGCCATTCCAGAATCATCCTTATTTTGTATGAGTTACCTAAGGATAATGGGTATGTAACATAGTAAGAACCTCGACCTTGCATGACATAATCAAATACCTTTACCAAATTTGTAGACTGCAACTCAGATTTTATGAAATGAGATGGGACTAAAGCGATACCGTAGCCAGCTAAAGCTGCTGAAATACAAGCCTGGAAAGTATCAAAACGTGGCCCGTCGATCGTTCCTTCAATATTAAGGTCCTGTTGCTTAAAATATTCATACCAAGCATTAGGCCTTGAGTTGAACTGTATGAAATTATAGTTATCTATGTTTTTAAAGCTTATATCTCGATTTTGAAGATATGTCGGATTACATACAGCAATGCTGTACTCATCGAATAGCTTAACAGTCTCCATACCATCCCAAATTCCTGTGCCGTATAGAAAAGCAATATCTACGTTTTTATCTTCTGAAAAAAACGGGCCTACCTGCTCTATTATCTCTAAGTTAATTAAAGGATACTCCTCACTAAACCCTTTCAAAACCGGAATTAACCAACGAGAACATAGGGTAGGATGCGAGATAATTCTAAGTAACTCACTATCATCATTGTGTGACAGTAAGTTACTGGTCGCAGCTTCAATATGCTTTAGGATATTTAACACTTCAATATAATAAACCTTGCCGGCAGGTGTTAACGAAATTTGTCTCGATGTTCGATAGAACAAGGCTGTATTTAACATCTCTTCCAATTGAGTCACTTGTTTGCTAACCGCACTTTGAGTCATATGCATTTCTTGAGCGGCATAGGTAAAACTAGAATGTCTAGCAGCTGTTTCAAAGCATTGCAAAGCTTTAGTTGAAGGATAGGCTCTAAAACCCAAAGAACTACTCGTATCAGTTTTCATAATTTATTATTTATCCAAAGCATTAGTTATAATTATATATAAAATCCATATATCCATTAGTAAGAAAAAAAGGAATGCTTTCCATACTTTTATTCGCTTGTTCCAACAATTTAGGATGTTTAGTATCTTTAAATCATATGTTGATACTGCTATTAGATATTCAGACATCAGCTACGCAAGCATATAGCGGAAAGATATGAGCTACAAAGAAGTGGGCAATGGAATTGTCTACTATCACCGTACTCTCCTAATTACACTAAAATTAATCTATATAAAAAAGGAGTGGGCAATGGAATGTCTACAATTACAATATTCTCTTGGCTATCTTCATAATATCGCTTCTGCAATATGCATCAAGTATTATAAATAACCGGAGATAGCAATGGGGAAAATTTGGCGTTGGTACATGAGTATGTCGTTTATGGTCAAAATGACCGGCGGCTTTTTAATTGGAATTTTGCTTGGAGTTGTACTTGGTGAACATAGTAGCTTCTTAGCGCCACTTGGTACACTATTTTTAAACTTGTTGAAAATGATCGTGATTCCTCTTGTAATATTTTCTTTGATGGTAGCGGTTAATCACTCAAATCCGAAAGAGTTAGGTCGTATAGGATTGAAAATATTTCCCTTCTACCTTTTTTCAACAGGTATTGCAGTAGTAATCGGTATCATCTTAGCTAAAGCCACAAACCCAGGGTCTGGTTTTTCTTTGCCTACAGAAGTTGTTATGGATGCTCCTGTTCGCCCTTCTTTTATAGATACACTACTGAATATGGTGCCAAGCAATATTTTTAATGCGCTTGCTCAAGGCAATATTTTAGCAGTAGTTTTTGTTTCCGTCATAGCTGGCTTAGCTATTTTGTTTATGCGCCATTCGTTGGACAAAAAACAGCAAGAAATGGGAGAATTCTTATTTAAACTTCTCGAAGCATGTAATGAAGTAATATCTAAAATCCTCAATGGTATTTTGATATATGCCCCTATTGGAGTGTTAGGTATTACGGCTAATACATTTGGAACTCAAGGACTAGACACTGCTATCGCTCTTGGGAAATTTATCGGCACTTCATACCTTGGAGTAATCATCCTTGTTGGAGTTGCGTTCCCAATAATGATGAAAGTGTTTGGTATCAAAGTTATCCAGTTCTACAAAGATATTAAAGAAGCTGCTTTTACATCATTTGTTACCAGT
Source organism: Psychrobacter sp. VH5 (assembly GCF_050572635.1). NCBI lineage: Bacteria > Pseudomonadati > Pseudomonadota > Gammaproteobacteria > Moraxellales > Moraxellaceae > Psychrobacter > Psychrobacter sp. VH5. The sequence goes on along the minus strand of NZ_CP192145.1, from coordinate 893,977 downwards.
AGTAGTATTGGTACTTTACCAGTTACTATTAAATGTGCAGAAAAGGCTGGTATTGGTGAACGAGTTGCAAAGCTCACATTGCCTATCGGCGCAACAATAAATATGAATGGTACAGCAATACGATTTGGTGTTGCAGTTATTTTTGCCGCAGAAATTATGGGGATGACGTTATCAACGCCAGAGTTGGCTACTATTGTTATAATAGGTACTATGGCAGCTGTTGGCACTGCTGGCGTGCCAGGAGCTGGATTAATTGGCATGTCTATTGTCTTTACACAAGCAGGCTTACCGATTGAAATCGTTGCACTTACAGCAGGTATTAATATCTTAGTAGATATGATTTTCACTTTTGGCAACGTTGTTGGTGATTTAGTTGGGGCCAAAATAGTTGATCAGACTGAGAAGTGGAAAGGAGATACTGTTGAGGAAAACCATGTGATTGTCACTTCAGACGCTGTAATTTAAAGCATCAACTATAATTTATTAGATTCTAATAAGTAAGATCAAGGTGGATCGATTGGCATTACATATAATTCTTGGTGAAGAAAAAGATTTACTATCATATCGAGCGTGTAAACCAACTTTGACTAACTCACTTTAACTATCAAGCTTAGTTGATCATAGGCATAATATATAAAAACCCTTACAGCTATTCGCTCGTGAGGGTTTTTTATTGTCTAATAATTTAGGGCGTATTCCTAATTTAGTTTGCAATGAATCATAGTACAAGCCAGATAAATCATAGACTTACAATTTCGAGCCAGTTTTTTATAACGAGTGGCAATACTACGATAATGTTTTAACCTTGCAAACGTGTTTTCAACACGAGTGGCAATACTACGATAATGTTTTAACCTTGCAAACGTGTTTTCAACCAAGTGCCTTAACTTGTATAAATAGTAATCAAATGCTAGGTCTGGTTGTTTAGTATTTTTTCTCTTAGGGATGACAGGGCTTATGTTGTCTTGCTTGAGCTTTACTCTAATAGCTTCAAAACCATAAGCTTTATCTGCAATAAAGTATGTCGCTTCCGTTATCATCTTGAGCTATGCTGAAGAAACCGTACAAGTAAACTTGGTAAACTAAGCATAATAACAGGAGTTTACCATGACCAAGAAAGTAAGAACCTACAGTGACGAATTTAAAGCCGAAGCTGTTAAAAAGATAGCAGACAACAACGGCAATATCTCAGCCACTGCAAAGCAGCTTGGCATTGCCATGCAAACGCTCTCAAATTGGCATAACAAAGCCAATCAAGGCAAACTTGTAGGAACAAAGCAGTATGACCCTGAACTTATGAGTGCGCTTGAAGAGGTAAAACGCCTAAAGCGGCAGCTCAAAGTGGCTGAAGAGGAGCGCGAAATACTAAAAAAGGCGACGGCGTACTTTGCAAAGCACAGTTAGTCAGGTACGCCTTTATCCAAGATAACCAGCACTTCTTTAGCATCACCACTATGTGCCGCGTACTACAGGTTAAACCCTCAAGCTACTATGACTGGCTAGGTCGTGATATCAGTGACCAACAAATACATCGCAACCAGTCTGAGCTGCTAGTCAAAGCCGCACACATTGAAACTAAAGAGCGTTATGGTATAGATCGTCTGCATGCCTATCTAAGCGATCAAGGGCATGATATTAGTCTATACATGGTCAGACGTATTAAAGAAGAGTTTGGCATTAAATGTCGTCGTCACAAACGCTTTAAAATCACCACTGACTCTAATCACAACAAACTGGTCTATGATAACGTGCTTGATCAGCAGTTTGACGCTAAGCGCCCTAACGAGTCGTGGGTCAGCGACATCACCTATATCTGGACGAATGAGGGTTGGCTGTACTTAGCAGGGGTCAAAGACTTATACACCAAAGAGCTTGTCGGTTACGCTATTAACAAGCGTATGACGGCAGATTTAGTATGCCGTGCACTCAACATGGGGATTAAGAATAAACGACCTGCTAAAGGGCTAATCGTTCATTCTGACAGAGGCAGTCAGTACTGTAGCCATGCCTACCACAAGATCATTAAACAGCATCAGTTTACAGGATCTATGAGTGGCAAAGGCAATTGTTTCGACAACGCTCCGATAGAAAGTTTCTGGGGCGTCTTGAAGAATGAGCTAGTGTATCACCAGAACTATAAAACTAGATTTGCAGCCATCAGCGATATCATTGGCTATATTGAGCTGTATTACAATCAAACGAGGATTCAAAAGGGCTTGAGCTATAAGTCGCCAAGACAGATGTGGTTTGATTATTATCGTCAAGCTGCGTAACTAAAATCTCCCAAGTTTAAGTCTACGGGATTGACGGCAGGGGTCAAGTGGCCAGCCACCTCGGTCTGATTTTTTGTCGCCGTTGGAACTTGAATCACTGTTATTTGGATTAGCCATAGTCATGTCCTAACACTTTAGAGAAGTTTATTTATGTGGATTATGTGGTGGTTTCGGTGGTTTGCTAGTTGATTCCGGGTTCTGTCCGATTGCGGCATCACCTATAGAACCACGAATTTTTCCGCCTTGGTCTGATATTTCTTTGCGATCTGAACTCGTACTACCGTTACTTGGATTACCCATAGTTACATCCTAATATTTATGAAGAAAATATCTGTAAGTAACATTAAATGTAAAGCCTTAACTTAAGCCCACCACCTAATATAAAACAGCTATAGCTTACATTATAGTGGGTTCTTTATGTTTGGAATCAATATTTAAGAAATTAGTGATCATAACTCAGAAGGTCATATGAATATTAAAGTCATAAATTAATGTGCGTAAAGAAAATACTTACAAAGTAAGACCTAACAAAGCTAAAAACAGTATCACTAAAAATTATTGTTGGTATTATTGTTGGTATTATCAATATATAGGAATATAAGACCTATATAGTACAATATATACAGCTAACACTTTACCTCCTGCCGTTCCGACCAAACATCGTAGTTAAAGAAAAAGCCAACCATTGCTATTAATGGTTGGCTTTTTTTATAGTTAATAACTTCTTACTAAATACTACAAAGATGCCTTCGTAATTGCGCTCAACGCTTCATTGATGACAAACACTTTAGACTTATAATACGTCATCGATTGACTATAGACTTTTGGTACATGAGCCGCTAGGGTAAACGTACACTGTAATGATGGTTTATCCTATGATCGAGCCGACGGCTCATGGCCCGTTTACTTATCTACATACCGCACCGTGGGAAGCCTATCGGCGCCCTTATGTGCGCGATTTGGCTTATGTGCTGGCCTGCCCCACTGTCTTAACAAAGTGGTTGGACGTTGCGCCGCATCAGAACACACATACCGTGTCGGTCCATAGCGCACACTTTTGGCAGCAGCAGTTTGCAGCCTATCAGACGCGCTTAGAGGAGCTCGATACCACCAATGCGTATCAGGCGCTGACGCGATATCTACTGGCACGTCCCAGCCCCAATCGCTTAGGTTTTCACTTTGAGGGATTGTTATCATTTTGGCTAGAAGATGGCTTTGTGCGCAAATTACATCCGTACGAGACGCTTGCTAACAATGTGCAGTTGTATAACGGCAAACAGACGACGGGCGAGCTGGATCTGATTTTGTACAATCATCAGGACAATCTGACCGAACACTGGGAGCTGGCGATCAAGTTTTTTATGGGTGCACCGCCGTTTGAGCCTGCAAACTGGGTCGGTATCAATTCCAATGACAACTTACAGCGCAAAATGACCCACATGCAGACCAAGCAGTTCCGCGCTGTGTGGGTCGATACCGCTAATCACGGCCAAGTAAAAATCGACAAACGCTACGGTATTATCAAAGGCCGCTTCTTTTTGCCGCTCAATATCTATGGCTTTAATAAACCAGATTGGCTAACGCCCAGCTTTCCGCTGCATGAATGGTGTGATAAAAGCGACGCCGTCAGTCTTGCGACGCTCGATACGGACACTCTGCGGCGCGCGTACTATATTGAGTGGTTTACCAAACGCAGCTTTTATGACCGTTACGCCAGACGAGCGCTTGCACAGGCTTGGTCAGAGAAGAGCCTGCCAAAGACAGGGCTATATTTTGAAGGTGACAGACCAATTGTCATCTATCCGAGGCAGTGTGAGTAGCCCGCACCCTCAATCCGAGAGGACAGTTTTAATCACGACCAACAACGATCATTATCAGTACGTCTCAATCACCTGCATCAGCTCATATCTGAGCATATCCGCGCTTGGCATACGCTCAGCGTGAAAGCGCACGATAGGGATACCTGCGCTAGCAAGGGCTTTGTCCTTTTTGTCATCGGCTTTTTGGCGTGATTTGCTGCTATGTGTCCAATCATCAAGCTCGATAGCCATTAAGGTGGTCTGCGCGTCGATATCGACGATGACATAATCGACACTCTGACGGCAGATACGATTAAACCAAAAGCTACGCTCGGAGGTCTCATCGCTATTGGCTTCAATGATTCGCGACAGCTGCACCTGCACAAATATGTGATACTCGGGCAAGGCGTTTTTTAATTTTTTAAAAAAAACCACTTCAGTATCAGTCATGATAGGCATCGGTGCAAATGGCCAAATGGCCAACTCATCACCGCGCACAGGCTTTGGCTCAGGCTCGGTGCTTTGACGCTTTGAGGATAGTTTTGGTAACGTAATTAGCCCTAAAAACCCAACAGCCAATATTAAAAATACAACGCCAAACGACATGGTTTTACCTTATAAAATAAACAAGTGATTACCCAAGTTCCAGCTGCGACGGTTCACAAGCACAGCTGGGCATTTGAATAATCACGGCAGGTCAACCTTTTTAGGCTGACAGGCGATACAAAAACAGAATAAATGCGCAGCATGGTAGCGAAACCTACCCAGCCGAGCAATCAATAAAACAAAAAACACGACATCTAGTGTCGTGTTTTCTCATATCATCGAAACAACGAAGGCGTCTATACTCACTACCAGCACTCACTACCAGTGGCGATACATTAGTCGCGGTTTAGCGCCAGTATAATACCCAAGCGCTGGTGGTGTTTACTTTAGGGTCGCTGTTGATCTTGTCTTTGAGCGCCAGCGCTGCCACTTTACCGCGCTCAGGACCGACGATGACGCGGACACCGCGACTGGTCGGACTGGTCTTTACTTGATACCCTGCTGCCTGAAACTTTTTGGCCAATTCATCTGCTTTGGCCTGATCGTTGGCAAGTGCGACTTGCACCCCAAAGCTTCCTTTGGCATCGGTTTCCTTGACCTGTTGGCGGGCATCATGCAGTTTTTGCTGCGCATCACGTTTGGCCTCTGCTGATTTTTTTGCCAATGCTTCTTCTTTTTTGCGCTGCGCTTCACGCGCTTTTTCGGCTGCCGCTGCTTCTCGCTCTAGACGCTGTACTTGTTTGCGTGAGGGAATAGTCAGTGTCTGACCCAGCTGCAGTGAGGTCGAGGGTGACATATTGTTTGCCTGAGCTAGCGCTTCCACCGGTACGTTATACTGTCTGGCAAGTTTAATCAGGCCGTCGCCTCGTTTGACTTCATAGTCAATGGGGGATTTGGGCGGCTCTTTTTTGGCGGCTTCGGCAGCTTTTTCAGCCGCTTGCTTTTTTGCAGCGGCCTGCTCGGCAGCCTGACGCTCAGCTTCTGCTTGACGTTTGGCTTCTGCTTGTTGCTTTGCTTGTTCCGCTTGCTGTTGTCGCTGTGCCAATTCTTTGGCGGCTTGTTGCTCTTTGAGAGCGGCTTGACGTTTGGCTTCTTGCTGCTGGGCAGTTTTTAATTTTTCGGCTGCGGCGGCTTGCGCCGTATTGCTATCAGCGCTTTCAGAACTTTCCGTACCTTCAAGACTTGCTGTCGCCGAAGCGGTATCGTCTTTTTTCTTAGCCGCGGCGCTGTCGCTATCGTCAGCAGCGGTAGTATTTGTTATATATTGCTGGCTTTCTGCGCGCGCTTTGGCCAGTGCTTCAGCTTCAGCGGCTTCTTGCTCAAGCAAAAACTGCTGAGCACGTCTTTCTTGCTCTGCGACGCGTGCGGCGCGCTCTTTTTGTTTTTGTGCCAAGATGCGTTTTTCTGTTTCGATGTCTGTTGTCAATGGCGGCTGCGTGGTTTGCTCAGTACTTGAGCTTTCGACCATCGCTGAGGTCGGCGCAGGCTGACTATTATCGCCGATTTGCTGCACCATAGCGTATAGCATCACGCTACCGCCGATAATCATCCCAATGCCCAATAAGGCTTGTCTCGAAAAGTTCATCCGTTTACGTCTCTTAGTTGGTAATAAGGTTGATTGAGCGGCGCAGCTATCGCTCTAAGACCTTGGCGGGCAAGGCTCTACAAGTTTACCCATCCGTCAGTTTTTTGGCGTTATACGCTATATTTCAATCACTTTGATTATAAAGCATATTTTTCGCGCTGTCTGCTATCACACTTGTGCTAAGCGTAACACGAAAGCAAAGCCCTTTTAATCAATCACAGGTCGTCACCTCATCGATTATCACTGATCGGTGGTCAATGCTGCTAATGCCTCACCGATGGTATGAAACGAGCCACACACCACGATGAGGTCCTGTGCACCGCTCGCTTGCATCACCGCCTGCGTGGCGTCTTTTAATCTGTCAAACTGATGTATCTGCGTCTGCTCGACATGGCGAGACAGGACGCTGTATAAATGCTCGGTACTCGCGGCACGTGGATAGTCAATCTCCGCGATAAACCACTCGCTGATTGGCAAGCCAGCTTGGCTTAAGCGCTGGACGACATGGTCGATATCTTTATCACCTAACATAGAAAACAGCATTTTGATGCTGGTAGGTTGGCTGCCGCTATGACTGTCTTTAGACTCGTGCTGCTCGGCGAGGTGCTGCTGCCAAAGCGGTACAAGCTGCGCCAATAAAAACTCGACACCTTGCTCATTGTGCGCCACATCAAATAGCCAATGACGCTGCTGGGTATGGCGGTAATCAAACCGTCCTGCCAGCTTGACTGTCTGCAGCGCCTGCTCGATGGCACTGATATCGATATCTAATGGACTGGCTAGCACAGCCGATAAGGCATTGGCAGTGTTCATAAGCGACAATGCTGGGCGTGGTAGCTGCATCGTGACAGCGGCATTGCTATACTGCCATGTGGCTGAGTCGAGGCTTTGGTAAGCAAAGTCCTGCTCGACCTGATAGCAGCGCGCTTGATGCTGATCAATCGCCTGCTGCACGCTATCTGGCATCGTAGTCGCCCCATAAATCAGCGTGATATCCTCACGCAAGATACCTGCCTTTTCGCGTCCGATATCCTCGACATTGTCGCCCAACCAATCGATATGATCGATACCGATATTGGTAATCACCGCCATGTCAGGATCGATGATATTGACCACATCCAAGCGACCGCCCAGCCCCACTTCTAATACCCATACCGCGCAGTTTGCTTCGTCAAATATCAATAACGCAGCAAGTGTCGTCATCTCAAAGAACGACAATGTCAAATCGCACTGCAGCCGCGCTGCCTCCACCTTACTAAAGGCATTGATTAAGGTCTCATCGCTGACCATCTCGCCATCGATGCGCACCCGCTCATTAAAAACGCTTAAATGCGGTGATTGATACAGCGCCGTTTTATACCCTGCCGCTTGGCACATTTGCGCAATCACTGCGGTCGTTGAGCCTTTACCATTGGTGCCCGCTACAGTAAATACATAAGCATCGTTTTTGGCGGACTGTACCAAGCCTAGCGCCTCAGCCACTGGCAACACGCGCGACAGCCCCATGTCAATCGCTGACACATGGATCTGCTGCATATAATTGAGCCATTCGGTCAAACTAGACTGGTTATCGGGCGTACTTGAGGTAGCAACTAAGGAGTCAGACATGAAGAAAACCTATCAAAAAAGAATCAAATAAAAGCTGAAGACAGTATATAACTACCGAGCCAAAAAGCAAAAATAGCATTTACCGTGATTGACGATAAATGCTATTTTTAAGAGCAGTCTTGTAGCTGTGCCTATGCGATAAGCGCCATAACCGGTGCGGCGTTACGCATCCACATTGGTGACGTGACACAGTTTTGCCAGCAGACGATAAATGGTATCGATCAGCTGATGACGATGCACCACTTCATCCACCACCCCATGCTCTAACAAAAACTCAGCGCGCTGAAACGGCTCTTCTAAGGTTTCGCGTACCGTCTGCTCGATCACGCGCTTGCCAGCAAAACCAATCATCGCTTTTGGCTCTGCCAAATGAATGTCTCCTAGCATCGCCAGCGAGGCTGTCACACCGCCATAGACGGGGTTGGTCAACACCACAATATACGGTACGCCCGCCAATCGCAAGCGCTCAATCGCAGCGGCGGTGCGCGCCATTTGCATCAACGACAGCAAGCCTTCTTGCATACGCGCGCCGCCTGAGGCTGCAAAACAGACCAGTGGGATTTTTTCCTCAAGGGCTTTTTCAGCGGCTTGTACAAACCGATCACCGACCACCGATCCCATCGAGCCGCCCATAAAGCGAAAATCAAAGGCACAAGTGACAATGTCTAAATTGCGCAGCTTGCCATACATCACGATCAGCGCTTCAGACTCGCCTGTCTTGTCTTGTGCTTCGCTCATGCGCTGCGGATACGGCTTACTATCGACGAAGCTCAATGGATCTTTTGCATTGAACTCTTGCCCCAGCTCGCCATCTACTTGATCGAGCAGCCAGTTTAGACGCTCACGAGCGCTCATCGGTAGATGATGGTCACAATGCGGGCACACATAACAGTTAAAAATCAGCGCGGTATTGGTAATCATCGAGTGGCAGTTGCTACACTTGGTCGATGGTTCAGTCTCAACCGCAGTCAATGGAGCGGTCAGTTGCTGCTTAATACCAGGTATTGGGCGATTAAACCACGATTTGCCAGCAGCATTGCCGTTTTTTTCGGCGCTGGGTTTGTCAGTTGCGGTTTTTTCGATATTGTTTGGAGTTGTCATATCAGCTTTGGTTATTGTATCAGTCATAGTATTCGCTATTATCAAAGGCTTACAGGCAAGTTGGCTCGTTTACTTGTCCCTAAGAGTCCATTTATAAAATCAATTTAATCGTCACAGCACTCGATGATATCAGCCATCAGCAGGTACGCTCATGCGAGACGGTCATAATTTATATGTGAGGTTAGTTTACACACGTAAACTAACTTTAGCAAAGCCATTTCGTGCTGTCTTTATAGACATTGTTATTATAAACCCTGTTATGATAAACCTTGTCATTCGTCCAGCGCGCCGTCGCCTCAGCTCATCACCCCTAGGGACACCTTGAACAACTCACCGCTTACCTATGATACCGTCCGTTAAACTGTCAAACTGTCTAAAGCACCGCGCAGCTCGTCCATTTTTGCCATGATTTTTTGTTGAGCATTGGCCACTGCCGCTACATCACTAGCATCGATATCGGCGAAGTTTTGTACCAGCGCACTACCAACGATAATCCCATCAGCATGCTGTCCGATCGCTTTGGCAGAGGCCGCATCACGGATACCAAAACCTACGCAGACCGGCAAATCGGTCTCTGCTTTGATGGCTTGTACTTGAATGGCGACATCATCGGTATCGAGCGTCGCTGAGCCCGTCACGCCTTTGAGCGACACATAATAAATATAGCCACCGCAGTGGGTCAGCACTTGCTCACGGCGCTCAGGCAAAGTAGTCGGCGATAATAAGAAAATCTCATTCATCGCGTGCTCAGTCAAGTGCTGGGTAAAGCTTCCCGCCTCCGCTGGCGGCAAATCCACCATCAAAATACCATCGACGCCTGCCTGCTCGCATAAGGTGACAAAATTATCATAACCGATGATCTCGACAGGGTTTAGATAACCCATCAGGATAATTGGCGTTTGCGTGTCTTGCTTGCGAAACTCTGCCACCATATTTAGCGCATCGCGGGTGCTGGTCCCAGCTGCTAAGGCGCGCTCGCCTGCCAAGGCAACAGTTGGCCCATCGGCCATGGGGTCAGAAAACGGCAAACCCACTTCGATCATATCTGCGCCGTGCTTGACCAAGTCATGCAATAGACCTACAGTCGTCGCAGGATTTGGATCACCTGCCATCACATAAGGAATCAAGGCTTTCTTGTTTTGTGATTTTAAAGTTTCAAAAGTGCTTTCAATTCGGGTCATAGTGATTCTCTAATATATATTAAATACCAAATTCATAATTAATCATAGTTTCAAACTTCTTACTTTCTTTATCGATAAAACCAACTGTTATATCAATATCAAAATGGAACAGATAGTCTTCAAACTTCTCATTATATTTTTTGATATCCTTCTTTATCATTGAATATATAGTATCAGCGCCAATAGAGTCATTCGTAAAATAATTCATGACAAATACTATATGATATTTCTTGAACTTATTGCCGTTTTCATAGTCTAGCATCAGCCTTTCTAAAATTAGTGGTAGATCACGAAGCCTAAGCCCAGTAGAGAATTTAATAATTATGGGGATGATAGAATCGTTTGGATAAAACCCATAAAAATCATATAAACCATTGCTTCCTTTCTTGATATAAGAATATTTATTTTCTAACCACTCTTCTACAATATCTGAGCCTCTATTACTTAGTGAGTAAAACAGTTCTTTTGGAAAGTTAAGCTGGTTTACTAAAGTGCTATCCTGAACTTTGGTGCTTTCTCCAATCAAATCAAAATATTTATTTTTTTCAAATAAACTGTTTTCATAATAGGTGTTCTTCACATCCTTAATTGCTGCTTCTTTTATTTCTGTCTGAAGGTATTTTTCAGCAAATTTTAAGAAAGACTCTGTATTATAAATATGAAACTTGTCTACATTAGCTTTATTACATATTTCACTCACTAGCTCAGGTCTAGGTCCAATAACTTTAGATCCATTTGAAGATATAATTTGCATCCAATCTTCTTTTTTATCATCTGTAATGAATACTATATTTTTTTTACCTTCTTTTTTAGCGTGCTCTATTATTTGCATCCAAATTATGAGATCACCATAACCATGCTGGTACTTCAATAGGTTATGTGTATAAGGTATAGACTTAGTATTCGATTTTTTTGCTTTTTGAATATCTTTAAAACTTGGTGGAATCTCATTTTCAGCTCTTTCATCCCCATCCTTAAAGACAGCATCTAGCCATTTTTGGCTTTCTGGTGGTTGACCTACTTTGCCTTCAAAAACCTCAGTAATCTTAGCTAAAATATTATCATCAAAGCTATTGTCGAGTTTTCTCAGACTTACCTTTTCTAGTTCTTCAAGTACAGTCTTTTCCAACTCTCTAAATTTTCCTAAAAAGGCTTGAGGATCTATTTGATTGTGCCTCTTTTCTAACTGAAGTTCACTAGATTTATTCTCAATACTCTTAATAGATTCTTCGATATTCTTTTTAATGTCATTTACTTTTCTATTTTGATCAGCTATTACCTCTAATCTATTACGATGAAATTCTAGCAAAACGTGATGAGGTGCCCATACTCTATCACCAAGGTTTTCAATTATTTCGATAATAGCTGTGCTTGTTTCGTTTTTATACCTATAAAGGTTTAGCAGAACATTCGTATCGAATACGAATGTTCCATGCTCCCAAAGTTCACTAAAATCCTCTTCAGAAAGTTGATAAAAACCTTTAAACATCTCTTTAATAGTTTTGTTTTCCATATTACACTTCAATCCCTTCTGCCTTCATCACTGAATGCAAGTCTTTATCACCGCGACCCGACATATTGACGACAATAGATTGCTCAGGGGTCATGGTTTTCGCCAGTTTCAATGCATAGGCGACAGCATGCGCAGACTCTAATGCAGGTATGATGCCTTCTTTGCGCGTGACTTCATGAAAAGCGTGCAACGACTCTTTATCAGTGCAGCCGACATATTCGACGCGTTTCATGTCTTTTAAGAAGCTATGCTCAGGACCGACGCCAGGGTAATCAAGACCCGCTGAGATAGAGTGCGTCTCTTGGATTTGACCTTCATCGTCTGCCATCAAGTAAGTGCGGTTGCCATGCAGCACGCCGATGCGACCAGCGGCCAATGGCGCTGAATGGCGGCCAGTCTCTATACCGTCACCCGTTGCTTCGACGCCATACATTTTAACGTCAGTATCGTTTAAGAAATCAAAAAACAGCCCAATCGCGTTTGAGCCCCCACCAACACAGGCAACCAACGCATCAGGCAATTTGCCGGTTTTTTCTAAATGTTGAATACGGGCTTCTTTACCGATAATCGCTTGGAAATCACGTACCAGTAGCGGATAAGGATGCGGCCCTGCAACGGTGCCGATGATGTAATAAGTGGTGTCAACGTTGGTCACCCAGTCGCGCATCGCTTCGTTCATGGCGTCCTTGAGAGTGCGCGAGCCAGACGTCACTGGCACCACTGTCGCACCAAGCAGGCGCATACGATAGACGTTCATCTTTTGGCGCTCGACGTCATCAGCGCCCATATAGACGATGCACTCTAAGCCTAGGCGCGCGGCAATTGTCGCTGTCGCCACGCCATGCTGTCCTGCGCCCGTCTCGGCGATGATGCGTTTTTTGCCGCACATCTTGGCAAGTAGTGCCTGCCCGATGGTATTATTGACCTTGTGTGCGCCTGTGTGATTGAGGTCTTCACGTTTAAAATAAATCTGCGCGCCGCCGATCTCATCACTCAGGCGTTTGGCATGATAAAGCGGGGTTGGGCGACCGACATAATTGACCAAATCATTGTGATATTCTTCCCAAAAAGCCGGATCAGCTTTGACTTTGGTATATAAGGTTTCAAGCTCTTCTAATGCCGCCATCAGCGTTTCAGAAACAAAACGACCGCCATGGACACCAAAGTGTCCGCGTGCATCAGGGTATTGATTAAAGTCTTGCACATCTGCTGGATTGGTAAAGGTATTGATAGATTTTGCAGCATCAGATAGCGCTTTGTTTGAGGCATGACTCATGATAATTCCTACGATAAGTGGGGGCTTTTAATATAAAGATGAAGGAGATAAAGCGTCTAGGCTTGCCGCCATATCGTCATATAACTAGGCGACAAGCAAAAATTCGGAATAACGAGCAAATAACAACATATAGACATCACATAGACACCAATATAGCAATTATCTTAAAGCCCGTCAGTGACCGTCTCGTTTTGCCATCGGTCACGTTTGACTGCCTTCATAAAGGCGCGCATTTTGGCAGCGTCTTTTTTGCCTTTAGCAGATTCGATACCGCCGCTGACATCGACGCCATAGATAGGTAAATCAAGTGTGCCTGCGACATTATCAGCAGCGAGGCCGCCGGCTAAGACAATCGGTAGCGCGCTGCCCTGTGGTATCAAACTCCAATCAAAGCGCGCGCCCGTACCGCCGTATTTTTGCGGATGATAAGCATCGAGCAAGATACTACTGGCACCCATCGCGGCAAAGCTATCGATACGCGCGCGCACGCTAGCTGCCGTGTCTTGCTCGGCATCGATACGTAGCGCCTTGATCCAGCGTTTATTGACCGCGCTTGCCAGCTGCTGGCACTGCTCAGGCGTTTCGTCGCCGTGGAATTGAATGATGTCAAAAGGTACATGGTTTGCCAGCGCCAGCAGCTCATCGTGAGTCATATTGACCACCAGTGCCACGACACTGACAAACGCCGGTACAGCGGCACTCAATGACTGCGCCTGTTTGGGCGTGACAGCACGCGGGCTTGGTGGGTAAAATACCAAACCAACCGCATCCACACCCAACTGCACAGCGCTCTGAACATCACTAAGCTGGGTAAACCCGCAAAACTTCACCTGCATTGTCTGACCTTAATTTGAAAGGCTTAAAAGATTTAATAGGTTCAATATCTACTTGCACTGAGAGTCTGGTGCTACCAATCTCGTTGTATCCCTTTTATATCGACCTGACGCTATGATGCTGATTTGTTACTTATCTGCCAAACCCATTGCATCAAAAAACTTATCCTAGCATACTTTTATTCATAGTTTTGTTTATGATTACGATTGATTGGTATAAGGATACTTGCATGTCTAAGACTGCGTCTGCTAATGGCGATAACGATGATAATACGGATATGAATATGCCGCATTATCTAATGTGGTTTCGCCGAGATTTACGACTGCATGACAATACAGCGCTGACGGCACTTTGCGAGCGCGCGCAGGCAGATCATGCGCGCGTCAGTGCGGTGTTTTTTTTGACGCCAGAGCAGTGGCATGCGCACGATACTTCCTTAGTACAGGTGGATCATATCGCCCGCACCTTGCCCATACTTGCCAAGGCGCTACAAGCGCAGCTAAACATCACATTGACGGTACAACGTTGCCCCAGCTTTGTCGACTGTATCGACGCGCTCAGCATACTGTGTCAGGACAATAATATCCGCTGTATCATGGCCAATCATGAGTACGAAGGCAATGAGATCGACCGTGATGAAAAATTAGCAAAGCAGCTAGCAAAGGACAATATCGAGTTTGTACGCTGGCATGACCAATGTATCTTGCCACCACAAAGCATCACCACCAATGATGGCGATAGCATGTATCAAGTGTTTACCCCGTTTTATAAAAAATGGCGGCATACTTTGGATATCAGCAGCATACAAATGCATGAAGCCACCGCCATAAATAATAATAAAACCAAGCTAAAATTATCAAAAGACAGCGCCACCACACTACAAGACATCGAAGCATTGAGTAACAAGGTGGTCAGCACTTATCAAAACGCACGACAAAAGGCTGATTTATCGCAGCATCTCGATATGGATGCTCAATTAACAAAAGCCCGCGCCGCCTACCCTGCAGGCGAAACAGCTGCCTGTCAGCGTCTAAACGACTTTATTGCCAATGACATCGACGACTATGATATCAGCCGTGATACACCTAGCCTCGAGGCCACCAGTCAGCTATCCGCCTACCTGACCATTGGCGTCATCAGTCCTAGATTATGCTATCTACAGGCAAGCCTAGCGCAAGAAAAACTACACGGCAATGATGGCGACAATGAAGACATCAATCGCTGGATAAGTGAGCTGGCATGGCGTGACTTTTATCGCCATGTGCTAGTGGACAAGCCGGCTCTTATCCGCCACAAGGCCTATAAAGAAGAGACAGATAAGAAGATTGATTGGTCGTATGACAAGGATGACCTTGAGGCATGGTGTACTGGCAAGACAGGCGTGCCACTCGTTGATGCGGCGATGCGCAGCCTAAATGCGACTGGCTTTATGCACAATCGCCTGCGTATGGTCACCGCGATGTTTTTGACCAAAGACTTGCTGATTGATTGGCGCTTAGGCGAGCGCTATTTTATGCAGCAGCTTATCGATGGCGACTTTGCCTCTAATAATGGCGGCTGGCAGTGGAGCGCCTCAACCGGTACAGACTCTGCGCCTTACTTTCGGATCATGAATCCCTTTAGCCAAGGCAAAACACATGACAAGGATGGCGTGTTTATCAAAACTTGGCTGCCTGAATTAAAAGACATTCCTGCCAGCATCTTGCATAGTGAAGACAAGATGCGTAAAGAGCTGGCAAAGGGCGGCAAGTTTGCTGATATCGACTACCCTGTGCCGATGGTCGAGCATAAAGCGGCTCGTCAGTTGGCCATTGCTGAGTTTAAAAAATCGTAATACAGTCGACTGACGTGCTACGAGGGCAACTGACACGCGCCCGCGCCTTGGGTGGTCACCGTTACCACCGCGCCCGTCATGGCAAATAACTGCTGCAGCTGCGCCTGGGCGTTTTGCAAGGCAATATTCATCACATCACCGCGGCAGGCACGCTCTAGCACTTCTTTTTTTGCCATGGTCTGTGCTTGCGCAAGTATCTTTGGATCGACCTGCATCAACCCAAATGCGCCCGTCTGCCAGTCATAAATCTCAATATCATCCAGATATACTGAAAATATCTCTGACGGCGGTAAGGTGATATTGATTTGCGGCATCATGGCGGCGGTATTGGCGATTGTGGCCTGCGTGTCATTTTGAGCAGCTTTGCGCAGCGCTTCACTGTCAGTCGTTGGATCGGGCTGGATGACTTGCACCATCTCAGGCGTCAGCGCACTCAAATCTATGCCCGCATCGACTCGCCCGCGCGCGATAAACAGCCCCTTTTGTTCATCTTGCCACAGCTTCATCCAGCTGCCTTGCCGCTCGCTGGTAATCACTGTATCCACGCTAAAGGCGACTGTCTGTAGGCGGTTTAACTGCTGAATTTGCGTCACCACGCCCTCACGGCTGATGGTTTCGATAGGCGCTTCTTCACTTGCCGGCTGCATACTATAGATAGCAAATGCCAGCGCGGCCAAACCAATCAGCAATATCAGCCACGACATAAAGGCAATGGGCTTTTTTGTTGGTGGATTTGGCGCTGGATATTTGTTGTCGCGCGCGTTATCCGCAGGCGCTTTATTATCAGGATGATTCATTGACACCACCTTCAGTATTATCAGTTATATAGAGCAGATGAGTCGCTTGGCGACAGCGACTTAACAGCGCTTTTTATTGCCTCGCTATTATCAAATCGTACTTTTATCTCGCTGCGCGATACCACTTGCCTATCTCATCCGCCTGTCTGTCTATAAATGCTACTAATCACCTATTACTTCAAGTAATAGCTACCAAGACGCAACATAACCTGCAACCAGATTATGAGTAAAAATACGCGCGCCATTTGCCATAAATCAGCTTAACACTGATAAATAATCGAGTCTCAATAATCATCTGCCATTCTTTGACCGAAGTTACGGCTGAAAAAACAAAAAGTCATTGCGTCTTGGGCGAACTTTACCTAACATAGACAGATTGTATTGGTAAAATGTCGGCACAGATTTATTGGTCAGGTTTTTTGCAAGATAGGTTTTCATCACAGGTTTGATGACTTTTTCAATTCCGATATGTCGCCGTCTACTCTATCGATACGTCAATCCAAATCTGCCCTTTTATTGTGAGAGCGGTTTTGTGACGATACTGCTTTACCAGTGTCTTTGCCGCAAAAGCGTAGTTGCCCGCGATTAGTGGTTAGAGACCAGTTGCGACACATTATCTACTAGGAAGCCCCTAGTTCATTGCTAAGTGATAAAGGTAAGCTTACGGCGTCCATGAAACGATAGCCCTATGCTCAACACCCCACTATTTCTTATTTTTTTATCGTTGATAAGGTTACGCTTTATTTATGAAAGCCAGTCAATTTTTATTTGCCACTCTAAAAGAAACCCCAAGCGACGCCGACATCGTCTCAAGCCAGTTGATGGTGCGTGCCGGTCTTATTCGTAAAATCGCCTCGGGGCTTTATATCTGGTTGCCCATGGGGCTACGCGTCTTGCAAAAGGTCGAACGCATTGTTCGTGAAGAGATGCAAAACGTAGGCGCTCAAGAGGTCCTGATGCCGATGACGCAGCCCGCTGAGCTGTGGCAGACCACCGGGCGTTTTGATGACTATGGTCCTGAGCTATTGCGCTTTAAAGACCGTCACGATCGGGATTTTGTGCTAGGCCCGACGCACGAAGAGGTCATCACCAATCTGGCCCAAGGCGAGCTCCGCAGCTATAAGCAGCTACCGATTACCTTCTTTCAGATCCAAGGGAAATTCCGCGACGAGATTCGTCCCCGCTTTGGTGTGATGCGCGCGCGTGAGTTCACCATGAAAGACGCCTACTCGTTCCATGTCAATCAAGTTTCGCTCGCAAAGACTTATCATGATATGTATGAGGCTTATACGCGTATCTTCACCCGCTTAGGCTTAGACTTCCGTGCGGTACAAGCGGATACCGGCTCTATCGGCGGCTTTGCCTCGCATGAGTTTCATGTGTTGGCTGACAGCGGTGAAGATGATATCGCTTTTTCTGACTCCTCAGACTATGCGGCCAACGTCGAGCTTGCCGAATCTATCTCATTTAATATGGCTGAACGCCAACCGCCAAAGCAAGAGCGCGAAGACGTGCTCACCGAAGGCATGACCACTTGTAAGATGGTGGCGGAACACTTAGATATTCCGCTTGCCAATACCGTCAAAACCTTGATCGTCCATGGTCATAAAGAAGATGGCTCACCGCAGCTGATTGCGGTGGTACTACGCGGAGACCATCAGCTTAATACCATCAAAGCTGAGAAAATCGAAGAAGCCAACGTGCCATTGACCCTGGCCTCTGATGAAGAGCTAAAAGCCGCTGGCCTGCATAAAGGCTATATCGGTGTGGATTTGGATATGCCGGTATTTGTCGATCGCTCAGCGGCGACCTTGTCAGACTTTGTGGCAGGAGCGAATAAAGTGAATAAACATACCATCGGCATGAACTGGGCACGTGATGCGAGCATTACGCGTATCGTTGATGTGCGTAATGTGCAAGAAGGCGACCCTTCTCCTGATGGTAAAGGCACGCTCAAAATCAAACGCGGCATCGAAGTCGGTCATATCTTCCAGTTGGGCGATAAATACTCACAAGCGATGAACGCAACCGTCTCTGGTGAGGATGGCAAGCCTGTGACCATGATGATGGGCTGTTATGGTATCGGCGTCAGCCGTATCATCGCAGCAGCCATCGAGCAAAATAACGACGAAAACGGCATCATGTGGCCACAAACGCCGACCGTTGAGGACTCGATTGCGCCTTTTGAAGTTGCTATCATTCCGATGAAGTCTAAAGAAGAAACCGTCATGCAAACGGCCACCGCGTTATACGAAGAGCTAAAAGCGCAGGGCGTCAACGTATTGCTAGACGACCGTAACGAGCGTCCAGGGGTCAAGTTTGCCGATCTTGAGCTGATTGGTATCCCGCATCGCATCGTGGTTTCTGACCGTAATTTGGCCGAAGGTAAATTTGAGTACGTCAATCGCCGTGAATCAGAAAAACAAATGCTCGGCCGCGAAGAAGTCATGGCAAAAGTAAGTAGCAAATAGTTTTATTAGTAAAACTTATGCAATAAAAAGCGCCTGTCTTATTCAATAAGATAGGCGCTTTTTTTGTATCAGCCAAGCTATTTTAAACGATGGCTCTATTGACGCAGCAAACGACTCGGCGTCGGCAACAAACTCATATCACTGACGCGGCAAGGATTGATATCGATACCGCCGCGGCGGGTGTACCACGCGCGAACCATCAATGCGCGTGGCTGATAGTGTTGGCTCAAGTCAGCAAATATCTGCTCGACGCACTGCTCATGAAAACCATTGTGCTGACGGAAGCTTAAGAGGTAGCGCAGCAGATTGGCCGTATGAATGGGCTGCTCCGTTGTAATTGACACAGCTAATGTACCCCAATCTGGCTGGTTGGTCACCGGACAGTTACTACGCAGCAAATTAGAATAAAAACGATAAGGCTGAGTGCCATCACTTATCACACTCTCACCACGCGCCTCTGCTTCATCCCGCAGCAATGACGCATCGGGATGCGCACACAGTATTACCTTCTCGCTACTATTTACCAAGGCATCATCAATACAGACGCCATCGGGCTGAGCAATATGTAGCCCTGATGTTTCATCATCTAAGCGAAACAACTCAACGGTTACCTGAGCTTGCACGCAGGCTGATAAGTCTTTGGCTATCAGCGCTTGCACGTCGTCCCAGCTGGCAAACTCGGTAAAATTTAGGCTGTTTAAGTAAAGCTTCAACGATTTTGACTCGACAATAAATGGCGAGCTGGCAGGAATACCAAAGCGCGCAATGGCAACTTGCGAGACGCCTTGCTTATTTAACCAAGACATCTCAAAGGCTTGCCACCAGTCCACCCCCACCGCTAATTTATCGTCTTGCCAACCAATCGCGTCACGACCCAGACTGCGCGCAATCGGATATAGCGTCTCTGGACTATACTGCGTCGGATAATCGGTGGTTTGCTCACCTAAGATGCCATGTATGCTCATTTACTTTCCTACTATTTAATCGTTAAACCCTAACTGCTCAACCGACAGCGCTTTGGGCATCGCTATCGCTTCACACGCTGACCATTACAAGCGCACGCGTGAGCCATTATTCAACAAACGATAAGCGATGGTATAAAATATCGCACAGAATACAAAAATCGCCGCCATCGAGTACCAAACGTTGACATCAGAATACCCCAAAATACCGTAGCGGAACGAATTCACCATATAGACAATCGGGTTCAATAACGAGACGTTTTGCCAAAATGGTGACAGATTCTCCATCGAATAAAACACCCCGCCAAGATAAGTAAGCGGCGTCAATACAAAGCTTGGAATGATAGAGATGTCATCAAACGAGCGAGCGAATACCGCGTTGATAAAGCCGCCTAATGAAAACAAAGTCGAGGTGCCAAGGACGGTAAACACCGTGACAAATAAGTGCTCGATACCCAAATCGGTAAAAAACAACGCCACAATCGAGACAATCAAACCGATCGCCAGCCCGCGGAAAATACCACCACTGATATACCCCATCAAAATCGCATGCTTGGAGACCGGTGAGACCAAAAGCTCCTCAATACTGGCGGTAAACTTGGCGCTAAAAAAGCTTGAGACAACGTTGGAGTAACTGTTGGTGATAATCGCCATCATGATTAGACCAGGCACGATAAACTGCATATACGGCACCCCACCCATCTCACCGACACGTGAGCCGATCATCTTACCAAAGATGACAAAATACAGGCTCATGGTAATGACAGGTGGCAGTAGGGTCTGCGGCCAGATACGTAGGATTCGGCGCACCTCTTTTAGCCAGATGGTACGAAAAGAGATCCATCTTTTATTCCACGACATGGTTTTGTGATAGTCGATGCTCTGATCTTGATCAACGGCCTTTTGACTCATAATCCCGCCTCCTTCATACTGTCTGCACTTTGAATGTTTTTTTCTACCAAGCGCATAAATAGCTCTTCTAAGCGGTTGGCTTTGTTGCGCATACTGGCCACCGTAATACCTTGAGCAGATAATTGGTTAAACACACCATTTAACGACTCGCCTTCTGTTAGGGTTACCTCTAGGGTCTGCTCATCTGGCTGCGACAACCCTGTCACCCCATCCAGCTCTAGCGGCTGGGTCAACGGGGTTTCAAGATCAAAAACAAATGTTTCCACCGATAGTTGAGCGAGCAAATCTTTCATTTCGGTGTTGATGCGTATCTCACCATGATCCAAAATCGCAATGCGTTTACACAACTGCTCTGCTTCTTCAAGATAGTGAGTGGTCAAGATAATGGTGGTTTTTTCTTCGATATTGATCTGCTGCATAAACTCCCACATAGATCGGCGCAGCTCGATATCGACCCCAGCCGTCGGCTCATCCAAAATCAATAGTTTTGGTTTGTGAATCAAAGCACGAGCAATCATCAGACGACGTTTCATCCCGCCAGATAGCTCGCGTGATTTACTGTTGCGCTTATCCCACAGCCCAAGCGCGGTCAACAAGCGCTTGGCTCTTGGACGAGCTTCTTTGGCCGGGATACCAAAATACCCTGCTTGCGTAATCAAGATATCTTGGACTTTTTCAAATTGATTAAAATTAAACTCTTGCGGCACCACGCCAAGATACTGCTTGGCCAGCGCTGGGTTTTCGAGCAAATCGGTGCCAAAGATTTTGACACTGCCAGTGGTGGGTTTAAAAAGTGAGCTAATAATGCCAATCATCGTTGACTTACCAGCACCGTTTGGCCCCAGCAGCGCAAAAAAACCACCCTGCGGGACGGTTAAACTGACATCTTTGAGTGCCGAAAACCCATTACCATAGGTTTTGGATAAATTCTGGATAGCAAGTGCTGGTACCTCAGACATGAATACCTCTTTATTGATTATCGATGTAAAAGCGTTTGAGAAGAGAAAAACAGCTAAATGAGACGATGTAATCTCATAAAATGAGGCTACTAGGGTCGGATTTCAACGGTGCTATACCAGAACCATCCGTTTGATAATACTCATCATAAAAAAAACGCCTACCTCATAAAATGAAATAGGCGAGTTATAGGCTTTATACATATAGCTTACAGATACATATAGTTTGCGGCAAGTCGCTCACGGCAAGTCAACAGACCCTGACAGGTTACGGATGCCTATTTAATCTAAATCAGACATCCCAAGCCGATAAAAGCAACTGTTTAGCTTGCTTCATCAACCATATAATCGACAGCGTTTTGAACTTCTTCATCAGGGATATCCGCACCGCCTTTGGCAGGCATGGCGTTAAAGCCATTGATGGCATGGGTATATAGGGTGTCTTTACCTTTTGAGATACGTGGACCCCATGCGCCAGCATCGCCCAACATAGGTGAGCCAAGTAGGCCTGCACCGTGACATGTCTGACATACCGCATTATACACAGCTTTGCCGTCGCGAGGACCATCGCCAGCGGCTGGGCCAGCGGCGCGCGGGGTCACGTCACACACTTCGTCGTCTTCGAAGCAGACTTTGGCAACTGGCTGAATACGAGCAATCAAGTTTGGATATAGCGCGATAAGCTTTTGCACTTGCGGCGTATCTTGTGGAATCTCTTCTTCGGCGGCAGGTGCGGCAGCGGCAGTTTCTACTGCGTCATCTGCTTGACCATCTTCTGAGGCCGCAGCGTCAGTCGCAGCGTCGCCATCAGTGGTATCTGCAGCAGCTTGTGGGTCATCGCCCAACTGCTCAGGTGCGTTTTCTACCACTTCCTGCGCTTCTGCTACATCAGAGACAGTCACAGGCGTGTCGACAACACTTTCAGCTTGGCTCACCGCGATACTAGCGATTCCTAGAATGGCAGCTGCCGATAACATAACTACTTTTCTCATTCGTCACGTTCTCTTATTACGTATACAAAGGCTGGCACGGCTCGGACATTCTGTCTGTCCTCCTTTGACGACCTCTCGTCATCAATAGCAAACAGCCATCCCGCGTGCCAGCACACTTGCAATCGGTGATTATAAATATGAATTCTCCCTGACATTATAAGGGAAAAGGCAGGTAGATTGCCATGCTTGTTTAATGACTATCCTGTTTTTTCTTAAAAAACCTCAATCTCTGCCTTCGTTTATTGGCTTTCTGACTTTTATTTGTTAGACTAAGCGGTCTTGATTTTTAAGTCTGTTTTATGCGCTCGTAGCTCAGTTGGATAGAGTATCGGTTTCCGAAGCCGAGGGTCGTGGGTTCGATTCCCGCCGAGCGCACCAATCATCGTATTTCACCACTTCCTAGCATTACCTCAAACCTCTAAAGCCCTTTAATATCAAAACTTCAAGTCTTTTGATATTATTTATCATGACCTAGTAGCCTCTATCAATTGTTGTTAAATTTACTTGCAGCTTCTCGCTTGTTATTCGTCACGTGACTATTTAATTAAGCCGCCTCTTTTAAACGGCCAACTTGTGAAATGACCAGCTCTAAAAAAACTTTCTTTTAGAATACCCACTTGCTCTTTATCCACTGATACAAGCGCCGCCTACTCTGCCTCTTGCAAATGAGTAGCCATCTGAGCACGGCTAGGCACACGGTGATAATTAATCACAGGTACTTCACCCAAACGACGCTTACCTTCAGCAATTTTTTTATCAATGGTAATCATCGCGATTTTTTTGCCTTGTTGGCTGATGAGCAAATGCTTGGCTTTACGCGTGACTTGATAATCAGGAAAAAACTGCTTAAACAGCACTGAGGTTTTTTGTAGCGCGTCATTAGAGGGCAGCTGGTTTGATTGCTTACCACTGCGCCCTGTGTTCGTCTTTGCGCCACGTGATTTTGCCAATAGCCACAAGGCGGCAATCACAGTGAATAGTATGACAAGCCACCACATTCCGTCTATCATAAGAAAACATATCCATCATTAATAAGGGTTGGCTCATGTTAGCAGAATTAACACCCGCACTCATAACAGAAGTACAGCGTGCAGCACAACTGTTGAAATCGAAATCACGTATTTGCATTTTGACTGGGGCTGGTATTTCTGCAGAAAGCGGCATCCCAACGTTTCGAGATAAGCAAACAGGGTTATGGGAAAACTACGGCGTCGAGGATTTGGCAACCCCTGAGGCCTTTACTCGTGATCCAAAGCTTGTATGGTCGTGGTATCAGTGGCGCAGGCAGTTGGTAGCTGATAAAGCACCAAACCCTGCGCATCATGCATTGGCTCAGTGGCAGTATCATGCGCAAACCTCCGATCAAACAGTGGCACTCATCACCCAAAATGTCGATGACTTGCATGAACAAGCGGGTAGCTCGGTGACTCATCTACATGGGCATCTGTGGCGCAACCGCTGTGGTCAGTGTAATGCGCCCTATCAGGAGCAATCAAGCGCCGCATCCGACCATCAAGACACTATGCAAAACACTATGAGCGTTAATACGCGTCTCGATATGAGCTTTGACAATACCCTACTCACCTGTCCGCATTGCGGTGGTTATATCAGACCAGATATTGTTTGGTTTGGCGAAGCCCTACCTGTACAGGCGTGGCAGAGTGCAGAAGAGGCTGCGGCTAATTGCGAGGTGTTTATCAGTATCGGTACCTCAAGCCTCGTCTATCCTGCTGCGGGATTGGCGCAATTAGCCAAACAAAACGGCGCGCAAGTTATGGAGATAAACCCCAATCCCACACCAAACACCATCGTCGATATCACATTTGCAGAAAAAGCAGGCGTGATACTGCCGCCGCTGATAGAAGCGATTACTGATTTATAAGTGCGGCCAATGATATGGTCGAGTCCAAATAAATCAGATACGTGGCTATCAAGTCACGCAATAAAAAGGGGGAGCGAGTTATATAAAGCGTTCCCCCTTTTTTGACATCGTGAGCCGTGCTTATTGCAGCGCAAGATCCACTCGTGCCAAATACGCTCGTTTTAGATCATCATCTATGAATGACGCTCTAAAGGAGTTTTTTACCAAAGTGACAATATCGTCTTCTGTCAGCGGCAAGTTTTCTACCAGATTGATAAAGTTTTGATTGATATAGCCTTTAAAATACGCAGGGTCGTCAGAGTTAACGCTGACATTTAGCCCATAGTCTAACAGCGTTTTTATATTGTGGTCTTGATAGCTCTCAAACACCTTAAGCTCGATATTTGAATTCGGGCATACGGTCAGCGGTATTTGCTCCGCTTTTAGGCGCTGCATCAGCGCCGCGCTATGTATCGCCTGCACGCCGTGATCGATCCTGTCACTGCGCAAAACGTCTAACGCCTCATAAATATAAGAAAAATCTGCCTCTTCGCCAGCATGGGCGACCACTTTGAAGCCAGCGGCTTTGGCCTGTCTAAACACTTCTGTAAACTTAGACGGCGGATTGCCCAGCTCGGATGAGTCAAGCCCCACTCCGACGATATCATCTTTGAATGCCATGGCCGCCTCTAAAGTTTCAAATGCTGCGTCTTGCGACAAATGCCGTAAAAAACACATGATGATACAAGATGTGATGCCGTACTTTTCTTTGGCATCTACCAGCGCTGATTTGATACCAGTAATGACGGTTGCAAACTCAACACCTCTTTCGGTATGGGTCTGCGGGTCAAAGAATATCTCGGTATGAATGACGTTGTCTTCGACACACTTTAGGATATAGGCCCACGTCAAATCATAAAAGTCCTGCTGGGTGATAAGGACGTTGGCACCAGCATAATAAATATCTAAAAAGGTTTGTAGGTTGGTAAAGTTATAGGCGCGGCGGACGTCGTCTATGCCTTTATAAGGTATTTGGATGTCGTTTCTTTGCGCCAATCGAAACATCAGATCAGGCTCGAGCGAGCCTTCGATGTGCAAATGTAGCTCAGCTTTTGGCAGTTTTTTTATTAATTCAATCATAATATCTCAGTAAGGGCGGTTTGTCTTAGGACAGACGATATTATATTTGAATTGACGCAAAAACCCTATAGACAAACCCTACAGGTGAATAGGTGAGCAGCACAGCGCTTTAAGAATTTAACAAAAGCCCGCTAAGTAAAAACTCCTAAGTGAAAACATTTAGTAAAAATGCTTAGGGCGTGTTGATCAGGCTTTCTTTAAACACTAGCAAGTAAAAACTAGCAAACTTACTTCAAATACACCACTGTATCAGACAGCTCGTTGCCTGCAGGGTCATGCTCGAGATGATAATACTGCCGCAGCACTTGCCCCACTTCATCTAATAGCTCAAGCAAGCTTTCTTCTGTTTTTTGGTTGGCAATACCAGCGACAGCTTTGTCACACATGGCGCGCCACACTGTCGGGCTGACATGGGCGCTGATGCCACGATCTGCCACAATCTCTAAACTGTGCTCACAGATATTGACATAGACCAGCACGCCTGTGTTTTCTTCGGTATCCCACACACGGTACTCACTAAACAAATCAATGGCGCGCTCACGGCAGCCCATATGATAAGCCTGCTGAATAGGAAGGTGGTTTTCGATAATCAAAAATACCTCGCCGCGATGACCACGCTCCGCGCTGGTTACTTTTGCTGTCAAGCGCGCTTTGGCAGCCGCTGTCAGCCACTTGCTGTGCATCAAAGGCACAAACAAGACTTGGCGCCACCAGCGGGCAAAGCTGGGATGTGCAGTATTGTTTTCTGCCATTATATTACTTCCTCAAATACGTCGTTGCTCACGACTGTTTTTTTCATTGTATAAGGCTACCAAGAGCCACCGGCACCGCCGCCGCCAAAGCCACCACCGCCGCCGCCGAAGCCGCCGCCACCAAAACCACCACCACCGAAGCTGCCACCACTACCGCCGCCCATGCCCGGTAAGAAAATCATGCCGCCACCGCCGCCGCGGCCACCACGGCCACCGCCTGAGCCACGTGAGATAAGGAACATCCACAAAAATATCGCCATAATGACGGTCATAAAAAATCCGCCACCCAGCGCCAGTGAGCCTGCAAAAAAGCCGCCAGCCGTCAGGATAGAGCCAAACACACGGCCAAATATGTTGGTGATAAAACCACCGAAAATCATCGCCATGATAAACAAAAAGATCGGCGATGGTACCTCGTCATCTCCCTGCTGCGCACTACGCTCTGCTGCTTGAGCATCGGCACGCGCCAGCACCTCAGGATCAGCGCTCAGGCGTGTCTTTAGCGCGTCTACCCCTGCCAATATACCAGCGCCATAATTGTTTTGTTTAAAAAAAGGGGTGATGTCTTCTCGAATGATGCGATTGACCGCAGCATCAGGCAACACGCCCTCAAGTCCATAACCGGTCAAAACATACATATTACGGTCATTGACCGCGACAACCATCAGCAAACCATCATCTATATCTTGGTCGCCCAGCTGCCATTTTTCTGCCACTTGTAACGCATAGTCAAATATCGGCAGCCCGTTGGTCGTCGGTACAATCACAACCGCCGCCTGCGCCAGACCTTGCTGATAGATGCTCTTAAGCTGCGCCTCTAAGCGCTGTTTTTCTTGCGGGTTTAAGATATTGGCTTGATCCACCACAGGCGAGTTTAGGATCAGTTTGTCAGCATCGACGCTTTTGGCGCTTGATTGTATTGGCGCAGCAGTCGTTTGCGCTGCATTAGAATTGATGGCGTCATTGCTATCTTGATTGTCATTGCTAAGAATGGCTTCGTTGATCGCCTCATTCCCCAATACTGCCTCATTAATGGCTTCATTGGATTCGCCTGCTTTGGCAATTGCCACCAATTCTTCAACACTGCGGCTCTGCACGTTTGAGCCATTATCTACAGCGACCGCACTATCAGCAGCGTCGTTGGGCGCGGCGTGCAGCATCGGTGCACCGCCCAGACTCAGTGTAAATAGTAATACTGATAAGATTGCTTTTGAATGATTCATCTAATCTATACCACCTTAAGTGACCGCTGTACTTATTGTAAAATTATAAAACACTAAAATTTAGGCTCGTAAAATTCTGGGTCATAAACATCAGTGCCACAACCCCTAAAACAAATAAAGCGGTCAACACCGCTTTATTTTATGGCGACTTAGACGCTACTCAGCGCTCGTGTTCGCCGAGTCACCAAAATCGACGCTTGGCGCAGTCGAAATAGCCTCTTCGTCGGTCACGCTAAAGTTTGGCTTAGTGTCCATTCCAAATACTTTGGCAGTGATATTGGTCGGGAACTGACGCACGGTGGTGTTATAACCCTGTACTTCTTGGATATAACGGTTGCGCGCGACGGCGATACGGTTTTCTGTGCCTTCTAGCTGAGCTTGTAAATCTTGAAACAACGCATCTGACTTGAGCTCAGGATAGCGCTCAGACACTGCCATCAAACGCGACAGCGCCCCTGTCATCTGCTCTTGGGCGGCGGCGTAACGCTCCATCGCTTCTGGGTCGTTTAGCACCTCTGGCGTAACGGTAATGCTGCCGGCACGCGCGCGCGCTTCGGCCACTTGAGTAAACACCTCTTGCTCTTGCTCAGCATACTGCTGTACCACTTTGACTAAGTTTGGCACCAAATCTGCGCGGCGCTGATACTGGTTGACCACCTCTGACCACGATGCAGTTACCTGCTCATCTTGCGCTTGCAAATTATTATAGCCACAGCCGCTGAGGCCGGCACTAGACGTCGCTAGTACCGCTGCTATCAGCATGGGTTTTACCATAGATTTACGTGTCATCGTTTCTCTCCTAATTTCATTTTTTGCGCTAGCTGTTCACATCTATTTTTATCATTATAGCTTATAAGATATGGTAGTAATAATGGCGCTATCGTACTGCTTTTACAATTCATCGTTACCAAAACACAACCGCGATGCCGCCGGTAAGCAGACGCCTGTATCGTTTTTTAACAAAAAGCTTGTGCTAGGATAAACACAAACATAGGTCTATTCCCTTGCCATCCTAGAAAAAGCAGCTTTCTTAAATATGAATATATACGCTCATATATAAAGAAAATTCTAGTAATTAATAAAAAAATATGGCAAATTGCAGTTACGTAGCCGTACGGTTTGAATACATTTGGTAGTGGACATATGGTTCGTTTAGTATTAGCAGCCCATCGATAGCTTGATGAAAACGTTGACAAACTGCGTAATACTTACTAAACAGATTTGTTTGTTATTGGTCCAATACCCTGTCATTGCACCGTGCTGCTCATAGCAAGTCCCGCTATCAGTTTGATGGCTATTTAATTATATAATCGCCTGTTTTGTTTGTGGGTCTACTTATAACGTATCTGAGCGCTTGGTCATTTATGCCATGCCTTATGCTCAGACAGCAATAAATCGTAGCCGTGACTGATGTGATACAGATAGCGGCGAGCAGTAGAATGATTTGCTGATCAGCCCTACGGACAAATACAGACAACTACAGTCCATTCTTAGTGGTGACACAACGTATGAGACTGCGCTAGCACAGGTAAGTCGATGCTGATAATTTAACTGCTTAACTTGAATAAGTAAGTTAACCAGTTAGTTTACGCCTAGCATACAGCGCCACTTTGAGACAGTACTAGGAATACATGATATGGAAGGTTTAGTCAGTTTAGCAAATGGAATTATTTGGAGCCCAGCGCTGGTATATTTATGCCTAGGCGCCGGGCTTTTTTATTCTATAATGACGCGCTTTGTGCAAGTTCGTCTATTTGGGGAGATGCTCCGACTGTTGTTTAAAGGCAAACCAGACAATGATGGTATCTCATCATTTCAGGCACTTGCCGTCTCACTCGCAGGCCGCGTTGGTATGGGTAACATCGCTGGGGTGGCAGCCGCGATCGGCTTCGGTGGCCCAGGTGCGGTATTTTGGATGTGGATCGTGGCATTCTTGGGCGCATCTACCGCGTATGTCGAATCGACTTTGGGTCAAATCTATAAAGAGCGCGACGTCGTTACTGGCGAATATCGCGGTGGCCCTGCATATTACTTCGAACGTGCCCTTGGCCAAAAATGGTATGGTATCTTATTCGCCATAGCCTCTATCGTCGCTTGTGGTGTGTTCTTACCTGGCGTACAGGCCAACGGTGTCATCAACGCTGTCGCGCAGGTCGCAGGTGAAGGCTCGGCGATGACTCTAGCTGGCATAGAGACGGGTACCACGCGCCTGATCGCTCTTGCTATCATTTTGGTGGTTTTAGGCTTTATCATCTTTGGTGGTATCAAGCGTATCGCAACCTTTACTGAGTATGCGGTACCATTTATGGCGCTAGGCTACATTATCCTAGCTCTACTTATCATGTTCACCAATTTCAGCATGATCCCGGAAGTATTTGGCGCAATCATTGGTGATGCCTTTACTGCTCAAGCAGGCTTTGGTGCTGCCATTGGTTGGGGCGTAAAACGTGGTATTTACTCAAACGAAGCAGGTCAAGGTACAGGTCCTCACGCCGCCTCTGCCGCTGCGGTCGATCACCCAGCTCAGCAAGGTTTGGTACAAGCGTTTTCAGTCTATGTAGATACCTTGCTTGTTTGTTCTGCCACTGCTTTTATGATCTTATCAACTGGCATGTACAACATCCAAGGCGAGCTGGCTGAAGGGCAGTTTATCGTCCAAAACGTCGCCGCTGATGTTGAGATCAACTCTCCATCATTCACCCAAATGGCGATGGAGTCTGTCTACGGCAACTTTGGTGACACCTTTATTGCTGTCGCGGTATTCTTCTTTGCCTTCACCACTATCTTGGCGTACTACTATATCGCGGAAGTCAATATCTCATACCTAACCCGCTCAATGGGTAAAGGCGCGAGTAAGACAGGTCAGTTTATTGTGAAGCTCGTTATCATGTTTATGGTAGCTTACGGCGCGCTCAACAGCTCAGGCTACATCTGGGGCCTCGGCGATGTTGGTGTTGGTCTTATGGCATGGCTCAACATCGTTGGCATCATCGTTATCTTCTTTGTGGCACGTCCTGCTATCGATATTTTGCGAGACTATGAAGCCCAGCTCAAAGCAGGCGGCGGTACTACTTCTAATAGGTTTACCTTTGATCCTAAGAAATTTGGTATCAAAAACGCCACTTATTGGGAAGAGCGTCATCTAAAAGGGCAACAAAGAGTGAATGCGGACCCATTACATAAAGAGCCTAAATAATCGCTCGATTGTATTGAGTCTTAACAATAAAAAAACCCGAGACCAGTGTCTCGGGTTTTTTTAGCCGTTATTTGGCTGCATTATCTTTAATACTTATCCATAAAAATGCTCTAGGCTAAAAGAGCTGACAGCTACTTAAAAAGCCGCCTTTAATACACTTAAAAATGATATAACGCTGCGATTACTTGGGCAATAAAACGGTATCAATCACATGTACGACCCCATTAGTCGCCATCATATCCGTGCCGACGATATTGGCCGTATTGCCATTTTCATCAGTGATAACATTGGCTTCACTGATAGAAATCGTCGCACCATTGGCGGTTTCGATGTCTGTACCATACGGGATATCAGCGGCTTTTACGACCATTGGAACCACATGGTATGGCAGTACACTTTTGAGTGTTTCTTGATCCGCCAGTAGCTCCTCTTTTGTGATGCCCAGCTTGGTCAGTAACGCTCCAAACGCCTCATCTGTCGGTGCAAATACGGTGTACTTATCCTCAGTCATTAGCATAGAGTCGAGCCCAGCCGCTTGCAGCGCTGCGGTCAAGACTGTCAGGTTTTCATTGCTGGCAGCCATCTCTCCGATGGTTTGCGTCGCGGCCATATCACCCATAGCGTCCGTTTCGGCCATCGGCTCAGTATCAGCCACTGGCTCTGTCATCTCTACAGGCTCGCTAATGGTTTCTGTTGTTTCTGTTGTTTCTGTAGTGGTGTCAGGCTCGACCACCGGCTCGGTCACAGTTTCAGTATCATTACAAGCCGCCAGTGATACTGCGGCGGTAACGATAGCGATAGATAATAGATTCCTTTTTAACATGATGCTTCCTTTATTTAACGGGTAGAGTTTTGATTGTTTGGTTAATAGCAACTTTATAAATAGCAACTTTATAAATAGCAACTTTATAAATAGTAGCTTTATAAATAGTAGCTTTATAAATCGCAGTTTTATTAAAAGCAGTCTCAATAAAAACTGGATAAATATAAGCTGCATAATAGGATTGGGCGAAATGCGAAAGTCCAGACCATCACTGCGCTGATAACGTTTGTCGCGTATAAGCACAGCGCACATGGTCGTGACGGCTATCAATGTTTATGGTTATTTGGGCATCAACACACGATCCACCACATGTATCACCCCATTGCTCGCCGCAATATCGGTTTTGATGATATTGGTGGTACGACCCATTTCATCCATCAGCTGCCCTTTTGGCGTCACCATCAGCGTATCCTTACTCACGGTCATGACATTGCCTGGTTTGACATCTTTGGCGTACATGGCCATATTGCCATTGATTACGTGATAGCCTAAGATTTTGGTCAGTAATGGCTTGTTGGCAAATAGCTGCTCTTTTGTCATGCCAGTTTCTTTTAATGCCTGCGTAAAGGCGGCATTGGTTGGCGCAAATACCGTATAGTGAGCATTGGGATTAGATAAAGCACCGGCCAAATCTGCTGCTACGACCGCTTCTACCAATAACGAAAAATCAGAATTGCTTTGTGCGATTTGCACGACGTTCATTTTTTTCATAGATTGGCTGTGCATCGGCGCTTTCATTTGAGCGCTTTTGGTCGGCATCATGTTATTACAGGCACTAAGACCAGCGATTGAAATGGCCAATGTACCTATCGTAGCGATTTTAGAGAATTTCATATAAACATCCTTGATTATGAATTTTGTCAGATTGGTGATTTACTCATAAGGTTTGCTCATCTATAAGCCACTACCCTTTATTGATATTACCAACGTCAGATACTTATATAGCAATGAATGTATAGCAATGAATGAAAGTGACGGTGTGCTGCACAATACCTATTGGATAACATAACACACTACCTTGTTTATCCACTCTTTACGATATCTACTGATATGACAACTGTTTGACAAACCGCATTTTGATAAACCACATTGTCAAAAGACTTCTTAGTATTACTTATAAAATGCAAATCCTTATGTATCCAAATTAACATATGGAAATCATTCATCTATCCATATTTACGCTATTTTTTGTGCTATGGATGTAAGTTTTGTCAGTTTTTTGGGCAAGTTTTTAAGTTTTCATGGTCAAAATCAAAGCTTTATGTAATCTTTAAGCGAAATGATATTCATTTGTGCCGCCTTATCAAATGGCCTAAACTGCTATCAGCTCAAACATCACCGCTCAGCTGATAAGTGTTATAGTCGATACACTCTAAAAATGTCATAGCGCTACTGGGATGCTATTTTTAAACGTAGGTTGCGCAGCCTCTGGGAACGCAGCACGCAAGTAAAATTTATACCAGTAGCGCGTTTAAACCCGTAACATTTTTATATTCAGCTAACTATATGAGGGCGTGATTTTTGTGCAGCGTTTGATCACTCATGCTTAAACGCTTTATGATCATATGACACAAAGGAATATCGGCCTGCCCGTGTGCGATAGATTTTTCATGCTAAAATAATGCGAATTTGCCTATTCTACTTTGTGGTAATAACCGATATTTATATACGCGTTATGTACTGACACCTTTTTGCCCTCTCCTTTTTTAAAATATTGACGAAATAAGCAGCGCTCCTATGAATCAACAGCCGACGACTCAACAGCCAACCTCTCAGGCTTCTTCGCAAACCGATCAATCAGTACCGTCAGCGGACGACGGCTTTGTACTAACGCCACCTGCCGTCTTTCCTTATAAAGAGCAACAGCTCACCGCGCGCGTGCGTATCACTGAGCAAATGCAGTCGCGTATTTTGATGCTTGATGGGGCGATGGGAACGCAGATTCAGACATATAAGCTCGAGGAAGCCGACTATCGCGGTGAGCGCTTCGCTGATATCGAGCAAGACGTGCGCGGCAATAATGATCTGCTCGTGCTCACGCAGCCGCAGATGATACGCGACATTCATCACGATCATCTCGCAGCAGGCGCTGATATTATCGAGACCAATAGCTTTAATGGTACACGGCTATCGATGTCTGACTACGACATGGAATATCTGGTACCAGAGCTGAACAAGACCGCAGCGCAAATAGCACGGGCGGCAGCTGACGAATTTACCGCAAAAACTCCTAACAAGCCGCGCTTTGTCGCTGGGGTCATTGGCCCCACCTCACGCACCTGTTCAATCTCTCCCGATGTCAACGACCCTGCCTTTCGCAATATCACCTTTGATGAGTTGGTGCTCAATTACCGCGAGGCGACACTGGCACTGATCGAAGGCGGCGTCGATATTCTATTGATTGAGACCATTTTTGACACCCTAAACGCCAAAGCGGCGATATTTGCCATCACCGGCGTATTTGATGATATCGGCTTTGAGCTGCCGATTATGATATCGGGCACCATTACTGATGCCTCAGGACGGACGCTATCGGGTCAGACGGCGGAAGCGTTTTATAACTCTATCCGCCATGCCAAGCCATTGTCCGTTGGCTTTAACTGTGCGCTTGGCGCGGATGCGCTGCGCCCGCATATTCAGACGCTCTCAAACATCGCTGACACTTATGTCTCAGCCCACCCTAATGCCGGCTTGCCAAACGAGTTTGGTGAATATGATGAGACCGCTGAAGAAACCGCTGCGCTGCTAGAAGGCTTTGCCAAAGCGGGCATCCTAAATATCGTCGGCGGCTGCTGTGGTACTACTCCTGAGCATATCCGCCACATTGCAGACATGGTGGCGAACTATCCGCCGCGCGTGATACCAGAGATTGCCCCTGCTTGTCGTCTGTCTGGGCTTGAGCCGTTTAACATCACCGCCGACAGTCTGTTCGTCAACGTCGGTGAGCGTACCAACGTCACAGGCTCAAAGAAGTTTCTGCGCTTGATCAAAACCGAAGCTTATACCGAAGCGTTAGATGTCGCGCGCGATCAGGTCGAAGGTGGCGCGCAAATTGTCGATATCAACATGGACGAGGGCATGCTCGACTCCAAACAAGCGATGATTCATTTTGTCAATTTGGTCTCAGGTGAGCCAGATATCAGCCGTGTGCCGCTGATGATAGACTCCTCTAAGTGGGACATCATCGAAGAAGGGCTTAAACGTATTCAGGGCAAAGCGATCGTCAACTCCATCTCGTTAAAAGAAGGCTATGACGAATTTGTCAAGCATGCCAAGCTCTGTATGCGTTACGGGGCTGCAGTCATCGTCATGGCCTTTGATGAAGACGGGCAAGCGGATACTTATGAGCGCAAAATCGAGATCTGTCAGCGTAGCTATGACGTGTTGGTCAATGAAGTTGGCTTCCCATCTGAAGACATCATCTTTGACCCCAATATCTTTGCGGTCGCCACCGGTATCACCGAGCACAATAACTACGGCGCTGACTTTATTAATGCGACGAAATGGATCACGGACAACCTGCCCAATGCGATGGTATCAGGCGGCGTCTCCAACGTCTCATTTAGCTTCCGTGGTAACCCGATTCGCGAAGCCATCAACTCGGTATTTCTTTATCATGCGATCAAAAACGGCTTGACCATGGGTATCGTCAACCCGTCGATGCTTGAAGTCTATGACGACATCCCTGTCGAGGCACGCGAGGCGATTGAGGATGTCATGCTCAATCGCAATCAAGGCGAGAGTGGTCAAGATGCCACCGAACGCTTGATGACCATCGCTGAGAGCTATCAAGATGGCGGTAAGAAAAAAGACAGCACCGTCGATATGAGCTGGCGCGAGGGCACGGTAGAAGAGCGTATCGCTCATGCACTGGTCAAAGGCATCACCACCTTTATCGAAGCCGATACCAAAGAAGCCTGGGAGAAATACCCCAAACCACTCGACGTTATCGAAGGGCCTTTGATGGATGGCATGAATATCGTCGGTGATTTATTTGGCTCGGGTAAAATGTTTTTGCCGCAAGTGGTCAAGTCGGCACGCGTCATGAAACAATCGGTCGCTTGGCTCAACCCGTATATCGAAGCAGAAAAAGTCGAGGGCGAAGTCAAAGGTAAAATCTTGATGGCAACGGTCAAGGGCGACGTCCACGACATCGGTAAAAACATCGTCGGCGTGGTACTCGGCTGTAATGGCTACGACATCCTTGATCTGGGCGTGATGGTGCCATGCGAGACCATTCTCGATACGGCGATCAAAGAGAAAGTCGATATTATTGGGCTATCGGGACTGATTACCCCGAGCCTCGATGAGATGGTCTATGTCGCCAAGCAAATGCAAGAGCGCGGTATGAACCTGCCGTTAATGATCGGCGGTGCCACCACATCTAAAGCCCATACCGCGGTCAAAGTCGAGCCGCAATATAGTAATGATGCAGTCATCTATGTGGCGGACGCCTCGCGCTCGGTCGGCGTGGTGACTAAGCTGCTCTCCAAAGACAACCGTCAAAGTCTCATCGATGAGACCCGCGAAGAGTATATCAAAGTGCGCGAGCGTCTCGCGAAGCGTCAACCCAAAGCGGCGAAGCTGACTTATGCTGAATCAGTTGAGGGTGGTTTTCAATACGATTGGGACAACTATACACCGCCTGTACCGAATCAGCTCGGTCAGGTGATATTGGACGACTACCCTATCGATAAGCTGCTCCCTTATATTGACTGGACGCCGTTCTTTATCTCTTGGGGTCTGGCAGGTAAGTATCCAAAAATCTTGCAAGATGAGGTCGTTGGTGAAGCGGCGCGTGATCTGTTCGATAACGCCAAGAACCTGATGCAAAAAATGATTGATGAAAAGTTAATCATTGCTAAAGGGGTGTTTAAAATTGCTCCAGCCAAACGCACTGGCGCAGATACGATTAGCGTTTATGACAAATCGCCTACAGATGGAGGCCAACCTACGCATACCTTTGAGCATCTGCGCCAGCAGTCTGATAAAGCGAGCGGCAAGCCAAACTTTAGCCTCGCCGACTTTATATCGCCGTTAGAGGACTCTGACGATTATATCGGTGGCTTTACGGTGTCGATCGTTGGCACCGAAGACCTCGCTGAGCAGTACAAAGCGGCAGGCGACGATTATAACGCCATTATGGTACAAGCACTATCTGACCGCTTAGCCGAAGCCTTTGCCGAGCATTTGCATGAGCGCATCCGTAAAGATTACTGGGGCTATCAGGCTGATGAGACCCTCACCAATGATGAGCTGATTAAAGAAAAATACGTTGGCATCCGCCCAGCGCCTGGCTATCCGGCTTGCCCTGAGCATACCGAAAAAGGCAAATTGTTTGATTGGCTCGGTACGACCAGCGCTATCGGTACAACGCTCACCGAAAGCTTTGCAATGTGGCCAGCATCTTCGGTCAGTGGCTTTTATTATTCGCATCCTGAGAGTGAGTACTTTAACGTCGGTAAAATCGGCCGAGATCAGTTAGAGGATTATGCCAAGCGGAAAGACTGGGATATAAAGACGGCTGAGAAGTGGTTGAATCCGAATTTGTAGATTATTAATGGTTTAGCGAGATATTATTGACTACATTCGGCGTACTAATTAAAAGTTAGTACGCCGTTTTTTTATCTCTTAAACACAACTCAAAGAAGCTTTAACTTTTTTGTGCGACAACACTTATACCTCATCCTCTCAGCAGATGTTTACATTGTCTTTTCTTAAATATTCTAAATAGTTAATATTTCAATTCGCATATCCAGATTAGTTTTATTATATTTATAACTATAGATATAAAATGGCTTGTTTACTCTTGGGCAGTCACTATATAGCAGTACTGGTGGTGACGATTTATCATTTTATTATCAGATGGATATCAATGTTGAAGGTAATAAGTTGACTTTCATCGGCTATGAAGATCAAGATGAAGTACAAAGCAATGATGGCGAAGATGTCATATTTGATCGCCAGTAACAACTAATCTTTCAATTAACATGAAGTTCAGCTTATCGATTGGTAGGCTGAATTTTTTAATTTAGACTAATTATCCTTACCCTTCCCCCACCGACACCGCTCCGAACAATACACGACCTGCTCCCAATCCTTTTCCCACTTCTTGCGCCACGTAAACGGACGCTGGCAGACGGGGTAGTTTTTTTACGGTGGCTTTACTCACAAACCTGTAACCCCTCTTTAAAACACGTACTATATTTGTTTGCCATTTCAATTCGTAACTGAGTGTTTGGGTGGGTGGATAAGAAGTCAGACAGTTTGTCTTCTTCGGCAGATGCCTCGCTATCTGTGGTTTTCTGTTCTTTCTGATTTGTAGCCTCACTATCGTTTTCTTGATTTTCCACTGCTGTTGGATAATCTTCCATACGACTTAGAATATCTACAAAAGACTGTGGGTCGATACCAATTTTGAGCATTTTGTTAAATGCGAACTTGTCTGCTTCGGTCTCATATTGACGTGAATAGTGGTTTGATACCAAGGCAGTGCCCAATCCTGTCGCCAGCTCACTGATACCATCTGGATTGCCCAAGACCAATATCACAATCATAGTCGTTAGTGAATTTTGGGTTAGCATTTCTAAGCCATGACGCTCTACCACATGACCCATTTCATGCAACAGTACGGCGTCTATCTCATCGTTATTTTGACTTAGCTCAACAAACTTGTCCGTCAAAATAATATCACCAGATGGTAAGGCAAAGGCGTTGGGCTGACTGACGTCGCCGATACTCATATTGCGAAAATGAATCTGATAATCAATGTCATCATCGCCGCCAAACGGCTTCAGACGAGTATTAAATCGAGAGACAATCTGTTGTTGTTTAGCCTCACTGACTTGAGTGGGCTTTAAAAAATAACGATCCATAAAGTCCAAAGAGCGCTTGCCTATAAACGTGCCCGTCTGTTGCGGTAGGGCATGCGCAACCGCTTGGCTCGTCCAAGGCAAACCCCATTTTATAAAACCAAATGCAAATATCACGGTCATAACCAACATCGTCAAGACGCTGGTCATTTTCGTTTCATGATGATGTAAGCGTAAGCGCCACTTTGAGGCGGTATCGCTATTTTTATTACTCGTAATTAAACGATCGATAGCCTCATTATCCTTAGTCGTAAATAATGAGCCGTCAGCAAGTATGAGTTTTCGCTCCGTATTTCCTAAACGATCACTGATTTCAACGTGCGACCACTGACCACTAAGGAGTTGAAGCTTACCAGTATCCACATTGGTCTCATGGGCGACAATCTGTACTTTATACTGCGCGTTATCTACCGTAAGCTGAGCGGCGTGTTGGACTGAGCTGTCTTTTGGATGCCATTTGCCTAAGACTGTATTTACTGATGTTGATTGGGTCATAAATACTCTTATTATCTCCACGTGTAGGCGTCACTTTAAGATGGTAATCAATGATAGTAACGGTTGAAAAAAAGTGCCGCGTAATGGACGCTTTTTAGATAGCAATATCAATATCGACATCTAAAACATCGCCAATCTCTTCACCAATAGCAGACTGCTCTTGCTCTTTTTGAGTCAAATAGTGATTAATATCCAACTCTGAGGATTGTATCCACGAGTTGTCCGCGACATAGCGCGCAACACGAACTTTTGCCCAAGGCGTTGCTAAGCCAATAGTAAATAACACCAACAGCATATTTGTGATTAACACATAAAAATAACCACGAGCACTCACCGTTGATTTAAACGTAATCGCTTTATCCAGTGTCGTATTGGCAAATAAATACTCGCGTTGACGGCTAAATGAGTAGGCAGTCGCAAATAAGAAAGTGGCAATAAAACCAGCGAATAATGCAAGAAAGCCAACGATAAACCATGGGCTGGCATCCGCCCTTTCCATATTGCTAGACATATTGGTCAAGTTGACCTCTCCTGACATAGCAAACACCACTAATAGACCAGCGAGCACGGTAAGTAGCAACAAACCGCCTATAATAATGAGCACTCTTTTGAGCTGAATTTTTACAAATTTTTTAGTATGAAGATCCGTAAAGAACCTGCCTTGACCAAATCTCGTCTGCCCAATACGGTATTCCGATGATTTTTTAATAAAAAGCCCAAAGACAAAAAGACCTAAGCCAATGGCTGCTATTAACGCTGCTATAAATGCAATCAGACCAAACGTCGAACGAGCACCTTCATATATAGTTGATAATGATGATAAACAGCCAAAAATAAGCAGCGCAGTAGCGACATATCCCAATATAGGTATCAGCATATAGATAACATAAGCAGGTTTTAGAGCGCCGATAAAACCAAAACGTACGTTGCTAAAACTGGTCATGCGCATATTGAATTTTAAACTGCGCCAAATAATCCAAGGGACAAAAGCAAATAAAATAACAGGCAATATGATACTGATAAAAGGTAGAATAGAGCCAACAATCTGTATAGCAAGTAATATCAACACACCAATTAAATAACCAAGAAACAACTGCTTGCCTGTCGCATGGTAATCAAAATACCGATCTGCATACTCAAGATTTGCATAAAAATATCGACGTGTACGCACTTTTGCCCAAGGGTAATAAATACCAAAAGTGACGATGCACAGTAAAACATTCACAATCCATATTTTAAAAAATTCATTACCGCTACCATTAAACTGTATTTGCTTCATCCTATATTTATAACCTTATCACTATTGAGTTGATTCTGTATGCTGCTGGCTATTATGAATAACGCAGCCTCAATCTTTCATTTTACTTAAGCAATAAAAAATGATTTTTGGCTCACGATGAAAACCAACGCACCCTTATTTTGCTTTATATTTATCCATCAGCCTTACCCTTCCCCCGCCGACACTTCTCAGAACAATAAATCACTTGCTCCCAATCCTTTTCCCACTTCTTACGCCACGTAAACGGACGCTTGCAGACTGGGCAGATTTTTTGTGGTAGGTTTTGTTTTTTATGTGCCATGATGACCCTTACCGATTACTCATAATCATCAAATATCTTATTCAACCTGTTGAGGCTATTGACGATCAGCTTACCAGATTGATCAGTGCTGCTATCAATCGCCAGCTTCTCATCCATACGCATCGTTAGCGGTGCAAGTGCATCTTTTAGAGCGTGTGCTATCAGCGCGGCCTGCTCTGTGACATCGGTGGTCGATGCTTGATCGTCAGTACGGCTCGATAGACTCTGAGCCATCTGCTGTGCCAGTTGCTCGAGCGCGCCCACCAGTTGTACCATCAGCTGTTTTTGCGTCTCTTGGTTTTGCTTGAGGTACTCGCCTTCGGCTTTATGGTCGTGCTTGTAGAGCTGTGTGAGCTGGCTCATACTTTTTTCAAAGCCATTATCGATACTATCGCTGACGACTTTAGCATTGTTAATAAAGCTATCGGCAAGGATTTTTTGTGACTCAAGCTGAGCCTCTCGTTTTATTTGCTCAGCTGACTCGTTTAAACGCGCCAGCTGCTCAGGATCATTTTTTGTTACATAGCTCTCAAACTGACTGCTAATGGCATGAAAGCCGCTAGCAAGATCGACAAGCTGCGCGACGATACGTGCGCCGATATCGCCATCCTCGCCGCCCATGGCTTTGTTGCGTAAGAAGTCCGCTTTGATTTGCGCCCAACGTTCTTTTTCTGCGTCGGTTAAGGTACCGCGCATCTCGCCAAGCTTGAGCAAGTTACTCTCTGCGCCTTGGGTGAGTAGCTGCGACTCGCCCAAATAGTGATCATCGATTAGCTGATCCAGCTCTGCTTGATTCATGACGGCCGATAGTTTTTCGGTCATCTTATTCATATTGCGATAACTGCCTTGCAGTTTAAATATCGGCTCGGTGCGGTATTTATCATCTTGCGAGGCAGAGGCAATGTAGGCCTGATTGACATCAAGGATGACTGCTTGTACGGCAAACATATGACGCAAGACAGCAACAATTTCATTAACTTCTGAGGTGCTATACGGATAGCTCAGCTCGCTAGCTTGGGCTTGCGCGAGGTTTGCATTGTCGGCCTTTGCCATTTTGATGAGTCGATGCACATCGCTTAAATCACGATTGGCAAGGGGCGCGAGTACCTTGTTTGAGGTCAAGGCGTTTTCGATATAACTGAGCGCAAACACCTCCTCCATACCGCTCATGATATCGCCAAGATTATAGATATCGGCGCGGTTGGCGAGCATATCAGGGACTTTAAAGGCTTCGCCGCTTTCGGTATAGGGGTTACCCGCCATGACCACACAGAACTTTTTGCCGCGCATGTCATAGGTTTTGGTCTTGCCTTGCCAAACGCCATCGATGCGCCGCGTGCCATCGCCCAGTGAGATGAATTTTTGTAAAAACTCGGCGTGCGTATGCTGGATGTCATCCAGATAGAGCATGACGTTATTGCCCATCTCAAAGGCAAGGTTGATCTTGTTTAGCTCCTCGCGTGCGGTGGCGTTGGGCGCTTTTTCGGGGTCGAGGGACGTGACATCATGACCGAGCGAGGGGCAGTTTATCTTCATAAAAATAAGCCCTAAGCGACTCGCCACATATTCCATCAAGGTGGTTTTGCCGTACCCTGGCGGTGATATCATCATAAGGATACCCATCAGATCGGTACGCTTGTCCTCACCGACGGTACCCATTTGCTTGGCAAGATTGTCACCGATCAACGGCAGATAGCTCTCATTAATCAGGCGGTTACGCACGAAGGATGATAGCGGACGCGGCATAAACTCATTTAGCCGCAGCTCGTCTTTTGCCTCATGCAATATCTCAGTACGCATCGCCAGATAGCGCCTATAGGCCGGAATGACTTGGCTGTCGTGATGATGCAAACGGCTTAAAAAA
The DNA here is from genome assembly GCF_050572635.1 of Psychrobacter sp. VH5. Classification (NCBI taxonomy): domain Bacteria; kingdom Pseudomonadati; phylum Pseudomonadota; class Gammaproteobacteria; order Moraxellales; family Moraxellaceae; genus Psychrobacter; species Psychrobacter sp. VH5. The sequence goes on along the minus strand of NZ_CP192145.1, from coordinate 851,531 downwards.
TCATCGACCGCAAAGGTGAGGGTCTGCTGATGAATACGCTGATGCTCGCCCAATAAGCTGCCCACCTGTATCTCAAGCGCCACCTTACTTGTACTACGTGCAAAGCTTTGTACTTGATTTAGCGGGTGCTTGCCATTGGATAAAGACGAGGATGCTGCTATAAAGGATAAGGTCGATGCCGAGGCCTGCTCCGGCGCCCTTGCATCAACGCTGACGCCCGACGTACTCAAGCGCTGCAATAAAGATGCGCGCATGGGGTCATCTAACTGGGTAAGCATAATAGCAATCGCTTCAGGTACATAATGGCGACCGATCTCCACCTGCTGCTGACGCCGCGCATCCTCTTCTGCTCGCTTAGTGCGCACATCTTCGCTAGGCGCATCACCATCATCAGCACTGCTACCATCTGTAGTCTGATCTGTAGCTATGCTATCTAGCAAAGCATAAAACCAAGTGGCTAGTAGCCCATAGGCAGATTTGGGCTGCAAGGTCAGCTTGCCAATAGAGGACTGCAGCTGCGTCATGCTTTGAGTAGCTTGCCCACCGCTTGGGTTAGCATCCAATGCTTGGCGCAGCTGATCACACAGCGCTTGCGCTTGCTGGCTGGTTTGCCATGATAATGATAGCTTGTGATCGACAGTATCACTATCTAGACCACTGGCGAGCATCCCACTTGCATCAGTGCCAGCCTGCCCCATGACACTGACCAAGTATTCGCAGGCTTGCTGTACGTGCTGGTGTTGAAAGATAGTGGCATTATTGCTATTGCTAGTATGATGACTATTACTGCTTGTATGGCTGCCATCATAAGCCGTAACAAACTCGCGCATGAGCATGGTCATATCAGCAATTAATAGCGCCTGCGCCCGATCGCTGCCAAGGCTACGCCGCAGCTGCTCGGCAGTCACCGCTCTATCGAGCCAGCTGCCGACTTGTATCAGCACGTTTTCATTTAGCCAAGTATCATAGCCAAAGGGTCGCAGAGCTTCTAGGCCAAGCGCTTGTACAAGGGACAGTTGCCAATAAAACAGCTGCGCCAGCGCGCGCACTTGCGGCGTATAAATAAGTAAACCAGCATCGCGTAGCGTGGGCAGGATTTGGAGCAATAGCAATGTGGCGTCATGATCATGAATGCCTTTGTCAAACCCAAGCTGATAACGCGGCGTGGCATAAGCTTTGACCAATGTGGCCAGTGGACTGCTGGCAGTAATCTCACCGCTGCTATCTATCGTATGAGCCGTATTGGCCATACTGACCGTGTCGTCATAAGCCTGATACAGACGCGCCTGCGTCAGGCCGTCTTGATTGTTTTTCGCGCTCTCGATGATGCGATAGGCCAAGTATTCAGCGCGGTACACCGTATCAGACTCAGAGGCGATACTCATGTCCCAATACGGGCGCAGCGCATTTAATTCTGCATTATCGAGCACTTCATAATAGTCGGTACCCGTCAGATGCAAATTGAGCACGCGCGTACCATCGGACTGCTGACGACTAAGCAGCGTTAAGTCCAGCGGCTGAGTGTTGACCGAAAAGCGATGACGGCCAAGCTTGATGATCTGCCCACCGTCTTCAAACAGATCCGACTTGTCTTTGAGGCTCTTATAGCTTTCAACCTGAATGGCTTTGAGGCGTGCGTCGATATCGTCTGCCTTGACGCTAAACCCCATCTGTTGTAAGTCTTTGGCGATGCTCCGTACTTTTTGTACCAGACCATCAGAGGCAAAGTAAGTATTGAGCGCTTCTTCCTCGGCAAATCCAGTGACGCCAGTGCTTTGGGTGCGTTTTTTGATACTCTCAAGCATTCGCAGTGCGCCATCGCCTAGGTTTTGCGCCCGGCGATTACGGGCATCGAGCAGCTGCTGTTTATGATTTTCAAAAGTATCAAAAATCTCTTCGCGCTTGGTGATGATATCTGCCAAAAACTGATCGCCGCCCCCCGTCTCAGGATCAGCAAACTGACTCTCAAGCTCCTCTAGCTGCACCAGTAGCTTGGCCATTTGCTCGTCTGATTTCTCCGGCGTATTGGCAATCGATAAGGCATTGGCAATCGACTGACCAAACAGCTTAAACTGCGCCCCAAATTGCGCAATCGCTTCGGCAGAACCTAAGCTTTTACGTTTATGATTGAGCTTGGCTTTGTTTTGATTGAGGCGCGAATAAATGGACGATATGTCATCGATGATTTGCGTACGGACGGTGGCATCAGCGACATCGAGGGTGCCGAGCAGCTCGGTCAACAAGTCCAGCCCTGCAGCGGTATCGTCGATTTGCTCAAGCACCGGTTTGAGCTCGCTATTGGTTTCGGCGGTGTCTAGACGTTCGCTGACCTCTGCTAAAATATCCTCATAGCTGGATAATGCCTCCTCACCGCTTAAAAACGTCACGGTTTTTTCGGCCAGCTCGCTCTCTGCTTCCTCCAATTGCTTTTGCAATGCTTGTAACTTATCACTATCTAAATAACGCAAGTCCTCTAAGCCGACCAGCCGACCTTTTTGCCGCCTGAGCGCCGATAACTGCGCCACATAGTCACTGGCTGACTCAAAATTTGTGATTTTTATTTGCCGTAGGATATTATTTTGCTGAGCGTCGGCCTCCGCTAGTGCTGCTTGGGTTTGTTTTTGAATGCTTTGGACTTTGGCAAACTCATCAATGACCAGCTCGGCGGTGGCGGTGACGTCTTTGATACTGCCTGCAATATCGTCCAGCTCTGGCTCGGACAACCAATAATAGCTATCAAAGAGACGGCTGGTATTGTCGGCGAGCTCTTCATAAAGCTTTTGCGAGACGCTTTGATTGTCAATGAGGCGAGTGATGCTATAAAGATCTGAGATACCACGTACCAGCTCTTTGTTCCCTATTTTGCCATAAAAGCTCGTGCTTTCAGGCAACTCGCTGACATACTCATGCGACGCATACGGCGTATGCCATATCTGCATTGGATGAATGCGTGACGGCTCATTTTGCGCACTAAACAGCACCAAACGGCCGTTTTCAGCCAGCGCCATGCCGTTACAATAAATGGGGTTTGCCAGCTGTTTTTTAATAAGGTTGTAAGGAAATAGCCCCGTGACGCCAAGTGCTCGGTCATAAAACAAAAACAATACATCTTCGCCATTGGGCGAGATGATCTTACGTTTAAACTTTAGGTTTTTGGCACCGACACTATTGGCATCGAACAGCTTATATTCGCCTGTCTGCAGATAGTAGCCTCCAGGGAAGATGATACCGTGATCCTCAGGCAGCTGCACACACGACTGCCCGATGGCATCCAGCCGCAGCACAGCCTCGGTCAAGGTGTTATAAACAAAGTAGCGATAGCTGTCCTCGCGATACGGTAATATCTTGAGCAAAATCAAGCTGCCCACCTTGGCATAATCGATCTGAGCATCGGTAAGCGACTGGGTGCGGTCATCGACCGGCTCACTATAGATGCCCTGCCCTGACTCGGTATTGTTTTCGATTTTGATGGTCAAGTCACCGCCAACCGTTTCCACAAATATGGTGTCTAGGATATTCATGTGCGGATATTTGCCATTGATCATCTGCTCACGCGTGGTCTCTATCCACTCAAAGTCATAGGCAGGCGGCAACTCAATATCGCGCTCACCGCGATTGTCGACATAAGCCACTTGCGCAGCCTCTGGTGTGCCTTCGCTAAAATCAAGCGCAAAGCGAAATACCCGAATATCGCTGATACGCTCACCGATCTGAAACGCCAGCAAAAGCTTGCTGTCTTTGACTGTCAGCTGCATAAGGCGCGTTTGCTTGTAATAGCGGTATAGCTCGTTGAAGTCTTGTACAAAAGCTTGCTGATCTAAAAAAGTCCCTGCCAACTCGACTTCTTCTAATTGATACGCCTCTTCTTGATTGGCTTGGCTTTTCTGCGCGCCCTCCTCAGCCGTATCGCCACCATCAGTTGCCTTGCTCAGACGATATAGCGATAGCACATCCTTGATACTACTGGCGCGCTTAAGCCCCATAAAGACGTTGTAACCAAACAGCAAATAATCACCGACCTGTACCATATCTTGCGCCACGCAGTTATATTCGGTACGAATGCGCGTGCGGGCAATCACTTGCATCTGTGTGCTGCCAAACTCTTGTAGGCGCGCATTATTTAAGGTCGCGGTTTGCTGCTCTAAGCGGCTACCTTGCTCGGTAAGGCGTTTTTTTATAAGCTCATAGGCGTTACCTGAAGCGACAGCCTGATCGGCTTGACTGCTGGGCTGGGCTTGATTGGCTTGGCTATCGTTGTCGGTGCTATCTAGATTGGTTGGGTTTTGCGTATCCGCCATCGTGAGTCGTCCACTTCTGTTTTTATATAATAAGAGAGTTTTGGGCAATAAGAAAAGATGAGATAAATCTAAGAAAATCTTGACTGGTCTAAAAAAACGAAAAGTAACGTTAAGCGACAAAGACGTGGATAAGCTTTTTTAGACCAGCCAGCTCAGTACTGTCATGAGCTGACCAAAAAAACCTGCCGCCACAGCAGCAGATTTTTGACTATCAAACATACTAATCATTATATTGAGTCGGCGCGTTATCTGACTTATTGGCTTTATTCATCGCCTGATTGGCCAGCACACCGTTGAGGATACCGCTTAGGGTATCTGACTTACCAGCAAGACCATCAATAGCTTTGCCGATAGAGAGTGATTTGGCAAAGTTGTCAAAGAAGTGGGCTTCGCCGCCGACGATATCGATTTTGGCTTTTTGGAGTGCCACTGCCAATACGTCAGCATTTTCTTTGGCAATCTCTTTACCTGCGTCAATAGAAGCCATGGCTTCTTGTAGCGCGGTCTCAAGCCCCATACGGAACTCCTCGTGCTCACGAGCCTCTTTACTCATGCTGCCCATGGCGTTGAACTTCTCAACCAGACCATCGGCCTCAGCTTGGAAGTGCGCACGCGTGACTTCGGCTTTGGCCAGACCGACGTCGCGTTCAGCTTTGGCATCCGATTCACCGCGAGCGGCAACGACTTGCGCATTAGCCATGCCGACATCACGCTCGGCTTTGGCATTAGACTCACCGCGAGCAGCAACAATCTCTGCATCGACCATACCGATGTCACGCTCAGCTTTTGCTTTAGAGGCACCGCGAGCCGCGATAACTTCGGCTTCAGCCATGCCTTTTTCACGGTCTGTTTGAGCCTGAGCCTGTCCCGTCGCTTTGATGACATTGGCTCTCGCAATACCTTCTTTTTCAAGCGACATGGCCTTAGCTTCTTGGATGGCCGCTTCGGCAAAACCATGTGCCGACTCTTCGGCCTTGATTCCTTCAGCCAGCTTAACTTTGGCCTCAGCATCTTTGGCCGCCGCCTCTAAATTGGCGTTGGCAAGCGTGGTAATCTCGATGGCTTTATGCTTGGCGGATAGCTCTTCTGCTTCTGCTTTTTTCACCTGACGCACTTTGAGCTCTTCTGCATCTGCCTCAGCGGCAAGGACGCGCGTTTGCTTGTCACGCTCCGCCTCACTAACTTCGCGGACTTCTTTGATGCGCTCTTCTTCTTGCGCCACGGTCTTATCGACTGCGATACGCTCACGGATGACGTTGGCGATTTCTTTTTTCTCAAGCTCAATCGCGCGCTCAGCTTCGATGCGCTGCAAGTCAACTTCACGCTCACGCGAGACGATCTCTAAATCCTGCGCTCGCGTCACTTTTTCTTGCTCGATGATGACGGCGCGCATACGGTTTTGCTCTGCAACCTCGATTTCGCGCTGCTGGTTTTCGCGCTGAATCGCCAGATCCTGCTCGACGATGATGATAGCGGTTTCTGATTTTTTACGCTCTTCTTCTTCAATCTTGCGCGTCTCGGCTGTTTCACGAGCGATGACTGACGCAATTTCGCGTTTTTGTTTGGCTTCGGCATCTGCTTGCTGACGCTCCAGCTCCAGCATCGCCTCGACGGTTTCGACGTTTTTCTTTTTCACCGCCAGCTCTTCGTCACGCTCAAGCTCATTGGTGATGACGTTTTGCATCGCGGTCAGCTGGGTGATTTTTTTGATGCCTTCAGAGTCCAAGATATTACTGGCATCCAGCGACACTTTTGGCGTTTGCTCCAGATAGTCAATAGCCACGTCTTCTAACACATAGCCATTGAGATCATTACCGATTTCTTGCACGATGCTGTCACGAAACTCGCTACGGTTTTCAAACAGTTTGACAAAGTCGATTTGTTTGCCGACCGTCTTTAGTGCTTCAGAAAATTTGGCATTAAACAGCTCATTGACCGCCACTTTATCAGAGGCGCGCTCCACCCCGACCGATTTGGCGACTTTGAGCACATCTTCTTCGGTTTCGTTGACTCGTAAATAAAACGCCACCGTAATGTCGGCACGCATGTTATCCGCACAAATCAAGCCTTCTTTACCGCGTCTGTCCACCTCTAAGGTGATAAGCGAGATACGCATCAGCTCTTTTTTGTTGATGACCGGCCAGACAAACCCGCCATCAAAGCGCACGGCGATTTTGTTCACGCCGTTGATAATGAGTGCTTTGCCTTGCTCAACCTTCACATAAAAGGCTTTGAGCATCAAAAGTGCGACCATCATAAAAACAAACGCCAGCACCACAACCACGCCGACGATAATGAGTTTGTCCATATTTATTCCTCTAATTAAAACATTCCAAGCGAATTTAAAACCCTTGCTCTATTTACTAAATGCTTATTTTTTATCTGTTATTAAGCCACCATTTACTGACCAATATCTTTGATGAGCATTATTTGTCTTCAACAGGCGTGACTCGGTAAGTGTTGGCATCATCTAAATACGCTACCAACACGACTTTATCGCCTTGTTTTAACTGATTGTCACTCATATCTGAGCGAATCTTGAGTATCAAGCCTGCGCCGCCATCATTGAGTACTGCCTCTCCATGCTTGTCAGTCACGCTCAGCGTACGCACCACAGCGATTTTGCCGATATTACTAGAAGCATTGCGTTTAGGGATTTTGGCGATGTTTTTACGAATTGGCGAGATAATAAGGCCAGTCAGCCACATCGATATCACCAAAACAAAAACCAGTGCCCCTGTACCAAATACATAATACAAAATGCCTGAGTCAACATTTTGGTGCAAAAAGCTGGTATACAGATAGCTAAGCAGCCAGCCGATAAGGCTAATAAGGGTTAAGATAATAATAAGCGGCACGCCATAAAGACCAAACTTGAGCATAAGACCGGTAAAAAAGCCCGTCGATGACAGATCGGAGATATCTGCCTCACCGCCAGCGTCGCCAAGCTCGACCGTATCCATGTCGGCCATGCCAAGTAACGATACCAGCCAATACAAGGTGACAAACATCACCAAACCCGTAAAGATCACTGTCGGATAAAGACTTATCTTAGTGATAAATACCGCAAAAGACTCCTGCATCAAACGCACACTCCTTATCCTACAACCAAACCGGCTATTGCAACCGACTTATGTTTCGTTATTACCGATTATACCTATTTATCAGGCTCAATATACAACTTTTGTCGTCAACGCCCCCAAACTGGCGAGCGTATCACCCCGCCATCTTGGCTGCTGATGGTATAGCTTGGATGACCAGACAGTGAGTGAATCACCACATGACTGCGCTGCGAGCCGTCTACATCTGGCGCATACGCTGGATAAACGGCGTACGTACCCGAAGGCGACAGACGCGCTGGCTCATCGAGCCCTGTATCTGCCAAATTGAGCACGTGCCCAGTCGTCAGCGTCATCACCGCAGCCTTGCTACCATTGAGATACGCCAGATGCCGTCCATCTACACTGAGCTGAGGACTGGCAGCATAGCCAGCGGTGGTGATAGGCACGGCCGTCTGGGTAGCAAAGTAATAACGATACAGACGAGGACTGCCTGCACGTACTTTGTCACTGACATAGACAAAGCTCTGAGCATCAGGCGCATAGTTGGGCTGTACCTCAGTGCTCGGTAATGTCGTTAATTGCTCTGTTTTCCCATCACTTAGACGCGTCTTATAAATATCTGCATTGCCAGCGACCGTTGAGCTATATAGCAGATGATGGCTATCTGGTGAAAACGAGGCAGACAGATTGCTCCCTTGCGCATTGACCACTAGGTTATGCGTATCGCGGTTACGGTCATGGATATAGATATTTGGGTGCTGGTTTGGCGCTTGTTTGCTATAGGCGAGCTGTTGACCATCAGCTGACCACGCTGGGGCATAGATATAACCTGTGATCTGATCAATGCGCTGACGATCACTGCCATCAGGACGGATACTGTAGAGTGCCGATACTTTGGCGCTTCCTACCCCTTGCTCTTCTACGTAAGCAATGTGTCCTTGACGATCAATGGCAGGCATAGCAGCAGTTAACGGGTTACTATCCACTACTATATTGTTCGGCTTTTTGATTTCAGTGCTAGGCAATGTCTGATAGCCAGTGAGAGCTGCCAGTATAGCGATCGTCGTCGCCCCTTTTATCATGATGTTATTCGTGGTTGGTTTCGACATAATGGTTTTAGACATAAAGTAGTATCCAGTGAAATCTATAAGGCATAACAGCAGCTTTACGCTAGTGTAGCGCAAAATTCGACAAACTTCGGATAAAAAAAGGCCCCACATATGAGTGAGGCCTTATCAAATCTAAACAGAGTGTTTATCATCTAACGCCGTAAAACCACGTCCTTCTAGGACGTGGATATCAGGCGTCAGCCATTGTCGCCCAGTATGGCGAACCCCTTGATACCCAAACCCATTAATATCATAATTATTCCATGAAAACGCTCAAGCTACGCATCAAAGACAAACATACTGCTCAGCTTAATATCTTGGCTGAGTCAGTTAATTTTGTCTGGAATTACGTCAATGAGCTAAGTTTTAAACATCTTAAGCGCACAGGTCAATTCTTTTCAGCTTATGATTTGGCCGCTTATACCAAAGGCAGTGGCGAGTATTTAAACTTGCACAGCCAAACCTTGCAAGCCATCTCTGAAACCCATGCCAAAAGCCGAAAACAGTTTAAAAAAGCCAAACTCAACTGGCGCACCAATAACCCAAAGGCCAAGAGAAGAAGCTTGGGCTGGATTCCTTTTAAAAAGACCGCGATTAAGCACTTAGCAACCCGTCAGTCAGGCAAGAAAAGCCTTAAATCTACTATTCAGCTAAGCCTCGCTAAAGGCAAAAAACTAATCATTGATATGTGGGACAGCTATAACCTCTCCCTCTACAACATCAACACTTGCGAATTGGTACAAGACAATCGTGGTCACTGGTACGCCTGTGTCACCGTCAAAGAATTTCCAAAGACTAAGTGTGGTACTGGCCAAGTCGGTATTGATCTAGGCTGTCAGGATTCAGCAGTCAGTAGTAATGGTGATCAGCTACAAATCAAAGTCACCCATCAATACGCAGAAAAACTGGCCATTGCCCAACGTGCTAAAAACAAAAAGCGGGTCAAAGCCATTCACGCCAAGATCAAAAACACCCGTCAAGATCTGATCCATAAATTCACATCAAAGCTTGTTAAGGCCAACAGCCTAATCGTTGTTGGTAAAATCAAATCAACATCATTCACTTCATCCAAACTGGCCAAATCCGTCTATGATGCTGGTTGGTTTGAGATTAAGCGGCAACTGGATTATAAATGCGCGAACGCAGGTTGCCACTATATTGAAGTTAATGAAGCGTACAGCACCCAAACCTGCTCGTGTTGCGGCTCTCGCCAAGACAGTCCGAAAGGTAGAGAAGGGCTTGGTATAAGAGAGTGGTTTTGTCGTTCTTGTAAAACGACCCATAACAGAGATGTTAATGGAGCAAAAAACATTCTCGCGGTCGGGCTTGGCCGTCTTTAATAGGAATCCCCTCACTTTAGGGAGGGGAAGAAGTCAAATTGCTCTTATACATCGTTAGCTTATTTAGACACAGCTTTAAAGTAAGCCACTTGATTGTCATTTTTGATGGTTAAGATTGGCACTTTTTTGGCGTTTTTGCTGAGGCTATACTTGCCTTGTACCGTGGCGACTGCTGCTGTATCGAAGCTGGCTTGCGGTTCAGGACAGGCCATCATTGTACTGATGCCATTTTTGATCTGCACATCACCATTGACGACACTGTAACCTGCGCTCATGTTGTTGCAGGTATTCATAAATGCGACATAGTTTCTACCGTTATCATTCATAAATCTCAAAGTGAGCGGCTTGGCTGGATCAAAAAATAGTGCAGTTACTCGCTCACCATTCATACGTTTGGCATCAACCAGCTGCCAGTTGTGCGCTTGAAGCGCCGTTTCGGTCACTGGCTGACTGACTGGCGCTGGGAGAGTCGCCGTCGTTTGACAACCAGCAGTAAGCGCACCTACAACAAAGGTGGCACCCATTATCATTTTTGTCATATTTTTCATACTTATTCCTTCTATTGAATTCAGCAAGTTTATCGCGTCTTAGGCGTGCGCTTAGGGCAACTGCTAAAGACCCAATCAAAATTTTTTTATTACTATAAATGATCTTGAGCAGTCGCGATATAGTGTCTCACCCAGCGCTTGCTGTCATTATTAATTGAGTTATTACTTGGCAAATATTTGTTGCCCGATACAATCGCGACAATGTTGGCAATTGAGGGTAAGCTCCAGTCATCCAACGCATCAAAAGCGCGATAACTTTTGATGATTTTGGCTGTTGACATTTCTCTCAAACCAAAACACCCCACTACATAGTGAGGTGTTTTTATCGTGCAACTATCGCATCTGATGACTGATATCACTTATCACAACGGTAGACACCACGTCAGTTTTGATAATTACATGCGCCACTGTGTTAGATCACATCTGTACCAGTTATGTTTGGCTCTTCATTAGCGAAGTATTACTATCGTTGTGTTAAAGCCACAGCTATTGGAACGTACCCTTCCCAATCACCATCGCTTATCCACACTTTTAGCATACCTGTCCCTTACATTACGGTAAGTTATTCAAGGTTGATAAAGTGCGTCTATTGAGTTTTTGTTTTTTGCAGCGCAGCATAACCAGATAGACGCTTGCGCTCAGCGTCATCAAACAGTTGCTGCTCAAGCTGCTCGATCTGACTTTGCGCCGCTGCTGGATTGGCACTTTGACTCAATAGCTGCGCCTTTTGTGCTTCATACTGAGTAAAGCGCTGATCAAAATTGGCATCTTCTTGATCGACTTGCGCCAGTCTCTCGGCCGCTGGTGCACCCACTAACTCTCGGCGCATATTGTATAACGCTTCAGGACTGGCACCTGCTGCTTTCATCTGTTCAGTACGAGCCATAAGCTCATTAAGATTGGCTTGCTGCATGATATTGGTTTTGATCGCACCATCTGGTAGACGGCTCACATAATCTTGTCTGGCATCCTGTTTTTGTGCCTCGCTCATTTGCTCATTTTGATTGATTCTGACCATCTCCATACTATAGTCATCATAACTATCGCTAGCACCAAAGAAGGCTTCGATGGTGGTTTTGTCAAAATACTGCTGACGTAAGTTAGCCACATCCTGCTTTTGCTGAGCAATGGCATTCAAATCTAGCTCACCGCTTTTGGTCGCTTGCAGTTGTAGATTGCCATAACGCTTTTCTATCTCAGGAAGCGCTTTGAGATACGCCACATATTTGCCAAAGATAGCGACCGCTTGGCTGGCAGCTGGCTCTGGCGTGTGGTGGCGAATATAACGCTCGACACGCGCAAAAATAACGGCTTCGTCCTCCTCTCCTATTGCTGATAAAAAATAATCGAATAAACGCCGCAGACCTTCAGTGACGACCAACTGCTTGTTTTCATCGATGATGATTTCGCCGTCCACTTGCGTGTCTCTTAATGAGCGCGGCAAACGCTCTAACCCAGTGACAAATGCAGACTGGTTCTGGGCTGAAGCGGTTTGTTCTGTTTGCTCACTATTTAGTGCAGTGGACAACGTACTCTCAGAGGTATCTGCAGAGGCAATGGACGCTGATTGTGCTGCCTCCATTCGTTGACTATCTGGCTTGAACCACACAATCACCGCCGCCGCGATGACTATGATGACCACGGCGATGATAGCGATTGGTAAATAGGCTGGACGGCAATTATTCGACATAAATGAGAGTTCTTTTTACAAGTCAGCTTAAAGGTTGGCGTTTTTTAGGCGATTGACCTGAGTACGATAAATGGACTTGGGCTTAGACTCGCCCCATGCGGTCAAACCCAGCACCTGATCGGCTGAATCCAAATGGTTCATGAGGTAGTTGTCACGAATCACATACCCAAGTCGGCTTGAGCAGGCAGAGACCAGACCATCATTGGCATCAAATAAAAACGGCACGCTTGTTGCTGCAAGCAGATAATCACTAGGGTCAAGGGCTCTTATGACTTGTCCCACCCCACTAAATGAGTAATATTTGATACCGTTTGCAGAGGTACTGGTTGGCTGACCACAGTAACTTGTTGGCATTGCTGCGGGGAATTTGGCATTGAATTTGGCCGCACCATCGGTTGATAGCGCCATGAGTGATTGCCAGCCATCTTGCGCTTGTATCTCTTTAAAACTGATGCCTGATCCCACATCTGTAAAGCCGCCAATCAAATTAAACACCCCTGATACCAGCTGTGTCGTGACGTTTGATGGCTCGCCTGTGTCGTTGTTTGGTTCAAGGACGTTTTTGACAAAATCGGCTGTTTTTGAGCCTTGCTCTGGGCTTGATACGGCGGTGACCGAGGCGACGTATTTTGGTGCAACGCCAGCGACATAGCGGATGTCTATACCGCCTTGACTGTGCCCAAACAAATTGACTTTTGGATCGCCTGAAATGGCAGTGATGGTTTTGACTTGCTGTAATAGCTGCTCGCCGCGGACTTCACTGTTATTCACCGCTGATGTTTTGGTGGTGTACACCTCTGATCCACCTTTCATTAGCTCACTAGGAATCCCGTTGAAATAATCTAAGACCCCAAACATCTTGGTAAAACCGCCAAGCCCATGAGCCATGACCACTGGATATTGAGTCTTGGTATAACTGGAGGTAAAGTATTTGCTATCGACTAGCGTGCAGCCATTGGCGTTGGCACAATTATAGTACTGCCCTGCCGCTTGCGCTGAGGTGGTTTGCATGGTCATTAATAAAACGCCAGTACTGATAGAGCCCAGTATTGGTAAAAAAGTGCGCGGCGTGAGCGCAGCACGAACGTACGAGGAGAGCGTCATAACAACATCCTTGTCATCATTAATGGTGAGTGCCTTTACCTAATAACGTCGGCAAAGACTGCTGCTAATCCCTTTAGCATGCAAAATTACATTACTTCTATCTTTTACAAGATTCAACTAAATTGTCAAAATATGAATATATTATCGTGACTGGAGGGTCATAACGGCTCAAATGGGGCTGTAAAGCAACTATTGTCAATAATAATGATAGATTTAATATTACTTATCATAAAACTGCCATCGGTCCATTTATGGTATAATCTCCCTACATTAACCTCATAATTATAAGACACAAGATGATGACTAAAAAATCCCTTATCCAGTCCCCAGAGGCCATAGAAAAAATGCGTGTGGCCGGCAAACTCGCCAGTGATGTACTTGTCATGCTCGACGAACATGTCAAGGTCGGCGTCAGTACCGAAGCCCTCAACCAAATCGCTCATGACTATATAGTCAATGTGCAAAAAGCCATTCCTGCTCCGCTGAATTACAATGGTTTTCCAAAATCGATTTGTACATCCGTCAACCACGTGGTCTGTCACGGCATCCCAACCGAAAGCAAGCTACTCAAAGATGGCGATATCATCAACATCGATGTGACCGTGATCAAGGACGGCTACTACGGTGACACCTCAAAGATGTGGATCGTCGGTAACGGCTCTATCATGGCGCAGCGTATCTGCAAAGTCGCACAAGACGCGCTATATGCTGGCATGAGTGTCGTCAAAAACGGCGCGCGTCTTGGTGATATTGGTGCCGCTATTCAAGAAGTGGTTGAGCCTGAGCGTTTTAGTATCGTCCGTGAGTTTTGTGGTCATGGCATCAGTGATGAATTCCATCACGAGCCACAAGTGATGCACTACGGCAAAAAAGGCACAGGCTTTGAGCTAAAAACCGGCATGACCTTTACCATTGAGCCGATGATCAACCAAGGCACATGGCAGACCAAGATTTTACCTGATGAATGGACGGCGATTACCAAAGACCGTAAGCTGTCGGCTCAGTGGGAGCATACGATGGTCGTGACCGACAATGGCTGTGAAGTGTTTACCACGCGCCCTGAAGAAGACCTGAGCTTTTTGACCCAGTAAGACCATAAAAGATCGCCTAGGCGGTCTTTTTTTTGGACTATAATTGCGATACTTTTGGTATCAACAATTTTTTTACCCTATTAATTGGATATCCTCATGTTTAATTGCGATGTCACCTCTATCGATTTGACACCCTTACCCCTATTTTCCCAGCAGTCAGTGACTACCGACGCGCTACCAGCACGCGCCAGCGCCGATAGCACCTCAGAGCCTGCTTTGTTGGGTATTCCTGAATGGCTGAGCCAAATCAATGAGGATATCAACCGTGCCCTTGAGCGCGGTGTCAATATTCGTCAGCTGGTTGGCGCGCGTAGCGAGGCGATTGATGAGCTGCTGATTGCTTTGTTTTATTGGTTTGAGCTGGATAAGACGGATTTGGCATTGTTTGCAACGGGTGGCTATGGACGCGGTGAGCTGTCGCTTTATTCAGATATTGATATCCTGCTGTTATCTCCTGACGAAATCGGCGCTGATGCCAGTAGTAAGATTGATAAATTGGTCGCATTGCTGTGGGATATCGGGCTGGAGCCTGCGCTGTCTGTACGTAGCGTCAACGATGCGTTAGAAGCTGCACTTGACCATACGATAGCCAGTGCCCAACTCGAAGCTCGATTGTTAGTCGGCAACGAAGCACTGCGAGATATGCCCATCCAAATCGTTAACAAGCAGTGGTCTCCTCGTGCCTTTTTTGATGTAAAAATGGAAGAGTCTAAGGCCCGTTATCTACAACATAATGCAACTGAGTATAATCTTGAACCCAATATCAAAACGGCGCCTGGGGGATTACGTGACATTCATATCATCGGCTGGGTGACCAAACGCTATTTTCGTGTGGGTAAGCTGTATGACTTGGTGCAACAAAACTTTTTGACAGAAAAAGAGTTCGATGAGCTCAGCTTTGCAGAAGGCTATCTATGGCAGATACGGCATTATCTGCATGTGCTGACCGGACGTAACGAAAACAAGCTGTTGTTTGATTATCAGCGTGAGATTGCCCAATTAATGGGTTATGAGACTCAGCCAGACGATCAGCCAAATGCGGCTGTTGAACGCTTTATGCGTGATTACTATCGCTGTGCCATGCAGATATCAACGCTGTCTGAGATGCTGACCAACCACTATTATGAGACCATCATAGAGCCCAACCTGCCTGATGATGAGCGCCCCAAAAAGCAGCCGATCAATGCAAGATTCAACCGTGTTGGTGATCATATTGCTATAGCGCACCATCGGGTTTTTGCTCAGCATCCTGAATCTATTTTAGAGATGTTCTTATTAATGGGTCAGCACGGTATCGACAAGGTTCGTACCCATACGCTACGGGCGCTAAAAATTGCCGCGCGCGGCATCGATCAAATCTATAGAGACAACCCCGTTCACAAAGCTTTATTTTTATCTAATCTAAAAGAGCAAAACTATCTGTTCCATCGTTTGCGCACCATGAATCGCTATGGGGTATTGGGCAACTATATTCCTGCTTTTGCGCAAGTCACTGGTCTGATGCAATATGATTTGTTCCATCGCTATACGGTGGACGCGCATACTTTATTTTTGATTCGTATTTTGCACCGCTTTACCGATCCGCGGTTTTTTGAGGACTTTCCTTTGGTCAGTGCGATCTTTCAGCGGATTGAGCGCAAAGAGATATTGGTACTGGCAGCGATGTTTCATGACATTGCCAAAGGTCGCGGCGGTAATCACAGCCTGCTGGGTGAGACAGAAGCGATTGAGTTTTGTTTGGCGCACGGTATGAGCAAAGCCGACGCGCATCTGGTCGGCTGGCTGACCCGTCACCATTTACTGATGTCGATGACCGCCCAAAAAAAGGACATCTCAGACCCAGAGGTGGTCACAGTGTTTGCGGATTTGGTCGGCAATGTCACCCACCTCAATCACTTATATGTCCTGACTGTCGCCGACATGAACGCCACCAATCCGCAGCTCTGGAACAGCTGGCGGGCGACCCTGATGAAACAGCTCTACTCGCAGACACGCCGTATCCTACGCGCCGATATCGACGCGCCGACCAACCGCCAAGATATGATCAGCGCCACGCGTAAACAAGCGCTAAAGATGCTCGACAATGTCGACAATCAGCATATGAACCGCGAGGAAGTGTTACGTCTGTGGGACGATCTGGGCGATGAGTACTTTTTGCGCGAGATACCAGAGGATATCTTTTGGCACACCGAAGCCATCCTAAACCATCCGCCCATCGGTCTGGCATCCAATGCCGATAGCCCGCCACTGGTGGTACTGCGCGAGCATCGTGAGCTGGCGCTTGATGCCGTTCAGGTCTTTGTCTACACCCAAGATCAGATGAATCTGTTTGCTGTGACCATGGCCGTCTTTGATCAGATGAACCTAGATGTGCTCGATGCGCGCATCATCACCGCCACTCGCGACTTTGCCTTGGACTCCTATGTGCTGCTCGATCCGAGTGGTACGTTACTGGTCGATGAAGACAGTCAGCAAGAGCTCAAGCAGCGACTGATTGACGCCTTCAAAGCCCCTGCTTTACCAAAGCTGGTGCATAAACGCATCCCTAGGCAGCTGCGCCATTTTGAGGTAAAAACAGAGATTAGCTTTGAATTTAATGACGCCTCAGATCAGCATATCATGAGCCTAGAGACTCTAGATCAGCCGGGGCTGCTGGCGCGCGTTGGACAGGTGTTTTTGCAAGAAAAGATAGAAGTCCACGCTGCTCGTATTACCACGTTAGGCGAGCGCGCAGAAGACATGTTTTATATCAGTGATCAAAACGATGAGCCGCTGTCCGCTGATAGGCTAAGCGCCTTAAAAGCTGCGCTGCTTGCCAGCCTAACAGCTCCAAAAGACACGAGTAGAGGATAAAGTGGCCAGCCTAAAACCTATCGTAAACCTCGCTACTGTTCCGTAAAAACAAGCCCCATCATTGATAATACATTGATGGGGCTTATCGCTATAGCGTCACTTATAAGGTGCTTTTATATACCATCTCACGAGCATGCTCTTTTAGCTCATCATCGGCCAGCTCTAGTGGCAAAACCTCCGCCTCCACTTGCGTCTGTGTCAATATCAAGCGCCCCGCATCGACTTCTTTTTGTAGCAAGCATTGTAAGCTGGCTAAATGAAAGCGCTCATCTAACGCCTCATACATTTGCTCTAACGAAATAGGCGACTTGGCATGCACATCAGGGTACAAACAGTCTTCTGCCAGTATTGCCATCTCGTTGAGTGTCTGCTCGCGGAGCAGCTCGTCATTATCGATTTTTTGTTGCAGCTTGTTGGCAAGTCGCCCCTTACTCATCAAGATGACGACAAATATCGCCGTCTGAATGACAAACAACCCCACATACTGCCAGAGCGGTAGCGAGAGATCTAAAAATCGGCTCAGCAGCATTAGCGTCATAGCCACCAGCACATAGCTGACCAGTTGCCACATCAGCCACATCATCAGGCTGCTTTCGCCATACCAAAACACCTGCCGCTCTTTTAGGTTAATCAAATTCTGACGCGTATGCCACCAGCACTGCTCGCGCTCTTGTAGCAGCTCGTATAATTTGACACGCGTTACACTATTATCAACGTCATTGTTGATATTTTTAGCGTGAAGTTGGTCATTATTTAGGACACTGGACATATCAAATTACCCTTACTATCAGCCAACATATCGCGCCGACCGCTGTTTTTTATCATGAAAAGTTATCAATAAATGCGTCTTTATAGACAAGAGAAGCAACAGACAAAAAATATAAGAAGTGCTACACTGCTCAAATGTAATTTTTTTTTATAACTTTATTATTAATTGTCTATTATAGTTACCCTACCTATGAATCACAACTTAACACACCTGCATCCGTATCCTTTTGCCAAAATGGCTGCTTTGTTGGCCGATAGCACACCAGACCCCCGTTACAGTGCGATAAAGCTAGGCATCGGTGAGCCAAAACATCAGCCACCGAGCTTCGTCTTGGACGCATTACACGAAAACTTGGACAAAATAAGCCTTTATCCGACCACCAATGGTCTGTTTGAGCTTCGTCAGACCATCGCGCATTGGTTGGAGGGGCGGTTCTTTTTGCATCATGTCGATCCTCGTACCCAAGTGCTCCCTGTGATGGGTACGCGTGAAGCGATTTTTAGCATTGTACAAGCGGTCATCGATCATCAGTGTGATGACGCACAACCGGCAACTGGCACACCCCCGACTGTCATCATGCCCAATCCGTTTTATCAGATCTATGAGGGTGCAGCGATATTGGCGCAGGCGACGCCGTACTTTGTGCCTTGTACTGCGGATAATGACTTTAAGGGTAACTATCGGGCAGTGCCAACAGATGTATGGGCGCGCACGCAGCTACTTTTTGTCTGTAGCCCCAACAACCCGACAGGCTCGGTGATGACGATGGAGGATTGGGAATATCTGCTGCGCTTGTCAGATCAGTATGGGTTTATCATTGCCAGCGACGAGTGCTATAGCGAGCTGTATTTTGATACAGCACCGATAGGTCTGCTACAAGCGTGCGCCGCGCTCGGTCGACATGACTTTAAAAACAGTATCGTCTTTCACTCGTTATCCAAGCGCTCCAACCTACCGGGCTTACGCTCAGGGTTTGTCGCTGGCGACGCTGAGATTTTGCAGGCCTATTTACAATATCGCACCTATCAGGGCTGTGCGATGCCAATACCGCATCAGCTGGCCTCTATCGCCGCGTGGCAAGACGAAAAACACGTGGCGCACAACCGCGCGCTGTATCAAGAAAAATTTGCGCTATGGATGGCAGAGCTTGGCGATGTATTATCGCTACGTATGCCTGAGGCTGGCTTTTACTTTTGGGTCAAAGTCCCTGAGCAGTTCGATGGCGATGATGAAGTCTTTGTCAAAGCGCTGTATGAGCAGGCCAATATCCATGCCTTAGCAGGACGCTATCTGTCGCGTGAGGTCGCTGGACACAACCCCGGGCAAGGGTATGTGCGTATCGCGCTGGTGGCCAGTGTAGAAGAAAGCCGCGAAGCCATCCGCCGTATTCGGGCGTTGCTTGAGGTGTAAAACCGGCAAGCAGCCCCATTCTCCTTAGCCTGAGTGATACACAGAGCGGCTGTTTTTATAGCCATCAATACCCTTTAATAACCATGATGGGATGCTGGTTATTAAAGGTTTTTTGGTTAAATAGTGCTATAGTAAAATAGACTGTCGCAACGATGCCATCAAGGATGATGCCATGCCCCATCTTGATTTTACCCAGCCGCCTTTTGATGTGCTGAGCTTGGCTGAGCGCCAAAGCATCAGAAAACACACCAAAATCCGCTACCTTGCCAAAGACGAAAGCCTACCTGCAGACGAGATGTCATACTTATATGTGGTCATCAAAGGCCAGATTGAGCAGTTATTGGCCGGTCATTTTGTCGCGGCCTACTTGGGTAGCAATCACTCAGATGAGCCCAATAACAACGACTGGTTTGACAGCCGCCGCTTGCCTGAGTCTTCTAATGCGCCGCAGCTATCAGCCGCCTCAGACGCGCAGCTGATGGACGAAGACAGACAGCGTTATCAGTTTCGCGCCACCGAAGACACGTTACTGCTACAAGTTAAAGGTACAGCGGTCGATAAAATCAGCGCACAAAATCATCTGGTGCGGCAAATGCTCTCTGACAAACTGCCTGAGCGTCTAAAAGCCCTGCAGCAGCGCCGCAATCGTAAATCTGCTGTCCATGCCGCCTACGATGACCAGCAAGAAGTACAGCAGATCATGCTGCAGCCGGTCATCGCTGTTCGTTTACTGCCTGTACATATCGTCGATGCTGATACCAGCTTACATGAAGCGGCGCGCACGATGACGGATGCTGGATTAAAGCACGTACTGGTGCGAGCACCTGCGCATCGACTAGCCATAGCAAACGCGCAACATGGCATCGATGAGACATTGGGCATCTTGACCGATACCGATATTTGCCGCGCGGTCAGTGAGCAGAGAGATCCTACCACCACACCATGCCAGCGTTATGCTAACTTTAACGTACGTACCATCAAGGCGAGCGATGAGATCGGTGATGCGCTGCTGACCATGACGCGCTACCGTATTCATCGCTTGCCGGTCATCGATCACCATGGTGCGGTAGCAGGTGTGCTTGGTCAAAGCGACATGCTCGCGCACATCAGCCACCACTCGCAGCTCATCAGCATTCAAATCGAGCAAGCCCAAGATTTTAGCAGTTTGGACACGGCCGTCGAGAGGATAGGACGCTATATCCGCGCCCAGCACCAAAACGGGGTAAAAATCGGTAACATCAGCCGCATGGTACAGACCTTGAACGCTCAAGTATTTACCAAGCTGTGGCAGTTGCTCGTTCCTGATGAGGTGATGAGCCACACCTGTCTTATCGTCATGGGCTCCGAAGGTCGCGGCGAGCAAATCATGCGCACCGACCAAGACAATGCACTGATCATCCGTGATGGCTATACTCATCCGGATCTACCGCAGTTTGCTGCGCGCTTTAATGAGCAGCTGGCGCAACTTGGCTATCCGCTGTGCGACGGCAATATCATGATGACCAACCCGATGTGGCGACAACCATTACAACAGTTTAATGCCCAAATCAGCTCATGGTTTAAAAACACCGATCCCATGCACACCATCTACTTGTCTGCCATTCTCGATGGCGAATACGTCTGCGGTGATGAAACGCTCTTGCAGCACGTTCGTCAGCACCTCAAGGCCGCGCATCGACGCTCAGATCCTATGTTTGTGCGCCAGTTTGCGCGGGCAGCGCTACAGTTTGGCGATGTCAACCAATGGTGGCAAAAGTTTGTGCCATTATTAGCGGGTAAAAGCGCCTCGCAAGATATCGATCTAAAAAAAGCAGGGATTTTTCCGTTAGTACATGGTATTCGCGCCCTCGCTCTAGAAAACGACATCTTGGCCGTCCCTAGCAGTAAAAACCGCCTAAAAGCCTTGGTCGAGGTGGGCGCACTGACCCAAGAGCGGGCTGACACGCTGTTAGAAGCGCTGGAGTTTTTTATGGCGCAGCGACTCTCTGTTGCGCTCTCGACCGATGACAAACATGCACGGCAGGTCAACCCCATGACGCTGACCGCCCTTGAGCGTGATTTATTAAAAGAGTGTTTGGCTGTTGTCAAAAGCTTTAAAAACCAGCTGCGGCAGCATTATCAATTAGAGATCGCCTAGAGCGGCGCAAAGCAGCAAAGAGAGAATACAGAATATGAGCTGGCTGACCCAATTATCATGCAAATGGCAAAAAATGCAGCTGCAGCGGCCTGAGCTGGCGGCAATGTTTGATCAACCTGCCACTGAGCGGTGGGTGGCGCTCGACTGTGAGATGACGGGGCTAAACCCCAAAAAGCACCACCTACTATCGGTGGCCGCGATTCATATCGATGGCTCTAGCATCGATACGGGCAATGGCATCCATCTGGTCTGTCGCCCGCCCGTCATGCCTGACCGCGATACCATCGTAATCCATGGTCTACGTACCGCTGATGTCGAGCATGGTATGAGCTATGATGAGATGCTGGCGCGGCTACTGCCCTTTATCGGCAACCGTCCGATTGTGGGGTTTTGTCCGCAGATAGATATGGGGTTTTTAAACCCATTGGTAAAAGACTACATGGGCACCACCTTGCCCAATAAAATCATCGATATTCGGCACTTATACAGTCGGCGTATGAGTGGTCAAACCCAAGGGCTCTCCAGCCAAGCGCAGCAGCTGACCAACATCTTAGCGCATTATCAGATTCCTGATTTGGGTGCTCATGACGCCTATAATGATGCCACCATGACCGCCATGGCGTTTTTGCATGTTCGCTAGAGCGTGCCATCAGCTATAGCCGATATGGCAAGACCCTACAGAAAATAGACACCCTGTATGAATGCGCGAGACTGATACATGCCCTTGATAATCAACGCGCCCCATCTACGCGAAAAGCAGAACTCATGATACCATAGGCTATTTTTGCCACCTGATGAACGATACTCATGCAATCCACTTCTACCCCCCATTATCATGAGAAGCCTTCTGCCTTTGATACGCCGCCGCACGCTGCGGTTGCGCCGTTACGACTGCATCGACTTGGCAGGCGCTTGGTCACGCACTTGGTCAGACAAGCATTATTGGCCACTACGCTGGCGGCACCGCTTGTTGCCCAAGCGGCGCTACCAGAGGCCATCCAAACCGCCTTGTCACGTGCAGAGTTGAGCGCCGCCGACATCAGTATCGTCATCACGCCAGTGGGCGACAAAAACGCCAGTCGCTTACCAGCGCCTATCAAAGTCACCGACAGCCAGCATCCAGCAGAGCGCTCAAACAACGCTGCCAGTTATCAAAGCGCGCTTGTGACCATAGAAAAACAAACCATCCAAAAGCATGAGCGGCAGCTACACGCCTATACCGACGACCCTTCTACTTATCAAAGCTTAGAGAGCATTCCCACCCTACCGTCAGAGGCCAAGTGGCCAAACGCTAAAATGCAAACAAGCCAAGACAGTAGCACCGACGATAGTAGCGTCAATGACGGCGCGGGTGTCGAGCAAAAAAGCACCGCACATACAACGACCAAGATATTTTTTTCACCCTTACTGAATCATCAAGCTCAGGTAGCGCGCACCCCTGCCAGCACCATGAAGCTGGTGCCGAGCTTTATCGCGCTAGATACACTTGGGGCGGATTTTGTCTGGCATACCCGCGTCTATCATACTGGCATGATCATCGGCGAGCGATTGTATGGCGACTTGGTGCTACAAGGCAGCGGCGACCCAAAAATGACGCATGAGCGCCTACAGCAGCTACTCTATCACGTGCAAGCCTCAGGTATTCGTCATATCGAAGGTGATATCATCGTCGACAGCACAGTGTTTGATAAGGTGGGCAAAGACCCTGCCGCCTTTGACAACGCGCCATTGCGTCCTTATAATGCAAGTCCTGATGGCTTTTTGGTAAATTTTAGTACCATCGGTATCAAAAGCTATCCGCTGGACACTGACCGCGCGCGACTCACCTACACACCGCAGCTGGCCGATTATCAATTGCCCACCACCATAGCCACTCGCTCAGCGAGCTGTGGACAGGCGCGTTATAGCCTTGCGCCAGTATGGCAAGCCAGCCAACTGGTGTTTCATCAAAACCTGCCAAATAGCTGCCAAGAGCACGCGTTTTATGTGGCTTATCCTGATGCCAAAGACTTTGCCGCGCGGGTCATTAAGGCAAAATGGCAAGCACTGGGCAATACCCTGACAGGCGATGTGCTCAGCCGCGAGACGCCCTATAATGCGTCATCTCATAAACAGCCAAAAACAGGTTTGCGTGCGCTACCGATGTCACCGCTGCCACAGGTCAGCTATCCGTCGTTAAACTTGGCTCAGCAAATCCACGACATCAACCATTTTTCAAACAACGTCATGACTGAGCAAGTGGCATTATCCATTGCCGCTTACGCCCCGCCATCTGATACTAAAACGACCGCGGCTGACACTGCTACACCCACTCAAACTGCCGTTAGCAAGCCAAAAGGACAAGAAAAAGCAGGAGGCAACAAGACGAGTCTCTATCAGTTTGGCAAACCTGCAACCACTAACTATCCGGTAGCCCTACAGACCATCAACCAGTGGTGGCAACACCATCTAGACACGCCTGCGCCGTCACTGACCAACGGCTCAGGCTTGTGCCGTGACTGCACGATCACCGCGGCCAACCTAAACGAGCTGCTAATCTATGCCTACGATCACCCAAGTTTTGACGCTTATGTCAACTCGCTCGGCATCGCTGGTGTCAGTGGCACCATTAGCGCGCACAGTACCCGCTTGCCTGAGTCAGCCGCCATTGGCCGCGCTTGGATTAAGACAGGTACGCTCAATAACGTCACCTCTATGGCAGGCTATGTCAAAGGCCTATCGGGGCAAGACTATGTGGTCGTGGGTATCATCAATAGCGAGCAAGCGCTCAATGCTTATACGGCAAGACCCGTACTCGATGCGATGCTGGACTGGACCGCGCAGCACTAGGGTGTGTCTTCGTTTCAAAAATGGTGATAAAAATGGGATAAATTGCGGTCAAACATTGCGGTCAAACAAGGAAAATAGCGCCGTTAATATCGGGATATAAACCCGCTATTTGACGATGTTTGGCAAAATTTGGCCATTTTTAGCCCATTTAGATATAGTTAGCTGAATGTAAAACTGTTATGGATTTAAACGCGCTACTGGTATAAATTTTACTTGCGTGCTGCGTTCCCAGAGGCTGCGCAACCTACGTTTAAAAATAGCATCCCAGTAGCGCTATGACATTTTTAGAGTGTATCGACTATAACTATCGAATGAATTGAAGACACACCCTAATACTGCGACTCTCTTTTTATCTGAATAAGGCGCGCTTATGTCACGCAAAACCACCAATCTCAATAAACCCAGCCCCGCTACCGACCCTCACGGACTGGCCACGACACGCGCGAGCACTCAGCCTCAGCTGCCGCCATACATTGGATACTTTGCGATCGGTTATGTACTGGCCAGCGCCCTATTTATGCTGATTCAGACCAAACTGGCATTAAATGCACAGCTGGTCACCGTCTTATCCATCATCCTTGCAGCCTATATCGCAGTCAACAAGTTTGTTAAGCATCAGCAGCGTGCTCTTTACAAAGACGAAATCAACCGCTTGATGCTGGGCGGTATCATGGTCGTCTGGCTATTGACGGGGCTGTATTTTTTAGCGTTATGGTTTTTGCTGTTTGACGATATCAGCCGTGAGGTTTTGCTGGCGATGGCCAAGCAGCAGCCATTACCCTTACTCTCTGCGCTAGTGATGATCGTGGTGCTGTCACTGGTCAGCGCGCGCATCAGCATCTGGGCATTTAACCACCTACTCGATCCTGCGCCCAAAACCCTATAAGACGCTCTAAAACCCTAAACGACCCGACAGGATTCTGTTCACTTAGAACACGATGACATGCTGAGCCTACGCCGATAGATGCTATGCAAAATAAATACCCGTAAAATATGACGGCGTGGCACCTGCTATCCTGCCTGTCAATTTATTTAGGATTGACTATATGAGTGCCTTAAAAAACGCTGACTATACACGGTGCTACAAAGTTTTTTTCTATTGCTGAGCAAAATCCGTTAGGCTAAGGTAAACGCCTACAGTGTTAAGCGACTTGCTTTGGTATTTTCAATAGGAGCTAGCTTTATGGACATGATTTTTTTTGACAATATAGACAAGCTTGGCCGTATCGTGTTGACGACCGTCATGGTGTACGTCTTAATCGTACTGGTGACCAAAGTCTCAGGCAAACGCTCCACCTCGCAGCTCAACAACTTCGATTGGGTCGTCACGGTGATGATCGGGTCTCTGGGCGCCAGCACCATCTTGCTCAAAGACGTTCCGTTTATCGAAGGAGTCTCCTCGATATTGGTGCTTTATCTGTTGCAGTTTTTGGTCACCAAATACGCCTCGGTATCACCGCAGTTTAGTAACTTTATTTTATCAGAGCCGCGTATCGTCTTTTATCAAGGCCAGTTTTTGCCAGATGCCATGCGGTCTGAGCGCCTGACCCGTCAAGAGATAGAATGTGCGATGCGCTCTCAAAATATCAACAGCTTTGATGATGTCGAAGCGGTGGTCTTTGAGTCTGACGCCAAGCTGACCATTATCCCCAAACCTACAGATGACACGCACGGCAAAGAAAACACTATCTCACAAACCATTAAGCCTTTGATGTGAGGGGTTTTGAAGTGACTGGTTTTGAGATGACTAATGCAGTAAGCATTCTATTTGATGCGTTGCCACGTCTGTGAGCGGCCAAACAATGGCGTGCCGACATAACCGCGCAGATCAAGACTTTGACCATTGTCACTTAAGGTGATTTTTCCTGAATATACTTTGCCAGACTCAGGATCGACCAGCTTACCGTCGCTCCATTGGTTGTTGCCCTCTGCCTTGAGACCGGTCAAAATCTGCAAGCCTTCCACTGGCTGGTTTTTAAGATTACCAGGACATTTAGTACAGACGGCTTTGGCTTTTTCTTTATTAAGCACCTTAATAATTTTACCTGAGACCTTACCACCTCTTTCATTTAGCTGAATGATGGCTTTTTTCTCCCCCGTCTTATCATCGATGGTTTGCCACTGCGTGCCATCTAATGAGGCCGCTTGCGCAGATAGGGGCAATAAGGCTCCTGCCATAAGAGTGAGCGTACTGGCTGTAATACGGTTCATAAACGACTCCTTTCGTTAAAAACGGTCTACCTGAATGTGTAGTCACATAAGTGAGAACTAAAAAACAAATAGAAAGAACAACTGTTTGTCAAACGCTAGTAAAGCACAAAAAAATGCGAGGTAAAAGGCTTGTTTGTTACAATATCTTAAGCGTAGAATTCTTTTGTTACATTCTCTTTTGTTATATTTTTTAATTATCGAAGTGGTACATCATATGAAGGTAAGAATCTTGACCGTGGGCACTAAGATGCCAAAATGGGTACAAACTGGTTTTGATGAGTACTTTAAACGTATTCAGCCCATGCTCAGTACTGAGATTGTCGAGATAGCGGCAGCAAAGCGGGCAAAGAACCCTTCTAAAGCCAACCTCGCTCAGTACCGCGAGCAAGAAGGACAAGCCATATTGGCCGCTCACCAAGCATCCAGCCGCGAGCAGCTATGGGTACTAGATATCAAAGGGAAGATGCTCTCGACAGAAGGGCTGGCGGAAAAGCTGGCAGACTCGATGCAGCAAGGCGATGATATCGCACTGGTCATTGGCGGCGCTGATGGCGTATCGCCAGAAGTGTTGGCAAAAGCCGATGTCAAATGGTCACTATCGGCGCTGACACTGCCGCATCCACTGGTACGCGTGGTATTGATGGAGCAGCTCTACCGCGCCATGAGCATCAATCACAACCACCCCTATCATCGTGGCAACTAAATACTCACAAGACAGATCAGGCTTTTGATAGGATAACAGACAAGCAGGATTGAAATATCGCTGCAAGCCCTAATAAACGCTACATGACTCATTCAAAAAACACAGCACTTACTGCTACTGCGCCGAGCGCCGAGCAGCAACCATCAGGCAGCCACACGTCAGCGCCCATTAGTGCCGCTGATGCGTGGCCTGATACTTCTACCCTCTCTAAGCACGCAAAGCTGCCTGCGCTATTTGTCTCGCACGGCGCGCCAAGCCTAGCCACAGAGCAGTCAGCGACGACCAGTGCCTTGGCGCGTATCGGCCAAAACCTGCCTGTGCCGCGTGCCATCGTTATTATGTCAGCACATTGGCAATCAGCAAAGCTTGAAATCAGCAGCAATCCTCAGCCAAAGACTTGGCATGATTTTTCTGGGTTTGGCGCTGAGCTGTATGAGATACAATACCCTGCCGCAGGTCATCCGCTGCTTGCCGAGTCGCTTGCGCAGCAGCTCAGCGCGCGCGGTATTACCTGCAGACTAAACCCCATGCGCGCCTCTGATCATGGCGTCTGGGCGCCGCTCAAACATCTGTATCCAGAGGCCACTATTCCGATCGTACAGATTTCTTTGCCGCAGCATTATGACAGTCTCGCCTGCTATCAGTTAGGGGCGCAGCTGGCGAGTTTGCGTGATGAGCAGATACTGATCATCGGCTCAGGCAATATCACTCATAACTTGCAAGCCCTGCGCTGGCAGGCGGACAGCATCGATCAGAGCGCCAATAGTTTTAGAATATGGCTACTCAAGCAGCTCAAAACCGACATTCCAAGCGCTCTTGATTGGCAGCGTTATCCCAATTATAAAGACATCCATCCTAGTGATGAGCATCTGTTGCCGCTGTTTTTTGCTTTGGGTGCCGGCCAGCGCGTCTCAGTGATACATCAAAGCATGGCGCACCATAGCTTAGGTATGGATATTTATCGCTTCGACTAAGGTATCTCAGCTGCTGCGTTTTGGCGACGTTGTTTTGAATAGCTTGAGCTACTTCTCAAACGCTGACTTCGTAAACAGCCCTGCACGCTCCATCTCACCTGCGATACTAAACAACGTCGCCTCATCATTCATCCGTCCGATCAGCTGCATACCAATCGGCAAACCTTTTTTGCTCATGCCTACCGGCAGTGACATCGCGGGCAAACCTGTGACATTAGCTAGTAAGGTAAAAGCCATCTTACTCAGCACAGGCTGGCTCAGCTTTTCTATCATGCCTGAGCTAAAGGCGTATTTCCCCATATCTATGCCTTTATTGAGCAGCTCTGCGCTACGCATCAGCATCTCATCCATACGGCTAGGCGGCAGTACGCCATGCTTGACCGCTGGTGTCGGTACGGTCGGACACAAAATCATATCGTACTCTTCTAGTAATAAGCCTGTCTGATATTGACTGTGATGCCAGCCGTGTTTGGCATGCGCCAAGTCTACCGCTGATAATGAACGACCCAAAAGCGCCATATTGTAGGTTTGTGGCTCTAGTTTTTTGATATGCTGCGACCCAAAATCACGCTCGATATTATCGATGGTAAATGCTGTATGGGCGCACACCACAACCATAAAATCATGCCAAAATTGCTCGATATTGATGTTAGGCTCGGCAGGCACCACGCGATGCCCCATGGTCTCTAACTGCTTGGCAGTTTTTTCAAGGACCGCCAGCACTTCCTTGTCCACCACCGTACCTGCGATCAGTGGCTGCTGATGTAGCGCAATGGTCAGCTGCCGCGGTGCGCGCATCGCAGCCTGCAAAAACGACCCCTCTGGCGGCGCAATGATAAAGGGCGCGCCAATCTCAGCGCCACTGGTGGCATCGAGCATCGCGGCACTATCGCGAACGGAGCGGGTAATCACATGATCGGCGACAGCGCCTTCCCAGCCCTCCCCAAATGTCGGGCCCATGGGGTTACGGCCACGACTAGGCTTTAAGCCAAACGCGCCGCACCACGCCGCAGGAAAGCGTATCGAGCCGCCACCATCACCAGCGCCTGCCATCGGTACAATACCGCTTGCCACCGCCGCTGCACTACCGCCTGAGGAGCCGCCAGCACTGTAGCCTTTTTTAAAGGGATTATGCGTTGCGCCATGCGCCTTGGGCTCGGTGGTGATGATCAACCCAAACTCAGGGGTATTGGTCTTGCCAAAGGTATTGACGCCAGTGGCTTTCATACGCTTGACGATTTCGCTGTCGTCTTTTGAGACAATATTGACACTACGGCTGCCCATCGTGACAGGCTCTCCCTCAAAGCTAAATGACAAATCTTTGAGCAAGTAAGGCACGCCTGTAAACGCGCCTGCCGGTAGGCCTTGTGCCGCTGCGTGATAGGCACGCTCATCAAAACGATGAATGATGGCATTTAGCTTAGGGTTGAGCTTATTGGCTTGATAGATAGCCGCATCCAGCAGCTCTCTTGCGCTGACCTCTCCGGCATTCACCAATGCCGCTAGCGCTATCGCATCATACTGGGTGTATTCTTTAAACATAACCGAGCTTCCTTGTTCTTAAGTTATTTATCACTTTTAGTATATCGGTTTCATCGCTTCAATAGTAACCACCTTATCGACACTGCTGTGTTTACTCCATATCTGATATCTGATGTCTATATATGCAGGGCGGCCTGATCTACTGAATCTATCATGTCATCTATTTTAGGACGGCAAATTTGTACGTTGTGATGGCAAACAACGCTCATAAAAAAAGCGAGCTACTTACTGTAACTCGCTTTTTGTCACTCAATCAAACTCACTGTTCATCACATCAACAGCTCACGCTTGCCGCTTTTGCCCATCGAGCTGACCAGCCCAGCCTCCTCCATGGAGTCAACAATACGAGCGGCGCGGTTATAGCCGATACTAAATTTACGCTGAATACTAGAGGCTGATACTTTGCGCGTTTCCATAATAAAGGCGACTGCCTCATCGTATAAGTCGTCGTCTTCACCCGATGCATTGCCAGTACTACCGCCGCCAGGGCTAGATAGCTCAAAGTTCCCCGCCATGTTGTCAATATAGTCGGGGGCGCCGCGCTCACGCCATGCGTCACAGACACGGTTGACCTCTTCGTCACTGACGTAAGCGCCATGCACACGATCCGGCTCAATCTGGCCTGGCCCTAAAAACAGCATATCGCCGTTGCCCAGCATGTCCTCTGCGCCGCCGCTATCCAAGATGGTACGCGAATCGACCTTTGAATTCACACGGAGGGCGGCTCGCACTGGAATATTGGCTTTGATCAAACCGGTAATGACGTCGACTGACGGACGCTGAGTGGCGAGCATCAAATGAATACCAGCCGCACGTGACTTTTGTGCCAACCGCGTGATCAGCTCTTCGGCCTGTTTACCGACCTGCATAATCATATCAGCAAACTCATCTGCGACAATCACAATCATCGGTAATGTCTTGAGCTTAGGCGCTTGGCTCATACTGACGCTGTCGTTGGGTCGCCATAGCGGATCGATGATAGGCTTGCCTGCTTTTTCGGCGGCGACGACTTTTTTGTTAAATTCGCCCAGCTTACGTACCTTCAGCAGGCTCATGAGCTGATAGCGGCGCTCCATCTCCGCCACGCACCACGAGAGACTACTGGCCGCTTCAGTCATGTCAGTGACCACTGGCGTCAGTAGATGCGGGATATCATTGTAGTTGGCAAGCTCAAGCTGCTTTGGGTCAATCAAAATCAGGCGCAGCTCATTGGGGGTATATTTGAGGAGCATGGACAGTAGCATGGAGTTGACCAGTACCGACTTACCAGAGCCTGTGGTGCCGGCGACCAACATGTGTGGCGCCCGTGCAAGATCGGTGATGATCGGATTGCCACCGATATCTTTACCCATCGCCATGCTAACCTGCGCTTTAGGGTCTTTGTATGTTTCCGTATTAAGCAGCTCAATCAGACGCACCATTTCGCGTTTTTTATTGGGTACTTCGATACCGATATAAGGCTTGCCTGGGATCACCTCGACCACACGCAAAGACGCCATCGATAGCGAGCGCGCCAAATCTCGCGAGATACCCGTGACTTTACTGGCTTTGACGCCTGGTGCCAACTCGACTTCAAAGCGGGTCACCACCGGCCCTGGTATGGCATTCACCACGCTTGCTTTGACATTGAACTCCTGCAGCTTAATCTCTAATAACTCAGACAACTGCTCAAGCTCTGCGGCGGTATAGCTGGGCTTACGCTCAGGGTCTGGCTTGTCCAAGATAGACATCTCAGGTATCGGCGTGAGGCTATTACGATATGCCGCTGTTTGCATTGAGCGTGACTTTTTACTAAATGCGGCATCATCACTGATATCTGGCATGACGGCTGCAACTGTCTCTGCATCATCATCTGGCATCATATCGGTGATATGATTGCTACTATCTCCCTCTGGTACCGCAAAGCTCACCGCAGGCTTGGTAGATGTTTCTGGTGTCAGGGCCGCCACTGTTGGTGCTTGTTTGGGGTTGGCAGGCGGCGTGTTGGTCGGGGTCATATCCGCGGTATCTGCGGTAGCGGTAGCGACCTCTGAGGTAGGCTCTACAGCAGAGGGTTGCGTGGTAGACTCCGAGCTGAACGAAGGCTCGACAGGCTCTACCTCTGAGCTATGTGATACGTTTGCTTCTCTTGCCTCTGCCGCTGGTCTACCAGCTGCCGAACTCTCCATAGATACGGAGCTGGGCGCGGCAGCATCTGACGTCGATTCCTTATATACGACGTCATCGACTGCTGCAGTAGCAGGAGTGAGCGTCTCTGCGTGTTCTGCCAACCATGCCTCAGCCAAGGTATCGACATCGTCAGTTGCCGTACCATCAGTATCGGGAGTCTCTATAGCTGACGTCACAGAGGTCGCCTCATTATCTAGCGTTTCATTACTATTGTCATAAGAGGCGGATACGGTAAATGCAGCCTCAAAGATATCGTCGGTCGTATCTGCCATATAGCTATCGCCATTAACATAGCTATCACCAGCAACAAAGCTACCATCAGTATGGTAGTGCGCCTGCTCGCTGGCCAATAAATCATCCACCGTGCTCGCATCATTCCATGCAAAGCTTGGCTCTACTTTGCGAGTCATCACAGGGGTGGCCGTCGCCGCGGCTGCATCGCTGGCACTGACCGCGCCACTTTTGGCAGCGGCTACGGGGCTTTGCGGCTCGGCGCTCGACTGCGTCGGCATGGCAGGCGGCGCTACGCTGTCAGGCGATGTAGTCGCTTTTGCAGCTTGTGTCGCGGCAGCCACCGAGGCTTTGACACTATCAGCCAGTCCTGATGTGGTCAAAAACTCGGACAACACATTGCCAAATCGGCCACTTTTATCCGCAAACTGTGCGCCATCCGTAGCATCAGCAGTGGGCAGTTCTAATGCTAGCTGCTCGTGCTCTGATGCTGCTGGTGTTTTGAGCGCCTGTTGGTCATCACTATACCCAGCAGCGCTGTACTGCTTGCCCGCTTGATCATCAGCAGCGGGCGCCTCTTTGTTTTTGACCCCTGAGCCAAGCCAAGCCAGCGTGGTGATTTTTTGATAAATGCTCAGCCAGTGAATATTAAACGCAAAGGTTGCAGTGATGGTGACAAACACGGTCAAAAACACCACACTCCCCCACTGCGATAATAGCTGCGCCAAACGAGCTTGAAGCTCAAGGCCGATGATACCGCCCGCCACGCCTTCTAGTTCAGTGGCCACAGGATCTGTAACCTGCTGCACCAGCGCGACCAATTGAGCAAACAGCGCACTGGCACTTAATAACAAAAACACATAAGCGACCAAGCGCATCAGCCAAAATGTTGGCTTATTGTCCCACCAAATCAAGATGGACTCATAGACCATAAACGCCAGTAGCCACCACGCGCCAAAACCAAAAAACCGATACAGCAAATCTGACAACCATGCACCAGTTTTACCGCCCATGTTGTTGATCGTGGTCATATCGCTGCTGATATGCGACCAGCTAGGGTCATTACCCGTATACGTCATCAAAATGACAAACAGATAAACGGTCAGTATTAACCCAAGCAGGGTAAATATTCCTTTTTTTAAATACTCAATTAGCGGTGCTGATATCACGTAAGATCTGCCTTGTTAATAATACTAAATGGTCGCCAACCCATGATTAACGCTAACCATGCTGGCATAAAGTGCTGACATAAACGGTACCGATCAACCTGTACCAAGATACCAAGCGCAGCGGCAATAGCTACTTGTATAAAACAATTATAAGCGCGGTTATCAAAATAGATGACAAGATTACTTAGCCCTTACTGCGCTTGGCATAACTTCTTATAATAACAAATACATAGGGACAGTGGCGACAGTCTTCTTAAGAAAATAAAACAATACACCTTTATCATCACCATTACATCGGATTTGATAAAGACTTGGCCGATTAGCGTCTACCTTTAGCGCCCTAAAATTCAAGGGTTTGATGCTTTGATTGTAATGATACCCATGTTTGCTTTAGCAAACTTGCACTTTTTGCCAATTGCCCTTATGTTATTATCACATAGCAATTAGAAGAAGCATATTTGTAGTCATTTTTGATATTCGTCTTTTATTATATTTATAACTTACATTTTTAATTCGTATATTTTTAATTCGTATATTTTTAATTCGTATATTTTTAATTCGTATATTTAGCAAGGAACAACTCATGGCAACTGACACTACTGCCCCACGTCACGAAAAGCTCATTATTTTAGGCTCAGGCCCTGCCGGTTATGCCGCGGCTGTCTATGCTGCGCGCGCTAACCTAAAGCCTGTCATGATCACGGGTATGGAAGTTGGCGGACAGCTGACTACCACCACAGAAGTTGATAACTGGCCAGGAGATGCGTACGATTTGACAGGTCCTGCGTTGATGGAACGTATGAAGACACATGCCGAGCGTTTCGGTACCGAGTTGGTCTATGATCATATCAATGACGTCAATCTAAACGAACGTCCGTTTCAATTGACGGGCAACAATGGCAGCTACACGTGTGATGCGCTTATCATCTCAACGGGCGCTTCGGCGCAGTATTTGGGCTTGGAGTCAGAGACCAAATTTAGAGGTCTTGGCGTATCTGCTTGTGCTACTTGTGATGGTTTCTTTTATAAAGACCAAAAAGTCGCGGTCATCGGCGGCGGCAATACCGCGGTCGAAGAAGCCTTATACCTATCAAACATCGCCTCTGAGGTGACTTTGGTGCATCGCCGCGACAGCTTGCGCTCCGAGAAAATCCTGCAAGACAAGCTGTTTGAAAAAGCCAAAAACGGTAATATCAAAATTGAGTGGAACCATCAAGTCAAAGAAGTGGTTGGTGACGACATGGGTGTCAATGGGGTGTTGATCGAATCTACCGTCGATGGCAGCACCAAAACCCTAGATGTCATGGGTATGTTTGTGGCGATTGGTCATAAGCCAAATACCGACTTGTTCAAAGGTCAGCTAGCTATGAAAGACGGCTATCTTATCGTCAATAGCGGCCTAAATGGTAACGCCACCCAGACCAGTGTCGAAGGGGTATTTGCGGCAGGTGATGTCGCCGATCACGTCTATCGTCAAGCCATTACCTCAGCAGGTACCGGCTGTATGGCCGCCCTTGATGCAGAAAAATATCTCGATGCCATCGGTGAGGCAGATGCTTCTGACCATACCTACGCCTCGACATTGACTGCTGATAAAGAAGCCTAAATGAGTCATCTTTGGCAACAAAACCATAATCCCATCACGCCTGAGACCCTAAAAAGTCTTGGGCGTTATGACTTTCCCGACCCTACCACCATCGACCCTGATGGCATCGGCATCGTGGCGCTGGGTGGTGATTTGGCCTCCGAGACGCTCATCTCTGCTTATGCGCAGGGGCTGTTTCCTTGGTTTAATGAAGACGAGCCTATCGCGTGGTGGTGTCCTGAGCCGCGCTGCGTCATGGTGCCGGCTGAGTATATACCTAGTAAGTCATTGCGCCGTCAGGCCAAAAAAGAACGCTGGCAACTCACCCTCAATCAAGCTTTTGACGAAGTCATCCATGCTTGTAGCTTACCGCGTAACAATGGCCTGCCTGAAGGCGAGCATACTTGGATTCATCAAGAGATGATCGACGCTTATGGCAAGCTACACGCCCAAGGCTTTGCTCATAGTATCGAAGTTTGGGATGAACAAGGCACGCTCGTTGGCGGTCTATATGGTCTAAAGCTAGGCGGTATTTATTTTGGAGAATCGATGTTTCACCGTGCGTCAAACGCATCCAAGATGGCGTTTTGGGGTTTAATGCGTTTATGCGAGCAAAGTCAGGTCGCACTGGTCGATTGCCAATTGCCAAACGAGCACCTCATGAGCTTGGGCGCCACCACCTTACCTCGTGCTGACTTTTTGCATCAGTTAGATGGCTTGCTCGTAAGTGGTGATGAGCATTGGCACAGTGACTCCCACCAACCGCTAGCAGTCTCGCTGCTTGATACACCACACCCTTGGCAAAGCGGCAAATAGCGCCCCACTTTTGAGATTATTATGGCACTTGATACCTCATTTTTGTTAATTGGAAAACTGGCTGCCAAAGCCAATACCACCAAAGACACGGTGCGTCACTATGACCAGCTAGGCCTACTCAGATCGCGCAAACGTCAGGCAGGCTCACGGCTATATACTGAGTTTCATCCTGAATGTGTTGAACGTATTGAGCTCATAAAAAGCGCGCAAGCTATCGGTTTTACGCTCACCGAAATCAGAGACAGCCTCAATGATTATTATGATGGCCAATTAGACATCGACCTACAATTACTCCTCACACAGCAAAAACTGGCACAAGTAAAAAAACAACAAGCCAATATCAATGTCATGGTTGAGCTGCTCACCGAGCGCATTGAGGTGCTTGAGCGCATGAGAGCAGATAGTGACTACAAACCCAACGTCGACGTTTGCAAAAGAAAACCTCCCGCAGACCTATAAGGTTGCACAGCTGTATTGTTAAACAAGTGCATTACATATCATCTACCCATCATTTAAAATCATGAACCAATCATTTAAAATCACGATAAGTCAGCTGCATGATTAAGGCATCGACAGCTGGCTTCTGGGCTAGCTGGTAATAGTTTTTACGCTGATGGATCATCTCAAAGCCTTGCTGCTTATATAACGCAATCGCAGGCGCGTTGTCCGCTCGCACCTCTAATAGCAGGCTTTCTACTTGTTTATCTCTCAGCGCTAAGTGTAACTGCGCAAAAATTTGCGACGCAAGCCCGCGGCGCTGATAATTAGGATGAGTGCCAATGCGTAAAATCTCTGATTGTTCAAAGACGCTTTGATATAGGCAGTAACCTTGCACGGCTGCAGCCGACTCTGCTGACTCATAAGCGATCAGCAGATGGACACTGTCTTGCTCAAACAAATCAATCATCGCCTGATACGACCACGCATCCTGCGGTTGGACGATAGACTCGATAGCAGCTACCGCTTGCACCACTTCCCTAAAGTCTTGAGTATCTTTTGACAAAATTTGTATTACAGTCATGCCGCCCCCTTTCCAATAAACCCCATAACACCTATAAGCACCCAAAAAAAAGCCACCCTATAAAGGATGGCTTTTCACTACTCAATACTCGGTGTCAGCTTGCGCTGAGATCAGTATCGCTTAGTCTTTTACGTTAGCTACTACACCAGCACCTACAGTACGGCCACCTTCACGGATAGCGAAACGTAGGCCTTTGTCCATAGCGATTGGGTGGATAAGCTCTACGCTCATCTCAACGTTGTCACCAGGCATGACCATTTCTGTACCGTCTTGTAATTGGATTGCACCAGTTACGTCAGTGGTACGGAAGTAGAACTGTGGACGATAGCCGTTTAGGAACGGAGTATGACGACCACCTTCTTCTTTTGATAGTACGTATACTTCGGCGTCGAAGTTGGTGTGTGGGGTGATTGAACCTGGCTTGGCTAGTACTTGGCCACGTTGGACTTCTTCACGCTTGGTACCACGGAGTAGTACGCCACAGTTTTCGCCTGCACGACCTTCGTCTAGCAGTTTGCGGAACATCTCAACACCAGTACAGGTGGTTTTTTGGGTGTCTTTGATACCGACGATTTCGATTTCGTCACCAACTTTTACGATACCTGATTCAACACGGCCAGTTACAACGGTACCACGACCTGAGATTGAGAATACGTCTTCGATTGGCATTAGGAATGCTTTGTCGATGTCACGCTCTGGCTCTGGGATGTAGGTGTCTAGGGTGTTTAGTAGTTCTACGACTGCTGGTTCGCCGTATTTGCCGTCGTCGCCTTTTAGGGCTTGGGTGGCACTACCTTTCATGATTGGGGTGTCGTCGCCTGGGAAGTCGTAGTCGTTTAGGAGTTCACGTACTTCCATTTCGACGAGCTCTAGCAATTCTTCGTCGTCTACTAGGTCACATTTGTTCATGAAGACGATGATGTATGGTACGCCTACCTGACGTGATAGCAAGATGTGCTCACGAGTCTGTGGCATTGGGCCGTCAGTTGCTGATACGACTAGGATTGCGCCGTCCATTTGTGCGGCACCAGTGATCATGTTTTTGACATAATCGGCGTGACCTGGGCAGTCAACGTGGGCGTAGTGACGGGTGTCGGTGTCATACTCTACGTGTGAGGTG
This sequence comes from Psychrobacter sp. VH5, assembly GCF_050572635.1. Lineage (NCBI taxonomy): Bacteria > Pseudomonadati > Pseudomonadota > Gammaproteobacteria > Moraxellales > Moraxellaceae > Psychrobacter > Psychrobacter sp. VH5. The sequence continues at coordinate 813,750 of NZ_CP192145.1, read as the reverse complement.
TTGATGGTGATGCCACGTGCTTTTTCTTCTGGGGCTGAGTCAATTGACGCGTAGTCTTTGGCTTCGCCGCCTGAGGTTTTTGCTGCTACGGTTGCGATAGCGGCGGTTAGGGTTGTTTTACCGTGGTCAACGTGTCCGATGGTGCCGACGTTGACGTGTGGCTTGTTGCGTTCAAACTTGGCCTTTGCCATGGGTAATTCCTCTTTTTTTGGTGAATCTTTATCAATAAAAGATCAGTGAATAGCTGTTTGACGGCTTCTGATGCATATTCAACCATCAAACCGTTGACGCTATGGCTTAACTACTAAAACGACCTTGCTTAACATCTTATCGCAAACACAAGACTCTTCATTTGCCTCTAAACACGGTACGTTTCAATGCTTTATTCAAACTTGTTTTTATTCAAGCTTATTTTTGATTACACTTATATATTTGGTTATTATACTTGCTTTTTGCGCGATTGCCCATCATCCACGGTATCGCGATATGGCGGTTACGTTACGATATCTTACGAGTCCCTAACCAATCTACCAGCTGAAGCTTTACTGCTTTGTTAACCAATTGACAGCACTAAAAGGCAACACCTCAGTGTCACCTTTGAATTATAATCTGCCACACTAATTTTATAGTTTTCAATATTCTATAATTTCGATATTGACGTAAAGCTGTGTATTAAAGCTCAAAGCAAACACAAAAAGCTAAAACAATAAATGGAGCTCATATCGAGAATTGAACTCGAGACCTCTCCCTTACCAAGGGAGTGCTCTACCGCTGAGCTATATGAGCATATTTTTAATAACTACAGCAGAAATCTGTAGATTTACTAAAAAAAATATCACGATGCAGCGATGATAACTGACTGTCGTGATGTATTATTGGTAGTCTTTGCTATGGTGTATAAATGGAGCGGGTGGCGGGAATCGAACCCGCGTCATTAGCTTGGAAGGCTAAGGTGTTACCATTATACCACACCCGCAATTACTCTTGTTTTGGCTGACTCTAATAAAGAGTCTATCATAATAAGAGCTTGCTTGGCGCTATGACAAACTTAAAATATGGTGGTGGGAGAAGGATTCGAACCTTCGAAGCTTTCGCGACAGATTTACAGTCTGTTGGGTTTGACCGCTCCCCAATCCCACCTTAGGGTGCTTTGAACAAAAATGACTTTAAAACAAGACAATTTTATAAAAAGCGACTTTGAAAGAGATGGTGCCGACTGCCGGGATCGAACTGGCGACCTACTGATTACAAGTCAGTTGCTCTACCAACTGAGCTAAGTCGGCTTGTTCTCTCAAAGTGGTGGCTATTCTATCAAATATTTTGAGAGACGCAAGCCCTTTTTTATTTTTTTTGCGATTAATTTCACATTAATTGTCAAGCGGTTGATTATGTTGCTGTTTTTTTTGGCCATAAGACCGCTTTTATCGCAGTCATAGCATTTGTGCTTGTTTTACCGTTCGCTGTAAGCCTAGCCGTTAGCGAATACGTAATCCATTACAGGCCATTTTTACGGCTTTTATCAGTATTTGGGCTTTTTGGTTGGTCTCCTCCCACATCGCGTCTGCAGTAGCACTGTCATTCACACTTGCGCCTACTTGGATATGTATCTTGCCGCGGCGCATCACTGCTGTGCGCACCGCTATCGCGGTGTCCATATTGCCATGCCAGCCCAAATAACCAACGCAGCCGCCAAAGACGCTACGACGCACCGGCTCAATCTCATCGAGGATTTGCATCGCGCGGATTTTGGGTGTACCTGACAGTGAGCCTGCAGGAAAAGTGGCACACAGTACATCGAGCGCATCTTTGTCAGCAGTTATCGCACCCTCAACATGAGAGGCCATCTGCATCACTTGCGAATAACGCTCGACAGCCATTTTTTGGCTGACCTCAACGCTGCCATCTTCACAGACGCGGCTAAGATCATCACGTGCTAAGTCAACGAGCTTGCAGTGCTCGGCGACCGCTTGCTGGTCAGCGAGCAGCGCCGTCTCAAGTGCTAAATCGGCGGCGGCATCTTGGCCACGTTTGCGCGTGCCTGCCAGCGGGCGCACACTGACACGGCCATCCTCTACGCGAGATAGCATCTCAGGAGAGGCACCGATGATATCAAAACGTTTGTGATCATCTAACGTGTAGCCATGCACTAAAAACAAATACGGCGATGGGTTTAAAAATCGCAGCGCACGATACACTGCCAGCGAGTTGCCTTTATAATCCGCGGTCAGGCGCTGGGCTGGCACCACTTGCTGCACATCCCCTGTCATAATGTAGTCTTTGATTTTATTGACATCCGTACTGTATTTATCCATGCCAGTATGCGATTTAAACTTAGGTGTGGGCATGATAGGGGCGTACAAGCTTGGCATCTCTGTCAGCTTGTCTTCTATTTTTTCTAGCTCGCGAATGGCATGGCTATAGCCGTCATCGCTTCTGCAGTCAGCATAGACGATGATAGATAGGATATTTTCTAGCCTATCAAAGACTATCACATTCATCGATAGCATGAGCCACATATCAGGCATGGTCATTGGGTTGGGCGCTTTACACTCTCCCATACTCGGCTCGATCACCCGTACCATATCGTAGCCGAAATACCCAACCAGACCACCGCTAAAGCTCGGCAGTGCCGGCATGTCTGTTGAAGTTGGCATTTGATACTCTGCCATCAGGGTACGAATATACTCAAATGGTTGGTCTACCATCTCCACGTCGATATGATCATTTTTTTTGACCGTCATTGCCCCATCTATATATTGCACGATCAGATCACCACCCAGACCAATCATCGAATACCGTGCCCAACGCTCACCGCCTGCCACCGACTCAAACAAGTAGGCCGAACCGCTCAAATCACGTACTTTGGAAAACACCGAGACTGGCGTTTGGGCATCCATCAAGCGTTTTTTTATCAGTGGCGCATGGCTAAAACCACGGTCTTGAAAAGCTTGATATTCTTCAAAGGTCATCATAATGAAACTCTCTTAGCAAACGCCTGGCAAAAGATAAGAACAGTAAAAACGATAGTCACAATACAAATGCAAGATAGCGTCAACACTCTACTGAATGTTGACGCTATAAAAATGGCAGATTGGTGGCTTATTTTATTATCAGTGGCATAGTAAGGATAACTGGTAGCCGCTAATTATATCAAAGCCCGCTGGGGTTATAGCGGCTCAAACGGACTGGCCAGTACTATATTAAAATGAAACGCCATTAAAATTAAGCGCCGCCCATATTAAACAACCATAACGCCAACCCGATAATCAAAATTGCAATAAATACCCATACAAACCAGCCGCCGCTGGACTTTTTCTCTACTTGGCCAGCATTGGCAGGATTATTGATGGCTTGCTCCATGGCATTATTGCCTTCGGTACCAAGGTCGCGCTCCTGACCGAGATTGGCAGTTCCTGAAAACTGAGCGGTCGCCGCTTGCTTGGCGCGCAGCACCTCAGGATCCGCTTCTTCTTGTAGCGCAGTTTTGGTGGTTTTGTCATGCTCAGGACTTTGGCGTTCGGCTATGGGTGCTTCGGCTTTTGGCTCTTTTACTATTGGTTCTTCAACGACTGGATCTTTAGTGGCCGGCTCGTTAACGACTGGCTCTTCGACTACTGGTTTTTCGACTACTGGCGTTGCAGCGACTTGTTCTTTGGCTACTGGCTCTGCCGCAACAGTTTCTTGAGGTTCATTTTGAGCTGGCGTAGGGGCAATAATATCTTCTTCTACAGGAGCGGCGGACATAGCAGCCTCGCCTGCACTAGCCGCGAGCACCTCCTCGACGATCGTTTCTTTTACCACTGGCTCTGGCGTAGCTTCTACTGAAACTGTCTCACTAGGTGGTGCAGGTCTTGCTGGGATCGTTTCTTCAACAGCGGCAGGTGGCAGTGATGACTCTGTTGCCGACTGCTTCGATGGCGTGCTAGTGCTCTCTAGATCTTCTTGCACTGAGCCTACTATCTCTTCTGGCTCTTTTGCTTTCGGCTCTTTGGTGGCTGGATCAATGGCTCTTGACTCTATATCCTCGGCAGCTAAAGCCATTACTTGAAACTCAAAGCTAGCAAAGCCAAGCTTATCGTCGGCGTTCAGTTGAACCGTTTTATTCGCCTCAATACGCTTATTATTAACAAAGGTTCCGTTAGAGGAGTCTAAGTCTTTGACATAAAGCTCAGTATCCAGCACGCTCAGTACTGCATGGTTGCGTGACACCGCTTTACTGCCTAGCACCACATCATTGTCGCTGCCACGGCCAATCGAGAGGCTGTCTGTGACGGTCAATGTCAAATCGCCCAACGCTTCGGTTAGGGCATTGAGACGCCAATTGTCTGCATCTGCGGTGGTATGTGCATTATCTGTATGGTTCATCATGCTATGACTCCTTATTTTTTCTATTAATTTTCAAACGATTTTAAGCAAATTACTATCAATTTTTATTCACTGACACTCGATGATAGAGAGCATAATTAGTGGTCCTGTATTTAATCTATTTTGGTATAAAGTGAGGCTTGATGACCTTATCAAGCTGGCTATACGGAATGCTCAATACCGGCATACCGTAGGCGTATGGACCGATAGAATAGTGCTGATAACGAATGTTAATCCCTGTCTCTGTCAAGGTCACATTGTCGCTCAACACAAACGGCCAGCTTTTCTCATAGCTACTTACATCCTCATCGACGGTCTTGACCCATGTTTTATATGCCTTATGGGCAAGCGCTTCAAAACGAGGCTTTTGACCTTTGATCAGCATGTCATCAAGGGTGACTTGTTTTTTGGTATTCAGATCAAACGTTAAATACTCACTATAGGGCATGCCGTGAGCGCCGCCCGTAAAGACGTATGAGTGTATTTCAAACAGCTCAAAATCATTGACGTGACCTAAGTATTCTGGCGTGACCATAAGGCTATAGACAAACACGCTGTCTGCTGGCACCTCCGCAAACTGTGAGGTCACAAACTCATCAAGCGCCGCTTTGACATCGTCAGGCGTTTTTACCACTCGTGCGCCTGACTCACTAGGTTTGCTATTGACCACCAGCGCATCAATACGGGCGTTGACGGTGTTGTCTATCCAGCTGTGATTGCTTTTGAGATATTTGACTTCAATATCTGGGCAATTATCACGCTCAGTACATATCTTTTGAATTTTTTCTGGTAACTGATAATCGAGATACTCTGTTGAGCTGATCAGGCTACCTGCATTTGCGGACAGACTAGCGGCGCCCATCAGTAAACCGCTTGCTAAGAGACCAATTCGCCGTATACGCCCTACTCTGCCTAAAGAAGTATGCGTCAGCGTGAACCTATTAAGATGAGATTGAACCATAGCTTTCATGCATTCCTTTTTATAATATAAAGTATTGTTTAACATTCTACCGTAACAATGACGCTGTATTGTAGGAACACTGTTTGTGTTTTTGAAGTGTTGCTAATCACTCAAAACCTCTCTTGACTCATTTGCCGCATAAATAACGGACAATAAAAAAGACACGGCTAGCGTGTCTTAATCAATGAACAATATAGTGATACGGTTGATTTGATAACAGTCGTTTTAATGCTCACGCGTGCTGCTAAAGGTGATTTCTGGATAACGATCTTGCATCAATTGCAAGTTGACACGTGATGGCGCAAGGTAAGTCAGATAACCACCACCATCTAATGATAATTGGTCATGGGCTTTTTTCTTAAACTTCGCCAATGCTGCCTCATCATCACAGTGAATCCAGCGTACCGTCGCGATAGAGACCGGCTCAAAGCTGCACTGTACTTTGTATTCTTCTTTGAGACGATGGGCCACCACCTCAAACTGCAGGACACCGACCGCGCCTAAGATTAAGTCGTTATTAATCTGCGGCATAAATACCTGCGTGGCACCTTCCTCGGAGAGCTGCTGTAGGCCTTTTTGTAGCGCTTTGGATTTGAGTGGGTCTTTTAATACCACACGGCGAAACAGCTCAGGGGCAAAATGCGGAATCCCCGTAAAGTTTAACTCCTCGCCTTCGGTAAAGCTATCACCGATAGAGATCGTCCCGTGGTTATGTAGGCCAATAATATCACCCGGATACGCCTCTTCTAGCGCTTCACGGTCGCCCGCTAAAAAGGTTAAGGCATCAGCAATACGCACGTCTTTGCCCAAACGCACGTGCTTCATTTTCATACCTTTTTCATATTTACCTGAGCAGACCCGCAAAAACGCGATGCGGTCACGGTGGCGCGGGTCCATATTGGCCTGAATTTTAAAGACAAAACCACTAAACGCCGTTTCGGTCGCAGCCACTTCGCGCTCAGTCGTTGGATGGGCTTTTGGTGGCGGGGCATATTTGACCAAGGTATCAAGTACCATATTGACGCCAAAGTTGCCCAGCGCGGTACCAAACAACACAGGGGTCATCTCGCCTTTTAAAAACGCCTCTACATCGAACTCTTCGAGCGCCATTTGTACCAGCTCAAGTGACTCCTCAAAAGCATCAAACATCAGCTGACCTAGACGCTCGCGTATATCAGGATAATCGTAGCCTTCACGCGTTTCAGAGACGGTCATCTTGCCGCCATTACCTTTCTCATAAAGATAGGTTTTGTCTTCTGCAAGATGATAGACCCCAACAAAATCCTGACCCATGCCAATCGGCCATGTGACGGGCACGCATTTAATCTTTAGTACCGCTTCGATTTCACTGAGCAGCTCAAGCGGCTCGCGAATCTGACGATCGAGCTTGTTGACAAATGAGATGATGGGGGTGTCACGCATACGGCAGACTTCCATCAGCTTGATGGTACGCTCTTCGACACCTTTGGCACCATCGACCATCATCAGCGCGCTGTCTACGGCGGTCAGAGTACGATAAGTATCCTCACTAAAGTCGGCGTGACCTGGGGTATCTAGTAGATTGACCATATGGTCTTTGTAAGGAAACTGCATGACGGAGGTGGTGATAGAGATACCACGCTCTTGCTCCATGCTCATCCAGTCAGAGGTCGCATGACGGTCGGTTTTACGGCCTTTGACCTCGCCTGCCACCTGAATGGCTTGTCCCCATAGGAGCAGCTTTTCGGTCATGGTGGTCTTACCCGCATCAGGGTGCGAGATAATGGCGAAGGTGCGGCGCTTGGCAACTTCTTGATTTAGTTTTTTTGGGTCTACGCTCATAATGTTCGGCTTCAGCAGTTGGGTCATTTAGAGATTAGTCTAAATAAATAGGGTAAATATGAGCGTATTGTAACGGATTTAGCGCCTGACTGCAGAATTAGCGCATAAAAAAACACGCTCTATGATAGCCCAATAGAGCGTGCGACCTTGGAGGTTACGATGTTTTTGGCCTGAATGATGGGCTTTTTTTAATAATAGCGTTTGATTTCTTGCTCTAAAAAGTCAGCCGCTACGTCATTGACCAACGTGCAATCGACTACGCCGCGAAAGCTGTCTTCATTAGGTCGCTGTTCATTTTTGTTGATATAGTTTGCATCAAAAACCGACTTGCCATATTCAGCACCATAGTAGTTATATTCAGGCCGCTCATCGGTAGCAAAAAACGTCACCTGCGCCGCACGAGCATTATTATCTTTACCTACCTTGACTGTGGTAGTGGAATATCGCTGATTGTCACCAAACCTATCCTCATTTACCTCAATCCAGTCTTCTAGGGTTTGATATCGTGTTTTGTTTTTATCATTAAACACAAAAAACGCTTCTTCGCTCTTAGTCACAGGGATATAACACACGGAACCAGTAGGGAAGCTAGCATTTGTAGGAATATTGGTAAAATTATTCAAATCAGTGAAAATACCACGATCATCACTAGGACGATTGCCTTTTTGGTAGCTACTAGCATCTGTTCCTGATAGGTTCAACGTTCTATAGCGTATTTGATAGTTCAATTGTTTATTACTGCCCTTCTCATAGATAGGGCGTTTTACTGTGCGGCCATCTACTTCAATATAGCGATCTTCGAGGGTGCCTTCAAAGTTGTTTCCTAACACGGTTGCAACTGGTAAATCATTAATACTTGGCGAGATCAGCGCACCCTTGATGTTTGTGACATCAATATCACGCTCTCCATCACTATATTCAATCTCAATACGTGCGATATTATTGTTTACGCGCTCAAAATGATTGATTTCAAGCTCGTTACTATTCCCCGAACCATACACACCATCGTCTTCTTCGCAGCCAACCATCGTCAACGCCAACACAGACAATACGCTGGGAATCACCATCCGTTTTTTTATAGAGTTGCTCATTAACATTAAGTAGTATCCTTGTCATGATCAGGTCAATTGCCATTTGTTGTCATCTACACTGAGGATCAAACAGCGATATTGATGTGATTAGTTTACCTCAATACCCTCATTATTTATATATCAACGCTGTTTTGTTATGCGCACACTGTTTGTATATTTACAAACTTTTTATATATGTTTACGCCTGACCCATTGTGCGCATCAAATAGCTTGCTACCATGGATAAGAACAATACGAGCTTACCAGCCTTTATTCGACGCTCGCACCTACAATCGTATTTATATAAGTCTTTAATACATAAGTTTCTAAATCAATTTTAATACAATAGTCTCTAAATCAATAAAGCTCACCTCGAGCGACAAAACCAACAACAAAGGATGTGTTATGAAAACGTTATATTCTACTAAAGCTACAACCACCGGCGGCCGTGCAGGCTCAGCCAGTCTCGCTGATAGCGATCTGAGTATCAATATGGTACCGCCCGGCTCTGGCAAAGACGGCAATAACCCAGAGCAGCTATTTGCTATGGGTTACAGCGCTTGTTTTGATGGCGCATTAGGCGCGGTCAAACAAATGGAAAAAGCCAAATTTGACTCAACCACCGAAGTAGAAGTGGATCTGATGCAAGGCGAAGGGCACGACTATAAGCTGGCGGCAAAAATCCACGTGATTGGCAAAAACACTGAGCTATCTGCTGATGAGTTCCAAAAGCTGGTCGAAAAAGCCCACCAAGTCTGCCCATATTCAAAAGCCACGCGCGGCAATATCGACGTCGAGGTGACATCAGAGGTTCAATAAGTTCTCGGCTACTCTACTGTATAGCCGATGCACTCTAAAAAGAATATAGCGCTACTGGGATGAATTTTGCGCAGCCTCTGGGAACGCAGCACGCAAGTAAAATTTATACCAGTAGCGCGTTTAAACTTATATAACAGTTTTATTTTCAGTTGATTATAGTGTCACGAAGCATAAAAAGAACGCAGCAAGTCTGGGTTCTTTTTTATTGTCTGGCACTTTTGTTTGTACGCATCTTGTACACATCGCGACTTTTATTGGCTCGTCTTATTCGTTTGTCATTCATTCGGCAAGAAGGTATTTTATCGTTATAATGAGGGTGTCTTTTTACCTAATGCTTGTTTTTATCCCATATTTTATTATCCAATACCTGCTGCCAAATACTTGATAAGTGACCCTCTATGACTGACAACGACCACAACTCCCACTCGCCCATCAATCCAAACACCTTGCCAGACTTTGCCTGTATGCCCAACGTCGCCACGATGGACACCAGTCATGTGGATAAAGAGCAACCACCTTTTATCTTGGTCGACGGCTCTTACTACCTGTTTCGTACTTATCACGCCTTGCCAAAGACCATGCAAAACTCGCAAGGCCTCATCACCAACGCCATACGTGGTACGTTAAATGCGCTATTAAAACTGATGCGCCGCTATCACCCCACCCATATGGCGGTGTGTTTTGATACCAAATCACCGACCTTTCGCCATGCGATGTCTGAAGAGTACAAAGCCAATCGCCCCAAAATGGATGTAGAGCTGGCTGAGCAGATTCCGTATATTCATCGCTTGGTTGCCGCGCTTGGGATTCCACTACTGCGTATCGAGGGCGCAGAAGCCGACGACATCATCGGTACGCTGGCTTATCGCGCCGTCGCTGAAGGTCATCATGTGGTCATCTCGACAGGTGACAAAGACATGATGCAGCTGATTAATGACTGCGTGATACTAGAAGACAGTTTTACGGGCAAAATTACTGATGGCGCAGGCGTGGTCGAAAAATTCGGGATTGAGCCGCATCAGATGATCGATTTTTTGACGTTGATGGGCGACTCATCAGATGGCATCAAAGGCGTACCGGGCATCGGCAAAAAAACCGCCAAAGATTTGCTCAATAAATACGGTAATATCGAGGCCATGCTGGCCAATGTCGCTGATATCAAAGGCCGTGCTGGCAAAAATCTGGTCGAGTATGCCGATGACATTCCGTTCAACGCGCAGCTGGCCACTATCGTCACCGATTTAGAGATTGGCCAAGACTGGACCGATCTAAAAATCAATACCGACCCGTGCGCCCATATCGATGAGTTACGCGCTCTGTACACAGAGCTTGAGTTTCGAAACGAGCTGGCCTCGCTTGATCATCCAAACCACCCTGCCAATGGCTCACAAAGCGTGGCGCACGCTCAGGCCGATAGTGAATCACAAGCGCAAATCGCTAAATCCTTACAGTCAAGCACTATCGACAATATCACCGATAGCAAAAGTCGCGATAGCGCATGGCATACGATTTTAGACGCACCTGCTTTTGATAGCTTGGTCAAGCGACTAGAAGCCGCGCCGCACTTCGTCATCGATACCGAGACCACCAGCGTCTATTGGCGACAAGCCGAAATCGTCGGCCTGTCTTTTGCACTGCAAGCGCACGAAGCCTACTATGTACCGCTAACTCATCGTTTAGAAGGGGATGAGCTGACCGCCAAGCAGCTGGATCGCGATACGGTATTGGCGCGTTTAAAGCCTATCTTAGAAAACCCAAATATCGGTAAAATCGGCCAGCACCTCAAATACGACGCTCATGTGTTAAGTCATTATGATATCGACTTGATCGGCGCGATTCACGCCAGCCCCAACAACTGGGCGATGGATACCATGCTGGCAAGCTACGTCATCAATGCCGCCATCACTCGCCACGGTATGGATGATCTGGCACGCCACTATCTACAGACGCAAACGATTAGCTTTGAAGATGTCGCGGGTAAAGGCGCCAAACAAGTCACCTTTGATCAGGTGGCCATCGATATCGCCAGCGACTATGCTTGTGAAGATGCCGATATCACTTATCAGCTGTTTGATATTTTTCATAAAAAACTGTCTGATGACGAAAATAATGCCAAACTGCTGCACGAGTTAGAGATTCCAACGGCCGAGATACTGTGTCAAATGGAAGCAAACGGTATCTTAATCAAGCGCTCGTTTTTAAATGAGCTATCAGAGCGGTTTGATGAAGAAATCATCGCGCTCGAAAAACGCGCTTATGAAATTGCTGGAGAAGAGTTTAACCTTGGCTCGCCAAAGCAGCTGGGTGAGATGCTGTTTGATAAGCTGGGCATCCCTGGCGGCAAAAAAACCAAGTCAGGCCAATACTCGACTGGCGAAGCGATACTGTCAAAGATTGATCACCCATTGGTCGAGATTGTCCTTGAGTATCGCGGACTGTCTAAGCTTAAAAGCACCTACACCGATGCGCTGGCCAATGTGGCAGACGCCAAGAGCGACCGCGTACATACCAGCTATCATCAGGCATTGACCAGTACCGGACGACTCTCATCGACGGATCCTAACTTACAAAACATCCCAATTCGCACCGCCACCGGCCGCTTGATTCGCCAAGCCTTTATCGCGCCAGCAGGTCGCGTTATCTTGGCGGCGGATTACTCACAGATTGAGCTGCGTCTGATGGCGCATTTCTCAGGCGACAAAAACTTGACGCAAGCCTTTAACGAAGGTCTGGACATTCACGCGGCCACCGCAGCAGAAGTGCTAGGTAAAGAAGTCGCTGAGGTAACTGCGACCGAACGCCGCAATGCCAAAGCCATTAACTTTGGTCTACTCTACGGCATGAGCGCCTTTGGCCTTGCCAAACAGCTACAGATGAGCCGCGGTGAGGCGCAAGAATATATCGACATGTATTTTGAGCGCTATCCTGGTGTCAAAAACTATATGATCAACACGCGAGCCAGCGCTTATGAGCAAGGCTATGTCGAGACGATATTGGGCCGTAAGCTCTACACGCCCGATATCACTCATAGCAACCGCATGGTCAAGCAAGGCGCTGAGCGAGCCGCGATCAACGCTCCACTACAAGGCTCTGCCGCTGATATCATCAAGCTTGCCATGATTGCTGTCGATAAGGTATTGCCCAAAGATCAAGCCAAAATGCTGCTGCAAGTCCATGATGAGTTGGTATTTGAAGTTGATAGCGATAAGGTCGATGAAATTAGTCAGCTTATCACCGATGCGATGCAAGATGTGTTAACAACCACTGCGGCTGAAAAAGGCTGGCAAGTCGACTTTGCCGTACCATTACTGGTAGAAACAGATAGCGGCGCCAATTGGGACGAGGCACATTAATCGCCCAAAGAAGATATCGCACCCGCTACGATAAATACTATCGAATTAGGGCGTGCTACTGTACTCATTTTATGGCGGATTGACTATAGTCGATTCTCAATAAAACAGATACATTATATGTCAACGTGTAACTGGTATAAATTTTCCTTACGTGCTGTGCCTGCGCTGCTCGATGCTGCGTAAAATTTATCCCAGTCCCACTGTATCGTTTTTATACTGAAATCACTATATAGCATCTATTGCCATTGACCCACAAAAGGGCTGAGCGGTCTGCTTTGCCTCTTTGTGATTTGTTATTTGCTATCTTTTATTTGTCAGTATAGTTATCGATGCGCGTGACCGCATACGCCTTGTCAACTGTTGGGAAATCGGTCAATATAGCATGATTATTTTTCAATTTTGCCTACAGGCGACTATCTGCCATCATGAAACCCTCAAGCCTTACCACACCAACTCGTCATACTTTGACTTGTGCCGCTTTAGCTGCGCTAAACCTATGCACGCCAGCGTTGGCTGATCATAGCGCCGCCATACCGGCAAAACATCAAGACACCGCCCACCCTTCATCCAGTCCTCAGGTCGGTGATGTCAATAAAACAGACACAGCCTATCAACAGCTAGGCTATCAAGCGCGCACACCACTTGCCGCGCCACAGCCCATTGACTCCTCAGCACAATGGGGCTGGGCCGATGAGCGGCGACAAGACGCAAAAGCGCAGCTAGACGAATGGGCGCACGAAATGGACGGGTGGTTTGGTGAGCCTGACCCAAAAGCGCCTGCTACCGCGAGCCTACGACTGGTGCTAGACACGCGCTGGGCCAATGACCCACTATCAGGCAGTGATGTGAGCGTCGAGCCTCGGGTTCGTGGACGTCTACGCTTACCAGTCTTAGAGCGCCGCCTAAGCTTGATTATCGGTGATGAAGACTTGGATGATGATGATTTTTTGCGACAAAGCGCGACAGGAGCGGCTTATCAGGCCGATACCGAAAGCTCTGATAGATTAATTAATAGTAAAAAGACTCGTGAAGACAACGCCTCTATTGCGCTGCGCTGGTCACGCTTCAACGATGAGATCGAAGAGCAACTGGGCGTCAAAACAGATGTCGATGTCGGCGTACGCTCACTTGATGATCTGTATGTCAAAGTCAGTGTCGATCGAGACTGGTACCAAAACGAGAAGCTAAAAGTAACCACCGATAGCTTTTATCGTTATGGCCTCGATAGCGAACACTACGCCAAAGGCGGACTCACCTTGCGATATGGCGCTGATCCAGCACGCTTTCTTAACAACCGTACTACCGTGCGCTACCGCAATCAGGATAGCAGGGAGGACACCGACTGGAGCCATGATCTAAGACAAGTCCATCAGCTCGGTGAAGAAAAGCAGCTGGCCTATGGTATTTCAACCAGTGGTTATTTTGATAAAAACAAATCACTTCTCAATAGCTATGGCCCAGCCATCACCTACCGTCAGCCGATTTGGCGGGAGTGGCTCTACGTGCAGACAGAGCTAAACTATTATAATGACAAAACAGAAAACAAAGACCACTACCCATCAGCACTATTACGCATGGAGGCACTGTTTTAGTCCGCGATAGCTCATTGCTGTCTCGCTTGGCAGCCGGCACAAGACAAATAGTATGTTGCTAGCTGTGAAACGGTGTTTACTATTTTATAAATATTAACAATCCCTTATGACCAGTTAGTTATGTTTCATAATGCCATCTATGGATAATCAAGCGTATAATAACGCTGTATCTCTATTTTATATCTTTGTTTTTATATTACTTGTGATTGGAAGTGAGCCTTAGCGCTCACTTTTTTTATTGCAAAATCTGGAGTCCTTATTTTGATTACAGATGGTCTTATCGAAGCCCCTGGCATTATTATATTGTTCGCTTGCTGGATACGTTGTCTACAGTATTTTCGGCGCAGTCATAGCAAAAAAACTGAAGCGTTTTGGTTGGCGGCAGTGCTGGTGTTTTTTGCGGTCATACGCCGCGAGCTAAACTACTTACCCGATCTTTTTATCCCCGCTGATTTTTTATTGCTAAGCCAGCCCTATGACTGGTGGGAAGATTGTGTACTAACCGTCGTCTACCTGATGATTGTTGGGCTACTGGCTTACTCATGGCGCTATCTTTTGGCAGTACTAAAACGTGTGCCCATATCGTTATATTTGACGGTAGCGGTACTGGCACTACTAGAATACATGGGCGAAAACATGATTGGCATACCTAAAACCCTTGGCGTGGTGATCGAGGAGCTATCAGAAACCGCCATCTATGCCATTGCCTTGATATACCTATGGCGCTTTACGTTAAGCGACTATGACTGTCCCTCAGCGCGCGCAGACCTATCGCACTCTCACGCGGTGTCACATTCAGCATAGATATCTGATCTAACCTCGGCCAAAGCCGCTGTGCCGCGCTGCCTATCAATACTTGCCGCCAGATTTGCTATACTGGATCAATGCCCGAGCGCACATATCTCTGATATCCACTTGCTCTCGACTTATCCATTACAGCTAGGGCGTGTCCTCATTTTGACAAGGGTAATAAAAATGGGGACACACCCAAATCACCGAGTCACTTATTATGAATATCTTAATCACTGGCGCCTCACGTGGTATCGGTCTGGCCACCGCAAAAAGACTGGCAGAAAAAGGCCACAACGTCGGCCTGTTTGCGACCAATACGGCCACGCTTGAGAATGCCATCGGCGACAAAGCCTTTAAAAAAGCGCTGAAAAAAAACCGTGTCATTATTGGTAAATTAGATGTCACCCAGCCTGAGCTATGGGACGACGCCATCACACAAATGATTGATCATTTTGGCAGTATCGATGCGCTAATCAATAACGCAGGCGTGTTGGTCGGTGGCACTTTGCCGACGACTGATTTGCAAGAGCAGCTGGCCTTAGTCGATGTTAATTGTAAAGGCGTGCTTATCGGCTGTCATAAGCTTGCGCCTTATTTAGCGGATAGCACCAATGGTAAAATCGTCAATGTCTCCTCGGCCTCGGCCATTTACGGCCAGCCCGAGGTTGCAGCGTACTCTGCCAGCAAGTTTTTTGTCCGTGGACTTACCGAAGGGCTAAATATCGAGTATGACCGCCTTGGTATCAAGGTCATTGATGTCATGCCGCTGTGGGTAAAATCAGACATGACAGAGGGTCTTAGTGTCACCAGTATTGAGCGCTTGGGTATCAATTTGACTGTCAATGATGTGGCAAAGACTCTGTGCAAACTGACCACCCGCCCCAATCGTAAACTCAAAAGCACGCATTACTCGGTCGGCATGCCAGCCAAAGTCTTTCAGACCCTCTCACAAGTCACGCCTGATCCTGTGATCCGCTGGGTAAATACCAAAGTGGGTGCCAAATAAAGCACAGCCCATTTACCAAATGCTTATCATATTGTCCTGACGGCTACTCAATTTTGGTTTAATCATAATAGCGCTGGCCTTTGATGAATCATCGGTGCTGGGACTAAGCTGCGCCCCTTGACAGTCAAGCGAGCTATGAGAGTCACTGAGCTCGAAGCGTATCGATTGACCTGTTAAGTCGCAGCTTTTGCTCAGGATCTGATGGCCTTTTATCGTCACAGTTTGCTTGGGCGTCAGCTGCGCCCACTCTATCACGGCCGCGGCACTTGGTAGCTTGGCCTCCATGACCAACAGCTTTTTTATAACGTCCGTTTGACTGACGGTTGGTGATCGTCACAAGCGCTTAAGCTCATAGCGGTTATCAGGCCGACCATGACCGACCATACATTGACATATTTTAGGCGATAAACAAGGGTCATATAGTCAATTCACTCTAAAAATGACATAGCGCTGCTGGGATGAATTTTGCGCAGCCTCTGTGATAACAGCACGCAAGTAAAATTTATACCAGTAGCGCGTTTAGATTTATAACAATTTTAATTTGAACTGAATATAAATAACGCTCACTGCGAGTTGTCTTACATTTTTTGAACATCCTGTGACACCTTACTACTAGTCGAGCTCGAGCTAACACGGCACACTAATCCTCATCATACAGATAAAAACCAATCATAAGATAAAAGGAATGACAGATGGATAATACAAAAACCCCGCTCCCAGAGGCGCAAGACCGTATCGATGGCGATGACAACCAGCGAGTCGATTTAGACAATCCAATGCTGCATACGATTGATGACGATGACGTCATTGACAATAGCGCAGGGTTCGACAACTCACAAGCAGGCAGCGAAGCCACGCAAGGCCTCACACCGATGCATCACCAAAATATCGATGAAGCCCGTGTCGATGAGGTATTGGTAGAGGACAATCTGGATGACAAGGATTATCCAGACATCGTCGATATCGCTGATACCGATGCTGCTGGGCGCAGTAACGACGATAACTTCTAACCCTATTTGCTCAGCACAGCATCAATGACGTCAAACACTGGTAAAAAAACACCGAACATCATGTCCGGTGTTTTTATCATTCATGAAGATCAAAAGGCTTTCATTAAGATCAAAAAACTTAACTACGCCCAACCATCAAGCGTGCCCGCCCAGCCTTTGACCAATGGTTTGCTAAGCGCTTCGAGCAAATCAATATGCGCCTCATCAAGGTTAAGTGCAGGTATATAATGATACTCTTGCCCGCCAGCATTAAGGAAATTATCACGGTTTTCAATCGCCAGCTCTTCTAGCGTCTCCAGACAATCGGCAGAAAATGCAGGACTGATGACCTGCACCGAGCGCACGCCAGACTGACCCCACTCCTCTAGTACCACATCGGTATATGGCTTGACCCATTCTTGTTTGCCAAAACGCGACTGAAAGCTGATGATCCACTCATCATCTCTTAGACCTAGCGCATGGGCCACTTGGGCGGCAGTACACTTACAGCGCTTTGGATACGGATCGCCTTTATCCGCATACGGCTGCGGGATACCGTGAAAACTAAACATCAGCTTGTCAGGTTTGCCATGCTCTGCCTGAAAGCGACGAATCGAGTCTGCTAGTGCCTGAATATACAGTGGATGGGCAAAGTAGTCCTTTACAATGGTATAGTTGGGCAAATTGCGCTGCGTCAGCGTCCATTTGGTCAGCGCATCATAGACAGCGCCACCTGATGTGGCGGAGTACTGCGGAAACAATGGCAAGATGACAAAGTGATCCACGCCCTCATCGCGTAGATTGTCCATCACCTCAGGCAGACCAGGATTGCCATAGCTCATCGCCGCATGTACCGACACACGAAACGGCGCTGCGCTGTCGGCCAGACGCGGCTCCAATAATGCCACTTGGCCGTTTAATATCTTGCGGATCGGCGAGTCGCCCTCCCAAATACTGGCATAAGCTTTTGCGACGCGCTTCGGCCGACTAGGCAGGACAAACAAGTTAAGAATGATGGCCCACAAAAACCTAGGGATTTCAATCACCCGAGGGTCTGATAAAAACTGTTTGAGATAACGACGGACAGCAGGCGCTGTCGGCTCATCAGGTGTCCCAAGGTTGACCAATAAGACGGCGATACGTGGCGGCAGTTTAGGTTTCATAAAAGTCGTGTGTGATTCATAAGTGATAAAAAGGATTATGAAGGCATTATTCATTTAGCATCTGATTAGTGTAGCACTTTATCGCCAAAAAACGCATGGTAAAGGCCGTCTTTATACAATTTGCTACGCAGGTCAAATAAAGACTGCGTACGGAGGTTGTACTCCTACGCCCATCGCCATACAATAGAGCCAACCATCACCAAAACCGTATAAGAACATACATGCTATTTTGCTTGTGTGGCTGGTGATTTTACTGACGCTTAATTGACGCTTATTTATAGATGATTGTTGTCTTGCGAGGTAGCTTTGAACGCACGCTCTGATAGTACCAGTGACCAACTTCCAACAGATACACTCGACCCACAAGGCTTGGCCGATCAGGCAGGCTCAGTCGGAATCGTCACGCCCGAAAAAATCCATTTTGCCGAGCCGCTTACCCTTGAGTGCAATCGCACCTTGCCGTCTTTTGATTTGATGGTAGAGACTTACGGCACGCTCAATCAAGACAAATCAAATGCTATTTTGATTTGCCATGCCTTGTCTGGCAGCCATCATGCAGCAGGGTATTATAGCCATGATGACAAAAAAGCGGGCTGGTGGGACAATATGATCGGACCCAACAAAGCCATCGACACCAATCAGTTTTATGTGGTGTGTGTCAATAATATCGGCAGCTGCTTTGGCTCGACAGGACCCACCACCATCAACCCTGATACCCTCGATCAAGCTGATGGCAGCGAGCCACAAGTCTATGGCCCTGACTTTCCGCTGATCACCATCAAAGACTGGGTCAAAACCCAAGCGCTGCTCTCAGACCGCTTAGGCATCGATGTCTGGCATGCCATCGTCGGTGGCTCTATGGGCGGTATGCAAGCACTGCAATGGTCAGTCGACTATCCAGACAGGCTAAAACGCTGCGTCATTATTGCCAGCACGCCCAAGCTATCGGCACAAAACATCGCCTTTAACGAAGTCGCTCGTCAGTCCATTCTCTCTGACCCAGACTTCAAAGACGGCCGCTATATACAAGCCGGCACTTATCCACGCCGCGGCCTGATATTGGCACGTATGGTCGGCCATATCACCTACTTGACCGATGACGCGATGAAGGCCAAGTTTGGCCGCGATCTAAAATCGGGCAAGTTTATGTACGGCTACGATGTTGAGTTCCAAGTAGAGAGCTATCTGCGCTATCAAGGCGAGCGCTTTAGCAAAAACTTCGATGCCAATACCTATTTGCTCATGACCAAAGCTTTAGATTACTTTGATCCTACGCGCGACTATGCCAATTATGCGAATACTGCCGACGACACAGCCATCGATGATAGTCTGGCTACCAGCATCAATAACGAGCACACAGGTAGCGACCATACTGCTGAGCACAGCGACGATACCGACAGCCAGCTTGAGCTGAGCGCCTTAAAATCCGCCCTTGCCCATACCAAGTGCCAATATCTGGTGGTGTCGTTTACCACTGATTGGCGCTTTGCCCCTGAGCGCTCACAAGAAATCGTGGATGCCCTGATGGCCACAGGCAAGCCGGTCAGCTATATCAATGTCGACGCCCCACATGGTCATGATTCGTTTTTATTTGATATCCCCCGTTATATGGGCGCGATCAAAGGCTTTTTGACCGCCCCTTTTATGACCACTAACGTGACCGGCACAGGAGAACGCTCATGAGAATGGACCATCAGTTGGCTGAGCGCTGGATCGCGCCGCAATCGCACGTACTGGATTTGGGCTGTGGTAATGGTGAGCTGCTCGCGCACTTGCAGCAAAAACTGGGCGTGACGGGTTATGGCCTAGAGATTGATGAAGACAAAATCAATGAAGCCATCAGCAAGGGTCTCTCTATCGTCGAGCAAGATCTCAACGATGGGCTGGCGCGCTTTGCTGACGACAGCTTTGACACCGTCGTCATGGCACGGGCGCTCCAAGCGGTCAAAGCCCCCGACGTTTTGCTGCTCGATATGCTACGCGTGGCCCGTGAAGCGGTCATCACCTTTCCCAACTTTGCCCATTGGCAAAACCGTATTCACCTTGGACTAAAAGGCCTGATGCCAGTCTCAGAAGCCCTGCCTTATGAGTGGTACAACACCCCAAACATTCATTTGTGTACCTTTAAAGACTTTGAGCAGCTGTGTGCTGAGCATGACATTCATATCATCAACCGCTTTGCTGTTAGCGACTCAGAAAAAGGCCATTCACCGCTGATGACGTCTTTAATCCGTCAAGCACCCAACCTCTTGGCAGATGTCGCTATTTATCGCGTCACCAAACGGAAGCCTGCATAATATTCAAAAACCAAACGGCCTAATCCTCCTTGTCTGATTTTTATAAAATGATTGATTTATTCTTACGCGCAAGTAACTCTATGATTTTATTAAAGACACTCAGGTATAATCGGCCATGATTTCTTGTAATTAGTATTTGAGTTTCGTAAGTGTGGGTGTTAAGCTAGCAAAATAATGTCACTGACACCCGTATTTGCACCGTTCGTCTGTTTGACTTGACAGCAACTGCTAAGCAAGGCGTTCAGGTAAAGGGCTCACTATACTTAATGGATGGTTTGGGACGTTTGGATAACACGTCATTGATACGACGCTCCCTTATCATTAGCGCCGCCTAAGATACTTTAGCGGTACAATTTTTTTGCTTATTAACTGCCTAATTTTGGAGCTGCTATGAAACTATTAAAAGCTGCGTTGTTTACTGCCTTATTTTCTTGTGCAGGTCTTGCCAATGCTGAGTTAATATCAAACGTACCGCTTGATACCTCACGTTTTGAGCTGATGCCTGTCAGTGAGCTGTCCAACCGTGCGGCGCAAGGGAATGACCATGCGCAGTTTTACTTAGCCAAGCGCCTACAAAAAGGCGAAGGCGTGGCACAAAACACTCAGCAAGCCATTCAGTGGTATACCAAAGCTGCGCAGCAAGGTGTTGCGCCAGCCCAGCTAAATCTGGCCATCATGTATCTACGCGGTGAAGGCGTGAAGCCCAATCTTCAGCAAGCACGCCACTGGTTAGAAAAAGCGGCCATGCGCGGTGACAATCGCGCCAGCTACACGCTAGCTTTGCTCGATGAAAAACAAAAGAATCTGGTCGATGCCTATAAATGGTACGATTTGGCTGCCCGTGACGGTATGCTTGATGAAAAAGTACGCAACAAAGCCCGTGGCAAAATCGGTCAACTGGCGTTGAACTTATCCAGCTCAGACATCGCCAATGCTCGTAGCCAAGCGGATCGTTGGTTCCAAAGCAAATAGCTTTTATACCGACTCTCTCAGCGATTAAAATCCAGCCAATGCGCTGGATTTTTTGTGTATGAAAGCAAAAGATTTATGTAAAGTGAAAGCAGCTCAATCCTATTCACTTGATAAACTTATAGCCTCCTAAATCGAAGGAATGTTATGCAAACAGTTACCCCAACAATAAACCCATACCTCTTTGAAAAACAGTACGATGCTTTTATAAGGTTTGTAGGAGAAAAGTCAAATATACCTTTTGTATCTTTTGCTTCACATCCTTATACAGATCAACAAGAAGGATATAAGTATCAAATTTATAGAGTTGCTCGCAATAAGCTTTCGTTTCATACATGGAAAAATCATGATATTGGAAGTGGGAAAATTATATTGGCAACCATCGAGGCCATTGCGTTTCCAGATAATAATTTAGTTCCATGGCAAAATCGCTATGGTGAACAAAATCGACCACATCAACCACTTTTTGAAGCAATTGGTAACTCTATTAAGACAGAGGAAGTTGAGAGCGCTTTATTTAACCTTTATCACTCATCAAATGACGAACAAATATTTGATAAATTGATTAAAATTTTTGGAAGGAACTATTCTCTTTTAGCTTATCTTTACTTTATTAAAGATAATTCGAAATACTTACCTATCGCACCTACTTATTTTGATAGAGCATTCTCATTATTAGGAATAGAGTTCAAAACTAGTCAACGTTGTTCTTGGGAAAACTACTTTATTTACTTGCAAATTATTAGTGATATCAAAATAATGCTAATTGAAAAACTCAAAAGTGAGGTTAGCTTATTAGATGCGCATTCGTTTGCTTGGATGCTTTCTGCACAAATGGAAAAAGAAGATAAGCTTGCTGATGTTAGTGAGTATTTAAGTCTTAGTAGTACAGAGAAGGACTCAGTTGTAAGATCACGTATAGGTCAAGGACTGTTTAGACAAAACCTTATTGAATATTGGTCTGCTTGTGCTGTCACTGGATGTAAGGAACTAAAACTATTAAGAGCATCTCATATCAAACCTTGGTCTGAATGCGGAGACATAGAACGTCTTAGCCTTTACAACGGCTTACTTCTATCACCAAATTTGGATGTGTGTTTTGATGCAGGTTTTATAAGTTTCAATGATTTAGGTCAAATACTAATCTCAAATAAAATCAGTGCCAATGACCTTCAGGCTTTATCTATCAACAAAGAAATGAAACTATCAAATATTTCTTCTGAGCATAAGAAGTATTTACAATATCATAGGAAACATATTTATAAACAAAGCTGAAAACATCAAATTCTTTATAAAAAGCTCAGTATTTTTCTGGGCTTTTTTGTTTTTATCTTATAATCAAAACATTTATTATTTCAGCTCCTATCAAGCTGAGCGACATAAACTATTCAAAACCCTATTAAAATTTGCTACACTACGCGCGCACTGGCCTAATTCCACAATTGCGCTAGTGTTATTTGCTTATCTACCTTTTTTATCACTATTGCACTGGGTTTACGACTCAGCCAGCAGGAGACTTGTATGACCACTGACAACCGCACAAATAATCAACAACACGCCACCGAATACGACAGCGAAACCAACAATATCGTCGTCGCCGCACTTTATAAATTCACACGCTTTACTGACTTTGCGCAGTACCGTGAGCCGATCTTAAACATCATGCTGGACAATGACGTCAAAGGCACTTTATTGTTGGCCAATGAAGGCATCAACGGTACGATTTCTGGTAGCCGCCAAGGCATCGATACGGTCCTTGATTATTTGCGTAGCATTGAAGCGATTGGTCGTTTTGAGTTTAAAGAGTCTTATACCGACGTCCAGCCTTTTTATCGTACCAAGGTCAAGCTCAAAAAAGAAATCGTCACCATGGGCGTAGAAGATATCGATCCACTGCAATCTGTCGGCCGCTACGTCAAGCCGAGTGAATGGAATGCGCTGATCTCTGATCCTGACGTGCTCCTAATCGACACCCGCAACGACTACGAAGTACAGATTGGCACCTTTCAAAACGCCGTCAACCCACACACCGAAACCTTCCGTGAGTTTCCAGAATATGTGGCAAAAGAGCTCGATCCAACCAAACACAAAAAAGTGGCAATGTTTTGTACCGGCGGTATTCGCTGTGAGAAGTCCACGGCCTATATGCGCGAGCAAGGCTTTGAGGAGGTCTATCATTTAGAAGGCGGTATCTTAAAATACCTAGAAGAAATCCCTACCAGTGACTCTATGTGGCAAGGCGACTGCTTTGTCTTTGACAACCGCGTATCAGTCAATCACAACTTAGAAAAAGGCAACTACGAGCAGTGCTTTGCTTGTCGTATGCCGATTACAGCCGAGGACATGCAAAGCGCCGCCTATATCAAAGGTGAGTCGTGCCCGCATTGTATCGACAAAGCGACTGAGGAACAAAAGGCTCGCTTCCGTGAGCGCGAGCATCAAATGCAGCTGGCCAAAAAACGTGGTGAAGCGCATATTGGTAGCGATGTGATGGACATCATCGAAAAGCGTAAAGCGGCTAAAATG
Organism: Psychrobacter sp. VH5; assembly: GCF_050572635.1. Classification (NCBI taxonomy): domain Bacteria; kingdom Pseudomonadati; phylum Pseudomonadota; class Gammaproteobacteria; order Moraxellales; family Moraxellaceae; genus Psychrobacter; species Psychrobacter sp. VH5. The sequence continues at coordinate 790,027 of NZ_CP192145.1, read as the reverse complement.
GAAGCGCGCCAACAAGCAGAAGCGGCCAATAAAGCCAAAGCTTAATCCGTTAACACCATACACTGCTTTAAATGTTAGACGTTTAAACGATTAGCCATAAAAAAGAGATGCCCTATTCATAGCGCATCTCTTTTTTTGTATCAGTTGTAACATTAGGGCGTGTTGAAGGTTCAACACGCCCTAAACGATCACGGTTAATTTTAGAACAAGATACGTACGCGGATAGTCTCTTCTACATCTTTTAATTGATCGAGTGCAGCAGTCGAATCGTTGTAGTCAACGTCCATCACGAGATAGCCAACATCGCCTTCTGTCATCAGGCTCTGCGCCAAGATGTTGATATGCGCCTCGGCGAACAGACGGTTGATCTGTGACAGTACGCCTGGCACGTTTTTATGGATATGTAGCAGACGATGTGAGCCTTCTTTAAACGGTATAGAAACCTCTGGGAAGTTCACCGCGGTCGCCGTATCACCTTGATCTGAGTATCTGACAAACTTATCAGCCACTTCAAGACCGATATTGGCCTGTGCTTCTTGGGTTGAGCCACCGATATGCGGTGTCAAGATCACATTGTCAAACTTACGTAGTGGTGATTCAAACTCTTCGTCCGCTGATTTTGGCTCTTTTGGAAACACATCAACCGCAGCGCCCAAAAGCTTACCAGACTCAAGCGCGGCCGCCAAGTCATCAATCTCTACGCAAGTACCACGAGCGGCGTTGATAAAGTAGCTGCCGTCTTTCATGTGTGCAAACTGCTCAGCTTTCATCATATAGCGGGTGCTTGAGACGTCAGGCACATGCAAGGTGACGATATCAGCGGTTGATAGCAGCTCTTCTAGGCTACCCACTTGTACGGCGTTGCCCAATGGCAATTTGGTCACGACATCATGATAGATGACTTTCATACCAAAGCTTTCGGCCAGTACAGACAACTGTGAGCCGATAGAGCCATAACCGACGATACCGATGGTTTTGCCGCGTACTTCATGCGAGTTGGTGGCAGATTTACCCCAGCCGCCGCGATGAACGGTGGCGTTTTTTTCTGGAATGCCGCGATATAGCATGATGGCTTCTGCCAATACCAGCTCAGCCACCGAGCGGGTGTTCGAGTATGGCGCGTTAAAGACGGGGATACCTAGGTCGCGAGCCGCATCTAGATCGACTTGGTTGGTACCGATACAAAAACAGCCGATACCGATGAGCTTGTGCGCATGCTCCAACACTTCACGTGTCAGCTGCGTACGCGAGCGAATACCGATAAAATGCGCATCTTTGATTTTTTCAATCAGCTCATCTTGATCTAAGGCGTGACTGATATTTTCGATGTTGTGGTAGCCCGCGTCTTTTAATACTTTTAGGGCATTGTCGTGCAGGCCTTCAAGCAATAAAAAACGAATTTTGTCTTTTTCTAATGATAACGCCATATGAGAACTGTCCTATGATTGTCTTATAAGATTATCTGCTCGATAATCTATGATGGGTGAAACGAAAACAGTCCAGATATCTTACACAAAATTCCGTCTCGATGTTAGCAGATTAGATGAATTATTGATTATCTAGCCTGAAAACTATTTATGCTATAGTAAACGCTGGTAGCGACACGCTGCCAAACTGGGTTGAACTGTTTTTTTTGAGGGCGACCTCCCCTTATATAAACATACTTATAACTGCCGCGTTATATCCATTTAGCGATATAATAATCCCCTTTATGCATAGTACTTACCGTCTATACCGAGAGTTGACCATGACTTCTTTATCTAGCCAAAGCCCGTCTAACCCTAGTACCGCCGCCGTCCAAAGCCTTTTAGACTGTTTGCTTGCAAGCCATCAGTTTGACCCAGCCCAAATCAAAACCGACCCTGAAAGCCTTGAGTATTGGGGCAAAGACTGGACCAAACACTTCGCCCCAGCCGCCTCTGCCATCGTCTTTCCAAAGACCACCGAACAAGTACAAGCCATCGTCCTGCTTGCCAATGAGCACAACATCGTCCTCACCCCCAGTGGTGGCCGTACCGGTCTGTCGGCAGGTGCCGTTGCCGCCAATGGCGAAATCGTCGTCAGCATGGACAAAATGAACCAAATCGGCACCTTTTATCCTGCCGATCGTATGGTCGAGATTGAAGCCGGCGTCATCACCGAGCAGCTGCAACAGTTCGCAGAGTCAAAAAACCTATACTACCCTGTCGACTTTGCCTCAGCAGGCTCCAGTCAAATCGGGGGCAACATCGGCACCAACGCCGGCGGCATCAAGGTCATCCGCTATGGCATGACCCGTCAATGGATCATGGGGCTCACCGTCGTCACCGGTAAAGGCGACATCTTGCAGCTCAACCGCGGCATGATAAAAAACGCCACCGGCTACGACTTGCGTCAGCTGTTTATCGGTAGTGAAGGCACCCTAGGTTTTGTCACCCATGCCCAAATCAAGCTTGAGCGTCAGCCGCAAGACTTAAACGTCATGGTACTGGGCATGGACAGCTTTAATGATGTCATGAATGTGTTATCCGCCTTTCAAGCGCAGATTGATCTGACCGCCTTTGAATTCTTTGATGACGTCGCTATCGATAAACTCATGGCCCATGGTCAAGTACAAGAGCCTTTTGAGTCTCGTACCAAGTTTTATACCCTACTAGAGTTTGAAGCGCCGTATGAGCCTATCATGGATAAAGCCATGGCCATCTTTGAGCATTGTATGAGTGAAGGCTGGGTCGTCGATGGTGTCATGAGCCAAAGTCTTGCGCAAGCGGCAGAGCTGTGGAAGCTACGTGAGTATATCTCTGAGACTATCTCAGTCTTTACCCCTTATAAGAACGATGTGTCGGTACTCATCAGCTATGTACCGGAGTTTATCGCTGAGATTGATCATATCGTCGCCAGCAACTATCCAGACTTTGAGGTGTGCTGGTTTGGTCATATCGGCGATGGCAATTTGCATCTCAATATTCTAAAGCCTGAAAACATGAGCAAAGATGATTTCTTTAGTGAGTGTCAAATTGTCAATAAATACGTGTTTGAAACGGTACAAAAATATGGCGGCTCGGTGTCTGCAGAGCATGGGGTGGGTATGACGAAAAAACCGTATCTACACTATAGCCGCAGTGAGACTGAGATTGCGTATTTACGTGAGATTAAGAAGGTGTTTGATCCCAACAATATTATGAATCGTGGTAAGGTCTTTGATGTGTAAGAATTTTTTTATCAAAACAACCCATCTATAACCATAAAAAATGACGCTAAACCTCAGAGTTTAGCGTCATTTTTCTATTATCTTTTCGCACAATAGCACCGCTTATAAATACAACAGCATCAAACCAACGATTAATAGCACACTTAAAAACCCTTGCACCACTAAAAACGCTTGATGCGGGGCGGCGATATGACGCACCATATTGCCCAGCGCATTATAAGTAATACCAGCGGCTTTGATATGTGGCGGGGTGTCAAAAGTTTTGATAATTTGCAAAAACTGTTCGGTACGCTCAGGCGACCAGCCATGCGGCGCAAATGGCAGATACGGTGACAACTGCGCTGCCTGCTGCTTGGTGGCAGGCGACCAAAGCCAGCGCTCCAAAAAAAGCAAACGCATGCGCCAGTCAGCAAAGCGGCGGCCACTTACCTGCCGTAACAGTAGCACCTCGACATGTTTGTGGCGATGATCGGCAAAAATACGCTGCGTCAGCGCCGCCACTTTGGCCTTCTCGCCTTCAATACATTGCAAAAAATGGCCGTTGCCATAACAGAGCGTACCGGTGATACCATGCTGCTCATTAAAATCTTTCGCATGGCCTTCTACTTCATCAAATATCGAAGCGCTTAAGCGTGAGCGCAGCGTCAGACTACTGACATACACCAACTGTACCAACGCATCATCTGCTATGTTATCTAGTTGGCTAAATGCACTGGTATGAGTGAGGGGCATAATAAAAATCCTAAAGGGGCACTTGTGCCGATAGCCGAAGCGAATAAGCCAAACAAGACGCTGCTTGAGTGATAACAATAGTTGAGTGCATATCACTGACATCAAAGCCGGCTCACAAAAACGTAGCAAATAGTTACCACGTTAGACTGTCATTGCCCATGTGACTTGCTATCATAACCAGCAATATAGCATTTATGACGATAAAAACGCACCGCGATATCTACAACGCTACTAGCAAATTCAGCAGGGCAGATGAAAGAGTATAATCGCATCCAAATAAATCAGATATATGGCTATTAGTCGCTCAATGAAGCGTTGTATCATTTTTATATCAGATGGACTATATCATTCTAACCCATTGTAAACATGGCAATAAGCGATTGTAACGACAATATTCTCTATATGGAAATATTTTTATTGCTTTTATTACACGAAAAGTTTTTATAAAAACAGCAGATAGGAACCTTATGAGCAAGATTGAAAAAACAGACGACTTTCATTTGACGATTGCCGAGATTAAGAAAAAAGACTACCCCCAGTTAAAAGCCTTGATGGATCGCGTCTACGCCAACCTAGGCGGCGCGTGGTCAAAAAACACCATTCATACGCTCATAGACGCCTTTCCTGAAGGGCAGATTGCGCTGTTTGACCATGATCAGCTGATCGGCATCGTGCTGTCGATGCGCGTTGACTATGCCAAGTTTTCTAACCCGCATACCTATGACGATTTGATCGGTCACAAAGAGATCATCAAAGACAATCCAAAAGGCGATGCTATTTATGGTTTGGACGCGCTGATCGACCCTGACTATCGCGGGTATCGCCTCGGACGCCGGCTGTATGATGCGCGCAAAGAGCTATGCCGTCAGCTTAACTTTCGCGCGATTTTGGCCGGTGGCCGTATTCCCAATTATCACAACCACCAAGACCTGACCCCTGGCGAGTATATCGATGCTGTCGAGTCTCGTGAGATTCACGACTCTGCGCTATCATTTCAGCTGTCCAATGGCTTTATCGTCAAGCGTATTTTGACCGCGTACCTACCAGATGATGCCCAGTCCAAGGGCTTTGCTACGCTACTTGAGTGGGCCAATATCTATTATGAACCACAAGAATACAAGCCCAGCACCCGCAAGTCAGAGGTGCGTATCGGCGGTATTCAGTGGCAGATGCGTGAAGTTGACTCGCCTGAAGAGCTACTACAGCAAGTGGAGTTTTTTGTCGATATCATGGCCGACTACAACTCTGACTTTGCTTGCCTGCCGGAATTCTTTAACGCGCCCTTGATGGGACTATGCGAGTCGACGGATCAAAACGTTGCTATTCGATTTTTGGCAGATTATACCGAATGGTTTAAGAATGAAATCTCGCATTTAGCCGTCAGCTATAACGTCAACGTCATCACTGGCTCTATGCCGCTACTCGATGAAAACGATACCCTCTATAATGTCAGCTACTTGTGTCGCCGTGACGGGACGGTAGAAGAGCAGCGCAAAATTCATATCACCCCGCATGAGCGCAGCGCGTGGGTCATCGAAGGCGGTGACGAGGTCAAAGTATTTGATACGGATGCCGGCCGCGTTGGTATTTTAGTCTGTTATGACGTTGAGTTCCCAGAGCTTGCGCGTCTCATGGCACTCGATGATATGGATATTTTGTTTGTGCCGTTCTGGACAGACACTCAAAATGGCTACTTGCGCGTACGCCACTGTGCGCAAGCGCGCGCTATCGAAAACGAATGCTACGTGATGATTTGCGGCTCTGTTGGCAACTTGCCACAGGTTGAGAGCTTAGATATTCAGTACGCCCAGTCGTCTATCTTTTCGCCATCAGATTTTGCCTTTCCTCATGATGCCATTATGGCAGAAACCACTGCCAATACGGAGATGGTATTCTTCTCAGATGTGAACTTAGACAAGCTGACTCACGTCCGTCACGAAGGCTCAGTACATAACTTGCTTGACCGCCGCGATGACTTGTTTAGCCTAAAATGGAAGAAAAAGTCGAAAGTACCAGCCAGTAAGCTCAGCACAAGCGAGCGCCGAGAAAACACAGGCAGCGTGCTGACCGGCGACCCACTACAAGACCGCGCACAAAAACCTTAAGCGTTTATCGTCACTCTGACATAAAATCGGTACAGCAATAGCGATGGACGATATTTTGACAGTGTTCTAAAGAATTGGTGTTTTAAAGCATTTAGGAATCATACGGCTGAGCATTCAGCCGTTTATTTTTATCTAGGGCATGTCCTCATTTTAAAAATGGTGATAAAAATGAGGACACAGCCTAGCATACACGATAACAAACAGCGACCAGACACTTTTTGATACCATGACAAGCATAAAAAGCAGCCTTTATGACAACTGATACTGATACCACAGCGGCAAAGCCTAAAAAGACGCCACAGCAAAAAGCGCTGTCGCTTATCAAGACGATACTGATATATGGCTTGATGTTTGCCGTCATTTATACCGCGGTTAATTGGTGGCGTCAGCCAGTTATGCCTGCCAACCCGCAATTGCAGCTCACCGATTACCAAGGACAAAGCATTGACTTGGCGGCGCTCAGTAACGATAAGCCCGCGCTGGTGTACTTTTGGGGAACGTGGTGCCCTGTTTGCCGTGTGACCTCGCCGACCATAGACACGCTCGCGGCGGCCAATGACTACCCGGTGGTGACTATTGCGATCCAGTCAGGCTCTGATCAAACGCTGCATAGCTACCTGAGCGAACACAAATACCGCTTTACCACCATCAACGATCAAGAAGGCGAGATATTTGCTGACTGGCAAGGACAAGTGACGCCCTCTTATGTCATCTTAAAAGAGGGTGAAATGGCACAAGGTCTAACGGGCATCCAGCCATTGTGGTCACTAAAACTACGCTTATGGCTGTCATCGGTTTTTTAGTTCTTGTTTTTTTAGCCTTGTTCTTTTTTAGTATTGGTTTGATGGTATAAACTATTGGTTTTGGCTAAAAACAGGACGATACCGGCCAGCTCTTTTTACCCCACTGGTTTTGTCATATAATAGCTGTCATTATTATCGCCACTTTTCTTATTATTTTGATATCGGTATATGGCATTGCAATCATCTCATTAGTATTTATGATGTAGGCAGACGCTTTTATCTGCTTGTGACGACATAAAGTGATTGTAGTTGGAAGCCGCTATATTACTAACTAGCGCCGCAGCCAAATACCAGTATTAATAGTGACACAGTAAGCGTAGCGTTCACGTAACATCCGCACGCTATTTTAGATCAGCATGTACTCGGCTCTTTCTCCCACTTCTAACCATCATTTTATAAGATACCTTTTATGACTGACAAAAGCACCGACACCCCAAGCCACGATTATAAAGATACATTAAACCTCGCCGACACCCCGTTTGCCATGCGTGCAAACCTCGCCAAACGCGAGCCTGACTGGCTAGCGGCGTGGGAAGCCGATGATGTCTATGGCAAAATTCGTAAGGCGCGCACAGGTGCGCCAAAGTATATTTTGCATGATGGCCCTCCTTATGCCAACGGTCAGATTCACTTAGGTCATGCGGTCAATAAGGTTTTAAAAGATATCATCGTTAAGTCAAAAACGCTGTCGGGGTTTGATGCGCCTTATGTTCCTGGTTGGGATTGTCATGGCCTACCTATCGAACAAAAAGTCGAAACCAAGGTCGGCAAAGTCGGTCAAAAAGTCTCGGCCACTGAGTTTCGTGGTCTGTGCCGCGAGTATGCCCGCACCCAGATCGAGCTACAAAAAGCCGACTTTAAACGTCTAGGCGTGTTTGGTGATTGGGACAACCCCTATCTCACCATGAACTTTGCGCAGGAAGCCAATATCGTCCGTGCACTTGCAAAAATCTATGATAATGGTCACGTAACTCGCGGTATGAAGCCTGTGAACTGGTGCTTGGACTGTAGCTCTGCCCTCGCCGAAGCCGAAGTAGAATACCAAGACAAAGTCTCTGACGCCATTTATGTCAGCTTTGATATAGTGGATACCGACAAGGTAGAGGCGCTAAATGGCATCGACGGCAGTATTGCTGCCATCATTTGGACGACGACGCCATGGACACTGCCTGCCAACCAAGCCATTGCCGTGCATCCTGAGCACGACTATAGCGTGGTGGCAACAGACAAAGGCCATTTTTTATTGGCGACAGACTTGATCCAAACTGCGCTGACCGAGCTAAAGCTTGACCACAAAGGTATCTTGGCGACCGTATCAGGACGCAAGCTTGAAGGTCTGCACGCCCAGCATCCATTGATTAGCGAGCGTCAAGTGCCGCTTATCCTAGGCGATCACGTCACCACTGATAGCGGTACAGGCCTCGTCCATACCGCGCCGGGTCATGGTCTTGACGATTATATCGTTGGCCTAAAATACAACTTACCTGTAGAAAACCCTGTGGGCGGTACGGGTGTGTATTTAGACAGCGCTGCGGTATTTGCCGGAGAGCATATCTATAAAGCCAACCCAAAAATCATCGCCACCTTGCACGAAAACGGCCACCTCGTCAGCCATACCAAAATCGAGCACAGTTACCCGCATTGCTGGCGTCACAAGTCGCCGATTATCTTCCGCGCCACCCCGCAGTGGTTTATCAATATGGAAGCCAAAGGCTTACGCGAGCGAGCGCTTGCTGATATTCCAACGGTCAAATGGACGCCCGCTTGGGGACAAAACCGCATCGAGGCGATGATGACTGACCGTCCTGACTGGTGTATCTCACGCCAGCGTACTTGGGGCGTGCCAATCACTTTCTTTACGCATAAAGAAACCGGTGAGCTGCATCCAAACACGCTGGAGCTGATTGAAGCGGCGGCACAAAAAATCGCTGATGGCGGCGTGGAAGCGTGGTTTGATGCCAGCTGTGAGGACTTTTTGGGTGATGAGGCTGCTGACTATGACAAAGCGACCGACACGCTAGACGTGTGGTTTGACTCAGGGACCACGCATTTTGCTGTACTTGAGCAGCGCGATGAGCTGACCAATCCAGCGGATATGTATCTTGAAGGCTCAGATCAACATCGCGGCTGGTTCCAGACTTCCTTGCTGACCTCAGAGGCGATGTACGAGCGTCCACCATTTAAGCAAGTATTGACCCATGGTTTTGTGGTAGATGAAAACGGCCGCAAGATGAGTAAGTCGCTTGGCAACATCATCACCCCGCAAGACGAGATCAACAAAACGGGCGCGGACATGCTGCGCTTATGGATTGCCTCAAGTGATTATCGTTATGAGATGAGCGCGGGTAAGACTGTGTTTAAGGGCGCGATCGACATGTATCGCCGTATCCGTAACACCTTGCGCTTTTTGCTTGCCAATACTGATGACTTTGATCCAGCGACCAACAGCGTGGCGATGGATGAGCTGGTCAGCCTTGATAAATTCATCATTGAGCGCGCGCAAACCGTGCAAGCACAAATCATCAGCGCTTATGATGCGATGGACTTTCACCAAGTCACCCAGCACGTCACCGCGTTTTGCTCGCAAGACTTGGGCAGCTTTTATTTAGATATCATCAAAGATCGCCAGTACACCACTCAGACTGATGGACAGCCGCGCCGCTCTGCTCAGACGGCGATTTATCATATCGCTCATGCGCTGATTCGCTGGATCACGCCTATCCTGTCCTTTACGGCCCAAGAGGCGTGGGAAGTACTAGAAGGCAAAAACGGACAAGACGCAGGTTATGTGTTTACCCAAGAATGGTACACCTTCCCAGCATTTGAGCTGAGCGCCATCACAAGCGACGACTGGCAACGCATCATGCAGGCCAAAGACATCGTCAACAAGCATATCGAAACAGCGCGCGGCGAAAAAATCATCAATGCCAACTTATCAGCGGGCGTCGATCTGTATGCCAGCGGCGCGATGCAAGAGAGCTTGGCTAAGCTTGGCGAAGAGCTACGTTTTGTCTTGATTACCAGTAGCGCGACCCTGCAGCCAATGAGTGAAGCCCCTGCTCAGAGCGCGGATACTGGCTCAGTATCAGCAGAGAGCCATGCCGATGAGTCAAGCGACTTGCAGGTCAAAGTGAGTGCAGCCACAGGTACCAAGTGCGTACGCTGCTGGCATATCCGTGATGACATCGGCGTCGACCGCAACCATCCTGAGCTATGCGCGCGCTGCGTGACCAACGTGAGCGGTACAGGCGAGGTGCGCCACTATGCCTAATTCTGCGCCTAACCCGTCAGACTCACCTCACAAGTCGCCGCAGGTTGAGGCCGACGGCTCGCCCAAGCCTGCACATGCAACCACTGGCAGCTCATCGACGCCTAGAGGTCGCCTAACTAAGCCCCCTAAGATGGTCGCCAATGGCAGTCGCGCCTTTATGTGGTATGCGTTATCGCTGGTGGTGATCATCATCGACCAGTGGAGCAAATGGCTGGCTGAGACCACGCTCAATTTTCTTGAGCCTGTGCCAGTGTTAGAGCCGTTTCTCAACTGGACACTGGCTTACAACTATGGCGCCGCGTTTAGCTTTTTGGCCGATGCAGGCGGCTGGCAAAAGTGGTTTTTTGCGGGACTGGCGCTGGTGATGTCGCTGTTTTTGATCGGCTATCTAATCAAAGCACCACGGCAAGCCAAGCTGCTATCGACAGGCCTTACGATGGTGCTTGGCGGTGCCATTGGCAACCTGATTGATCGCTTGCTACATGGTCATGTGATTGACTTTATTCATGTGCATTATGCTGATGTGTGGCATTATCCGATTTTTAATATTGCCGATATTGCTATCTGTATCGGCGTCGTGTTCATCGTCATCGACATGCTGTTTTTGGAAGGTAAACGCAGCCCTAAATAATATAACATTAGGGCGTGCTCTCATTTTAAAAATGAGATAAATGGCCGCAAAACATTGCAATCAAACAACGAAAATAGCGCAGATAGTATAGTCAGTTCAAAACAAAACTGTCATAATTTCCAAAGCGCTACTGGGATGAATTTTTCGCAGCCTCTGTGTATACAGCACGCAAGGAAAATTTATACCAGTAGCGCTATAACATTTTTAAATTGAATCTACTATATCGAAATATTAGTCAGCTATTTTTAACGCATCTAGAAGACTATCGACTAGACTGAGGACACATCCTAAAAACAATAGGATTATCAATAGGCTACCAAATGGCGGCCTATTTTTTTGTGTTTTTGTAGATTGAAACTATTGATATTTATCGCTAAAGTACCATACGTTCACTATAAAAAGGATGTAGCCATGCCTAACAATCAAGTGACGAACAATCAAATGACGACTAGCAAAATAACGCCTATTGCTCAAAAGCAGCTGTCAGTGTCTAATGACTATAATGGTAACAGCAGTGGTACTCACAGCGTGACCCTATCAGTGTTACAGACGGATATCACCACGTTGCATGTCGATGCCATTGTCAATGCGGCTAACAAAAGCTTGCTCGGTGGCGGCGGTGTCGATGGTGCGATTCATCGAGCAGCAGGGCCTAAGCTGCTTGAGTATTGCCGTACATTAAATGGCTGCCAAACTGGTGATGCCAAAATCAGCCCAGCATTTGATTTGCCTTGTCAGTACGTGATTCATACGGTAGGCCCTATCTGGCATGGCGGTCGTAGTAATGAGCAAGCACTACTGGCCAGCTGCTATCAAAAGTCTTTAAATTTGGCAGCGCAACACGGTCTCAGCAGTATTGCCTTCCCTTCTATTAGTACCGGCATCTACGGCTACCCCATTGATAAGGCAGCTAAGGTTGCAATCGATACAGTCACAGCATATGTGCAAAACGGCTTAGAACAAATGGATGGTTTTTCCATTCACGACGTGATTTTTTGCTGTTTTTCTGCCTCAGATGCCGCTGTGTATAAGCAAATACTGGCGCAGATTTAATGTAACGCTTTATCCTAATTCGCTTAAAAGCGCTAGCCCGCCGCCCATGATGACAAAGAGTAATCCTGCTAAGTTGATAATAACCATTAAATAATAAACGATACGAAACTCAGGCTTTTGTGATTTGTGGCGCAAATACGTCTGTGCTACCAATGCGCCGACCCAGCCGCCAAGTGCGCTCAGCACGTGCAAGGTTGACTCAGGTGTACGCCAATCGCCATTTTGAGCAGCAGCTTTGTCTTTGGCATAAGTAATATAAGTGACGATGCCTAGCACAGCGTACCAAGCCACCACCAGCCAGCTGAGCTTTTGAGTTGCCGCCAATAAAATTAAAACCCCATAAAAACCAATACCAAGAAACAAGCGTTTCTTTTGCCCTGCTGCAAATTCTGCTTGGGCATTACGTTTGCGATTACGCTGACGGATTTGGCGGTTTTTTTCTGCCATTTTTTGTTGGACAAAGCTCAGCTCTTGGACTTGTCTGGCTTGCAGGCGACCTTGGCTATCTTGTCCGACATCAAAAACCACCGCTTCACCAACCTCAGGGCGGCGCTGCGCTCTAAACTCACTAATGTGAAAAAACAGCGACGCCCCGCTTGATGTTTCAATAAAACCAAAGCCTTTGTCGTCTTGCCATTTATGCACGTGTCCCTGTTGCTTGCTGGGTGCTTGACTTGCCATAATTCTGCCCTATTTAAGATATGGCAGATATATTACACCATTTGCGTTACACTATTTGCGCTTACACACCCAGCAAAATGACTTATCATTTCTCTATTATATTTACGACAACTGGCTTTTGATTATGACTGAATCACAATTTATCAACCCCAACGAAGACACGCGCATCACCTTTGGTAGCCTTGTTAGCCTACACTTTGAAGTTTCATTAGAAAACGGCACGGTGATTGACTCCACCTTTGGCCGTGAGGCACCAGTGACGCTGACAGTCGGCGATGAAAGCTTGCTGCCAGGGTTTGAGCAAGTACTTATGAATCTACGCGCAGGCGACACGCGCACAGCTCACCTTGAGCCAGAGCAGGCATTTGGTGAGTGGAACCCTGACAACGTTCAGCACTTTAGCCGTCCGCAGTTTGCTCTTATCGCCGATCATCCAGAAGTCGGCATGATGGTTGAGTTTGAGGATAAAGGCAAAAATACCTTACCCGGTATTATTAGCGCGATTAATGAGGATGAGATTGAGGTCGATTTTAACCATCCGCTGGCCGACCAATCGGTATTGTTTAAGGTCAAAGTCTTTAAAGTAACCCCGCCTGGGGTGACTGGCATCCAAATCATGTAATGCCCTGACAACGCTCAATACTCAATGCTCAACCCTAAAATCAAAGTCCACAAGGAGACTGACATGCAATATACAACGTTGCCGCAACTCGATGAACAGGTTTCTAAAATCTGTCTGGGCACTATGACATGGGCGCAGCAAAACACCGAGGCTGAGGCACACGCCCAGATGGATATGGCACTGAGCGAAGGCGTCAACTTTTGGGATACAGCAGAGATGTATCCATCACCACCAGATAAAGACAAGCAAGGCGATACCGAGCGTTATATCGGTACTTGGTTTGCCAAGACCCAGCAGCGTGACAAGGTCATTTTGGCCAGTAAAATGTCACCCCTGAGCTTTTTGCGTGACGGTAAAACGCGCTTTAATGCTGAGCAAATTAGCAGCGCTATCGATAGTAATCTTGAGCGTCTACAAACCGATTATATCGATATTTATCAGCTGCATTGGCCTGAGCGACAAGCCAACTTCTTTGGGCAGCGCGGCTATGACAGCGAAATGTCAGCTCAATCGCTTAATGACTTAACGCCATTTTTGGAGACCATCCAAGCGCTGAATGATGAGATTAAAAAAGGCCGTATTCGTGCTTATGGGCTGTCGAATGATACCGCGTGGGGACTGATGCGCTATCTGTGGGAAGCGGACAAAAACGGTCTAATCGCGCCGCTAACGGTGCAAAACCCGTATAGCCTCCTCAACCGTCTCTATGAAGTCGGCATGGCGGAGATTGCCCATCGTGAAAACGTCGGCTTGCTCGCTTACTCACCGCTTGGGTTTGGCGTACTCTCTGGTAAATATTTGGGTGGCAAAAAACCAGCTGGCGCGCGGCTGACGATGTATGATAGATTCCAAAGATACATTAATGAGCAAGCGCTAGCAGCCACTGAGCAATACGCTAAGATTGCCAGCGATGCCGGACTAGATATGGCGCAGATGGCGCTGGCCTTTGTCAATTCACGCCCGTTTGTCACCAGCAACATCATTGGCGCGACCACACTTACACAGTTAAAATCCAATATCGATAGCATTGATCTGACACTCACTGACGATGTATTGGAGGCCATTGAAGCAGTGCACACGCGCCAGCCCAATCCGTCACCTTAATAAGCGGCGCCCAATGTGTCACTGACAAAACACAAAAAAAGACGCCAATCGCGGTAAATATTGCTACGATTGGCGTCTTTTTTATTCAGCGACTTTTCATTTGACTGTACAGCTCAGCTGATTATTGACTAGGCGGCACACTCAGTACCCGCGCATGCAGATCGGCCAATCCTTCTTGCATTTTTCTTTGCAGCAAGTCGGTCAGTTCGCTTTTGCTATAGCCTTTAGGGTCTATCGGCTCTAATGGTAGCACATAGGCCGTCACATCCTTACTATCTAGCACCTTTTTTAAGCTCTCTTTCATGGTAATCTTGCCATAATACGGCAATGCCTCACTGAGCGCTCCGTCTTTGTCGACATAAGCGATAAGGATCGGTCGTATAGGGACATCTGCGTCTATCGCAGCTTGTAGCAGGGTACCATGGATACGCTTGACCTTTTTGCCATCAGTAGTAGTCGCTTCAGGGAAGAAGATAACCGAAAACCCTTTGGTCAAAAACTCAGCAATCTGCGTGGCCACTGAGCCTGCATCACCGGAGCCGCGCTCAATAAAGAGCGTGCCGGCAGCATGCGCTAATTTACCAAACACAGGCCACTCACCAATCTCCGCCTTGGATAAGAAAAACGCGGGGCTTACCGTTCCCACGACAGGGATATCCATCCATGACACATGATTGGACACCCACAGACCATGATGCTGCTGTACTGGCTCGACCTCGATGACTTTGACACCAAAAGAGCCTGCCATCTTACGACAAAACGCCTGAATATACCGTGGTAGTTTTTCGCGTGGTGGCTGCTTAAAGGCACCAAGACGCTGAGCGGCTCGCAGTCCACCGACCATCGTTGTGGTCATACCAGCGATTTGCTTGCCGCGTCCTAGCTGTTGTCTGAGTGAAAATTTTGACTTAGCTTGGCTCATCTTCGCCCTCATGATTAAATAACTGCTGTTTATATCAACAAAAAAACGAGCTAAGTATAGCAAAGTTATGCGCCTCAGTGATAGCCTGTTCACTGAGTCAGTGCCTAGTTTTATACAAAGTTTTATACAAACGCGCAATAAAGCCGTTTATAAACGCGCGAACTTACCAGCCGTCCTCCGCGCTAGGAAACACAAACCTGTGTAACATAAATCTATCGCTAATTGTGCCATTACGCTTTAATATCAACAGATAAGACCACATATAAAAGGTCATATGAACGCCGCCTCGATAGTTGACAGACAAATGGTAGCGATTTATTTACTTTATTAAATAGGTGATATTCTTTGGATTATTTTGAAAGACATGAAGGTGGCGAGCGTGCCATCATTGTACATTTAGACATTCGTCAAATCCAAGACCCTGACGATCTTAGCGAGTTTGAGCTATTGGCAGACTCAGCAGGCGCCGATCGTTTGGCATTGGTGACAGGCTCACGTTTAAAGCCTGATGCCAAGTTTTTTGTGGGTAGCGGCAAAGCAGAAGAGATTGCAGAGCTAGTGCGTGAGCACGACGCCGATATTGTTCTTTTTAATCACAGCTTATCGCCCTCACAAGAGCGTAATATCGAGTCGGTGGTCAAATGCCGCGTGCTGGATCGCACCGGACTGATTTTGGATATTTTTGCTCAGCGCGCCCGCACTTATGAGGGTAAGCTACAAGTGGAGCTGGCGCAGCTCAACCACTTATCAACACGGCTGGTACGTGGTTGGACGCATTTGGAGCGGCAAAAAGGCGGTATCGGTCTGCGCGGGCCGGGTGAGACCCAGCTCGAGACCGATCGCCGCTTACTACAAACGCGAGTCAACCAGCTCAAATCTAAGCTTGAAAAAGTCCGGCAAACCCGCGCACAAGGCCGCGCCCGTCGACAAAAATCTGACGTACCGACCATCTCGCTAGTCGGCTATACCAATGCTGGTAAATCGACACTGTTTAACCGCTTGGTCGACGAAAACATCTATGCCGCCGACCAGCTGTTTGCTACCCTCGATCCGACGCTACGTCGCCTTGACTGGCAAGGCGTGGGACGTGTGGTACTGGTCGATACTGTCGGTTTTGTGCGTCATTTGCCGCACGAGCTGGTCGAGTCGTTTCACGCAACACTAGAAGAGACGCTAGAGGCGGACTTGCTACTACACGTCATCGACTCCTCTAGCGAAGACATGCACGAGCAAATCGAAGCGGTAAAAAATGTGTTGGCCGAAATTGATAACGACGTACCCGTGCTCAATGTGTATAACAAAATCGATATCACAGGTGAGCCTGCTCATATTGGTTATGCCAGCGAAGGCCAGCCAAACCGCGTCTACGTCTCATCAAAAGAAAACCTCGGAATAGAAGCGCTGTCGCTTGCCGTACAGCAGCTGCTCACTGGCGCACTAACCACCTTTGATTTGACATTGCCTTATGGTGCGGGTCAATTTAAAAACACCTTGTACGAGCTAGGCGTCATCTTAGAAGAAAGCTATGATGACACAGGCCACGAGTGCCTAACCATTCGCTTGCCAAGCGATCGGCTCAAACAGCTGCTTGGACAAGCCAATCTCGATCCTGTAGATGTCCTACCGCTGGCGCAAGCGACGCTACTGATGCCGACGCTTGAGGAGTTTGAAAAGCCAGATGAAAACGTAGAGCCTACCTTGACTGCGGCCGAAGAAAAAGCCTTTGATGAGTTTGAGATAAACACAGCACCGTCCTTGCCTCAAAAAAGCAGCCTACCTGACTCATAACTTATAAGAGCAAGCGGCGGGCGGCTCAGCTTTTATTTGCAAACCGCTTTGATATACCTACAGACAACGCCCTACACACAGACGGTATCGCTGATATCGTCTGTTTTTTATTGCCTCGCTTAAAGCCGTCTCTCTCAAAGCCACCTTCCCTAATACCATAAGACAAAATAGCGCGATGATACTAGGGCGGTTATACCTATAATCAGATCAATAAAAAATGGATACAGCGAGACTGAAATAAATTTTTCGTAGCATCTGTCGGCGCAAGCACAGCACGCAAAAAAGTTTGTACCAGTCTAGCGAATGTATGCAGTGTATCTCTTTATCTTATCTCTCTTTATCTCTCTTTTATTTAGTCACGACGATAGGCTTTATTAGTTACGTGATTCTCTATATAATCGCCTATACGATATGCCATATACAAAATACCATAACGACACAATGTACTTATAAGGATGCAGCTGCCATAGCCATGCGCCAACCGTTATCACTGCGCCTACCCATCTCCGATTTGGCCAAAACTGCTTATGAAGTCCACTCACTCCTCCAACCTACCGCTATGGCTGGCGCTGATATTAACATTAGCGATGGTGATTTTTGTCCGTGAAACAGCAGTGCTGGTCTGTCAATGGGCGGGTATCGAAAAAGCGGCCAATATCGTCGGTTTGGTGGCGATGTTTGTGGTGTTGATGGCGTGGCGTTTGCTAAAAGGCCTACCTATCTGGCTCACTCAAGCCAGCAATACGTTATTGGTTGATAGCGGCTTTGCTTTTTTGCCTGTTTCTGCTGGTGCAGGTTTATTGTTATTTGCCTTAGGAGACGAGCTGTGGGGCGTGATGCTGACGATGCTGATCAGCACCTTAATACCGCTTTGGGGATTAGCATTGCTGGCCAACCGCTGGCTCAATCAAGACACTGACTCTGATGGTGACTCGCAAGCTGGCAACACCGGCAGCACTAGCAAGTAATAAAAGCAGCGCTCAGCTGAATGAACAAGGCAGACTTATGACTTTTGATAGCGTATTGACAGCAACCCTTGCGGCGATATTATTGACCTTGGTCGCCCATGTCATTGCCCGTATCTTAGCGCGTAAGCTATCGTGGCTACCGATGGTCATCACGGCCTTAGCGCTGGTTTTGCTGTTTTTGTTTGTGCTGAAGTGGGACTACAATCACTACTATAGCGTCGCAAAGCCTGTGTTTGACCATCTCTTAGGATACGTCACGGTTTTATTGGCAGTGCCACTCGCCGCCATGAACTTTAAAGGCTTACCTGTCAAAAAACTCACCCTTATCGTCATGATTGCAAGCGTGGTCGGTGCTTTGCTGCCAATGTCGCTCGCCTATCTGCTGTCACTCAGTCACGAGACGATACTGGCATTTGCCACCCGCTCAGTGACCACTCCTATCGGTCTTAGTGTGGCGGATTTGATCAAAGCGCCGCTGGCGATGGCCAACCTTATCATCATTGTCTCAGGTCTCGTTGGGGGTTCTTTGGCGCGCTTTTTATTTGGCCGTGTCGATGATGATCGTGCCAAAGGCTTAGCACTTGGCTTGGCCGCTCACGCTTTTGGTACAGTCGAAGCGTGGCAGATCAGTCATACCGCCGGACGCTATGCAGCCTTTGGACTGGCAGTCAATGGGCTGGTGACCGCGATTTGGGTACCGATATTTGTTAGTACCGTTGCGTTATAGCTACTCCCTGACCTCTCATAAATTAAAGACAAGCTCAAAGCATTGGCCGCTCTTATCCTCTTGCTCTTATCCCACCGCTCCTACACTCTTATCATAGCCACTTACTATCACCATAAGCCCTTGCGGCAGCTGAGCTGGCACTGACATGCGTACACTGCAAATGATAGCTTATTGATTTATTTCGTATTATTTACAAAATAATGCTCACTTTTTCTTATTATTTTGACAATCCCATGCGTCAAAAAGTTATTATGTGTTATAGTAAACAACTATTATTTTTTGTATCTATTGCAAATGATTTTAACAAAACATGAAGACGTCAGGGTTGTTGCTAGGTAGCTGGCGACAAAACACGGCAGATAAAATAAGCACTTGCCTTTATAAGCTGGCCGACTCATCAGCGACAGTCATTTGCGACTACTCGATAAAAAGTGATATCTCTATGATAAATACGACTACCATCAAGACTCGCTGTTTGTCTCCGTTTTTATTAAATACCATCACTGGTATTGCCAGTATCCTTGCTATCTCAAGCTTGAGTGTGAGTGCTCATGCAGGCAATATGTATATCTACAAAGACCAAGGCGGTCAGGTGCTCTTGACCAACGTTAGCCCCAGTGGCAACTTTGATAAGTTCACCAAAAAAGTCAAAGTCACTTATTATAAAGACTCTAAGATGTATGACGGCAGCAGCAATGGCTATGGCAGCAGTCCGGCGAGTAGTAGTGCCAGCCGCAACGCCTATGATAGCTATATTCGCGCGTCCGCGGCACGTCATGGCGTCGATCCTGCCTTGATGAAAGCCATGATGCATACTGAGTCAGCTTTTAATCCAAATGCTCGTTCACCAGTCGGCGCTCAAGGGTTGATGCAGCTAATGCCTGCTACCGCACGGCGATTTAATGTGGGCAATCCTTGGAACCCTGCCGACAACATCGAAGGCTCAGCCAAATACATCGCCTGGCTGATGCGCCGTTTTAATAACAACGTCGAGCACGCTGTGGCAGGCTATAACGCAGGCGAGGGCAATGTCGATAAATACGGCGGCATCCCACCTTTTAAAGAGACGCGCAACTATGTCAAAAGAGTGATGAGCCGCTATCATAGCTTATACAAAAATGACGCCGGTCTGTCTGGCGCCAGTATCAATGCCAGCAATCAAGTCAATATGAGTAGTACAAACAATGGGCTACAAAACGTCAGCTATGGCACGAGCAGTAATAGCAACAGCCCAAGTTATATCAAATCTGCCTACGAGGCCTTACGCTAGTAAGTCCATAAAGTTGGTCAAGCTCAGACACAAAAAAGCCCGTTACTCGATAACGGGCTTTTTTGTGTCTGACGGCAAAACCAATGGCTTAACCGTCTTCATCAGTGCAAGTGCAAAGAGATGTTACTTGGATATTACTTGCTAGCCGCTTGAGCCGCTGCAACTTCAGCTGCGAAGTCTTCTTGCTTTTTCTCGATACCTTCACCCACTTCTAGACGTTTGAAGCTTAGTACTTTTACGCCTTCCGCTTTTAGGACATCGCCAACTTTTTTGTCGTTGTCCATGACGTATGGCTGACGTAGTAGAGTGACTTCGTCTAGGTATTTACGTAGACCACCTTCGATCATTTTTTCAATGATGTTGTCAGGCTTGCCAGACTCTTTGGCTTTGGCTTCGATGATGTCTTTTTCGCGAGCCAATACATCAGCATCGACGCTTTCGTCGTCGACCGCTACAGGGTTGAACGCTGCGATATGCATCGCTAGGTTTTTGCCAGTCTCTTCGCTGCCGCCTTCATACGATACCACAACACCGATACGTAGACCGTGGCGATATGATGCTAGGTTGGCACCTTCTAGGGTTTCTACACGGCGCACCTGAATGTTTTCGCCGATTTTTTGTACCAAAGCCACGCGTGCTTCTTCAACGGTTTGGCCATCGCCATATGGTAGCTCAGAGATAGCAGCAACGTCTGTGACGTTATTTTCTAGCGCGATGTTGGCTACTTTTTCTGCAAAAGCAGTAAAGTTGGCGTCTTTTGCCACAAAGTCAGTTTGGCAGTTTACTTCTAACAAAAACGCTTTGTTGTCGCCTTGAGCGATGATGATAGCGCCGTCAGCTGCGATGTTACCTGCTTTTTTGGCCGCTTTTGCTTGACCAGATTTACGCAAGTTATCGATGGCAACTTCAACATCACCATTGGCTTCTTGTAGGGCTTTTTTACATTCCATCATGCCAAGACCAGTACGGTCGCGCAATTCTTTTACCATTTTGGCAGATACTTTTACTTCTGTCATAAGAGTCACCTTAGTATAGTTATGTATAGGAGGGCTTAATGTCTATTTTTCTCAAAGCTGCTGACAACTTAAGAAAAACGCTCGTATTATCTGCTTATTAATAAAAACAAATCATGACATCCAGCGACTCTACCCACTGGAGTAAACGATAATACTCGTTTGGCCAGTTTATGATAGATGACGATCATGTCATCAGCATGTATTTAATATATTTTATGTAATAGCAGTTATTGATTGAGGGCGTTTGACAGCCATCATTTCATCACGTTATGTAATAGCCCTGGTTTCAGCACTATTATTTAACAACAAGGCATGACGAGTAAAACTGCATCATGCCTACTACGAGCTTATCATTAATGACTTTATATGGACGCTGCTAGCGGTGCTATCAAGACATCCTTACAAAGTAACACTTTTAATGCAGCGAATTATTCAGCTGGCGTTGCTGCTTCTTCTGCATTGGCTTCTTCGGCAGGTGCTTGCTCAGCTTTGCCGCCCGCTTGAGTCTGTGCGTATTCTTTACCAGCGATGATCGCATCAGCCATAGACGTGACGTATAGAGTCACAGCACGGATAGCATCATCGTTAGCTGGAATAACGTAGTCAACGTTGTCTGGGCTAGAGTTGGTATCAACGATACCGATTACTGGGATACCAAGGTTTTTGGCTTCTTTGATAGCGATCGCTTCGTGATCTACGTCTACCACAAAGATAGCGTCAGGTAGGCCACCCATGTCTTTGATACCGCCTAGTGAACGCTCAAGTTTTTCCATATCGCGAGTACGCTCAAGCGCTTCACGCTTGGTCAACTTAGCAAAAGTACCGTCTTCTGATTGCTTCTCAAGCTCTTTTAGACGGCTGATTGACTGACGTAGCGTTTTCCAGTTGGTCAACATACCACCCAACCAGCGATGGTCGACGTATGGCATGCCAGCGCGCTGGGCTTGCTCACGGATAATACCGCTAGCGGCACGTTTGGTACCAACAAACAATACTTTGTTTTTCTTGGCAGCTAGGCCGTTTACGTAAGTCAACGCTTCGTTGAACGCTTTTACGGTGTGCTCTAGGTTGATGATATGAATTTTGTTACGTGCACCAAAGATATAAGGACCCATTTTTGGGTTCCAAAAACGTGTTTGGTGACCAAAGTGAGCGCCGGCTTGTAGTAAGTCGCGCATTTCGATTTTGGTTGGGTTGTTTGTAGCCATGTGAAATATCCTGTTGGTTGGGTTATGCCTCCACATCACAAAAACTGCCTATCTAGCAACACGCATCTGCCTGTGGGTCATGCCTATAATCATGGCACGGACCTAACTTGCAAATTAATCAAGTCGCCAAACACCCAGCAATTTTTTGCCATGATGTGTGTGTCATTGGTTAGTGTAAAAAAGAAGCCATGTTGGGTTTTAGCAAAAAACTCAAACCCCTCCTATAAAGCAAATTATAGAAATAGCTGCGCCGTATTTTATCATATAACGCCTCACAACCTCCAGCGCTTTATGAGGACAAACCGCGATTTAACAACTCGTGAGCCTCACGCCTCAAATCGTCGTATCAAAAAAAAGCGATACCATTGTATCGCTTTTTACTGTTGTCGCTTTTTTGTCGCTTTTCGTTGAAGCAAAGCGATAAACGAGACGCTATCAGTTGATTGTCGTTGATCAGTTAATTGTCATTAATTGATGCAGATACCGATGACGGCCTTGTGACCACGCCAGGTAAAGGGCGTGATATAGCTTTGCCGATCTTTGGGTAGATACGACACGTTAGGCGCGCTCTCGACGATGTGCGGCGGCGAGATAATAAACTCTGACCCAAACTCCGTCCGAGCGTTACCAGAGATGGTGTTGGCCATCTCTCCGAGCAAGTCCTTCAACATCGTAATAGAGGAGTCGGTCTCGCCCATCGCCTGAACCACCGCACGCAGCATCGCGCTTGGCGCACTGACATAGACGCAGCCTTGTAGCGGACCTGAGATTTTGATAACGCCGCTGTAGTCATAGCCTACCGCTGTCTTATTGTTATTTAAATAAGGCGTATCGATGTCTACTTCTGTCCCATCAATCTGCGTAAAAAACGCATTAATCGAACTTAAAAACACGCCCAATTTTTCTACTTTAATCATAATAACGAACATCCGTATTAAAACGTAATAGCGAGATCATCAGTCCTGCAAACAGACCACAATCTCACCGACTTGCGAATGCCAAGTAATCGGGATAATAAAAGAACGCTCATCGTTTGGTAGCACGATACTTTTGGGCGCTCCTTTAAACACAAACGGTACCGAGATATGAAACTCTGAGCCAAACTCAGTACGGGCGTTGCCTGCGATGGTATTGGCAACCTCGCCTGCTAGATCAATGTAATTGTCATCACTTTTATCAGTCTCGCCCATGCTATCTAGTAGCGAGGACAACAACTTGTGAGTCGCCGAAAAATACACCACGCCTTTTTGACCACCAGAGATGCCAATCACACCAGTGTAGTCATGTACTTTGGGCTGTTTGTTTTCTAGCAAATACGGCGTGTCAGCGACGAGCTCTTCTCCACCAAACTGATCAAAATAATTGCTAATGATGTTTAAAAAAATCTGTAGCTTTTGTTCTTTCATATAGACATTACTCAAGTCGTTGAATGGTATTAATCTTGCACCAGCTCGTGCAAAGACTCTACAAGCTCTTCTTCTGAAAACGGCTTGCACAAAAACCCACTGGCACCAAGCGATAGCGCCTCAATCCCCGTGGCCTTATCAGACAAGGCAGATACGACTAAAATACGGACATCAGGATCAGTGGCGATGATTTTTTCGATACACTCCAGACCATCCATTTGCGGCATGGTCAGATCCATGGTGATCACATCAGGACGATGGATATTAAACTTCTCTAGCGCCTGCACACCACTGGTCGCAGTAGCGACCAGCATAAACTCACCTGAGTCATACGCACGCTGAATACGGTTTCTAATGATATTAGAATCATCAACAATCATTAATTTATGCATAACCTATTACCTGTAATGAGGCACATTGTTGTGGTGCACAATATGCCTAACCTCTCTTATTAAGCTTTTGGTAGTGTAATGACAAATCTTGTCATTTTGCCCCGTTCACTATTTACATTCAGCTTGCCGTCGTAGTCCTTGACCAGTGATTTGATGATATCCAAACCCACGCCGCGGCCACCGTCTTCATCAGTGTCTTCTTTGGTAGAAAAACCTGAAGAAAACAGCTGCTTGAGCAGGTCGCTATGCGTCAGCTGACTTGCTGCTTCATTATCGACGTGGTTTTCTGCCACCAATTTATGACGGATACTGTCGTAATCGATGCCTTGACCGTCGTCCTGCACGATGAGCATAACCTCTTGGCCGTTGTCTTGTACTTCTAGATCAATCTTGCCTGCTGTTTCTTTACCGAGCGAATGACGGACGCTGGGTGCCTCGACACCGTGCACCACGGCATTTCGTAGCAGCTGGATACCAATCTCTTTGATGGGCTTGGCTAGATGCTCTGGGATATTGACTTGGGTCAATGTATGGCTGTTGAGCTGTACTTGCTTGCCCTGTCTTGCAGCGATATCTTTGGCAAAATCTCGATAAAAAGACAGCTGGTCTTCACCTGCATCATCACTCAAATCGATATCTTGACCGCCATCCAAACTGATGTTACCAATCGATAAGCTGGTTGGCTGGCTTTTGGGTGCGGTACTCTCAGCAAGCGGCCTGCTTTGCTGTGCCACGGCATCACTTAATGCGGTGGTAGAGGTAGTAGCGGGTTTACTAGCGGCAGGCTCCGAGCGATTGATCCGCTCACCTAGCGTGGCAATGGTGTTCGATAGGCTGAGTAAGTCATCTAGATGTACCGCCAATGGCAAGAAGTCATTACCTGATAGCTGACCTTGGTTTTGTAAGGCATGCAACTTGTCTTCGGCATCTGAGGCAATCTTGGTAAAGCTGTGCAGTTTTAGCGCTGATGCTTCGCCTTTTAGACTATGCATTTCGCGATAAATGGCTTTTAGTTTGGTTTCGAGCTCGTATTGTGAGCTACCAGGATTTTTTAAGATGTTGTTCATCTTATTGATATGCGCATCAGTGTTGGCGATAAACTCATTAATGATCTTAGGATTTACATTTAAGATGGTGGTGAGCATCTCGATTTGCATGTCGTTTTGCGAGCGCTCTTTTTCTAAGCGCTGCTCTAGGTAGACGGCATCAGAGACATCATTGACGTTGACCAAAATACGGGCGATGTCTTTTTTGTCATAAACGCGTGAGAATTTAAAATCCAAGAAGCGGCTATCAGCGCCTTTATTTTCACCGGCGTTGTGTAGCATGACCTTATGTAAAGGGTTTAGTGAATCCACCAGCTTTTCTTTGACGCGCGGGTTGTATAACTGCTCGATAAACTGCTTGGTGGTGTTTAGGTCTTTATCAGAGATACGACCACGTAAGACACTGGTAAAGTTCTCACCTGCCAAATTGTCAGCACCGATGATGCCATTGAGGGCACGAGAGTGCTGTTGACCAATCTTTAAGTCTTTATCCAGCAAGAATAGACCAGTATTGACCGTTTCCATGATTTCTTGTGTTTCGCGGCGCGCAGCAGCAGCTTCGGCATCGGTCTCACGTAAGCGGCGCACAAAGAAGAATACGAAAATCAAAAAGTAAGCAAAAATCGCCGCAACACCTAACACCTGAATCAGACGAATGGTGGTGGCTTGGCGCTCTGCATTACTAAATACGTCGCGTGTCAGATTATCTAACGAGTCGTTGATCAGCAAACTGGAGGTTTTGGCTTGCTCAACCGCTCGAGTCAAGTCATCTGCCGACGGCACCATGATATTATCAGCGTCTTTTAGATAGGTCTGAATCTTGGGCTCTAGCGCCTGCCATTGTTCTTTGGCAGCGGCAACATTGGCTTGGGCGCTATCATCAACCTTTGGCAGATTATAGCTTTCGCCTGTACTGTCAGTAACTCTACCGCCTTGCTCAATAGCAGAAAGAGAGTTGGTAATCAGTGCTGTGTTTTCTTCTAAACGGCTCAATACCCGCTGAATATGCGGCGAGCTCGTGTCTTCACCATAACTGTTATCTAAGTCAAAAAGATCTTTGATGACCGACTGCGCACTATTGGCGACTTGGTTGGTCTGGTCGATCAAAGCGGTGTTTCTTTCTAACAGGCTGGAGGTATAAAAGGTAAAGGCTAGCAAGGCACCGATGAGTGATAAAAACAGTGCAATAGAGATGATCAGACCTTGATAGCGCTTATTGTCGATATTTGGTGTGGTTGCCATGTTTGAAAATCCTTAATTCGCTTGAGTAGCAGTCGGTTCACTGTTGGTGCCTGGCTCCGTTGAACCCAACCACTTTTCTTCAATCTCTTTAAACGTCCCTTTTTCTTTTAGCTTAGTAATACCTTCATTGACATTTTTAATAAGCTCGTTATTACCTTTGGCCATCAGTATGACTTGTTGCGCCGATGGGTTGTCTTCACTCTCGTAGGGAACGATAGTGACGTCGTATTCTGGATGATTTTTCGCTGTGTACTGCAAAATCGGCAAGTCATGCAGAATTACATCAACGTTGCCTTGCATCAGATCTTCATACAATAAAAAAGCAGTTGCTCTAGTAGACATCTGACTATACTTGCCCATTGCTCGGAGCTGATCATCTTGCTTTGAGCCTTCCATAGCGGCCACGTGCATCCCCTGCAAATCCTGTATGTCATTAATTTCTACATCACTTTTGGTATACATAATAGAGGATGGATTAAAGAAGTATGGCATTGATAAACCGTATCTTGCCGCTCGATCGTCTTTATAGGAGATGCCAGAGATTGCCAGATCACGCCTTCCTGACTCCACGCTATCAAACATGTTTTGCCACGTTTCTTTATAAAACTCGACTTTAAACCCTTGTTCTTCACCGATAGCACGAATTGAGTCAATATCAATACCCTGCATGTTTCCATAATCATCTTGCAATGAAAAAGGGGGCATCGTACCTGTTGTCGCTACTTTTAGTGTCGGTGCTGTATCCGGCAAGTTACTTACAAAACTGTCTTCATTTTTTGTCACTGGTGTGCCAGCTGTATTGGTATTTTCTGTGGTAGAGGAATTACCACAACCAAATAAACCGACGCTTAATATAACTGGTAATACTCGATATAACTGCATCATGTTTTGTCCTTAAAGTTGCAACGCTTGTTGTCTTAACATCACTGTATGGTAACTGTCAGTTTCAAAAAACCTTACATTGTAAACATAAAGTTACAATCTACACTAATTTTTTTCCAATTGAAATATTTCTGATAAATTTGTTTGGTAACAACAAACTATTTATTTTCAATCAACTACGATTAAACATGACACCTCAGTCATTATAAGGCGTGTCTTATAAAAGCATCAGGCTCTGCATTAACCACGCGTAGCGCTCATGTATCAGAACCCTTTTATTAAGACAAAAAAAACACCCAATATTGGGTGTCTCAAAAACTTGCAGCCGCTACTCTGCGTCATCGAGGTCTAGATCACGATCTATCTGCCAGATTAAAAACGCACCCAAACTCATCAGGACAAAAAGTGCAATACCCATTTTTAACACTGGATTAAGAGGGAATAAGTTTAATAATAAACCACCAAAAATACCCACTGAAAACATCAGCGAGCCTTGCAGCGCGCTTGCCATACCCGCACGCTGCTTTTGAAAAGCCAGCGCAATCGCCGAGGCGTTTGGCTGGGTCAATCCCAAGCCTGCAATACAAAAGAAAATACACGCCAGCACCAGTGGCAACCAAGCATCGGTCCCCAAAAATATACCGACAAAAAACAACGTGCCGGCAGAGAGCACCTGCATCATCGTCCCGAAACGTAATATGCTCAAGATACGAAAGCGATTGGTCAACCACTGGTTCAACTGAGTCAAACCTACAAACCCTGCTGCATTCATTCCAAACAACCAGCCAAAGTGCGTGGCCGAGACGCCATAAGTGTCCATAATTAATTCAGAAGCTGAGCTGATATAGACAAACATCGCACCCATCAACAGCCCGCCACCGATCGCAGGGTAGTTAAAGCTGGGATCTTTTAATAAGTCCCAATACTGGCTGAGCACTTCTCTGGCAGGGCGTACGTTACGGTTTTCTTCGGTAAGGGTTTCAAAAAAGAAAAACTTGGTGAGCAGTAAGTTCAGCAGCCCAAAGGCGGCCAAAAACCAAAAGATAGAGTGCCAATTAAAAAACTGTAAAAAGAGTGCGCCCAAAGAAGGCGCGAGTATCGGTGCCAGACCCATCACCAAAATCATAATCGAAAAAGCTTTTGCGGTTTGCTTGGCTGTTAGACGATCTCGAATGGCAGCTCGAGTTACCACTGCCCCAACGCAGGCACCAAGAGCCTGCATGGTACGGCCGACAAACAACACATACTCATTATTCGTGGTGGCACAGATAACAGAAGCAATCACATAAAGCGTCATGCCCATATACAGCGGCTTGACTCGACCAACGCGATCGCTAAAGGGGCCGTAAAACAACTGACCAAATACCAAACCCACAAAATACGCTGGGACTGAGTTGGCCATAAAGGCGGTTGACACACCAAAATCGTCTGCCATTGACGGTAACGCAGGCAAATACATATCAATAGATAATGGTCCTACTGCAACCATCAACCCCAGCATCATAATCCATGCAACAGGCAGATCAGCAGAACGTACTCGTTCAGCGGTGATAGGTTTCTTTGAAAGAGAGGATTTTGGGGCAGACATAGTTGGACCGTTTATATAGTGATGATTACTTAAGCGCTTGTAAGATGCATGAAATAGATGTTTTTAACGACAATAGTGCATTTTTATCCAAATCTGTGCAAGCTGACAGTGTTATATCGTGCTGTCTACTCGTATTTCAATAGCCATAACACGCGACTTAACAACTAAAAACAATCAATATAAAGCATAAGACTCTGTCTAAATTTTTCTACCTCTGATGTAAACCCTTATGATTTATGACTCATTATAAAAGACTAGCGAAACTGTCGCTTGGCAAAGGTGGTGCTGGCTTGCTTGACTTTTCTAAGGGCCAGCTTGCGATTGCGGCCCAGCATCATCTTAATCTGCCAGATCTTTTCTTTATATAAGGTAGTCGCAGGCTGATGATGCATGGCATTAATTACGCGTTTGCTTGCTAGCACAGCGTCAGGAGAGCGCTCGGCAAACTCAGCGGCGAGCTGCTGTGCTTGCTCAAGTGGCGTCTCACTACAATGACTGATTAATCCTAATTCTTTGCCGTCAGTAGCATTAATGATGCGCGCCGTCATAGCCAGCTCTTTGAGAACGTCTTCTCGTACCACGCCATACGCCGATTGCGTCAATCCCATATCTGGCACCAGTCCCCATTTGGCCTCCATGATAGACAGCTGACAATCTGGATGGCTAATACGCACATCACAGGCCAATGCCAGCTGTAACCCAGCACCAATACAGTAGCCCTCTAAGACGGCGATGACCGGTACTGGCACATCACGCCAGACCAAGCAAACACGCTGAAACGAGCTTTGCCATGGCTTCACCAGCTCCCAAATGGCAAAGGCTTGGTTTTTGGGATGGTTCAAGTCGCCCAAGTCGATACCGGCACAAAATGTCCCTTCTGCACCGTTTAAGATGACCGCGCGTATCGTTTTGTCTTTACTAATGCGACCTGCTACGGCGATCAGCTCATCGATGACTTGAAAGCTCATGGCGTTTTTTTTGTGCGGACGATTTAGCGTCACAGTGAGTATATTATCAGTGACACTCACTTGTAGCGTTTCGTATTGGTAAGTTGCAATGGCGTTCATAACGATCCTTATTTATGAATGGGTAAAAGATAGACTGATAGCGATAATGTTAGCAGGCTTATCCATATCCTACCTTAGCAATAACTGACTGCCACGATACTTTATAGCGAGACTGTATTGTCAATCCTACATAAAAGAAGTACGTGATTTTTTGCGCGCGCCTGGTATCAGTTTTGCTTGCTGTGCGATGCAGACAGATGCTGCGTAAAATCACTCTCAGTCGCACGATATTTATTTTATGGTGGATCGATTATATGAGCATGGCAACATGAAGTCGCGCTTTTTATTGTTTCCCCTCACTATTCCTCAGTCACTATTACTTCATCACTGCTCCTAAACCACTACTCCTAAATCATTTTCCACGTCATGTCGTTTTCGCTTAGACGATGGTAATTGAGCTGCGGATAAGCGGACAAATCTAGCGTTTGCAAATTATTTAATGCGGTCAGTAGCGCTTCGTAATAAGGCTGGAGCATGGCAAACTGCGCAGGCGTGGTATGCTGGATATTTAATAAACACTTATCTTCTAAATCTTGGCTGGCCTGACGCAGCTGCGGCACGCCAGTATAACGGCTACCACCCAATATACGATGGGCAATCTGCGCCAGCATACTACGGTCACGCGCCTCCCATGCTTGAGTCAACGCTTGCTTTTCATCATTGATGGTATCGAGCATCATGATGATCAGCTTGGCTGCCAGATCAGGCTTGTTGGCTGAGCGAGTCAGCGCATCTTGCCAGTCCAAAATCTCTGAATGTGGGCTGTCTATCGCTGTATCCTTTTGCTCCTGCGGCCGCGCGGCTAGATCAGTATTTGGTTCGCTGGCATGATCCCTCGACCCTGATGGCGGACTCAGCAACGGCGCCTGTCCTTGCTTTTGTAAGCGTAAGCTGTCGTAGCGCGGCTGAGTCTCTCGCGGTGTCTCTCGTCTATAGTCTTCGCGCGGCTGACTGTCACGTAAATAGTCATCACGGATTTTTTTGAGTGATAATGGTCGCGTTATTTTTGGCGGCTCGCTGGCATCGGTAGTGCGCGCGCTTTTACTGACAGGATACGTGCTGGTCGTCGCGCCCAGCGGCCATTCAGAGAAGGTTTGCGCGTCAGTATCTGTGTGCGCGTCGGTGCGACTAGAGGCCGCATCCGTGTCTTGCAAGCCCAATCCATGTAGATTGGCCTCAGACAGCGCGGTTAGTTGCGGCGTGGTCGAGGTGCGGCCCAGCCATTTTTGCAGCACTTGCAGCAACTGCGGCTGACTAATAGGTTTGCCGACATAGTCGTTGATACCACTGGCTATCAGCTTGTCACGCTCATCAGCTAGCCCATGCGCTGTCAAGGCAATGATAGGAATGTGACTGTCATCGCTTTCGATACTGCGGATTTGCTTGGCCGCTTCATGCCCAGACATACGCGGCATTTGGATATCCATAAATATCAAGTCGATGCTATCTTTGTGGGTGTCTTTATAATTGTCTTGATTGCTGCCTTTATCTTCATTGACCGTCTCCTCTGCATACAGCACAGAGTTTGACTTTTTGCTCATGTCATCTCGCGCTTCGGCTTTAGAGAGCTGGGTTTTGTTTGACAGGCTTTGCTTTTGGTTTTTGGCAGTTTTCAGGTTTTTGGTTTGCTGCTTACTGATAATCTCTATCGCATCAAAGCCGCTACTGGCGGTGACGACATGAATACCCAGCTCGCTAAGCAGCGCATCGAGTACCAAGAGATTGGGCAGATGATCATCCACTGCCAACACCGTCACCCCTTTCCAGCGCGGCTCTTGCAGACTCGTTGGCTGGCGGCGATTTTGTGTATCGAGCATGGCATACAGCTGCCTTTTATCCAAAGGCTCATATAAGATATTGGCATGATAACGGTTGAGCAGAACCTGATCGGCGGCCACTTGATAGCCAAAGACAGCAAGCTTGCCCTGATAGTGCAGACGAATTTGTCTTAATAGTGCCATCATATCGTCTTGGGTATCATCATCGACGATGACCCAGTCCCAGTAGTTACCACGCTCTTTTAACGACTCAAGCACACCTGGCAATGAGTTGGCTTGGGTCAGCTGAATTGGTAGATATTGCAGACTGGCTTTGAGCACTTGTATCGAGGCTGGATGGTTGATCCACACCAGCACATTAAACTCATCAGTCTCGCTAGCAAGCGGCGCGAGCACAGGCAGCTCAATTGTCTGCCCTGTCGCTGCCTCGAGCACATCGACGTGCGCTGGCATCCGAAACCAAAACGTCGCGCCTTGATTGGCAATGTTTTCTTGCGCATTGTCATAAAACCCAATATCACCGCCCATCAATCGCGTCAGCTGCTTGGAGATGACCAAACCCAGCCCAGTCCCACCATACTGACGCGTAATAGAAGGATCGCCTTGACTAAAGCTTTGAAACAGCATTTTTTGATCAGCAAGCGAGATGCCCTTACCGCTGTCTTGCACACTTATCATCAGATAATTATCACGGTGATCATCAAGGCTGACCCGCACCACCACATCACCACTGTCGGTAAACTTAATCGCATTGCCAACGATATTGGTCAGTACTTGCTTGAGGCGTAAGGCATCGCCATTGATACGCATCGGCACATCGTTATAAAACAGCACTGCCATGCGCAGGCCTTTTTCGGCGGCGACTGGCGAGAGCATATCGACCACATCATAAATGGTGTCATAAAGATCGAACTCATGACGATCAAGCACCAGCTTGCCCGCCTCGATTTTAGAAAAATCTAAGACATCGTTGACCAGCGCCAGCAGATGCGCTGAGGATTTACGAATGGTCTGTACGTACAAGTCTTGCTCAGGATTTAGCTCGCCGTGACGCGCTAGTAGGTTGATAAAACCATCAATACTGTTGAGCGGGGTGCGTAGCTCGTGACTGATATTGGCCAAAAACGCCGATTTGGCTTGGCTGGTTGAGATGGCGGCATCACGCGCGTTTCTGATCGAGATGTTTTGCATTTCCATCTCATCAAATGCCAAACGCAAGTCATCCTCAGTCTGCTCGGCATGGTCTTTGAGGTCTTGAAAGCTTCTGTGCAAGCGGCGCAAAGTATTGACCAAATCTTGCTGCAATAAATTTAGCTCGCCATCCGACTCCACCGGAATCGGCTGATATAAATTGTCTACGTGAGTGCGCTGCAACTGCAAGCGCAGCTCATAAATCGGTGCGATCCAGCGTTTTGAGTAAATATTTAAACTCAACAGCAAAATCAGGATGGTAAACAACCCCGTAATCACTAGCGCCATGGCGATGCGATAACGCGCGATATACAGCGGCTCGTTGTCCATATCGACGAGCAACCACAGCCGCTGCCCTTCAAACTCACCAAGCACACTGCCATAAGCGGTGCCAATCGGCGTGGGTTTTTGCGAGATAAATTGCGCTGAAGCATCAATCAATGGCCAAGGCTCATTGAGCCCATAACCGACCGTGGCCAGCACCTTATTGTCTTCATTGACAATCGCGATGCGCTGCACGTGCTGTTCGGACTGCATGCGGCCTAGCCTGTCACGAATGCCCTCTAGCGTCGAGACGGCAGCCTTGGAGGCACTGCCCGCCTGCTGGCGCTCTTGCTCTAACAGCTCAGGAATCAGATCTGCAATCTCTGGGGTATAACGAATCAGCACCGCCTCGGCCAACACTTCTTGCTCAGAGTCGCTGGCACGCATGGTCTCATGAAACACCAAAATACCGCCGACAGCGGCCAATATACATATCGGCAAAAACACCAATATGATCAGCTGACCATAGGCGCTACTGGTATCAAAACGTTTTTTGTGTGCCATGCAAGCTCGCTCTCATCTCAATGTTTTGCTAGGGCGTGTCCTCTTTTTAAAACAATGATAAAAACAAGATAAGATGACTATCAATTGAATGGAGGACATACGCTAGGTTTATCACAGCGACTTTGCGCCATCGCGTCCTGTACTATAGCGCTATCGTTATCACTTGGCTATAGCTATCAGTCGTTGGGTATCAGTCGTGGCGATAAGTGCGGTGGCTGCATCATAACGCCTCTGAATCATACAAGTATTTTAACAGTATTTGTCTCAACTACCATTTATAAGCATCATTCATTTACCAAAATTTCTGCATGCATTCAGCGTAGGCAAAAACAAAATGATATAATGGCGCAGCTTTTTACTTGCCGCTATTTTTGCGCGCTGTCATGCCCGTTTGGCGACAGTTTCATCGTATGCATCGGTAGACGAGCGTTTGCATGCACGGCGACAACGATAAAAAACTGTCGTTGATTTTAGGCAATCAAAGTCAACACGGTCACGCTTTGCAAGTGCATAAATCAGGTTTGAACATTCATATTAACAATAAGGGTATCTTATGTCAGCTACGGCCACGTCAAACGCCACCTTCATCTCTCAAGTTACCGCCCTTGCCGATTGCGTCGGGCAGACACCCTTGGTGAAATTGCAGCGCTTGCCTGAGCAAGAGCAGATTTCTGGTGGCACATCGGTCTTGGCCAAGCTAGAAGGCAATAACCCAGCAGGCTCGGTAAAAGATCGCCCAGCATTTAACATGATTTATCAAGCAGAGCTGCGCGGTGATATCAAGCCAGGTGATATGCTGATTGAGGCCACCAGCGGCAATACTGGTATTGCGCTCGCCATGGTTGCCGCCATGCGCGGCTATCCGATGACGCTACTCATGCCGACCAACTCAACCCAAGAGCGCAAAGACGCCATGACGGCTTATGGTGCCACCCTCATCGAGGTCGATGAAGGCATGGAAGCGGCGCGCGACTTGGCTCTGCAGATGCAAGCCGATGGCAAAGGGATTGTGCTGGACCAGTTCAACAACCCTGACAATAGCCAAGCGCATTATCTCACCACAGGCCCTGAGCTTTGGACACAAACAGACGGTAAAATCACTCACTTTATCAGCTCTATGGGGACCACAGGCACGATCACTGGGGTGTCTCGCTATCTAAAAGAGCAAAACCCAGATATTAAGGTGATTGGTCTACAGCCTGATGAAGACGCCTCTATTGCAGGCATCCGCCGCTGGCCTGCTGAGTATATGCCGGGTATCTTTGATGCTGATTTGGTCGATGAGGTGATGGATGTCGATCAACATATCGCCGAAGTCTATATGCGCAAACTGGCCAAAACCGAAGGCATTTTCGCTGGCGTATCATCTGGGGCAGCAGCATGGGCGGCGCTACAAGTCGCCAAAGCCAATCCAGACGCCGTCATCGCCTTTATCGTCTGCGACCGCGGTGATCGTTATTTATCGACTGGTTTATACAATGTAGATGACGACAAGGTTAATGACAACAATGTCGTTAACGGTACAGAAAACGCCGCACAATAAGCAAACAATTAATTAGGTTTACCTATGTCACAAGCCTTACCATCCGACCCGATACTGGTCTTTGATATCGAGACCATTGCCGATACTGATGCGGCGCGCCGTATCTATCCACAGTTGGCTGAGCTTAACGATGCCGATGCCCTCAGCGCACTGACAGCGATACGCACACAAGAAGCGGGTCATGATTTTATGCGTCTGCCGCTGCAGCGTATCGTCTGTATATCAGCGCTGTATATCAATGACGGTCAGTTTTCTTTGTTTTCTTTGACGGCGGACAAATTTAGCGAAAAAGACATTCTTGCTAAGTTTTTTCGGGCATTTAATGATCTTGAAAAACTGCCGCAACTGATCAGCTGGAACGGCTCTGGCTTTGATATTCCGGTCCTTATTTATCGCGCCATGCAGTATGACTTGGCAGCGCCGTGGCTATTTGAAGAAGGCGAGCGCATCAAAAACATGCGTTTTGATAATTATGTCAATCGCTTTCATACTCGCCATTTAGACTTGATGGATAGATTTAGCCAGTATGGTGCCAGTCGCCGCGAAGCCATGGATGTGGTCGCAAGCCTCTACGGTCTGCCTGGCAAGACCAGTGTCGATGGTAGCATGGTGGGCGATCTGGTTAATGAAGCAGATTGGCAGACACTGTCGATATATTGCGAGTCTGATGTCATGAATACGTGGCTGATTTACTTGCGCTGGTTACGACTAACTGGACAGCTGTCTTTGCAGGATTTTGATATATGGCAGCAGCAGAGCCTGACTTATTTAAGACAATATACCCAAGCAGATGGTCGCCCACGTCATCATGAGTTTATCGCTGATTGGTCGTCGGCACCCGACGCTTAAACCCTGTGATTGACCATCCGATATTACCGCAGTGCTATGAGCAAAGCTATACACAGTAGCACTCACCCTTATTTTTCGTTATTTATCATTTATTATTAAGGCAGGTTTATGCAGCCCACCGATTCAAAGACTTCTACGGCACCCGAGGCGACGACGCCTGAGAGCGCTCGCCAAACAATCACCATTCCGCCCAACAAAAAAAAATCCAAACCCTCTTCAAAGACACGTCGACGGTTAAAAGAAGCCGAGCCGCTGCCTTTTTCGATTGATGGTCTATCACATGATGGTCGCGGCGTGGCGATATATGGTAATGGCTTTGGCGTAGATGACGGCCATATCGAAGACAAGCACGGCAAAAAAGTCTTTGTCAGCTTTGCCTTACCAGGTGAGAGCGCTTTAGTGAAGTTGACCAACAGTCGTGCCAGCTTTGAAGAAGGCGACGCTGTGAGTATTACGGCCAATCCAAATCCTGAGCGCGCGGTTCCGCCCTGCCCGCATTTCGGCGTCTGCGGCGGCTGTAGCTTGCAGCATTGGCAGCCAGATGGCCAAATCAATTTTAAGCAATCAGTACTGGCAGAGATGCTCATCCATCAGGCCAATGCCGAGCCTGATACTTGGCTGGCGCCTGTGGTCGGTGATCGCCTCGGCTATCGCACCAAAGCGCGCTTAGGCGTACGCTATGTCGCCAAAAAAGAAACGGCGTTGGTCGGATTTCGAGAGCGCTCTAGTAACTTTTTGGCGGAGCTAAACGAGTGTCATATTCTAGACCCGCGTATCGGTTTTGAGATTGAAAACCTAAAAGCACTGATTAGTACTTTAGAGAGCCGTGACAAGATTGCCCAGCTTGAGCTGGCGATGGGTGAACAAATAGACGGGCTACCAGACGGCAACCAGCCCGTTGCTTTGATCGTACGCAATTTAGCGCCGTTGTCAGAGGCGGATGTAGAAAAGCTAAAGGCGTTTTTTGCAGCGCGCAGCTGGCAGTTGTATCTACAGCCCAAAGGTGCTGATAGCATTCAGCGTATCGCCTTGAGCGCTGATGATGATATGAGTCAGCAGTTTGGACGTTTGTATTATCAGCTACCCGAGTTTGACCTGACGTATGAATTTATTCCAACTGACTTTACGCAAGTGAACTTATCCGTCAACCGTCAAATGACCAAGCTTGCTTGCGATTTGTTGGATTTAAAAGCAGGCGAACGGGTACTGGATTTGTTTAGTGGACTGGGCAACTTTAGTCTACCCTTAGCGCGGCTTGTCGGAGAGACAGGCTCGGTGGTCGGCGTAGAAGGCAGTGACGCAATGACCGCGCGCGCCGCAGACAACGCCCGCCGTAATGGCCTTAACAACACAGAATTTTATAGTCAGGATTTGACGCATGATTGCTCAGATCAGCCGTGGGCCAACCAAGGCTTTGATGCGCTCTTGATCGACCCACCACGCTCTGGCGCGTGGGAAATTATGCAGTATCTGCCTAAGTTCAACGCTGAGCGCATCGTTTATGTCTCTTGTAACCCAGCGACGCTCGCGCGCGACACCAAGGCTTTATTAGAGCAAGGCTATCGCCTGACGCATGCTGGGGTGATGGATATGTTTTGTCATACCGGTCATGTAGAGTCCATTGCCCGTTTTGAGAAGGTTGCGGTTTGATATTACCGGCGTGTCCTTATCAAAAAAGAACACGCTGTCTTTATTAAAAATATAGATAATATCGCGAGGCAAACCCGCTAGTTCAACCTATCAACAACAGACATTACATAGCCTCGCTTGATTTGTCGCCTCAAAATGAGATAATAATAAACAATCTTCCTATGTCTACTCTATCAGCACATGGCGAAGACGTGCACTCATAGCTTTATATATTTTATTTGCATTTTATAGCTGCTAAAAAAGGATTTTTTAGCAGTTGTATTGGTTTATAGCTGACACTTTGTGATCTCATCCAAAGTGCGTGCAGAGTAGATGAAGTTATAATCAATTCAAGATAGCTAAGAGGAGTCGGCTATGGTCAAAATTCGTGAAGGATTGCCGTTGGTGGATGGACAAACCACTCAAGCTGACAGTGCCACACTAGCGGCGCAACTGGTTGCGAGCCAGCGCTCTCACCAATCTGCCAATAGCTATGCCCAAATTCCCCTCGATATCAAATACCAACTGGCCACTCATAAGCTGCACACCACCTTTGATCGCTCCGCCGATTATGCGCTGCATACACATGACCCAAAACTTGCCAATGAGTATGCAAACAATCCGCTTTTGGACAAAAACAACACCCTAACCAAAAAAGAGCTGGAGGCGATTAATCTAGATCAAGTCAACATCGACGTCCCAACGTGGCTGGACAATGTCGCCAAACGTATCGGCCAAGATGCGGTGCCCAATCTCAGCGCGGCTTGTGAGTTTATTCGCAGCCATATGAATACCAGTGAGTCCGAGCGCTCAGGCGCTTATGTCACAGGTATTGGCATGACCGATATTTTGACGTACCTGTATCAAGACGAAGATGCCTTGGTGGCAGCGATGCTTTATCGTAGCGCGCGCAAGTCTATCATTAGCCTGACAGATATCGAAAAAAACTTCGGAGCAGACATCGCCACCTTGGTCAAAGATACCCTAGCGATGGGTAAGCTGTCGGAGATCATCGAGAGCAACAAGCGTTTAGAAGACCACTTTGTCAACAACCAGCGCGACCAGCTCTCTAACATCTACAGCATGCTCATCTCGGTCACCAACGATGTCCGTGTTGTACTGATAAAGCTTGCCGAGCGTACCTTTGCCATGCGTGAGCTGACGTTTTCTAGTAAGGAGCGGCAAAATCGCGTGGCGCGAGAAGTCATGACCATCTATGCCCCACTAGCGCACCGATTGGGTATCGCCCAATTAAAGTGGGAGCTAGAAGACTTGGCTTTTCGCTATCTGGCACCTGAGCGCTACAAAGAAATCGCTAAGCTGCTGTCAGAAAAACGCAGTGAGCGCGAGTCTTATATCCAGCGCGTGCAAGACAAGCTCAATGAGGCGCTGGCAGACGCCGGTATCGAAGGAGAAGTGTCGGGACGCGTCAAACACATCTACTCTATTTATCGAAAAATGAAGCTCAAAGGCTTATCGTTTGATCAGCTTTATGATATTCGGGCGCTGCGGGTTTTGGTCACCAGCCCCTCAGATTGCTATCACGTACTTGGGCTCGTGCATGGCTTATGGCGTTATATTCCTGAGCAGTTTGATGACTATATCACCAACCCGAAGTCCAACGGCTATCGCTCGCTGCATACTGCCGTCATTGCCGAAAACAAATCGCTGGAAGTACAGATTCGAACGCGCGAGATGCACTTTGAGGCCGAGCTTGGCATGTGCGCGCATGTCAATTATAAAGAAGGCCTAAAAAACAAAAAAGACAATTACCTCAATCAAAGAATCAGCTCGCTGCGGCAGCTTTTGTCCATTAATAACGAAACCCGCAATCAGCCGCGCTCAGCAGTTTTAGCAGGCGAAGAAATAGAAGAGCTGGAGCTTGATGAAGAAGAACAGTTAGTCGATTTCGATGAGCTGGAGCGCATTTATATCTTTAGTCGTGATGGCGATATCACCGAGCTGCCAAAAGGCGCGACCGTCCTTGATTTTGCCTATTATGTCCATACGCAGGTGGGCAACCGCGCACAGGCAGCGCGAGTCAATCAGCGCTATGTGCCGCTGACCTACCAGCTCAAAACGGGAGAGCAAGTAGAGATTATCACCAAAGCCTCACGTGAGCCTAATCGTGATTGGCTGGTGGCCTCACTTGGTTATATCCATACCAACCGTGCACGCTCAAAACTACGCCAATGGTTTAACAAGCAAGACCGTGACAAAAACATCGAGATTGGGCGGCAAATGCTCAGCAAAGAGCTTGAGCGCTTGTCCGTACATCCCAACAGCATTGATCTCAATGACTATACCCAGCATTTTAATGTCAATAATACCGATGATATCATCGTCGGGTTGGTCACCGGTGACATCGGCTTAAACCAGCTCACCAGTCATATCTCGCGTCAGCTGCAGCTAGAGCCGGAGCGACCGCCAGAGGATTTTGTACCCAGCATCGATACAAAAGACACAAGCAAGCTCGATGCCTATAAGATACGAATCGATGGACTGGATAATATCGAGATTAGCTTGGCGGGCTGCTGTCACCCTATCCATGGCGAACCCATCGCCGGCTATATCACCTTGTCACGCGGTGTCAGTGTCCACAATCGTGGCTGTCCAGAATATCTGCGTCTCATCGAGCGTGATCCTGAGCGCGAGGTAGAGGCCAGCTGGCGCGTCCAACCTGGCCGCTATCAACCAGTCGATATACATATAGAGGCCTATGACAGACGAGGGTTATTACGCGATTTGACACAGATTATTGACAAAGAAAACGTCAATATTCGCCAAGTTGAGACGTTAAGTAATGACGACAATATCGCTTTTTTGAAGTTCCATATCGAAGTATCAGGACTGGCGCACTTGTCTAAACTATTGGCCAAGCTCGAGCAGCAGCACGGTATCTTGCATGCCAGACGTGCCGTCGCATAAGGCGCGTATTTTTATAGCCTGTCCCTTGACCTGAGCTTACAAACTTACCTTAATCATAAAGTTATCATAAAGCATCATGCCAGAATTGCCTGAAGTAGAAACCACCAAGACCAGCCTAAGCCCCTTACATGGTCAGCAAGTCGCTGACATACAAGTGTTTCAGCCAAAACTGCGCTGGGCTATGCCAGATGATTTGGGAAGTTTGATTCATCATACCTTAGTCAGTGTGGAGCGCCGCGCCAAATACTTGATCCTAAACTTCTCACCCTCTACTTCTGATGATGGCTCTCAGCACGCTCATATAAAGGAGCCAAAAAAGCTATTGGTGCATTTGGGTATGTCAGGCAGCCTGCAACAACACGAGCATGCGACCGAAAAACGCAAACACGATCATCTGCTGATCACATTTCGCGATACTGACAACAACAAAACCCAGCTGCACTACTATGACCCTAGACGGTTTGGCTCGGTGCTCTGGTATCGAGACTATCGCACCAAGCTGCTTGATCACTTAGGCCCTGAGCCTTTGTCAGAGGCGTTCACCGCTGACTATCTGTACCATCTGATTCAGCGGACAACTGCACCTAACGACAGCAATAATACAGCGGCTGCCAGTACCACCAAATCAAAGAAGCAGCCGATAGCCCGCGCAATTAAATCAGTGATTATGGAGCAGCAGGTCGTCGTTGGTGTGGGCAATATCTATGCGACAGAAAGCCTATATTTATCAGGTATTCATCCCGCCACCCCAGCCCATCAGCTTTCCTATGAGCAGCTATTGGTTTTGGTCGCTCACATCAAAGATATTTTATTAAAAGCCATAGAGCTTGGTGGCTCGACTCTACGCGACTTTACGGTGGCAAGCGGCACCACAGGTTATTTTCAACAAACACTCAATGTTTATGGCAGACAAGGGGAAGCTTGTCCACACTGCGATACACCCCTCAAAAACATCAAACTTAACGGCCGCGCAAGTGTCTATTGTGCCAACTGTCAGCCTCTAAATCCTTAAGTGGCACTCACCTGTTAGCAGCTCAGCTGACTGTTATCTCATTGGTTTTAAACAACCACTCATAATGCTCTACTATTTATTTATCGATAATATAATCGCCGTTTCTATTTCCGCCGCGCGATTGTACGCATTTTTGTTGCTTATTGACGCACATCTTGCTTTAATAGTGCTAGCACTTACATAAGTTGTGCAAATCATTCATCTATCTGTAATATTTAAGCTGTCTATTATTGCGATAACTTTATAGAGACGCGGTTTCCTAGTTGCTTTAAAAGCACCAGCAAACCATATTAATCATAAGTTTTAGGATATCATTATGACTGTTAGAGCCAACAACCAACGCGCCGTTAAGCAAAAACTTTTTACAGCAGTCGCAAGCTTAGGTTTGATGGCGGCTAGCATGCAGCCTGCGTTGGCAGCGATAGAGATTGATGAAAGCGACTTTGGCCCCTCTTATGAAACCATGGTCGTGGATACCGTTGTGGGCAAGCCTTTGCAACTGGTCAATGCAGTTGCTGGCACCGCCGCTTATATCGTCAGTTTGCCATTTTCTATCATCGGGGGTAATCCAGATCAAGCGCAGCAAAAGCTGTTCGTTGAGCCGTGGAGTGCCATGGGTCGCTGCTTAGGCTGTACCGTCGCCGAAGATAACTATTATAAATCGCAAGCCGTCAATGATAACGTCGTACGTATCGTCGTAGACCAGCCATCAGAGATCTTAATCAATACCAATGATTATGTGGTCGTAACCCCTTAGTCTTTGCTTCTTTGCTCTAAATCTTATTATCTTTGTCCTAACGCATATGCAAAAAAAACGGCTAACCCTAGGGGGTTAGCCGTTTTTATTACTGAACTTTTAGCTTAAATAAACTTTCGTACTATATTTTAGCACTGAGTATTTAAGCTCTGGCTTGTCTTATGCTTTTTTGCTACGACTGTGACGCTTACGCTCATTTTCCGTCAAATAACGCTTACGGATACGGATGGCTTTTGGTGTCACCTCGACCAACTCATCATCTTGAATAAATTCAAGCGCTTGCTCAAGGGTGAACTTCACAGCTGGCGTCAATGTCAACGCTTCATCAGTACCACTAGCACGAACGTTGGTTAGCTGTTTTGCCGTCGTTGGGTTAACGGTCATATCATCACTACGTGAGTTTAGACCGACGATCATGCCTTCGTAGACTTCTAGCTGTGGCTCAGCAAATAGCTTACCGCGTTTTTGTAGGTTAAATAGTGCAAAACCTAGACATACGCCATTGGCCATAGATACCAACACACCATTAGCGCGGCCACCGACATCACCAATCTTTTGCGGACCATAGTGAGAAAAGCTCGATGTCATGATGCCCGTGCCTGAGGTTAGCGTTAAAAACTCAGAACGGAAACCAATCAAACCGCGCGCAGGCATCGTTGCCTCAATACGCATACGACCTTTACCATCAAGCTCCATATTGGTCATCTCGCCTTTACGTAGACCAACTTGCTCCATGATAGGGCCTTGATGCTCTTCTTCGATATCAAAAACCACGTTTTCATACGGTTCTTGTAGCTTACCATCGACTTCTTTTACGATAACTTCAGGACCTGATACCCCAAGCTCAAAACCTTCACGGCGCATGTTTTCGATCAATACTGAAAGGTGTAGCTCACCGCGACCTGATACTTTAAATTTATCAGGAGATTCTGTATCTTCTACGCGCAGGGCGACGTTGTGAATCAGTTCGCGCTCTAGACGCTCACGAATATTACGCGACGTCACAAACTTACCATCACGACCAGCAAACGGTGAGTTGTTTACTTGGAAGTTCATAGATACCGTTGGCTCATCAACCGTCAACGCTGGCAGGGCTTCTACATGGTTTGGATCACAGATGGTGTCTGAGATATTTAGTGCATCGATACCCGTGATACAAACAATATCACCTGCTTGCGCATCTTCTACATCGATACGCTCAAGACCGTGGTAACCCATGATTTTTAAAATACGGCCGTTACGTGTTTTGCCGTTTTTATCAATAATCGTGACCTGTGTGTTGGTCTTTACTTTACCGCGCTGGATACGACCAACCCCGATAACACCAACAAAGCTGTTGTAATCAAGGCTTGAGATTTGCATACGGAATGGCGCATCTGCATCTACTTGAGGTGGCTGTACCACATCAACGATGGTTTTAAATAGCGGCGTCATGTCTTCTGCCAAATCATCAGCATCTAAACCTGCAATACCGTTTAGCGCTGAAGCATATACTACTGGGAAATCAAGCTGCTCATCGGTTGCGCCCAAATTATCAAATAGATCAAAGATTTGATCCATGACCCAGTCAGGACGCGCGCCTGGACGGTCGATTTTATTGATAACCACGATCGGCTTTAGACCTTGTTCAAATGCTTTTTGCGTCACAAAACGAGTTTGTGGCATTGGGCCATCAACCGCGTCCACTACCAACAAGACGCAATCAACCATTGACATAACACGCTCGACTTCACCGCCAAAATCGGCGTGACCTGGGGTGTCTACAATGTTGATACGGTATTCGGTACCATCAGTCTGATCTGTCCAGCGGATGGCTGTGTTTTTAGCCAAAATAGTAATACCACGTTCTTGCTCAATATCACCTGAGTCCATCGCACGCTCAGCAATGTTTGCACGGTCGCCAAAAGTACCAGACTGATGTAATAACTTATCAACCAAAGTGGTTTTACCGTGGTCAACGTGGGCAATAATTGCAATGTTACGCAGGTGTTTGATATCGTTCGCCATATAAAATGCTCGTTTCGTCTTAAAAAAATGCAGTAGCAATAAGCGCCGCTGGATAAACTTTTATCATCAATCAGACAGGTATTTAATACTGATTTAAAAAGTCGTCCAATAAGTACCGACTTTTTAATTATTTCAAGAGAATCAAATACCTACACTGATAAATTCATCATACAGATAGCTATGCTAATGTACACTCTGTCAATTTACAGAATGTTTGGGCTGCTAGTATAACATTATTGCCCGATAAATTTATGTAATTACTTGCTTTTCTCAATACATAAATAAAAAAAAGCCACCCTATGGGCAGCTTTTTTTGTAACTATATATGAGTGTTTT
The DNA here is from genome assembly GCF_050572635.1 of Psychrobacter sp. VH5. Classification (NCBI taxonomy): domain Bacteria; kingdom Pseudomonadati; phylum Pseudomonadota; class Gammaproteobacteria; order Moraxellales; family Moraxellaceae; genus Psychrobacter; species Psychrobacter sp. VH5. Next base: position 745,455 of record NZ_CP192145.1, on the reverse strand, counting down.
TCACTCAAGACTTGAGTCTATCAGTTGTTATTTACTGAACAACCATGTCTTTAGTTTGCTCAACAGTCATTGTTTTGTCACCAGTGATGATGGCATAAACACGACGGTTCATAGCACGACCTTCTTCAGTGTCGTTTGGCGCGATTGGGTTGTTGTAACCATAGCCAACAGTGGTTAGACGGTTTGGCTCGATACCAAATTCGTTAGTTAGCATAGATTTAACCGCAACGGCACGAGCTTCAGATAGACGTTGGTTATAACGTGCTGAAGGACCAGTCTTAGAAGCATGACCTTCTACGCGAGCGGTAGAGTTAGGATACTCACGCATCTTCTCAGCAACTTTAGCGATTTCTGGCTTGTACTGGTTTTTGATCGTTGACTTGTCGTTGTCAAAGAATACGCGTAGTTCCATTTTTAGCTCATCAGTAATATCTACTGGAACTGGGCAACCGCGCTCATCAACGACAACGTTCATTGGAGTATCTGGGCAAGCGTCGATGCTATCAGGTACACCATCACCATCAGAATCAAGATCATCAACAACCACGACTGGCGTGTTGTCAACTACTGGCTCTTGCATAGGTGGTACTGCTACTGTAGGTGCTAAATGGCCACCAAGTACAACTTCTAGACCAGCCAATGCCATGCCTTCCCACCAGTTGTTGTCAAAGTTGTGAATCGCACGAGCTTCACCACGTAGGCTTAGTGCATCGTTAATACGATACATAGCACCTAGACCTAGGTTACCGATAGTGTCTTTAGAGTTTGATACTTCAGTACCAGCATTAACTGTACCTACAGACGAACCTTCAGCAGGACCATAAGTTTCTTGGTTTTCTACTTCAATTTTAGATTGACCAGCACCAACCAATACATATGGTTTGAATGCGTTGTCAGTGTAACCCGTGAACTCTTCAGTACCGATCAAGAAGTTACCAGAAAGCATGGTTTGTTCTACGTCAAAACGGTTTACGCCAGCGTCTGCTGATCTTTCTGAAGCTTCGCCATTGGTATTAGTAACACCATACTCAACTTGGAACTGCGTAGAAGGTGTCAATTCGATACCAAGAGCAGCACCAGTATAAAGACCGCTTTCTTGCGCTACGCCACCGTTTGGTACGTTACCGCCACGGCCATCAATTGAGTTACCGTTGCCATCGATATATAGGTCTTTACCAGTTTTTAGGATATCACGTTGCTTATCACTAGTATCGCTGAACTCTTCAGTCATGTGATAACCAAGTAATAGCGGGCTGATTGTTACGCCAGCATTTGCTGCTAAAGGCGCAGCTGCTACAGCAACCAGAGCTAGAGCAATTTTATTCAATTTCATGGACTTCCTCCAAAGGATAATTTTAGTGATGCGTTAAGCAAAACCGCTTCTAAAGACGCTCTAAAATAGACATCTCTTACGAATTTTAAGTTACAAAGCAAAACCAATTAAGGAGTAGCTTAGCGATTATCAATTCAGTTTACAACTTTTTTCGTTAACGAGCTACACATTATTACACGATAATGTCGTAACTAAAACACAATAACCAGCATAAGTTACCTAGAACTAACACACCTTACGCTTTTTATCTTTTGTATGTCAGTTCGCAATAGATAGTTCACTTAACAATACCTACTGTCTGAGCGTATTTTAATACAGTTAGTAATTTTTCTCTATTGTTAAAACCCAGCATTCACCAATTGAAACATTTTTTGACAGTAGACATATATTTTGTTTAAACTCCATAAGTCGACATTTATTTACTGTATATTGTAGTGTATTTATACAGTTTTATGTAAAGCAAATTAATGGCACTTTGATAAAAAAATAGCAATATATTTAAAAATGCAAATATAAAATGAAGTAACAAGGAAATAAGTGGGACCTCGTTATTAGATTCCTTCACTTAGTATAGGTTACACGCCTCATGAACTGGCTACTTAGGATAGAGCTACTTAGAGTTTGCCGCGTTGGTCGCGCTGGTAAAGTAACGTTGGTCTTGGGCGCACTGTTATTTGACAAAGTAAGACGTTACTTGCTTTATAAGAGAGATAAAGACAAGAGAGGTAAAGACTGTATAGCTTGGTCGCCACGCTCACCATATCCAATCACTTCATTAGATAAACCCAAAATCGCGAATTGTCCGCACGTGTATAAAAGTTGTCAGGGTTTCACCTTAATTCAGCTGATTATCACAGTTGCGATACTGGCTATTATAGCGATGATGGCGGCACCAGCCATACAGACGCAGCTGGCGCGGATGGAAGCTGAACGCGTCAAAAACCAATTAGAGGATACACTTGCTTTAGCCAAGGCTGAAAGTTTTATCAGAAGACAAAACGTGTTGCTGTGCTTATCAAACGCAGGTGGCCGCTGTCATAGAAACAGTGACAAAACCCTTTTGTTATTTATCGATAAAAATAACAACAAGCACTTCGATGCGCAGGTCGATCAGCTGTTGGTGCAGCAGTCACTGAAGCTAAAATACAGTAAGGTGATGTTACGCGTAGGCGGCAGACGCCACTATACTAAGTTTTGGGGAGATAGTGGCAAACCGCGTGGGCACTTTGGTCATATAAAATACTGCCCAACGGCCACTTATAATAAAGCCATGTATCTTATCTCATTTAATCAACAAGGTATCATCAAGCAAAAGCACAATGAGCATCATCCTACGCAGTGTAATAGCTAGGGCGTGCCTTCAATTCACTCGATAGTTATCTAAGTGGGCTAAAAACGGCTCAATAAAGAGTTGTTTTTCTTGCGTGCTGTGATGACGCCGCTCGCTGTATCCTTTTTATATCGGATTGGCTATATATGCATTAGCTGCCTTGATGCATAGCCTGCTTCATCATCAAGACGGCCTGCTCTAGTCCGGCAAATACGGCATCTGCGATGAGCGCATGGCCGATGTTTAACTCATAAATCCCTTCTATCTGTGCAATGGCATGGACATTGTCACGTGTGAGGCCATGACCTGCATTGACCAGTAGCTGGTTATTGAGACGTTGCGCAGCCGCAACCGCCGCTTTGATGCGCGCCAGCTCATTTTGCTGGGCATCTGCATCACCGGCCAAACCTGCTTCGGCATAAGCACCGGTATGTAGCTCGATGGCATCCGCGCCGCACTCGATGGCTGCTGCGACTTGTTTGTCGTCAGGGTCAATAAACAGTGACACTTTAATGCCCGCCGCTTGTAGCTTGCCGATATAATCGGTCAACCAAGCCAGTTGTCCTGCGACATCAAGACCGCCTTCTGTGGTTAGCTCAGCACGCTTTTCAGGCACCAGACATACCCAGTATGGCTTGACCTCACTGGCAATTTTTAGCATCTCCTCTGTTGCAGCGATTTCTAAATTCATTCTCGTCGTCAGCTGCTCTGCTATCTCATAAACATCAGCATCTTGAATATGGCGACGATCTTCGCGTAGGTGTATCGTGATACCGTCAGCGCCCGCCTTTTCACACAGTAAAGCGGCTGCCAAAGGGCTTGGATAATTGACACCGCGTGCTTGACGCAATGTCGCTACATGGTCAATATTGACTCCTAACAAAGGTTTTTGCAAAGTACCATGAGCGGCGGACGGTGAAGAAGTGGTCATAAGACATCCTTTTAATAACGAGACCTAATAGACAGGCATGACTATTGATAGACGTAACGATTGATTGATAAAGGTGACTACTGCTAGACGTAATCATTGATAGCGCCGCTGCTGCTGCCACAACAATCGACTTTGCAGGGGCTGATACTCTAATAAATGATCAATCAGATGACGATGTAGTTTTGACCAGTCGTTTAGCGTCGTGGTAGTGATGCCTGACTGCGCCATTGTTATGATATCTGCACCCAAAAACACCGCATAGCCACTGGCACTTGTTAAATGCTCAGACTCTATGGTGTCACGCGATATGGCCAAAAACCCAGCATCTGGCAAAAACCGATATAGTCCCTCAGGCACAATCGCGTCTTGCATACTGTCATGACTGAGAGTCAGGGTAAAACCAAGCTCATCAAATAGGTGCTTTTCAAATTGACGCAAGCATAGACGCAGCTGCTGCTGGGTCAAAGGCTGTTTGAGTTGGTATAGGCTGTTTTGGTAGTGCTGCCACAGTACCGGCATTGGGTCTTCGGTTGGCAAAAGACGCCACAATATCTCGTTGAGATACAATGCCGAATACTGCTGCTGACCCGTGATTGTCTCATAAGGCATGGCAGCAAGCGTGTGAGCGTCATCTACCGCTGTATCATCGGGATGAGCATCTAAAGAGACTTTTTCATGTCTATTACTGTTACTGTGTACAGCGATGTTGATTTGACTAAACGTCTTTAAATCACGCTTGCCACTGGCAAATAGCTGCAAAGGCATAAATAGCGGTGCGCCTTTTTTGCCAACCCCATGTATGACCCCATGCTGCTGAGAAAAAAGACAATATAATGCGCGCTTTTCTTGATAAGGACGCTGATGCAATAAGTAACCTGTCAACGCTTCGTTACGCATGTCTATTACCTCAGCACCCATGTTTATCAGGCGGCTTAAAAACGTCTATACCTATCGGTATCGCTGCTCATCAATAGCCCAAACTGGTCAAGGCTCGTTCGTCATCAGACCAGCCACGTTTGACTTTTACCCATAAGGTCAGCATGATTTTTTTGTCAAACAGTTGCTCCATATCCTTGCGAGCGTCCATGCCGACTTGCTTGATACGCTGGCCTTTATCTCCGATGACGATGGCTTTTTGTCCGCTACGCTCCACATAGATGGTCGCATCAATAAAGGTACAAGCTTTGCGTGGACGGCCAGTTTTGGCATCTGTATGCGCAGGCTCGTCTTTGAACTCATCAATTTGCACGGTCAAATCATAGGGCACTTCATCGCCTGCACTGCGCATGATTTTTTCGCGAATGATTTCACTGGCCAAAAAGCGCTCTGAGCGGTCGGTGATTTGCTCGGTATCATAAATAGGCGACGCCACTGGTAAGTGTGAGGCGATCACCTCTTGTAAGCGATCGAGGTTTTGGTTTTTTAGCGCAGACACAGGAACGATATCAGCAAAGTCAAAACTTTCGTGGAACGTTTCGATCAGGGGCAAGAGCGTACCTTTATCCTTTAAGGTATCAGCTTTATTGATTACCAATACCACGGTCAGATCTGTCTCACCAAGTTTTTGCAAGGTAAGCAGATCGTCATCGCGCCATTGATCCGAGTCGACCACAAATAGCACCAAATCAACATCGACCAAAGCCGAAACCGCGGCTTTGTTCATACGCTCATTGATTGCCCGTACTTCGTTACGATGGATACCTGGCGTATCGACAAACACCGCTTGCATCTCATGGTTTGACAAAATACCGTGGATACGATGTCTGGTGGTTTGCGGCTTGCGCGAGGTAATAGACAGTTTTTGCCCAAGCAAGTGGTTCATCAGTGTCGATTTACCCACGTTTGGACGACCAACAATCGCCACATAGCCCGACTTGAAATCTTCCGCGATACGCGTCTGACTACTCGGGGCAAAAAACGCCTCAATGGTGGCATCGTTTTCTAATGAGACATCTTCTGACTGATTGATCTCGTCTGTGCTCATTGCTACCTGATTTTGGTCTGCGGGCATGGGGGTGTTTTCAGTCATATTGTCAGTATTATCTGCATTGTGTGATGGCAAATCAGAATGATTGCTCATAAGGTAATCCTGTAGGGTTTATCACCAGCCAAACGGTGTTTGATAAAAAATCACTAGGCGTTAAATGGTGCATTATCACCAATATTAAAACATCCATTGCGTTATGGGCTAATAATATAGGTAAACATTTATAATATATGCGGTCAAGACGAGTAAAATCAACGTGGACAAACTTACCTTGCAATAACCATATTATATGTCAGGCTGTGGGTTTATCACTTGCTATAAGCGTTTTTTGGCAGAGTTTGGCAGCTTGTGCAACTGATTAATCATCAGCTCGGCCGCTTTTTGCTCAGCGATACGGCGACTCTCACCAGACTCAGTAATGTCAGGGCATTCATTGATATTGACATGACAGCGCACCACAAATATCTGATGCGGCGCATTCCCTCGAGTTTCTAATAGCTCATAATGCGGTAAATCAAATTGCTTGGACTGTAGCCACTCTTGCAAACGACTTTTGGCATCTTTTAAGGCTTTTTGATCGTTGACATTGTCGATCAAATCCCCATACCACGACAGTACGCACTGGCGCGTGATGTCCATGTCTTGGCTATCTAGGTAAATCGCCCCAATCAAAGACTCTACAGCATCGGCCAAGATAGAAGCGCGATTGCGTCCGCCACCTTTACGCTCACCCACGCCTAAAATTAAATGGTTGGATAGCTCAAGATTTTGCGCGATGATTACCAGCGACTCTTGACGTACCAAGGTGGCTCGCATACGCGTCAATCGCCCTTCATTTTGCGTCGGATAACGATGGTACAAAGCTTCTCCGACGATCATCCCTAGCAGGGCGTCACCCAAAAACTCTAAACGCTCGTAGTTTTTTTTGCTGTCAAAAGAGCGGTGCGTCAGCGCAAGCTTTGGCAAGCTCAAATCGTTGAACACATAGCCTAATTTGCGCGTCAAAACCGCTAATCGTTGGGCAAACTCTGTACTTACAACGTGGTTGTCGACAGACGTGCTATTTTTTTTGGGAGTAGTAACCGCTTGGGAATGCTGCGAAGTTGGTTTCATGCGTGGCTTATGGTTATCCCTTCTGTTTTTACTGAGGTGGTGAATGGTTAGAATGATAAATGCGCTATAAAAATCATCGGCGGCTCGGCTGCGCTACTCTGCGCTATTCATATCGATATCGGCCTCAAAACGATTGACGATATCGACATTGCCAAAGAAGTTATTGGTGACCGCATACTGCTTATGAATCGCCAGTTGACCCGTTTTTTTATTGGTAAAGGTAAAGACATCTTCTGCTTTGGTGTCATAATCAGCGTTGATAGATAGCTGCCGATTGACACGTTCGACGTACTGTCTGGCGGTTTCATTATTATTATTCGACTCTTTTAGCTGGGCACTCAAAGTCTTATTTAACTGGTAATCACCGATGTGAGCGGGTACGATAGCAACGATGAGTTTGGCAGCAACACCCAAAACCATAATGACTAAAACGATACTGGTCACACTTGCACCGCGCTGCGTTGCCAAGCCAGATATCTGCTGCATGATTCTTTTCCTCTACTGGTCCATATTGATAAATCACTATTTTTAACCGCCGCCTACCTATGAGGCGATCGTTGATTAGATAGTAACAATAGTAGCACAAAACTATTATCGATAAAAAAACCAATAGCGGCGCTGCTGCTTTTTATCAGCACACATATCAAGCTTGTACGCGCTGCCTCAAACCAAACCCTAAGTGAAGAGGCGCTCTAGTCAGCCTTTACGGTTAGTGAATCGTACCGTTACGTGCAAAAGTGGGCAGGTTTAGACCTGGTGGCTTATGCATCCAGATGTAGACCGCTTTGCCCGCTAGGTTTTGTTCGGGCACAAAACCCCAAAACCGACCGTCAGCACTGCGATCACGGTTATCACCCATCACAAAATACTGACCTTCTGGTACCTGGATACGCCACTGTGTACCCTCAGAGCTGACCACTTCTGGCGCTTGCTGCTGCAAAAAAGGCGCATATTGCGCGCTATTCATATCGGTCAAGTAGCGCACAAGATGCGTCGTATCCCCTTGGGTTTCGGCAAAATACTGCGCTTCACGCTCTTCTTGCTGGCCCATGGCAGCAGCACTCTCTTCGGTGAGTATTTGACCGGGGGCAATCTGTCCTGGCAAATAAAGCTGAGACGTCAGATCTGTATTGGCCGTAAAGCTGACAGGCTTGGTTTTCACTGGTACGTCATTGATCGCAAGCGTCCCGTTATCATAGCTCACCGTATCCCCTGGCAGACCAATCACACGCTTTATGTAGTAAATACTTGGGTTTTCTGGATAGCGAAACACGGCCACGTCGCCATGCTCAGGCTCGCCTGTGTCCAATACTTTATTGTACGTCAAAGGCAGACGCACACCATACGCATACTTATTGACCGCGATAAAGTCGCCTGTGTACAGCGTAGGCACCATCGATGATGAGGGAATATTAAAAGGCTCAATCAAAAATGAGCGTACCACTAACACTACGGCCAATACGGGGAAAAAGTCATAGGCCCAGCGGACCAATAAGCTCTCCTTGCCGCGTCCGCGAGTCTTACGCTGTTTGAGGGTCAACTTATCTAATAGCCAAATGATACCTAAGCCGATGGTTAATGGCACTAAAATTAAATTAAAATCAAAATCCATAATAACTTGCCTATTAACAAGCGGCTTATCTTATTGCAGCATCGATAAGATCAAACCATATGTGACGTATTTTTTATCAAACCTTTACCAAAGCAGCATGTACTCTTAGCTATCCACTTGCAGCACGGCTAAGAAGGCTTCTTGTGGAATCTCGACGCTACCCACCTGCTTCATACGTTTTTTACCCGCTTTTTGCTTAGCCAACAGCTTTTTCTTACGTGATACGTCACCGCCATAACATTTGGCTAGGACATCTTTACGCATGGCTTTGACCGTACTACGACCGATAATTTGGCTACCAATCGCCGCCTGAATTGCCACATCAAACATCTGACGCGGAATCAGCTCTTTCATCTTGGTCACTAGCTGGTTGCCACGGAAGCGTGCTTGGTCCTGATGTACAATCATCGCTAGCGCATCAACTCGATCACCATTGATGAGTACATCCACTTTCACCAGCTTATCGACTTGATAACGCTCAAAGTTATAATCCAATGAGGCAAAGCCGCGCGAGACTGATTTTAGACGGTCAAAGAAGTCCATGACCACTTCACCCATCGGAATATCAAAGATCAGCTGGACTTGCTTGCCCATAAAGCGCATATCGACCTGTACACCGCGGCGCTCGATACACAAAGTCATGACGTTGCCCAAGTAATCTTGCGGCACTAAAATCTGACAACGGGCAATCGGCTCGCGGAACTCTTCGATATTGTTTGGCTCAGGCAATCTCGATGGATTATCGACATAGATAATCTCACCGTTTTTTTTGACAATCTCATAAATCACCGACGGCGCAGTGGTGATCAAATCCAAGTCATACTCGCGCTCTAAACGCTCTTGGATAATCTCCATATGCAGCATGCCCAAAAAGCCACAGCGGAAACCAAACCCTAACGCATCCGAGGTGTCTGGCTCAAAGAAAAGCGAGGCGTCGTTGATTTGTAGTTTTTGTAAGGCTTCACGGAATTTTTCAAAATCATTGGCATCGACAGGGAACATGCCTGCATAGACCTGCGGAGTGATTTGCTGAAAACCTGGGATACGCTCAACGTCAGGCGTGCTGGCATGCGTGATGGTATCGCCTACCGGCGCGCCTGCGATGTCCTTGATACCAGCGATGACAAAACCCACTTCCCCTGCTTCTAGGACGCCGGTGTCGACAGGTTTTGGCGTAAAGACACCGATAGAGCTGACAGGATGAGATTCTTTGGTCGATTTGATATAAATCTTATCGCCTTTTTTCACCGTCCCTTCACGGACACGAACCAACGATACCACGCCCAAATAGCTGTCAAACCAAGAGTCAATGATAAGGGCTTGTAGCGGGGCTTCGCGGTCGCCTGTGGGCGCAGGGATAACATCTACTAACGTTTCTAATAGCTTATCGACACCTAGACCTGATTTGGCAGAGACACGCGGCGCATCAATGGCTTCAATCCCGATGATGTCTTCAATCTCTTGAATCACGCGCTCAGGCTCTACTTGTGGCAAATCAATTTTATTTAAGACTGCCATAACCTCCAAACCTTGATCGACCGCGGTGTAGCAGTTGGCCACCGACTGTGCTTCGACGCCTTGCGCGGCGTCCACCACCAGCAGTGCCCCTTCACAGGCAGCAAGTGAGCGCGACACTTCATAAGAAAAGTCGACGTGGCCTGGTGTGTCAATAAAGTTAAGCTGATAGCGCTCGCCATTTGGATGGTCATAAAACAAAGTGACCGACTGCGCCTTAATCGTGATACCGCGCTCACGCTCGATATCCATGGAGTCGAGTACCTGCGCTTGCATCTCGCGATCTTGCAAGGCACCGCACATCTGGATAAAACGATCGGCAAGCGTCGACTTGCCATGATCAATGTGGGCAATGATTGAAAAGTTACGAATATTTGCTAATGCAGTCACAAAGCGCCTACTAAATTAAGGGTGATAGAATAAAAGATTCGAGCAAATGCTGTCAGGCGCATGTCACACGGTCGCTATCTAAAAAGTCGCTATCTAAAAACTGGCGACCTATAAATGAGCCATAAAGATCCAGACATTATCAGACCGACATCCGGTATCACTATCTTTAACCAACCACTGAAGACGCCAACCGTTATGCGCAAACATAAAAGCGTATTCTAGCAGTTTTCCACTATAAAGTAAGGCGATTTTATTTGTTGGCAAAGTATTTACCAGTGAGGTTACAAGCCGATAACGCTACAGAAAAAAAGAAGGCAACAGATTGTTGGCTAATTTGTTTATCGCGCCTGTGTCTTTTGCGATATTTCACGTTTATCCCCGTTATTTTTTAGGGCATCTTACTCTCAGAGAACGCCGAATTGTCAGTGTCTTTTGTCGCGCTCAGATACTTATATATCCATGGCGACTTGCCATAAAAAGCACCATTTAGCTGAGTTTGCTCTATCAGATACTCACGAAAGCGCAGATAAAACTCGTTGTCGGGGCCCTTTGGCTGCTGCCAGAATTTATCGAGTGGCTTTTGATCCGTCAGTTTGGGAGTGTCATAGATAGCGCGGCCCATAACTTTGGTCGGTTTTTTATGATATATCGATTGTAGACCCGTGGTGCTATTGATGGTCACCATTCCGATACTGTGCTTCATCAAGGTGGGCAGATGCATATCACAGCCATAAAACACTCGGTTTGCGACTTGATAGCGCGCTGCCAAACTTGCTACCAACTCGCGATAATCCCGATGACCTCGGTCTAGCGGATGATGCTTAAATACCAGCAGCTGCGCAGCATCGGCATGATGGGCAAAGCTTGCGATGGCCTCGTCAATAAACTGCACCACATCACGATAGTCACTGTGATGAGTGATTTGCGAGTCATTATGCACCTGTAAGCTAATCAAAAAATAATTGTTGCTATCTTGCCGCGTTAGCCGCTGTTGTAAGCGCTTGTCAGGTAAGTAGCCACGTAGCTTGCGCCACGGTGCTTTTAGCCAAGCGATTGCCTCTTGCCAGGCGGTCATGCCACGATAATGGGAATAATGCGGGTAGCGGCTTTTATACAGCCAAGTGGCCGCATAGTAAACGACAGCCGCGACGCTCAAGCGATAAAAGCGATTATGCGTATATAGCGGCTGGTCGTTGGCTTTTTTCAGCGCCTTGATATCAGCCGTATTGAGGCGTGAGTAGCCATTGATGCCATGCTCTTGCAAGGTGATGTAATCAGGGCGCAAATAGCCTTCTTCAAATACGAAAAATGAGGTGCCTAGCTGCTCACCGACCCGCGCCGCTTGAGTATGGTGCGGACGGCAGTCGCCAAAGCAGACGATGGCATCGATCCCTTGCTCTTGAATAAAAGCAGACAACCACGACGAAAACTGCGCCAATGTGCCTGTGTATTCGTAAGTATTGGGATGATGATAAAACAGCGCATCGCCAGCATTAAAGTTAATCTTGCTGACCTTGATATCTTGCGTCTGCAAAAAGCTTGAGAAACGATGAAAAAACCCGCCCATTTTTCCTTGTAATAGCAAGACATGTCGATGAGTAAGCAGATGAGACATCGAAGCTGTCATAGTATCAAATTACCATTAATCAAAGAAAAAGAAGGTCGCATTAAAACAGGCCAATATACAAAAAAACCGCATAAACGACAGGCAATTATACCTAAAAAAGGCATGATTGTCGCAGGGGATTTACGTTGATTGTTGAGATAAGGTTAGTGCGGTTTATTACTTAGACGCTGTTGCCACTGATGGCGATACTGCATAAAACGCGTCGCGGCGCGGCGTTTTAATTGGGTAGGCGTTGGTAATAAAGCGCGCATAGGGCTCTTGGTGCTGGGAGTAATGAAAGCCTCTGAACTGACCATCAAAGCATCGTCATCAGGCGGGTACAAATAGTCGATGACCTGCTCCACTTGCGCCAGCCCGTGGCCATTTGGCAGGCGATATAACGGGTAGCGAATCAGAGTACAATACAATAGCTGCTCAAGCGATAAAGGAGTGGCGCGATTACGTCTGGTCAGATACTGAGATTTTGGCGGCAGCTGCGCGTCGATATCTGTGGTCAGCCCCCACCCTGCATAAAACGGCAGACCATAACACGTCACACTCAAACCGCGAAGCAGCGCCTCAAAACCTGTCAACGAGCTGATGGTATGCACCGCATTGACCCCTTCTAGGCAGTCAGGCATCGCGGTATCATAAGCGACCGCATTTACCAGCTGTAAGCCATCAGCACCTACCTTGCCAGCGCGCAGCCCTGCCTCCACATCAGGATGCGGTTTATAAATGAGATATGCATCAGGATTGTCTTGCCTAACGCGCGCGATCAGATCACGGTTTTTTTTGATCATTGACCCGCAGTGCTGCACTGAGAGATCATCTTCTACTTGTCCAACGATGAGGAGGCGACGCTTGCCAGACTGCTTTGCCTGTATGAGCCAGCTGCCATCATGACTTGCCTGACGACTGATGCTCGCACCCACATTGTATTTACTGACTCGCTGGGTGAGCAGTTTGGTTTGTAGGTTTTGGACGCGCTGACGCTGCGACTGACTTAGCGGCTGACAGTGGCGTAGCAGCGTCTCCAAATCCGAGGGCGCGGTGGCGTCGTAATAGATGCCTTGTCTGTCTATCACCACAGATAAAGGCGCCAGTAGCGTTGCGCCTAGACCGTTGGAGCGGATAAAACCATCTTCCATACAGTAGATAGCTGGGCTATCTGCACCAAAACCTATCTGCTTGCGCTGGCGTTTTTGTTGTACCTGCTGCCGCTTTGCTAAGCCCCAAACCAGTAACGGCTGCTGATAATCCACCCGTAAATGATCGGGATGCAGCAGGTTTTTTAGGCGAGGTTTTGGTTTTATAAACAAATCGGTACGCGGCAGATCCACAAAAGCCTTAACAAATGGCAGCTTCCAGCGGCTAAATTCATAAGCCGTCAAACGACCTGCCAGCTGCGACTGCCAGTGACGGTTGGTCACCAGCCACTCAATCGCCGCCTCTATGTCGCAAGCTTTGCTGCTCGCAGGATCGACATAGTGACTATAATCGACATAAGCGCTATAAAACAACACCTCTAAAGTTGCGCTCACGTTTCTCGCCATATTGGCTTTAGACGTCGTTTGAGAAAAAGCTGGTGGAAACAAGGCTGAATTAGGCTGTGGTTTGGACGGCGGCAAACCCTTCGCAAAGTTTTGACGACGGTCCATGACAGTATGATACAAGCGTTTGGGCGCACCGCTATCATCTGTCAGCCCCCAGCCACTATACCAGTTGACCCCAAAGCAGTGCACCTGCTTGCCGAGCATCAGCGCCTCAAAACCCATATGCGAGCTGACTGTATACACATGATCGACCTGCGTCAGTAAGGCGATAGGATTGAGCACCTGTGTCAACACCTGCACATTTTTGGGTAACTTGAGACCAGTCAGATAGCCTGTGCGGGCAGCAGGGTGTGCTTTTATCCAAATATGGGCATTCGGATGATTGCGGCAAGCGGCTTTTAGCATACGTCTAAACTGACGTTTATCTGCACCAGCCCCTTTGACAGAGGCATCGCCTGCGACTTGATCGATTAATAAGATATGTGCCGGCCGAGGAGTGTTTGCGGTACTGGCGACTTTTCGCTTTGCCGCTTTACTGTTTGCCAACTCATTGAGTGAGGGGCAAGTCGTCACCGCATTATATTTACTCAGCTTTTCTGCGCAAATGCGTGACATCAGCTGCTGAGCACGACTGTGATGCAGCGCATGATGCCCAGCACTGTCACGATTGTTATGAGTGTTATGATTGTCAAAACTGGCACGAGCAACGATAAGCTGCTCTAAGCGCGAGCTTTGGGTCAAATCAAAATAAATACCCACATCATCGACAACCACACTGACAGCGTGGCGGCTACTGATGCCAGAGTCTAATGAGCGCAAAAATCCGTCTTCGATACTCAGCACAGCACAGCTTTGTTTGCTGGCGGCTTTGTGGGCGCGCTGAAAGCTTTTTTTGCGTCCCCAACCGATAAAAGCCTCAGGCTGAGGCTTCGATATGGTTTTGATCTGATTCTTGATACGGCTTGGTAAGGGCAACCTAGACAGCAGTGATGCAGCAGGAGCCGTGACACCTTGTTGCCTCGCTGACCACGGATACCAGCGCTGAATATCAGCATGCAGCACTTGTGGTAGCAAAAGATTATTACGCTGCATACCTTTACCAATCACCGCCAGTTGCATCGGCCGCAAGCGCTGGGTTAAGGGCAAAAACAGCGTATCATCAAAGGCCGATATAGAGGCGTTTTTGCCTTCATCTGTGACGCTGTTTGCCATTATTTCCCCTTGTCAATCAGTGATTTACCAATCACTGATATTTTAGTATAAACACCTTATCCTATAAAACACCTATCAGTCGTTATAGATCCAGCACCACTTTTGCAGCGATGGCCAACTGATAGAAAATCTGCGACAGTCCGCGCGCAATCTCTACTCGTTTGGTTTTAACCTTTGGCAATACCATAATCTCATCGCCTTGCTGGATACGATAAGCGGTATTCACCACTTCGCTGGCGCCATTTTGATGGACAACCAAAATCTCTTTGGTATCTGCATTATCACCGAAGCCGCCTGAATTGGCCACATAATCGCCGACGGTATAATCTGGGTTAAAGGTCAACGCCCCTTGCGCGCGTACCTGTCCATTGACCGTAATCACAGACGTCTGCGCGGGGATCTCGATGACATCGCCTTGCTGAAGGATAATGTCTTGCCATGAGTTTGGCACCACAACGATCTGACCATCTGGCTGTACATTTCGCGCTTTTGCCACAAACTGCTTGACCAAAGCGGCATCATCTTGACGCAGTGCGGCCTCTTCACGAGTCGTTGACTGCGTGGCAAGTGTCAGCTCTTCTAGGCGATCAAGCGACTCATTGATCATGCGTTTTTGCTGCTCAGCGACTGACTGACGATAAATGGTCAAATGTGTCAACTTAGCCAGCGGGCTTGGTTGTAATTGCGGCACGATGTCTTTGAGACGGGCACCGTATGGTACGACCATCGCACCATTACCTGTATGCGCCCCTTTTACCTGCACAGCAATGGTGCCGGCGTAACGATCGGACGTTACCACCATTTGATCGCCATTATAAACAGGTACGTTTTGCGCCTCTGCCAGTGAGTAATACTCCGCTGTCTGGGCGCGGCCTGCACTGCGGGTAATACTGACGTTGGTAGCGTTTGCGGCAGGATTGGCCACTTGCAAGACATCACCGATGGTCAGATCGTTGACATCAAACTCAAAGGTATATTCGTTTTGTACCTCACCACTCACGGCAAAGGTTTTTTTCTGCGGGGCCACTGTAATCACATCACCATCACGAAAGGCAAAAGGCTGCAACTTACCGGCCAATAAAAAATCATAAAGATTGACTTGCTGAAGCATTTGGCCATTGCGTTTGATCTGAATGTCGATAAAGCTGCCGCGTGTTGGGTCGACGCCGCCCGCCCTGTCGAGATAAGACAGCACCGAGTCCGCCGCCAGCCCGCCATAATAACCAGGCTGCTTGACAAAACCGGTGACAAATACTTTGACCGGCTGTGCTTGCTCTAAAGAAGCATAGACGCCGACGTTTGAGCGATAAATACGATTGACCGCGCTTTTGACCACGTTTTGTAAGTTGCCGTTTTGAACCCCAGCGATACGTACCGGACCGACGTTTGGCAAGAAAATATTGCCTTGTGGATCGACTGTCATGGTGGAGGCAAATTGATAAGCGCCCCACATGCGTACTTGGACATTGTCGCCTGGATTTATCACATAGCTATCGTTAAAGGTCGAGCCGGAGGTGGTCGAAAAAGCCCCGCGAAATAGCTGCTCACCAAACATCATGTCTTGGGTGTTGATGTCTTGGTAAGGGCGGGTGGTGTTAATAACCGACTGACTAGGCAAGCTGGCGGCATTCACCGCTTCTTGGGTGGTGGCCTGTCCAGGTACACCGCCAGCAAACGCTTGGGTTGAAACATTGATATTATTGCGATTTTGATCTTGGCTGGCATTATTGGCGCTTGTACCAAAGCTAGAGCCTGCCATTTGCTCAGCATAACTGACGGCGTTTGCTGACATGCTCGTAGCAGCCATCGCCACACTTATCATCATCACGATCGCACGTGGTTTCGTATTCATGAATTATATTCCTTTACTGATCTGTCGATCATTAGTGATATCTGGTCGGTCAAAGCTGGCAGACCGCAAAACTAGCTACGATGATCGCGGACAACGGCCATCACCAAGCGCACAAAACCGTAGAATATCAATAACAATATAAGTGATGTCCAAATGATATAAGCGCGGCGTGGATACAACGCTTCTTCGGCCTCATAAGGGGTTGAGATCACAATCAGGTTTTTCATCTTTTTAAAGGCTTCTAGGCGCGCCTTTTCAAGTGATGATAGCGATAGCTTATACAGCTCTGTGGCAAAGTCCACATCCGCTTTGATGGTCTCAAACTGCACCGCTTGACGGTTTAGCTTGGTGGTATTTGGCGAGGTCAGCTTGGTTTGCTCTTGACGAATTTGCGCTTCAATCGCTTTGATTTGGCTTCTGATCGACACCACTTGCGGCGCATCAGGATTGAGATAGCTAAGCAGTTGCCGCTCCTCAGTACGTAGAGAGCTCAGCTGTCCTTGTAGGCTGCCAATCAGCTGATTGATAATCTGGGCGTTGGCCTGCGGGTCATAAATCTCATTTTTATTTTGATAGTTTAATAGCTGCTCTTTGGCGTCGTTTAGGCGATCTTGTGACTCTTCTAATTGGGTTTCGGCAAACACCAACTGATCACGCGCAACTTCTTGTGAGATACGGTTTACGAATTGCTCAGACTCGTTCAAGATGGTTTTGTTTAGCTCAAACGCATAGCGTGAATCAAAGGCTTCTGTCGCCACCGACAGCACATAGCTTTGCTCATCAAGGTTGATGTGTACCCGCTTTTTGAAGTAATCGAGTAGCTCTTCTTGCGTGGCATCCGGATCAATCTCATAGATGGGGTCTGAACCATCGACATAATAAGCCTCGCGAAACTTAAACTTATCATCAAGGCGCTTGACCATATCATTCGATAAAATGTACTCCGTCAGATAGGTGGCGTCTTCTTTGCTGGTGCTATTGACACCCAGTAGCGCAGACAGACCACCACCGGACGGCACACTTGACTCGCTGACTTGCTTTACTACCACATCAGCGGTCGATATATAACGCGGATGAGCCAGCGTCATGACATAAAATATCACGAGCACCCAAGGCAGTATGACTAAGCCGATAAATAACGAGAGGTTAATTATCTTACTTTTTTGCTTTGTGGATATGCTTTTCATAAACCTCAATCGCTTCTGTTGTATCTTCAAAGACGTGTGCTGTCTGATCCATTAATACAATACCAATATCGCAGTTACGCTTAATATCACCGATATTATGCGACACTATCAAAAACCCTGCTTGCTCTCGGCGGGCGGCCAAAATCTCTTCGCTGCGCTTACGAAATGCCGCGTCACCCACCGCTCCGGCTTCATCGAGCATATAATAATCAAAATCAAACGCCAGACTCAGCCCAAAGGTCAAACGAGCCTTCATACCAGATGAGTAGCTTTTGACCGGCATATCAAAATAGTTACCAATATCTGCAAACTCTTCGACAAAACGAATTTTTTCATCAATATAGGCCCCGCTAGAATACAGCCGGCACACAAAGCGGACGTTTTGCCGACCCGTCAAACTGCCTTGAAAGCCTCCTGCCACACCGACTGGCCATGAGATGGTAGAGTCGGTGATGATCTCGCCATGGTCTGGCTCATCAAGTCCGCAAATGATACGCAGCAAGGTTGACTTACCCGCGCCATTACGCCCGAGCAAGCCAACGCTTTGCTTATCACCAATGGTCAGATTGAGATCTTTAAAAAGATAATGCCGACCTTTTTTTGTCATAAATGACTTAGAAATATTTTTAACTTCAATCATTTATTTACCATAAAATAAAACTAGATATTATAAATATCATAAAAATGAAACACTACGAGCTTTATTTTGAGCGTATTAGATCTTTTTCTACCGCTTTATACATGAGTAGACCTAAGAAGTTGACAGCCACTGTCCACTTCAAAAAATAGGTGATATCAATATGATAAGCGGGATAATTAGGGGCAAAAGCATGCCTGATCAGTTCGATATTATGAATAAAAGGATTGTAAAGCAGGTAGCTAAAGTATGGCTCTGGTACCACATGAATCGGGTAAATAATGCCAGAAGCAAAGTACAAGATGGTAAATATAATGGTAATCACCTTGCTAATCTCACCACCATAATAACCAATAACCATCATCATCAGTGCAATGCCAAAACTAAATAAAAACAGTGTGATCCAGCAAAACAATACGATGTGTAGATTCTCTAAGCTGGCATAAATATCAAAAAAAGCCAAACCAACTAACAAAATAATCGAGGTAATAAAGTAGATGATCAGCTCTAATACCGATCGAGCAATAATGACATCGATATGACGTATCGAGCGATACATCAACAAGCCTTTGTTTCCTTCAACAGCGCCTAATGCTCTCGTCGCTATCGTTTGAAACATGCGAAAAGGCACCATGCCTGTCACCAAAAACAGCGGAAAACCCATCCCTGGTAAAGCGCGCTCAATAATCACGCCAAAGATAACCAAAAAGATAAGCACTTGGAACAAGACTTCAAGTGGTGCCCATAGATAGCCCAGACGATAGCCACCAAAGCGCGTCTGTAGCTCACGCATCAGCAACGCATGAAATGCCGCACCCATGACTTTAAGGCCACTACGGTGCTTGATGGGACGATAAGGAGGCAATTGTACAGACATGGCGTTACAGGACTTTACCGAAAACAGCCCCTATGATAAGTAAGCAGGACACAAGTTACAAGAAGTAATCTGTGAGTAAACCGATAAACCAATGATATAGCAAGAAATCCGTAAGCTTAATGGCTCTTTTATAAGCGGCTTCATGATAAAAAGCCATCAGCCTGACAGAGTTTTTAAGTTATTTTAGGCAAAAAAAAACCAATCATGAAAGATTGGCTTTTTAAAACTGATTAGGTTTTATGATATATGGTGGCGATGGAGAGACTTGAACTCTCGACCTCACGATTATGAGTCGTGCGCTCTAACCAGCTGAGCTACATCGCCATTTAAGGCTCGGTATAATACCGATAGAGGTGGATACCGTCAACCCCTAATTGGCTTTTTTTGCAAAAAAAATGAATTTTATTCATATTAAGCGCAAAAACATCACTGCTAACTATACAAACGAAGCGTAAAAACAATGCTTAAACACAACGCTTAAAAAACGAAGCATAAAAAAGTTGGTAGACCGATAAGCCGGGTTCTGTCGTGGACGATCATTCCTCTAGGCGCATCATCGCTGATACGCTCAAGCAACCTACCCGCATCGAACGCGGGCCGCGCCATGCCGATGCCTATTTGGTCTTGCTACGCGTGGAGTTTACCATGCCGTGCACCATTGCTGGCCACGCGGTGCGCTCTTACCGCACCCTTTCACCCTTACCTCGCTTGCGCGGGGCGGTCTCCTCTCTGCTGCACTGGTCGTCAGGTTACCCTGCCCAGCCGTTAGCTGGCACGCTGCCCTATGTAGCCCGGACTTTCCTCCCCTGCGCATCTGTTGCCAGTGTGCAGCGGCGATCGCCTAGTCTACCAAGGGCGCCAGTATAGCAAACCCAAGGCTCATCTGGGAATATCTTTTGTGACTAATTTTGCCTCGTCAAATAATCGCTTGTAGCCGCCTCAGACAAAACCATTTGGTAAATAAAAATCTGGCAGAGTGTGGCGTTGCTTATCTTGCTTTATATAGGGCAGGGTCAGCCAGTACGTGTCCGAATGGTACCGCTGCAGATGGTGCTGTAAAAATGCCATGGTACTCGTCGCAATCTCAGGATCTGTCTGCGCCGCATTATCATGAATGGGATTATAAATCACGCTATGCAGCGTTAAACCGCGTGCTTTGATAGCCTCAAGGCTAAGCAAAGTATGATTGATACTGCCAAGGCGACCCGAGGTCACCAAAACCACTGGATAGCCTTGGGTGGCAATATAATCTAGCGTCAGTAATTGCTCGGTTATGGGTACGAGCAAACCGCCTGCCCCTTCTAGCAACACCACATCGTAGTTTACTTGCAATTGCCGCGTCGCCTGAGTGATGACATCAGGGTCTAACACATCATCGGCCAGTCTGACCGCCAGATGCGGCGACGCTGGTTTTTTATAACGATAAGGGCATGTGGTGTGAGCAAGGTCACACGGCTGTAGCGGTACATCCATCAACTGGCGATGAGTAACAATATCATCAGCAATATTCATCTCACCACTGGCCAAATCAACCCCAACGCCCGTTTGTACCAGCTTTTGGGTGATGATATTTATGCCCTGCTGCATCAAGGCCTTAGCCAGCATACCGGTGGCGTAAGTTTTGCCAATGTCGGTGTCTATACCGGAGATAAATAGCACACTCATATAGCCGCTCTATTAGTGACACAAGTTTGATTTAAATAAGAGGTAACGACGGTCAGTAGTGACTGACATAGCGTCACCAGCTCATCATCCGTCATGACAAAGGGCGGCATGATATAGACCAATTTACCAAAGGGTCTGACCCAAATACCATTTTTGATCAGTAAGGATTGGAAAACAGGCATATCGACCGCTTTATCCAATTCAATGACGGCGACCGCGCCCAAACAACGTACCTCTTTGACACCATCCAATGTCGCTGCTGGCGCAAGCTGCGACTCCATAACGGCTTGCATATCTGCCGTACGCCTCTCGATATCATAAGACAAAATCAAATCAATCGACGCACAAGCGACCGCGCAGGCCAGCGGATTACCCATAAAGGTGGGCCCATGCATCAGTGCAGGATAATCGCTGTGATGAATGGTATCGGCAATATGGCGGGTGCATAAGGTGGCCGCAAAGGTCATATAGCCGCCCGTTAGCGCCTTACCCACGGTCATAATATCGGGGCTGATATCGGCGTGCTCACACGCAAAAAGCTTACCACTACGGCCAAAGCCTGTGGCGATCTCATCGGTAATCAACAGCACATCATGTGCATCACATAACTGCCGCAGTAATTGCAAATACTCTGGATTATAAAAGCGCATGCCGCCTGCGCCCTGAATGACAGGCTCGATAATGAATCCGGCAAGCTGAGCGCTATGTTTAGCAAAAAACTGGGTTAATTCATCGCGCACGTCTTGCGTTAATTTATGTTCAAATCCCAATGGCGGGGCAGAAACAAAATGCTGCACCGGCAGCTGCTTACCGTATAAGCTATGCATGCCATTGATAGGATCGCAGACGCTCATCGCATGCCAGGTATCGCCATAATAGCCTGAATGCGTCGAGGCAAACTGGCACTTTTGCGGACGCTGAGCAGCAATCTGATACTGTAGCGCCATCTTTAATGCCACTTCCACCGCGATACTGCCGCTATCAGCATAAAAAACAGCATCGAGGCCTGCTGGTACGATGGAGAGCAGTTTTTCACCCAAGTCTATCGCCGGCTGATGGGTCAAGCCCCCAAACATCACATGCGCCATTTTGCCGAGCTGATGAGTCATTGCCGCATTGAGCACCGGATGGTTATAGCCATGCACGCTTGCCCACCATGACGACATGCCATCTATGAGACGCGTGCCATCTTGAGTGACGATATAGATACCTTCGGCATGGTCAATGACGATATTTGGATAAGTGGGCGGCAAGCTGGCATAGGGATGCCACAAGTGCTGGTGGTCGAAGTCGCTGGTAGGCATACTCATCGTCCGCTCGCAAACGAAAAGTATGTATGTTGAAAAAAGTGTATGGGCAATTGAATATCCGTATTCATCATATTATTCCTAGGCTTTGTTGGACAGCAGCATCTCAGCGCATTATTGACCAGTGATACGCTTGTATTTGGCCAATAAATCGCTTTCACTCTCGACATGATCGGGGTCTTTTGGAATACAGTCGACAGGACAGATGACCACGCATTGCGGCTCATCGAAGTGACCGACACACTCTGTACACAGGTCAGGGTCGATCACATATATATCATCGCCCTCAGAGATGGCCTCGTTTGGGCAAGCAGGCTCGCAGACATCACAGTTGATGCATTCGTCAGTGATTAACAATGCCATAAACTGCTCCTTATGTATGACTAATAACAAGCGCGGCAGATTACTCTGGCGAGTTTGGTGAAGGATAAAATAACTGTCAGCAGATAAACGGTGACGGCTAGTTAAGCGTGAGCTTTTTGGCAAAAGCTTGCGAGACACAAGGTGGCACAAATTTATTGACATCGCCGCCAAGCTTGGCAATCTCACGAATCATCGTCGATGAGATAAACGAGTAGTTTTGCGATGGCGTCAAAAACACCGCCTCAAAATTTTCATCGAGCTCGCGGTTCATATTGGCCAGCTGAAACTCATACTCAAAATCCGACATCGCACGCAGGCCACGCAAGACGGCAGTGGCACCTTGCAGGCGCATAAAATCCACGAGCAGACCTTCAAAACCCACCACCGACACTTGCGGCAAATCTGCAAACACCGTCTCGACCAAAGCCACCCGCTCCTCAAAACTAAACAGCGGTTTTTTGTGGTGTCCTGATGCCACGGCAATGACCACCTCATCAAATAATTTGGTCGCGCGCGTCACCAAATCGACATGGCCATTGGTAATGGGGTCAAAGGTGCCAGGGTATAAAATCTTGGTCTGAAGCTTTGAAGCATGGGCGACATTTGCTGAATTCATAGCAGTGCTAATCTGGTCGTTAATGATACTGCACATGCTAGCAAATTTTGCCTACATTTAATACTTATCTGCTACATTTGTCCTAACAGCCGATTTACCTTTTGCCTCTTTGCTTTGCTACAATAAGCGCTTCGACTCATCTCACATAGTAGGCCCGCCGATGGTCTTAGATGAGGAATGGTAAGACAAGGATGCAGCGCACTGACATCCTGATGGAGAATTTATGTCAAAAAAAGCAAAAAAACCAGACAATCAAATCTGCGCCAATAAAAAAGCGCGGCACGAGTATTTTATCGAAGAAACCTTTGAGGCAGGCTTGTCATTGCAAGGCTGGGAAGTCAAGGCCATTCGTGCAGGTAAAATGTCCATCACCGAGGCTTATATTACCTTTCGTAATGGTGAGGCTTTCTTGTTTGGTGCTCATATCCAGCCTCTGCTATCTAGCTCGACGCACATTAGCCCGGATAGCATCCGTACCCGTAAACTGCTGCTCAATCGCCGCGAGATCGACAAATTATATGGCGCGGTCAATCAAAAAGGCTATGCTTGTGTGCCGCTGTCTTGCTACTGGAAGCGCTCGATGGTCAAGTGTCAGATCGCCCTTGCCGTCGGTAAAAAGCAACACGATAAACGTAAAACCTTAAAAGACCGCGACTGGGAGCGCGATAAGCAGCGCGGCTTTAAACAGCATTTGGATTAAATGCTCTGGCAGGCTCTGCTCCTATCGAGCTGATAAACAGGACGATTTACCATCGCGTAAACCGTCCTGTTTTATTATATAGTCGATACACTCTAAAAATGTCATAGCGCTACTGGGATGAATTTTGCGCAGCCTCTGGGAACGCAGCACGCAAGTAAAATTTATACCAGTAGCGCGTTTAAATCCATAACAGTTTTACATTCAGCTAACTATAAATATCACCCAGTATATAATAGTCAGACCAATAACAGGCAGGACAACCGGTGCCAACAGCACTGTCATTTGCCGCCGTAAAACCTCTATTTGCAGTAGAAAAGTATTGGATAAACAAGGTAGGATATCTACAGAAAACCACCGTCATCTCCCCACAACAATATCGCAAACAAGGAAGTGCGACCATGACCCCATCAAAAACCCCACTCTCTCATAAGCTGCAAAGCATGAGCGCGGCCGTGTACCTAAACAGGTATCTAAAAGCCAGCTGTATAGGGCTATCGCTTGCAGCGCTACTTGCCAGCTCAGGCTGCGCTACCAGCGCACTACTAGAAAATGATCGTCATGTCAGCAGCCAAACCAGCAAAGAGATATTATCCGAAGATCAGATCGTCGCTTTTGGTCGCCCAGCTCAAGCGTTACCCAAAACGCCCAATGCTACCATGGTCATCGTCGGCGAAAAAAACAGCTATGTGTTGACGCAGGGCGGGACAGAGATGATCAGCTTACTGAGCACCCTGACACCTAAAAATATCCACGTCGATAATGACATGAGCTTTTATGTACCCGATAACGCTGGCGTTTTTCAAGGAGAGATGAAGCTGTCTTATGCCAAATTAAAAGACGAGTTTCAGCGCTCAGACTATCAGTTCTTTTTGCAAAATAATGGCCGTGACTGCACCACCACTAGCGACCAGCGCATCGATGCACAGCGCTTTTGCTTTAGCGTTCCTGTCAAAGGCGCTATCTATCCGCAAGTCAGCAATTTACGTTTGATTCAGTCCAATTACCGCTCACTCACCAAACCTTATACCGTCAGCTTTTATACACAAACAGAGCACGAGCAGGTCACTCGCCGCGGCCCTAATAGCGCCCAAAAACTGGTGTTACTGCCTTTTGCCTTAGCATTTGATGTGGTGACTTTTCCATTACAATTATTGGGCGATTAGCTTGTGTCTTTGACTAAAGCAGTCATGATTTTAAAACACGGTACAAACCAGCGGTTTGGCGACCGCCTTTACGCTCAATATTTTCACGCACTATCAATAACTTACCCTTCACTCATTAAAACGGCTTTATGACATCCTGAAGACAATTCATGTTAAAATGAGCGTTTTTTAATGAGCCGTTATTATTATTGATAAATAACGGCTTATTTTTTAGTGTCTCTTTTTATTTAACAGGTCCGCCCATGTCTGCCGATACCATCGCCCGCACCGCCTTTAAACAAGGCATCAAACCGCTTTATGATTATGACAAACACTGGGCGAGCTGCTACGAGCCTGCGCCTTATCTACCGATGAGCCGTGCTGAGATGGACGCGCTGGGCTGGGATGCCTGTGATGTCATTATCATCTCAGGCGACGCTTATGTCGATCACCCAAGCTTTGGTATGGCGATTATCGGTCGCTTATTAGAAGCGCAGGGCTTTCGCGTCGGTATCATCGCCCAGCCTGACTGGAAGAGCAAAGACGCTTTTATGGCGCTTGGCAAGCCAGTCTATGCGTACGGCGTGACCGCGGGCAATATGGACAGCATGATCAACCGCTATACCGCCGATCGCAAGATTCGTAGCGATGATGCGTACTCGCCGGGCAATGTGGCAAACAAACGCCCCGACCGCGCTGCGATCGTCTATAGCCAGCGCTGCCGTGAGGCCTATCCCGATGTGCCGATTATCCTCGGCGGTATCGAGGGCAGCCTTCGCCGTATCGCCCACTACGACTATTGGTCAGATAAAGTGCGCCGTAGCATCTTGCTCGACGCCCGCGCTGATGTTTTACTGTACGGCAATGCCGAGCGCGCCATCGTCGATGTGGTACATGGTCTGTCTAAAGGCTATACGTTTGAGCAGATGAGTAAGCTGCGAGGCACAGCGTATCTACTCTCGCCCAGTCGTCGCCATTGGCAAGCAGATATGACTGAGGTCGCCAGCAACGATGTCGATACCGTCGGCCGCGTCGATCCAATCATCAACCCGTACGTGATGACCGAGGACGTTGATAGCTGTAAAATCGAACAAGAAAAGCCTAGCGATTCGCCCGTTGGCCAAGCGATGACTGGTATGTCTGCCCAATACGCAGGATTTGTCGCAGAGCCCGTCACCAACAAAGTCTTAAATGCTGATCAAGTCGATACCGACACGCAAGTAGTACAGATACGCGGGTTTGATAAGATAAAAACAAACAAGCCGATGACCGCGCGGAAGCATAAGCTAAAAATGCCGCCACGTGATAAGACAGTGATTCGCCTGCCTGACTATGAGCACGTCAAATCAGACCCTGTGCTCTACGCGCATGCCAACCGTATCCTGCACTTAGAGACCAATCCCGGTAACGCTCGGGCGCTGGTGCAGCGGCACAACAGCGGCGGTGGTAACTCACACAGCGCCATCGATGTGTGGCTAAACCCGCCACCGATTCCGCTGTCCACCGAAGAGATGGATTATGTGTTTGATCTGCCCTATGCCCGCTTGCCGCATCCGAGCTATGGTGACGCACGCATTCCAGCTTATGACATGATTAAGTTTTCGGTCAATATCATGCGCGGCTGCTTTGGTGGTTGTACGTTTTGCTCTATCACTGAGCACGAAGGCCGCATCATTCAAAACCGCTCAGAGGACTCCATCCTACGTGAAGTCGAAGCCATCCGTGATACTGCGCCTAACTTCACAGGTGTCATCTCCGATCTTGGTGGCCCTACTGCCAACATGTACCGTCTCAACTGCAAAGACGAGACCATTGAGAAAAACTGCCGCAAGCCGTCTTGTGTCTATCCTGATGTCTGTGAAAACCTCATTACCGATCACAGCAACCTCACCCAGCTATATCGTAAGGCCCGTGATATCAAAGGTGTGAAAAAAATCCTAATCGCCTCAGGCTTGCGTTATGACTTGGCGGTCAAAGACCCTGAATATGTCAAAGAGCTGGTCAGCCATCATGTCGGCGGCTATCTAAAAATTGCCCCAGAGCATTCTGAAGAAGGCGTACTGTCCAAGATGATGAAGCCGGGCATGGGCAGCTACGACGAATTTAAAGCCATGTTTGAGCGCTTCAGCGCCGAGGCTGGCAAAGAGCAGTATCTGATTCCTTACTTTATCGCCGCCCACCCTGGCACCAAAGATGAGGACATGATGAACCTTGCGCTGTGGCTAAAGCGTAACGGCTACCGCGCCGACCAAGTGCAGGCGTTTTATCCTAGCCCCATGGCGACCGCGACCACCATGTACCATACCCACAAAGACCCGCTACACAAGGTCAGCCGTGAGGGTGGTGATATGGACATCGTCAAATCAGGCAAGCAGCGCAAATTGCACAAAGCCTTTCTTCGCTACCATGACCCAAAAAACTGGGCACTACTGCGTAAAGCGCTACAAGACATGGGCCGTAGTGACCTGATCGGTAAAAATCGCGGCTGCCTGATACCGCCATATAACGCCCATCTAGAAGGCCGTGATGCGGCGCAAGACAGCTACCATTCTGCACGCAAAAAGAACAGCCGCGTCGGCAACGATTCGCTCAAACGCAGCAACCGCGCCTCTGAGCGCCCAACGACCAAAAATACTGGGAACAAAAATAGCAAAAAGCGCGTCAGTAAAGGCAACTTTCAGACGCAGCATACAGGCCTGCCGCCGCGCAAGACTAAATAGTCTGGACGATGGCTAGAGTGGACTATCCCAAGCGCTGTTTGAGCAAAACGCCTGTCGACCAATTGTCGGCAGGCGTTTTTTGGTAATTGTAGGGTGTTATATCGAATTAACTATAAAATGTGGCACTGGCGGCGAGCCGGTTATCACTAACGACTGTCCCGTAGAGTTACATTAGTCAGTGTTTACGTAACTTAATGAACATGTAACAAACAATTTCTAACACTCATCAAAGGCGGCTTTCGTTACCATAGCCCCTATATGCTTATGCCTATGCTTAATGCATTGTTAGCTTAATGCTTTGTTAATAATAAATACATAATTGTTATAGACTTCTTAAGAACTCTTATAATTTTATTAAACATTTGGAGAATGCCATGAACACCCTAACCAAAATCGCCACTGCCCTACCTGCCCTTGCATTGCTAAGCGCTTGTGCCACGACCGCACCGACCACGCCAAACGCTGCAAACACGCCAGCATCAGAGAGCGTCACGGATGCCGCTTACGACCGTATGGCACCAGCACCTTATACCTGTACTGATGACAGCCAAATCATGGCAAAACAGTCTATCAATAAAAAACAAGTCATGCTAAACGCCACCATGCCTAAAGTAGAATGGGCAGAGCAGCCAATTATCCTAAACGGCGGCGTACAAGGTGACGTAGCCAGCTATATCAATGACTCAAACCCAGAAGCAGTCTATGCTTGGCATATGAAAGGTGACAAAGGTATCTTTGCCATCAAATGGGCAAACGGTAAAGAATATCAAGTAAACTGCCAGATCGGTAGATAATACTTAAGGTTCAGTCGTTAAGCTTTTGCGTTTAAACGACAGAAAACCAAAAAGCCAAACCAATAAAGTACATCAAAAACAGTCATCAAAAGATGGCTGTTTTTTTTATGCGCGTTAATAGTCTCTGTCAGTGCCATGGTTGAATGTTCAACACGCCCTAATCAAACAACGAAAATAGCGCAGGTAATATCGAGGTATTAAAACGTATTGAGGACACGCCCTAGAGAAGCCGAGCAAAAGCTGGCAAAATAGCACAATGGGCAATCATAACGACCAAGAACAAAGAGGATACATCGATGGGAATGCGCTTAATGAGTATATTACTGATGGCTGCTGCTGGTTGGGCGCTAGTAGGTTGTGACCAGCCAACTGAGGTGGCTGACCCTGCGACTGAGCAAGCAGCAGTGTCCAGCGATGGCACTGCACAGACCTCAGCGCCTGCCGCCTACACCATCGATTGGTCGTCGGTCGCGAGCGGCGAAAAGCCTGCTGATCGCAGTACCTATGAGTACCCCTTTGCCATCGATAGCCAAAACGTCCTCGATTATGCCGAGTATTTTGATATGGATACTGCTACTGCCCAGCACAACCTCACGGTGAGCATGGCGAGCAACGAAGCACTATCAAAGGTGCTAGATCAGCTAAGCGAGCGCTATGCCTCACATGAGATTATCGATAGTGAAGAGATAAAACTTGTCATTCATACCACGCCTGACGTGGCGGCCAGCCGTTATGATTATGTATTGACGGATGACTTTGCAAAAGGGTTGGTCTTGCCTATCGTTATTCAGCCTGATGGTAAAAAAGGTGAAGCAAAGGCGCATGGGGAAATGGCGGAGTAGAAGCTATAGAGGCTGCTTGAGCAGTAGCGTCATGGTCGAATGTTCAACACGCTTATAGTAACTCATCTTATCTGGTGCGCTGGGCGCGCCATACTCAAATAGATGCAGAATTTTCGCTCTGCTCTTGCGCGAGGGACGAGCGCCGAGTGAACCACTAAAGAAAGACGGCTCATGACCCGCATATTTGCCCACTATTAAAGCAAGCGATGCTGAGGCCATGCTTTTGTTTTTCACTATTTGCGAACCTAAAATTGCAGTGCAATTTTTTAACGGCTCTCATCCCCAACCATTCCCAAAAACTCTTCCTCGCCCACTACTTTAACGCCTAACTTCTCTGCCTTCGTCAGCTTCGATCCTGCTTTGTCCCCTGCCAGTAGCGCGGTGGTCTTGGCCGAGATACTACCCGAGACTTTGGCACCGAGCGCTTGCAGCTTGGCCTTGGCTTCATCACGTGCCATGCTATCAAGCGCGCCGGTAATGACCCACGTCTGCCCATCGAGTGGTAGCCCTTCTGCTGCGACCTGCTCGACTTTGTCCCAATGCACGCCCGCCTCGCGTAGCGCGGTGATGACCTCGATATTGTGCGGCGCTCGGAAAAACTCATAAATCAGCTCGGCGGTGATCGCACCGACATCAGGTGTTTGTAGCAATGTCTCGATATCCGCTGCCATCAAACTATCAAGCTCGCCAAATTGCTGGGCGAGGTTTTGCGCGGTCGTCTCACCCACGCCGCGAATGCCAAGCGCGTAGATAAAGCGTGCGAGTGTCGTCTGCTTACTAGCGTCGATAGCACTGATGAGATTTTTTACCGATTTTTCGCCCAGCTTTTCAAAAGTGATCAGCTCGTCGGTATGGTTATGTAAGTCATAGATATCAGCGACAGTTTTGATAAGGCCATGCTCAAAAAAACTCATCAGCCAGCGCTCGCCCAGCCCATCGATATCCATCGCCCGCCGTGAGACAAAGTGGATAAGCGCCTCGACTTGCTGCGCAGGACAAAACAAACCGCCGCTACAGCGCGCCAAGGCCTCACCCTCTGGCAGCACCACAGGCGAGTCACACACGGGGCAAGCCGATGGTAGCTCGACTGGTTTTGCGTCTGCTGGACGCTGGTCGTGCCAGACACGCGTGACTTTGGGAATGACGTCGCCGGCACGATGCACGCTGACCATATCGCCTGCGCGCACATCCAAGCGCTGAATTTCGCCAAAGTTATGCAAGGTGACATTGCTGACCGTCACGCCGCCGACTTGCACCGGCTCAAGCTTACCCACAGGTGTGATCTGTCCGGTGCGCCCCACTTGCCATTCGATATCGTTTAAGCGCGTCATCACCGTCTCGGCAGGGAATTTATAAGCGGTCGCCCAGCGCGGCTCACGCGACAAAAACCCAAGCTGCTGCTGCAGGGCAAGGCTGTTGACCTTAATCACTGTCCCATCAATTTCAAACGGTAGCGCGTCACGGCTCTTGATCACCGATTCATAGTAGGCTTGTGCTTCGCGTGGATTCTGTACCACCTCGACAGCGCTCACGGTAAAGCCAAGCTCTTTTAACCAAGCAAGTGCATCGGACTGGGTTTCAATCGCCGCTGGCAGACCTTGATTGACCGAATACGCATAAAACGCCAACGGACGGCTGGCAGCGATAGCAGGGTCGAGTTGGCGTAGGCTACCGGCGGCAGCATTGCGCGGGTTGGCAAAGGTTTTGTCGCCACTTTCTTCTGCCAGACGGTTTAAACGTAAAAACCCCGCCTTTGGCATCAGCACCTCGCCGCGCACTTCTAATAGCGGGATGTCTTTTGCCTCACAAAGATACAGCGGCAAGTTCCGAATGGTTTTGGCGTTTTGGGTGATGTCCTCGCCTGTCTGCCCATCACCACGCGTCACCGCTTGCACAAACTGTCCATACTCGTATTTGAGTGACACCGCTAGCCCATCTAGCTTTAGCTCCATCTCGTACTCAGGATTTTGCTGGGCATCGCTCAGGCGATCATTGACGCGGCGCATAAAGCCGTGCAGCTCGTCATAATCAAAGACGTTGCCAAGCGATAGCATAGGGATGTCATGGGTCACCTGCGTAAACGCCGACAGCGGTATGTCGCCGACTTGGTTGATGGGGCTATCGGACTGCGCCAAATCCGGATACTTTTCTTCGATCTCAAGCAATGCGCGGCGCAACTGATCGTATTCGCTATCGTCCAAAATAGGATTGTCGAGTACATAATAGGCATAATTGTGTTTTTTGATAGCGGCGATCAGCGTGCGCATCTGTGCTACGATGTCATCAGGTGTGGCGGGCTGTTGGGTTTTTTGTGCCGTGGCAGGCGATAAGTGCAGGTCGGTCATAGTCAGCGTCTTGATTACTCTAGATGCTGATATCATAACAATTTTGGCTAATATTGTGATAAACCGCCCATAAAAAAAGCAAAAAACATCACGCTATCATGATGTTTTTTGCTTTTGGTTTTGCTTTGAATTTCTATTGATTTATTTAGCGTTGGCGCTTAGGCCTCATAGTCACGGACTTGGTTGCGTAGCTGCTGCTTGTATTCGGGCGTGATCGGTTCGTTATTTTCATCAAGTAAGATGGCGTCCAAATCGCTTGCCATCATATAAGCGATGCTCATCATACTATCAAAGCTGTGCAGCGCTTGCGGATGCGGCAATGACAAAAACACCACCACACCGTTATAGACATTGGTCGCGACGCTATGCGGATCAAAAGGGGCGATACCGCTTTCGGTGATGCCCATCATACTAAACCATAGCATGCCTGTGCCGTCTTTTTTTTCATAGCGGTGAAACATGTTCATCGCCCCATAACGCAGGCCATATTTGTCAATCAGTGCCAGCAAATCACGGCCACGAATAATCGCCGCTGGGCGATCACGATACTGGGTTGGTAAAATAGTGATGTTGATGTTGTCTTTGGCGTTGATAAGCGGCGCGTTTTGCGCTTCATCGACCGGCTCTGAGAGGTGCTGATCTAGTATGGGGCTGTTGCTATCAAAGCTTGGCTCTTCTGCCGTATCAATCGATGGCATCAAGCTGTCAGTCGCCGATACCAAACTTGAGAACGCATCGAGCTCTTGCTCACTGCCCATCTGCGCCGCTGTGTCGGCAAACTCTGCATCGTCACGGCGCAGCTCAGCTTCTTGCCAGCGCATATAGTCTTCATCATTGCTATCAGGCGTATCGGCCAAGTTTTGCGCCGTGGCTGATGGGGTCTCGGTATTGTGAGGCGCAGTCACAGGCTCTTGCTCAACCACCGTATCTAAATAACTGCGATCAGGGCCGATACTGGTCTCGCCGGCGACAGTGTCTTCTAAATCTGGCTGGTCGACGATGCTACGCTCGTGACGCGGTATGATCGGGATGCCGTTTTTGTCATAATTGACGACAGGAGCGTCAGCGCTGCTACGACGCTTAAAGCTACGAATGACCATATACAGTCCTGCGAGCACGATAAACGCAGCAATGGCAATCAAGATAAACTGAATAGCGGTCATGAGAGATACATCCTAATATATGACAAAAGGGAATACACAAGAAACAATAAATGGCAATAGTCTAGCATGGCTTATGAATATCGTCATCATATAGTCATCGTTTATCATCAGCCTGACACAGTTGTGTGACGTTGCTGGCGTGCTATTTACTATACCATTGCTCGCCGCTTGCTGTTATTACTATTTTATTGCTCCGTGATTTTTTTTGTCTAGCGCCTGTCCTCATTCTCCTTGTTATTCACTAATATAGCGCGCCGCCTCATCGAGCGAGACGCTTACCAAACGAGAGACCCCAGCGCTTGGCATGGTGATACCTTTGAGCTCGTCAGCGATCTGCATGGCCAGCTTGTTATGACTGATAAAGATAAACTGCAAGTCATCTGCCAGCTCATGAATGAGGCTAGTAAAACGTCCAACATTAGCATCATCGAGCGGCGCATCGACCTCGTCAAGCACACAAAACGGCGCAGGATGTTGCTTAAAAATAGCAAAAATAAGACTGAGTGCTGTTAGGGTTTTTTCGCCGCCTGAGAGTACCGCAAGGCGGCTATTACGCTTGCCTTTTGGCTGCGCCATCAAGGTCAGCCCTGCCCGCCACTGCTCTGATTTGGGTGTGTTTGCCGGTAAATCCTCTAAGTTTAATGTCAAGCTTGCCTGACCGCCGCCAAAGACTTTGGCAAACAAGTTGGCAAGCTCGGTATTCACCGCCTCTAAGGTCTCGATAAACAAGGTCTTGGTGGTCTCGTCGATAGCGGCTATCGCCTCGCTCAATGTCTTCATACTGGCAGTGATGTCAGTGGTCTGCTGCGCAAGCGGCTCTAGACGTTCATTGACCTCAGCCAGCTCTGCCACGGCGGCCAGATTGACCGCGCCAATCTTGCTGATTTGCTGTTCAAGCTTGGCTTTTTCGCGCTCAAGCTCGGCAATTTTATCAGGGCGCACGCGGCGATCATGGGCGATAAAATCCGCCAACAAACTCGAGACACTCATCAATTGCGCGGTGTCGCCCTGTTCGCTGATACGGTGATACTCGGCCATGGCGTCTTCAGCATAGCGAGTCGCCTCCTCTAAACGCGCGGCGCTCAATGCCAGCTCAGTGGCAAGTGCGGCCTGCTCACTTTGCTGCGTCTGTAGCGTCTGCTGTAGCGTGTCTAAAGTCGCCTGCTGCTGATTGTAGGTTTCTTTTAGCGCCGTTAAAGCCGCAGCGCGCTCTGCCAAGAGCGCCTGCTGCTCATCGCGCGTTTGTTGCAGTGCCTGCAAGGCGGTCTGCAGCGCGGGCAGTTTATTTTGCTGCTGCTCATGCTGCGCCTTTAGACTTTCCTCGTTTTGTTGCGCCTTATCATATTGCGCATTTGCGCGTTTTAGGCTACTGCTACTGTGCTCAAGGCGCATCTGGCTTTGCTGTACACGCAGCTGCAGGGCTTGCCAAGCGTCGTCATCTGCTTGCTGACGGTGCTGCTGCTCACGGCGCTCAGCTTGCAGTTGCTGCATAGTCGCCTGCGCCTCAGCGATTTGCGGCGCAAGGGCTGCCAGCTCGCTTGCGATATGCTGCTGCTCATGCGTAAGCGCCTGCTGCTCGTGCGTAAGCTCCTGCTGCTCTTGCTCAAGGGCTGCTTTGTCCGCAGTTAGGCGCTGGCTATCTGCTTGCAGGCGCTCAGCGGCAGCGCGCTGGGTTGTCAGCTGCTCCTGATAGTTATATTTATCACGCGTCAGCTGCTCAGCTTGCGCCCGTGCCTCCTCTAAGCCAATCGTCAACGCATCATAGCTTCGCTGATTATTAGCAATGGCTTTGCGCTGCTCTTCTATTTTACTCTCCAGCCCATCAAGTAGCTCTTCTAAGATCTGCAGCCGCTCGCGCTGCTGTAGACGCTGCGTCAAAAATTGACTATTGCTGTCGTTTTGACCATCTTGCGCGCCAACAAGCTTGCCAAGATTTATCGTACCTTGACGACTGATAAGCCAGCCATCAGACGTTAGCAAAATCGCTGACGGTGGGAGCGCTTTTAATATATCTGCCAGCACATCGAAGGTCTGATGGTTGTTTGTTGTAAGGTCTGCGATATATAGATAGCACTGCTGCCAAAGCGCTAGGTTGGGCGCCGCGATCAGCTGTGATAAAGGCAGTACCTTATCAGTCAAAGTATTTGGCAATGCGCCAACAAATGGCTTTTCGTTTACATCATTTTGCTTAGCAGATAGCCACAAACTATGACCCGTTTCTATTGACGAATTGTCCTGTTTATTAGTCTGCGCGTTTTGCGCATTCTGATAAGTAAACACATCCCTTAAGTTATACTCAAGCGCTTGCCATAAGCTATTCGCTTTTTGCACCTCGCCGTTAACTTTTTCATTATTTGCTTGTTTAGAAGCCAGCACATGACTATCGAGCCATAGTGCTAACACCTTATCGAGCAGCTCAGCATGCTGCTTGCCTACTGCACTCAGCTCAATCTGCTCGCGCAAGGTGGTAATGGCTAAGTCGTTATCGTTATTTACTACTTGATTTGCTAAATCAGTTGTTACTACATCGGTGGTTTTTACCTTAGCAGACTGTTGTGATTTTGGCGTAGGTGTTGGATGCAGTATCTGGTGCAAGGTGTCGTATTCACTGGTCAACACTGCATGACGTTTTTCTTCCTCGCCCAGCGCGCGCTGCTGCTTGTGTAAAAGCTGCTGCAGCTCATGCGCGCGCGGCTGTAGCTTGGAGAGTCGCTCATCGACGCTATCTTGTTGGCGTTCGATCTGTTGTAGCTGTTTATTCAGCTCAGCAATGTGCGACGCTAAGGTCGGATTTTGTCCATCTGCGCTATGTGTATTAGCCACATTTACTTTGGCAGACAGTGACTGCTGTAGCTGCTGCCAGAGATTTTGCCAGTTCTGCTGGCGGCGCTGCCATTTTTCATGGCTTTGCTGCTGGCGTTTTTGTGCTTGGCTATTAATCGCTTGCTGCTGCTCTAGCACACGATGATTGTCTTGTAGCCGTGACAGCTGGTTTTGTGCATCATGATAGGCGCACTGTAGCGGCCGCTCGTCACGTTGATGCATCTCGCGTTTACTCGCTATCTCATCGAGCTGCGGGCGCAATTTTTCTAGCACGTTTTGCTGCTCGGCTTGCTCGGTGGTGATGCGTTCAATCTCATTGACGGCCTGCTCACGCTGCTGCGCCAAGCTGCTCATCTGCTGCGCCAAACTGGCAAGCTGCGATTTGGCATCGTTTAGCGCGTGCTCGGCATTTTGATAATTGAGCTGCTGCTGATAATGACGGCTTTGTGCATCATCTTTGAGCCATTGCTCTTGATTGATATGAGCCGTCAGCTTATCTTGCTTGGCTTTTAGGTCCTCATACTGTGCT
Organism: Psychrobacter sp. VH5; assembly: GCF_050572635.1. Taxonomy (NCBI): domain Bacteria; kingdom Pseudomonadati; phylum Pseudomonadota; class Gammaproteobacteria; order Moraxellales; family Moraxellaceae; genus Psychrobacter; species Psychrobacter sp. VH5. The sequence continues at coordinate 709,308 of NZ_CP192145.1, read as the reverse complement.
TGCAGGCGAGCGGTTTCAGCACAGCTTTGCTCATGGGCGCGTTTTTGCTGCTGCTGACTATGCTTGGCCTGATACAGCTGCTGAATGGCCAGTTGCTGCTTGATGTCCGCCAGTGTCAGTGCCAGCTCTTTATAACGCTCAGCGCTAGCGGCTTGCTTGGACAGGCGTTTTTGTTGACTGACCAGCTCGCTTTGCATGTCATGCAGACGCGCCAGATTGTCTTGGGTTTTCTCAAGTTTTTTTTGTGTCTCTATTCTACGTGCCTGATAGCGCGATACCCCAGCCGCCTCTTCGATAAACTCACGTAGCTGCATCGGGCTTGACTCGACAATACGCCCAATCATGCCTTGCTCAATCACCGCATAGCTACGCGCCCCAAGCCCAGTACCCAAAAACACATCGACCACATCACGGCGGCGCGCGCGCGTGCCATTGATAAAGTAATCCGAGCGTCCCTCTTTATTGACCTGACGGCGCACAGAGAGCTCATGGTACAGGTTCAATTCATGGCGAATGCCAGTTTGCTCATCTTGAGTATGCTCAAAGGTCAGCTCGACGCTAGCAACACTTTTGGCCGCTTTGTCTTGTGTACCGGCAAAGATAACATCGCTCATCGCCCCGCCGCGTAACTGCTTGGCGGAGGTCTCACCCAGCACCCAACGAATGGCATCGATGACGTTGGATTTGCCGCAGCCGTTTGGCCCGACGATGGCGGTGATGCCTTTGGGAAAATTGAACGTCGTGACATTGGCAAAAGACTTAAAGCCTGCCAATTTTAAGGATTTTAGGCGCATGGCGTGTCAATTCATCTACAAAAAAAACCAAGCGCCATTTTAACGTAAATCGCGCTTGGTTTTTAGGGTATATCACTGGCCAATCTTGAATATAGTCACTAAATACCTACTCTACCCGTTGTCCAGTGCGGTCAACCTCAAAAGTTTCTCCTTTGATAAGCACTCCAACTTTACCGTCATCAAAGCGACTGATATCTTCGTACATAATAGGCAAGACCACTTCGTTTTGATAATTGATAAAGCCTACCTTATAGTCGCTACCTACACGAATTAAGCCATCATGCATATTGCGAATTTCAGTATATTTTAGTGGAATGACAATAGTGCCATTAGGTTTTATAACGCCCCATTTACCTTTTTGTTGTACAGCATACGAATCACTGTCAAAACCTTCAATATCATCGTACTCAAATGGCACAAGCACCTTGCCACTAGTATCAATAAGACCCCACTTACCTTCTAACTGAGCGTGAGCAATGTTGTTATCAAAGGAGGATATCTCTTGATACTTTAACGGCACAACGATATGACCTTGCTGATCTACCACACCAAAACGTTCTTCAACACTTACTAATAGTAAACCATCATCTAATGACTTAAAGCTATCATAATCCATAGGCGATACTATCTTACCTTGAGTATCAATTAGGCTGAATTTTTCATTTTTTTTCAACACCCCACCTGACACATAAAACTGGCTACTAATATCATCATAAACTGCAGGCAAAAGCACTTTGCCATACTTATTTGCCAACCCGTATTTATCTTTTTTATTCAAAACATAAAAATAATCTGCTTCGGCATCTATCTTTTTTATCCTATCGTACTCTAAAGGCAAGACGATTTCGCCCAGTCTATTTAATAAGCCATATTGATCATCTTTATGAATGATGACAACTTGTTCAGGGACACCATAGTCAGAAGAAGAGCTAGAATAAAAATCATATTCCAAAGGTAAGACGACTTTCCCTGTACTATCAATAAGACCGTAATCACCATCGTTGCCAACTCGTATCAGATGGTTTGTGTATTTACCTACACTGTCATATTGCTCAACCACCTGCTGATAAGTTTCTTCATCGACAAATAGCTTTTTGCATTTCGTCGATGATATATATTCACACCCTCGATACCTCTGTGCAACGGCGGCTACTGCTTGTCTTTGCTTGACTTCTTGTGCATTGGCATCAATAGTCATAGCGACTGAGAAACCGCTAAAAACAAGTGCTAGGTTTGTAACAGCCAGACTAAACGTTTTGATTGTTTTCACTATGCATCCTATTTATTATTTTTATCATTATTTTGGCGCGCATCTTTTAGTTGGTAGGCTTTCCACCGCTCATATTTGACTTCAATAACAGTCTTGCCTTGGTCATCAACGAAGCCATACTTATCCCCTACCTTAGCTTCAATATAACTGTCTTCCATCCCCCTTATTACGCTAAGCTCATCAAATATTATGGGGGTAAGCTGTTTACCCTTATTATTTATTAAGCCAACTTTTTCGTCTTGTTTTAAATATCCTAAGCCTTTTTTTAAATATCCATACTCATCATATTCAAAGGGAAAGAGCAACTTCCCCTTACTATCAAATATGCCATACTTGTCATCTAACTTTGCAATGATCATATTGTCTCGAATATAAATACGATCATAGATCGGCTCGACCACAACCCCTTGTCTATTGATAGCGCCTTTACCGTCATCGTTTTTGATACTTGCTAATTCAGCATCATAATCAAAATGAAACCACTCATATTTAGCAGGCAATATTACCTTTCTTTGTCGATCCATTAATCCATACATGCCATCTTTTTCTATGATAAAAGCACTCGTTTTTTCTGAAGATATCGATTCAATGTCATCATAAATATAAGGCACAACCAAAGTTCCTTGAGTATCTATAACTCCCCATTTTTCCGATTTTTTGACAAAGGCAAAACCATTATCAAACTTACTCCCTCTATCAAAGATCAAGGGAGTAATCGCTTTATTGTACTGATTGATATATCCAAATTTATCGTTCTTGATCACTATCGCTAAACCGTTGTTAAAACTTCCTATGATCTCGTAAACCATAGGAACAACCAGCTCATTGGACTTGTTGATCACGCCCATTTTTCCATCTTTATAAACCCTAGCAAATCCGTCTTCAAACGCCCAAACATCATCGTACTCAAGAGGAATTTTGTGCTTTCCAGTTGGGTCAACCAACCCCCATTTTCCTTCTTTGGTGACAATGGCAAATCCGTCTTGAAACTTGCTAATATAATCATACTGATAATCAGCAACCGTCTTCCCTCGACGATCAACTAAGCCATATTTGCCATTTTTTTGCGCAATAGCAACGCCTGATGCGACGCAGCTTACCCAAGTACCTTTAGCAACTGGCGGCTTAGTACACGCTTCTGCAGTCGCGTTTTGTAGCGTTAGACTTTGTATGACAGTGGTCGCTATGAGTAGTTTCAAAACCCGATGTTTTATTGCTATCACGCATGCTCCTTTTTATAAAAATATTTCAAACTAGTAGTCAATGACTCCCTTAAAACACCCCAAGCCCGCTTAACAACAACTGCCCGCCGGCAAACAATAACAACACGCCAAACGCGCGCTTAAGCGTGGCGGCTGGCAAGACGTGTGCAAGCTTGGCACCGACCTTTGCCATCATAAAGCTGGCGACGGATATGCACAAAAACCCTATGATATGGACAAAACCGAGCGTACCCTCAGGCAAATCGACCACGTCTTGACCAAACCATGCAAATCCTACCGCGCCTGCCACCGCAATCGGTAAGCCACACGCGGCCGAGGTGCCAACCGCTTGCTTCATCGGCAGTCCTGCCCAGTTTAAAAACGGTACGGTCAAGCTACCACCGCCGATACCAAAGATAGAGGACGCCATACCAATCCCTGTGCCCGCGCCAAACTGCACGCCAGCGGGCGGCAAAGGCTTGCCGAGCTGCTCTTTGTTAGACAAAAACAGCATCTTTAGCGCGACCAATAACGCACCAACACCGATGATGGCTTGCAAGACTTTTCCATCGATCATATCGGCGATACCGGCACCGACAAGGCTTCCGATGACCAAGCCCAGCGCCATCTTGCGCCAGACTTCCCAGCGCACACCGCCGCGCTTATTATGTGCTGTCAATGAGCTAATCGAGGTGACAATGATGGTCGCAAGCGAGGTACCGATCGCCAGATGGGTGATGACATCAGGCGAAAAGTCATAGGCGGTAAATATCCACACCAAGGCGGGCACAATAATCATACCGCCGCCTACCCCAAACAAGCCTGCACTGACCCCAGCAAACGCCCCTGCAATCACAAACCATACATATAACATCATTAGCTCAGCCTTTTATTTTGGGGTTTTGGAGTATTTTTAGCGCATCTGCACATTTGCAGGGCAGGCACAGCACGCAAGGAAAATTTATAACAGTAGTGCGTTTAACTTTATATAACCGTTTTATTTGCAATTGACTATATATTCCATTTGCCAAACCTGCAGCCGATCTTTATGCTATTTGATTACCGCTATTAAGCCGCGTCACTATAATTATTCATGCTTATTCATGCTCATTCGCGCTTATTCATACCAAGCCGTGACCCGCGCTCAGTATAGCAAAGATTGTCCCTACAACCTTAACCACATCGACGAAACTTATGCCGCCATCAGCCCCTTTATCTGCCGCGCCTTTTGACCCTTTAGCCGAGACCTCTACTCCAACTGCGTCAGATACATCGCCAACGCTTGTACATTTGCCTGAGCTCAACCATCGGCACCTTGCTAGTAGCGCCTCGACCAATAGCGAGCTGATCACAGCGGTACAAGATGGCACGCTTGATGCCGCACAGATGCATCTACTGACTGCCGATACCCAAAGCGCTGGTCGCGGGCAGCATGGACGCTCTTGGCAGTCGCCACTTGGTAATGTTTATTTGTCGTTATATCACCCTGTGCATCAGCCGATTAGCGGTTTGTTGTCTTTGGTCATCGGTGTCGAGCTGGCAAAAATGCCTGTCATTCAAGCGCTTAATGAGCAACTGCACGCACGCCAGCTGACGCCTATTGGGGTAAAATGGGCCAATGACTTGGGCTTTTATGCTGCCATATCCAAGCCGGCGCTGACACCCTCTGAACCAGCAATACAAACTCAGCCGTTCTCAAAGCTTGCGGGTATCTTGATAGAGCCTGTCACCATAGCAGGCAAGTTGGTCGGTGTGGTGATGGGTGTGGGGCTAAATGTACAAGCGGCACCAGCGCTGACCGCGCAGACTTGCGAAGGCATGAGCTATCAGGCGATCAGTCTACAAGATATCGGTCAGATGCTGCCTGACGCGTCGACGATACGCTTGCCAAATCTCAAAACACTCTATCAGCAAATGAGTAAAGCGCTGATGGCAGCGATGACGCGTTTTGAATATTTTAGTTTAGAAAAACCCACCGGTCATACCTACTATCTGGATCGTTTTTTAGAGCAGTTTGATGGCGTCGATGCCCTCGCAGGACGACGCCTACGCGTCACTCAAGAGCACCATGGCAATAGCACTGTAGTGACAGGATATGCCTGCGGTATCGATACACATGGGTGTTTGCAATTGCGCCAAGATAACGGTAATATTTCTGCGCTGTTTACTGGACGCATTGACGTGATTCATCAGGCCTAACGCATAGAGCCTGCGGGCGCTATCGCCCTTATGGCATAAAAGTCTCTGGGTTTTATTGACAAATTTCATCCACAAGCTTTGCCATAACATTTTTTAGTGAATTGACTATATAAAGGGATTTTTATGCTCTGGTTAGATCTTGGCAATACCCGCTTAAAATACTGGCTCACCGATGATATCGGTCAGATCGTCGACCATGATGCCAAGCAGCATTTGCAAGCGCCTGCCGAATTACTCATGGGTCTCACCGATCGCTTTGAGCGATATGCGCCCGATTTTATCGGTATCTCATCTGTGCTCGGCGAAGCGCTCAATATGAAAGTCACCGAAACCCTCAGCCGTCTAAATATCCCGTTTGAGTTTGTTCATGTCGATGCCGCGCACCCGCTGATGCGTAGCGGCTATAACGATCAGCAGCTCGGCTGCGATCGCTGGCTGCAGATGCTGGGTGCAGTCGATAAAAAAAAGCGCCAGTGCGTGATAGGTTGCGGGACCGCGGTGACGATTGACTTGATCGATCATGCGACACATTTGGGCGGTTATATTTTTCCCAGTATTTATTTGCAGCGCGAGTCGCTATTTTCTGGTACCAAGCAAATCACCATCTCTAACGGTGCCTTTGATAGCGTCGGTCAGGGCATGACCACCCAAGACGCGGTGCATCGCGGTATACTGCTCTCTATCGTTGGCGCTATCAACGAGATCAGCCATCGTCATCCCAACTTCGAAGTCATCATGACGGGTGGCGATGCCGCCATCATCGCCCAGCACGTCAATCGCCCAGTACGACTACGTGATGATTTACTATTAACTGGTCTGGCACGCTATTTTGACCATAGTAAACAGACATAACAATTTTAATCTAAGATTTTTATAAGACATAAAATAAATATAAAAAAGCAGGACGTTTTAAGCGACCTGCTTTTTTGGTTTAATATGAAAGTAAGTGTTTCTACTTAGTCTCGTTAAATAACTCACGCCCGACCAGCATACGGCGTATCTCACTGGTGCCTGCACCGATCTCATAAAGCTTGGCATCACGCCAAAAGCGGCCGAGCGGGTATTCATTGGTATAGCCATTACCGCCAAAGATTTGAATGCCCTCGCCGGCCATCCAAGTAGCTTTTTCGGCGCACCACAAGATCACACTGGCGCAGTCTTTGCGCACTTCTCGGCTATGACCTGCGCCGCGCTGATCGAGCATATCGAGGTTTTTACCGACCGTGTATAAGAAACTGCGCCCTGCTTGCAGGATGGTATACATATCGGCGACTTTACCTTGGATAAGCTGAAACTCACCAATCGCTTGCCCAAACTGCTTGCGGTCGTGAATATAAGGCACGACATTATCCATCACCGCTTGCATGATGCCGATAGGGCCTGCAGCAAGTACCGCACGCTCATAATCAAGGCCGCTCATCAGCACTTTGACGCCATTGCCGACGCCGCCTAAGATATTATCACTTGGCACTTCGACATTATCAAAGATCATCTCACCAGTATGGCTGCCGCGCATGCCGAGCTTGTCGAGCTTTTGTGCGGTGCCAAAGCCCTTCATGCCTTTTTCTACGATAAATGCCGTCATACCTTTGGCACCCAGCTCTGGATTGGTCTTGGCATACACCACCATCACGTCAGCATCTGGACCATTGGTGATCCACATTTTGCTGCCGTTTAGCACATAATGGCCGTCTTTTTCTTCGGCTTTGAGCTTCATACTGACCACATCTGAGCCAGCGCCCGTTTCACTCATCGCCAAAGCACCGATGAATTCACCACTGATGAGCTTAGGCAAGTACTTTTGTTTTTGCGCCTCATTACCATTGCGTTTGATTTGGTTGATACATAGGTTTGAGTGCGCGCCATAGCTCAGCGCTACAGAGGCAGAAGCGCGGCTGATTTCTTCCATCGCGACCATATGAGCCACGTAGCCCATATCCGAGCCGCCGTACGCTTCAGGAACAGTAATGCCATGCAAACCCAAGTCGCCCATTTTTTGCCATAAATCCATTGGGAACTCATCGCTGCTGTCGATTTCGCTTGCGCGCGGGGCGATTTCATTAGCCGCAAACTGCTGTACCACTTCACGCAGTGCGTCAATATCCTCGCCAAGCTGAAAATTTAACCCAGGTAAACTCATAACCATTCCTTGTATTTTGATGTTTAATTTTTAAAAAATTCAGATCCATTTAAAAAAAGACCATATAGCTTATGACTCGCTTTATTTTCTTAGTCAAGACTGACGCTTATTAATCAGCGCACGCGCCACGCTTGAGCCATTGCGGCGACCTAAAAACTCACTGATACGCTCGCCAGCGACGACCAATTTATCCAAATCTATGCCAGTGCTGATACCCATACCATGCAGCATATAGACGACATCTTCGGTGGCGACATTGCCCGTTGCGCCTTTGGCATAAGGACAACCGCCAAGCCCAGCCACTGAAGTATCAAATTCACTGACACCCATCTGTAGTGCGGCTAAAGTATTACTCACGGCTTGACCATAAGTATCATGAAAATGGCCTGATAGCATAGCGATGTCAGCATATTCTAATGCGGCTTGTAGGGCGCGCTGTACTTTTAGCGGGGTGCCGACACCAATAGTATCAGCAATACCAATCTGCTCTGAGCCAATCTCAACCAAACGCTTGGTCACATACGCGACTTGGCTTGGGTCAATCTCGCCTTCATAAGGGCAACCGACCGTGCAAGAGATGACGCCGCGCACTTTGATGCCATGCGCTTTTGCCGCAGCGGCAACGGGTGCAAAACGTTCAATACTTTCATCAATACTGCAATTGATGTTTTTTTGACTAAAAGTCTCACTGGCTGAGCCAAAGATAACGATTTCATCAGGACGATGTGCAATCGCATTATCAAAGCCGCGCATATTGGGCACCAGTACCGAATAAATAACGTCATTATGCCGCGTCTCTGCCAGTGCGCTCATCAGCTCACTGTTGTCACCCATTTGTGGTACCCACTTTGGCGAGACAAAGCTGGTCGCTTCCAGCTTTTTGACGCCTGCTGCGATTAAATCGTTGATAAGCGTTTGCTTAACCGCCGTCGGTACCGTCATGGCTTCGTTTTGCAAGCCATCACGTGGGCTGACATCAACGATGGTGACGTGCTCTGGATACGAATGGCTCATGATTATTATCCTTTTACTGTTCTTATACTTCAGCGCTTAAGCGCCGCTAGCTTCTGTATCAATACGGAGCAGCTCATCACCATCAGCCACCGAATCACCCGCTGCAAATAACAACTCTCCCACCACGCCATCGGTGGGTGCAGTAATGGTGTGCTCGATTTTCATTGCTTCGATGACGGCGAGTGGCTCGCCTTTTTTTACACTATCGCCGACAGCCACTTTAAAGGCAACGACCTGCCCTGGCATTGGTGATTTTAAGCTACCGACTGCCGCAGACTCTTCGCCTACATGCGCCATAATATCGACAAGTATAATTTCATCACGACCACGATCGGTGAACACATAGACGGTTTCATTGTTCATCCAGCTCTGCGCATTGATACGCGCGCCATCGAGCCATAATGTATGATTGTGCGCGTCATCGCTGGCGTAGCTGACCTCACCTTCATATACCGCTTCGGTTGGCGCGGCGACATTGGCATTGGCATTTTTGTCAGCGTTCGCGATTTCTTTTTCGATCACTAGTGTAAAGCGGCTCAGATTATCTGCGTCTTTTTTGCCAGCAGTGGCAGTGGCGTTGTGCCAATGACTAATGCGGGCGCTATAAGCTTGCTCATCATAAACCAAGCTAAACGAGCGTGTATAATCGTTATAAGCACGGAATCCTGTCGGCTTACTAAACGGATCGGCGTCTTGTGCCATGCCTTCACTAGCCAGCTGCTGGGCGATAGCAGTCACCACCAGCGTCGATAAATCAAGTGGATGTTGATCAAATAACTCGTCCGCCTCGCGCTCGATAAGCGCTGTATCGAGATTGGCTTGACTAAACGACTCTGTATTTAAAATATAACGCAAAAACGCCACGTTATTAGGCAAACCGACGATGCGCGTTTGTGCCAGTGCGCGATCGAGTTTGGCCAATGCCTGCTCGCGAGTCGGCGCATGCACGATAAGCTTGGCAATCATAGAGTCGTAGAATGGGCTAATCACATCACCTTCGCGTACGCCATCGTCGATACGTACATCGGCAACATCAAAGGTGTTGTGTTCAGGCTTTTGATACGTAAAGAGTGTACCCGTCGCTGGCAAAAAATCATTGTCAGGGTTTTCCGCGCAAATACGCGCTTCAATCGCATGACCATTAATCGCCAAATCATCTTGCGACTTTGGCAATGGCTGACCGGAGGCGACCAAGAGCTGCCACTCGACCAAATCGACACCGGTAATGGCTTCACTGACTGGGTGCTCAACTTGCAAGCGAGTGTTCATCTCCATAAAATAAAAGCTCATCGTGCCTTCGCGCTGCTCAACGATGAACTCAACCGTCCCTGCACCGACATAGCTGACCGCACGCGCCGCCTCAATCGCCGCTGTCCCCATGGCTTCACGCATCGCTGCATCGACGCCTGGCGCTGGCGCTTCTTCTAGCACTTTTTGATGGCGGCGCTGCACCGAGCAATCGCGCTCAAACAGATGTACATAGTTGCCATGCGTATCACCAAATACTTGGATTTCGATATGGCGCGGCTTTAGCGCGTATTTTTCGATGAGTACCTGATCATTACCGAAGCTAGTGATTGCTTCGCGGCGACAAGAGTCTAGCATTTCGATAAAATCGCTGCTTTGCTCGACGATACGCATGCCTTTACCGCCGCCACCGGCACTGGCTTTAATCAGTACTGGATAGCCAATGCTGTCTGCTTGCTGTTTTAAAAATTCTACATCTTGATTGTCACCATGATAACCCGGTATCAGTGGCACGCCAGCCGCTTCCATCAAACGCTTGGACTCAGACTTGCCGCCCATCGCGCGAATAGCATCAGCGGATGGACCGATAAACACCAGCCCCGCATCCTGACAAGCCTGAGCAAAGTCGGCGTTTTCACTTAAAAAGCCATAGCCTGGATGGATCGCTTCTGCACCAGTCTCTTTAGCAATCGCAATGATCGCATCGCCTTTTAGATAGCTGTCTTTCGGCGATGAGCCACCCAAATAAACGGCTTCATCACAGACGGCGACATGCTTGGCGCCGCGGTCGGCATCAGAGTAAACAGCGACGGTACGAACGCCTAAGCGCTTGGCAGTCGCGGCCACACGGCAGGCGATTTCACCACGGTTGGCGATTAAAATTTTAGAAAACATAACTATCCCTGTGTCTTGTCGTTTTTATTTGTCGGCTTGGCTATCGTTGTTTGTCGTTAATCTGCCGTCAACCAATCAGGCTTACGCTTTTGCAAAAACGCTTGCACGCCTTCCTTACCTTGTGTGGATGAGCGGATATCAGCGATGCCTTTTACCGTATCGGCGATCAGCTCGTCGCTAATGGGCGCGCCTGCGATATCATGCAATAGCTGCTTGCAGGTTTTCACCGCATCGGGGCTGTTTTTGACCATTTTGGCACAAAACGTTGCCACCGCATCGTCGAGCGCTTCCTCACTGACGCGCTCATGGATAAAGCCTAATTGACGCGCTTTTTTGGCATCAAACACTTCTGCACTTAAAAAGTAGCGATGCGACGCCCTAGCCCCTAATGCTCTTACGACATACGGACTAATGGTGGCAGGTGCTAACCCTAAACGCACTTCACTGAGGCAAAAATTGGCAATCTTCACCGCGATGGCCACATCACAGACGGCGACCAGACCCATACCACCTGCATAGACATCGCCTTGAATGGCAGCCACGGTTGGCTTAGGGCATTCATAAATGGTTTTGAGCATTTGCGCGAGTTTATCGGCGTCGGCTAGATTTTCTTCATAGCTATAATCCGCCATGGCGCGCATCCAGTTTAAATCAGCGCCCGCACAGAACGCTTTGCCTGCTGCTGCTAGCACGATGACTCGCACATTATCATCAGTGCCAAGCGTGGTAAAAACCTCTGTCAGCTCAGCGATCATTTCATCGTTAAAGGCATTACGTATCTCAGGACGGTTTAGCGTCACCGTCGCCACGTGCTGTTCGATATCAACCAATAGGCTTTTATAATTATTCATATAGGGTTATCTCAATGTTTTGTGGTAACTTTTGCATGTCTTTTTTTACGGATAATTTTGCGTAATGTTCTCGGCCTTAGTAACCCAGTTTTTATTTTAAACCAAAGCATTCTCTCATCGAAAATATAGTACCAATCTACATTCTAAAGACCCCAAACGTCGTCTCTTCAATCGGAGCGTTATAGGCGGCGCTTAGCCCCAATGCCAGCACTTGACGCGTATCAGCAGGATCAATCACCCCGTCATCCCACAGGCGCGCGGTGGCATAATAGGGATGGCCTTGCGCTTCGTACATATCTCGAATCGGTGCTTTAAAGGCCGCTTCGTCCTCGCTACTCCATGTCTCGCCCTTACGCTCGAAGTTATCGCGCTTAACGGTGGCCAATACCGACGCCGCTTGCTCACCGCCCATCACAGAGATGCGCGCATTTGGCCACATCCATAAGAAACGCGGACTATAAGCACGGCCACACATACCGTAGTTACCCGCACCGAATGAGCCACCGACAATGACGGTAAACTTTGGCACTTTGGCGTTGGCCACTGCCATCACCATTTTGGCACCATGACGGGCGATACCTTCGTTTTCGTATTTACGGCCGACCATAAAGCCGGTGATGTTTTGTAAAAACACCAGCGGGATTTTACGCTTGCAGCACAGCTCGATAAAGTGCGTGCCTTTTTGCGCCGACTCACTAAACAAGATGCCGTTATTGGCGATAATGCCAACTGGCATGCCCTCGATATGAGCAAAGCCGCAAACCAGCGTGTTGCCAAAGCGCGCTTTAAACTCATCAAAGGCACTGTCATCGACGATGCGAGCGATGATTTCTTTGATATCAAAGGGCTGACGCTTATCGGTCGGAATGATGCCGTATAATTCTTTGGCATCGTAGCGCGGTGGACGCGGTTTGATTTGATTGGGAATTTGCTTGGCAGGACGGTTAAGGTGACTGACGATATCACGCGCAATCGATAGCGCATGCGTGTCGCTTTGTGCCAGATAATCGACGACTCCTGACAGACGGGTATGTACATCACCGCCGCCCAAATCCTCGGCGCTGACCTCTTCGCCCGTTGCTGCTTTTACTAATGGCGGCCCACCCAAAAAGATGGTGCCTTGCTCTTTGACGATGATGGATTCATCGCTCATCGCCGGTACATACGCGCCGCCTGCCGTACAGCTACCCATAACCACCGCAATCTGCGGGATACCCGCCGCACTCATATTGGCTTGGTTAAAGAAGATACGACCAAAGTGCTCTTTGTCTGGGAATACGTCATCTTGGTTGGGCAAGTTTGCACCGCCTGAGTCCACCAAATACACGCAAGGCAGATTGTTTTCTTGCGCAATCTCTTGCGCGCGCAAGTGCTTTTTGACTGTCATTGGATAATAGGTACCGCCTTTTACCGTGGCATCATTACAGACAATCATACACTCAGTACCATTGATACGGCCAATACCGGCAATCACGCCCGCGGCGGGTATCTCTTCGCCATACATGTCGTGCGCCGCCATCGGAGCGACCTCTAAAAACGGGGTGCCGACATCCAGCAAACGCTCGACTCGCTCACGCGGCAGCAGCTTACCACGCGCTAAATGCTTGGCTCGCGCCCGCTCTGAGCCGCCCTGAGCGACTTTACGCAGGTGTACATATAAGTCATCGACCATCTCTTGCATGGCGGCACGGTTTTGCTGAAAATCGCTGGCGTTTGGACTCAGTTTACTGGTTATGATAGTGCTCATGATATCCCTTTTCTTTGCTGCGTAAGTGCAAGTGATTGATTATATGGCTTATAGTGACTGCTGGTCATACGACTGCTAGCCGATAAATTGGTAGCCATTTGTCTTTTGTATCACTCACCGGTGTCGTGGATGTTCTGTATCCGAGAAGTGCGCTTAGTCTAAACCCAGCTCTGCTTTCATCTGCTCGATAATCTTATACTTTTGAATTTTACCGGTGATGGTCATCGGATACTCTTCAACAAACCGATAATAAGTCGGTACCTTATAATGAGCAATGTGCTCACTACAAAACTGGCGCACGTCGTCTTCACTCAAGCAGCCTGGCTCTTTGGGAATAATCCAAGCGGCCAGCACTTCACCATACCGCTTATCTGGTACACCAACGATTTGTACATCGCGAATCTTGGGATGGCGATATAAGTAGTTCTCAATCTCAACCGGATAGATGTTTTCGCCGCCGCGGATGACCATGTCTTTACTACGGCCGACGATTTTGACATAGCCGTCCTCATCCATGGTAGCCAAATCGCCAGTATGCATCCAGCCATCTTGGATCGCTTCACGGGTTTTAAAGCGGCTGCCCCAATAGCCTTTCATCACCGAGTAGCCGCGTGTGAGCAGCTCTCCTGTCTCCCCTAACGGTACGATCTCACCCGTCTCGGTATCGACGACTTTCACCTCAAGCGCAGGCTGTACCAGGCCAACGGTCGAGACTTGCTTCTCAAGCGGCGTGTGCTCGTTGGTCTGGCAAGAGACTGGGCTGGTCTCGGTCATGCCGTAAGCGATGGTCACCTCTTTCATATGCATCTTATCAATGACACGGCGCATGACCTCAATCGGGCAGCTAGAGCCGGCCATAATGCCTGTACGCAGGGTCGATAAATCAAAGTTTTCAAACTCAGGGTGATCAAGCTCGGCGATAAACATCGTCGGTACACCATGCAGCCCCGTACATTTTTCTTCTTCGACTGCTTGTAGGACTGATAACGGCTCAAAACCATCATTGGGATAGACGATACAACCGCCATGCGTCAAGATGGCCAAATTGCCGAGCACCATACCAAAACAGTGATATAGCGGCACAGGAATACACAGTCTATCCTCGAAAGTAAGGTTCATCGCCTCACCGATGAAGTAGCCGTTATTGAGGATATTACGATGGCTTAAGGTCGCGCCTTTTGGCGTCCCAGTCGTGCCACTGGTGAACTGAACATTAATCGCGTCGGTGTTTTTTAGCTGCGCTTGACGCTCGGCCACGCGCGGATCGTTGGCATCGCCTTCCGCCATCCAGTCAGAGAATTTTTGCATAAAACCAAACGCTTCGTCAGAGTCTGGCTCATCAATCCAAATGATACGCTCGATGGTTGGAATCTCGACCAAATCCAGCTGGGTGTAGTCTTTATGATAAATCTCAGGGCACAGCTCACGGATAAGGCCAGCGTAGTCGCTGCTTTTGAAGTGGCGCATGAGCACGAGTGCTGAGCAGCCGAGTTTATTGAGCGCATATTGCAGCTCAAAAGTACGATAGGCAGGATTGATATTGACGAGGATCACGCCGACTTTGGCCGTGGCAAGCTGCATAAGTAGCCATTCGGCGTTGTTGTGCGACCAGATGCCAATGCGATCGCCAATCTCAAGCCCCATCTCGATCATACTGCTGGCCAGCTGGTTGACATGTTGCTGCAATTCGCGGTACGTCCAGCGGATGTTTTGATGACGGACGACCAGCGCTTCACGCTCTGGATATTTGGAGACAATGGCATCAAAAAAGTCGCCGATGGTCGCCTCAATCAGCGGCACATCAGGACCTTTATCATAGCTTTGGGTCAGTGGCGCATTCGCTGAGCGCGCGCCCATATTTACGGTAGGGATGTTGCTTAATATGTGGTCAAATGCAGTAGGTTGCGTCATAACGAGTCCTTTCGTTGTGCTTTTTATTCTACTCAAAAACCGCCCGTGGGCCAATTTTTCTTCCTTGAGTATCTATCATATATGATTCACTACTATACCGCCTAAAACGAAACTGTCAATAATAGTAATACATTATGTATCATTTAAATTAACTGCTAAAAATATTAGCCCAGTAAAAGATAGCATGAAAACCCGCGATTATTGTAGGCAAAAAGCCAGCTACGTATTTGTTACACAGCTGGCTTGAGAAAAATTAAAACTAGAAATTAAAGCTAAAAGTTAGGGCGTGTTGAACATTCGACCATGGCACTGACAGCGACTATTTTTTAGGCGATTCGATGTTAAAAATAATAAGTTTAGTCATTCTAAGCGCTTATTTTTAACGATGAAGCGGCAAAAAAGAGTCCTGTCCCTGCGGGCTGATGCTAAAATTGCCCCATACTGCGTTACAAATCTCGCTAAGGCATCTGCATTATCGTCGCTTTGTGCCTTGTCTGGAACAATTTTAGCGATCAGCAGTGCCTATTTGCGAATGTTCAACACGCCCTAAACTTACAGCGATTAAGCGTTGATTAAGATTTAACCATTGGCGGCGCTTTAATCGTTACTGTCGCACTGACGTCATTGTTATCATCTAGCAAATTCATGATTAACTCATCATCAGTGTCAGTCTTTACCTGCCAATTGCCAGCAGCTTGTGGTACGCCAGTAGCCATGACAGAGATGGCTTTGTTTTTTAGGCGAATCATTGGCGGTTTATGATCATAGCCGTCATGTGCCACCCCTAAGATATCATCCGCAATGGTCGCCGCCTGGGCGCGCAGCGGGGCCACATAACGGCAGGCAACGCCATTGATAGACATACAATCACCGATGGCATAGATATTTGACGCTTGCGTACGTAAGGTGGTGGCATCCACCACGATACCAGTCCGGCGATCAAACTCTACCCCTGCAGCAGTGGGCAGTCTGGCATCGACCGTGAGGCCAGTACTGGCAATCACATGATCGACGACCAAAGGCTCGGATGACTGAGCGGCCGCGCTGCCAGCACTGTCTGTCACTGGCGCATAGCGGACGTGTAGCTTGCCGTCCTCCTGACGCGTAACGCCAGTCACTTGATAACCACCCAAAAAGTGAATACCTTGGGACTGGACCGCCGCCGCGATACGAGCGGACGCTTTTGCTGGTAGCATTTGTGATAAAGGCGCGTCATTTAAATCAATCAAGGTGACTTCATGTCCAGCTTTGAGTAAATCTTCGGCGATTTCTGTCCCCACCATACCAGCGCCAACGATGGCGACATGCTGACTGCCTGCTGCCAGCTTTTCTTGTAGCTGCCCAAAGCGCTCAATATGATTGACATGCCACACCAAATCCTCCGGCAGGCTCTTTGGAAAAATCGGCTGCGCGCCCATCGCCAGTACCAACTTGTCATAGCTGATGGTGGCATAATTGGTATAAACAGGGTCAGAGCGCAGGGCAGCGACCAGCTGCAACTGCTGCGTAGCGGCGTCAACATCCGTGACCTGCGTGTTGGCTAGTAGATTGACGTTTGCCGCTTTGGCAGCGTCAGCGCCAGTTGCACGTACCAAATCTGCCGCCCGCTTGTTTTGGCTGATGGCCATTGTCAGCATTGGCTTATGGTAACGATCGCCATTATCCGCTGTGATGAGAGTAATGGCGATGTCTTTGTCTTTTGCTCGAATGGCATCGATGACGTGCCAACCTGCCAAGCCGGCACCAACGATGACGATGCCTTGGCTTTCCGCTGACGCATGGTTTTCCGCTGGTGCGGGGTTTTCAGTATGTAAAGGGTTTTTAGCATTGGCGGGGTTTGTTGAGTTTGCGAGGGTGTCGGCATTTTCTATGCTCATAATAGCTCCAATATAATGTATAAACTTTTAATTGTCGGTATCTTGAGCGCTATTGTAGCAGTAAACAGTCATGCACTCATCTACTTGCTTATCCCCCCGCTAATGGACCGTTATAGCCAAAAAAAAACGCCTAAAATCATAGACGCTTTTTGGCAAATGCTTAGGGCTCATTGAACAGTCTCTATAGTCGATACACTCTAAAAATGTCATAGCGCTACTGGGATGAATTTTGCGCAGCCTCTGGGAACGCAGCACGCAAGTAAAATTTATACCAGTAGCGCGTTTAAATCCATAACAGTTTTACATTCAGCTAACTATACATCAAGGCGCTAAAGTAGCAGCAAAAACGTTGCTATTAATGATTTAAAATCTTGGACAAAAACAGCTGGGCGCGCTCACTTTTTGCCCCTTCAAAAAACTCATCTTTGCTACAGTTTTCGACGATATGACCTTCATCCATAAAGATAATGCGATTGGCGACCTGACTGGCAAAGCCCATCTCATGGGTCACACACATCATGGTCATGCCATCACGAGTCAGCTCGACCATCACATCAAGCACCTCTTGAATCATCTCAGGATCAAGCGCCGAGGTTGGCTCATCAAACAGCATCGCCACAGGGTCCATCGCCAGCGCACGGGCAATCGCCACGCGCTGCTGCTGACCGCCTGATAGCTCGGCGGGATATTTGGGTGCCTGCGCACTCAGTCCCACGCGATCTAGATAAGCCATGGCTTTTTGTTTAGCCTCAGACTCTTTACGGCCCAGCACCTTGATTTGCGCGACGGTTAAATTGTCGATAATGGTCAAATGCGGAAACAACTCAAAATGCTGAAACACCATACCGACACGGCTACGTAGTTTGGGCAAGTTAGTCTTAGGTGCACCAACAGAGACACCATTGACCATAATCTCGCCTTGTTGAAAAGGCTCAAGCCCGTTGACCGTCTTAATCAGCGTTGATTTGCCACTACCCGATGGCCCGCAAACCACGACGACATCGCCTTTGTGTACATGGGCGGTGCAGTCAGTCAACACTTGAAAGTCGCCATACCACTTACTGACATTTGCCATCTCAATGACCATCTCATCACTGGCATGACCATTATTGGTGACCAGCCCGCCAAAGGCATTTACATACGTATCAGCATTGTTCATTACTGGCTCCTAACCACATTATCTTGATAATCATTGTTTAAAAATTCCGTCAACCGCGACCGCGCAGTCTAGGGTGTGTCAGAACCGCAAACGCTTTTGTAGCTGCTGCACGCCCATAGACGCACTCAAGCTAATGACAAAATAAACCGCACCAGCGCCCAAAATATAAGGCGTCAGCAGCCCCATCAGCTCACCGCGCACGTAGGCTGCGCGGAAAAAATCCGTCAAACCAATAGCAAACACCAACGTCGTATCTTGGAATAAAATAATACACTGCTGCAAAATCAGCGGCAGCATTTTGCGAAAGGCTTGCGGCAAGATAACCAAACGCATGGTCTGCCCATAAGTCATGCCCAGCGCTTTGGCAGCATTGACCTGCCCGCTGCCGATCGATTGAATGCCAGCACGCACCACCTCAGAAAAATACGCCGCCTCAAACATCATAAAGGCCACCACACAAGAGGCAAACGCCGCATCGAGCTGTAGATACTTACCCGCGATCCAAAAATAAATCATCGGTACAGCAAAATAAAACCACAAAAGCACCAGCAGCAAGGGCACTGAGCGAAAATAATTCACATACAGTTTTGCTGGTATCTCAAGCACTTTGATACCCGATAAACGCATCAGCGCCAGTATCGTCCCCAAACTGATACCGCCCAAAATCGCCAAAAACAATACCTTAAGCGTGGTCAGCATGCCGCCCATCAACCCGGGATAGGCAGTGGCAAGCTCAGTCATCATATTCATTTTTGACCTCCTGCAATCAGCCCAGGCACGCGCAGTTTGCGCTCGATCAGTCCCATTATCGCGATTAAGGACAAGTTAAATACCAAGTAGATAATCGTCGCGTAGGTATAGATCTCAATGCTGTTTTGCGTGTATTCACTGATGGTTTTGGTTTGGCTAATCAGCTCCATCACCCCAACGAGCGAGGCGACTGAGGCGTTTTTAAAGCAGTTGGTCAGCTCAGAGCTGAGCGGCGGCAAGATGATACGAAAGGCTTGCGGCAGTAGGACTTCTTTGTATACTTGCGGAATACTAAAGCCGAGCGCATAGGCGGCATTGACTTGGCCATCTGGTAGCGACTCGATACCCGTGCGCACCTGCTCGACGATACGGGCGGCGGTAAACAGCCCCAAACCGATACTCGCCGAGAGCATGGCTGAGGTATTGGGCGACAGGTCTTTATACCACCATTCTTGTATCGTTGGTGTCAGCCAACCAGGGGCGATATAAAACCAAAAAAACAGCTGTACGAGTAATGGTATATTACGAAAAAACGTCACGTAAGCAGTACCAATCGCTCGCGCCGTCTTGCTCGGCAGCGTGCGCATGATGCCTAAGATGGTGCCGACGGTCATGGCGATGGCCCAAGCGATACTGCCAATCAGTAGCAGCCAGCCAAGACCAGTAATCATCCAATGGATATACAGCTCGCTACCGATACCGGTCTGCTCAAACAGCACACCCCAGTTCCAGCTATAATTCATGGTTGTCTCTCCAAGCAGCGATAAAAAAGCCTATGCGTCAAACAACACATGACATACGCATAGGCCAGCTAGGGTTTGGGACAACGATTACTGTGCTGGCGCCGCTTTTGGCTGCGCACCATCGTGCGGGTTGGCAATCAATGCCTTTAGGTTGTCAGACATCTCAAAGTTGAGATTGACGTTTTTTGGCGGGATTGGGTTCAAGAACCACTTATCATAGATGCTATTGATCTCGCCTGAGCTAAAGACATTGACCAAGGCTTCATCGACCACCGCTTTAAACTCAGGGTCGTCTTTACGCATCATACAGCCATAGATCTCAAACGATTGCGGCTCGCCGACGATGACCCATTCATCTGGGTTTTTGGCTTTTGCTTTTTCGCCAGCGAGCAGCACATCATCCATCATAAAGGCGTCAGCTCGGCCGTTTTCTAACATCAAAAACGCCTCGCCATGATCTTTTGCTGAGATGATGTTGATGTCCATCTGATTATCGTCATTATATTGACGGATATAGCGCTCTGATGTCGTGCCAGCGGTGGTGACTAGCGTCTTGCCTTTTAAGTCGGTAAAGTCATTGATACCGGAGTCTTTTTTGGTCAACAGACGCGTCCCAATCTCAAAAAAGCCATTGGAGAAGGCCACTTGCTTTTGGCGCTCTTCGTTGTTGGTGGTTGAGCCACACTCAAAGTCCACAGTACCGTTTTGTACCAAGGGAATACGCGTCTGCGAGGTAATAAGATTATAGCGGACATTAAGATCAGGCATATTGAGCCTTTGTTTGACGGCCTCGACGACTTTCATCTCTAGGTCGTGGGCATAGCCTATCGGCTGATTTGGGTCGTCCGCGATATAAGAAAAAGGAATAGAAGAGTCACGGTGACCGACCACGATGGTGCCTGAGTCTTTGATTTTTTGTAGCGTGCCGTTTGCTGCACTGGTCGCGGTACCCGTCTCATCGGCAGGCGCTGTCTCACTGGTCGCTTGGTTGCTGTTATTACACCCAGCGAGGCCAAACGCCATAAAGGCCGCTAGGGTCAAGCTCTTAGAGAAAGGTTTGGAAGATAGATAGCTCATGAGATACATCCTTTTTATCACATTATCACTAAATTAAACGAGTGCTTGGACGATAAAGGGTTTATAAATCACCCCCTATCAACTGACTGGTTGTCATGCACCCTTGTCGTTATTGCTATTGTTTATCACAATGCAACTTAATGTTACTGTACAACAAAATTGCAACGGGCGATAAACTTTTTTGTGCAAAATATAGAATGATGGTCTTTGGCGATTACCCATCTAACCCGCGACGGTCATCAGGGTAATTGATAATATTGATAAATACGCAACAATCCCCATAAAGTTAGCAACTTCTCAATGACATAAGCCAGTTATGACTCAAGATACTCAAGCACCAAATACTGACACCCAAACCACCAGTTACAACGACATTCGCCAGCGCTTTTTTATTGAAGACTCGCCTGTACGCGGTGATGTGGTGCGTCTATCGCGCAGCTATGCGACCACGATTGCCCAAAAACCCTATCCTGAAGCGATTAAACGCTTATTGGGTGAGATGATGACGGCGGCAAGCTTGCTGATCAGCACTGTCAAAATCAACGGTCGTTTGTCTATCCAGCTGCAGTCCTCAGACCCTGAGAGCCTGCTCAATTGGGCAATGGCAGAGTGTGACCAAGACGGCATCATCCGCGCGCTTGCCAGCTGGAAGGCCGACACCGACGCGCAAACACAAGCGTGGGAGAGCATGACCACAGCCAAAGACGCTTTTGCGGAGCTTGGCGCGATGGGCCAAGGCATATTGTTTATCAATATCCAGCCTGACGGCGGCGACTCTTATCAAGGTATCGTCGAGCGTAGTCATGACAATTTGGCAGACTGCTTAGCGCACTATCAAAAGCAGTCCGCGCAGATTCCAACGCTGATCAACTTAGCATCAGACGGCCTACAAGCTGGGGGTATTTTGGTACAAATGTTGCCACGTACCGCTGAGGAAACCTTTGAGGTCGAGCAAAACCAAGACGCCGGCATCGATGATGACCTATGGCCGCGCTTAAACGTCCTCACGCGTACGCTAAAAGCAGAAGAGCTGACCACACTCGATACCAGCGAGATTTTATACCGCTTGTATCATGAAGAAAACATCGTGGCACCTGAGCCTGTGGTGCTATCATTTGGCTGTACTTGCTCACGCGAAAAGTGCGAGACAGCCATCGAGCAAATCGGTGAAGCAGAAGCGTTAGATATCGTCGAAGAGCAAGGCGGGACGTTTGAGATGGACTGCGGTTTTTGCGGTGAGATCTATCCGTTTGATAAAGACGATGTGACCGCTATCTTTGCTAAATAGGCGGTATCTGGTAAAACACCTCTCAATAAAAAGCCCTCAACATAAAGTGTGAGGGCCTTTTTTTATGATGCTGTGCTTAGCAAAGGCAATCTAGCCTAACCTACCTTTATACCATCAGTCCCAGACTTTTGGGATAAGAATATATCCGCGGCTGCTCGGCGTAGTCACTGCGGCCATTAGCTAATAGCCACGCCACTACTTGCTCGCGCACCCGTCTACTATGAATCAGATTCATATGACTGACGCCATAAAACAGTGCTTTATGCCCGTCAGGGACAAACAAAGCATGTTCGGCATCATCTTCTCCAAGCGCTGAGGCGACAGAGACTAGACCATCGCCCAGCAGGTGTGTCATCTTCGAGTCATAATGGGTCTCGACCAATGCACTGGCGACAAAATACGTTTTGATACCACTTGGCAAGCGCGCAGGATGCCGAAAGTCTTGCGGCAGCACACTACGAACCTCCAGCGCCCGCCAGTCTGCATCGCGAATACTACCGTGACGCAGATCAATGATACCCGCGCTGCGCATCTCGCCCAACTTGGCAAGCGAGCCTGCAAACGGCAGCTTGGCGATGATATCCTGTACATGATGACCGATACGCTCTAGCACCGCGCCGTGATGCGGTGAGCCGAGAGTGATGAGGTTGCCGGCTCGCTTGACCCAAGCCAGATGGTCTTGCTCGCCATAAAACAGTGCACTGCGAGCAACCAAGCCGCCCATACTGTGACCGACCAGATCGATCTGACTGATATTGGGATGCTGCTCGATCAAGTCTTGTAGTAGCTGGCACAGCTTGCGGCCACTACGCGAGATACGCCGCCCCGTATTATAATCAAGGTACAGCACTGTCGCTTCAGGCTGACTGCGCGCGATGGCCTCCCCCAGATGATTGCCTTCTGCGGATTGCCAACTGAGATGACTCATACATAAGCCATGACATAAGATTACCACTCGCCCTGAGAGCGTCGCTAACTGCGTATCACCATTGCCATCATAGAGCTGCATCGGTATGGCCAGCGCGTTTTTATGATTGACCAGATGATCACCCATCACGCCGTTTAGCACATTGACTAGTTTTTTTAGGGTGTCAGGCAACGGCTGAGTGTTTTTTTGGCGCATCATGGTTTTGTAGATACGCAGCACCGTGGCCAGATTGTTGCCCACCAGTAGCATGACTTGGCGTATGGTGCCATATATACGCCCCGTGATACCCCGTTGCCAATTGTTAAGGTGGTTTTCATTAAACCGTCCCAAAGGGCGTAAAATCACCTCGCGGTGAATGGCTTCCACAATCTCTGTCACCTCCACCACGCCCATCGTCGCCAGCTGCGCAAGCCCTTCAAAAAAATCGGCATACAGCACAGGATGTGTCGTCACGGCATTGGCATCATCGGCTTGCAGTTTGATGATTTCGTCGATATCGATGGCGGCTAGCTGATCGATTTGCTCATACAGGTCGCTATGCGGCGCTACTGTGTGCTCTGTGGCGGCAGTCTCTGAGGCAAAATGCGCGGCCAGCTCATGACCTGCTTCATCTGAGCTATCAGGCCTCATGCTGTCTTTATAAATAATCTCTACACTGTCCATAGTGTTACTCGTTAGTGCGTTTATGAAATGGACACATTGGGTCAAAAGATATTTATATACTAGCCTGTAAACGCTTGCAATAGAAAAAAATGATGTAACCGGTAGCCACTTTACGATAAAACGTCGTGACATCTGCCGCTACTCACAGAAAAAAAACCCCAAGCCAGCGCTTGCGGTTTTAGCTAACATCACTATCCGTATCTGTAATCACCGTGCCGCCGCTTTACCATCGCAGCCGTTCACTATTTCAGCCATTTCACTATCGTAGCCGAGTCATCCAAGCGCTCTAAGTAAATGATTCTGCCAATATGACATCGCCATCTTCGCGAGTAATCATCACGGTGGCCGAGCGCGGCGTACTACCTCCAGCCACCGCGCCCCATGTGTTGCCAGGATGCTGAATGTTGATAAATAACGTTTTAAAATCTGGCGTCATAGTGATGCCTGTCACCTCACAGCCTTCAGGACCGACAAAAAAACGTTTGATATTGTCATCACGGGCGGGCATTCCGACACGGGTTTGCTGGCCTGCAGATGTGGTGATCAGCGTGCCATCGCTGACTTGACCAGGCAACGCGGCCAATAGCATACAACTGCTGGTATCGGTATACGCGCCATCATCGGTCTGAATCCATAATACCCCGCGCGGATCAAAGTACAGGCCATCAGGCGATGACAAGTCATTGTTTTTGTTTAATTGCGATAAATTCTCTGCCGCCAGCTCACTGGGCGCGGCAAACAAGTATATATCCCACTCAAAGCTTGTCGCTGCATGGTCACCGCCTGCTTCGGCCCAGCGAATGATATGACCATTATCATTTCCGCGGGATTTGCCACCCACTTCGTAGCTGCGCGGGTTGGCTGCTGAGAGAGGCTGATCCTCACGCTCGCCGCGATATTTGTTGTTGGTCAAGGTCACATACACCTCGCCTGTCATGGGGCTCACCGACACCCACTCTGGTCGATCCATCTTAGTCGCACCCAAGGCATCGGCGGCAGCGCGCGCAAAGACCAACACCTCATCTTGCCCAGCAAAGGGCAGCTCAGCATTGCTCGCATCAAGTCCATTTTGTCCATGGACCAGTGGCCGCCACTCGCCGCGACCATCTTCGTGAAACACCGCCACATACAGCGTGCCTTCATTTAGGTATTTGTCGCCAGCTTTTAGGCCGCCGCCGATATCTGCATTGGACCATAGCGCCTTTGAGACAAACTTATAAATATACTCGCCGCGCGCATCATCCCCCATATAAAACACCACAGGTTTACCTGACTCGACGGGCGCATACGCACAGTTTTCGTGTGCAAAACGACCGAGTGCCGTGCGTTTTTGCGGTGCTGAGTTCCGATCAAAAGGATCGATTTCGGTGATGTAACCAAAGGTATTAAAGCCATTGCGATAATCCTCAGTAGCATCAGTACCTGTCGCGGTCATATCCCAGCGGGCAAACTCATCAGCTATGATTTCATCTTTGGCATAAGGCGTATGCCACAGATACTCCCAGCCAGAGAAGTTTTCGCTGGCCCCATAGCGCTCACGCCCGTAGTTATGACTTGTGCTTAGCTGCTCGGCGTCTTGACCACGCGCAAATACGCCCAAGAAATTTTCTTCTGTCGTCAGATAGGTACCCCACGGCGACAGTCCTGCGCCGCAATTGTTGTTAATGCCGCGCGTCTGCAACCCTGTTGGATCAAACTTTGTCTTGACCAAATCAGAGCCTGCCACAGGACCCGTCAGCTGGGCGGGCGTACTGCTAGTGATACGGCGATTGTATTTTGAATCCTTGACCATCTCATAACCCATGCCATCGGCACGGCGCGTCATCTCAACGACAGCGACCCCGTGGCAGTTGACCTCGCGGCGCACATCACTGGCCAGACGACGGTTTTGATAAATGGGTGCCGCATTGTTATCCGCGATGACATGATAACCAAATGGGCTAAGCTCGCTGCTATTGACATACTCATGGTTCATGACCAGCAGGCCGTTTTTAGAGGCTTTGGCATCATAGGCATTGCCTTTTTTGCCAAAAAACCACATGCCATCATGGTTGTCGCCCATACGCCACTCAAACGACTCAGCGGACTGCTCACGGTTGTCCTTCCAGTCGGCGATACCAGACATCAGCGGTGTCCCTAGTGGCAATATCATCTCTGCCTGATAGCCTTCCGCCACACTCATGGTATCGGCTGTCGAATGCGCCACTGCAGTGAATTTTAGGGTATCGGGACGTTTGAGACTCCCTTGTGCTGGGATGGCGGCTTGGTCATCGTCGCTGGGCAGGCGAGATGGGCTGTTGTCATCGTCGTCACTACAGCCAACCAAAGGCAGCGCCCCAAAAAACGCCGCCGCCGTCAGCCCTGTACCGCCTTTTAAGATATGGCGACGATGCATACGGCGGTTGATGATGGTTTGAAATTCAATATTATTGCTCGTGTTTGAGTCTTCTACGGCTTCATGAGCGAGCGGTTTGTTCAATAACGTCATGTTCAGTCACCTTGCTATTTGGCTAGAGTGGCGTAAAGGGTGGGTTGCGGCTTTATCAAATCCACCACAACGATATAAGTTACGCTCAAGTCTACCGAGCATTTATGACAGTACGTTGACAATAACTGCTAAATCTATCACTCAGCGACCCACCAAAGGCTGCCAGATTGTTACAGAGATAAGCGTCAACCATGCTCATCAAATAGCTTCCTAAAACACTCCCACAAAAGTCATGTTCATAAAAAACAGCGCCAATAAAAAAATCCCAAGCGGTCACTTGGGATTTTTTAGACAATCTTATTAGATAAAGTACGCACTAGCTAAGCAATATCCTAGTGTACTTCTGCCTGCCACTCATGCGCGCCAAGCTTTAGGGTCAGCGTATCACCAGCATGTAACGCCCCAACACCACTTGGCGTACCCGTCATAATCACATCGCCTGCCTGTAAGCTAAAGGCATGACTGATATTGACCAGCAGCTCATATACCGGAAACAGCATCAAAGCAGTATCGCCGTCTTGCTTGAGGCTATCATTGATATACAGCTGATAGGCGACATTGCGAAAGTCGCCAAACGCTTGGGGATCGAGCCAGTCAGCCAGCACACAAGCGCCATCGAAGCATTTGGCTCGCTCCCATGGATGGCCTTTTGCTTTTAGCTCAGACTGCAAATCGCGCAAAGTCAGATCCAGCCCCACCGTCACCGCACCGATGGCTTGCGCTGCTTCCTCCATCGTCGCAGCAGATAAGTCCGTTGCCAGCTGGATACACAGCTCAGTCTCATAGTGCGTGTCGCCAAATACTGCCGGATCTGGACGGACCACGCCTTGGCGGATAGACACCACCGAAGAGGCGGGCTTCATAAACAGCATCGGCGAGGTAGGTACCTCATTGCCCAGCTCGCGAGCGTGCGCGGCGTAATTACGACCGACACAAACCACTTTACCAATCGGCGCACGCAAGCTTTGATTGGCATCGGTCATGCTCTCATCATTATTGGCATTGGCGGCGATGGCATTGACCAGCGACATATGGGGCGATTGACTCATACTCGGCTCTCATAGCAAGTTATTCACAAACATCAAAAGTGGCGATGCTGACTGATATCCTTAAGGGATGGTATTGGTCACCACATCGGGTGGTACATAGCTGGCATGGCGATTCATACGTTTTTCAAACATTCTAAAACTAAACAAGATCACCCACGTCAATAGCAGATAAATGACACCTGCTGCAAAAAACAGCTCCATCAAGGTATAGGTTCGCGCACTGATCGTCCGCGCCACCCCTGTGATGTCCATCAAAGCGATGGTCGAGGCCAGCGCACTACCCTTTAGCATAAAGATGACTTCATTACTATAAGCAGGGATGACGATACCAAAGGCGCGCGGCAGTGTCACGCGGGTCAGCTTTTGCCACTTCGACATACCCAGCGCATCCGCAGCTTCTAGCTCGCCTACGGGAATGGCCTGAATCGCACCGCGAATGATCTCTGCCAAATACGCACTGGTGTTCATAGTGAAGGCGATGATCGCACACCAGTAAGCTTGACTAAGCACCGGCTCCCATAAAAACGAGTCGCGCACCGCCTCAAACTGACCCAGACCATAATAAATCAAAAATATCTGTACCAGCAGCGGCGTACCACGGAAAAAGAAAATATATAAAAACGGTAATATCTGTACTGCCCAATTTTTCGATAGGCGTAGCAGCGCTAAAATCAGACCAAAAAACAATCCGATGATACCTGATATCACCACCAGCTGTACGGTCAGCACCGCACCACCCATCAAATCAGGGATATGGTCAAAGATGACCTGCCAATTCCAATCCATAGTCTCTCTCCTCTACCCTATGGTCGATTGACGTTGTGTTGACTGACGGCTGATTTTTTTGGCGTAGCGCGCCGCTGGATTGGCACGCCACTCAAGCCACATCATAAAACCGGTAATCAACATGGTCAGACCCAAATAAATAATGGCCGCCGCCATATAAAACGTAAATGGCTGCTGAGTCGATTGCGCAGCCCGCGAGGACTGATACATGATGTCCTTAAGGCCCACAACCGAGACCAGCGCTGTGTCTTTGAGCAGTACCAAAAACAAATTGCCCAAACCTGGCAAGGCAATCTGCCACACTTGCGGCAAGGTGATACGATAGAAAATCTGCAGCGGACGCATACCAATCGCTTGCGCGGCCTCGCGTTGCCCGACTGGAATCTCTTGAATCGACATGCGAAAGATTTCGGTCGCATAAGCACCAAAAGCAATCGAGAGCGCCATGACCCCGCCCCAAAACGCGCTAATCTCGATATAATCGTTATAGCCGAATTTTTTGAGGATGCTCATCAGCAGTATGGAGCCGCCATAATAAATAAACAGCACCAACAACAGCTCAGGTATGCCGCGCATCGTGGCAGTATAGACAGTCGCCAGCTTACGCAGCACCCAGATATTGGACATCTTTGCTGTCGCGCCGAGCAAGCCCAAAGCCATGCCGATGACTAGGCTAGTCAACGCAAGCTTTATGGTGACGGTAGCGCCGCTTAATAAAAGCGCGCCAAATCCTTGTAAATCAAACACAATTATCCACTCAGTCTCTTTATATTAGCAAGTTGCAAAATATGAGTTAAAAGAATCAGCATCAATAGCTGAGCGCGGCTGATAGTCGTATAAAAAACTGCATAGACGGGCGGTTTTTTGCGTCATAGAGTGACGTGATATTCATACGACTATGGCGACGGTAATTGACACAGTAGAAATGAGCGCTGATTTTATCATATTCGCTCGCCGCTATGTTAATACTAAGACGTAAAAGCGTTGCCTAAATAGACACTTATCAGGATAAATAGCAAACAAATCAGATAGATTTGATAAAAGTCGACCTTTCTGTGCAGCCATCACGCACCGGTCAGCCCAAAACAAAAAAGACACCGCCACTGGCAATCCAATGGCAATGTCCTTGTACTGACTAATTAATAGCTAATGACCTTATAATGACCTTGTAAAGACAACCACGCCATAGAATATCTCAGCAGACCTGTGATTTTACCAAACACGGGGCGCCAAGCTTACTGCGCTGCGTCATCTGCTGCTGGCGTTGCCGCTGCACTGGTAGGCATGGCAAAGTATTTTTCATTGATTTTATCATAAGTGCCATTGGCCTTGAGATTGGCCAGCGACTGATTGATTTTGGCTTGCAATGCTTCATCGTTAGGACGCACGGCAATCGCAAAGTTATCATTGATATCGATCTCCTCGCCTTTGAGCGCATAATTGCTGCCTGATGGCGAGCCGAGCCACTCTAGTGCTGGCAGTTTATCAGAGATCATGGCATCGACGCGATCTGAGCCCAAATCCAAAAAGGCATTACTCAAGGTATCATACAGCTTGATATCGGCCTTTGGATAGGCGTTCTCCAGCCACTGCGATGAGATGGTCGAGCGCTGAGCGGCGATAGAGTGCGCATTGATGTCGCTGCTATTGGTAGGATCAAAGCTGCTGTCCTTTTTGGCCAAAAACACCAGCGCATTACTAAAGTATGGCTCGGTAAATGCCACCTGCTTGGCGCGCTCAGGCGTGACCGACATCGCCGCGACGATGGCATCGTACTTACCCGCCTTGAGTCCTGGAATGATGCCATCCCAGTCTTGCGCCATGATCTCACACGTCATCTGCATGTCAGCGCAGATGGCATTGGCGATATCCACATCAAACCCGCCAAGACTGCCATCAGCATTGGTATAGTTGAACGGCGCATAAGCACCTTCGGTACCGATACGCAGCACTTCACCTGCCGCAGCAGCGGCGGCTGTGTCTTGAGAGTCATCAGAGGCGGTTTCGTTTTGACCAGTACCACAACCGACCAACGTAACAAGCGCACTTATCGCGACAAACGGTGCTAAACAACGTCGCACGCTAATAGGGCTTTTGGCAGGTACAGTAGCGACGGCGCGGCGGTGGTCAAAACGATTATTCATGATCATCCTTGAGAGTTGTGATAAAAACAATACCCATCGCTACCCTACGCCAGTAGTCACAGAGATGACCCTATGCGCCCAAATAGCGATGAGCGGTAAGATTAGTTCGTTGCGGCTTCTGCTTGCTCTTGGTCAGCGATGACCGCATTGGCATCGACATCGCCATCATCAACGACCAGCACTTCTTCCACACCTTCTGTGGCGACGGCTTTTTGCGCAGCGGCGGTTGAGCTGGTGCCAAAATAGCTGCCCGTGATTTGATCGTAGGTGCCATTGGCTTTTAGCTCAGACAAGGCTTTGTTAAACTTCGATACTAGCGGATCGCCTTTACGAAAAGCAATACCCATCGCATCATCGTTGCTGCTGATCTCATTGCCTTTAACTTCGTAGTTTTGTCCAGCTTCTGTTTTTAGCCAGTCAATACCTGTCACTTTATCAGACATCATACCGCGCACGCGACCTGAGGTAAGGTCTAGATACGCGTTGTCTTGTGTGTCATAGAGTTTGATATCCGCATCGCTGTGCTCATCTTGTAGATACTGTGAAGCAACAGTTGAGCGCTGAGACGCAATCGGCTGGCCTTTGAGCGAATCGATAGCGAGGTCATCGCCTTTTTTACCGATCAAGATGATACCGCTATGGAAGTAAGGGTCACTAAAATCCACCACTTCTTTACGCTCAGGGGTGATGGACATACCCGCGATGGCGGCATCAAATTTTTGTGCATTAAGACCTGGGATCAAGCCATCCCAGTCTTGTGAGATGACCTCACATTCTGCTTTCATTTGCGCACATAAGGCATCGACCAGCTCAATCTCATAGCCGATCAGTTTGCCATCAGCGTCGGTATAACTAAAAGGCTTGTAGCTCGATTCGGTAGCGATTTTGATGTTTAACGGGGCGTCTGCTGCATCTGCCTCGGCGCTGTCTGCTGGTGTCGAGCTATTGTTACAGCCTGCCAGCATTAGCATGGCCGCGCTTAGTGGCGCAAGCCAAAGGGCTTTTTTGCTCATAGAGCGAGTCATTGAAATTGTCATAGGGTTATTCCTTAATATATTTACCAGCCGTTTGTCACTCATGACTTATGGATTACTGTTTGTTTATAAGGCGGGTCAGTATTCGTTTGCTGACACGCCCGACAGCTTATTGATCAAAATTCATCTGCTCAAGACGCGCCAATTCACCGTTGCTACGGATTTCGCTCAGGGCTTTGTTAAAGTCTTCTTTGAGTGAGTCGCCTTTGCGCACGGCAATGGCAATATTATCGTCATTGTCAATTTCATCGCCTACAATACCAAAGCCTTCGGTATTGTCTGCCAGCCAAGATTTGGCTGAGACTTTTTCGGCCAATACCGCATCGCTACGGCCTGATTTTAGGTCCAAATAAGCGTTGTCGTAATTGTCGTACAACTGCACGGTGTTGCCGTCTTTGCCTTCGTAGTTATCTTGTAGATAAGCGCCAGGCGTGGTCGAGCGCTGACCACCGAGCGTGAGGTTTTTGATCGAGGTCGGATCAAAGCTACCATCGGTTTTGGTCAGCCAAACCATGGTATTGGCAAAGTATGGCTCGCTAAAGTCTACTTTTTCTTGACGCTCAGCGGTGATAGACATACCTGCGATTACCGCATCGTATTTTTGTGCCAATAGCCCCGGGATAATACCGTCCCATTCTTGAGCGACGATTTCACAATCCGCCTGCATTTGCTCGCATAGCGCATTGGCCACATCGATATCAAACCCGCCCAAGCTGCCATCGGCATTGGTATAGTTAAAAGGAGGGTAAGCGCCCTCGGTAGCGATACGAATGGTCTTGCCAGCGGTTTCTGCTGCCGGTGCATCGGCATTGGTATCAGCAGTTTCATTGGCTGGTTGGCTACAAGCGCTCAGCATGAGCGCTGCAGTAACGGTCATCGACGACCACAATAGGCGAGAATTCGACATCATACATTCCTTAAATTCTGATGAGTTTTTGATATAGGGTTCTGATATTTTGTTCTCTGACGTCCCTGCCAGACAAGCAATATAGATAGCAGAATAGACAGACAGCCGTCATACACGGCCGCCTATAAACCTTCTGATAATACCTGAGTAAAATATCAAAAACAAACGTTTTACATACGGACTGTTATTGTTGGGTAATAAACCATCAATGTTAATGACCACATAGCCATGACTAAAAATCATAACCAAGCGTTAGATTTTATTATAGAGGTGATTTTCAGGCTTAGTTAATTAGTTAACTCGCTTTAGGACAGCAACGGCCGCGCTGTCCTAATTTTTTAATGCTATCTTAGTTTTGTAATACAGTGCATAGCAGCCATGTGGCTAGTTTTGGCGGTGAGAGGACATAAAGTCCTTAACGCGCTCAGAGGTAGGATTGTCAAATACTTGCTCAGGCGTTCCGATTTCCTCAATGACGCCTTGGTGTAAAAACACCACCTTACTTGAGACTTCACGAGCAAAGCGCATTTCGTGAGTGACAATGAGCATGGTACGCCCTTCTTCTGCCAGCTCGCGCATCACCGCCAGCACCTCATTGACCAACTCAGGATCGAGCGCCGAGGTCGGCTCATCAAATAGCAGTACTTGCGGCTGCATGGCAAGCGCGCGGGCGATGGCGACACGCTGACGCTGACCACCAGAGAGATTGGCCGGATAGGCGTCTTTTTTGTCAAGCAGCCCTACTTTGTCGAGCAGTTTTTCGGCATCACTGATGGCTTGGTCTTTTTTGATTTTTAGGACCTGCGTCGGGCCTTCGATGATGTTTTGCAAAATGGTCTTGTGCGGCCACAAGTTAAAGTTTTGAAAGACAAAACCCACGCGCGCGCGCAAGCTTTCTAACTGCTTGATATCTGCCGCTTGTAGCTCGCCTGATTTGGCAGGCTTTAGCATCAGCTCTTCATCACCGATGAATATACGACCTTGATTGGGCTTCTCTAATAGGTTAATACAGCGCAGCAACGTAGACTTGCCTGAGCCGGACGAACCCAAAATCGAGATAACATCACCATCATAGGCGGTGAGCGACACCCCTTTTAGCACTGCTAATGAGCCGTAGCTTTTATGGATATCTTGTAAATCTAAGGCGATAGGCCGAGTCGGATTTTTTGCAGTATCAAGCATGGTTTAGCAGACTTCCAATAAATATGAGTGAAAACACGAATAAAAATGTGCCATTGTCTCTTATTCCGCAGCAAAAAGGCAAATGTTATCTATGTCAGGTACCTAGGCGTTTGGCCCGTATACCACGTTGGCCGCCCTTTACCCACATAAAAAAAGCCCAGTCTGCATCGACAGCACTGGGCGCTATTTTATCACTTTAGCAAGCTTGGCGTGCTGTTATCTTATCGCCTTTGACGCCTACTTGTTTTGATGCCTACTTATCTGTAAAAAACATCAGGCACCACCTATCATCTAATCATCTTATCTAACTATCTTGTCTAGTCAGACCGATTAATAAGTCGAGATGTGCTCTGAGCTCTCTGTACCATCCAGCACTTCGGCATCATCAGCAGTTGCCACCGCGACATCATCATTGTCACCTACCGCCATTGCGTCATCGACACTGGTATCAGCACTTGCCACTGCCACATCATCAGAAGACTCTGCAGTCGCAACACCCGTCGCCTCGGTCTCTACTGTGGTTTGTGCGTCGACAGCAGGCTCGGTCTCCATCGGCGCATCGTCTTTTTTGCCACAAGCGCTGAGTGTCAAGGCGGCCGCCACCAATCCAATAGTTAGCCAGTTTTTGTCCATTTTATAGAGCATAGCCATGTCATTCTTCCTCATTAATACAGAGTGTATTGATTCATTTAACAGGAGCATGGGCGTTCGGCTGCCCCCTACTTGACCCTTCACTATACTAACGATGTCATTTGACTACCTTAGTAGTTACAGCACAATTGTGTTAAAAACAGGTAACTGTCATGTAACCGCCCCTGACACACCGCTGAAAGTCGACAAATAGATGCGGTCAAGCGGGCGCTGTTCACAAAATCGTCTTTACTATCGACGCAATCTCCTCTATGTTAAATAGCACAATGCCATCTGAGCATTTAATCTTCTATATTTGTTAAACTTTTGCCTTGCTAGGCGCTTTTATTATTTATGGCATTGATCGCCCTGTCAGACACTGATAACCATAAGGACATATTTATGACTCAAACCACTACCACAGACGTTACTGCTTATATGCAAACGGTCGGCAAGCAAGCGCGCGCCGCCTCACGCGCCCTCGCGGCAGCCAATACTGGCGATAAAAACGCGGCGCTGATGGCGATTCATGACGCACTAAAAAACGCCAAATCAGACATCTTGGCCGCCAACAAAATCGATATGGACAAGGGTCAAAAAAACGACTTGGACACCGCGCTACTAGATCGCCTTGAGCTAAACGACGCGCGCTTCGATGGTATGTTACAAGGCCTCAAAGACGTGGCGGCCTTGCCTGACCCTATCGGTGAGGTCACTGACATGACCTACCGCCCCTCTGGTATTCATTTAGGCAAAATGCGCGTCCCCCTCGGTGTGGTCGGTATGATTTATGAGTCGCGCCCCAACGTCACCTTAGAAGCCGCCTCTTTGGCGCTAAAATCAGGTAACGCCATCATCTTGCGCGGTGGCTCTGAAGCTTTTGAGTCCAATCAAGCACTGGCCAAATGTATCCTACAAGGACTAAAAAAGGTCGGCCTATCCGAGCACAGCGTGCAGGTCTTACAAACGACGGATCGCGCAGCAGTCGGTGAGCTGATCACCATGACAGACTACGTCGATGTCATCGTACCTCGCGGCGGCAAAGGCTTGATCGAGCGCATCAGCCGCGATGCCAAAGTACCGGTCATCAAGCACTTAGATGGTAACTGCCATACCTTTATCGATAGCGATGCCGATGCCGAAACGGCGATTAAAGTCAGTGTCAATGCCAAGACCCACCGTTATGGCACCTGTAATACCATGGAGACACTATTGGTCGATGAGCATGTCGCAAGTGAGCTGTTGCCAAAGATTGCCGAAGCCATCATAAAAGCGGATGACGCCATGCAACTGCGCCTTGATAATAAGGCACAAGCCATCTTAAATGACAATGCGACCTTGCAAGGTCATCTATCAGCAGCCACTAGCGAGGACTGGGATACCGAGTATCTGGCCCCTATCTTGGCGGTTAAGGTGGTATCTGGTATCGACGAGGCCATTGAACATATCAACACCCATGGCAGCCATCATACCGACGTTATCATCACCGACAACTATACCAAGTCGCAGCGCTTTATCCGTGAGGTTGATTCGGCCAGTGTGATGATCAATGCTTCTAGCCGTTTTGCCGATGGTTTTGAGTATGGCTTGGGTGCTGAGATTGGTATCTCAACCGACAAAATCCACGCGCGCGGCCCTGTAGGGCTCGAAGGTCTGACCTCACAAAAATGGATCGTCTATGGTCACGGCGAGACGCGCGCGTAACTTATCACATATTTATCGACCACTTATCAAAGGCGAATTGGACGCAAACCTATCATCCATCGCCTAACTTCACGTATAATCCACCAAAAACGTCAGCTAAGTTGCTGGCGTTTTTTATTAAATTGCTGCTGTGTGGTGTTCAGCAGCCAGGGGTAGCAAACAAAAAATAACTTTTATCTATCTAGGCCGTGTCCTCATTTTAAAAATGGCGACAAAAATGAGATAAATTGCCGTCAAACAAGGAAGATAGCGCAAGTAATATTGAGATATTAGGGCGTGTTGAATATTCGCAAATAGGCACTGCTGATCGCTAAAATTGTTCCAGACAAGGCACAAAGCGACGATAATGCAGATGCCTTAGCGAGATTTGTAACGCAGTATGGGGCAATTTTAGCATCAGACCCAACGATAAAAGCAGGGGACAGGACTCTTTTTTGCCGCTTCATCGTTAAAAATAAGCGCTTAGAGCGACTAAACTTATTATTTTTAACATCGAATCGCCTAAAAAATAGTCGCTGTCAGTGCCATGGTCGAATGTTCAACACGCCCTAGTCAGCTATTTGACACCGTTTGGCCAGATTTAGCCATTTTTAGCCCAATTAGATGGCTATCGATTGAGTTGAGGACACGCCCTAGCATACTCTTACCGCGTTATTACCTTGATATCTGCCATGAGCAAGGTGTTGATTTTGAGCCGAGCTTACGATATAAACCCACCCTTTGATAACGTTTTGCTCACGTCCGTATCGGTTGTGGCGCAAACCATCATGCGATAGGCTTTGCTGAGATCAGCAATCATGTGATAAGTAGTCCCATCATGTGATGAGTAGTCAATGTCTTCCAACGACCTAAAGGACGATGCCCTTATGCAAAGCGGCAAGCAAAACAATAACAGCCCACGTGCCACGTTATTTGGTGTGTTGTCTCTGATTGTCGCGGCGATTTATTTTTTCGCTGATATAAATGCTGATATAAATACTGGGGCATTGGTCGATCACACTGAGGGTGGTGCGGTCGCCGAGTATCGCGATAGTGCCGAGCCTGATCCGAGTATCGACTCGGCTGCCCTATCGCGGCCGGCTAACAGCGCCAGCCCTATCACCGGTGACGCGCAAATAGATCATACCATCGCGCTGATTCGACAAGGCGGGCCATTTCCTTACCCGCATAAAGACGGCTCGACTTTTTATAACCGTGAAGGCAGGCTACCGATACAGACACAAGGCTATTACCGTGAGTACACTGTGCCCACACCCGGCGTATCGCACCGCAGTGCTAGGCGTATCGTCACAGGCGGTCATCCGCCCACCATCTACTATCTGACCGTGGATCACTACGATA
Organism: Psychrobacter sp. VH5; assembly: GCF_050572635.1. Lineage (NCBI taxonomy): Bacteria > Pseudomonadati > Pseudomonadota > Gammaproteobacteria > Moraxellales > Moraxellaceae > Psychrobacter > Psychrobacter sp. VH5. The sequence goes on along the minus strand of NZ_CP192145.1, from coordinate 672,288 downwards.
GCTTTCATAAACTGGAAGTAAAATAACATGAGCCAAGCCATTTATTATGTCAATCCTGACAGCACCGAGCACGATAACGCGCTACAGCAGGCAACTGTCATCCCTATCGCTGACGTACTCAACAAGCACACGTTGCTAAGCAGTCTGGCAGCAGTGTGCCATTTTCCCAGTTATTTTTCGTACAACTGGGACAGCGCTTGGGACTGCTTGACCGACAGCGATGTGACCAAGCTTGTGCTGGACTTGACGATGGTAACCAACATAACGACTAAAGACTTTACGATGTTTCAACGCATCATTGAGGACGCCTATAAAGAGTTTGGCAAGCCGCAACTGTGGGTCATAACACCGCCGACATACTCCGCTTAACCAAAAATCATCACCAAACCTGAATTCGAGATAAAGCCATATTTATCCCGAATTCAGGTTAATTTATTTTTATAGAAAGGATTAACGTATGGAAATTACCTTAAACGGCTATTACACGCTGATACTGGCCACTTTAGTGCTGCTAATGGGGCGCTTTTTGGTCAAAAGGATTAAATTCTTAGAAGATTTTAATATTCCAGAACCAGTGGCTGGCGGCTTGGTCGCGGCAATCGTGGTCTATATTCTCAATACGGTGTGGGGCTATAGCTTCAACTTTCATCAGGGGCTCCAAACTGCGACCATGCTGATGTTTTTTGCCTCCATCGGTCTCAGTGCTGACTTTAGTCGCCTAAAAGCTGGTGGCACGCCGCTGCTGATTTTTACGATCGTGGTGTCGGTGTTTATCGTGCTACAAGACATCGTGGGCGTCGCTATGGCCAGCATGTTAGGACTCGATCCTCTGCTTGGGCTAGTGACAGGTTCCATCGCTCTGACGGGCGGACATGGCACCGCAGGCGCTTGGGGCATTACTTTAGAAGAAGACTATGGCGTGGTGGGTGCGACCACACTTGGTATCGCAGTAGCCACTTATGGTCTGGTCGCAGGCGGTATCATCGGTGGCCCTGTGGCGCGCCGCCTGATTCGGCGGCTTGGTCTCAAGCCAACCCCTGCTAATCCCAACCCTAGTGATATCGAAAAAGTCGCTGGGGCGCAATCGCTATATAGCACCAAACATGATGAAGACTCTGCCCATAGCAACAAAGAAATCTTTGAAAGACCTGACAGTATGCGTTTTATCACCGCCTCCTCGACCATTGAGACGTTGGCACTATTTGCCGCCGCTTTGGCGTTTGCCGATGTGATGACGCTGCTGGCCGCCGACACTTGGTTTGAGCTACCTACCTTCGTTTGGGCGCTGGCAGGCGGTGTTATCATTCGTAATGTGCTCACCACTTTATTTAACTTCGATATGTTTGATCGCTCAATCGATGTGTTTGGTAACGCCTCTTTGAGCTTGTTTTTGGCCATGGCGCTACTGTCTCTCAAGCTATGGCAGCTGACTGATCTGGCAGGCCCTGTGCTGGTCATCCTATTGGTGCAGACCGCTATTATGATCATCTATGTTTACCTGATTACCTTTAAGGTCATGGGCAAAGACTATGATGCGGCGGTGTTATCAGCAGGGCACTGTGGGTTTGGTATGGGTGCGACGCCGACGGCGATTGCCAACATGCAGGCGGTCACTGATCGTTACTTGCCTTCGCCAAAAGCGTTTTTGATTGTGCCGATGGTTGGGGCGTTCTTTGTCGATATCGTCAACGCCACGATATTACAGATATTTATCAAACTGCCGTTTATGTAAGCTATTTAATCAAAAGTTAACCTGAACTGCGCTTCATAAGCCTCGATTATTTTTATAATCGGGGCTTTTTTGGGCGTTTAATATAAAAAAAGCAGAGCGCTAACAGTACCTAACCCTATCGTTACGCAGCTTCTAATGACACAAAACCGATTAGCCGTTATAGTAAGTTCAAATTAAAATTGTTATAAATCTAAACGTCCGCGCAATAAAAAACCGCCTAGCCATTAAGCTAAGCGGTTTTTTTCAACCTAACTGTAAAAATCAAGCAATCGAAAATTACTGGTTTTTTTCGTAAACTGGTAACTCTTTACAGATAGCTTCTACTTTGCCGCGTACTTCAGCAGCGACTTTTTCGTCACCGCGGCTGTCTAGTACGTCACAGATCCAGCCTGCCAACTCGCCTGCTTGTGCTTCGTTAAAGCCGCGCGTGGTAATCGCTGGCGTACCGATACGGATACCAGAGGTAACAAATGGCGATTTTGGATCGTTTGGTACGGCGTTTTTGTTCACAGTAATGTGGGCATCACCAAGCCATTTGTCCGCTTCTTTACCCGTCATTTCTTGCTTGACGAGGCTTATGAGCATCAAGTGGTTTTCAGTACCGCCAGAGATGATTTCATAGCCGCGCTCTTGGATGACTTTTGCCATCGCTTGGGCGTTTTTGACCACTTGCTGCTGATAGGTTTTAAAGTTGTCTTCTAATGCTTCTTTAAAGCAAACCGCTTTTGCCGCGATGACGTGCATGAGCGGGCCACCTTGGTTGCCTGGAAAGACAGCAGAGTTTAGCTTTTTCGCCAGCTTCTCATCACGCGCCAAGATCATACCTGAGCGCGGGCCACGTAGGGTCTTGTGCGTGGTGGTGGTGACCACATCGGCAAAGGGTACTGGGCTTGGGTAAACGCCGCCTGCGACCAGACCCGCCACGTGTGCCATATCGACAAGCAAGTACGCGCCCACTTCGTCGGCGATATCACGGAAACGCTGCCAATCAACGACTTGTGAATACGCGGAAAAACCTGCGATGATCATCTTTGGCTTGTGCTCACGAGCCAGAGCATCAACTTGGTCATAATCGATCAGACCAGTGCCTTCGACGAGGCCATACTGTACGGCGTTGTAGTTCAGGCCTGAGAAGTTGATGTGCGCGCCGTGAGTCAAGTGACCACCAGCGTCTAGGCTCATGCCAAGTACGGTGTCATTGGCCTCTAGCAAAGCCAAAAATACGGCAGAGTTCGCTTGGCTACCAGAGTGCGGCTGGACGTTGACGTATTCTGCACCAAACAGCTCTTTTGCGCGGTCGATGGCCAATTGCTCGATCACATCGACGTGCTCACAGCCGCCGTAGTAACGCTTGCCTGGATAGCCTTCCGCGTATTTGTTGGTTAGGTCGGTGCCTTGTGCTTCCATAACCGCTTGTGAGCAGTAGTTTTCTGAGGCAATAAGCTCGATATGGTTTTCTTGACGCACGCTTTCGGCGGCCATGGCTTCTGCAAGTACTGGATCAAACTCTTTGATAGAAATATCTTTAAACATAATAATGTCCTAGGTAGTGGCTATCGTTAATGGTAGTGTTTATCGAAAAGAAGCAAGTAGCAAAAGGAGGTAAAACAGGCAAGCACAGGCAATTGGCCTGTCATTGACGTGTCTATATCGACAATCAAATCGACACGCAGGCGTCGATATCATCGCTAAAGTTTAAGTGTAACATGAAAATTTGTATGGTGAGCGCAAAAAAATCTCACGCTAAGCTGAACAAATTAAATGGCCTTATAACGCAAGTAAATAGCCAATAAAATAAAGTATTTATCACGGTATATTTATATGCTTGGATATAAATTTTTCTGTTCTCTGTTGCAGCCTATCTGTGATTGTCTATTTTGGCTGAACGCGGGTAAAAACGTCTCGCTGATCAGCAGCGTCCGCCCATACCAGTCATAACGCGTTTGCCGTTGCCAGCCTTTGGCCGTCTGTGAGATAAAACGCTGATTGGGCAACGTGCGACTGCGCTTAAACAACACATAACCGATGGGCGTGCTCTTGAGCTGCTGCAAACGGCGGGCGCGGCCTTTGAGACTGGGCAACGGAAAGATGCTCTGTGCCTCGACCCACGGCTGCTCATCATTGCCATATAGGTACACCTCGCGTACCCACGCCAGCATCGGCCGATTTAGCTGCGCGCCTCGTACACCCAGCTGGCGTTTTTGTGCCAGTGTCAGCGCGCGATAGCCCTCAAATCGGCGCTCAACGCGCAAGGGCTGCCGAGCTTTTACCTCTAGTACAGCAGTCAAAGAGCCTTCGACATTGAGCCAAGCGTATAGCTCGGCGGGAGGCGGTACAGGGCAAAACAGGTGGTTACTAGGCATAATAAGCGGCTAATGATGACGGATAAAAGACGGATAAAAAAATAGATGAGAGCAGCGCTAGCGACTGGCATCAGCGGCGGGCATATTATCAGCATTAAACGGTAAGGCGTCAAATGCTCGCCGGCGATACTCAGCCATATGCTCTCTGTCTCTACGGCAAAAGTCCGCAATGGCTGGCACAAACCGCCCATCATAAACGCGGTGCAACGAGTGGGTGGTTGTCGGTATAAAACCGCGAACCAGCTTATGCTCGCCTTGCGTCCCTGGATCAAAATAGCTCAAACTCTGCTCGATAGCAAACTCGATGCCTTGATAATAGCACAGCTCAAAATGCAAGCTGTCATAGTCCGCCAGCGCGCCCCAATAGCGGCCGTATAAAGTCGCGTCTTTGCTATCGGGCTTATCGTACAAAAACAAACTACTGGCAATGATATCACCATGCGCATCACGTGCTTGAGCCAGCATCAGGTGCTCAGGCATACTCGCGGCCAACGCCATAAAAAAATCTAACGTTAAATAAGGCTGCTGGCCGCGCACCGCATAGGTCATCACATAGCAATGATAAAAAGCGTGCCAGTCCTCCTCACAAATCGTATCCCCGCATTTACGCTGACAACGGATGCCCTGCTCGGCGACTTTGCGGCGCTCAGCGCGGATGGTCTTGCGCTTTTTGGCTCTTAACGTTGCCAAAAACGCCTCAAAATCTGCAAATGGCTGCGCGTTTTTTAATAAGTCTTGGTTTTGCCACAAAAACTGACAGCCCTGACGCTCCAGTATCGGTATGTCGATGGCCACCGCTGCGCCGCCCTGCTCTTGCGCCGTCAGTGCACTCATGACATCGCTATCTGTCGGCATGGCGGCAGCTACAATATCGGCCAACTCAGGCGTGACAAACAGTCCATGCCAGCTTGATGCCCCCACTTGCTGAGCAATATCATTTACGCCTGCTAGGGCGGTCTTTATGATATCGGCACGCAGGCGCTCGCCATTAGTCAGCCAAAACCGCTGACCGGTAATCGGCGTGTAAGGTACGCTACTGACCAGCCGCGGATAGTAGTCGACACCATAGCGCGCGTAGGCCTCTGCCCAAGCATGATCAAACACAAACTCACCGCGGTGGTGACCCTTAATAAAGACTGGTAGCACCGCTATAGGATGCGTGACGGATACCTTGTCGCCTGCGGTCTCTGTTGCCTTATTGTCAACATCAGAGTGTGCCTTGCTGTTTTTGATGTCAGCGGCACTTGGCGGTGTTGTACCCTCATCGACCTGATGGATCAAGACATATATCGGCAGCCAGCCTGCCTGCTCACCGATGGCGCCCGTGGCTGCCAGCGCTTGCCAAAAAGCAAAGGACATAAACGGCGTGTCTGGCGTTTGCCACTCTGCCATCTGCTGCCAGCTGGTATCACTCATTAGTGCGTATTTTAAACGTATGCTCATGGTCACTCTAGCCGCTCTATGTGTGTCAATGTTTTATTTAAGGCGTATATCAGTCAATCACTTATAAAAGACAGCCAAACATGGTGAGATGCCTGCTCGCGTCACAACGACAGCAAATATCAGCCATCGCTGCGTTATCTAAAGCTTATCGCTGTATGTGAGACAAAGATATACTTTAACCTAAAATAGCCTAGCAAATTTTTGCCGGTTTGCTGTCACAATTTGCAAAGCACACTCATCACTTTATAAAAACCACTGACAGTAAAGGCGCGGTTTTAGGGCGTGTCCTCATTTTAAAAATGGTGATAAAAATGAGATAAATCGCCGTCAAACAAGGAAAATAGCGCAGATAATATCGAGATATTAGTCAGCTATTTGACACCGTTTGGCCAGATTTGGCCATTTTTAGCCCATTTAGATGGCTATCGATTGAATTGAGGACACGCCCTAGAATGACACACGGTTTGGATTTACTTAATTGATAACGGGTAAGCACCCATGAAATGACAGTAATCGCTGGGAAGGGATGATATAAAAGCGGATGACTGGTAGAATAACGCTGTTCTTAGCTTAATATAATTCTGTTGCATAGGACATAAGCGAAAATAGTATACTTAGTTCATGATATAGGATTGACACCGTATCGAATTTATAGTGGATCCTTTATAATATACTCTTAGCCATTTGCTTTTAGGTCGCTTTTTTTAGATGGTGATATCATCATTGCAAGCGCCTTTTGAATAAAAAACCAATCAAAGCTAGCCACTACGGTTATAAAGGCTAGCCAACAGCAACAAGAAATTTAAGTAGCCTCAACCATTGCAAGAGACTACATATAATGTACGGGATCGAACCATAACGTTTGCTATTGCATAGTATTATTTAACGATATGTCGTTTAACGATTTGTAGCATTATATTTGAGCTTTATTATTCACTACAGCCTATAGGAATATTCTACTAATATGTCAAAAATTATTTATACAAAAACTGATGAAGCCCCAGCGCTGGCGACCTTATCATTCTTGCCGATTGTCAAAGCCTTTACCAATACAGCAGGCGTCTCTGTCGATATCAGCGATATCTCTGTGGCCGCGCGTGTGTTGGCCGAATTTCCTGAGTACCTCACTGAAGAACAGCGCGTACCTGACAACCTCGCAGAGCTAGGTCGCCTAACCCAAGACCCAAATGCCAACATCATCAAACTGCCGAACATCAGTGCCTCAGTACAGCAGCTAAAAGCCGCTATCAAGGAATTACAAAGCAAAGGCTATGCCCTACCTGACTTCCCTGATGAGCCAAAAACTGAGGAAGAAGAAAGTATCCGTAAGCGCTACGGCAAAGCACTAGGTAGCTCGGTCAACCCCGTACTGCGTGAAGGTAACTCTGATCGCCGCGCGCCAAAAGCGGTCAAAAACTACGCACGTAAGCATCCGCACTCAATGGGTGAGTGGAAACAGTGGTCAAGCACTCACGTCTCACACATGCACAGCGGCGACTTTTATGACGGCGAGCAATCGATGACTCTCGACAAGGCTCGTACCGTACGTATGGAGCTGTTGCTCGAAGATGGCACCACCAAAGTCCTAAAGCCAGAGATTGCTTTGTTGGACAAAGAAGTCATCGATCTGATGTTTATGAGAAAAAAAGCGCTACTTGAGTTTTATGAGCGCGAAATGGAAGACTGCCGCGAAGCAGGTATCTTATTTTCATTGCACGTAAAAGCGACGATGATGAAGGTCTCGCATCCAATCGTCTTCGGTCATGCGGTCAGAACGTATTATAAAGACGCTTTTCAAAAACATGGTGCGCTCTTTGATGAGTTAGGCATCAACGTCAACAACGGTATGGCATCACTTTACGAAAAAATCAAAGAGCTGCCAACCTCTCTACAAGAAGAGATTGAGCGCGACTTGCATGCTTGTCAAGTGCATCGTCCACGTCTGGCGATGGTTGACTCATCAAAAGGCATCACCAACTTCCACTCACCAAGCGATGTGATCGTCGATGCCTCAATGCCTGCGATGATTCGCTCAGGCGGTAAGATGTGGGGCGCAGATGGCAAAATGTATGACTGTAAAGCGGTCATGCCAGAGTCTACCTTTGCGCGTATTTATCAAGAAATGATCAACTTCTGCAAATGGCATGGCAACTTTGACCCAACCACCATGGGTACAGTACCAAACGTCGGCCTCATGGCTCAAAAAGCGGAAGAATACGGCTCACACGACAAGACCTTTGAGTCAAGCGACGCTGGTATCGCTCGTATCGTAGATGTGGATACTGGTGAAGTCCTCATGGAGCAAGCCGTCGAAAAAGGCGACATCTGGCGCATGTGTCAGACCAAAGATGCCCCGATCCAAGACTGGGTCAAACTGGCCGTACGCCGTGCCCGCGAGTCAGACACACCTGTGATCTTCTGGCTAGATCCATACCGTCCGCACGAAAACGAGCTGATCAAAAAAGTCAAAATGTACCTAAAAGACCATGACACCGATGGCCTACATATCGAGATCATGTCGCAGGTTCGCGCCATGCGTTATACCTTAGAGCGCGTCGCTCGCGGTCTAGACACCATCTCTGCTACTGGTAACATCTTGCGTGATTACTTAACAGATTTGTTCCCTATCTTAGAGCTTGGTACCAGTGCCAAGATGCTATCGGTCGTGCCACTCATGAAAGGCGGCGGTTTGTTTGAGACAGGTGCAGGCGGCTCAGCACCAAAGCATGTCGAGCAGTTGGTAGAAGAAAACCACTTGCGCTGGGATTCACTAGGCGAGTTCTTAGCCTTGACCGAATCTTTGGAGCATTTGGCCAAAAACGACAACAATGCCAAAGCGCAAGTATTGGCAGACGCCCTCGATAAAGCCACAGAAAAACTGCTAATAAACAACAAGTCACCATCGCGCAAGACTGGCGAGATTGACAACCGTGGCAGCCACTTCTACCTAGCGATGTACTGGGCAGAAGAGCTGGCGGCTCAAGACAAAGATAGCGAGCTAAAAGCGCAGTTTACACCGCTGGCAGAACAACTACAGCGTGACGAAGCGGCCATCATAAAAGAGTTGAATGACGCCCAAGGCAAGTCGGTAGATATCAAAGGTTACTACTTAGCCGATGAAAAACTGGCTGAGCAAGTGATGCGTCCAAGCACGTTGTTCAACGAAGCGATCGCCTCATTATAATCTGATGCGCCGCTGATATGCCTAAGCGCTGGGCGTAAAGGATGTATTTAAGCCTTTACGCCCACTTTTAGCAAAAAAAACACCCTTTAGATCTGAAATCTCAGGGGTGTTTTTTTATGCTTACTTTTAGGATGCGTCCTTATGTAAAGACGCAGATTCGGTTGCAGACATGCCCCGACGCTTAAGCGTGCATGTGCTTGATAATGGCTTTACCAAACTCAGAAGTACTCAGCAAAATGGCATCTGGCATCAACCGCTCAAAATCATAGGTCACTGTCTTATTAGCGATAGCGCCTTGGATACCGCTGATGATCAAATCAGCCGCTTCCGTCCAGCCCATGTCACGTAGCATCATCTCAGCTGATAAGATGAGCGACCCTGGGTTGACTTTGTTTTGTCCGGCGTATTTGGGTGCAGTACCATGCGTCGCTTCATAAACCGCGATTGCGCCGCCTTTATTGGCACCTGGTGCGATACCGATGCCGCCCACTTCTGCTGCGAGGGCGTCGGATATATAATCGCCGTTTAGGTTGAGCGTTGCCACCACCGAATAATCAGCAGGGCGCATGAGGATTTGCTGCAAAAAGGCATCAGCGATGACGTCTTTTATGACGATGTCATTGCCTGTTTTTGGGTTTTTCATCGTCATCCAAGGCCCGCCATCCAATAGCTCGGCACCGAAGCGCTCGGCGGCAAGCTCATAGCCCCAATCCTTAAACGCGCCTTCGGTAAATTTCATGATATTGCCCTTGTGCACCAAGGTGACATTAGGCAAATCATTGTCGATGGCATACTGGATGGCCTTACGCACTAAGCGCTGCGAGCCTTCTTTTGAGACAGGTTTGATGCCAATGCCGCAGTCATCATCGAAGCGAATCTTGGTGACGCCCATCTCTTCTTTTAAAAACTTAATGACCTTTTTAGCCTCATCACTGCTCGCCTTCCATTCGATGCCAGCATAGATATCTTCTGAGTTTTCGCGGAAGATCACCATGTCTGTCAGCTCGGGATGCTGCACTGGGCTTGGCACCCCTTCAAACCAGCGCACGGGGCGCTGGCACACATACAAGTCGAGCTCTTGGCGTACCGCGACGTTGAGCGAGCGAAAACCACCGCCCACTGGGGTCGTCAATGGTCCTTTGATACTGATGACATAGTCTTTTAAAATCTCCAGCGTTTCATTGGGCAAATAATCCCCATCGTATACTTTTGCCGCTTTTTCGCCGAGATAGGTCTCCATCCAAATGATGGATTTTTTACCATGATAAGCCTTGTCTACTGCTGCGTTGACGACCTTTATCATCACAGGCGTGATATCGACTCCGATACCATCACCCTCAACAAAAGGGATAATCGGATGATTGGGCACATTTAAAGACAAGTCAGCATTTACCGTGACTTTTTCGCCGTCTCTTGGGACGATCACTTTATCGTAGGACATGGGTAACACTCCTTAATGATTCAATTATGAATTATTTGATTATATATCTTGGTCATTTATCGTAATTTTGCCAATCTGATGAGTAACGCCTTATGCCATTTACCATACTGTATAACTTACCCAAACCATAGAGGACAAAAACACAATTGGCCCATAACGAGCATAATTATAAAGATAGTTTATACAGTATTAACAAATCAAAAGGCGTTATATGCTAGGGTTTTGATGAGACGTTACTGTATGCTGCTTCGCCATTTATCGTTTAAAATCGGATACGTGGCTATCAGATTATTTTTATACCGGATTGACTATAGCGCCTATCGGGATATCAAAGATATAAAACCATAATAATAACATGGTATTTATTCGCTGATGGGACGGTGTTATAGTCGCAGCATTCAAGACCGATACCACATCAACGGTTACAACCGGCAATTTTTATACTTGTTTTATACTTAATAGTGCCCTTTGACCGCTTTGTCAGTTTATTTTAGGAATGCTTACGCCATGCCGAGCTCTAGTCTCATTTTGTTCAATAAGCCTTATGGGGTGCAAAGTCAGTTCCGTGACGACAGTAATAATGACCACGCCACCCTATCGCCATACTTTACCGATAAGTCGCTGCGAGTGGCGGGGCGGCTTGATGCAACCTCAGAGGGGCTACTGATCTTGACCAGTGATGGCCGCGTCAACAAAGCCATTACCCAGCCACCATCGGCGGCGAGCTTTGAAAAAGACAAGCATAAGCAAGGCAAAACCTATTTGGTACAGGTCGAGGGGATCGCAACGGCTGCACAGCTACAAGCCCTGAGCAAAGGCGTGCACTTAAAGGACGGTAAAACTTTACCTGCGCTCGCCCAAATGGTCACAGAGGCGGACTTGCCAATAGCCTTATGGCCCCGCAACCCACCGATACGTGAGCGCAAAAACGTCCCAACGTCTTGGCTAATGCTGACCATCTACGAAGGCAAAAACCGCCAAGTCAGGCGTATGACCGCTCATGTAGGTCTGCCTTGTCTGCGTTTGATACGCTGGTCGGTTGCAGGGTTTGAGTTAGGGCGTTTGGGGGTCGGTGAGTTTGTCCGTATTCATCTAAATGACGAGCGCTGTCGACAATTAGGGATTGGGCACACGCTCTAAACATCATGTCTCGAACTGGTAAGGTTTATCTGTTAAGATTCAGCACATTACGGATATTATCTCATCACTCGTCTGTTTTTATCATTGCCGCTTTATAATAGGAATATGTCATGATTGCTTCTCGTCACTTTTCTTTGCTTGCCACCAGTATTGCTGCTGCGCTGATATTAAGTGCCTGTCAGCCGGCGACTGAGGATGAGGCGACGTCTAGCGATACCGCAACGCCGCCCGTGACCGACCTAGAGATCAATCCATCTGATGCGCAAACGGACGATGTGCTGGCTAAAGAAGATGCAGCAAACGAGGCACAAATGACCGATATGCTCAGAGACTATACAAGGGCGATGACGCGTATGCACGATGAGATGATGATCGGTATGGGTTATAACGATCCTGATACCGCGTTTGCCAAAGCCATGCTCGGTCACCATCGCGGAGCGATCGAGATGGCAAAGATCCAGCTAAAACACGGGACAGATGATAGCATGCGGCAACTGGCGCAAAACGTCATTGATGCCCAGCAGCCAGAGATTGATACGTTAAATAAATGGCTTGCCAGCCATCCCGACACCGTCAAAACCAACCCGCACACAGAAGCCATGCAGCAGGCCTATGCCAGAAGCATGGATGTCTTACACGGTGATATGGTGCTTGGTATCGCCGACCCGCAGCCAGACATGGCGTTTGCTCGCGGTATGCTTCCGCATCATATCGGCGCGGTAGATATGGCCAACGTACAGCTCAAGTACGGCACAGACGAAGAGATGCGACAGTTGGCACAAAGTATCATCGACACCCAGCAAGCTGAGATTGAGCTGATGCAAAACTGGATTGCAAGCCATAGCGCGGACGCCGCTGAGACAAATACCAATGCAGATGCGGACTCTACGACTGACGCGTCAGACGATCATGCTCAGCCGTCTAAGGAGCCGGCTACAGCACCCGACAAAGATAGTGAGTCGTAAATACACATAAACATACATAGTAAGCCAGCTGTGTCACCAAGCCTCTCTCTGGCGACACAGCGAACTGCCCTTAGCCTCTAATCTACTCTCAGACAACGAAAGGGCGACTTTAGCCTACCTATCTGCTCACACATTTAGCCATGTATACCAGCCTGCTTGGGTCGGCGATGCCGCCTCATCACTGGGCGATGCGCTCGTGGGTGTTGCAAGATGCAAAGTGACTTTATAAGGGCAATCTTGACGGAGGCTGTCTTGATAAAGGCCATCTTGCTCAATATCTGCCGCTGCATTTTTATTCTCAGCGGCCGCTTTGGGTAATACGGTGACCGACATTAGCTCATCTCGGCGAAACAAATGACAGTCAATCTTGCGCGCAGACGTACTCAGAGCCGATAGCTGTTTGGCATCGGCTTTGATACCATCGAAGGCGACTATCACATCATGGGCGGAGATACCCGCATGCGCCGCTGCACTGCCGCGTAGGACTCGATTGACTTTGAGGCCTGCTGGGGTGTCGCTACAGCGCATACCCCAAGGCATGTACTTGTCCGCCGTCTCCTTACTATTGACATGTAACTTGACACCATTGGCACTCAGCAATGTCTGTATCGGCAACGCCTCAACGCCATTGACGTAGCGGCGCTCAAAGTCCTGCCAGACATCAAGCGGCATGAACTGACTGATGACCGCGCCCATATCGGCACTGCTGATACCGATGCGCTTCTTGTCATTTTGCTTGGCCTGTCGATAAAATGCCTGTATCACATCAAACAAGCGATAGCGTCCCTTGGTTTTCTCTAGCAAAGTCAGATCCAAACAAAGCGCTACCAAGGCGCCTTTATTATAATAGCTGATACCTGCGTTACCTGTGTTTTCATCATTGCGATACAACTTAATCCAAGCATCAAAGCTCGACTCAGCCACGCTCTGATATGCGCGCCCTGGCGTCTGGTAGTAGCGATTGATTTGCTCAGCCAGCAGCTTCAGATAGCTGGCTTTATCGATGACGCCTGATGCTTGCAGCATAAAGTCGTCCACATAGGAGGTAAAGCCCTCAAACACCCATAGCAAAGGCGTAAAGGCCTCCTTTCGTAAATCAACCTCGAGCATCACATCAGGGCGCACCGTCTTGACCCACCATGCATGAAAGTACTCATGACTACACAAGCCTAAAAAACGCTGATAATCGCTGCTGGGTATTGTTGGCTCATCGACACTTGGCAGGTCGCGGCGCGGGGTGATCAGGCTGGTAGAATTGATATGCTCAAGCCCGCCATAGTCCTGCCCACTGGCAAAGGTCATAAAGGTATAATCTGCAAAAGGTGCATCGCCTAGCCAGTCTACATAGCTCTGACATATCTGGGTGATGTCCTGCTGCAATCTGCCCATATTGCTGCTGTGCTTGCCTGACAGATAAAAACGGTGACGTAGCGTCTGATGCGCGCTGTCTTGAATAATAAAATCAAACCTATCTTGCTCGGCAATCTCAAACGGATAGTCAATCAAGTCATGATAGCTGGGCACTTGTAGCGCAAAGCACAGCTGCCCCTCTAGCTGCAGCTCTGTGTAGTCCAGGCCTATCGCCAGACAAACACGCGCCTCATCCTTATCTGCCAAAAACGTTGCAGGAACGATAAGACTCACTTGCAGCTTTTGCTGCTCTTGCCCTTCGACAGCCAATGCAAGCGAGGTAAAATTGCCATACAGTCGCTGCTGATCGACGTAGGCGGTACGCACCGACAGATCATAACAGTAGACCTCATAATGAACGCTGACGCTCTGCCCTGCCTTTATCTGCGGGAGCTGCCATGTGTGCTTGTCTATTTTTTGGCCACGATAAGGCTGTGACGACGTATCACGAGCTGTATCCTGCTCATCTAGCAGGTGATAATGGACAGCGGTGATATTGCGAGCAAACTCGCGCATCAAGTAGCTGCCTGGTATCCATGCAGGTAGCCAAAGCTGCGGCGCATCGGTGCTGGCGGTAAAGCTCAGCGTCACATCCACCAAATGCTCAGCAAAACGGGAAAAATCAAAACGATAACGAATATCGATGTCTGCTGTACTCTGTACGTTGGCATCATAGTTGCCTGGCTGCTCATTGGTCTTTAAGGTAATCTGTGTCATTTTCTTGTCTCATTTTTATGGTTATCATTATGGTAGAAGTCCGACAGACAAAACGCAACTGGCAAACGTTTTATGCTGGAGCGTTCAGGCATCTGGCGAGTCCATCCGTTTATATTTCAAAAAAATAGCTATTTAACGTGATTAATTGGCATTTTTTCTGTTTTTTGCCTTGAAAGTTATCAAAGCCATCTCAATTAAAGATGCTAACTGCTAAAGTTACTTTTATAAACCGAAATAAACTGATGATAATTGACTAATGACGTGGCTATCTGGCTGGCTGATTGGCTTTTTTAGGTTTATTGCAACCGTATTTAATTTTTTACATCGATATATTTAGGATATTTTATGACTACTATCGCAAAAGACACCGCCGTCACATTCAATTACACGCTAAAAGACGACGAAGGCAACATCCTTGACCAGTCACCAGAAGGTCAACCACTTGCCTATCTACATGGTCACAGCAATATCATCCCAGGTCTAGAAAAACAACTAGAAGGCAAATCTGCTGGCGAAAAAGTAAACGCTGTCGTAGAGCCTGCTGACGGCTATGGTGAGTACCAAGAGCAAGCGGTACAGCACGTGCCACGTGAAAACTTCCAAGGTGTCGACGATATCCAGCCTGGTATGCAGTTCCAGTCAGAAGCGGGCGGCCAAGTGATGCTAGTGACCGTCACGGCAGTAAACGACAAAGAAGTCACTGTCGATGCCAACCATCCATTGGCTGGTAAGCGTTTGACGTTTGATGTTGAGATTCAAGAAGTGCGCGCTGCTACTGAAGACGAGCTAAACCACGGCCATGTACATGGCGCTGGTGGCGTTCAGCACTAATCGCTACTTGCATTTGGTAAGCAGTAAAAGGTCTGGTGGCTTTAAGATACATCAGCCAACTGGCCAACAGAGTCGACTCAATTGAGTCGGCTTTTTTTATGCCTGCTGTTTTGTGCCTGCTAGTTTATACGGTACGTTTGTGGGAGCAGCGTTTTTAGCAGCTGACCGAACCATACTAGCACAAGTGTCATTGAGAGCGGCGCAATGGTTTACCACTAAATCGCCATCCTTTAGACGTAACAAAGCCGCATAACGACAAGCATTATGCGGCTTTTATCACTAACCATCCATGTTAATGTTATCAAATACCTAATCCCGGGGTATCTCATAACTGACAGGCATCCAGCCTTATCATCCCTAATCAGCAAACCACCTATCCCTGATGCGACCTTTAAGATACCAATCCCTAGTATCCATGAACCGTTCCGTTCAATCGTGCCGTACAGTTATAATCGCAGATTGCCCTATTGTTAGTAAGAGGTCGAAACGTCAATCGGTGTAAGCATATGCTTACATACCATTGTTATTTCGATAGCACTCGTCATTTCTCTAGCGCCTCTTTAGGGCTCAGCAGCTGCTTTGGTTCTGCGCTTAGCATGATATAGGCAGCTTCATTGATAAAGACTTCATCCTCTGGCAGCTCTGGGCGCTCATTGGCTTTCATCTGACTGCGCTCTTCAAACTTTGCATCCATCGCCGCTTGATAGGTATTCCAATCACTATAAGGCTTTTCGCCCGTTGCAATCAGACGCTTGTTTTCTGCCTCAAGCGAGCGTTTTTCGATCAGCTGCATCTTGGCGCGGCGGCTATTGATATCTAAGCGAATGGGTTTTTTCTCATCTTCCATATCACGGATATCATTGAGCGTTGAGAGATAGACGAACTGCGGGTTTTGCTGTTGGCGAATCTTGGATTGTTGATTGAGTGTCGCCAAGGTATCGCTGCTAAACTTGCCCTCAGGCTTGTACGGCGCTGTTTTGATGGTGTCCCAAGGCAAGGCTTTTTTCTGCGAACGCTCACCAAAGGTCGCATCATCATAGATATTGACCAGCTCGATATCTGGGACGACGCCTTTGTTTTGCGTACTGCCGCCCGTCACACGATAAAACTTACGCTGAGTCAAGGTCGCTGTCCCAAGCGCTAGACTATCAAGCTGGATTTGAGCAGAGCCTTTACCGGTGGTCGTACTACCAACGACCAGTCCGCGTCCGTAGTCTTGGATAGCGGCAGCAAAGATTTCGCTGGCCGAGGCAGATGCTAAGTTGGTCAGTACCACCATTTTGCCATCATACAGCTGCTCGCCGCCATCGTTGTCGCGGTAGACTTGGATGTTGCCACGGTTGTCACGAATTTGCACGAGCGGCCCGCTCTTGATAAAAAAGCCCAGCATCTTGGCCACTTCATCCAAAGAGCCGCCAGGGTTGTTGCGTAAATCCACCACAAGCCCATCGATATTTTCTTTATTAAGGGCTTTTAGCGCCTTTTCGGTATCGATACTGACGCTGCGATAGTCTTCGCCATTGCGCCGTGCGCGATAATTGAGATAAAAACTTGGTATCTCAAGCACACCGATACGTTTGGGCGTTTTGTCAATATTAGGACGCTGTACTTCGACGACGCGCTGCTTGACGCCCGACTCTTCTTGTTGAATGATATCGCGCACCACCGTCACGGTGCGAGCACTTGAGTCTGGCGTATTGGGCTGGCGTAGTTTGAGAGTCACTGAGGTACCGCGCTTACCGCGAATCAAACTGACAATCTCTCGCGTTGACCAGCCGACCACATCGGTCATGTTTTTGCCGTCTTTGGCGATACCGACGATCAAATCATTGGGTTTTATCTGACCAGTTTTGGCTGCAGGGCCACCATCGACTAGCGTGACAATGCGCGTATAGTCTGGGTTTTTGCGATCTGGGCGAATCGATACACCGATGCCTTCTAGTTGCAAGCTTGACTGAATTTGCAGCTCAGTCGCTTGAATAGGCGCATAATAGTTGCTGTGTGGGTCATAGGTCAGCATCGCTGTATTTAAGATCGTCTCCATGATTTCATCGTCTTTGAGACGTTTAAACTGCTCTTGCTGACGTGTGAGACGTTTGAGTAATATCTCACTTGGTGTGCGTTTGTCATCACGGACGAGGTCTTGACCACGCGTGATATCGGGGTTGTTTAAAAACACCTGCTCTTTGGCTTTTTCGTCTTCTTGCCCCAAGGTGATGCTGATCAGTTGAAATTTTAGCTGCCGCGTCCAATAGTCACGTTGCTCTTTTTTGGTCTTAAAATGCCCAAGCTTTTCACGGTCTAAAACGATGGTCTCATCACCTGTCAAATCAATATCGGTCTTGAGCATTTTACTTGCCATGGCGAAGTACTCACTTGAGCGCTTGCGATAACGCTCAAATATCTCTACCCCCGCCGACAAATCTCCGCGCTTGAGGCGTGCGCCAAACTCGTCGGCGTATTTTTTCTTAAACTCATCGACATCAGATTGCAAAAATAAGGTGTGATTGGGGTCTAGGCTATCGATATACATCGATAAAATCTCGCTACCCATTTTACTATCGAGTGGCTGATTGAGATAATGACTCCGATCTAGCAAGGCGGCGACTTGGCGCGTGGTGACTTTTTGTTCAGGTGTCGGTACAAAGCCTTCGGTGCTGGTCTCTGCCACAGCGGTGCTATAGCTTTGGGTTAAAATAATACCGGCGATGCCCACTGACACTGCACTGAGTAACCACTGTGCTGGTTGTTTTTTCATCATATATACCTAGTTTTTTAAGTGAGTAATAATATCGTTATTGTAAAAATCCAGAAGGCTTTGCTCTGCTGCTATCTTGATACCCTCTCTGTTATTACAATCATTGGTATCGCAGATTGTAGTGATTATAATAGTTGACTACCTATACGGCATTCTATACAGAAGTGACCAGATAGCATTAAAATATCGTGAAAAATCAATCAATATTATCACGAGCATCTAGATAAAACTGTCTTAAACTGTATAAACAATCTTACACGCTACGCCGCTCTGTACCAAACTTTCTGTCATATTTATCGCAGTCCATCTTTGCGCTACTAGCGCTTTTTGTACATCGACGAGATCACTCATTAAACCCCATAAGCCCATCAATTTAAAGCCATTTATCTGGCGCATTATACGCCGTGCCTAATAACTGTCATAATAAGGCCATCTACACAATATACTAAGGCGTGTCTGTCGCGAGCCTAAGGAGCTTAAACGATGGGACTTAAACGGTACAGTCTTCACAAACACCGTCACCCACCTTAGTACTCCTTATTGTCAATTTTATTAAATAACAGTAACAGTCGCATTTTAAGATAACCACTTATCAAGTAATAACCAAAAAGGATAGCGCAATGTATGGCGTTTTAATGATTGATATCGATAGTACTGCTCTGACCGCTGAAGATGTCAGCTTAATCAAACAAGCACAAGTCGGCGGTGTTATTTTGTTTGCCCGCAACGTCGCTGACGCCGCGCAAGTGCGCCAGCTGTGTGATGACATACGCTACCACAATCCTGATATCTTGATCGGCGTCGATCAAGAAGGTGGGCGCGTGGCACGACTCCGCAACGGCTTTAGCCCTTTGCCAGCGATGGGCAAGCTGGGTGAGCGGTTTGAGCAAGATCCGGCGCAGGCGCTGAGCCTCGCTTATGACTGCGGTTATCTGATGGCGGCAGAGGTGCTGGCCGTGGGGATTGATTTGAGCTTTGCGCCTGTGCTTGATAGAGGCGGTATCAGCCAAGTCATCGGCGATCGCAGTTTTCATCAAGAGCCGCAAGCCATCATTGCCTTGGCTTCTCAGTTTATGCGCGGCATGAAAGCGGCTGGCATGGCGACCACAGGCAAGCATTTCCCTGGGCACGGTGCCATCGCACCTGACTCACACGTGGCAGAAGCGATTGATAATCGCAGCTTGGATGAGATCATCAATAGTGACATGCAGCCTTTTGCCCAAACCCTGCCATGGCTCGATGCGCTGATGCCCGCCCATGTGATTTTTTCGCAAGTGGATAATAAACCTGCAGGGTTTTCAAAGATTTGGCTACAAGACATCATCCGTGAGCAGTTAAAATTTGATGGCGTGCTGTTTTCAGATGACTTGTCGATGGCAGGTGCGCAGGCGGCAGGCGATGTCAGTGCACGAGTAACAGCGGCCATCAACGCAGGCTGCGATATTGCTTTGGTCTGTAATGACCGTATCGCGGCTCATGAAGCCGCCCAAGCAGCGCAAGATCTGCCCTATCCTAACCAAAACCGTGTCAAATCTATGTCCGGCAAGATACCAGCATGGCAAGGCGATCTTGAGTCAACTTGTCAGCAGTTTGACTACTGGCAGCAAGCCAAGCAAAACGTGATGCAGGCGTTTTTTGCAGCGGCCGAGACACCGGCTAATCATTCTGCTAGTGACTCAATAGACCCCACCGCTTATAAATAATCGCAGCTCGTTTTTATCGCCATTTTTAAAATGAGGGCACGCCCTAGATTCAATACTTTGTTTTCTGATCATTACATTTGTGATCATTGCATTTGTGATAAATAAAAACCGCTTCTTAATAAGAAGCGGTTTTTTTGAGCACAGCTGATATTAGTTTGCTGGATCGATAGCGCTACCTTGGGTGACGTCATCATCATCTGGCAATAAGTCATCGTTGTTACTATCTAGCGGGTTTAAGTCCGGATCAAGCGCATCGTTACTGATTGTCGTGCCTGCATCTGCACTTGCCACGTTGAACTCATCGTTCACCACAAACTCGATGCGGCGATTACGGAAACGGCCTTGTTCAGTTGAGTTATCAGCGATTGGCTCTGATTCACCCATACCTTTGGTGGCCAATTTGCTGGCATCGACTCCTTGGGCGACCAAATACTCTTTGACAGCATCGGCGCGCTCTTGTGACAGCTCGATATTGTAGTCATCAGAGGCTTGGCTATCTGTATGACCGATAATCATCAGCTTCATATCTGGTACTTCGGTGATGATTTTGGCCGCGCGGTCCAGTAGCGCTTTGTTGGCATCAGGGATGATCGCTTTGTCCAATTCAAAATTAATCACTTGTATACTCAGGGCACGCGCCACATCACGAGGGTCTGGATTGTCACCCAAGTTGTTCATAGCAGCATCAGCGGCCGTTAGACTATCGTCAATCTCACCTTGTAAGTCCAGTGGGCCTTCTGCTTGGACAGTCATGGCAGGCGCAGCCGCTTGTAAATCGGTCACTAGCTGTTGTAACGCCGCTTCGTCTGGGGCGTTGACGGTGATGGTATCACCTTTAATGATCATGCTGGCGTTTGGCACGTTTTTGACGATGGGCAAAATAGAAGCAAGCTGAGCGGCGGCTGGCATATCGGTGGCAAAGTTATCATCGACGTCTGCGCGGCATTTATTGGCTTCATCGCCAAATGCGGCTGTCAACGCATTCATCACTTTGCTTTGTAGGGTTTCGTCACCGGCATTCATCCGGCAGGCATACAGCTCATTGTTTTCGCCTGTCGCGATACGCAGTGAGGCAGGCTCTACATCTGCGGCAACTGCCACTTGCTCATCGCCTGCTGCTTGTTGCTCACTGGCAACTGGTGTGGCAACAGGCTCAGGGTTTTCTTGACAGCCTCTGAGTAGCGCCCATGCCAGCGCCCCCAAAATAATCAAACCAATAATCGGTAGCAGCGCTTTCATAAAGCTGCCTTTTTCTTCTTCGGTATGCTGCAATGGTGCGGTGCTGGTGGTATCAGAGATACGAGTACCACCCGCAGCTGGGGTAGCCGCCAACATGCCAGCTGGCAAGACCGTACTTGCCCATGCCGGAATATGATGCTGATAACTGGCCAAATTATCACTTAAGAACTGCGGCACAGGCGTGGTCCCTGCTAAGCTTTTAATTTCATGAAATGCGAGCGGCGCTGCCATCGCAATCAAGCCGCGAGCGGCGGTAGCATCGACATTGTGCTTGTCCGCCAGCTCACGCGAGATTTGATCACGGTGAGCGCCTTCTGTCCAGACGCGGTCATAAAACCCTTGATCGTCACGGGCGATGTTTTCATTTGCAAAGCGTCCATAAGTATCATGGTCGGCAAGACGCGCGGCAAAGATAGCATAAAACTGCTCAAGCAAGCTTTCTTTGGCTGGGCTGTGATCATCTCCTAGTACTGCAGGGCTAACGGTCCGTGTTAGATGACTGATAATATCCATTGGATAATTCCTCCGTTAATACGTATTTATATAATTACACTCTTCACAATGCTTTTTTTAACAATACTTTATAGGTTCAACACTTTGTAGGTTCAACTCATACATTCAACTTTTGTTATTATAAAAGTATTAAGTATCCGTTCACAATCAACAGGTTGTTGTGCAAATGCTACGTTAAGTAATGTTTCAGTTGAGACACGTAACTATCTCACCCTAAAGCCCACCCAAATGCAACTGTCCGACAAAAGCTTAAAGAAAGACTTAAAGGAAAACACAGAGATAATTTTTTAGTAAAACGATCCATCTGTAGCCTCACATTGCTACCTGACTTGTGCTGGCTCGGCGACGATCACACTACTTGCCATCTCATCTACCTCTGATAGCGAAATAGGGCCTGACGGCCTAGTTTGGTTGTTATTAGACGGTATATTGTTAGTCGGTATATTATTGGGCAGATTATTAGGGGCAGTGTTGGGCAGATCGGCAGGTATACTGGCATTAGTGTTGGGCGCAGGCATGACGCTATCGCCTGTTTCATCGTCTGCCGCCTGGTATTCGCCAGCACCAGTAGCATTATTGGGGTATACATCATTACTCAGACTATCAGCATCACCCAATTCACTGGTTGCCGCGTTCGGGGCATCAGGTAAAGGGATGGGCGCGGTACTATCGATGACCATGGCTGGCACCAAAGCCCGCATCTCATTGAGCAAGCGCTGTAGCAGCATGGCATCTGGCGCTTCTAGCGTAAGTCGATCGTTTTGTAGATGCAAGCGGGCAAAGGGCGTGGACCTCAGCATCATCAACACATTGGGCAATAGCTCTGCTGGTAGGTTGGCAATACTGTTGGCAACCCCTTGTTGTACAGTAAACTGGCAGATCGCTGCCTGCTCACCAAAGCTTGATCTGAGCGCTTGCTGTAGGGTGTTTTGTAGTGCTGTATCACCGACAATCGCGCTACAAGTGTATAGACTGCCACTATCGTCCACCCCTACGATAAGCTCAACAGGCGTCGGCGCGGCGACTGGTTCAGGCGCAGGCGGCACGCTCGCAGACTCAGTGACAATTGGCTCGGCTGGCGGCGCGCTATTGGGTTTTAGGACAAACGCCCATAAAGCAAGGCCAAGCGCAGCCACCGCCAACAACAATAAAAACACCCACACCAACAAGTCACGGCGCAGGTTACGGCTGCGCACTCTTTCTTGCTTTAGACTGGTGTTTTTGGCCAGATGATGCGCCGCTGGACTGGCATGGATAGCGCTACCTGTTTTATCAAAATGCCCTTCAGAACCATGTGTATCATAGGCACGTGCATCAGAGTCATCGGTATCGTTTGGGTTAATAGGCGCATTGGTAGCCGTCTCAAAATTCGTTAAGCCGCCGCTGGCTGCTGCGGTGATGATAGGTGCTGACCATATCGGTAAATATTGGCGCAGCGCTGACGTCTGCTGCTGTAGAAATGCGGGCAAGAACTGACCATTTGCCAAGATCATAAGCTCGCGATAGACCAGCGGCGCGGCATTGATCAGTAGCTGTTTGGTCACAGTTTCATCAATATGATGATCGGCCGCCAGCGCTTGTATCATCACTTGCTGTACGGCAGAGTCTGGCCATAGCTGCACAAAAAACGGACGCTCTACAGCCACCTCTGTACTGATTGTCTCATCGCTACGCAATAGCTCAGAGTATATATCTGGCTGCGCCAAACGGGCAGCCAAAACCGCATAAAACTGCTCAAGCAAACTGATATAAGCCACGCTTTGGTGACTTGCCTGCTCACCTAAGACAGCTGGGGTCACGGTTTGCTCTAGTTGATCGATGATACTCATAGATGACTGCCTCTATCGGCCATTGATGGAAATTTACAAAATGACAAGCTTATATTTTATTATGACTAGGGTTGACGCTATTGAAAAGCAGTATCGGTACAGAAAAAGTACTGGCTGTATACTTTCAATAACAGCGCCAGTGTCGCAAAACCACGTCGACATTGATGACCTCATGCCAGCTCAAACGCTACCTAATTCAGGTTTGACGGCTATCAATCATTGCATGGCTACATTATTCACCAGAAAAGCATAAAAACGCAGCGTTTTGTCACATAATAGGGTTTGGCATTGGCTCAACTACTGTTAATATTATGGCTTACCTCGGTGCTCGATCAGCGATAATTTGGTTCCCTATAAAACATAACACCACTAGCGCATGGCTGGGATAAGTATGGCTTATGCTGAGATTACCTAGGCTTAAGTTACGTAAAGATAAAGTGAGATAGCTTCAGCAGACAGAACACGCCCTAGTAACGATCGTCAGTTTTTATGCAGCCGTAACGCTTAGGCTTTGAACGTTGTCATTTCTCGCATTGTCATAAATCAGGCGCGGCCTAAGGATTTTTCTTTGTTAAACCATACCACTCTTATCATTATTATTACGGTTATCATCAGCTTGTTGGCATGGCAAAACAAACGCTTGTTTAACCGTTTTATTTTTTATCCACCAGCGGTAAACAACGGACAGTGGGATCGTTTTGTGACGCATGGTTTTATCCATGCCGACAGCATGCATCTATTGTTTAACATGTTTACGCTGTATTTCTTTGGTCGCGCCATCGAAGGGCTGTACCAGCCGTTTTTGTTCGGTTATGGGTTTGTGGTATTTTATGTGCTTGCCATTGTTATCGCTATGGTGCCAAGCTATCTAAAAAACAAAAACAATGCCAGCTATCTAAGTCTTGGCGCGTCAGGCGGGGTCTCAGCGGTACTGTTTGCTTTTATCTTGCTGGCACCGTGGGAAAGCCTTTACTTATTCGCCATTGTTCCGATTCCGGCGATTTTGTTTGCAGTAGCATATGTGGCTTATAGTATTTATGCAGATAGGCGCGGCGGCTCAAACATCAATCATATGGCGCATATGTGGGGCGGCGCGTTTGGAGTGGTGGCCACGATTGTTTTAGAGCCGCGTGTCTTGCCGCACTTTATCAACGCGCTGCTGTCGCCAGGTTTTTAGAGCCGCTATGGCTATGGCTATGGCTGATAATGACCGACAGACAATCATCTCATTGATGGTTTGATTTTTTATGTATTGCGTTTTTATAAGCGCACAACCTCACCTTTATGTTGTTTTATTATGATTATAGATGTTATCGGTGATATTCACGGCTACGCGGACAAGCTTGTCGGTTTGCTTAAACAGTTGGGTTATGTCCATAATGGTCAATACTTTGTGCCGCCAGAGGGTCATCGAGCGCTGTTTATTGGCGATTTGATGGATCGTGGGCCCCAGCAAGTGGCGACGTTGGAGATTGTGTTTGCCATGCTAGACGCTGATGTCGCCGACGCGGTGATGGGCAATCATGAGTATAACGCGCTGGCTTTTGCCACACCCGACCCGGACGTGCCTGGCGAGTATCTGCGCTCGCACGATGCGGTGCATACCCGTCAACACGAGGCGTTTTTGGCAGAGGTGCCTTTTGGCTCGGCGGCGCATCAGTACTGGCTTAAGCGTTTTTATGAGATTCCGTTGTGGCTCGAGACTGACTATGCCTGTTTTGTCCATGCTTGCTGGGATGTAGATAGCATGGCTGTGCTAAAGCCGTTGCTCACCGCAGATAATTGTCTGACGCCGCATGCGCTTGAGGTGACCTCGCGTGAGTTTAGTCCGGCCTTTGATGCGCTAGAGCGGGTGCTAAAAGGTGTGGAGACACCTTTGCCAGACGGCTTAGTGATGGTCGATAAAGAAGGCACGGAGCGCAAGCGGGTACGGGTACGCTGGTGGCTGGATGCGTTGAACCAGCGCACGCTGTATGAAGTTGCTCGCGCGCCCGCTTCGGCATTGGCGCAGATTCCTCAAGACGTCTTGGCTGACAATATCGATTTTGCCTTAAAAACCCACAAACCTGTATTTGTCGGGCATTATTGGCTGACAGGTACGCCTGAGCCGCTCAGCGCGCAAGTCGCTTGCACAGATTATTCTGCCGCCGTAGACAGCGGCTATCTGACGTGCTATCAGCTTGATACGACCAAACCATTACCACTCACAGCAGATAGCTTTGTACAGTATCGTCACGATCAGCGCTAAGACTGCGTATGATGCGCGCTACCTGCTGACACTTTTGTGATGCGTGCGGGGACAAAAACACGATAGTATGGAGAAACCTCAATCTTGGCTTTACGAATGCGGCAAAACTTTTGTATGATGGTCTTTTTGAGGATATCGCATCATGAGCACCCAATCAGCTACGACTCAACCTAATCCTATCGCCTCTCCTGCTGGCCAGCCAAAAGTCGGCATCATTATGGGCTCACAATCTGATTGGGCCACCATGAGCGCCGCCGCCCAGCTACTAGCCGACTTTGATATTGCCTTTGATTGTGAAGTGGTCTCAGCGCACCGTACGCCTGATAGATTGTTTGACTACGCCAAGTGTGCAAAAGACAATGGCCTACAAGTGATTATCGCGGGTGCTGGCGGGGCAGCACATCTGCCTGGTATGTGTGCCAGCCAAACGCCGCTCCCTGTCTTTGGTGTACCAGTCAAGTCCTCCATGCTCAGCGGCTGGGACAGCCTACTCTCTATCGTACAGATGCCAAAAGGCGTGGCGGTCGGCACTCTCGCTATTGGGACGGCAGGCGCATATAACGCCGCTTTGCTAGCGATTCAAGTGTTGGCATTACATGACGAGGCGGTGGCCAGCAAGCTCGATACGCTGCGTCAGACGCAAACTGATACCATCCTTGCCAGCCCAACTCCAGGTATCATTAATCAATCCGCCTAGCGATTTATGGTATCTGGGCTGATGGTTATCATACGAAACAACCATGCAAAGCCAAACGATCACTCATCTTAGCGCGTCTAGCGATTGTTTTAAAATGCGCGTTTAGCATGCGGGTTCACCCAAGAATAAGGTGCAGACATTGCGCCTTTTCCTATTTTAATACGTTCGTTTTCATCCATTATTTATTCAAAGAGTTACTCTCATGACCACAGCCAATGCTTATCCTGTTACTCAAACTATCCGTACCATCGGTATCTTAGGTGGTGGTCAGCTGGGCATGATGCTCGCCCAAGCTGCGCTACCGCTCGGCTATCAATGCGTGTTTTTAGAGGACAATGCGGACTGCCCAGCCAGCCTTTATGGTACGGTGTTTTCAAGCGCGCAGCTCGATGACTTTATCGCAGCGGCCGATGTCTTTACCTTAGAGTTCGAAAACACGCCAACTGCCACGGTCGAAAAACTGGCCAGCCTCTCAACATCAGGCAACAAGCAAGGCATGTTTCCGCCGCCAGTGGCCTTAGATATTGCCCAAGATCGCTTAAAAGAAAAGCGGATGTTTAATGACTTAGCAATCGCCACGGTGCCTTTTCAAGAAGTCAGCTCTGAGGCTCAGTTAAAGCAGGCCTGCGATGAATTAGGGCTACCTATCGTTCTAAAGACCAGCCGCGGCGGTTATGACGGCAAAGGCCAGTATGTCATCAAACAAGACAGCGACATCACCAAAGCTTGGCACGACCTCAAAGACGCGGTCAGCGGTAAAGGCAGCCTAACGCCTACCCCAGCGCCGCTGATTGCCGAAGGTTTTATCAACTTTAGCCGCGAGGTATCTATCATTGCGGCGCGCGCCCAAGACGGTAGTGTGCGCTGTTATGATTTGGTCGAAAACCACCATCATCATGGCATTTTGGCCAAGACCCAAGCGCCTGCTGTCGGCACCAGCCATATCTTTAGCCAAGCCAAAGAAGCCATCACCACGATCATGAACCACTTAGGTTATGTAGGCGTGATGGCACTTGAGCTGTTTGTCACCAAGGATGCGCGCGGTCATGACTATCTGCTGGCCAATGAGATTGCGCCGCGGGTACACAACTCTGGGCATTGGAGCATCGAAGGGGCGATTACCAGTCAATTTGAAAACCATATCCGCGCGGTGGTCGATTTGCCATTAGGCGATACTGATAACGTCCATCCAGCGATTATGGTCAATGTACTGGGTCAATACCCTAACATCAGCGACGTACTGGCTATCGATGGTGCCCATTATCACAGCTACCACAAGGCCGAACGCGACGATCGTAAAATCGCTCATATCACCTTGATGCCCAATGACGTCACTGACTTAGAGCCTTCGATGGCCAAGCTGGTCGCCAGCTTACCCAACAAAGTCGGTTTGGATAAAGAGTACGCTGCCGTCCAAAAGCCTCAAGAGCTGGCCAGTCCACAAACGAACAGCATCGCCCAAGACGCCAAGCCGTTCGATAGCAAGGCCGCGAACTACGCTGCGCCCCAATCGGTAGACCACCAAGTGGACAGTGAGGCGAAGGCACAACCCACACAGGCCAAAACCACACAGGCCAAAAAATAATGCAGATTTGGGTAGATGCAGATTCGGTACCATCCATTGCCAAAGACTTGATTATCAAGACTGCTGAGCGCACACAAACGGCGGCGATATTCGTCGCCAATCAGCCGATTAAACTGCGCCGCTCACCCCTGCTTACCATGACGGTGGTACCATCGGGGTTTGATAAAGCCGATGATTATATCGTTGAGCAAATACAGGCAGGTGACCTGGCCATCACCAGCGACATTCCTTTGGCCAATGATATTTTGGACAAAGGCGCGTTGGTGCTTACCACGCGCGGCATCATTTATAATAAAGAAAATATCAAGCAAAAGCTGAACATGCGTGACTTTATGGATACCATGCGCGGCACTGGCGTCTTAGAGCCACAAGAGATGAGCGGACAAAAGCCTTATGGCGAGCGTGACAAAAAAGCCTTTGCCGATGGTCTAAATAAGCTGGTACGCTAATCTTCCGCGTATTTTTGCAGATCTTGCAAACCCTATACACTCTACAACCAAACACTATGCAAACGGCACGCTTCATAACGAAGTGTGCCGTTTATTGTTGTTAGTCTACATACAGTCTTATACAGTCTTTAAGATGTGCTTTTTCAGACACGCTTTGATAGGGCGATGACATTGGCAAAACGACAAAACGCAATATTGTTTAAAGCCCTGTATCATTTAAATCAGTCAAAATACTGCGTTGTCAAAGCGCTATGATAAAAGCGCAGACGTCATCGTAGTTAATATATAACAATAGGAATGCATATGAAAATTTTAGTGATTGGAGCAAGTGGCCGTGTGGGTACAGATTTGGTCGAACAACTATTGGCAGACGACCATCAGGTCATCGGTGCCACGCGTCAAGATAAAAAACTTTTTGATAACGACAATTACCGTCAGCTAGACTTAGATATCACCGCCGAAAAAGACGCCATCGCCGAGCAAATAGAGCAAGATATCGATGCGGTCTATTTTGTTGCAGGCTCAGGCGGCAAAGACGTTTTAGAAGTGGATTTACATGGCGCTGTAAAGACCATGCAAGCGGTAGAAGACAAAGGCATCAAACGCTATATCATGCTAAGCACGGTGTTTTCATTAGACACCAACAAGTGGGACACTCCTGGCATTGCTGATCTAAAAGAATACTATATCTGTAAGCATTACGCCGATCAGTGGCTGGTCAACGACAGCACGCTTGACTATACCATCGTACAAGCAGGGGCCTTAAAGGAGCGTGCAGGGACTGGCAAAATCACCATCAACGATGACAATGCAGGCGAAAATGCGATTGCAGATGTGGCGGCGACCTTGGCTGCGGTATTGGGCGCAAACAATACCATCAAAAAAGTCTTTAGTCTGCACAATGGTGAGACCGCCATCAACGAAGCCATCGCTACGTTGTAGTAGATTAACGACCGTTATAGTTAAAAAAGACAAAAGCGAGTCAGCCTTTTTGCTTGACTCGCTTTTTTATGATGGTTTATTAGAAGACATAATATCAGAACGCTTGCACTTACAATGCATTTACAGCCCAGTTACGCCAAACCACTAGGAAAGGCAATCACTTCCTCCAAGCTGCGCGCCCCTGTTGTCACCATCAATAACCGATCGATACCAACCGCGATGCCGCTACAAGGCATCAATGCATCAGAGGCTGCCAATAGATGCTCATCGATTGGCATGGCTGGCAGGTCATGCTGCTGACGCCGCTCATTGTCCTGTTCAAAACGCTGGCGTAACGCTGGCCCATCTGCCAGCTCATCATACGCATTGGCAATCTCAATGCCATTGATATACAGCTCAAAACGCTTGGCAACGGTATTACCCTCTTTATCCACCGCGGTCTTTGCCAGTGCTGCCGTCGCTGGTGGATATTCAATAATCAGCGTCGGCAGATCATGACCTAAGTTTGGCTCAACAACGTGGCTAAACAGCAAATCAAGCCAGCTTTGGCGGATGCTCTCCTCGCTCTGACCGGCGTCGTTTTTTTCGGCCTTATTGATGCTCGCATTAAAATCAAACCCCATCAGCCCTTTATCCTCTGCAACTGCTTGTAGCGTCGCAAGGCTAGCGGTCAGCGGATGAATCCCGACAAAATCCATAAAAGCATCGACATAGCGATAATGACTTAGCACCACTGCATGACCATATAGCACTTCTAATAGCGCTCCCAGCTCGGCGGCCATATCCTCAAGACTATAATGGGGCTGATACCACTCCAGCATGGTGAATTCGATATTATGCCGCGCTCCTATCTCATTGTCTCGAAACACAGGACAGATCTGATAAATCGGCACTTGCCAGCTGGCGAGTAAACGCTTCATAGCAAACTCAGGCGAGGTATGTAGATAGTAGGTGCGCGGTTTGTCTTGATAGGTGACTGCCGCGGCGACCGACTGCAAAAAAGTATCGGTATTGCCCGCTTGCGACAGTAGCGGCGTCTGTACCTCTAATACGTGCCGCGCTGCAAAAAACTGCCGCACCTTACTCATAAAGTGCGCGCGCTGCTGTGCCATGGCAAGCGTCATGGTCGGCGCATAACTGGGCTGGGAGCAAGCGTTTGGGTTTGATGTGACTGATGCTTTGGAACTCATGATGATGTACTACAACTTTTATAAAAACCTATGGAAAATACGCCTAAAACTGCCACTCGCGGCGCAAATGATAGTCACGGCGAAGCTGATCAAAAGCCGCGGCCTTTACCTGACCCTCAGCGAGCGTGGCTCGCAGCGCTTTATCATCTTGCATGATGTCATAAAACTTAACCAGCCTATCAGGGTGTGCCTGTAGCTCAGACCACAAAAACATATTGAGCGGTAGCAGCTGATGCATCGACTGCGCAGGGCTGATTGAGAGTTTTTCACAGAGCGCATCATAGATCATTTGAGTGCCGCGCAGCTTACCTTCCAAGGTGTAGCCAGCGATATGCGGGGTGGCAATCGCCAGTTTGCTTAGCAGTGCTTCCTCAATTTGCGGCTCATGCTCAAAGACATCGAGCACCACTTGCCGACCGGTACGCTCAATATCCGCCTGCAAGGCAGCGGCATCGATGACGGGCCCGCGAGCACTGTTGATCAATAAGGTACTGGCTGGCATCGCATCCAGAGCGTTTTTGTCGATCAAATGCCGCGTTGGATACTCACTGACATGACTACTATGATGGGCACTGTCCGCCACGCTGGTCGCACTCGATTTGTCAGTCAAAGGCACATGCAGGCTGACCACATCGCTTTTTTCGATGACTTGCGCAAAGCTGGCATTATTGAGGCTTGAGGCTGGTAGCAGCGGGTCATAGCCGAGCACTTGCCAGCCCAAACTACTGGCATATTGCGCCAATGTACTACCGATATTGCC
Source organism: Psychrobacter sp. VH5 (assembly GCF_050572635.1). Lineage (NCBI taxonomy): Bacteria > Pseudomonadati > Pseudomonadota > Gammaproteobacteria > Moraxellales > Moraxellaceae > Psychrobacter > Psychrobacter sp. VH5. The sequence continues at coordinate 641,149 of NZ_CP192145.1, read as the reverse complement.
CAGTCCAATAATGCCCAATGTGGGCGGCGTCGATGACCGCTGCCAGTACTCAGGCCGCAAGGTCAAAATAGCGCTCAGCACATACTGCGCCACAGAGTGCTTGCTACAGCCTGCCGCATTGGCAAAGTGAATACGACGCGCCGCTAAGTAATCTTGATCGACATGATCGGTACCAATCGTCGCCGAACCGACAAACCTCACACTGTCATTGTCTTTCAATAAATCTGCGTTGACGTGGGTCACTGAACGTATCAGTAAGACATTGGGCTGCGTATCCGCCAATAGCTGCGCATCGATATCGCGCCCTGCCACTTTGATCATACGCACGCGCCGTCCTGTCGTCCCACTGAGCGTGTCATTATTAAAAAACTCAGACAAGCTGGCAATATTGCTATCGGCCACGATGGTGAGGTCGGTTGCTGCATTTGGTTTATTTTCCATTGCCACATCTGCGCTCTTATTTAACATGGTCGTGTACCTCTATTCTGATTTAGTCACAGTTGGCAACGTCTGAGTCTCAGACAGTACCACGTCTTGCTGAGCAAATATCTCATTTTTATGCTGAGATATCCATTCACGCCACACGGCCAGCCCGATGGCTAGCACCACAGGCCCAATAAACAAACCAACAAAGCCAAACGCTGTCAGCCCGCCCAACACCCCGATAAATATAATAATAAAAGGAATCTTGGTGGCACCGCTGATGACGATAGGCCGAATCAAATTGTCCACCCAGCTAATGACAAATATCCCCCACAGTGCCAAACCGATGCCCTCAACTGTATGGCCTTGGCTTAGCAGCCAGACCGACACCCCGCCCCACACAAACGGCGTCCCAAACGGAATCAAGGCAATAATAAAGGTGACGATGGTCAACAAAATAGGACTGGGCGCGCCTGAGAAATAATAGCCAATACCCGCAAGCAAAGCCTGCGCCAGCGCGGTCAGCCCGATGCCATAGACCACCGCTCGCGTCGTCGTGCCGACCGAATCGATATAGCCATCGATGCGATTGCCAATGATATTGCGCAGGGCTTGGCGTATTTGCCGTACCAAACTGGTGCCATCTCGGTAAAAAAAGAACAGCGTCATCAATGCCATACCCAGCTTGGCAAGTCCACTAAACACCACATCAAAGGCGACTTTGCCATAATATAAATGTGACTGCACCCACATCCGAAACGCTTCTAGCGTGCCCTCTGGGTTTTTATTGATGCGCCACAAGATATCTTTGACCTGCTGACCGATAACTGGCAGGTCCTTGATGGACTCTGGCACATCCAGATAGCCTACCTTGATACGGTAGATTAAGTTGCTGATAAGGCTCAACGCTTCTTGTTGTAAAATAAAAACCCCAATGACCAGCGGTATACCGATGATAAGTGAGATACTCACGGTCATAATCGCCGCGCTAAAGTCTGGACTGAGCTTTACTTTTTCATGAAAAAAACTATAAATAGGAAACGTCACATACGCCAAAATCGCCGCCCACAAAGCCGGCACAATAAAAAACTGTACCACCTGAAAGCACAGTACAAATAACGCAACCAATAAGGTAATGGCCAGCAGGCGCTGAATAATAAATTCTTTTGTCCAGTTTTCAATCATAGCGTATAAACCAAGGGCTGACAGCAAAGACCATCACAGCTTTGCTGACAAGTTTATAAATGGGTGATGAATATCCGTCTATAGATCATGTCCATAAGTCGTATTCACAAGCGAGGGTTTGTCCAACATTCATAGCGATAACACCATCACGATAGCAGTAGCAAGTCTTATGATACCGTAACACATTTAGCGGCCATTCTTTTTATAAAAACACACCAAAATCAAAGCGATTATCACCCCTCATTATGCAATAAAATATCCCAAATAAATAACGCTATGTTGTAATCTTTACTTACAACTTTCTCTATACAATCTTACCGAGCTATGAGCACAATAACCACACTGCATCATAGGGTTTTGGTCGATATAAACCATCACCGACAGCAGCGCGCTTCTGCCCATTTGCAGCAGCTATCTCATCAGGTAATTCACCGGCGCGTTCTATTTGTCACGGTAATTGATGTTATACTAAAGCGATTATTTTACGCTTTTTGGGCGCATCAATGGCAATCCACCATAAAATAAAGACCGTTACAAAGCCGCTATCACATGGACATCGCCATTTTGATATCAAATCAAGAGGTTAGCGTCGTGTTATCGATGACGCTAATTTGAGAGATTAGCAGAATATTGGCGCACGTATCAGGTGCCGCTTTACGCCTTCTCTCAAAGCAAAAATTTCATCTAGGCGCTGTATGATTTAATAATCAAGCGGTCTATACCAGTGCTGTATAACCGCATTATTTTGCATAAATGTTGTTTGAATGAATGTTGGATTTTTAGACCCACACTGCCTGACCACATTTTAAATACTATATCGATAGGAAAAATAACAATGTCAAAAGACACTGATAATCCCAATCTAAACCCCTCGAGCGAGGCCAGTCATACCAGCAAGCCGCCAGAGACCGTTACTTTTGCACTGGCGCAGTCACACTTTTTGGTCGGTGATATCAACGCCAACGCCGAAAAAATGCGTACCTTAGCGCTGCAAGCACGTGAGCAAGGCGCCGACGTTATCGTCTTTCCAGAGCTGGCCTTATTGGGCTACCCACCACAAGACCTATTACTGCGCCCAAGCTTGTCAGGCCGCGTCAAAAGCGCGCTATCTACCCTAAGCGATATCGACGACATCGTTATGATTGTCGGCTATCCGCACGTCGATCATCACGGTACCTTCAACTCAGCGGCCATCTTACATAATGGTCATCAAAAAGGCTTTTATCATAAGCAAATTTTGCCAAATTATGGCGTGTTTGATGAGCGCCGCTACTTTGATAAAGGCCGCAATCAAGTACTGTTCGACTATAAAGGTATCACCATCGGTCTGCTAATATGCGAAGACTTGTGGGAAAAAGGCCCAGTCGCTGAGCTAAAAAAACAAGGCGCTGATATGATCGTCAGCCTAAACGCCTCACCGTTTGAGATCGAAAAACAAGAAAACCGCAAGACCATGCTGGCCAAACGCAGCCGCGAAAACGACTTACCTATTATCTATATCAATGCCGTGGGCGGACAAGATGACTTGGTGTTTGATGGCGGCTCGATGGCGATACAAGCAGATGGTAGCGTCGCCCACGAAGCGCCGCGTTTTATGAGCCAATTACTGCTGGCCACTTTAGATGTCAAAACAGCCAAGTTCGACAGCCAAACCAAAGCGCCACTGAGCTTGAGCCGCGAGTCGGAGATGTATCAAGCATTGGTAGTGGGGCTACGTGATTATGTCAATCTTTCTGGGTTTTCAGGTGTCATCGTCGGCCTGTCAGGCGGTATCGATTCTGCCTTGACGCTTTGTATCGCGGTCGACGCGCTGGGCGCAGATAAAGTCTATGCAGTGATGATGCCGTACGAATATACCTCACAGATCAGCTTAGAGGACGCGCAAGCACAAGCGCGCCGCTTAAACGTTTCTTATACTGTCTGTCCAATCTTTGATGCGGTGGAAGGTATCCGTCATACGCTAGCGCCACTGTTTCACAAATCGCCTACTGATACCACCGAAGAAAACATCCAAGCGCGCGCGCGCGGTGTGGTGCTGATGGCACTGTCCAACAAGTTTGGTCATCTGGTCATCACCACTGGCAACAAGTCAGAGCTGGCAGTTGGTTACTCAACATTATATGGCGACATGGCAGGCGGTTTTGATGTACTAAAAGACGTTTATAAATCACAAGTATATAAGCTGGCAAGCTACCGTAACCGCCTAGAGGACACACCTGTGATTCCAGAGCGCGTCATCACACGTCCGCCGTCCGCTGAGCTGCGTCCTGACCAAAAAGACCAAGACAGCCTGCCTGATTATGATGTATTGGACAGCATCTTGATGTCGTATATCGATGAAGACATGGGCTATCAAGAAATCGTCGATAAAGGGTTTGAGGCAGCTATGGTGGCCAAGGTCATCAAGATGGTGGATAACAGCGAGTACAAGCGTCTACAAGCACCAATCGGCACCAAAATCAGTCACAAAGCCTTTGGCCGTGAGCGCCGCTATCCACTGGTCAATAAGTGGTCAATCAAAGGCTAAACGCTCAGCGCTTGCGCCTTTAGCATCTAAGTCTTTACCAACTTAGATGCAAGAGCAGCGCTTCATACTATTTTACTGCCTTATGATTAGCTGGGTGCTTGCCCAGCTTTTTTGGTTTTTATACATAAGGATTCTATACCCATGCTGTTTTTCTTTTTATGCTAATCCTGCATTATTTTTAATGAATCTTATCTTTTACCGAGTATGTCATGAGTTTGCTAACCGCTAGTGTGTTTTTGCTTTTATTACTTGCCTTGAGTGCCTTTGTCTCTGGCGCTGAGATTGCCATTGCTGCTGCTCGCAAGATCAAGCTACAAATCATAGCAAAAGAAGGAGAGGTGCGCGCCCTTGATGTGCTACATATGCAAGACAATCCTGGGGGCTTTATCACTGTGGTGCAGGTGGTGTTGAACGCCGTTGCCATCTCCGCAGGTGCTATCGGTGAGTCTGCTATCAGCCCTTATTTTCAATTGGTGGTCAAAAACGAAGCCGTCTCGTCAGTCATCTCCTTTGTCCTCATCACCAGCCTGTTTTCTTTGCTCGCGGACTTGATGCCCAGACGCTTGGCGATGTCCAATGCCGAGGCTTTTGCCGTGCGTTTGGTGCGGCCAATGATGGCGCTGACGTTTATCTTTAAGCCTGTTATTTGGGTGTTTGACGGCGCGGCCAATATGTTGTTTAAGTTTTTTGGTATCTCCACCAGTCGTCAAGATGACATCACGCCAGAAGACATCTATGCGGTGATGGATGCTGGTGCCGAGGCAGGCGTGCTCAAAAAACAAGAGCATCATTTGATAGAAAACATCTTTGAGATGCAGGAGCGTACCGTCACCTCAGTGATGAACCCTCGCGAGCATATCGTGTACTTCGATACAAAAATGAGTACCGAACAAATCGTCGAGACGATGATTGAACAGCCGCACAATAAGTTTTTGGTCTGTCATGACGATGATTTAGAGCATATCATCGGCTATGTCGAATCTCGTAGTTTTTTGGCGTTGGTACTCAATAAGCAAGAAGTCAGCCTCACGGACAAGTCCCTGATAAAACCAGCGCTGTTTGTGCCAGATACCTTGTCATTGTTTGAAGTGCTGGAGATGTTTAAATCCACAGGTGCTGACTTTGCTGTCATCGTCAATGAATATGGCTTGGTGGTGGGCGTCATTACCTTAAGGGATGTCATGAGCATCGTCATGGGCGAGCTTGTGACATTAGAGGAGCAGCCTATCGTTCAGCGCACTGACAACTCATGGCTGATCGATGGTATGACGCCTATCGAAGATGTGGTGCGCGCGCTCGATATCGTCAATCTGCCACGCAATCAAAACTATGAAACCATCAGCGGCTTTATGATGTATATGCTGCGCAAAATCCCCAAAAAGACCGACTCTATCGAATATGCCAACTATCGTTTTGAGATCATCGCCACCGACAACCTCAAAATCACCCAAATGCTGGTTACCAGACTTGATGAGACAGGGTAACTGGAGAATAGTTAGAAAAAAGATAGGACGGCATCTACTCTCGCGACCCAAATATGGCGGTACCCACGCGCACCATCGTCGAGCCATGAGCGATGGCGTCCGCCATGTCCCCACTCATGCCCATGCTCAGCGTATCCCAATGCGCCAAGTCTGGATGCTTATCTTTAATGTCTTCAAACAACTGCTGGGTACGGGCAAAGGCATTGGTATCTGTCTTGGCAGGGATAATCATCAGTCCGCGCAGTATCAGACGCTCATAGCGCTTCATGGCACTTATCAGCTCAGGCAACTCGGCTGGCAGACAGCCTGACTTACTGTCTTCATCATCAATATTGACCTGCACCAATACATTCAATGGCGGTAAATCCTCTGGCCGCTGATCATTTAAGCGCTTGGCGATAATGCCGCGCTCGACCGTTTGCACCCAATCAAAATGCTCAGCGATGTCACGGGTTTTGTTGCGCTGGATACTGCCGATATAATGCCAAACGATATGCTCAGCGTCAGGTTGACTTTGTAGCTCATTGATTTTTTCGAGCGCCTCTTGTAAGTAGTTTTCGCCAAAATGGCGCTGACCTTGCTGCGCCAGAGTCGCGATCATCTGTGCAGGTTTGGTTTTGGAGACGGCCAGTAGTGTTACCTGCTCGGCTTGAGAGTCCGCTTGCTCACAAGCTGCGATCACCTGTGCATGAACGCGTTGCCAATTGTCGATTAAGTATTGCTTATCCATAGTATTTTCGCTGTTGTTATATAGGTTTGTTTATAAGCTTCGCCCGTTGCGGTTGGGTCTAGCAATTGGGTCTAACATTAACTGTCTCGCTCCCCATCTGCGACCTACAACGCTAGACAAATTTTACATTTTCTTTGGGCAGTAGATGGTTAAATGCCGGCAGTCTTGTTATGATATTGTTACATGGTCTAACATATGCTACTGAATATAAGCGTCATGGTAAAGACAAGGTAGGTTGGCAGATCGCTTTACCCAAGGCTGCGTCCTGCTGCGCCAGATATTAGCATCACACCATCATTGGCCTTTACCATCTTTTGTTTGACCTTTTTTGACTGATAGGACTATCCGATTATGGCTGAAAAAAACACTTTAAGCATCGAAGACTTGTTGCGTTTTACGGTTAAACATAAAGCATCTGATTTACATATTTCAGCCGGTATGCCCGCGATGATTCGTGTCGATGGCGAGATGACGCGCATCAATATGCCAGCGATGACGCATCAAACGGTGCATCAGCTGATTTATGACATCATGAATGACAAGCAGCGCGCCGATTTTGAGGAGTTTTTTGAGACGGACTTTTCTTTTGAGATTCCCAATCTTGCCCGCTTCCGGGTAAACGCCTTTAATCAAAACCGCGGCGCAGGTGCTGTGTTTCGTACCATTCCCTCTAAGGTCCTAACGATGGAAGATTTGGGCATGGGCGATGTGTTCAAACGCGTGTCAGACTTCAAACGCGGCGTGGTGCTGGTGACTGGCCCGACCGGCTCTGGTAAATCCACGACGCTGGCAGCCATGATTGATTATATCAATGAGAGCCGCAAAGAGCATATTTTGACCATCGAAGACCCGATCGAATTTGTCCACGAATCGAAAAAAAGCCTCATCAACCAGCGCGAAGTACACCGCGACACCTTGGGGTTTGAGCCAGCCCTACGCTCGGCACTGCGTGAGGATCCCGACGTTATCTTGGTGGGTGAGCTACGTGACCTTGAGACCATTCGCTTGGCACTAACGGCAGCTGAGACCGGCCACTTAGTCTTTGGTACCCTGCACACCAGCTCAGCGGCCAAAACCATTGACCGTGTGATTGATGTGTTCCCTGCCGCCGAAAAAGACATGATTCGCGCCATGCTCTCAGAGTCGCTACAGGCAGTCATCTCACAGACCTTGCTGCGCCGTCAAGCAGGTGGCCGTATCGCCGCCCACGAGATCATGCTAGGTACGCCGGCCATCCGTAACCTCATTCGCGAAAACAAAATAGCCCAGATGTATTCGGCGATTCAAACAGGCGCAGGCGACGGTATGATCACCCTTGACCAGACTTTAAAAAACCTCGTGGCCAAAGGCACCATCAGCAAAGACGTGGCGCGCCCTTATGCCAAGCAGCCTGAGACTTTTTTATAGGCGGTGATTTGCCATTACGACAGCACTGACGCAGTGCTCTGCAGTATCAGCATCACTGCGGGCATCACGGATCACATAATTTTAGATATTTTTTTAGGCGATTGACATCGAAAGCGGGTACAACATGGACATTGATAAACTATTGCAGTTAATGATCAATAAAAACGGCTCTGACCTTTTTATTACTGCTGAAGTGGCACCTTCGATGAAGGTGAATGGCAAGATATTGCCTGTGGGTAAGACCCCGCTGACCCCTGCCCAAACCTTAAAACTGGTCCAAAGCGTCATGACGGCCAGTCAGCAGCAAGAGTTTGAAGAGACCAACGAGTGTCAGTTTGCCATCACTGATGAAGCAAAGCAGGCACGGTTTCGGGTCAGCGCGTTTGTACAGCGCGACATGGCTGGGATGATTTTGCGTAAAATCGAAAACAAAATCCCAACCGTCGAAGAGCTGCGCCTGCCACCTGTTCTCAAAGAGTTGGCGATGAAAAAGCGCGGCATCATCCTACTGGTCGGTGCGACAGGTACGGGTAAATCGACGACGCTTGCTGCCATGATCGGCCATCGCAACCAGAACTCGCAAGGCCATATCATTACTATCGAAGACCCGATCGAGTTTGTCCACAAGCATCGCGGCTGTATCATCACCCAGCGCGAGGTCGGTATCGACACCCACTCTTTTGAAGCAGGTTTAAAAAACACCCTGCGCCAAGCCCCTGATGTCATCTTGATTGGTGAGATTCGTAACCGCGAGGTCATGAGCTACGCGATTCAGTATGCTGAGACGGGACATTTGGTATTTGCCACGCTGCACGCCAACAACGCCAACCAAGCCATTGATCGTATCATTCATTTTTTTGAGACCAGCCGTCACAACCAGCTGTTTATGGATTTGTCGCTCAACCTGCAAGCGATCATCGCCCAGCAGCTCATCCCAACACCGGATGGCAAAGGGCGACGCGCAGCGATTGAGATTTTATTAAACTCCCAGCTCATCAGCGACTATATCCGTAAAGGCGAGATTCATGAGATTAAAGATGTGATGAAACGCTCACGAGAGAGCGGCATGCAGACCTTTGATCAGGCACTGTTTGATTTATATGAGAACGGCGAGATTACCTATAAAGAAGCGATCTTGCATGCTGACTCACCAAACGATTTGCGCCTAAAAATCAAGCTCAGCAGCAAAAACAGCGCCCACCTTTTAGACGAAGGCGCAGATGGTTTGTCGCTAGATATCACATAAGCTGGCGGTTGAATCAAGGCCATAAAAAAGCCCTCATAAAAAATCGTGAGGGCTTTTTGCTGCGTGCTAGTATTTGAGTGTTTAAACATTAAACAATCAACAAAACGGTTAAAGGTGATAAAACCTTATCAGACTTTGATAACTTAGCCGCTGTTATTTGACACTGTCCTTGCATTCTTGATCATCACAAATACCGTATAGCACCAGTGAGTGACCCGATAATTTAAAACCATGCGACTCTGCAACTTTGAGCTGCTCCTCTTCGATAGCTTCATTATGAAACTCGATAATTTTGCCGCAGTTGTCACAGACCAAGTGGTCATGATGCTCTTCTTGGGTGATCTCAAACACCGATAGATTGTTTTCAAAGTTATGACGCTCGACGATGCCCGCTTGTTCAAACTGGGTCAATACTCGATACACCGTGGCCAGCCCCACATCTTCGCCTTGGTCGATCAGCGCCTTGTACACTTCTTCGGCACTCATATGATGCAGCTCTGCATTTTCTAGCAGTTCTAAAATTTTGATACGTGGTAAGGTGACCTTCAACCCTGCTTTGCGTAAATCTTGATTGGTAAAAGAAGCCATAATATCCCTTATAACTGTGACAGTCTTAGCAAATAAAGAACCAAAAAATAGGAGGTAGATAAGCTAATAAATTACTTTATAAAGCGTGTTTTATCTAAGACATGCCAAACATGCCTTTTGCAATTCATTGATATCTCGCGTACGACCCTTGCTTATCTTTAACGCCTATATGGTCTATCATTTCGCCGAAAATATCAATGCAAGTCTATGAATTTAAAAAACAAATAACCAAATCACCTTGGTAGCGTTTGGTAAATAATGTCGTAAGTGGTAGGCAATTGCAAGTAAATGACGTATCATTTGTTCAAGATAGTCGGCCAGACACCTTAGCATTGATGGTGGCCGCACCTAACCCATTTCTTATGAGTCATCTTACCATGATAAAGACATTAACTTTTCGTCCGTTCAGCCCTGCACGCGCATTACGTAACATTATTCTAACCAGTATGCTCAGCGCTACCGTCGCGATGTCCGGCTGCTCTTTACTGAGTGTTTATAAGATTGATTTACCACAAGGCACTGCCATCACCCAAGCTCAAGCACAAAAGCTGCAAGTGGGTATGAACCAAAACCAAGTGCTATACATCCTCGGCAGTCCTGCGATTAAAGATACCCTAGAGCCAAAGCGCTGGGACTATATCTACGACTATCAAGCGGGCACTGAAGGCCAACGCCAAGGCATTGCTGATGTCAAAAATGCCAGCCAGCACCTGATTGTCTACTTTGATGATAATGGTTTGGTCAGCCGCATCGAGGGTATAGAGAGCTTGCCTGCGTCGTAACGTGAGGGCTGACAAGCCGCTAGCTTCGTGATTTGTTTTTGCGCTGAGACATCGGATCAGCGCTCAAACTACGATAGACTTCGATACGATCAAAAGGCTGCAAGCGATAGCTAAGCGGCTGTTTTTTTGCATAGACACCCACATGCCAGCGCTTTGCCATTGGGGTTGCCACCTCCGCCATCTCCTCGCACCACGCGGCCAAAGCGGCAAACTGCGTCAGCCACCCTGCTTGCGATAGCGCTTCATACAGCGTGGTATCAGGGCGCACCTGTAGTGACTTGTAGTGCTGACGCGTGGCATCCTCGGCATAGGCCAGATATACGGTGATAGCGTCGCTATTTAGCTCAGCCACTGTAGCACCCAACCCAGTAATGCCAATATCAGAGCCAGTGGTACCACCAACCGTATCGCCACGCGCCACAAGTTATAAAACCCTTCACTACCGAAATTAAGCGACTTGCGCAAATGACTGATTTTCATTTGCCAGCCAGCAAATATCGATAGGAGCAGCACCGCGATACTACTGATAATGACTAAGATACCGACCAACCAAGTGGCAGGAATCACAACGACCAGCGCCAATGCCACCACCAAAGTGATCACCAAGCTCACCACCAGCCCAAACTTATGCGCCAGCTGCTGGGTACTATAGTGTAGCAAATAACTGGCAACGAATAGCACCCCTACCCAATACAATAGCTGAGCGATAGGCGGCAATGCCATGCCACTGACAAACAAAGCCATCATCCCGACTAGCAGTTGCAGTATCCAAATCGGTAGCACCAGCTTGGTCGCACGTGGCCCAGCGGCCAGACGGCTACGAGCAGGTTTTTGGGCGTTGTGATTGTCCACACCGACGGCGGTCACTGACTGCTTGCTGGCCAAGCTTTGACCGAACCAATACAGCCCCGTACCCGCCCCCACACTGACCAGCGCCAAGGCAACCGCACGCGCCCACTCGCCTAAGCTCACCTCTGTCATGGCAAAGTCAATATTTGGCAGCCCATTGACCGCACCCAGCAGTAGCCCCGCAACCATCAGCCCCAGACCAATCGGTAACGGCGCGACACCCACTAGGCTCAGCAATACAGCGATGACCATCAGACCTGCCGCCATTGCAAAGCTCGGTAGCGCAGGCGCGCTATCAAGCGCCGTCAAAGCCGCCAAGATACCTGTACTAGCGCCCGAGATGACCAGCGCAGCGATGACAATCGACACCAGCGCCGCAAGCCAACCAAAACTGCGCCATATCGGACTGGCATCCGCCTCGCGGGTCAGCTTTTGCATACCAGCCAGTGGCGCATCGACGCTCCGATACGCCAGTGCTATCTCTGCATACACCACAGGTAGCGATACCAATACCATCGCCAGCAGCCACAATAGCCAAAAATCTATCTCACCGACTGAAGCAGGGGCAAACCAGCGAAACAACAGTAACGGCAGCAAGGCAGCAATGAAGTAAGAAGCATAACGGATCATCATAATCTAAATCCAAATGAGCTAGGGCGTGTCATCGTTTATGTCATTGACTATATAGCTAAGGTGCAAAACACTGAGTTTGCAACAACAAACCTTAAAACAACGAAGCTTTAAACAGGCAAACTTTCATGATAGTAAGCCTACAATCGATCGCAACAGGCTCATTGACGACACGCGCTTAAGTAAGGAACAATAATTTATCACGATACCACATCATGACTTTATAAAGATAAGCCCCTATGAGGGGTTTTATCTTTATAAGGTCATGATAGTGATAATATAAGGGAGTAGCAGTTTTGACTTCCTCCCCGACCTAAAGGACGGGGATTCCTACTAAAGACGGCCAAGCCCGACCACGAGAATGTTTTTCGCTCCATTAACATCTCTGTTATGGGTCGTTTTACAAGAACGACAAAACCATACTCTTATACCAAAACCTTCTCTACCTTTCGGACTGTCTTGGCGGGAGCCGCAACACGAGCAGGTTTGGGTGCTGTACGCTTCATTGACTTCGATATAGTGGCAACCTGCGTTCGCGCATTTGTAATCCAGTTGCCGCTTAATCTCAAACCAACCCGCGTCATAGACGGATTTGGCCAGTTTGGATGAAGTGAATGATGTTGATTTAATCTTTCCAACAACGATTAGGCTGTTGGCTTTAACAAGCTTTGATGTGAATTTATGGATCAGATCTTGACGGGTGTTTTTAATCTTGGCGTGAATCGCCTTAACCCGCTTTTTGTTTTTAGCACGTTGGGCGGTGGCCAGTTTTTTAGCGTATTGATGGGTCAGCTTAGTGGTTAGAACATCGCCATTACTACTGACCGCTGAATCCTTGCAGCCTAGATCGATACCGACTTGGCCCGTGCCGCACTTAGTCTTTGGAAATTCTTTAACGGTGATACAGGCATACCATCTGCCTCGTGCATCTTGTACCAGCTCACAGGTGTTGATGTTGTAGAGCGAGAGGTTATAGCTATCCCATAGGTCTATTGTGAGCTTTTGGCGGTTAGCTAAGCTAAATTGCAGGGTGCTTTTTAAAGACTTTTTACCGCTTTGGCGTGTACTGATATGCTTAATCGCGGTCTTTTTAAAAGGAATCCAGCCCAAACTTCTTCTCTTGGCTTTAGGATTATTGGTACGCCAGTTGAGTTTGGCTTTGTTAAACTGTTTACGGGATTTAGCGTGAACCTCACTAATCGCTTGCAAGGTTTGGCTGTGCAAGTTTAAATACTCGCCACTGCCTTTGGTATAAGCGGCCAAATCATAAGCTGAAAAGAATCTGCCTGTGCGCTTAAGATGTTTAAAACTTAGCTCATTAACATAATTCCAGACAAAGTTGACCGACCCAGCCAAGATATTGAGCTGAGTGGCGTGTTTGTCTTTGATGCGTAGCTTGAGCGTTTTCATGGAATAATTATGATATTAATGGGTTTGGGTATCAAGGGGTTCGCCATACTGGGCGACAATGGCTGACGCCTGATATCCACGCCCTAGAAGGACGTGGTTTTACGGCGCTGGATGATAAAAAAACCCCGAAATCGGGGTTTAATCAATAAACAATGCTTCATTATCACATAATAACAACTGGCTATCAGGAACTCATTATCAAATCAACGGACAACCGCGCTCTGTGGCCTGTGCCGTGATTGCTACAAATTAGTGAACGGCACTGATATAGTCTGATAGGATACGAATATCACGATCTGATAGCTTCGATGCTACCGTCTGCATCATACCCATCTCGCCTTCTTTGGCAGCGTCGTTGATACGTTTTTGATCATCGCTATCGATATCATCGGCGCGGCCTGCGGCGCGGAACAGTTTTAGCTGAGTTGAGATATACTCGGCATGCTGGCCACCTAAGCGCGGAAATGCTGCCCACTCGTTACCAGCGGCATCTGGACCATGACAGCCTGCACAGCCGATCACGCCGCGCGACTTATCACCACCCAAATAGAGTTTGGTGGCCTCTTGGTTGGTCGCAGGATTACCAAAACCGACACCCCAAGGAGCTTGGCTGGCATAATAACCTGCCACGTTGGCTAGGTCTTGCTGAGATAAGTTGGCGACTTGCGACTGCATGATGCCATTCTTACGATAGCCTGTTTTAAACTCGACCAACTGCTTATAGAGGTATTTTACGTTTTGGCCACCCAAGTTAGGCTGCGCAGGGACAACGCTAACACCATTAACACCGTGACAAGCAGCGCAGACGGTCTCTGCAATTTTCTTGCCTGCATCGACATCATGCTCAGGAACAATAATAGCAGCTTGTACGCTGAAACTTGCAACGCATAAGCTGGCAGCAGCGATTAACTTTTTCATTGATACAAATCCTACTAACTCGGTGTAAGCATTATTTAGAGTGATTGTACTGATAAGATACCTGATACCGACCGCCCTATAATCAGCGAGGCAAGTATATAATTTAAGGTCTTGGCCACAAGCAATCTGAAAGTACTTACTAACATCAGGGTTTATTTTCGATTATTATAGCAAGACTTTGTAGCATTTGCCTACTTAATCGTCACATCCACCAGTTTTTCTAATCGGCTTATTATGCTGCTTGCAAAAAAATAAAAGCGCTTTCGGGCAATAAAACCCAGCGCTTTAGATGGCATGACTCATTGATTTTCTACTGATTATTTGCTCATATACTCGATCAGCTGACGGTAATCATCATCACTGCAGCTGTCACAGAGTCCACCCGCTGGCATCTGCGTCATGCCACTTTTTACTGAGTTTATCAAGGTCGGCATGCTCTTTTGTTTGATGAGCTGCTGCCATTTGGCGCTGTCGCCTTTTTTGATGGCATTGAGTGCGCCACTATCGTGACAGGCTGCACATGAGTTATTATAGGTCGCTACGATATCAGCAGCAGCGCCCGTTATCATCGTGCTGCTTAAGATGAGTGCCGCCGCGCCGCTTATGAGTAAACGCTGAGCACGGTCAAAAAGTGTGGTGATTGAAAACATTGAACACCTCCTTTGGATATGACATTCGTTTAGTCTATTTTTTGATTAAACGTGTGTCGCTAACTATCTCTTAGCAAATATTGTAACAATGTATGTCATATAAATACAGATAAATATAGTTTGGCTTTGGTAACCTAATGATGACTGGTGTTACTACCATGATAGCCTGCGATATATGAGGGCCTGTGATATTTATATGATATTAATTGCCGTTATTTCAATAAGTAAGCGGACGAATAGTATAAAATAAGCAATTATCAAGTCGTCTGCCATGCCGACTGCTATAAACGTTATGTGACGCTTATGCCCTACTGTCGCCTCTCGCTGGTCTAAACGACGCAACGCCTTACCACTGTATTCAATTTTTTAAGATTAATGAGTCACTTATGAGCACCCCGTTTACCGATGCCGCCACCGACCAAGCCTTATTTAACAGCAAGTCTCGTCAAAAAATTCAACAAACCGCCTTTATGATGTCAGCGCCGACTTTTCGCCTTTGTCCTGCCGATATGGGCTTAGAGGTCGCCTTCGCAGGCCGTTCAAACGCGGGCAAATCCTCTGCCATCAACGCGCTGACCAACCAGCGCCAACTGGCACGCTCGTCCAAAACCCCTGGTCGTACGCAAATGATCAACTTTTTTAGCGTCGGTGATAGCGACAGACGACTGGTCGACTTACCAGGTTATGGCTATGCCGCTGTCCCTTTAGAGATGAAAAAAGAATGGCAGGTTGAGCTAGAAGAATATTTGGTATCGCGCTCAAGCCTTGCAGGGCTGGTGTTGATGACAGACATCCGTCATCCGCTTAAGTTTTTTGATGAGCAAATGCTGCATTGGGCCAAAGATGGAGATTTGCCCGTACACATTTTGCTTACCAAAGCGGACAAGCTAAAATACGGCGCCGCCAAAAACGCCCTGCTCAATACCCGAAAAAGACTAAAAAAACTGGGGTTAAACTGTAGCATTCAGCTGTTTTCTGCCTTGCGCAAAGAAGGGTTAGAGGAGCTGGCTGGCGTGATGGGCAAATGGTATGAGTATCAGCTCGATGGCGATAAAATCATTGAAACCAGCCTGAGTGAGTCTGCCGACGCTCAAGATGGCGAGCCGACGACATCTGTAGAAGAGAATGATGCAAAAGACGGTGCTAAATAAGCTGCGCCACGCGGATAGAGCGGCGTCCTAGGGCATGTCTTTATTTCAAAAATAGTGATAAAGATAAGATGAATGGCGGTCAAACAAGGAAAATATAGTCGATACACTCTAAAAATGTCATAGCGTTACTGGGATGCTGTTTTTAAATGTAGGTTGCGCAGCCTCTGGGAACGCAGCACGCAAGTAAAATTTATACCAGTAGCGCGTTTAAATTTATATACCAGTTGTATTTTCAACTGACTATAGCGAGTGACTTGAAGACACGCCCTCGCCACATAATAGCGCCATTAATGCTTGCGGCGTCTCAACCTGATAGGTAGGCTGCTGTGCGGCAAGCTCTGCCGCTGATGCTGTACCATAATTGACCGCAATACTACTCATACCCAGCTGCGTCGCCGTCGCGATATCATAGACGCTATCACCGACAAAAACAGCGTCGGCGATACCCTGCTGAGTAGCCTGTAATATATCAATGAGCATCTGCGGATCAGGTTTTGAGCCTGCTTCATCAGCACAGCGGGTCATCACAAAATACTGATGACTGCTCGAGGCTGCAAGCACCCGATCTAGACCTTTTCGTTTTTTGCCTGTGGCCACGGCCAGCTGTTTGCCTTGACGCTGTAGCGTTTGTAGCATGCTTTCTATCGGAGCAAACAGCGGCGTGCGGTGGCTATTGGCGATATAGTATTCAGCATAGCTTTGCTGAATGCCCTGCTTTTGTAAATCGCTGGCCTGCGGATATAAAATATCAATGCCATTCATCAGGCTAAGACCGATAATATCTTGCACAGCCTTATCTGTCGTTTGAAACCCGTGCGCCTCCCCTGCCACATGCATGGCCTCCACGATTAAACCCACCGAATCCATCAAGGTGCCGTCCCAATCAAAAATAATCAGCGTCTTATCGGCCAGATTATGCGGGTTGGATACGTGAGAGCTGGCTTCGGCAATAGCAATACTGGCAGCAGATTGTGGACTCATAAATAAACCTTGATGACTGTTAAGACTTGACGACCTTTAAAACTTGATAAGCTGACGTGTGACTTGATGGCTTTTATGAATAAAGACTATGAATAACGACGATAAATGGCAAGTGTCAATACAAAAACGTCACGGCGACTTATCAAAAATAAGCGAGCGTGACGTTTAGCGCACGTATTCGACTTTATCGTCCGTCCTTAGCGCGTCGTGTTGAACAGTCACAAGTAAGATAAATACACTGTCATCATACGCGAGAGTGGGATAACATTAATGAGACAATACTAATCAGGCAGTGTGCTCTGCTCTGGCAGCCAGTCGGCCATGTCTTCTGGCAGCGGCGCGGTGATACTCTTATAACCTGGGATATCCAAACGCCACGCGTGCAAGCACAGACGATGGACGCCTGATTTGTCGTGCACGTTATATTTATCATCGCCCAAGATAGCGTGACCGATATGCGCTAAGTGTACACGAATCTGATGGGTACGCCCAGTGAGCGGCTTGGCTTCAATCAAGCTCACAGGCTGATCGGCCAGCATAAAACGCTCATGAATGATAATGTCCGTCTGGCTGTCTTTGGCTTGCGGGTCTTGGCTATCTACCTTGACACGGCGCTCACCATTAGCAAGTGTATAGCGTAACAATGGCGCATCGATACGTTGCTCACCCATCACAGGCTGGCCTTTGGCGATACACAGATAGTGCTTTTGGATGGTTTTATCCACCAGATGCTGCTGCAAGGCTTTTAGCGTTGAGCGTTTTTTAGAGATCATCAGCAAGCCTGAGGTATCCTTGTCGATACGGTGCACCAGCTCCAGATATTTTTTGCCAGTGACTTCACGCATGGCCTCGATGACACCAAAATCCAACCCGCTACCACCATGCACCGCAATGCCCGAAGGCTTGTTTAGCACCAACATCCCCTCATCTTCATACACCACTCGTGCCAGCAAGCTATTGGCAAACTCGGTGCTGATGATGGGCTTTTCGCGCGTCGCCAGCTGAATGGGCGCGATACGCACGACGTCTTCACGCTGGACTCTATCATGCGCTTTACAGCGTTTATTATTGACACGTACTTCATCCGAGCGAATCATCTTGTAGATGTGCGATTTTGGCAGACCCTTTAGGCGATTGAGCAAAAAATTATCCAAACGCTGGTCATGCTGATGGCGCGTTACCTCTAGGTAATTGACTCTGGCAAAGTTGCTGATTTCGTCGTCAGCGCTTTGCGGGCGTGTTTTGCTATTGAAAATAGCAGGCGCTTCGTGTATCGGCGCGTCATCGGTCGTTTTTGAGTTTGTCATTTTTCGTTAGGTATTTACACAAAGATTTGCTATAGTTTAGCATGTTGAGCGCCAATTAAGCAGAAGCTGCGCAATAATCATTATTGCAAAAGATTGCCTAACGCTATTTTGCCAATCACGGCTTTATGAGTGATTGCCCAAGCGCGGTTAGCGATGCCTCTGCCAAGATGGCCGTCTCATCTGATTTTAGGGTGCATAAACTGAGTAAAGCTGTTTTTATAGACGTCGCTTCTCAGACCGCCCCATAAATTGTAAACGCGGCATGAATGCTTCTTTTTTGATAAAAGCAAGTTTCTTTACCGCATGGCTATTTGTATGATAGAACTGATAGTGATACAAAATACCATTGCGTGAATAATACTGGCAAAACGCCTATTTATTGACCATTTACCCCATAACACTGATTTACTACCCGCATAATCACGACTGTTTTTGATAACACATTATCAATGTCTTTTATGTGAGGCAGCCGAGCAAGTATGGGACGTTTTACCTTAGCATCGAGACAGATATCGATAGCCGCCTTAGTATCGGTGGTCAAACAGATGACAATAAAGACATAGACACAAACCGTGCCGATAAGCCGGTCATTTACTCTGTTTGCCAAGTACGCCCCGCCGATGACTGATGCGACCATAGCTAACAAAACGCCCAAGATATGATTGACGTAATCGCAAAAGAACGAAAAATAAAGCAAGACCCATTGTTTTACCTGATCTAACAGATGCTGCATCGCGCTATTTTTTATAATAGTATTGATGATAGCGATTATTGCTAGACTTTGAGGATGCATAGCAACAACACAGCGCCTTTTTTAGGAGCAGTATTTTTAGAGCCGTCGCTAAGGCTTGCCCACTCTGACACAGTGCGCGGTCATAATGACCCTAAAAACCACTGACCAAAAACTTACCTAAGACGCTGATGCATAGATGTTTAGAACAATCTGCGTTTGCATGGTTTGACATAGCTTGTTTGATATAGCTTGTCTGACATTGCTGGCCTCTTTAGATCACCGTAAAGCAGTCCTTAAGGCTGATTGCTTATGTTCTCCGGTCACCATATCTGCCGCCGATGTCGCCATTTGCAGCACTTGCCGGCACCTCCTAAAGTCCAAGCTTAGTCGTCATTATGCGTACTCATAGGATAAAATATGAAACGCATTTTGATCAACGCCACTCAAAACGAAGAGATTCGCGTCGCCCTTTGTAAAGGCAACCATCTATACGATTTTGATCTAGAAAACCGCACCCGCGAACAAAAAAAATCCAATATTTATAAAGGCCACGTGACCCGTGTCGAGCCATCGCTTGAAGCGGTGTTTGTCGAATACGGCTCACAGCGTCAAGGCTTTTTACCGATTCGTGAAATCTCTGCTGAGTATCTAAGCGGCAACCCACGTGATGAAAACATCAAAAAGCTCATCAAAGAAGGCGACGAGCTAATCGTTCAGGTCGAAAAAGAAGAGCGCGGTAACAAAGGCGCCGCCCTATCGACTTATGTATCACTCGCTGGCCGTTATTTGGTATTGATGCCCAACAACCCTCGTGGCGGCGGTATCTCACGCCAAATATCAGGCAAACTGCGTGAAGATATGAAGCGCATGCTAGGCAATCTTGACTTGCCAAAAGGCATGAGTGTCATCATCCGCACCGCTGGTATCGGTAAAACTCAAGAAGACTTGCAGCACGATCTCAATCACTTGCTCAACATCTGGCAAGCCATCCAAGAACAGAATAAAAAATACCCATCACCGCGCTTAGTGCATCAAGAAGCTGGTGTCGTCACCCGTGCCGTGCGTGACTATCTGCGTGACGATATCGCTGAGATTTGGATCGATAACGAAAACGCGTACGTTGAGGCGGCCAGCTTCATCGATGCTGTCATGCCAAAACAAGCCGAAAAACTACGCAAATACACCGATTATGAGCCGATGTTTTCGCGCTTTAATATCGAAAAGCAAATCGAGACAGCCTATCAGCGCGAAGTGCGCTTGCCCTCAGGTGGCTCTATCGTCATTGATCAAACCGAAGCGCTGGTCTCTATCGATATCAACTCCGCCAAGTCAACCAAAGGCTCAGATGTCGCCGAAACCGCCTACCACACCAATTTAGAAGCCGCTGATGAAATCGCTCGTCAACTGCGTCTGCGCGATATGGGCGGCTTGATTGTCATTGACTTTATTGACATGAATGACAACAAGCATCAAAAAGAAGTCGAAAAACGTCTGATTGATGCGACCAAATACGACCGCGCCCGTGTGCAGTTCGGTGATATTTCTAAATTTGGTTTGATGGAGATGAGCCGTCAGCGCTTGCGTCCCTCACTTGAAGAATCAACCGGCTATATCTGCCCGCGCTGTCATGGCAACGGTATGATTCGTGATTTGCGCTCATTGTCATTGTCAATCATGCGCCAGATCGAGCAGATCGCCCTAAAAGAGCGTCAAGGTGAAGTACAGGCCGAAGTACCGACCGATATCGCGGCATTTTTGTTAAATGAAAAACGTGACAGCTTGGTTTATCTGGAGCAAGACAGCGGCACGCGTATTACTATTTTGCCGCACGCGCATTTAGAATCGCCGAACTTCAAATTGCACTTCAATCGCGATGGCTTTGCGCCATCCAGCTACGAGCGTATCACTGATACTCAGCAGCAAGAGCATAGCGATTTGGGCTACGATGTCGATTGGCAAACGGCCGAAAATGAGCGCCCAGAACAGCAGCCAACGCGTCAGCCGCGCCAGAACAGCGACAAAAGCGCAGCACAGAAAAACAAAGGCCGCGCCCAGACACCGTCAAACGCTCCTGCGCAAACACAAAACAACAGCGCACAACAAACCGAACGCCATCAAAAAGACCGTCATCAAAACGATCGTCGTCAAAACAACAGCACCAACACCGCGGCCGCGACACGCGCGCCGCACGCGGATAAGCCTCAACCAGCAGCCACGCCATCAGCGAGTGTGACCACCGCCCAGCCGCAAGCCGTTGCTTGGCTATCCAACCTGTTTGCTCAGGCACCGCAAGCATCAACCACGCCTACCGTGAGCAGCCGTGATGCTGCCGAGGCAATCGAAGCCTTGGTCAACACTGGCGCACAAAGCTTAGGCGCTTTTGGTCAAATCGATAACAGCGCGCTTAGTGCCGAAAGCCGTACCGCGAGCACCGAGCAAAACTCGCAAGCCCCTGAGCAGCACACCGATGGCAAATCAGACAGCGCCAACCGCCAGCAAGCGCGTCGCAGCTCAGACAATAAAAACGAAGAGAGCAACGACGACAGAAGAAGACGCAAATCACGTAAGTCTCGCTCTGCTAAGCCGCGTCAACGCAAAGAGCAAAATAGCGAGAGTAACCAAAACGTAAGCGCTGAGACCCAAAGCAGCTCAGATGCCGCCGAAAGCGCAAACGAGCAGCCAAATAAACGTCAGCAAGACAATAGACGTAGCAGTGAGCGCAGTCGCAACAATCGTCAAGACAACGGCCGCGATACTGGTGAGCGTAAGGCAGCAGACGAGCAGCCGCTCAATAAACGCAAATCGCACAGCCAACGCGGCTCACGCGGCAAGCTAGAACGCGGTGAGACGCTTACCTCTGATAGCGTCAAGCAGTCCTCTGGCAAAAACGGCGAAGCACACACCAGCAAACAAGCCGCGAGCACGCGCCGTAACCAAGACCCAAACGAGGTCATACTGCAGGTCAACGAAGCCCCAGCGATGCTAAAATCGCCAGAAGTGGTGCACCTATCCTTAGATGATAGCAAGCCGGCCTCTGCCAAACGCTCATCTGCTGACAAGCCCCATTCAACAAATGACAGTACAGCAAACGACACTGCGAGCAAAAAAGACGCTGGTCAAGCAACTACGGCCAAAGGTAATGCGCAAAAAGCGCCTGCCGATAAGCAGTCAGCAAATCGCCAAAGCGTCGAGAAATCTGGTAAAAACGGCACTACGGCACAGGCAGATACCAGCGGTGATAAAGCAGCGCACAGCAAACCAGTAACCGCTAACGAGCAGGCAACTGCTAAACAGCCGACCGCCGATGAGCCGTCAGCTGCGAATAGCCCTGCTACGCGTCCAGCTTCAGCGCCGGCTGATCGCGCTACTGCCACCAAGTCGCAGGACACCGCGGCAAACACAGATGACCGTGATACCGGCAATGCAAATAGCAGCGCTGCAAAAAAGACGCACGCCACTGCCAAAGGCACACAGAGCATGAGTGCCGAAAGCAGCCCTACTGCAGATAAAGCCGATGCGGACGTTAGCGCAGCACCCTTGCTCACGCATGATGCCTTGTTTGCCGACCGTTACGTCACCGCTCAGAAGTTTGGACAGGCCAGTAACGACCCACGTGTCGTGCGTCGTCAGCAGGCACAGTCCCAGTCCACTGTGCAGCCAGCGGTAGAATCGGCAACACCTGTACCAACGGTGCGCGGTAGCGTTGGTGACTTTGTGCGTCAAGCACTCACCGATGCCGAAAGCCGTCTAAAAAATGACGGTGTGATCCGCTGCTTTATCGCGGCTATCGAAGCGCACTCAGAGCAAGCAAAATCTGCTGACAGCGCGCAAGCACAGCAACCAGTTGCTGACGTTCAAGCTCGAGGCTTTGACTTTAGCAACTATGGCTACCAGCCATTGGCGGCAGACTATCTGGCGCACTTTGAGGCGATGACTCAGGCCGTTAGTCAATTTGCTACCAACCAAGGCAAAACAGCAGTCGCGCCGCGAGCGATCGGCAAACGCGCTAGCAATGACCCCCGTGGTCAACATCCTGATTATCAGGCAGACGAGGTGGACGCTCATGATATCGATGCGACTGCTCTAGCCAATCAAGCACAGGCAGACGATGTCAGCACTGAAAGTGAGCAGCTGCTAAAAGCCGATAAAAACGTGGTGCCTGCTACTAGTCCATCAGCTGACCATGTTGACAATGCCGATACTCGCACAAAGACGGCTGAGTCTGACAGCGAAGTCGCCCAGCAAAGCGATACATCTGAGTCAGAGGCGCCGTCTAAAGACGCAGACAAAGGCGCAGAAAAGGAAGACAGCCAAGCGGCCAAGTCCAAAACCACGATCGCCAGTTATAAAAACATGATTGAAAATGTGGCCGAGCAGTTATTGCCACAGACTGGCATGTTTAACTTGACCACGCCAAAGGTTCCTAAGGCGCGCAGTCGTAAGCCAAAGACTGAGCACAAAAAGCCGACACAAGCTGAAAAGACAGACGCTGAGGATGCCGATAAGCAAGCAGACAGTTAATCACCGTCGCTTGTACTATTAGACCGCTTGTATTATTAGACACAGTACAAGCATAGATACTCAAAAGCCCCGATAGTTCACTATCGGGGCTTTTATTTTTCTTCACTTTGCTGAGTAATGCGTTATCTGTTTAGTACTTTTCATGCAAGCTTAGTGCGTCGCTGACTTTGTATCGTCGTCGCGCATTTTGCCAATGATAGTAAAAATCCCAACGATAATAGCACCGATAATAAAACCAATGACTCCATTTAAAATAGCGGTGGTCACGCTCTCAAAGATACCCGTCAAATGGGCGATGTCCTCGACACCGTGATGCAAAAAGCCAATGCCATGTACCAAAATACCACCACCGACCAAAAACATCGCTAAAGTACCGGCGATAGAGAGAAACTTCATCAGTTTTGGCGCGGCGGCAAACATCACTTTTCCAAGTTTTTGTTTAAACGTACTTTCTTGCTCCATCAGATGTAGGCCTGCATCATCTATTTTGACAATACCTGCCACCAAACCATAAATACCGATGGTGATACCAATTGCCAAAATGGACAATACCAGACTACGCTCCAATAACGTGGCGCTCGCTGTCGACCCTAGGGCAATGACGATAATCTCAGCCGATAAAATAAAATCGGTCCGTATCGCCCCTTTGATTTTGTCTTTTTCAAAGGCGACTAAGTCTACGGTTTCATCGGCATTGGCCTGCCGGCGAGCGTTTTGCTCTTCATCATGCGGCAAAGCATGCGGCCAAAATCGATGAATGACTTTTTCTGCACCTTCATAAACCAAAAACAACCCGCCACACATCAATAAAAATGTCACTAAAGGCGGGTAAATAGCACTAATAATAAGTGCCGCTGGGACTAATATTAGCTTATTGACAAAAGAGCCTTTGGCGACCGCCCACACCACTGGTAACTCGCGGTTGGCTTTGACCCCTGTGACTTGCTCTGCGTTTAGCGCCAAATCATCGCCCAGCACCCCCGCGGTTTTTTTGGCTGCGACTTTGGTCATGACGGAGACGTCATCCAATATCACACTGATATCATCGAGTAGGGTTAATAAACTGGCACCTGCCATGTGGGCTCCTTAGCGCAATCATTGAAATAAATACTATTAAAGGGACATATATAAAGAATTCATATAATTTTTTAGCAAAAACAATGCCATTAGCAGTAGACTATCTGATCGAACATCACAATCAGACATCATAACCAGATGTTGTGGCTCAGCACGGTAGCTAAACATTGATAGTAACTAGCCAAGCTTTGATATTACATAGTACAAGTGTATCTTGTTTTTTGAATTTAGGTGTATAAACGTTATGTTTTTCAACACCGCGATGACGTCATCTTAGATATCATCAGCCCTAAATAAATATGTTAAGATAAGCGGCATTATCAAGTGGGGACGTTTCTCGTTTGAGAGAAAAACCCCTTTATATTGAACCTTTTAACTTTCATTGATAAGCGCTATATCCACGATCACAGTCTGGCATGATGGCGGCAGTTTTCTCACGTTGCCCCATACTGCACGCAATAGCGTTTATTTGTTTTATGCCGACGCATTTATGATTAGGCGCAATGCCTACAGGAAACTTATATGTCATCCTCCATCACCCAAAAAGCCCACGCTGTCATTGGATTTCGCAAAACCCGCCTATCACGCTTTATGATGGGGGCGTTATTGGTCGCCATTGCTGCTGGCTGCTCAAACAATGCCGCCGATGCCACCAGCAACACCGGTGTGGTCAATAGCACTCAGGCAAATACCAAGGCGGCAACGGCAGAGAGTGATGCAGCGGTGGTCAGCGCGTTGCAAGAAAACCTCAAAGCCTCGGGGATTGAGGAGACTATCCTCTCAGCCGTACCAACAGATATGGACGGTATCTATTGGGCGACTGCTGAAGGGCTGCCGTCTTTTTTTACGGATAAGTCGGGCAAGCACATCATTCAAGGTCAGATAATCGCGGTCGGTGACGGCGCGCCGGTCGATATCAGCGCCGCATTGGTAGCCAATACCGCCCAAAAAGCATTGCAAGCGGTCGATAAAGACGAGCTAATTATTTACCCAGCCAAGGGTGAGACCAAAGCGGTGGTCTACTCGTTTACCGATGCCGACTGCCCTTATTGCACCAAGCTGCATGAAGAGATGGCTGATATCAATGCGCGCGGTATCGAAGTGCGTTATTTGGCGTGGCCTCGTAGCCAAGCATCGGTACCCAAAATGGAGGCAATATGGTGCAGCCAAGATCGCCATGCCGCTATGAATCAAGCAAAAATGGGTGCCAACGTGCAAGCGCCTAGTTGCGAAAACCCAGTCGCAGCGCATATGGCACTAGGCGCAAGATTGGGCGTGCGCGGTACGCCAGCTATCTTTACGGAGTCTGGACAGCAAATCGGTGGCTATCTGCCGGCTGAGCAGCTGGCACAAACAGCGATTGACGCCAGCTAACACGCTGCTGTCATATCGTTGACTTTGGCGACAGTCAGTTTGGGTAGACGTCACAACTGCATGTCGGTATGATACGATGAAGTGTCATAAAACATCAGTAACACAACCGTAGTGTAAACATCAATGTGAGTCTTTTTTATTCAACGATAATGACGCCTTGATAACCCTATCACAAACGACATTTGCGCCTACCGTATGCTCGATACGACCAGCGCATTTATCTGATAGCAGTGTTATGCTGGGCGTCTTATATTTAACCTCTTGAGGATACTGTGAGTCATTCCATCAAACTAGCGATACTTGGTCTAGGCACCGTCGGAACGGGCGTGATCAATCTAATCAATGACAATTTAGATGAGCTAAAACGCCGCAGCGGCCAAGACATTACCATTACCGAAGTGGGTACGCGCCGTCATCGTGATGATATTGATCCCAATATTATGCAAAGCAGTGACTTGATGGCAATTGCGGCAAGCGACAATGTCGACATCGTGATCGAGGTGATCGGCGGCACCACACTCGCCCGCGAAGTCATCATGCATGCCATCAAAAACGGTAAGCATGTGGTCACCGCAAACAAAGCCTTACTCGCCGAACACGGCAATGAGATCTTTGCTTTTGCAGAAGAGCACCATGTCCATGTGGCATACGAGGCAGCAGTCGCAGGCGGTATTCCAATCATCAAGGTGATGCGTGAAGCCTTGGCGGCCAATAAAGTAGAGTGGCTGGCCGGCATCATCAACGGCACGGGCAACTTTATCATGACAGAAATGCGTGATAAGGGTCGTCCGTTTGCTGATGTACTGAGCGAAGCCCAAGCATTAGGATATGCCGAAGCCGACCCAACCTTCGATGTCGAGGGTATCGATGCGGCGCATAAGTTGGCCTTATTGGCCTCTATCGCCTTTGGTATCCCGCTACAGTTTGATAAGGTATATTGCGAAGGCATCACAGGTATCACCTTACAAGACGTCAACTACGCCGAAGAGCTGGGCTATCGTATCAAGCATTTAGGTTTTGCGGTGCGCCGTGATGGCACAGGCGACGATGCTGCGACTGGTATCGAGCTGCGTGTCCATCCGACCCTCATCCCGCAAGACGCTCTTTTGGCCAATGTCAATGGCGTAAAAAACGCAGTCTTGGTCAATTCACACCCACTCGGGCAGACCTTGTACTGCGGTGATGGTGCCGGTGCAGGCGCGACCGCGTCGGCGGTGATGGCAGATGTCATGGACTTGGTACGTGTGTTAGGTAGCAAGGATGCCGACGATACAAGCAACAACGGTCACCATGTGCCGCACCTAGCGTTTATCCCTGAACAATTATCTGACACACCGATCCTACGCGCCGAGCAGATGACCACGGGTTACTACTTGCGCGTCCATGCTTATGATAGTCCAGGAGTGCTGGCCGATATCACGCGTATCCTCAGCGATGCAGGTATCAATATCGATGCGATTTTGCAGAAACCGGCGCACAAGGTTGGTCAGGTGCCTGTCATTATCTTGACGCTGCCTGTGGTTGAGCGCCGCATGAATCTGGCCATCGAAAAAATCGAAAAACTAGACACAATTACTGATAAAGTAGTACGCATTCGCCTAGATGAGCTAGCATAAACAACAGCAAGATGGATAGCTGCTAGCCTGTCAGCGTTTGGCCAAAAAGTGCCACACGTTCATTTAAATACGTAAAAAGGAATAATAACGATGTCAAATGATGCAATTGTGATTTTAAACGGTGCCCGTACTCCTATGGGCGGTTTTCAAGGCTCGCTAAAAGATGTGAGCGCAACCGAGCTTGGCGGGGCGGCGATTAAAGCCGCTGTCGAGCGCTCAGGTGTCGATGTCGACAGTATTGATGAAGTCATTATGGGCTGTATTTTGACAGCAGGCTTAGGTCAGGGTCCTGCCCGCCAAGCGATGCGCAACGCCGGCTTGTCTGATGCGACGGGCGCGGTCACTATCAATAAACTGTGCGGCTCAGGCCTAAAAGCAGTCATGCAGGCTCACGATGGCATCAAAGCGGGCAGCTTTAAGGTCGCAGTCGCAGGTGGTATGGAGTCGATGACCAACGCTCCTTATATCATGCCAGGCTCGCGCGCAGGCTACCGTATGGGGCACAAAGAAGTCAAAGACCATATGTTTTTAGATGGTTTAGAAGACGCAGAAACGGGCAAGCTGATGGGTATGTTTGCTCAAGAAATGGCTGACGAAAAAGGTTATACACGCGAGCAAATGGACGAGTTTGCCATCGAATCGCTCAATCGTGCGCTGACAGCAATCAAAGACGATCACTTCAAAGACGAGATCGAACCCGTTACTTTTAAAACCCGCAAAGGCGAGCAAACGGTCGATACCGATGAGCAGCCAGGTCTGGCCAACGCCGAGCGCATCCCTGCCCTGCGTCCAGCGTTTGCCAAAGACGGTACCATCACCGCCGCAAACGCCAGCTCAATCTCAGACGGTGCAGCAGCTGTCGTGTTGATGAAAGAATCACAAGCCAAAGAAGAAGGTCGTGACTATCAAGCACGTATCATCGCTACCGCATCTAACTCTCGTCATCCAAGCGAGTTTACCATTGCACCAATTGGCGCAATCGAAAAAGTCCTTGCTAATGCTGGCTGGTCGATCGCTGACGTCGATCTTTGGGAGATCAATGAAGCCTTTGCTATGGTCACGATGGCGGCGATGGATGAGCTAAACATTGACCATGCCAAAGTCAACGTCGAAGGCGGCGCTTGTGCTCTTGGTCATCCAGTTGGATGCTCTGGAGCGCGTATCTTGGTCACTTTGATCAATTCACTTAAGCGTACAGGCGGCAAAAAAGGCGTGGCGACCTTATGTATCGGTGGCGGCGAAGCCGTGGCGGTAGCCATCGAGCTTGCTTAATCAGCAACTGCCTGATTAATAAGGTACCTATTTAGATTAGTATAAGCCTTAATAGCAGTCAGGCTGCTTATTCTTTAATATATCAAGCTCTTAAATGTATCAAAACCGCACGGCGATATGCTATGCGGTTTTTTTATGTCTGTCATTTCCCAAAATAGCCAAATTATTGCACCGTGTAAAAACGCGTTAACTTGTACCCCTTACTCTGTTATGCCACTTACAGCCTATTACACGTCATTACCTCAAGCGCACACTTTGCTACCTTGCTTATATACCTCATCTAAAATCAGGGTGTTACGATAATTACAAGTTGAGGCAGCAACTACCAAGGTAACATTCAATGACTTAACCAAACGCTGTCATTTTAATAATCAATAATAAACTCATAAAAAAGGAAGACAATAATGAGCCAGCTAATCCGTTTAAAAGACATCCAAGCCACACACCGCGACCTAATCGGTGATGACTACTACGACCCAACGGGCAAGACTGCCTATGGTGTCAATGAAGAAAAAATCGGTAAAATCGAAGGTGCATTGGTAGAGGACACCACAGGCCGTATTCGTTATTTGATCGTAGATGTAGGCGGCTGGTTTAGCTCAAAAGAAGTCCTTGTCCCAGCAGGTCTGGCACGTATCGTCGGTGATGATGTATTCTTCGACAGCTTAACAGAAGCGCAAGTCGAAGCGATGGAAGTATACGACCATGATTATCAGTACAGCTATAAAGAGCAGTATGAAAAAGACCGCCAAGCCTTTGTCGCAGACAGCGTACCAGAAGCTGAGCGTATGGAGATTGCTGATCATGCTTATGAGGCGCCAAACACCCTAGAGCTACTAGAAGAGCGTCTAACCGTCAATAAAGATCGTATCGTAGCAGGTCTGGTCAAAGTCGGTAAACATGTGGTCACAGAAGAGCGCAACGTCGATGTCGAGCTAGAAGAAGAGCATGCCAACATCCAGCGTACCAATGTCGATCGCCCAACCGATCGCCGCATCGGAGATATCGATGGTAATGAAACTATCGAAGTCGAGCTAGAAGTAGAGCGTGCACGCGTGGGCAAAGACACTTATGTGGCAGAAGAAGTCAACGTCGGTAAGACAACTGAGCGCCATACGGAGACGATCGTCGAAACCATCCAGCGCGAAGAGCTCGACATCGACCGTGATGGTAATGTGGTAGACCGTGAAGGCAACATCGTCAATCGTGACGACATCACTGCCGAAGACGTACGCCGTGCTCGCGGTATGTAATCCACAACAGCCTTATACTGGCCTACTCCCTGATTGGTTATAATAATATGATAAGTACACCAACCATAGTCGCCACTTACAGCTAAGTACGGCTGCACTATGAGATAGGAGGCAGCGTCACTTAGCAAATAAAGGCCAGAGCATGTCTCTGGCCTTTTTTTCTGGCTTTCACAAGTAGCATATCGATCTTGCGCCATGACATTGATAGTATTTCACCATATAAGGATATCAAAATGACCATTGACCCTAATGCCGTCACCGACTCCAACCGCGACCCATCAAAAGACAATGGCATCTCTACATCAGCCACTCCTCTTCATAAAGACACCACGCAGGTGGCCGAAGATACAGATCCAGCAGCTGACCGGCACCCCTCATCACAAGAGGTTGGTCATTTAGAGCTGCTAGAAGAGCGCCCTGTAGTCAATAAAGAGCGTCTTGATGTCGGCAAAGTCACAGTGACCAAACACCGTCGCACCAAGACCATCGATGTGCCGATAGAGCTGGTAGAAGAGTATCTTACCATTCGTACTGAATACCACGATGCCGAAAGCCAAGACTTACTATCAGGTCAGTACGATGATAAAGATATTTTGCGTCACGTCGAGCCTGCGCTAGATAGCAAAGCGGTGGTGACGGTCAATGGCCAACAGATTGAGATCGATGAAGCACCGCTTGAGATCGTTTTGTCTCGTCAAGTTGCTACCATTACCAAGGAGACATTTGCCATTCAAGAAGTTGATGTCAACAAAACCACACATACCCATACCGATAGTATTCAGGTGACTTTGAAGCATGAAGAGCTTGATGTCACTGAAGAAGGGTTTTTGGCTCATGAGCATCATGCCACTGATGATAAAGCCAATTGAAAATAAAACCGATATGCGCATTTTAATGTGCATTAACTATAGCAGCTTTATCAGAAGCCCACGATAAGCAAGCTGACGACGTAAAGACGATACAAGGCAATACGGCAAAAAAAAGCAACGCTGTGTTAGCGTTGCTTTTTGCGTAAATTATCGAATCAATGCTTAGTAGTAAAATCTAAATATAACCATATAAGGGTATCAGCTGTTGTCTAGCTGCAGTCTCGCTCTTACTGCTGGTTAGCTGTTTAGTTGGTTAGCTATCTAATGATAAAATCACGACAGCATGGTTAGGCAGCTGACCCATCGGCGCTAGGCTCGGCTGATTTTTTACACTCATAAGTGCTGACATTATCGGCATCGGCACCAGCGGTACGCATGATACCTGTCTCACGCTCTGTATGCGCCACACGCCACTGTACAAACCCTACGCCACCATCGATGGCGGTATCGAGATTGAAAACTTCTGGGTTGCTCGCATCATTGGTTTTGGTCAAAGTCGCAGTGCCATTGGCAGTTTCGATGACCACTTGATTATCAGCGTCTTTATAAGTTGCCTTTACCTCTAGTGCTGGCGAGCATGAGTAGGTCATCTGAGTGACGCCGCTATTGACCATCGCGACCGTATCATCTGCCACCTCATCAGCTGGCGCGTCCATTACCACATCATTTGGCTCGGCAGGCTCAGCAGACATCGGTACAGATTGCTCTTCGCTGATGCTTTCTTCTAGGCTAGGCTCAGTTTCTTGCTGTTTTTGGCAAGCGCTGACAGTCATAATGCCAGCCAATAAGCCCGTTAAAACGACAGAGGTTCGAAATTGTTTTAATAATTCTACGTTCATCACACTCTCCAAAACAAATATGTTAAATACTATAGCGTGTCCCTAAATGCACGCCTATGTACAATTTGTAAACAATCCATACAAAAACAGTGAGCATTTACCTGCTTCTAAAGGCTGTCTGCAAGCCAAAAAAGACACTTAACGTCTTTCTTGGTGTTCCTAACCCTTTTTATAAAAAAGCCCCTATCTGTGCAAGATAAGGGCCTGCAAACATCTCATTTAAACTGCTTGATATGCCTAGATCTTGCCGTGGCACTGCTTGTACTTCAGGCCTGAGCCGCAAGGACAAGGCGCGTTACGGCTGATATGCATACCTGCGTATGGGTTTTCCCCAGCAGCGCTCGCACTGGCATTCGTACCTGCAGCACCGGCCGTCATACCAGCGGCGGTCGCGCCTGCTGCTTGGTTACGGTTTTGCGCTGGTGGCTGCGCGGCACCGGCGTTGCTGTCTAAGTTATCGACATCATTGTGCTCAAACTGCATCTGCATTTGCGCGGCGTTTTCACGCTGCTGCGCCTCTAGCGCTTCTAACTCTTCTTTGGTCGGAATGTGCACGCGTGATAAGTCTTGTACGGTCTCAGACTTGATAGCACCAAGCATCATCTGAAACAGCTCAAAAGACTCGCGCTTGTACTCTTGCTCTGGGTTTTTTTGTGCATAACCGCGCAGATGGATACCTTTACGTAGCTGATCCATCTGGGTTAAGTGCTCTTTCCAGTGCTTGTCCAGACTTTGCAGCATAAAGTGGCGCTCAAGCTGGGCGGCGTCTTTTTCGCCCATCTGCTCGCGGCGAGTATGATAACGATCCAATGCCGTTTGGATGATTTTGGCACGTAAGCCTTCTTCATCTAAGCGGCGGTCTTCATCCAGCCAATCATTAATTGGCATCGAGATTTTAAACTCATCCTCTAGCTCATCTTCTAGGCCGTCGATATTCCACTGATCATCGATAGAGCCTGGCGGAATAAACTGATCGATCATGGCATTATAGACTTCATGATGCATGACATCGATGGCCTCTTTTAAGTCCATCTCTGCGAGCAAATCATCGCGCTGACTATAGATGACTTTACGCTGCTCATTAGCGACGTCATCGTATTTGAGTAGGTTTTTACGGGCATCAAAGTCGCGGCTTTCGACTTTACTTTGCGCGTTTTCGATCGATTTTGAGACCATCTTATGCTCGATGGCTTCGTCTTCTTTTAGTCCCATGGCGCGCATCATATTGACCACGCGGTCGCCTGCGAAGATACGCATCAAATCGTCTTCTAATGATAAAAAGAAGCGCGACATGCCAGGGTCACCTTGACGACCGGCACGGCCACGTAGCTGATTATCGATACGGCGTGACTCATGACGCTCAGAGCCGATGATATGCAGACCACCAGCGGCCACGACTTGGTCATGTTTGACTTGCCATTCTGCTTTTAGGCGTGCCATCTCTTCTGGACTGACCGCATCGATGTCTTCGATAAACGACTGCCAGTTACCGCCCAAGATGATATCGGTACCACGGCCTGCCATGTTGGTGGCGATGGTCACCGCTTTTGGGCTACCTGCCTGCGCGATAATCTCTGCCTCACGCTCGTGCTGCTTGGCGTTTAGGACGTTGTGCTTAATGCCTTCTTGATCGAGCAGATAAGACAACTCTTCGCTGGCCTCAATCGTCGCTGTACCGACCAGTACCGGCGCACCTTTGGCCTGAATCTCTTTAATCTCGCGGATGATGCCTTTGTATTTACCAAGCTTGGTCAAGAAAATCTGATCGTCCATGTCGATACGGGCGATCGGCTCGTGCGTTGGAATCACGACGACGTCTAAATCATACGTGGATTTAAACTCCGCCGCTTCGGTATCGGCCGTGCCCGTCATACCAGAGAGTTTGTCATAAAGACGGAAATAGTTCTGGAAAGTCGTGGTCGCAAGCGTTTGGTTTTCTGCCTGAATCTCGACGTTTTCTTTGGCTTCTACCGCTTGGTGCAGGCCCTCTGACCAGCGGCGACCGGGCATGGTACGGCCCGTGTTTTCATCGACGATGATGATTTCACCGTCGTCAACGATATAGTGGACGTTTTTGACAAACACATGGTGAGCGCGAATGGCCGCTTGGACGTGCGCGAGCAGCGGCAAGCGACTTGGGCTATACAAGCTCTCGTTTTCGCCCAGCTCACCGACTTCTGTTAAAAAACGCTCGATTTTTTCATAGCCTTTTTCGCTAATCTCAATCTGACGGTTTTTTTCATCAATCCAAAAATCTTCATCTTCGTTATTTTTATTGGCTTCTTCGTCTTTTGAGCGCTTAAGCCGTGGAATGATGGTGTTAATCAGCGCATACATGCGTGAAGAGTCTTCGGCTTGCCCTGAGATAATCAGCGGCGTACGTGCCTCATCGATTAAGATTGAGTCAATCTCATCGATGATACAAAAATTCAGCGGGCGCTGTTTTTTCTCAGCGAGGCTAAACACCATGTTGTCACGCAAATAATCAAAACCGTACTCGTTGTTGGTACCGTACGTGATATCGGCTTGATAGGCGTCGATTTTTTCTTGTGGCGGCTGCTGTGAGTAAATCACGCCGACGGTCATACCCAAAAAGTTAAAGAGTGGGCGGTTGAGCTCCGCATCACGCGCCGCAAGATAGTCGTTGACCGTGACCAGATGCACGCCTTTGCCGCTGATGGCGTTTAGATACATGGCCAAGGTACCCATGAGGGTTTTACCTTCACCTGTTTTCATCTCGGCGATTTTGCCTTCGTGCAAGGTGATACCACCGATCAGCTGCACATCATAGTGGCGCATACCATTGACGCGCCATGACGCCTCACGGCAGACAGCAAACGCTTCTGGCAATAGCGCATCCAAGCTCTCGCCGTTTTGGTGCCGCGCTTTAAACTCGGCAGTTTTTTGTTGTAATTGCTCATCAGACAGGGCTTGTATCTCAGCCTCTTGTGCGTTGATCTTACTGACCACGCGGCGCATGCGTTTTAGTTCGCGGTCATTTTTGGTGCCAACCACACTGCCTATAATCTTTGATAACATAATTTTTTGACCTATGGAAATATTCGATAATTAGTGCGCATTAGCCAATGCCTAGCGTCGCACCCTGCTGGGTGCTTGTCGTCACTCGGCGCAGTTTATCTAATACTGCGCGCTATTTTATGATACTGCGCCCAACTAAGTATCGCCCAATTAAGTGTGCCGTCATTATATATGGTTATGACGCTGATGGATACAAGGGCTGTGAGCGGATATTTGCCGACGTAAAAACAGCGCTGAACGTGTTAAAATAGCGCCTATACCCTTAATTTAACAGCTGTTTCGCGATATCAATAAACGCAAATAACTGCCAACCTGCATCCCTGATTTATTCTAAAAAATACGCATTCTTTCTAAGCAAACCCATTTAAGTACCATAAGAGACTCTGCATGACCGTCAACACTGCTGCCCCGCACGCTCGTATTAGCCATCCTGCGCCCACAACAGATACCGCGGCCAAACAGCCTTCATCCAAGGCAAGCGCTACCAAATCTGCAGACGCCGATCAGCTACTTATCGGCGATACTGTCTATCATTTGGCCGATCACACGCCGATGATGGTGCAATATCTAACCATGAAAGCCAACTATCCACAAGCGCTGCTGCTGTACCGGATGGGTGATTTTTATGAGCTGTTTTTTGATGATGCCAAGCGCGCCGCGCAAATACTAGACATCACGCTCACGCGCCGCGGCACCGACAAAGCAGGCAATACCATTGCCATGGCGGGTGTGCCGTTTCATGCCGCCGACAGCTACATGGCACGGCTCATCGCAGCAGGTCAGACAGTGGTCGTCTGTGAGCAAGTGGACGACGCATCAACCGATGCAGCCAGCCCCTCATCTGCCCCATCGGCGATGGGCGATAAACAAAAAAAGAGTAGCAAGGCCACTGGTATCATGCGCCGTGAAGTGGTCAAAACGCTGACCGCAGGCACCATCACGGATGACGCGCTGATCGCGCCCAACCACACGCCGACCGTGGTGGCAATCGATATCGCCCAGCCGCGCGCAAACAGCAAGCAGCCACTACAGGCCGCCGTCAGTCAGCTCGACTTAGCCGCTGGCACCTTGACCACTCAGAGCCTGAGCGCCAATCATGATGACTACGATGACCTACAAACGCAGATGCTGACGGTGCTCGCCCGCTTCGCCCCTAGCGAATGTATCATCAGCGAAGCACTAAGCGATGCTACTGGCAGTGCTGATACCGACTGGCCGCTATGGCTGCGACAACACCTTGACTGCCCGATCATCGAAGTCGCTGCCAATGACTTTCACCGCGACCATGCCGCAGATACCCTTTGTCAGCAATTTGGGGTGCAGCGTCTCGATGGGCTTGGTATCCATGACGCCCCGCTTAGCCAGTCTAGCTGTGCCGCCTTGATTCATTATGCGCAGCAAACCCAGCAGCGTCATGTGCCGCAGGTCAATCAGCTTATCGTCGAGTTTAGCGATGATTACTTGATCATCGATGCCGGTAGCCAACAAAACCTTGAGCTGTTTGCTCCAGTCAGTAGCAGCGGCACATCGCTGGTCTCGGTCGTGGGTCACTGCCAAACGCCAATGGGACGTCGCCTGCTGGTGCAACAAATGAAACGCCCCTTGCGCCAGCATGCGCGTATCAATATGCGCCTAGACGCCATAGACAAACTTTTGCAAGCAGACAACCCAGCTGACAGCAGCAAGCACAGTCGTCCGCATAGTCCGCAGCTACAGCGTCCCTCACTGGTCAGCCATATACGCGACACGCTAAGCGCCATCGGTGATATCGAGCGCATCACCAGCCGCATCGGCCTGATGAGCGCCAAACCGCGAGACTTGCGCAAACTAGTGGACGGTATCAACAGCAGCGCGCAGCTGAGCACCTTATTAGAGCAAGCAGGTATCCATCACGAGCAGGCAGGACTGCTGGCCATGCTCATGCAGCAACTGCCCGCGCAGCTGCCTGAGGTGCAATCTGTCGCTGAGCTGATCGAGCGTGCCATTATCCCAGAGCCGCCTGCTCATATCCGCGATGGCGGTATGCTGGCAGCAGGCTATGACGCCGAGTTTGATCGCCTCACACACCTACATGACAACATCCAAGTGACACTAGATGAGATGGTCGCGCGCGCCCGTCAGGACAACCAGCTACCCAGTCTAAAAGTCGGGTTTAATAAAGTCAGCGGTTTTTATTTTGAGCTGCCCAAAATGCAAGCCAAAAACGCACCTGCGCACTTTATCAGGCGGCAGACGCTTAAGAGTAGTGAGCGTTTTATCACCGATGAGCTAAAAGAAGTCGAGACTGAGTACCTAAGCGCACAAAGCTTAGCACTGACTCGCGAAAAACAGCTATATCATGAGCTGCTGACGATACTCAGTAGTCATTTGGCCGCATTGCAGCAGCTAAGCGCCGCCATCGCCCAAATAGATGTGCTCAGCAACTGGGCGCAGCTTGCGACCCTTTATAATTGGCAACGTCCCGTTATGACTAACGATTCAAACGATGGTAACTTGTTAAAAAACAGCAGCCAAACCCGTATCGACCAGAGCAGTATCGACATCCAGCAAGGCCGCCATGTGGTGGTCGAGGCGGCATTAACCCCCGACAATACCAGCAGCCCAGCCGCGCAAGGCGCAACACAGACTTTTAGCCAAAACCTCAGCCAACACACCAGCAAACCTGTGCGCGCCCATGCCTTTGTCGCCAACGACTGCGCGCTGGGCAGTGCCAATACTAAAGAAGGACATCCTGAGCGCCTGCTGATGATCACAGGCCCCAATATGGGCGGTAAATCCACCTATATGCGCCAGACCGCTCTTATTGTCTTGCTCGCGCACTGTGGCAGCTTTGTGCCAGCAGCCAGCGCGCGCATCGGTGATATCGACCGCATCTTTACCCGTATTGGCTCGGCTGATGATCTGGCAGGCGGCAAGTCGACCTTTATGGTCGAGATGATCGAGACGGCCAATATCTTAAACCAAGCGACCGATAAATCACTGGTGCTCATGGATGAAGTCGGCCGCGGTACTGCCACCACCGACGGGCTGGCCATCGCCCACGCTTGTGTCAATAGGCTGCTTGAGATCGGCTGCCTGACCCTGTTTGCCACCCACTACTTTGAGCTGACACAATTGGCTGCGCAAAATAAAGGTATTCGTAACGTCCATGTCGCCGCCAGTGAAATCGATGGGCAACTACTACTGCTGCACCAAATCCGTGACGGCGCGGCCAGCTCTAGCTTTGGACTCCATGTCGCCAAGATGGCCGGCATTCCGCCATCGGTGATTGGTGACGCCAAACGCTACTTGCGCGATCATCCAACGATGGTGGCGAATACTCAAAGCGTTGATGACGCTCAAGCCGTTGATGACTCTCAAGGCGTTGATGACAAAAGCGACTTAGCTAAGTCGCGAATGGATAATTGCCAGCTTGACGATCAAAGACCGCTGACCACCATAGAGGTCAACCCTCTAAGCCATGAGCAAGCAGCGGCAGATATTCCACAGCAAAATCAGCTATTTAGCTTACAAGACGAGCTGGCGGCCATCAACCCTGACAACCTAACGCCCAAACAAGCGCATGACCTGCTCTATCATCTTAAGGATATCATTAGTCACTAAAGGGAATTGTCAAATCAGCATAAAGGCGCTAAAATGTGGCTTGTTTTTAGTCAATCTAGTTTTTTAGTTACTCTAGCCTTATGGTGCATCATTAAGTAGACTGCCGCGACGATTGAGTATCGCGATCGCCGTCATACTCGCCGCGGTAGGCGCTGACGATACAGGCACCATATCAGCCAAATCAATAACAGGTAGACATCACTATGACCTTTGTCGTTACAGATAACTGCATTCTTTGCAAATACACCGACTGTGTGGAAGTCTGTCCTGTGGACTGCTTTTATGAAGGACCAAACTTTTTGGTCATCGACCCTGATGAGTGCATCGACTGCGCGCTATGTGAGCCTGAATGCCCGGCCAATGCCATCTTCTCAGAAGACGAGGTGCCGAAGGGGCAAGAGATGTTCACTCAGCTAAATGAAGAGCTGGCGCAAAAATGGCCAAACATCACAGAGATGAAAGAGCAGATGCCAGAAGCCGCCAAATGGGACGGCGTCGAAGGTAAAATTCAGTATTTAGAGAAGTAGGCAGCCTGATCGCACTTTGATGCGGGGATAAAACCCCGTCAATAAAAAACCACCGAGTGGCAACTGCTGTTCGGTGGTTTTTTATCATAACTACTGACAAGCTTGTGGTAAATACGCGTCTTTGATACCTGCACTTGCCTGACACTGCCACGTCCCATCCGCTAAATAATCAAGGCTGAGCGTCTGCGCTTGCAAATAAGGCAGGTTGTGAATACGACAAATAATAGCATTTGCTGTCGTACTGCCAGCCAGCGGTGCTGTGACACTAAACTGACAATATTTGGTCTGGGCTGGCATATTTAGCCCACGAGGACTAAAATCTGTCACCCCTGCGCCATTGTCAATCAGTGTGCGATATGGCAGACGAAAGTGATTTATTTCTTTATAAATAGTCATAATCTGAGTCTTTCTGATCTGCGTCTGATAGCTGACAGTCGCTGTCGCTGCCAAGATACCGATGATAGCGACGGCGATCATTAGCTCTATCAAGGTATAGCCAGATTGCGCGCTGCCTGATTGTGTCAGGTGACGATTTGCGGCAGTATGATATTGATACTTCATAGCATTATTATCAATTAATGTGATAATTGCTATGGTGCAGGGAGTGTGCCAGTTGGGTTTGAACGTAATAAAAAATAACCGAATATAGTTTACTTGCTATACCTCTCTTAACCTATTTATTTTTGCTAGCTAATCTAAAAAATATTGAAAAAATTTTGTTTTTATTGCTAATTTTTAAGATAAGCAAGCTAATTAATATAGTTAAAATCATCATTATTATATATAGTATTACGTAATTATTAGTAAATCCTGACTTAAAAAAATATAAGAGTACATTCGCTATAGGCAAGTGTACTAGATAAATAACTAATGAATTCTCTCCTACATATCTTAAAGGCTTTATTTCACCTAAGAACGTGGATAATCTTAGAATAGCAGGAATAAGTAATAAACAAGAAATGGAATAACAGAGTGTATAAGAACCTCCATTATATAAAAGTAAATTTTCTACTGTTGAAAATATTCCTATTATGCCTAATATTATTAATACCTTTATATCGATATTTAGAATAATTTTAGTTAACTTACTTATATTTTGACCTAAATACGAACCCAAGGAAAAGAAGAAGAATAACGAAACAAACTTATTTAACTGAAAGTTAGTTATGTCATTAGAAACTAATACTATATAACTCAAAAGACTTAAAACTAAAGGTAGGACATAAGTAACTTTGTTCAAAAAATAAATAATTATAAAGTAGATTAATAAGTTATAAAGAAACCACATATGTGCGATTGGAAATAAGAAGGCTTCTAGAAGAGATTTGTTAAATACCTCTCCTGTTAATTCATTCACAAAATACATCTGAGAGAATGTTATTATTGTCCAAACAGTATAAGGATACAATATATTATTAACTTTACCCTTAAAAAACCGAATACTACCTTTTGATATTGAATGGCTTACAAATAGTCCTGATAAGAACAATAATAATGGCATTCTTAATGGAGCTATGAGAGTTGTAAAATTCTCCAAGAATTTATTAGCATCAGCAATTACCTGATAGACTCTATTAACTACATGCAAATGAATCACTAGCAGTATTGCTGCACCACGTAAAGAGTCGATCCAGTAGAATCTTCCGAATGTCTTCATCATACATACAGTCTCATATGCCATGTCCGCTATTGAACTTACTTTTCATCATTTTCATAATGACTTTTTAGGCTCGTATATACCTGTTGATGCAACTGTTCTTTAACCTCAAAATTAGGCGCACTAGCACCGCGATGTAGTGCCAGTATTCCGCCCTGATCATCTACAAAAATATCGGTATTGACCCCTGGGAAAAACCCAGATTTATTATATATAGTAAAATCTTGCCCACTTTGCTGATAAGGCTCTAAAGCATAGCCGTAGCACCCCCCTATTTTATCAATAGCACAAGGCGTATTAGCTCGTGATAAGATATTAAGCGGCTGAGCATCAAGCATCTCACGTGTCAATAACACCATAGATTTTGCCGATCCTGATAAACCTCCTACTGCTGACAATGAATCTTTAAAGTCAAACTGTCTGATATAGCTGTCACTATAAAAATCCTCACGACGGTAATCGTATTCAATTTCATCATTAAAAAAAGTATCATCTACAAATTTGATATCACGACTATCAAGCTGATAGTGCTTGTTAACGACTTCACGGAAGCTTTTTTGGGTCACTTCTTCTATAATAGCGCCTAATAGACAATATCCGACATTAGAGTACTGAAACTGCGTATTGGGATCAAAATCGAGCTGGATTGTAGCAAGCTTATCAAGATCGGTTGGACACCATGGTTTGACGTTCATAGTAAGCATTGGCGTATAAGTTTTAACCCGGTCAAATCCTGCGCTGTGACTCAGCAGCATAGCTACGGTAATATCATTGATACGAGTATCATTGGGCGCAGAAATATCAATAATATCAAGTAGTCTTTGATCTAAACTTAGCTTGCCTTCATTAATTAGATCTATTATCAATGCTGAGGTGACAACCTTTGAAACGCTAGCATAACGAAAGCGGTTATCTACTGTTAAAGGTTTGTCACCACGGAAGCCATCTTCCCAACCACTTTCACAATGGCTTAGCGCGCCGCTATCGTCTTGATATACAATCTGATTACTCATAGACTGCTGCTGTTTAACTAAGTTATCCATAAGCGGTTGCATAAACTCAGGGGCATTAGCAGAGCAGCGTACGCTTGACTCAATAAAAGGGGCCTGCAAATGATAAGACAATCGACTGATCGCTAGATGATAAGTGGTATAGATATAAGTGCCCGCTATTATGACAGCAAGGCACACTACAATAATAAAAGTATTTTTTATAATGATTGCTCTCATACTAAAATATCACATTAATAAGCTTTCAATAAAAAAGAGAAGGGCAAGCCTTCTCTTTTTAAATATTACAACTAAAAATAAACCTTATTACTCGTCGCCTGATGGTTTAGTTACAGTATCATCACAACCAGCAGGTTTATATTTATCGGCAACACTTGTACCACAAGTCCAAGCGCCATCAGTAGAGCGTGTCCATACTAATACATCACCTTTAATAGCTTGAGCTGCACTTTGACCAAAGGTTGCAGTAATATTACCAGCTGTATTAGCTCCAGGATATGTGATTTTTAGCCCTTTTTGTCCCGTATTTTCAGCAGTACCAGTTGCTTTATCATCCTCTGCAGCAAGTAAATTGCTTGCTGTCCAACCGATTTGGCATTCTGCAGCTGTCTTGCCATCTAGTGCACAAGTTTCGATTGCTGTCTTCATTGCACCAGTTTCACTCATTACACGTGATACTTGTGATTTAGCCACATAGTTCTGATACTGAGGGATCGCAACAGCAGCTAGAATACCAATAATAGCAACCACGATCATTAGTTCGATTAGGGTAAAACCTTTTTGAGCGTTCATAAGAACTCCTTTAGAGAGGATAAAGATAACGGATATTCGCTCGCGCTATCTTTTGTTATGTTAGGTATTGGATATAGTGTATTGGTCTTTCGTGCCCTAATAGATGCATATAGCGTGCCAATATCATTAGTCATAGTAGGTATATATACTAAGTGCCCAATTCTTATCGCTATTTATCGATATTTTCATGCAGATACTTACCATACTGCTATCTACTGACACTAATTGTTACGCTAAGCATACCTAAAAGTGTCAGTTTATGTCAATGGCAGCTACTTTGGCTTACGATAACTGACAATAATTGTCAGTTGCCAGACTATTTTTTAGTCATTCCACTCATCACCAAACCCACATACCTGATCCGTACCACTGCCTCGGCACTTCTCGCCCTCAAAATCAAGAGTCAGATTGCCATCATTTTTCATCTGGCCGCCTGGTATTGGTACAGCTGTCAGGAGCCAGTCCCTATCATCAAACGCCGTACCGTCAACGGCAGTAATCTCAACAGTATAAAGCGCTGTTCCATTATTAGGAAAGGTAGTACTAGCACCACTCACCGTATTGCTAAATATCTCACTGAGCGGGATACGATCATAGCGTCTATATGTGATTTTATTGGCTTCTATTCTTGATGCTATCTGCTGCATTTCTGTCATCATATCGACGCGCTTGGTCTTTATGACGTAAGACTGATAACTAGGATAAGCAATCGCTGCGAGTACACCGATGATGGCGACGACGATCATCAGCTCTATCAGAGTAAAGCCAGTTTGGCGGGTGTATTTGATCGATGTGTTTGTCGATGATACTGACACTACCATGTCGTCGCTCCTGTACAATCCGCCTTTGTAATATCAAACGCATCATTACTGGCGCAGCGTAATCCTTGACTTGATAATAAGAAACTATCAGCGCCTACTAGATCGACAGGGGTTGCTACCATAATCCAGTTGTTAGCGCGGCCGCTACCTTGGTGCAAAGTGCTAAAGGTCGCTGAGGGCGGGTTGCCTACTAGGTGACCTAACGTGATGGTGTAGCGCGGATTGGTCGCTGGCTGATTGATGGCCCCTGTATTGTCTGCGATAGCATCGGCCCGAGGTTCAAACCCTTTATAGGTCAATGCTCTAGCGCGCCACCGCTCAAGCTCGTTTGAGAGCGCCAGCATCTTGCGCTGTACGTCTGCTTCTGCGTTACGAATGACAAAAGCGCGAT
Organism: Psychrobacter sp. VH5; assembly: GCF_050572635.1. NCBI lineage: Bacteria > Pseudomonadati > Pseudomonadota > Gammaproteobacteria > Moraxellales > Moraxellaceae > Psychrobacter > Psychrobacter sp. VH5. Next base: position 597,487 of record NZ_CP192145.1, on the reverse strand, counting down.
AGCTCGGTATTGCTATCGCCGCCAAGATAGCAATAATAGCTACTGTAACCATCAGTTCTATCAAAGTAAAACCTACTTGACCGGCCCTGCGACTACTCTTGAATAGCATGTCAGTGTTCCATCCAGCTAAGTGGATTGATACGTTTGTCCGTATTGATACCACTGCCGACTCCACAATCTGGACCAGTACACTCCTCAAACACAGGTGGTTGATCATTACCACAGTTACCGTTAGGGCAGATGAGCTCGGGCTTGCATTCATCGCCTTCACAGCGATTGACCAAACTGGTAAACACTGACGTATCATTAAACTGACTGATAATATTATCTACAATGCCTGATCCTGCATTGAAAGTTGAGCGTGTTGTTACTACTTCATTACCCGAGGTATCGAGGCAGACGCCATAAGGCAAGCATGTACGTTCACGCTGAGTCGAGCCTCTAACACCTGCGCTACAAGCCTTTATCTCTTGTCCTCTATCAGGATTGAATGAAGAAGTTATCAAAACACTGGCAATAGCATCAGGTTCATTAAACATCTTTAGTTTATACTTTCCATCGACCTTTTCTTCTTCTCCCAACCAGTGTGTCAATGGCATATACCAACCTTGCACTATATTGTTCTGCATATTACTTTTGATACCTGATCTACCGATATCAGTGTCTGAGAATGTAAGCCTTTGCAGTTTATCGTTCCTACTTGTCTGGCCTTTTACTTTAATAACTGGCGTACGTAAAATCATTTCTGGCGCTTTATCTTTTTTATAATGAAATAAATCACTACGAGTTACATCCTTATCGATAAACGTATATAACGCATCCGGTTTGCTCCTTTCGGCAGTTACTGGACTACTGCGATCCCCCGTACCGACTGTTATCATCGCTTGGATACCAGAATAACTACCTGTGTTATTTTTAGCATCTTTATAATCAAATCTTCCATTATAAAAAGTAACAAGGGGACGCTCATAGAAACGCGGGGGCGCGTCACTACCGTCAGCCTGATCGCTCACGTCTAATACCTTGACCACGCGATCTATCTTGAAGTTATCCGTGTCTTCATTGTTGTTGATATCAACACGCCACACCTGACCGCCTAAATCTGCAAAATAGATATGATCGATAAAGCCATCATAATTGCGATCTAACGCTCTGATTTGTGTGACCACACTATGCCTTAGATCGGCTGACTTAGAATACTGTAATGAGCTACTACGAGAGGTACTGTCATTTGCACTACCTTCATTGCTTGCCCACCAAAGCAATTTGCCATTATTTTTCTTGGTATTTACTTTATCTTCGTTGTTGGCTTTTGACTCTACCTCACCCACTTGCACCATATACACTGCACTACCTTGCGCGGTGGCCTTATTGTTACACTGGGTATTGGTTGGATAGCTAGTGTCCAACTTGAACGTTGGATCTTCATAACAAGTATCGTAACCACCTGGCAAAAAGCTGACCATTACTTTTTTACCACCACTTTTCACATAACCTAGAGTAGGCTTACCCCAAGTTTGACCCATACGAGCAAAGGCTTTTTGTTCATCTGTTGCTAGACTGGTCACGTTATTTCTGGTACCCGCCAAAACAGTCGTCTCACCTGTAGACTCGTCTTGCAACTTGTTGGCATAGTTAGAACCTACACTGTAAATCATCTCAGGCTTGGTCACATCTGAGACATCTAACGCATAGTACATCGAGCCACCCATACGTAGGCCGCCTAAAGCAAAACTCTGATCAGCTTCGTAACTGTTGGTCGTTGTTGCCGCATCACCTTCACCCTCTGTCTTGGACTTGTTCGTGTATGATACATACGTTAACCAAGGTGCATCAACTCCATATGGGTAACTGCCATCCTTGGCTGTACCATTACCTGTGATAGCTTCTGGTTGCAAATCAAGGATATGTTTTGGTATAAAAGTAAAAGTCTCTTGACCAGTACTGTCATCTACCATATGCAGCGCTCCATCCATAGAGCCATAAATAATATAGTCTTTTCGACTACTACTATCGAACTCACCAGAGGCTTTGACATCAACTTTTTGAGTAATCAGCTGTGGTATAGAATGCAGCACTCCACCGATATTTTTTAACCATTTATCTTTCGTAGCCGTTAGCTTTGTACCATCTTGTACATTTGTAGCAGACGGCTCGCTATAACCCATAAAATTGAGTAAGGTCAGTTTCTTATCATTGTCATACCCATTGGCAGTCGTCAAAGCGTCAAAGTTTTTCGGTTTTTTATCTATAACCTTTAAATTTGTTAAACCACTACCGTTATCGACAAATAGGTTTCTATCACCAATGGTAGGCGCGTTCACATTTTCAAAAATCTTCTGATACGCCCCACCAACTTGCGGTGCTCCTCTATCTGGTCTTAAATTATCTGGACGGTTATCACTACTGATAGTATTCCATAAATCATGCGTATTTTTTGCAAATAACCCTGTGTCATCAGCAAACACGAATTTGTCATCAGCACCGACCAATGTTGCATTTTTTACTTTATATTTCTTGAGGTTACCATTCCATAGCAAGGGTGACTTAGGAATCGGCTCAAGTATTGGCAGGTAAGCGAATTGACGCGACTTGAGTCCACCCAAGCTATCTAAAGGTACTGACATCGTACCCGCTGATATTGGGTCAATCTCGGCCTTACTCACATCTTCGATAAATTTACGCACACTTTCAGCAATGTCTTTAGGCTCTTCGGTATAATAAAAACCACCTTCGCCGTAGCCTTCACCTTTTTCTCCCAGTTTACATAAATTCTTGGCATCTTGACTGATACCAGGCGCATCACATTGATACACCTGAACTGTTTCTACAGCACCACTAGGACGGGTGATATTTTTAGTAACTTTTCCTTGTGCAGTAAGCTGCTTAAATACGTTACCGAATCCTACAGTTGCGGTGGCAATGATATTTTTTTTAGGGTTATTTTTACTATAAAGTGCTTTAGAGTATTCACCAACACATTCCCAACCGGATTCCCAGCCGGACGCACTGTTTGTATTTGTTAAATTAGAGTCACAAGAATTACCCATACTTACCGAACCACCTGATAAGCTTCTGTTCATCAAATCTATAGTATTGCTATTAGCATTATTGGGTACACCATCAGTTAAGAAGTAAATACCGTAACCGTCACATTGAGTGGCTTCATCGCCAAGTGGCGATTGATAGGTTAGTTTATCTGGTTGTTTTTTAGTACTATCTGCTGAACGCTCAAAACCGCTGTAACTATAATCTGGCCAATCTTTTGTGACGCTTTTATAATAGTAACCTCCATTACGCAATTCATAAGTGTAGTCAGAACTACCTATTCCTATTAAGCTGGGATTGAGACTATAGAATCCGACATCATTTTGTCGTCTAGTATATCCTTCGCTACATTCATAACGCTTGAAGCCAGCGGATGTGTTTAAAGTAGAACTGGTTCCTCTGCACTCGTATAAGTCGTATCTGTTACGATCTCTCACATAATACCCAGCTTCTACGTATCTAGTTTCATTCTCTAGATTATAGGTACGCGTACCTAGCATATAAGCACCCGCTTCAGCATAAGCATTCGCTATTGGCGTATTGGTTTCTGGTTTTAGTCCAACTATCTTGTCAATTAACTTTTTTCTATTATCAAGGGTTAAATCTAATACGGGCGATTCAATCTTACCTCCGCCTTCAGATCGAGATTGGAAGAAAAAGCTACCTAGTCCAATCTTGTATTTAGCGAGGTCAATATCTTTACCGAACGCTTGATCACTCTTCGGATTGGCAAACATAGGGACAAGTGCCATTTTTAACCGTGATATACGATCGTAGTACTTATTATTACTATTTCGGCTAGTCTTATAGTAGGTCACTTCATACTCTACGTTATCAACTACATTTTTCCCTTCATCATCGTAAACTGGCTGTTTTTCCTCAACCGTATAGCTATACTTAAAATCAATATTTGGGTAATCCTCACTAATACTTCTAGTATCCATACTACCTGAGTTATCAAGCATCATCATGATAGATGCATTGCCATAGGTCGCACCTTGATATATTTCTAAATCAGACGTATGACCTACATTACTTGCCATACTTCCTAAGACTACAGCAGACATTACTTTTAGAGACCAACCTTTGACAGGAGGATGGGATGCACTATTTATTTTGTTATTTACGATTTTCATGATAATCACCCATATATTTTTGATTTTTTTAGGAAAATCACATCCTTCATCTAGTCTGTGATGGTCTATCAAGTCGTCTTTCTTAACTTCCAGAAACACATTCGACACCCACAGGTTGATTGAGATAGGTTTGTTGCTGTGTTTGGAATGGCACACCTAATGCGGTCAAGCAGGTATCAACTGTATCTACTCCTGTCCTAGGTTTTTTAAGACAGCCAGCGATAGTAGTAGTGTCATTCATACTGGTACCAGTATTGCCTAAAGGTGCCTGAGATAATGCTGGTATAATTGAAGTTACGTAACCTACAAAGCTCGTACACTCAATCGTGACGTTGCCGCCTGTTTCCGGTTTTTCAAAATCGTTTGATAGTGTACCTTCAACTTCTTTATAAAAAATGCCTGCATCTTCTGTTACAGTAGGTCTCACAAAGGTCATTTGCGTTATGACTCGGCCCTCACTAACATAATCATCGTCATTACTAGGGTCGCAATAGCCGTTATTCTTATCAGTCAATAGTGCGCTGTCCTTATTTAGCTCGCTAATCTCAAGAATACTAAACAGTCTGGTGCTACGCGGCCGCACACAAAAGTTTACCTCATGTCCTTCTCTTTGTGTCGCTGACATATAGCCTTTGAGCGTATCAACATTACCACGGCGCTCACTCAAGATACGATCTTCTTTTTCTACTTTCATCAAAGCGGCATCGTTTGCCTGAAACAAGAGTTTATTTACTTGATCGGCGGTCGCTACTTTTAGATCTGTAGTGCTTTGTCTCACTGCAATCGTGCCCACTATCATAATTAATATAAGTACAAACAACACTACGATAAGTACTGCGCCTGACTGATTATGAGCACCTAAAGATGAGCTAGGATAGCTTATAGAAGGTCGCTTTCTCATAATCCACCTCTGGCATTGCGTAATAGTATCGTACTCTCATAGACACTACGTAAATAAGTAGCATCTGCAATAACAGCTGGATTGAGCGTTGCATCTGCTATATCGAGTATATCAAAGCTCAATTCGCTATTAGACTGCTGAGTCGCTGTTGGATTATCCGATCGGGATAATATGCCTATCTGTAAGCTTACAATACGCTGATCGTCTGTTGCTAAACTACCAGACGTAGGAATGGGCATATAAGCAACACGAGCACGATCGGGGTAAGTGGCAAAACCTGCACTATCCGATACGCCCAACAGCACTCTAAAATAATCAACATTGGGTATGATTATTGTGCCGTTACCAGATAGATTGTTATCTTTAGTATCACCGTCAGAGTCGACGTAGCTTGCAATATCAAGGCCTGCACTACTTCCAGCCAAACTTTCATCATAGTCGTAGATAGCTGAAGCACATGCTAGCCCTAATACATTTGGTGTCACTGTTTCATCTGCACGTACAAAGTAACGCTCGATCACATAGAACTCTTCTGGAATAGCGTTACCTTGACAATCAAACAAATCACCTCTACCTGCTTGATATTGAATAGTTAATTGATCGCTATTACCCACGCTTAGGTTACTGCTACTTCTCGTCCATGCACTTTTAGATAGTAAGTCTGTTGATATGGGATCACCATCCAACACCAAACCCGATAAATTGCCACTTAACCATTTTCCTGGGGCAGACAAGCTACCATCCGGCGCTGTCAACACTACGCCTCCTTGCGGTGTCAAATGATTCATAAAGAATTCATCATAAGCATCAGTCGATTTAGCACCATAGTTAGTGCGTCTTAAGTTTTTTTGCATTTGGGAAAAGCCAAAAATAGCATTGTCCTGAATTTGGGAACTAGCTTCTTGTCTACGACTGTTGACTGAACTGGTATAAAATATCTGTAATGCCGCTGCTGAGACCAAAAGTCCAAGTACTAAAGCGATCATTAGTTCGACCAAAGTAAAACCGCTTTCTTTTTGGAGTACTTGTATATGACTGTAGAGTAGCCTGCTCTTCATAATTTTTGATGAGAGTGATCCGTGATGATTTAAATTCATATCATATCTCCATCATCATACAAGTAGCTTTAGAATGATAACTACCACCTGCGACTTCTAACTTATCATCATCTCCGATTACCCTTTCAGTCAAACAGTCAGTTTCGTCATTTGTACCGATAGTAGGCGTAGTTTCTCCCCATGCAGATATTAGACAATATGAATACATAATATTATCGGCAGCATCAGCACCTGTACCACCAGTATTAGGGCAAGGGTGCATTTGTATTTGAAACTCATAGTTTTGTAATTCTGCCTTGAGCGTGTAGCTCTCTGCCTCGGCTAACTCTGTTGGATTACAAAGCTGATTAACTGACGTTCCGTCTAAGCCGCATTTCTTGTTAGGCGCATTAGATGAAGCATATGGTGAATTTAACCCAGTTGCATAAGTCACTATAGCAGAGGGATTCGCATGAATTTTTTCTGCTATATTTCGCATCATTACTAATGATTGAGAGCGTTCCATCGATTCATCAGTAGCCTTGATAGCTTGCGCTTGCAAAGCACTATAGCCAAGTATTGCTATGCTCAGTAGCAATAACGCTACCATAACTTCGATCAGTCCCACGCCTGTTTGTTTGGATGCAATATTCATCAGCAGCTTCCAGAGTTTATAATACTAATATTGGCCACTTTGTTGATACGTACTTGTTTTGGAGTCTCATTGCTCGATCCACTATCACAAACTGTATATACAACATCATTGTCACTGGTAATTATCTTATTTGGCCGAAAAATGACTGTCCCTGCAGTACTCGGGTTGATAGTGACAGAGCTTTTTTGATGAACTGGATAAGTAAATAGCACCACGTCATCAGCATCTTGTACGATGATAGCGTTTGGCGTACTGCTGCTGCGATATATCATCGCGACCTCTTGTCTTCGGATCACGCTCTCAACCTTCGCCTCTTTTAACGCATTAGCCAACGTATTCGCCGTTGCCTTTACGCGCTGATTGGCCAACTGCGTACTAATGCTAGGCGCTGCGATACCGACAATAATAGCGAGCACAGCGATCGTCACCATCAGCTCAATCAAGGTAAACCCTGAGCTTCTCATTTGTATTGTAGGCGACAGGCTATTCTTAGAGGCTCTCACATCCCATTCCTATTTATAACGTCTACCGTCTGTCTCATAATGATCCATTTGCCAGTAGTCAATCTAAAAGACCTCGTAACTCTTACCTGCTAAAACATTTAACTACCAATCAGTAGGGAAAGGTCACTTTCTTTTATTCTTCACTATAAGGCATGCAATTTTTATTCCATAAAACCACATGCTAGCTATAGAAAAATATATTTTAAATCAGATACTTAAAAGTTAATTATAGCTTTCGATTAATATCAGCTAACAAATTTATATATATTGAGTTAATAATATAGCGGTTAGGCAACATCTTAGCAACATATTAGTCATTATAGAAGTACCGTTCATACTTTATAAATGACTAACGATACTGACTCCCATGAGCGAGTGCATAGGCAGATAGATGATAGCGGTTGGTCGGCAATGAGGACGCAGAGGCGGTATTGGTAGCTGGCTTATACAAAGCGCGGCCCAGCGCCTGTAGGCTCGCGCCTGTGGTTGCGACATCATCGAACAGCAGTAAACGTTTAACTGGCGGGGTTTCGGTCAGCACAAAAGCATTATTGAGATTACTGAGGCGCTCAGCGCGTGTTAGGCCTTGCTGGCTGACGGTGTGATCGATACGCCGGACACCTTGCCATAGCGGTATCTGCCAATGCTTAGACAGCTGTACGGCTAAGATACTGACCGGATCAAAGCCACGTTTTACCAGACGTTGAGGGGTGGTTGGCATCGCGACGATGACAGCATTATCGTGATGGCAGCCATGTGGCCGTGGTAGTTGACGAATCGCATGGAGCAGCAGTGGCAGTTTGCTCATGTCTTCGTCATGCTTGAAAGCGCGAATGGCTTGCCGAATAGGATAGTCATAAAAAGTAGACGCCTGAATGCTCAAGGCGCTGCCAGCTGCGATATCGACTCTAAATGGTTTGGGCAGCCATGTAATACCATGATGGCAATGAGCACAGAGCAGACCGCGACTCAAGTGACGATGGATATACCGAGCAACCTTACCACGGTAAATATCGGTAAGCATTGAATCAGCAATCGGAGGAGAGTCTGGGGATAGATGGGAAGACAGCAGCTGGGATGGTGCGGTGCTGCGATATACGCGGCATAGCTGGCAGCGTATATCTATATACTCTGCCAGCCATAGTCCAGTTTGATAAGGAGCCAGTCGGCGCATTGCTTGTACTCCTTAGCAGTCAAAGACCGTCGACGCCGATAAGGCCTTAAAACCCCTTCCAATCATTTAAGACGATACCAAAACCGATGGAGGTGTTTTCGTGGTTATAGTCGATGATAGACTCGCCATAGCCTTGGAACAGCTGTACATAGCCGTTGACGTTTTCGGTCAGTGGATAAATGTAGTCGATCTGCGCCGCGCCTTTGTTGGTGCTGGGGTTATAGCGCAACGTGCCGCTTAGGCTTTGCTGATCTGGCAGATCGTATAGGAATTTGATATCACCATAGCCCATGTAGTCTTCGATATCAGGGTTGTCTTCGCTGCTGCTGCTTTCGTTATTGACGCGCGCCCAGAGCCGCGGTACGACCGACAATTTGCCCCATTCAGCCCCTGCCATCAGATACGCGCGGTTCCACGAACGCGATAACGGATCATCTTGGCCATTAGAGTGGTGAATGGCACCTGCACCTAGCATACGTAGACGGCCGCCAAAGGGTAAATCAGCAGTCACAGGCTGGGTCAAAAATATCTCAGGCTGATAGTCGGTGGCGCGAAATGGCCGAGAGTTGTCCTCGTTATATACCTGCCAATGCGACTCTTGGGTATAGCCAAACCATAAATCAGCACTACTATCAAACACGTCCTCTGCCACTTTGGTCTTTAACGACAGCTGAAACTTCAGCTCCGTCTCACGGACGTCATTGGACGTAAAAGACTCGGTGTCTTGTGAAGGGCTGCTTGGCCCCAAGTTAGGGTCAAAGGTATAAAACAGCGGCAGTAAGTAGGTTGGACGATAAGGTCTGACGGTCCAAGTACCGCGCTCACTATTTTTATCCAAATCATAAGATAGGCTCAGCGGGGTGTACTTTTCGATGTCCGTTTGCTTGACACCGACACTTTCGAGCACTTTGGCTTCTCGTTGGGTCAACCCCACTGTGTCTAGACTCTGCGTCTCAGGCGAGGACGCCGCTTGTTGGGGCAGCTCGGCAGCGACGGTGCTGCTGCTATCGGTTGTGATGGTAGAGCTTTCTTCTACAAACACCACTTGCGGGTTGCCTGACAGTGTGCTTTGAAAGGTTTTGGCTAAGTCCACAGGCTGTTTGGTGGTGGTATAGCTCGGCGTTTTGCCTTGCTCTGCCACTTTATCAAAACAAGCCAAACGCGCGGTCGCCAGCTTTACCTCGGTACATTCAGCAAACAGTTTTGCTTGTTTGGCGATAAACTCTTTACTGACCACTTTACGGTTTTGCTTACCTGCCTCTGCGCTCGCTGGTTGCTCAGTATCGGCCTCGCTGTGCGGCACCTCATAATCCTCATACTCAAACGCTGCGTCTGGAACTGGCAGCTCCCGATAAGTTTGCTCGTCTATCGCAGCATGAGCTTGTAAGGCCGTCAAGCTCAAAGCCGCCGCGATTGCAACACATAGATGGCGATGGCTACTTTGACGACAGTTGAGTGATAAGCCATCAGATGGCTGGCTTGTGGCACAGGCTTGCGGTAATTGACGTTGAGTAATGATATGGGCAAACATAGGTGTCCTTTATCTGACCAATAATAAGGTCAGTAGAGTATTTTAGATAATGAATATACCATTAGCATCAGCGCTAATATAAAAACCATTCATTAATGGACATCGAGGGCTGTGCTGACAATTCGCCTAGCCCCTTCAGCATTGTTGCTTTATTGTAATGAAAATATAGACACTATACTAGCGTTATCCTTGCTGCAAGTACAGATAATAACAAACACAAAAAGACAGAGCTCCGTATGAGCTTACTTTGACTGGCAAGAGACAATAGAGGTTACCATTATATCAAGCACCATGCCTGTATAAACAAACAAGATAAACAGACAAAGACATTTAATACCTATAAAAGCAAATAGTTAGTCGGTCACCCTGCCAATCCCAAGACACCTTACCAAAAAAGCCAAGCGCCTAACATAGTAGGCGCTTGGCTTTTGATTGGCAACATACACGGCATTAGCTGTTATGTCAGGCGGGAGTTTGAAGGTGAAACATTCACCCTTTCAGCCATTATTCATCCATGTAGGTAATTAGCGATTGAGCGCCTCTAAAGTCCGCTCAAATACCGAACGCCCGATTTCCCCTACTTGCTGATTGACCAACTGCCCGTCTTGATAATAGAGCAATGCTGGCGGTCCAAATAGTTGATAACGCGCTAAGATGGCTTTTGAGTTCTCTGTCGTCTCTGTGATATCGAGTCTGACCAGCAGCCAGTCTTGCATCTGAGCAGGACGATTGTGAAATAAGTTTTTGTCCATAATACGGCACTCAACACACCACTCTGCTGTCAGATCGACAATGACTTTCGGATTGTCAGCCAAAATAGCATCTAGCTCAGCAAGGGTGGTGATGTGCGCGTCATTGGTGCTATTGCTCGCACCTGATACGCCGTTTGCAGATGTCATCATCATAGGCGCGGCGCTTAAAGAGGCCAACGGATGCAGACTGTCATCGTTACCCAAAGCGGCACCCACCATCAGACAAGCCGCCCAAATCCCAGCGATTAAGCCCAGCGCTTGGGTTAAGATACGACCTTTACCAAGCCAGCTCCATGCCCATGTCGCCAGCACCATAAACCAAAGTGCCCATACGACCAGCATGACAGGCGAGATAAAGACGCGCTCAATCAGCAGCAGCGCCACAGCAAAAAGCAGCAACGCAAAACCTTGCTTGACCCAGTTCATCCACGCGCCAGCTTTTGGCATGATTTTGCCTTGAGTGGCACCGATTAGGATCAGCGGCGCGGACAGACCGAAACCCAGCATAAATAAAGCGACAAACCCAAGCAGCGGACTGCCAATGGTAGACACCGCCAGCAGCGCGCCAAATAACGGCGCTGAGACACAGGGCGACACCACCAGCGCAGATAAAAAACCAGCGATTAGGCTGCCGCCCGCACTACCAAGCTTGCTATCTCCTGCTTGACTCAAGCGCTGCATCTTACTACTGATGGCATTGGGCAAACGAATATTAAAAACACCCAGCATATACAACGCCAAAAGTACAAACACAATGGCAAAGCTGATTAAGATAATCGGGTTTTGTAGCCAACCGATGATGCCCAAAGACTCACCAAACACCGCAATAACTGCACCTAAAATCCCATAAGCGGTGGCTACCCCAATGGCGTAGCTGCCTGTCAAAAGCACACCGCGTTTGACCGTGGGATTGTCTTCACGGGCGACGATATTGGCCACAATGGGTAGCATGGGCAGGACGCAAGGCGTCAATGCCAAGCCCAAACCTGCTAAAAACAGCAAAGCCAATGCCAGCCATGGATGAGACGCTAGGCCAAAAGGGTCGCTATCCATCGCGCCGATAGCGGCAGTCTCACTACTACTTGAGGCTCGATCAGAAGACTGCTGGGTGTCTGCTATGGGCGCAGCTGCACCGGCAATCTCACCTTCCAATGACACATCGTCTATCAAATCATAGTCGACGACTTCATCATCCATCTGCTCACCAGCAAGGCCGCTGGCACTCTCTGGCGACGCAGCAGCCGATGATGTGGTTAGCGGCTCACTGATGGCCGCCTTATCTTGAGCGTCAGTATCTACGGTATTAGCATCAGTATTGGCCGCAGTGCTTTTAGCTGTCGCGTCTTGGCCATTCGCTGATGCATCATTGGCGCGGCTCTGGGAGGGTAAAGCGGCGATACTGACTGTGGTTTTTATCTTCTCTGGTGGATAGCATAATCCTGCTTTGGCACAGCCCTGCCAGCCAATCGTAATCGCGGCATTGTCTAGAGGCTTGCCATCTGTCGTACTCAGCGTGGTGCTAGCCACTACATTGGCCTGATCAAACACTGGCACGCGGCCAAAGGTCGGATCGTCGATAGAAACGGGCTGCTGATTAAAGGTAAACGGCGCGGCCTTTACCTCATCAGGCAGTGTCAGCTTGAGCTGATTTTGATACACATAGTGCTCAGGGGTGATATCAAAATTGATCGACAAGCGCGTGCCAGCTTTGGCAGGGCTGCTGCTACTGCTGACATCAAAGGCTTCATCAACGGATAAAAAATTTTTTTGTGCACGACTGTCACTACTACCACCAAACAAATCGCTCAATCCTGCTGCGTGCGCGGGCATCGGCGCGCTTAGCCCTGCTAGCAGAGCGCTGGCGCTTAGCACAAGTGCCGATAGATAGGGGCGGTTTTTTACACTGTAATAGGGCGCATGCTTGGCTTGTTTAGGAGCCATGGTTTCACGGGTAGTCGTGGTCGGCGGCGGTGTTGCTATATGTGCGGGCATGAAAGGCTACCTATTTATTACTCAGAATCGAACAAAATGTCAGCAACGGCTTAGCGTGGCACTGCGATATCAACTTTGGTCGCCATCTTTTCTGGTGGATAGCATAGTCCTGCCTCAGCACAGCCCTGCCAATGAAGAACCACAGGGACGTTTTTTGCGCCCTTGCCATTGGCAGTGGTTAAGGTAGTGGTAGCGGTGACACTTTTTTGAGTAAATACAGGTACCTTGCCAAAGGTCGGATCATCAATGGTCACAGGCTTTTGGTTAAAGGTAAATGGCGTGGCATTGATGCCTTTAGGGAAGCGCAGTTTCAGCTGGTTTTTATAAACATAATGCTCAGGGGTGATATCAAACGTAATCGACAGCTGTGTACCTTTTTTGGTGGCCTTGCTGCTGCTATCCACGCTAAACGCTTGCTCAACTGATAAAAACTTTGACGACCCGTTATTGCTGCTGTTAAACAAACCGCTAAGGCTGGCTGCCTGAGCGCTTATGGTTCCCGCTGCTATCAGTGAGCTACTAGCAAGAATGATGGCCGCCGTACGCATGCACGCTGACTGGTATTTTGTCGTAGATGTCGATATACCCATAAATGATACCTCTTAATAACTGATGTCAAACTTGATAATGCAGATTAAATCATGCTCAAAGCAGCAAGCCGCTTATACCGCGCAACATACATTAAAAATAATTATAATATTAATACATATACCGATACAGTTTATAGCAAAACGCATTCAACAAAGAGTGGTTAACAAAAATCATAATTTGTGTCACTAATAAAAAATATCAACCAATAAGCTGTTATTGGTTGATATCTGATCATTATAAAAAACTGCAAAGCTTGAGCCTGCTTCTTTCTAAAACTGCTACAGTGCTACTGGAATGAGTTTTTCGTAGCCTCTAGGAGAACAGTCCGCAGGTAAATTTATAGCAGTAGCATGGGTAATATCGGCATATTGACGTCATTTTGGACTGCCTTTATTCTTATTCTACGCCGAGATACATTGCTTGCCTTGCTATTGTGGACTATAGCTGCGCGTAAATATCCGCATCTTGCCCTTCACCGCCTTGCTGCCCATCCGCCCCTAGTGAAAATAAGTCATAAGGACGACCTTCACTACCTGGCGACACATATTGAAGCTCATTTTCCCAACCATCAATCGGATAATTACCTTTAATATAACCACCTTCAGGATAGTTTTTGGCATCAGCAGGCGGTGTGGTCAGCGCTTCTAAACCTTGTGCCGTCGTTGGATAGCGACCGTTATCAGCTCTATACTGGTCTAATACATTAGAAATTGAAGACAAAGTTATCTGAGTAGTCTTTTTTCTCGCTTTATCACTTTGTCCTACTACGTTAGGAACTACTAAAAATGCCATAAGCGCTAAAATAACAATCACCACCATAATCTCAATAAGGGTAAATCCAGACTGGCTATGAGACATTGACGGACGACTTTTAAGCGCAGTAGGCGTATTTTTATTCATATTTTCTGCCTGCAACTTATCATCATTTCTAGCGTTTTTTGGCATGGTATTTACTTGCATCGTGTCAATTATAGTCATCGCTTTTGTCATCGCTTTTGGTATCAGGTGATATAAATAATGAATATGCTGTTCAGAGCGTTTTAATGGGTTGGCTTCAGATTGATGAACCCTCAACCGTTTATCACTATAAACCATGCTTTTATTTTTATCCAGCGCTGCAATGGATTGTTATGAATATTGACTTTTATGGATACACGCCGTGAAATATTGGATGACCGCTATCCTTTATAAGCAGTTTATAAGCAAAGCTTTTAACTGGTACTTACTATAAGCCTTATGATCGGCTGCGCTCTAGTAAAAACGTACCGTTGTCAACAATCTACAACACTAAGCAAGGCTTAAGAAAGTTAGCGGAAGCTTTAGCAAGATAGAGGTAATGGATTTTGAGCCAGCTACAGAGAAATTAATAAAGCTTAAGCGTTTACTAACCGGCCAAATCATTCATATTGACAATCGGTAGCATCACTGCCATGACGATAATCATCACCACCACGCCCATCAGCACCAGCATCAACGGCTCAAGTAATGACAGTAACGTACTGATAAAGTTGGTGGCTTCGGCCTCTTGCATATTGGCCGCTCGACTGAGCATGTTTTCCAGCTCGCCTGAGTTTTCGCCGCTTTTGATCATCTGCACCATCATCGGCGGAAAATAGGAGGATTTTTCTAACTGCGTAGAGAGGCTAGCGCCTTCTGTGACTCGATCGGCTGCACTCACAATGGTTTGTTTGATATGTAAGTTGGTCGTCACCGCCGCACCGATATGTAGGGCTTCAATCAGCGGCACCCCTGAGCGCACCAATATCGCCAAAGTACTGGCAAAGCGCGCAGCATTGAGTCCCTTAGACAAGCGCGCCATTATCGGTAGCTTGAGTACCAGAATGTCAATGGCCAGCTTGCCCGCTTGCGTTTGGGCAAAGCGATAACACAAAAATGCCAGCGCAGCCAATACCAACAGCATCAGCCACCACCACTGAGTGATAAAATTGGACAGTGTGAGTACGATTTGGGTAATCAGCGGTAGCGCCTGCTCTGATTGCTCAAAGACCTTGACGATTTTTGGCACCACAAAACTCATCAAGCCCATGATTACTCCGACCGCCATCACCATCAGCACAATCGGATAGACCATTGCGCCTTGGATTTTCTTTTGTAAAGCAAAACGGTTTTCGGTGTAATCTGCCAATTGGTTGAGGATCAAATCCAAATGACCTGACTTTTCTCCTGCGGCAATGGTCGCGATATATAGTGGTGGAAAACTGGCGGCTTGCTGCAGTGCGCGCGCAAGACTCAAGCCTTCTAACACATGAGAACGCACGGCAAGCATGAGAGATTTAATATGCGTCTTTGGCGATTGTTTGGCGACGGCGGCAAGCGTTTCCTCTAACGGAATACCCGCTGCCAGCAAGACAGACAGCTGACGGGTTAAGAGCGCCAGCTCATAAGCGGAGGGCTTTTTATAGCGGTTTTTATGCTTAGCTTGTCTGTCATTGACGGCACTGACTTCCACGGGCGTCCACTGCTTATCACGCAGTTGCTGGCGTATCTGCCGCGCCGAATCGCCCTCGAGCAGGCCTTTTTGCATACTGCCGCGCTCATCAAGCGCTTTAAAATGATAGGCTGGCATAGCAGCAGATATCCTAAGAAGATCAAATAGAGTGAATGATAAAACAGCGCTCAAAACCTTAGGGTATGGCTTTGTCGCCTAAAACAGCGGCGTGGAGTCGTTGCTATCCGGCATCAGCCCTTGGAGGAGCAAGACATCTAAATGCTGCTGTTGGAGCTTTTTATCAAAGTCATTGACCTCAGCGATCAGCATTCTCTCGATGCGTTTGTCACTGGCAAACACGCTCAGCCGTGCACAGATGACGGCCAATTGATAAATGCGTTTTTTGCAATAGCCGTCTAGCCCTTGTAGCAGCCGCACCATATGCGGTGTCTCTAAACTGGCGTAGTCATAATCCGCCACCACCTCGGGCGCAAGCGCCGTGACGCTATAGCTAATGGACAGATGCGCGCAAAAATAACAACTAAATAAATAGCCGACTACATGGCCGATATAATAGCCTCTATCGTAAGTAAAACTACTCACCCCAAAGTGCCCAAGCACATAGCTATTGAGGCTGCCTTGATCAAAGATAGGCTTGGTGCTTTTGAGCTTGCCGATCGTGGCAAAGCACAACGGGTTACGGCCATCTTGAGTGGTCAGCTGCCACCCTGCTGGCTGCTGCGCGGGCATGTGGCGGACGATATCAGCGATGATGTCGTCGACCACATGTAGCTGCTGCCAAAGGCGCTCAAGCCCATCGGTATCCATCAGCCCGCGTTTATCAAGCTGCTGCGCCAGCAAATATTGTTGGTATTCTACAAACTGTGATTTGAGCGTTTGTACCAAATAAGTCGGACGGGTATTGGCAGGAGCCATATACAAGAGCCTTGTACGCTCATGCTGAGCACGGTACAAGGCCAGACGCTGGGCGGCAACGCTGTCCTCATCGGTAGAAGCATCAGTTTGCACCTGTGACGTGACGGTATGCGCCGTGTCCACAGCGCTATCAACCGTAAACAAGGCCAACAGTGCCGCTTTATCAAAGACCACAGCGCTGTCATCCTCCTGAGCGTCTGTCATGGGATATTGCGCATCACTGACGGTGTCGTGAGGCGCATTACTTGGTTTGTTGCCATTGGCTTCGATAACGGATTGGCTACCGGCTTGGGCGTTTGGCTTTGCGGTTGGTTCAGTCATAACATACCATCTGCAGCAAAATGAAACATCATCTAGATCTGACTATATGCCTGCTTTATAAGGAAATATAGCACGCTTGTCACAAGCGCTGGCGGCCAGATGACTCAATATTCCATAGTACCTGAACATCGACGTATTGTCAGCCGTCCATCAGCAAAATACCCACCGCCGCACGCGGCTTAAAATACCTAGACTAAACAAAATACCTAGCCAGATAAACGCGGCATCACGTCATGCGCTAACCGTGATACTGCTGGCGATAGGCTTTGGGCGAGACGCCGTAAACGCGCTTGAACGCTTGGCTAAAGGTCGAATCCGACGCATAGCCGACCAGCTCACTGATACGGCTGATGCTGTTTTGTTGCAACCGCAAGTAGCGCGCTGCCAGGCGCAAGCGATAATCAATCAGATACGTTAGCGGCGGCATACCGACTGTGTCTTTAAAGCGCTGCGCAAAGCTTGAGCGCGACATCCCTGCGACCTCTGCCAGCTTATGTATCGTCCAGCTTTTACTTGGGGCTTCATGCATGGCGGCCAAGGCTTTGGTCAAAAACGGATCTTTCATGGCCTTTAGCCAATTCTCAGTGGCTTCAGGCAGGCTTTCGATATAGACGCGCAAACACTCAATCATCATGATACTCGCCCAGTGATTGATGACTGCGGTCTTACCCATACGCTCGCGCTCAGCCTCCAAGGTCAGCAGCTTAATCTCCACATCAATGACCTCAAACCTGCCATCAGATTCTTCATTGATTTCGGGCAAAATCGATGGCAGGACAGACAATAACGGCCGTATCATCTCTTTGTCATACTTACACTCAATCAAAATCAGAGACGAATTAGACTCGCCCTCACCTTTGACATCTAGCGTCTGCGCTTTGCAGCTATTGAGCATCTCATCTAGCGGCTGGGCGGCATCACCATCATACGCTAGCGCATAGCTTGTGTGCTGATGGCTATTGGGAATCATGATAATATCGCCTGCATGTACCTCTCGTCGATCATTGCCAACATCGATACAAAAACTGCCAGACATCACCAAGTAAAATAAAATAGTGTCTTTTCTCGTCAATGAATAAGACCAATTACCGATGCAATTTAGCCGATAGTATTTGGTTTCAAACAAATGCACATTTTGTAGCAATACGCTTAGAGCGTCCATCTGTCGTTCCTCAGTGATTATGAGCAGTGTCCAAACCTAGCAAAATAAACTATCTCATAGAGATGACACAAGTCAAATATCCGCTCGTGGACTCTGGTTAAAAATATACATACGTTAGACACATAGACCAAACTCGAGGCGCGCCAATACTGCCCGCACTATGTGTTTGGCAAATGGCACTTAAATCAAACGATAGAATGACAAATATGAGCGTCGAGCATCAGATCGCGGTATAAACACGCAGGCACAAAAAAATGCCGGCCAAAACCAGTGTCATTATTTATGAGCATCAAAGGATAAATATAAAGAGTAACGACAGGGAAGTCTGATAAAGAAACAGAAAAAAGGTGCAGCAATAGAACCAAAGCGGCTACTGACAGATAAAGAGAGAAAAAGAAAAATTGGGGCGACTGATGGGACTCGAACCCACGACAACCGAGATCACAACCCGGGGCTCTACCAACTGAGCTACAACCGCCATAATATGGCCAAGGAAGGCAAGATATGCAGGCTAAATGGCGCGCCTGGCAGGATTCGAACCTGCGACCACCTACTTAGAAGGCAGGTGCTCTATCCAACTGAGCTACAGGCGCTCTTAAGGGCTTTTTATATATCTAATTAAGATTACAATACTATTGTAGTATAAACTCAATCATTATACATAAAAAAAAGCCTGTAAGGCTCTTAAATAAATAGATGGTCGGAGTGATAGGATTCGAACCTACGACCCTCTGGTCCCAAACCAGATGCGCTACCAAACTGCGCCACACTCCGATATTTCTATTTTTACGATAGTTTTGTCAAGTAACTTGTCATTGGCAAGGCCGCCAACTTGTTAATGTTCATCGCTATCGAGGTGCACATATTAAGGGGTAAAGCCGATTGTGTCAACACCTATTTTTGATAAATTTAAAAGAATTATTAAATTACCACAAAAACGCCTGTTTTTATAAAAAAGGCCACAATCAACGCCTTAATATCCCTTAATATCGATAATACCTACTCATCGACAGGGGCATTATACTACATTTTCTCAAGGAAACAAGTCACTGCCCTTATTTATCGTGCCTGTGTTAACGTTAAAGGGTATTAGCCATAGCGTGGCATGATCTGGCACCTTGCTGGCGAGCGCTTCTGTGATAGGCAGCTGGTGAAGCCTCGTCGGTTGCCGCGTGTCATCTTGTACAGGATACACCAGCCAAGCCTGCGGCGCTTGATAAGCCTGCGCATAGCTGGCCAATTGATAAGCATCGCTGGGGCTGATAGCAGCAGCATTTGCTAGCGCTTTCCATTTGATATCGATTACATGACTATAACAGCGTGCCGTGTTAGTGACCGTCTTTGCCTTGTGATGCGTATGAGTTGAGTTGTCATTGTCATTATCATTGTCAGGCGGCGTTTGATAAATCAATAAATCAGGGCGGATAGACAAACAAGCTCGCCCCTCCTCGTCATTTAACCATACCCGCTGCGCCTGAAACAGCGGCTGATATCTCGTACTGACGCGCCGAAACAGCGCGGCGATACGTAAGCTGGCCCACTGCTCAAAGGCTTGGTTCATATCTAGCAGCAGGCACAAACGTAGTGATGGTGGCCGCTGTGTTGTTACAGGTGGCGCGATACCAGTTGCCCCAGCGACACTCGACTGGCGCAGTAGCCAATACGCCATCTCTAATAGCTGCTGCGCACCTTGCACGGCGGCCACGCGCAGTGGCTGCATAGCAAGCTGGCGTTTGGCTTGCTGATAGACCGTCACCAACTGCGTCAGCTCATGAGCATGTAGCGCAGAGACCCGCTGCCATGTCGTCGACAACTGAGCGCCGATGCGACGAAAACGCACGGAGGTCTGTAGTAATGGGCCAAGTTGCTCTAAAGCACTTTTGATCAGCCGATTGGCTAGCATCTCTTGGCTGAGCACACTGCGCTCACACACGAATTTATGAGGCTGCAGCAGGTTGCGCTGCAGTTGCTCTTTTATCACGAGGCGACCTTGCAATGAGGTTTGGTTATCGATTTGCGTTTGATAGTGCTTGGTGGGTGAGTGCTGCGTCAGTCCTTGCAAAAACTGCTGAATAAGCCAATCTGACAATGGCAAAGCGTTGATCGGTAAGGGTGCAGCGTGGCGACCAAACTGCCTAAGGTGTTTGCTATTTGGCAGTGTCTGCGGTGATGAGTCGTTGCTGGCGATCAAATCTGCCAGCATCCTCTGTACCCAAAGCCGAGTGCGGCTGATAGCGCTTTGCTGCTCTGATGGCGACTGACGCTGAGGCGGTATATTTGTCGCTGCCATCCGTTTGGGTAATATCTCAAGCACCATGCCACTTGGCAGGTGCACAATACCGATATAGTGACCCACCTGAAGCTGCCACTGGCCCCGCTTGCGCTTGATGCCAAATACCGCAAACTCTTGCGCCAGTAGCCACTCAAAATCAGTCACGTACGCAAAGTCGCGCGCGGTCAGCCGCTGATGCTCAAACACTGTCATAATGCCTGTCTGAGAACCAGCTGGCCGCCGCAGCTCAGGATTACCAGCGGTATAAAGGTTGCTATCGTTATGGAGCACAGTCATCAGTATAACCGCTGATAGATAGCCGCCTGCGCAAACGCGCCTGCGCCTGCTATAAGATCTGCATTTATCCTATAGCCCCCTGCCCCTAGAGCCGAGTGCGGCTGACCAAAAAACGAATCATGGCCCAAATAGCCAGCGGCGCTGTCATTTTGAGTCGCCGTCTGTGTAGGCCGGCTACCTGCCAGCAGCGCTTGGCTGTCTTGTATAAACTGCATCGCTAGCGGCTGCTCATCATCTTGAAAGATATATTGTAGCACCGCCACTTGCCCACCTGCAGCTTGCGCTAATTGTGGAATGATTTGCTCGGCCAGTGCGCGTTGTAAGTGCTCCAGACTCTCTATCGCCCATAAAAACGCATGGCCCAACTGCGCTTCGCTGCCGAGCGTTTGCGTGATGCGCTGATTGAGGCCACTGAGTAGTTTGCCGAGCGCTATCGTGACAGCAGGCTCAGCACTGTCTGCGCTGTGGCCTGTCTCGATACTTGGTAGCAGCTCAGGCTGTGGCGGACAATCGACAAATCGAAAGCGCCGGCGCAGCGCCATATCTAGCGGGGCTAAAGAATGATCTTGCGTGTTCATGGTGGCATAAATATCGACATTGGCCGGAATACTAAAAGTACGGCCAGAATACGCCAGCTTTACCGTCATCGCATTGGCCATGCCAGTGCGTTTATCTGGCTCAATTAAGCTTAGCAGCTCACCAAAGACCCGTGATACGTTGGCACGGTTGATCTCATCGATCAGCATAGCATAGCGCTGTTTGGGGTCGCGAGCGGCGCGCTGACACAACAACAAAAACGCACCATCTTGAATGCCATACTGCATCTGTCGGCCTTCGGCATTGGTGGCGGTATTGGCAAATGTCATAACGGGGCGAATCCCTTCGACAAACTCTTCATAGCCGTAGGCTTGGTGAAAGCTCACCATACTAAAGCGCTGCTGGCTAAAGGCTTGCTGGTGCGCGCTATTGTCGTGCTGCGCTTGCTCAAATTCGGCTAGCTGCTGTGATAAACCCTCTAGCAAGTCGATGCTATCAGGTAGCAAATACCACGCACCGCTCTCATCCTTATCAAAATACGCTTGACTAGCGCGGTTATCACAGCTGACCGTCCGCGAGTCAGCAGGACTGTGGCGACGCAGCGCCAACCAAGCGGTGCTGCTTAAGTTTTTGTCGCGGGCATTTTTGGCCGCCTTTGCCACAAAAAAAGGATGGGCGACAATCTCTGGTACTTTTAGTAAGTCCTGCTGCGACTTGCGCATCTGCAAAAATATCAAGCACAGCACCTCGCGCCAGCTCAATTTCTGTAACAGCTGGGCCAATAGCGCCTCATCATCTGCGGTGGGCAGATCGTCGGTGTATTGCTGGGCGATTTGTAGCAATCGATAAGTCTTACCAGTACCAGCGACGCCCGTGTAGATGATATTAACTGGTTGATGAGAGCGGTTTGGTTGAGTGAGCAAGACATCAGACATAACATTATCCAGCAGAGCAAAAGTGTATAAACATGAAACAAGCAATAGGCGGGCTGATTATAACAAGGAAAATGGCGACGTTAGGGCGGTCTGCTCGTTACCTTACTATCATTTTGTAAGCGCAGCAGTTCATGCTAATAATAGTAGGCAGAACGCGGTTAATGTACCATAGTAGTGGTGACGACTTGGCAGCCAATAGGCGCTTCGTCGTTATTGATGAGGTTTCATCATACGCAATGTCACCTTCAACCTATCTATATACTATATAAAGGATTTTTGTATGTCAGGATTATTAAAAAAACTCCCTACCAAGCTGACCAATAAATTGCCAGCCAAAGTAACTGACAGCACAAGATCGCCAGTCGAACCACCAAACAGCACGCTCAAGCCCGTCAGTAACCAATTCACCAAGCTATTGTCAGTGACCAAATACTTACCGGCCAGCGCCCGCTCCAGTATTTTATCCAAGGCTTTTGGTAAAGTGGTGCCCTATGTCGGCACCACGGGCGTCTACTATGAGACGGTTGAGCCAAACCAAGTGGCGGTCAGCTTAAACAACACCAAAGCCGTGCAAAACCATATCGGCTCTATCCACGCCGTTGCCATCACCCTACTGGCCGAAACAGCCACGGGGTTTATTTTGGGTCTAAACCTGCCCTCTGACCGTATCCTGCTGATTAAATCTTACTCGGTAGATTTTTATCGCCCCATCAAAAAAGGTCAGATCGCCGCTATCGCTACCTTGTCGGATGAGCAGCGCTTAACCATCCTCAATACCCCAAAAGGCGAGATGGTCATCCCTTGCGTCATTCATGATCGCGAGTCTGATAGCGAGCGCGACCCTATCGTAGTCGAGATGACATGGGCTTGGATACCCAAGTCAGAGCTAGAAGCCAGACGTCAAGGCAAAGCGAATGCGCAAACAGCAGCAGGTGATGACGCAGCATTGGCAGGTGCGCTTGACGACCAGACCAATGACGCTCAACCCGCTTCACAACTAAACGATACACCCTCTGCGCAAGACTTGTCTGCCGCCACTACAGATATGGCCAAAAGCACATAGATTGCGTGATCAAATCAAAAAACCAACAACAAGGAGACAATGATGTCCAAACTTATCCATACATTGACAGCCCCTTTATCTAAGGTACTACTGGCCAGCGCCTGCGCGTTGGGACTTAGCATGACAGCCACGGCCGCTCCAGCAAATACCAGCCAACATGCCACACTTAGCAAATCCGGCCCTGTATTTTTGGGAGAAGGTGGCAGCTATCCTTTTTCTGAAGCGGTGCGGGTCGGCGATACACTATATATGTCAGGCCAGATCGGCTTTAAAGACGGCAAGCTGGTCAAAGGCGGTGTCAAAGCCGAAACCAAGCAAGCGCTAGACAACATTCACGCCACGCTCCTAAAGTATGGCTACCAAAAGTCAGATGTGGTCAAATGCATGGCGATGCTGACCGACATGGATGACTTTGCTGACTTTAATGACGTCTACAAAGCCACGATGGCCAAGCCTTATCCGGTGCGCTCAGCCTTTGGCGTCTCAGAGCTGGCGGCGGGCGCAAGCGTCGAGGTTGAATGTATCGCTGTCAAATAATCGCGGTGTTCACTATTGCGGTATTCACTATCAATGTGCCACTGCATACCAGTCATTACCAATAGAGCACGACCAAATAACTGGCTTTGATAGTCAGTTATTTTTTTGCCGTTTATATGCTAGGCATCCTCATAAACTCTCTATCAATTTAAAAGCGGTTCATCATTTAGCGCGCTTTCTTTGGTCACGCGCAGCACTTCCTCTAACGTCGTCCGACCTGCTATCACTTTGTGCAGTCCATCAGCGCGAATCGACGATGTTTTTTGGCGAGCGTAGGCTTCTAGCTCATACTCAGCGGTGTTGCTATGAATCATACGGCGCAGCGTATCATCGATGGGCACCACCTCATATATGGCAGTACGACCTTTAAAGCCTGTCTGGTTACATTTGTCGCAGCCGACGGGTTTGGGGAGTTTGATAAAGGTGTCTGTCGCTTGTGCGCCTGATGGCCCCGATGTCAGGTCAATCTCAGTAAATAGCTTGGCCTGCTCACTATCTGCAGCTTGCCAGCCATGACAGTGCGGGCACAAGGTGCGCACCAAACGCTGGGCGACGACCCCTATCAGTGATGACGATAATAAAAATGGCTCAACCCCCATGTCTTGTAAGCGGGTGACGGCCCCTATAGCGGTGTTGGTATGTAGCGTTGATAATACCAAATGTCCGGTAAGCGATGCCTGTACAGCAATTTCTGCGGTTTCTAAATCGCGAATCTCACCGACCATCACCACGTCTGGATCTTGTCGTAACATCGCGCGCAGACTCTTGGCAAAGGTCATATCGACTTTATTATTCACCTGCGTCTGGCCGATGCCATCGAGCTGAAACTCTATCGGGTCCTCAGCGGTCAAGATATTGCGAGTCTGATCATTTAGGTCAGTCAATGCCGAGTATAAAGTAGTGGTCTTACCAGACCCCGTCGGCCCAGTCACCAAGATGATACCGTGCGGGCGATGGATAAGGCGCTTAAGCTCAATATAGTCGCTGTCAGACAAACCCAGATAGGTCATGTTTAAGCGGCCTGCTTGCTTATCGAGCAGTCGCATCACCACCCGCTCGCCAAAACTAGAGGGCAGCGTCGACACCCGCACATCGACCTCACGCCCTGCTAGACGCAAGCTGATACGGCCATCCTGTGGCACGCGTTTTTCGGCGATATCGAGTTTGGCCATCACCTTGATACGCGAGACCAAGAGCGGCGCTAACTGACGTTTTGGGCTAATGATTTCTTTTAGCTCGCCATCGACGCGAAAACGCACGACCAAGCGTTTTTCAAAGGTTTCGATATGAATATCAGACGCATTGAGACGGATAGCCTCGGACAGTAGCGCATTGATCAGGCGGATGATGGGGGCGTCGTCTTGCTGATCCATCAAGTCTTCTGTCTCAGGCACGCTATCTGCCAAGCTATCGAGATCCGGATGGTCTTCAAGTCCTGCAGCAATGTGCTGTGACTCGCCCGTATTGCCTGCATAAGCGGCGTTTAGGCGTTTTTCAAACTCATCGGCGCTGACACTGTCATAGGTTGGCACGCCGCGCACGCCCTGCTGCTGCAAAAACCGCACCGCTTCATTAATCGCCGATAGCGGTGTGGCCTTGGTCAGTACCAGCGTCGCCGGCAGCTCAGGGTCTATCGCAAGGATGACCAAAACCTGATGGCGTTTGGCAAAACTATAAGGCAATTGCATCATAAAAACGACCTGATAACTAAGAATAACTGCGGTATGAGCAGCATATGATGACAGCAGAGGTATGGGTAAATCGACTCTCTCTAAAATGGCATAGCGCTCTTGACTATATAGCATAGCATAGCGCGATAGCGCAGCTTAGCATAGCGCGGCTCAGCGCCGCACCGCCTTAGTCCAAAAAGACTGACTGTAAACCTGCATGAGTTTGGTATAATAGCATTTTGTGTCAGATGCGTATGAGTTTATATGCAAGACACGCGTCCCTAACGCTTGGTGCCAATTGCGCCATCTAACGCCCCAAGCCCACAGAGGATTTTTATTTTGTCGATAGTGCGCTATTATCAGTTTGAGACTTCTTGTCTGATAAGCGGTGCACGTTTGCACTAAGACACACCCTTTCATATTTGATGCCTATTTATTAGGTCATCTTGCCGCCCGTTATTAGGATTTGAGTTATGTCAGAAAACGCCCACCCCACTCCCACGCCGCTACTATCAGACACCTTTAACGTCGGTAGTCGTACCTTTTCTTCTCGGTTATTGGTCGGGACGGGGAAATATAAAGACATGGCGCAGACAGGTGAGGCCATCGGCGCGTCGGAGGCAGAGATTGTCACCGTCGCCATTCGCCGTACCAATATTGGGCAAAATAACGATGAGCCCAATTTGCTCGACGTCATCTCTCCAGACAAATATACTATTTTGCCAAATACTGCTGGTTGTTTTGATGCCGAAACGGCGGTTCGTACCTGTAAGCTTGCTCGCGAGCTGCTCGGCGGGCACAATCTGGTCAAGCTTGAGGTGTTGGGCGATGAAAAAACCCTCTACCCTAACGTCATGGAAACGTTAAAAGCGGCCAAAGTCTTGATAGACGATGGGTTTGAGGTGATGGTATATACGTCTGATGATCCTATCGTCGCCCAAGAGCTTGAGAGCATGGGCTGCGTGGCGATTATGCCGCTCGGTAGCTTGATTGGCTCTGGACTTGGCCTGCTCAATCGCCATACCCTCAGCCTAATCATCGAAAACGCCAACGTACCCGTCTTGGTCGATGCAGGCGTCGGCACCGCCTCGGATGCAGCGATTGCCATGGAGCTTGGCTGCGATGGGGTCTTGATGAACTCTGCCATTGCCAATGCGCAAAACCCAGTCTTGATGGCACAAGCCATGAAGCACGCTATCTGGGCTGGGCGTGAGGCGTTTTTGGCGGGCCGTATGCCGATGCGCAAAATGGCAGCCGCCAGCTCACCGCAGACAGGCTACTTTTTTCAGTAAGCGCTTTTGCTAGTAGCTCAGCGGACACCTGATCGTGTGGCGCCAGATATGACGCCACCATCACAGGTTTTTTTTCCAACATCATAAAAGGATTTATTATGCGACTTCTCACCGCAGTCGATCAATTATTTTTACTTCTTGAGTCGCGTAAACAGCCCATGCACGTTGGCGGCTTGTTTTTATTTGAATTACCAAAAGCGGCGGATAGCGATTTTGTCTATCAGCTGGTAAAACAAATGCAAGAGTCCGATGTGCCGCCAAGCTTTCCTTTTAACCAAGTGCTAGAGCATCTGATCTTTTGGAAAAAAGACAAAAACTTCGATGTGGAGCATCATCTCCATCATGTCGCGCTGCCAAACCCTGCGCGGATTCGCGAGTTGCTGATGTATGTGTCAAGGGAGCACGGACGGCTGCTAGATCGCGCCATGCCGCTATGGGAATGCCACGTGATAGAAGGCATCCAGCCCGAAACTGAGGGCGGTGCTGAGCGATTTGCGCTGTATTTTAAAATCCATCACTCATTGGTCGATGGTATTGCAGCCATGCGTTTGGTACAAAAATCCCTATCGCAGTCCGCCACCGAGCCTGTCACCCTGCCTGTGTGGTCACTGATGGCGCGCCACCGCAACCAAGTCAACGCCATACTGCCCAAAGAGCGCTCCGTGCGGCGCATTATCAAAGAGCAAATCTCTACCATCAAACCGGTGTTTACTGAGCTGCTGGACAACCTCAAAAACCATGGCGACGAAGGCTATGTCGGCACCTTTGATGCACCGATGAGTATCTTAAACAAACGTATCTCCGCCTCTCGTCGTATCGCTGCGCAGTCTTATGATATCGAACGCTTTAACGATATCGCCGCCCGCCTAAAAGTCAGCAAAAACGATGTGGTACTTGCCGTCTGTTCAGGGGCCATTCGTCGTTATTTGCTCGCCATGGATGCCCTACCCAGCAAGCCATTGATCGCTTTTGTCCCGATGTCGCTACGTACTGATAATAGCGTCTCAGGTAATCAGCTATCGTTTGTCCTAGCAAACCTCGGCACGCACCTTGATGACCCACTACGCCGCATCGAGCTTATCCACCGCAGCATGAATAACGGCAAACGCCGTTTTCGCCGTATGAATCAAGCCCAAGTGATCAATTACAGCGTGATTGCGTATGCGTGGGAAGGCATCAATCTGGCGACGGGCTTATTCCCCAAAAAACAAGCCTTTAACCTGATTATCTCCAATGTACCCGGCTCAACCAAACCCTTATACTGGAATGGCGCAAAGCTACAGTCGCTATACCCTGCCTCTATCGTCTTTAATGGTCAAGCGATGAACATCACGCTCGCCAGCTATCTCGATAGAATTGAGTTTGGCATCACTGCCTGTAGTAAGGCGCTACCGCATATACAAGATATGCTGATACTGATCGAAGAAGAGCTGGATTTGCTAGAGGCGACCAGCAAAGAGCTTGAGTTTCAAGGCATCACGGTCAAGGACAAGCGTGATGACCAAAACCCTAAGCTCATAAAAAAGCTGGCACCATAATGGTACCAGCTTTTAAGATTTGATCGTTGACGGCGGCTTAAAACACATCGCCCCAAGTCGGTACCACCACTTGCATCAATGGCTTGAGCAGCTTGACGTTACAAGCAAAGATAGAGCCTGATGTCATCGAGTTGTGCGCGCCAGTATGATCGACGACCACGCCGCGTGCTTCGGTGACAATCAGCTCACCGGCAGCAATATCCCACGGCTTGATAGACATCTCAAAATAACCATCAAAACGACCTGCCGCCACATAGCACAGATCCAGCGCAGCTGAGCCTAAACGGCGAACTTGTCCGCCCGCCTCAGAGATTTTTTGTAGGCTTTCAAAGTGCTGCTTGGCATAAGAGATGACTTCGCCATTGCGTTTGCGCTCAAGCGGATGACCGGTGGTAAATAACCCACCGTCGATGACTTTACGCTCACTGACATTGATACGGCGTTGGTTGAGACGCGCGCCTTTGCCGCGGCTGGCAGAAAACATCTCGTCACGCACAGGATCATAAATCACGCCGTGCTCGGTCACACCTTTATACTGCACGGCAATAGAGACACAAAACTGCGGCACACCATGGACGAAGTTTTTGGTGCCGTCTAGTGGATCGATAATCCAGCACCAGTCGGCATCTTCGCCGCGGCCTTCTTGCATACCAAACTCTTCACCCAAAAACGAATGGTTTGGGTAGCTGGCTTTTAGTGTCTCAATCGTCAGCTCTTCACTAAAACGATCAATACGGGTGACCAGTCCATCAAGCCCTTTTGACTCGATATCTAGCTCGATTTTGTGACGGTTTTGATGCGCGTATAAAATCTCTTTACCGACTTTTTCAGCAGCACGTGCTGCGATGACGACCATGGGTTCCATAGATAACCTATTTGCTTGATGAATGAATACTACTTAAGAGATAACACTGATAAAATGTACAAAAAAATAAAGCCGACTTAAAACTAAGTCCTATCAACCTAACAAAAACCCTAGCCGCCAAGCAAACCAAATAGATGATTGCTAGTCGTTGCACCGCCCAAGTTGTCAAATAATTCACACCTACGGCAAGTAGGCGAGGTTTAAGCAAAAAACCTATAAGCTTTATTTTTTACTCTGCTATTTTAGCAATTTTTTATGAATGATAGGGTTTTATTTTAGCAGTTGCTTGAGCTGACTGACCACACCTGCAACATCCAGACCGCAGTCGGCCATTTGCTCTGCGGGTGCGCCATGCGCGATAAAACGATCCGGAATACCGATATTGCAAATGGCTGGTCGATGATGCTTAAAGGCCGCCGACTCATTGAGCAAGTATTCATTGACTGCACTGCCCGCACCGCCCATCAGCATGTGCTCCTCTAGGGTGGCGATATGGGTGATGCCGTTTGCCAGTATCTCTTCTAACAATACGGTATCTAGTGGCTTCACCCAGCGCATATTGACCACATGTACCTGACAGTGCAACTGCTGAGCGATATCTTGGGCGGCCAAATCAGCAGCGGCGACCATGCTACCAAACGCCAGTAGCGCCAGCTTGAGAGGGGCATCATCTTGTCCTACTACCGACTCAATCATCGCCTTGCCGATGTCATAGGTCTGCGCGGGGCGCTCGATGGCAGCACCTGTACCGACGCCGCGCGGATAACGAACAGCCGTACAGCCTTGATACTCATAGCAAGTATTTAATAAATGGTAGCACTCGTTTTCATCTTTTGGCGCAGCGATTAGCATGTTGGGTACGCAGCGTAAAAAAGCAAAATCAAACACCCCCGCATGGGTCGCGCCGTCCTCGCCCACCAATCCTGCGCGATCGATGGCAAACGTGACATCAAGATCTTGCAAAGCCACATCATGAATCAGCTGATCGTAGCCGCGCTGCAAAAACGTCGAGTATATCGCCACAATGGGTTTGACGCCTTGCGTTGCCATACCAGCAGCCAATGTGACGGCATGCTGCTCAGCAATCGCCACATCAAAAAACCGCTCTGGGAACTGACGGGCAAAGTCGGTCATGCCTGATCCTTCTTCCATCGCTGGCGTAATGGCGAGCAATTTGTCATCTTCATGCGCTTTGTCACACAAAAACTGGCCAAATACTTGCGAGTACTTTAGCGCAGGCTGCGATTTTTTAGCAGCAGGCGGCGTATCATGCGGCTGCTCATCTGCTAGCTTACTAATGGCATGATAGCCAACTGGGTCTAGCTCTGCAGGTGCAAAGCCTTTGCCTTTCGTGGTATAGACATGTACCAGCACGGGGCCTTTGACTTGTTTTGCTAATGACAAGACGCGCAGTAGCTCAGGTATATTGTGGCCATCAAAGGGGCCAAAGTAGGTAAAGCCAATGGCTTTGAATAAATTGTCCTCGAGCTGCGGCACATCGCGCATCTCTTTGTGGCGTTTGCGCCGATCAAACCCCTGCATGTCAGGGCGCTGGCAGACGATAGGCTGGCCGGTATCAGAGATATCTACTTGATACCCCGACTCCCATAGCATGGCCAAATGCCGCGAAAACCCACCAATCGAGCAAGATATCGACATGTCATTGTCATTTAAAATCACCAACAAATCGGCATCTTGCTGCACCGCATCGTTCATGGCTTCAAACGCCATGCCGCCTGTCATCGCCCCATCGCCGATGATACAAGCGACCGTCTGCGGCAGCCCCTGATACCGCAGCGCCAGACTCATGCCGAGACCCGCTGAGATGGAGGTCGATGAATGACCAACACCAAAGGTATCGTACACAGACTCGGCGCGCTCAGGGAACGCCGTCAACCCATCTTTTGCACGGATACTGCCCAGCTGATCGCGGCGACCCGTCAGCACTTTATGAGCGTAGGCTTGGTGCCCCACATCCCAAACGATTTGATCGTGCGGCGCATCTAGCAAGTAATGCAGGACAATGGTCAGCTCGACCACGCCTAGGTTGGCACCAAAGTGTCCGCCACTTTGACCGGCCGAATACAACAAAAAAAGGCGCAGCTCATCGGCTAACGCAATCAGCTGAGCGCTACTAAAGGCATTTAAATCAGCAGGCGTATCGATACTATCGAGCAGCGGCGTCTGCGGGCGCACACATGGGATCGCCGTATAAGTCTGCTGCAGACTGGGCAGCTGAACCGCAGACGTAGTGGCTGACGCAGATACGGACTGAGACTGTGGGGAATAAGGTGACTGCTGCATAAACCGTACGATACCTACCAATCTGCTGACAAAACGTGCTTTAGGGTATAAAAAAAGATAGCCAAGCGACGTCAATAATATCTACATCATTATTGATGTAACAAGCCATATAGTTATTTATGTAACACCGGCATAAAATCCATCATGCGGCGTCTCACAGCAAGCACGCGAGCATAATATATAGCGCGGCGCGGCTTGGGATGAGTATTATGCCTTATTATCAGACATCAATACCGAATGTTCGTGACGACATAGTAATGTAAGGGTAAAGACTTGTCACTGTATCCGTCAAAATAGTATGGCATAATAGCATTTTTTTTTAATTGTCGCTTTAATCATCGTGCGCCGTCTGTGAACTTTGTGTGTTTTTACCATAAAGCGCAAAACCATGCTATCGTCATGAGCAGGTGATCGCGTTTTTACAGACCCTACTGCCACCACCACCGGCTTATGCAGGACAGTAATGTCATATCAATTTATTACCAGTGCCAAACTACCGACTCGTCATGGCGAGTTTGATATTCATGTTTTTGAAAACGACGACGGCCAAGAGCATGTGATGCTGACCGTTGGTCTGGCTGCGTGTGAGCAAGTAGCGGCTGATGAGACGGCAGACAACACCCGCGTGCCGGGCACAGCGCATGCAGCCTCAGAGCCGCCGGTGCCCTTGGTACGTATCCATTCTGAATGCCTTACTGGCGATGCCTTTAGCTCACTAAAATGTGACTGTGGTCCGCAGCTCAATACCGCCATGCAAGCCATCCAAGAGGCAGGCTGCGGCGCTATTTTGTACTTGCGCCAAGAGGGCCGCGGTATTGGCCTGACCAACAAAATCCGCGCCTATGCCCTACAAGACCAGGGCCATGATACGCTAGATGCCAATTTAATGTTAGGCTTACCTGCTGATGCGCGCATTTATGATATGTGTAGCCCCATGCTCGCCCATGTCGGCGTCGATGCGGTACGGCTCATCACCAACAACCCAGATAAAGTCGCCTATTTGACCGAACACGGTGTCAATGTGGTGGAGCGCGTGCCTTTGCTGGTGGGTGTCAACGATATGAATGCGGATTACCTCGCCACCAAACGCGACCGCATGGGGCATTTGCTCGACAAAGACTTTAATACTGCCATACACCTAAATAAATAGATATGTTATGAGTATTCCAGATATAGCTAATACCAATATAGACCAAAACGTCATAGACAAAAACGTCGCTCAGGCACAAGCAGATGCGGCAAACCCTGCCATACCAAACGATAACGACATCGCTCGCGTCCGCGCGTTTTTGGTCGATTTGCAAGCACGTATTTGCCAAGCGCTCGAAGCACAAGAGCGTGACGGCGGCGGTAATGCCACCTTTGTCCCTGATGATTGGCAGCGCCCAGAAGGCGGCGGCGGCCGCTCTTGTGTCTTAGCGGACGGTGAGGTGATCGAAAAAGCCGGCGTGATGTTTAGCCACATTCACGTGCACAACCTGCCCGCGTCGGCGACCGCACGCCACCCCAATATCGCAGGGCGCAAAGCACAAGCCATGGGCGTGTCCCTCGTCGTCCATCCCAAAAACCCAAACGTCCCGACCAGCCATGCCAACGTGCGCTTATTCGTCGCCGAAGCAGAAGGCGAAGCGCCGATTTGGTGGTTTGGCGGCGGATTTGATTTGACACCGTTTTATCCTGTACTAGCGGACTGCGTCCACTGGCATCAGGTCTGCCATGATTTGTGCGCGCCGTTTGGCGACAGCGTTTATCCTGACTTCAAACAGTGGTGCGATGAGTATTTTCATCTGCGTCATCGCAATGAGCAGCGCGGCATTGGCGGGTTGTTTTATGACGATGTCAATACCGAGAGCCGCGGCTGGGACTTTGAGACGTGTTTTGACTTTATGAAAGCAGTAGGCAACGGCTATCTTGATGGTATTTTGCCTATTTTTGAGCAGCGTAAAGCCGCCCCTTATACCGACGAGCAGCGTCAGTTTCAGCTATATCGGCGCGGCCGCTATGTCGAGTACAACCTCGTCTATGATCGCGGCACTCTCTTTGGGCTACAAAGTAATGGCCGCATCGAGTCTATCTTAGTCAGTATGCCGCCGCTTGCCAGCTGGCACTATCGTTTTGAGCCAAGCCCCGGCACGGCTGAGTTTGAACTGACTGATTATTATTTGAAGCCGCGCGATTGGTTGACTTTATAGCTTTTGACGATACAATGAACGCTACTTTTACCGACAAGTGTTTTATACACTACTTATGGTACAGTTTATAGCACGATGCTATTGACAGTGGATATGGTAATCAGCAATATAGTCCGCTATACGTGAAGACTCAATTTTAGGTCAGCTTTTATAGCTGACCTTTATCGTTACAGAGCCTTTATAACGGATCAATTACACAAATACTCTACACAACTCCTCGCTGCACCCTATATATTTAGGGCAATAAGTATAAAAAAATAAAGGTGCTTTTATCATACTTTTAATTTGTACTACTTTTTAGTTGAGAATCACCCTTTAACAACAGCCACTATTTAGGCAAAGCATGAGATAATGCGCCTAACTTAATAGCCATTAAATAAGGAAGTTTGCATATGCTATCCCTTCACCGCAAAACCCCAATAAAATCTATCTTTGGCATCGCTTTGATGTCTGCTGCTCTAGGCCTAACTGCTTGTAGCACCTCTGTGGACCCTGATGTCAAAGCACGTCAAGACAGCATGAAAAGCTGGGGGGACGCGATGGGCATCATGGGCGATATGGCCGAAGCCCCTGACACCTTTGATGCAGAGATCTTTAAAGAGCAGGCTGCGTTTTTGGCAGAAGATGCCGCCACGCCTTGGAGCCATTTTGAAAACCAAGAAGCCGCAGGTAACGCAACTGAAGCGGTATGGTCAAATGCCGACGGCTTTCGCGCAGAAGCAGAAAAATTCCAACAAGCGACAGCTGAGCTAAATGCTGCCGCCCAAACCGCTACTAGCATAGATGATGTCATGCCAGCGTTTGGTCAAGTGGGCCAAAGCTGCAAATCTTGCCACACTGACTTTAGAGTCAAAAACGACTAAGTCCAGCGCAACATCCGTCAAAACTACCTGACATAAAAAACCGCCTTATCTGCTGATTTGGCGGTTTCTTGTTTGCTATAGGTTTTTTGGTTGCTATAAAAGTAGCAATCGGCTTACTTTGCCGCTTGCTGATCGGTAGCAGGGGCTTGCTGCACCTGCATTTTATCCACAATAGCACTGACAGACGGGTCGCTTAAATCTATGGTACGTATTGGGAACGGAATATTGACCCCTGCCGCATCCAGTGCTGTCTTGATCTCGACGATGACTTGATGAATGGAAGCGACTTTATTGGCCTGAGTGCCCTCTTCGATAAACCAGCGTACCGTCAGATCGATAGACGAGCCGCCAAATCCAGTGGCAATCACGCTAGGCTGCGCTTTCGTCGAGACGCTATCGGCCTTATCTAACGCACGTAAGATCTCCGCTTTGGCTTCTTCAATATCATCCTCATAGCCGATACCGACCTCTACCTGCAAGCGGCGCTGCTTATAGGCAGTATTGACCGTCAACGCCGAGGTGTAAAGGTCTGAGTTGGGAATGACCACTTGCCGACCGTCATAAGTCTTGATGGTGGTGGCGCGGATTTTGATGTCCTCCACCGTCCCTTCATAGTCGCCTGAGACAATCTGATCACCAATACGAAACGGCTCTGAGATAAGTAACAAAATACCAGATAATAAGTTTTGAAAAATGTCTTTGAAGGCAAAACCAATCGCCACCGAACCAATACCCAGCGCGCCGATTAATTTGGCTGGTGTAAATCCTGGAATAGCAACAACCATGGCGATCATAAAGCCAATAAACAGAATAAGCGCCCCACCTATCCGCTGAAACACTTTCACCAAGTTTTGATGACGCACGCGCGCGCCTAAGGTTTTATGCACGACTTTTTTGAAAATAATCGACAATAGCCAAAAAATCCCCAACACAATGAGCGCCGCTACAAAATATGGAATACGCTCAATAAAGCCGCTTGCCAAGTCTTGCGTGGTATAGACCACTTGTTGATAGACGGTCACACCATCGGTTAGCGTGTTCGATAGGCGGCTCACGTCAGGGGTGGGCATAAAGGGTTGCTCCTATTGCTGTCTTAGCGCGTGTTTAAATGAATAAATAAATGAACATCTCACTACTGTTTTGCCAGTTATGACATCAAATCAGCTTGTACGATTTCAATCCAGTAGCCATCGACGTCTTTGATAAAGGCAATGTTTTTCATGCTGCCATCTTCTGGACGTTTTTTAAATTCGACATTGTTTTTGTCAAACCAAGCCACCGCGTCTGCCAAATTTGGCACACTAAAACAAATATGACCAAAGCCTTGCGGCTCACTATTGCCATCATGGTAGCTAAAGTCGGCCTGACTCTCTGTGCCATAGTTGTGGGTGAGCTCCAAGATACCGCGCTGACGAAAGGCAAAGATCTCTAGATCGGCACCTGACGGCAGGTTCTCACGCTCACTATCGGTCAGTTTGGCCAAAAAGTACAAATCAAATTCCATCTCAGGGAATTTTTTGACCGCCAATAAGGTCATGCCCAGCACCCTAGTATAAAATTCAAGCGACTTGGCAGGGTCTTTTACGCGTAGCATGGTGTGGTTAAAGGTAAAGCCTGAGGTTTGCGCTGAGATCGGCTGAATACCTGCATGCGCGACGCTGCTGGCAGGCTGCGCGATAGTCGCTGCATCATCAAGAGAGGTTGAGCTAGACGCTGAATGAGACATAACAATCCTAATATACCTAATATAAAATTAATATAAAAAACAAATGAATCAGCAAGCGAATCACAGCATGGCGATGCGCTTGCTACTTTTATGATAATCAAAAATGTACCAATCTATGATAGGGTTTTGTAAACAAAAAGCGCACCGTTCTGGTGTGAGGGCCGCTTTCGTCAAGTGAGTACAAAACCCCAAGCACAGATCAGTCTTCTAAAAACCGTACCTTACCGGTTTCTAAGTCGTACTCTGCCCCAACGATGAGCAGCTTACCACTCGTTGTCAAGTCCTCTAGGGCTCGGGAGCCATGTTTGAGCTGACTGACAGACATACGCACGTTGGCACTAATAGAGCGATCTAGCAGCTCATCGGCATCGACGTCTTGACCATTGGCAGTCGCCAGCTCGTGCAAATTGTAAACACTTGGACGAATACGATCGACGATAGACTGTAGGTTTGGCGTGTAGTTTTGCTCAGGGTTGATGAGCGCTTCTACGCAAGCGGTCACCGCGCCGCAGTGTGAGTGGCCGAGCACCACCACCAGCTTGGTACCAAATTGTTCGGCAGCAAACTCAACCGAGCCAATCTGTGACGGTGCGACGACATTTCCTGCTACCCGAATCACAAACAAATCCCCTAACCCTTGGTCAAAAACAATCTCAACCGGTACGCGTGCATCTGAGCAGCCCAAGATAATCGCCAACGGGTCTTGATCGCTAATAAGCTCTGGACGCCTCTGCACCGCAGGATCTGGGTTGGTGAGGCTGTCGACGTAACGGGCGTTACCTTCTTTTAAAAGCTCAAGCGCTTCTTGACCTGTTGTTGGACGTATATCAGTAGGCATGAGAGATCCTTTATTATCAATAATATGAGAGTTATAAACGGCTTTTCACACATGTATGCAGACATCGAAGTGCGAGCAGATACTAACCGAGCAGATACTAACCAAGCAGACTCATTATGTTTGTCAGCCATACCGTGATTGTATAGGAATAGAGGCCAAAAAACGGTAAAAAATTTTGTTTAAATGTCGTTATACACCAACCTATAACTGTAAAAATATAGCTGTATCTAGCGCTGCTATGACGGTACGACTCGCGTAACTGATAACGAAGTTGCACTGATTTATAGTAAGGGTTTGTTATAATACGCAGCAACCAGACCATGCTCATGCCAGCCCTTGTCGTGTCTTATACTAAAAAAGTACGGATATTAAAAAAGGTACGGACAGGTAAGAGGCTTAGGAAACAGATTTATGACTCAATCTTTAGCAAACACGCATACCAACCCTACGTCACCAGACACTGTACTGCTACAACTGACTGGCCTACAAAAAACCTATGATCAAACTGAGGTCTTAAAAGACATCAACCTTGATATCAAGCATGGCGAGTTTTTGACGCTGCTTGGGCCGTCTGGTTGCGGCAAAACTACCTTGCTGCGTCTGATTGCAGGGTTTGAGCAACCAAGCGTTGGTAAGATTCAACTCGATGGTATGCAAATGGCAGGTTTGCCCGCTGATAAACGTCCGGTCAATACTGTATTTCAGCAGTACGCTTTATTTCCGCATATGACAGTTGCGCAAAACGTCGCTTATGGCCTAAAGATTAAAAAAGTGCCTAAGGCGGAGATACAAACCCGCGTGCGTGAGATGTTAGCTATGGTGCAGATGGAGCATCTAGCCAATCGCCGTCCGCAAGATCTGTCTGGTGGCCAGCAGCAGCGCGTCGCTATTGCCCGCGCCGTTATCAATCGCCCTAAACTATTATTACTTGATGAACCACTCTCCGCCCTCGATCACAAACTGCGCTTGCAGATGCAATCAGAGCTCAAACGCCTGCAGCGCGAGCTTGGCATCACCTTTGTGTTTGTGACTCACGATCAAGAAGAGGCGCTGTCTATGTCGGATCGTATTGCGGTGATGAAAGACGGTAGATTCCAACAAATTGGCACCCCTATCCAAATCTATGAAACTCCGGCCAATCTATTTACGGCCAAATTCATCGGCGAGGCCAATCTCTTTGAAGCAAAAGTACACGGCGTCTATCCTGATCAGCCTGATCGCAATGGCCAGATCACCAATGGACGCATCGAAGTTGAGGTCTGTGAAGCGCAGGATCATACAACTGATGACCCTCATCTACGCAATCTACGCCGTCCTGATTTTGCCAATGCCGTGCAAGTCGGTGATAGGGTCAACCTCCTACTACGACCTGAGGATCTGCGGATTTATGACCCTAAAGATGAGACGCATACAGGCTTACTAGGCCGTGTGATTGAAAGCAATTATAAAGGTAGCACTTTAGACTCGATCATTGAGCTTGAAAACGGCCGTATCATTAAAGCCTCAGAGTTCTTCGATGAAGAAGATCCAAGCTTTGATTACAAAATGCATGAGGCAGTAAAAGTCTCTTGGGTCGATGGTTGGGAGTGGCTATTACCAAATGACACCTCTACTAGCGATGGTACGGCTGATGACGCGGCTTTCAATCATGCAGCCGCTGAAGCGGTGACCGCCGATACTATAAAAGGCCCTAACGCTATGCAAAAGGATATGGACTAATGGCGGGTAGTAGCTTGACTAGTAAAGGCGCTTTTCGCACGGTTACCTTATGGCTGATATGGGGCTGGCTGCTGATATTTGCGCTACTGCCCAATATCTTAGTCATTGCGGTCAGTTTTTTGACACGCGATACGAGCGATTTTATCAGCTTACCTGTCACTATTGACAGCTATCTACGTCTGCTTGACCCGCTGTATTTTGAAGTGTTTGCCCATTCGTTATGGATGGCGGGTATTACTACTGTGCTGTGCTTATTACTCGGTTATCCGTTTGCTTGGCTGGTCTCTCGTGTTCATCTGCGCTGGCAGCCTTTGCTTATGCTGCTGCTGATATTACCGTTTTGGACCAACTCCTTAGTGCGGGTCTATGCGCTCAAGCTGCTACTAGCGACGAATGGCCTTACTAATAAGGCACTACTTGCCATCGGTATCATCGAGACGCCTATCAATATGCTCTACACCCAAGGCGCAGTGATCGTTGGCCTAACTTATCTCCTCTTCCCCTTTATGGTGCTGCCGTTGTACGCGGTATTTACTGACTTGCGTGATGACATGCTCTTGGCGTCACAAGATTTGGGTGCAAGCAGGCGGCAGACTTTTTGGCACATAGTATTGCCACTTACAACGCCCGGTATCATCTCCGGAGTCTTACTCGTGCTGCTACCGGCGATGGGCATGTTCTATGTCGCTGATATCTTGGGCGGATCGCGCAACCTACTCGTTGGTAATATCATCAAAAATCAATTTTTAGATGCCCGCGACTGGCCATTTGGCGCGGCGGCTAGTGTGCTATTGACGCTGGCGATGGCGGTATTACTCTTAGCTTATCGCGCTAGTAGTAAACGCATTGGCAAAACTGACTTTAACGAGGTGGCCTGATGTCTGCTAATTCTGCTAACTCAATGAGTAAGAACCAACCCTCGACAAAAACCAATAAACCGCTAAAACTAGGAAGTTTGTTTGCCAAGGGCTATCTAAGCTTAATCTATCTACTGCTGTATTTACCCATTATTGTCCTAGTAGTCATGTCTTTTAATGAGTCTAAGACGGGCTATAACTGGGGCGGTTTTAGCCTAAAGTGGTACGAGTCGCTGTTTAATAATCAAGCGATGCTCGATGCTTTTTGGCACTCTATCGTCTTAGGACTCATCGCAGCGACTGTCTCTACTTTGATCGGTACTTTGACCGCTATGGCGCTACATCGCTATGATTTTCGCGGTAAAGGGCTATTAAATGGCCTATTGTTTGTACTAATGATGTCGCCTGAGATTGTCTTGGCTATCTCACTACTGGCACTGTTTTTATTGATAGGCTTACAGCTAGGTTTTGTCTCTTTACTGATAGCGCATATTACTTTTTGCCTGCCGTTCGTGGTCATTACTGTCTTTGCGCGCCTAAGCAGCTTAGATGAGCGGCTGATGGAGGCGGCGCGGGATTTGGGCGCATCTGAGTCGACGATGATCCGCACGGTACTGATTCCGGTAATATTGCCTGCGGTAATGGCCGGTTGGTTATTGGCTTTTACCTTATCACTCGATGATGTGGTGGTCTCGACCTTTGTGACTGGCCCAAGCTATGAGATCCTGCCGCTGCGAATATATTCTATGGTGCGTGTCGGTCTTAAGCCTGAGGTTAATGCCGTCGGCACGCTGTTGTTAGCTGCTTCATTAGTATTAGTGATTATGTCGCAGCTCTTATTACGTCGTCGCTAGAGCAGTTATTAGCTATGAGTGAACTTCAGCACTTTATCGCTTATAATGAATGCACTTCATCCTCACTACCGAGCTATTTATGCTAGAGCTTCGTCATCTCAATACCTTAACCGCGCTTAGAGCCCATGGCTCGCTGGCTGCGGCCGCCGATGAGCTGCATGTCACCGCCTCTGCCGTCTCGCATCAGCTCAAAGAGCTAGAAAACTACTACGATATCAGCCTCGTCAATCGCCGCACCCGCCCGCTCACTTTCACGCCAGCAGGTAAAGCTGTGCTAGCCTTAGCGGATAATATCATGCCGCAAGTCACACGTACCAAAAACGATCTAAAGCGCTTAGCGCATGGGCAAGCCGGTCGCCTGCGCTTAGCGTCTGAATGTCATAGCTGTTTTGATTGGTTGATGCCGATACTCAATCACTATCGCCGCGAGTGGTCGGATGTCGAGCTTGATTTTGCCACTGGCTTTGAGCCTGAGCCGCATCATTTACTGATGGAAGGTGATATTGATTTATTGATTACTACCAGTAACTTACCGCTTAAGGGTATCAGCTATCAGCCGTTATTTGAGTATGAGAGCCGATTGGTGCTCTCACCCACTCATGATTTGGCTGAGCGAGACTTTGTAACGTCTACAGACCTGATCGATGAGACTTTGATCGCCTATCCAGTCGAAGCCAAGCGCCTCGATATTATTGCTAATTTTATGACGCCAAGCGATGTGAGCTTTGCCGATATTCGCACCACGGAGCTGACCGCAATGCTCATCCAGCTGGTCGCCAGCGAGCGCGGCGTGGCAGCCCTTCCCGATTGGGTAGTTGCTGAATATGAGAAAAAAGGCTGGGTGGTCTCCCGTCCGTTAGGCAATGGCGTGTATTGTCAGCTTTATGCAGCAACGCGCACGGCGAGCCAAGATATGGCTTATATGCAGGGTTTTGCGAGTTTACTTGATGGGATTGTTAAGCCGGTTTAGAGCTTTATTTACCATAATCACTCTTTATGGGTAAAGGTTCGGTACCCTAGTGAGGACTTGAATGATAAGCTGTGGGCTAATAGTACCAATATTTCAACTTGCTGAAATAGACACAGTGTACTTTTTCATAACTTAGATTAAAGAGCTAGCTTATCCTTATAAGAACACATGCCTTTTAATGCATCATCTATTAACGCTTTCATTTTAGATAACTCTAGAATCTTAACTTCAATTTGCTTATTTTTTTCTAGAAGCTTTTCACCCATTTGTGATTGCGTCAGGTTGTTTGTATACAGTAGCTCTGTTAACTCTTTAATCTCTTTTAAGGTAAAACCTAACTCTTTCGCCATGGAGATCATGTTAAGCTGATCGACTGTCTTATTAGTATAGTTTCTATAGCCATTAGCTCCTCTAGATGGTGGCAATATCAACCCTTCTCTCTCATAAAAACGAATTGTATCTCTGCTTAATCCGACTATTTCAGTTAATTCTTTTGTATTCATTATCGAGCACGCTCACTTAATGTTTGACTGTGGAGTAATGTCCATAGTTTATAGTAGCCATTAATTAACAACAAGTAGGTTCTTTTATGGATATGAATATATTGACGGATGATAACGTCGAGCTGCGTGCAACTCTTTATAAAGCTGCTAACCCTAAAGCCGTTGTTCTAATAAACCCAGGAACCGCTACCAATACTTCTTATTATTTACCTTTTGCTAAATATTTAAGAGAGCATGGTTTCCATGTCATTCTTTGGAATTACAGAGGGTTTTGCGATTCTAAAGTGAGTCATCTAAAGGATTGTCATTATCAGTATTCTGATATCGGACGGTACGACATTCCAGCTGTTATCGATACAGCTAAGCGCCTGTTCAATGATTTACCCTTGTATTGCGTAGGGCATAGCGCTGGAGGTCAACAAGTTGGTCTTGCTCATAATGCTGATCAATTGGGTGCTTTAATCGCAGTGGCTGTCTCAGCAGGATACTTTAGCTATATGCCGCTTCGCTATCGTCTTAAGGCCAATTTCTTTTTCCGCTTTTTAGCCCCGCTTAGTAATAAAATCTTTAATTATGTGCCGGCTAAAAGCTTCAAACTCATGGAAGATTTGCCAGCTGGTTTTACAGAGGAATGGGGGGCTTGGTGCCGAGAAAAAGAGCTGTTTTTCTCAGAAAAATTCTATGGAAAAACCATTCCCCTTGGGACTTACAAGAATTTTAATGTGCCAACCTTCGTCTTCACTGCCGATGATGATGAAATCTGCACTGAACGCAACCTGCATAATTTTTGGAAAAATGTGACTAGCGACCGACCTATCACTTTTAAACGCTATACCATTAGCAAGGGATCAGACCAATCAATTGGGCATTTTGGCTATTTTAGAAGCAAGAACACTCATATTTGGCAAGATATTTTAGAGACGATCAACAAGGTACACCATGATAAATCGTTACAAACATTATAAAACCTTAATTTTCATTGTATTACTTAATGTGTTCTCGAGCATTTTGCACTATGTTCATAATGTGGTTTATTTTGACCACTATCCTGAGCCTGATTGGTTATCCCCTCATCTGGTAGATGCTTTTTGGTTCGTCATGACACCAGTCGGTATCTACGGCTTGATCGTGGCTGTCAAAAGCCAGATGAGCAAGGGGCATTGGTGGCTTTATTTGTATGCCTTGATGGGTTTACTGTCATTACTACACTACAACGTTGAGACTGATAATATTATGACGATCACCATGCACAGTCTTATCTGGTTTCAAGCAATATGTGCTTTTTGGTTGATCGGCTATGTAACGATGTATTTTAAAAATAAAAGCAAACATTAAGAACACTAATTGATAAAACTTTGGTCTTTATAAGAATGAGCTAACATATTATTTATCGTTTTAAGGAATTGAAGATGAATGTTGAAGAAACTATAGCAACATGGGAAACAGAAGATGCACTCATTAGAGAAAAGCTGGGTGACGCTGACGTCATTCCATTATCAGACTTAACCACTCGCAGCGGTATGGACATTTTTAATGCTATGTTTGCAGGAGAGCTGCCTCATCCTCCTATTGGTCTAACGCTCGACTACACTCCTATTCATATGGAAAAAGGTATTGCCGTTTTTCAAGGGCGTCCAAAGCGTCATCATTACAACCCATTGGGTACAGTCCATGGTGGCTGGTTTTGTACGCTTTTAGATTCTGCTGTTGGCTGCGCTGTACATACCCTTTTACCAGCAGGAAAAACCTATACAACGTTAGAGATGAAAGTAAATATGGTGCGAGCTTTGACAGTGGCAACACCTTTAGTACGGGCTGAAGGTAAAGTCATTCATGCTGGTCGAAGAACAGCAACTGCTGAAGGAAAAATTGTAGGGCCTGATGGCAAGTTGTATGCTCATGCCACCACAACCTGCATCATTCTCGATGTTTAGATAGCATTTTCGATAGTTAATGAAGCTTAACTAACAGTCTCAAGTCTAATAGCTTCTAAACCAAAGAAAACCGCTAAGAATATAATGGATGTTACATGAGTATAAAAAATACGGTTGGCTGGCCGCTCAAATTCAGTAGACAATCTCTAAAAACCATCAACTGAGTCTTTCCTAAATTTCGTGTAAGTACTTCTACAATCTAAATAATAGTTAAACACTTTTTAGGAAAGGCTCAAAACGGCCAGCAATCCACAAATATGAACCCACACTAGATACCAATAAGTGTTTATTTAGACTTGCTATTAAAGACCCCAAGTCACTTGAGAAAGTAGCTTGGGGCTTTTTAATATTTGAGGCTATATGCAATACAGGGTATCAGTAGTTAATCATCACGATTAACGTCGCTTACCTGACTGCGAGTAATCTTACCAGTCATGCTATCGACAACGACTTTATGAATTTGATTGCCTTTACCAATTTCAACTTTGTAGA
The DNA here is from genome assembly GCF_050572635.1 of Psychrobacter sp. VH5. NCBI lineage: Bacteria > Pseudomonadati > Pseudomonadota > Gammaproteobacteria > Moraxellales > Moraxellaceae > Psychrobacter > Psychrobacter sp. VH5. Next base: position 553,041 of record NZ_CP192145.1, on the reverse strand, counting down.
CAGGCTTACCAAAATCCATGTCGAACCCTACTTCAAGCACTTTCCCTTTCAGCGTTTGGTTTGCTTTTTTTATAGCTTGAGACAAACTCACTTTTGCTTGTTTCATGGCCTTATATTCTGCCAAGTCTTCTTTGTCTAAACGCTCTGTGTCTCCTTTCGTGACCTTGCCTGTATTGGCATTCACGCTGACTTCTTGTTCATTATTGTTGGTAACGATTTTGATATCGTAATGGCTATTTTCGTTACGATCTTCTTGATCAAAGTCTGCACTGATGATATCGCCTTTTACCGCTTTATTAGCAAAGGCCAGCGCCTGCTCTAGACTGATCTTACTCTGTGATGCTGCCGTTACCTCATTCATAGCAGTGGCTGCTTGAGTGGCTGAAACAGAGGCCATGCTAAAGCTTGCGACACTCAGTGCCATTACAAGAGATTTCTTCAATGTTGATAGTTTTTTCATAATAAGATCCTAAAATGCGTCAGTCTTTCTGCAGACTGTTTATTAATTAGAATAAGAGATTAATTTAAAAGTAAATAATGACATACAGTTAATCACTATGTCTAAGTGGTTTATGCTGAAAAACGTAACTGGCGTAACGGGTATTAGGACAAATAACATTGGATAGAAGAATAGGGTTTCATTGGTTCTCTTGGAATATATCCTACAGGAACCACCCAAACAGACCTTATAACTAATTAATAAACTACCTAAAACAGACTGCAATAAAGGAACTACTTATATCAGACCATCAAACGAGCAATATCTAGCAAAGCTTACAAGACCAACTTAAAAAAATAAAACCCAAGCGCGGTAGCCAATAAAGTCAACCCTACATGCAATCCAATTAAACCCAAACCGGCTAGCAATTTACCCGCACTAATAAAAGTAAATACCTCAGCACTAAAGGTACTAAAGGTAGTTAACCCGCCCAAAAATCCGGTAATCACAAAGACACGCACATGATCAGATAGATTACTTCCCATACGCTCGAACCATACTAGCGCGAGTCCTATCAGAAGTCCTCCTAGTATATTGGCGCTCAGGGTACCGAGTGGAACCCAACCGTGCAAGGCATTGAAACGCGACAGCCATGCGCGTAGGCAAGCGCCAAGTGCTGCTCCCAAACCAATGGCAAGCCACTGCATAGATTATCCTTAATTTATATGGCTTTTGAACGTTATACTGCAGGCAACAGTGCTGGTAATTCTGTCATCGGCCAACGCGGTACGCAGCTGACGGCTAGATCATCAGCCTGCCCCGCTTGTAGGCGCTCGTAACCCGCATAAGCAATCATTGCGCCATTGTCAGTACATAACGCAGGCGGCGCATAATGGACGGTCGCATTTATTTTAGCCAATTCAGCTTCTAAGGTTTCACGCAAGTGCGTATTGGCGCTGACACCGCCCGCGATTACTAAGCGACTCATGCCTGCTTGTTTAAGCGCTTTGACGCATTTTTTTACTAGCGTATCGACCATGGCATGTTGGAAGCTTGCGGCAATATCGGCGCGCACTTGTGGGTCACTGTCAGAGCCAGCAGTGTCTTTGATAAGATTATGCACCGCTGTTTTCATACCGCTAAAAGAAAAATCCAGTCCACGATGCAGCATCGGCCGCGGCAGCTCATAGGCGTTTGGATTACCGGTCCCAGCAAGCTTGGCAATATTAGGGCCGCCGGGGTATGGCAGGCCTAGCATTTTAGCGGCTTTATCAAAGCATTCACCCGCGGCATCATCGATGGACTCGCCTAGGATTTCATATTGACCAATACCCTGTGCGGCGATCAGCTGCGTGTGCCCGCCAGATACCAGTAGCGAGACAAACGGAAACGCTGGCGGATTGGCGCCCATCAGCGGCGCCAGCAGATGACCTTCCATATGATGAACCCCTATCGCAGGGATATCCAAGCCGTATGCCAAGCTACGACCAAACAGCGCGCCCGTCATCAGCGCACCGATAAGGCCTGGGCCTTTGGTATAGGCGATAGCATCAATGTCGTTTTTACTCATATCACACTGCGCGAGCAGCTCATCGAGTAGCGGTACGAGCTTACGAATATGATCGCGGCTGGCAAGCTCAGGCACCACGCCGCCATAGACAGCGTGCAGCTCTATTTGTGAATACAGCACCTGCCCGACCAAACCTTGATTGTCGCTATCCATTTGCTCACTGTCAAAGATCGCCAGCCCCGTCTCATCACAAGACGTCTCTAAACCCAATACCTTCATATTTTTGCCTTTATCATACCTTGGTCTGCGTGTTGGTTTTGACCACGCTTTTATCTGCGACTCTATATCTAAGCACTTGCACAAAAAAACCGCCATTGTCTGTCACAATGACGGCCAGTTTAGCAAATTTCAATGGCTCATATCGCCTAAATCAGCTCACGGCAGCTACCATATAATCGACCGCTGCATAGACCTCCGCTTCGCTTACTTTGTCAGTCGCCTGCGCGGGCATCTTGTTAAAGCCCTGCGCTGAGTGCATATGTAGCGTCTCTATACCCTTAGCAAGGCGCGGCGCCCACGCTGCTTTATCACCGTATTTTGGTGCATCGAGCAGACCTGCTTCGTGGCAGACTTTACAGTTGGACTCGTATAGCTTCGCCCCTGCATCAGCTGCCAACACTTCAGGCTCATCTGGGGTTGGTGGCTCGACTGCTTCGGCCGGTTCAGCTGTCGTCGTTGCTGGCGCTTCTGCCGGCACGGCTGGCTCAGACGTCTGCGGTTCAGGCGCTTCAGGCGCGGCGGCAGGTGCCTCCTCTACTACCGTGCTCGTTTCGGCAGACGCGTCAGCGGGCGGCTCGGCAGTATTATTATCACTACAAGCGCTTAGCATCAACAATGCACTGATGCTGATGGCCGATACGGTCAATGTATTTACACGCTGTGGTTGGTTCATCATGATCACACCTCTATTTGCTATTGTATGTCGATGGCTGCCGACGACAGCGCATACACTGATAGACCATCAAGAGAGCGTTATTCGTTGGTCGCAGGCTCAGCATCGGCGTCTGCTTCCGCATCACTAGCTGGCATGTCAGCTGCGCTATCGGTAGCAGCGGCCTCAGTGGTGCCAGCACCTGTCGCCTCAGCTTGGGTGTCTGTGCTTTCAGCATCGGTGCTTTCGGCATCAGTGCTTTCTGTCGTCGTCGGCGCTGACTCGGGGAAATCCATCTGTTCAGCGGCAGGAGCGTTGCTACGTGCAAGCTCAGAGGCCTCATCGACACGGTCTTTGGCCAACACTTGATGCGACTCGCCTTCTTTGCCGCCACTACACGCGCTGATACCAAAGCCTAAAGCGACGACAAATGCGGTGCTTAGCGCCGTACTTAGTACTGATTTTTTCATTGCAACATCCTCAATAAAGTGCACATAAAACGATTGATATGATGCAAATAATCATAGCATAAACTCTACCCAAACCGTTATAGACAGTAGGGTTTTTTCTTGATGGCCACACTTGCCAAAAGCAGCTCTACTGATGCATATAGTCCATCTCACCTTGCACTGACCAATCACACCTTATCAGACACCATTCGCTTTTGTTTGGTATTCATGATGCCGCCATACTGTACCAGTGGACAAAAAGGGCGCAACTTAATGATAATTATGAATTAATCAGCAAAAACCATTGACTTTATTGCTATTTTTTATTAGAATACTCGCCCTTGTGCTCTAGCACAAAATTGTCCTAGTTTGAGCTGATGCCGGTAATCTTGAGATATTACGGCTAAATACTACTATACAGCCAAACTAATGTCCTTATATCTCATCCTAATCAAGGAGTCTTCATGCCTGCAGTTAAGGTTAAAGAAAACGAACCAGTTGACATCGCTATCCGTCGTTTCAAACGTGCTTGTGAAAAAGCCGGCGTACTATCAGACGTACGTAAGCGTGAGTTTTATGAAAAACCAACGCAAGTACGCAAGCGCAAAAAAGCCGCTGCTGTAAAGCGTTATAAGAAAAAATTGCAACGCGAAACCATTCGTACCACTCGTATGTACTAATCACTTATTTGATTAGCTAAATACCAGCGCTACAGGAACGCCACTGCTATCGATTGATATCAGTGGCGTTTTTTGTGCTACAATTTTTATTATTATTACTGATATAGTCGATCCGATATAAAAACGATACAGTGAGATGAAAAGTTGTTTTTCGCAGCATCTGTCGGCGTAGGCACAGCAAGCAAGAAAGCCAAATTTTCATTGAGCGGCTTGATAGCCATGTATCTGATTTATTTGGATTCAAACATATATTATTATCAGCTCATACGGTATTCATAAAACTATACTCATAAACCATACCCATAAAAAACACCAGCACAGGCCGTTTTTATGGCACGCTTTCCTAGTCTCTAATCCATAAGGATAATAACAATGAGCCAACTCAAACAAACACTATCAGACAGCATCAAAGCTTCTATGAAAGCGCGTGAGCTAGAGCGCGTCAAGGTGCTACGCAACGTGCAGTCAGTCGTCAAACAAATCGAAATCGACCGTCAGACCGAGCTAGACGATGCCGCCGTCTTAGAAGTACTGCAAAAGCAGCTAAAACAGCGCCAAGAGTCACTCGGTATCTTTACCGAAAATGGCCGTGATGATTTGGCAGCCAAAGAGCAGTTTGAGATCGATGTCATTAATGAGTTTATGCCCGCCCAGATGGACGATGACGAGCTTGCCGCTTTGGTCAATGCAGAGATTCAAGCGCAAGGCGCAACATCGATGCGCGATATGGGCAGTGTCATGGGCGTGCTAAAGAGCAAAACGGCAGGCCGCGCCGACCCTGCCACCATCTCAAAGCTGGTCAAAAACGCGCTACAAGGCTAAGCGCTGTAAATCTAGGTACTGTAAAGCTAGGCACTACAAATCTAAGTATAACGGTTTCGCGCGAGCAGCGGTATCTCAGTGAGCATTTACATCAGTAACCGCCCCAATCAATAACTGCCTAAGGCTCAAAGTCTTGGGCGGTTTTTACGTTTTTGATCTCAGCTTTGATATTGGCCAGTAGTGGGCGCGCGCTACCAGCTTGCGCAGTATTTTGGAGATTGTCTGCCAGCTGCTTGGCTTGTGTCAACGAGGTAAGCGCGGCATCATAACGCCCACTCCACAGCTGGTCATGACTGCGATAGCGCAGCGCATTAATGGTAGCAATATTGGCCAGCTTTGGTGTGGTGGTGGTTTTGGCCAGTTTTTCGTTGGCCAATTGCAGGCTTTGCCACGCATAGCGGTCACTTGGCTGCTGCTGGGTCAAAGGTTTGAGTAATGCTTGCGCTTGGAGCGGCTGATTACTATTGGTCAGCGCCTCTGCCAAATAGAGTCGCAAATCACGGCGCTCGGGATAGAGACGCTGCTGACTGGCCAAAATATCCGCCGCTTTTGCCCAATTGCCTTGCTCAGCTAACAACTGGCTATGAGTAATCGATAAAAGTGGCTCAAGCCCTTGACGCTGCGCTGCGGGCAGTTTGTTTAGCGCTGCAAGTATCTCATCGGCATCGTCAAAGCGCTGCTGCTCGCCATACCACTGCATCAATGCCAACTTGGCCCCAACGCTGTTTTTGGCCGCTGTCGTTAGCACTGTTTCTGACGCATGCTTACCGGTACTCTGTACGCGCCAATAGAGCAGGTCAAACAGTCCTTGGTGGCGCTGCTGCTCGGCCAATAATAAAGGTGGATAGTGCTGGGCTCGGCTTTGCGATTCGCTCAAACGCTCGTTGCTTAGTGGATGCGAGCGCACAAAGCTTGGTAAAAATCGATTTTCAACTTGATTGAGCTGGCTTTGCTGATTCATGGTGGCAAAAAACCTTGGCATCGCCCTTGGATCATAACCCGCTTGGGTCATAATTTGCATGCCCACACGGTCGGCCTCGCGTTCGTTATTGCGGCTAAACGCCATGCTACTGTTCATCGTCGCAGTCTGGCTCCCCATCATCACGGCTGCGGCAGCATCTCCATCGACCGCCGACGCTGCAATGGCTGCCAGCATACCGCCTATCTGCATCAGTAGCGCTTTTTTGCGCTCGTCTGCCCCGCTCTCATAATGGCGCTGACTAATATGAGCAACTTCGTGAGCAACGACGCTTGCCAGCTCATCCATACTACTGGCGGCGAGTATCGTCCCCGTGTTGATACCGATGACGCCTCCTGGCGCGGCAAAAGCGTTGATACTTGGATTATCAATAATGACCAAGCCCATCGGTGCCTGCTGCCTTGCTTGTGCATTGAGCCGCCATGTCATGTCTTTGACGGTCTCGTGTATCCACGGATCATGCTCCATCTTGATGCTTTTATTGATATTGCGTAGTGACCACTCACCGAGCAGCTTATTGTGATACTGCTCAGCAAAGCTCAGTCCTTGCCCGCGCAAGCTTGGCAAACTTAGCTCTTGGGTATCGGTGGACTGCCACGAATCATAAGGCGCAGACGACGCTTGACGCAGATCACTGCCGGCGGCGTGACTACTCTTAGGGGTCACAGCGGTCATCGCCGATATGGTCAATATCGCCGCTGATAGGATAGATAAGGACAGCCTGTGAGCCACGCTGCGCCTGCGCTTATGGATAGAGACAGTATCAGGCATCAGCAAAGTCGGCGATGATGCTACTTCAGGGGCGACTGTACGGCCTGTGAGCGATTGATGAAAATGAAACAAATGCGCATCCTATACAAATAAATCCCAACGTCGTTTTGACTATACGAGCTTGTTTGGACAAAATCAATTGTCCCGCGCCTGTGACTACCAATCACCACGCAGACCGTCACGATTGTGCAACATGACTGTGCAATCGTTATATCATTATCGTTATCATTCTAACGAACCAAACATGACGTTGACTATATTCAACTGCAATCATTCCTGCGCTATTTGTTATAATGACAAACCATCACCCCTCTCTTAAGTTAAAACCCTCGCATATGATAAGGTTTGTTTATGTCTGCCGATAGTCAGCCCATCACCCGCCCCGCCTCTGACGTTATTTACTTCGCGGCGGATTTGTCTGCAACTGAGCAACAGCAAAGCTGCGAGCTGCTACGCTTGCTGGGTGACGCAGTACTCATCAGCGATACGCCGCTGGATATGACACCGCCGCGCCTGACAATAAAAAAACTGGTCGACGGCCGCGGACTGGCCTGCCCGATGCCTTTATTAAAGACCAAAGTGGCTCTGCGTGAGGTGGCAGCAGGCGAGTCGCTATATGTGGTGGCGACTGATCCCAACTCACAGGCAGATATCACCGCGTTTTGTCGCCAAAGCCAGCAAACGGGCAGCGCAGCACCTTTGTCTTTAAGCGTCCATGAAGTGGCCCATCAACCTGCCAATGATGATAAATCTGTCGCGCATTTCGATACAATATATCACTTCATCATTACCAAAACCGATAGCAACTAACGGTGGCTATCCTTTACAATTACAACTATAAAGATTTTTATCTGACTATTTGCTTAACTATTTAACCAAGGTCAAGAATATGGCTAATACTTCTAATAATGCTGCAAAAACGAGTAAAAAAGACGAGGCAGCGCCGATAAAAAATGAAGCACGCGATGCGGCGCTAAAAGCCGCTGCCGAGCGGCCACCCTACGACGCCAGCACCCTTGGCGACACCAACACTCGTGACTTGGTGCCTGCGATGCCGACTCACTTGACGGCTCCTGGGGTAAATCTGGGCGCTTATATTAATACTGTGCACCAAATCCCTATTTTGACCCCAACGCAAGAACAAGAGCTTGCACACCGCTACTATGACGAAGGCGATGTCGAAGCGGCGCGCTTATTGGTCATGTCACATCTGCGTTTTGTCATTCATATCGCTCGTAGCTATTCAGGCTACGGCTTGCCGCAGGCGGACTTGATTCAAGAAGGCAACTTGGGGCTGATGAAGGCGGTCAAACGCTTTGATCCTAATAAAGGCGTACGTCTGGTATCCTTTGCCGTTCATTGGATCAAGGCGGAGATTCATGAGTTTGTGATTCGTAACTGGCGTATCGTCAAAGTCGCCACCACCAAGGCGCACCGTAAGCTGTTTTTTAATTTACGCAGCTTAAAGAAAACCAATAATCAGCTGACGCTAGAAGAAGCGGATGCCATCGCCAAGGACTTAAACGTCACGCGTAAGCAAGTGCTAGAGATGGAATCGCGTCTGACCTCTTATGACGCCTCATTTGAAGCGCAATCTAGCGATGATGACGACGGCCGCTATGCGCCGCAGTTGTTTTTAGAAGATGGCATCGATCCCGCCGAGCAGCTCGAAGAAGAAGACTGGGAAGAAAACAACTCCTCAGCACTGCTTGCTGCAATGGGCACATTGGATGATCGCTCACGTGACATCGTCGAGCAGCGCTGGCTTTCTGAGCAAAAATCCACCTTGCATGAGCTAGCAGCAGTCTACTCTATCTCAGCGGAGCGCGTACGCCAGATCGAAAAAAACGCCATGGACAAGATTCGCGATGCCATGACCATCGATAGCGTTATCTTACCTGATGACATTCAATAGACAGTACAGAGTACATGGCAGCAAATAGTACAGAGCAGTAGATAGTGCAGAGCATGATGCAGTACATAACACGAGTTTTACTATGGTAAATTGGATAGGAATTGCGGCGATTAATATGGCCATTGCCGTGGCTCTAGGGGCATTTGGCGCACATGGTCTAAAAAACCTCGTCAGCCTGCAGCAGTTAGAGTGGTGGCATACCGCAACGCTGTATTTATTTGTCCATGCACTCGGTCTGCTGATCGTCGGCGTATTGATACGTCTAAAGTACGCCGCGCAAGCCCCCGCATGGCTGCTACAAGTCGGTATTATCATATTTGCTGGTAGCCTCTATGCGATGACGCTGGGCGCGCCGCGCTGGTTTGGTGCTATCACGCCTATCGGCGGCATGCTGATGATAGTAGGCTGGCTATGGCTGGCGATATCCGCATTTGCCATCAAGCCGGCGGCCGCAAAATAGCTTGTCAGGGCTGATAGCCATGATAAAAAAATGATAAAGAGTAAGGCGGCTGATAGTATGACTCATGTGTCAGCGCCGATAAAAGGAACAAGACTGCGTTAGGGAGCATCTGTTATGAGTACTATTAGTGTCAATGGTAAACATCTACAAACCACACACCAGACGGTGCAGCTGGTCCTCAATGAGCTTGGCTTGAGTAAAGGTCGCTATGCGGTAGAAGTCGACGGCGATCTGATACCAAAAAGCGAGCTTGCTGGCATGCGTGTCAAAGAAGGCATGAGCATCGAAGTGGTACAAGCCGTCGGCGGTGGCTAGGTCTCAACGACCGTATTGCCATATACTGCCGTTACGTATCGTCAGTTCGACATAAAATCGCTATGCTGATAATAAACGGCTCTGATTAAATAGCTCCGATATAGTAAATGACATAAAAGAAAAGACCTTAGCTCATAAGTGCTAAGGTCTTTTCTTTTATGCCGTTTATTTGCTTATAAGAAATTAAGGCCTAATAAGGTAATGACATTATAATAGTAGTTGTGTTGTCCTACGTCCTATTAGACCTTAATAGGATCATACCGCTGGCGCTATCTCGGCTGGCGTCACATCTTGATAACGTCCATCACGCCCTGCCCCTTGCGTTTTCTTACGCTCTTGACGGGTTTTGTACTTACGGACTTGTCTATCGAGCTTGTCTGCCATGTCGTTGATGGCTTTGTACATATCATCTTCACACGCTTGGACAAACATCTCTTGACCCGCCACTCGCATAATGGCTTCGGCCTTATGGCTCTTCATGCCGCCGTCACTGGCGCCGCTATTATCGAGCGATAGTATCACTTTAATACTCTGTATCTGATCAAAATGTCGCTCTACTTTTTCTAGCTTTTCGCGAACTGCCTTGTCCATGGCTTCGGTAACACTGATATGATGACCACTGATAGAAACATTCATATTATTGTCCTTTTGTTTATAACTCACAATCAACAGATGACATAGCCGTCCTGCCTGTATCACCCTGCCTTACCAACAACTCACTAATCAAATCTAAGACCCTTGTTAGCTATGTCTCTGATAGATAGACCGTTAGCCACCAGTATCTTTAGCAAAAAATCAACGTATCCTTATATCGTCTCTTTGGTTGCTAATGAAAATAAATACCGTCAAGGTAAATACATTCTATAAATACGTACTGAGGTTAGACACTTAGATTTTGTACTTGGGTTTCGTTGTTGGTATGACTCTAATTTGTCATGAAAGCGGCGTAGTAGCAAGCCATTAAATTGTAATTAAATGTAATAAAAACTGTCGTTTCTATCAAGTTTCTATATAATCAAAAAATTTTATTTTTTATAACTAGATATAGGATGCAGCAACACAGTAGCATGGTCTATGGCTGATATTGACGCAAAAAAATAACGCCGCTCATATCGTGATACTAGCGGCGCTATTTTAGGGCGTGTTGAACATTCACAAATAGGCACTGCTGATCGCTAAAATTGTTCCAGACAAGGCGCAAAGCGACGATAATGCAGATGCCTTAGCTAGATTTGCAACGCAGTATGGCGCAATTTTAGCATCAGCCGTAGGGACAGGACTCTTTTTTGCCGCTTCATTGGTAAAAATAGACGCTTAGAGCGACTAAGCTTACTATTTTTACCTTCGAATCGTCTAAAAAATAGTCTCTGTCAGTGCCATGGTTGAAGGTTCAACACGTCCTAGTTTTTGAGCATATAAAATAAAATGAGCTGAAGACATATCTATTCAAAGATAAGCGCTTGAATATGAGTGCTTGATGATAAAAAGATGCGTTAGTATTTTTGTTTACGCTGGGTGGAAGAGCCGATATTCATCGCTTCACGGTATTTGGCCACCGTACGCCGAGCGATATCGATACCATCAGCCAATAGCGTCTCTTTGATACGGCTGTCTGATAAGGGCTTTTTGGGGTCTTCGTCGGCAATCAGCTGTTTTATCATGGCGCTGATAGCGGTCGATGAGATATCACCATCTGCGCTACTGACATGCGAAGAAAAAAAGTGCTTCAGCGAAAATAAGCCCTGCGGTGTCAAAATGGTTTTGCTGGTGGTCAAGCGTGAGACCGTCGATTCGTGCAGCCCGACCTCATCGGCAATGACTTTGAGAACCAATGGCTGCATGGCGGTGGCACCCTGCTGCAAAAACGCTTGTTGATGATGCACGATGCTGGTCGCGACTTTTAGTAGGTTTTGGTTGCGCTCTTCGATACTCCTGATAAACAGTCTGGCATCGGTGAGGTTGTCACGCAGGTACTGATTATCAGGGCTATCATCACCGCGCTTGACCAAACTGGCGTACTCTTGATTGACCCGTAGCTTGGGTAGCGTCTCAGGGTTTAGGCGTACTTGCCAGCCGGCCTCCTGCGCGTCAGGCAAACCCGTAGGGCGACGAATGGGTGTGACCAGCACATCGGGTATGTCGTAGCTGTCTGGCGACTGAGCATGGTCAGGCTGGTTCTTTTGAAAGACGACGCCTGGTAACGGGGTCAATGTGCGCAGTAACGTCAAGGCAGGCATGATGTCCTCAGGAGTCAGCCCTGTGTGCTCGGTCAATGCCTTGATATTATTGCTGACCAGATACTCACTAGCAGATAAAAGCGCGTGAGCTTCTTTTAGATATGCGGTACTAGGATCGAGCTTTGCGAGCTGCAGGGCAAGGCATTCGCTTAAATCACGAGCGCCAACGCCAAGTGGATCGCAAGACTGGACAATACGAAGCACAGCCAATATCTCATCGCGCTCGACCCGCTCCTCCCACTGATAAAAGCTGGCCATGGTATCCAAGCTCTGTAACAGCTCATCGATATCGAGCCGAACAAACCCCATCTCATCCATCGAGTCTATCAAATATTCAGCGATCAAAGTATCGGTGTCTGATAAACGCTTAAAGTTTAATTGCCAGCGCACATGGTCTTGAATGGTGGCAGAGGTACCCCCTTGATAGCTATCAAAGTCCTCATTCGCGTGCTGTGCGCTGCTGCTAGTTGGACTGCTCGCGGCGGATGCATAGTTATCGGCATTATAATTATCGATACTATAGTTATCGGTACGATAGTCAGTGACATTGTCATCATCATTGTAGGTCGCTGCGTCGAAGTCCGTTAGATTATCATCACTTGCAGGATCGCCGTTTGTCTCCAGACCGGCTATCGCCAAACGGTCAATGTCTATGTCTACGTCACTATCTGCCCCATACTCGTCCGTCTCTTTTGTGGTGCTACTAAACGCATCGGTGGCCGTCGTCTGATTCCAGTCATCAAGCGTCAAACTATGCTCAGCTGTCTCCATACTATCGTTCACGCTGTTGTCAGAGCCCTCACCGTCGCCATATTCTTCATCGTCCTCGATGTGTTCGAGCAGAGGATTGCTATCGAGCTTGGCCTGAACCTCCTGCGCCAGCTCAAGACTAGAGAGCTGCAGCAACTTAATGGCTTGCTGCATCTGCGGGGTCAGCTTTTGTGAGGTGCTCAGCGTGGTTGCCAATCCGAACGACATACTCATGGGTGGCTTATTACACTCCGACGATGGTGATAGTCAATAAACAACTGGCTAAGATCATGATTTAGCCCTAACAGGACACGACGATAGCATTTTTTGTTGCAATTTTGCTACGATAATTTATGCCTAGCCCAGATACGCTTATTTTACTATTACTATAAAACCTTCTAAAATCAATGTTGTCGCTATCATTGTTGGCATGCCGACACAGCCAACTGGCAAAGCCTGCAAAAGCTCAATATTAGGGCGTGTCCTCAATTCAATCGATAGCCCTCTAAATGGGCTAAAAATGGCCAAATTTTGCCAACCATCGTCAAATAGCTGGCTCATATCTCGATATTATCTGCGCTATTTTCCTTGTTTGGCGGCAATTTATCTCATTTTTATCACCATTTTTAAAATGAGGATACGCCCTGAAATAAACGACAACTAAAATACAATTGAGAATATTATGAACCACAACCAAGCAAGCGACCAATCATTTGCCGTCGCTGCCATTCAAATGAATAGCCAGCAGGACATCGAGCAAAACCTAGCAGACATCAAGACGGCCATTAGCGCCGCTTCCCAGCAAGGCGCTCACATGGTGGTGCTACCAGAAAACTGCTGTAGCATGGGGCAACAGTCTGCTACAGCCGAGCGCTTCGATGAGCTATCATCGACGATAGCAGGCTATGCCAGTACTCATGGTATCTATGTGCTGGCAGGCTCATTGCCTTGTCCTTATCGCCCTGATGGTATTGTCGTCCCTGATGGTAGGCTGCGTCAAGTCAGCCAAGTGTTTGCCCCTGACGGTACGCGCGTGGCCCGCTATGACAAGATTCATCTGTTTACCGCGACAGTCGCTGACAAAACAGGCAGCTATAATGAAGCGGCGACCTTTGAGCCTGGCACCCAAACCGTCGTAGCGCCGCTAGAGACTGAGGATACGGTCTACCAGCTGGGTATGATGGTCTGCTTTGATTTGCGTTTTCCAGCGTTGGCTCAGCGCCTGCGTCAAGCTGGAGCGGATATGCTGAGCGCTCCTTCAGCCTTTACTTATCTGACTGGGCAAGCGCATTGGTCACTGCTGCTACGAGCACGAGCACTAGACAGTCAATGCATGGTGATTGGGGCGGCGCAAGGAGGAGATCACACTTATCAGGACGGTCACACACGGCAGACATGGGGACATGCTGCCATCACCGCCTATGATGGCACGGTGCTCAGCAGCTACGATGACAGTGAGTTACAAAAAACGAGCGCCACAGAAAACCAGCGCTATGCCATGGTGATGGCGTCTTTAGACAAATCGCAACAGCAGCAAGGACGACAAAAACTGCCGATTTTTGACTGTCATCGTTTGGCATAAAGCTGTCTGACAAAAGCTGTCTGACAAATAATTTGATGATTAAATTGTTAATAGGGCAATGCCGTCACATGGCACAAGACGATAGAACCTTATAGGTAAGGCCAAACCTACTCGGTATCACCATCAACTTGTGTGTGAGTGGCACGCGGATGAGCGCGGTCATAAACCTGCGTGAGCTTGGCAAAATCAACATGGGTATAGATCTGTGTGGTGCTGATATCACTGTGCCCGAGCATTTCTTGTACCGCACGCAGGTCACCACTGCCTGAGAGCATGTGTGAGGCAAAACAGTGACGCAGCAAGTGCGGATACATGTTTTGGGCGATACCAGCGCGGGCAGCGGCTACTTTTAGACGCTGCTGCACCGCTCTGGTCGATAGGCGGGTGCCCAGCTTTTCACTGATAAACAGCGCGGCGTCCATCTGTTCAACCCACAGCTCACGGTGCGGCAGATAGCGGCGTATGGCTTCAGCGGCTTTGCGCCCTAGCGGTAGCAAACGCGTTTTGTTGCCTTTTCCTGTGACGCGCACGCGTAAGTCAGACAAATCGATATCGCTTACATCAAGTGCCACCAGCTCGCCGACACGAAGACCACTGCTATAGAGCAGCTCAAACATCGCCTTATCACGTAACCAAAGGCGCGCCTGCTCTGGAGTATCGGGCATTTCTTGCTCAAGCAATTGGGTAAGTAAATCGACATCCGCGATAGATGGTAGAGGTCTAGCACTGCGTTTGAGCTGATAGCCAGTGGTTGGGTTGATACGGGCTATGCCCTCCTCTATCAGCCAACCATAAAAATGGCGAATGGCGGACAGCTCCTGTTGGACACTGGCCAGGGCAAGCTTGTCTTCATCGAGGCGCTGGCTGATATGCTGAGCCAACTGGCGCTTGTCACAGCGCGTCCATGTCAGACGCTTGCCCCGCAAAAACAGTGCCAACTGATTTAACCCAGCAAAATAAGCCGTCAAGGTATGCTCAGAGTGATTGCGTACCGACAAGGTGTTGAGCCAGCGATGCACTGGGGACAGCAGCTCACGCAGTGCCGCATCGGCCTCTCTGCTTGTCGACAGCGATCCTGAGCGCCACACTTGTGAGGCGTCGTCTGCTGCTAATGCCGCCTCTTGCTCTACCTCTTTATCTAAGTCTTGTTTTTGACTGGTGCGTCGCTGCACTTTGTTATGAGACGCCCTTTTTCTGGACATGGCCATTGCTGTTACCTACTCGCCAAACGTACACGCTGGGCATTTTTTATTAACCCTCAGAGCTTGGTTTGATACCCGCTTGCGCCATCAGCCCATCCGGACTAAACACTCCTTCGTAGACAAAGGCCGTCGGGCCGGTCATCATCACCGAATAACCAGGCTGCCACTTGATAATCATACTACCGCCATATAGCTGCGCGCGTATCTCTTCGCCCTCGTCGAGCCAGCCTTCACGAATACCGACGGCCACCGCCGCACAGGCACCTGTACCACACGCTTGGGTCTCGCCCACGCCGCGCTCATAGACACGCAAGCGAATGTGCCGCTGATTCATGATTTGCATAAAGCCAACATTGACCCGCTCTGGAAAAGCAGGGTGCGACTCGATGGCTTTGCCTAATGTCTCGACATCAGCGCTTAGAACGTCATCGACCTTGATTACCGCATGGGGATTGCCCATATTGGCCACATAAAGCTGCACAGGCGTGCCATCGACATCGAGATGATAGGCGTTTTGAATTTTGGTAGTGGCTTTTGGAGTAAAGGGAATCTCGTCTGGCTCAAACTTGGGCTTGCCCATATCGACCTCGACCCAGCCGTAACGGTCGGTGGTCAATGAGATGATGCCGCTGGCCGTCTCGACACGCAGACGCTGCTTAAATGATAGCTTTCGTGCCTGCACAAAACGAGCAAAGCAGCGCGCGCCATTGCCGCACTGCTCTACCTCTGTACCATCGGTATTAAAAATACGATAGCTAAAATCCACGTCAGGACGCATCGGCGGCTCGACGACCAATAACTGATCAAAGCCGATACCGAGATGACGATCGCCCAACAATTGCACCAACTCTCTGCTGAGATCTAAGCGCTGGGTCACCAAATCGATGACCATAAAATCATTGCCCAGACCATGCATTTTTGTAAATTCTATTAGCATACCCTTGATATCCTATCCTAATTTTTATGTATGCGTTATATTAGCACGCTGTCAGATACAATGATAATTATCACCGTTAAATACCCAATTATCGTCATCCGTTCGGCCATACTGGCTAGGGCGCGTCCTGCCACAGCCGCTCATCTGCATAGAGCGCCTCGACTGTCTCGCGCTGGCGAATCAGCTGATGACGCTCGCCCGCTACCATGACTTCACTGGCGCGCGGGCGTGAGTTGTAGTTACTACTCATGGTAAAGCCATAAGCCCCCGCTCCTGTGATGGTTAGCGTATCGCCTGTCTGTAAGGATAGCAGACGATCTTTTGCCAAAAAGTCACCTGTCTCACAGATAGCGCCGACGATATCCCACGCTTGGGTATCAGCCGTCTCGATACCAGCGCTTGGCAGCACAGTTGGTATCACTGCCATTTCAGCCTGATAGAGCGCTGGACGGATCAAATCATTCATTGCCGCATCGACGATGGCAAAGTTTTTGTGCGCCGTCGGCTTGAGGACATCGACGCGGGTCAACAGCACGCCTGCATTGGCCACGATGCTACGGCCCGGCTCAAAAAACACTGTCAATCCCAGCTCGCTCAGCTTAGGCAGTAACGCTTGTGCAAAGTCCTCGATAGATACTGGCATCTCGTCGATATAGCGGACGCCGAGGCCGCCGCCCAAATCGATATGGCGCAGCTCAATACCGTTATCACGTAAGCCCTGTATCAGCTCAATGACTTTATCTAATGCCGCCACAAAAGGCGCCACTTCTGTCAGCTGCGAGCCAATATGACAATCAATACCGACAATCTCGATATGCGACAAAGTCGCGGCTTGCTGATAGAGCGCGAGCGCTTCTTGGTGCGCGACACCAAACTTATTGTCTTTTAGGCCCGTTGAGATATACGGATGGGTCTTGGCATCGACGTCTGGATTGACACGTAGCGAGATCGGTGCAGGCTTATCCAGCGTCTTTGCTACCTCGTTGATCAACGCAAGCTCGCTGATAGACTCGATGTTAAAGCAGCCGATACCTTGGTTGAGGGCATACTCAATATCGCCATAGGTTTTGCCGACGCCTGAGAATACCACGCGATCAGCCCTACCGCCTGCCGCCAGCACGCGCATTAGCTCGCCGCGTGAGACGATATCAAACCCAGCGCCCGCCTGTGCCAGCACCCCTAGCACCGCAAGGTTTGAGTTGGCTTTTACGGCGTAGCATATCTGATGCTCTACGCTGGCAAAGCTTTTGCTATAGGCGTGATAAACGTCCAATATTGCTTGTTTGGAGTATACATAGCATGGCGTGCCGTAGTGCTTGACCACCTCATCGATATTGATCTGCTCCATATGCAGTGCGCCATCGCGATAAGCCAGCGCAGGCAGATGGGCGGTGAGCGCCTGCGGGTCGATATACAGCCCTTGTGCGGTATGGGTAGTGACGGATTCGCCGATTTTTTGCTCAGAATGACTCATATAAATATCTCTACATTGATCAAGGTATTAAGAAGATGGCAAGGACAAAAATGCACGACTAGCGCGGCAACAGCCCTATCAAAGATGGTATGGCTAGCATATAAACGACTCCCCAAACACTGCCATAACAGTGTGGACACTGAGACAATCAAGCTCACAAGCTGGCTTATACTAAGAGCGGCTACCCTGCGATGCTTAGTTGCTAGTTGCTAGTTGCTTAGTGAGTTAGTGAATTCATAACTTACTAGTTTGGTCATTTGCCTTAGTAGTCGTTGGGATCGGTACTGGGCGCTGGTAGCTGCCAGTCATCGCGCGGCTGATGCTTATCATCATCAATACCAGCAAGGGCGGTATCTTGTGGATGGCTGGTACTGCCGAGCGTCTCTGTGCTTTGCTGCACCGTTTGGTTGCTATCATCCACCAGATACAGGCCGCCCTTTTGCCCGCATCCTGACAAAGCCAGCAGTGATACGGCACTCATGATAAGTACTGGCTTCATAGAAGTAAGGCTGGCGCGGCGATGGGCGACTGCGCTGGTCGCGTTCTGGAGATGGGTCGAGCGGCGAGTGAAAAGCATAGCGTGGATGACCTATGTGAATGACCGATAACGATATATATAACAGTATGATGTATATAACAATATATAGTGAGCTCAGTATAAAAACGATACAGTGCGACTGGGATGAATTTTGCGCCGCATCTGTCTGTGCAGGCACAGCACGCCAAAAAAATTTATGCCAGTTCCGTGTCGAAATATAGTGTATCTGTTTTATTTAGAATCGACTATAAATAAGCGAATGAGTCCGCCAAAAAAGCGTCCATGGGCGGATTGGGTAATCGCATTATGACATAAAGCGTCCTCTATACTGAATATGATAGGGTAATAAATTCCTCATCGTTTTATTGGCGGACAAACGGACAGTTTTTGAGCACAAAAAAGCGCATTATCCTGATTTAGACAAACTTTCTTACAATTTTTATTGGCTGCTATTTTTTGTGTTAACGCTCGATAGACATTGACCACACTCGGTGTACAGTTGTATTTGTCAAGCAACGATTTATGGCTTTAACCCCGATAGTTATCATGGTGTCGCCACAAAAATGTGTTACATTATAGATGGACCTTGCGGCTGTGTTTGGGTGCTAGCGGGCAACTCAACACACACTGATCGACCGTGACAGCCAAGGATACCTCAAATCAGCCATATGCTTGCTTGACCTATGTCAGCTTGGATATCGCTGGTTTTTGTGTATTACCCCGCGACTCATTTGTTGAGTCACCATTTAACAAAAATCATCTAAGGATAGAGAGAGTATGAGCGACAGCCTAAATCCCAATTTTTACGACCAAAACGCAGAAACATCCACCCTAACCAACCCTACCTTAGTCCTCAACTGCGGTTCTTCTTCTATCAAATACGCCCTCATCAGCGAAGACAACTCTATCCGTATCACTGGGCTGGCCGAAAACTTAGGCCTTGACACCGCCCGTATCAAACACACCACCATCAATGGCGATAAGCTAGAAATCTCTATCCCAGGCGGCCGACACAAACTGGCCTTACAAAAAATCCTTGAGTTATTAGAGCAATATCACTTTATCGCTGTCGGACACCGCGTGGTCCATGGTGGCCGCGAGTACTCAGAAGCGGTACGTGTCGACGAGCATGTCTTAGACGAAGTCAAACGCCTAAAAATATTGGCCCCGCTACACAACCCAGCTCACGCTTTGGGCATCGAAGCGGTACAAGCCATCTACCCTGAGATTCCGCAGGTGGTGGTTTTTGATACCGCCTTTCACCAAACCATGCCGCCGGTGGCATTTCGCTACCCGATACCCAAATCTCTCTACGAAGAGCATAAAATCCGCCGCTATGGCTTTCATGGCACCTCTCATGCCTATGTCTCAGAGCGCGCTAGTGAAATCACTCAAACAAAGGGCCTACATGGCTGGCTGACCGCGCATCTGGGCAACGGCTGCTCGGCGACCGCCGTCTATGATGGCAAGAGTCTGGATACCAGCATGGGGCTGACCCCGCTTGAGGGCTTGATGATGGGCACCCGTAGTGGCGATGTCGACCCAAGTTTGCACATGCACCTAAAGCGCCAGCTCGATATGAGCTTAGAAGACATCGATGCGATGCTCAATAAAGAAAGTGGCCTACTGGGTATTTCAGGGCTATCGAACGACCTGCGTACAGTCGAAGAAGCGGCCAACGAAGGCCATCAAGATGCCAAACTGGCTATCGAGATGTTCTGCTACCGCGTGGGTAAATATCTGGCCAGCTTAAGCTGTGCGCTGCCTGAGCTGACGGGTATCGTCTTTACCGGTGGTATCGGTGAAAACTCGGTCACCACGCGTACTCGTATCTTAGAGGTGATGCGTCATTTTGGTATCAAGGTCGATGCCAACAAAAACGCAGGGCTGTTTGGCGGTAGCGAAGGCAGTTTCCACGCAGAGGACAGCCATCTGGAGCTTTGGGTCGTCCCAACGGACGAAGAATGCCGCATCGCTCAAGAAACCCGTGAAGCCTTGAGCCTCACCTAGGTTCTGTCTGCTGACAGATCCATCGTGAGGATGGGTTTGTCAGCGTTTTTGTCCGTGCCTTTGATGAGAGCTATCAAAAAGCGCGGCATCTATTTGACTCATTCTGGCAAGGATGAACACGCTTTAAAAATACAATAAACCGTAGGATACACTATGCAAACCATTTTACTTGTTCCCATTAGTCGCGGTATCGGTGTGACATCAGCGGCGCTCGGCCTGATTCGCGCTTTTGATTATAACGGTATCAAAGCCGGCTTTATGAAGCCGTTTTTGCAAGATGATACCTTTGATAAGCAGCATAGCTTGGACAGTACCAGCGCTTTGACCATGCATGCTTTTGGTCTCAATCCACCAAAATCGATCAGCCGTCAGCGCGTTGAGCGTATGCTGGGTGATGACAACCTAGACGACTTGATGGAAGAAGTGGTGGTCAATTATCATACGATTGGCGACAATCATGACGTGGTCATCTGTGAAGGTCTGGTGCCAACCACAGAAACCTCTTATGCCTCACAAATCAACCGCGCCATCGCCCACGCACTCGATGCCAAAATCATCTTTGTCAGCACCGCCGACACCAAAAATCCGGCGCATTTGGCAGATAAAATCGATGTGCACGCGCGCGAGTTCGGCGGTATCGTCGACGCCCGCACTCTTGGGGTGATTTTGATGCGCGTACACGACGTGCCAAATACCTTTGAGACGCAGCCCGTCGCACCAGGCGAGGCTATCGTCAGCTTAGATGACACCTTTATGCAAGAGGTGCAGCGCCTCTCCCCTACTTTTAATACCGATGCATTTCGCCTGATCGGGGTGGTGCCGTTTAGTGACTCGCTGTCTGTGCCTCGCACGTGGGATATCGCCACCGAGCTCGATGCCAAGTGGCTCAACGTCGGCGAAGCCAAATCGCGCCGCATTACCCGCATTAGCCTCACCGCGCGCTCGGTGTCACGTGTCGACGAGGTGTTTAAACGCGGCACCCTGATCGTCGTACCAGGCGATCGCGATGATTTGCTATTGGCCGCAGGCTTGGCCTGTATCAATGGTATCCCGCTGGCAGGACTGGTATTGACAGGCGGCGTCGAGCCAAGTGCCACCGTCGCTGAGCTATGGCAGTCGGCGCTCAAAACGGGTATTCCGGTCATGAGTGTCGAATCCGACAGCTACGAGACGGTACAGAGCCTTGTGCATATGAGCTCTGAGATTCCAAGTGACGACACCGAGCGCGCTGATGAAGTGGCGCGTTATGTGGCCGCGCACCTAGATTTGAGCTGGATTAAGACTTACTTTAGCCAAAACCATGAGCCGCGCCTGTCGCCTTCTGCGTTTCGTCATCAAGTGGTCAAAAAAGCCCAACAAGCCAAAAAACGCATCGTCCTACCAGAAGGCACAGAACCACGTACGGTCGAAGCGGCCTGCATCTGTCAAAGCCGCGGTATCGCCAACTGTGTGCTGCTCGCCAAGCGCGCCGATGTCGAGCAAGTGGCCAAAAACCGCGATCTGACCATTCCTGATGACCTTGAGATCATCGATCCCGATAGCCTTGATATGAGCAAATATATCACTGCTGTCGTCGAGCGCCGCAAAGGCAAGACCAGTGCAGAAGTGGCAGCCGAATACCTAAAAGACACGGTCTATTTAGGAACGATCATGCTACAGCTAGACGAAGTCGACGGCTTGGTATCTGGTGCTATTCATACCACGGCAAACACTGTGCGTCCTGCCTTTCAGCTCATCAAAACCGCACCGCAATACTCCTTAGTATCGTCAGTGTTCTTTATGCTGTTGCCTGAGCAAGTGGTGGTCTATGGTGACTGCGCCATCAACCCAGATCCAAATGCCGAAGAGCTTGCCGAGATTGCCATTCAGTCAGCGCAGTCGGCCGCCGCCTTTGGTATCGATCCAAAAGTTGCCATGATCAGCTACTCTACTGGCTCATCAGGGAGCGGCGCGGATGTGGAAAAAGTCACGCGTGCCACCCAAATCGTCCGCGAGCGAGCACCTGAGCTAAAAGTCGATGGCCCGCTACAGTATGATGCCGCCTCTGTGATGAGTGTCGGCAAACAAAAAGCGCCCGACTCTCCTGTCGCAGGCCAAGCCAATGTCTTTATCTTCCCAGACCTAAACACGGGCAACACCACTTATAAGGCCGTACAGCGTAGTGCCAATGTGGTCAGCGTCGGCCCCATGCTACAAGGTCTCAACAAGCCGGTAAATGACTTATCTCGCGGCGCACTAGTCGATGATATCATCTATACCATCGCCCTGACCGCCATCCAAGCCTATAGCGACTTGATTTAATCACCGCTTGCCTCGCGGCGCACTGTCTTTTATCTTTCTGTTATTTAACCGACTGTCATACTGATGGTCGGTTTTTTATTAGTGAGATTTAAGCAAATATAACGCGCTTTTCATAACATCTACTGCCACACGCTTACAATGATGCTATAGTTCATCTCACGTCTTTGAGCCACTACATTTTTATTCGCTTTTTATAGTCGATACACTCTAAAAGTGTCATAGCGCTACTGGGATGAATTTTGCGCAGCCTCTGGGAACGCAGCACGCAAGTAAAATTTATACCAGTAGCGCGTTTAAATCCATAACAGTTTTACATTCAGCTAACTATATCCGCTTATCTATGTCAAATACTGACCTGCAACCTGCGCAACCTGCACCTGCCATTCGCGCCTATCTTGGCGGCTCATTTGACCCTGTCCATCGCGGGCATGTACAGATGGCGATGGCAGTCTATCAAAGCCTGCTACCACTCGCCCAAGCGCAGCAGCGCGCGCTTTATGTGTCGTTGTTGCCCAATTCGCGCTCACCCTTCAAGCGCCAAAGCAGCGACCCTAAGCATCGTTTGGCCATGCTAAAGCTGGCGATACAAGGCACGCCACTATACATAGATGAGCTTGAGATTTGGCAGCCGCCGCCTGTCTATACCATCGATAGCGTGCGCACCCTGCGCCAGCGTTATCCTGCCGACAGCTTGATATTTATCATGGGTATGGACAGCGCCCGCAGTTTGGATAAATGGCAAGATGGTCTACAGCTGACCGATTATGTACATCTGTGGGTCTTTTATCGCGATACTATGCCAGTCCCTGATACGGATAACGCCAGACAAGCGCTGCAATATTGGCTGCCCACACCTTTGCAGACGGCAGTCACCGACTCGCCAGCGGCATTGACCCAGCCTATCTCTCAGCCTTCTTTTATTCAAACGCCTACAGACCCTACGATAGAGCAGGCGGTCTTGAAAAACCCAGCGTCTGGCCGCATTTATATAGACATGCGGCAAGTAGCAGCCATCTCCAGCACGCAGATACGGCAAACGCTACAGCAGCAGCCCCGTGGTGATAGCGAAGCGGTGCCTGATAGCGCGGCTGGCAACCATACCAAGTCAGTCAGAGACGAGCAAATGACCGCAGCATCCGCTATCAATGCTATTATGAACCCGCCCGATCCACTCGCTAAATGGCTAAATCCTGCTGTTTATCATTATATTATCGCCCATCAGCTATATTCTGCGGCGCAATTCCGTTAAAATCGCCTTATCTTTGTTATTTTGCCACGCTCGCCCCTCTAGGACTTGACCGCTGATACGCTGACTGATGTTTTGGCTAATGATTGGACTACTGGCCTGCTAGCCACTTTGACAATGTCGTCCTAGGCAGACGGATGCTTTAACATTTTATTTTATATATTTACGATTTAAGAGATGAAAATTTATGACCAATACCATGACTGACGACCGTTTAAAAGAATGCTTAGCCGTTGTAGAAAGCACCCTCGATGACATGAAAGCAAAAAACATCACCGTGATGAATGTAGAGAGCCTAACCGATGTCATGGAGCGTATCGTCATCGCAAACGGTACCTCAAAGCGCCATGTCCGCGCGATGGCTGACAGCGTCGGAGCCGAAGTCAAGCAAGCAGGCTTTATGCCACTTGGCCGTGAAGGCGGTAACGACTCGGATTGGACCTTGATCGACTTAGGCGCTATCGTCGTGCATATGATGACCCCGCAAGCCCGCGAGTTTTATGACCTAGAAGGTCTGTGGTCATCGCCTGAGAGCCTAGCTGAGCTAGTCGCTACCCCGCGCGAAAAGAAAGCCGGTCGCCGCAATTAATCTACGGCCACCAGCTGTCTTTTCTACAGACGCATATACAAGTGATACAAAAAAGATCAGCGAACCCGTCTGGTCTTTTTTTTGGGTTTTGGTCAACAAGACTGCAACTGCGCCGCGTTTGCGCTACTATGATGTCATGATAAAACCATTTTATCTCTAGATAATCATCTGCTAGGACACGCCATGAGTACTGCCATTGCCAACACCGCTACCCCAAACGCTCATACAGATTTTAATCACCCGTTACCGCTGCATATCGCGACGTTGATAGAGGTGCGCGCAGGCAAAGCCATGCCATTCGCCCGCGAAGCCATGAGCGCGATTGACAAAGCACCGATTAGCGCCCCTGTCGCCGTTGACTTTATGGGCTTGACCACAGACGAACAAGCCGATCGTAAGCATCATGGCGGCCCGCTAAAAGCGGTGCACCAGCTGCCGCGCGCCACTTATACCAAGATCAATGCAGCGTTTGACCTTAACGTACGGGTCGGCACACTCGGCGAAAACCTCATCACTGAAGCAGTAAATGACCTGCCTGAGATGGAAGAGTCTAGCGTCTGTATCGGTGATGTTTTTCAGTATGGTGAAATAGAGAATGCTGCCAGCCTCCAGCTGCGTATCGTCCAGCCGCGCCGGCCTTGCTACAAAATAAATGACCAAATCGGCCAGTTTACCAAAGTGCCCAACATCGCGGCATGGGTAAGCAAACAAGGCATCGCTGGCTGGTACTTTCAGGTGGTGCGCGATGGGATGGTCGATGCAGGTTTGCCTGTGTATCTGGTCGAGCGTCCTTATCCCTTTGCGACGCTCCAGACGCTATGGCAGTTGTCCAATTCAAAAGAAAAGTATGATGCCAAGGTGATCGAGCCGTGGTTGGCGATAGAATGTTTGGAAGAGAGTTGGAAAAAGGTATTGGCGAAGAAGGTCAAAAGGGGCTGAATACAATCAGTAAAATCTTTAGACATCATCTGATAATAATAGGTGGTTAAAATATAAGTGGACAGCGACATATACCCTTTATTTAAACAGAGCATTTCATGGTAAAAAACATCTTCTTAGCACTTGGCTTAGCCCTACCTTTGGTTGGCTGCGTCACGACCACTTCACCAGTCGCCACCACCAAAAGCTACAGCGTCGATAGCGACACTTATCAATCGACTGGCAAAAGCCAGCGCATCAAAACCATCGTCCTACACTACACCGTCTCAGACAATGAGCGCTCGATAAAGACTTTGACCACAGGCAATGTCAGCGCGCACTATCTGGTCTTAGACAATGACGATGACAAAATCTATAACCTCGTACCTGAGAACGAGCGCGCGTGGCATGCAGGAGATGGCGGCTTTGCAGGGCGGACGATATTAAACGATACCTCTATCGGTATCGAGATCGTCAATGTCGGCATCAAGCCTGAATATCGCGGCGCGCTAAAAGATGACACGCTCGACTATCACCCTTACGAGCACTACGCTGATTTTGATGAATTACAAATCAAAAAAGTTGCCCAGCTGGTGCAAGATATCGCCGCCCGCTATGACATCTCACCCAAAAACATCGTCGGCCATGCTGATATAGCGCCATCACGTAAAATCGACCCCGGTGCCAAGTGCCCTTGGCAGCGACTATACGATGAGTATGGCATCGGCGCTTGGTATGATGAATTTGATAAGCAGTTCTTTATGCATCCAGACGCCTTTGCCGCAGCGACGATACCCGAGATTAAGCAAGCGTTTCGTGATTACGGTTATCAAATCAATGACACAGACGCGTGGGACAAAGCCAGCCGAGATGTCGTCTATGCCTTTCAACTACATTTTCGCCCCGAGCAGCCAACAGGGAATATGGATAGAGAAACCTACGCGATATTGCAAGCGCTCAATAAGAAGTATGCTGGTCGGGATGATTTTTATTAAGGGTGCAACACATCAGGAGACATAAACCATGAATAATGCTCAAAAACAGGAGCAAGACGAGCTACAGAGATACCTAGAAGAGAAAACCAGACAAGAGCAGGAGCAAGAAAAGCAAAAAGAACAAGAGCCTGAGCAGCTGTCGGCTTATGAGGCTTGTGTGTTAAGAGAAAGTGCTAGGGTTCGGGAGTTGATGGCTGAGGCTCGGAAGAATGATTTAGAAGAGTAAGATGACTAAAATATACCTCAAAGGAACTTCCCTGATTAATGTATTGTGGTGGGCTACGGCTACGCTCATTAGCCCACCATAGGCTATCTACCTTCGATATGCCGAAATAAATTTAAAAACTCTATCTAACTTAGATAGTGCTTTATCTTCGTTCAATTCTTCTTGAATAGTATCATCATGCTCTTCAACCGCTTCTTCATCACTCTCGATATTTTCTGGAACCAAACTTAGTTTGATAAATGGTATAGTTTTATCAGTTTCGATATCTAACTTATAATCAAATGATAAATCACCTTTTGTTTTATCCTGTTCATACTCATTGAAGATCACTTCGACAATATTATTATCTTCAATATCTTCAACAACCAAAGTTTTGAACTTACCTTTCGTTGTAAGAATACACGAATTTAAAATATTAAAACTATTGCTATAAACCTCACAATCACCAACTTTACAAAAGTATGTTTCTAAATATTTTTTGGTGATTTGCAGTCTTTCAAGCTTTTGTTCAGACTCACCTAATAAGTCAAATATCAAAGTAGATAGACTATGGTGACATAGAAGAACAGCATCAGGCGTTTTAATCTCATTTAAAATATAAGACAACATGCTCTCAAGGGATTCAAAGCACAGTTCGTCTGTTACATTAGTTCGAACTACCTTATTTAATACAACATTTCTTAAGTGATCTGATATCATTTCACCACAAGACTCAACCATGCCGTGAATTTCAGGTCTATCCTCGCTCATGATATAAGACTTTTCAAAATTTTCTTGGAGAACCCTTCTACTACTGATAAGACCAGCTTTTTCTTTTCTGATTTCATTGAACATATTAAGTGGAAATTTCATTTCATCAGCTATAAAGTCATTAGATGCTACTCTAGCTATTTCAGAGATAATTTTTTTATCGATATCAGAATTTATAATATGGATATTATTAATATTCTCAATCTCAGCAATCAGCTCTTTCATTGACTCTATAAAATTTTTACGATAACTCTCCACTTCTTGAGTTGTTTTTTCAGGATATAGTAACTTATACTCAGATGTTTTTTTAGCAATATCAATTAAAGCTTTAAAATCACGAATAATATCCACCCTGTTTGAAAAGCTATAAATATTTGATTCTAAAATATCTAACCAGCGTTTTGATAGCTTCCATTTGCTTGATGAGTAAGAAACAATTAGTTGAACAAACTCATTGCCTATACTTACATTGTGCCATCCTGCGTACATCCTACCAGAAACCATTTTCTGACTAAATTTACGGCTATAATTTTCAAGTAGTTTTTTCTGCCAACTAAATTCACCGTCTATACCACTAAAATTAAATTTTTTGTATCTAATATAAATACCTAGCAATTGACTAGCCTGATTAATACTTTCAACTTGAGTATCAATAGTACCAGTAGGATAGACTCTCTTTTCTTCTAGCAATGCATCAATATAAGTTTTGACTCTTGGAATTTCATCGCTGTTAGCTAATATAGAACATACTGTTAAAAACCTTATGTCAACATAGGCATTTTTCATAGCTATGCTGATGGTTGAATCTACATTTTCGTCTCCTCCTTTTCTAATCTTAAACCATAAGTCGAAATTATCTTTGGATAACATTTCAATATCAATAACTTCTGAATGCCATAAGTGCTCTTCGTTATAAGTCTGCACATCTAAAGTTCTATTCTTCCAGTGAATTAACATATCGGTAGACCAACCCAATGCTTGGTCATTTTCAAATCTTACTGACTCTACCACCATTTCAGATGTATTTTTTAGATGCTCAAACAATATTAGATACGTTTTAGTAGTATCCTTATATTTATGTTTAATGTAAAAATTCTTCCATTCTTCCCAGATTGATACAAAATTATTTATAGAATCTTCAAAACCATCACTAACTGCTACATCAGCTTTATCAGATAATTTTTTCCACTTTAAAAGAGCAACCCAAAGGTATAACGTATTTCTGAGAACGGTCTCAGTTTCAGACTGAGTTATATCTTTTTGTTCGAAGAAAATTTTTCGGTAAAAACGTAAGCTATGATAGAAGTATTGTGTATTACTCGGAATTTTATCAACTGTTTGCTTCAACAGAATATAATAATTCCTCATAAATCCTGTAAAATATGACCCACTCCAAGCACCTTCACTTAGCAATAACCAGTTATCAGACTCACCGCTATTATTTTCAAAAGATAAAACATCAGCTAGTTGTATGTGATACTTTGCTAGTCTATCCAATGATTCAATAAAGTCTTTTTCGTCATTATTACTTAACGCATTATATAAAGGACTAGTAAATGCCTCTAAGGCAGATGATATGCTAATGTCTGTTTTATTGCTTTTCTTTTCATATTTCACAGAATTTTTTATTAAAAACGCTACTAATGGGTTTATGTCAAAGCCTGAATATTTCGCAAGATTCACTTTTTTATTTTTACCTGTAAATGCAGGGATAGAAACGTATAGTTTAAAATTTATTGATTCATGACTTCTTTTGTTTATAGAGTGTTTTAAAACTTTAGTTTGCAACCATATCGCTAAATTCAACTTCCATAGTGAGACGTCGTACAACTCTTTATCTTTACCTGTAATGTAACCAATTTCTTTATCATATTGATTCAGCATTGAATTTTTCGATGGGTCTAATACATCGACATCAGTAGCTTTTAATAGTCCGTTCTGGTATAAGTCTTCCAGATATACCTTGCGTATTCTCTGTTTTAAATCGGATTTACACACTTCATTTGTTACAAACCGAAAGATAAACTCATTTTTTTTGTTTTCATCTAGAATACTTAGTGTTTTTACAAAAAACCATATTGTTAAAAATAAGTTGAAGATAAACCAAAATATTAAGGTTGAATTTAAAACTAAACTAATACGACTTGACAAGGATTCATTAAAAATTAAACTAAAGTAAAGTACAATAGCCAATAATAGACCACTCAAACCAGCAAACATAAAACCAGAAAACTTCTGATATAAAGAAAAAATGACCTTTTTACCTGCTTTATCTTGAAATAAAATACTAACTAGTGAAATAACTAACGGATAAATCAGACCTATAATCGTAATCTGACCAGTTAGTAATATACCTAACCAACTAGAATCTGAACTAATTCCTGCATAAGTTGGTACATAGTTCATCCACAAATATGTATTTCCACCAACTGCAAAGCATAAAACTACTAGTAGAAATAGATATTTTTTATAAGAGTTTGACCAAGAAACTACACTTGATTCAATAAAACTAGAACGGTTATCTAGATACGCCTCATTTTTAAACAAGGTTTCTTTAAGCTCTTTATTAATATGATGAGATAGTGGACGAAATCTAATTAAGAAACTACCGAAATTATCTAGCATATGGTCCCCTATCTAAAACCTGAGATATTAATACTAATTTTTTATTGGGAAAAATTTATCGACATTTACATAATGGCTGTAGATGGGTTAGTTTGCCACACAGATGGTGGGTTACGCTATCGCTAACTTACCCTACTGCATCATTCCATTTTTAGCCTAAAATCGTTGGGGGTCGCAGCTCCACATTAACCTTCCATAGATCACCAAACCCCAAACACAAAAAAAGGTGAGCATTACGCCCACCTTTTTTATTACCTCAAACAATATTCTAAACTAACTCAAACTATCCTAACGCAACCATGCACGGGCGTTACGGAACATACGCATCCACGCGCCGTCCTCATCCCATTCTTCTGGTTTCCAGCTGTGGTTATAGGCTTTTAGGTTACGCTCAGGATGCGGCATCATAATAGTGACGCGGCCATCAGTACTACATAGACCCGTGACGCCGCCGACTGAGCCATTAGGATTGAGCGGATACGTCTCAGTTGGATGACCTTGGCTATCGACATAACGCATGGCGAGCTGACCATGCCGCGCCATACCGTCGATCTCGGTGTTATCCAGGGTGGCATAGCCTTCACCATGCGCCACAGCGATTGGCAAGATGCTGTCTTGCATGCCTTTGAACAGGATGGACTTGGTACGCTCAACTTTGACGTTGACCGTACGCGCTTCAAATCGCGCTGATTTATTGGCGATAAAGCGTGGGAAGTTTTCTGCGCCTGGGATCAAATCTTTCAATTGCGCCATCATCTGACAACCGTTACAGACACCTAAGCTAAAGGTATCCGGACGGGCAAAAAAGCGCACAAACTGCATACGCAATTCGTCATGGAACAAGATAGAGTTCGCCCAGCCTGAGCCTGCGCCAAGTACATCACCGTAACTAAAGCCGCCACAAGCGACCAAGCCGTCGAAGTCACGTAGATTGATACGGCCTTCTAGCAAGTCGCTCATGTGGACATCGACCGCTTCAAAGCCTGCTTGGGTGAAGCCTGCTGCCATCTCGGTCTGACCATTGACGCCTTGCTCGCGCAGGATAGCGACTCTTGGTTTGCTTTCACGGCTAGCTAAATATGGTTCTTCAATTTTTTGGTTCAGATCAAAGTTTGGCGCTGCGATCAGACCTTGATGGCTGGCATCAGAGATCAAGTCATACTCTTGCTGCACGCACGCTGGGTTGTCACGGCGGCGGGCGATTTGGTAGCTGACTTGGCTCCAATCTTGCTGCAGCTCAGAACGGCTAAAGCGTAGGGTATCGTCACCCATAAGAGCAGGGGTTTGAATGATAAGGCTGTCTTCTTCAGTGCTTTGACCGACGAGGCTAAGCATATCGCTGACGTTAAATTCTTCTGCCAATTGCATGAGAGCAGCGACGTTTTCTGGTAATACTTGGATGACCGCGCCCAGCTCTTCACTGAACAGTTGACCGAGTAGATTATCATCAGCCAATGACAGCTTGATACCTTGACGACTGGTAAATTGCATCTCTGCAATTGTCGCCAGTAGACCGCCATCACCGATATCGTGATAAGCGCTAATAACGCCTTGCGCGTTACCCGCTTGGATAAAGTTAAAGAAGTCGATCAAGTCGCTTGGCTTTTCAAGGTCAGGACATTCGTTGCCCAATTGGCTTGCCGTTTGCGCGAGGATTGAGCCGCCAAGACGCAGCTTGCCTTTAGATAAGTCAATACGGTAAAACGCACTGTCGCCGTTGATCAACTCAGGGGTGAGGGTTTTTGCCACGTCAGCGACCGGTGCAAAGGCCGTCACGACCAAACTCATAGGCGAGACCACTGATTTTTCTTGGTTTTCACCTTCATCGTTATCCGTCCAGCTGGCACGCATCGATAGCGAATCTTTACCGACTGGAATCGCAATACCCAGTGCTGGGCATAGCTCTTCACCGACTGCGTGAACGGCGTCAAACAATGCCGCGTCCTCAGCATCATCACCACATGCCGCCATCCAGTTCGCCGACATGGTGATATCGGATAGCTGAGCGATACGGGCACCGGCGATATTGGTAATGGCTTCACCAACCGCCAGACGCGCCGAGGCTTTTGGATTGATAAGGGCGACAGGCGTACGCTCGCCGACACTCATGGCTTCACCAGTCATTGGCTGACCATCTAGCGCCACCAGACCTGATGCTGTCACCGCGCAGTCAGCGACGGGCACTTGATAGCGGCCCACATACTGATCGCGCACTACCATACCGGTGATCGAGCGGTCACCGATGCTGATAAGGAAAGACTTGCTCGCGACAGTTGGATGACGTAGCACATCTTTGATGGATTCGGTTAGATTGATATCAGCCAAGTCCAGCGCAGGCAACTCAGTCTCTTGACGCTCAAAGCTGCGCTGCATCTTTGGCGTACCACCGAGCAATACTTGCATCGGCATATCGACTGGCTGCTCAGGCAGTAATTCGTCATTAACGACAAGTTGACGTACTTCTGTGGCTTCACCCAAGATGGCATACGGGCAGCGCTCACGAGCACAGATCGCATCAAATTGCGCTCTGCTCTCTGGGCGAATCGCGAGGACATAACGCTCCTGCGCCTCATTTGACCAGATGGCCATTGGTGACATGCCCGCTTCTAACGACGGGATTTTACGTAGGTTTAAATGCGCGCCCATGTCATGGTCATCGACCAGCTCTGGCATGGCGTTTGACAGGCCGCCTGCACCAACATCATGGATAGAGACGATTGGGTTGCCGTCTTGACTGGCATTACTAGCGTCAATATCGTTACCAGCTAAGGCCCAGCAGCGATCGATAACTTCTTGACAGCGGCGCTCCATCTCGGCGTTATCACGCTGCACTGAAGCAAAGTCTAAACCTTCATCCAACTCACCGCTATCGACTGACGATGCCGCGCCGCCGCCCAGACCGATTTGCATCGCCGGGCCACCAAGGACGATAAGCAAATCCCCTTTGCGAATGGCGTTTTTTTCAATAAGGTTGCGTTTGATATTGCCATAACCACCTGCCAGCATGATGGGCTTATGATAGCCGCGCATCTCGCTACCGTCTTTTGCCGCTGAGGTATCAAGCTGAAAACTGCGGAAGTAGCCGCATAGGTTAGGGCGACCAAACTCGTTTGAGAAATTGGCCGAGCCTAATGGCGCTTCGGTCATAATCTCAAGGCTAGTCGCCATACGATCTGGCGTACCGTAGTCTTGCGTGCTTAGTTGACCAGACTGCTCCCACTTCTCAGGCATCTCAGGAATATGCAAATGTGACACATGAAAGCCTGTGAGACCGGCTTTGGGTTTACCGCCGCGGCCCGTTGCGCCTTCATCACGAATCTCACCGCCTGCGCCCGTTGCCGCGCCAGCATAAGGAGCAATCGCGGTTGGGTGGTTATGGGTTTCGACTTTCATTAAGATATCGATGACCTCTTGATGGAAGTCATACGGATGGATTGAGTTGGCATCCATCGCGTCGGTTGGAATAGGATAATAACGCAGCCCCTCTGCCCCTGCCATCACCGCCGCGTTGTCCTTATAAGCAGATAAGATGCCTTGCGGGTTTGATTGATAGGTGTTTTTGATCATCTGAAACAGTGACTTTGGCTGCACTTCGCCATCGATCGTCCACTCAGCGTTGAATATCTTGTGACGGCAATGCTCAGAGTTGGCCTGCGCAAACATCATCAGTTCAACGTCGGTCGGATTACGCTGCAGCTCATTGACATAGGCATTCATCAAATAGTCGATGTCTTCGCTCGATAGCGCAAAACCAAACTCTGTATTGGCCGACTCAAGCGCACTGCGTCCTTCACCCATCACATCGATACGGTTGAGCGCCGCTGGTGGTTCGTCATCAAACAACTTGCTCACGTCGTTTAAGTCATAAACCAAGCTCTGGGTCATACGGTCAAATAACAACTGCTCAGCGGCAGCAGGCAGCTTGCCATCAGTGCCCGTAGTGCCGCCTGCAACGGTGAGGGTATATACCACGACACGCTCAGCGCGATTGAGCGCGATGTCGCAGTTATTAAAAATATCGGTCGCTTTACTTGCCCATGGCGAGATCGTCCCAAAACGCGGCCCGACGATCACTTGTATCTGATTGTCCTCTGGAGCAACAAGCTCAGTGCCCGCTGTGACGCCCAGCAAGTCCCGCGCTTTTTGCGCCTCTTCATCAACAAGCTTTCGTGATAGCACATATACTTGCTGAGTATGGATCTGGCTGACATTTAGTTCGGTCTTTTGCTGAAACTGACTGATGAGTTGCTGCGTCTGAAAATCGGTAAGAAACGGTTGTCCGGCGATGGTCATCATAAGGCATAATCCGTAAGAAAGGCATCTCTGCCATGCAAAGTAAATGGTCTGCGTATTATAACAAGAAGCCCCATAATAAGCAGGCCAAAACCACGATAAATTGCCAAAGTGACAGCTTTCTTTACTTGATGCAGCAGCAATCTACTGCGCTAATTGAGGATTTGCAAAGCAGCAAGCTTCGATGGATGCCGTCACAATTTTTACCTAATACTTATAGTCCTTACAAACCGTCACATCGTATTACTGGCAGCCTATATAAATGCTTTGCCAGTAGTCGTTATGCTAGATGGCAGTTGCGGGATAGCGGAGGTCTTTTATATTTTTATCCAAAGTCTCTGCTCAAAGCCAATCGACGTCACCATCAAATAACACACTATCAAATATCAAAAATCTATAACCCTAACAAACTATAAAGAAAAGGAAATCCCTATGAGTAGACAAGACCATATCGATAAAGTGCAAGAATTGGTAAAAGACGTTAAATTTGCCATGATGACCACACGTACGCATGAAGACCACCTGCACGCCTGCCCGATGACCACCAGTGAAACCAGTATCGGTGCCAAAGAGATTTGGTTTATCGGTGATAAAACCACCGAAACCGTCAAAGACATCGAAAGAAACCCACAAGTAAACTTGGCTTATGTCAGCCAAGACGCCAAAAATTACGTCTCGATCAATGGTAAAGCTAAGCTGGTTGAAGACCAAGAAAAGCTCGATGAGCTATGGTCGCCGATTTATAATGCGTTCTACGAGCAAGGCAAAGAAGACCCAAATGTCCAGCTCATCAAAGTCGTGCCACATGGCGCTGAATACTGGCTCAGTGGTAGCTCAGTGGTCAATATGTTTAAGATGACCACCGCTGCGGTCATGGATGGCAAAAAAGCGACCAATCTGGGGGAAAACAACTCCGTAACGCTATAGAGTCAATCGCGCTATAAGAAGTATTACATAACAAGAAGTATAAATATAAGCGATAACCATAGCAAAAAACGCCAGTGGCTGATGCGACTGGCGTTTTTTTGCTGGGAATTAGGTGTTAAATATTAGGTGTTGATATCGAATATTAAAAACTAGGGTCTTTAATCGATAGATGCCTTTATAGACAGCGTTAAATATCAGCCGTTTTGTTTGAGGTACGGCCAAGCCGCTTTTAGATAAATCATCATCGACCATAGCGTCAAAACCACAGCGGCCACCATAAGCGCATAGCCGATGGTTTCAAGCGACTGCCAGTTTAGCAGCAATACGGTAATCGCCACCATCTGAAAGGTGGTTTTGAGCTTGCCGACATAGGAGACCGCCACACTGGTGCCTTTGCCCAGCTCAGCCATCCACTCACGTAGCGCCGATACCGCGATTTCACGCGAGATAATCACAATCGCTGCGATGGCCATGATGATATTTGGGTGCCACTGCACGAGGATAATCAAAGCTGCCGCCACCATCAGCTTGTCAGCGACGGGGTCCAAAAAGCGGCCAAAGGCTGAGGTGACATTGAGCTTACGAGCCAAATAACCGTCTAGCCAATCGGTAATCGCCGCTAAGATAAACACACCCGTCAATAATAAATGGCGCAATAAGCTATCGCTAAACTCACTCATCCCTACCCGCGCGATGACATTATCTGAGATGGCAGGCATGCCAATTCCCATCGCTGGCGGCCAGTAAGCAATCGCTACAAACAGCGGAATCATTAAGATACGAGCAATGGTCAGATTGTTTGGCAAGTTAAAAATACTTTTGGTATTTTGCTTACTTGGTGGTTCCTGCGTATGCAAATGCGTACTCTCAGTCATGGCAAACCCAGTTTTATATAGACATAATAATGGCAGATAGCTTAGCACTTTTCGGGCAAGCCGTCATGCCATCTCTTATGCTGCCCCCAAAGATAAAACGTAATGTCATGTAACCAAAATCGCCGAATCGTAGCCAAATCACCATCAGTTGCGTTATGATAGCCATGCAAACGAAAACACTTGTACACTTAAATATGTAAGTAAATATATCTGCCTATTGAACGGATTATAATCGCTCTAATCTTAGTAAGTACAGTCAGTACCGAAGATGGCTTTGTAGATTTGTAGATAAGAACCAAAACGGCCATGTACAGTACTTTTAAGCATACTACTGATGTGTTTAGTGCCATGCAGTGTCGATGAAAACACGTAATAACCGCATAATAACAACAAGACACCACCACTGCCTTGTAGCACGATTTTGCTACCTGTCCAGTTTTCCTCAGCCCACAGCACCTCCTCTGTGGGCTTTTTTTTTGCTGGTAAATTTTCTACAGTAGATTAGGGAGTGTCTTTTTCTTTTTTGCTCTTAAAGGGCTCAGAAAACTGCAAAATCAAAAAACCAACCGCAGACAGAATAATGGCAATCTCGTAGCGACCATAGGCCACCGAAATACCGATTGCGCCCGTGTTCCATAAGCTGGCCGCCGTGGCAGTGCCTTTTGAACCCATCTCGTTTTTAAATATCGCCCCGCCGCCGATAAAGCCCATACCCGTGATGATGGCATACATAATCCTCGCCTCACCTGCTGATTCATAGATATCCATACCCACCAGCATAAATGCACAAGAGGCAATCGTCACTAGCGGAAACGTCCTCAGCCCCGCGCCGTTGTCTTTCATCTCGCGGTTGAGCGCGATGGGCAACGATAAAATAAAGGCAACACCCAATTGAAAAAAGTGGTACTGCATGAGCTCTAAGTCTATATCGAATCCAAACATAGCACCTCCTCCATGGATATTATCAACGGGCCTCCCGCCCAGCGCCGATTATTATAAACGCCCTCTGTCATTATCAAGGGGTAGCAACGCACCGCCCTGAAAGCGCGGCGCAGATCACCTCAACTGTCTGCTGCGCCATGTGATAGCAGCTCTCGATATTGCCTTGCCCGCACCAGTCGCCACTGACGATCCATTGCCGAGACGCATCAGTGAGTACGCCTTGGGCGGGGGTTTGCGCATCGGAGCGCGTCGCGGCATAGCGCCAGCGATGACAATCGATCTGTGTGGGGGCACAGGCATCATCCCAGCCCAAAGCATGCTGCGCTGCTGTCAATAGCGCAGCTTGTACCGGCCCTATCTCTTCATCGACCTGCTGCTCGGACCAGTCGTTGCGGGCATGGATGGTGATACTCGGTAGCAGCGTTTCATGGGCAGGTTTTCGCTGCTCTATAAATATCCTATCGATGATTGAATCATTGACATAAGCGACGTCCCATCTGCCACCGTCTTCTGCATCCGTCAACGCCGCAGGAAGTGCCTGCCCCTCATTCCAGCCGAGCATCAGCGTGTAGCAAGCTTGCATCTTGATGGTGCTGATGCTCTCTTGTTTGTCAAAGCCACTGCCAGCCATCAGCTCGCCCGCTTGCACGTTTGGCGCGGTACAGATCACCCAGTCAAATAGCCCAAGACTATGGCCTGCTTCATCAAACAGCTCAGTTTTTTGCTTAGTTTGTTGCTTATTTTCGCCAGCTGTTGGCTCAGTGTACTGCGCCAGTGGTGCCACACGGGTTTGAAAGCGCATGGTGGTGTGCTGTAGCTCGCCTGCCAGCGCGCGCCCCCAACTGGTCATCTTTGGGGTACTGATATAGCGAGCTTGCTCGGTATTCCAGCGCTCTTTTTTTATGGTAGAGGGCCGCTGACCCGTTGTATGGGCAGTGGTCATCTCGATCACATTGGCACACCACGGCTGTATCGTACCCATGTCGAGCCATGGCGCTATAAACTGCTGAAAGCTGGCGGTCTTTGCGGTAAAAAACTGCGCCCCAAACGCCCATTGCCAGTTTTTATGCGTTTGGCTATCGCGGCGATATCGGGTGGCCAAACGCCCCACGCTGCGCGATTTTTCAAAAATCGTCAGCTGAGGCATCGACTGGGCGGCAGGCGTATGACCAAACGCACGCTCCAACAAAGTGGCGGTAAACAGTCCCGTCAACCCGCCACCGATGATGGCAATGGTCGGTGCAGCGGTATCAGCAGGATGACAAGAGTGGAGTGTGTGCTCAGACATAACGACAGTCGGCCTTTTGGTGTTTTGATCAAAAAAATAATGTGTGTAAGCCAGCATGTGCAGGCGGTCTTGTGCAGATAGCGAGGCTCATAAAAGCTATTGAACCCTTAAAACCTGCTGATATCAATATCATCTACGTAAAAAAGCCATGCTACCGTCGATAACATGGCTTTTTTTA
Source organism: Psychrobacter sp. VH5 (assembly GCF_050572635.1). Taxonomy (NCBI): domain Bacteria; kingdom Pseudomonadati; phylum Pseudomonadota; class Gammaproteobacteria; order Moraxellales; family Moraxellaceae; genus Psychrobacter; species Psychrobacter sp. VH5. The sequence continues at coordinate 514,887 of NZ_CP192145.1, read as the reverse complement.
TTGTTGATATTATTACTATTTACTTACCTGTTACTTACCTGCTTACTCACCGCGTTCCGCCTTGACCACCTCAACCAGCTGATTGATCACTGAGCTATCGGCTAGCGTGGATAAGTCGCCCAAGCCCACATACTGCCCTGCAGCCAAATTACGCAAGATACGGCGCATGATCTTGCCTGAGCGGGTTTTGGGCAGTTCATCGACGATATAGATAGCATCAAGATTGGCAATCGGGCCGATCTCTGTACGCACATGGCGATTTAGCTCGGCTTTTAGCGACTCTGTGGCCGTCTCGCCAGATTTTAGGATAATAAAGGCGCAAACCCCCATGCCGCGTATCTCATGCGGCATACCGACGATGGCTGCCTCAGCGGTCGCCGGATGCGCCACCACCGCGCTTTCGATCTCCGCTGTGCCTAAGCGATGGCCTGAGACATTGAGCACATCATCGACACGGCCGGTAATCCAGTAGTGTCCATCTTCGTCGCGCTGCGCGCCGTCCCCTGTAAAGTAATAACCTGGGTAGTCACTAAAGTATGTCTTTAAAAAGCGCTCATGGTCGTTATAAATCGTACGCATCTGCCCCGGCCAGCTGCTCTTAATTACCAGATTGCCTTCGGCAGCGCCTTCTAAAACCTCGCCATCACTATTGACAATCTCTGGCTTGATGCCGTATAGCGGGTTCATCGCCGCCCCTGGTTTTGGCGCCACCGTACCTGGTATGGGAGCCATGAGAATACCGCCTGTCTCAGTCTGCCACCATGTATCGACGATGGGGCATTTGCCACTACCAACGATATGATAATACCAGTCCCAAGCCTCTGGGTTGATTGGCTCGCCGACCGTACCCAGCAATCGTAGGCTGGAGCGATCCGACTCACGGACAAAGGCATCGCCCTCTTTCATCATCGCCCGAATCGCTGTCGGCGCCGTGTACAAAATCGTCACGTCATGCTTATCAATAATATGACCAATGCGCGCCCATGTTGGATACTCAGGCACCCCTTCAAACATCACGGTCGTCGTACCATTGGCAAGGGGTGCATAAGTGGTATAAGTATGCCCCGTCACCCAGCCGACATCCGCCGTACACCAATAGACGTCATCGTCTTTGATATCAAACACGTCACGGAAAGTTGAGATGGCATACGTCAGATAGCCGCCTGTGGTGTGCAGTACGCCTTTGGGCTTACCCGTAGAGCCTGAGGTGTATAATAAAAACAACGGGTCTTCGGCATTCATCACCTCAGGCTCGCAATGCTCAGACTCGCCATCGATTAAGGTATGGTACCAAATGTCGCGGCGGCCACTCATCGGTACTGAGTTACCAGTACGGTGCACGACGACGACGTTGGTGACCGTGTCGGTGCCATCCATGTCCAACGCCCGATCGACGTTGGCTTTTAGCGGGGTGTGTTTATTGCCGCGCACGCCCTCGTCTGCGGTAATGATGACTTTGGAGCGACTATCGACCAAGCGATTGCCCAAGCTCTCAGCAGAAAAACCGCCAAATACCACAGAGTGTACTGCGCCGATGCGGGTACAGGCCAGCATACCGATCATCGCCTCTGGTATCATTGGCATATATAGGGTCACTCGATCGCCTTTTTCGACACCCAGCTTGCGCAGTGCATTGCCCAACCGGCAGACTTCTTCGTGCAGCTCTTTAAATGAGATGATTTTATGCTGCGACGGGTGATCGCCTTCCCAAATGATGGCAGGCTTGTAAGGATGGGTCTTTAGATGACGATCGAGACAGTTGACAGAGACATTGAGCTGACCGTCTTCAAACCATTTGATGCGAAAATCGTCCAAATCATAGTTGACGTCGCTGATTTTGGTGGGTTTTTTTATCCAATCGACCAGCTCGGCACGCTGTGCCCAAAAGGCATCATTGCTCTCAGGAGATTCGATAGATTGCTGATAGTCTGTTTGGTATTGCTCCGCGCTGGTATTGGCGGCGGCAAGAAAGTCGTCTGCAACAGGAAATGATTTTTGCGTCATAGTATTCGTCCTTTTTCATTATTATGACTCGCACAAACCGCCGCGCGCGACTGCCTGTACAAGCAATAAGAGTCATCTTCCATAATGTGTGACACTCTGTGTTAGTTTGACAAATAAGCGGGACGGTTGCAAGGCATCAATGCCCATTCATAACAATTTCACTGTACAGCCGTATACTTGCTTATTGCTGGCGCGCGACTGCACCATTACATTTAATCCTTGTAACCTGATATGAAATATGGACAATAGTTACACGCCAGCGGCGATGACACGCGCTTATATTGGCTTTTTTTCGCCGATGAGGGTTTTTGGCTGTTGTTACGCACTTAACCTGTTTAGCTTCCCTTTATTTGGGTTGTTCTATATCTGGGTTTACCTTTATATGGGCTAATCTAGACGTCACGCGCATCCCCCACTCCTTTTTATTTATGAGATCCCCATGAGTCACCATCGTCCCGCTTCCCACTCTACCCATTACGACGTCATCATCATCGGTGCGGGCGCATCCGGTCTATACTGTGCGCTTACCGCTGGTCGCCGTGGTCGCCGCGTGCTGGTGCTCGACCATGCCAATAAAGCAGGCAAGAAAATCCTCATGTCGGGGGGCGGACGCTGCAATTTTACCAACTATGTCGTCGAGCCGAGCCATTTTGTCGGCGCCAATCCGCACTTTTGTAAGTCGGCCTTGAGCCGTTATTCTAATTGGGAGTTTATCGGTATGGTAGCGGCGCACCATATTCCCTATCATGAGCGCGAGCACGGTCAGCTGTTTTGTGACGACTCAGCCCAAGACATCGTGACCATGCTGCTAGATGAGTGCGCGGCAGTCGGTGTGCATATCAAGCTTAGTACACAGATTGATGGCGTAAAACCGATCGATAGTGCCAACCATGCGCGCTTTGAGTTGAGCACCAGCAAATCGCTGAGTAAAAAAGAAAAGCAAGCAAGAAAAGAGGCCACAAGCTCGCCCACGTTGCCACAAACCATTTACTGCTGTGAGTCGCTGGTGGTGGCAACGGGCGGCTTGTCAATTCCGACGATGGGTGCCAGCGGTCTTGGCTATGAGCTGGCGCAGCAGTTTGGTCATACTCTGGTGGCAACCGATGCCAGCCTCGTGCCTTTTACCTTTACCGATCAGACTGGCGAGCTTATCCGCTCACTGGCAGGCATCAGCCTACTGGTGATTGCCAGCAATGAGCGTATCTCCTTTAGACTACCGCTGCTATTTACTCATCGCGGGCTCTCAGGCCCAGCCATGCTTCAGCTTTCAAACTATTGGCATACTGGAGAAACCATCCGTATCAATCTGCTGCCAGATACTGATATGACTGCACTCCTGCTTGCTCACAAAAAATCCCATCCACGCCAGCTGGTTCGTACCGTTTTGGCTGACCATACCACCAGCCCGCTACCAAAAAAACTGCTCTCCGCCCTACAAGCGCATCTGTGGGATGATATCAAAGAAACCGAGCTTGCCAATATCAAAGACGAGCGGCTACTGGAGCTGGGCGCGGTGCTCAACGGCTGGCAGCTCAAACCCTCTGGCACCGAGGGCTACCGCACCGCCGAGGTCACGCGCGGCGGGGTGACCACCGACGAGGTATCATCAAAAACGATGGAGAGTAAATTGCAAGAAGGACTGTATTTTATCGGTGAAGTGCTAGACGTCACCGGCTGGCTGGGCGGCTATAATTTTCAGTGGGCGTGGGCCAGTGGCGATGTATGCGGCGAGATAGTATAAGTGGTATAAGCCGCATTATCATGCCCCCGCTGCTCCTGCTCTATGTAAAAAACCCAACCCAACCCAACCAATCTTGCGTCAGTGAAATAATGACTCAAACAAGCATAATATATGTTATTTTGAATATATACTGAGATAATACTATATTGAGGCATCTGACGCTTGGCTCCCGTTATGCTGCATAAGCCATATACTATTTTTATGAGGTGATACATGCGTCCGATCAAACATATTCATGGTGACAAAGCGCCACAATGGATAGGTGATGGTTTTTATGTAAAAACCTTAATCAACCATTTGGATGATGACCCTGACATTAACTATCGCCATACTGACCCGTTTTTGTTATTTGACTATGGCCAGCCGACCACCTTTGCCCCAAACCCTCATTATCAGACCAAGCCGCACGGCATCGGACAACATCCGCACAAAGGCTTTGAGGCAGTGACTGTCGCGTATGCAGGTGAGATCAGTCACGCTGACTCGGCCGGCGGTCGCGGCGATATTTTGGCAGGTGATGCCCAGTGGATGACCACAGGGCGCGGAATCACACATGAGGAGTTTCACTCTGAGGCGTTTGGTGCGCGTGGCGGGCTATTTAGCATGGTACAGCTGTGGGTCAATCTGCCGAGCGCTCATAAACTAACAGCGCCAAGATATCAGAGCATCAAGCGCGCCGACATGCCGATGGTGACGCTGACAGCAGATAGTAACCATCAAACAGCGATTGGCACAGCGGCGATTATCGCTGGTGATTGGCAAGGTATCAAAGGGGCGGCCAGCACCTTTACACCCATTAACCTCTGGGACATCGCGCTACATCGTGCAGGCGTAACGACGCTACAGCTCCCTGATACTCACAATGTGCTCCTGCTGGTACAAGAAGGCGAGGTGCTGGTGAATGGTACCGCCATCAGTGCGGGTCATTTAATTCAATTTGCCGCGCCAACCCAGCACCGCGCTGAGATGGCGGCGGAGCAAGTGGCAACTCATGACCGTATTGAGCTGTGCCTTCTCGCTGCTCACACTGACGAGCTGGCCGCTACTCCTGTCAAAGCGCCTGTCAAAAAAACGCCTGTCGAAACTTCTGCCAAACTGCTGTTACTTAGCGGTGAACCTATCGGCGAGCCTGTAGCAGCCCACGGACCCTTTGTCATGAATACCAAAGAAGAGCTACATCAAACCTTGCGTGATTATCAAGCGGGTCGTTTTGGTCAATGACCCTTGTATCAGTAGCCGCTATATCAATGACCGCTATATCGTCGATACTAGGGCGTATAGTTAGCTGAATGTAAAACTGTTATGGATTTAAACGCGCTACTGGTATAAATTTTACTTGCGTGCTGCGTTCCCAGAGGCTGCGCAAAATTCATCCCAGTAGCGCTATGACATTTTTAGAGTGTATCGACGACTATATCTCAATTCAATTAATAGCCGTCTAAATGAGCTAAAAATGAGGAGCTGCCCTACTAAAGGGTCTGTCAAAATTAACAAATATCGAAGCCCTAACATCGAATTTCTCATAAAAAAGCCGCTTTACAAAGAGGTAAAGCGGCTTTTTAACGCTTAAAATTTAAAGTTAATCGTCGCTACATTAGGCTTGTTTTTTATCCAAAAACGCATAGTCAGTATAGCCTTCACTGCCGCCACCATAAAAGCTCTGCGGATGCTGCTCATTTAACGGTGCATCTTGACGAATACGCTCCGGCAAATCAGGATTGGCAAGAAAGTCACGACCAAATGCCACCGCATCGATGTAGCCGGCTTGGATATTTTGCGATGCTTTTTCGGCAGTATAGCCGCCAGCTGCGATAATCATGTTGTCGAACGCTTGGCGGATACGCTGGCGGAAGCCTTCGGTATAAGGCGTGCCACCCGCCCAATCAGGCTCAGAGATATGCAGATACATAAGATTGCGTTTATTGAGCTGCTCAATCAGCCAGATATTATCGTCTTCATCATAGCCAGCATCTACGCCATTAAACGAGCCTTGCGGAGAGATACGAATACCAACGTGATCGTTATCCCAAGCTGCAATACAAGCGTCAACGACCTCGAGCGTTAGACGGGCACGGTTTTCTTTACTACCACCGTATTCATCATCGCGCTTATTGGTATGCTCGACCCAAAACTGATGCAATAGGTAGCCATGAGCGCCGTGGACTTCTACCCCATCAAACCCAGCTTCGCGAGCCATGGTTGTTGCATGAGCGAAGTCTTTAATCACTTGCTTAATGTCGTCCAAAGTCGCCGGACGCGGCGGTGTGGCTTCGACGCGAATCGCTTGATTATCGCTATCACGCAGTGACGTGCGAGCGCCGACTTCGACATCGGAAGCGGAGATCGGCGCTTGCCCATCTGGCTGCACGCTTTTGTGCGCGACCAGTCCTGTGTGCCACATCTGCACGACGATTTTGCCACCTTTGGCATGGACATTATCGACCACAGCTTTCCATGCGGTGACTTGATCTGGCGTATGAATACCAGGCGCGCCAGCATAGCCTTTGGCTTGAAAGGATACCTGCGTCGCTTCGGTGATGACCAGCCCTGCTCCTGCGCGCTGCGAATAATACTCGCCTGCCAATGCGGTCGGCACATCGCCTGGCTCGACTGCGCGCAGACGGGTCAGAGGTGCCATAATGATGCGGTTTTTTAGGGTTTGGCTGCCCATTTTGACAGGTTCAAATAAATTATCGTGTGCCATATTGTGTCCTATGGTGTTTGTCGTGATTGGTGAATGTTCGTTATTATACTGCTGCCTATAGTCGACGCTAAATAAATCAGATACATCGCGCTATCAAGTCGCTCAATGCTTTATCATGCATACTTATTATGGTATCGATGCGCTGCGTATCGATATGCGCTGCGACCGAATAAAGGCATAAAAAGTCATATTGAACGACCGTTATCTTTATAGGGAGCGGATGGATTTATTCAAGCAAGCGTTACAAACAAAAACACCTCTGGTCTTTATCTATCCTGTCCCTTGTCTTGCCATCCATGCAGCAAATCAACGCAGCCAATCATGCACAATGATATGACGATAAAACCTCGGCTAAATATGCCACAATGACGCCTACCATACTGCCCTGCGCCCTATATCCTATTCTCTAGTTTGTGTGTCTCTCGATTAAATAGAGAAAGCTAACATTTATCAATATAAAAGCAACGCCGTTATCCAATAATAGACGGTGTTTTATTCGTATTAAATAGTGGCAATATCGCGTATTTAACGTATCAAAAACATCGATCAAATAGAGAAAAAACATGCAAACGCCAACCGCAGCGCCCCAAACAAAGCATCGCAAACACCTTGCAAAAAAATACTTGCCAGCGGCTTGCAGTGTGGGGCTTATGTTGGCCTTGAGCGGCTGTCTTGCGACAGAAAAGCTCGACTATCAGCTAATGCGACAAGAAGATGCAAAATGGGTCGCGGACGAACAACTGACCGATAGACTCATCGCCGTTGGCAAGCCCAGCGCGCCTATTGGAGGAGTGAATAATGCGATTGTGCTTGCAGGGGAAAAGCGCAGCTATCTGTTACAGAGCACAAACCAAGACCCTGAGCTGACAGCTATACTAAATCACGTCGATCTGGCGTATTTTTCCTTTAAACCCATGCCAACAAAAGACACGCCGCACTTTGCGATAAGAATTGGTGAAAGTGGCTGCCCCTCTCGCCCTGACGTTTTATCATTATCAGCCAGACACCATGTTGGCAGAAGAAAAAAGGCTAAAGGCGCTGATGCTTCTTGCCAAAGCCTTTGACATCATTACCTTCCCTATTCAGCCGATCATGGTCGGAGGCGTAAATTAACCACACCGCCGCGGGCTTGACATGGTATTTAGCTGCTAGTACTTGGCTGCAAATCTTTACCTTTCAGCGATGAGATGGCCTGCGCGAGTTTAGGATTTCAGCAGTTTTTTAACCGACAACTCAAGCGACAGATAAGTGCCGATTAATATCACCACCGAGCCAATGATGGCGCGGGTATCTAGCGCCTCGCCTAGCAGCACATAGCCCAAGATAATAGCAAAAATCGGAATCACCAAAGTGATGCTCGTCGCCCGCGTCGGTCCGATGTTTTTGATCAATTGGTTCATAAAGATGAGGGCAATCGCTGTAGAAAAGACACCTATACAAACTACCGACACCCACGCCTTGGCGCTGATGCTCTGATCATAAGGAAACGCATAAAAAGCCACAGGCAGCATCAAAATACTGGCGATGATCAGCGAGCCTGCAGTGATGGCCACGGGTGAGACATTATATAAATAATGACGGGTGATATTGGCTCCGACTGCATAGCCGACACAAGCAAGTAGCGCATAGCCCATTGGTAACAAACCGTTAGCCAATCCGGCCTCTGAGACACCGCCAGCAAACAAGCTTTCGCTCATCAAAATAGCGACTCCGATCACACCGATGACCAAGCCCAGCACTTGTCTTTTGGACAGTCGGTCTTTAAAAAAAGTACTGGCGATAAAGCCGCTCATCATCGGCACAGAGGCATTGAGCACCGCCAACACTCCTGCGTTGACTGACTGAGCAGAAAAAGAAAACAACACAAACGGCAGAGCCGCAGAAAAAATACCAACCAGCGCCAGCAGCTGCCAATGATCGCGCAGACCGTCACGGTTTTTCTTATTGACCATGACAAACGCCAGCATCACCAGCCCAGCAAATATCACCCGCAGGCTGGCAAACGCTAATGAGCCAAACTCAGGCACGCCAATACGATAAAACACAAACGACAGCGACCACATAAACGACAGCGTGATAAAAATAATGAGATCGCGTTTGCTCATGGGTTCGTCCTAATTAGCGCTGAGACCGTCTTAGCAGTCATAAAAAATGCCATGTGATAAAACATGGCAATGATAACAGCTTAGGACGTATTGAACATAGCGTAAGTAGCGATTAAATATCGACATCTGATTGCTATTTTGACAAATCCACTTTGTCTAAGACAAAATCAATATCTTTGTCACCACGACCTGATAAATTGACCAAAATCGTCTCATCAGGCGACATGTCTTTGGCCGCACGCATCGCATAGGCGATGGCGTGTGCCGTCTCTAAGGCAGGGATAATACCTTCAAGCCGCGATAGCGCCATAAATGCCTCTAGGCACTCTGCATCTGTCGCTGACTCATAAGTGGCCAGATTGTTGTCCTTCAAGAGTGAGTGCTGTGGGCCGACACCTGGGTAATCCAGACCAGAGGCAATTGAATGCACAGGCGCAGGCTCACCGTCTTTATCGAGTAGCACGTAGCATTTAAACCCATGAATCTCGCCTTTGACTCCAAGTGTCATCGTCGCTGCGTGATTGGGCGTATCAAGACCTTCGCCTGCAGGCTCGACGCCGACTTTTTCTACCTCTGTATCACCCAAAAAGCCGCTAAAGATGCCAATCGCATTAGAGCCGCCACCGACACAAGCGACCACTTTATTAGGCAGCGTGCCAGTAGTTTCTAAGAACTGCGTCCGCGCTTCACGGCCGACAACCGACTGGAAGTAGCTGACTATCTCAGGATATGGCGCAGGCCCGAGTGCTGAGCCAATGGCAAACATACTGGTGTCCAGCTCATTGAGATACGTCTCAAACGCACTATCGACCGCCTCTTTTAGCGTGCCTGCGCCGCGCGATACCGGCACGATATTGGCACCTAAGATTTTCATCCGGCTGACATTGGGATGCTCTTTTTCGATATCGACGACGCCCATATGGATCTCACACTCTACGCCCATCAGCGCCGCTGCCGTGGCTAGTGCTACGCCATGTTGCCCTGCACCCGTCTCGGCGATGACTTTGGTTTTGCCGAGCTTTTTGGCGAGTAACACTTCCCCTATACAGTGATTAATCTTGTGTGCGCCGGTGTGATTCAAGTCCTCACGTTTAAAATAAATCTGCGCGCCACCGCAATGCGCGCTTAAGCGTCTGGCATGAAATATCGGACTAGGCCGACCGATGTAAGTCTGACGCAAGCGCTGCATCTCAGTGATAAAGTCATCGTCTTTGATGATGTTGCGAAACCCAGCTTCGATCTCACTCATGGCTTGAGCCAGCTGAGGATGAGCGATTTTGCCGCCATACTCACCGTATAGCCCGTCATTACTCGGCACGATTGATTGGTGCAGACCGTAGCTGTCTGTTACGTTTTTTGTATTATGGTTTTGTGTGGTATGGCTGCTGGCGGTGTTTTCTGTTGTCATCGTGAACCCTTATATCTATTAAATGTGATGCCGTGATTTTTCTCATTAAAAACAGATTTGACTGTAACAAACTTGGTTAACAAATTTAGTTGTATCTTTGTTCTAGTACACTGAAACAAATTCTAAGCCAACTTGTCATCTAGGTCAAGTCGCATCGTATATTTGACTGACCCATACTCTCGTCATGCACCGTTTTTTTATGCACGATATGTCACTGAGACGGCAGACATCGCACAAACTGTCGCCAAGAAATTATAAAGTAAGGTAATATTGCTAGACTCTCGTTCATTAGATAAATCAGACCATCAAGAAGCCTATGCAGCGTCGTCAACTTATCAAAGCCATGGGCTTAGGGCTGGGAGCCGTCAGCACCTCTGCAGCCATCAGCGGCTGCCAAACCCTCGCCAAGCAGCCAAAACTGCCTGCGACTGTCACCCAAGCGGGACACTTTGACAATATCATCGTCGGTAGTGGCTATGGCGGCGCGCTCATCCCCGGTAGCGCTGGCGTCGATCCGTATGTATTTATCACCGGACTTGCTGAGCATAATATGGCGAATATTTTGCGGGAAGATTTTGGGTAGGGTATTAGAGTTTTAGAATTTTCTTAGGTGGAGAAATCTCTTGGTAGCATTTCTTTATAAATATATTCATGCCTATTGTGAATGAAGATAAAACTACTATGACTATATCAAAAATCATGTTTGGTCTTAAACGGTGGGCTACATATGCGCTAACCTATAGCCGTTTCTAAATAAAACAGATACATTATATATCAACGTGGAGCTGGTATAAATTTTCTTTGCGTGCTGTGCTTTCGCCGACATAGGCTGCGTAAAATTTATCCCAGTCCCACTGTATCGTTCTTATACTGAACTCACTATACTTAGGCACAGCTCGTTAAGACCAAACATTTTTTCAAGCGCTTACTTACAGTTGACTCTTTTCACTGATTGTCTTTAAGTATTTATTATTGCGGAATATAACCATAATAAGCTCGCAATACACTCTGACAGAGATTGCACCGAACACCATAACCATTAACCCTGCAAAAAATCCTGCCGCACCCATACCTGAGAACATCACACTAATACCGCCAACGAAAACGGCAAATAGCGATAGCCAATATATAATAGTTATAACTCTGGGTGTAATAAAAGAATCAAATGATAATAACGAATTCATGGTCTAATGTCCTAAATGGAATGCGGATTGTTAAAGCTAATGACAAAATAAAGCTTAATATTAAGTGTAATATTGTAGCAACATTATAACTATGTAGATTAACAAAACAATCTAATTAGAGACATAAGTTCACTTTAATCGTGATTAATTTTCATACTGCTGTTAAATAATTGAAAAAGGACAAAAAATGAAACTACGCATCTTAAAATCTGCCGTCACCAACCCGTGGTTTAACCTCGCCACCGAAGACTGGATATTTAATACCCTTGATCCCGACTCGCACACGCTATTTTTATGGCGCAATAGCGAGACCGTGGTCATCGGACGCTCGCAAAATCCGTGGGTAGAATGCAAAATCGATAAGATGGAAGCCGACGAGGTGTTTTTGGCACGGCGGCAAAGCGGCGGCGGCGCGGTGTTTCATGACTTAGGTAATACCAACTTTACCTTTTTGTCACCCAAGGCCGACTACGACCAAGATGCTAACTTCACTATTATCGTCAATGCGCTAAAAAAACTCGGTATCGATGCTAAGCAGTCCGGACGTAATGACATGCAAGTCGGCGATAAGAAAATATCAGGCAGCGCCTTCAAGCATGCATCTGACCGTAGCTTTCATCATGGGACACTACTCGTGAACGCTAACATGCAAAAACTCGGCGATTATCTCAATCCGCATCCGCTCAAATTGCAGGCCAAAGGCATCAAATCGGTGCGCTCTCGCGTGGCCAATCTGGTTGAGTTTAATGAAGATATCAATCACGAAACTTTATCCGATGCCATTATCGAAGCGTTCTGCGAATACTATCAAGACACTGATTATGACGATACTACGCCCGTAGAGGAACTAGACAGAGACACTCTAGCAAAAGAGCCTTCGTTAAACGCCTATTACGAGCAGATGGCGGACTGGAACTGGCGTTTTGGTAAGACGCCTGAATTTAGCCATCATATCGAGACGCGATTTGATTGGGGCATTATTGATTTGCACCTTGATGTCAAGCAAGCGGTGATACGCGACGTGGTTATCTTCTCTGATGCGCTAAATGTTGAATTAATTGACCTATTAAAAGACACATTGACAGGTATTAAATATGACAAACATGAGATTAATGCCAAGCTTGCTGAGCTGGGCAAAGCACATCCTGAATTGGCAGCACAGATAGACGATGTATCTGCGTGGCTGACTAGTGAGATGGAAGGTTAGGTTTTGCTTGATATCTGTAATGAATGCATAGACTCAACTTCCTTTTGCAGCCAATTACTCAAAAGCATCTATACTTTACGCCGACTGAGATTGCCATATAGTCTACACCTTTAAATAAACTTAAGTTTGATATTTAGTGTCATAGCCCTCTATAATGTCAGACAAATAATAGACTCAAGTTAAGGGTCCAAACTTTAGGTATTTAAGCAAGGTAGCACTATGGCAGCCTATATCACCGTCGGCGCAAAGACCTCTCACGGTGGGACGGTTATCTCCGGCTCACCGCATACCACTCATAACGGCATCCCTGTCGCGCGTAAAGGCGATAAAGTCATCTGTAAAAAGTGTAAAAAGGTCACCACTATTGTTAGTGGTGATGCTTCCTTTATCGTCGATGGTGCGCCTATTGCTCGCGGCGGCGATGTGACAAACTGCGGCGCTAAACTGATTGCTAATCAGCAGTCATTTGCGGAGTCAGGATTTGATGTGGGCAGTATTGCGCAGGCAGCGCCTTTAGTGTTTCCGAAGTCGGAGCCTGATGCTTTATTTGGGAATAGCTTTGCGAGCACCAAAGGTTTAAAAAATAGCAACGAGCCTAAAAGGCCTACAGGATATAATGCCGATGGAACCAAACAAACTCAGAAACAGATTAACGATGCTTGGATTGTATACTATGATCATAAGAACAAAGCTAAAGCTGAGGCTTTGACCAAACAGAAAAAAGAAGATAGAAGTATCGTTGATAAAACATTAGATTTCTTTGGTTTTGGTGACGATGCTCAGGCAGACAACGCTATTAATACTACTCGTCAAGGCAATACTGAACTGACTGAAGATTATAAAAACCCAATGGCAAAGGTTCGAGATGGATGGAAAGGCGAGGCTGCTGATGGTATTAAGAAGACTGGTATCGTATTCGATAACGCAGGAAGGCAGGTTTCACCTCAATATGATGCAGGACGAGCTGTTTTAGATAACGTAATAAACAAGAATAATGATGCTCTAAAAGATAAGGCAATTGATAAAGCTACAGGTACAGGTAAAAGCAAACTTGTAGAAAAGGCTAAAGATATTGCGCCCAAACGAGTTAGACAAGCATGGGATACCTATGACGATTATAATGCAGTAAAAGAAAAAGGGAGTGATATTCAGAATGCGATACCAAAAGATGATTAAGACGACTGCTCCAAAGATACTAATCATACTGTCATCGTTAAATATAGCTGTTGCTTGTGCGGATACTAATTTTGTTCCTCATACTGCTACCAGTATAAAAACAGAGTCTTCTAACTTTACAGAAGAAGTGAAAAATATTAAAAACCCAGAACGCCTTCGGTCAGTATGTGATGCTCAAAAAAAAGCTGAGTATTGCTTTAATTATGCAGCGTATCAGGACTTAGTATTAGAGGACTACCAACTAGCTTACGAATATCATATGAAAGCATTTGATTTAGGTGAAAAAGAATCTGGCGTATTGATAGGTCACTATCAAGTTAATTATCCAGAACAATTTACTGACAGCAATCGCTTAAATATAGATGAAAGTATTTATTATTTAGAGCAAGCTTTTAAGGCAGGATATCCTGATGCCACTAGATTGCTTATGATGATTTATCGTGATCCAAAGTTCAACCGTATTAATTATACTAAAGCAGAGTATTATAACAAAATTGCTATCAAGCAGAATGTGAAAAAATCCAGAGGCTTACTAGCGTACCTATATATTCACCATATGAAAGATAAGTCTAAAGGAGATGAAAGCATTCAGTTGTTGAAGGCGGATTTATTGTTAGAAAAAAACTGGGAGTCAGCATTAGCACTTATGAATATTTACCTATATCCAGAAGATTATGGCGCTAGTATAGAGCCTGATCTTGTTAAGACCTTAGCCTATGCTTATGTCAGTAGTGACTTACGTGATGGACGCAATGAGGATGAGTTTAATAATGTAGATACTAGATTTGTCGAAGCAATGCAAACAGAACTACCTCCCGAAACGTTAAAGCAAGCAAAAGCTATGTATTTAGATCTGATGGCAAATATGAATGACAAGAATATCTCTTAGTCATGTAGCTCATATAGTGGGTGCCAAGTTAAAAGATTCTCATAGTAAAACTCCAGTTTTAAACCCTCACCGCACAGCCGACTGGAGATTAATTAATTGAAACCTAATAAATTTTCCATAGTTACAGTTATGATATGTCTAATACTAACCGCTTGCGAAGCAAAGGTCGATTACATGACGCCTCAGATTAAGGGGCAAGTAGTAGATAGAAGTACTGGCAAACCTATTAATGATGTCAAAGTCATATTAACTTCAAGAAATTCTGATATAACAGATAATGGTGGTAATTTCTTGATACCACAGATTGAGTATAACTATAGAATCTTTCCTCCTAAAAATCATGATTATAGCGATTACAGCGGTGCAACTTTGATTTTTACTAAAGATAACTATAAGGATAAATATTATCCCCTGGGTAATTTACCAACTACAAATGCTGCTCAAGACCAAGAATCTTATAATGTAAGTATTAAGAGGTATGTACATATGGGTAAAGTTTACTTAACGCCAGTCAATTCAAGTATTACAGAGGTACAAGAAGAGATTATCTCGGATAGTCTCGATTACTGCCATCCTGGTCAATCTCAAAAAGATATTGAGTGCATACCGCTACCAAAAGGCATGGCTCAAAGATGAGATAACAAAAACATCTGTTTTAGCGGAATGTCTTGAAAAACAAGAAGTCCTTAAATTTAAAAAAGGACGGTTATGACCAATATACCATTATATACAAGGTATATTTGATGCCAGTGTCAGTCGATACAGAACGTGAGTACATAACTCACTACTCAACTTTGCACTTTTGCAAACCGAACCAAT
Source organism: Psychrobacter sp. VH5 (assembly GCF_050572635.1). Classification (NCBI taxonomy): domain Bacteria; kingdom Pseudomonadati; phylum Pseudomonadota; class Gammaproteobacteria; order Moraxellales; family Moraxellaceae; genus Psychrobacter; species Psychrobacter sp. VH5. Next base: position 499,650 of record NZ_CP192145.1, on the reverse strand, counting down.
CACAGAAACAAGTGAATTGCATTCCTGTTCCAGAAGGCAAAACGTATGAACAGGTTATTCCAAATCGACATATAGAATAGATCGATTTTATGTAGCAGTATGCTCATCCATTCCAAATTCAAATGCCATCAAGCAACAGGTACTATAGTCGATACACTCTAAAAATGTCATAGCGCTACTGGGATGCTATTTTTAAACGTAGGTTGCGCAGCCTCTGGGAACGCAGCACGCAAGTAAAATTTATACCAGTAGCGCGTTTAAATCCATAACAGTTTTACATTCAGCTAACTATATCCTCATTACCTTTGTTATTATGTCTATGTTTGTCATCGCAGAGCCTGTTATAGAGAAAGTGGCAGTTATCTTTTGAAGGTATCTATAATCAAAAAACTAAAAGATGGGAGTCGATACAGTGAAAAGATTAATTTTTGTTTTATGCAGCTACTTTTTTATTTTACTCACCTTTTCATGCACCGCGCAAAGAGATTTTGTTCCATTAAACACAAAGAACTTAGAAATATTAAATAACGTCATCGAAAACACTTGTCTGAATGATTTTTATAACGATATACTAATAACTGTACTAAAAAAAATAACATAAACTACATCATTAAAAATGAGAAATTTTATGTGGAGAGAAGAGTAATTGACAACAGAGATTTTTTAACAATATTAACCGTGATATACAAAACGAACTTTTGGATGATATCATCCCAGAAAGATATATACCATTTAAGTATAGAAGGTTGAATTTAGGTACCAATAAATATGAAACAAGACCCTTAGATGATTTGGATAAAAAATTACTACCAGATATTATAAAAAGAGGAGGTTTTAAGCATATCATAATAAATAACTGTATTTATGTAGAAAGAGAGATGGTAGATAATCAAGACTTTCTTAGTAAGGCAGTAGATATTTTAGACTCTAGACGTAAAGAAAATCTTGTTCAACAGCCTATTTTAGGGGTCTACTAAAACAACGGTATATAAAAAATTATACAAATTCCGTGTTTCTAAATATACCTCCTAATCCTAAAAAATTAAATAAACAGAGTTAATTTAAGTGGTTTATTAGCGATATCGCAACTTACTTTATAAAAAGGTAGCACGTTTATGAGCATATTTAGGACATCAAGCAGTTTAATTATAGGCACATTTGTCTCTTTGAGCCTTTTAAGCTGCTCATCAGGACAAGACATCTATGGCTATGCCTCCCCAATTATTACTGGCCAAGTCTTGAATAAAACTACCAATAAGCCTATAGAAAACGTTTCTCTTTTTCAAACCAGTGCAGATACAACAATGACTGATCATAATGGGTACTTTAGACTACCTTCTTATAAAGAATATTATACCACCTCCTATACTGGCAGTTTCATGAACCTCATGACTGAAGGTGACGTTGGTTTATATAAAGAGGGATATAGAAGAAAAAGCTTTAGCAATTCTGGCTTCAAGACACTTGAAGTCAAGCATACCTCAGAAGTTCCGTATCATATTCATTTGGGTAAGGTGTTTTTAGAACCGCTACCAGAAGGTGTGGATATTAACGATGTTGAAGATGAGTACATTGATGACATGACATTTTGTCAGCCTAATGAATCTCAAAAAGATGTCAATTGCATGCCACTACCAGATGGAGTTACAAATGAAGCCTTATAAACTATTTGCCTTTATCGGTGTGCTAACGGTTCCATTAAGTGCTTGCTTGATACCAGAGCCTACTGATTACTACGTCACGCCAGCACTTTCAGGTCAATTGCTAGACAGTGAAACTCAGCAGCCTGTTACTGATGTAAGTATTTACTTAACGGATGAACATCAAACAACTTCTGATAGTACAGGTAAGTTTACCTTGCCGCCTATGGTCGTCTCAGATGATAAAAGACATAGACGCAATAGAGAACAGCTGCAATTCATTTATGAATACGCTGATATCATGATTGAAGGCGACGGATATCAGCGTCGCTTATTTAACGTGGATGGCATAGCTTTACTGACGCCAGCTTTGGATATCAATACACCAGTGTCAATAAATATGGGTAGTGTATACCTTACGCCACTAGCAGAGGGTGAGCATGTCTATGATAGGGTATATCAATATACCAAGACGATGAGATACTGTAAACCTACTGAGTCTCAAAAAGAAGTCAATTGCATACCCGTACCAGAAGGTAAAACTTATGAGCAAGTTAGTCCAAATCAACCTGTAGAATAGTTCGATCTTGTATAGCAATAGGTTTATCCATTCCAAACTCAAATGCCATCAAGTTTGGTTTCCGATACATTATGGCGATAATAACCGCTATGTACATGTTGGCGCGACATCTGAGGGCTGCGTCACAGTGTTGGACGTGATGTCGTGGAACAAGGTCTATCACTATTTAATCAACCATCTTCTCTGATGCGCTAAATGTTGAATTAATTGACCTATTAAAAGACACATTGACAGGTATTAAATATGACAAACATGAGATTAATGCCAAGCTTGCTGAGCTGGGCAAAGCACATCCTGAATTGGCAGCACAGATAGACGATGTATCTGCGTGGCTGACTAGTGAGATGGAAGGTTAGGTTTTTGCTTGATATCTGTAATGAATGCATAGACTCAACTTCCTTTTGTAGCCAATTACTCAAAAGCATCTATACTTTACGCCGACTGAGATTGCCATATAGTCTACACCTTTAAATAAACTTAAGTTTGATATTTTACGCTTTAGCCATCTATAATGTGATGCACATAATAGATCCGCTATAAAAGTCCAAACTTTAGGTATTTAAGCAAGGTAGCACTATGGCAGCCTATATAACCGTTGGCGCAAAGACCTCTCACGGTGGGACAGTTATCTCCGGCTCACCGCATACCACTCATAACGGCATCCCTGTCTCGCGTAAAGGCGATAAAGTCATTTGCAAGAAATGCAAAAAGGTCACTACTATTCTTAGTGGTGACCCGTCGTTTATTGTCGATGGTGCGCCTATCGCCCGCGGCGGTGATGTAACCAGCTGCGGCGCGAAACTCATTGCGATTCAACAGTCATTTTGTGAATCGGATTTTGAGATGTTTGGGGTTGAGCAGGCGGCACTGGTGTTTCCGAAGTCGAATCCAGATAGTATGTTTGCTAGCTTTGCAGCTTCTGACAATAAAGATTCTGAAGATAAAATGTCTGATGAGTAGTTAGGGGTTTGGGTTGACGTATCTACTGAACAAGCATTGAAAGACGGTGGGCTATGGGCAGGAGCAGGTACTCCTGAAGAACTAATTTATCAAGAACGTCTTAATTCTCTATGGATAGATGTCAATGGTGATCGTGCGAAATACCATGAAGGTGTGCAAAAAATTGGAGATGAAGCGGGATTGGTTTTTGGTATTATGTCATTTCCGCTAGGTTGGGGTGCTCTATCTGCTAAGACTAGCGTTAAAGCTGGACAGTACGTGATTCGAAAACGAGCGGTAAGTAATAACAATATCTACAGAGACTCTGAAAAAGGTTTCGACTGGACTTCTACTAAGAAAAGACCTCCTAATACAAACCTAGCAGAGCATTGGAGTAAACATAGCAAAGAGTTTACTGAACTAAAATCTCAAAATGACTACTATCGTCATGCTCAAGAGTTTGTGAGTAACCCTCCGCGTGGAACTTTAAATAAAACAAGAAAGAATGGTGATACGGTTTTATATAATCCGAAAACAAACACATTTGCCGTCAAAACGAAAGATGGTGCACCTCGAACAATTTTTAAGCCTGATGCTTCCACACATCCCTACTCAACTAATTTGGAATATTTTCATGCTCAATAGAGAGTTACACAGTTGTAAAATATGCGGTTACTATGATGAGGATTTCTTGCCATGGGGTCTTGACGGTGAATTCCCATTATATGAAATATGTCCTTGTTGTGAAGCAGAGTCTGGTTATGAGGACTTTACCTTAGAATCCATTATTCATAATCGTAACAAGTGGGTTGAATCTCCAAAATTTAGATCGAATGAGAAATATAGAGAACAATTAGTTAACTACTTGGAATATTTAAAACAGATTAAATAACCTAGCTTTGAAAAATATAATTAAGTATGTAGGAAAATAATCAGTGAAAATAAGAAGTAAAGAGTATAAGTTATCTGATATTTCACTGATTGCATTTGTTGTTATTTTATTTATATGGACTGTAGACTCAGAGCCAAATAAAGAGCTTGAAATATACCAACAAGAATTGGTTGAGAAAGAAAGCTGGCTCATATCCGAACTTGATAAAATTGCTAAGTTTATGAACTTCAAAGTAAGCGATAATAGTCATTCTAATAGGGATATATGGTACACATCCAGATATGCAAGCCCCGAGTTTGAAAAGAATAGACTGTTACATTTACATAGCTTTCTTCTTAAAGAAGGCTGGGTAGATATGACTGATAAAATTGACAAAAATGATTATATAGCTAATACCTCAAGTAGATCTGATAAAACAGCCAAACGTGTCCGTATTCTATGTAAGGATAAAGCTACCATTTTTATGTATATGACCGACATGCAAAATGATTATCTTATTGATTTATTTAAAGCACGTACTTTGGTGGAGCTTAAGTACGATTACAGCTTACCTTGTTATGACTTAAATAAGTCATAGTATAGTCATACTAATGCCAGACAATAAATAACTGAGGATATCCTCCCCAGAATTTCATTCTAGATAAAAAACAATTTTTCCGAAGGAATTTTGATGTATCAAAGAAGAATTACCCCTTTAACCCAGTCTATATTCCTAGCGACAGTGCTATCCAGTGGTTTGATAACTGCTGCTTGTTCAGCGGAGTCTTCAAACACACCTATATTATCTAATCAAAGCACTCCTACTGAAATATACGAGCTCGGCCTCGCCTATTATGAGGGCGATTCAGTCCCTCAGGATGATAAAGAAGCTTTTAGCTTATTTAAAAAAGCTGCAGATAGAGGAAATAGTCCAGCACAATTCTACACTGGTATCATGTATTATGAGGGTATAGGTACGGAACAAAGTTATAAAAAAGCAGGCAAATATTTACTTCCAGTTGCTAATCAGGGAAATGCACCAGCTCAAAGTAATATCGCTATTATGTATGAAAATGGAGAAGGTTTCGAGAAGGACTATAAACAAGCAATGCATTGGTACTTATTAGCAGCCAGCAATGACTCTGTACTTGCTCAAAACAATATTGGGACAATGTACTATTTTGGTAGAGGAGTGCCTCAAAACTATACCAAGGCATTGGATTGGTACAAAAAAGCTGCTAGTCAAGATTTGGATATAGCGCAACTTAATATCGGCGGTCTTTATGAGAACGGTTATGGTGTGCCGCAAGATTATGATAAAGCTTTTGAGTGGTATCAAAAGGCCGCCGATCAAGGCAATCAACAAGCCAGTAATCGAATCGGTAGATTGGTCATGAATGGCAAAATCGACGATAAAGGTATCATTATTTATAGCACACAAGAAACTGGACTCACATTAGGTGATATCGAAGAACCCCTATAGAATTAAAAAGGGTCACAGTTTACGAAGTAAAAAACGGCAGGAAATTGCTCCCCTACCGTCCTTCCAATTTAAAACTTTAATTCAAAAATTAAACTTTTAAATACTCGCCGCAACCTCTGCCCCATCACGAATGGCGCGTTTGGCGTCCAGCTCAGCGGCGAGCTTTGCACCGCCAATCAAATGATACTGCGCGTCTGGCGCATCGCCAACGTTTGGCATCAGCTCAACCACTGACTCTTGACCGGCACAGACCACCACGCTATCGACACGGAGCAGCTGGCTTTGGCCTTGCGGATTGGTGACCCAAATGCCCTCGTTAGTGATTTTTTCGTACTGAACGCCTGCCACTTGAATGACGCCGTGCGACTTGATATGGGCGCGATGCACCCAGCCAGAGGTTTTATTGAGGCCTGCGCCTAAGCGGCCTTTGGTGCGCTGCATCAGATACACTTGGCGAATCGGCTTGATGCCTTCAGGACGGATTAAACCGCCATCGCTTTGATAGTTAGTATCGTTAGTGACGCCCCACTCCTCGCGCCACTCGCTAACAGACTGCGGCTCAGGGCGGTAGCTTGGGTCTTTTAAGGTCTCAGGGCCGAGCTCATCTAAAGGCTGACCATGACGCGCGGTTAGATATTCGCTGACATCGAAGCCAATACCGCCAGCGCCGATGACTGCCACCGTATCGCCGACTGATTTTTCACCAGAGAGTAATTCTGCGTAGCTGATCACTTGCGGTAGATCCGCGCCTTCTAACTTGCCTTCAAGACTTCTTGGCACCACGCCTGTCGCGACAACCACATGCTGGAATTTACCATCTTCAAGCATCGATTTATCGACTTTGGTATTGAGTTTAATCTCAACGCCTAAGTGCTCAAGCTCATTGATATAGTAGCGAATGGTTTCAAAGAACTCTTCTTTACCAGGGATGACTTTGGCATAGTTAAACTGACCGCCCAAGACGTCTTTGGCCTCAAATAATGTCACATCATGCCCACGCAATGCCGCGACATGAGCCGCTGACATGCCAGCGACGCCGCCGCCGACGATTGCGACTTTTTGTGGGTTTTTGGTTTTTTTGTAGACCAGCTCAGTCTCGTAGCAGGCTTGCGGATTAACAAGGCAAGTCGAGCGTTTATTCTCGAACGTATGGTCGAGACAGGCTTGGTTACAGGCGATACAGGTATTGATGCGATCGGCTTGACCCTTTTTGGCTTTATTAACCCAGTGCGCGTCAGCGAGGAACGGACGCGCCATCTGAATCATATCCGCTTGACCACTGGCGACGATATCCTCTGCCGTCTCTGGCATGTTGATACGGTTGGCCGCCATCATTGGGATACTGATATGTTTTTTGACCTCAGCGGTAAAGTCGACAAAAGCGGCGCGCGGTACGCTAGTGACAATCGTCGGGACGCGTGCTTCATGCCAGCCAATGCCGGTATTCATGATGGTGACGCCCGCTTCTTCTAACGCCTTGGCGACTGTGATGACCTCGTCCATGACGTTGCCGTCTTTGACCAAGTCAATCACTGACAAACGGAACAGAATGATAAAGTCTTCGCCCACCGCTTTACGTACGGCTTTGACCACATCGACGGCAAACTTCATCCGGCCATTGATATCACCGCCGTATTGATCGCTGCGCTGATTGACATGGCGCGATAAAAACTGATTGAGTAAGTAGCCCTCAGAGCCCATGATCTCAACGCCATCATAACCCGCTTGCTTGGCCAGTTTGGCAGAGCGTGCGTAGTCCTCGACCGTCTGCTCAATGTTTTTGATAGTCATTTTGCGCGGTTTAAACGGCGTGATGGGTGATTTGATTGGGCTGGAGGAGACGATAAACGGATGGTAGCCATAGCGACCACTATGCAAGATTTGCATGATGATTTTGCTATCGTGTTTGTGTACGGCGCGGGTGACGCGTTGATGGTTGATAACGTCCATTTTAGTATTCATGGTACCGCCAGCAGGGAGCAGCCAGCCTTCACGATTGGGCGAGATACCGCCGGTGATCATCATCGCCACGCCGCCTTTGGCACGCTCTTCAAAATAAGCAGCAAGCTTGCCGTAATTATAGAAACGATCTTCTAAACCGGTATGCATAGAGCCCATAACTAAGCGGTTTTTGAGTGTGGTAAAGCCTAAGTCTAGCGGCTCAAAAAGATGCGGGTAGTGCTCGTTGCTTTGAGCAGTATTGATGGTGTTATTGCTGCTGGCTTTGCGATTCTCAGGGCTGCTAGCGCTCATGTGACGATCCTTGTAAATTCAGGTTGATGAGGGGTTCATAGTGCAAAATAGCTAAACCTTATATGACTGCTATCGTAACACAACCGCTTTGTCGTCAGCTATGCAGACAAACGACTGATGAGTGAACACAAGCTATTTATCATTTCTATTCAACTCTATTCAGTGTTTCTCTTAAACGACTCTTACAAATCTAACCGACTTCTGCGCTGTCTTTGGCTATAATGAATACGCTTTTAATTGAAATATTTGCTGAATTGGTAAAGTAAAACCATCATCAAAGTGTATTTAAATTATAGTAAAACCCGAAATAAGATAAAGGACTATCACTATGACTGATTTCCATACTGGCCTTGGTAAAAATCCTGCTAACTATCAACCACTTACCCCTATCGACTTTATTATTCGTAGCGCGCAAGTATATCCTGACAAAGCCGCCATTATCTACGATGATCTTCAGCATAATAATCTCATCCAGAGTTGGAGCAAAACTTTTGAACGTTGCCGTCAGTTATCAGACGGCCTGCGCAAACTGGGTATCGATAAAAACGATACCGTAGCCGTCATGCTGCCTAATACCCCTGCTATGGCTGAGGCTGCTTTTGGGGTGCCGATGTCGGGCGGTGTGCTTTGTACCCTTAATACCCGTCTCGATATCAATGCCTTAACCTTTTGCCTGCAGCATTCTGAGGCCAAAGTGCTGATTATGGATAGCGAGTTTGCGGATTTGGCGGAGATTATCGACGAGACTTTTCCTAATCTGATCGTCATTCATGCCACAGATGCCGCCATTGAGGTAGAAGATTTTGGCAAAATGACTTACGAGGAATTGATTGCCAGCTCAGATGATTTGGATAATTGGGAAAAACCTGAGGATGAATGGGAAGCTATCGCGCTCAACTATACTTCTGGCACGACTGGTAAGCCAAAGGGCGTGGTCTACCATCATCGCGGTGCCACGCTTAACGCTGTATCCAATATTCTAGATTGGGACATGCCCAAGCACCCGATGTATCTATGGACACTGCCCCTATTTCACTGCAACGGCTGGTGCTTCCCGTGGACGATCGCCGAGCGCGCAGGCGTTAATGTCTGCTTACGCCAGATTGATGCCGAACTGATTTTACAATTAATCGCTAAGCACAAGGTCACTCATTACTGCGCGGCGCCTGTGGTGCATAATATGATAGCGGGCGGTAAACAAGAGTACAAAGACGCGATTGATCATAAGGTCAAAGGCTGGGTCGCTGGCGCGCCGCCATCAGAGACGATGCTGACGGCAATGGAGGCGATGGATTTTGATATCACCCATGTTTATGGCTTGACCGAAGTCTATGGACCCGTCACCGTCTGCGCTGAGCAGCCCGAATGGCAATACATGGACGTCGCTGAACGCGCGCAAAAAAAGTCGCGTCAAGGCGTGGTTTCACACTTAATGACAGGTTTTGAGGTCTTTAAGCAAGGCACGACGGATCCGGTTGAAGCCAATGGCGAGGAGATGGGCGAGCTGGCACTGCGCGGTAACATGGTAATGAAAGGCTATCTAAAAAGCCGTAAAGCCACTGATGAGGCGCTAAAAGACGGCTGGTTTCGTACCGGTGACTTGGGGGTCAAATACCCTGATGGCTATATCAAAATTATGGATAGACTCAAAGATATCATCATCTCAGGCGGCGAGAATATCTCAAGTATCGAGGTCGAAAACGTCTTATACAAACTACCTGCCGTGCAAAGCTGCGCTGTCGTCGCTGCACCGCACGACAAATGGGGCGAAGTGCCCGTGGCCTTTATCGAGATTCACGAGGGCAGCACCTTACAGCGCGATACTGTCATGGCACACTGCAAGCAGCATTTAGCAGGCTTTAAAGTACCCAAGTACATTATCTTTGCTGAAATTCCGAAAACCAGTACCGGTAAAGTACAAAAATACGAGCTACGTCAAGCGGCCAAGTCATTAGCCCATGAGACACCAAAAGTCACCGCTAGCTCCGAGTAGCGCTATGCAGAATACTTATTGATGCTAAGTATTTATTAGTGATATAGTCGATACACTCTAAAAATGTCATAGCGCTACTGGGATGAATTTTGCGCAGCCTCTGGGAACGCAGCACGCAAGTAAAATTTATACCAGTAGCGCGTTTAAATCCATAACAGTTTTATATTCAGCTAACTATAAGTACTTATTAACACTAAATAATAAAGCTCAGCCCAGGGCGTGTCCCTATTTTAAAAATAGTGATAAAAGTGAGATAAATCGCAGGCAAACAAGGAAAATAGCGCAGGTAATATCAAGATATTGACCAGCTATTTGACACCGTTTGCCAAAGATTTAGCCATTTTTAGCCCATTTAGTCATAAATGCTTGAATTAGGGACACGCCCTACTTGTCTTAGGCTGAGCTTTTTATTATCAACAGATTGCGATATGACCAAGCGCAACTATCAATTCATCTTTGGCTCAAGCCACTGAAATACCAGCATCCCAACTAGCATCGCAGGAATAAACACATAGGCCTGCCATTGCCCCGTGCCTAATAGTACGACACCGGGCCCAGGACAGATACCGACAAGGCCCCAACCGATACCAAACAGCATCGCGCCGATGACAAGCTTGCTGGTAACCTTAGTTTTGGTCGGTATCTCAATCTCATCGCCTACCCAGCTCTTGCGCTGCCGCCGAGCCCATTGCACCCCAACGATTGCGACAGCAAGGCCGCCGCCCATCACTAAGGCCAGTGAGATATCCCACGCGCCAAAGACGTCTAAAAACCCTTGCACCTTAACCGGATCGGTCATACCCGATATCAGCAGTCCTAAGCCAAACAGCAGTCCTGTTAGTAAGCCGATGATATTTTTTAGCATAGTTCATTCTCACTATTTATTTTCTTTTTCTCAAAACCTCTAGCCATAACAGCCATTTAAATCAAGCCCAATACTTGCCGGCCGACAAACACGGTGATGATGCCAAACGCCATAAAAGTCGCTGTGGCTACCATCGAGCGCGGCGACAAGCGCGCATTACCGCAGATGCCGTGACCACTCGTGCAACCTGAGCCTAAGCGCGTACCAAAGCCGACTAACAACCCTGCTGCAATCAGCAGCGGTAAAGAGGTCGTAACCTCTATATCAGGTAAAGGTTTGAACACCCTATAGAGTAAAGGCGAGAGAACTAAACCTGCAATAAACAGTACTTGCCACATCTCGACGCGCTTTGGCTGTAGCAGGCTTGAAGTAATACCGCTGATACCGGCTATACGGCCAATACCTAAGAGTAAGATAACCGTCGCTACGCCTAATATGAGGCCGCCTACCAATGAAATAGGTGTGAAAACTTGCCAATCTATTTGTATACCCATCATGAGAGATCCAAAAGCTACTTTGTTTTATATAAAAACATTATATATTAAAATATAATAAATAGCTAAAAAAATACTGAGCGACTGCATTACCAGGCTCAGTATTTTTAAATGCTTGGGTTATTGACGGTTATATTCTCCAATATGGAGTCTGTAAGCGCCAAAGTAGCTATTAAGCAGACTGCTCTGCTACTACTTGCTCAAGAGCGCTTTCAAAACGCTGAACCGCACCGTCGATATCGGTTAACTTATCGAGACCAAATAGTCCTACGCGGAACGTTTTGAAGCTATCAGGCTCGCCTACTTTCAAAGGCACGCCAGCGGCAATCTGTACGCCAGCTTCGGCGAAAGCGCCACCTTTATGCATATCATCACGGTCGGTGTAGCATACCACCACACCTGGTGCGTGGTAGCCTTCAGCTGCGACACTCTCGATGCCTTTAGCTTGTAGTACTTCGCGGACACGGTTACCTAGCTGCCACTGCGCATCGCATAGTTTATCAAAACCGATCTTTTTAGACTCTGTAATAGTATCGCGGAACTGGCGCAAGCTATCGGTTGGCATTGTCGCATGATAAGCGTGACCACCATTCTCATAAGCGCGCATAATCTCTAACCACTTCTTTAAGTCCAGACTAAAGCTATTAGATTCTGTATTTTCTACGCGCTGGACGGCCGCATCGCTCATCATCACAAGCCCGGCGCAAGGCGTACTACTCCAGCCTTTTTGCGGCGCACTGATCAACACGTCGATACCAAGCGCTTTCATATCGAGCCAGACACAACCTGAGGCGATACAGTCAATGACCAATAAGCCGCCAACGCTATGAGTGGCCTCGCTCAAAGCTTTGATATAGTCATTAGGCAGAATCATACCGGCTGAGGTTTCAACGTGCGGGGCAAACACCATGGCAGGCTTGGTCTCTTTAATTTGAGCGACCGCTTCATCGATATCGACCGGTGAAAAAGGCTTTGGCGCGTCGCTATCTTCGCGCTGGGCGTTTAATACCGTAGAGGATTTGGCAAGATTGCCTTTTTCTAAAATTTGCGTCCAGCGATAACTAAACATACCGTTGCGAATGATCAAGCAGTCTTGATCTTTGGCCAGCTGATTGGCTACCGCTTCCATACCATAAGTACCAGAGCCTGGAACAATAGCGACGGCGTCAGCGTTATAGACAGATTTTAGGTCGCTCGATAAGTCATTCATCACTTGCTGAAAGACTTCTGACATATGGTTAAGGGCACGGTCAGTATAAACCACTGAATACTCTAATAGACCGTTTGGATCGATATCTTGGCGTAAGGCAGTCATGGGATGCTCCTTGCTCGTTGTCGGATTTTTGGATGGGTATAACCTGTGTTTTTCGCCCCATTGATTATAGGGGGTAATCTACCAAAAAACCAACCCGTGTTTAGTGAACGGGCGAGTAAGACATTTAGCGGCGGCGGTGGGCGTCTTGGAGTCCAGAGACCACAAAATCCAGCAGCTCACTGTCGCCTTGGCGGGCGGCTTTGCGCATGAGCTTGGATGGTGCGTGGGTCAGCGTTTGGGTAAGACGACGTGACAGCTCGGTGAGGATATCTTCGGGATCAGCATTGTCTTGCTGTAGCTTGGCGATAGAAGCCTGTAGCAGCTTGTCCACCTGATCGTGAGTACGGGCACGATACTGCTGGATGTCTTTGCCAACTTGACGGACCTGAAAACGGCGATCCATCTCAACGACCAACTGACTGACCAGCAACTCGGCATCGACAGCTGCCTGCCTGCGCTGCTCGATATTGCCTGCGATCACATGCTGCAAATCATCGACCGAGTACAGATATACATCATCGATACGGCTAATGGTCGAGTCGATGTCGCGCGGTACTGCCAAGTCGATCATCAGCATCGGCTGATAACGACGGCGTTTGAGTGCCTGTAGCGTCATGGTTTTATCAATGAGAACATCCATACTGCCACTACAGCTACTGACAATATCGGCCTCGCCCAGCACTTGCGGCAGCTCCGCGAGTGCTCTGACCTCGACGCGGCGATTGGGATGGCGCAATTCGGCCGCCAAGGCTTCGGCGCGCTCAGGATTGCGATTACAGATAATCACTCGCCCCACACCCAGCCCTGCGATATGCGTCGCCACCAAGCGGTTCATCTCCCCTGCGGCAACGACCAATAGCGTCCGACTGGGCAAATCATCAAATATCTGCGTGACCAGTTTGGCCGCAGCAAAGCTCAACGACACCGCTTGCGCGCCTACTTTGGTCTCATTTCGCACGCGTTTGGCCGCGGCAAAGACTTGATCGACAATCCAGCCGAGCTGATTACTCAAGGCTTTTTGGTCTTGTGCCAAATGAACGGCACGTTTGATTTGACCAAGGATTTGCGGCTCACCCAAGATCATCGAGTCCAAACCTGCGGCCACTCGCAGCCAATGCGTTAGAGCATGGGTGTCACGGTGCACGTATAGATGAGACTCAATCTCGGCCAGTGGCAGCTGCTTAAACTCAGCCAGCCATGTTTTTATCTTAATGATATGAGCGCTAATGGCGGCGGCCGATAGAGTGGTGCTGGTGGTCGTGGTGGCGTTGGTTGCAGACTGGGCAGGCTCGCTTTCTGCAGGCTGCGGTACCAGTGCATAAATCTCGGTGCGATTGCAGGTCGAGACGATCACGCTGCCATCGGTAAAGGCCTCTAACTGCTCGAGTGCGACACTCACATCGTCACCAACAAGCGCCAAGCGCTCTCGTAGAGCGACTGGTGCAGTTTTGTGATTGACCCCGATGACCACTAATCTCATTATCGATAGACCATAAACATGACGCCTAGCTGCCCACTCACGCTATCTTATTATTTTTAAAAGACAGTTTTTGACGACAGCGCTGAAAGGAAGACCCTAAAAACCGCTTATTATATCATTATTGCTGGCGTTAATTAACACTCACCCATCTATGATAGCGATATCTCTGTATCTGGTCGCAAATGTAACAAATCAACTACCGATATGATTGATAAAATCAATGAATATGTTTTGGCAAATAGTCGCTAAGATCACCATAAATCATTCGCTTAGTGTCGCCTAACTTGTTATATTTCCACAGTATTCTGGTCAGCATAGCTATTTGTATAAAGTTCTAGCAAAATAACTTATGCTTAAAACAAGTATCAGTCATAGCCTATCAATAGAATGATGATTGCTCAGATATGAGTAACACGGCTGCTATTGTTTATCTTGTCATTCTACTCTTATAATGTTTGACAGGCGCTTTCATCTGAGTGTTACCCTAAGTTTTCATCTCAGCCTGCATCATTGAAAACGCATCTTAACCTGACGAACCACCCCTTATTAAACGCTACCTATGGATTAGGCAGTCACTATCGGGCGAACACAGCTATTTATGATTTTTTTTGGGTCATTATTTCGGGCACCGCCAGCACTTGATGAGCGATTGAGCCTACGCGCTTTATTAAACCTCATTATAGAGCGCTTGTGCCAACGCTATCGGCTAACGCTATCGTTGGCTGTTTGTCTGTGCCTATCTGCCCCTGTGCACGCCAGTGCTATCGATATCCCAGCGAAGGTAGAAAACCAGCAAAACAGCGCCGGCGAAAGACTGCCTGAGACTGTCGATGTGCAGCGCTTGGCTCCTGCTAGTATCTGGCAGCCTGAGCTAAGCGAGCCAAGCTTGTACGCGCTTTTGGCAGCAGAATTTGCTGCGGATCGTGATGACAAACAACGTGCGATTACGATCTATAAGCAACAATCTTTTAAAGAAGATGCCACCGCTGTCTTTGAGCGGGCACTGAGTTTGTCTTTACAAAACGAGAGTGTGGGCGACTCGTTACAGTTTGCCAAAACGTGGCAAGAGCAAAACCCCGATCACGTGCCTGCTTGGTTTTATGTCGCACATTTGGCACTGCGCGCACACGATTACGTCTTGGCAGGCGAGACACTAAACCGCATCTTACGCTACGACCCACGCGCCGACTTAAGCGAGATGTTAATCGGTATCTATCCCAATACTGATGCTGACAAACGCGATCTACTCGCCGCGCTTCAGCCGCTCGATAGCACGCAAAATGCGTCATTATCGGTACTAAAGGCAGGCCTGCTCTATCAATTTAATGAGCCTGAGATTGCTATTGTACATATCAACCGTGCGCTGGCACGCCAGCCTGATTATGTGCCTTTTATTACCCTAAAGGCAGATATCTTACGCAAAATCGTCACCGCCGAAACCGTGGCCAATTACCTTAGCCAAGCGCGCCTGCGCAATCCTGACAGCAAAAGTTTGTACCTGTACGAGATTCGCTACTTATTAGACTTAAAACAAAGCGAGCAGGCTTGGAAGTTACTGCTTGACGCACATAATCGTTTTAATGATGATGCTGAGATTACCTTGCTAGCAGCACTGGTGAGCTTGGATATTGAGCAATATGCAAGTGCGGATAATCTACTCAATCTGCTTGCCAAAAACCCCGCTTACCTTGACCAAGCTTATTACTATCTCGGTATCAGTGCTGAGCGCCAGCAGCAGTTTGATAAAGCCAAATACTATCTCAATGCCGTGATGCAAGAAGACTTGGTATTGGAGGCACGTCGAAAGGTGGTGGCGTTTGAGCTACTTGATGACGATGTCGCTGCCGCCATCAGCACTTTAGAAAAACTACGCAAACAATTTAGCGTCTTTGCCCCTGACACTTATGTCATGCAGGCCGATATTTTATGGCAACAAAACGAGCCGGATGAAGCGCTACGGCTGTTGACTCGGGCAGCGCGTAAATACCCTGACAATGAGATGATATTGTTTGCTCGCGCTCAGCTCCTCGATGATAAAAACGACTATATCGTCAAACGCACCTTGCTCAATCATCTGCGCGCGCTCGATCCGAGCAATCTGGCCTATCAGCTAAGTTATGCCCAGCTGCTCTTGGCCAATGAGCCAAACTCTGAGCAAGGCTTGGCCTTGGCGACCGACATCATCCAAATTCGTTATGATGATCCGCGCTACGACAACGAGCTGCACTTGCAAGCGCTCAACATATTGGCAAGTAACGCCTTGACCAACCAACGCTATCAGCAAGTCATCGACTATCTACAGACGCCTTATGATGTCTTTCCGACCTTACGCTCAGGCACGCTGTTGCTACGTGCCTATCAAGGCCTGGGCAATAACGCCAAAGTCGAGGCTTTGCTTGCCGACTTGCAGAAGCGCTTTTCATTCGGTCAGCATAATATCAGCGACCGCATACAACTGTATTAGAGTCTGTGCAAAAGCGGGGTGCGGAGTACAGGTTACAAGGCACTTATAAGAAGCTAACAGCCGCGTATAAGCGAGTAACAAATAGCGCTTAAGCTAGCCTTTGATCAAAATTATTATTTTTGCAAATTTGTTTGTTTTGAGGATATTTTATGCCAGTTGCCACCCTTTTTTTTCAGCTCTCTGCCGAGTTTAAATCCAAATATAAATCCAAGTGCGAATCTAAGTTTCAGTCTAAAGCTAAATCGCAAAAGCTGACCCTGCTGACAGCGATGGCGGCTACCCTTGCCATCACCTCTGGCTGTCAGTCTCTAAAAACTGCCAATACTAGCCATCAATCAGGCACCATGATACAAGCTCAAAACGCAGATCAGCCCAAAAAGCTAGAGAGCTTTAACATCACCGGCAAGATTGGCGTGACCACGCCTGCCAGCGACAGCAGCGGCGCGCAAGGCGGTAGTGCGTTTTATGCGTGGGGACAAGAAAACGATCGTTTTGCTATTGAACTAATCGGCGCGCTCGGTATTGGCAAAACCAATATCGAATACGATGGTCAGACGGCCACCTTGGTCAGCGAAAAAACCGGTACTTTGACCGCTGATGATCCTGAGGAACTATTACAAAAAGCCACTGGCTGGCAAGCGCCTATCTCGCAAATACCCTACTGGATATCTGGTCGCCCCGCGCCCTCAGACAGCGCGCCCAAGCTCGATGCACAAAACCGCCTGATAAGCTCGGTCAATGGTAAGTGGACAGCTAGCTTTACTTATAAAGGCTCAGACAAGCTCCCTAGTAAAATCAGTGCTGTGCAGCCACAGGGCAATAAAGTGGTGATGACGATTAATCATTAATCCATCAGGTATCAATAATGGATCGCCTTTTAAAAGCTATCATGGCTCATTAAGATAGCTTTTTATGACTGTACCTTATGATGAAAAAACATGATTGAAAACATATGATTGAAAATATAGCAGCATCATCTGCTTCTACGATGGCTCGTCTCTCACCTGCCAAGCTCAATTTGTTTTTGCACATCACTGGCAAGCGTGCTGATGGCTATCATGATTTGCAAACCGTATTTCGCTTGCTCGATTGGGGCGATTATTTGCATTTCTCACTTGTAGATGGCCTAGTAGACATCGATAGCACTTTAGCGATCGATCAGCTATGTGAGCGACTATTAAGGCTGACAGGCGCAGAAGCCATCACCAGCCATGTCACGGACAATCTGATCTTTCAGGCGGCCTGCGCTTTATTGGCCGCGGCCATAGCGTCAAACAAGCTACCCAAGCAGCTTGCGCCAGTGACGATTGAGCTGGACAAACACTTACCCATGGGCGCAGGGCTGGGCGGTGGCTCCTCTAATGCGGCGACGACACTGCTGGCACTTAATGAGATATGGGCGTTTAACTTCTCCCAAGATGAGATGATAAACATCGGTGCGACAGTAGGCGCAGATGTGCCGATTTTTATCTTTGGTCAGGACGCGATTGCGCAGGGTATTGGTGAAAAATTAACTGCCATCAATTTGCCTGACCAGCAGTATTTAGTCTTGACGCCTGAAGCGCATGTCAATACTGCTGAGCTATTCGCTCACCCCAAACTACAGCGAGATATCGCTCCTCTATCGATTGATACGATTAAAAATCAATCCAATGATTATGTTCAAAATTTGAATACGCCCTATCATAATGTGTTTACGCCAGTGGTAGCGAGCCTCGCTCCTGCGGTTGCAGAGGCCTTGAGTTATTTGCAAGGATTAGAGACACAAGTATTGGGCACAGCACGGATGACCGGCTCTGGTAGTGCGGTGTTTTTGCCATTGGATGCCAGTATTACTACCGATAAGGCGTTGATAAAAAAATGGCTGGCAAATGCGCCTTGTCCTGCTCACTTGGTGGATAACTTATAATTGCGCTATCAGAGTACAGGCTACGTCCCAAAAGCGGCGGCTTTCCTATACACACTAGGGCGGCTGATATAAATACTCCTTGCGCGCTACGCCGATGGAGACTACGTAACTGTATTTAAAAAAAGTATCACAACAGTACGTCAGAAAAATTTATACCTGCTTCACGTTGATATATAATGTATCTATTTTATTTAGAATCGACTATATAAAAAATCGAGTGCAAAAATTTTGAATAAATACCAGAAAAAGGCGCAAATGACTTGCAAAATCTAAAAATTTACTTATAATAGGTCGCCACAATAGGGGTATAGCCAAGTTGGTAAGGCATCAGGTTTTGATCCTGACATCCGTTGGTTCGAGTCCAGCTACCCCTGCCATTTTTAGTTTGGATTGCTAGTGATAGCAATTGACAACACCTTCCCAATTTCGGTATAGTTCGCAATGGACACCGCTAGGGAACACCGTCTTAGACGGTTGATAGGTAGCGAAGCCTAGCTAATACTTTGTTAGCATTCAGCGCTCGTCCTGCCTAGACATTACAGGGGTATAGCCAAGTTGGTAAGGCATCAGGTTTTGATCCTGACATCCGTTGGTTCGAGTCCAGCTACCCCTGCCATTTTTTACTATCTTAGTAGTCTATAATTACTTTCACCACTCTTTTCTTTATTTGGGCAGTTAGACACTGCTTAGTGGTCGCTGCTTGAGTCAATAAATAGGACTTCAGTCATGCCTTATTTGGCAATTTTTACGGGCAACGCCCATCCAGAACTTGCGAAAACCGTCGCCGACCACCTACACATTCCTCTTGGTAAAGCTGACATCACGCGTTTTTCTGATGGCGAAATTGCCGTGGAAATCAAAGAGCACGTGCGCGGTAAAGACGTATTTATCATGCAGCCGACTTGTGCACCGACCAACGACAATTTGATGGAAATCATGATGATGGCGGATGCGCTTCGTCGCTCTAGTGCGGGCCGTATCACAGCAGTGATGCCGTACTTTGGTTATGCCCGTCAAGACCGTCGTCCACGCTCAGCTCGCGTCCCTATCTCAGCCAAAGTCGTCGCCGATATGCTAAATATCGTCAGTATCGACCGCGTCATGACCGTAGATTTGCACTCAGATCAGATTCAGGGTTTCTTTGACATCCCTGTCGACAACATCTACGGCACCCCTGTCCTGTTAAATGACCTACAAAAACAAGACTACGACAACATTATGGTGGTATCTCCTGACGTTGGTGGTGTGGTACGTGCTCGTGCGATGGCCAAACAATTGGGCGACACCGACATGGCGATTATCGATAAACGCCGTGCCCGTGCCAATGAGTCGCAAGTGATGCACATCATCGGTGATGTGCGTGATCGTGACTGCGTCATCGTTGATGATATGGTCGATACCGCAGGCACCCTATGCAAAGCCGCTGAAGCATTAAAAGAAAACGGCGCGCGCCGCGTATTGGCTTACATCACTCACCCTGTACTATCGGGTAATGCGCTAAAAAACATCTCTGAGTCAGCCCTAGATGAAGTGGTCGTGACTGATACCATTCCATTGTCTCCTGCTGCTCAATCTTGTAGCAAAATCCGCCAAGTCAGTATCGCACCGATGCTCGCTGAGAGCTTACGCCGCATCAATAACGAAGAGTCTATCAGCGCCATGTTTGACGCCTAACGACTTCTGTGTCAGTGGCGGTTTGCACATACAGCTACACGGACACCTGATATAAAAAAAACAGCGCCATATTTGATGATATGGCGCTGTTTTTTTATGTTCGCATTTTGCGTAGGTCTTTATTGTTGCTACAAAACCACGTATAATGCGCGCCTATGCCGACCGTTTGTGTGATATTTGATGGTTGGCATCTTTAAAAGTGCTGATCACATTTGTCAGATAGGTTTTTGCTGATATTTGTCAGTAAACGATGACAGCAAACATATTGCTCGGTTTTTTGGTTGTCAGCATCACTGATGACCGGTCATCGAGCTTTCATCACGTATTAGTGGATTGGTCGCAAATCCACTTTTTTATGACCAGACACTTCATTTATCTTTTTATAGGATTGTATCCATGAGTATTAATCATTTCGAACTAAGTGCAGTTGCCCGTTCTGCAGAACAGCAAGGTAAAGGTGCGAGCCGCCGCCTACGTAAGCAGAACCTAGTACCTGCTATCATCTATGGTGGTGACGAAGAGCCAACTGCGGTTTCTATCAAAATCAATGAGCTGGTTAAGTCTCTTGAATTTGAAGCGTTTTTCTCACACATCTTGACGCTAAATGTCGATGGTGAAGCGCATCAGGTCGTTATCAAAGACCTACAACGCCATCCAGCTAAAGGCTTCCCAATGCATGCTGATTTCCAGCGCATTGTAAAAGGTCATAAGATCAACATGAATGTTCCTGTGCATTTCACTGGTCGTGAAGAAGCACCAGGTACAAAAGCTGGCGGTATCTTGTCTACCCTAGTCTCTGACATCGAAATCGTTTGCCTACCATCACAACTACCTGAATACCTAGAAGTTGACGTATCAGGCATGGAAATCGGCGATCTATTCCGTCTATCAGACATCAAACTACCAGAAGGCGTTATCATCTTCGAACTTGATATGGAAGATGCACACGACCGTACTATCGTTAACATGCAGCCACCAACGGTTGAAGAAGTTGACGAAGATGCTGACGAAGTTGATGCAGCTGATGTACCTGCGACCGAGCAAGGCGCTGAAAACGAAGACGACGAATAAGAAACGACCGCTAGGTCGTGGCACTATGCCGTCGACCTGCTGATAGGTTCGTTTCGTCAAAAAAAACAGCAGGTGATGTATATCTCCTGCTGTTTTTGTAAGTAGGGTTTAAGCATCACAGTGCTGTCAGACATAAACGACAGCACGACCAACCTTACGCTCATTTATCATATTTAAGCAGGATGTTTTTATGGCCATAAAGCTTATTGTCGGTCTTGGTAATCCCGGTCAGCAGTATATGTTTACGCGTCATAATGCAGGATTTTGGTTTGTCTATCATTTGGCGCAGCAGTTCAATATCGCCCTTTCTCCTGACAAAAAGTTTCATGGGATAACGGGACGCGGACAGATTTATGGCGCCGATGTACGCTTGCTGATGCCATCGACCTTTATGAACAAGTCAGGTCAATCAGTGGTTCCGATGGTCAACTTTTATGGCATCGACAACGATGAGCTGTTGATCGCGCACGACGAGCTGGATATTCCAGCGGGTAGTATCAAGCTCAAAACCAATGGCGGCCATGGCGGCCATAACGGTCTGCGCGATATCACTCCGCATATCGGCAACGACTTTCATCGACTGCGTATCGGTATCGGGCATCCAGGTCACAAATCTAAGGTCAGTGGACATGTCCTCTCAAAGGCCTCACCTGATGAGCAAATTGCCATCGACAGTGCTCTGAGCGCCGCGTTTGATGCGTTGCCATTGCTGTTGGGCGGCGATATCGAAAAAGCCCGTTCACAAATCAATAGCTTTAAATTACCAGAATAATGCTATAAAATTGCGCCAGCCTTTTATTTTTGCAAAATCATCCCCATTAACCTTTTGATTTCGCTCATTTAATCTGTTTTTAATATTCGTTTCACTAAGGAAGCACCTTATGCTACTTAATATGCTCAAATGCAAACTTCACCGTGCCCGCGTCACTCATGCCGAGCTGCACTATGAAGGCTCATGCGGTATCGATGGTGATTTATTGGACCTCGCCGGTCTGCACGAAAACGAATCAATCGACATCTATAATGTCACCAATGGCAAGCGTTTTCGCACTTATGCGATTCGTGCCGAAGCAGGCTCTGGTATCATCTCATTAAATGGTGCGGCTGCTCATATGGCAGACTTAGGCGATATCGTCATTATCTGTGCTTATGCGCACTTTGATGAAGCAGAAGCTGCGACCCACCAGCCAAAACTGGTCTACTGCAACGAAGACAACACGGTAAAAGACACCGCCAATATCATCCCTGTGCAAGTGGCCTAAGCGCCTGACGCTCTAAGCGCTGCTGACCCATATCAGGCATTACCGCTGTCAGCCGTCAGGGCATATATATGATTATCGTACGTAAAAGCTGACTCTACAGAGGATTCAGCTTTTTTTGTGCCATTTTTATCTGGCACATTTATATTTTTATCCAAACTTAGAAACAAGCGGCGCTCGACAATACCTGCCAGCTACTTTGTAGATAAACCTAGTTTTAATGGTTTGACAAGTTGTGACGCCTTGACAGAGCTTAGCGTGTTTTTTGAGTTTGATGTTATGATTCATTGATAAGGAAAGACACTGATGTGGTTGGCAGTTATTGCTGTATTGATCGGCTTGGCTATTTTGGTATGGAGTGCAGACGTTTTTATTGATGGTGCCACGGCGCTGGCAAAAAAACTCAATGTACCCAGTTTTTTGATTGGGGTTATTATTTTGGGTCTTGGCACTTCTGCACCCGAAATGGTGGTGTCGGTACTGGCCGCCTTAGAAGGCAGTCCGGAGCTGGCGCTGGGTAATGCCTATGGCTCAAACATCATCAATATCGCCTTGGTACTGGGCGCAACTGCCCTAATAAGCCCCATAATCATCCATAAAGGCATCATAAAACGCGATCTGCCAATATTATTCATCATTACTGCTTTGGCCGCGTGGCAGCTGCGTGACGGGCAGCTGAGTATCGTTGACGGACTGGTACTCTTAGCACTATTGGTCGTGGTCTTGGGCATCCAAATCGTGCTGAGTGTGCGAGAAGGCAGCTCACATAAGGTTGATGATAATAAGATTGTAGAGCACCGCGCAGTGGATGACGCGCTGAGCGCAGCAGATAGTGAGCCAAGCTTGCTGCGTGGTTTGTCGGCGTTGTTCCTTGGACTGACCATGCTGGTGGCCAGCTCGCGCGCCATTGTCTGGGGCGCAGTAGAGTTGGCGACACTATGGGGATTGAGCGAGCTGATTATCGGTCTGACCATCGTCGCCGTCGGCACGTCTTTGCCTGAGCTGGTGGCCAGTCTATCAGCGGCGCGCAAAGGCGAGCATGATATGGCACTGGGCAATATCATCGGCTCTAATATTTTCAACACTTTAGGTGTGGTGGGTCTGGCAGCAGTCATCGCTCCGATTAGCGCCAGTCCGATTATTTTGTCGCGTGATGTGCTGGCGATGAGTGCGATTACGCTGCTACTTGTCGTACTGTGCGGCGCCGCTTTTATCAGACATCACCCCTTTGGCCGAGGCTCAGGTGCGGCGTTGATGCTGTTTTTTGTCGGCTACACACTGTGGCTGATGCAAACCGTCAACATGTAGAGAGAAGATGATATTGAGGTAGGTGTGCTAACTGCCAGCGCTTTATCCCCCCTGTATGATAAGCGGTACAAATGACGCTTATCATATAGTGAGTTCAGTATAAAAACGATACAGTGAGACTGGGATAAATTTTACGCAGCATCGAGCGGCGCAGGCACAGCACGCAAGGAAAATGTATACCCGTTCCACGTTGACATATAATGTATCTGTTTTATTTAAAATCGACTATACAAGCTCACAGTTATTGATTTTTCTTACGGTTTTTAAAACCGCGCCATAGTCCCTCATGCGCCACTTTTGGCATCTTAAGAGTAATGGAGTTTGAGAGCATATCTTGTACGGCAAGACCGCGGCGATTAAACAAACAAAACACGTAATTAAAAATTAAACCCAAGAACGCACTGGTTAGCATAATCGTGCGCGAACCACCGATCAGGCTACCGATGACACCAAACAGCAACGGCATCAAACAAGCCGCCAATATACGTTTAAATGACTGCCCCCAAGTCAATAAATGCCCAGCATTGTTGACGGTCTTTAGCCGCCATGTCTGCATACCAAGGGTCTGGCCGCCGCGTCGCCAAAATATCCCATAAAACGCCACCAAGGTCAAAACAAAGGCCGGCGTCATGACAAGGTTTTGATACCAAGTCGGTAGCGACTGCGCTTGCGACGATTCGGTGCCAGTCTCCATGGTCAGCAAAGTCCCAATCACCGTCAATACCGTACCGACCAAAAACAACAGCGCCAAAATCAGCATGCCATCATACAAAATCGCCACCACCCGAGTTAAGGGTTTGGCAATGCTAGGGGCTTCATTTGGGTCTTGCTGCACAGGCGCACCGGACGAAGATGATTTGGGTGCAGAGGATTTAGGCGCAGTTTTTGGCGGGCGTTTGGATAAACTCTTTGACATGATACAAGCTCATAGCAAGCAGTGAATAGTAGCGCTATTGTACCGTAATTCAAACGCTTATCGTACCTTTGATGATTAAAGACGTATCCGCCACGTGCTACTTGGTATGTATTGTGCGTAAATGATAGGTATAAAAATGACAGACACAAAAAAATCGCCAAAATGTCATAGGACAGGCGATTATTTTAGGTTTTGCTTAAACTTTAAAAAGGTAAGCTAGTATGCAAATGGTGCGCCTGGAGAGATTCGAACTCCCGACCCCTTAGTTCGTAGCCAAGTGCTCTATCCAACTGAGCTACAGGCGCGTATTTTGCATATCATTCACTACAGTGTTTAATAACAATTGCAGTAAATTAGGTTGGTCATTATATAGATAATATCGCTTGTGTCAACTGATTTATTAAGATAATTTCAAATTATTTTTTGAAGTCATCGCTAAAAAATCATTTATCGTCGATATACTGCGTTAGCACTATTATAACAACAAAATAAATGGCGGTGAAGGAGGGATTCGAACCCTCGATACGCTTACACGTATGGTTCCTTAGCAGGGAACTGGTTTCAGCCACTCACCCACTTCACCGAACGAAGTAAGACACTTATAATACTGTGCAATAACAGTCTTACAAATACAGTATCGATGCTAACGATACGTCTTATGTCGTGGGCGAGTATTATAACAAAGCCAAAACGAATTGCAAGCCTTGTCGGCATATTTAATCTCGCTTTTATGATAATTATTGATTTAAATGCTTTTATCGCTCATTGTGACCAACAATACTGCCCAAATCTATACATCAGATACCCCCTATCCCTTAGGCTGCAATAGGCTGGTTTGTTTGAAGGAACCACCTGCCATAATTACAATCTATACAACACAAAACTGGCACTTTTTATGTCTGTAGAGCGCTACTTATTTAAAACAGGTTAACGCTATGCTGATACTGGCTTTTTGCTTATTGGCTGGCTATAGTATTTATCAGTTTTCTGATCACTCTTATAAATAAAAGGATATATTATGCGACCCGTGGTACTGTGTTTTTCAGGATTGGACCCCTCAGGCGGCGCTGGACTACAAGCGGATATCGAGGCCATCGGCCAGGCCGGCGCCCATGCCGCCATCGCCTGTACCGCCATCACCATCCAAAGCTCGCAGCAGGTGTTTGGGTTTGAGGCATGCGCGGCCAGTTTGGTCAATGATCAAGCCGTCGCCGTGCTCGAAGATCTGCCGGTCCGTGCCATCAAATCTGGCATGCTTGGCACCACTGACAATATCGCTATGCTCACAGAGCTGTTTGCCAAGCAAACCATCGACGCTGACACGCCGTTTGTCTTAGACCCTGTGCTGGTCGCCAATAGCGGCGGCAGCTTGGGCGATGAGCAGACCTTGGTCACCGCCTTTCGCAAGCTACTCCCCTACGCCACCTTAATCACACCCAATACACATGAGCTGCGTGCGCTAAGCGGCGAGCAAGACCTACATGTCGCTGCAAAAAAACTGTGTGCGCAAGGCACCCATGCCGTCTTGGTAAAAACCTCCCATGACTTCGACAGCGGCGATATCGAGCAGTACCTGTATATCAATGGTGAGATGGTACATCAGAGTATCTTGCCACGCCTAAAAGGCGAGTTTCATGGCTCTGGCTGCTCGCTTGCCAGCTTTATCGCTGGACGCTTAGCCGTGGGCGATGCGCTGATTGACGCCGTCAAAGCGGCAGATAATTGGATCACTCAGACGTTACGCGCCGCTGATGTCCCGCACCCTGACGATGACGCAGCCCAATTGATACCCAATCGTTTTGTCAGTTATTCACATATCCAATAAACACATATAAAAAGGGCGCTCTATATCGATAGAGCGCCCTTTACTAAGGCTAATTAACAGCGCAGCGTCCTAGTGTTAGCCCAGCATTGGCATAAAGCTGGCGGCCAAACCACCGATGAATATCTCGAGTAAATAAAACGCCAAAAAAGCCACCATCGGTGACAAATCAAGCATGCCTAAGTTTGGCGTGATGCGGCGAAACGGTGCCAAAATAGGTTCGGCCAGACTGATGATAATACCGATAATCGGATGCTGAGACTGGGTAAACACCACAATCCAGCTGACGATAATAGAGCCGATGACCAAGTAGCGACACATACGTAAAAAGTCTAATAATAAGCTGGTGGTACCCGTAAAAAACAACGGCACCGGCGCAATGCCTTTATGCATTAAGGCAGCTTTGCCAGAGATATCGATCAGACGAATCAAAAACATCAGTACAATGGCAGCGATGCTGATACGGCCTTGCGCGACGGTCGGAAAAATACGCCCAAACACATCGACGATATGGGTCGCTTTATAGGCAGGGGCAATCATAGGGTTACGAGCATCCATACCAGCAAACTGCAGCATAAAACGAATAAACACCAACATCATGGCGAAAGTGGTGACCAAATCAAAGATTTGAAATAACATGTTGTTCATGAAGCGCTACTCAATGTGACGTTATTAACGGATTTTAAGAAGACGAATGTCTTTATCAGGCGTTTTTTGATTATAAATGAGATATGCCATCATGCCTGACATATCCCAAGATAGAGAAACAGTAGTCAGCGATTATTTACTCATCTCTTCGCTCAGCGCTTGGCTGCGATCGTAGCAGGCTTGCATGGCTTCAATGATTTGACGACCAATCTCGTTGGCTTGCATAGACTCGACAGCCGCTTGCGTCGTACCATTTGGCGAGGTCACCTTACGGCGCAGCTCGGCTGGTGCGTCATCACTATTCATCGCCATTTTTGCCGCGCCTAGCATGGTCTGCATGGCCAGTGCTGACGCTTGCTCTTTATCCAACCCCAGCGCGACTGCACCATCAACCATCGACTCGATAAAGTAAAACATATAAGCAGGCGCTGAGCCTGAAACGGCCGTGACCGCATGCATGTGTGCTTCATCATCAACCCACATGACTAGCCCTGAGGCTTCCATCACCGCCGTTGCCAATTGCTTTTGTTCTGCAGAGATAGTGTCTGTACCATATAAGCCAGTCGCGCCCATCTGAATCATCGCCGGTGTGTTTGGCATCGCGCGCACGATATTGCTATAGCCGCCGAGCATGTCTGTCAATAAAGCCGTCGACAGACCTGCGGCGACCGAAATCACCAGCTGCTGATCTAGCGCATCGGCAAAGCCGCTCACCACCGCTTTCATCACTTGCGGCTTGACGGCCAATACCACGATGTCAGCACCGATAACAGCAGCGGTAGCATCGGCGGTTGGGTCGACAGTGTTTAATCCTTTAGCAGATAGCTGCTCGCGCGCCTCGCTACTAGGGTCAGCAACTGTAATCAAGCTTGGCTCCACACCACAGCTGACAAGCCCACTAATCAGAGCCTGCGCCATGTTGCCGCCACCGATAAAGCTGATTTTTTTATTATCTAACACTGACATACTTGTCTCCTACGCAAAAATCCAAAAGTATTCAAACTAACATACTGCTAGGGAAAATGACACTCAGTTTACCATACTGCTACTGGCATCGTTTGATAAATTCAGCGGCTTGCTTTCCCGCTTGACGCCTCATTGACTGATAGAGTGATCGCCTCTATCTGAACGGATTTTGGCGCAGCTTTGGTGTTGCTGGCTTTGTTGTCTAGCGCGCTTTTTGTATCATAATCTGACTGACGATACCCTCAGCTATCTCATCAAGCGCCGCTGGATGATTACTCTCTACGCGCATGATATCTGTGTGCAATATCCAACAATCAAAAGGCGACAACAATAAGATAGGCACGGCAGCTGCGTTTTCGATCAGATCGTCTTGCCCGTCTTTTGAATGGCTAAAGTCGACGCTTACTATCACCAAGCTTTCCCGCAGCCATACTGGTATGCCCAGCGTTTGATATAGTTTTTTGCCCGCTTGTGCTCGCGGCATGGACACCGTGCGCACGCGCTGCTGCCGCGCTAACGGCGCAAACGAGAGACGCATTGCACCCTGATGATTGGCAAGATTATCTCTTAGCGTGTCTTTGCTTAACATGTCCTTACTGAACATAGCACTGCCGCTTCTGTCACCACCCAATAAAGCAGCCAAAGCATGAGGCCAAATCTTGGCTTGCCAAACGAAATGTGTGTCACTGCGTAATGTCATCAAGATAGGCTGCGGTCTGATAGCAGGTGTACCAGCTACCTCAGCTGTCAGATCAGAGATGACATGCTCCACCTTACCCAGCGGTAACGTCAGCCAATCCAGCCAGTCGCTACTTATACGATACAGCCGCTGACGATAACGGCGAATGACGTAAGACTGTAGACCCGCTTGCCAAAAAAGCGCGGTTTGGTGGTTAGAGTCCTGACGCCGGCTAAGGCCAAATACCGCATCTACCAGCTGCTTTGTGGGTGGCAACGGCTCATCTTGAGTAAGCCAATGATGCAGCAATTGGCGCTGACGGTATGGCGGCAGTGTGTTTAGCGCTGCTGTATCTAGTACCCGCTGGGCGGACGCGAGCTGCAAATCACTGACTGCTACCCGCTGCAGATCCGCTACTGCCTGATCATTGAGGATGGATTGCGCGTCACTTAATAGCTGGGCGCTACGGGCGATATTATCAATGACGTTTGGGTTGTACGTGGCCAAAACTGGCATGACATCGCGGCGCAGACCACTACGGACGTTATCCCCTGCCTCATTGGTTGGGTCATCAATATAGGGGAGTTGTAGACGCTGCGCATAACGGCTGATCGTACTACGTTTGGCGGTCAACCATGGCCGCCACAGTGCGTTGCGCCGTCCACCTTGTGTCTGCGTGCGCCACGGCTGCATACCTGATAGCCCATTGACCCCAGCGCCTTGTATCAGCCGCATCAGTATCGTTTCGGCTTGGTCATTAGCGTGATGCGCAAGCAGCAGTACATCGTCGGTGTTGAGTACGGCGCGCATCACCTTATAGCGGGCATGCCGTGCTGCCTGCTCGTCTTGACCTTTGACCTGTGCGCGCAAGATTTGACAAGGCAGATTTTGCGCGGTGGCCCAACGTGCGACGTGCTGCGCCCAGACGCCGCTATCTGCTTGCAGACCATGATCGACGTGCAGTAACTGCGGCAAAAACGGCAAGCGGCCGTGATGATATAGCTGGACACACAGCGCCGCCAGCGCTAAAGAGTCTCGCCCACCACTACAGGCCAGCCAGACGCGCCGGCCATGCAGCTGCGCGCTGTATTCTGTCAGACTACTCAGCAATGCCTGCGCCAAACCTTCATCAATCGGTCGCGTCGCTATTGGCTTAATAGGAGAGGGAATAATTGCGCTATTGGTCATAATCAGCCTTGTTTACAGCAAGCAAAATATCATGAGCCTTGACATATGTACGTCGTATAGAAATTGTGCTGTTAATTATAGTAAATCCAAATACGTCAGATACATGGCGATCAAGTCGCTCAATGCAAAGTTATTTTTTTTAAAGTGTTTAAATCGTAGTAGTTAAAAAGTAGCGGAGAATGTCTGAGCGCTTAGATGATTGGATAATTTATTGGCTCAAAATCTTATAGACCACCTCTTATAAATCACCTATGCATAAAAAAACGCGCCATACAATGACACGTTTTTATTTTAACACTTTTATTTTGCGATATGACTCATCAACAAATCAGCAAGGCAGCATCACTTCAGAGTCAAAGGATTTGAGCTTTTCATAACGCAGCGCGCAGCGGGTTTCAACATCCATCTCATTGAGCGCTTTTAATTGCTCAGTGAGCAAGGACTTTAGCGCATCCATGACAGGCTGCGGCTGTACGTGCGCGCCCTCACCTTCCTCAATGACCGCATCAATCAGACCCATTTGATGCAGGTTTACCGCATTTAGCTTTAACGCTTCACTGGCGTCTTGAGCTTTTTCGGCAGTCTTCCATAAGATAGAAGCGCAGCCTTCAGGTGAGATGACCGAGTAGATACTGTTTTGTAGCATATTGACCCTGTCACCCACGCCGATGGCCAGCGCACCGCCTGAGCCGCCTTCACCGATGATGGTCACTATGATAGGAACTTGTAGGCTAGAGAAGACCGCGATACTCTCCGCGATGGCCTGTGCTTGGCCGCGCTCTTCTGCGCCCACTCCTGGATACGCGCCTTGGGTATCGACAAAGGTCATCACCGGAATATTAAACCGCTCGGCCATTTTTACCAAACGAATGACCTTACGGTAGCCTTCGGGGTTGGCCATACCAAAGTTATGGGCGATACGCTCACGCGTACTACGGCCACGGTGCTGACCGATGACCATCACAGGCTGACCCTCAAAACGCGCCAGACCACCTACGATGGCCTTGTCATCGGCAAACGCGCGGTCGCCATGTAATTCATCAAACTCGGTAAACAGCTGATTGACATAGTCCATAAACAATGGACGCTTGGCGTGGCGTGCAAGCTGCACACTATCCCAGACAGTGCTCATAAATGCTTCCCTTTAATAATTATACTCAATAATGTTATCGGTTTTTGATAATAAAAGTACAGTTGTAAACTCAATAGAAGCTATAGTAGCACATCTTAAATGGCATGACATTATTGTCAAAGCGGCTTTTGTTACCTAGATCTGTAAACCATCTTACTAACGATAGGGCACATGCCACCGGTAAGGCGCATTCACACATCGATGGTGTCCGTCATCTGGCATAATAATGATGCTAGCTATCAAAACCATCAGGCCTCTATCACGCTAAGCTCGATACCCCATTTGGCAAACTGCTCAATCTCGGTATGCAAATCTGGCAACAAAAACGCATAGTGCTCGCTACTATCGGCAACCGTGATCTGCCAGCAGTGATCATCGACGACAGCGAGCTGTAATGCTGGTAGCTCATGGTCGCTGCGGCTGTGATGCGCCAATACTGCCAAACGCAGGAGCAAGCACAGATAGACCAACTGGTTGCCGCCGATGGTACAGGTCTGCTCCAACATATCGGCTTTTAGCTTACGGCGGTGATTGAGCATCAGCTGCGCCATGCGCTTTTGATCGACCTGTGAAAACCCTGGAATATCTGAGTGCTCAAGCAAATAAGCACTATGCTTATGGTAGCTACTGTGGCTGATCGCCAGCCCTATCTCGTGCAAAAACGCCGCCCGTCTGAGCAAATCGCCATCATCACTACTCAGACCCAGCGTGTCTTTGACTTGTTCAAATAAATGCCGACTGGTTTTGACCACTTGTTTGGCTTGTTTTTTGTCGCCTGAATAGCGTTTGATCAACGCCAGCACACTGCGGTCACGCACGTCCTCACTCGCAAAACGCCCTAACATATCATACATGACACCTTCGCGCAGCGCGCCGTCAGAATAGGCGATGGTTTCGATACCCAGCACTTTCATCACCGCGCGCAGGACCGCTACCCCCGCTGGAAACACCGCCTTTCGGTGCTCTTTGACACCTTCTAAATCGATATCGCCGACGTTGCCGATCTTTAGCAGCAGTTTTTCGAGTTTTTTCACCCCTTTATAGGTGATGCGCTCTTGCTCATCGGCCCAGCCCTTTGACACCAACACATTTCGCACCGCTTTGATGGTACCGCTTGAGCCGACCACACTACTCCAGCCGACTTTTTGGTAACGGCCATTGATCGCCAGTACTTCTTTACGTGCGCCTGCGATGGCATTGGTAAACGCGTCTTTGGTAATCTGCCCATCAGCAAAGTACTTTTGGGTAAAGGCCACGCAGCCCATCTGCAAGCTCTCCGTCAGTAGCGGGTCAAACTCTTGGCCGATGATAAACTCCGTCGAGCCACCACCAATATCGATGACCAAACGCTTATCACTACTGGCATTGGTATGTGAAACGCCCAAATAAATCAAACGCGCCTCTTCTCGTCCTGCGATAATCTCGATAGGCTTGGGCAAAATCTTATTGGCATGGCTGATAAAGTCATTGGCGTTTTTGGCTTGGCGCAAGGCGTTGGTGGCGACCACCCGAATACGCTCAGGCCGCACCGAATCCAAACGCGCCACAAAGCGGCTCAGACATTCAAGGCCGCGCTTTTCAGCCGCCGCGCTTAGGATGTTGTGCTCATCCAGCCCCGCGGCTAGCTGCACTTTTTCTGACATAGAGACGACTTTACGCACCTCCCCATGATCTAAACGAGCGATGGCTAAGTGAAAACTATTGGAGCCGATATCAATGGCGGCCATCATTTCATCGTCGGCGATTGGCGGGTTTGTAAAATAATCAATGGGCATAAGCGAAATCGTTACCATATTAGTGAGATAAAAGGTGCAGACATGGGCGGCGCTGGGTCAAACGGCTGGCTCAAGCAAAGCCAAGCTGTCAAACATCTTATAATAACCAAACTATAAAAACCACATGACAAAAACGAGCCATCAACATCAATGTAAGAGGCCAACAGACAGCAGTGACACAATTTTCGCCATTAAAGCATTTATGCCAAACACTGGCAAGTATAGTCGAATCCAGATAAATCAGATACATGGCTACCAATTCGCACAAATCAGCAGCAGTGGCCGGCAGATTATCTAAAACTTGTGTTACTCATGGGGCTTTGTTACATTAAAATGCATCAAAGGCCTCACTATCTGCTGGCCCATGCCGACTTAGCTTACTGGCCGCC
The DNA here is from genome assembly GCF_050572635.1 of Psychrobacter sp. VH5. Lineage (NCBI taxonomy): Bacteria > Pseudomonadati > Pseudomonadota > Gammaproteobacteria > Moraxellales > Moraxellaceae > Psychrobacter > Psychrobacter sp. VH5. Next base: position 466,537 of record NZ_CP192145.1, on the reverse strand, counting down.
AGCCATCATTTTATCATTCATTAGCAAGGAAGCTAACGTCATGAATCAAACAGCCACCCTCGATGTGATCAAAGCCGCCGATCATCGCTCTCATACTCAGGCAAAAAACGACGCCATCAAAACCGTCAGCCCAACCAAACAAAGCTTTTATGATTTTTATTTAGATGAGCATCAAAACATGGCTTGCCGCCGGTTGCACTTCGCAGGTAGTAGCTTTGGCTTACTGGGCCTCGCAAAGTCAGTCAAGTCGCGCTCGCCCGCCCCGCTACTCAAAGGTATCGCCGCAGGTTATGCCTGTGCCTGGGTCGGTCATTTTTTCTTTGAAAAAAACAAACCAGCGTCGTTTAAGTTTCCACTAAAAAGCTTTGTCAGCGACTTTCGTATGTACAGTGACGTACTGCGCGGCCGGCTGAGCCTAAAAGATGCTAAGTTTGATAAAATCAAATAAAGGCAGTACACCGCATTTATATCCAAAAAAAGGTCAGCATCATTTATGATACTGACCTTTTCAGAGCGCCCATTTTTAGAGCGTTCAAACCCATGCTAAAAACCACAATTACGCTGTTGCCATCTCAGCAAATATCTCGTCAGCGGCTTTGATTGAGGCATCGATGTCTGCATCGCTGTGCTTGATAGACATAAAGCCTGCTTCATATGCTGACGGCGCCAAGTAAATACCGCGATCTAACATACCATGGAAAAAGGTGTTAAAGGCTTCCATGTCACACTGCGTCACGTCATTGAAGTTTTGCGGTACAGTAGTGTCACGGTCTTTGACAAAAAACAAACCAAACATGCCGCCGACGTTATTGGTACGTAGATTGATACCATGTTTGTCCGCAGCTGCCTGAAAGCCGCCGATTAGCTTATCTACTTTGGCAGATAGCTCGTCATAAAAACCTGCGACTGTTAAGTCCTCAAACATCGCAATACCTGCACGCATGGCAAGTGGGTTACCCGATAGCGTACCCGCTTGATAAACGCCGCCTAGGGGGGCGATACAAGACATGATTTTCTCTTTTCCGCCAAATGCGCCTACTGGCAGGCCAGCGCCGATGATTTTGCCAAAGCAGGTCAAATCAGGGTCGATACCGAAATGTGCCTGCGCGCCGCCAAGACCGACACGAAAACCCGTCATCACTTCATCAAAAATCAGCACGGCGTCGTTGGCAGTACACTCCGCACGCAAGGTATCGTGAAACGCTTGCGTGGGCACGACCATATTCATGTTGCCAGCGATCGGCTCCAAGATGACACAAGCAATCTCATCACCCCACTTCTCAAAACAATCCTTAATCGCTTGCGGATCGTTATAAGGAATGGTGATGGTATGCTTGGCAAAATCCGCTGGCACGCCTTTTGAGGTTGGCTCGCCGATATCGAGCATTCCTGAGCCTGCTTTGACCAATAAGCTGTCTGAATGGCCATGGTAGCAGCCTTCGAACTTAACGATTTTGTCACGTCCCGTATAGCCACGCGCCAAACGGATGGCGCTCATGGTCGCCTCCGTGCCTGAGTTGGTCATGCGAATCATCTCAACGCTTGGCACGATCTCGCAGATCTTATCGGCAACGGTGGTTTCAAATGGGGTTGGTGTACCAAAGCTCAGACCATCATCCGCTGCTTTTTTGACCGCATCGATCACCTTTGGATGAGCATGACCCAGAATCATCGGCCCCCACGAGCCAACATAATCGATATAGCCATTGTCTTCGGTATCATAGATTTTGCTGCCGCTGGCACGGTGTATAAAAATCGGCGTACCACCCACTCCAGCAAAGGCACGGACAGGTGAATTGACACCGCCTGGGATATGTTTGCGCGCTTGCGCAAATAGTTGTTCGTTTTTAGTACTCATAAATATTCTCTATTATTGTAGTAAAGGTAATGGTGACATAAGCCATCTTTAGTCTGTTGGCTTGCAGGCGTTTTATGCCTTTTTTACCACCGAGGACTTTAGCTTCATCGGCCCATAGCCATCGAGCTTACAGTCGATATCATGACCATCGCTCGCGTCTGGTAGCAAGCGAATGCTTTTGGCCTTGGTGCCTACCTTGATGATGAGTGAGGAGCCTTTAACTTTTAAATCTTTGATGACGGTCACCGCGTCGCCATCTTGTAGCTCGTTGCCGACGGCATCGCGGATGACAGCGCCTTGAGCTTCGGCTGCTGCGGCCTCAGTTTCCGCGGCTGTCCATTCATGGGCACACATGGGACATACCAGCAACGCACCATCTTCGTACGTGTATTCAGCATCACATTTTGGACAATTTGGTAAGCTCATCGTTTCCTCGGCAGCCAGCAATATTTAAGTGTATTGTAGAGCTAACATTGTACCGTAACTCGCCATCTTTAACCAATTTGTACGGTTGAAAAATGGTCGCTATACCCAACTTATACCGTAACCATTGGCGAGGCACTGTTGTTTTTTACGGCGGTACTTTTTGTGGTACTCTTCTTAATCTCATCTGGTTTTTATAGGCGCGTATTTGGTCAAAGGAGTCTGATACCAGCCCTTACTTATTATGCGCAAACCCTGCTAATCAGCGCTCAAAAAAGGATAATAACAATGACTCAATCTACCGATATATCGACTCTGCCGCAGTTTTCTCAAGTGACGCTCCAAGGCGAGGATGCCGAAAAATTCTTGCAAAATCAGCTGACCATTGATGTCACCAAACTCGGACTCAGCTATCAAGCTGCTGCCATTAGCAACCTAAAGGGCCGCATCGAGTTTGGCATTTGGATCAAAAAACAAGCCGAAAATCACTTTGATATCGTCATCAGCGCTGATTGTACCGACAGCTTACAAGCCCATCTTAAAAAGTACGGCGCATTTTCGAAGTTTGAGACCAGCGCTCCAGCCGCCATCTATCCTTGTGTGCTCGCTGATGAGCCGACTTTTAGTCACAAAAACGAGCATCATACGATAGAAGAGGCCAATGCATGGGCGCTGCAAAGTATCGCCACTGGCAACTACTGGATCGTCGCGGCGACACAAGGGCAGTTTCAGCCGCAAGAGCTACGCCTGCATCAGCGCGGCGGCATGGACTATGATAAAGGCTGCTACTTGGGTCAAGAGGTCATCGCCCGTATTTATTTTAAATCAGCGCCAAAGGCGTTTTTGCACTATGTCAGTGGCACAGGCGAGATGCCAGCAGCCGGCGACAAACTCGGTAAGATTCAGGTGGTCAACGCCATTGCTAGCAATAACGGCTTTGAGGCATTAGTCGTTGCCCGTCCAGAACATTTAGCCGACAGCGAGCTGACAGTGTTGGCATTGCCACCAGCACTGCAAGCAGATGTAGCCCGCCAACCATAGCACAAAACATCTCACAGCCATAACAGCACTTTTTTTAAAAACGCAGCAGAGCAATCTATGACACATATCGCGGTACTCGGGGCAGGCGTGGTGGGTGTGACCACCGCATGGTATCTTCGCCAAGCAGGCTATGACGTGACCGTCATCGAGCGTGAATCAGCAGCAGGAATGCAGACCTCGTTTGCCAATGGCGGGCAGATATCAGTCTCACACGCCACCCCTTGGGCCAATCCTGCAACCCCAAAAAAAGCACTAAAGTGGCTAGGTAAAGAAGACGCACCGCTGCTGTATCGCCTGCGAGCGGACAAGGCGCAGCTCAGATGGGCGCTACAGTTTTTGCAAGAGTGCCGCGCGGACAGAGCGGATGCCAATCTGGTACAGATGGTCCGATTGGGGCTGTTTTCACGAGAGGCTTTGCAGCAGCTACGCGCGGATATCGGTATCGAGTATGAGCAGCAAACGCGCGGCATCATGCATTTTTATACCGACCAAGCAGAGTTTGAGGCAGCCATTGCTCCGACCGAGCGTATGCAAGCGCTAGGCTGTGAGCGCCATATCATCGATATTCGTACTGCGGTCAGCTTAGAGCCTGCGCTCTACCCCATCGCTCATAAGCTCACAGGCGCAACCTATACTAGCCGTGATGAGTCGGGGAACGCCCATCTATTTACTCAGCGCTTGGCTGCGCGCTGCCTCAAAGCAGGCGTACAGTTTTTATATGATACTGATATCCTCGCCATCAACCTCGATACCCAAACGTCGCAGCCGCACGTGCATAGCCTCACCCTTCGGCCCAAAGACGAAAATGCCCAGACCTTTAGCGCCGATAGCTATGTGCTGGCGCTTGGTAGCCATAGCGTCGCCCTGATGAAACCGCTTGATGTACAGCTGCCTATCTTCCCTGCCAAAGGCTACTCAGCCACTTATCAAGTCAATCCTCGCGCTCCGCATCTAGCGCCATTTGTCAGCCTAATCGATGATGAGTTTAAACTGGTGGCATCGCGCCTCGGTGACAAGCTACGGGTCGCGGGCACCGCCGAATTCAACGGCTACAATCTGGATCTAAATCCCACTCGCTGCGCGGCCATCACTCGCCGTGTACAGCAGTTATTTCCAAAAGGCATCATTGCAAGCTCTGTACAATATTGGACAGGGCTGCGGCCAATGACCCCATCAAACGTACCGCTGATAGGCCGCGCGCACAAAGGCCATGTCCGTCACGGTAGTCACAATACAGCGGCGAGTTTTGATAATTTATGGCTCAACACGGGGCATGGTACACTTGGCTGGACCCACGCTTGTGGTTCGGCAAAAGCTATTAGTCTGTTAATACAGGGCAAAACTCCATCCGTCGATTTTGACTTTGTCGGTGTGACTACTGCATAAAAGCTGCCGAGCACTTTCGCAAAATAAATACCCGTAGCACGTAGCATATAGTATCTTGCATACCAGCTTTATTTCGGATTGACTATATTTAGTGGCTAATATGTTTAATGGCTAATATTTAGTCCCTAATCTTGCTGATAAGTTTTTATCCACTTCCGTTTTTGCGATATCGTTTTTACGGTACTTTGTTAAAAAACCTGCCTTTTATTACACAAAGATGCCACTTCTAACACAGGCACGTAGATTTCTATAATGGTGCAACACTCTAAACACTGCCTATACAGACAAGGCTATTATGAGCGCCTATATTAGATATCACCAGTTGGCTCACGCTTGATTGCCAATGCAAGTTAAATGTTGGTAACAATCAGCAGCCACTGAGTGATACGGTATAAAAAGACAGATTGAACGCATGTCTTATAACTTAGTATTCTAAAACTTAATATCTTAAAGCTTAGTCTTTAGACAAAACTTAGCTTTTAGAATCAGTCCCAACAATAAATTCGATCATAATAAAAGGAATATAACAATGAATGAACATACGCTAAAAGGTGAATGGAACCAAATGAAAGGTGCGGTTAAACAAAAATGGGCAGAGCTCACCGATGATGACCTCACTCATATCGAAGGCAGCCGCGACAAGCTAGTAGGCCGTGTACAAGAGCGTTATGGCCATGCCAAAGACCATGCAGAGCGCGAAGTAGACGAATGGCGTCGCCAAAATAATTACTAACAGTAACTACTAATTGTACTCACTGAGCTAGTTTTCTTTACTCACTCACAGTGACCAATTCAATCACTTGCTGTTAAGTAAATGAATGATAAATAGTAGAGAATAAAAAAGACCGCATGAGAGTGTGCGGTCTTTTTTTGTATCAAACGAGCAGATACAATAAAACCGCATAGCAATGAATTGTTATGCGGTTTTATTGTTAACCATCCATGTTACCTATCACGGTTGCGTCATGTGCATCCTTGCACGCTATTCAACATAGTGTGATACTGGGCATCCTGCCCTTTTCTACGACTAACAGCAATCACTGCTGTTGTCAGCAAAGAAAATGTGTCCTTACTTCAGTTCTCACTATCATCCTGATGCTGATTACTGAATCATTATCCTTAATGCGGTCAACTCAATCCTTGAGTCACATTCCCTAATGCCGTGTGACTATAATGCCCAATCTATAATGTGATGTTAAGTCGCGTAAGCGTCATTGCGTGTAAGCATATACTTACATAAGCACTTCTGCACTCATTTTTATCCATGCAAACTATTGATAATTATCCATTTTATTTTATAAAAGCAACCGCCTACTTCGAAAAATCATACGGCAATAAAGATAGATTGGCGATAAACTTCTCTGCATCCTGCACATTAGTCACCCAAAGTAGCCGATGCTTACGCAAATATTTGCAAAGTTTACAACTTATTAACAGCCAAGACACGCAGTAATGAGATTAGCGTCCTACTATGGTTATGTAAGCAAATATTTCAAAAAGAAGAAATATCCCCTATAGGAGAAAACATTGTGAAAATATTAAGACCTTCGTCTTTATCAGCGGTGGTCACCTCTGGTCTTGCTATCGCATTACTGAGTGTCTCTACCGTCGGTTGCACGGTCGCTGCGCCTGGATACGGTTATGATTATCCCATCTACGGCGGAGATGGTGATTATGACCGTGTCAGTTATAAGCGCGTCAGTCAGCAGCTACGCAATAACTTGCGCCGTAAAGGCTATCAAGTAATGGATATTAGAGCGGACAGTCATCGAGGCCGCCGTGCGCTCATTGCTTATGCCAAAAAGAACAACCAAGCATATGAGCTAAAATATAGCTATCCTGATCTGCGCTTGATCGGCTCAAACAAAAAATCTTGGTCCAATATTTGGGACGACGAAGATCATCATAAGAACGATAAATATAAGAATCATGGTAAGTACAATAAGCACTATAAAGGTGATGACGTCGAGGATCGTATCAAACAAGAGTCACGCTACCCTGCCATCAAACAACGGGCGTTCAGAAAGATTGGCGCCATGGGTTACCGCGTCAAAGACATTGAGCTGGAAGAAAAAAACAATCGTGGAGTGTTTGAGATTGAGGCAAAACGCGGCTCCCAAGAGTACGAAATATTGCTTGGCTATCCCAACCTAAACGTCATCAAAATAGAAAAAGACTAATTTTGATGAGATAGTGCACGTCTTATCGATTATTCTTGTTTGTCTGTGCGTTATTCGCGCGACTTTTTATTAAGTTTTGGCATCGTTGTGGTCTTGATGCCTCTGGTCAAATAAGCCAGCCCTTGGTTTGTTTGGCCATTTTTTATAAACCGACTCATCACATTTTGACCCCATAAGAGGTTTTTATGCAAATCACTACTTTTGTAAAGCCCACTGCAGTGACTGCTATGGTTGCTGCCTTGGTACTGACGACTGGCTGCGTCACCGCGCCTGGCTACAATGCCTATGGCGATCTATATGAAGACGTTTATAAAGACACCAAGCTGTATAAGAAGCACAAAAAAACGCTGAAAAATATCGATAAAGAGCTGTATCAGCCTGCAATCGAGCAGCGCGCTGCCAATAAAGTCAGCAGCATGGGGTACCGTGTCAAAGAGGTAAAATACAAGAAAGGCGACCACAAAATAAAGGTAAAAGCCAGACGCGGCGGCGAAGACTATAAGATCGAGCTTGATTACCCAAGCTATCAGGTGATTAAAATAAAAGAAGATTGAACTACTATTAGCCCTCCTGCTTCATCTCTTACCAGTCAAGTACTTCGATAACATCATAAGCAGGCGTCTCATAAGGGTGCGCCTGCTTTAACGCACCAATGACCTGCTCGATGTTTTCTTTTGCCACCACCATCTCGACGCGCCACTCGGTTACTTTTCCTAGTCTATCTTGCGCCCCGATATGCGGATGACTACCTGCCAAAGGCTTAAACTGCCCTGTACCTTGCACTTGCCAGCAGCACGCTTCATAATTGCCAATCTTACCGCCGCCCGCGGCAAACAGCGCTGACTTTACCGACTCGAGCGCCTCATCAGGGATAAAAACGGTTAATTTATACATAGACTACCTCCTTCGAGCTTATTTAAAAAAACTACCATAGCTATAAATTTACTATTTTTTAGATAACGACGGATGATCAGTCCATATATAGCGTAGCAGCCAGTCCTTGGCGTCGCCTGCATAGTCGATGCCGATACGCGGGCGCAATGACACTGGCGGCTGACAGCCATCGTCTTCGACCCAAACGTCAGATGCTGAGGCAATAGGCTTGCCATATAAATCGCGATCAATCTGCAAGCGCTTGGTCAGTTTACCTGGCCCTGCAAACTGTTTGGGATCTGTCCGCTGCTTACTGGGACGCCATTGCTGCTCGTCTGTGAGGCAGTCACTGTCGTCGGTCACAAACCCTGCTCGTATCAGCACAGACTCGGGCGACTGGGCAGCGCCGCTGACTAAGTTGAGCATGTGATGGATGCCATAAGTCAGATAAACATAAAACACGCCACCTGGCTCATACATAATCTTGGTACGTGAAGTGCGCGTGCCAGCATGAGCGTGGCAAGCTGGATCTGCTGCCCCAATATAGCCTTCGGTCTCCGAGATGCGCATACGTAGGATTTTTTCTGTGCCGTCACTATCTATCAGCCGCCTGCACAGCACCTTACCTATCAAATCAGCGGCGACCACACAGGTGGGACGCGTAAACCAGTCAGGCTCCAAAATGGTCGATGAAGCAGTAGACATTAGCGAAACCTTTTCTTATTTTTATGTTCTAATTGATATGTGTAAGTACTAACAAATTAGCATAAAAGTAAGACAAGGTATGGAGTACAGTGTTGGCGCTATGTTTGATTTTTTATACGAGCTAAACTACTAGCCCGTGCCTAAAGGATGTTATTGGTTGATAAATGGATATGAATTATAGTCTGTTATAAGTGGTTCCATTATAGCAGTCTATTTTAAGTGGTCTGTTAATTGATTAAGAGGTCTGTTTTGCTAGTTCCCTTGGGGTATACTCGAATATTCTTAAAAAAACTTTTTAAAGGAAAGAATTGTAATGTCGTATTCCAAAGGTGCTAAGCCGATAATTACTATAGCTGCCATTTCAGATATACACAGTAATGTTTTCGCTCTCGAAGCTGTACTAAAAGATATTAGACAAAGAAATGCTACACAAATTGTCAACCTTGGAGATATTCTATACGGTCCAATTGCGCCTAAAGCCACTTATGAACTATTAATGAAACATCAAAAAGATATTATTACTATTCGTGGCAATCAAGACAGGCAGATTTATGAAGCTACGACGGCTGATATTGATAGCAACCCAACTCTACAGTTTATTGTAGAGGACTTACCCAATGAGGCTATTCAATGGATGAAGGCTTTGCCTTTCGACTATGAGTTAGATGGAAATGTTTATCTATGCCACGGCTCACCAACTGATGACATGGTGTATCTATTAGAAAATGTAGAAACTGGTCAGCCAATAGTTCGTAGCGATTCAGATATTTTGAGCATACTTAACGATATTGATAAGCCTATTATTATATGCGGTCATACTCACACCCCACGTATGGTAAAGTTATCGACAGGTCAAATTGTAATTAATACTGGGAGTGTGGGCTACCCTGCCTATACTGATGATTTGCCTGTTGTCCACAAAATGCAAAATTACTCTCCTGATGCAAGCTATGCTCTTGTAACAGGTATTGAAACCGAGCAAGGAAAACAGTGGAAAGTTGAACATATCAAAGTTCCTTACGATTTTGAAGCGGCAGCTAAACTGGCTTTAAAAAACGATCGCAAAGATTGGGAGTTTGCATTAAAAACTGGACGAGCTTTGTAAGTACAGTAAATTAAAAATACCCTCAAAAATCCCACTGCATGTACACCATTGAGTACACTGCTGTTACCTCAACAACTCGAACTATCGCTACCACTAGCCCAGAGCCTAGTGTTCAAGTCCTCACTAGGGAACCATTATAAATATAATGACATAAAAAACTGAGCACACGGCTCAGTCTTTTATAACGGTCTAAAAAAATCGCTTAGCTTAATGGGACGCCAATGCGGTTGGCCACTTCTTCGTATGCTTCGATCACATCACCCAATGACTGACGGAAACGGTCTTTATCCAGTTTTTTCTTGGTGGTTTTATCCCAAATACGGCAGCCATCGGGTGAGAACTCATCACCCAAGACGATACGGTCGTGGAATACGCCAAACTCTAGTTTAAAATCCACTAGGATTAAATCACCAGCGGCAAACAGCGCTTTTAGTACGTCATTGACTTGATAGGTCAGCTCTTGCATTTTTGCCAACTGCTCTTGGGTCGCCCAACCAAGAGACACGGCCAGTGACTCATTTACCATAGGATCACCCAGCGCATCGTCTTTATAAAAGAGCTCATAAGTAGGCGGCGTCAGTGCTTGCCCTTCTTCTAAGCCCAAACGGCGCACCAAACTGCCGGCGGCAAAGTTACGCACCACGCACTCTACTGGAATCATATCCAGACGCTTGACCAACACTTCGTCTTCTGACAGCTGCTTTTCAAAGTGGGTTTCGATACCCGCGTCTGCCAGTTTTTGCATGATAAACGCATTAAAGCGGTTATTAACGACGCCCTTGCGTGCTAATTGCTCGATACGCTTACCATCCAGCGCTGAGGTATCATCACGGAAGTGCAAAATCAGAAGATCGTTGTCTTCTGTTTCATATACAGATTTGGCCTTACCTTTGTACAGCAGTTGTTGCTTTTGCATTATGGGAGTTCCTGTTCGTTCAAGCTTATGTGGTAAAAACGCGCAGTTACCGCTTTGATTTGGCCCAATCGATCACATACAATCGGCAAGACAAAAACTCAGCGGTATAAGTAAAGAAATAAAATTAGTTTGAAGGCGTGCTAACCGTACGCTGAGGCTTTGGCAGTTGATACTGACTGCCTGAGTCATTTTTTAGTGTTAGGGTGTTTGTACCAGCGTTAGGCGTAGGATATAAAGGGACAAAAGGTGCAGGCTCTTTATTTGCTGGCAACTCAATCGGTGCCAGTTTTTTGCTTTGTTGGTATTCCAAACTACCATTGTCGCGTTTGCCCAGTACGTTTTTGATACTTTGGCAACCGCTCAATACGAAGGTGCTGCCCAAAACGACGGTTAGCAGCGCAGGGATTATCTTTGTGATCGTCGATGATGTTTTCATCATGTTATCTCTCTGAGTTAGCAATTATTGCTCGATGATACTATGGCTCTAGGCTCTATAATGCTATTGCTTGATGACAATGGTGCTCGATCATACGATAGCTCGATATTACTATAGTAAGTTGGCACGCACCAAAGCTTCATCGATAGTGGCATGATGCTTTTGTGCCAGCCATACCAACGGCAAGCGAATCCCTTTGTCGATCATACCCATTTTGTGCAGGGCATATTTGGCAGGAATCGGGCTTGACTCGATAAACAGATCACGATGCAAATGCTTGACCACATCATGAGCTTTGTCAGCAGCAGCAAAGTCGCCACGCAGACCAGCGGCAAAGGTCTCACTCATGGCTTTTGGTGCGACGTTGGCTGTCACGGAGATATTGCCTTTACCGCCGACTTTCATCAAATCAAGCGCGGTGCCATCATCACCAGATAGCACCACCATTTTATCACCCACAGCTTTGATCAGCTGCTCACCGCGGCCCACTGAGCCTGTAGCGTCTTTGATGGCGACGATATTGTCGATATCACATAAGCGCTCGACGGTCTCTTGGGCGATATCGACGACGGTGCGTCCTGGCACGTTATAGAGCATCTGCGGAATGTTGACCGCCTCGGCGATGGTCTTGTAATGCTGAAACAACCCTTCTTGCGGCGGCTTATTATAATAAGGCGCAACGAGCAAGGCGCAATCTGCACCAGCGTCGGCAGCATCTTGAGTCAGCTTGATGGCTTCCATGGTGTTGTTGGCGCCTGTGCCCGCAATCACTGGTACGCGACCTTTGACATGCTGCACAAAATAACGAATCACATCACTATGCTCTTGCATTGATAGCGTTGCTGACTCGCCGGTGGTACCAACGGCCACCAGACAATGCGTGCCTTGCTCAATCTGCCAATCTATGAGGTCTGCCAGACGTTTATAATCGACCGTGCCGTCAGGATGCATGGGCGTTACCAAGGCTACCATTGAGCCTTGTAGTCGGGTTTTAATCTCGTCGTATGCTGTGCTCATAACCGTGCCTTACTGTATTATCCTAGCTTTTATCAAAGCTATCACATGATAGGTCGTTTGCAAATGCCAGTGTGCGCCTCTACTCTACCTATCGTTATATAGGCAAAAATAGACACTCATGGTATTACGTGCGATGTTTTATCTTACGTACTGTCGTACTGTGGAAATGCTGGTGTACACCAAGCACTTGCGATATAAATGCGTCTGTCTGATTTTAAAATATAATCATTAAAACATGATCATAAAAAACGCCTGCTAGTGTAGCATATTTTGATTTGACCGCTATCAATCAATTGAGATTACATCTACGTCGCTAATCAATAAACTGCTCACCGCCGCTCACCCATGACCTACATCAAAAGTGCTACCCGTCATTAATGAGTCACCATTTGGTGGCTTATTAATGACTGATTAGTGTAGCGCAATGCAGCAGCGCTGATAAGTGTTTTACAAAATATTAACGAATCGTCAACACATCGATAGTGGGCCGATACAAGCGAAACGGCAGACCACGCGTGCCAATACCGCTACTGACAAATATCTGGGCACTGGCATGTTGGTATAAACCGCGCTGCTTACCCATACGACTATTGCCAAGCATACCCTTGTGGCCACTGTGCTGGATGTCTTGTTGCTTTTGCGCCTGCCATATGTTTTTTTGTGTGCCTTTTGCTGCCCCTGTGATCAATAACGGCCGTGGTTGTGGCGATTTTGGCAAGTCGCGGATACTATCAAACCGTGAGGCCAGAATAATCACCGGCTGACGCGCGTGGGTGATTTTTGTCCCAAGTTTGGCTTTGTCAGCACTGTTTTGCTCATCGATTGCGCCACATTGTACAGGGAAATCTTGCCAACCACACAGCACAGCTACAGGCGCATCTGATGCGTGCGCCGCTAAGCGTTGGGGCTCTTTTGTATTATCAAAACGACTGGCAGATATCGGCATGGCGGCGCATCTGAGCGGCAACGAAGTACACTGCTGACCAATGTAGCTGATATCAAGCACATCAAATGCGCAGGCCAAAGTGTCTTCTAATAATGGCTGGCCTTGTTTGGTAGTGTTGAGCGACTGATAACGCAAGTCTGAGCTACTCATCACTGTATAGACCGGTTTGTTGACCCCTTTAAACAGCATCAACTGCCCGACCAAATCGGCACTAGGATAATACAGCCAATCACCGGTAATCAAAACCGCATCCACTGCCAAGTCATTGATGGTCGCGACCAGCTTACGAATATGGCGCGGCTTGCCACTATATAACCCAATGCGCAGGTCTGCCAATACAGCCACCGTCAATGGTGCTGACAAACCCAAATCGACAGCATGGTGCTCAAGGCGCAAACAATTGGGCTGAATGATAACGGTATAAAAATAGAGCAGCATAGCCGCCACCGCGCTGAGGAGCACCGGCCACGCTAGGGCAAATAGACCTTCCATCCAGCCTGTCAGTAGAAGCAGCGCCCAAACAGGCATGGTGTACGCGGCATAATACAGTATGAGCTTGCCCCAGATACGCAAAAACCTTTTGGTCGGATTGGCATTGAACGTCTGTAATCCTGACCATAATAGAATATACGCAAGCAATGCGGCTGCTATAGAGATATTTAGCGTATAAAGTGCGTGGTCAGTCATAATTACCTAGCGGTTATGGATAAAGGTGGAACAATCGAGCAGTGGCTTTTGAGCAGCACTTAGCCATCATTGCTTATCAGTCAATGCTTATTTAGCAGGGGCTACAACGCCTTATCAACTGGGCCGACCACGTAGGGCTGACAAGACGCAGATCATAAAATAATAGCTGGCAAACCCTAGCGATTAGACAGCGCCTGCCACAGCCGAACGTGCGACCAGCCAGCATCGCCCAAACGATATGTGGCGAGTCGGATAAAAAATCAGCCATTATAGAGGCCGAGCTCTATGATAGACAAGCACAATTGTAAACCCATGTATTCACTTGACCTATCTTGCGTGCCGTACTGATGGTACTTGCCGAGACGTCTCTAATGAACCATAGGATTGAAGCATAGGATTGATCGACCCGCTCATCATTCTGCTGGCTGCTTCATTATACTGACAGCCTATGTCAATCATTGCCCTATTTATTCAGTTTTGTCCAGTCAGATGCTCGCATTGCGTGACGACTCCTGTATGACACAAGGCTACTCGATACGCAGACCGATGATACCCGGAACACCTTGACGAATGACCTCAATGGTCACCACGCCTTTTTTTGGTAACGTTGAGATGGCACTGGAAAAATCAGTGACTTTTTTAATCGGCTTTTGGTGAAAATTGGTGATCACATCGCCTGCCATGATGCCTGAGCGCGCCGCCAGGCCTGTGGGGTCGACTGTGGTGACTAAGATGCCGGTTTTGTTGTCAACTGCCAGCTCTGCTTGCTCATCGGCGGTCAAGTCACGTAAGCGCAGCCCAAGCTGTATATCATTGTCTTGCTGATCGCCGCTTTGTGCTCGTACATCATTGGGCGCATGGGCCAGCGTGCCACGCGCGATCATCCGTTTACCATCGCGCTGAATCTGCACATGAAACGCGTCGTTGGGCTTGGCACGGTTGAGTAAATTCAACAAATCCGAGGCGCGCATGATTTGCGCATCATTATACTGCAAAATAATATCGCCAGGTTTTAGCCCTGCTTTTTGAGCGGGCGAATCTGGCGATACGCGAGTCAGCAACGCCCCTTGCGGACGCGCCAAGTTATACGCTTCTGCCAAGTTGCGATCGATGTCTTGTGGATAGATACCCAGATAAGCACGGGCGACTTCACCATTGGTTTTTAGCTGCTCGTAGATATCCATCGCCGCATCAATCGGGATAGAAAACGACAGCCCCATATAGCCACCTGTACCACTAAAGATACGCGAGTTGATACCGATGACCTCGCCGCGCTGGTTAAACAGTGGGCCACCTGAGTTTCCTGGGTTTAGTGCCACGTCGGTTTGGATAAACGGCACACTGGTATCGCGTGAAAAATTGCGCGATTTGGCGCTGACGATACCAGCCGAGGCTGAATAATCAAAACCAAAGGGCGAGCCAATCGCCAGTACAGGCTCCCCAACTTTTAAACCATTTGAGTCGCCGATCGGTAACGCGGGAAACTGCTTACCACTGACCTTTAGTACTGCCACATCCGAGCGCTCATCGCTACCGACTAAGGTGGCATCCAGCTCTGTCCTGTCGTTGAGCGTGACGGTGATTTTGTCCGCGCCTTCGACCACATGATGATTGGTCAACATATAGCCATTTGTAGTGACAAAAAACGCGGTGCCGTAGGCATGCTCAATCGCTGGGGTCGCGGCTTGATCCGGAATACGCAGACGATCACCAAAAAACTGCCTGAGCAGCTCTGCCGTTTGGGCCTTAGCAAGCTCCGCCTCACTGACGGTTTTGGTCACATTGACACGCGCCACCGCTGGGGTGACCTGCTGTACCAAATCCGAAAAATCCGCCGTGGTGACGGCAGCATGCGCGCTTGGCATCGCCGTGGTATATACCCCTGCCAGCATCGCTGTGCTCATGGCAAGCGCTAAAGTGCTGCGCTGTAGCCAATGGCGCATACGAGGTTTGGCTGGCGCTGTAGACATATTGATAGGCATCGTGTCCTCCATATGAGTGATCATTATTATTGTCAGTGGCCGTGCTGTTGTCCCTGATTTCAATCCCTTTTTGTTATGCAATAGGTTACTGGTTTTTTTGCTGCAATACCATTGGCCGTCAGTATCTTTATATCATTATCTTTATAGTAGCGACAGGCCATCGGTACGACAAAGATGGCGACAAAAAGGCAGCTACTGTATGATAAATCAAAGCGCTGGCCTATATTATCTGCATAAGACCAGTATCTTTTAGCGCCACATCATGATCTGCTGCGGCGCTAACGCTGCCAGATATGGCCGGTTATCACGCAATAGTCAGTCACACGGCAACTAGCAGCGATGAAATAAAATCATGTTATGATAGCAAGCCAAATAACTTTATAAACAAACAAAAGTCAATTAAAAACATTGATTGGATTGACCTTGCGTTTATCAACTTGGCTCGTATCGCCCTTATTTTCCATCTTTTGCATGACTAGAGGCGTTTATACCTTATCTCAACCTTGTCAATAACTCAAAGCCGCCTATCAGCTACTAAGTAGGCCATATGAGTCATATAAACCGGCCAACTGAGTACATGACTGGAGTAGGTTTGATGACACGGATTGACTGTTGGATTTGGTATTTTTATCTAGGAATGCTTTTGTCTTTATTACTTTATAGTATATATCACATCTGGCTCATGTTTGGATGCATGATGGCTATCTGCTGATGGCCTTGCTACTAAAAAGCTTGCGACCGTTTGCGACATCGATACACACTGCCGATGGCAGGCAGCGCGGTCGCCCAAGTAATGGATAGATATAACATATGACAAGATTACAAAAGGATTAATGTATGGATACCGCCCTATTACTATCTGGCGTGGTTGGGATTGGCATCGCCGCCCAATGGCTGGCTTGGTATTTAAAGCAACCGTCCATTTTATTTTTATTATTGATAGGTATCATCGTCGGGCCGGTTTTGGGTATTTTTGACCCTGATTTGGTGCTCGGTGAGCTGATGTTCCCCTTTATCTCTTTGGGGGTGGCGATTATTCTATTTGAAGGCTCGCTGACGCTAGAGTTTGATGAAATCAAGCAACACGGCACCGTCGTACAAATGCTGGTCTCGGTCGGCGTACTGATCACCATTGCTATCGTGGCGTTATCGACGTATTTATTATTTGATGTCGATCCACTGATTGCCCTGCTATTCGGGGCCTTGGTCTGTGTCACAGGCCCGACAGTCATCATGCCGCTACTGCGTAGTGTACGCCCCAATAAGACCATCTCCAATATCCTCAAATGGGAAGGCATCATCATCGACCCGATCGGTGCTATCGCGGTGGTATTGGTCTATGAGTACATCATCTCAGGCGGCGAAGCCAGCAGTATCTTATTGTTTGCCAAGATTGTGGTACTAGCGACAGCGCTTGGGATGGCAGGCGCTTGGCTGCTTGCATTCCTCATGCGTCGTCATATGATTCCTGAGTTTTTGCGCAATGTCTTTACCCTAGCCTTTGTGCTGGTGCTGTTTTCAGTATCGAACCATTTAGAGCACGAGTCTGGTCTATTGACGGTGACGGTATTGGGTGTGGCGCTGGCCAACTGGCCCAAATTCCCGCGCGAGACGATTTTGGAGTTTAATGAATCCTTAACCATCTTGCTCATCTCTGTGCTATTTATTATTTTGGCCGCCCGTGTTGAGCTGGCAAGCTTGCTAAGTGTTGGGTTTGCAGGATTGGTGCTGCTGGCTATCGTCATGTTTGTGGCTCGGCCTTTGTCTGTCTGGGCATCGGCCATCGGCTCAAACCTTAAGACCAATGAAAAGCTGATGATCAGCTGGATTGGGCCGCGTGGTATCGTCGCTGCTGCTATCTCATCTTTGTTTGCTATCCGCTTACAAGAGTATGATATCCAAGGCGTCGAGCTGCTAGTGCCACTGGTATTTATAGTCATCATCGGCACGGTATTGATCCAAGGCTTGGGTGCCAAAATGGTCGGCAACTTGCTGGGCGTGCGTGAGCCTGAAACCAATGGCATATTGGTGGTCGGCTCAAACCCTGTCGCACTTCTTATCGCCACCTCACTCAAGGACCAAGGTTTTGATGTCATCGTCGCTCACAACAACTACACCAATATTGCTCGCGCCCGCATGAGTGGCCTACGTACTTACTTTGGCAACCCCATCTCAGACCACGCCGACCATCATCTGGATTTGATTGGTATCGGCCGTCTGTTTGCCATGAGTATGGATAAGGAGATGAACACCTTATCTGAGATTCATTATCGTCACGAGTTTGGTGAGCGTAAGCTATATCGTCTTAAGTTTAGTGACGAAAAAGTCAAAAGCGAGCGCGACGATAAGCAGTCAAACTTCCATTCACAGTGGCTGTTTGGCAAAGACGTCACCTATACCAAGCTCGCCAGTATGCTGTCCAAAAAGGCACGTATCAAAATCACCAACATCACTGACAGCTATAGCTTTGAGCAATATAAGGCCGATAATAAACAATTTGTGCCGCTCTATACCGTCGACAAAGAAGGCAAGCTCCACGTCATCACCGACAAGTTTGATGGGACGGTGCCACGCGATCGCAAACTTATCTCCTTGGTGGTGGACGATGAGGTACAGCCAAAGCCAGTCGATGTAACGCCAAAGCAAGAGCAAGCGCGTATGGCGGCGGATGCCAACTTTGAATCCAGCTCCAAAGCGCCTGAAAAACGCAAAGAAAAAGAGCTGAACGAAGAAAGTACTGACGCTACCGAGCCTGTGAGCGTAACGGGCGCAGACAAAGTCGCTGGCGATATAACCGCCGAGCAAAATACTGAGCAAAATGCGCCGACGCACATGCCAAAAGACGCAAGCAGTAGCTTGGATACAGTCGCAAACGCCGCCGCGACGCCAGACCGCTCAGCAGCTCAAGTAAAAAACGACAATGCTGATACTGCCAGCTCAGCTACAGTCGCCAAGACAAAGGCAGCTAATAACAGCAATACCAATGGCAATGGTCATGCGCCTAAGACCAAAAAAGGCTCGCTGGATCCCAATCGCTTCCCTGATGCCGGTCAAGATACTGCAACCGACACGGACAGCCGCAAAGACCCTGACGCATAACTGAGCTATAACTGGCGCATCACCAGACAAGCAACCATAGAAAAACCCCCAACCGACGTTGGGGGTTTTTTCTACGACGCCGTTTTTATATTAGCTCCAGCCTCTTTTGTACCGCCTGCCAGATGCGTGCACCAACCTCCTCGGCGCTGCCCGACGCCTCAATGCGCTGTATGCGCTCAGGATACTGGCGCGCAAGCGTGTCAAACCCCTCATACACCCGCGCAAAAAACGCATCCGCTTGCTGCTCAAAGCGATCGGCGGCGCTGCGCTTGCCAGCACGCCGCATCCCCTCAGCGACTGGTAAATCTAACCACAACGTCAGCTCAGGCAACTGCGGTACAAACTGGGCAATCAGCATATCAATCTTTGCGCGCACTGACTCATCACCATGGGCGCGGCCAAATCCTTGATAAGCCACGGTTGAGTCGGTAAAACGATCACATATTACCCACCTGCCAGCTTGTAGCGCGGGCAAAATCACTTGCTGCATATGATCGCAGCGCGCAGCAAACATCAACAGTAGCTCAGTGTCGTCATTTATGTCGGTCGCAGGGTCTAGGAGTATCTGGCGCAGATGCTCAGCAAATGGGCTGCCACCAGGCTCGCGGGTACGCAGATAGTCGATACCACGGCTATCTAAACGTGTGCATAGCTGCTCGATTGCTGTGGTTTTACCCACGCCCTCAGTGCCTTCAAAACTGATAAAGCGACCTTGTATTATCTGATTATCAGTAGTGTCTTGCACCAGATTGGTGTCGGCATTGGCAGGTATAGATACAGACATGAGATGACCTTGTGTCATGATTAAGCGCTATGAGGTGACATAGCGCTCGATAAATAGATGTATGGTTTCAAAAAGAGCATCACGTAACGGAAATTATCGCTAACGGGTATTACTGCGGCGGTGTTTGTGCTTTCTTTTCGCGCATGACGCTTAGGTAATCTCTTACCGCTTGATTGTGCTCAGCCAAGCTATTGGTAAATTTGTGCCCGCCATTACCGGTTGCCACAAAATATAGCGCCTCGCTATCTGCTGGATGCAAGGTCGCCTCGATAGAAGCGGCTGATGGCAGGGCGATGGGCGTTGGCGGCAACCCATCGATTTGATAGGTGTTATATGACGTTTTTTCATCAATGTCTTTACGGCGAATATTACCATCATAACGGCTGCCCATACCATAGATGATGGTTGGGTCTGTTTGCAGGCGCATGCCCTTATCCAAACGGTTTTTAAACACTGCCGATACCAACGGACGCTCATCAGCGATGCTGGTTTCTTTTTCGATAATAGAAGCCATGACCAGTGCCTGATAAGGCGTCTGATACGGCAGGTTCGGCGCACGGCTTTCCCACGCATCAAACAGTGCTTGCTGCTGACGCTTATACAGATCCGTTAGTACCTGCTTATCGGTTGAGCCTTCACCATAATAGTAAGTGTCTGGCGCAAACCAGCCCTCAAGGTTGTGATTGACGATGGGGTCGTTGCTACTGATTACCGCCTCTGGCAAGATACCGACCAGGTCAAGCCCCTGAGCGATGCTGGCATTACTCGCGGGACGGGTACTGTCCTCACTGTCTAGCAATACTTCTTTTTTGATGCCTGGGTTGTCACGTAAAGTCTGATAAAGGTCGCTTGCGGTCTTGCCTTCGATGATCTGTATCTTGACCATGGCAGCTTTTGCGCCTTGCTCTAGTATCTGTAGTGCCTCGGCGATGGTTGGATTTTCAGGCAGCTGATAGATACCAGCGTGCAGCGGCGCATCGACTTGCGACTTGATATAAAGCTTGGCCACACTGGCAGAAAACAGCGGAATCTGCTGTTGCCACTGTGGCAATAGCCCATAGTAAGTCTGACCCTGCTCAATCATCACCATCTGCGCTGGCTGCTCGATACGGCCAAACAGCGTCTGATAAACCATCACCAAAAAAAACACGGCGATCAGCCCCAGCACCAGTAACACCTGATAGCCCCGCTGCATAAAAAACGACGGATTGTCGACTTTGTAAGTGCGCGGTTTGCCCTCGCCGCTGATGAGCGATATATCTGTCGCAGGGGTATCTGCTACGTTGGTGGCTGACGGCTCTACAGGCGTGTCATCCGTACGCGGCTTGTCAGCATTGGACGATGCAGCATGGTCTTGCTGGTTTTCTGGTGTATCATTGGGACGTTCGGGCGGCGACTCAGGTGTTGGTGTGCTCATGACAACTCGCGGGGCAGAAGTTTGCTAGAATTTAGCACTGAACTGTGTGATTTTCAATGGGATTTGTTTAGCTTGTCGACTAATGAGCTAAAACTGTTATAATTTCGCGCTCAATATAGAAGTACACTTTAAGTGAAAAGGTTATAGGCAATGGCAAAACCATTTATCAAATGGGCAGGTGGCAAAAGTCAGTTATTACCTGAAATTACTGAACGTTTACCTCAGTATATAAAAGATGGTGCACCATATATCTATGTTGAGCCTTTCAGTGGTAGCGCAGCATTTGCCTTATACCTTCTGGATAGCGACTATCCACCCTCTGCTGTCATCTTAAACGATGTAAACGAAGATCTTGTTAACCTTTACCAAGTTGTAAAGTCTTATCCTCAAGAATTGTTAACATACCTAAAAGCCATTCAAATAGAATATGACAAGCTAGAAGATAAAGAGGCAAAGCAGCCTTATTACTATGCAAAACGTGAAGCTTTTAATACCCGCAGTGCTGACCCTGTCGAGCATGCTGGACTGTTTATCTTTTTGAATCGAGCAGGCTTTAACGGTCTATATCGCGTCAATAGTAAAAATAAGTTTAATGTGCCTATTGGTAGCTATAAAAAGCCTAACTTTGTCTTTGAAGATACTATATTACAAGCCTCGAACCTGCTCAGTAATGTAGAGATATATAATGGCAGTTATGATGATACTCTGATTTATCTGGAGCAATCAAATCAGCAAAACTTGCCTGTTTTTTTCTACCTTGATCCACCGTATAAGCCACTAAGTGACTCATCAAGCTTTACTTCTTATGCAAAGGATAGCTTTGATGATGATGATCAAGAAAAACTGAAGTTTTTCTGTGATGTGTTAGATCAAAAAAGCTATCAATGGCTATTGAGCAACTCTGATACGACTAACCTTGATCCTGAAAATAAGTTCTTTGATGACCTATATTCAAATTATAAAATTGAAAGGGTCAAGGCGAGCCGTAGCATCAATTCAAGAGGCTCAAAGCGTGGGCAGATTAATGAACTACTAATTAGGAATTATTAAAAAATGAAGACCTTATACGCAGTAGAACATTTTGAGAAATTTATAGATACTTTAAATCTCAAAGGTATCCTTCAATATGACTATTTTGTCAACTGGGCGAAAGTTCTGAATAATATTGAACCTATAGAAAAGGAACTAAACCTTCTCAATACTGCGGTAGGTAAAGAAAATATTGAAGAGTTGCTATTCAATATTTTCAAAGAATATCCAAAAACAATAAAAGCCTTACCAGCTTTACTTGCTATTCGTGATAAATCTGTCAATATTCTTATTGATAAAACAAACTATATCCATAAGCACTTTAATTTCAAACAAAAAAAGTTTTCAGATAGCGATATAGATAGCTTAGTTGATTTTGTTATGAAAAGTGGACTTGGGGAGCTAATTAAGAATAAACAGATTAAGAGCTTACCTGACTATTGTACTGGTGTAGAAGTCGGGCTAGATTCGAATGGGCGTAAAAATCGTGGTGGCACCCAAATGGAGCAACTGGTTGAGTCTTTCGTTGCTATACTCTGCCATGAACATGAGCTAGAGTATCTTGCTCAAGCCAATGCAAAGAAAATTAAAGAGACATGGAATATAGAGTTACAAGTCGATAAGTCCTCTAGGATTATTGATTTTGTTATTTATAGAAAGCAAGATAGCAAGCTCTTTTTTATCGAAGTTAATTTTTATAGTGGCGGCGGATCCAAACTAAAATCTACTGCTACAGAATATATAGAAATGAGCCGATTTTGGAAAAATCAAGATGTAGAGTTTATCTGGGTCACAGATGGTAAGGGTTGGTCCAACACTCAAAATCCTCTTAAAGATTATTTTGAACGTGGCAACCTGTTGATTAACATTGATATGCTACAGAATGGATATTTAGAAAAAATTATTCTATAATAATTCGCAACTTACTAGATAGTTGTAGAGCTTTGCTCTGCCGCTATAACCCCAATAAGTTATGTCTTGCTCTATAAACAACCATTTAAGAGTAAGGCATATCTCCTCAGGCAATAGATACCCTACTGGTAAATCGAGACTTCTCAGATCTTCGGTTATCTGACTATCATTTTCACAATTATATATAGATGTTATTTTTTCAGCCAATAAAGCATAAGCTGCTTCATCATAGTTCTTCTTTTCTGTCAGATCTTCCACTATATGCTGATGAGAAGGACTCCTAGTTCGTCTAGTTCTTCCTTGAAAATAGATATCTCTGAACTGTATCCTAAAATCCATTCCTTTATTTAATTGTGTTTGACGAGCAATGATTATATCTCTATTCTCACACTCTTCGACGATATATTCATATCGCTGAGATTCATTAATATCACCTGGTAATTCATCTAAAAATACATTGATGACAAATCTACGTATCTCAGCTCTATCAAGACCGCTAGGTAAATCTAGTCTTTCAGTGTGCAGCGCCATAACCATTCCTTATATATTAAATAACTCCGATAAACTCATATCAAACGCACTTGCGAATAACTCTATATTTGTAAGTCTTAAATCACGCTCACCCCGCTCTACCATGCCAATGTAGTTATAGTGAAACCCAGTTATTACAGCCAACTGTTTTTGAGTAAGCTTGCGCGCTTTGCGTAATGTTCTGATACGCTGTCCAAACTTAATTAAAACCGAACTTTCCATTTGCAATCACCTTCAAAACTGTGTACCATTAAAAACACACAACTAGTGTTATTTCGATATTTCTGAAATGCGTTATCGAGGACAGTGCTATGATAAACATCGAAAACTTTACTATTAATGTAAATGCCACCCCATCAGAAACCGATGATTTATTAAAAACCCAAAGCCCAGTAGCTGTAAGGGATGAGCTGACTAACATGCTGCGTATTATTAGCGAAGATCCTCGGTTTCTCAGACAAACTGTTGTCATTCCAGACGAATGCGAGCAATATGGTTTTGTAGAAGGCGAGTTTGACTTACCCTCCCTGCTTTATTTTTTAGCCGACATGCTGGAATAAATATGACAGATCATTTATTTTTTCAAAGTGAACAAGCTGATTTTAGCCTGATGAAAGGCGATTGCTTGACACTTATTCCGTCGATAGAAACAGAATTAGATATGGTCTTCGCTGATCCGCCTTACTTTTTATCTAACGATGGTCTCACAGTAAAAAACGGCAAGGTTCAGTCTGTCAATAAAGGTAAATGGGACAAGCTAATCAGTGATGACGATGCCACTACTTTTACTTATGAATGGTTAGCAGCAGTACGTGAAAAAATGGCAGATAACGCCACAGTTTGGGTTAGTGGTACGCATCATAATATTTTTACCTTAGGTCGTATATTGCCTGAATTAGGCTTTAAAATACTTAACGTTATCACGTGGGAGAAAACCAATCCACCGCCTAATTTTTCTTGTCGATTTTTTACTCATTCCACTGAATTTATAATTTGGGCACGTAAGCATCCAAAAGTGCCACATTATTATGATTATGATTTAATGAAAAAACTGAATAACGATAAACAAATGAAAGATGTATGGCGGCTACCTGCTGTTGCTAAATGGGAAAAGTCCTGCGGCAAGCATCCTACGCAAAAGCCATTAGCACTATTAGCACAAATTATCCTAGCCTCGACTAAAAAAGACGCTATTATCCTTGATCCTTTTGCTGGCTCCTCTACTACAGGGGTAGCAAGTAATGTGTTAGGACGGCGCTTTATTGGTATTGATCAAGAAGATGAATATTTAAAACTTAGCCAAGCACGTTATAAAGACCTACAGAACGAAGGTAGAAAGGCATTTTTTAAGCAGCATTTTTATCGACTGTTAAATAAAACCGATGATTAATAGCAACTCAAAAAACATCAACCACCTCACCCGATAGCAAAGTAAGCGAGCTCATCGGCATCACCCCGCGCAGCGCATTACAAAAGAAAAGCCGCGTTATCCGTGGCAAATCCTCATCATGTAATGAACGCTCAACTACTGGTCGTTCTGTATTCGCAAGTGCATCGATGATTACTTGTCGCAACACCCCAGCGACACCCGACTGCGCCATCGACGGCGTATACCATTGGCCAGTGGTCAGATAATTGGCCTGAGTTTGGTCGTTATCGCTGCTGGTTGACACAGGTGGCGGCGACTCTGCTAGTTGATAAAACACATTGCTCATCGTGCCCTCCATCCAGTGTCCGCTCATATCGCGTAGCAGACCTTCGCCGATCTCTGGTTGTGGAGGGTTTGGCACCGGCTGAGCATTTAACCATTGCGCTTTGTACCGTTGCAGCTCACCGCTTGCGAGGACATTATCCAAGCGATTGAGGCTTTTGAGTCCAGCCAATGGCGGCGGTAGGCAAGCGATCTTCGCCGATAGACAAACGGCGGCGCAATTAGACTGCCTAGGCATCATGCGTCCATCAGGTAGCGTGATTTGCTCTGCTGTCTTGACAGGCATAGCGGCCACTTTTAGCCAGACATCACAGGTGCGACCAGCTGCATCAGGCGCATAGCCATAGCCGCGTACCGCCTGCGTACTACGCGTGACGACCAGCTTTAGCATGCCTTGTTGCAGCTGCTTGCCATAGACGGACAGGCGGCTCATGAGTGCTGGGCAGTCTATATCCAGCTGCAGCGCTTTTGCATGGCTAAGCAGTCGCTGTCGATGCTGCTGCTGCCACAGTATCTGCCCGTCGACGACGCCCATGGTGGTAAAGAAACCATCAGCGTATGCCAGTCCGCGATTGTCTAAGGCGACTGCAGATGCCGCTGATCGTTGTTTTGCAGCATCTAAGTCTAGCGCCTCTAGGTGCTGGCCGGCCAATTGTAGGCAGTGCCAAGCATTGCTCGGTAGGGAGGCGGCGTTAGCAGGCGGTAGTGCTATATCAGATGGCAGCATTGAATCGCTTAGCCGTCATCTGTTTGGGCGGCTGATTTATTGATGATCAGCATACAGCTATAAAACTCACACTTGGCCAGCTCGACTTTTTGACCACCGATGACTTTGTTTTTGACGACTTGACCCGTCAGCATATCGGCGATGACTTTACCACCATCGTCGCCCATCAGTTGCCGTGCCAGCTTGTAGGCTTTTTTGGCATGGTTTTGACTGTGCTCTTTTTCTGTATCTGAGTCGGTGGGATTGGCGTAGTACCAGCCAAGCTCAAGATATTTTTCGGAATCGATAATATCTAGATACGGCGCGTCGGTCTTCATAAAACGATATTTGGATGCTGGATTGCTGGCATAGTCGAGACTGTTTTCGTCTGTACTGAGCACCTTGCCAAATGTGGTTTTGATGCCGTCCAGCTCGGTGACTTTTAGAGGCTCTACCTTTTCATTACTCCATGCCGAGACATCGTATTTGACAGGCGTGCCCTGCTCAGCCACCGCACCGTCGAGATCTGAGTCTGAGGCCGCATTGTCTTGGACTTGCGGTTCAGTGACGGCCTGCGCACTGCTATCGGTGGCCGCATCTGAGGTTTCAGGATCGTTTTTGTTGCTATCACAGCCGCTCAATGACAGAGCCGTCGCCATTATTGTACCGACTAGAAGGGTCTGTAGGTTATTATTCCACATGGGCAATTTACTCACACTTTTAGATGGGTCTCAACGTAGTATTAACGAGCTGGCAGCGATGCCGCTGATAACGATGAATGATTGGGTAACAGCTTATACTTTATTCATTTGTACTTTATATTCATTTGTACTTTATAAAACAGTGATGCTCTACTCTATATAGTCAGTTGAACATAAAACTGTTGTATAAATTTAAACGCGCTACTGGTATAAATTTTACTTGCGTGCTGCGTTCCCAGAGGCTGCAACCTACGTTTAAAAATAGCATCCCAGTAGCGCTATGCGCTTTTTAGAGTGCATCGGCTATATAGCTTATACGCGCCTCATAAGCTTGTTAGTTTACCCAACTGCATAACACTTGACTACCCTTTACGTTACGCATCCCCCTCCCAGAAAGTACAGATTTGTTAAAAACCTAACCCAGCAAAGCCTTTTTCAGCAAAACCGTTGTCAAAAGGTTGTCAAAAAAACGCATAGCGTACTTCCGCTTCCGCATAGCCATGACTTATATCCATCTGCTCAAGCGTAGGGTTTGTCAACACCCGCGTTATCCCTTATGATGATTGGTCTCTAGCAGAGATTTATCGATTACCTTTTGCTCATTGTTTATTCGCGGACTCTCTATGACCCAACACTTTATCGTCGTCGGCAATCCTATTGCCCACAGTAAATCTCCTGAGATTCATGCCCAGTTTGCCGCTCAGACGGGGATGGATATCAGCTATCAGCGCCAATACTGTCCTGATGATGCCGCCAGCTTTACGGCGCTGCTCGAAGCGTTTTTTCATGGCGGCGGCGTGGGTGCCAATGTCACCGTGCCGTTTAAACAAGTCGCCTATGCATGCTGCGCGGCGCGTGGCGGCTTGTCTGAACATGCCAAGGTAGCAGGCGCGGTCAATACTTTATGGTTAAATACAGCATTGTTAAAAAACGGTGCTTCCGTCACTGAGGCCATTTATGGCGATAACACAGACGGTCAAGGTTTGGTCAATCATATACTGAGCTTGGGCTGGCCACTTGCAGGCGCGCGCGTGGCACTGATCGGCGCTGGTGGCGCAGCTCGCGGGGTGATTTTGCCACTGATTCAGGCAGGTATCGGTGATTTGAGCATTGCCAATCGTACAGTGAGCAAGGCGGAGGAGTTGGCTTGTGAGTTGAGCGCTGCAAGCGACGTGATTAACGCACATGCTATCTCGACTTGTGCGACAAGCGAGCTGACAGGAGCCTTTGACATTATTATCAATGCCACCTCTATTGGGCTATCTGGTGAGACGTTGCCACTGACAGATACGCTAACGGCTCATTATGCCTACGACATGATGTACGGACGCACGCTGCCGTTTTTGCAGCACTTTGCCGCTCGCGGCGCGCAGACATCGGACGGTTACGGCATGCTCATCGGCCAAGCAGCCCTGAGCTTTGAGCGCTGGACGACGCAAAAGGTAGATGTTGCTGTAGCGACTGCGGCGTTACATGATAAGGCAGTACATGATAAATAATACTGTGATAAATAGCGCTTAACCAACATGCGCCAGCAGCCAGTTTTCTATACGCCTTAATGGGCAACGTAGGCGCATCGAATGCATGGCCAGCCCGCCACCTAGGCCGGCCACGCAGCCGAGCGCCGTATCAAGCAGCCGCGCACGCATGACTTCCTCTGCTATCGGTGCCACCATTGAGGCACTGCCGTACTCAGCGATAAAGATAGTCAGCGGCGTGATAAAGATCACGGCCAGACCATAATGCCGATCGACCAATGACTCGATCAACAGCATCATCGCGAGTATCGAGGCGGCCACGCCCCACTGCGACAGCCCCCACGACAGCATCCAGCCGGCGACCGCCATGCCAGCGATAGTGCCGAGTAGTCGGTGTAGCTGCTTGATCCACATCGTGCGTAGCTGCATGCCCTGAACGATGATAAAACAGCTCATCGCCGCCCAGTAAGGATAGGGCATCTCAAAAAACATGGCGAGCGCCAAGGTTAAGCTGACAAAGCCCGCCACAATCGCACTATCACCGATCGTATCTGCTTCATAATGATAGACAGGCGCAGGCTTGACCGTACGCGTCATCAGCAAAAACAGCGTATACAGCGCCGCCAATAACATCGACGACCCGCTGCCCAAAACCACCAGCCCCATCGCCGCTGGCACCTGCGCCAGTGGTGTCGGCATAAACAGTGCTATCGCGCCTGCCATCATCACAAACAACCCTGCAGGTGGCGGCTGACGATAGTAACGCCCCAGCAGCACGACCCCAAAGGCCATCAGCACAAACACCGGCAACCTAAGCCATGGCAACTGCTGAGCTATCAGCCCCAAAGCAAAGCTCATCGCCATCGCAAACCCCCATGCCATGACCGTCACCAACCGATACGGCAAAGTACCCACCAGCGGTAGGTTTAAGATAATCATCGCCCCCAGCGACGCCTTAATACCTGAAGGCAGCGCATCAAAATATGCCCCGACAAACACCGGAAAACTAATAGCAAGCGCGGCGATAATGGGCGTGTGCCACGGTCTTTTGCTGCGATTGACCTTAAGCAGATGATCCAGCTCGCCATCGATGAGCGACTTGATACGAGTCCACAAGGCGGTGCGCCAAACGACATGCTGGTTGCGTAGTTTTTTGCCCATAATTGGCCTACTGTCTCCTAGATATAGGTTGCTTTAGTCGGTGGCCTACCCTGCTCTTTAGGTAATGCCTGCTTAGATAGTGCCTGCTGATTATTGTCACGCTGCTCTTACTCCTAGACCGCTGTGATAACGGCGGCTACAAAAGCAGAGCACTGATATAAAGGTTTTGATATAAAAGTGCTAAAATAAGACTGCTAAAAGAAAAGTGATGAAAGTAACAGACTAAAAAAAGCCCCATCATTCGCATTTCAACAAAACTAAAAGTAATAAAATTTTATTAAAAACATGAATATTAGTTATATATTGTATATTTGTACGCATAGAAGATTTATACTCATACAAACGCCATAGCAGCTGACTTTTATTAAAGACGTTTGTAGAGCTTTCATGGAAGACATCGACTGGCTGCTCTTCCCTCCATGACCACTGACAGACGACTAACAGACCATTGGTTATCAAATAGAGACAGTGTCTACCTCTATCCCAAATAAGTAAAGATCGCTTACATAAACACTGGCTCAACGACTGCGCCACAAACCTATGAGAGCGAACCAACCAAAGAGAGTGATTATGTTAACTTACAAAGCACCCTTACGTGATATCAAATTTTTGATCAACGATGTGTTTGATTATCAGACACACTACAAAAGCTTAGACAACGGCGAAAACGCTGATCCCGAAACCGTTGATATGATCTTGCAAGGCATGGCGGATTTTGCCGAAAACGTCCTATCACCACTTTACCAGCCTGCTGACGAAGAAGGCTGTCATTTTGAAAACGGTGAAGTCACCACACCAAAGGGCTTTAAAGAAGCTTATGACCAATTTGTAGAAGGCGGCTGGCAAGGCATCTCATACCCTGAAGAGTACGGCGGTATGAACTTGCCGATGTCCATCAACCTCATTAAAGCTGAGATGATCGGCACGGCCAACTGGCCATGGGCGATGTATCCTGGTCTATCTACTGGCTGTATCAACACCTTATTACAGTACGGCTCTGATGAGCAAAAAGCCATCTATCTACCAAAGCTGGTCGAAGGCTCATGGTCAGGTACCATGTGTCTGACTGAGCCGCAGTGTGGTACCGATTTGGGGCAAGTAAAATCAAAAGCCATCCCGCAAGAAGACGGTACGTATAAAATCAGCGGCACCAAAATCTTTATCTCAAGCGGTGAGCACGACCTAACAGATAACATCATTCACATTACTTTAGCACGCCTACCCGATGCCCCAGAAGGCACGAGCGGTATCTCGCTGTTTATCGTACCAAAATTCACGCCCAATGCTGAAGGTGAGGCCGGTGAACGCAATGCAGTCGTCTGTGGTTCAATTGAGCACAAAATGGGTATCAGCTCGTCTTCGACCTGTGTATTGAACTTTGATGGTGCGACTGGTTATCTTATCGGTGAGCCACACAAAGGCCTAAAAGCCATGTTTACCTTTATGAATACTGCTCGTATCGGTACAGGTATCCAAGGTCTGGCACATACGGAGCTGTCTTTCCAAAACGCCTTGCCTTATGCCAAAGAACGCCGCTCTATGCGCACCCTTTCTGGTACCAAAGACCCTGAAAAAGTGGCTGATGCAATCATCCACCACGCTGACGTACGCCGTATGCTACTGACGCAAAAAGCCTTTGCTGAAGGTGGTCGTTCGATGATCTATCACTCAGCGCGCTATGCGGACAAAATGGCACAAGGCGTGGCCAATGGCGATGAAGCAGAGTTTGAGAAATGGGATGACAAGCTAGGTTTTTATACCCCCATCCTAAAAGGGTTCTTAACTGAGCTGGGTATCGAGGCGGCCAAACACGGTCAGCAAGTCTATGGCGGCCACGGCTATATCAAAGAATGGGGTATGGAGCTGATCGCTCGTGATGCTCGTATCGCGACCATGTACGAAGGTACCACGGGTGTACAGGCACTAGACCTACTGGGCCGTAAAGTTATCTTGCAATCTAAAGGTAAGATCATCCGTGACTATACCTCAAGCATCATGAAATGGTGCGGCGAGTATGCGCTAGATAAAGACATGCGTAAGTTCGTTTGGGCATTGACCAAGCTATGTGCTGAGTGGAACACCTTGACCGTTCGTCTGATGCTGATGGCACGTAAAGACCGCGAAATCATCTCTGCGGCCTCTGATGACTTTTTGATGTACTCAGGCTATGTGATGATGGGCTATCACTGGGCGCGTATGGCAGCGGTCGCGTATGACAAGCTCAAAAACGGCGGCACAGAAGCGCCAGAGTTCTACCAAGCCAAGATCCAAACCGCTGAGTTCTATTTCGATAAGCTACTGCCACGCACCTCAGGTCATGCTGAAAGTATGGTTGCCCCAAGCGAGAGCATGACAGCGATGGACATCGACAGCTTTGCTTTCTTAGACTAAGACTACCCCTCGCACTCATTTATAACGATGAAGAAGCGCCTATGATTTAGGCGCTTTTTTTATGTGTCATAGAATATCAAAAAGCGAGAAAAATATCTGTGAGAAGATAAAAATGTGGTCGAGTTATATAGAGTGAGTGCAGTATAAAAACGATAGTCGCAAATACCGACAGCCATCAGCCTATCGATACCATGTCAATACCATGCTGCTAGTCATCGGTGATCGCAGCAAAATGCGCATTTAGCGTCGTCGCCAATTGATGCGGCGGCAACTCTATCTCTAAGCCGCGACGGCCACCGCTGACGTAGATGGCAGACTGCGTTTGAGCCGAGCAATCTATCATCGTCGGCAAGCGCTTTTTTTGTCCAAGCGGGCTGACGCCGCCTAGTACGTAGCCGGTCGTGCGCTCAACCAGTTTGCTATCCGCCATTTGTACTTTTTTGCAAGACAAGGCTTTGGTAGCAGACAAGGCTTTGGCCATTTTTTTGAAGTTTAAGGTCTTATCAACGGGCAATATGGCCACGGCAAGCGCGCCTGCATCGCTCGATACCACTAAGGTCTTAAAGACTTGAGCGGCATCTACGCCCAGTTTTTCTGCCGCCTCAAGACCAAAAGAGGCCGCTTGTGCATCATGGGTGTATTCGTGTAATTGATAATCCAGACGGTGTTTTTTGGCAAGATTGATAGCAGGCGTCATAAGAGGTTCACTTACCTTTTTTAATAGATACATTCTAATAGATATCAGAACAGAGCGGTTTTCATCAGTCAGTGCGTCCATTATTGCGCTAAACGGGTCAACTTTCAAACGATTGTACCGCCAGCTGCGCGCGCCTAGCCTTGTTTTTAAATACTGTCTTTCATTGCTGCCCTTAAGTGCTGTCTTTAAACGCTGTTCTCGCTTACTGCCTGATGACTGATAGATAAGCGATGACCGCTGGCATATGAATATTAGTAGTATATACAGACAGCATATATCGCTTTGCTGGCTTTTATGGCATCATAAGCGCACTATATTTGATGATTTTTGATACTGATTATGATACCGAAGTTCCTAAAAAAACGGATTTTTAAAGCGCCCGTCACCACGGACAACGCCGCAACTGACGGCCAACCAGTCACGCCTAAGCCTTATGCAAACGCCCCGATCAATCAGCTCTATCGCAAGCTATCGGGACAAATACTGGACGTCGCGGTCAAACCCAAACTACTAGGAGAGCTGCCTGAATTTGACAGCGATGATCAGACGCTCAGGTTTTATGTGCTGCAAGATTATTCGCGCTCCAATAGTATTTTGATTGACCTACAGACCCAAGAGCACAACCTGCCGCCTGCGTTGGTCGGCGTCCAAGATAGCGCTCATAACATCAAAGAAAACGCCGCTATTATCTTTTTAAAGCACCCAAGTGCCAAAGACAGCCAACTCTCGCCGCGACTATCGCGTTTGGTCTCTGCGGTGTTGCAGTATCCAGAGCTGAAGGTTCGGTTAGTGCCGGTGTCTA
The DNA here is from genome assembly GCF_050572635.1 of Psychrobacter sp. VH5. Lineage (NCBI taxonomy): Bacteria > Pseudomonadati > Pseudomonadota > Gammaproteobacteria > Moraxellales > Moraxellaceae > Psychrobacter > Psychrobacter sp. VH5. Next base: position 433,563 of record NZ_CP192145.1, on the reverse strand, counting down.
TTTTGTGGGGACGCGCGCCAGAAAAAGAGGACTCGTTATTTAAGCTGTTGACCACCGATAACTGGGAAGACCCAAGCATCACCAAGCAATTATTTAATATCGGAGTGATGGGGCGCGATACCTTTGTGCAGTTTCATCCGCCGCAGGACTTGCGTGCGCTGATCCACGAACAGTTACATACCACGCCCGTAGAAGACGACCATGCTCAACCTGTCAGCGATGAGATGCCCGCTTATACCTTGACCACTGGCGCGGATGGCAATCGCGAGCTGGTGCGGATGTTGCAACAGCAGCTCACCACCTATCTGGACAAGCAGCGCGCCAGTATGCTGGGCCCTGATTTATCAGACCGCCGCAACCTTGTAGACAAGCTCGTGTACTCGCCTGCCATCAAGCACGCGATAGAAGCCGAGGCCAAGGCTACGGGTACCAGCGTACGCGAAGCGCGCAATGTCGCCAAAGGCTATGCCAATGAGATGGTCAACGACTACTCGCACTCGATCATTCGTGGTTTTTACAAGTTTTTGACGTGGCTATGGACACAGCTATATGATGGCGTCGAAGTCCATCATTTCGAGCGCGTACGCGAGCTGGCGGCAGACTACGAGCTGGTCTATGTGCCGTGTCATCGTAGCCATGTCGACTATTTGCTATTGTCTTATGTCATCTACAAGCGCGGTCTGAGCATTCCTTATGTCGCCGCTGGTGACAATTTAGACGTACCAGTATTAGGGCCGCTACTACGCGGCGCGGTAGCGTTTTATATTCGCCGTAGTTTCCGTGGTAACGCGCTTTATACCGCGGTGTTGCGTGAGTATATGCATACTCTCATCACCCGCAACACGCCGATTGAGTACTTTATCGAAGGGGGCCGCTCTCGCTCAGGGCGACTGCTACCGCCGAAGATGGGTATGCTGGCGATGACGGTACATAGCCAGTTACGTCAAACCAATAAGCCTGTGGTGTTCATCCCAACTTATATTGGTTATGAGCGTATTATGGAAGGCGGCACTTATATCGGTGAGTTAAAGGGCAAACCAAAAGAATCAGAATCGTTGATTGGGCTACTCAAAGTGGGTCGTAAAATTGAGCGTATTTTTGGTAATGTACATCTAAGTTTTGGTACACCGCTGCATCTTAGCGATTTTATGACAAAGTTCGATGTACCAGCAGACAGCCTACCTGCCGATCGCACCGATACCCCACTTGACGAAAAAACCAGCGCCATGGTGGACAATATCGGCGTCAAAATCATGCAGCATATCAACAAAGCCGCTGTCATCACGCCAGTATCGTTATTGTCACTGGTATTGCTATCAGCCCCAAAAGCGGCACTTGATGAAGACATCTGCCGCGAGCAAATCGCCTTGTATCAGGGGCTCGCCCAGCAGCTGCCTTATGCTGATGATACTTTTATCACCGATATGAGCCCGCAGCAAATCATTGATTATGGTATCAAGCTCAAGCTCATCGAGCGCACGCCGCATATCTTAGGCGACATCATTCAGATTGCTGGCAAGCAGGCAGCGTTGCTCAGCTACTTCCGTAACAATATATTGCACGTCTTTATTTTGCTGTCGTTCTTATCGGCCTTGGTCGCTCGTAATGGCCGTATCGAGCGCAGCCGTTTGGACAATATTGCCACGCAGATGTATCCATTTTTACAAAGCGAGCTGTTTTTGTACTATCCGGCGCACAGCCTAAACGATACCCTCAACAAAAAAGTCGATAGCCTGCTCGCTCATGGTCTTATCGTCGAGCTTGGCGATGGTATCTTGAGCGTCCCTGAGTCCAATAGTAAAGGCTATCAGCAGCTACAAGTACTGGCCACGCCTGTCGGGCAGAGTCTCGAGCGTTACTTTATGACCCTTGCCCTACTCGCGCAGCAAGGCTCGGGCAATCTGACTGAAAAAGAGGTCGTGGATTTGTGTCACTTGCTCGGTCAGCGCTTGTCGGTGCTATATGCCGACGACATTCCGGATTTCTTTGATCGGGCGTTGTTTACCAGCTTTATCAGTGCCTTGACGCGCCTTGACTACATACAAAAAGATGAAGAAACTGGGGTGCTGACCTTTGATCATCGTATCAATGACATCGCTCACCATGCCAAGTACGTCCTGACGCCTGATATGATGCAAATCTTGCAGCAAGTCGCAAGCTTAGACGAAGAAGAGATTACCCACGCGATTACTGAGATTAGCAATAAAAAGCAGCGTAAATTTGGTCGTAAGCGTTAATTGATACCGTTATATTAAGCTGCTCAAGATATTGAGCAGCATAAAAAAGACCTCTAACTGATTAGAGGTCTTTTTTTATTGAGCACTATATTTTATTGAGTACCATAAGCACCGCTCTTAGGTAGAAATCTTTTTATACTTCATACGCTTAGGAGTAGCATCATCACCCATGGTCTTTTTGCGATAGGCTTCAAACTCAGAGTAGTTACCATCGAACCATACAGGGCCTTCTTCTTCGAACGCCAAGATGTGGGTGGCGATACGGTCAAGGAACCAGCGATCATGCGAGACGACCATGACCGTACCTGGGAATACTTGAATCGCATCCTCTAGCGCACGTAAGGTTTCAACGTCCAAATCGTTCGAGGGTTCATCGAGTAGCAGTACGTTTGCGCCTTGCTTCAAAGTCTTCGCCAATTGCAAGCGGTTACGCTCACCACCTGATAATTGACCGACATGTTTCTGCTGGTCTGAGCCTTTGAAATTAAAGCGGCCAATATAGGCACGGCTTGGCGTGGTGTAGTCACCGACAGTAATCATGTCAAGGCCGTTTGATACTTCTTCCCAGACGGTCTTTTTGTCGTCTAGGTTGTCACGCACCTGACCAACATAGGCAACCTTGACACTTTCGCCCAGCTCGACTGAGCCAGTATCTGGGGTATCACGCTCAGTAATCATGTTAAATAGCGTGGTTTTACCCGCACCGTTTGGCCCGATGATACCAACGATAGCACCCGCTGGGACATTGAAGCTAAGGTCTTTATATAGCAGACGATCGCCAAATGACTTGGAGATGTTATTGACCTCGATAACTTTATTACCTAGACGCGGACCGGGCGGAATATAAATCTCAGCGGTCTCATTTCGCTGCTGGAATTCTTTTGAGTTCAGCTCTTCAAAACGCTGTACACGAGATTTAGATTTGGCTTGTTGGCCTTTTTGATTTTTACGAATCCACTCAAGCTCTTTTTTCAGTGCTTTGGCAAAAGACTCTTCTTGCTTTTGCTGCTGCTCAAGACGGTTGTTCTTTTGCTCGAGCCACTCAGTATAGTTACCCTCATAAGGATAGCCATGGCCACGGTCCAGCTCCAAAATCCACTGCGCGACATTGTCTAAGAAATAACGGTCGTGAGTAATGGCGACGATGGTACCACTGTAGTTTTGCAAGAACTGCTCAAGCCACGCGACAGATTCGGCATCCAAGTGGTTGGTCGGTTCGTCAAGTAGTAGCATATCAGGACGTGACAATAGCAGACGGCATAGCGCCACACGGCGTTTTTCACCACCAGATAATTTGCTGACATCTGCATCCCATGGCGGCAGACGTAGCGCATCAGCGGCTTTTTCGAGCTGGGTATTTAGGTTATGAGCGTCCCACGCTTGGATGATGTCTTCCATCTTGCCTTGCTCTTCGGCCAGCTTATCAAAGTCGGCATCGGGCTCTGCGTATTCGGCATAAATCGCATCCAAACGCGCGAGCGCATCTAACGCCTCACGCATACCGTCTTCGACGTTACCACGGACGTCTTTGCTATCATCAAGCTGTGGCTCCTGCGGTAGGTAACCGACTTTGGTACCTGTTTGCGCGCGCGCCTCACCACTAAACTCAGTATCGACACCTGCCATGATACGTAGCAAGGTAGACTTACCCGCACCATTGATACCTAGCACACCAATTTTGGCACCAGGGAAAAACGATAGGTTGATGTTTTTTAGAATCTCACGCTTAGGCGGAACAAGTTTTGACACGTTGTTCATCGTGTAAATATATTGAGCCATTAACACTCCGATAGACTGCATAGACAAGGCGTGACAGTCGCACTTTGCACGGATGCTCAGTGGGCTGCGCCTCAAAAATCAGGGTTGTAAATTGTCTGCCATTATCGCATTGTGGCGCATACCCTGCAAGCGAGTAGACGGCTTTCGTGCCTTTTCTGCTAAAGTATTGGATTAATTGGTGAAATATGCCAACCTTATCGAGTTTTTTGACGGCCGCAACGAGCCTTGACGATTTTGATAAGGGTAGGCTATCGTAACATTTACCCTATCCACGATTACCCGAAAGGGCTATAAATCTACTCGCAGGCAGCGCATAATAAGGCTTAACGTATTTGGGCAGATAATAAATAGGCAATAACGCCATCTATCATCGATCTAGAGCTTTCGTATAAGAGCCACTGTCTAAATACCTTCAACCTAAAGCTATCTGATAAAACCAACAACGGAGTATATGATGAGTACACAGGAATTTACTGCAGACAACGCCCCAACCATCACCCACAACGAGTCCGCAAACCGCTTTGAGACCACCATCGACGGTCATACAGGCTACATCAGCTATCAGGAGCGCGACGACAAGCTGGTGTATGACCATACCATCGTGCCAAAAGAGCTAGGCGGCCGTGGTCTTGGTACAGCACTGGTCAAGCATTCTCTCGACTATGCGCGCGCTCATGATAAAAAAGTGGTGCCGCAATGCTCATTTGTCGCCTCCTACATCAATAGACGACCTGAGTATCAAGACTTAGTATAAAAAATTTGATATAAAATACTTGATATAACAGACTGTTCGCCAGTCAGCTGACGTCATCGTTATTTTTAATAAACCAAACCACATAACAATAAAGGTTATTAATATGAGTAGTTTATCTGACAAACAAATCAACCTACAGTTAGAAGATCTGGCAGGATGGCAACGTGACGGCAATAGTATCGTCAAGACCTATCACTTTAGCGACTTTATCGAAGCCATGAGCTTTATGAATCAAGCCGCTTTTCATGCAGAGGCGCTCGAGCATCATCCTGAATGGCGTAATATCTACAATGTGGTAGAAGTGCGCTTGACCAACCACGATACAGGTGGCATCTCAAGCTTGGATATCCGTTTGGCCAAACGTATGGAGCACATCATTCAGCCCAAACGCTTATAAGCGCTATCTGACAGACAAACACAGCAGCCAAAAAAAGTCCTCGATTCAAATCGAGGACTTTTTTTAACAAACATACTCAAGCATCTTGCCTGTATATTTAAACTTGCCTGCATATTTAAAATAGTTAAACATCTTAGCCGCTTAACTGCCGACTACATACGGCGGCTTACAAATGCGACGATAAATAAAATCACCGCCAATGCCAATAAAATATACGCAAAGTTTGCTGATAAGCCTGCGACACCGCCGAAGCCCAAGAAACTTGCTAACAATGCGATAACGGCAAAAATAATAGCCCAGCGAAACATAATCTTCTCCTTGAATGATAATCAAAACCAGATCGCAGATCTGTCTGCTATCCCTTCTTTTCATACTCATTAATTGTTGTTTTTTTATACCTATTACAACGACTTACGACCATAGATTAGCAACATTTGTCGCCAGACAACGTTCATTTTGGTAATAATATCGGTGGATTATGTAACCTTTGTAGCAAATCTTAATACTCGCCAAATCTTGTTTTTGTTTATAAAGATTGTGTGTAGCGACAGATGGTGTTTTATAAGTCACGCTTTTTTTGTCCGTTAAAATCGCAATCCAACCATAAAATGACTGCCAGTACTGCACTTGACCAGATGATCATTGAGCAAAAGTTGCTATGATGATGGTAGCTACGATAATGAACGAGCCGCTACAAACAACCATTCATATAAGGAAGAGAGTTATGGATACCAATACGGATACGACCAATCACACCACTGCAAACAACACTGAAAAACGACCTTATGCGGTCGTGCTTTATGGAGCGACCAGTTTTGTCGGGCAAATCACCGCTCATTACTTGACCCATTTTTTGTCAAATGCCAAAAACAAAGACGGCTCTAATGTCACATGGGCCATCGCCGGCCGTGATGAAGCAAAGCTAAACGACTTGCAGTCCAAACTTGCCAGCAAAGTCGACACCATCATTGCCAATAGTAACGACGCCGCCAGCCTCGATGCGATGACCAAACAAACCCAAGTCATCATCTCAACCGTCGGCCCCTACCTCAAGTACGGCGAGCCCCTGATCAAGTCTTGTGCAGAAAATGGCACCGACTACGTCGATCTGACCGGTGAAGCCATCTTTATCAAAGACATGATGGATAAATATCAGGAGACGGCAAAACAAAGTGGCGCTCGTATTGTCAACTCCTGTGGGTTTGACTCTATTCCTTCAGATTTGGGGGTTTATTTTACCCAAAAGCAAGCCGAAGAGAGATTTGGTGAGACATGTGATGTCATTCATATGCGCGTCAAGGCGGCAAAAGGTGGACTGTCTGGCGGCACTATTGCCTCAATGGCAACGATATTTGAAGAAGTCGGAGAAGACAAATCACGCCGCAAGCAAGTGGCCAACCCTTATTTGCTAAACGATGATAAAGACGCGCCAAACGTACGCCAAGAGAACATCAGTAAACCCAAATACGACAGCGAGCACAAGCGCTGGCTTGCGCCCTTTGTCATGGCCAGTATCAACACCCGTATCGTCCATCGCACCAACCAACTGCTCGGCTATGAGTACGGGCGTCAGTTTAAATACGATGAAGCAATGTGGATGAAGGATGGCGTCAAAGGTCAACTATCGAGCTATGCGATGAGCGCAGGCTTATTTGGGTTTGCCACAGCGATGATGATCAAGCCCAGCCGTGAGCTACTATCTAAGCATGTGCTGCCCAAGTCAGGCTCTGGCCCTTCTAAAGAAGAGCAAGAAAACGGCTACTTCGATATTCGTCTGTTTGGTCAAACCACTGACAACCAGACCATCAATACCAAAGTCACCGGCGATAAAGACCCAGGTTACGGCAGCACTTCGCGTATGCTGGCACAGGCTGCTCTTTGCTTGGCACAAGATATCAGCAAAGACGATGTGGCCGGTGGATTTTGGACGCCAGCCGCCGCGATGGGCAATACCTTACTGTCGCGCTTAGAGGAGCATGCTGGCCTTCATTTTGAAGTAGTCGATGCCTAACATTATTATCATGGGTAGATGAGGAGCTGCATCACATTCATCCCAGACGTACTGTACTTATTTTATAGCAGATCGACTATAGTCTCTGACCGTGTCTTATTTATAAGGTGCGGTTTTTTATGGCAAAAATTTTAGAAAATGTAGTGAAACATCAAATGACAAATCTGAGCGGCTGTTAATAAATACAACTCGTCACTGAAGCGCGCAGCGTAGAGCCTGTCGTCGTCGAAACAACGCGTGTGATACGTCCAGCCAAGTACAGCGTCAAAGAAGTCATTATCGCTCCAGACGATCAAATCAAACGTGTCAACACCACTCAAGGCACGGCAATCGCCATCGAAGATAGTACCAATCGCGCTGTGATTGTGGGCGCAGAGGCCGATACCGACGTCCTTGATAACACAGAAATCAACCAAACCTTCCCTGTGGTTCGCGTTCCTACTTCTGACGAGATGCCTCAGGTAACGAAAGAGGTAAATGAATAAAGGATTGGCATATAACCTGTTTTAAATACGCGCTCAAAGCGCCAAAAAACGAAGATAACCAAAGACAAGCTTGGATAGATATTGTCGCAAATGTATTACCAACGTTTCATAATGTCACAAGAAAACACCAATCTGTTAGAACCTTAATGACTTTACTACTGAAATACTGGCCCTAGAGCTGGTACTTTGCGTTTGGGAATAATAACAAGATCGTATCAGCACATAAGGTAGTGACTCAAAGTTCACCATCTTATGCGCGGATTTGTGGTTTTGTACATAATCATCTTATTATATTTTGGAGTTTTATTATGAAAAACACGGCTTTATCACTACTTATGGGTGCGACACTTATCTTACCAACCATGGCGATGGCAGCCCCAGTCAACACAGCAGAGGTGACCCCAGCGGATAAACTGGCCGAACCCGTAGACAATACCTTACAAGCTGAAGTCGAAGGCCCAGATGGTGAGTTACTTGCCACTCAACCTGGCGCTGTAGAAAGTGAAGAGGCAGTTGCTATCACAGATGCAGCAGCCATGGAGGTGGCGACTAACGAAGCTACTGAGGAAGAAAATGATGCAATGGCAGCGGCTGGCATGCAACCTGCTCAAACCGAGCAGCCTGCACCAGCACTCAACATGCAGCACAGTGATGCAAACTATCAGCCACTATTAGCAGGTGAAGGCGCAACCGACGACGAAGCTGCCAACACAGAAATCACATTACAAGAAAAGAAAAAAGACAAGCGTGGTGAGCTACTCGCAACGCAGCCTGCGGATGTCGAGTTTAAAGAAAATCGCCGTATCGCTATCGCACGCTAAGATTTGGGCGCAATAATAGCGTCTCGATAATAGCAGCGCCTCAATTATAGCGTCGCCAACAAACAGCATAAACACAGATAGTATTTTGCCTAGTAAGGCACAATTGATACAAGCGTATGACACAAAAAAGGCAGCCCAATGGCTGCCTTTTTTCTATTTTTTATAATACTGATTATTTTTTGCTTTTGGTCACGCCGGCTTCTTGTAGCAGTGCACCCAAAGTCCCCATTTTGGCTGGTGTGTCGGCTTTTTGAGCCTTGCTGCGGTTCGAGGCACTGTCATTAGCTTGACGATGGTCACGCGGTTTTGTTGCACGTTTATCCGCTGGCCGCTTATTGTTTGGACGATTGCCGCGCGGGCGGCTCGCTTTTTCATCACCACCAGTATTGCGGGTCGCAGGCTTGGCGGCTGGCCGCGCTGATTTTTCTGCTTCAGGCTTCATGCTAAAGCCAATACGGCCACGTTTTTCATCAATGGAGATGACACGTACCGAGACGATGTCGCCTGGTTTGACACGGTTCATCGGATCAGCGACAAAATCATTGGCCATCTGCGAGATATGTACCAGCCCGTCTTGATGCACACCGACATCTACAAAACACCCAAAGGCGGTGACGTTGGTCACCACGCCTTCTAGCTGCATGCCTTCGCTTAAGTCTTTAATACTATTGACGTCTTCACGGAAGTTAGCGGTCTTAAACTCAGGGCGTGGATCGCGCGCAGGTTTTGCCAGCTCTTCAATGATGGCTTTTACACTGACATTGTCGTCATTGGCCGCCAGTGCTGTGGTATCAATGCTATTTAATACGCCGTCATTACCCAGTACATCTGGCAATGCTTTACCGGTTTGCGCCAGCAAGCTATCAACCAGCGCGTAGCTCTCTGGATGAACGCCTGTCGCATCCAGCGGGTTGCTGCCACCGTGGATACGCAAAAACCCTGCCGCTTGCTCAAAGGTCTTGACCCCGAGGCGTGGCACATTTTTGAGGGCTTCACGGCTATCAAAAGCGCCGTGCTCTTTGCGGTAAGTCACGATTTGCTGAGCGACGTTTTTGTTTAGACCAGCGATATGCGCCAAAATAGCTGGGCTTGCAGTATTCACATCAACACCAACCGCGTTCACACTATCTTGCGTGACTTTATCAAGGCTGTCGGCCAACTGGTTTTGGTTGACATCGTGCTGATATTGACCCACGCCAATGGCTTTTGGATCGACTTTGACCAGCTCAGATAGCGGATCTTGCAAGCGACGGGCGATAGAAACCGCACCGCGTACCGAGACATCTAAATTAGCAAGCTCATCACTGGCAAGCTCACTGGCAGAATAAACAGACGCGCCTGATTCATTGACGATCACGGCTTTGGCTTTTAATTCAGCGTTGGCGGCCAAAATCTCTTTGATCATCGCATCGGTTTCGCGGCTGGCCGTACCATTACCGATAGCCACCAAATCAACCTGATAAGTGCTTAATAACTCATCGATGATTTTTTTGGCTTCATCCATCTTATTATCAGGAGCAAACGGATAGACAGTCGCCACCACAGGCTTGTCTTCATTATCTAACATGACATGACCTTGGGCATCGACAACTGCCATCTTCACGCCGTGACGAATACCTGGATCGACGCCCAAAATCACCTTGCGGCCAGCAGGTGCAGCCATGAGTAGATGCTGTAAGTTACTGGCAAACACCTCAATTGCATCGGCCTCAGCGGTCAGACGTTTTTCGGTCAATAAACGATGCTCGATATGCGGGCGCCATTTATCCTTCCAGAGACTGGTCGCCGCTTCCTGCAAAAACTCACGACGGGCAGCAGGCGCTTTGGCATCGATATCAAAATGACTGATGATTTTTTCGATAAAGGGAGCGTCTTCGCCATCAATCTTTAGGCCCAAGACGTTTTCTTGGCGTCCTCGCAGCATTGCAAGCAGGCGATGATTGGGCAGGCGCGCTAGGCTCTCACTGTGTTCAAAGTAGTCTTTGAATTTTTCGCCCACTTCGCGTTTTTCGTCACTGGCGACAGTCGATACGATGCTCGCTGTCTTTGCAAAGCCATTACGCAAGTTATCAAGCAAATCCAGCGCTTGCGTCCATTCATCAACGATGATGGCTTGTACGCCCGCCAGTTGTTTGTCTAGATCACCAAAGTCGACCTCTATCTCATTGCCTTTGTCATCAGAGATACTGGCTGGTGCCTCATAATCTGCCAATGCATCAGTTGGGGTAATCTCTTGGGTCAACAGCGCTTGTGCCGGTACATCCAAACCGGCGGCGCGGGCTTTGGCCGCAGGAGAGCGGCGGCGCGGACGGTATGGCAGATAGATGTCTTCTAGCTCAAGTTTCGATGTCGCATTGTCAATGCGCGCCTGCAGCTCATCTGTCAAGTTGCCTTGCGTGCTGAGCAGCTCAGTGATTTTGAGGCGGCGGCTGGCCATGTCACGCTCATAGTTGAGCGATTTTTCTAGCGCTCGCAGTTGTGCATCGTCAAGATTTTGCGTCTTTTCTTTACGGTAACGGGCGATAAACGGAACTGTCGCGCCTTCATCATAAAGTTTGACAAACGCATTGACTTGAGCAGTCTTAATGCCAAGCGCGCGAGCAAGCTTGTCGTGAATATTCGCGTGTGTGGTTGCATCCAAAACCTGTGTATTTGTCTGGGTTTGAGATGGCGTTAAGGTATCAGTGCTACTCATATACGTATCAATCGTTGAGAAATGTAGTTTTGCATTATAGCAAAAGCTGCATGAATAAAAATCCTTTTTATCTTTTTGCGCTTTTGCCTAGATTTTATGGCTGATATCGCCTTTTATCCTTTCTGTTTCGGCGTTGTTAAACAAACGCATACAGCATTTATCGTGATGGATGATGCAATTGCTGGTGCAATCTTATACACTAAAGTATCAGCGGCGCAGTTTGGTGGTGTCTTGCAGCGTGAACCTCTAAGTCTGACTCTAGTTAGCTGAATGTAAAACTGTTATGGATTTAAACGCGCTACTGGTATAAATTTTACTTGCGTGCTGCGTTCCCAGAGGCTGCGCAAAATTCATCCCAGTAGCGCTATGACATTTTTAGAGTGTATCTACTATATTTTGTATCGCTTACCGCCGCTACATAACTTTGTGTGCTTCTATATTTAGAAAGCTATAGTCGAACTCAAATAAATCAGATACTTGGCCATCACGTCGCTCAAGGAAACGGTGTTTTTATATTGGATTGACTATAAGGCATATTAAGAGGGAACTTTGTTGTTAGACAGTTTTTAATCACAGAGCAAATAATGATAAGGGTGTTGCTTAGCGCAATTTATGCGTGACACCGATAATGAATGTTCATAATAATTTTTATAAGAGGATGCCTGTATGACAGATAATAATAGCCCAGATACTTTGACTCAGCGTATTTTGGTCGTCGATGACGATGCCCGCTTGCGTTCTTTGTTGCAGCGCTTTTTAGAAGACGATGGTTTTGTCGTGCGTACCGCCCATGATGCCAGTCAGATGGATAAGCTGATGCAGCGCGAGCTGTTTTCGTTGGTGGTGCTTGATTTGATGCTTCCTGGTGAGGACGGCATTAGTATCTGTAAGCGCTTGCGTGAAGACAATGCCGACATCCCTATCATCATGCTCACCGCCAAAGGTGGTGACGCTGATCGTATCGCTGGCCTCGAAGCAGGCGCTGATGACTACTTACCAAAACCCTTTAACCCAAAAGAGCTGCTGGCACGTATCAAAGCGGTACTGCGTCGTCAAAACCGTGAGCTGCCGGGTGCGCCAAGCCATCAGCTAGAAGTGGTAGAGTTTGGACCATGGACGCTTGATTTATCAACGCGTACGCTCAAACGTGACGGCAATGTCGTGACTTTGACGACAGGCGAGTTTTCCGTCCTAAAAGCTTTGGTGCAACACCCGCGTGAACCTTTGACTCGTGACAAGCTTATGAATTTGGCGCGGGGCCGTGAATGGGGGGCGATGGAGCGCTCTATTGATGTACAGGTCTCACGCCTGCGCCGCTTGATTGAGGACAATCCGTCACAAGCGCGCTATATCCAGACGGTATGGGGCGTGGGTTATGTGTTTGTACCAGATGAGGCAGAAGCCGAAACCGCCAAGAGTGAATAGCTTTTGACTGATCTAATTCCTTTTAATATAGGCCGTGTTTGGTTACTCACAAACACGTGCCAATATGATGAGCATACCTGTGAAAAACCCAATTATTTTTCAAAACATACCCTGCACCTTAGTGACAGGGTTTTTGGGTGCTGGCAAAACGACCCTCATCAATCACTTACTGACTACCAAACCGACCGAGCAGCGCTGGGCGCTCTTAATCAATGAGTTTGGCTGTATCGGTATTGATGGTACGCTGCTAAAAGGTGCTGATTGGTGGCAGGCGGCACAAGAGACGATCGCGGTACGAGAGGTCAGCGGCGGCTGTATTTGCTGTACCAGTCAGCTACCCTTACAAATCGCCATCAGCCGCCTACTCAGTGAGCACAAGCCGCAGCGTTTGCTCATCGAGCCGACCGGACTGGCTCACCCTCGCGAGCTCGTCCAGCAGCTGAGCGAGCCACATTGGCAAACTGCCCTACAGATGCAAGCGGTACTCACCGTCTTAAATGCCAAACAATGGCAGCAAGCCAAATATCGTGAGCATGAGGGCTTTGCGGTACATGTGCAAGAGGCCGATGCACTGATTATCAATCGTTACGACCATCTAAGCACCAACGAAATACAAGCGCTACAAGCATGGATAGCCACACTGAATCCGCACGCTATTATCATTTGGGCGGCACATGAGCATGCTGCGGCTGTTAGTCATGACAGCGATCATAGCGATAATCCTGATAACAGCAGCAATGGCAGCAGTGACAAAAATGACGCGCTGCCAGCCTATATCACCATGCTACGCGAGCAGTTGACCAAGCCCAGTCAGGTCTTAAACCGTCAGCATAAGGTTGCGCTTGGGCCATTGGCCAAATCAGCAATTCGCACGCCATTGCAAGGTAACATTTCTGCCGTCTCTGCGTTGGCCGGTACTACCTTGGCTGGCAATAGCGCCCAGAATAATACCGATAACGAGCTGCCTTATCGTTATCACGAGACACAGCAAGACCTGCTTTTGGCCGGTTGGCGACTGCCAGCGCATTATGTGCTGCCCGCAGATACCTTACAAAGTTGGCTGCTGAGGCTACCAAACTGGCAACGCATCAAAGGCGTGGTACACACCTCGGATGGTTGGTTGCAGCTGAACTTCACGCCTGATAGCCTAACTACCCGTACAGTCGGTGCGCAGAGCGATAGCCGCTTGGAGGTCATTTTGCAAGGTACTGACAATAGCAACAATGATGGCGCTGACCATACGCCTGTCGCTATCGACTGGCAAATCTATGATCGTCAGCTTATGGCAATGGTCGTGGCATTAGGGTAGCGAGCCTCTATTTACTTATTGGTCGCTTCTATAGTCGATACACTCTAAAAATGTCATAGCGCTACTGGGATGAATTTTGCGCAGCCTCTGGGTACGCAGCACGCAAGTAAAATTTGTACCAGTAGCGCGTTTAAATCCATAACAGTTTTACATTCAGCTGACTATATATAGCTTCAATACAGGCTACACAAAAAAAGCCAATATTGTAGAAGTATTGGCTTTTTCAATTCACTCTTATCATGTTTGCCTGCTATCGAAGCTGACTGTCCTTACTACCACGCCGATTAAACAGCTCCGTTGCCCGTGCGGTTTTTTCAAGCTCACTCTGACAGCCGACACAGTGCTGCACACCGGGTACGGCCAATCGCCGTGCTTGTGGGATCGCATTGCCACACTCATCACAAAACTCAGCGCTTTCACCTTTAGGCATAGCCCGTCGCGCCCGCTCTAATGCGTCGTTGACCGTTGCATCCATTTGCTCGTGCTCAGCACCATCTCTTGACCATCCACCTGCCATAACGTCATCCTATTTATTATTAATGCTATTTAGCTTTTAAAAAATAAAAGCCTTTAATAACAAATAGATGGGGTTGTGTTTATGGATTACAATGCCAGTTGGGGGCAGTAGATGAAGACTTCATCATCAGATATAGGCTAAGCACGATGAGACGTGACTGAGTCTATATCTTATTGGCGAGCACTAGTCTTTTGGTTGCAACGCGACCACCTGCCCGCGCACACCGATACTGGCATCACTCATCAAACAGACATAACCTGCCATGATATCCTCAGGGGTTTTTAGGCTCATGGGGTTTTCTCCTGGGTAGGCATGAGCGCGCATGTTGGTGCGCGTCCCACCCGGATTGATACAATTAAAACGTAAATTGGTGGTGTTTTTTGTCTCTTGGGTAAAGATATCGCTCATACCCTCCACTGCCTGCTTGGAGAGCGCATAGGCACCCCAAAACGCGCGCGGATGCGTGCCCACACTACTAGAGGTAAAGACGATAGAGCCATTGTCTGCGTCTTTGAGCAGCGGTAGCAGCGCCTGCGTCAGCATAAATGTCGCCGTACAGTTGACCTTCATCACTTGTGCAAAGGTATCGACGTCATACATCTCAAGCGGTGTCAGCTGCCCAAGCAGACCAGCATTATGCAAGATGCCATCTAGCTGGCCGATTTCTTTATCGATCAGCCCCTCTAGCTGCTGCATCTCGGCATAAGTGGCACCCTCTAGGTTCATCGGTAGCATGGCAGGCTGCTTGCCGCCAAAGCTCTCAATCTCATCATAGACATACTCAAGCTTGCTGCTGGTACGTCCGAGCAACAATACAGTCGCGCCATAGCGCGCATAGGTCAAGGCGGCGACCCGCCCGATACCGTCACCTGCTCCTGTCACCAAAATAGTCTTGCCATCCAAGCAGTTGTCAGGGGGTACAAAGCTGCGGATCTCGTCATGTGTCAACGGCTGGGTAAAACCAGCTGTGTCTGTACTGTTCTGCGGTTTGGTTGGCTGATTCGTAGTGTCACTCATGGCATTACTCACTGCTTATTATTAAATAGTTAGGATGCTTAATTGATATTTCGATAAATGGCTTTTAAGGCTTATCTTGTAGAACTTATTTTGTAGAGGCTATAAGTAATCGAACTGCCCCGAAGACAATAAAAGTTTATTCAACGCTTCAGGCGTCTCAGTAATATAGTCTGCGCCCCATTTTTTTAGGCTTTTTTGGTCTTCAGGTGGGATATAGCCATAAGCGGCCAAAATCGTCGGCATGCCAGCGGCGTTACCGGCTTCGATATCGCGTATATGATCGCCGACATACAGTACGCAGCCTGCTGCACCGCGCGGAATACCGAGCTTCTCTAAGGCCACATACATCGGCTCGGGATCAGGTTTTGAGCGCGAGACATCGTCGGGGCACACCAGCACCGCGCAGCGCTCATCTAATTGCATCACACTGAGCAGCTGCTCAGCCAAATAACGCGGCTTATTGGTGACGATACCCCATGGCACGCCTTTTGCCTCCAGTGTGCTCAGTACCTCGTCGAGCGCAGGAAACACGCAGCTATCGACGCAGATGTCTGCTTCATAATCGTCCAAAAACTGCTGACGAAAGCGCTGCAGCTCTTCATCACTCGCTTGCAGTTGGTCATTATGACGCAGCATCAGCTGCACCATGGCCGAGGCTCCGGCAGAGACTTGCTCTCGAATTTGCCCCTCCGGCGGCGCTTGCCAATCGTTTTCACCGCTCATCTTTGCGATGATGCGGACAAAGTCAGCAGCAGTATCGATTAACGTCCCATCAAGGTCAAATAAAACCGCTTTTACAAATTGGCTCATAATAAATGCTCTTAGTCTAAAAGATAAATGTAGGCAAAATCACTTGAGGGCGGCGCTATCGTAGGGGCTTTTGTACCGCCATCATATAATTGACATCGACGTTTTGTGCCAGCCAGTAGCGTTTGGTCAGCGGATTATAATGCAGGCCAATGATGTCTTGGCGTCTAAATCCAGCATGGACAGCCATTTTGTCAAGCTCAGCGGGGGTGATGAACTTGGCATAATCGTGAGTGCCGCGATCAAGCAGACGCAGCACATACTCTGCGCCAATAATGGCAAACAAATAAGACTTGGGGTTGCGGTTGATCGTCGATAGCACGCACACCCCGCCTGGTGCCAGCAGCTCAAAACACGCCTGCACAATCGACTGAGGGTCCGGCACATGCTCCAGCATCTCCATGCAGGTCACCACATCGAACTGACCGGCGTGCGTTTGTGCCAGCGTCTCTACAGGGATATGCTGATAGCGCAGCGTGTGCCCAAGGCCACTTTGCTCGGCGTGGAGGGCGGCAGCTTTTAGGTTTTCGGTTCCTAAATCAATGCCTGTGACATCTGCGCCGCGGCGTGCCATTGACTCTGACAATATCCCGCCGCCGCAGCCCACATCCAGCACTTTTTTGCCCGCCAGACCCTGCTCAGCGGTCTTATCAGTGTGCTGCTCATTAACAGAGGACTGCGCGCTTTGATAGCCGCGTTTGATATTTTCTTCTATCCAGTTGAGGCGTAGTGGGTTGATTTCGTGCAATGTCGCAAAGGCGCCCGTGCTACTCCACCACTCCCCTGCCAGCTTATTAAATTTATCCACCTCGCTGGCATCCACATTGATGCTGTTAGTCTCGCCATCATTGACGCGGCTATCGGTTTGCTCATTGGCATTTGACGAAGAGGCATGGACTGAGCTCATGATATTTCCTTTATTGTCATTATAAGTGTCGTATATGAAGAAATTGTCGTACCACGTCTACAACGCGCACGACGATACACTCAATATTAGCATGAGAGTAGCGGCTTTGTCGTGAGGTACATCGTCACGGATTGTGAGTCATGGCTAGTGATTCGCTCACAGCTTTACAACCATTCGTTAAGAATCGGATTCACAAGCGCCTATGTTTTACGTTATCATAGGCGCTACTCTATGGTAGGTCGACCGTACTCGACACTATATCGTTTATACAGCTTTTAGCACTTTTGGCCTGTTTAAGCGATAAAACCCATCATCACCCTAAGTTTATACATCCCAAGGATAAAGTATGAAACGTGTCATTACACTGACTGGTCTGGCTATGGCTATTGGACTTGCCACTATGGGCGCACAAGCTGCCGACTATGTCGCCGGAAAAGACTATCGCGTGCTCGACAATCCAGAAAAAATCAGCGGTGACGCCATCATTGTTCGTGAGTTTTTTTGGTATGGCTGCCCGCATTGTAACGTCCTCAATCCGCATATGGAAAAGTGGGCAAAAACCAAAGACAAAGATGTCGCGTTCTTTAAAACCCCAGCGGCGCTAAACCCTGTTTGGGAAGCCAACGCCCGCGGTTTTTATGCCGCCCAGCTATTAGGGTTTGAAAACAAAACCCACGACGCTTTGTTTGATGCCATTCATAAAGATGGCAAAAAACTCTTTGACCAAGCATCATTGAGCAAGTGGTATGCGTCAAAAGGCGTAGATGAAAAGAAATTTAACAGCCTATATAACTCGTTTGCCGTTGGTACAAAAATCGGCCGCTCACAAGCTGGCGCAAAGCGTTATCAGCTCTCAGGGGTGCCAGCAGTCGTGGTACAAGGCAAATACGTCGTCACTGGTGAAAGCGCCAAAGTACCCAAGGTCGTTGATTATTTGGTCGACAAAGCACGCGCTGAAAAGAAATAAACCCAGCCCTTTAACCGAGCGCTTCGATCTTATCGCAGCCTCGGGCATATCATGATAGTAAGCTTATAAATAAAAGCCAATCATTTGATGATTGGCTTTTTTATTTATTTGCGTTTATAGCATTGATATAGTCGATTCTAAATAAAACAGATACATTGTATGTCAACGTGGGACTGGTATAAATTTTTCTTGCGTGCTGTGCCTACGCCGACAGATGCTGCGTAAAATTCATCCCAGTCCCACTGTATCGTTTTTATACTGAAATCACTATAGCGACGCTGGGCAGTTATTTTTTGAGCTGCGACAAGATGGCCACTTCTCGTATATAACTGGCCAAATCGGCTTCTGATTCTGCTAGTAGCTCATCATCTTGCATGTGTTTGGCGTATTCAATCCATAACAACAGCTGATACATGCTGTTGCGCTCAGAAGCTTTGTATTGTTTGACAAACTGCTTTAGCGTGCCTTCGTCATTGATATTAAGGCGATCATACCAGCTCTCGATTTTGGAGACTTGCTCTTTTGGAAAATAGGCATCAAACAACGCTTTGACAAGCTCGTGGCGGTTTTCTTCGCCGATAAGCTTACCCACACGCTTGGTCTGACGATTGCGCGCATTGGCACTGGTGATGTCCGCCAATGCCATCAGCTCAGCCATAAAATAATCACTGGCTGGCAGTTTTTTTAGCTGTTTTTTCGACAAGCTTGCAAGCGGTATGGATAACTGCTGCAAGCGCTCATGGGCTTTTTTGAGTTCTGTGCGCGAGACGCGCATATCCTGTTCTGACCAGTCAATCATAAAAGCGTTCCGAAGTGATGAATAGTAAAATAATAAAGTGCACGTCTGCTAGGATTTTACCACCGGCTTTTTTCGCGGTGCTTGGCCAACACCTTGACCCCTGCTGGCATGTTCTGTGCCAAACGGCGCTGCAAAGCATCTGTGATAAACACCGAGCGATGCTTGCCGCCTGTACAGCCAATCGCTACCGTCACGGTATGACGGTTGTTGTGCAAAAACTCAGGCAGCCAGCGCGTCAAAAACTGATCGATATCATCGGTCATTTCTGCCACTTCTGGATAGTCGGCAAAAAATGTGGCGACCTCTGCATTTAGACCAGTCGCCGCTCGCAGCTCAGGGTTCCAATGCGGGTTTGGCAACACCCTTACATCAAAGACAAAATCAGCATCGATAGGGCTGCCATACTTAAACCCAAAAGACAAAAGATTGATGACAATCTGATTGTCCATGCCGATATGCGCACGTAAGCTGTCTTTTAACTGATGGATATTTAAGCTGCTGGTATCGATTCTGATATCAGCGTGACCTGCTATCGGCTCTAGCAGCTCTATCTCTCTTTTGATAGCCGCTGGCAGGTTAAAGGCGATATGACGGGCATTATCACTATCCACATCTTGCGACATCAGCGGATGGACACGGCGAGTGGCATTGAACCGCGCGATTAAAGTATGCTCTTGCGCGGTAACATAAACGACTTTGACCGCCTGCTTGCCATACGTTGCCTTTAGCGCCTCATAAGTCTCTGCAAAGTTAGACAAATCAGCGCGCGGTGTGCGAATATCGACCCCAAGGGCGATACGGCGTATACTGCTTTCCATCACCAGCTTATGAACTGCCTGTGGCACCAAAGACAAAGGCAAATTATCGATAGAATAATACCCAAGATCTTCTAAGATATTGAGCACTGATGTTTTGCCAGAGCCTGAGCGGCCCGAGACGACAAGGATGCTAAGTGCATCGGCGGCTGGTCGTCGCACTTGCTCCAAAGCCTGCTCAGACTGCTGATTGCTATTGTGTTGATCCATGTCCATCATCCACCTGTCCTAGGTTATCCAAGCCATACATACTAAAATACGCTACTCAGCCATCATAAAAGCGGTCTTGCTTTTGCCACAGAGCGGCTATGGCAATTATTGTCAGTAGTTGACGCTATTGCTTCCTGCACATTGCGATATTACGATGTCTAATGATATGACGGCGAATTGCATAATAACTACTTAAGCGTCACTAGCTGATTGTCCAATAAACGCGCGCGCCCAAGCCATGCCGCTACCAAAATAACCATTTCTTGCCTATCTTTATCAAAACCTTCTGTTATAGCATCCAGTTCAGCGGTTTTTATCTGTAAATAGTCAACAGTAAACCCTGCATTTGTGAGGTGCTCACGCGTCTGTGCAAGTAGCGCCGTTATGTGCGGCAATATCGAGCCTTGCGGTGCTATCTTTATATCTTGCAATTGCTGCGCCAAACTTTGCAGCGCTTGATGGAGCACAGGAGCCACCTGCCGCTCGCTGGCCGTTAAGTACTGATTGCGTGATGATAGCGCCAAACCATCAGCAGCACGGACAATGGGCGCGGCGATAATCTCTAGCGGATAACTAAGGTCTCGCACCAACTGCTTGATAATCGCCAACTGCTGGTAATCTTTTTGTCCAAACACTGCCGCATCAGGCTGGATGATATTGAACAGTTTTGACACCACGATACCCACCCCATCAAAGTGTCCAGGACGTGACTGCCCGCATAGCTGCGCGCTAATCGTCCCTGCCAGCACTGCTGTCGCGGGCGGCAAGACTGGATACATCTCCTCGATACTGGGCGCAAAGACATAGTCCGCTGCCACTGTGGCAAGCTTTGCCACATCGTCGTCCAGCGTGCGCGGGTAGCTATCAAAATCTTCACCTTCACCAAACTGCGTGGGATTGACAAAAATACTCACCACCACGATATCAGCGTGTTGCTTGGCGATGTTTACCAGCTCAAGGTGGCCATCATGCAGATTGCCCATCGTCGGCACCAGAGCGATAGATTGCTGAGTGCGATGCGGCTGCAGCGCTGCACGCAAGTCTGATATCTGCTGATAAATGATTGGCATGATAAAGCCTTCTGTTCTTAATAATCGTAATTGCCCAAAAACAAAGTCAAACTCACTAGAATTGTCAAACTATCATCAATCCAACTTAAAACTAGCTAAATTGATGCTGGGTGGTAGGAAAGCTGCCCTCACGTACCGACTGCTGATACAGGGTAAATGCGCCTTCAATACTGCCAGCACGATTGCGCGTATCGGTCAAAAAATCATGGACAAAACGCGGCACGCGGCCGTGCGCCATACCGAGCATGTCATGCATGACCAGCACCTGGCCATCAGTATCTGCGCCTGCGCCGATTCCGATCACTGGTACTGCGACTGCTTGGGTCACCGCTTTGGCCAGCTCAGCGGGCACACACTCTAATACTAGCAGCGCTGCGCCTGCGTCGACGACGGCTTTGGCATCAGCCAGTAGCTTGTCTGCTGCTGTCTCACCGCGGCCTTGGATTTTATAGCCACCAAAGATATTGACCGACTGCGGCGTCAGCCCCAGATGCACACACGTTGGGGTGCCTGCCTGCGCTAAGGTTGTGACCAGCTCGCACAGCTCACGTCCACCTTCTATCTTTACCACGTGCGCGCCCGCCTGCATCAGTTTGCGGCTATTGGCCACCGCTTCTGGCAAAGTGACGTAGCTCATAAACGGCAGATCCGCCAAAATCAAAGCGCTGCTGTTACTCCGAGCGATATTGGCGGTATGATAAACCATATCGTCAACCGTGACTGGCAGCGTTGAGTCATGGCCTTGAACGACCATCCCCAAGCTATCACCGATTAAGATCGTGTCAATCTGCGCCTTGTCCATCATCCGCGCAAACATCGCATCATAGCAGGTTAGGCACGTAAACTTAGTGCCTTCTTTTTTAAATTTATTTAGCGTAGATAACGTCGTCATATGGCCCTCAATCCCTTTGATTATCAGCTGAATATCTGGCGAGCGCACCGCTCATGAGTTACTTTTTAATAACTTGAGACCTGTCCAATCGCAGCTTGGTGGATAGTCCGCAATCGGCTTGCCCAATACCTGTAACTCTGGCGCTATCTCACGTAACGGCAGCAAGACAAAGTTACGCTCACACAATCCAGCATGCGGTATGGTCAGCTTAGCGTCCGTCATTTGCAGCTGATTATATAGCAAAATATCGATATCCAAACTGCGCTCGCCCCAACGGCGCAATCGCGCCCGTTTTGCTTGCGCCTCTAGCTGCTGACAAAACGCCAATAGCTCAAACGGCAATAACGTCGTCTCAAACCCCGCGACCGCATTGATAAAGTCAGGCTGGTCTTGTGGCCCCATCGGCGCTGACGCATAAAACGATGATACCCGTAAATGACGTATCTGCGCATGCGCTTGTATCGCGTTGAGGGCGGTCTGTAGATGTTCGGTCGGCGAGCCCAGCTCATTGGCCAAATTACTACCCAACCCCACATAAGCGCATGTCCACTCTGCCGCGTCCTGATTACTGCTGTGACCATGTGTACTATTGACGTCTACAGCACCATCAGCACTTTGACTGTTATGAAGGCGATTATTCATACCATTGGCTCTCACAGTCACCGATCAAGCGCCTTCAGCACTAGGCTGTCGACGGCGACGCTTTGCGGGTATCGGGCCTTTATCCGTCTCTATCAGGCTGATGAGCGGCTGAGGCATTGCAGTTTGTGTTTTTTTGCTTGTGCTGGGCGCAGACGTTTTTGTTTTTTTAGCGGTAGCGGCTTCTTTATTGTCTGTGCCGCGATTAGCTGGCGGCTCAGCTTCGGTAGTAGACTGAGCAGCAGGTTTTGGCGCTTGTTTTGCATAAGCCTTAGCCGGTTTTACGGGCGTCTGCTCGCTGGCATCGGTCGCTTGCGGTTTGGTCGTAGTAGCAGTACTGCTGGGCTGACGGCGGCGACGCTGATAAGGTATCGGCGCATTATTGAGACTCACCAGTGCTGGCGACTGGGCAACCGTGAGCGCAGGCTTATCTGGTACCGATGCGACGGCTGTGTGCTTATCATCGCGGCTAACGGCTTGAGCCGATGGCGTCTGCTGTGTTGTGGATGGGTTTTCTGCTTGCGTCTTTGATTGTTTTTGCGGTCGTTTTTGCGACTGTTTAGGCGCGGCTTGCTGTTTGTCTTGAGCGGTGCTTTGAGCCTCTTTATCTTGCGGCAGCTGTTTTTTTAGCGGCGGTACGACTTTTTCGTGCTCGATGACAAACAACGGCTTTGGCGCGGCAGGCTTTTTATGCGATTTTTTAGTCGCGGCTAATGACAATTGCTGCAATTGTGCCAGCTCCGCCTCGTCCTGCGACAATGGCTGATTGTCATCGTGACGACCAACGCTTGACTTACTGTTTGGCTGACTATTTGATTTGCTAGTCGCTGGCTGTGATTTGGCACGGCGACGACGCGCAGGAATACCGCCTGTATCAGCGCTGTCTTTTTGCGGCGCATTTGATGGCTTGGACGACGCGGTATCTGTCACGCTATCGATGCTGCTATCTGACTTTTGGTTTTGGCGATTGCGCCCACGGCCGCGTTGGCCTTTTTTGTAAGCGCCGCGGCGTATGTTTTCATCAAAATCAGCGATGGCTTGCTGCTTGTCTCTCTCGGACAAGGTTTGATAAGTCTGCCACCATTCGCCCATACCATTGGTCGACTCAGACAAGGGATGCTTGGCATCGCCGCACTGCTCACGTAGCAATAAAAAATCAAAACCTGCGCGAAAACGTGGATGCTCAGAGAGCTGGACGATTTGCTTGTTACGCGGTGCGGACAGTTTGGGCTGCAAAATCCAGATATCACGGATAAATTGCTCAGCAAACTTTGGAATGGCGGTTTTGATACGCTGACGGTCGATGACTTTGCCAGCGGCGTGCAGTTGCGCATCGGCAAAAGGCATGTTGCGTTTTTTGGCTTTTTCTAGCTGGTGCAGGTAGTTTTCCCACAATAGCGCCGCATAAAAGAACGCCGGATTGATGCTTTTGCCAGCAGCGATGCGCTTGTCGGTATTGATCGCCACTTGCTTTACCAGTGCGCTTGGCTCAGCAGGTGGATAAATGACCAAGCTATCCATCGCCCCTGACTCAAACAATAACGGCAATAGCGGTACCAAATAGCCACCTGTAAACATCTTTTGCGTCTCATCATAGAGACGATGCGGCGATATTTGCTCAATTAGCGCCCAGTTGTCCTCGTGGAACTGCTCCGCCAATGCTTCATCAAACTCAAAGCCAAGCTTGGCCTTAAAACGCAGCGCCCGTAGCAGACGTACAGGGTCTTCTTCGATACGAGTAGGCGCGTGGCCAAGCAGACGAATGATGCGGTTGTCGATATCGTCAAGCGCCCCACAAAAATCATGGACCACGCCTTTGAGTGGTTGATAATAGAGCGCATTGATAGAAAAATCACGACGGGCAAAGTCCTGTTTGATATCGCCCCAGACATTGTCGCGCAAAATCATACCATCTTGGTTGGTATTGGCGTTGTTGGTCGGTGGCCCGCGAAACGTCGCCACTTCAATCAGCTCACGGCCAGAATACACATGCGCCAATTGAAAGCGGCGGCCGATGATACGGCAGCGCTTTCCAAAGACGTCTTTGATCTCATGCGGCTTGGCATCCGTCACTGCGTCAAAGTCTTTTGGACGCAGACCCAATAATGTGTCACGCACCCCGCCCCCGACGATATAGGCATCAAACCCAGCTCGGGTCAATGTGGCAATGACTTCAGTAATGGAATTGGGTAATTCAGATTTATTCAGTTCTAACTGCTTGGCGGCACGCTCGGCCATGCATCTACTCCTCGCCGGTATTCTTTGATCACCCCTAACAGACACAGTGTTTATCAGGCGGATGTAACGACTAGTTTAACAAATTTTGCGCCTGCTGGGTGTGTTATGACCGTTACTTACGTGCTATTTTGTCAATATTCGCCTTGATTATTGCCAAACGCCTTTATTCATCTTGTACGCTGATGCGCGCTCGGTTTTTCTCAATGGTCTTCTGACCGATGCCTTTGACCTTTGCCAAGTCATCGACCGTCTGAAAGCCGCCAAACATCTCGCGGTATAAAACAATCGCCTGCGCCTTACTACTACCGATACCGTGCAGCGAGACCAGCTCGCCCTCACCAGCACGATTGATATTGACCACCGTTTGCGTGCGTGCTTGCAACTGCGCGGCCTCTTGCGCCAATAAAGACGCGTATGCTTGCTGCGGGCTGGCAAAACAAGTCGCTGCCAAAGCCTCGCTTAGCATGAGTGTCATGATAAGCAATGCCCCAGCAGCAGACGCACCGACTGCACTGATGGCTGTGCTGAGCATAGCACCGATCAAGCCAGGCTTATGATGAGCGTTCATGTCGTTTTGCCGCCTCCCACAAGGCATCCATCTCCTCAATATCGCTATCTTCCAAGCTTTTACCTAACTGCGCTAACTGTGCTTCGATATAGCCAAAGCGGGATTTGAATTTATGCACACAGGTCAGCGTTGCCGCTTCGGCATCGAGGCTGAGCTTGCGCGCCACATTGACCAGCGCAAACATACAATCACCCAGCTCTTTTTCGATATCGCTAATATTGGCTTTTATCTCCGCCTTAGATTTATCCGTAACCTCCGCCTTTAACTCCTCGATCTCTTCTTCTAACTTCTCAAAAGCGCCGCTGATGCCGTCCCAATCAAAGCCCAGTTTTGACGCTTGGCTTTGTACTGACTGCGCTTGCATCAACGCACTACCTGCCTTCGTCGCATCCAAACGCCGACGCGGTTTGCCCCGCGCTTCGTCGACTCGCCGCTCCTCCGCTTTTATCTCATCCCAGCGCGCTTTTACCGCAGCCTCGTCTTTAAGACTCTCCGCTTCAAACACATGCGGATGACGACGAATGAGCTTCTCTTGCAAGGTAGCAATCACATCGCTCATATCAAAACGCCCTTGCTCAGCGTAGAGCTGGCAATGAAACACCACTTGCAGCAGTACATCACCCAGCTCGCCCTTGATATCTTCGTCATCATCCGCTTGTACTGCTTCGCCAAGCTCGTAGGCCTCCTCAATGGCATAAGGAATCAGGCTATGATTGGTCTGTTTTTTGTCCCACGGACAGTCAGCACGCAGCCGCGCCATCAAGGCAAGTAAATCATCGATCTGGCCGGTGGCATCAGGGGTGCCCTGTACAGGCGTGGGTGGCAACGTGGTTTGCTCTAACGGTTTCATAAAAGACGCTCTTGTTTTTGCGGGTTGGTTCCTGTGACAGCTAGTGTATCATTGAATAGCAACTGGCTTTTGACTTCCTCCCCTCCCTAAAGTGAGGGGATTCCTACTAAAGACGGCCAAGCCCGACCGCGAGAATGTTTTTTGCTCCATTAACATCTCTGTTATGGGTCGTTTTACAAGAACGACAAAACCACTCTCTTATACCAAGACCTGATCTACCTTTCGGACTGTCTTGGCGGGAGCCGCAACACGAGCAGGTTTGGGTGCTGTACGCTTCATTGACTTCGATATAGTGGCAACCTGCGTTCGCGCATTTATAATCCAGTTGCCGCTTAATTTCAAACCAACCAGCATCATAGACGGATTTGGCCAGTTTGGATGAAGTGAATGATGTTGATTTAATCTTTCCAACAACGATTAAGTTGTTGGCCTTGATAAGCTTTGATGTGAATTTATGGATTAAGTCTTGGCGGGTATTTTTAATCTTGGCGTGAATCGCCTTAACCCGCTTTTTGTTTTTAGCACGTTGGGCGGTGGCCAGTTTTCCAGCATATTGATGTGTCAGCTTAGTGGTTAGAACATCGCCATTACTACTGACTGCTGAATCCTTACAGCCTAAATCAACACCGACTTGGCCAGTACCACACTTAATCTTTGGAAACTCTTTGACGGTGACACAGGCATACCAATGGCTGCGATTGTCTTGTACTAATTCGCACGTGTTGATGCTGTACAGGGCTAGGTTATAACTGTCCCACAAATCAATGGTTAGCTTTTGACGGTTAGCTAAGCTAAATTGCAGGGTGCTTTTTAAAGACTTTTTACCACTTTGGTGCGTACTGATATGCTTAATGGCTGTTTTTTTAAAGGGAATCCAGCCCAAGCTTCTTCTCTTGGCTTTAGGATTATTGGTACGCCAGTTGAGTTTGGCTTTGTTAAACTGTTTACGAGCCTTGGCATGGGTTTCAGAGATGGCTTGTAGGGTTTGGCTGTGCAAGTTTAAATACTCGCCACTACCTTTGGTATAAGTAGCCAACTCATAGGCTGAAAAGAATTTTCCTGTACACTTAAGATGTTTAAAACTTAGCTCATTGACGTAATTCCAGACAAAATTAACCGACCCAGCCAAGATATTGAGCTGAGTGGCGTGTTTGTCTTTGATGCGTAGCTTGAGCGTTTTCATGGATTAATTATGATCTTAATGCAGTTGGTTATCAAGGCACTCGCAATATTGTACGACAATGACTGACGCCTGATATCCACGCCCTAGAAGGACGTGGTTTTACGGCGCTGGATGATAAATACCGCCATTCACTGTTTATTATTCACTGTTTATTATTTATTGTTTATTATTTATTAAAGGAATATATCATTATGCCCACCTCTCCCATCCCCAGCTATCGACCAGCGTCTGAGTTTCTACCGATGACGATTGGCTCATTTAAGGCCTATGATATTCGCGGTGAGCTCGGCGTTAGCCTCGATGAAGACATCGCTTATCGTATTGGTCGCGCCTTTGCACAGATATTGTTTCAGCGGTATCAGCAAGCAGCCGCTACTCAAGATAGTGAGCTGGCGACGCTAAAGCCCGCTATCGTCATCGGCAGCGACATTCGCCACTCAAGTGAGGAGCTGAAACAAGCGGCCATCAAAGGGATAGTCGATGCAGGCGTCGATGTCATCGACCTTGGTATGACCGGTACTGAGGAGGTGTATTTTGCCACCAGCCACTATGCGGCTTTAGGCGGTATCGAAGTCACCGCCAGTCACAATCCAATCAACTACAATGGCCTAAAGCTGGTCAAAGAGCAGTCAAAACCCGTCAGCGCTGATGATGGTCTGGCCGAGATTCAGGCATTGGCAGAGTCTGGACGATTTACCAGCAGTGATAAATCAGGGGCATTGCAGCTGCTGACAGATAAAAGCGCCTATATCAATCACTTGATGACCTTTATCGACACCGACAAGCTCAAACCGCTAAAGCTGGTCATCAACTCTGGTAATGGTAGCGCCGGCCCTGTCGTTGATTTATTAACTGACAAACTGACGCAAGCGGGCGCGCCGATCGACATCATCACACTGCATCACACCCCTGATGGCAGCTTCCCCAACGGCATCCCCAATCCGATGATTACCGCCAACCGAGCCGCAACGCAGCAAGCGGTTTTGACTCACAAAGCTGATCTGGGTATTGCCTTTGATGGCGATTTTGATCGGTGCTTTTTGTTCGACGAGACAGGCGATTTTATCGATGGTAGCTATGTGGTGGGTATGCTGGCGCAGGCCTTTTTAAATAAATATCCAAACGAGTCCATCGTCTATGACCCACGAGTGATATACAACACCGAAGCGGTGATTGACACGCATCAAGGTGAGGCGGTCATCAGTAAGTCTGGGCACTCCTTTATCAAGCAAGTGATGCGCGAGTCGGGCGCGGTCTATGGCGGCGAGATGTCCGCTCATCACTACTTCCGTGACTTCTTCTATTGCGACAGCGGCATGATTCCGTGGCTACTGACCATTGAACTGCTATCCATCACCGGTAAGACGCTGTCGGAGCTGGTCACCGGCTATATCAATGCTTACCCCAGCTCAGGGGAGATGAACTTTCGCCTAACCACAAATGACGCGCCCGCTATTATTAGAGCCATTGAAGACAAGTATCGCAGCCAAAACCCCAGCAAAACCACCCTTGACGGCCTAAGCCTCGACTTTGGCGACTGGCGCTTTAATTTGCGCGCTTCTAATACCGAGCCGCTCATTCGGCTCAATATCGAAACGCGCGGCGATCAGCCACTTTTGGCGGATAAGATACAAGAGATCGAGCAGTGGCTGGCGGCACAAGGGGCGATGCCAGCATAAAGCCTGTACCTTGGTACAAAGAGTGTGAATGGTCAGATAATAAAGGCTCGCTAGTGAATATGAGCGCGCCTTTATTTCGCACGACCGATGCCCATATAGCTTCCTACTAAGGCCGCAATTTGTGAGCGGCTCATGGCGTTTTGCGCATCAAATATCGGCATGGCGTACTGATTGATTTTGCCAATATCTAACTGATCACGCGGCGACCAACTGATGATAAAAATAGCCTGCGCCTCTGCTATATGCTGATAAGGCTGGGTAACCAGCTCCAGCAGCGGCTGCTGCCCATACAGCCCGGTCAGCTCATGTTGCGCTTTATCACTATAGACCAGTGTGCGGATATTGTACGACCATAGCAAAGCGAGTAACGGATGAATGGCCGAGCCTGAGGTGCGTCCTGAGCCGGCCTTATAACTACCGCCCCAGATCATCACGGTTTTATTGTCAATAAACCCATCAAAATACTGCCAAAACTTACGAAATATCAGCTCTTTTTGATCTTCATTGATATGTATGACCGACTCTAAGAGCGGCATATTTAAACGATGGGTTTGGCTAGTTTGCTGCAGCTGCTGCAGCTCACTTGGCAGAGTGTTGCCACCAAAGCCCCACCCTGCTTGTAAGTAACTACTGCCCACCCGCTGATCTAAACCCATGATACAGCTGACTTGCCCAATATCGACGTTTTGACTATCTGCCAAGCGTGACATCTCATTCATAAAGCTCACCCGCGTCGCCAGCATCGCCATGATGCTACTACGAGCAAACTCAATGGTCGCGATATCGGCATGATGGGACGCGCTTGCATGCTGCATCAATGGTTTTAATACCGCCAAATGTTGACTACTCTCTGGCGTTTTTTCGCCCAGCAGCCACAAGGAAGGGTTTAACATCGAGCTATAAGCATCGCCATCTTTTAAAAACACAAAGGGCACATAATACACCCATGCCCGCTGCAGCCGCTGCGCCAGTGCAGCCACCTGCCCTAATGCCTGAATACCGCTCATGATCAGCGGTAGCGACTGCTGATGACTGTGGTTAAAGGCGGTAATCCAGCCGTCCTCTAGCCATATCGCGTCAATACTGTCTAAAAATAGCCAATATAGCGCCACGCTGGCTGGTTTGGGCAGATTATCAGCGGCGTTATGAGTGCCACCGCCCGTTTTATCATAGTGCTGCAACAGCTGGTCTGCACTATTGGGTAATGGGTGGTGACTGATCAGCTGCTGCTGTTCATACATCTGCCACAGTGCTTGCAGATGATGTTCAAAACCATACTGCTCTAACTGCTGGGCCAATAGGACTTTATCAGCATACAGATGCACGCACTGACCAAGGCTTGCCAGCACCACCGCACTGGTGATGGCCTCGATACTATGACCGACCAGCACACAGACATCAGGTTCCTTTACTGGCTTTGCTTGCCAGCCCCGCGGGTCAGACAAACGCTTATCACTATTATCCGTGCTCATGATGTTACCTTGTAAACTGATGATTATAGGCTTTAAGACAGCTGATTGATGTGGCGTAGCAGATGATCGGTGGAGCTATCAAACTGCCCATCACGCTCGTCTTGCATGGCATGATATACGGACTCCGCCATCTGCTTACCCATCTCAACCCCCCATTGATCAAAGGGGTTGATATCCCAGATGCTGGCCATGACATAGACCTTGTGCTCATACAGCGCAATCAGCGCGCCTAGGCTATGCGGGGTCAGCTCATCGAGCAAGATAGTGGTTGACGGCTGGTTACCGCGGTAGTATTTGTATTTATCAGCAGCGCTATCGGCCGTGCCATCACTGCCAGCTGTCGCCACGGCGGCATTCCCAAAGGCCAGCACTCGGCTTTGAGCCAGACAGTTGGCGAGCGACAGCTCATGCTGCTGCTGCAGCGGTGCGTTTTTTTGCTTATCGTGATAACGGCGCACGCAGGCGATAAAATCACATGATACCTGCTGCGTGCCTTGATGCAGCAGCTGATAAAATGCATGCTGCGCATTGGAGCCGATCTCTCCCCATAGAATAGGACAGGTATCATAGTTAATACGATCCCCATACTGAGTAACGGACTTACCATTACTTTCCATTTCCAGCTGCGTTAGATAGCTTGGCAAATAGCCCAATCGACCATCATAAGGCAATACTGTATGCGCATTGACGTGCAAAAAGGTACTATTCCATACAGCAAGCAGCCCTAATAGGACCGGTAAGTTCTCTGAAAAATCAGCCTGCGAAAAATGCTCATCCATACTGTGAGCACCAGCAAGTAGCTCTTTAAAGCCCACCATTCCTATACGAATAGCAATCGCTAGTCCAATCGCTGACCACATCGAAAACCGGCCGCCGACCCACTCCCATAGCTGTAACTGATGCTCAGGATGAATCCCCCAAGCGCACATCTTTTCGCTGTTGGCAGAGATACCAATGAAATGCCGACGCAGCACGCTGTTTTCTGTACCTGTATGGCGTTTGGCAGTAGCAAGCAGCCATGACAAGGCCGTCTTGGCATTGGACAAGGTATCCACCGTACCAAAGGATTTGGACGAGATAATAAATAAAGTGGTCTCAGGGTTCAGGTGCTTAAGCAAATTGTCTAGCTGGGTACCATCCATGTTAGAAACAAAGTGCACCTTTATCTGTGTGTTTGCCCATTCATCAAGCGCTGCCGTCGCCATTAAAGGTCCAAGATCTGAGCCGCCCACACCGATATTGACCACATCAGTAATGGCCTTGCCCGAAAACCCACGCCATGTACCATTGCGTATGCGTTCAGAAATATGAGCCACTTGTGCCAGACTGCGATGCACATCAGTTACTACATTTTGCTCGCCGACTTGCAGCGTGGCCGTGGCTGGCAATCGTAGTGCGGTATGTAATGCCGCTCTTGCCTCACTGGTATTAACTGCAGCGCCTTGCATCAGCGCCTCAATGCGAGCTGACAAATCACAGCCAGCCGCCAAACTCAGCAGGCTTGTCAAAACCGTCTCGTCAATAAGCTGTTTGCTATAATCCATATACAGCGCGCCTGTTTGGGCACTAAAGCGCGCGGTACGATGAGGGTCTTGCACAAACAAACGTTCAAGGGACCATGTTTGCTTGGCAAGCGATTGCAAGCGCTGCCAATTTGGCGACTGAGGACCACAGCAGCAAGAATTGTCTGTTTTCATAGGCTACTGACCTTTTGCCAATTGCTGCTCGGCAAAGTAAATAAAAGCTTGCATATAAGAGCGCATATCGCCGGCATCATAGCTATCGCCGCGCATCGTCGTCACATTGACCCCCGACTCACTAATCAGCGCATCGATGGCATCGGTCAGCTGAATCTCACCGCCGACCGAGGCGGTAGTCTGCGCCAGATAATCAAAGATTTGATTGCTAAACACATATCTGCCGACCACCGCGAGATTGGATGGCGCGTCTGCTAAGCTGGGCTTTTCGACGAACCCTGCCACCTTAAAACTGCTATTGCTGTTTGTGTTGTCATCGATATCGCTCGCATCACTAAACGCTTGACTCAATTGCGCGATACCGTATTTATGCACATCCTCATCCGCCACGCTCTCGACCAATATCTGTGAATGACCATCGTTGGCAAAGGCATCGATCATAAAGGCTAAGTTGTCCACGCTCATATCGGTGGTGTATGGATCGAGCACCACATCAGGTAGCAAGACGGCAAAGTCATGCTCACCGATGATGGGACGGGCGGCCAATACCGCATGACCCAACCCCAATGCCTTGCCTTGACGGATCATCGACACCGTCACGTCCTCTGGTAGCCAGTTCAGACTATCGGCCAGCTCGTCCTTGCCTTTATGACGCAGCTGAGTATCTAGCTCGGCATTGATATCGAAGTAGTTCTCGATCGCGCTTTTTTGTGCATGGCCGACGAGGACGATGTGCTTGATACCAGCAGCAATTGCCTCTTCGACCACATAATGGATCGCAGGGCGGTTGCCCAGTGGCAACAGCTCCTTTGGCACGGATTTGGACAGTGGCAGCATACGAGTGCCAAAGCCTGCGACAGGGATAACGGCGTGGGTGATGTTTTTCATACCTCAACAATCCTATTAGCGTAATATTTATCGTTAGTATTTAATCAAGTACTTTACCTAAAGCTCACATCAAAGCTTACTCAATACTGTATGTGTATTTAGGCCTTCTTTTAAGCTCAGCATATCTACTTGAATGCTATTTGGTACTCCATCAAATAAAACTTGTGTCGCATTGGCTTGTTTTTCGACACTCGGCATAATCAAACTAGCTTTCTGATGAAGTGTCTCTATGTGCCACAGTCGCCACGCCTCCCAATAGTCTAAGCGAGACAGGGCCGCTGTACGATTGTAGATACCGAACTGCTCTGAAGTCATGAGTGAGTTCGGGCGATGGCTGGCGATGGTCAGCGGCTTTTTAACAACTACGATGCGCTCATTGCCATAGACTAGCTTTAAACGCTCAAAAAACTCACTATCCGCCCCTGTGCGCACGATATGCCACAACCCTGTCTCTTGTTTGACAGTCTGCAAGCGAAACATGGGAGAAGCGGGGTTTTGGCGCATAAAGGGATACACTTGCCTGACATAGTACTGACCATCATGATCTAATCGCAACCAATGTGATGTCGTCGCAATGATACTAGCGTCTGTTATCAATGGCTGCACTTGCTCTGCTATTTTTTGTGGATGCGCCCAATCGTCAGAATCCTGACAGGTCAAAAACTCACCTGTCGCATACTGTGCACCAATGCTTTTGGCAGCAAATGTCCCTACATTTTTCGGTAGAGCAATGACCGTTAAATCTTTATAGCGACTGTTCAAAGACCGTAAACGCTGTAGTGTATCATCAGTGCTGGCATCATCAACGACTATTATTTCTAAGTTGCGCCATGTCTGCATCAGCAAACTATAAATACAGCTCTCAATTGTCTCGCTGACATTATAGGTGGTAACGATAACTGTCACTTTATACCGCTGATGATGGCCTTGAGACTTTTCTTGCTTATTCAGATTCTCTACTGTGCTTAGATTAGCTACAGTGAATTGCTGCTGCTCATCGGACAGCGCTATCTGATCAAGCTGATGATGAGTAAACATTTGATTTAAATTGGCCAGCTTCGCCAGTGGTGTATGAAGGGCGATATTACTGTAAAGACAGCTTTTATCTGCATACTCGGCATCTGCTGGATATGCCAAAAAATCACTTAAATAATGATCAATATGAGTACTTAGTGGATCATGCTGCTGTAAAAGCGCAATATACAGACCTTGATAATAAGAGCTATCTAACGTGCCTGACTTTTCTTTCTGTGCTTTCAAAAAATAAAATACCACTTCAGGGTAAAATGATATCGTCTCTTTGATCAATTCATGATGAAATTGGCGATAGCGGTTATCATATAAGAGTTGCTCTATATGACCTTTAGCCTTCTCATTCGTTAAGTTTTGACGCTTAATATTGGCAATAGTAGATACCACTGTATGACGCGGTGTCTTTACTGATAACCATGATTGACGCTCTAAAGTACTACGATATAAACCTAAACGCACTGCATACCAACGGCGCTTAGCAGTGATATAGCGCTGCCTAGGCTTTAACACTGCTAAAGCCTGAGCGAACTGCTTATTTTTAACATAAGAAAAGTATTTCAAATCGGGACCTAATTAGTAATCTGAACCAGATAAGTCTCGAGTATATACCTTATCCAAACTACCTGATAAATCTTCTGAGAGTCGGTTGGCTACAATAATATCTGACCTACTCTTAAACTCTTCTAAGTTATTTACAATTTCACAGTCTAAAAAACTATATTCATCAGACTTCGGCTCATAGATAATCACCGTCGTACCTAGTCGTTTTAAGTGTTTAATAATACCCTGAATGGCCGACGCACGGAAATTATCAGACCCTGCTTTCATGATCAGACGATAAATACCCACAACCTTGGGATTACTCGATACGATATCATTGGCGATGAATTCTTTACGAGTATTGTTTGAAGAAACCACTGCTCCTATCAAGTTCTGCGGTATATTTTCATAATTGGCCAGTAGCTGCTGAGTATCTTTAGGGAGACAATAGCCACCATAGCCAAAAGATGGGTTATTATAAAAATCCCCGACCCTTGGATCTAAACAAACACCTTTGATGATTTGCTCAGTATCCAGACCATGAACCGCTGCATAAGTATCCAGCTCGTTAAAGTAAGAAACGCGTAATGCAAGATAGGTATTAGCAAATAGCTTGACGGCTTCTGCCTCAGCACTATTGGTCAATAGAATGGTTGGATTTTCTTTCACTGCGCAATCTGCCACCATTTGCGCAAACTTCTGTGCACGCTCTGACTGCTCACCGACGATGATGCGTGAAGGGTATAGATTATCGTATAGCGCCTTGCCTTCACGTAAAAACTCAGGAGCAAAGACAAGATTATCAATGCCTAGTCTTCTTTTCGTTTTTTGCGTAAAGCCAACAGGAATGGTGGATTTGATGATAATCAAGGCATTGGGATTG
Organism: Psychrobacter sp. VH5; assembly: GCF_050572635.1. NCBI lineage: Bacteria > Pseudomonadati > Pseudomonadota > Gammaproteobacteria > Moraxellales > Moraxellaceae > Psychrobacter > Psychrobacter sp. VH5. Next base: position 397,980 of record NZ_CP192145.1, on the reverse strand, counting down.
ACTGCCAGTACGTCCTTGATGACGGCCTCGACACTACTGGTATCAAAAGAGTTGGTGTCTGTATCGTAGTTGGTCGGGGTGGCTATCAGCACATAGTTTGCATCGGTATAAGCTTGTACTTTATCTGTCGTCGCAAACAAATCCAGCTCTTTACGAGCTAGAAAGTTTTCTATTTCTTTATCATCAATCGGCGATTGACGCTGATTGATTTTACTGATTTTATCTTGATCGATATCTAATGCGGTGACGCTATATTTTTGTGCAAAAAGTACGGCATTAGAGAGACCGACGTACCCTGTGCCTACGATGGTTATTTTCATAATTACTCTTTGGACCTCTTGTAAAATGACTAGCTGTTCTTACTTTCTATGATCTCAAGGACAATAGAGTCTATTGACACCTTAGTAGAAGAATCCTTTTTTTCAACAACTAAGCCCATATTTCCTTTAAAAACCACCTCAAAATGGTAGCTATTTTCTAAAAACTTACCCTTAGGAGCTGATATAAGGAAATGCCAACCTATATCTTCTCTAAAGCTCAAACCACTTATATTTTCTACACTTTTTATTTCTTCAAAATATAGCTTTACTAGTAGTGAGACATCTTTTTCAGAGTTAGAGTTATCAATACTAAAAATGAGATTTATATTTGAAGTTTTTAGAAAGTCGTTGCTACAAACACTTTTAATGTTTAGCTCACCAGATTCGCTACTAAGACTTATCTTGTTGTTTAGAACCTTCTTTTTCTTGAACACAGTCTTATGATCCTTCGTATCTAAATCCCACTTACTCATATAAAAATCATAGAGCATCTTCGATAACGTTTTAGATCCTATTTCATTCATATGTCTCCTATCATAAAAATTACTCTCATAGTCAATATTTCTAGCTTTCATTTCTTTATCTATATCTAGTAATGGTATGCTATGCTCCATACAAACCGATCTCAGCATTTCATTAATAGTACTTACAACACGTTCGCAAGAAAGATTAGGGTAAGTAGCGAAATAAAACTCTTGGTTGAAATTTAAAGCTGTAGTATGTATTGACTTAACAATACTTTCAAAATGATCTTTATTTAAATTTTTAAAGTTACGCTCGGCACTTTCATAATCAGTAAGGAATAGATTAGAATGATCTTTAGTTAAGTTCCAGTAACTATCTGAGTAGGCAATAGCAGAGTAATCATTAGATGAAATAAAATATATTATTGAATCAAAACTATCTGCAAGAAGCTTATTAGTTAAAGTATTTAGAACGTTTAAGGATGTCGCCCCTGAATATCCAGCGTTATAGACTTTGACTGGAATATTTTGATATAAAAAAAGACCTTCCAGATAAGTATTCCATCTACAGCTTTCCCTGACAAATTTATTCTCAATTAATGAGGCACCAACAACACATATCTTTGAAACAGGAATAAACCGTCTACCAGAAACTACATATCCATTGGAATCTGTTTGAAACTTATATGCTATATTACTATTTAAATTTCTAGATTTTTCCGCATAAGTTATAGAAGGGCTTTTGAACATATCCTTGTCAGCTTCAAACTCTCTCAATCTTATCTGCCTTTTCATTATTAGAACCCTTAAATATTATAAAATATATACTAGAAGAGAAGTTAATCAATTTATGAGAAGCTTATAGAAAGCTATAAATTTCTTTTTTCGTTATTAGCTCACAAACAATTAACGAAGATAAAGTGGTTAACTCAAACCTTTTATCTCCTTTTTTTGCACTTAATGCAGACAGAAAAACAGGATAGTCTTGATAAAACTTTAAAAAATGAGGGGATTGGTATAGTGCAGTTGGACCATTAAACCTATAGTTTTCAACTCCCAGCTTATTAAAGTTAAGATCTGGTTCTTTATAAATATGATCTACCTTCATTTTTTCTAGCATTTCATGTTCTGGATTATACCTCTCTGTACAAGAGAGCGGAATATCTAAATCTTTAATCCATTTTGTGAACTTCGGTATAACTCTACCTTGATAAGGTAAAGTAGCTAGTTTAGTTGAATGTATGGTCTTAATTAAATCAACTGTTATTGCTCCAGCTTTAATATGTGCCTCAGAGTATTTACAGCTATTCACTAAGCTCAACAACAAAGGATCATAATCTAAATCGATACTAATAAACCTTCTGTTTGAAACTACACTATGCATACCACAGTGACTTGAGCAACGATTACGTAAGTAAAATAGTATATTATTAAGAATCGAACTATCAAAGTGTTGCTTATCTCTAAGCTCTTCAGTCACTCTTAAGTCAGCTTGATCAAAAATATCACCATCAAAGTTTGAATGCTTTCTATAGTAATCGTGATAGCTAATCCTGCTAGGGAATTTATCTTTCTTAAAGTTAATACTACCAAAGCCTTTAATAATTTCACCAAAGTAGCCAGTAACTTCACAGTAACCTTTATCGCTACCACTACCCCAGTTACTAAAATGTGCAGACTTAATTCCATTAAATGCCACCACCATGTTTACGTATTTTTTAAGATCGTTTACATGTAGACCAAACTTTTTGACTGTTCCTGGTGTAAGGTTATAAGTTGTTGCTACAAGATTACTTATTAATCTATCTTCAGAGCGACCGTCACCGTAAGAAAATACATTCCCTTCAAACCCGCTACTAAGTAATGACGCTAATGCAAGCCTTGAATCTCCACCGCCTGTCAAGTGACATACAGGTTTATGTTTTTCGAGTAAGGCTTTAGCACGTAATTTCATACGATTAGCTGTAATATTCAGCAGTTCATTATAATCTAGATCTAAAAGATAATTATTATGTTTAACTACTAAAAAAGACTCATTTTTTATTTTTATACTTTGGTAACTACTTAATCTATATACATTCTCAAGGATAGTTTCTTGTTTTAATGGAGATAGATAAGTAACATAATCCACCATACAATCAATATTAATATTTTTGTTATTTAAAATGCTTGAAATTGCGAAGAAATTGTTACTTACAATAAAAGAGTTGCCATTATGATAGTAGAATACTGGATACTGACCCATAGGATCAGTAAATATTCGGGTGGATTTTTCAATAATAATGGCACAAAAAACACCGCAATTATAATAATAAGTATCTTCTAGAGCACTTATATCTGGTATTTCATTATATAACTCATGAAAAAGCCTATTGTCTTGAAAACAATAACCCATAAAACTCTTCTCATTAAATCCACTATCAGTATCTATACGATACCTTTCAGACACACTATTTGAATAGTCATCAGAGCAAATTACAAAAAAATCTTTTTGTTTAATTAGAAACATTTTTTATCCTAACTCAAATAGCTGAGATCGAAATTAATATAAAACTATATGGATGAAACATTCTCTTGCATTATATATCACCATATATGACATTTAAATAAAGACTTTATTATTATCAACACCAGTAATCCATAAATCTCTAATTAAATCATAATCGTACAGTTTTTTGTAAGTATTATTAATCAAATAAATAATACTGTAAACTTTCTTATCATTTCCGATTTTTTCAATATTAATTGCATAGTGATACACTAACATTGATACTTCTGACTTCATACGTACTGCTTCAAGTAACTGACCGTTTCTTAAAAGGTATAAGTTCGCTATAAACGCACTTGTCAGACAAGATATAAATGCATTCAAGTCATTCAAATCGTATTGCTTATAAACTTCCTCTGGCTTACCAGCAATAAAGCATTTTGTTTGATCACAAAAATTAAATATCTTCATCCCTTCTTCAAGTAATGCATTAGAGTATAAAGATATAAATATAAAAACCTTATCGTCTAAATTAGTAGTTCTATTAAAGAGAGTCACAAACTCAGACATCAGTGACTTAGCTTCTAAGGTTTTCTTTTGTTTAACAAACCATGTAAGTTTATTGTGCATTTTTCTAATATCTAAGTTTGCAATAAACCCTTTCAAACTATTAGGGAGACTATCAGAAAAACCTATTATATTTAGATTCTCTTTTAATATAACTACTTCTGACTCATCTATATAGTTAATAATTGCCTGCTTTCTTAATATATTTCTTTGGGATGCTTTTGTAACGGCTTCTGTTTTACCAGAAGACAGTCTGAATGTTGCACCACTCTTTTTAAACAAGCCAGCCTCACTAGATTTTGAATACTTTAAGTCTACCCAAGGGCTCAGCTTAGTCCACCCATCCCATTTTCCTTCAACACCTAATCTTTTAAAGAGCTCTACTTTTGGTTGATTACCATATACTCTATCCTCATTGAAGCATTCAACTGCATCATAACGAAAAGTAATTTGAGGTTCCTCTACAGCATTGGATATAGCTGACTGTTTGCTTACTACTTCGTTATTAGATACTCTCTCCATAGGTGTAAGAATATATTTAATATTACCAGAACTCTCCATATCAGCTTTAATTTTCTCAATTTCAGCCTTTGTTATAAAGCAATTACCATCCCATGGCATTACCCATTCATGGTTACGTTTCCCATTCTTTAAAACGAAGTTTCTAGCTCCATTATTATTTATTAGATACCGGTTTTTAGACTCTCTAATTTCAACATTCATAACTAACCTATTCCAGACGTCGAAATCTTTAAACCAAGATTCTGGATTAGGGATATTCTTTAAGTCGTAACCTATTTTTCTATATATTTCTTTATCGTAGGTTATCTCCAAGTACTTAGCGCCTCGAGACTCTAATACATCCTTAAGTTTTTTTTGTAGCTTAGAATTAGTAATTCTATTAAGTACAAAGTACTTATCTACATTCTCAAAAGCCTCTTCTTCATCCAGAACTTTAATTAAATTCTGATAGGTTTGTTCTTGTGACTGTAGTGTTGAGTGATTATTTCCTATTATTCTATAAAAACCAATTTCATTTTTATGAAACTCGTTTTTTAATAGCTGACTGTTTAACTCATTATTTAGGGAGGGATGCTTTTCTGCTAATAGACTAATTAACAATCTTATATTAAAGTCATCAAATTTTTTAGCATAATATTTAATTGCCTCGCCGGCCTCTCTAGTATACTTAACAGTCTCTTGAACATGAGCATTGTAGATTCTATATTGAACATCATCAGGAAAAGATTTTATTAAATATCTAAATTGGTTTAGAAACTTAGTTTTCAGTTCAATCATTTCAGAATTAAAGAGCCTATTACTAACTGTAACAGGCTGCGGCTTTAGTTTTACTAGAGCCTCCTGATAAGTTGAGATTTCATAAAGTTCAAAAAACCTTAGATTAAACTCTAGGTCTTGATGTCGCTTATATGATTCATCGAATCCATTTAATTCAAGTATAACATGTCTTCTATAGGTAGCCGTATTAGTATGGAGATAATGCCGAGAGTAATCTAAACTCAAAAACTCCTCAGTTAAATCACCCTCAGTATATCGACCCAAATTATTTACCTTAGAATTCCATCCCAGAAACCCACAATATACTGCTCCTATGTTCTCTGGTAAGCTTTTTAACTTTTTAATTACTTTTGACAACCTACCTTGGATATATATATCGTCATCATCAAGAAAACTAATATACTCACCAGTAGAGTTCATTATTCCTGTATTCCGTGCAGCTGAGCCATTCCTATTAAACTTATGTTTTATAAGTTTAATATTACAGTTACTTGAAACCCGTCTGAAGCTATCAACAATAGCTTCTACTTCAGCATTTAGCTTTTGTTTATTACCATTGTCACTTACTACAATTAACTCTATGTCTTCATAGTCTTGCAGAACTACTGACTCGATTGCGTTTCTGAGATTGTCCGCTCGTTTATACGTAGGTATAATTACAGTTGCTCTACCTCTAACAGCAACTGGCCTTTTATTTTTATTTAAACTAACTAATCTATCATTACGTACATTTGTTACACCAGCTTCGAATTCGATATAACTAATTAAGTCAGACTCGCTAATATGATAATTTTTACTCAATGTCACCGTATAGTCTGATTCTGTTACTATTCTAGAGCTCTCAGTGCTTACTATCTCATTATAAGCTTCATTTAATACGACGGGATTATGAAGAGGTCTTAGACCATCTGTTGAGTTATAGTAAATCCTAACATTAAAAGGAAGTTCTTTTTCATTTTTAAAACTTTCAATATATTTTAGATTGTTACTAGAGCTCAAAACTATTGAAACACTAGGCTTTAAAAGAGGATAATCGAAGTTTTCTAACCTCCATTTAACTCTTTTACTATGTTCAACTTGTGAGCGTTTACCTCTAATAGCACTCTCTTCTACATCAGCAATAACTATATTAGGATAAGCTACAAAGCATTTATTTATATGTCTCTCATAAAGCTCTCCAAGAGGTAGGTGATCGAAAGGCGCTTCTAAAGAACTAGCAGCATCTATCATTTCTTCAATAACTGATTGATGAAATGCAATTGCAAAAGATCCACATGTAGTGTTACCGTCTATTCTTCTTGGCAAATAATAGCCTTTATCTAATGATTCTTTTTCACCTATACCACTCCATCCATATTGAGATGCGCCCAATAAGAGAATCTTCCATTTATCGTTTATATTACGAGTAAAACTCTTAAATTTTTCCTCGAACTGATTATCCAATAATACATCGTCTTCGAGTATTAAAAACCTTTCATACCCTTTGTTCTTAGCATCGTCCAGTATTCTTAGATATGTATAGATATACCCCAATGCTCCAGCGGATTCGATTAGGCTTCTGCGAAGCTTAATCTCTTTATCACTGAAATGTTTATAACGCTTGAAAGTTCCTAATGGTCTTTTACTATATTCTAGCCATTTTTGATACGCCTCTCCTTTATAACCATCGGTCGCCTCAAAAACCTCAAAATAGATATTTTTTTTCTTCAAATGCTGAGCAATTGTTAGTTTATCTTTAACTTTATGCTTTAAATTTACTACGTATACGTGATCAAAATAAGAATTTAAATAACTTAAATCTTGAATATTTGTTTCACTAGAAGCTGGCTTATACCCCATACTCTTCTTACATAAACTAACATTAGCTTCAAAGAGACTAGTACCGTAACGTTCTTGAAGCTCAACATATAGTTCATAAGCCTCTTGAAACCTGCCTTGTTTATACAAACTATTTGCAATTTTTACACTCATCAAATCTCTTCCTTAATTCAAACACTTCTAGTAACTAAGAGTACTCTACTTTTAATTTATATAGCTAAAATACTAAAAGCTTACTTAACAGGCTGTATTATTTCTTTCTTTTATCTAATTTAAAGTTTATTACATCTCTACTTAACTTGAATGGAATTTTAGGGATACTACTGGGAGATTTTAAGGCATCTGTAATTGTAAGCCCAATAATATAAGATAAATGACTTTTAACTTTTACTGCATCATCAGCATCTTCATACTCTTCTATTGCTGGGAGATTCTCATTTTTCTTCGTATTTCTATCAAAATCTCGATATTCTTTTACGACTGCAGACGGTAGTCTAACTATAGATGAAGGTGATTTTGAATGATTGATAATTGCAGAGCCAACTCTATAAGGTAAGTCTTCTTTTATCCTATCAGCTGCACCATAGTAGATTGGTCTCGGTTTTGACTGCTTGACATCGGTAACTACTTGTTTATCATCATTTTTTAAATACTTTTCTAAATTTTCCTGGAGCACATGAATTTGGTTAATAAGCTGAATATTTTCCTTCTCAATACTCTCAATAGATTGAGATCTAATATCTTCAGCTTGTTTTTTAAGATCATCAATAGTCTTTTTACTCTCTTTACTTAATGAGTTATAGTCTTTTATACTTTCAATTAGTTTTTTATTCTCTTGATTCAGTTTCTCTTCTAGAACCCTTGTATTTCCTACATGAATATCAATAGATTTTTTTAAGCTAGCTATTTCACTGTAGGCCTTTGACAGCTTAGTACTTATCTTTTCTAACTCATATTTTTTTCTCTGCTCACTTTCATTGAAATAGTTTACGGCACTCACTAGACTATCAAGATCCAACCTTTTTGTTTTAAATATATTCTCACTAGTCTTTAATGAGGCTTTAGATAATAAACCATTAAAAACATCGATCAACTCTGGAAACTTACTCAATATTTCATTCGTAGCCAGTTCATTGATAATATTCGTATCACCACCTAAACCAGTAACTAAAGACTCTTCATAACTAGCTACTTGCCAACCACTTTTCAACACTAAGCTATTTGTGATCTTTTTAACTTCAGCTTTGTATTTACTAATATTACTAAGAGCACCCTTACCTTCAATTAGTATACATTTCTCATTATTAGATGATAAAAAATCTAACATTTTTTGATGATAATCAACCCACTCATTCATAGCTTGATTAATCATATCTGTAGTCAAAACTACATCTGCGAATTCTTTAAGAATATTACTTGGATGATCAAATACAAGAATAAACCCTACATCATGCTCAACCTCTTCCCAGTATTCTAAACTAGCTAAATTTTTATCAGACTCCCAGCCCCAGTTTTCAGCATCCAAATTAGCCAAAAGAAAATCCGTCATCACATTATCGGCCATCTTTTCATTGGCAGATGACATATCTTCTCGCGCAAGCACTTTATAGAGCGTCTCTGAAACTTGCTGAGGCGTCATTTTATGAGTATAGCTGTCAGCAGGTCTACTCAAACCTCTTTCATATAGTTTTTCTATCAACTGCTTGGATTTAGAGGTTTTATGTCCAGCTTGAATGATAATACTCATGTGGGTTTCCTTAGTAAATAACAATAATAATAGATAAGATAAGTTTATTCACTTATAGCCATTCGGATTTTGACTCTGCCAGCGCCAGGTATCTGCACACATCTCCGCGACAGACAGCTTAGCGTGCCAGCCAAGTAGCACTTTGGCTTTATCAGCGCTGGCATAGCAGCTGGCGATGTCTCCGGCACGCCGCGCGACAAACTGATACGGCACGCGCTGCCCTGTGGTGTCGGTAAAAGCATTGACCAGCTCTAACACCGACGTACCAGTGCCAGTCCCTAAATTAATAGGCAAAAACCCTGCTGAGCTGTGCTGTACATGAACTTGCTGCTGTAAATAATTCAGTGCCGCGACATGACCGGATGCCAAATCACTGACATGGATAAAATCCCGTACCCCTGTGCCATCGACGGTCGGATAGTCATTGCCAAAGATGCTAAGTTTCTCCAGCTTACCAACGGCGACTTGCGAGATATAGGGCATGAGATTATTTGGAATGTCGTTTGGGTCTTCGCCTATCTGCCCTGATGGATGCGCGCCCACTGGATTGAAGTATCTCAGAGAGATTAGACTCCAGCTAGTATCGGAGACGGCTAGGTCTTCTAGGATATGCTCGACGGTCAGCTTGCTCTGACCATAGGGATTGGTACAGGAGCGCGGGGCAGTCTCATCGATAGGCAGGGTTTCAGGATCACCATAAACCGTAGCTGATGAGGAAAACACGAGGTTTTTAACGTCGTATTCTGTCATGACTTCGAGTAAGGTGATGGTGCCACTGACGTTGTTATTATAATAAAGTAAGGGCTTGGCGACGGACTCACCGACGGCTTTTAATCCGGCAAAATGTATGACACCAAAGAATTGATGAGCGTCGAACACTTGTCTTAATGCCTTGGCATCACGGATGTCATCCTTAATAAACTCAATGGGCTTGCCGATAAGGTGAGAGACACGATTGATTGCTTCACGGCTACTGTTAGATAGATTGTCATAAACTACTATCTCGTAGCCTGCCTGATGCAAGGCTATACAAGTATGAGAGCCGATGTAGCCTGCGCCGCCTGTGACGAGGATTTTTTGTTTCATAATTTTTCAAACCAATAAAAAACACCCCATTGTAGGGGTGTCTTCTTAACATTTCAATATAGTTTTAGTAGCTTCACTATAGATAATGTCTATCTTACCAGCCAGTAACTTCTTTTAGCTTATCGCCTAGCTTCGATGGGTCACGTGTATACGCGATACCCGCATCCTCAAAGGCTCTAAACTTCTCTTCTGCAGTACCTTGACCACCAGAGATGATCGCGCCAGCATGGCCCATACGCTTGCCTTCTGGAGCAGTGACACCAGCGATGTAGCCAACCACAGGCTTCGTTACATGGTCTTTGATATAAGCGGCGGCTTCTTCTTCCGCAGTACCACCGATCTCACCGATCAAGATGATCGCTTCGGTCTGTGGATCTTCTTCAAACAGTTTTAGCGCGTCGATCTGGTTCATGCCAGGGATAGGATCACCACCGATACCGATACAGGTTGACTGACCAAAGCCTAGCTTTGTGGTCTGCGCGACCGCTTCATAAGTCAAAGTACCAGAGCGTGAGATGATGCCCACTTTACCTGGCTGATGGATATGGCCTGGCATGATACCAATTTTACATTCGCCTGGGGTGATGACGCCTGGGCAGTTTGGACCCACTAGACGTACATCGCCCGCTTCTTCTAGATAGCGTTTTGCTTTTAGCATATCGAGAGTCGGTACGCCTTCAGTGATCACGACGATCAGCTTCACGCCAGCATCGATTGCTTCAACGATAGAGTCTAGTACAAATGGTGCTGGTACGTAGATAACAGAAGCATCCGCTTGAGTCGCTTCCATGGCTTCCGCCATTGTATTAAATACTGGTAGGCCTAGGTGCGTTTGACCGCCTTTACCTGGGGTTACGCCGCCGACGACTTTGGTGCCGTATTCGATGGCTTGCTCTGAATGGAAGGTACCATTTTTACCCGTAAAACCTTGTACCAATACTTTGGTATCTTTATCGATTAATACACTCATTATTTTTTCCTTGTATTCGGTTGTCTTGTGACAGCGACTTGACGACTGATGACCACTATCAATGATGATCTGACAATGACGATCCGAGCCTAGCAAGTGCCATCACGCTTTGACGACTATGCGATAGCGCTTATATGCTTAGAGTTAGGTTTCATCGCCCTACTCTAAGGCGCTGGCGCAATCGGTATTAAGCTTGTACAGCTTCGACAATTTTTTGTGCAGCGTCTGCGAGGCCTTGAGCTGAGATCAGTTTTAGACCAGACTCTTCTAGGATTTGCGCGCCTTTTTCAGCGTTGTTACCTTCTAAACGCACGACGACAGGTACTTGTACGTCGACTTCTTTGACCGCAGCGATGATGGCTTCTGCGATCATGTCACAGCGTACGATACCACCGAAGATGTTGATAAGAACGCCTTCTACGCTGCTGTCTTCTAGGATGATTTTGAACGCTTCTACAACGCGATCTTTGGTTGCACCGCCGCCCACGTCTAGGAAGTTAGCAGGCTTGCCGCCGTACAGTTTGATGATGTCCATGGTCGCCATCGCAAGACCCGCACCGTTGACCATACAGCCGATGTTGCCTTCTAGGGCGACATAGTTTAGGTCAAACTCAGCAGCTTTTAGCTCACGCTCGTTTTCTTGCGTTTTGTCTTGTAGGGCTGCAATTTTTGGTAGACGATATAGGGCGTTTGAGTCGATACCGATTTTGCCATCGACACAGACAATTTCACCATTTTCGCGTACAGCTAATGGGTTGATTTCCATTAGGGCAAAGTCGTTTTCGACAAAGGCTTTATAGGCGCCAGTCATTAGTTTAACGAACTGGTTGATTTGCTTACCTTCTAGGCCAAGTTTAAACGCCACATCACGCGCTTGGAACGGCATTAGACCGACTAATGGATCTACATGTACTTTGAAGATTTTTTCTGGTGTCTCATTAGCGACTTCTTCGATATCGACGCCGCCTTCGGTTGATGCCATAAAGGTCACACGGCGGGTGGCACGGTCGACCACGGCACCAAGATATAGCTCAGTCTGTACTGGATACATATCTTCTGCAACCAAGACGAAGTTGACGGGTTGGCCATCAGCATCAGTCTGGAAGGTGACCAAGTTAGTACCGATGAGCTCTTCTGCCACTTGCTTGGCTTCTTCACGAGTCTTAACCAGCTTTACACCGCCCGCTTTACCACGGCCACCAGCGTGTACCTGTGCTTTGATGACGGCGATATCGGTTGGGGTTTTGTCAAAAGCAGCAGCAGCTTCGTCGCCATTGTGGGCGATGATGCCTTCTTGAATAGGCAATCCGTAGCTTTTTAATAGCTCTTTTGCTTGATACTCATGTAAATTCATTGATTGTATCCCTTGTTTTTTACAATTAATAAAAAGTGAAAATAAGTGCGCGTAGACCAGAGTCTGGCGCACTTATGACCATAGCAGCAGCGCCGATAGCAGTACTATCATTGACGCCTAAATAGTCAAGTCATAAATCGATACTTGCTTATTTGTTTGCTTGTTTTGCAACGGTAGCGAACGACTTATTTTTTACGCTTTTTACGCTGGATAGCGTGGATAGCACGGCCATCTGCAGATAGCGCCGCTTCGTGTACTGCTTCTGAGATCGTTGGATGAGCAAACGTCATCAGCTGCAGGTCTTCGATACTAGAGACAAACTCCATCGCGATCATGCCTTGATGGACGATATCACCTGCGCCTGCAGAGATGGCATGCATACCTAACAAACGATCTGTTTTGGCATCGGCGACGACTTTGATAGAGCCTTGGCCTTCGCTTTGCGCGAGCGCACGACCGTTGGCCGCTAGGTTAAATGAGCCAGTTTTAACTTCATAACCTGCTTCTTCGGCTTCTTGCTCAGTCATGCCAACCCATGCGATTTCTGGATGGGTATAGATGACGTTGATGATGGTGTCGTAGTTGACCTGAGCTTTTTCGCCATGGATACGCTCGACGGCCATCATGCCTTCTTCCATCGCTTTGTGTGCAAGCATAGGACCACGTACCAGATCACCAATGGCATAGACGCCGTCTAGATTGGTTTTGCACTGCTCGTCGACATCGATTAGACCGCGCTCGGTTAAGGTGATACCGCTGTCTTCGCCCAGTAGTTTTTCAGAGTAGGCACGGCGACCGACACAGACGATTAGCTTATCAAAGCTCTCATCTGAGGCTTCGCCTTTGGCTTCGCTGGTCACAACGACTTGATCGCCTTTGACTTCAGCGTTGGTAACTTTGGTATCGACACGGATATCAAGGCCTTGCTTTTTCAGCAGTTTGCCGGCTTCTTTGGCGATGTCTTTGTCAGCGGCGGCTAAGAAGCTTGGTAGTGCTTCATATACCACAACCTCACTACCCAAGCGGCGCCATACAGAGCCTAGCTCAAGACCGATCACGCCCGCACCGATCACACCAAGGCGCTTAGGTACTTCAGTAAAGTCCAGTGCGCCAGTCGAGTCGACGATACGGTCGCCGTCAGTTTTGGCCACTGGAATCTCGATAGGCACTGAGCCTGCCGCAAGAATGACATTTTTTGCGGTGATGGTCGTTTCGCTGTCGTCTTCTAGCGCGGTAAATTTAACTTTTTTCTCGCTACCTTTACCATCTTCTAATGTGCCCCAGCCTTGTAGCCAGTCAACGCCATTGCCCTTGAGCAATGCTGCCACGCCGCCGGTCAACTGCTTGACGATGCCTTCTTTGCGAGCGATCATCTGCTCGATATCGATAGAGACATCACCTGTGCTGATGCCATGCTCAGCTAAGTCATGCTTGGTCGCTTCATAACGATGCGAGCTATCCAGCAAGGCTTTTGATGGGATACAACCGACGTTTAGACAAGTACCGCCAAGCGCAGGCTCGCCTTTATAAACGCGTTTTTCGATACAGGCCACGCTCATACCAAGCTGACCTGCGCGAATGGCTGCTTCATAACCGCCAGGACCGCCGCCGATGACGACCAAATCATAATTGTCTTTCATAGTACGTTCCTATTTTTTAGATTATTTTAGATTTTGCTCATGTTGTGTGAGATATATCGGCACGATGGTGTCACTTTTGTGCAATAACGACCGATCTCATCTTTAACCACAGGGTTAATCATCTGTCTGGTTTTGATGACGTCTGTAGTAGCCAATAGGCTGCCCCAAATACAGGCAGCTCGATAAAGAGTACTAACGACCCGCCGTCAGACGCCGCCCTATAGGACTGCATCTTCATTAAACGTCACAATTAAATGTCATAACTAAACGGCTTGATTATTGCTAAGCGTGATTTTACTCAAATGACAATGGCCGATACCAAAGTTAAAAAACTTGTATCAGCGATTGCCAATACAAGCTTAGAAGCTTACAGGTCTAAAAGAAGCATAGTAGGATCTTCGACCAATTCTTTTAGTGTCACTAAGAATTGTACCGCTTCTTTACCATCGATCATACGGTGGTCATAAGACAGCGCTAGATACATCATCGGCAAGATCTCAACTTTACCGTCGACCGCCATTGGGCGCTCGTTGATTGCATGCATACCCAAGATAGCAGTTTGCGGTGGGTTCAAGATAGGTGTTGACATCAGTGAACCAAATACACCGCCGTTTGAGATAGTGAATGTACCACCCGTCATCTCGTCTAGACCAAGCTTGCCTTCTTGCGCCTTGCTACCGTATTCACGGATTTTGGCTTCGATGTCCGCCATACCCATACGGTCAGTATCGCGCAGTACAGGAACGACGAGGCCGCGATCTGATGATACCGCCACACCGATGTCATAAAAACCATGATAAACGATGTCATCACCGTCTAGTGAAGCGTTTACCGCTGGAAAGCGTTTGAGTGCTTCGGTCGCCGCTTTGACAAATAGCGACATAAAGCCTAGACGTACGCCATGACGTTTTTCGAACTTCTCTTTGTACTTAGTACGCATGTCCATCAACGGCTTCATATTGACTTCGTTAAAGGTCGTCAACATAGCGGTTTCTTGAGTAGCTGACAGTAGACGCTCAGCGACACGCTTACGTAGGCGCGTCATTGGGACGCGTTTTTCGGTACGCTCGCCAGTGGACTCTGCCACAGGACGACCACTATCTGACTTGATAGAGCTGTCGGCTTTTAGCGTTGGGTTTGCCATATCACTCTTGGTCACACGGCCACCGCGGCCACTGCCTTCGACGTTTTTCGGATCTACGCCAGACTCTTTGGCCGCTTTACGCACGGCTGGGCTTTGATCTTTATGGTCGGCTTCGTCTTTTTTGTCAGTGGCTTGTACTGGCTCACCGCCATCTGTACCTTGCTTAGCTTGCACTGGTGCCGCTGGCTGGTCTGGGTTGACTGCTGGTTCATCGTTTGAGTCTGTGCTGCCGCTTGCACCCGCTTCAAATTCAGCGATTAGCTCGTCAGATAGTACTGTGTCATCTACTTGCTTGACGATTTTGGTCACAACACCATCATCAGGTGCCACAACTTCTAAAACAACTTTGTCGGTTTCGATTTCAGCCAATAGGTCATCACGGTTTACTTGCTGACCTTCACTGACATGCCATTCGACGATCGTGCCATCGGCAACCGATTCTGGAAAAACGGGGGCTTTGATATCAGCCATCGATATACTCCTTAGATTTGGATATTTATATGCGTTATTAAGTCGTGATAGGCAGTCAATACTGTGTGCAACAATGTCACTGATAGGTATTGCCAGTACTGACTGTCATCGCCTGCTTCATGTGTCTTCTATAATCTATAACTTGTAACGTCTGTCACTTATCTTACTTTGCCAGCTCATCGACACTGATACCAAGACCGCCTGCGATCAGTGCTTGCTGCTGCTGAGCATGCAGTTTTGGCGACCCTGTCGCAGGAGCGGCGCTCGGTGGACGTGCCACTGGCTCCATGACTTTTGCCTTGGTTGGATGTGGTACGACGATACGGAACATATGCGGCGCCAGATAGTACCAAGCACCTTGGTTCAATGGCTCTTCTTGCGTCCAAACGATTTCTTTTAGGTTGCTGTATTTTTCGATCTCAGCAATCAAGCGTTTTTCTGGCAATGGATAAAGCTGCTCAATACGGACGATGGCCACATGATCAAGTCCAAGCGCACGGCGCTGCTCAAGTAGATCATAGTAGACCTTACCACCACAGAGCACCATACGAGTGATGTTGTCTGCATTGTGCTCATCCATCTCTGGCAGTACCGTCTCAAACTTACCGTTGGCAAGCTCTTCTAAGTGAGAGGTTGCCAGCTTATGACGTAGTAGGCTCTTCGGTGACATAACGATAAGCGGTTTACGAATTGGGCGTACCGCTTGACGACGTAAGGCATGATAAATCTGTGCAGGCGTCGTTGGGGTAATCACTTGCATGTTGTCTTCGGCACATAGCTGCAAGAAACGCTCAAGACGTGCTGATGAATGCTCAGGGCCTTGACCTTCATAGCCATGTGGCAACAGCATGGTTAGACCACAAACGCGCTGCCATTTGGTCTCGCCGCTTGAGATAAACTGATCAATCACCACTTGCGCGCCGTTGACGAAGTCACCAAACTGCGCTTCCCAAACGATGAGCGCGTTGGGTACGGTGGTTGCATAACCGTATTCAAAGGCCAGTACCGCTTCTTCTGACAACAACGAGTTATAAGTGGCAAAACGTGCTTGGTTTTCGCTGATATGTGATAAAGGCACATACATGCTGCCGTCATTGACGTTGTAGATCTCACTATGACGATGCGAGAAAGTACCACGGCCGACATCTTCACCAGTGATACGAACCAAGGCATTGTCATGATCGACCAATGATGCATAGGCCAAAGTTTCAGCGGCGCCCCAGTTCAGTGGCTCTTCGCCTGTTTGCATGGCTAAACGCTGATCGACCACTTTTTGTACTTGGCGCTGTAGCTTGTAGCCTTCTGGCATTTGCGCCATACGGCGGCCATACTCTTTTAATTTTTCGATATCGACGCTGGTATCCCATTCATCGACCAAATCATGACCTAGGTAGGGCTTCCAATCGACAAATAACGCTTCGTTTGGCTTGCTGACCAATGAGTTGGCGACATAATCACCACGGTCTAGCGACTCACGGTAGTCATTTTCGTACTGTTTTTCTTCTTCTGCGCTAAGGACGCCATCGGCGATGAGCTTTTGTGCGTAGATAGTACGCGTCGTAGGCAGTTTTTTGATAACTGCATACATCAAAGGCTGCGTCGCTGATGGCTCGTCGGCTTCGTTGTGACCGTTACGGCGATAGCAGAACAAATCAATGATGATGTCTTTGCCAAACTCATGACGGTAGTCTAGTGCCAATTGCGCAGCAAACACCACAGACTCAGGGTCATCGCCGTTGACGTGTAAGATAGGTGCATGCACCATCTTGGCCACATCAGTACAGTACTCGGTTGAGCGTGCGTCTTCTTGACGGCTGGTCGTAAAGCCGACTTGGTTGTTGATCACGATATGAACCGTACCACCCGTGGTATAACCACGCGTCTGTGACATCTGGAAGGTTTCTTGAACCACACCCTGACCGGCAAAAGCAGCATCACCATGGATGACGATTGGCAGCACTGAGTTACCGCCTTTGTTGTCCATTAACGGCTGATCGTTACGGCGAACTTGACGTGCACGTACCGAGCCTTGTAAGACGGGCGCTACGATTTCAAGGTGCGATGGGTTAAAGGCTAGAGCCAAATGCGCCTCACCACCTGGTGTCATAACGTTAGAAGAAAAACCGTTATGATACTTAACGTCGCCTGAGCCTTTTTCTGGCTGTACCTTACCATCGAATTCATCAAACAAATCGGCAGGGTTTTTACCTAAGATATTGACCAATAGGTTTAGACGGCCACGGTGCGCCATACCAATGACCATCTCTTTGGTGCCATAGCCGCCAGCACGTTGGATGATTTCATTGATGGCTGGGATAAAGCTCTCGCCGCCTTCTAGACCGAAACGTTTGACGCCGGTATATTTACGAGCCAGATATTTCTCTAGGCCTTCAGCCGCTGTCAGACGCTCTAAGATAGATAGACGTTTTTCTTTATCAAATTCGATATAGCCTAGGTTGGTCTCGAGGTATTTTTCCATCCAGCGTTTTTCGGTGCTGGTGGTCACGTGCATGTATTCAACACCGATATAACGGCAGTACACACGCTCCATGATTTCGATGATCTCACAGAGTGTCGCTTCGTCTTTACCGATGTTTAAATCATTGGTCGGGAATACCGTATCGAGATCGGCCTCTGATAGGTTGTGATATTCTAGCGTCAGATCTTCTACTTCGGCACGCGGATGCAGATCTAATGGATCTAGCTTGGCACGGCGATGACCACGGCGGCGGTAAGCTGAGATCAGCTGCTGCACACCCATTTGTTTAGGATCCGCACAGTCGGCACTGCCAGCAGACGCGCTACTGGTGTCGGTGTTGACTTTATTGGCGGTTTGATTGCGGGCCAGCAATAAAAACTGATCCTTAATAGCATTGTGTTTGGCGTCATTTGGCGACTTGTACTGTTCAAAATACGTTTGCCAGTCCGCATCCACACTATCAGGATCTGTTAGGTATTGCTCGTAGAGCGCTTCGATATAATTGGCATTGTCAGCGGCCAGTTCAGTATGTCCTAGCTCTGCTGCGTCTTTGGTTATACTATTCATAATAATCGTCTATTTGATAGATAAATGAATGGAATCGTGCTTATTATTGTGTAATCTGTCGTATATCTGCTATGTAAACCTTGTATCACATCAGCGGCTGAGCGCTTATTGGTTGTCAAAAGTCTGGATAACCTATGACGTAACTTACGTCAAGCAAGAGTCAAGAAAATTGACCGCTGACTGTCTCTCGTCTATTTTTGCATTGCCGCTAACATATGGTGTCGACAATAGCTAAGTAGTGCTGATCGCAGTTATTACAATAGTGTTGGTAAAAATATAACTATTTGTGAACGCTCAGTTTTCTGAACCAACTCGTTTCACAACATTAATTTATATATAATGCAAAAAGCCATAACAAATCTATTAACTAACATGTATTAACCACTGGTTATCCATGCGGTCGTGGCAAGATCATAACAACTATTCACCTGACACATATGGCTGGCAAGGTGTGTATAGATGTTGCAATAGCAACCAATGACTCGCCAGTCTTCCTGCTTTCAGCTAGCCTTTCATACGGCTATTTTGGCTGAACTGTTATCCTATCAATGAGATAGGTGACACTCTTAGCCAAATATACATTGCTGTATAGGGTAGCATGTCTATTTTTTACGACATAGTTTGTTTGTTCAATACTAGGTATTTACATAATGAATATCTATTATCAATATAATGATATCATTATTGGCTGATTCTGGCTTGCCATTATACCTAAAGTAGCAAAATCTTCCTAAGCATTCGGCCCAATCAAGCACTAAAATTACCTAAATAAAGGCAAATACCTCATCAAAACCCTGAGCTAATGTACGCTTACCCGTATGACTTTTCTATCAAGTTAATGATATTGCGTATCTAATTATATAGGCCGCGCATCTTTATCACAGACCTTCTTACACATGACCAACGTACTGTCAATATAGCTTTACCATCATACTGTCATCGATGCACGCTAAAAACACATCGCGCTTGCGCTGCTGTCTGTAAATGTAGGTTGCGCCGTTGAGAAGCCCCCGCCCCCTAATCAATAAAAAACACCACCTAATGGCTAGGTGGTGTTTTTTTTACAGTATCTGTAAAAAACCATGCAATTATAAACGATTAACCTGCTTGGTCAATCAACATATTACGCAGATGACCAATTGCTTTGGTTGGATTCAAGCCTTTTGGACAAACTGACACACAGTTCATGATACCGCGGCAACGGAACAAACTAAACGGATCGTCCAAACGAGCAAGACGCGCTTGCGTATCACTGTCACGGCTATCAGCCACAAAACGATAGGCGTGTAGCAATGCTGATGGGCCTAAGAACTTATCAGGGTTCCACCAGAATGATGGGCAGCTGGTCGAACAGCATGCACATAAGATACATTCGTACAGACCGTTTAGTTGTTCGCGCTGCTCAGGTGATTGCAGACGCTCTGTCGGCGGTGCTGGCTGATCATTGATTAAGTACGGGTGTACTTTTTCGTATTGCTCGTAGAATTGGTTCATATCGACGACCAAATCACGAACCACAGGCAGACCTGGTAGAGGACGGACGGTGACTTTTTCTGGCAAGGTGTTCATGTTGATAAGACATGCAAGACCGTTTTTGCCATTGATGTTCATGCCATCAGAGCCACAAATGCCTTCGCGGCAAGAGCGGCGGAAAGTGAGGGTCTCATCTTCTTTCTTTAGGCGTAATAACACGTCAAGCAACATACGATCTGAGTCTAACAGCTCAATCGTATAGGTTTGCATGCGCGGCGCTGCGTCCACATCAGGATCGTAGCGATAGATTTCGATGGTGCGAGTACCTCGGCTCATAATGCTAAACTCCACACATAGGTGATGGCGGGCATACAAAGACTGCGATCTCACCGCGCTAACGAATGATTTATCATTAGTGCGGGCAAGTGCATGTAGCTGGCGGTCACCTTTTAATAAATGAATAAGGGATAAAACGTTTGCGCAGTTTATATATCGAGTATATATCAGGCGCGGCGTCCAATATTAGTAGACGCGAACTTTTGGCTCGATATAGTCGACTGTCAACGGCACTTTACGAACTGGCTTATAAATGATGCGGTTGCCTTCAGAATACCACAAGGTATGCTTCATCCACTCGTGATCGTTACGGCCATTTGGTGCGTAATCATCATCTTCTGGACGATCGTAATCAGAGACACTATGCGCGCCGCGGCTTTCGTGACGATGCGCCGCTGAAATCATTGTGGCTTTCGCAACTTCGTATAAGTTTGCCACTTCAAAGGCTTCGATACGAGCGGTGTTAAAGACTTGTGATTTATCGGCCAAGTGGATCTTGTCGATTTTTTCACCCAGTGCCAAGATTTTTTCGACACCTTCGTCCATGATGGCTTGGGTACGGAATACGCTGGCATGTTTTTGCATGGTAGCGCGGATTTCATCAGCGACATCTTGCGCATTGTAGCCTTCAGTAGACTGCTGCAGCTTGTCTAGGCGACGCATGGTGAAGTCAAGCACACGTGGATCTAATGGCTTATAGTTGTGGTCGGCATGGTGGAACTCATCAACGATGTGCTTACCAGCCGCGCGGCCAAATACCACCAAGTCAAGAAGTGAGTTGGTACCTAAACGGTTGGCACCGTGGACACTGACGCACGCACACTCACCGATGGCATAGAGGCCTTTCACCACGTTGCCTTTAGCGTATAGACCGTTTTCATCGGTACCCGCTTCTAGATCTGGTACGATGACCTGACCATGAATCGTGGTTGGAATACCGCCCATCATATAGTGAATGGTCGGGATAACTGGAATTGGCTCTTTGGTGATGTCGACGTTGGCGAAGTTTTTACCGATTTCAAACACTGATGGTAGACGCTTCATAATGGTATCGACACCTAGGTGCGTCATGTCCATTACGATATGGTCAGCGTTCGGACCACAGCCGCGGCCTTCTTTGATTTCTTGGTCCATCGAGCGCGATACAAGGTCACGAGGCGCTAGGTCTTTGACCGTTGGCGCATAACGCTCCATGAACGCTTCGCCATCTTTGTTACGCAAGATAGCCCCTTCACCGCGGCACCCTTCGGTCAGTAGTACGCCGGCACCATGCACACCGGTTGGGTGGAACTGCCAAAACTCCATATCTTGTAGCGGGATACCAGCACGCACGGCCATACCAATACCGTCACCTGTGTTGATATAAGCGTTGGTAGACGCGGCGAAGATACGGCCTGCACCACCTGTCGCTAGTACGGTGATTGGTGACTGGAAGACAGCGATGGTACCAGTCTCTTGCTCAATCGCTACCACACCGTTGATGTTGCCATCTTCGTCTTTGATCAAATCAAGCGCAATCCACTCGATAAAGAATTCGGTGCCTTGCTCTAGGTTTTTTTGATACAGCGTATGTAGCAGGGCGTGACCTGTACGGTCAGCTGCCGCACACGCGCGTTGTACCGCTTTTTCGCCATAGTTTGAGGTATGACCACCAAATGGGCGCTGATAAATCGTGCCATCTTCGTTACGGTCAAACGGCATGCCCATGTGCTCAAGCTCATAGACGACTTTTGGCGCTTCACGGCACATGTATTCGATCGCGTCTTGGTCACCCAACCAATCTGAGCCTTTTACGGTGTCATAAAAGTGAAAATGCCAGTTATCGTTACTCATGTTACCCAAACTTGCACCGATGCCACCTTGGGCTGCGACGGTGTGCGAACGGGTTGGGAATACTTTGGTCAAAACTGCAACCTTCATGCCTGACTCAGCCAAATGCAGTGAAGCACGCATCCCTGAACCACCACCACCGACGATGACGGCATCGTAGTTTAGGGTCTTAATATTACTAATGGTATTATCTTGTCTAGTTGCCATTACGGTTTTCCTAATGCCTGTTAATGCTTAGAAGTAAATAAAAAGGCTATCTGTCCTGTGTCTGTACACCAATAGTTATTTTCTCAGTGCAGCTTACCTAAAGCACATGACACATCTGGCCTTTAACCACTTAATTTGCATATCTATCGTTATACTGGGCTGAGCGGTATTATGCTCGGCGACTTATCTATCGAGCGCCCTATCAGCGCATTTGTCTTTTTAAACATAAAATATTAGACATAAAATAAATAAGTAGCCAAACCCAATGCTATGACTATTTTCGGCTATGTATGAATGGCAGTAATAACCAAGCTCTCAATCACGTTTACAGCCATCCATTTTTATCGATATTTTGGCGTTACCACCCAATCTGGATGCTCACCTCATCATTAAACAGCAACGACACCAAAGCCATTACCCCAAAAAATCATGATGCCCCAAAATAAAAAGACTAAAATAGAGATAATCATCAAAGTCTGTAATACCAAACGCAATCTTGGCGCGCTCTCACCCATCTTGCCTGAGGTGATATAGTCAGTGAATACGGTCCACATACCTACCCAAGCATGGCCTGCAAGTGCCACCACAGCGACCAAGCTAAACAGACGCATCGGTAAGCTGGTCATAAATGACGACCACTCAAGATAAGTGACATCGCCATGGGTCAAAAAGAAACCCAGCAACACCACACTATAAACGGCCAAAACGACTGCGCTGATACGCTGGACAATCCAATCACGTGAGCCTGAACCTGTCAGACCAGTTGCGCTTTTGATTCCTGAATCATTTTTAATCATTAGAACATCACCCATACAAATGACGCGACAATTAAAATCGCTGCAATCACAAAACTGACCTTAGATGCGGCACGGCCAGATTTTAGCTCTTCGTTCATGCCCATATCAGCAAATAAGTGCTTGATGCCCATCACAAAGTGATAAGCAATCGCAGCCACAAATATCCATGCTAAAAAGCGCACAAGTACGTTGTCAAACACGGTCTCAAAACTCTCAGGCGACGCCAATGAGTTCTGTAGTAACCACAACATGACAGGAATCAATAAAAATAAAATAATGCCAGAGATACGATGCAAGATAGAAGCGATCGCAATCGGTGAGCGATTAACGCTAATCACTTGGCTTAAAGGCAGATCAATAGGTCGGTTGCTTTTCACAGCGGGCATCCTTTTTGCGGTTATACTCCTGTATCTGCTATCAACGCATGACATAGATCGGGATTGTGTCAATTAAGCGTAGAGCAACACACGAGACGAATAAAGTAAGGAAGAGCTAGCTGACTTCGTTTAGTTTGTGCTAAAGGTGAAGAAAGAATCATGTGGTAAGGTATTGATACTTTGTCTACGACTGCTCGGTTTACAACTGCTTGGCAAACAGATCGGTCAAACAACCTGTCTATTATACAACAAAGAAAATAAACATGAGTAAGATCGATTAACTAGTCTATTTTTACTGGTCGCACTTATCACAAGATAACCGTGTTTTGTTATCTTGCGATTGTGTTATCTATAGGGGTGCAAACCTGACGCTAAGTGTTTAAAAATAGAACAGTTAACAAGAACATTCAAACCGTCGGTTGGGTTTGGGTCTATTGACAATGTCCAGCTGTAACCAAATATGAATACCAGTATGAATAGAGAAGCTCTAGGCGACACTATATCATGACCACTTATCAATTCGCACAAAACTCGTGCCAGTTAAGTAGCTGCAATTATAAAATGACTGGGCGATAATTACAAATTTATCCATTATGTGGTAAAAAAGGAACAATCAGTTCACAATACAACAGCGTTTTGTCTTATCAAACATAGCGATACGGCCAGCAATCCTAAAAAAATTTGCCGCACGTACCTTATCTGCCATATCCATACTGCCAGCTTGCACAGACAAATCATCTCGCCAATTATGGATACCGAGTCTGATACTTATAAAATCCAAGTGACATCACAGCACGTCTTTGCCGCCAATAAACAGTAAGATTTGCGGCAAAATAACCAATCAGACATATTTTGATACAAAAATTACAGTGAATAAACACGACCAAACCGTGCCTATTGGCGGCATTGATGGTAAAAGTCTTTTCAAATCGCAAGGAATTGCTGCTAATATACCCAGCATATTAAATGCGTTAAATGTATTTTGACCGTTTGACTGAGCATGGCGCGAAGGTAAGCGCCTGTAGTAATCCTGGGCGCGAGGGTATGCGTCTATAGTAATTTTATTCTAACAAGTTAAATCAATGGAGAGCAATTTATGGCTGACACTAATGCCAAACTAACCGTCAATGGTGAAGAATATGAACTTCCTATCATCAAAGGTACTTTAGGGCGCCCAGTTATCGATATTGCTGCTCTACAAGACTCAGGCTTTTGGTCTTATGACCCAGGTTTCAAAGTAACCGCTCCTGTTGAGTCAAAAATTACCTATATCGACGGTGGTAAAGGTGAGCTGTTGCACCGCGGCTACCCTATCGATCAGCTGGCAAACAATGCTGAATACCTAGAAGTGGCCTATGCCTTGATTCATGGCGACTTGCCAAACGCCGAGCAAAAAGCGGACTTTTTTGAAAAAATCCGTAAGCACACAGGCGTGCATGACCAACTACGTAAATTCTTTGAAGGCTTCCGCCGTGACGCGCATCCAATGGCGATTATGGTGGGCGTTGTGGGTGCCTTGTCAGCGTTTTATCATGACAACCTAGACGTCAGCAACGAAGCACACCGCGAAATCACTGCTATTCGTCTGATCGCAAAAATGCCAACGCTTGCGGCGATGAGTTATAAATACTCGCAGGGCGAACCGTTTATGTATCCACGCAACGACTTTAGCTACGCGGAAAACTTCTTGTACATGATGTTTGCCACGCCTGCTGATGTGGACTATGAGCCAAACGACGTCGTCACCCGCGCCATGGACAAAATCTTCACCTTGCACGCAGACCACGAGCAAAACGCCTCGACTTCTACTGTGCGCCTAGCCGGCTCAACGGGTGCCAACCCTTACGCCTGTATCGCCGCTGGTATCGCCGCCCTTTGGGGTCCATCACATGGCGGCGCCAACGAAGCTGTGCTTGAGATGCTAGATGAAATCGGTACTGTCGAAAACGTGCCAGCATTTATGGAAAAAGTGAAGAGCCGTGAAGTGAAGCTCATGGGCTTTGGTCACCGTGTTTACAAAAACTTTGACCCACGCGCCCAAGTCATGAAAGAGACCTGTGATGAAGTACTCGGCGCCCTAGGCATCAACGATCCTAAGCTTGAGCTGGCCATGGCACTAGAAAAAATCGCTTTAGAAGATCCGTTCTTCGTTGAGCGTAACTTGTATCCAAACGTTGACTTCTACTCTGGCATCATCCTAAAAGCCATCGGTATCCCAACGTCTATGTTTACTGTCATCTTCTCATTGGCGCGTACCTCAGGTTGGATCAGCCACTGGTTAGAGATGCACAGCGCTCCGTTCAAAATCGGTCGCCCACGTCAGTTATACACTGGCGAGACGCATCGTGACTTTGTCAAAGTAGAAGACCGCAAGTAATCTACTTAGATACGGCACGTGTATAAAAGAACCATAAAAAATCCCGCATATAGCGGGATTTTTTATGGTCGATAGATAAGCGCTGTGATGCTGGCTGTCGCCGTCATAGCTTGAGCGGTGGCTGTTTATTCAAATGCTTTAAGCGTTTGTTCGTACTTGGCAATTTGCTCATCATAACCCTTGATGGTCTCGTTAAACTTGGCCATGAGTGCTTCAAACTCTTGTTGTTGATTGAGCTTCATTTGCTGCATATCGATGACTTGCTGCGCCTCTATCTGCTCCCAAACCTGATGCTGAATGATAAGACGTGCCAGCGCTGGACTTTTGGCACTGAGCCTACCTGCAATCTCAGCATGCTCAAATAGCTGCGGCACCAAAGTCGCTATGTTTATCAAGGTATCTACCTCGTCAGCGCTCAGCGGCGTGATCACTGGCTGATAAAGTGCCGCCGTTGCCTGCTGGTAGCTGTCGATGATCTCATCTTCTGTTTGCATGACAGGCTTGCGCGGCTCGAGGCTAATACGTTTGAGGACGGTCAAATCGCGCTCGCCCACTTCTGTGCTGGTATTGATGTCTGCTGCTGCCTCATCGCCACTTTCCCTATTTTGAGCCGTCGCGGCGTCACCGCTATTTGTCGTGTTATCGCCTGCTGTATCCGCACTATTTAACAACAAATGTTCTGCACTTTGGGTCGAGTCTGCCGCTTGCAGCGACTCATACTCGGCCTGTAGCCGGCGCTGCAGCCTTTGCATTTGTGTCACATAAATTGGCTCAAACTGCTCGATACGCGCCGCCGCCGACTCACTTTGCGGTACAGGCTTGCTGTCTTCGCTAGCTACTTGCTCAGTCGTTTGGCTATCATCGACGACAGGTGCGGTCTCAGTCTGCTGCTGACAGCCGCCGAGTAGCAATGCACCACTCAACGTCGCAGCCAGTACAGTCATGGCAGCATATTTACTATTAGGTGATGGTGTTTTATTCATATGACTATCATGAGCGGTATCATGACTCTTGGCTTTATCTGGTAAAAATTTATACATCAGAGTACATATCCTTTGTTGACGCAAAATAATGAGTTGACGCAAAATAATAAAAGGTAGGCGTATCACCGCCATCCGTTGCTGAGTGATACTGTGCTAGCGTCTGGGTCATAAACCTCTCATAACACTATTTAGCATAGTGGTTATTGATGTCAATAAGAAGCGTCAATTGTGAACGGAGTGTCGAGCTGGCGACGTTGACAGTGGATTTGTGACAACAGTAGACTTGTGGGATTAAACGTGTGACCTCAGACTCAAGAAGCGGTCGTCAAAAACGGTATACAGCGCTCAAAATCACGGCAGTCCTGACCACGCTGGCGACGGACAAAATAGTCTTGTACCATACGCGCCTGCTGCTCGATACCATATTTAAAAAAGGGCTTGCCTACTGTAAATACATAGTCATAACGCCGATCTACCAACGCCCCGCGTACTACCTTGATACCCTGCTGTAGCTGCCAAACGTGCGTTAGCTCATGTATTAGCCAGCTTTGCTTACTTAAGGAGGACTGGCTAAAGTCTGTGATCCAGTCTGCTGGATGAAAGTAAATATGACCATTGGGGCTGACAGCGTAATGTCTAAGCACCCACCACGCTGTTTTTAATTGCACATCCTCCAGCCTAATACTGTCGCCAAATACCGAACGTGCCAGCGCAACCTCACCTGCACTCAGATGACGCGACCGCCTCTTTGGGCGCTGATGACTTGATAAACGCCGCGCTTGGCTCAATAACTGCTGTATGGTCTCACGTATCATAAACAATCAATGCCGTTATTATGTAGGTGCATAATATAAGTGCCGTTATATAAGATATTAGTGCCTAGATAAACACCTAGGAAGTACAAGTGCTGCTATAACTGGTGCTGTCTTATTTGTTTAATAAGGCTTTTGATATAAAAATAAAAGTCGCGAAGACAGAAGTTATACATTAGGGTAAGGAGTGCTAGGATAGTCCTACGCGTAATTGATATCCTATGATAGATAGTCGATACATTTTAATTTGATACTGAACCTGTACTTTTATATTGACTATCCTTTTGCCGCCCCATTGATTAACGATAGAGAGTGTTATGCCGCCAAACTTTCATGCCGATACCCCGCTTGCCCAGCGCATGCGCCCAGCGACGCTCGATGCCATCATCGGTCAAGAGCATCTGCTGGCAGCTGGGGCACCGCTACGACGCTTGGTCGAGCAAGGCCATCTGCCCTCCATTATCTTGCACGGTGAGGCAGGCATCGGCAAAACCACCATTGCTATGCTATTGGCTGATGCCGTGGGTCGGCCGTTTCATGCGTTGTCGGCACTCAATACGGGGGTCAAACAGTTACGCGAAGTGCTGGAGGTTAAGGACTCGTTGAGCTTTGAGTCGCCGGTGGTGTTTATCGATGAGATACACCGCTTTAACAAAGCGCAGCAAGATGCCTTACTTGGCGCCGTCGAGTCTGGGGATATTACCTTGATTGGGGCAACCACCGAAAACCCCTCATTTAGCGTCAACAATGCTTTGCTATCGCGTTGTCAGGTTTATCGCTTGGAGCCACTGACACCCGAGCAAATCGCCGCTGTGTTGCAGCGTGCTATCTCAGAAGATAGCATTTTCAAAGACTTGGTCGTGGATTTGCAGGCACAAGACACCATTAGCCAACTGGCACACGGCGATGCCAGAAAGGCACTTAATCTACTAGAGCTGGCCATACAAACGGCGGATACCAGACAATCGCCGCTGATCATCGATGATGCGCTGGTCGCTCGCGTCGCACAAACGGCGCTGGTACGCTATGATAAAGACGGCGAGCAGCATTACGATATTGTCTCAGCCATGATAAAGTCCGTGCGCGGCTCCGACCCTGATGCGGCGCTCTACTGGATGGCGCGGATGCTGGTGGGTGGAGAGCCAGCTGAATTTATCGCGCGGCGTTTGGTCATCTTGGCGAGCGAAGATATCGGCAATGCCAACCCCAATGCCCTACTCCTCGCTGATGCCGCCCTGCGTAGCGTGCAGTCCATCGGTATGCCAGAGGCGCGCATTATCTTAGGGCAAGTGGTGGTGTATCTGGCGACCAGTGCCAAAAGCAACAGCACTTATAAAGCGATAAATGCGGCGATGGCCTTAGCAGAAAAAGACGCCTCTCCCGTACCGCTACATCTGCGCAATGGCGTGACCAAATTGATGCGACATCAAGGCTATGGGCAGGGCTACGCCTATCCACACGACTACCCCAATCATTATTATCCGCAGCATTATCTGCCAGATACGCTGCTGGGTACGCGCTTTTATCACTTTGCTGATAATCAGCGCGAGCAGCACAGCAAGCAGTTTATGGATTGGCTAAAATCCCAATCTGCCAGCAACTCTTAAAACCTGCCCGTTTATTAGTAATACTGAACGCTGTTTTTGACAGACTTCGGGATATAGTTTGGAGATGGGGCAGCACGATAGGATAAAAAGCGTTAAAATGTCCTCATAATGATATATAAGTAATTAGGCACTCGTGCCTAGCGTCCATACCTATAGCCGAGTCGTGCCAATCATCGAATAAATGTAGCCAGCGGCGCGTTGCCTAATCGCAACAGCCTATGGCGTCAGCGGCTGTTACTATAGGCAGATCATGCTATATATGTTACCTCACACCTATCTACACATAATAAAATACCGAGACTTACTATGAGTTTAAATACCATTCCTGAGATTATCGAAGACATCCGTGCTGGAAAAATGGTCATCTTAATGGATGATGAAGACCGCGAAAACGAAGGCGATATCATCATGGCCGCCACCCATGTGCGCCCTGAAGACATCAACTTTATGATCACCCATGCTCGCGGCCTAGTGTGTCTGACCCTATCGCAAGCGCGCTGCCAACAGCTAGCACTACCGCTAATGTCTGATCGCAACGAAGCAAAGTTTAGCACCAACTTTACGGTGTCTATCGAAGCGGCTGAAGGCGTCACCACAGGTATCTCAGCGGCTGACCGCGCGCGCACTATTCAGGCAGCGGTCTCTGCATCAGCCAAACCCGAAGACATCGTACAACCTGGCCATATCTTCCCTATCATGGCACAAAATGGCGGCGTCCTGCACCGTGCCGGCCACACCGAAGCAGGCTGCGACTTGGCTCGCCTAGCGGGACTGGAGCCTGCAGCGGTCATCGTCGAGGTCATCAACGCTGATGGCACGATGGCACGTCGTGACGATCTTGAAATCTTTGCCAAAGAGCACGGCATCAAGATGGGTACAATCGCTGATCTGATCAATTACCGTATCGCCAACGAGCAAACGATAGAAGAAGTAGAGACGCGTCCTTTTGAGACCGAGCATGGGACTTTTACCTTGCACCGCTTTCGTGAGTTTGGCGCTGAAGAGACGCATTTGGCCTTGGTCAAGGGCGATGTCAGCGAAGGCGTCAGTACTGTCCGTGTCCATGGCTTCCATCCGCTGCGTGACTTGTTTGCCGCCAAAAACGATATGACAGGTCGTAGCGGCTGGAGCGTACAGTCAGCGTTGGAAGAAATCAGCGCCTCAGAGCGCGGCGTGCTGGTTTGGATCGGTAGCAATCAGCCCGTTGATCTAGGCGATGCGCTGGATAAAGCGGCGGACAATCAATCGCAATCAACCATCACCCAGCAACCGTATCGTAGCATCGGGGTTGGCGCACAGATTTTGCGTCATTTAGGCGTGCGTGATATGCGCTTATTGTCATCGCCCATGAAGTTTTATGCACTATCAGGCTTTGATCTAAACGTAGTAGATTTTGTGCATGCACCCAAACAAGGCTAGGCGCTGTGATCATTATTTAAGCACTATTCGATAGTGATTAAGTGGCCTTATCAATCATAAGAAAAGCACGCTTATAAACTGAGCGTGCTTTTTTATGTGCGAGTAACATCTATAAAAGTTGAGGCTCAGACCTCAGGCGTATGACCAACGGTCGCTTCTAATGCCAATAGGCGCGCGCGCTCGGCGCTGCTCCACGGCAATTTGTCCTTGCCAGCGCTGTCCAAGCGCACCACCACCGCCTCAGCCGTCGCCACTACCAGACTTTGCGCCGTACTATAGTAACTATACTCCATCACGATACTGGTACGGCCCAAACGCTGGCAGCGCACTCCTAATAACAAAGTATCAGGGTAGACCACAGGACGCAAATACTGACAGCTTGACTGTGCCAATACCGTCACCATGCTGCCATCAAACATGCCTAATGCCTGCAGATAAGCAATACGCGCTGACTCAGCATAACGATAAAACACCACGTTATTTAGATGGTTAAAGGCGTCCATCTCGCCCCAGTGAATCGGCTGATGATGGATGACGGGATAGTGAGCCAGCTCAGTCGCTAGGGGCTCATTGACTGTCGGTAAATCGGCTGGTAGGGAGCGGTTCATAAAGTATCCTTTTTTATCATCCTGTTTTTTATTATTTGGGTGTGTCTTATCATCGAGCACCAACGACTAGCGCTGCGATTTGGCTAAGACTTGCGTGGTCAATAGCGCCGTGGGCTTGGGTGCTTCGACAATCAATTGATCTAGCCAATTGATCACCTCTACCACGTCGTTGGGGGCTTGCATCATCGTGATATTGGCCGTTTGATCTGACGCTTGCAGGTTGGCCTGTGTCTGTTTCTGCCGCTCATCAGCGCTTGGTGTGAGTGTTATGAGCTGTTTGCGTGCCTGCGACAGATAACTGATGAGCTGCTCACGGTCGCGCATATTGCTGGCTTGCATGGCCAAATTCAGCGTCATAATAGTCTCATGGATGGTCAGCTGCCTACGGGTCAGTGCCTCTTTATTTTTAGCTGTGTCTTCAGCTGGGGTTTTATTGTCCTTGCTACCCTCTTTATGGTCGTGACGCTCATGGCGATGCAAAAAGGTTTGGATATTTTGCATGGCCAAGTTATGCATCTGCCACGGGCTTGGCTGCGCGCTTTGCGCTTGTAGACGCTCAATGTCTTTTAGCAAGCTTTGCTTAATCACCACCGTCAGCGCAGGGGCAATCTCATTACTGCTTTGCGACAGCTGCCAGTGTAGCCCTCGCAGCAAATCAATCGCCGCGCTATCGTTGTTATCCACCAGCAGCCTATCTACCGCTTTTATTTGAATACGCAGTAAATCCAGCTGATTTTGCGCTTGGCTACTGGCTGCCACGCGCGGCTCAGGTAGCGTCTGCTGACTCATGGCAAACAAGCGATCATCCATCTCGTTTAAACGGCTGACAACTTGCTCGTTACTTTGCAGACGCTCGTGAACACTCTGCTCAAAACGCTGCTGGCTGATATATAACCAGAGTAAGGCGGCGATAAGCAATAAAATCGTCAGCCATTGCAAGCGTATGAGTAGCATATTTGCTTGCCGGCGCTGCTGAATAGCAGAGGGGTCCTTGGGTGAAGTCTCAGGGTTCATAGACATAGTACAGCACCGTTACTGGTAGATTGGGTCATGGTTGTCGCAAGCCGTATAAAACAGGGAGACGCATCCTGATGACAAAACAGCCATATCCTAGGCGTATCAAGCACTGATCGCAGCCAGTATGGTGGCTGGTGCCAAATCCTCCACCCGCCAGTAGCTCAACTGCTCATCGGCAACCATATTGGCCAAGCGCTCACCCAGCACCACATAAGCAAAGTCCGACAGCTTGAGCTTGGTCAATCCATCAGCACCTGTACTGTCTGCCAATGGCTGCTTTACAGTATCCTCAGCACTCGTCTCATCATTTACTTGTCGCTTACCTTGACTGACTACTTGCCGCCAATGCTCAAAGGCGGTGGCACTACTAATGATAACGACCGGTTTTGACTGTTTGGGTATAGGCTTTAGATGCTGAGCGGTGCTTGGCGCTGCTGGTACTGCTTCTGATGATAGGGGGCTAGGCACAGAAGCTGTCGTAGAAAAC
Organism: Psychrobacter sp. VH5; assembly: GCF_050572635.1. Taxonomy (NCBI): domain Bacteria; kingdom Pseudomonadati; phylum Pseudomonadota; class Gammaproteobacteria; order Moraxellales; family Moraxellaceae; genus Psychrobacter; species Psychrobacter sp. VH5. The sequence continues at coordinate 365,236 of NZ_CP192145.1, read as the reverse complement.
TGCTGTAACCACTGATTGTATTGCCTATAGGCCTCATAAGGTATGATACGCTCGTACCAAGCGATGCTATCGATATGGACACCGCGCGCTTGTAACGTGTTGACCAATAAACGGCGGCCACCAAGACCGCGCCATACCAATAGCTTGTCCCCTGCTTGCAAGCTGTCGATCTCTGGCATCGCAAGCATGCCTTCGTTATTGGCCACGCGCGGCTGCAGCACGTGATAGCTTGCCGCCTTGATTTTTGCCTCATTTAAGACCGCAGCTGTCGCCTCTCCTACCGCAATCAAGTGACTGGGGGCGCTGAGGTTTTGCCGCTCGGTGGTTTTTTGGCTTTCATTGTTTTGGCTTTCATTGTTTTGGCTTTCATTGTTTTGGCTTTCATTGTTTTGGCTTTCATTGTTTTGGCTTTCATTGTTTTGCTTGTCACCATTCGTCTCAGAGTGCTGGGCATGGCGCTCGCAGGCAAGCGCTTGCCAAACCGCTAGTCCCGCTGCTGCCGCCGTAGGACTGACGATGACCAGTGCATGATAGTCGCCTGCAAACCACTGACGCATCAGCGCCATGTCCGCATCTGTGATAGGACGCGGCTGTAGCGTCAGCATCGGAATCTCTACCACGCTTAGACCCGCAGCTTGTAGATACTGCGTCAACGGAGCGGCACGCTCTACCGGTCTGGTATTGATGACCACACGCGTAGGCGCTGATGGGGCCGCACTCTTATGCCGAGCGGTAGATGTTGGATGAGATGAGGTGGATGACATAGACGTACCATGACAAAAATCAAAAGAAATAAAGAAGTCGCAAACCCGTCTTAATTACTGGCTTGCAACTCAGACAGCGGTATCTGCGTATTATTTGGTATCATAAATCGCTGATAAAATAGCGCCTGCGCCATCTGCAAGTAACATATCAGCCACATCGATACCCAGCTGATTGGCCTGAGTTTCTTGCTCGTCTTGGTTACCAGTTAAGGTAATGCGTTTTTCTGCTTTTAGCAGCTCGCTACCATCGGCCTGCCCCACGCGCCCGCGCAGCCACAATATGTTGCCGTCGTCATTGTTGCCATTTTCGGTATTTTTCGCACAATCATCCTCGGTCTCGTCTGCCATTTGCAAGACCGCATAGGCTGCGATCGGTACCTGACAGCCGCCTTCTAAATGACGGTTGAGGGCTCGCTCAGCAATCAGGCGAATACGCGCTTTATTATCATTTAGCGGTGCCAATAACTGCAATACCGCATCATCGCCCTCGCGGCACTCAATCGCCAACGCCCCTTGCCCAACCGCGGGCAGACAAGCATCGATATCCAGCTCACCGCGAATACGCTCGTCCAGCTCAATACGCTGCAAACCACTGGTGGCCAAAATAATCGCGTCATACTCGCCTGCGTCCAATTTGCTCAAACGGGTACCAACGTTACCGCGCAGGGTTTTGATTTGTAGATCTGGGCGATAAGCCTTGATTTGACACTGACGGCGCAAGCTTGAGGTGCCAACGATAGCGCCTTGCGGCAACGCATCGATACTATCGTATGTATTGGACACAAACGCATCGGTTGGGGCGGCACGCTTGCAGTACACCCCCAACGTCAAGCCTTCAGGCAGCTGCATGGGCACATCTTTTAGCGAATGCACGGCGATATCTGCGTCTTTATTATAAAGCGCTTGCTCAAGCTCTTTGACAAACAAACCCTTGCCGCCAATTTTTGCCAGTGGCGTGTCCAAAATTTTGTCACCCTTAGTGACGATTTTTAGCAAATTAATCGTCATCTCAGGATATAGCGCCAACAGACGATCGCGGATATGCTCAGCTTGCCACAAGGCTAATGGGCTTTGACGCGTGGCGATGTTCAAGGTAGTCAAAGCAGGTTGCTGCAGATTGCTCATAAAAGGCCTCAATAAGTTTGATATACAATATCAGTGCGAATCATCTCTGCATGAAACGATACGGTCGATTTGCCACAAAAATGGGCGCTATCACTCGTTGATAGTAAACGCTGACGCAAAAAAATACCCCTATTTAAGCATAAATAAGGGTTTGATGATATGGGATGATTATTTCTCTATAAAAACAGTCAGTTACAGATAGCGCTTTACATGCTTTGGATTTTATCACGTAACGCTGGCAGGTGGCGACGACTCACCGCCAATGTCTCATTGATGCCTTTAAAGCGCACTTGATATTGGCCGGCATCCAAGGTTTCTAAGTAGTCCAAAAAGCTCAGATTGATAATGGCATTGCGATGGACGCGGAACAACCGGTCTTCAAACTCTTGCTCAAGCTCTTTTAGTGTCTCATCAATCAATACGATACCATCCTTGTGACGGACTTTGACGTATTTTTGATCGGCAGTAAAGTAGTAGATGTCTGTGAGTTTAATCAATTCGACACCGCGATGGGTACGAGCGGCGATATGCTCACGTATTGGCCGCGCTGTCGGGTCCTCAAGCTTACGGATTTCGTTGAGCTGGGCGGCATTTAGATTTTTGGCTTTGTTTAGCGCCTCCAGCAGCTCGTCTTTATTGGCAGGTTTGAGCAAGTAGCCGATTGCATTGGCCTTGAGAGCAGCAATGGCATAGTGATCGTAGGCGGTGACAAAGATAATGGCTGGCGGATGCTCAAGCTCGTTCAGCGCTTGCGCACAGCGCACCCCATCCATCTCAGGCATACGAATGTCTAATAATATGATATCTGGCTGCTGGGTTTTGACAGCGACAATGGCTTCTGCCCCTGTCGTGGCTTGTGCCACCACCTGATGGCCTGACTCTTGTACAATTCTGGCTAAACGCTCACGCGCCAATGGCTCATCATCGCAGACTACGATCCGCATGCAAACTCCTGTTTTAGGACATACTTAATACGATTTAGTGAAATAATTCATCAACCTATTATCAATAATAACACTAACGCCCAAGGACTTAGCATAAAAAAATGTTTGATTATTGCAGGTATTCTGAACATTTAATTTGGGCAGCGACAGCGCTTATTTATCGGTCAAATATATAGTAGATATTGACGATTATCGTGCCGATTATAAACAGTACGGTGCAATAACTGTGCCATACTTTATATTCATCGTATTAAACAAAAGTTTGTATTAGTAATAGGTATTTATTGATAATCGCTAGCTTACAGATAGCTAGATGACAGACCGCTATATCCCGACGTCTTGTAGCGGATAATCAATCAAGGTAATGATTTGGCTGTTGGTCACCTTGCTTCTGATATCGGCGCTTTGGCCAAAGTACGAGCGCAGACGCTCTGCTTGGATATAAAAATTCATGTGCTGGCGCAAGTCATGATTGATCATCAAGGTTTTTTTGGGGAGCTGGACGCTGACGGTGATGTTGACGCGGTGCTCATACCAAGTGACTTTGATATGAATAAAAATCGTCTCTGTGGTCATTTCCACCACGTTAAGGAGCATTTTTTCTAGCACACTTTGCAGCGTCAAGGCGGTGATAACCATGTCATACATGATGTCTTCATCTGGCAGCTGCCAAGTGACATCAAGCTTGTCAGATAGCCGGCTAGACTCGATGGCCAAATAGTGCTCACACAAAGCGACCTCTTCTTCAAAGCTGATCTCACGCGCGCCACTAAAGCTGGCGCGAAACAGCGCTGAGACGTGCTGTAGTAACTGAGAGGCGCGCGCTGGATTGGACTCAATCAGCGACACCAGTGTGTTGATGGTATTAAAGAAAAAATGCGGTGTGATACGGGCTTTGATTAAGTCGTTTTGGGTGTTTAGTTTGTGCTCAAAGGATTGATTAAGGGCATTCATCTCACGATAACGGCGCAAAAAGTACAACAAAAACACCAAGGTAAAACCGCCTGCAAGGATTAAGTCAAAAACCACTTCTAACACGAAGTTTTGTAGGCTGTATGCGTGCCAGCCCATGTTTATCATGACCAACAAGACCAACACCATAGAGACAGCAGAGGCCAGCATAAGGATGGCGAGCACATACATACTGACCTTGGGTATGCTCATGCTCTTAAAAACAGGGCGCAGATAATCGATGATATATAAAGAAGGGATGATGCTTAAGGTGTTTTGTATCACTCGGCTGCCAAACTTGATTATAAAGTCAGACCAAGTAGCTAGATCATGGCGGTCGATCACCGTGACAAACAGCGACCAAAAAAAGATATAAATCAGCCACTGCCAAGGCTTCATGACTTCCATGAGCTTGGGAATAAAAAACTCTAAGCGCTCCGCTAGTAAGGCAACCTCATCATTTGCTATACTTGAGTTCTTATTCTCTTGACTTGTCTTGTATCGATATGAACGCCAACTCTTCAAACCCTAGTAATCCTGAATTAAATAAAAACGTGTCAGTCTCTGATTCTAACACAGATGACTTTACAACAAATAACGCGGCGCAAAACGGTCCTGCCAGCGCGCCAGGTCAGCAGATGTGGGGCGGACGCTTTAGTGAAGCGACGGACAGCTTTGTGGCCGCTTTCACCGCTTCGGTCGGCTTTGATCAACGCTTTGCTCGACATGATATCCAAGGCTCTATCGCTCATGCGACCATGCTCAAAGAATGCGGGATTTTGACCGCTGATGAAGTGGCGACCATCATCGATGGTCTACAGCAGGTATTAGCTGAGATCAAAGCAGGTGAGTTTAATTGGTCTATTACCCTAGAAGACGTACACATGAACGTCGAGTCACGTCTGACTGATATCGTCGGCGCGGTGGGCAAAAAGTTACACACTGGCCGTAGCCGTAACGATCAGGTGGCCACCGATATTCGCCTGTGGCTACGCGAAGAAACCGACAATATCATCGCGCTATTGGTGCGTTTACAAAACGGCTTGCTGGATTTGGCCGAGCAGCATACGGACACCATCATGCCAGGCTTTACGCATCTACAAACCGCGCAGCCTGTCAGCTTTGGCCATCACGTGATGGCATGGTTTGAGATGCTCTATCGCGATACCGAGCGCCTCGTCGACGCCCGTCGCCGTATCAACCAGATGCCACTTGGTAGTGCTGCGCTTGCTGGTACGACCTTTCCGATTGACCGTACCATCACCGCCAGACTGCTAGGGTTTGATGGCATTTGCCAAAACTCACTCGATGCGGTCTCAGATCGAGATTTTGCCATTGAGTTTACCTCAGCGGCCTCTATCCTTATGATGCATATGTCACGCATGAGCGAAGAGATTATCCTATGGATGTCGGCACAGTTTAACTTTGTACAGATACCCGATCGCTTCTGTACTGGCTCTTCGATCATGCCGCAAAAGAAAAACCCTGACGTGCCAGAGCTGGTACGCGGTAAAGCGGCGCGGGTCTTTGGTCAGCTGATGACATTGTTAAGCCTGATGAAAAGCCAGCCGCTTGCGTATAATAAAGACAATCAAGAAGACAAAGAGCCGTTATTTGACTGCGTCGATACCTTGACAGGTTCGCTACTGGCATTCGCTGATATGCTACCAAACATCACACCAAATAAAGACAGTATGCGTCAAGCGACCATGAAGGGCTATGCGACAGCGACTGATTTGGCAGATTACCTAGTACGTCAAGGCGTGGCATTCCGTGATGCCCATGAAGTGGTAGGCAACGCTGTGGCTTTAGGCATCAAAGAAGGCGTTGATTTAAGTGACTTGTCATTGGCGCAGCTTCAGCAATTTAGCGACGCGATCGGCGATGACGTCTTTGATTACCTAACGCTAGAGGGCTCACTCGCCGCCCGTGATCATCTGGGTGGTACCGCGCCCAATCAGGTCAAGCAAGCGGTGGTTAATGGACGCGCGCGCTTAAAAGCTTTTGCATAATTTGCATAAACAGAGACATGATATTCCGACGCAGAACGGGTATAAACTTTCCTTATGTGCTGTGCCTGTTCGGACAGATGCTGCGTAAAACTCACCCCAGTCCCGCTGTATCGTTTTTATCCTGAACTCACTATACAACACCCGCGCCTAGCACTTACGCCTTCGCGCGGGTGTTTTTTTGTCCTCACATCGCCAAAACTTTCATCAAACCGCTTGGCTGTTACCGTCTATACACCCGATAGCCTTTGCTAAATTTACTCAGATCGTTATCATAGGGTGATATTCATAGTTTATAAGGAGCCTCTAATGACTGAGACTTTTAACCCGCAAGCCAATACCGTGTTTTGCCGCAAATACAAGCAAGAGCTGCCAAAAATGCCGCATCCACCCTTCCCCAATCAAAAAGGCAAAGAGCTACAAGAAACAGTTTCTGACAAAGCGTGGAAAGAGTGGCTAGAGCAGCAAACCATGCTAATCAACGAAAACCATCTAAGCATGATGGACCCTGAGGCCAAAAAGTTTTTGACTGAGCAGCGTGAGAAGTTTTTGGACAACGAAGACTATGAGCGCGCGCAGGGCTGGACACCAGAAAAATAAAAACTCGGCATCACTTTTATACTTATACCAGTATGTTAAATATTAGAACGCGCTATCTTTAAATAGCGCGTTTTTAATGGATGTTTAAAGGTCGTTGCTCAGTTTTTTATCGCTAGCTAGCGGTGAGATATCTGTCGCTATCACATCATCATTTTGGCGCGCCGCCATTCGATCATTAGCTTCTTGCACCGCTTTTTCGACCAGTGCATAGTCTGAGTGGCGTACATCTTGGCCGCTGATATAGTTGATGACCAGCTCGGCGATGTTTTGCGCATGATCACCAATACGCTCGAGCGCGCGCAACACCCACACGATATTGATGACCTTGGAGACGTGGCGCGCATCTTCCATGATATAAGTCATCAAGGCACGCATCGCTGATTGATACTCTTCATTGACCACATCATCATTGCGCATCACCTCAAACGCCTGCTCAGCATTGGATTGACTAAAAGCCTCTAGCGCATTGTGCAGCATCAGACGTACTTGATTGCTCAGATGCTGCACTTCGGCATAGCCATACGCTGATTTGCCTTGGGCGGCGAGCTTATTGGCCATTTTGGCGATTTTGACCGCTTCATCACCGATGCGCTCCAGATCCACCACGCCTTTACTGATGGACATCACCAAACGCAAGTCACTGGCCGCAGGCTGGCGCTTGGCGACCAATAACAAGATATGCTCATCCAGCTCGACTTCCTGCCGATTGATATCAAAATCCATCTCGATGACTTCTTGCGCCAGTGTGTCATCCTTGTCAATAAGTGCGTGAATGGCTTTGGCCACTTGGCTGGCTGCATGATCGCCCATCACCAAAAACAGACGAATGGCTTCATCCAAATCTTGATCAAAACTTTTGGAGATATGCTTGTCACTTTGCATAATAGGTATTTCCTGAATATCTGTATATTAATGGCGTGCTGCTAGCATAGCTGTATAGTCGATTCTAAATAAAACAGATACATCATATATCAACGTGGAACTGGTATAAATTTTCCTTGCGTGCTGTGCCTGCGCCGACAGAGGCTGCGTAAAATTTATCCCAGTCCCACTGTATCGTTTTTATACGGAATTCACTATATTGTTGTTATTAAAAATTAACGATAGTTTTAATCTGTACAGCGTTAGCCATAACGACCCGTAATGTAGTCTTCCGTGGCTTTTTGCGTAGGCGTGGTAAATATCTGATCGGTCTCGCCCATCTCAACCATATCGCCCAGATACATATAGACCGTGTAGTCTGACACTCGCGCCGCCTGCTGCATGTTGTGAGTGACGATGGCGATGGTATAGTCTTTTTTTAAGTCTTCAATCAAATCCTCGATGGCGCCTGTCGAGATTGGGTCAAGCGCCGAAGTTGGCTCATCGAGCAGTAGCACTTCAGGCTTGGTAGCGACACTACGAGCGATGCACAGACGCTGCTGCTGCCCGCCTGATAGCGACAAACCTGAGGCTTTGAGCTTGTCTTTTACCTCCGGCCATAGTGCCGATTTTTTTAGCGCCCATTCCACCCGATGGTCCAGCTCAGCTTTGCTTAGTCTTTCATAAAGACGCACACCAAAGGCGACATTGTCATAGATAGACATCGGAAACGGCGTCGGCTTTTGAAATACCATACCGACCTGCGCACGTAGCAGATTGACATCGATGTCTTTGCCCAAGATATTTTTGCCATCGAGGTTGATACTGCCTTCTGCACGCATGCCAGGATATAAATCATACATACGGTTAAAGGTACGTAGCAGGGTTGACTTGCCGCAGCCGGATGGCCCGATAAAAGCAGTCACTTTTTTATCAGGAATGTCGATATTGATGTTTTTAAGTGCCTGAAAATCCCCGTAATAAAAGCTTAAATCACGAATTTGCATCTTCGCTGCTGGCATGTCTTTGGGAATATCATGCTGTGTTTGCTTGGTTAAGTTTGCCGCATCTGGCTGCGACAGTTGCGTGGTCGTCGCCATCGGTCTGTTTAATAAGCTGGCTGTGCTCGTATCAAAGTTGTTGCTATCTGCTGTGCTACGCGTTTTGCTGATGACGTCATTCATAATGTTATCCAACCTAGCTTGATGAATATAAATTTAAGTAACTGCTATATATAAGGTGATTTGGTAGTAGGCGTTATCTACTCTGGCTACTATTTGCTGGAGCTGCGACCACCGATAAACCTTGCCAATACATTTAGTACCAATACCGAAGCAGTAATCAGCAATGCAGCGGCCCATGCAAGTGTATGCCAATTATCATAAGGACTCATGGCAAACTGATAAATAGTGTTCGGCAAGTTGGCAATCGGCTCGCCCATATCGGTACTAAAGTATTGATTATTCAATGCTGTAAATAGCAAGGGCGCCGTCTCACCAGTGATTCTGGCAAAGGCCAACAGCACACCAGTGGTCAGCCCCGCTCGAGCCGCCTTAATCGTCACTTGCGTGACCATCTTCCACTTCGGCGTGCCCAGTGCATAGGCCGCTTCACGAATGCTATTGGGCACCAAATTGAGCATGTTTTCTGTCGTGCGTACCACCACTGGCACCACAATCAGTGCCAATGCTAGTGCGCCTGCCCACCCAGAGAAGCTTTGACCTTTAACCATCAAAGCATAAATAAACAGACCAATGACAATCGAGGGGGCAGAGAGCAAAATGTCATTTAAAAAGCGCGTCACTTTGCCAAGCAGGCTGCCTTGCGCAAACTCAGACAAATAAATCCCTGTCATCAGGCCAATGGGCGCGCCGATAAACAATCCTGAAAACGCCACCATCACCGAGCCGATAATGGCGTTGCGTAGGCCGCCTTCGCTCATCGGCGGCGGCGTATCAGCGGTAAAGATAGGCATTTGCACCATGCCCTGAAAGCCTTCGACAAACAGCGTCACCAATATCCAAAACAGCCAAATCAAGCCAAATACCATCGCCGACATGGCAAAACCCAAGCCCAGCTTATTGGCCCAGCGCCGTTTGTTATAAAGACGCTTGTCGTAGCGGCTATCAAAGCCAGTCTGCGCAGGTAACGCTGAGTGCATCGCATTAGTAGGCATAAAACTCATTTCCATTTTTCAAGATTTTTTGTCAGCCTGTATATCGCTATCGTCTGTATGTCGTTATGTATTAGCGGTTGCCTGCTTTTTGATCCATACGCATCAGCATGAGCTTAGCCAGCGACAGCACAATAAAGGTGATGATAAATAGTATGAGGCCAAGGTGCAGCAGCGAGGCCAGATGTAGCTCACTAGAGGCTTCGGCAAACTCATTGGCCAGCGCTGAGGTAATGGTGACGCCAGAGGTAAACAGACTTGGACTGATATTAAAGGCGTTGCCAATAAGGAAGGTCACGGCCATGGTCTCGCCCAGTGCCCGACCCAGTCCCAAGATAACCCCGCCGACCACGCCTGCTTTGGTATAGGGCAAGATAATTTTAAACATCACTTCCCAAGTGGTCGCGCCCATGCCGTAAGCTGACTCTTTGAGCAGGTCTGGCACGACAGAGAAAACATCGCGCATGGTAGCGGCAATAAAAGGAATAATCATAATGGCAAGTACCAAGGAGGCGGTAAACATGCCCAATCCCATTGGCGCACCGGTAAATAGCTTGCCAATGATAGGCAGTGGGCCGATATGCTCGATAAACCACGGCTGAATGTGGTCGCCAAAAAACGGCGCAAAGACAAACAGTCCCCACATACCGTAGATGATAGAGGGAATACCTGCCAGCAGCTCAATGGCGATGCCGAGGGGCTTTTTTAAGAAGGTCGGACACATCTCAGTCAAAAATATCGCAATACCGAAGCTGACTGGCACAGCGATTAAAATAGCGATAAAGGACGTCACCAGCGTGCCATAGATCGGCGCCAGCGCACCGTACTCATTGGCGACCGTATCCCAGTTATTACTGGTATAAAACCCCAGACCAAATGCTTGTATACTCGGCCAAGCGCCAATGATCAAAGAGAGCAAAATACCGCCCAATGATAGCAGCACGAGAATAGCAAATGCCTTGGTGGCATTGACAAATAATGCATCGTAACGTTTTTGTTTTGCCAGTTGCGACCTTAAATCATTCATAAGTGTCTCAGCATTAAATAATATTAAATCAAAATCTTTAAAAGACTCACCAAGTCTTATCACAACAAACTAAATCTTAATAAAGAGCGCTATTAACGGTCATTAATGACGCTATTTTTAAATTTGTTGTGATAAAACCTTTGAGACAACCACCGGAGAATAGGTGTCTCAAAGGGGCTTACAAGTTCTGCTATACATATGTATAAAAACTACTGAGCTGGGGTGTAGACGGGTTGACCATCGCTACCTTTGACTTCATTCCACTTGTCTTTAAACAGTGCCACTGCGGTATCAGAGAAAGGCACATAATCAAGCGCCATGGCACTATCATCACCTTCAGCATACGCCCAATCAAAGAAGTTCAGCACGCCAGCCACTTGCTTCGGGTTTTCTGGCTGCTTGTGTACCAAGATAAAGGTGGCAGCGGCGATGGGCCACGCTTGATCGGTCTCAGAGTTAGTGATGACTTTGTAAAAGCCTGCTTGCTGTGACCAATCGATATCACCTGCCGCAGCAAAGGTCTCAGCAGATGGCTGCACGAAGTTACCCGCCGCGTTTTTGAGGGCAGCGTGCGCCATGTTGTTTTGCTTAGCGTAAGCATACTCGACGTAGCCGATAGCGTTTTTCATGCGGTTGACGTAGCTTGATACGCCTTCGTTGCCTTTGCCGCCTGCCCCTGTGGCAGAGGTTGGCCATTTGATGGTTTTATCGACACCCACGCTGTCTTTCCAGTCAGTTGAAACCTTCGCCAAATAATCGGTAAAGTTAAAGGTCGTGCCTGAGCCATCTGAGCGAAATACGGTGGTAATGGCAGCATCTGGCAGAGTCAAATCTGGGTTCATGGCGGTGATAGCAGGGTCATTCCATTTACTAATCTTACCCAGATAGATATCGGCTAGAGTTGCGCCGTCCAGCTTTAGCTCACCTGGCCCCACACCATCGATATTGACAATCGGTACCACGCCGCCGATGACGGTTGGAAACTGAATAAGTCCTGCCGCATCCAGCTCTTCAGGGGTCATCGGGGCATCAGAGGCGCCAAAGTCAACGGTTTTTGCTTGGATTTGTTTGATGCCACCTGAGGAGCCGATAGACTGATAGTTGACCTGACCGCCAGTCGCGGCATTATAGTCATATGACCATTTGGCATAGATAGGCTGCGGGAACGACGCGCCAGCACCAGTGATGTTCATGGCGATGTTTTCAGCTGATTTAAAATCGCTTGCTGGAGAAGATGTCGCTGTGCTGGTAGTTTCGGCCACTGTCGCCGCGCTGGTGTCACTCTGCGCTGCTGACTCTGCGGTGTCGGTGGATTTATTACAAGCGGTGAGTACTAAGGTGCAACTAACGGCGACTGCCAATAACGAATAACGCATGTAGAACTCCTAAAGTTTAACAACGATTGAACAAAGCATGATTGGTGACATGTGTGACATCTTGACAAGTTTTTATGACAGTTTGATGACAACCGCCCAACTCTTTTATGTGCGTGACAAATAGGGTCAAATCAGTCGGCGCTTGAGGCTAACGCTATTAGCCTGCGTGTCATGACTCATGGCCTCGTGCGCACGTTGACTGACATACCGGTGGTCAAACACCAGTAGCCCTCATGGCAGAAGTTTGTTAGTATGAGACTGATTTACAACACTGACAGACTCGGGGTGCGGTGTACGAATGGCTGACTGCCTTTGTACATTCGCTGAGAGATCACCCGCCGAACCTGATGCGGTTAGTACCGACGCAGGGAAGTCTTCAGCACTTTATTATGTATGGCAAAGACGGGCAGAAATGCCTTGTTATCCTCATGACTGTTGGCCTAAATGCCCGCTTAGTGGTGCTAAGCTTTATAGGGTTAAGTAGTGCCAAATAATGATGAGAGATACCAAGCGTCGCTTACAGGTTGATGACATCCTCCGCGAAGGCAGATTTTTGCGATGATAGATTTGACAGCCAGTGACGACGACGCAGCAAAAACTGCCTAGATGATAAGTGCTACCCCCGCAGCTTCTGGCGGTGTTGCTTTTATTCAAAAACCAACACGCTAGGACAGCATATGACAACCTCAACCCTACCTCCAAAGACCCAGAAAAACGCTTCTGACAAAAAAACCGACGCGCTAAAAACCCCTGCGCACCGTAGCGCCAAAGACACGCGCTTTGAAGAAGAAGCGCGCGACTTACACCGCATTCTCCCCGCCTCGCAAAAAGTCTATATCCAAGGCTCAAGACCTGATATTCAAGTGCCGATGCGCAAGATCACGCTAGATCCCACGCCTATTCAGGGCGTGGATGAGTCCGACTGGGAGCAAAACCCGCCGTTTTATGTCTACGACACCTCAGGCGTCTATACCGACCCTGATGCCCAAATTGACCTAACCCGCGGCTTGCCCAAACTGCGCGAGGGCTGGATAGCCGAGCGCGGTGATACAGAGCAGCTAAGCGGTTTGTCCAGCTCATACGGGCAAGCGCGTGCGCGTGATATCACCACAGCCAATCTACGGTTTGCCCATATCGATAAGCCGCGCCGCGCCAAAAAAGTCAATGGTAAAGCAGGCAATGTCACCCAGATGCACTATGCACGCCGCGGTATCATCACCCCTGAGATGGAATATATCGCCATTCGTGAGACGCAAAAACAGCATGAGCTGACCGATATGCGCCAACATGACGGCGAGAGCTTTGGTGCCAATACGCCAAAAATCATCACCCCTGAGTTTGTGCGTAGCGAGGTCGCGGCCGGTCGCGCCATCATCCCAAATAATATCAATCACCCTGAGTCTGAGCCGATGATTATCGGGCGTAATTTTTTGGTAAAGATTAACGCCAATATCGGTAATTCAGCACTTGGCTCGTCTATCGATGAAGAAGTGTCGAAGATGACATGGGCAACACGATGGGGCGCGGATACCATCATGGATTTGTCGACAGGCAATCATATCCACGAGACCCGCGAATGGCTGATTCGTAACTCGCCTGTGCCCATCGGTACGGTACCCATTTATCAAGCATTAGAAAAAGTCGACGGCATCGCCGAAGACCTAACGTGGGAGATATTCCGCGATACACTTATCGAGCAAGCCGAACAAGGCGTTGATTACTTCACCATCCACGCAGGCGTGCTGCTGCGCTATGTGCCACTGACGGCCAACCGACTCACAGGTATTGTCTCTCGCGGTGGCTCTATCATGGCGCAGTGGTGCCTTGCCCATCATACAGAGAGCTTTTTATACACCCATTTTGAAGAGATTTGCGAGATTATGAAGCAGTACGATGTGGCCTTTAGCTTAGGTGATGGTCTGCGTCCTGGCTGCTTGCAAGATGCCAATGACGAGGCGCAATTTGGCGAATTGCGTACGCTTGGTGAGCTAACGAAAATCGCATGGCAGCACGATGTACAGGTGATGATCGAAGGCCCCGGACATGTGGCGATGAACCGCATCAAAGAAAATATGGACTTACAGCTAGAGACTTGCAGCGACGCGCCGTTTTATACTTTAGGGCCGCTGACCACCGATATAGCACCCGGTTATGACCATATCACCAGTGCTATCGGTGCGGCGATGATTGGCTGGTTTGGCACCGCCATGCTCTGTTATGTGACACCAAAAGAGCACTTAGGACTGCCGAATAAAAAGGATGTGAAAGACGGTATCATCACCTATAAAATCGCCGCGCATGCCGCTGATCTGGCTAAGGGCCACCCAGGCGCGCAAGCTCGTGACAATGCCTTATCTAAAGCGCGCTTTGAGTTCCGCTGGGATGATCAATTTAATCTGGCGCTCGACCCTGATACCGCCCGCGAATACCATGATGAAACGCTGCCAAAAGATGCGCACAAATCGGCACACTTTTGCTCGATGTGTGGGCCGAAATTTTGCTCGATGAAAATCACCCAAAACGTCCGCGAGTACGCCAAGGGTTTGGATGCGTCAGAAAGCTTAGACACAGAGACGATGAGTGCAGCTGAGATTGAGCAAGGTATGAAAGAGATGACTGAAAAATATCATAGCGAGGGTCGACAGCTGTATAAAGAGGTATAAATCCGCTGATTTGACTGCTGTATATTTAATTACTTTATATAGCAAAAAGCTCGCTTCTTATGTCTGTAGAAGCGAGCTTTTTTTATGATAAGTATTTCTTAGCCAAAGAGCCGTTTACACATTTGACGCCTGATAAATCTCTTCAATTGAGGCGTTCATGGTATCAGCAAACTCTTTATCGCTTTGTTGTTTGCTCAACCCTTCGGTAAACGCGCGTGAGAAGCTGGCAATCATACCGGGGTTTTGCTTAAGCTTTTCGCATGCCTCACGACGACTATAACCGCCAGATAATGCCACGACTTTGAGTACTTTTGGATGATCAATCAGCTCTTGATAGAATCCGCCGTCGGTGGGCAAGGTTAGTTTGAGCATCACTTGATGGTCGTCATTTAGACGCTCAAGGTTACGCAAAATATCCGCTTTGAGTATCACTTCACACTCATGCTTTTGGGCGCTATCGATACTAACCTCAGGCTCAACGATTGGCATAAAGCCTTTGGAGAGAATTTGCTTAGCCACATCAAACTGCTGCTGCACTACTTTTTCGATACCATCGACACTTGGCTCATAAATGACTGAGCGCATCTTGGTACCAAACACGGGATAGTTTTTGGCTTTATCCAGTAGCGCGTCCAAGTCTGGCATCGGGCGCATGACTTGTACGCCGCTCATTTGCTCGGCCAAACCCTTATCGACCTTCAAAAACGGCACGATGTTTTTATCTTCCCACAGATAGTTTGCCGTTGGCTTGCCATTAACCTCGCGCTCCATGGTGTCTTCAAATAAAATCGCGCCAAGGACACGCTCATTATCAAAGGCATCACAAGTCATGATACGCGCGCGCATCTCGTGGACCAGATCAAACATCGCGTCATCATTGTCATAAGCATCGCTGCTGATGCCGTAGTTTTCTAGGGCTTTTGGTGTGCTACCGCCGCTTTGATCAAGCGCGGCGATAAACCCTGAACCATCCTTTATACGCTGTCGTTGTTTTTGGTATTCCATTGAAAAAGTATCCTATTTCTATTGATTAAAGCCAAACATCACCAATCGACTCAATCTATATGAGCCTTGCTATTTGTAGACAACCTTACCATAGGATGCTTTATCTGCCTATATAGGATGCGTGACAGCGCCGCCAATTTTTATGATAGATCAGTTAAAAATAGCCAGTTGAAAATAAAACGGTTATATAAACTTAAACGCGCTACTGATATAAATTTTACTGACGTGCGGCGTTCTCAGAGGCTGCGCAACCTACATTTAAAAATAGCATCCCAGTAGCGCTATGCTCTTTTAGAGTGCATCGACTATAGGTATAAGAATATTATGCCAAACCACGTACATCAAAGCCTTACATCAAACTCTTATGCCAAAACTTTATGCCAAAAACAGTACCGCCACACAGCCAATCGCCAGCAGCAAGCCTAGCACATTGATACGACCGAGCCGCTCTTTAAACACAGCCACACCGATGAGCGTCGCGACGGCGATGACCCCGACGTTCATCCCAGTAAAGACAATACTAGGAGAGTCGGACAATACTTGGTGGGCGCGCACATACGCATAGATATTGCCCATGTTTAGAGCGCCCAGTAATAGCCCTGCTGCCAAGGCATTACCCTGCCAACGCACGCGTGTCACAAGCAAATAAATCAGCAATAACAATCCTGCAACGCCAAAGCTGACAAACAGCGTCAGTGGAAAGGCCGTGCCTTGTTTGGCGACTTGTTTAAATAAGATATCGACGATGCCATAGCCTGCCCATACGCCAAATAGCCATAGCGGGGTACGCGCGGCGGGCGGGCTCATACTAGCGTTCTCGCCTCCACCGGTATGTTTGGGCCGGTAAACCAAAGCTCCCAACGCCAAAAACCCTAAGACCAAACCAAGCACTCGTGTGCCCGTCAGCACCTCACCAAATAATAAAAAAGCGGCGATAATGGGAATAATCAACGACAAGCGCTGGGCGGCATCGGTTGCAACCATGCCGACCGATGCAATCGCACGGCCCAAGATAATAAAAACCGTCGGCAGCAGTATCCCAAGCGCCAGAATGATGCCCCAAGCGTTGCCAAGCGTGCTTATGCTGCTGACATCTGGCGTTAATAAAAACCATGTCAGCAAAAAAGCCACGGGATAACCTGCGACGATGGTCTGGCGAATATCGATATTTTTTTGCCGCAGGATTTTGAGCAGTACCGAGACGGCCACACTGCACAGTACTGCTATCACCAAATACATCATAATCCTTACCTCTATCCTTGATTCATGTCAGAGCAACACCGCACGTCAGTAATACACAAAACCATGGCAAACAATATAAAACCACTGAATGTAACAAAATATTTCCAATACAACAATGGCTTTTTGGTGTTTTGTTGTGCTGATACTCATGGCATCTATATGCACGCAATTACAATTAGCCTGCAGGTCTGACAGGAAATTTTGCTAAAATAGCCAGCACTCCCAATCACAAAGTAAAGATTCAAAATAACGACCGTCATCGCTTGTTTTGGCGTACTGCTATTGATGTTTTATCACTGCCTATGAATGCTCTATTTCGCTTTTTTGAAAACCGCTTACCGGCCTTCCCCAACACCCCCATGCCGCTGCCCTCGCCTCGTGACGGTATGCTGCAGTTTTTGTGGGCTTGTACAAAGGGGCTGCGCAGCTGGCTGCTGCTGTTTATGGTGTTGTCAGCAGGCATCGGCATTTATGAAGCAATGCTGTTTGCATGGATTGGCGATATCGTCGATTGGCTTGGCGTCTATACGCCGCAGAACTTATGGCTAGAAAAAGGCGATATGCTGCTGCTGATGCTGGCGGTGATGATTGTCAGCCCGTTTTGGATTGCCTTATCCTCGTTTATTCATTTTCAGACCTTGCAAGGCGTGTTTCCCATGCAGATGCGCTGGCGTTTTCATCAGCGTATGCTTGGGCAGTCCATGCAGTTTTATCAAGACGAGTTTTCTGGACGTGTCTCGGCCAAGGTCATGCAGACTGCGCTTGCGGTGCGTGATACGGTGATGACCGTCACAGATATGTTTATGTATGTCACCGTATATTTTGTGACCAGTGGCCTTATTTTATTTAATTTAGACAGCTTGTTATTGATTCCCTTTATCCTCTGGTTTGGGTTGGTGGCGCTGGCGATATGGTATTTTATTCCAAAGCTCAAACAAACCGCCCTCGTACAAGCAGATGCGCGCGCGTTGATGACGGGGCGCATCACCGATGCCTATGCCAATATCATGACTGTCAAGCTGTTTAGCCACTCACGCCGTGAGCTTGGTTATGCCAAAAACGCCATGGGGCAGTTTTTAGGAACAGTACATGCGCAGATGCGCTGGGTCAGTTATTTAGAGATTTTCACTCATCTTATCAGTGTGATTTTGGTCAGTAGTACCGCAGGGATTGGCCTGTATCTATGGCAACAAAGCGCGGTCGGGGTCGGGGCGATTGCCGCGGCGACGGCGATGGCGCTACGCCTCAATGGTCTGACGCGCTGGATCATGTGGCAAACCGCCAGCCTTTTTGAGAGTATCGGCACGGTACAAGACGGCATGCGCACGCTATCCGCGCCGCAGACGATCGTCGATAAGCCAGACGCAGCTGAACTACGCGTCACCGAGGGGCATATCGTCTTTGATCATGTCGACTTTAGCTATGAGAATGAAGACCAAGATAACTATCACGTCACCGATAAAACATTTAAACCGTCGGTAGCGACCACTGACATGGCGCAAGACAACTCGGTCAAGCTGCTTGATGACTTTTATTTGGATATCAAACCAGGAGAAAAAATCGGCTTGGTTGGGCGCTCAGGAGCGGGCAAATCCACGTTGGTCAACTTGCTGCTACGCTTTTTTGATGTCGATCGCGGTAAGATATATATCGATGGTCAAGCGATCGATGATGTCACACAAGACTCTCTGCGTCAGCAGATCGGTATGGTGACCCAAGACACCTCACTGCTGCATCGTACCATACGTGAAAACATCGCTTATGGCCGTCCCGGCGCCTCTGACGAAGAGATTATCCATGCCGCCAAACAAGCTCAAGCATGGGACTTTATCAAAGACTTATATGACGATAAAGGCAATACAGGTCTTGATACCCAAGTGGGTGAACGCGGCGTCAAACTCTCCGGCGGTCAACGTCAGCGCATCGCCATCTCTCGTGTTATGCTAAAAAACGCGCCGATCTTGTTATTGGATGAGGCCACCAGCGCCCTTGACTCTGAGATTGAGTTTGCCATTACCGAGAGCCTCAACGATATCATGACCGGCAAAACTGTGATTGCCATTGCCCATCGCCTCTCTACCATCGCTGCGCTCGATAGGCTGGTGGTGATGGAAAAAGGTCGAATCATCGAGCAAGGTAGCCATGACGAGCTGTTGGCACAAGACGGCGTCTATGCGCGCTTGTGGCAGCGTCAAAGCGGCGGGTTTTTGGGCGAAGACACCCCATAGACCGCCATCATCATAAAAATAAAACATGAGGAAGTGGGCAGTTTATGGAAGCCTTTACCCATCGTATCAATTTAAGCGGCAAACAAGCACGCTACTACGACCTTGGCAGTCTCAACCCATCAGTAGCAGCAGAGCACAACAAACGTGCGCCTGCGCACTTTTATGGAGGCAACAGCTTTACGGTCGGTACTTATACGCCGCTGCTGCATGAGCTGGCAGCAACGTTTGATATCAGTGCGCTTGCCCTACGCGGCTACTGGTACGATAAGCCGCAAAAACGCCGCCTCACTCGAGAGCAAGACGCTGAGCTATTGATTGAGTTTTTGGAGCGCACCCAAGATCGGCCTGTGGTGGGTATCGGTCATTCGCAAGGTGCCACTGCCACTGCCATGGCCGCCGCCAAACGTCCAGATTTATTCTCCCAGCTGTATCTGATAGAGCCGGTCACCTTTACCAAAAACCAAGCACGACTGTATAACTTATTGCCGCGGCGGTTTTTGCTCAGTCGAGAGCCTTTTAAAAGTACACTGACCAAACCCGCTATTTGGACGAGCGTTGATGCGTACTATCAAGCCCTACGCGCCAACCGAGCCTACAAACGCATCAGCGATGCGCATTTATACGTGTTTGCTGAGCAAAGCTTGAGCGTCAATGCCGATGGTAGCCACACGCTGATGTTTGCCCCAGAGCAAGAGCTTGCCAACTATTTTGGTGCGCCGCATATCGACACCGCTCTAAAAAACCTTCGCTGCCCTTATACACTGATCACGGGCAAGCCAACCTTATTTATCAGCAATAAAGTCCGTAAGCAGTGGCAAAAATTCGTCCCTGCCGACAGTATCATCTCTTTACCAGATTACGGCCATCTTTTGCCAATGGAAGCGCCCAAACTGTGCGCACAAATTATCAATGGGCATTATGAAAACAGTCACTAAGCTGAGCAATGTAAGCCATGAGCGACCTTTTTGCCCCTGCCCCAACCGATAACTTATTGCCTTATGATGGCAGGGTAAATGACTTCGGCTGCATCATCGATGATGACTGCCAGCTCTACGACGCATTATTGACCGAGCTACCATGGCAGCCTGATATCGTAACCTTATTTGGTAAGACGCACATCACCACTCGCCAAGTGGTATGGATGGGTGAAAAAGAGCTTAGCTATCAGTACTCAGGTCATACCCGACAAAGCCTGCCATGGTCAGACACCGTGTTTCACGTGAAACTTTATATCGAACAGCAACTATCAAGGATCGGTATTGATGCCAACTTCAATTCTTGTCTGCTCAATTACTACCCGACAGGGCATGATGGCATAGGCTACCACGCCGATGATGAAAAAGAGTTGGGCGCGCAGCCTGTGATTGCTTCTTTATCACTGGGTGCCACACGCAAATTTGTCTTTAAGCACAAAAAAACTCAAGAAAAAGTCGCACTTTATCTTGAGTCCGGTCAGCTAATCGTCATGCATGGCGAGACGCAGCGCTTTTGGAAACACAGCATCACTAAGACAAAGACCGTCGCCGATGGGCGCATCAGCCTAACCTTTCGGCACCTACAGCCAACTTAACGAATATAATTGCATGGGTCTGGCTAATCGCTTTTTTGTTTTACTTGTAAGACTATCTTGCCAAAGGCATCGCCTTTTTGTAGCTCATGATGCGCCGCCACCACTTCAGAGAGTGGGTAGACGCTTTGAATCTTTAAGCGTAACTTTCCATCAGCGATGAGTTGTAAAACGCGTGCCATATCATCACCGCTGCGCTGCGCTTTGTAGCCTGTGACCGTTAGCTGCTTTTGCTCACCTGCTGCTTTGAGTTTATCAACCCAGATAGTCGGCAAAACAAAAACCCGAGCCGCAGGCTTGAGCACGCTCAGCGCTCGTACACCTGCTTCGTCACCGACCAGATCCAGTAGCACATCAGCTTGTAGATCAGGAAACGCCGCGTCTTTGGTATAGTCAATCCAGCCTGCCAGCTTGTCTTTATCGATTAAGTCTGCAAGCTTGTCATACTTCTCAGGTGAGCAAATGACCGTGACCTTGATATCGTCGTTGTCTACTTTATCCATCAATAGCTGTATCGCTAGGTGCCCCACCCCGCCTGCGGGTGCATTGATGACGACATGCTCACCTTTTTTGATAGCAGCAAACTCAACAAACTGTAGCGCGGTTTGACCAATACAAGGCAGTGCGCCTGCTTGCTTTAGTGTGACAGGATTGGGCACTTTGGCCAGCAGTTTGGCATCCACTGCCACATATTCAGCGTAGCAGCTGCCCTCAAAGCTCAAAGCCGCCACCTGATCACCGATGGCAAATTTATCACTACGGCTATCTACCACCGTACCTGCGACATCGAAACCCAAAATTGCTGGCTCATTTTTATCAAACTTATTGTTTTGAATCGCCTCTGCGCCCCAGCCTTTGCCTTGACGCGTCTTATAATCGACGGGGTTTATCCCTGCATACGCCACTTCAATCAAAACTTGCTCGTCTGCCAACGATGGCATCGCCACCCCGTCTTGATACTGCATCACTTCAGGTGCACCAAACTCTTTGATGAGGACAGCGTGCTGCGTGGTTGGCAGTTGTTTTTCGGTTGTTAAATTAGACATGGTATATATCCTTATCCGTCTATTGGTTAAAGTATTTTTGGCTTTTTATACATATGTTTATACACGTAATCATACATCAGGGTCGGTGTCGTCACTCTTATAAGTTGCACCCGCTATAAGGTCAGCTCAGCACTGAGCGGCAGATGATCAGATAGGGTCGACCAAGGCTTGCCCGTGTGTACCCATGCGTCTTTGACCGTCAGATTACGCACATAGATACGATCTAAGCTGAGCACTGGTAGCTTGGCTGGAAAGGTGGGCAAGAGCTTGCCATGACAGTGCTTAAAGGCTTCCGTCATGCCGAGGCTGGCCGCCAGCTTATCACAAGACATTTTTTTCCAGTCATTAAAATCCCCGGCCAAAACCAGAGGTTGGTCGTCATCGATTTCGTTACGTACATAGTTGGCGATGGCCTCATACTGTTTGATACGGTCGCGCTCAAACAAGTTTAGATGCGCGCACAATACCACCAATGGCCGCTCCCAGCCGATAGGTTGTACTTCACAGTGGAGAACGCCGCGCTGCTCTAGCTTATTGACGGTGATATTGACGTTATGCTTTGGGTCTAATGGAAAGCGGCTGAGTACCGCGTTGCCATGATGGCCATTTTCGTACTCTGAGTTTTTGCCGTAACTGTTTTGCAGTTTTAGGTACTCGCCAAACCACTCATGCTGAGACTGGTCAGGGTACTCATTGTATTGCATATTGCGCTTTAGGTTTTGACCCTGCACTTCTTGCAAACACAGCACATCAGAACCTATGATATCGAGCGCTTGCGCGATGCCTTGTATTTTGAC
The DNA here is from genome assembly GCF_050572635.1 of Psychrobacter sp. VH5. Classification (NCBI taxonomy): domain Bacteria; kingdom Pseudomonadati; phylum Pseudomonadota; class Gammaproteobacteria; order Moraxellales; family Moraxellaceae; genus Psychrobacter; species Psychrobacter sp. VH5. The sequence goes on along the minus strand of NZ_CP192145.1, from coordinate 342,858 downwards.
TTGGCGGTTCATCGGCGACATGCCTTTATGAATGTTATAGCTGGTTAAAACAAAAGAAGTCGTGGTAGTCATAGGTTTGGTCATAAACTCAGTATGGTAGGATAAGGGCGGCATGGTCTGCGGTGAGCCAAAACCGACGTAAAAAGAGCATTGATTCGTTGTGAACCAATGCTCTTATGTTATACCTAACTGCCGCCGATGGCTAATACGTCATCGTATCAAGCCAGTATCTGGCAGCCCCGATTTAATAGCGAGTCACCAGAGCAATCGGTTGGTCTGCACCCATGATATCTTGTGGCATAAACACCGCTTTGCCACCATTATGGATGACATGCTCAATGATTTCACCGATGGCATCATCCGTCACGCCATCAGCAGCTGGGTCGTCTGCGAGGCTCAGGGTCTGCGCTTGTTCATCTATCTTTGCAGGCTGGATATAACCGCGGCGGACATAGAGGGTCTCGCCTACGCCTTGATAGGCACTGCGATAGACTTCTTGCAAGTCAGTCTGGAGCATACTGGCGCCACGTGCTTTATCTATCTCACCGAGGGCTTCTTGATGTAGCGACGAGCGATAGCCCTCGACCGCTTCTTGTACGCTATCGATGATATGCTGAGCGCTGCCATCTTCTAGGTTGGTCGCATTGGTGACGGTAGCAATGATGTTGTCAGGACGGTCACAGACTTCTTTATAGTAGCCGATGTTTTTGGCATCACCCACGATGACCAGCGGCATTTTATTCTCGCCCCACAGCTCTTGCACGCTTTTATCAACTTGATTAAAGAACTCTTTGAGATAGCTGCTTTCGTTGTTTGATGAGCGATCTGAGCCACCATCGCCTGTGGTATAGGGGCCATTATTTTCTACAGGAAATGGGATGTTTTCCATGTTGTTTTGTGCATCGTCATCTTTGTCAAACTCTCTGATGACGCGATCGTTCGAGGCTTCGATGAGGCGCGCATGTTCGCGGGTTAGCACCACGGTGTAGTAGTGGACAGCACTTGCCATATCACGCACTAGATCACGAGTGGCAAAACGATCTGAGATAACGACGCGCTCTTGGGTATCGATCGGCATACGGATGACTTTTACATCATCGGTGCTGGCAAATATCGCTAAGGTGTCAAGGTTATAGTTATGGTTGAGCTCTTTGGTTTTTGCGTAGATATTGTCCAAAATAGTAGTAGCCGTACGCTTATCATATTCACTGTTTAAGCGCTCTTCGACGACTTTTAATTGGTTTTTTAGGGCAATAGGGTCTTGATCGTTGGCAGGGTGCTCACGATGCGTTTTTACAAAGATACTGACCGCAGGGTTGGCTTTGGTTTCACGTAAGCTCTTTAGAGTTGCTTTCATATATTGCTCCTTGTTTTATTATGGTTTCATGGCTTTTTAGTGTTTATTAAACCTAATACTTATTACACTTATTTTCATTAAATGGTGTCTTCTATTAAAAAAAACCACTTAGAAAAACATCCATTTAAAAGACAGAGCTGCTTGTTTTTATGTTGTACTGTCTGTCATGTCTGTGCTGATAGTCCATTACCTTGATGCTAACAGCTAAACCTCACACTCTATAGGGTGACTTTGCAAGCAAATGATAGCGCTTTGTAAGCGAAGCACTCTTTATTGTATAAATCATTGTATATAAACTTGCCTGACTCAAAAAATGACGGATTGTTTACATGATTTTGTGCGCTCATTGTTTTGTTGCACTGTTTACACCGTTTGGGATTTTGCGATTTTGCGCTGTTTGCGGTATGACTGGCGCGTAGGTTGTATTTTTGGCAAACGAACCCATCTTTTATACAGCTTATAAATAAAACAATAAGGCCGCCTACACGCTCATGCCAAACGCATGATTGTCAATTATTCATTTATATCAGATATCGGACGCCGCTATGACAGCCATTTCTCCAGCATTACACCTTGTCGATTTTGACAACGTCTCACCCGCCATTCTACAAGACCAAGTCCGCAGCGCCATTGATGCGGCCAATGCTTTTTTAGATACAATGCCCGCTTTAGACTCCTTGCCAGCTGACCGCCAAATCAGTGCTGAGCAAGCACTGGCAGATGTGATGAGCTTTGACCATATCAATCTGGCGTTGGACCGCAGTTGGGGCATTTTGTCGCATCTAAATAGCGTGATGAGTAATGATGATATCCGTCAGGTACATCACGAGCTGCTCCCCAAGCTTTCTGCTTATGGCACACGTGTCGGCCAACACCAACCGCTCTTTGGCCGTTATCAAGCCATCAAAAATGACACAGCGTTTTTTGCAGCGCTTGAGCCTGCGCGCGCACGGGCGATTGATCTGGCACTGCGTAGCTTTGAGCTATCAGGCGTGGCATTGCCAAAAGAGGAGCAAGCCACTTTTGCTGATATTCAAAGCAAGCTCTCAACTTTATCTGCGACGTTTTCAGACCATATATTGGACGCCACTCAAGCTTATACTCTGCCGCTTAGCCAAGCGCAGTTGGCAGGGTTAACCGACAGTGGCTTAGCACTGCTAGCAGATGCCGGTGAACAATATAAAGCGCGTGAGCTGGCTCGTGGTACGCTCTCACAGGCCGATGTCGATGCACTACCAACGCCTTATTATGTAGCCAGCTTAAACATCCCTGTATATTTGGCCATCATGACCCATGCCGACGACCGTGATTTGCGCGAGACGCTATACCGTGCATATGTGACCCGTGCCTCAGAGTTTGACACGCATACCAATGCCAAAGGCGAGTCGCTAAATAACGCGGATATCATGAGTCAGATTTTGCAGCTGCGTGAACAAAAAGCCAAGCTGTTGGGTTTTGATAATTATGCAGAGGTTTCTTTATCGACCAAGATGGCGGACAGTGTGACAGAGGTCGAAGACTTTTTACGCAACTTGGCCGCACAGGCCACGCCAGCGGCGCAGCAGGACTTAGCGCAGCTACAGACATGCGCCCAAGACTACGGCATTGATGAGCTACAGCCCTGGGACAGCGCTTATATCGCCGAAAAAGTCAAACAAAGCAAGTTTAGCTTGTCGCAAGAAGAGATCCGTCCATATTTCCCTTTACCAAAGGTCATCAGCGGCTTGTTTGCAATCGTTGAGCGCTTATACGGTATCAAGGTACAAGAGCACAGCGAGTCGGTATCGCGCTGGCACGATGACGTGCGTTTTTATCAGTTGTTTGATGCCGATGATACATTGCTTGGAGGGTTTTACTTCGACTTGTTTGCTCGTAGTGGCAAGCGCGGCGGCGCATGGATGAGTGGCTTTCAGTCGCGCTATCGTCATGAGGCCACAGAGCATCAGCAGCTACCAGTTTGCTTTATGGTTGGCAACTTCACCCCTGCCTTAGATGGCAAGCCAAGCTTATTAACCCATGATGAGGTATTGACCTTATTTCATGAATTTGGTCACGGTCTCCATCATTTATTGACCCAAGTGACGGTCGGCGATGTGGCTGGGGTCAATGGGGTTGAATGGGACGCCGTCGAGCTGCCCAGTCAGTTTATGGAAAACTGGGCATGGGACAGCGAGGGCATCGCGCTGATTAGTAGTCACGTCGATACTGACGAGCCTCTACCAACCGATAAGCTTGATGCCCTACTGGCGGTAAAAAACTTCCAAAGCGGCATGCAGACCTTACGTCAAATCGAGTTTGCCTTGTTTGATTTGCTGATTCATGCACACACGCCAGCACTTGATTATGAGGGTATTTTGGCGACACTAGATGCGGTACGTCGTGACGTCGCTCTCATGCAAACCCCTGACTACAACCGTTTTGCCAATGGCTTTAGTCATATCTTTGCAGGCGGCTATGCGGCTGGCTACTACTCGTACAAATGGGCAGAGCTACTCTCTGCCGATGCCTTTAGTAAGTTTGAAGAAGAGGGTATCTTTAACCCTATCACTGGTAAGGCGTTTCGTGAGACGATTTTGTCGGTCGGTGGTAGCTTCCCTGCCAAGACCAACTTTGAAAACTTCCGTGGCCGTAGTGCCAGTATTGATGCTTTATTGCGCCATAGCGGTTTTGTCGCGACTCAAGGCATGCAAAATACCGATACTACTCATAGCACGCGTCACAGCACGCGCGAGGGCATCTAAATGCGTTATCAATCATCAACCCCCAAGCGCCGATTTTTAGCAGGCGTTCGTTGCCCTAAATGTCAGGCGATGGATGCGGTAGTGCAGGTAAATATCGTCACGCCCGTAGCTGATGAATATATCGAGTGTACCCAGTGCGGGCACACAGAGCGCCGTCCAGACCCTGATGCCATCAGTGCCAAGAACCATGTGGAAGACCAGATCGCTCGCGATGCCATGACCACAGGTACCAGCGGAACAGTAAAGTTTAAGCCCTAAACGGCACATGTCGCTATTTGATGATAGCGACGTGTTTTATTCTTTAACGGTGTTTTAAGCCTATCTCTTAATAGATAGGCTTTTTATTTTGAGTTTGCTATAGTATGGGCACTGATATCTTTGACATAAATCGACCAAAGTATGAAAAACAAAAAACCGCACCCTTTATTAAATAAGCATCTAAACAACAAACCCTCTAAATCGCACTCAAAAGCCGCAGTCGCTGTGATATTGGTTTTGCTTGTTGCAGCTTTTGGTTACTTTATTTGGACGCAGTCTCAGCCTAAAGTAATCGAGCCTATCGACCAATCCTCGTCAGCCTTAGCTGAACAGACTAAAACAACAAATACAGTAGCGTCTCCCGATGTCTCACCAGATGATATAAAGAGCGATATAGAAAAGAGTGCTGTAGAAGGTAGTATAGATGACACGGCTGATGATGGCACCAGCCGTGATAATGATACGATAAATACCGAAAACAATAGCGCTGCGATGGCCAGCAACCAAATACCAGATCCAAAAGCCATCCTACAAGCACCGCTACCACAGAATAATAGCTTAGCCAAAGAAGAGATTGATCGGTTAGAAGATGAGCGCCAACGTCTCGCCGAGCAAGAAAAACTGGCCGCTGAGCAATTAGCAATGAATAAAAAACTTGCAGATATGAAAGCAGAGCAAATCGCTCTACTCGAACAGCAAATCGCCCAGCTAGAAGCGGATAACGCCAGCAAAACCGCTGAGCAATAAACATCGGATTTTTCAGGGGCTGATCATGGCAAGCATCCAACTCACTCACGCCCCTATCTTAAATAGTAGCGCGCAGCTGCTTATCCTGCCTGTCAATACTGCTGGCATTTTGTTAGACCCTATTCTCACGCGCGCCAAAACGCTGTTTCCTGACAACTACCAGCGCTATCATCGTGCCTGCCGCGACGGTAGCTTGCACGTAGGCAGCTGTCTTTTGCATAAGCGCATGCGCGAGCAAGCGGGACTTGCAGCCAGTAGTAATGGTAATCAGCCAAGCCATATTGCCAATCTTGTGATATCAGACCATCCCTACCATTCGGCTCGTATGCGCTGGCTGACTGCCGCGTTGATACAGTTACGTGAGCAGCTGATACCGCTGATACGCTATCAAGGAATGCGTAGGGCCGCTCTTCTGGCCCGTCCCTTAATTTATGATACTACGCGGCAGCACTCACCTGCTACCGCGCATTTAGCAAACGCCGTACCGCCAGATTGGGCTACAGAGACATTACCGCTTTTGATGCAGCATTTACAAGCTCTGCCCAAACTGCGTATCGATATACACGTCCCCAAGCATTTTGACCTTTAAGCATCCATTAAGACAATCTACCAAATAGCATCCGTGCTTGCTTAAGTCTAACCGACACACCAGCCGGCACCAGCAACATGTATATAGTCGTTACACTCTAAAAATGTCATAGCGCTACTGGGATGAATTTTGCGCAGCCTCTGGGAACGCAGCACGCAAGTAAAATTTATACCAGTAGCGCGTTTAAATCCATAACAGTTTTACATTCAGCTAACTATATTGATTGTGTTGTATGAGCTATCGGCTTTATAACGGCCAAAAAAAACCGCCTTAAGCGTTCATAAAGAACAACTTAAAGCGGTTTTGGGTGTTTATAAAACGCATCACACGCTTATAACGACAGCTTAATTTTGCTCAACACCCTTCATGGTTAGCTTGATGCGACCACGGTTGTCGACGTCTTGAACCAAGACATTAACTGTCTGACCTTCGCTCAGATAGTCTGATACGCTCTCGACGCGCTCTTCTGCGATTTGTGAGATATGCACAAGGCCATCGGTGTTTGGCAGTACATTGACAAAGGCACCAAAGTCTACGATACGGGCAACCGTACCGGCATACGTTTTGCCTACTTCCACTTCAGCCGTCAACGCTTCGATTTTGCCAATTGCCGCTTTGGTCGCTGCTTTGTTTTCACCAAAGATACGAATCGTACCACCGTCATCGATATCAATGACTGCACCAGTCTCTTCAGTCAACTGACGAATCATGGCGCCGCCTTTACCGATGACATCACGGATCTTGTCTGGATTGATCTCGATGACCGCATAGTTTGGTGCATGCGCGTTGATTTCAGTACGGCTTTGCGGCAAGACTTTATTCATCGCCTCAAGGATATGAATACGACCAGCATGCGCTTGCTTTAGCGCTTGCTCCATGATGTCAGGGGTGATGCCTTCGATTTTGATATCCATCTGTAGCGCAGTGATACCGTCTTTTGAGCCCGCCACTTTAAAGTCCATGTCGCCCAAATGATCTTCGTCACCTAAGATATCTGATAAAACAGCAAAGCGATCGCCTTCTTTTACCAGACCCATAGCAATACCTGCCACAGGGGCTTTTAGAGGCACGCCAGCATCCATCAATGCCAAGCTAGCACCGCACACAGACGCCATAGAAGACGAACCATTTGACTCGGTAATCTCCGATACCACACGAATGACGTACGGGAAGCGCTCGCTATCTGGTAGCATGGCTTGAACACCGCGGCGCGCTAGGCGACCATGACCGATCTCACGGCGCTTAGGGATACCTTCACGGCCTGTCTCGCCGACAGAAAAGTGCGGGAAGTTGTAATGCAGCATGAAATGATCACGAATCGTACCGCTTAGTGAATCAATCATATTGACATCACGGCTGTTACCCAACGTCGTGGTTACTAGCGCCTGCGTCTCACCACGCGTAAATAGCGCAGAACCGTGGGTATAAGGTAATACGCCAACTTGCACGTCTAGCGCACGCACGGTCTCAAGGTCACGGCCATCGATACGCGGCTTACCTGATAAGATATTGTCACGAACGGTGCGGTATTTCAGATCTTCGTAGATGTCTTTTATCTCAGAAACTTTGCTGTCATAGTCTTCTGCTTCGCTATCCCCTGCCAGCGCTTCGATGGCAGCATTTTTAATATCATCAAGTTTGCTATAGCGATCTTGTTTATTGGTGATGGTATAGGCATCAGCCACTTGCTCACCAAACTGCGCTTTCATGCTGCTCTCAAGCGTCTGATCTCGCTCAGGTGCCGCAAATTCTTGCTTGGCAGTGCCGACTTCTTCTGCCAAAGAGGCGATATTGTCGATGACGATTTGCTGCTGCTGATGACCGTATAACACAGCGCCCAACATCTGATCTTCTGACAGCTCTGCAGCCTCAGACTCTACCATCAACACTGCTGACTTGGTACCGGCAACCACCAAATCCAGATCACTACTCTCTAGCTGCTCAAGCGTTGGGTTGAGTACATATTCACCATTGATAAAACCAACACGCGCTGCCGCGACAGGGCCATTAAATGGCGCATCAGAGATAGCAAGTGCCGCTGACGCACCGATAAGCGCTGCGATATCAGCAGACTGAGTCTTGTCTGATGACACCACGGTGGCGGTGATTTGGATTTCGTTTACATAGCCTTCAGGAAACAACGGGCGAATCGGACGGTCGATAAGACGCGAGGTAAGAGTTTCAAACTCGCTGGCGCGGCCTTCACGTTTGCCATAGGCGCCTGGGATTTTACCCGCGGCATACATTTTTTCTTGATAGTTTACGGTGAGCGGAAAGAAGTTTTGACCTTCTTTGGCTTCTGACTTTACTACCGCTGCTACAAGGACAGTCACCCCGCCCATATGAATCAAAACAGAGTTGGCTTGACGAGCCACGCGTCCTGTTTCGATGACAACCTGCTGGTCGCCATACTGAAATTCGCGCTTAATGGTATTAAACATTGTCATATAATCTTCCTAATGTTGACTGACAAAAACTAATATCAGCATCGTATAAAGCTGATATCTGTCATTAAAATTCTTTGAATATAGCCGCCTGCTGACTGACATCGTTTACTATGTCATCGCCGCGGCGACATATCTTATTACGATCTTTGTATCCATGCCTGCCACAGATATTTTGCTGGTATGTATATGTGGCTGTGCAAATGTGGTCTTACTACGCTTGATCGATCTATTATCTAAAACTGATGCAGCACGCTTAGCTACCTGCATCTTATGCTACCTTGTGCAATATATTTATGATGACTGCCTTATTGGCACTCCCTGCATAAACACCCTACTCACTGGCAAGTCCTCTATCTAACAATCGCTAAGCCATCAAGTTAACAATGCATTATTTTACAGTGATTTGTGGCTATTGACCAATCAATTGCAAAACGGTACGTCCACCGCTGACGATTGGCCATTATCAATATAACAGACAGTAAGAATAACACACAGCACACGTGCCACACGCATCACCGATGCAGACAGTATTACTTCTTAATTTCTTATAAATAAGCATAAAAAAACGGCGTGAAACTATTCCACACCGTTTTTAGAAAAATCTATTGTATCGATATCAGCAAGTAAGTGTGACGCGCTCTGCTCAAAGCTTGACAGTTAGCGCCTAAAGGGGCGTTACTTATCTGAATGAAGCGCTCGTACTATCGTCGCTGTATTAACGACGTAGACCTAACTGGCTAATAAGAGTGGTATAGCGACCAAGATCTTTACCTTTTAGGTAATCAAGCAATTTGCGACGCGTGTTTACCATACGGATAAGGCCGCGGCGGCTATGATGGTCAGCTTTGTGCTCTTTAAAATGGTTTTGCAAATCATTGATACGTGCACTTAACAACGCTACTTGTACTTCTGGAGAACCCGTGTCGTTTTCGCTGCGCTGGTATTGGGCAATGATTTGTTCGCGATCAGTATTGGTTAGCATAAATATCTCCGGCAATGCTAAAAGCTTTAAATATGCTCGAATTTGAGCGATATATAGAGCAGTAAAATAAAAAGTAAAACAGCTTATACGACATTCAGGACAACCCTGCATTACTAGAGTTGACCTAGTGTCGCTAAGCTCAATCACATAAGATCATCATCTAAAAAAGGCAGATAAGTCACGGCTCTATCTCGCTCCTTATGAGCGCAATGATTTAAGCCTAATGCTATCTTCAAACCAAATTTAAATGTGGCGGCAATTATAACAAAAAACTGCTGAACTCGCAGCAGTTTTTCATATTAGTTTGTGATAAAAAGCGTAAGATACAAACCGACTCAAACGCGTCAAAAGATGATAGTAGATTCAGTTTAAAAAAATTATAGCGCTACTGGTATAAATTTTCCTTGCGTGCTGTATACACAGAGGCTGCGAAAAATTCATCCCAGTAGCGCTTTGGAACTTATGACAGTTTTGTTTTCAACTGACTATAAAAGGCTTCTATTTTTTTGCATCTTTTTGTGTTGCATGCGCGCCCAGCTCATTGTCCTCTAAAGGCACCGTGGTAGCTTCTGCTAAGCTATCTGGCGTCGCATCTTCACGTGGATTGATATCCTCAGCCAGTTTTTCAACTTCTTGTTCTTGCTGATCCATATTATCTGTGGACTGACTCATAATCCCTCCTATTTTTATTATTTCTGTTTAGCTACAGCTAAACTCAATGATAAATCAGCTGTATTGATTACTGATCTTTTTTTACATTTTCTAAATTATCAGCAATTCTATCAGTCGCCGCCTCAGAATCTTCTGTGTGATTGTCTTCAGTTTGGCTTTTTAGTGCCGCCTTTGCTGATTCTGAGCGTTGTTGTTCTAGCTTTGTATCGTTTGGATTTGAATTAGCCATAATAGTTTCCTCTTGATGATAAAACTTGATTGTAAAATAAGTCTTAGCGTTTAAAGGTCATTAGACAGAACAAGTAATATAGTTAGCTGGATGTAAAACTGTTATAGATTTAAACGTGCTACTGGTATAAATTTTACTTGCATGCTGCGTTCCCAGAGGCTGCGCAACCTACATTTAAAAACAGCATCCCAGTAGCGCTATGACATTTCTAGAGTGTATCGACTATAGACAAAATATTGCACATACACAGTTACGATAATGCTTTGTCAATAGCAGCAACGAAGTTGTCAATATCGTCTGGATTACGTGAGGTAATCAAATTACCATCGACTTGTACGGTCTGGTCTACAAAGTCTGCCCCAGCATTTTGCAAGTCTGTCTTTAGCGAATGATAAGCCGTAAGCGTCTTACCTTTTGCGATGCCGGCATTAATAAGCACCCAAGGCGCATGGCAAATCGCCGCTAGAGGCTTACCAGCATTATTAATAGCATGAATCAGCCGATGGGCGTCTTGCTTGCCGCGTATGGTATCAGCATTGACGGTACCGCCCGGCAAGACCAGCGCGTCATAGTCGTTTGCGTCTGCTTCGTTAGCAAAAATATCAGCAGTAAACGTATCTGCTTTATCGACGTCTTGCTGCATCGCTTGGACTTGCTTGTCTTTGTTGGTAGTAATCAACACTGTCTGATAACCCTTATCTTTTAGCTGATTATCGACATCTTCATACTCAGCTTGTTCAAAGTGATTATGTAATAAAAATGCAATGGTCTTCATCGTTATCTGTATCCTTATCGTTGTCTTTGTTAGAAACTACTTTTTATCGATTTATAGCCACGTATTTACTATTCTATTTTTAGATAGCAAAACCATAATCCGTTATTTTCACTTACTTATATTTTTATTGATAATTATTATTATCTTCCCTCTCAGTCCTCTATAGTAAAACTATAATGCGTTTCTGGTTTTTCTTATACTTTATTATTATTTTTATATTTCATTCAAACGTCCTGTTTTTTCTTATCTTAATAAAACGCTTAATTGTTATTTTTATCACGAGTTGTTTATTATTATGATGTCACGTTTCCCTCGCTGACTTAATCAATGTACAAAAAAAACAGGTCTCACCATAGGCGAAACCTGCAATAAAATGTGACGATATGTGATTAGTGTAAACTGTTAGTAAGCCAACCGGGCAATAAGCCGCTGATCAACCAAAACGGTAACATTAACGTTGAATAAGCTTTTTCGGTTGTAGCCTACCGTTTAGACTGACAGCACCCAAACCCAAAAACTGACCTTGTTCATCTAGCAGACGAATATCTACTGGTACATCAGAGGCGAGAGCTGTGTTGCTGACAGTCGTTTCGTGAGCCGCAGTAGCCACTGCTATTACTTGGCTGCTGGTAGATTGGAGAATCTGTTGGGATATATAAGCATGTAGCTCATCTGTCAATTGTGCAGACACATTTAGACGCTGTCCCATATGGACACGCTGACATTGCTCGGCCGTCAGCGTCATTTGTGCAGGTATCTCGATACAGGCATCTATCGGCATCAACTGCGTGAAACGCTCGACCAATGGCAGATCTTCTAGAGCAGATAAAGTGATGGCATTATCAACCTTAAAGCTGCCAACTTGTAAGCGGCGCAGGGCGGTGAGATGGCCGAGTGTACCGAGCGCTTTAGCGATGTCTTCACCCAGCACGCGCACATAAGTGCCTTTGCTACAAGTGACGGTTAGCTGAATCTGCTCATGATCGAGTGCTGTTAGGCGAATAGAGCGGATGATAATATCTCGCGGCTCACGCACGACGTCGATACCAGCGCGGGCATATTCGTAGAGCTTTTTACCGTCTTTTTTTAGGGCAGAGTACATCGGTGGTATCTGCTGCTGCGCGCCTAAAAACTGCTGGGCCAGCTCCTCTAAAGCGGCAGCATCAAATGTCGGCACAGAGGCCGTTGCAATTACTTGACCTTGAGCATCCCCTGTATCTGTCTGGCCGCCAAGCAAAATGGTGGCTTGATAAGATTTGTCGGCATCTAGCTGATAGTGGCTAAACTTGGTGGCCTCTCCAAGACAAATCGGCAGCAAACCGGTGGCCATGGGGTCAAGCGTCCCCGTATGGCCTGCTTTTTTGCTGTCATGGTTTGGGGATTTAAACAAATACTTAACCTTGGACACCACTTGCTGCGAGGTCAGACCATAGGGCTTATCTACCAAAAGAACCCCTGAGACTTTTATCTTATCATTTTGCTTCACTGGGATAGACATAATATGGGCTTACTCGTCATGCTCGTTTTTTTCGGTTTTGCTGACAGCCTGATTGATCAAGTCCATCATATAATTACCATGCGCTGTCACTTCATCATAGTGAAAACGCAAACGCGGGGTTGTACGCGTTTTTAGGCTGTGGCTAAGCTCGGTACGCAAAAATCCTGCTGCTTTATTGAGCACATTGATGCTCTCTTCATGATTGGTCTTGGTCATCGCATCATCGAGCCCTGGCTCCATGATAGTGACATAAATGTCAGCGTAACCCAAATCAGGACTGACTTTGACACTAGAGATCGTGACAAAACCGGTCAGACGCGGATCATTGACTTCGTCGCGGATAAGGACGGCAAGCTCACGCTGGATTTGATCGGCTAAGCGTTGTAAACGTTGATTCATGTTATTACCTTAATATTAGTATGGCTTAGTTAATATGGCTTATTTTTATTGGTTAAGTGACTTGGTTATGAGGACTTATCTATGGTAAAAAAGGCCTAGCAGGATGTACCTGTTAGGCCTCTGTACTACGGTCTATCCACCACACCTTTCAGACTTAGCTGACAGAGCCTATGGTCTGAGGGGTGTTTGTATCTAGCTTTGTTTTTAGATAGTACGAGCGAACTCTTGGATTTCAAAGACTTCGATTTTATCACCCACTTCGACATCATAGCCACGAACCGCAAGGCCACACTCCATACCAGTACGTACTTCATTGACGTCTTCTTTATAGCGACGTAATGACTGCAACTGACCGGTAAAGATAACCTTGTCATCACGCAAGACGCGAATAGGCTTGTTACGGTAGATTGTACCTTCGACCACCATACAACCAGCAGCAGCACCAAACTTACTAGAGCGGAAGACTTCGCGAACCTCAGCGATACCAAGGATTTGTTCGCGATGCTCAGGCGCTAGCATACCGCTCATTGCCGCTTTGACATCATCGATTAGACCATAGATGACGCTATAGTAGCGGATATCGATATTGGCGACATCGGCTTTGCGGCGTGCGGCGCTGTCTGCGCGGACGTTAAAGCCGAGCAATACCGCTTCGCTAGATTCAGCAAGCGTGACATCAGATTCAGAGATAGGGCCCACACCCGAGCTGATCACTCTGACTTTGACTTCGTCCGTTGATAATTCGTTTAAGGCGGCCAGTAAGGCTTCTAATGAGCCACGAACATCCGTTTTTAGCACGATGTTTAAGGTCGATACATCGCCTTGTTCCATCTGATCAAACATGTTCTCTAAACGCATTTTGTTCTGACGCTCGAGTTGACGCTCGCGCTCACGATTGGTTCTAAAGTCCGCAACTTCACGTGCTTTTTTCTCATCAGTGACGACTAAGAACTCGCTACCAGCGGCTGGCGTTTCAGGTAAACCTAAAATCTCGACAGGAATAGAAGGGCCAGCTGACTTGATACGCTGACCGCGCTCATCTGTCATGGCGCGCACTTTACCGTAGTATTCACCTGCCAATACCAAGTCGCCTTGCTTGAGTGTGCCTTTTTTGACCAACACGCTCACCACAGGACCACGACCTTTTTCTAGTCTTGACTCGATGACCACACCTTGCGCTGAACCATCAAGCGGTGCTTCTAGTTCCATCAGCTCAGCTTGCAATCCGATAAGCTCTAACAACTCGTCGATACCGTCGCCTGTCTTAGCAGAGATACGTGCCATCGGGGTATCACCGCCCCAATCTTCTGATACCACTTCTTTGGTGGTCAGCTCATTGAGGACGCGATCTGGGTCAGCACTTGGCTTGTCCATTTTGTTGATAGCAACGATAATCGGCGTACCAGCAGCGCGCGCATGGTCGATGGCTTCTGCTGTTTGCGGCATCATACCGTCGTCAGCGGCCACGACCAAGACGACGATATCTGTCGCTTGCGCACCGCGCGAACGCATGGCACTAAATGCTGCGTGACCTGGGGTGTCAAGGAAAGTAATCACACCGCGGTCAGTTTTAACATGATAAGCACCGATATGCTGAGTGATACCGCCCGCTTCGCCAGTCGCTACTTTGGTCTCGCGAATCTTATCGAGCAATGAGGTCTTACCATGGTCAACGTGACCCATGATAGTGACGACAGGTGGACGGGTTTGCACATTACTGCTGCGCTCATCGACAGCATCTTGTAGATCGTCTTCGACCTTGGTATCACTGACAAGGACAGGGTTGTGACCCATCTCTTCAACGATCAGACTTGCTGTCGCTTGATCGATGGTGTCTGATTCGCGAGCGATTTCACCCATTTTCATCAGTAACTTAATGACTTCACGAGCCTTGACTGCCATACGCTGTGCAAGATCTGCAACAGTGATGTGCTCACTGATTTCGACGTCATAGACGATTTTTTCGACAGGTTTTTCAAACTTGTGCTGTGAGGCTTGCGTTGAACGTAAACCGTTTTTGCGGTTTTTGAATTCACGCTCATCTTGGTTTTTACGGCGGCGGCCACGAGCACCCGTGCTACTAGCACCACGCTTGATCTCACGGCGCTCTTTTTCAAACGACTCTTCTAGAGCATCACCGACCAGACCTTCGGCCAACGGCTCATCTTTACGCACTTCTGTCACAGGCTCACGATCGGTATATTTGCCTGCCATTTTACGCATTTGCTCAAGCGTACGCTTTTGCGCTTCTTCTGCTTGCTTGCGGCGTGTTTCTGCCTCAATTTCACGCAGACGCGCTTCCTCAGCTTCGCGTGCTTCACGAGCTTTACGCTCAGCAGCGGTTTCTACCTTCGGTTTGGTCGCAGCGGCTTTTTTCTTCGGTTGCTCTTTTGGCTTCACTTCAGTGGCTGCTTTGCCACCTTTTTTTACCACCACAGAGGCTGAAATATCGTCGTTTTTATCGTCAGACTTTTTGCTTGAACCTAGGCTTGCACGCATAGCGGCCAGTGTTGCCGCTTGACGCTCTTCTGCTTTTTTCTTAGCAGCAGCACGTTCTTCTGCTTCTTTAGCAGCACGAGCTTGGGCTTCGATTAAGGCTTGCTCACGAGCAGCCAACTCTTCAGCCATTTTTTCTGGATTGGGTTTTTCAAAGACTTTCTTTTTACGCACTTCCACATTGACGCTCTTAGACTTACCTGAAGAGCCGGTCACACGCGCAGTGCTAGTCGTCTTAGACTTCAGACTAATACGGCGCTTTTCTTGCTGACCATGACTTTGCTTTAAATACGTCACCAACTTCTCTTGCTCAAGCTCGGTGACTGGGTCATCCTCTGCGCGAGCAGGCAGCCCAGCATCCACCAGTTGCTGTCTTACAGCACTTGCAGTTTTGCCTACCATATCTGCCAGTTCTTTGACGGTCTTATCTGCCATTTATTATCACCTACTGTCTATTATTTGCTATATGTTCAATTCAGTTGTTGGCTACAAATGATTGGGGTAAGGCTGATTTCATGCGCTCATCTGTCCGTATTTATACGGCAATAATGCCTGTGACGGTATGAGTGCCTGTTATCAGCGCTTTATTTTCAATAGCATATCACCAAAAGACAGCGATATGCAGTTACCGCTTATTCATCGAACCAAGATTCCCGAGCTTTCATGATGAGTTGTCCTGCAGTTTCAGAATCTAATCCTTCGATATCTTCTAAATCGAAGACGGCTTGTTCTGCCAAGTCATCTACGGTGATGATGTCTTTTTGTGCCATTTTATAGGCCCAGCTGACCGTCATACCTTCAAGCTCTTGCAGCTCTTGACTCGGCTCTTTCATGTTTTGTTGTTTGACCAGTTCATCTGCGATGACCACTTCTTTTGCACGCTCTTGAATGATGTCAATCGCTTCGTCGTCCAAACCTTCGATATCGTAAAAAGTCTCTACAGGTACGTAGGCGACTTCTTCGATACTGGTAAAGCCAATATCCACCAGCGCTTGTGCCAGATCATGATCGACCTCCAAACGCTCATAAAACAGCTCAATAAAGGCTTTGGATTCATTTTCTTGACGCTGCTGATACTCTTCTTCTAGCATCATATTGAGCTTATAACCAGTCAGCTCTGAGGCCAGACGGACGTTTTGACCTTGTGAGCCAATCGCACGCGCGAGCTGGTCGTTGGTGCTAAAAATAATGTCAGCGGTCTGGGTGTCTTCATCGAGGATGATACTGCTAACATCGGCTGGCTCTAGCGCACTGATGATAAATTGGGCTGGGTCATCTGACCACACCACCACATCGATACGCTCACCATCGAGCTCTTGCTGCACCGCTTGGATACGCGTACCACGCATACCAATACAAGCGCCAACTGGATCAATACGATGGTCGTTGGTCTTGACTGCTATTTTAGCACGAGTCCCTGGCAAGCGAGCGACGTTACGGATTTCGATGATTTGCTCTGCAATTTCAGGCACTTCTTTTTGCATCAAGGCTGAGAGCATCTCAGGGTGCGTGCGTGATAAAAGCAGCTGGGCACCGCGGTTTTCACGGTTAACATGATATAAAATAGCGTTGATACGTGATTTTGGACGTAACTGCTCACGAGGCAACATCTGATCGCGTGACAAATAGCCTTCGGCATTATCACCTAAGTCGATGATATAGCCATCGCGAGTTTGTTTTTTTACTTCGCCATACATCATCTCACCAATACGTGGCTCAAAAGCGTCTGCAACCAGTGCACGCTCCGCTTCACGAATTTTTTGGATAATGACTTGTTTGGCTTGTGTGGCAGCGATACGGCCAAACTCAATCGACTCAATCTGCTCTTCTTTGATGTCACCGATGGACCACTCGTCTTGATCTAAGTCACTGATGGCCAACTGACAAGCAGGCATTTCGTGATCTTCATCGGCAACCACTGTCCAATAACGATAAGTATCATAGTCGCCAGTTGCACGGTCGATTGATACGCGTACTGCCACTTCTGGCTGGTCGGTATATACTTTTTTCTTGGTTGATACCACCAAAGCATCTTCTATAGCTTCAAAGATATCTTCAGGATTTAAGCCCTTTTCATTACTGACAGTTTCTACTACCGTTAAGATTTCACGACTCATGCTATATCTGTCCTATCATTTTTTAATTGACTTAAATTTTATCATTAATGTATTAACGTTGTTTTTCACCATAAAACATCTAGGTCATTTGTGCAGTCGCTCAGGTAGGCCACCTAAGCATCTTCGTATACCAGATTGGCTTTATCAATATTACTTAACGCAATATCAAACTGCTCGCCATCAGCCGCCGTCAACTTCAATGAAGTGGCATCGATACTGTCTAGCGTACCTGTCACTTTGCGGCGTTTTTGCTCACCTGTCCCGATCGCTTGGATCAAGCGCAGGCTGATGGTTTGACCAACATACGCATGCATTTGCTCATCTGAGAAAAACGCGCGATCAAAACCAGGCGATGACACCTCTAAGACGTACTCACCTGCGATGGGATCATGCACTTCAAGAATACCGCTGACTTGATGGTTCACCGCCGCACAGTCTTCGATAGTGACGTGTTTGCCCTGAGCCTGCTCTTCTGGCAGTGCTTCGATATAAATGCGCAGCAACGAGCGACGGCCTTGCGGCGCAAACTCTATGCCCCATAGCGCCACATCACAAGCAGCAACTGCAGGCGCGATGATATTGGTCAGTTCTGCAACTTTGGTCGAAAGCTTCATAATTTATTTATATTTTCCTGTTCACTTATCTATCGTACTCACAAACTCTATTAAAGTTATGCTGATCGTTTACCGATGATAATCACTCACCGTGATGAGTCATACTCATATATTGTAAACCAAGACAGATCGTTGTATGTATGCACGTTTATATAAGGCTGAGCAAAAAAACATCAAGCTCAGCCAAACATTGCTTTTATTATTCATAAAGCAGTACTATCGATAAAGGAGTGAGGAATAAAAGATAGTGTGCTTACGAAACAATCATGCCAATGGCGGCAAGTGACGACCCGTATCGTGCTCTATAGATATAGAGCTTAGCATAAGTAGGATAGATACCGCGATAACACTGACCTTCAGATACAAAAAAACCCACAAACATTATGGTGGGTTAATCGTTACTGACAAATTTAGTGTACAAAACATCAGTATAAAAAGTGGTAGCGGGGGCTGGATTTGAACCAACGACCTTCGGGTTATGAGCCCGACGAGCTACCAGACTGCTCCACCCCGCATCAATCTAGAACGCATATTATAAGGAAGGTTTGTATGATTGTCAATGCCTATTTTAAATAAAATTTAAACAAGCCATCTATCATCAATCAATCTGCCCTGACGTCATGCTGCGTCATAAAACTTGGTGCGATTGGGGGGACTTGAACCCCCACAGCTTGCGCTACCACCCCCTCAAGATGGCGTGTCTACCAATTCCACCACAATCGCGTTTTCTACTGCTTTTACTTGCTATTGAGCTTATTAAGTGTCTATATAAGCCACTCTAAAGCTGGACTGCGAAAAACAGAAAAGGCATTGTAAATCTAACGTCTAAAAATAGCAAGTACTGCTGAAAAAAAGACCATCATTCAAACCCCAATCCATAAAAAACCAACCACTTACTACTCTATCGCCTACAAGGCTTCCCCTATAGGCCGATAGTGAGCCAGCCGTTATTGAGGGTTTTGGGTCAAGGGGCGCGGCGTTTGCGGCGCTGACACAGGTGCATCTAAGCGAAACTGATCTTCTGCTTGTTTACGCGCATGGACCGCGAGTGTCATACTGGTAATAAAAAATATCACTGTCAAAACAGCGGTCGCGCGCGTCAAAAAGTTTGCTGAGCCTGCCGCCCCAAAGACGGTACCAGACGAGCCTGCACCAAAAGAAGCCCCAGCGTCTGCCCCTTTACCATGCTGTATCAAAATCAAGCCAATCATGGCAATCGCCACAATAATATGCAGGGCTAATATAAACGTAAACATGCTGGCCTCTTTTGCCGCGTAATGACGACTGATAACGGAAAATAAATCTAAGAATCAATATATAAGCTGACTTGAGTCTAACAAAGCGACAATCTAACAAGGCAACTTAAAAGTCTGGAATATTAGCAAATAACAATGTTAACTTTTTAGTGCCAACCTTTTACGTTACCTACTAACTCTACTTTACCTACTATGCAAGCACAGAGGCGACTTTGCGCAAAAGTCACTGCCCGACCCGCTTATATATGAGATTATATAAATAAGGCGCATTGTACACGATTACAAGGGCACTGTTAAACCCACTTTTATCAACTGATAAAGACATTTTGTATACAAATGATGACCTTACCATAACCGTATGCTTATAGTGCCCGCGTCAGTACCAGCAGCACTATACATAACAGTGACCCAGCTGCGATATTAGGCGTAATGTCAGACGCCTTAGGCTTGCCCATTGCCAAAAGCTTGCGCAATTGCCAAAAAGCTGGCAGCTTTTAATGAAGCGCCGCCGACCAGTGCGCCATCAATCATAGCATCTGCCGCAAAACTATCGGCATTATCAGCATTGACGCTACCTCCATATAAGACTGTGATATTGTCCAATGCTTCCCCATAGTCTGCAACCGTCTGCTTGATATGCTGATGCGTCGCGCTGACTTCGGCCACGGTAGGCACTTTACCTGTGCCAATGGCCCATACTGGCTCATAAGCGATGATAAGGCGATCGGATAAGGTGTCAGCAAGCGCAGGCTGCTGCGTTAGTATGTCTTTTATGACGGTGAGCTGCTCATCGATAACCGCAAGTGTTTGTCCAGCGTCATACTGTGCTTGTGTCTCCCCAATACAAAACACCACGCCTAGGCCTTGGTCAAACGCATGGGTCATTTTACTGAGTAAACAAGCATGCATCTCTTGATGATACTGACGACGCTCAGAGTGACCAAGTAATGTCCAAGTTGCGCCAGCGTCTGCTACCTGCTGCGCGGAGCAATCCCCCGTATAGGCACCTGTAGTGCCACTATGCGCGCTGATATCTTGCGCAGCACACAGTACTGGGCTGTCTTGTAGATGGTCGCTGACACTGGCCAAGTGGATACAGCTAGGGGCCACCATTAACTGGCAACCAGCGCTATTGGCACCATCATCTTTATCAGCAGTCGCCAATAAATCGCTTAATAATGTCTGGACATCATCGCTCGTTGCAGGATTTTGTTTCCAATTACCAATTACCCAAGCTTGCATCTGTAGTTACCCTGTCTTAAGTATTTATGCCAATTCGGCTAATGTGCGCGCCAGTATAACAAATAATTCACAACTGCTATAGTATGGTGCTGCATCGGCTGTCATGGCTTGATATGGCTGCAGCGGCTGACCGCACTAAGCCATCTGACGCTATTTATTGACCTCTTATTATCTTTTTGGTGTCGTCAATAAACAGTTTAATAGTTGCCATAAGTTCTTTAAACTAAAGTAATGTTCTATATTATTACCCTAATACCCAAAAAAACTGCATAGTAGCATTCGTTTACTACCTATTTATTCGTGCAACAGCAGATAACGATACAAAACGTTTGTTATTGAGGAGAGGTCGTCATGTCTATCACAACCAGCAAATATGGTGGTTTAGCGCAGCAGCTGATTAGCGAAGGCATCGTTAGCGAAGCAAATATGAAAACTGCACAAACAGAATCACAGCAGCAGCAAATAGGACTGGTGTCATACTTGGTAGACAACAAGCTGGCCGACGCCTATCACTTGGCACAAATGCTCTCACAAGCTTTTGGCGATCCTTTGTTTGATTTAGACGCCCTGAGCCTCGATGTCATCCCTAAAGACTTGGTCGATGAAAAAATCGTCCGTAAGTTTAATGCCTTGCCTTTGTTTAAGCGCGGTCAACGTTTGTTTGTCGCCTTAAGTGATCCAACACGTATCGATGCCATTGATGCCATTGCGTTTAACTCGCGGCTGTCTATCGAAACGGTGGTGGTCGAAGAAGATAAGCTCAAACAACGCATCGAAGCGCTTTATGCAGACAGTATGCAGGGGCTTGATAGCTTTTCTGATAGCGATTTAAACGTCGGTTTTGAAGAAGGGGATGACGCGGCTGATGAGGGCGAGACCAAGCTCAGTGATAGCGTCGATGAGGCCCCTGTCGTTAAGTTTGTCAATAAGATGCTGGTGGATGCCATTCGTATGGGAGCTTCAGATCTGCATTTTGAACCCTATGAAAAGACCTACCGCGTACGCTTTCGTGTCGATGGGGTCATGCAAAAAATGGCCAGCCCGCCTGTCCAGCTTGCCGGTAAGATCGCAGCGCGCCTAAAGGTCATGTCACAAATGGACATCTCTGAGCGCCGTATCCCGCAAGATGGCCGTATCAAACTAAAACTGTCAAAAAACAAAGCCATCGATTTTCGGGTAAACTCCTTGCCGACGCTGTTTGGCGAAAAAATCGTACTACGTATCTTGGACCCCTCATCGGCCATGCTCGGGATTGATGCCTTAGGTTATGAGCCAGATCAGCAAGAGATGTTTTTAGAGGCTCTTCATAAGCCACAGGGCATGCTGTTGATCACAGGTCCGACAGGGTCTGGTAAAACCGTATCGCTATATACTGGTATCAACATCCTCAACACGGGAGCAACCAATATCTCCACTGCCGAGGATCCAGTGGAGATCAACCTTGAAGGCATCAATCAGGTCAACGTCAACCAAAAAGTTGGCCTAACCTTTGCCAATGCTTTGAAGTCGTTTTTGCGTCAGGATCCTGATATCGTCATGGTCGGTGAGATTCGAGATTTAGAGACTGCGGAGATTGCAATAAAAGCGGCGCAAACAGGCCACATGGTACTCTCAACCCTGCACACAAACTCTGCCCCTGAGACGTTGACGCGTCTACGCAATATGGGGGTGGCTTCTTTTAACATTGCCACCTCTGTCAACTTGGTCATTGCTCAGCGTTTGGCACGGCGCTTGTGTAAAAACTGCAAAAAAGCCATCAATGTACCGCGGCAAAGCTTGCTTGAGCTTGGCTTTACGGATGCCGATCTAGACGATCCAGACAACGTCATCTATGAGCCTGTCGGCTGTAATGAATGCCGTGAAGGCTATAAAGGCCGAGTGGGTGTTTATGAAGTCATGAAGGTCAGCCCAGACATCTCTCGCATCATTATGGAAGATGGCAATGCTATGGATATCAAAGACGCTGCGCTCAAAAACGGCTTTCGCGATCTGCGCCGCTCTGGCATTTTAAAGGTATTACAAGGGGTGACCAGTATTCAAGAGATGATGCGAGTAACCTCTGAATAGCACCAACTCTCATCGCGTCAAAGAGGAGCATACTGCGTCATTGCTAAATGGTATTTTTATCAAAGACAGCAGCAGTAATCTTGGTCATCATTTGCCAGTCATAAGTAGGTATGGCTTTTCTTTTATAAACTAGCAATAATATCTACCAGATATATTTCAAAATAAAACAGATGAGTACTGGTTTTTTAGGCTAAAATAAAGTAGGAAATGCAAAAGGTTGTGCTATCGCTACTACGCTGTGCCCAGCTGTATTTACAAGAGCGGTGCCATAAAATCACTGTTATAAAAGTGGCTAAAGTCAACGTTATTGGCGAACCATCGTTTATATATTTGCAATATCTAATAAGACAATTTTTGAGGGTAGAAACATGGCAAAAGTGAAGACCGACATGCTGTCAGACTTTGTCTACGATGGCGTAAACCGGCGCGGACAAAAGGTAAAAGGCGAAACCACCAGTCGCAGCTTAGAGCTGGCCAAAGCCACCTTGCGCAAACAGGGTATTACGGTTAAGGGCATCAAGAAAAAACCCAAGCCGCTTTATACGTTTAAAAAAGCCATTAAACCCATCGATATCGCGATTTTTTCTCGTCAATTGGCCACCATGATGAAAGCTGGGGTGCCTTTGACGCAGTCTTTTGAGATTGTCGCTGACTCATTAGACAATCCCAGTATGAAAGATTTGGTATTGCAAATAAAATCTGATATCGAATCTGGTGGTACCTTTGCCTCTGCCCTACGCAAGCATCCACGCTACTTTGATGACCTGTTTTGCTCGTTGGTGGATTCTGGTGAACAATCCGGCTCACTTGAGACCATGCTCGAGCGGGTGGCCACTTATAAAGAAAAAAGTGAGATGCTCAAAGCCAAAATCAAAAAAGCAGTCAAATACCCGATTGCCGTTATTATCGTCGCCATCATCGTGACCATGATTTTGCTCATCAAAGTGGTACCCGTGTTCTCTGATCTTTTTGAGTCTTTTGGTGCTGAGCTGCCCGCCTTTACCCAAATGGTGGTGGGTATGTCTGAGTGGATGCAGTCATGGTGGTTTGTTTTGATTGTGCTCATCGGCGGCGCCATTATCGGGTTTTCAGAAGCGAAAAAACGCTCCAAAAAATTCCGTGACTTTTTGGACCGCGCTGTTTTGAAGGTACCTGTGTTTGGTAATATCGCTTATCAAGCGATTATCGCCCGCTTTGCCCGCACCCTCTCAACGACTTTTGCCGCTGGGGTGCCGCTCATCGATGCGCTGGACTCCACAGCAGGCGCGACCAACAACGTGGTGTTTTATAATGCCACTCAGCAGATCAAAAACGACGTCTCTACCGGTCAGCAGTTGCAGTTTTCAATACGTTCTACCAATTTATTTCCTAGTATGGCCATACAGATGGTCGGTATCGGTGAGGAGTCTGGTAGCTTAGAGGAGATGCTAGACAAGGTGGCGGTCTATTATGAAAGCGAAGTCGATAACGCGGTTGATGGCCTGACCAGTTTGATGGAGCCTATGATTATGGCGGTGCTTGGGGTATTGGTCGGTGGCCTCGTGATTGCGATGTATCTACCGATCTTCCAAATGGGCTCAGTGGTCGGCTAATACCTCACTCAAGGACTGCGATTTCATGCAATTTATACAGTTATTACAAGACAATACGACCGTGGCTTTGGTCGTATTTGGGTTATTAGGGCTTTGTGTCGGTAGTTTTTTAAATGTGGTCATCCATCGGCTCCCGCTGATGATGTTTGCAAGCTGGCGGCAAGAATGTAGTCAGTTTCTGGCTGAGCAAGCAGACATGCCGCGCGAGCATACGCAGCCACTGACCCGTATCGTCGCAGGCGACAACGCCATTACCTTGAGTCGGCCGGCGTCGCGCTGCCCGCACTGCGCTCATAAAATCACCTGGTATCAAAACATCCCTTTGATCAGTTGGCTGATGCTGCGCGGGCGCTGCGCTGCTTGTAACGCCGCCATCGGTATCCGCTATCCGCTGGTGGAGCTGATCACCGCCCTACTCTCTGTGCTGATCATTTATCAATTTGGGGTGAGTGCAACAGGCTTATCGGCATTGGTCTTAGTATGGACGCTAATCGCCTTAACCGGTATCGATTTTGATACTCAGCTCCTCCCTGATCGCTTAACCTTCCCTTTGGCGGGGCTAGGTCTAGCAGTCAACAGCCAAGGCTGGTTTGTCTCACCCAGCCAGTCTATTTGGGGGTTGCTGTTGGGGTTTTTGTCATTATGGGTGGTGGTAAAGCTTTTTTATTTGATCACCAAAAAACACGGCATGGGTCAGGGCGACTTTAAGTTGTTGGCCGTATTGGGCGCTTGGCTGGGGCCTATGATGCTACCGCTTATCATCTTACTCTCCTCCCTGCTCGGCTCTATCGTCGGGCTGATCTTAATGAAAAAACAAGGCGAGAGCAGACCCTTTGCCTTCGGCCCTTACATTGCTATTGCCGGTATTATCGCCTTATTATATGGCACAGATATCGTCAGTTGGTACTTAGGCATGTATACTTACTAAAACAGGCGTGAGTTTTACCATACGTTCTAAAAAACATACTGTAAAAGTAGCAGGGTAAGTGGCAATGGCGCTTATCTCTCTCATCTTTGTGCCAACCTCAAATCATCAGCACAGCTGGGGCAAGACAGCTGGGCACGTTTTCATCTCTATCATATCGGTCAGATAAGTCATTATTATGTCAAACGCTAACACTTCACCTTATTCTCACAAGCCGCAAACCCACCAAAAGCAAAGCAAGACACTGGTGGTCGGATTGACAGGCGGTATCGGTAGTGGCAAATCTGCTGCTAGTGACTGGTTTGCGCAGCAAGGCATCGATATTATCGATGCTGATGTGATCGCCCATGAGGTGGTGGCAAAAGGCAGCGCGACATTGCGCAAAATTCAAAGAAAATTTGGCGATTGGGTGCTAAATGGCGATGGCTCGATGGACAGAGCGGCGGTGCGTACGCACGTTTTTACTCATCCTGAGGCGCTCATCGAGCTTGAAGCCATTACTCACCCAGCGATAAGAGAAGCGGCAAAAGCACAGCTAGCCGCCAGCACTTCGCCCTATGTGGTGCTGTCCGCGCCGCTACTCATAGAGGCGGCAGAAGCGGGGCTGGCAAACTTGTGCCAACGAGTACTGGTGATTGATGCCAGCGAAGACACCCAGCTTGAGCGCGCCAGCCAGCGTGATGAGCAAAGTGTCCAAAAGATCAAAGCCATCATGGTCAATCAATTAAGCCGCGAAGCGCGCAACCGTCACGCTGATGATGTCATCTTAAACGATCGCGACCTAGCGGCTCTGTATGCACAGCTGGAGCCGCTACACCAAAACTATCTTACGCTTGCCGAGCAGCTAAAGTACGCTGCCGATTGACCTCATACAGCGCCATACCAGTAGCCACGCTGACGTTTAGGCTTTGTAAGTTGCCATGCTCATTGCCCGACATCGGGATATAGACCAGCTCATCACAGCGCTCTGTGGTCAACCGGCGCATGCCCTCTCCTTCTGAACCCATGATAATGGCCGTTTTGCCGGTCAAGTCCGCTGCATGTATGGGCTTGGCTGCATCACTAAGCGCCGTACCAAACACAAATACACCAGCGTTTTTGATGTGGTCAAGCGTACGAGCCAAATTAGTCACACTGACAATCGGCATCAGCTCAGCGGCGCCTACAGAGACTTTTGCCACTGTTGGGGTGAGGCTGGCGGCGTGATGTTTTGGACAAACCACCGCATCCACGCCCATCGCAACAGCCGTACGCAAACACGCACCGAAGTTATGCGCATCAGTGATTTGATCGAGTATCAGCAACAAACACTGCTCGCGCCCCGCAATGGTGTCTAGCAGCGCTTCGTCAGCAAAACCTAGAGGGCGGGCATTAAGCACCACGCCTTGGTGCTGCGGACTGCCGCACAGCTGGGTCAGCTTGTCTTTTTGTGTGGGCTGAATACTGATGCCATTGGCCTCGGCTTCGACCATGATTGCTTGCACGTGAGGGTCGCTGTCACGGCCTTGTTGGACAAACAAGCTAAGACCATCGAGCGGACGATGTTTGAGTAAGGCATCAATTGCATGGATGCCATAAAAATAAATGGGTTTTGCCATAATAGGCCTACTTAAGTATCAAATGGATATCGCTAAAGCGATAAGAAGTAACGATAAAAAACAACAATAAAAAAACAGTGCAGCCTCATCAAAAACAAATAAACCATACCGACTGATATGGTTTATCCGCGATCGATTGAGGTTTTTACTTGGGGTGACGCTTGATGAGTACGTAATTTGGTTGATTTTGCTAAGAAGGCTATATGTAGATTATCTAGCAAAATGCAGGTAGGCGCGGACTTGCGCCACTGGCTTAGTGTATGCGTCTTTAGCCTTCTAAATGACAGATATACTGTACGATCTCTTCGGTTCTGAGGTTAAAGCCGCTGTTGCCTTCGACCACAAATGACTGGCCTGCACGGTAGTAGCTAAACGCTTCCTCACCATTTATTTTGACCTCGCACTCCCCGCTGGTGATCTCGATACGCTCAGAAGTATTGGTACTAAAATGATAATGCTCCACCAAATTATCACAAGGTAAGATGATGCCTAGCGTCTTATGACGTCCATCCTCAAACATAATGGTATGGCTTGAGCAACGACCATCATAAGAGACCGTCGCATGAGCATTGACTGTTACATTGGTAAATTGCGCCGCTGTCATAGTGGCTTCCTTATCAAATAATTATGGTAAAACTAAAAAATAAGTACAGATGAAATGACTTTATGAATCAGCATTGCAAGCGGCCTAGCCTACTATATAAATGTGCTGTATTCGATCGAGTGACAGTCTTTGCCCAATCGAGGACACAGACTCTCGCACATACTGACATCAGCCTTAGTATCTGGTTGACAACTTAAGATACCTACCCGCGTATGCCGACTATGGTATCGATGAGATATTACGATAAGATGACTTATCATTATCAGACGACAAGCATAAAACAAGCTAGCAAGCGTTTGTCATTATGTGAGATTATGCTACCACATTATATCTATAAAGTTTGTTACAGGGGCAAGGAAAATGTTGCGGCAGGCGCAAGAGGTACCACCGGTGGGCCGCTGACTTTATCCAAAGCGGGCTGCAGAGATTTATGTTATTGCGCGGCTTTATGATTTGTATTTAGCGGCGTTTGCCACCATAATATTTGCCAATCACTATAGTCTATTGAGTACCATAAACGAGCCATTTTATCGTTGTATTTATTCTATTTTAGCGATGACTTCATCTAAATAATCGGTGAAACTCATTGTCTGTCATGAGAGGCGTTGATGCTAGTATCACTCACTTTACATCAGTTTGCATTGATCGCTCAGCATGAGCTGAGTATGGCGGAAGGCTTTAACGTCATCACCGGTGAGACAGGTGCCGGTAAGTCGCTGCTGCTCGATGCGCTGTCGTTGTGTGCAGGTGAGCGAGCCGACAGCGCCATGATCAGACATGGGGCGGCACATGCCGATATCTATGCTCAGTTTGATGTGGCAAACAATGCACTTGTCGCAGAGTGGTTTGCCGAGCATGATCGCGCCTTAGATGAGCCAGATGTGTTGATTCGTCGCCAGCTTAGCCAAACAGGGCGCTCAAAGGCTTGGTTAAATGGTACGCCCGTCAGCTTAGCTGAGCTAAAGAGCCTCGGTACACTGTTGGTCAATATTCATAGCCAGCACGCCCAGCAAGCACTGCTAAAGCCGCAGTTTGTGGTGCAGTGGTTGGATGCCATGGCACAAACCACCACACTGGCTGCGCAAACCGCGAGCAGCTATCAACACTATCAGCAGCTAAAACGCCGCGCTGATGAGATTGCCAGCCGCGAAGCGCTGCGCCATGACCGTATCCAGCTGTTACAAAGCCAGCTGGCAGACATCGAGCCGCTCCTTGCTGTTGATTATACCGACATCGAAGCTGAGCACGAAGAGCTGTCTAATATTGAAGCTTTGATGATGGAAGCCAGTCATGGCCTGCATCTGCTCGACAACGATACCGATGAGCCAGACGTCATGACCCTGCTTGGACAAGCGATCAAGCTGTGTGATAATCAACTGGGAGTCAGTCAGACGTTTGAGCAAGCCTCAGAGCAGCTACATCTAGCTCAGCAGCAAATCACCGAAGTCACAGGATTACTATCAGACTATGCCGAACAACAACTGCCCGACCCTGAGCGCTTGCAAACCTTAGACACGCTCATCAGCCTCGGTCATCGCCTCTCGCGCAAGCACGCCTTACCCGCCGTTGATTTGATTGAGGAAGCCAACCACTGGCAAGCGCAATTAGAACAATTAGAAAACGAACCAAGTAGTGATGCCATGGCTGCGCAAATCGAGCAAGCGTGGCAGCAATATCTGCTGCTGGCCACCAAACTCCAAAAAGCACGCGAAAAAGCCGCGCCACATATCAGCAAACAACTGGTCCAGCAGCTGCAGCCACTAGCGCTACCCAATGCGCGCTGTGAGTTTGTCTTTACCAAAAAACCC
This sequence comes from Psychrobacter sp. VH5, assembly GCF_050572635.1. NCBI lineage: Bacteria > Pseudomonadati > Pseudomonadota > Gammaproteobacteria > Moraxellales > Moraxellaceae > Psychrobacter > Psychrobacter sp. VH5. The sequence goes on along the minus strand of NZ_CP192145.1, from coordinate 313,845 downwards.
GACCCAAGCCAGTATAATGCGCAAGGTTGTCATGATATCGATTTGTTGTTTAGCGCCAATGTCGGTATGCCCATGCAGCCGCTGCATAAAATCGCTTCAGGTGGGGAGCTGTCGCGGATGGCACTGGTGATGCAAGTGCTACAAGCCACCAATGCGGACAATGATGCCGCCAAGCCTATGTTAGTCTTTGACGAGGTCGATGTTGGTATCAGTGGCGGCACCGCGCAGGTGGTCGGTGAGCTCCTGCGTAAACTGGGGCAGACTCAGCAGCTACTGGCCATCACGCACCAAGCACAGGTCGCCGCGCAAGCGCACCAACATATTTTGGTACAAAAACATCATGACGAGCAAACCGAAAGTGAGCTGGTCATCTTGACAGATAGCGCGCAAGTCGATGAGCTGGCACGCATGTCGGGCGGCGTGACCATCACGGAGGTCACTCGTGATCACGCTCGTAGCTTACTAACGGATGTCAAATAAGGCGTTTGCTATCCTGCACAGTACCCTCTCTGCTCTGCATAGGGGGATATCGTTAGCCTATTTTAAAACAGCGAGCGCAGGGCTAAAAAACCATTGAGAGCGAGACCACTAAAACCAAACCGCTGCTAAATATTTGCTTTGGTTGATTTTTTTGGTCATCATCGCCATATAACCTTCTCTTGCCAGTGTGGTTGTGTTTTTAATGTAGTAATGTCTTTATCTTTTTATTGTTGATTTTATTATTAGGTTGCAGTTGCTTCTATGTTTAAAGCCAATTTGACCCATCATTTCTTAATCGCGGCACCAGAGCTGCCAGACCCACGGTTTGAGCAGGCGCTGATTTATATCTGTCGTCACGATGCGCATGGCGCGCTTGGTCTGATGGTCAATCGCCCCTTAGAGCAGTCGCGCGTGGGCAAGCTATTAGAGAATCTGAGCATCGAAGTGACCGACCCGCAAGTGATGGAAGACGTGGCCTTAGAAGGCGGGCCGATGTATCCTGAGGTCGGTTTTGTGCTGCATACTGGCCAGCCGGAGTGGGCATCGTCGTTTGCTATTTCAGAGAATGTCTGTATCACCACCAGCCAAGATATCCTCAAGCGTATCGCCGCAGGCCAAGGCGTTGGTCACTATCATCTGTGCTTGGGGCATGCCAGCTGGGGCAAAGACCAGTTAGAGCGTGAGCTTGCAAGTGGTGACTGGCTGGTGTGTCCAGCGGATCTCAACTTGTTGTTTGATACCCCGTTTGCGGAGCGCTGGCAGATCGCTGCTGATAAAATTGGCGTAAATTTCGACTACTTAAGCAGTGATATCGGCCACGCTTAATGGCAGTGACTCAGCCAAACCCAGACACCAAAGCTCGCTACTAAGCTGTAACACAGGAAAATTTTTTGATTATGGTAGACCGTTCTTTTATGAATGATAACGCAAAGATGAGAGACGATGAGGGCACGCAAGCACCCCATGTCGCCACCGATATCGATAATAATACAGCCGAGCCGAGCGCTACCGAACCGAGTGTCAAACCGCATCTGATCTTAGCGCTAGATTATGGTGTAAAAAAAATGGGCATGGCACTCGGTAATAGCTTGACCCAAACCGCACGCGCTTTTGATATCTTGGCGATGAACAATGGTCAACCTGACTGGGACAACTTACTGGGTATCATAAAAGTATGGGGCGTGGCAAAGGTGGTGGTCGGCTTACCACTCAATATGGACGGTAGCAGCTCCATGCTCTCTAAACGGGCGCACAAATTTGCGCGGCGGCTGGCGCATAGAGTTATGGAGCAGCGCCTACCAGTGACTGTGACGCTGTGTGATGAGCGTCTGACGTCGGTAGCAGCGCGCGAAATCGCGTGGGAGAATGGCTGGATCCAAAACGAGCGCGACCCGATTGATGATATCTCTGCGTGTATTTTGATGTCGACGTATTTTGCCGATCCAAATAGCAGCTTGGCTATCGATGCGATCAAGCCTGACTAGGGCGTGTCCTCAAGCAATGACGCGCAGGTAGTCGCGCACAAGCGGACGGCTAGTACTTAACGCTTAGGTATTGCCACGCCCATCCTCTAAACCAATATATACGACTGATGATTATGACCACCGCTTTAAACCAACCTGTATCCAATAAGTCGCGACATGGTTTTGCGCCGCTTGCTATCGCTCGTATCAAGGGCGCACAGCGAGCCAACCAGCTGGCGATTTATCTGATTTATGCGGCCATTTTTGCTTTTGTGGTCTTTGGCACCATCGCTAGCATCAAGGCATTTCATGACAATCAGCTGCTTTATCAGTTATTTTATAACCTGCCTTATGCCTTGGTGGCGCTGACCATTCCCATTACGCTTTATGATGCTTTTGTGGTTTATCGTTATCGCTTAAACCAACCCTCGATGATTGCCATGAGTATTGGCGTATCGACCATCATATTGATCGGTGGCTTATTATTTGCTGATACGGCTTGGCTAGGACTGTCTTGCTGGTTGGGTGTGGCGTTTTTGTTTAAAGTCAGTTTCAAGCGCTTTTTTAACTTCTTAGACGTGGCAAATACTGACAAAGAGACAGCAGCCGTAGACGATCTAGACAGTACACCTCAGTAAGCGATTAAACAAACGATCCTTTCTTTAACCTACCTATTTAGCTTTACGATAATGACTATGACCACTTTAATACCAAATACTGACATTGACCATCACCTAGATACGCAAGGGCTGATCTGTCCTGAGCCTGTGATGATGCTGCACCGAGTCATCCGAAAAGCAGATAGCGGTGAGGTGATTGAGATACTGGCAACTGACCCTGCTACCACCCGCGACATTCCAAATTTCTGTCGTCATCTGGGTCATGAGCTGATGACTCAAGAAACACTGGCAGAAAACATCAACCTAGACGCTGATCCCGATGAAATCACTATTGATGGCGATGACACCACGCCAGCAAGCGCGACGCTGTATCGTTATGTGGTGAAGAAAAAAAGTGGTTAACTTATATCTGACCTATATCCGAGCATCCTATGAGCCGTGACCGCGCCGTACAACAGCGTCAGCCCAAAGCGCTGGCAGTCGATGACGAGCCCGCCTATATCACCGAGTTTCGCCAAGCCATGCTGGCGCGCGGTCTGGCAACGCGGACGCGTAACGCTTATGTGCGTGACTTGCGTACCTGTGAGCTGACCAACACCGCGCCATTGATCAAATGGCAAGCGGATGACGTGCTGCACTGCCTATCTACCCTCGCTATAGAGGACAAAACCCCGCGCACCCAAGCGCGCATGCTCTCAAGCCTGCGCCAGTTCTATCTATGGATGATTGCCAGCAACCTGCGCGAGGACAATCCCTGCGAGCGTATCAAAAGCCCCAAGCTTGGTCGTCCATTGCCAAAGGATTTGAGCGAAGCTGATGTCGACAATCTACTGGCCGCCCCTGACACCAGTACCGCGCTTGGCCTACGGGACAAGGCCATGTTAGAGGTACTCTATGCCTGTGGCCTGCGCGTCAGTGAGCTGATTAATTTATCGCTTGAGCAAGTCAACCTAAACTCAGGCTGGCTACAAATCACTGGTAAAGGCAATAAAACACGGCTGGTACCACTCGGTGAATACGCCAGCGATGCGCTCGAGGACTATCTGTCTCACGGGCGTGGCGAGCTGATTGCACATCTCAAGTCAGGCAATTGCCAAGCAGTGTTTTTGACCGCGCAAGGCGGCTATATGACGCGGCAAAACTTTTGGTATCTTATCAAGCGTTATGCCAAAGTCGCCAGTATCGATAAGGAACTGTCACCGCATACGCTGCGCCATGCCTTTGCCACCCATTTGCTCAACCACGGTGCCGACTTGCGCAGCGTACAGCTATTGCTTGGACACAGTGACTTGTCCACAACGCAAATCTATACCCATGTGGCGACAGCGAGACTGCAAAAATTGCATGCCGAACATCATCCACGCGGCTAGTATTGAACCGTCAACATAAAAACTGACTATTTATTGAAGATTGTAAGAGGAATATAACGTGTCGCAAGCTCAGCCATCTTTGCAGCCTACGCTCACCAAAGGACAGCATGCTGCCCTCAAAAACTTGACCATAACCGGTTATTTAGAAGGCACGTCTTTTTTATTATTGCTTGGTATCGCTATGCCACTAAAATATATGCTCGGCATTTCTGAGGCGGTGACATACATCGGTATGGCGCATGGCGCACTATTTATCGCTTATATCCTGATGCTGCTGCTCACAGCCAGCAAAATAAGGCTGCCGCTATGGGCCATGCCGGCTGGCGTGCTCGGCTCATTTTTGCCATTTGGCCCGTTTGTGTTTGATTACTTTTTAAAAAAGCGTTTGCGAAAGTAAAATTAAAAAACTTTATGACTCAAACCTATACTTATGTGGTGAAAGCGAGATTGTAGATTTGATATGCAGAGCACAATCTGAGATAGAGGCGGCAAAGTATAGAGTCTGCTCTATCAATCCCTAGCTGCAAACTGACCCTTTTCTCGCTACAATACCTACCATAGCTTATTAACCTTTTACCTATCTATTATTTGAGAATTCCATGAGCCACCCTACAAACCATCGTCCCCCTGCCGACCTGCTAAAAAACGCCGAACACTGGCGCGAAGACATTCATTTTCAGCAAGATGTGCTGGGTAAGCCGTTTGATTTTGCGACCACGTGGGGTATTTTTTCACCACAAAAGCTCGATGACGGTAGCCTAATGCTGCTCGATTATGTGGATTTTCGGGCGGATGATGATTCGATCGATTTAGGCTGCGGCTATGGCGTGCTCGGCATGACGGCAGCGCGTGAGTGCCCGAACGGTCAGCATACACTTATTGATAAAGACTTTATGGCGGTAGAATATGCGCGCCGTAACTGCGTGCAAAACGGTCTAAAAAATGTCGATGTACATTTATCAAACGGCTTCAATCATGTGGCAGCGGACAAAGACTTTAGCCTTGTGATGTCAAACTTGCCAGCCAAAGTCGGCAAAGAGCAGCACTATCTATACTTCCTCGATGCCTATGCGCGTATGCGTCAAGGTGGGCGGTTTTATGTGGTGACCATCAATGGTTTGCGCCAGTTTATGAAACGCTCGTTTACCGAAGTATTTGGTAATAGCGAAAAGGTCAAACAGGGCAAAACCTATACCATTACTATGGCGACCAAAGAATAAGCTTCAGTAACTTAAAAGCTGCACAAACAAAAATCCCGCCAACACATCAGCATGTTAGCGGGATTTTTGTTTTTTTATTCTCTTGCTTAGGGCATTAAAGATGGCATACCACTTACCACATTGTCTTACATCTGCCGTTTTATCAGATAAAATCCCAAGGCGGCGCTGCCAAGTATCGGTAATAGCACCATCAATAATGGCGAAAATCCTGTCGCTAATGAGATAAAGCCAACCAAATCTTGCACATAGCTAAATAGCAAACCAAACAGTAGCGCGACAACGATACGCAGACCCAAGCTGTGCGTACGCAGCGAGCCAAAGACAAATGAGCAAGCAACGATCACCAGCGATAAAATCGATAGCGGCGACAGCAGCTTTTGCCAAAATGCCAGCTCATGCTCTAAAGAGCGATTGCCCTGCTCTCGCATAAACTGACGATGCTCATATAGTTGCGTCAGAGACAAATCCTCTGCCTTACGCGTCAGTAGATACACCGACTCTGGGGCAAATGGCAAACTGAGCGTATCGGAGGCGAAGACGGCTTGACTACTCTCAAAGCCTTGGTTGATACTAAGCGTGGTCATGTCATTGAGCTGCCACTCGTAACGATACTGTCCGCTCGGTGTGCCGCTGCTGCTATCTAGAGCTTGCCGGCCGACATATTGCCCATCTTTGGCATGAATAGCGGTTTGCAAATTGCCATCATTGTCCAAATGCCAGCGCTTCACCTCACCGATGTTGCCTTGTACGTCGGCATAGTCGATATATAAAATATCGCTGCCAGCAGGCTTTGTACTGCCATCTTGTGCATTTTCAAAGCGTGGCTGCACCGTCCAATAGCCGCGTACCGAGGTCACAAGCGAGCGGCTGTCCTCATCATTGATGTCTTTTGCCAACTGATTGGAGTGTGGCAAGACAAACTGATTGAGCGCTAAGGCAAGCAGCACAAAAATTAGAGCGGGTTGTAGCACCCAACCGACGATGCGATAGATACTGACACCAGCGGCACGCATGACGACCAGCTCGCTTTTGTTGGCCAGCAGCCCCAAACCTACGACCGCCCCAAGTAGCGCCCCTGTCGGAATAAATTGCTCTAAAAAGTAAGGCGAGCGATAAAAGATATACTTAATCGCTTCACTCATCGTATAGCTATCATCGAGCGAATCAAGCTCAGATAAGTAAGAAAAAGTAAGCTGCAAGGCCCATAGACCGACAACGGCCCCGATGATAGCAAGCAGCGCATTGCGTCTGACATAGCGGCCGAGCACTTTTAGTTGACCGGGTTTTTGGGCCAGTGGCTCGGCGCTAGGTGTTTTGGCAAATAAAGAGCGCATTACGATTGCCCTCCTGACGTGCTGTCATTTGGATTGGCGCAACTGTCGGCCACTGTTTGCGGCTGCTGAGGTTTGCGAAAGCGCAGGCGGTGCTGCACGCGGCTGCCCCAGTTCATATACAGCGCCAACGCCATAAACCCTAGGATTAGCCACGCATACGCCCACACGCTGACGCTGCCTTTACTCACCGCGTTTTTGAGCGAAATGATACCCAGTGCGCAGCTGACAAACAATAAAATCGCGGGAAACAAACGCAACCAGCGACCTTGACGGGGACGCACTTGTGCCAGCGGTACCGCCAGCATCGGCGCGATAATCATCAGCCAAGGCAGCGCAAAACGATAACCGAGCTCACCTTGCGCAGCGCGCTTGGCCTCGACCGTGCTCACTTGTGTACTGCCGCTACCGGTTGCCGCTTGCCACAACGGCCCGATGGCTTGGGTTTCGATATTGTCTTCAGTGATGACGTCTTTGGCAGATTCAGTCAAGCTGATACGGTAGCGATCAAAGCCTACTTGATTGTACTTTAGACTCCCTGCGCCGACTTCGTATCGTCGTCCTTGAAACAAATCCAATTGCGTCACGCCGCGGCTCCCTGTATCGACCTGCTCGGCACGTTTGGCTAAGGTGATGGTGTCTTTGCTGATATCATGATTGACGAGTGTCTCTGGCAGCTCTGGAATATCCAACTGCTCAGCGGTTTTGGGGTCGATGCGATTATCGACAGAGACCGCGGCGCTTTGATCACGCTCATTTTTTGCTGTATTGGCCGCCGCGTTTTTGGGCTGACTGCCTTTTTCTGGTTTTTCTGATTGGATCAATATCACATCTTGCAGCTGCTTTTTGTCCTCGCTCAGGCTGCCGACATACAGATGATAATTACCACTACTGATAAACTCTTTTGGGCGAATCAAATCAAAGGCACTGGTCAAGGCTTGCTGTTGCCACACCGCCTCAGATGAGCGCACCCCCCACGGCTTACCAACGATAGACAACGCCGCCTCGCCGACAAACAGCGCGAGGATAAATGGCGTCATCAAGCGTGCCAGCTTACCACGCGACACACCGCTGGCATTGATGACTGCCATTTCTTGATCAACATATAGACGGCCAAATACCAGCATCAGCGCAATAAAAAACGCCAATGGCAAGATAAGCTCTAAAAAGTACGGCAGATTGTAGCCGATAATGGTAAATAACAAACTGATGTCTAAACGACCTTCAGCAGCTATCCCAAAGTAACGAATCAAGCGCCCACCGAGCATCATTACCACTAAAAACCCCAACACCAAAGCGGTGGTCGAGGCAACTTGTTGGGTCATGTAGCGGCGTAATATCACAATAGGGACTCTTAAACAGTTGGTATGCGCGTGCTGTATGATAGAGCGCTGGCTCAGGCGTGGCGCTTATTTGGCTATTATAATGGCTTTTTTTGGGCGGCAGGTTTGTACCGCTCGCCGATAGTTAACAGATAATAACAACTAACAGTAGTATCGTTAGCGATACTACACAAATATAAGCCTTGAATATAACCGTTAATGCTAGCATGTTTTGGCAAAAAATGGCTGTGAAAAATGTGCTAAAACATTACCTAACCCTTGCTAAGATTGAGGCGGTGGTTTATGCAGCATTTGCTCTTAAGATCGCGCAGCAAATATATACGAAAACATTACTTAACCGATGCCGACAGCACGCTGATTACCTGATATGCTACACTACAACAAGCGCCCAACCTTCCAATGCTTTGACTGAACCAATGGCTTAATCTTGGATTTTATCGTTGGTTTGAGCATAGCGATCAGATTTCGGCTGGGCAAGATGACTCTATGTTTTTATCACCTTATCACCTCGAACCATACACATAATCTCAGGCAGCGTCTGGCAGTCATTTGTCGTGCGGCTATTGCACTGAGTCTGTGAGACATTAAGCTTACGAAAAATTAAGCTGGTGATAAACGGCTGCTTGGCTCGGTGATAATTGATTTAACTGATTTAGCAGCTTAGCTATTTAGCAACTTAGTTGTTTAATAATTTGGTTGTTTAACAATCTGATTGTTTAACAACCTGATTGTTTCGTACCCCGATTAAAAGGCGGCATCTATTGACCATTCAAATAAGGATAACTATATGAATATCAAATTAACTCAGCAGCTCCCCAAAACCCATACCCAAAAAATCCTCAAAAAAGAAGCGAAGAGTAAAGACGCGGCTTGTTTGGTGGTGTTGGTGGATGACAAAAAAAATCTCTTCGCTGAGTCTGCGCTAGCTGACTATAGCGCTCGTATTGAGCAATTGATGGAAGTGTCACACTTTAGTGGTAAAGCCTGCGAAACCGTTGCTGACTTGGCATTGGCCGGTGACAAAAAAACCACCAAGCAAAACCCAGTTCAGTTATTGTTGGTCGGTGTCGGTAATACTGACAAGCTCAACCACACTGTCCTACAAAAAATCGCCAAAACCATCTATAGCAATACGCAAAAACGCGTCGCCTCTATCACGGTCGCGCTCGGCGATGATCTAGAAGAAAACCACTTTGGCCAATTTGCGCTAAATCTACTAGCGGCCAGCTATCGTTTTGATAAATACAAGTCTGAGCAAACCACACTGGTACTTACAGATGTGTATTTGTTGGCCGATGCAGCATTGCAGCCAGCGCTAGACTTCGCGCAAGCGGTGTTCGCCGGTCAAAGCTTGACTCGTGACGTCGCCAATGAGCCAGGCAATATCTGCTTTCCAGCGTATATGGCAGAACAAGCCCAAGCGCTTGCAAAGACCTATCCTGACCTCCTAAAAGTGACGGTGCTGGGCGAAGATGAGATGTCGGCGCTTGGCATGAACTGCTTTTTAGCGGTGGCTAGAGGCTCTAGCAAAGAAGGCAAATTGGTACTACTCGAGTATCGCGGCAAGTCTAACTTTAGCGCCAAAGCAGGCGCGACTGATACTTATACAGCCGGCAATAGCAGTGCAAAAGTCACCGGTGGTCTAAAAGCGTTGGCTGACAAGCTCCCCACCAAACTGCCTAGCAAAAAATCAGACAAAAACACTGATAGCAGCCATGACGATGCGCCTATCGTGTTGGTCGGTAAAGGCGTGACCTTTGACTCAGGCGGTATCTCTATCAAGCCAGGCGCGGCCATGGATGAGATGAAGTTCGATATGGGCGGCTCAGCGTCTGTATTGGGTACCATCAAAGCGCTGTGCGAGGCGCGTCTATCAATTAATGTCGTGGGGGCACTCGCTTGTGCAGAAAACATGCCATCAGGTGAGGCCACGCGTCCTGGTGATATCGTCAAAGCCATGAACGGCAAATCGGTTGAAATCTTAAACACCGATGCTGAAGGTCGTTTGGTGTTGGCCGATACCTTATGCTACGTCCAGCGCTATCAGCCAAAAGCCATCATCGATGTGGCGACGTTGACGGGCGCTTGCGTGGTGGCCTTAGGGCATGTACGCTCAGCTGTCTTTAGTAATGATGAAGATGTATTGTTTGAATTAGAAAACGCCAGCTACTCATCAGGTGACCTCATCTGGCACATGCCATTAGATGACGACTATCAGGCGCAGCTTGACTCACCCATCGCTGATATGCAAAACATCGGTGGTAAAGGCGCAGGTGCTGTGACTGCAGCTTGCTTCTTATCACGCTTCGTCGAAGAAGGTCAGCCATGGGCGCACCTAGACATCGCAGGCACCGCATGGAACTCAGGCAAAGATAAAGCGGCAACCGGTCGCCCTGTGCCTTTATTTATGCAGTACTTAAAAAACAGCGCAAACAACGCTTAATGCAGTGATGACGACCAATTTATGAACGTAAGTTTTTATGTATTAAGCGAGCGTAAAGCCCAAGAAATCTTGGGCTTTATTTGTCAGCTGACCCAAACGGCGCTCAATAAAAGCAGCCAATCGCTACTGATTTTGTCTCAAGATGAGGCATTACTCAGCTTGCTTGATGAAGCGCTATGGACGCACGACGCGACCAGCTTTATCCCGCACCAGCGCCTTTTGGGCCGCGATCCTCACTCCATAGAACCTGATACGATGGAGTCTGATGCCGCAACGCCTGATACCTCCGATATCGATGAGGCAGTATCAGCGCCCGTCATGCTCGGCAGTTATATGCCAGCGGACTTCTCAGGTATCGTTCTCAATACCACATTGCAGCCTGTCAGCGATTTTATAGCCGCGACCAGTCCTGCCAAACCCACTCGAATACTTGAGCTGATAAAACCTGATGCCAAAAGTATGCAAGAGGGCCGTCATAAATATAAGCATTATAAACAGCTCGGCTACGAGCTGACGCACTATACGGTGTAGCTTATACAGCTGATTTGTTCTAAAGACGACACAACGCTACTGCTATACATGTTACTTGCGGGCTGTCTGCTGGTTTGTTTTCCAGCTTTGCTATCTTAACTTTGCCATCTTGACTTTATCTCAGTAGCTTTATTTTATCATTCGCCTCGCTCAGTTTCCCTGCGCGCCTGCCTGCCTTTCCTTTCCTTTATTTTACCTACCCTTTTTATGGTTTTTACAGCGTGGTTGATTGCCGTCTGATTTGCCGCGTCCAGTCTGACTGGTAGGCGAGTATCCGAAAAAATGCTACTATCCTCCGATTGTTTTTCTATTTTTATGATTTATTTACTTCTGACTGACTAACTCGAGGGTGTACAAATGCGTTCATTGATTGCGATGTACCAGCGTATAGGGCTGGTACCGCTCATTATTATCGGTTTAATATTAGGGGTGCTAATAGGCTGGCTAGCACCAAGCGTTGGTATCGCCTTAGGATTGTTGGGGACGCTATTTGTCGGTGCGCTAAAAGCAGTCGCGCCGATATTGGTCTTTGTGCTGGTGATGGCGGCGATTAGTCAGCATCGTAGTGGCAACGAAGTGTATGTCAAACCAGTGCTCATCATGTATATGTTTGGCACATTTTTGGCAGCATTGACCGCTGTCGGTGCCAGCTTTTTATTCCCAACTGAGCTGGTACTCGTCAACACAACTGTCGAGCAAGTACCACCGGCCAACCTCAAAGAAGTACTCACCAACCTGCTGATGAATCTGGTGGCAAACCCTGTCAATGCCATCGCTGAGGCCAACTATATCGGTATCTTGGCTTGGGCGATTATCATCGGCTTTGCACTGCGTCAAGCCAGCGACACCGCGCGTACGGTCGTCGGCGATTTTGCTGATGCCATCTCACAAGTGGTGAAATGGGTCATCGCTCTCGCGCCTTTTGGTATCTTAGGTTTGGTTGCCAACACGGTCGCTGCGACGGGATTTGCATCATTGGCAGGTTATGCTCGTATCTTGATGGTATTGGTCGGCTGTATGATATTTATTGCCCTCGTTGCCAACCCTATTATCGTCTTACTCAAAACCGGCAAAAACCCTTACCCTCTGATATTTACTTGCCTACGTGAGTCAGGGATTACAGCATTCTTTACGCGTAGTTCGGCGGCCAACATCCCTGTAAACATGAACCTTGCACGCAAACTGGGCCTACACGAAGACACTTACTCTGTCACCATTCCACTTGGTGCAACTATCAATATGGCAGGGGCGGCGATTACCATCAACGTCTTGACGCTGGCGGCAGCGCATACGCTCGGTATCGAGGTGAGCTTTGCCTCTGCGCTCTTATTGAGTTTGGTCGCGACCATTAGTGCTTGCGGTGCCTCTGGGGTCGCTGGTGGGTCGTTATTGCTGATTCCTCTGGCTGCAAGCCTCTTTAGTATCCCCAATGACATTGCCATGCAAGTGGTTGCTATCGGCTTTATCATCGGCGTGATTCAAGACTCGGCCGAGACCGCGCTCAACTCGTCAACTGACGTCTTGTTTACTGCGGCAGCCGACCCTAAATACGCGCGTTAAGCCGGCGCAATCCGTATCTGTACATCACACACTGTAAAACAAAAGGCCTCAATGATCGCAATGAGGCCTTTTTTATGAGCGGTGCTTTGTCAATGGTTTGGTTACTTTAGATGCTCGGTATCCACTTCAATGATTGGCGTCTGTCCTTCTAGCTGACGTTTGAGCTGACGCAGTTGCTCGACTTCTTCTAATAGCTCCAGTATCAGGCCGATCGCTGGCACACTGGCATCAAAGTCACGGCTCAGACGAGAGGCGCGGCGCACCGTGGTGAGCTGATAGCCGGTAAACTGCTCACGCTCTGGCACGTCGTACTCGATGATGTTTTCTTCCATCAGCTCAATGACCCATTGACGCTCTTGACCACAGGCAGATACCAGCTCATCCAAGCTCATGATAATATCGGTAAATTCAGGCGAGTGTTTCATTATTATTATCCTCTTTTGGTTGCTATCCTTATTTGTGCTTTATGTCATCGTGATCGTTTTCATCTCTCCCCGTTATCGCTTTTCGCTGATCTCTGTCGATAGCAGCGCGGCAGCTATCAGCGATTGATACTGGTATCAGCAAAGGCTTGCTTTAGCTGCTCATAGGCTTTTGTTACAGCCTCTCTATTGCTATCAGTGATATCAGGGTTGACGATATTGAGAGTTAAGTATAAGTCGCCCGCTTGTTTGGCAGGGATGCCCTTACCTTTTAGACGTAAATTGCTGCCAGATTTACTGTTTTTGGGGATGGTCACGCCAAGGGTGCCAGCGGGCGTACTGACATTGATTTTGCCACCCAATGCCGCTTCCCATGGCGCGATATTTACTGTCTGATAGACATCAGCGCCCTCGATACGGATATTGGGGTCGTGGCGGATTTTCACCTTTAAAAACAAATCACCGTTTTTGCCGCCACCCATGCCAGCTGAGCCTTGACCTGCTAGGCGGATTTGCTTGCCATCAGTGATGCCTTTTGGGATTTTAATCTTAAGGGTTTTATTTTCATAATCCACGCTGCCATCGGGCTGGCGTACCGGCACGTTTAGTTTGATACTATAGTCGTCACCGCTATAGACTGAGGCCAAGTCCACCGTAATCTCGGCGTGCTGATCTTGGCCTTTATTATCCTGCGCGCCAAAGCCACCCCCAAACTGCTCGAAGCCGCTACCTTGCGTGCGGCCTCCTGCCTGTCCACCAGCTGAGCCACGCGCGCCGCGACCAAATGCCGAAAATATATCATCAAAGCGAAAGCCGCCATCGCCAAAGGCTTGTCCATCACCAAACTGATCTCTGATATCCTCCCAGCGAAAACCACCTTGTCCGCCTGCCGACTGACCACCAAACCCGCCAAAGCCACCAGCACTGCCTTGACCGGCAAATGGGTTGTCGAGCATAGCATCATATTGCGCACGCTTGTCTTTATCTCTAAGCGTCTCATAAGCGTTGTTGATTTCAGCGATTTTATTATCCGCGTTTGGGTCGTCGCTCACATCGGGGTGATATTGACGAACCAGTTTACGGTATTTTTTTTTGATATCAGCGTCTGAGGCGTCTTTTTTGACCCCCAAAATGTCGTAGTAGTTTTTTTCTGCCATATTATTTTTTCCTTATCGCATTTATTGTTAACGATTTACTTAATACATAATATAGGGATGATGCGGCAATATTTCAGTGTTTACCATAGCACAGCCACATCATGGCTGGGCAAAATTTACACTTGTCCACTTTATCTATACTAATTCATATCATCGATCCGCTATAAAATAAGTACAGGGCCACTGGGCGTAATTTTTCTTACTCTCTTACTGGGCTTATTTATTACCTTTATTAGGGCAACGAGCCATTTAATGGAAAATAGCCCATCTCTTTTAATAAGCAAAACAAGCAGAATATACTTTTTATTACAAAGTATTAATATTTCAGCAATAATTTTTACAGTACTATCGATACTGCCTGGTTGCTACTATCCTGCGGCGACCCGCTGGCTTAGCCCTTATTTTTTTTAACGCTCCGGCTGATATATCTTTATTGTGGTCGCTACCCTCTTATATAACCCAAACAAAACCACTACCTATATCATTACCAGCCAAACGTCTAACTATCTACTTATTTACTTACCTGAACAAACCCCGCTCAGCGCAGACGTGATATCTAGCAATGCTTTCAAGGTATTTAATAAAGAACATTATCCAACTGATTTTGTTAAAAAAAGCAGTGATTTTTTATGAATGCTGATATTTGAACTGGGGCGTTTTTTAACAGAGCCGTAAGGATACGACAATCTATGTACTATAAAATGAATATAACTTTGATACTCACAGGGAGTATCAATGATATAGGCAAAGTTATCTGTCTATTTTATAAACTGTATAAAGGTATTGAATGTCGTATTTAATCAAGTCTTTGGTTATCACCTTGTCACTGCTACTAAGCACCAGCGTTTTTGCAGGTAACACCAGTTATTATGGTAGCAAGTTTCACGGAAAGCGTACTGCCAGTGGCAGTATTTTTGATATGAATGCCTTAACCGCTGCGCATCGTACGCTGCCCTTCGGTACTAAGGTACAAGTGACCAATCAAAAGACAAAGCAAAGCGTGATCGTCAAAATCACGGATAGAGGGCCTTTTATACGAGGCCGTATTTTAGATTTGTCGAAAGCCGCTGCTGGTCAAATCAACTGCCAATTGTGCACCACTACCATGGAGATACTGTCTTATGGTGATGGTAAATACCGTAAAGAATAACGTGAAACAAAAGGGAGAGCCTATGCTCTCCCTTTTTTTATGTGCGGCGCTTTATCTATAGTCGATATACTCTAAAAATGTAATAGCGCCACTGGGATGCTATTTTTAAACGTAGGTTGCGCAGCCTCTGGGAACGCAGCACGCAAGTAAAATTTATACTAGTAGCGCGTTTCAATCCATAACAGTTTTACATTCAGCTGGCTATAGGTACGGCTCTATTCAAAACCTGCTTCCATCTCTTCCAGCGTTGTCATGGCCAGCAGTAATTTTTCTTCATTAGCGCTTTGCTGCTGCTGTAGGCTGCTTTGCTCATCCAGCAGTTTTAGCAAGTCCGCTTTTCGGCTTTCTTCATACAGACTGGTATCGGCAAGCTTTTCTTCTATGGCTGTTAGCGCCGTTTCAGTCTTAGCCAATACTTTTTCGGTATCTTCAATCTCGCGGCGAACCGGTGCAGTCAGTTTACGCTGTTCGGCGGCCATTTTGCGCTGCTCTTCTTTGCTCAAAGCAGGCGATGTAGGGTTGTCTTTGGCTGCAACAGTAGGCGCTGCTGTATTTGCTAGGCTATCGCGCGTTTCACGTGAAACAAAGTTTTTACTCTCTTTTTTGCTTTTTTTCTTGCCTGCTGCTTTGTCTGAGCTATTTTCTTGTTTGCGCTTCTCGCTCAGCCATTTTCCGTAGTCGCTGATATCACCATCGAACGCATCGATTTGCCCGTCATGCACCAAATATAGCTCGTCACAGACATTGGCAATCAGCTCACGATCATGCGAGACCAGCACTACCGCTCCCTTAAAGCCTTGTAAGGCCAGGCTCAGCGCCTGACGCATTTGTAAGTCCAAATGGTTGGTCGGCTCATCGAGGACCAACACGTTTGGACGCTGCCAGACAATCAAAGCCAGCGTCAGACGAGCGCGCTCGCCACCAGAGAACAGCTCACTTGGCGTATCGATACGATCACCACGAAAATCAAAGCTACCGAGAAACGAACGCAAATCGGCGTCTGATGTCTTACCAGCTAGGCGGCGCATCATCTGTAGCGGGGTGGCCGCCGCATCTAAAGCGTCCATTTGATGCTGGTTAAAGTAGCCAAGTTTTAAGTTATCGGACACGCGGTAAGTACCTGACAAAATCTTCAGCTCACCGACCAAGGCTTTAATCAAGGTCGACTTACCGGCGCCATTCATACCCAGTAGCCCAAGACGCGTATCAGGCGTGACCTGCACATTGGCGTCACGAAGCAAGGGCGTATCGCTATAGCCAATATCGGCGTGCGTCATCTCAATCAGCGGCGAGCTCATATTGGCTGGCTCATAAAAGCGAAAAGAGAACGGGTTGTCCGCCATCATCGGCGACAGCTCTGCCATACGCTCAAGCTGCTTGATACGGCTTTGTGCCTGTTTCGCTTTACTGGCTTTGGCACGGAAACGACGAATAAAGTCATCCAGGTGGGCGCGGGTCGCTTGCTGTTTTTCAAACGCTTGCTGCTGCTGCGCCATACGCTCGTGACGGGTACGAATAAACTGCTGATAATTACCGGTATAAAGAGTGATTTTTTGTTGTTCGACGTGCAAGATATGACCGACAGTAGCATCCAAAAACGCTTGGTCATGCGAGATGACGATGACCAGTCCGGTATAAGCATTGATCCAAGTCTCAAGCCAGAGAATGGCGTCTAAGTCTAAATGGTTGGTCGGCTCATCGAGCAGCATCAAATCAGCGCGGCTCATCAAGGTTTTGGCGAGGTTTAAGCGCATGCGCCAGCCACCCGAAAACCCTGAGACAGGCAGCTCGTGCTGACTGGTGTTAAACCCAAGGCCCGCCATGATTTGTGCCGCTTTGGTCGGTGTACGGTAGCCATCGATTTCATCGAACTGCTGATGCAACACCCCAATTTGCTCATCACTGACAGCGCTTAAATCACTGAGCGCAGCATTAATCTCGTACCACTGCTCATCACCGCTCAACACGTAATCAATCGCCGTCTGATCACTGGCTCCGACCTCCTGCGCCATGTGCGCCACCTGCCAACTATCAGGGATACTCACCTCGCCTTTGTCCAGCGTGACCTCGGTGTCCCCCGTACCCATTTGCGTAAGCAGTAGCGCAAACAAGGTAGATTTGCCGGTGCCATTATTGCCCGTTAGGCCGACTTTATGACCCGGATGGAGCTGAAAGCTTGCCCCTGCAAACAACTCTCGACCATCACGGCGTACGCTTACGTCTTTAAATTCGATCATATAATCTCTTCATCTCAACAATAATATAAAACTCAAGGCAATAAAAAACACACGTCTGGCATGTTTACTGCCGGCTATTATTTCAAACGCCTCACCGATAGGCAAACGATTAAATCACTATTTTAAAAGCAAATCTTGATTGCTATGAGGGCTATCATCGCTAAACAGAATCGCTAAGCGTGGTCGGTAAAAATAGTTGATAAACGGAATCTCTAAACGTGGTCGGTTAACACAGTCGGTTAATATAGTCGCCTCGGTGAGGCCGTACGGCAGCATCGCGAAGGCAGTTTTGTTTATTAATAGCGCATAACCAAGCGTCACTCTTGACAAACGAATCAACACCCCCATTATGATATACTGCGATACCATAATGGGGGTGGCCGAGCATGTATTTAGCGCGTGAGTGATGACACTCGTATTATATTGATAACGAGGATTGATAACGCGCGCATCGCTTTGCCATAATGACAGCATTCCATTGAATCAAACGCCGTGCGTATCTTTTTTTGCATGACTGTGCTTGCAAACCCAAACAGGACGACAGCCTTTGATCCTAGTAACTGAGGTAGATATGAACGAATCAGCCAATCAATTTAACCCAAGCGCCGCCCAGCCTGTAGACCCAACGGTTTTAAACCTAACGGACAGCGCCGCTCAAAAAGTGCGCCGCCTGCGCGAAGAAGAAGGCGATGACACCTTGATGCTGCGCGTCTATGTCACCGGTGGCGGCTGCTCAGGATTTTCTTATGGCTTTAATTTTGCCAATGACCTAAACGAAGACGACGCCAATTTTGATAATGGCGATGTGACCTTAGTCGTCGACTCGATGAGCTATCAATACCTGCAAGGCTCTACCGTTGACTACACCGAGGGCTTAGAGGGGGCGCGTTTTATCGTGACCAATCCCAACGCCACCACGACGTGTGGCTGCGGCTCGTCATTCTCTATCTAAATGACGCTTTTTTGCGGTTTGAAAACGACGGTTCAAGCACCTATGGATAAGGCTTCTATCTTATCTATAGGTGCTTTTTCGTCTCGTGCCTGCCCATTCGCTACATGGGCAGTAAACCAGACTGCTTTTTCCTGTGATTTGTGTGTCAATTTTTTTAGTAAAACCAGCCAAAACCGCCTTGGATAAAGCTTATCGTATTTGTAATTGTCCGTGGTTTTCAAGACGGCTTTGAGCTAAACTGACCAAATTCTTTATCCTTATATTTACCTATTTTATGGTCAAACGCCCGTCGTGTTTTGGTCTGCCATAATCAATAACAATAGATGCCTATTATGAGTAATTTTGTGAGTAGCTTTGTGAACTTTGAAATCCCCAATTGGTTTGACCATCAGCATCTGACTGGGATGCTCCGCGGTATCGAAAAAGAAGGCTTGCGTGTTAAACCTGATGGTTTTTTGGCACAAACCCCGCATCCAGCCAAACTGGGTTCCAAACTTACTCATCCGTTTATTACCACAGATTACTCAGAAAGTCTGCTTGAGCTGATTACTGACCCAAAAACCTCTCCCAAAGAAACCTTAAACATGCTGCGCCAGCTGCATTTGCTGGTCTATCAAGGTATGCCTGAGGGTGAGCTGATGTGGCCGTTATCCATGCCGTGTATGCTGTCATCAAACGATGAAGATATTCCGCTGGCCGACTATGGCAGCTCTAATACGGGCAAGTTAAAAACACTGTATCGCAGCGGGCTTGGTATCCGCTATGGTCGCCGTATGCAGACCATCGCAGGCTTGCATTATAATTTGTCGTTTGGTGATGATTTGTTTGCGGCTTGGCAAGCAAAGACGCCAGCGGCGCAAAATCTGACGCTGACGGAGTTTAAAAACGATAAGTATCTTGGACTGATCCGTAATTTTAAGCGCCTAACCAGCTTGGTGCTGTATCTATTGGGAGCCAGCCCCAGCGTTTGTCCGTGTTTTTTGGCGGGACGCGAGCATGACCTAGAGCGCCTCAATGACTCGACCTACTACAGACCTACCGCCACCAGCCTACGGATGGGCAAACTTGGCTATACCAACAGCGTACAAGAGCAGCTCGACATCCGCTACAACAACTTGCCTGAGTATATCAAAGGACTGCGCCGCGCGATTCAGACGCCGCATGAGAGCTTTAAAAAACTGGGTTTGGATGATGCAGACGGCAATCCTATTCAGATTAACAATCATATTTTGCAAATAGAAAACGAGTACTATAGTCCTATCCGCCCCAAACAAATCGCCATGAGCGGTGAGACGCCAACCGAGGCACTAGAGCGCCGTGGTATCGCCTATGTCGAGTTTCGCGCCATCGATCTCGACCCGTATAGCGATGTCGGTATCCGTCTCTCTAGCGCTTGTTTTTTAGAAGTCATGGCGCTGTACTGTCTGCTAAATGACTCGCCTGACTTGCTCCCTGAGGAAGAAGAAGCGCTGGCAATCAATCTTGAGCGCGTGGTAAACGAAGGTCGCCGCGAGGGCTTAAACATCATCAATAACGGCGAAGAGCAATCGCTTGAGAGCTGGATGCTTATGCATTTAGATCGTATGCAGCCACTTGCCGAGCTATTTGACGCGCACTACGGTGGCAATGACTACCGAGCAGCCGTGGCCTTGATGCAAGGCAAAGCCAGTCATCCAGAATCGACGATTTCGGCGCAAGTCAATGCCGATAGCAAACGCTTGGGCAGCTTATGGCAACTTGGCTTTACCTTGGCAGAGCAGCATCGTGACGCGTTGTTGCAGCAGACCTTGAGCCCAAACGCCCAAGCCAAATATGAGGTATTGGCAGAAAAGTCTATTTTGCAACAAGCAGAGATTGAGTCTGCCGAGACAGAAGACTTTATGGACTTTTTACAACAATACCGCTAGCAACCAACTTAACCACTGGTTTGATACCTTAGACAACGACCTAATAAGAGTGACTGTCCCATGCTACCGCTGACCACTTATCGCAATCTACAAATATTTTTGGTCGTTATGGCCGTGATAGGTATGAGCTTTGCGCTGTTCTTTTTGCAGCGCTATATGGGGTTTACCCCTTGCCCGCTTTGTATTTTTCAGCGTATCGGGCTGATTGTGATGGGCGTGTTTGCCCTAATGGCGGCTTTATTTCACCCCAAATCTATGGCGGTGCGTCTGGTATTATGGCTAGGTAGCTTGGTGGGTATTGGCTGGTCGACTGTGGTGGCAGGCCGTCATGTCTGGCTACAGCACCTACCTGCTGATCAAGTGCCTTCTTGTGGCCCGGGGCTAGACTACTGGCTAGATACCTTACCTCTTTTGCAGGTGTTTAAAGAAGTTTTTGCCGGCTCTGGTGAGTGCGCCGCTATCGACTGGACGTTTATGGGACTGAGTATCCCTGAGCAGTCTTTGATTTTGTTTAGCCTATTGCTGGTCGTCCACGGTTTGGTGTTGTGGCGTATCGTACGTCCTATCGCCTCTAAATAGTCCTCTTTATCCCCATATTATGCCTATGCCATACCGATACGCCTATCGGTATGGCATGATTTTATAAAAATAACCAATAACAAAAACGCTACAAAGATATTCTAAACCTTTGATATCTTGTCACAGCTTATTCTATTTGCTGATAAGCAGACCTGCGTGACATACGCCGCTTTATAGAATTGCCAAGCGATTGAACGCTGTTTATCTACCTCAAAACCAACGATGAGTCACATGATAATCGCCTCATAAAAATCATGGTTTTTGATGGTTTGTCTGGTTTTTTCATTACTTCTCGATTTTGACAATACCCTGAACTTGCCGATATGATAGGCAGTCTTTTCAGATGTTGTTTAAAAAACTGTTTTTGGTGTGACCATGATATACCGTGCGCCTAGTTGCTCTTTTAATGTATCGACGATCAGACGCTTTCATCGTCTGCTCTTAGGTATACCGCTTTGCGTGTTGGTGATTGGCTGCGATAGCGCCTCTTCTAATACCAACAAAGAAGTGAGTACTAAGGTTGCGCCGGTCAATAACGCTGCAGACAGCAGCCCATCTACCGTCGATCTGGCAGACAGCCTATCTAAACCTAAGGCTGATGCCGACGAGCTCGACGCCGTAGAAGGTCGCTCGCTGATCATGGCAGCGCAATCAACTGCCGATAGCAGCATTGACACTGTAGATAGGGATGGAGACACTGCCAATTATGGCTCGCTACAAGCCACGCTAATAGGCGACTACGGCGGTATGTTGCCCTGCTCTTTTTGTGACAGTATCGATATCACCCTAAACCTATTTGCCGATGGCTCCGTCCTAAAAACCAGTCTGTATAACAACCCTTCCCAGCCCAAAGTCCCGACGATTGAGTCTGGCATTTATCGTCAAGATAACGACCTCATTACCATCGTTTATGAGCAAGAAAACATAGAGACCTACCGTATTCAAGACAATCATCTGATATTGATGGACAATGACAAACAGCTCGATGACGATTATGTTTTATCGCGTAAATAGCGTATCCGTTTGTTGCTGACTCATGCCTGTTATGATAAAGCCTCAATACTGCACCTACCCATTAGGTGTTTTTTATTGGTCATCGAACGACGTTTACTTTACAATGAATCCCACTCTTGGGCACCAAACGTTTGCACATCCAACCTTGCAGACGAACTCTAATCAGCAAGTCTAGCCAGCAAGGTTCAGCCAGTCAGTTTGCCCCGATAGACCTTATGTCTTTGGGTCTACCAGCTTGAGAGTCCACCTTTTTACTTCAGCACGTACGGAACGTCTATGCATATTCATATCCTTGGCATTTGTGGTACTTTTATGGGGTCGCTGGCATTGCTGGCGCGGGCGCTTGGGCACAAGGTTACCGGCTCCGATGCCAATATCTATCCGCCGATGTCGACCCAACTACAAAATGCCGGCGTCGTCATCGAAGAAGGATACCTGATCGAGCATTTACAGCCGGCGCCAGACTTAGTGGTGGTAGGCAATGCCATGAAACGCGGTATGGATGTCATCGAGTACCTACTAAACGAAGGACTGCGCTACACCTCAGGTCCGCAGTTTTTGTCTGAGCAAGTATTGCAGTCGCGTCACGTCATCGCGGTAGCCGGTACACACGGCAAGACCACGACCACGACGATGCTCGCTTGGATACTGCACTATGCTGGTATCGATGCAGGGTTTTTGATCGGCGGCGTGCCACTGGTCGATACGCCTGATACGCACTTGCAGCAAGTGTTTGCCCACAGCAGCTATCTTGGTGCAGACAAACTTACAGCGAATAAAGACAGTGAGGATAAACACGTCGGCTATTTTGTCATCGAAGCCGATGAGTATGACTCTGCATTCTTTGATAAGCGCTCTAAGTTCGTCCATTATCGTCCGCGTACGGCTATCTTAAACAACCTTGAGTTTGATCATGCCGATATCTTTGCCGATCTCAATGCGATTCAAACGCAGTTCCATCATATGGTGCGCATGATTCCTAGTACGGGTAAAATCATCATGCCTACCGCCACAGTCAACCTAGAGGAGACCTTGGCAAAAGGCGTCTGGACGCCAGTCTGGCGCACCGCGATTGATGATACAAATATCACTGCCTCAGACAGCGCCACGGCTCGTAGCGACTGGCATGCTAAGCTATTAACCGCTGACGGTAGTCGTTTTCAGCTCAGCTATCCTGCCGATAACGCAGCAGCGATTGTAGAGTGGTCGATGAGCGGTATGCATAATGTCAACAATGCCCTCGTCGCAGTCGCCGCCGCCTACGATGTGGGCGTGAGTGTAGAGACCGCGTGTGCTGCTCTATCAGACTTTGCAGGTATCAAGCGCCGTATGGAACTGATTGGCAATGTCGATGATATCTTGGTTTTCGATGACTTTGCCCATCATCCAACTGCGATCACCACTACCTTAGACGGTGCCAAAAAGAAGCTGGCGGACCGACGCATTTGGGCCATCATCGAGCCGCGTAGCAACACCATGAAGATGGGCATTCATCAAGACAGCCTTGCACAGTCAGCAGCGCTAGCCGACGATACGCTCTGGTATGAGCCGTCCGGGCTGGAGTGGGGGCTTAAAGAAGTTGTTGATACCGCGATGGCCGAGGATAGTACCATCGGTCATCAGCAAGTACTTTGTAGTATTGAGGGTATTATTGAGCATCTCTGTGCGTATGCGCAGTCAGGTGATGCCATCGTCATTATGTCTAATGGCGGCTTTGAAGAAATTCATCAGCGACTACTCACCGCCCTACGCGAGCGATAGGCGCAGCACACAAGTCAAATTGATACCAGTCGCGCGTTTAAACGTATATCACCGTTTTATTGTCAATTGGCTATATCTGATTTATTGTATTTAACACTGTTATAAGCCGCCTATCACCTACTCAAAGCGCCGTTTATGGATGATAAACGGCGCTTTTTTGTCTGATGTTTATCGTTTTTTACTTCAGCACATATCTTCGCCACCCGTTAGCGACTTTACTACCTTTGTAACCTTCCGTTTACCTATTTCCTCTGCTTGATAGCAAACAGCGGTTTTTCCTCACATAGCCCATACACAGATAACATTTTGTGCTTACTCTTCAATCCTCAAAATGACTACAATAAATTCATCAAAGCACATCACACAATTATAAATGATAAAAAATTAGGAGAATAATATGAGCTTTATTTGGATGATTATCGTCGGTTTAGTCGCAGGGTTGTTGGCACGTGCTATCAAGCCAGGTAGCGATCCCATGGGCTGGATTATGACGATTGTATTAGGTATCGTCGGGGCGATGCTCGGTGGCTTTATTGCAGGGCTTATCGGTATCGATGCTGACGGTGGCTTTATAGGTCTTATCTTCTCTGTCATTGGTGCCATCATCTTACTGTTCTTGTATGAGATGATCGTCACTAAGCGCCGCGTATAAGAAACGCAACTTAGCTAATTTGGTACAGATAACTTGATAAAACTGCATTGATAAAAAAGGATAAAAAAGATAGTTTTGAACAAAATCAATCAAGCAACACTCATCGAGCAAAAATATGTATCTTACCCAAAAGCCTTGCGATTAGCAGGGCTTTTGTATGTACCGGCATAAATTCTAACGCCCGCGAACATAAGGGGAAAGTATTGATAAGCATTACTTTTGTCCCCATTTACCTTATAATATATACCCTATTTTATCCTTAGCATTGAGGTAAGCATTATGGCATTACTCCCTATTTTAAACTATCCAGATCCGCGCTTGCGTACGATCGCTGAGCCTGTCAAGGAAGTGACTGCTGAAATCAAAACCTTGATCGCCGATATGATTGAAACCATGTATGATGCCCAGGGTATCGGTTTGGCAGCCAGTCAAGTGGATCGCCATATTCAGCTAATCGTCATGGATTTATCTGAAGATAAAAGCCAGCCGCGCGTGTTTATCAACCCAAAAGTGACGCCACTGGTTGAAGAAAAACAACCGTACGAAGAAGGCTGTCTATCAGTGCCAGATGTCTATGACAAAGTCGAGCGTCCGACCAAGGTTCGCATCGAAGCCCTAGACGAAAACGGCGACAAGATAGACGAAGAGGTCGAAGGCCTACTAGCAGTATGTATCCAGCACGAAATGGATCACTTAAATGGGGTCATTTTTGTCGATTACTTGTCTCGTCTCAAGCAAACACGAGCCCGCGATAAAGTACGTAAAGTAATCAAAATCCGCGAAAAACAAAGCGCGCATGCTGCTGAACAACAGCCGCAAACCACTAACGCATAAGCCAAGCATATTTGCTATTCGCTTTTACCAAAGGTTTTTTATATGACGATGATCAAAATTGATCAATATTTTGACTCTGCCGCTTGGCAGAAATTTACCAAAGCCGCTGAAGGTCGCGAAACCCCATTTTTGGTGGTGGATCTTAGTCGTATCAAAGCCAAGTATCATGAGATGGTCAGTCTGTTTCCAAAAGCAAAAATCCACTATGCCATGAAGGCCAGCCCAGCGGTTGAAGTCATCGAGCTATTGGCAGAGCTGGGTTCAAACTTTGACTGTGCTTCCATCTATGAGCTGGACCGCGTGCTTGATTGCGGCGTTGAGCCATCACGCATCTCGTATGGCAACACCATCAAAAAAGCCGAGCACGTCAAATACGCCTTTGATAAAGGCATCGAGCTATATGCAACTGACTCAGAAGCGGATCTAAAAAACATCGCCAAGCATGCACCGGGTTCTAAAGTGTTTGTACGCATCTTAGTACAGGGGTCAGAGACGGCAGAATGGCCATTATCTCGTAAGTTTGGCTGTCACCCAAATATGGCCATTGATTTGCTTATTCAAGCACGTGAGCTGGGTTTGGTGCCTTATGGCATCTCGTTCCATGTCGGCAGCCAGCAAAAAGACGTGGCCGCTTGGGATGACGCGCTGGCTAAGGTCAAATATATGTTTGACTGGATGAAAAACGAAGAAGGCATCAAGCTACAGATGATCAATCTAGGTGGCGGCTTCCCAACCAACTATATCAGCGAAGTCAATCCTATTAAGGTCTATGCAGAAGAGATTACCAGCTATTTGACTGATGATTATAATGATGACGAGATGCCTGAGATTATTCTAGAACCAGGTCGTTCACTCGTCGGTGGTTCTGGTGTCTTGGTCAGTGATGTGGTACTAATCTCTCGTAAGTCAGACACTGATTTGGCTCGCTGGGTATATACGGATGTTGGTTTGTTCCAAGGCTTAATCGAGACGCTCGGCGAAGCCATCAAATATCCTGTTTATACGCCAAAAATGGAAACGTCAACAAGCGAAGGCACCGTAGTACTGGCAGGCCCGACGTGCGACTCAACCGACATCATGTACGAAGAAGCGGGCTATCAGCTACCAGAAGAGCTGGAGATTGGCGATAAAATCTATTGGCTGACCACGGGCGCTTATACCAACTCGTATTCTTCAGTCGAGTTTAACGGCTTTCCGCCGTTAGACGTGGTTTATATTGACTAGTCTTTACGACTACTATCTATAGAGAAGCGCGGTGCTATGAATAACAGCACCGCGCTTTTTTGTATTTAGCCATTTGCGTAATGAGCTATTGAACCAGCAGAGCTATCGGTACACTATTAATGCTATTGGTCATTCGACTGCCGCTGCTGGTTGAGCGTTGTGAAATCTCACCAATCGTCACCCACTGTCCACGTGGCACAATGATTGTATTGTTCAGACTTTGACTTTGAATGCTATTACTGCTCGTGCCGTACCTATTGTAGGATGAGTTGGATCGCGCCAGTCGCTCTTCAACTTGTGACAACCTCACTTCGACTTGACCATTCGGTAGTAGACGCGGTGTAACAGCAATGCCTTGCGTCGTTGGCAGTAGTACCTGCTGATGAATAATAATCTGCGCGCTTGGCTGACGGTCAGCTGGATAATGATAATTCGGTTGAATAGTGGCACGATAGTTCTGCGTCAATGAATAGAGCGTACCTGTACTGATACTAGCGGCACTACCAGACAGCGTTTGTACTTGATACAAGCTACTACCTTGTTGCTGGCGGTTATATTGATTGATTACGCCTGCACCTCGGATACCGCGATTGGTAATAATAACCTGACCCTGACGAATATTATCCTGAACACTGCTGCTATTGCCAACACGCACCGCGACCGTGAGCGCTTGCGGCTGACGATCAATCAAAGACAGTAGCTGCTGCAGCTTTAGGTAATTGGCAGGCGTGGTGCGGATGACCAGCTTGTCTTGATAACTGGTCACCGTACCACCGTCACGGCTACTCTCTAACTGCTGGCGTACCGCTGGTATAAGTGCCTGACCACCATAGGTATCAATGACATAAGTCTCATAAGTCGCCGCTTGGACAGTCACCAGCGGCACCGTTATACCAACTGCCGTGGCTAGTAGGCTTTTATAAATAGCATGGCTATAAAGGACACGGCGACTGTGTTTGACTGCCATCACAGTCGCTACCGCATAACTGAGCGCTTTAAGATAAGCACGGGCAGAGCTACTCATTTAAACCCAGTACATCTTGCATATTATATTGCCCAACGCCCTGCTCAATTACCCAAGTTGCGGCGCGTACTGCACCAGCGGCAAAGGTCATACGTGCACGGGCGCGGTGGGTAATCTCGACCACTTCACCATCAGCGATAAACATCACCGTATGATCACCGATGATCTCACCGCCGCGTATCGCATGAATGCCAATGCTACCCGCTTCGCGCTCGCCGGTCTGCCCTTCACGGCCATAGACAGCGACGTCTTTTAATCTCTGTCCGCGCGCGTCGGCCACTGCTTCTGCCATCATGTAGGCGGTGCCCGATGGTGCATCGATTTTGTGCTTATGATGGGCTTCGATGACCTCAACATCGGCGTCATCACCAAAGGCTTTGGCTGCCATACCGAGCAGCTTTAGCGATAAATTAACGCCCGTTGAATAGTTGCCTGCGTAGACGATAGCGATTTGCTGGCTGGCAGTTTTTAGCACTTGCTCTTGCTGCTCATTAAAACCTGTGGTGCCGATCACCATCGCAACGTCATTTGCCGCACAGACTTGCATATTTTGCTCAGTGGCATCGGGCAAGCTAAAATCAATCAGCACATCGATATCATGAATCACTGCCTTTAAATCATCGACGATTTGCACCTCTAAATGCCCAATCGCCGCGACCTCGCCCGCATCTGCACCGACAAGGCTTGAGCCTTGACGTTCAATCGCGGCGTTCAGTGTCGTTTGTGGGTTGTCTTGTACCGCTTCGATGAGCATGCGTCCCATACGGCCACCAGCACCGATGACGCCGACTTTGATGGTTTGTTCTTGTGTTTGTTTTTTGGTTTGTTGAGTCATGTTTTGTCCTAGATATTTATGTTTTTAGAACGGTGGTGCTTATAGGTCATTTATCCTAAGTTTAGCAAATATCCCTGCATGGGTGGTTTTTTATACACCCATTAAAAACCCCTAGCGTTTCACGTGAAACACTAGGGGTCTGTTATTGATTCACTAAGCCAAATGCGTGATCAACGCGATGAAAACCCTTTGATCAATCAAATAGATCGCCGATCTTTTTAAAGAAAGATTTTTTGTGCGGCGACTGCTGATGCTTGCTATCACCATCTAGTGTGTCTTGGAATTGACGCAATAGGTCTTTTTGCTCACGCGTTAGGTTCACGGGCGTCTCAATGACCACACGGCAGATCAGATCACCTTTCATGGTGGTGCGTACTGGCGTCACGCCTTTACCGCGCACGCGTAACAGCTTGCCACTTTGCGTACCTTCAGCGACCTTGATTTTGACTTTACCATCCAAGGTTGGGATTTCCACTTCTTTACCCAAAGCGGCATCAGTGATGCTGACGGGCACATCCATATACAGATCCGCGCCTTGGCGAGTAAAGACGTCATGAGGTTTGACGCGTACCTCGACATACAGGTCGCCATTTTGTACGCCAGCGCCACCCGCTTCGCCTTCGCCTGCGAGACGAACTCGGTCGCCATCATCGACGCCGGCTGGGATAGAGACTTCAAGCGTGCGTGACTTGTCCTTGACGCCGTTACCATGACAGTCAGGGCATGGGTTTTTGATTTGCTTACCTGAGCCGCCACACTGCGGGCAGGACTGCTGTACAGCAAAAAAGCCTTGCTGCATACGTACTTGGCCTTGACCATGACAAGTCTGGCACGTGACGATATCAGAGGCGTCTTTTGCGCCTTTACCGTCACAAGTGTCGCAAGGCGCAGGCGCGGTAAAGCTGATTTCTTTTTTAGTACCGCGTACCGCTTCTTCGAGGGTAAGCTCAATCACATAACGCAAGTCCGAACCGCGACGTGAGCGACCGCCGCCGCCGCGCGACTGACCAAAGATATCGCCAAAATTGCCAAAGATATCACCGAAGATGTCTTGGAAGTTGCCGCCGCCACCAAAACCGCCGCCGCCCATGCCGTTTTCAAACGCCGCATGCCCCATGCGATCATAGGCTGAGCGCTTTTCTTCATCACTAAGCACCTCATACGCCATCGATGCTTCTTTGAATTTCTCTTCGGCATCAGGGTCATCAGAGTTGCGATCTGGATGGTATTTCATGGCCAGCTTGCGGTAGGCTCGCTTAATTTCTTTGCTGTCAGCGGTTTTACTGACACCTAATACTTCATAAAAATCGCGCTTACTCATGGGCTCTCCTATCGTCTTCGCAGGGCCGCCGATCGATCGATTCATCAACCCATAGCAATTATCGTCTGTTGCTATTCAGACTCGCAATGCTGTTTCACATGAAACATGGCGAGACAATAAAAAGCAAAGAAGAGAATCGTCTGAATCGTACAAGCGAATGCGGCGGGGTGCTGCTTAGCCAAATCAATTATTAAAAGTTTGCGCTATTTATGGAGATGGTAAGGTGATTTATCAAGCGCATTAGAGGCGAAATTGTCGGACAGAAGATGATGGGCGCCCAAAACAGAGTTCGTTAAGAATAGCACAAAGGTTTTTATACCTTTTTGGCAGGGCTTCATGCTAGTATTTATCGCCATATTCGTACGCATTTAAATTTAGGCTTTTAGATTGGCGATAAGGTAGTATTTTTTATGAAAAAGCTGTTGGTTTTATTGATCGTTATTGCGGTGACAGTTTATGCAGGCTCGCCTTACTACAGTGCCTATCAGCTCAAAAACGCCTATGATGCCAACGACGGTGCGGCGATTGCGGCCGCCATCGACTACGAGCAAGTCAGGCCAAGCGTACAAACCCAGCTCACCAATCAATTTGCAACCACCATACGCAGCTACCCGTTGGTGGCCGAGCTCGGCGGCGAGCCATTAATACAAGCGGCCAACACCTTTATCATAAAGGCCGTCAATGGTGCCATCACCGCACAAAACATCGAAACCGTCATCAACACCCAAGGTCAAGCCAATACCGCGACCAAAGAGCTAGCGGCGGCGTGGGCCATCGCCAGCAATCAGGTCAATCTAAAAAACTTGATTCAAAACCTCATCATTCATCGCGGTGATATCGATGCGGTGGTCAAAGATCAAATGCAACAGGTCATGCAAAAACAAGCGGCTGAGCTAGAAAAACACGCCGTGCAAGGCAATGATAGTGACAAGCCAGCGCTGAGCTATTGTGGCATCAACTGTTTTACCATCAGCGGACAGATCAAAGGCTATCCGCTGACCATCGAGATGCAGCGACAAGGTCTGATTGAATGGAAAATCGTCGATATTGTGTTGCCATAAGTCTCTGTTTATCAGTATGTTGTGATAAGCGCCGTGTCATTATTGGTTGAGAGCACTAGCGCTACGACACGTTTGCGCTAAATCCAGCATATACAATAAACACCAAAAAACCGCGCAGCATTTATGGCGTGCGACCGCTCATCTATTTACTCCACGCCCAAAAACTCTAAAAACTCCGGACTCTCAAAACTTGCTTGATACAGCACGCCGTCTTCGCGGTAGATAGCTGGCGTCGCCATCACGGCTAGCCCTGCTGCTTTTTCGCGATTGGGGGTCAGATGGTCGGCCTGGCAGCTTGCTGGGGCAGGCGTCATCTCTCCTTGCAGCATAGCTTTGTCAAACGCTTGACGGCGGCTATCTTCACTGCCTTGACACCAGATAGCACGCATCTGCTCAGGCGATGCTTCATATATCGGATAACCAATAATATGCACCGTGACGCCTTTGTCATTGAGCATCGGTAGCTGCTGATGGAAGCGGCGGCAATAAGGACAGTTGACATCGTCCGCCACATAAATCACCGCTTTTTCGGTGGTAGTGGCAGGATAGGTGATAAGCTGCTGACGGTCTAACCCCTGAAAAACTAACTGGTTTTTGCGCTGCTCAAAGGTCTCATCTAACCCCATAAACCGACCGTTTTCGATGACAGATATCTCGCCGTCGGTGATGTACTGCGCATCATCGGACAACAAAAACGGCACGCCCTCTAGCGTCGCGCCCCAAATTACCCCTGGCACCGCGGTATAAAAAAACGGGGTCTTGGCACTCATGTGTTTGAGCGCACTCATATTGGCGAGGATGGCCGATTTGGTCTCGGCACTCACCGGCTGCCCTGCTTGCTCGCTACGGCTGCGGGCAGGGGTTTTGGTCACCACCTGCTTACTGGGGTTTTTTTGTAGCTCGCCTTGGATGACGTACTTGCCATCTTCGGTGATATGTAGTGGCGGCTGGCCGGCGAGACTGACCTGATACATATTGGGCAGCTGCGATGGCTCAATCGCCGTAATCTGAGCTTTGATACCCGCTTGGGTCAAGCGCTCACGTAACTGACTATCGAGCGTTTGGCTCACACTGCCTGCTGATTGCATTTGATTGGGCGTTTTTTTGCTGACGTCGGTGGCGCTCGGCTGCGCACAGGCGGTAGCAGTAAGTAGCAAGGCCGCCATCAAGCTGGTAAATTTTAATACAGGGAGTTTCACAAAGACCATCCTATTTGGTGGATTGATAGCAAGTGTTTATCAAACAAACGGCGATAGGCATTATTATCAAATCGCTGCTAATAAAGCATCGGCACGTATTACTTATAGCCGATCCACTCTAAAAAGCGCATAGCGCTACTGGGATGAATTTTGCGCAGCCTCTGGGAACGCAGCACGCAAGTAAAATTTATACCAGTAGCGCGTTTAAATTTATATAACAGTTTTATTTTAAACTGACTATATGTGTGCTGCCACAGGCGCTATCAAAACAGTTTTATCAAAAATGGCTATCAATAAAGACAACGATATTATGTAAAAAAACGAAGTAAAAAGAATAACAAGACTTTAGCACAAGAAGGGTATTTGCAAAGCGCTCAGGGCGCAAGTTTGCAAAATTGCTACCCAGCTTTAAGAGATAGACAACACACAAGCTGCCATAGATGATTTTTTCATAAAAAAAGCAGCACACATAACGTGGCTGCTGATGAGGTGTCTTTAGTGACGTGTTATCGCTTTGACCAGTCGGCACTCAAACTCAATGTTAGAATTTGGCCACTTCTTCTGCGCTCAAAAAGCGGCTGTCGCCTTTTTCTAACCCATCAAGCGTGATATGGCCGATACTGGCACGGTGCAGCTCAACGACTTTATTGCCAAAATACCCCATCATGCGTTTGACCTGATGATATTTGCCTTGCTCTAAGGTTAGACGCGCATGTTTCTCATCGATAAACTCAAGGGTAGCCGGTTTGGTCGGCTCATAATCGCCCTCTAACAAGATACCTTCGCCCACCTTTTTGATTGCGTGGGCTTGCTCCTCCTCATTCATAGGATCAGCAAGCGTTAGCTCATAGACTTTGGCGTGCTCGTGCTTGGGACTGGTGACGCGGTGTAGCCAGCTGCCATCATCACTCAGTAGGAGTGCGCCTGTGGTATCGACATCGAGGCGGCCTGCAATACGCAAGCTGGCAAGCTCAGGCACAGCGATCAGCTCGGTGACAATTGGGTGTTCTTTGGCTTTTAGCGTACACTCAAAGCCTTCAGGCTTATGCAGCAAGATATAACGATTACCCGTCGCCACCGAGAGCGGCTCGCCTGCCCACAGCACTTCATCATTGATAATATCGACATGTAGGCCTGGGTCTTTGACCACTTCATCATTTACCGTCACCTCGCCGGCGTGTAAGATCTTTTTGGACTCTTTGCGCGACAACTCAGTGGCTTTACTTAAAAATTTATCTAAACGCATGTATTTGCTACCATCAGTTTTGTATTACCAATCCCAGCCTACGTAAGCCCCATCTATCAATCCTGGGCGCTTTGGCGCCAAGATATTTAGAATAAATCGCTTAGTACGCAAGCACAAGCGGCTCGTTATCTTCTTAGCTGAGTCATGGTACTATAATGAAAATTAATTGCACACTGTGCTAGGGCGTGTTTGATCATTCACAAACAAGCACTGACAGTACAAGTGCCACCAGTTTATCATATCCAACCTAAACCTGATGAAATATGAGCTATCAAACCTTAAAAAACCCCGTGACCGCGCGGCTTGAGATCAAAAAATCTGAGTTTATCGCTCATGCCTATCCTGTCAGCTCGCGTGAGCAAGCGATGTTTCACGTGGAACAACTGCGCGAGCAATATCCTGATGCGCGCCATTGGTGCTGGGCCTATATCATCGGCGACCCTGACAACACCACCAGCGCAGGCTTTGATGACGATGGCGAGCCAAATGGTACGGCGGGCCGTCCGATACTGGGCGTACTACAGCACAAATCTATCGGCAACGTCATCATCGTGGTGGTGCGTTATTTTGGGGGTATCAAGCTCGGGGCAGGCGGCCTGACTCGCGCCTATGCTGGCTCAGCACAAGCGGCCGTCGACCAAATGACACTAAGCCCTTATATACCGATGGCAAAGGTGCAGATAGTCGCGACGTTTGCTACCGAAGCACAGTGCCGCTATGTGATTGAGGATTTGGGCGGGCAGATTGAAGATGTCGCTTATAGTCAGCAAGTCATGCTGACCGCGACGCTCGCCCAAGCAGATATTGCCGACTTAAAAGAACGGCTAGCGATGGATGGGCGCGTCTTAGAGTCATCATAAATTTTGAGTAATCATACGTTCACTGAGCATTCACTGAAAAACATTGGTTTTGGCCACGGCCGTCGGTATGATAAGGCATTGATTGTTAAAGATGATTTTAACGATAATTTTAATAACTATTAAATAAGAAGCCTTTATGCCCACATCTAGCCCTGATACCGCGTTTTCCCCTGCCCCGTTTAAGCCGCCATTTTGGCTAAGCAATCCACACTTACAAAGCATTTTACCGAAGTTTTTTGCGCCCAAGCCCCCTACTTATCGCCGCGTCATCAAACCAGACTCTCTAGGCGAGACAGACATCGCTTATGACTTTTACGATGCGCATCCGCTCACAGAGTCAGCGGATCAGATGTCTCACCAGACCCCATTGATTGTCCTGTTTCATGGCATGGAGGGCAGTAGTGACAGTCACTATGCGCGTGCGCTGGCGTATCAGGTACACGCGCAGGGCTGGCATTTCGTCGTCGCCCATTTTCGTAGCTGCGGCGGCATTCCAGCAAAAGGCCGCGTGTTTTATAACGCTGGTGACACAGACGAGGTGCATCATATGCTACAAACGCTGCGCGAGCAGTATGCCAATATCTATGCCGTCGGCGTCTCACTTGGCGGTAATGCCTTGGCAAAATACCTAGGCGAATATGGCGATCAAGCGCTATGTAAAGGCGCTGCTGTGATTTCAGCACCAGTCGATATGTCGTCAGCGGCGCTTAGTATGCACAGTTTTTTGAGCCATCGCATTTATACGCCATATCTACTCAACCCCATTATCAAAAAAGCCCTCGCCAACGACATCAGCCCAGAGGAGATGGCGTCGATCAAAGCGGTCAATCGTATCAGCGATTTTGATGATATCTTCACCGCACCGCGCCACGGCTACCGCTCAAATAATCACTATTACTATAGTGCCTCTGCTCTGCCGCACCTTATCAATGTCACCCGCCCACTATTGCTCATCAGCGCCAAAGACGATCCTTTCTTGGGCTTTACCGCTACAGAAAATGACGTATCAGACACTGTCACTATCTTGGACACCGAGCACGGCGGGCACGTGGGCTTTATTCGTTATCGCACGAGCAAAGACAAATCGACGCCTCTGTATACACAGTCCCGATTTGATATCAATTGGTTACCCGAAACCGTCTGCGCGTACTTTAAACACATTGGCGTGCCCTCTGCGGCGTGATAATCGAGCGGGCGGCGTTTTATCGTATCCCGCTAGCGTTACCTTTTACCTGACTCCCTGTCTTTTGAGACTACTGACCCTTTGAGACTGTCCTATGTATCCATTTATTCGTTATGCCAGCACCATTGCGCATGCTGCGCTACAAGCAAAAAGAGGCCGTACCTTAACGTTTAAAGATACCAGCGAAATCCATTTTCGCTGTCGTCTGTCAGATATCGACAACTTCCTTGAGATGAATAATGGCCGCGTCCTCACTCTGTATGACTTGGGTCGTACGGACTTTGCAGTACGAAGCGGGCTGGGTCGTCAGCTGCTCAAGCAGCGTTGGGGCTTGGTGGTCGCTGGCAGTACCATCCAATACCGCAAGCGTATTCGCGCCTTTGATAAAGTCACGCTCAAGACCAGAGTGGTGGGGTTTGATGAGCGCTGGATCTATATCGAGCAGTCAATGTGGGTCAAGGGCAAACCCTGCTCCTCCGCCCTACTGCGTACTGGCGTCACCGAAGGCGGCAAGGTAATAAAAACTGCGCGCATCCTAGAGGTGATGGGGCAATCAGACTGGCAGCTACCGCCGACAGGCTACGTGGCAGAGTGGATCATCAGTGATGCCGATCGTCCATGGCCACCGCAGGACTAGGATTGAGTAAGGATACTTATGAAATTTCGATATGCACGGCACACCAATAATTTGGGCACCCTTATTGATTTTTATCAGAATATTATTGGACTAGAAAAGCTGGGCGGCTTCAAAGACCATAATGGTTACGATGGTGTTTTTTTAGGATTTCCCAATCAAGATTGGCATATGGAGTTTACCTATTCCGCTGATAAAACAAACCATCATCCTGACAAGGACGATTTGGTCGTATTTTACTTAGATAGCGAAGAGGAAATCCAAACCATTATAGATAGAGCGAAGCAGGCAGAGATACTACCAATCACCTCACAAAATCCGTATTGGAATGAAAACGGTATCGAGTTAACTGATCCAGATGGATTCGGCGTCATACTCACGATAAATTCGTTGAAGTAGAGAACTAGAGTCAGTCTGTTTGGGGTATATCATTGGAGTTTGCCGATTAGCGGTGATGATGTGGTTGAGCTGCTGAGTTATAAAAATAGGTCCGTTTTCTTAGCTATCGTTTTGATGGCTGGGAAGGTCGGCTCTTTTTTTTGTTTCGTCAAAACCTTAAGAACTTAAATCAATATATAAACTTTAGTATGTTAATATCATATTAACTTATATGCTTCAATAAGCGTGAATTTTATGACTAATAGAAATAGTGAATATAAAATCTTCTTGGATGAGTGGCAAGAGTTAGTAAATAAAATTTGCGATGTGTCTATAGTAGATATTAATAGCGAGTCAACTGACCCTACTCAGGAATTGGCTCGATTATTAAAAGTTATTACTTATATAGATGAGACTATAAAAAGTATTGATAGTGAGCTTGTTCCTTTAACCTTATGGAGCGAATGTAAAAATCATTGTATAAGCTGCAAAGCAAGTGTCGAGGAAGCTATCAACAACCAAACTGAAGCGACTGTTCTAACAGCTAATAACTCAGTAGATGTATTACTTTCTAAACTTGCTCCCTATTTCCAAGACTCTTTAGCCAAAATCAAAGCAATGAAGCCTGCTTTTAATAGTTATGTCAAATACATCACAAATCAGCTAGATGATTATAAAAATAAAAATGATGATTTGGTTAGAGAGTTACAACAAAAACTAATTATTTCTTCAGATATTAATGATGAACTGCTTGGATACAAGGAGAGTATTTCAAAGTTACATGATGAGTTTTTAGTAGGTACAGACGAAGAATTTTCACTAAAGGCAAAACTAAAAGGCTTGGAAGAATCTATCGACGAGCAATACTCTAAGATAGGTAACTTTTATAGCTCCCTTTTAGTAGATGAAGGCTCAATACAATCTAAAATTGAAGAAGCTCAAGAGCTAATAACCAATGCAAACTTAGAAGTCCAAAAAATTCGAGATGATTTATCCGTAAAACTTGATGAATTGGATGACTTTCATGACAAAATTTTTGGGGAACCTAATGCAGATGGTGATATAGAAAACGGCCTCAAGTTCGAAATTGATAAAAGAAAAAACAACTTGGACTCTTTAATCACCACTCAGACAGATCAATACAAAGTTATAAAATCTAATATCGAAAGTCTATTGCCTGGCGCTACAAGTGCTGGATTAGCAAGTGCATATCATGAGTTAAGTATATCTTTTAACGAACCTATAGAAAAATATTCCAAATACTTTACTATCTCTCTTATTCTTCTTTTAGTTGTGTCAGGTTCCTTAACCATACATAGTTTACTTTTAACTGATTTTTCGTCAAATGCTGATGGCCGTAATTTCCTCAATGATATAGGCGTCTTTTTACTACAACGCTTACCTATTGTTCTACCTATTATCTGGTTTGCGGTATTTGCTTCTAAAAGAAGAAGTGAGGCGGAGAGACTAAAACAAGAATACGCACATAAGGAAGCTTTGGCTAAGTCCTATCAGAGCTTTAAGCTTCAGATAGAAGAGCTTGATAGTGAAAACAAAGAACCTTTACTAGAAAAACTTTTAGCTGCTGCTATTGAAACTATATCTATGAACGCTTCGAATACGTTAGATAAAAGGCATGGTGATAATGCTCCTCTAATTGGTATCTTTGATAAAACTGTTAACAAGCTACCTTCTACTGACTCTAAAGAGTAATTTTTTTCATAGAATATATATACTTAGCTATTAATACGTAGTCAGTTATCTTAACTACAAAACCGTAGTCAACTATTTTAACTACAAATTCATAGTCAAAACCCACCACCCTATTCAGCAACTAAATAAACACTATCCAACACGCCCACCGCCTACCTTTGCTAAAGTAAGCCATGCAAATATCCTAATAAAAAGGAGCCCTTCATGAGCTTACTTGATACGCTTAACCTCACCTATCCGATTATCCAAGCGCCAATGGCAGGCGGTGCCACCACTCCTGAGCTGATTACAAGTGTCAGTAACTTTGGTGGACTAGGATCGTTGGGCGCTGGTATGACCGCGCCAGACGTTTTGGATAGCCAAATCGATACGATTAAGACGCTGACCGACCGTCCTTTTATGGTCAATCTGATGGTGTTATCTGAATACGAGTCGAGCAGCTTTGATACCGCCATGCCGAATTGGCTGAGTAATTATTACCAAGAGCAGAATATAGAATTTACGCTACCCACGCGTCCAGCACAGAGCTTTGCTGAGCAGTTACAAGTGCTGTATGACAATCCTGTACCTGTCGCCAGTTTTACCTTCGGTATTATCAGTGCCGAGCAAGTTCAGCGTCTGCAACGTGTCGGTACGCGCGTCATCGGTACGGCAAATCACCCATTGGAAGCGAAAGCATGGAGCGAGATTGGGGCAGACGCAGTTTGTGTACAAGGCGTAGAAGCTGGCGGTCATCGCGGTGGTTGGTTGCCACAAAGTGAAACCGATCCTCTAGGATTATTGACGCTGATTAGCCAAACGCGCGCCTTTACAGATATTCCGTTGATTGCCGCAGGTGGCATTATGACGGGACAGGATATCAAGGCAGTACAGACGGCAGGTGCTGAGATGGCGCAAATTGGCACGGCATTTTTGACGACAGATAAATGCAGTATCAATGATATTTATAAGCAAGCCTTACTGGATGCCAGTATAGGCAAGCGCAGTAGCGAAACCCGCTTAACCCGTCTGTTTTCAGGCAAGCAGGCACGCGGTTTGTTAAATGACTATCTGCGCGACTTTGCGCCGTTTGAAAGCGCTGATACGCTACCGCCTTATCCACAATTAAACGCCATGACCAAAGCGCTGCGCGCGCATGCAAAGAAAAACGACGATGGCGAGCACCAGTCTTTATGGGCAGGGCAAGGCGTCACGTTAGTCAGAGACGAAAGTACAGACGCCTTACTGACACGATTAACAAAAGACTTGTGAATTACTGAACCTTTAGCGTTGCACGAAACCCTTTATAGTCATCAGCCGTCTTTGTGGCCGCCTCGATCATCGGCACATGACCGATATCTTCCATCATAATGACTTGCGCTTGCGGGATGATGTCTTTGATCACATTGACCGTTTCAGGCTTGATGACTTGATCTTTATCACCCCAAACCACGAGCGTTGGAATATTATAATCCGCGATGATTTGAGCGCGCTCCTCGACATTATCAGTGACGATTTGCTCAAGGATTTTGGCGTCCAACTCCTTATTATTGATACGCTCTTGCGCGAATACCGCTTTGACTGACTTGGGCAAATAAGGCGGCTTATACATGACAAAATCGTACATCTTATAGAAGTCCTCTTTGCTATTGATCAGCAATGGGTTGTTCTCAAGGGTTGCGCCCTCAAGCGATTTTGGCACGCCTGCTGACCAAAATCCTGCGCTATCGACAAGCCACAGACTCTTGACGTCTTTTGGATACTTTGCGGCATAAGCGACACTGATCGCGCCGCCCATCGAGTTACCGCCGATGTGAATATTGCTTGCTAATCCTTTAGCTTGCAACAGCTCATGTAAGCGCGTGGCCTGTGCCTGTGAGCGGTAGTCTGCGCTCATAGGTTTGCTCGACTCACCAAAACCCAGCAGATCAGGAATGATCAGATGATAGTCCTCTAACTCGTCAGCGATACGGGTGAAGTTGTCCTTATTACCGCCAAAACCGTGAATGAGAAGT
Source organism: Psychrobacter sp. VH5 (assembly GCF_050572635.1). Classification (NCBI taxonomy): domain Bacteria; kingdom Pseudomonadati; phylum Pseudomonadota; class Gammaproteobacteria; order Moraxellales; family Moraxellaceae; genus Psychrobacter; species Psychrobacter sp. VH5. Next base: position 274,147 of record NZ_CP192145.1, on the reverse strand, counting down.
AGTGGCTCGCCTGTTAGGTTGGCGTTTTCGGCATAAACTAACTTGTCGCCAGAAGCTAGCGTAAATGATTTGACATCCAGATCAGACTTATTGCGCTCATATTTGATAATTTTTTGAGTGGTGTTAACGGCAAGCGTATTGGGCGCTGTGGTACAGCCTACGATAGAGAGACTAAATAGTGCGGCAAGACCTAAGCGTTTAAATAGCATGGAGGCATCCTTGTTTAGAATTAAGGTAGAAATAAAATCTGACTTTGATTTTAGCGCTAAACTTGTGCCTAGATTTTTTAATTTATAACTTTCTAGTCAAAACCTTATCTTCTATGTTCATATACAAGACTATCGTTAGCTTTTGTTTACCTTTCTAGCCCAGATAGCTTAAGCGTTGTCATTTATAATAGGAGCGTTTTATAGCAGTAGTGGTTATAACTACAACCCTAAGCTCACTATCTATTCTTAATTAAACCCAACTGACACTCATCAAAGCCCAATCAAAGTGGCATAAAAGGATGCACCTTGAGCGACACGAGTACGCCCTCCAGTAAATCGCGTGACCTTACCAAAGGGTCTATCGCCAAAACCATGCTGCTATTTGCCTTGCCAACGACACCATGGAGACGGTTACCGCTGCGCCGTATCATCAAAGTGCATGAAAAGGTTCATGGTAGCCATTAACCAACTTAAGATAGAGGCTAAACGGTCGCAGCAGGCTTTATGCTATCGATATCGTTAACATTTAAAGAACTTGGTGTTTGATAATAACCAATTTACCTAGTTACATATAGGTTATATGATAGCTCTATATAAAACCTTTAGGACAAAAATGCGTCATGGCACTACCGAAACTAAGAATACGTATGAGCCGCAAACTATATCGCCTAGTATTTACTGGACTAATGGCAATGATGATGTCGCTTATTATCTCAACTGCCCTATTACTGGTAAAAGTCGGCTTGGTCGATGGCTTTTTTGGCGAGCTGATGCACTCGTGGGGGTTGGCCTTTGTTTTTGCATGGCCAAGTGCGTATATCTGCGCATATTTTATCCAAGAGCACGTGCTGAGCCGTATTGAGTTTTATTAGTTTATTCTTAAAACCCTCAAACCCTCTAGCTGCACCCGCCTACCTCTGTTTACTCAACTCTATAAATGCCGCCTAAAAAACTGCTAAGATAAGCTAAACATTCTGTTAAACAGAGGGCGCTATGAGTCAAACGCGGCGTGCTATCGAACAACTCATTGAACAACACAAACTTCCTCTCAAGCATGCAGAGGCTGCTGCCAAACACCTAGAAGTCTATCCCAGCAAAAGCACATGGCTTAGCTTCTTTGATAAAGCCTTGCTGATTATCGGTGCGCTGGCATTGGTATTATCACTGGTGTTTTTTATTGCTTATAACTGGCAAAATTTGGGTAAGCTAGGCAAATTCGCTTTGGTCGAGGGCGCTCTGGTTATCACTATTGCGCTCTACGTGGCTCTCTCTTTTCGGCGCAGGTTTCATTTTATTCGCCAGCTATTATTGCTGGTCGCTAGTATCATTACGGGTAGTTTGCTGGCGCTATTTGGGCAGGTATATCAGACCGGCGCGGATACTTGGCAGCTGTTTTTTGCTTGGGCAGTATTGATTACCCCTTGGGTCATTATTGCCCACTTTCCGGCACTATGGCTATTGTGGCTTGGGCTGCTTAATACTTTTCTATTGCTTTATTTGGAGATGGTAGATCTATCGTTCGCTGATAGTAGCTATCAAGATGTTATAAGAGTGGCGATATTGGCACTGATCAATCTGGTTGCCCTAAATCTTTGGCTTATCTTTTTGGGTCAAAAACGTGCGATGGCTAGCCAAGTTAATAGCGAAATTGTTGGTTCAGATACTTCTATTGCTAGTCCTAACCTTTCAAGCTCCAAAACGACTTACGACGATATACTCTTGCAAGCTCAAGCAGGTTTGCACTGGAGTACTTATCTTGTCGGTTTAATCAGCACTATCGCTATCACTTTCCTCGCTATTATTACTGTTTTTGATGTGGATAGTGTGTTGGCGACGCTCCTGTCTTTATCGCTTTGGGCGGGCTGGTGCGCCTTTATGTATTGGCGGTTTTATCGACAGCGCAGTGATCTACTGATGCTGACCTACCTTTGCTTTTCTCTCATTATTGTAGTGATGTCTTGGGCAGTTAACATACTACCTAATGACTTTGATGTAGGCAGCCTACTCGTCTTAACCCTTCTACTGATTGGCATGGTTACTTATGCTATCAAGTGGTTATTTGAAGTTATAAAATCAGATAACTCTCCTTCTGAAGACCTTAAAATCTTACAAGCGGTGAATACTCCTTTGAATAAAAAAGGAGCCGATCATGAATAATAACGACCAACAAGCGCTGACATCGCTGCAAAATATCGGTCTAATCGCTAAGGATTTTAGCGTATATAACGACCATTTAGATGACGACTCACAGAAACATACCCCTTGGTATCTGCAACTTTTTATTGGTTTCGGTGGCTTGTTAGCCAGTTTGTTTTTTACAGGTTTTTTGACTTTACTTTTGGCTCAAAGTAATGTGTTAAAAAGCGCTGTAGGCCTTATTATAGTAGGTCTAGCTTTAAGCGCTCTTGCCTTTTGGCTCTTTAATACCGCAAGCAAACATCGCAATCTATTCGTTGAATATTCAGCCTTTGCTATCAGTATCACAGGACAGTTGTATGTCGCCGCTGGATTGTTCTTTTATGCCGTAGAGCGCCCCTTATCAGTCTGGCTATTTTTGATTATTCAAAGCTATTTGACTTTTATCATGCCCAATGTGGTGTATCGACTGCTAGGTGCTAGCCTCGTGCTTGGGCTTATGGTCTATTTGTTCAATTATTATCAGTTCCCTGAGCTAAGTTTAGGCGTATTAGCGCTCTTGACTATCGTGACGCAGTTGCAACGCTATCCGCTATTACGGCGCGTTCCTCGTCCACATGAAGTCTATGCACAATCTATTATTAGCGCGTTTGGCTATGCAGGCGCCCTTGTGTTGCTTGGTGTTTCGGTCTATTTTATCGTTGCTGAATATGGTGGCAGCTTCGATAATGACGGTAACCCTTTTCGTTATAACTACTATTTAGCGCAAGGATTATTGGCCCTTGCTAGCTTATGTGCCGCTTACTTAATCTTGAAGCGCTACCGTATCCAACTGCTCTCAGCAACGGGACTGATTATAGTCGGCGCTACCGCCGTGCTTGGAGTAGTATCGATTTACGTTTCAGGGTTGCTCGCCACTAGCCTTATTATTGTCATAGCGTTTGCCAATAGTCAGCGAGTGCTATTAGCGCTTGGTATTATCGCCTTAGTCAGCTATATATTTTGGTATTACTATCAGCTCGATACGTCATTATTACTCAAAGCCGCTTCTATGCTTATTATCGGAGTTGGCTTATTGCTGATGCGCTGGCTACTGATCAAACGTTACTTTGCCAGTAATGTGGCATTAGCAACGAGTACTGATAAGGAGCGCTTGTCATGAATAATAAGACTATGGTTCAAAACTCATCCCTGCTTAGCTCGATTGGCTGGCTTGAAAAACGAGCGGTTAGAATTACTATTGCGCTGTTTGGCTTAATCGTTATCTTAGTAGTAATGACTCTCAATGTCGCCAAATACGAGACCCATTTAGCCACTGGTGATACCGTACTGCTTGAGCTTGCGCCCGTTGATCCACGTGGCTTTATGCAGGGCGACTATATGACGCTACGTTATGCGCTAGAGAATGAGGTATTTGCCGCCTTAAATACAGATCCAGGCAGCTATCCTACTCATGAGGAAGGCTATGTCATCGTCGCTTTGGATAATAATAATGTCGGACAGTTTGAGCACTTGGCAGAGAGTAAGCCTGACAACTTAAGCACAAATGAGAGGGCGATTTATTATCGTCTCCGTAACGGCGTACTCAAACTGGCGACCAACGCTTTTTTCTTTCAAGAAGGTCATGCCGAGGCTTTTGAGGCGGCTGAATATGGCTTATTCCGGGTGAATGATGACGGTGAGCCTTTACTGACTAATATGGTCGATGAGAAGTTTAAGGTAATCGATCCTAAGATGAGTAACCCTGAAACGAATAGTCTTGACAATGAAGCGAGTATTGATAATGAATCCTTGTAATTTTTCAAAAAATTCATAGCTAAGACCACTCACAACATCAGGTAACCAAAGTTGCCTTGTCAGTGATCCAAACCCCTTGTTAAGGTAGTTCTAAATTGTTTTCTTAATAAATACTAGGGCGTGTCTTCATTTCAAAAATGTTGATAAAAATGAGATAAATTGTCGTCAAACAAAAAAAATAGCGTAGACAATATCGGGATATTAACCAGCTATTTGACGATGTTTGGCAAGATTTAGCCATTTTTAGCCCATTTAGACGACTATCGAGTGAATTGAAGACACGCCCCACTCTAACAATACTTATAAACCCTTATAAATGACAAAAAGGATTTACTATGCGCAGCGCAACTTATAACGAATTTGGCAAACCAACCGAAGTCCTCAGCCTCGGCGATAGCCCTATCCCAGAACCTAAGCCCACCGAGGTGCGTGTCAAAACCGTGCTCGCCTCTATCCACAACCATGACTTGCTCACCGTGCGCGGTCAGTATGGCTTTAAACCCGAGCTGCCGGCGATCGGCGGTAGTGAAGCGCTGGGCATTATTGACGCCGTTGGTAGTGACGTTAAAGGGTTAAAAGTCGGTCAGCGCGTTGCTGCCGCTAGCGTGCAAGCGACTTGGGCCGAGTATTTTGTCGCTGACGAGGACATGGTGTTTGCCATCCCTGAGAGCTTGGATGATGAGATGGCCGCGCAATTAATCGCCATGCCGCTTAGCGCGCTTATGCTGCTTGAGTTCTTGGAAGTAAAGAGCGGACAATGGATTATCCATAACGCGGCGAACGGCGCAGTCGGTAAATCGCTTGCGATGCTAGCAGCGGCGCGCGGCGTCAACACTATCAATGTGGTCCGTAGCAGCGATGTCATAAAAGAGCTAGAAGCAATCGGCGCAGAAAATAACGTCAGCACTGATAATGAGGACTGGAAAGAGCAAGTCAAAGCCATCCTTGGCGAGAATAAAATCAGCGCAGCGGTCGATTCAGTCGGCGGCGACGCCAGTGGCGACTTATTATCACTGCTCGGTCATGGTGGCACCTTGGCGTCCTTTGGCATCATGTCAGGCCAGCCCATGACGCTCAATCCGACGCATCTTATCTTTAAACAAGCCATCGTAAAAGGATTTTGGGGCAGTAAAATCAGCCAAGAGATGAGTGTGGAGAATAAACAGCGCTTAATCGATGAGCTAATCGAACGCGCGACCAGTGGCAAGCTCCATCTGCCTGTGGAGGCTGTGTTTGATTTGGCAGATATCAAAAAAGCGGTCGATGGCAAATTGCAGTCAGGTAAAAATGGTAAGGTGCTGTTAAAGCCATAAGGGCTATTAAAACCATAAGAATTTGCTACGCGTAAATTACCTGATCTAAAGTCCTTTAACAGCTCACTCAAAACAGTGCTTCTTATGATAGAAGCGCTGTTTTTTTATGCAGAATGTTAATTCTGGTGCAAAAGTAGCACTCGTTAAGAAAGCCTTATGCTTAATCTCGACTCCCTTACAATTCTAAGTCAGCCACAACGTTAAGTAACCAAAATCAAGTTGAGAACGCTTAGTCTGAGTTGTTATCGTTTATAAAAAGCAAATTGTTAAACTTAATTTCTTTGAGTACTCAATAATCTCTTTAAGTGCTCAAACTGATAAATAATAAAAAGGATGCTTCTATGCGCACTGCAACTTATAACGAATTTGGCAAACCATCTGACGTGCTTGGCGTGAGTGACAGCCCGACTCCAGACCCCAAAGACAACGAAGTCCGTATCAAAACCATCTTATCCTCCATTCATAATCACGACCTTGTTACCATCAAAGGCGAGTACGGTAATAAACCTAAACTGCCTGCGACAGGCGGTAGTGAGGCGGTAGGGACTATTGATGCTTTAGGTAGTGAGGTCACAGGCTTTGAAAAAGGTCAGCGCGTCGTAGTCTCAGGCGTACAAGGCACGTGGGCGGAGTATTTTATCGCCCCAGTCCAAAGCATCATCCCTATACCAGATGCTATCGATGATGAGATGGCCGCTCAATTAATCGCCATGCCGATGAGTGCGCTGCTGCTCATTGAGTTTTTAAACATCAAGCCGGGTCAATGGATCATCCAAAACGCCGCTAACGGCGCGGTCGGTGAATCTATGGCGATGCTCGCCCCTACTCGTAAAATCAATACCATTAATCTAGTACGCAGCAAAAAATCTGAGCAAGAGCTTATCGATTTAGGTATTACTGACAACAACGTCGTGACTGATAACGACGACTGGAAAGAGCAAGTCAAAAAAATCATTGGCGATGCTCAAATCAGTGGCGCAGTCGATGCCGTTGGTGGTCAGCCAGGCGGCGAGCTAGTATCAATGCTGGGTAAACATGGCGTCATGGCGTCACTCGGCGCAATGTCAGGTAAACCGCTGATGCTTAATCCTAGCAATCTGATTTTTAATTTGGCGCAAGTTAAAGGCTTTTGGGCGAGCGATATGATGCAAACCATCAGTAAAGACGATATGCAGCGCTTAACTGGTGAGCTAATCGAAAATGCTGCTAATGGCACCCTAAAACTACCGACTGGCGGTGTTTACGATTTAAACGATATCCAAAAAGCGGTCTCTGATGAGGTACAATCAGACAAAAAAGGTAAGATACTCATTAAGCCTTAAGGTATCGCCGTAAAGTCTATTTACCAAAAGAGGAATAATATTATGTCCAATCAAACAAACTCTGATAATAAAACCTTTAAAGCCTTAGTGGTCGAAGAAACCAGCGACGGTAAATTCGAAAAAAGCATTCAACAGCGCAACCTCAGCGACCTGCCTGACAATGATCTATTGATTGAAGTACATTACTCCTCGCTCAACTATAAAGATGCCATGTCGGCCTCAGGCAATAAGAGCATCACCAAAAACTACCCGCACACCCCTGGTATTGACGCGGCTGGCGTGGTGGTCAGCGACAAGTCTGGCACTTTTAGCGAAGGTCAAGAAGTCGTGGTATTCGGCTATGATCTCGGCATGGACACCGCAGGCGGACTCGGGCAAATGATTGCCATCCCTGCCAACTGGGCATTGCCTTGCCCTGAAGCGCTGAGCCTAAAAGAAGCGATGATCTATGGTACAGGCGGCCTAACGGCGGCGCTAAGCATCCAAAAGCTGGAAAAAATGGGCGCAAAACCAAGCGATGGCCCCGTTGCCGTATCAGGCGCGACAGGCGGTGTGGGCACTATCAGTATCGCCATCCTCTCGCAGCTGGGCTACGAGTCTATCGCCTTCTCTGGTAAGCCTGAGCAAAGCGAACACTTGAAAGAGTTGGGCGCCACCGAAGTGCGCCATCGTGACACCATCAATGAAGTCGGCAATCGCCCTGTTGGCCGTCCGCTATGGGCCAACGCCATCGATACCGTCGGCGGTGACTATCTTGCCAACCTACTCAAGCAAACCAAACCAGGTGGCGCAGTGACGACCTGTGGCCTTGCAGCATCAGCGTCATTTTCGATGACCGTATTGCCGTTTATCACGCGTGCGGTATCGCTACTGGGTATCGACTCAGTATTTATCCCACTTGAGGACAAAAAAGCGATTTGGCAGCGCGTGGCAACGGATATGAAACTACCCAATCTGGAGCAATACGCGGAAGAAATCACCCTTGAACAAACCCCAGAATACCTAGAGCGCTTTATTGATGGTAAGGCTGTAGGACGTTATGTGGTGAATGTGCGGGGTTAGGTTATTGGTTTAGAGAAATGAGTTTTTAGATGATGGCAGCGCTCTTTTTGGGGTGCTGTTTTTTTTAAAGTATTTACGAGATCTTAAACGCTTGAGCAGCATCTGAAAACATACTCACGTCGTATAATAGAAATACCAACCATCATATAACTCTGTGAGAGATATGACGGTAAGTCCATAAGGCGGTATCATATAACCAACTTCAATATTATTATTCGGCGCTTTTAGGTAACCAAATTCATTATCCAAAAAGCCACCCATCGTTAGCACGATATAACCGTCCTCTCGGGCCATACTTACGATACCTGAGCGATCTAGCTTCTTACGCAGTAAGGCGACTTTTTCTACCTCTAAGTTATCTGCTCTAATTTTTCCAGCATAAGCTGCCGCTATCTTTCGCTCAGTTGTATAGCTATCATCATTGGAGACAAGCTGATCATTTAGTATCTTATGGTGACGCCGCATATTACTTATTTGATAGACGTTGGCCTCTTGGCTGAGGGTATCTATGGCTTGTAAATTACTTTTATTCAGCAAAAAATGTACTTGATTACCCATACCGATTGCTGAGAGATAAAATGCAATCACAGTAACTATGGGAAATATCGCTAAAGGCATATAAGAAGATGGCTTTTTATATCCTTTGCTAAATATATTTAACACCGAAAATAATAACCCAACAATGAGAAAAAATAGCAGAGTCAGCAAACTCAAAATCGGTCCAAAACTGCCAAAATAGGGAGAGTTAAGTAAGCTTACCGAGAGAATAAATAGGACAAGATATGTGACGTATTTTTTATTTTTTGCGGTCATAACAGTCTCACACTGGGTTTGATTATTGCTATATCTTAACGTGAGTCTGTTATGAGTAAGATGAAATAAATATGGAGCGAATGGCTGACGATCAAACGCAATCATTTCTACATTATCAACAACTAGCCACACGCCCAATCAAACTCATTATTCAGCAAATCGATTTGACCATTACCACCGCCCATATTGGCATCACCAAGCATTTCTTCAAACTCAATATAAAAAGGGCTAAATTCTGGCATCGCTTGAACGGGGTTGGCCGTACCACCAAAATGGGTTTTTGCATGAAACCTATCAAGCTTTAACGCCTCCCCTTTTTCAGAAAACATAGGAATATAAGCATCCTCATCGTCTTCATCTAGCCATTCGTTTAGCGATTTGCCAATATTTGGATCATTGATACGGACTGTCTGTTCCACAAACTTGGCAGGCTGATCTTTGACAAAGCAAGTGCCACTCCACGCTTCCATTTCATAGTCTGGATATATACAATCTTCTTTATTAGGCAGTGCTGTCATTTCACCTTCAAACTCTTCTTTAGTTAGCCAAAGTAATACCCATCCGCCGCCAATAATGTCTTCAAGATAGATTTCTTGAGGGTGACGATTATTAGCGTAACGATTTAGTGACGACCAAAATGCTGTAGCGCCTGAAGCATCTGCCTCAGCTGATTTATTAATAACATCCTCAACACCGTCTACCCTATCTTCAAAGGCATCATCCGCTTGAAAAAGCGATATTGCCACGAGATCTTTCCCTTTTGCGCGATACGCTTCAGGCACTAATATCGTCCATAAATGCGCCATTGGTAGCCCGTTAATCCTGCTTCGCGGCCATTGTTCTGTGCTAATACCGACAGGGCGACCAAATGCCCAACCACACCCATGATCATTATCCGTTAGTTCTAAATCATATGCTTGCTTTAATGGTTTCACCGCTCTTGTCTCACCTTATTAGATTAACTTTATTTATTAGACCTACTACACCAACCAAAACCAATCAGGGGCAAACAAGTAGCTCAGGCCCATTGATAATAATACCACCAAGATACTACCCACAATTGCGCCAACCCATGTCGTACCGCCTTTTTTTGCTAACTCCTGCTCACGCATAGCTGGGTCTATATTATCGCCCATGACTTCTTTTATATTTTTGATACTGTGATTAAAGTAAAAATAATTACCTAACATACCTGTTAATACTGCCCACGCGATAAAGAAACTGGTTTGACCTATAGCGCTATACATTTCCATACCGAGCAGATGCATCAAAACCAAATCAACCGTGTTAATACCAATGACAATACATAGAGCTACTAAGTACATTTTGCGATAACACAACCAAGACGTTCCCAAAAGCAGTCCAGCAAAATTAAAACTATGAATACTCGCACCATCCTTGTTGACTTCTAAACGTGGCTCACTGTCCTTAAACCATTTATTACGGTAAAAATCATCATATTTTTTGCCAACGAAGGCCGCGAGCAACGTGTCAGCTGCCTCAGGGTCAGAAGCCGACTGGTTTTTTGAGATTTGTGCATCTTTTGCGATATTGATAGTCGTGAGCGGCGGCGGTGTTTGTGCTTGAGCCTCAGAGAGGGGGTGGCCACATTTTGCGCAAGACCCTGCGCCATTTGAGTTTTCTTGATTACAATAATTACAAAACATCTTATCCCTTATTTTTACTGAATGGTTGCTGACCTTATTTCAACTCACATCTTAAACAACCAATTAAAGTTGATTACATTATAGTTAATAAAAACAAATGTTCAATAAAAACTAAGGGCTTTACCACTATTTGCTAATTTCAAATAAAAAACACCCAACCAAGTTGAGTGTTTTTTTATAGCCTATAGTGACTGCTTATAACGTACTGATAATCTCATTCAACTGCTGATTAAATATCTCATCCGTCACTTCCCCTTTCTCGACATCAAAGTTATCAAAGAAGTTCGGAAGTGACAGCGCGCCTTTGACATCAGCGGCAAAGAATGGCGCTGAACCTTCGGCAGCAGCAAGGACGCTTTGTGCGCCACCCGCCCCTGGTGAGGTCGCAAGCATAATCATTGGCTTATTTTGATACACTTTCATATCAATGCGCGATGCCCAATCGAACAGGTTTTTGTACGCGGCGGTGTACGAGCCATTGTATTCAGCAAAAGAAATCACAATCGCGTCCGCTTCGCTAATCGCTTGACAAAAATCATGTGCAAACGCAGGAATGCCGCTTTCTTTTTCGCGCTCTTCGCTGTATATCGGCATCTCAAGATTATGAATATCAAGTAACGTCACGTCCGCATCGTCGATTTGCGTGGCGGCATAGCGGGCCAGTTTCTGGTTGATTGAGTTTCGGCTATTGCTGGTACCAAAGGCGAGTACTTTCATTATAAAATCCTTATGATTCTTGTGCTATGTGGTAGCAGCGTCACGCTTAGATAGCCTGTGCTGCCTTATCGTGTGCCACTATGATACGCCTTATGAACGTGATGACCGATTTTAATAGCTGAAAACCTTAATAAGTATTATTAATCGGTTGGGTGGTGGTGGCCCTTTTTAGATTTGTAGTGTAGCGTGTGCCGCAAATGTGAGAATGCCACCCACAAAAAAGCCCATACAACGATGGGCTTTTTTTATGCGCTTAAAACTAGAAAATTACTCCCATTCAATAGTAGCAGGCGGCTTGCTCGACACATCATAAGTCACGCGTGAGACGTCAGCGATTTCATTCATGATGCGATTCGATACCGTCTCGATCAGCTCATACGGCAGATGGGCAAAGCGCGCGGTCATAAAGTCTACAGTTTCAACAGCACGTAGCGCGATGACCCACGCATAGCGGCGACCATCACCGACCACGCCGACCGATTTGATTGGTTGGAATACCGCAAACGCTTGCGCGGTTTTGTCATACCAGCCAGAGCGCTCCAGCTCCTGCATAAATATTGCATCGGCAAGACGCAGGATATCAGCATATTCTTTTTTCACTTCGCCAAGGATTCGCACGCCTAGACCTGGCCCTGGGAACGGATGACGATAGATCATCTTCTCTGGTAGACCTAAAGTGATACCCAGTTTACGCACCTCATCTTTAAATAGATCGCGTAACGGCTCAACCAATTCAAACGCCAAGTCATCTGGTAGACCACCGACGTTATGGTGGCTCTTAATCACGTGCGCCTTACCTTGGTGCGATTTGGCTGACTCGATCACGTCAGGGTAAATCGTCCCTTGTGCTAAGAACTCAATGGTTGTGCCATCGCTTTGTGCGCTGATTTCGCGGGCACTATTGGCAAACACATCAATAAAGGTTTTGCCGATGATTTTACGTTTGGCTTCCGGGTCAGACTCGCCTGCTAGCGCGTCTAGGAACAAGTCTTCAGCATCGACACGGATGACTTTGACGCCCATGTTTTCGGCGAACACTTGCATCACTTGATCACCTTCGTGCAGACGTAAGAGGCCATTATCGACAAATACACAGGTGAGCTGATCGCCAATGGCTTTATGCAGTAATGCCGCGACCACTGAACTATCGACGCCGCCTGAGAGCCCAAGCAGCACTTGTTTATCACCGATTTGCTCTTTTAATTGTGCCACCCGCATATCGACAATGTTGTCTGGTGTCCACTCACCAGCACAGTCGCAGATTTGATGGACAAAGCGGCCTAGCAGCGCCTGACCTTGTAAGGTGTGCGTCACTTCCGGATGAAACTGGAGGCCATAGTATTGCTTGTCGTCATTGGCCATAATAGCAATCGGGCAGCTTGGTGTGCTGGCGATGATATCAAAGCCTTGTGGCGCTTCGATGACCTTGTCGCCATGGCTCATCCAGACGTTTAGCGTGGTCGATTTGTCTTCACTGACGCTATCTTCGATGCCATCAGTAAGCTTTGAGTGGCCATTGACATTGATGGTCGCCGCGCCAAACTCATGGATATCACTGGCATGTACCTTACCGCCGAAGCGATCTGCCATCGCCTGCATACCGTAGCAAATGCCAAGTACTGGTACACCAAGCTCAAACACAGCGTCATTGATACGTGGGCTGTTTTCCGCATGCACACTCTCAGGACCGCCCGATAGGATGACACCTTTGGCACCAAAGTTATGGATGCGCTGAGTGTCGATATCATAAGGAAACATCTCACAAAAAACGCCAGAATCGCGCACACGGCGAGCGATGAGCTGGCTATATTGCGAGCCAAAATCAAGAATAAGAATACGATCTTCTTTGATAGTAGGGATAGCAGCGGCAGTGGTCATAAATCGATGTCCATCAATAAGTAAAATTATCAGCCTATTTTAACAAGTTTAAGCCAATCATGGGCGACTAGATAACGTGGATTAGGTAAATAAACAAAAGCGTTTCATCTGCAAATGAATCATAAGCATACCTACCTAATTCACTACATAAAGTCAAAAAATATTCGCTACTATGGTTAATTCACTTTAAAACCGATACCGTGCTACTGGAATACTTGTTTTGAATAACAGTTGCGTAGCATCGAAAAGTGCGAAGCGCACAGCAAGCAAGGAAAATTTGTACCAGTAGCACGGTATTATTAACGTATCGATTTTATTTCATATTGACTATATAAGCTTAAGCCTGAAAAAATAACGGAGATAAACCATGACTAGCCTACCCAAGCCCAAATTCGACGATCCAAAAGACTATATCCTAACTAAGTCCGATATCGCCGCGATTCCTGAAACCAAGCACGTGCATCAGTTTAACGACAACGCCATTCGTCATACGGTATCTCTAAGCAATATTGTTGGACTAAACGCCTTTGGCTTACACCTAGTACGCGTTGAGCCGGGCGATGAAACCACCCAGCACCACTATCATGAAGAGTCAGATGAGTTTATCTACGTATTATCAGGCGAGCTATCACTGCGCTATGGCGATAAGACTTATCATTTAAGTGCTGGCGATTTTGTTGGTTTTCCAGCGTACGGTGCAGCGCATTCGATGCGTAATGATAGCGATAGAGACGCCACCTACCTTATGGGCGGAAGCAGACCGCCGATTGATATCACCAACTATCCAGACATCAAACGTAGAATGTACAAGATCCATGGAGAGAAGGAATTTGTCGATTTAGAAGATTTGGGTAAAGTTTAAAGGGTCATCCAAACACAAAAAGGGCATGTCTAGTTATAACTTATAAACAATAGTTTTTTTTGTTGCTATCATTCAAAAACATCAGTATGGTGATTAATAAACGCTATTTATGCTGAGCTATTTAACCCAACTAGCCGCTACACTCTAACCACAAGTACAGTGATTACAATCGACAGGTATGTCTCTATGCGCAAACTCAAACTCCCTACCCGTAAACACGCTAAACCCTCCTCTACTCTGCAAATCTCTGATAGCGACAACAACGATAACGCCAATCTAGACATGACTGCAAAAACCAATACCTCTCTTAACACCCCTATAGAGCAAACGCGCTGGAATGGCTGGGGTAACGTCAATATTAATAAAAAAGTCTCGCCGCATGGCGCAAAACTGATCAAATCGCATATCGGCAAAACCAAAAAACTTCCTTCTGTCAGCCTCAAAGACGTGCTAAAAACCGTACCCAAATCGCGCCTGCCAGCAGCTATTACCAAGCTAAATATAGTCTCGACCGATCAAGAGATCAGACTCAGACACGCCCGTGGGCAGAGCTTCCCTGATTGGATCGCGATGCACAGCGGCGACTTTGAGACCTTCCCTGATGGCGTGGCTTTCCCCGAATCGACTAGTGATGTCGAGCAATTACTCAAGCTCGCCCAAGAGCACGATCTGATTATCATTCCATTTGGCGGCGGTACCTCGGTGGTCGGGCATATCAATCCACAAAAGGGCGCGCGGCCTGTTTTGACCGTCGCCATGAGTAAAATGGATCAACTGATTGACTTAGATACCGAGAGCCAGATTGCTACTTTTGGTGCGGGCACCCAAGGGCCAGCGGTCGAGGCGCAATTGGGCGAGCACGGTTACCGTCTAGGTCATTACCCGCAGTCGTGGGAGCTATCGACGCTTGGCGGCTGGATTGCGGCGCGCTCAAGTGGTCAGCAATCACTCGGCTATGGACGCATCGAGCAGATGTTTGCAGGTGGTACTTTAGTCACCCCGCAAGGCGTGCTAGAGATTGCTGACATTCCTGCATCCTCAGCAGGGCCAGATTTGCGTGAGATGATGATGGGTACTGAGGGCCGCGTAGGTATCTTTACCGAGGTAAAAATGCGCGTGCAACCGCAACCTGAAGAAGAGCTATTTAAAGTGGCTTTCTTGCCGAATTGGGAAGCGGGCAAAGCGGTACTCAAACAAGCGGTGCAAAACAATGTTCGCCTCTCTATGCTACGCCTAAGCAATGCGGTCGAGACTGACGCGCATTTGCATCTAGGTACGACGCCAAGCCAGTTTTTAGCGATTAGCACTTATCTAAAAGCGCGCGGACTCAGCTCAGATAAGGTGATGCTGACTTATGGATTCTCAGGAGATAAAGCACAAAATAAACTAGCAGTGACGCAGTTTAATAAATTGTTAAAGCAAAATGGTAGTGTCACGGGTAAAATTACCAATATTATGGGTAGTGTTTGGGCGCACGGGCGTTTTAAATTCCCATATCTGCGCGGTACGCTTTGGGATAAAGGCATTATGGTTGATACCTTTGAGACCGCTACCAACTGGAGCCGTATTGACGAGCAAATGGCACAGATGCAAGAGGCGGTAAAAACGGCCTTAGCGGACGAAGGAGAGGAGGTGATGGCCTTTACCCATATCTCGCACGTCTATAAGCAAGGCGCAAGTCTATATACAACTTACTTCTTCCGCGCCGCCAAAGACCATGCGACTACCTTACAGCGCTGGCAAAAAATCAAACATGCGGCCAGTATGAGCCTTGCCAATGGTAAAGCCACCATCTCGCATCAGCATGGCGTTGGCCGCGATCATGCCCCATACCTGGCTGCCGAAAAAGGCGCGCTGGGACTACAAGTGACTCATGATATGCTAAAAAGTCTAGATCCTGAGCAGCGTATGAATCCAGGGGTATTGCTTGAGGAATAGAAATTGAAAATATGAGAGATAGATTGTCTATCCCGTGCTACTGATATAAATTTTCCTTGCTTGCTGTGCGACTTCGTCACTCCAGAGGCTGCACAAAATCAATATCAGTAGCACTATATCGAACTGATTTCAAAATGGCTTAACTATTTATGTTCGTTAAATGAATGACGTCATTTAAGAAGAGTAATTTATGAACCAAAGCACACAACGCCAACAAGCACTCGCGCCCCTAGCACGATCTGAACCTTGGGATATGCTGATCATCGGCGGCGGTATTACTGGTGCGGGCATTGCACGCGAGGCAGCAAAGCGTGGCCTTGCCGTATTACTTATCGAGCAAAAAGACTTTGCTTGGGGCACCTCCAGCCGCTCAAGCAAAATGGTGCATGGCGGCCTGCGCTACATTGCCTCAGGCGATTATAAAACGACACTGCTTAGCGTACGCGAGCGCGAACGTATGCTCACTGAAGCAGGCGGTCTAGTTAACGAGATGCATTACGTCATGCCGCATTATAAAGGTAAGTTTCCGCCGCCGTGGATATTTAATACCTTGCTACGCGTCTATGACAGAATAGCGGGTAAGCGCTATTTTAAATACTTTAAGAAGGACGCTTTTTTACGTCTGAATCCTAATATCAAGCAAGATAAATTTTTGGGTGCCAGCCAGTTTAGCGATGCGATCACCGATGATTCGCGCTTAGTGATGCGCGTACTTGACGAAGCCATTCATGACGGCGCGCACGCTATTAATTATCTTAAAGCCGAGTCGCTTATCACCAATGAGCAGGGCTTGGTGGTGGGTGCAACTTTAAAAGACACCGCTTCTAAAGATAAAGATCAAACCTATAAGGTTCACGCCAAAGTGGTGGTCAGTGCCACCGGCGCTTGGGCCGATACCTTACGTATGCAAGCCCGCGAGCAAACTGAGCAAAGCTTCAACAAGCAAATACGTCCCTCACGCGGTAGTCACTTAGTCGTCAGTCAAGAGCGCTTACCTACCTTGCAAGCCTATACTTTTTTGCATCCTGCTGATAAAAGAGCGGTGTTTGTCTTTCCGTGGGAGAACCGTACGGTACTTGGCACCACTGACTTGGATCATCCACCACTGAATGACGAAGAGGTCGGCATTACCAATGAAGAGGTCGACTATTTATTAGACGCGACTAACTCGCTATTTAATGAGACTGACTTGAATCGCAAAGATATCATCAGCACGTGGGCAGGCGTACGACCGCTGATAGCAGATAGCGGCAATGGTAAACGCGTCAGCCCCAGTAAAGAAAAGCGCGATCATAGCGTCTGGCTCGATAATAATCTGGTGACCGTCAGCGGCGGCAAACTGACCACCTTTCGCCTGATTGCGCTTGATGTGCTGGCAAAATGTCAAGAAGTGCTCGACCTTGATGACTCTGCTACTCAAAACTTAAACACGAATAGCGATCAAGTCTTTAACAATCCTACGCCGACTCATGCCAAATTTGCCACTTTACCAAAACTCTTACAGCAGCGCTTGCAAGGATTCTATGGTCTACAGCTCGATACTTTACTTGAGCTGGCGCATGAAGAAGACTTAGCTTATGTCACCGATAGCAATACTATTTGGGCGGAGATTCGCTTTGCCGCGCGCTTTGAACAAGTCATACATTTAGATGATTTACTACTGCGGCGGACGCGCTTAGGCTTAATCCTACCGCACGGTGCGATGACACCACTGATTAGTGCCAGACTGAAGCAAATTTGCCAGCAGGAGCTGGGCTGGGATGAGCAAAAGTGGCAACAAGAAGTCACTCGCTATACTGAGTTATGGCAACGTTATTATCATCTGCCTGCGGCTTAGCTTCTTATCGAGTTATTATAAGGATTAGAGCTGCTAGGGCACTTTTTTTTAAAACAAAAGCTGCGTAGCCTCGAAAACTCTGACGGTCGCAAGCAAGGAAAACTTGTACCAATAGCACGTTCTAATTTTGATAAATATCCCCCATAGTAAAGGACTACTATGACCACCTCTCACGACCCCATCTATTTCTTAGCCATCGACAACGGCACCCAAAGCGTGCGCGCGCTTATCTTTGATCAATTCGGCAGCGAGATCGCCAAAGCCCGCGTGCCTATCGAGCCGTATTTCTCCGAGCAGCCCAATTATGCTGAGCAGCACGCCGACTACTATTGGCAAAAGCTATGTGAGGCTTGTCAGCAACTTTGGCAAAGCTGCGAGATTAAACCTGAACAAATCACTGGCGTCAGTCTCGCCACCCAGCGCTATACCATGATTTGCCTTGATAAAGACAAGCAGCCGCTACGTCCTGCCATCGTCTGGATGGATTTGCGCCGCGCTGAGACACACGACATTGGTTTTTTACACCCGCTAACCAAACTCATCGGCATGGGCGAATTAGTCAAAGACGCCCAACAAAAAGCGCGCTGTAATTGGCTCGCGCAAAACGAGCCTGAGATATGGGCAAAGACTGCGCACTACGTCAATCTCTCCGCCTACCTTACTTATCAGCTAGTAGGTGAACTTATCGACTCAAATGGTCATTCGGTCGGCTATCTGCCGTATGACTACAAAGCGCAAACATGGCTCAAACCCAACACCCTAAAATGGCGGCTGTTTAGCTGTACCCCCGAGCAAATGCCCAAAATCATCCCACCAGGCCAAACTCTTGGTGAGATAAGCGCCAAAGCTGCCAAAGTCACAGGTATCCCAAAGGGCACGCCGATGATTGCCGCCGCCAGTGACAAAGCCTGCGAAGCCCTAGGCGCAGCGGGACTGTCCGCCGATACTGCGTGTCTTAGCTTTGGCACCACCGCTACTATCAATACCATCTCCCCCGACTATGTCGAAATCCTCAAACACATGCCCGCCTACACCGCCGCCGCTCCGCACTACTACAACCACGAGTACATGATTTATCGCGGCTTTTGGATGGTCAGCTGGTTTAAAGAACAATTCGCCCACTATGAAGAGCAGCTTGCCAAAACCCAAGGCATCGATACCGAAAAGCTCCTCGACGCCGCCGTCAAAGACATTCCAGCCGGCAGCATGGGACTGATTATGCAGCCGTACTGGTCGCCGGGCGTCCGGCATCCGGGGCTTGAAGGCAAAGGCGCCCTCATTGGTTTTGGCGATGTACACACCCGCGCACACGTGTACCGCGCTATCTTAGAGGGGCTGGCTTACGAGCTTAAGCTTGGCTTTGATACGATTGAAAAGCGCACCGGCAAACCCATCAAACACTTGCGCGTCTCAGGCGGCGGCTCCCAAAGCGACGCTGCCATGCAGCTCACCGCCGACATCTTTGCCATGCCCGCTTACCGCCCGCACACTTTTGAAGCCACTGGCCTTGGCGCTGCCATCAACTGCGCGGTGGGTCTCGGCGTCTATCCTGACCACGCTGCTGCCAGCGACGCCATGACCCATTTAGGCGACGAATTCTTACCTATTGAAGCCAACGTACAACTCTACAAACGACTCTATAACGAGGTCTATCTGAAGATGTACGAGCGCCTAAAACCGTTGTATCAGAGCATTCAAGACATCACAGGATATCCGGTTAAATGATATTTGTATTCTAATATCAATATCATTTAGTCTGCTTATTAATCATCCGTAAACGCCGCATAAACCCGATTTAACCCCTCACGCAGCAGCGTTTTCGGACACGCCACATTAATACGCATTTTTAGATGTCCCTCGCTACCGTATTTAATACCCGCGTTTAGCTCAACTTTGGCGTCACGCAGTTTGTCATAAAGCGCCTGATTATCTTGCGCGTATGCCGAGCAATCGAGCCAAATCAAATACGACGCCTCAGGACGCATGACCTTAATATCAGGTAGATGCCCTTCTAAAAAATCTAGCGTGATCTCGACATTGTGTTCAATATAAGCCAGCACCTGTTCCAGCCATTCTCCGCCCTCTTCATAAGCACTTTGCATCACCGTATAAGCAAATAAATTCAGCTCGTATTCATCATTTAGCTGCTGCTGTTGGCTGATTTTTTTGATTAAAGCGTCATCTTTGGCAAAGATCATCGAGCCTTTGATACCCGCCACGTTAAAGGTTTTGGTCATCGAGGTGAGACTCACCACCTTATGCGCGTAACCTGCCGCTTCTGCTAACTTTAAGAAAGGCACAAACTTATGACCAGTTAAGGTCAAATCTTGATGAATCTCATCACTGACGATGGCGACATTGTGTTTTTGACACAGCGCCAGTAGCGCTTTAAGCTCGCCTGCAGTCCACACTCGCCCGCCTGGATTATGCGGGTTGCATAGCAAGTATAGCTTAACCTTATGCTCGATAATTTTAGCTTCGATATCTTTTAGATCGAGTTGGTATTTACCCTCGACTTCTTTTAACGCAGACATCACAAGCGTGCGCTTATTTTGCTGCACCTTAGTCATAAACGGCGTATAAATGGGATCATTGACTAGTACCGCATCGCCTACCTCGGTGAATATCTGCATCATCAGCGCTAGACTTGGCACCACCCCTGGCGAGAATAGGATTTTGTCCTTAGTTAACGGCAAACCATAACGACTACCGTGCCAATTAATAATCGCCTTATACAAAGCATCAGTCGGTTTGGTATAACCCAAAATACCATGATCTACGACACGCTGCACACTATCTAAAACAGGCGGCGCGGCTCTAAAGTCCATATCGGCGACCCACAGCGGAATGGTATCGTCACTATAGTGCCACTTAAGTGATCCCGTACCGCGTCTATCGATGATTTCGTCGAAGTTATATTGCACTGGTATTGTCCTTGGTCATACGGTTAAAGAAAGCTTTACATCATGCGTTCGGTAGCGTTACGAGTCTCTACCTACCCTTAAACTCAGGCTCGCGGCGCTCAACCATCGCCATCGCACCCTCCTTTGCGTCTTCTGAATGAAATAAATGCGGCAGATAACCATGAATATTAGCCAGCGCTGACTTTGCGCCATTACGGCTGGCATCTTGCGCCGAGGATAGCAGCCCTTTTACCCCAAGTGGCGCGGCGCTGCAAATCTCTTTGGCAATCGTTAGCGCGCGCTCGTACTCTTCACCATTGGGTACGACTTCACTGACTAGGTTTAGTCTGTCGGCGGTTTGCGCGTCAAATTTTTTACCTGTCAGCAAGTACGGCATGGCTTTTTGCCAGCCTGCCGCCGCGACAAAGCGTACCGTCGCCCCGCCAAACGGCATGATACCGCGCTGCACCTCCATCTGCGCAAAGTTGCAATTGCTACTGGCGATAACCACGTCACTGTTAAGCATCAGCTCAATCCCAGCAGTAAAGCAGGTGCCTTGTAACGCCACTACCACAGGTTTGGTGCGCAGCTTACCGCCGATACCCCACGGATCGATTTCATAGTCACTAAATTCAAACGCGCCTTTATTCCATTTATCTTGTAGCTCCATCAGATCAAGACCAGCGGTAAAGTGCTCGCCATGTGCGAAGATGAGCGCACAGCGTAGATTATCGTCGTTCTCATAATCTGTTAATGCTTCGGAGAGTTGTTTGATCATATGGCTGTCAAATGCATTGCGTTTGTCGGCGCGATTAAGCCCGATGAGACAAATGTAGCCGTCAGTTTCATAAGTGATGCGATTGCTTGTATCGTTTTGGGTGGTCATGGTTATATCCTTTTTAGGTTTGTCGTTATCGTAGGGTGTGATCTCATTTTTAAAATAATGCTACTGACTTTTAATATAGACAGCCTTACCCTATAACACAAGATGAAAAGCACTAGCATCGGTAGCAGTTGACCCTAAAATTAATAGCTGCCACTATTATTAATCTTACGATACTCCTTAGTAACCACTAGAGCATTTTATGGAATTTTGGCACGGTTTTTTGCTTATCACGAGCGTGCATCTACTTGCAGCGGCTTCCCCTGGCCCTGATTTCGTCTTAGTTTCACGTGAAACTTTAACCAAAGGTCGACGTGCCGGCTTGATTTGTAGCTTAGGGATTACCTTAGGTCTAGCCGTGCATATTATTTACTCGGTATTAGGACTGGCAGCAGTGATAGCGCACTCGCAGCCGTTATTGACCGCTATTAAATGGTTGGGCGGCGCTTATCTTATTTATTTAGGTTGGCAAGGAATTGGCGCTAAACCCAAACAACCAGTAGAAACGACCACTTTTACTAATAATGTTAATAGCAACAGTAATAGCAATGTTACAGATAAAACTGAATCTAGCTTTGCTACTCTGCGCCGAGGTTTTTTTTGCAACGTTTTTAATCCCAAAGCGCCAGTCTACTTTGTCGCTATATTTACTTTAGTATTATCACCCGATATCCCGCTGTGGCAGTTATCGATTTATGGTGTTTGGATGATGGTGCTACAGATGGCGTGGTTTAGCACGGTGGTGGTGTTATTGTCCATTCCTGCTATCCTAAAGCGTTTTGGCCGCATGCAGCATTGGATAGATCGCATCTTAGGCAGCGCGATGATTGTATTGGGCTTAAACCTGATCTTCCGTAGCCGATAAACCATTTAGCGTTGATGAAATCTGCTAAACTAGACGGTTATCTTCAGACTTTATAGCCTACTACTATGACTAATCCCTCTTCTAGAAATAACCGTCCAAAACATAGAAATAGATCCCCAGCAACCACCAAAAAACTCGGTCAATTGCATCCGCGTAATCCCCATCAAGGTCGCTATGATTTTGAGCTATTGACCCGCGCGCTACCTGAACTTGCCGACTACACCATTACTAACCCAAAAGGCGAGCCAACGATTAATTTCTCTGATGCCAAGGCCGTACGCGTGCTTAATCAAGCACTACTCGCACACTACTATGGCGTCAAGTTTTGGGATATCCCTGAAGGTTATTTGTGCCCCCCGATTCCTGGACGCGCCGATTACATTCATTATATTGCCGACTTGTTGGCGCAGACTACTCATGTGAGCGAAGACAATACGCCGCCTACAGGCAAAGATATTCATGCACTTGATATCGGCACTGGTGCCAGTGCTATCTACCCTATTGTTGGCAGCCAAAGCTATGGCTGGCGCTTTACCGCGAGCGACATCGATCCGGTCTCAGTGAATACGGCGACGGTAATTAGCCAAGCCAATCCCAAGCTCAAAGGCGCGATTAAGATCAAACTGCAACCTGAACCTAAGCATATCTTTAAAAACATTATCGGTCGGCAGGACTACTTTGATGTGGTGGTATGCAACCCACCTTTTCATGCTTCATTAGACGAGGCCATGGCCGCCAATAGCCGCAAGCAGCACAACTTGCAGCGCCATCGCGGCAAAAACGAAAGCGCGCAAATCAGTCGCCACTCCACCAAGTCAGGCAATGCGGCGCAAAACCTCAACTTTGGCGGTCAACATAAAGAATTGTGGAGTGAAGGTGGCGAGATTGCTTTTTTGAGTAATATGATAAGAGAAAGCCAGCAGTTTGCTGCACATGTAGGCTGGTTTACCAGCTTAGTGTCTAAGTCTGAAAACGTGAAACCTTTACAGCAACTACTAAAAGATCTTGATGTGGCGCAAATGCGTATTATTGAGATGAGCCAAGGACAAAAAAACACGCGGGTCTTAGCTTGGCGTTTTGATACTGACGAAGCGTAATTATTGCTAAAGCGTACCTTTAGCGTTTCACGTGAAACAAAAAACTGCTTTGGCTATCAAAGCGGTTTTTTAATCCATTTAGATGACTATATAGATTGAATTATAGATTGAATTGAGGGCATACCCTAGCCAACAAACATGACCTTTAAGCCAATGAGTATAAGTACAAAGCCGCCGAGAGCTTCTGCCTTATCTTCAAGATACGTACCTGATTTTTTGCCCAAGTAGATGCCGATAGCGCTAAAAACAGCTGTGACAATCGCGATAATTACACACGCTAGCCACGCATTGAGAGCGAGTAAGTTTAAGGTAAAACCAGCGGCCATCGCATCGATACTGGTGGCAATCGCTAGGGTAAACATGGTGCGATGACTGATGTTTTTCTTTCGGCTATCGTTTATAGCAGCCGCTTCATTATTTACTCGCAGCCCTTCATCTAAAGTCTCACCCTCATCTGCCAAAAAGACTTCATAGAGCATCTTGCTACCCAGTCCGATAAGAATAAATCCACCTATCCAAGGCGCAGCAGCAGCCAACCAACCTAACAGTGCCGCGCCTAATAAATAGCCGATAAGTGGCATCACACCCTGCGCAATGCCAAAATATAACGCTGCATAAATAGCCAAACGCAAGGTATAGCGCGGGCTTTGTTGTTGCGATTTAGCGCCTAGTCCTATCGATACCGCAAAAGCATCCATTGCTAGCGCAATAGCGAGTAACAGTACTTCGATCATCTGATGTCCATCAATTATAATTGCCAGCTTATGATAATTTACTTATAAAAGTTTCACGTGAAACAAACTTATTATTAAAAAAATACCACCTTGGAAACCAAAGCGGTATTTTATATTTAATGTAAACGCTAAACCTTAGATATCAAGGTTAGAGACCGTTAATGCGTTTTCTTCGATAAAGACACGGCGCGGCTCGACATGATCACCCATTAGACAGGTGAACATATGATCGGCAGCAATAGCATCTTCGATAGTGACGCGTAGCATACGGCGATTCTCTGGGTCCATCGTCGTGTCCCAAAGCTGATCAGCATTCATTTCACCTAGACCTTTGTAGCGCTGGATAGCTAGGCCGCGGCGCGCATCGAGCATCATTTGCTGCCATAGGTAATCAAAGTCGCGTATTGGAATATCTTTAGTAGTACCACTACCTGCTTCGCGACGAATAAAGGCGCTATCTTCTAACAGAGTATTCCACTCCGCTGATAAACGCAGCAGCTTGCTATACTCGCTCGAATTTATAAAACTGGCATCAAGCAAGTAATGATGCGCCAGCTGATGCACATACACCGTGATACGCGGTAGCCACTGGGCCTTGGTCGATAAGGCATCGCTATCAGCCGCCTCACTCTCATCAGCAGTCAATGCGGGGGTCATACCCAGCAGATCAGCGGCAGCAGCGTCCATATTTTCTGGTTGCTGCTCATGGATATTGACCAGTTCAATCTCAGGGCTTAGCTCATCACCGAATTGATTCAGCTGAGTTTGTAGCTGCGCCTGCCACTCCTGCATCGCTGACTTATCATAAGTCATGTCTGTGCTCAGTTTCGGCGTATGCGTTAGCGCATCTAACAGCGTCGCTGGGAAACGAATTTGCAAACGAGCTTTGATCAGCTGCGTTTGGTTATAGTCGTTAAGCAGTGTCTCAAGCGCTTGACCAGTAATCGCTGGCGCATCTTCAGAGACGTGCAGCTTGGTATTATCAATCGTTGAGGACAATAGATAAGCTTTTAGTGCTTCATCGTCCTTTAGATACAGCTCTTGACGACCTTTTTTCACTTTATACAATGGCGGCTGTGCGATATAAATATAACCACGCTCAATCAGCTCCGGCGTTTGACGGAAAAAGAACGTCAGCAGTAGCGTGCGAATGTGTGAGCCATCGACGTCAGCATCAGTCATAATGATGATTTTGTGATAGCGAACTTTATCCGGATCATATTCATCAGGTCCGATACCACAGCCAAGTGCGGTGATTAAGTTACCGACTTCAGCTGACGATAGCATCTTGTCAAAACGTGCGCGCTCGACGTTCAAGATTTTACCTTTAAGCGGCAAGATAGCCTGAGTTTTACGGCTACGACCTTGCTTTGCCGATCCGCCCGCAGAGTCACCCTCCACGATGTATAACTCTGACAGTGATGGATCTTTTTCTTGGCAATCTGCCAATTTACCAGGCAAACCTGCAATATCTAACGTAGTCTTGCGGCGCGTCATCTCACGTGCCTTGCGGGCAGCATCACGAGCTCTAGCGGCATCAATAATCTTATTGGCAATCGCTTTAGCTGCACTTGGGTTTTCAAGCAAATAATCATTAAACTTATCGTGCATCGCCGATTCGACTGCTGACTTGACTTCGCTTGATACCAGCTTGTCTTTGGTCTGGCTAGAGAATTTTGGATCAGGCACTTTCACTGAGACAATCGCACTTAACCCTTCTCGTGCATCATCACCGCTGACGGCGACTTTTTCTTTCTTAAACAGATTTTCGCGGTCCATATAACTGTTTAGACCACGCGTGAGCGCTGAGCGAAACCCTGATAAATGCGTACCGCCGTCGCGCTGCGGGATGTTATTGGTAAAGCACAGTACCTTTTCGTTATAGGTATCCGTCCATTGCAGCGCCACTTCTACCGCGATACCGTCGTCTTGCTCACTGGTAAAATGAAAGACCTCATTGATGCCTTCTTTGCCTGCGTTGATATAGCTGACAAACTCTGACAAGCCGCCTTTGTGCTCAAACTCATGACGCTTGTCGATACGCTCATCAGTCAAGACAATGCGCACCCCTGAGTTAAGAAAAGACAGCTCGCGTAAGCGTTTGGCTAAGATATCATAATCAAAAACAGTACCAGTAAACACATCACTACTGGGATAAAAGCGAATCTGTGTGCCGGTCTTATCGGTCGCTTCTAGTTGCTCGATATCGGCATCAGGCACACCATCAGTATAAGTCTGATGGTAATGATAGCCTTCACGCCAGATATTCATCTCCAACTTTTTTGATAAAGCGTTGACGACTGAAACGCCGACCCCATGCAAGCCGCCCGAGACTTTATAGCTGTTGTCATCGAACTTACCACCAGCGTGTAGTACCGTCATGATCACCTGAGCGGCCGACACGCCTTCTTCAGGGTGGATGTCGACAGGCACGCCGCGCCCGTTGTCCATGATACTAACCGACTCATCTTCATGAATGATAATATCAATCTGATCACAGTGCCCCGCCAGCGCCTCATCGATAGAGTTATCCACCACCTCAAAGACCATATGGTGCAAGCCTGTGCCATCATCGGTATCACCAATATACATGCCAGGACGTACGCGCACCGCCTCTAGGCCGCGAAGTACACGAATATCTTTGGAGCTATAGTCTGAAGTCACTCCTTCCGCTGTAGCAGTCGTTGAGGCAACGCTGCCGACTGTCAGTTGCTCGTGGTCGTTAGGTAATGAATCACTCATGTGCATTCCTTAATCTAGCCATCATCAGCCGTTTGCCATTGACCCATCACTACGATGAAGCCGCATGACATCATGTCAAATCCAATCTGGAGAATTAACACCAGTAGCGCTATGTCGTGAGCCAAAGTACGAGTCGTCAGTACCTTATAAAAGCTTTCTTACTTTAAGCCAAGCTTAAAAACCATGTTTTATTTTCTTGCTATTAACCTCTGCTCTTTTATGTCTTATCAAAGCTAAAGAAGTAAATAAAACATGTTTATTATCATAAACTTAAAGACAGTTAAAAACTTAAAAATCACTGCGTGACGCTACAAAACAACTTGCTGAGAACAGGACAAAAATAAAGCCCTATTTTAGCATTTTTTTGCCTCTAAGTCACTGTTTACTGGTCGTTTTATTGCTTTGGACAGTCATACTAGGGTGGACGGTATTTTGATAAAACCTATGGCGTGTCCTCATCTCAAAATGATCATAAAAATGAGATAAAGTGCCGTTGAGTATGAGAATCAAATCAGAAAATAACGCAGATGATATAGTTAAGCTCATTTCGGCTGCTTGACAAGATTTAGCGCTCTTAGAAAGGCAAAATCTGCCCTTGTTTCACATGAAACATCATAGGGTTTGACCATAAACCGTTGACCATAGGCGTGATATCAGCGGTCAGGCTGCTCATAAACACCTGACAAGGCAGTTTGGCTAACGTGGATAATAATATCTCTATCGCTCTCTCATCTAGCTCGGCGGTGATATCATCAAGTAGTACTACTGGTGTGGCGGTGAGCACTCGTTCGTTTTCATTGGTACTTGCTTGTGTCGTGCTAGCCGTCTGTAATAATAAAGGCAATTGTGATAAACGTAGCGCGGTGATGAGCAGCTTTTTTTCGCCGCGAGACAAGACGTTTGCCGCCTGCTCTTTTAGCATCGGCAAGGTGTCAGCGATTACCTGCTTGCTGCCCGAGCCAGCAAGTAGCTTGTCAGGTAGCATGATATCGTTGGTTGCTACGATGTCATTAGAGCGCCAATGGACATGGATATCAGCGCGATGATTGCCGATACGGGTATAGCCCAACTGCAAGTCTTGCTCTAAGCGCTCACCTAGTTGTACCTCTAGCGCCACATCAGTATCGTAACCTGCATGGTAGCTTAGACTCAGCTGCTCGGCGTAACTCGGCAACAGCTGAGCGATGCTATCGGCAAAGTAAGGTTGCCACTTTGTAAACACGTGCTGACGATAATGGTGAATAAGCGCGGCATGATTGCCAAGCCCTTTATCCCAAGACCTCAACTCAGCAAGCTGTACGTGCGTTAAATGCTTACTTTTTTTTAATAAACTGTTGCGCTGTTTTAGCAGGCGCTGATAGGCCAGCCACTGCGGGTGGAATCCTTGTTTCATGTGAAACACTAGCCAGTCTAACAACTGGCGACGACTGGCGCTGCCCTGCTCTAGCATGTCCATACTAGAAGGATCAATCAATAGTGTCGGTAGTTGCTCAGTCAAGATGCTTTGATTATAGACGGTGCTTTGATTGAGCCGCAGCAGCGTTGTGGCATCGGCTTGCTTTTGGATCGCCAATGTATTGCCATCGCTCAAGCTCGCATGAACGGTGGCAGTGTGTTGATGATGCTGAATGTAACGTTTAGGCTGATGATGGCGAAAGCTTTTGCCTCTGGACAACAAAAATATGGCTTCAAGCAACGAGGTTTTGCCGCTGCCATTGGCACCAATCATCACATTACAGGCGGCAGTGTGCATATTGACCTGCGTAAGATTACGCAAATTTGAGATTTGTAGACGTTCAATCATGATAGCGACAGCCGCCTATTAAAAACGCTTAATTTAGCAGATAAACGTTTGGTAAAGAAGGGTTTGAGAATTAATTTGAGTCGAAAATTTAGAGTTTACTAAGGCATGCTTTTGCCCTAAATTGGCAAAAAAACCGCCTTAGTAATACTGTTAAAATCACATACACGTTGCTTTTAGTGGGGATAAACTGCGAACACTAAATACGCATTGGCATAATCACATACTGATGAAACTCATCACCTAGCTGATTGACCAACACCGAGGCATTGGATTGACTCATATGCATTTGTACATCGCCTTGGATGACGCCCAATACGTCTTGTAGATACGCGGCATTAAACGACAGCTCCATCGGCTCACCTTGATATTTGGCCTGAATCACCTCGACCGCTTCGTCTTGCTCAGCGTTGTTGGCGCGTACTTCGACCATACCGTCGGTGGCAAAATTAAAGACCACACCGCGAGACTTTTCATTACTCAAAATTGCCACACGGCGCAGTACTTCTGTCATCTTTTCTTGATTAAACAGCGCCAACTTATCCGTATTGCTCGGCATGACGCGGCGGTAATCAGGAAATTTGCCATCGATCAGGCGCGCGGTAAAGGTCACTACCAGATCATCACTGACCTGCCCTGCACTATCCACCTCACCAAATGGCAAGCTGACTTGCAAAAACTCACGGCCAAAGCTTAGAGTGACAGGATTGTCTTTATCACCCAGCATTTTACCCAGCTCAGAGGCCAAGCGCTCAAGCTCAATGACCGCTTTACGAGGCAAAATAGCTTGCATATTTAGGTCGCTGCTGACATCAATCACACTACGCGCCAATGCCAATCTGTGCCCATCGGTGGCGACCGTGGTCAGCTGCTGCTGAGAGACATCGAACAACATACCAGTCAGATAGTAACGCACATCTTGGATAGCCATCGCAAACTGAGTCTTGTGAATCAGATCCGTCAGACGGCTACGACTGATGATAAGCGGCGTGATGTTCTCTGGATTGCCTAGGCTTGGATAGTCTTCACTTGGCAAGGTGCCCAAAGTGAAGCGGCTTTTGCCGCTGGTCAGCAAACAGCGCTCGTTTTCTTGCGTGGTCAAATTGATCTGAGCTTGAGCTGGCAGCGATTTACAAATATCTTTTAACTTAGTGGCAGGTAACGTGGTCGTCCCTGCGGCAATACAAGCACCGGCAGGCAATTTCAATGTCGATGTCAGCTCGACCTCTAGGTCAGACGCCGTCAAGATCAGCTGCGACTCAGATAGCTGCAACTTAATATTGCCTAAAATGACCATATTGTGGCGCTTATCAGCAGCTTTGGCGATCAAATTAATAGCTTTTAGTAACGACTCTCGATTAATCGATAATTGCATGCTTAGTTACTCTTATTTAAAGGATTTTTTTTACAAAAATAAACTACAGTCAGTTCGAAATAAAATCGATACGCTCATATGAAAGTGCAACTGGTACAAACTTTCCTTGCTTGCTGTGTCTACGCTGACAGATGCTGGGCAAAATTATACCAGCTGCACTATATCGCTTTTACAGTGAATCGACTATACAAATAGTGGCTTAATCATACCCTGTCTACTGACGATAATCTATAAAGCATACGTCTGCCTAGACATTGATAGAATTAAACTATTTTAAAATAGGTGCTGTCCTACTGGTATTCATTTTTCTGGCGCGCTGTATCAACGCCGACAGAGGCTGCGCAAAATTCATAACAGTAGCCTATGACATAAAACATGCCAATGTTATGTCGGATTGACTACAGTATAAACCATATCATGGCGCTAAAACATAGTAAGACTGAGAGCTGCTAACCTGCTTGTAACATAAGGGCTAGCGTCTTGTAATCCTTATCAAACGCTGGGTCTGCTGCACGCAGCTCATTGACCTTATCACAAGCATGCATCACTGTCGTATGGTCACGGCCGCCAAACGACTGACCAATCTCTGGAAAACTATCACCCGTCAGCTCACGTGACAAAGCCATGGCTATCTGCCTCGGTCTTGCGATACTGCGGGTACGCTTGCGCCCCATGATGTCTTTTACCGTCACATCATAATATTCAGCGACGATTTTGCGGATGTTGTCCATATTGACTGCTTGTACACGCATGGCAACGATATCTTTTAGGGCATATTGCACCATCTCTAGTGTGATTTGCGCGCCAGTTAAGTTGGCATTGGCAAATACTTGGTTTAATGCGCCCTCTAAACGCCTAACATTAGAGACGACGTTTTGCGCGATAAACAGCGCACATTCTTTAGGCAACGTCATCCCATAAGAAGCCGCTTTTTTCTGCAAAATCTGTACACGTGTATCAATCTCAGGTGGATCAACAGCCACCGTCAGCCCCCAAGAAAAGCGCGACCTAAAGCGTTCATCAAACTCTGTCATCTGTGAGGGATGTCTATCAGATGCCAAAATCAGCTGTTTATCTCCACTTGTGAAGTCAGCAAATAACGTCAAAAACTCATTACTACTTTTTGTCTTTCCAGCCAATACATGAATATCATCTACAATCAATAAATCTACTTTTTTTATTTTTCTCTTAAAATCTTCTATTTTATCATTTCTTAATGAATAAACTAATTGATTAATAAATTTTTCGGAAGTGAAGTAATAAAAACTTTGATTATTTTTTAAATAGCGATGTGCAACGGAATGCATCAAATGCGTTTTTCCCAACCCAGAAGGCCCGTATATAAATAAAGGATTGTGCCGGTTTTTTGACTGACGTTTTCCAAGCTCATAACAGGCTTTGTAAGCCAAATTGTTAGACTTACCAGTGACAAAGGTCTCAAAGGTGAAGTCAGGGTTGAGATAACTAAGCGATTTTGCATCAGCAGAGCCAGTCAATTCTGCCTGACGCGTATTGGTATCGATGTCAGCCTTTGCCATATGATGATGCGCGGTCTGAAAATTTTGGTCAGTAAGGGTAGGGGAGGGGATATCCTCTACAAACAGAGAGCCTGACTGCGCTTGTGGATTATCTTCTACCTGACGACCAGCATTGTCTACACGCACCACCACTTCTTCGATACTGCCTTGACTGTGCTTAGCTACCAGCTGCTGAATATCTTGTAAATGATTTTTTTTAATGTAAGTTACAAAATAATCATTGGGCGCAAGAATAATTAAACTACTGGCCTCTTGATGCGCTGACAGTGGCCGTAACCACATGGTAAATACGTTGTCCTTGACGCTGTAACGCAAGTCATTTAGGCACTTATCCCAAATAGTGGCTGTATCTATCATGAAACCCATTACCTCGTTAATATCAAATCCCTAGCCAACTGACACCAGAGGCAAGCCTTTCGCTACTACCAGCATCGATATTTTTGCTCGCTTTTGATAATCAAATAAAAAGACAGCCACATGCTGTCTCTTGCCCGCCAAACAAGGTGATAATCTACCACAAATCGCCTGTGGATAACATCCTCTATTTTGGGGATAAAACTGTGGATACTTTTGTGGACAAGTAAAAACAATCAGTTATCCATAATCCATACACAAGTTATCCACAACCTTACCCATAGCATAAACTACTGATATAAAATAGAAATAATAAGTTAACCACAGAGAAAATCGTCCCCAATAACAACAACATCTATATATATTAATAATTAATTATTATAGAGTTAGCAGAAAACTGTGGATAACTAAACGATTTTGAGATCCTTGAATATCTGTTTGGATGACAGTTACTAATGGATAAATTATGTTTAAGGTCTAAATTATTTGAGACGTACAGAGGGCTTTACCGGATTCAACGATAATGTCATAAAGCAAATTAGTTTATTGACCAAAATAATAGGGAATGGTATAATCCTCCGCTATTACGAATTTAGTCCCATTATTTTGATAGGTGAGTTATGAAACGTACATTCCAACCAAGCGTGATCAAGCGTAAACGTACTCACGGTTTCCGTGCACGTATGGCAACTAAAAAAGGCCGTCAGGTCTTAGCCCGTCGCCGCGCTAAAGGACGTCATCGCCTTACTGTATAATCAGTAGATAGCGATAAGCATGGCCATATGTGCTTGTTGTGTTTCTATTAATTATAGATTGCGATAGTCAGTCTTCACAACTAACACATCGTCATATATTAAAAGCGCCTATATCGGCGCTTTTTTTGTCTCTATACTTTGCTTTGATATTTACGCTATTATTCTTGCTACCATCGTAAGCTCTAAAACTAGGTTGATTATGCCCCATACTGCTTTAGTGACTCCCAATGCTCGCTTTACCAAAGCGCAGCGTCTGCTCACGCCTACAGCGTTCAAAGAGGTGTTTGATGCGCCAGAGCGTAAACTTCATCAAAGCCATTTGATGGCGTTTGTACGTACTAACACGCATGGAGGTGCACGCGTAGGTATGGCGATCACCAAGCGTAAAGTACCCACGGCCGTGATGCGCAATCTAATCAAACGCCAAATACGTGAGCAGTTTCGTATCAAGTCTTTTAATCTAGAAAACAAAGATATTGTTTTTATAATAAAAAAGCCTTTAAAAGACATAGATAATACAGATTTAAAAAATCAAATAAATAATATTTTTAAAAAAATAGAAAAGAAATAAAATGGGGTTTTTAATAAAAATAGCAAATAGTATTTTTTATAATTTTATTTATTATTTTATTGTTTTTTATCAAAAGATAATAAGTCCTATCATACCGGCGCGTTGTCGTTATTATCCAACGTGCTCTAACTATGGCAAGCAGGCGTTGGCATGGCATGGGGGGTGGTCGGGTAGCTGGCTGCTATTAAAGCGCTTGAGTCGCTGTCACCCTTTGGGCGGACATGGCATTGATTTTGTGCCGTTACCGTTGTCTAGTTATTATTATCAATACTTATCCCCTGCTCGGCATACTGCTCAAGGTTTGTATGTATTTAGAGACACCACAAGCTATGTTTCACGTTTAAATCATCTAATGAGCGTGCTCTGAGCAAACCTGCTCTTGGACTGGCTGAGGATAACGCTTTAGTTACCCACAAGTTATCCACACTCTTGTATCATTTAGAGCGGTTTTTTAGTAAAATGATGAACATTTTATGTGATTGACTACTGATATTGCCGTTTCAAACACGGGTGAATACTGTGCGGTGGTCATGATACATGCCTGATTTTTCATTCCCTAATTTTTCAATCTAGGAAAGATTTATGCAAAAGATATTTCGGGTGATGATCATCATTGCGATGCTAATCACCGCTTATCTGCTGATTTTGGCATGGCGAGATGATTATGCCGATGCGCCAGCTGTAGATACGGTGCCAGAAACTATCACCTCAGTGGGTGCTGACATCCCGTCTACCACTGGTGCAGCAGGTGACATTCCAGTACAGACGATGCCTGTAGATGCGAGCGGCGTCACTGACGCGCCAGTGACAGACGCAGGTCTAATCACAGTCACCACAGATCGCTATGATATAAAAATCAATCCAGAAGGCGGCGATATCGTCTATGCTGCGCTCAAACAGTATGATGCAACACTCGATAGTGATAAGCCTTTTGTGTTATTAGAGAATAATAACAATCGGGTATATGTGGCGCAGTCGGGTCTGATTGGCCAAGATGGTATCGACACCGCAGAAGGTCGCGCGGTTTATAGCCACACTGCCAATAACTATGTGATGGAAGCAGGCCAGCAGACGCTATCGGTACCGCTCACCTACAAAAAAGATGGCGTAACGATCACTAAGACCTTTACCTTTACCCAAGATAAATATCCGATCGATATCAGTTATCAAATCCAAAACGCTTCTAACAATGCGTGGCAAGGGCAAATGTTTGCGCAGCTCAAGCGTGATGACAGCAAAGATCCTGGTATGTCTGATAAAGGCGCGCTCAGCATGGCGACTTATCTAGGCGGTGCTTGGGGTACGCCTGACGACCCTTATAATAAGCTAAAGTTTGGTAAGTTCAACGACGGTGAGCTGACTACTACCAGTGACAAAGGCTGGGTGGGTATCGTGCAGCATTACTTTGTTTCTGCTTGGACGCCTGGCAACTTCACGGGTAAGTTCTTTAGCCGCGAAACAGGTAACGACTACTTTATCGGCTTTAATAGCCAGCCTGTCAATGTCGCGCCAAACAAGCAAGTGACGCTCAATGCAACCTTGTACGCAGGACCAAAGGTGCAGTCTGAGCTTAAAGAAGTCGCCGTAGGGCTCAATCAAACTGTCGACTATGGTCTGTTATGGCCAATATCTAAAATTTTATTTGCGATTCTTGATGGCATTCATAAAGTCATTGGCAACTGGGGTTGGTCAATTATTGTTCTGACGATTTTGGTGAAGATCGCTCTTATGTGGTTTTCGAATAAAAGTTACTATTCGATGGCGAAGATGCGTGCTATCGCCCCAAGACTGCAGGCACTAAAAGAAGAGTACGGCGACGATCGCATGAAAATGTCGCAAGAGATGATGGCAATATATAAAGAAGAAAAAGTCAATCCGATGGCGGGTTGTTTGCCTATCTTGCTGCAAATGCCAATTTTCTTAGCCTTGTACTGGGTATTGGTTGAGAGTGTGGAGCTGCGTCACGCGCCTTGGATTTTGTGGATCCAAGATCTCTCGGCGATGGATCCTTGGTTTATCTTACCATTGCTGATGGGTGCATCGATGTTTGTACAGCAACAGCTAAACCCGCAGCCAGCTGATCCGATGCAAGCGAAGGTAATGAAGTTTTTACCAATTATATTTACCGCCTTTATGCTGTTCTTCCCAGCAGGTTTGGTGCTTTATTGGACGGTGAACAACTTGTTTAGTATGACGCAGCAATATATCGTCAACAGAAAAGTTGAAGAAGAACAAAAACGTCGTACCGCTAAGGTACTCGATTAAATCACTTCACATTTTTAGTTATCATTAAAAACCACCGCAGCGGCGGTGGTTTTTTTATTTGTTAGTATTTTACAATCACTTTGTCATACACCGGTAAACGCAAGATTTGCTATATTAAGTTTGGCTTTGTCAGTCGCTCTTTAGCCGTCTATAATGGGACTTTTAACTAATGAGAATGATTGTGGATTCTTTTGAGCTGGCGCAAGCCGTACCTGCTACATCTAATACGCCTCATCCATCAGGATTGGCTACGATTGCCGCCATTGCGACGCCGCTTGGGCGCGGCGGTGTCGGCGTGATACGGCTATCAGGTGCGCGTGCCTATGATATTGCGTGTCAGCTGACGGGCAAGACAGCATTTACACCGCGCATGGCCAGTTTTTGCCGATTTTATCAAGCGGATGGTACCATCGTTGATGAAGGCTTGGTGCTGTACTTCAAAGGCCCGCACTCGTTTACAGGTGAAGATGTGATCGAGCTGCAAGGGCATGGTGGCATGATTTTGCAAAACCAGCTGCTCGCCCGCGTATTTGAGTTGGGTGCCAAGCAAGCGGGTGCAGGGGAGTTCTCTTATCGTGCTTTTGATAATGATAAATTGGATCTGGTGCAAGCAGAAGCAATCGCTGACGCCATTGATGCAACCAGTGCCGCTGCTGCCAGTAGTGCCATCCGCTCGCTCAGCGGGGAGTTTTCGCAAAAGATCAATCAGCTATTAGAGCAACTTATTCATTTGCGTTTGCACGTCGAGGCTGCTATCGACTTCCCTGATGAAGAGGACGTTGATTTTTTATCGGATGGCGTGATTCAAGACAAGCTTGAGCAAACGCAAGATAAAATCCAGCAAGTGCTGGCAACAGCGAAACAAGGCCAGCTGTTACGCGATGGGATTCATGTGGTGTTGGCAGGGCGGCCTAATGCGGGCAAATCAAGCTTGCTTAATCGTCTGGCAGGGCAAGAGCGAGCCATCGTGACCAATGTGGCAGGCACCACGCGAGATACGCTACAAGAGACCGTCGTCCTCAACGGCCTGACCCTTCATCTCACCGACACTGCAGGTCTGCGCGATACCGACGACACTGTCGAGCGCATCGGAATTGAGCGCGCGCGTACCGCAATCACACAAGCCGATATGCTACTGATGGTCTACGATGTCAGCCGCGACCTTGCAGAAGACAGCACACCGCTACAGCTGGCAGAGCAGCTATTTGGTAAGCTTCCAGAAGCCAAAAAACTACTGATTATCGCCAATAAAAGTGACTTACTCACTAATGCCCACGATAAAGCGCAAATGGCGAGCTCACAAAACGAAATCACTCAGCGTGGCTATGAGCAAGTCAATGTTTCATGTGAAACAGGCGCTGGTATCAAGACATTGATCGAGACATTGTGTGCTAAGGTTGGTTTTCATCCACCAGAGAATAGCCTCATCGCCCGTACGCGTCATATAGATGCGCTTAGACGGACAGCTGGGCACTTAACAGAAGCGCATGAGCAGCTGACGGTCTTTCAAGCCGGGGAGCTGGTGGCTGAGAGCCTGCGTCAAGCACAACTAAGCCTCGGTGAGATCACCGGAGAGTTTAGTGCTGATGACTTACTAGGTAAGATATTTGGTAGTTTTTGTATTGGCAAATAATGCTACTGATTGGCTATTTAAGTTCGCGTATCAACTTTTAAAAGTACGTCAGCTATCAAACTCAGCCTCATAAATGACGCTATGTATTCTTAATATCAAAATAAGGAAACGCTATGCACTGCCCTTACTGTAACGCGTCAGATACCAAAGTGATTGACTCGCGTCTGGCGGCAGAGGGTGCGCAGGTGCGTCGCCGCCGCTCGTGCAATAGCTGCCAAGAGCGCTTTACCACCTTTGAGATGGTGGAGGTTGTGATGCCGCGTATCATCAAATCTAGCGGCAAGATTGAGCCCTATGACAACGAAAAGCTGCGCCGCTCTATTTTATTGCCGCTACAAAAGCGCCCCATCACCATTGATGAACAAGAGGCAATGATTAGCCGAATAGAAAAGCGCGTCAGGCAAATGGGGGAGCGCGAGATTAGTAGTAAGGTACTGGGCGAGATCATCATGAGTGAGCTAAAGACACTGGACGATGTCGCTTATGTACGCTTTGCCAGTGTCTATCGCGATTTTCAGGATATCGATGCGTTTCATCAAGAGCTTGCCAATATTCGCCCCAATGAAAAATAGTCTCTGTCAGTGCCATGGTTGAATGTTCAACACACCCTACATATTCTTTATAAATGAAGCCAATTCTTATGTCGAATTCTAACCATGCGCAAGCTACACAAGACCGCTATTTTATGATGCTGGCGATTGAGCAAGCCAAGCAAGGATTATATACCACAAGACCCAATCCGGCGGTAGGCTGCGTGGTTGTTCAGGCAGGAATGGTGGTCGGGCAAGGGTTTCATCCTAAGGCAGGCCAGCCTCATGCAGAGGTGTTTGCCCTCAAAGATGCTGGTGCGCAAGCGGTTGGTGCCACCGCCTATGTGACTTTAGAGCCTTGTAGCCATACAGGACGTACGCCGCCTTGTGCTTTAGGTCTGATAAAAGCAGGCGTACAGCGGGTGGTGATAGCTGGTCTCGACCCCAATCCGCAAGTAGCGGGGCGCGGCGTACAGCTGTTAGAGCAGGCTGGCATTGCAGTCACTGTTGGCGTATTGACAGAGCAAGCAGAAGCATTAAACCATGGGTTTTTAAAGGCGATGCGCACCCAGATGCCCTACGTTCGGCTTAAGATTGCCACCAGTCTCGATGGCCGTACTGCGATGGCGACAGGCGAGTCAAAATGGATTACCTCGGTAGCGGCTCGTGAGGACGTACAAAAGCTTCGCGCCCTAAGTGGCGCCATTATCACTGGCAGTGAGACCATCGTTACTGATGATCCACAGCTCAACGTGCGCTCTACTCAGTTGGGCGTGCCGGCTGAGCAAGTTCCGGCTCCTAAGGTGGTCGTACTCGATAGGCGTCAGCGCTTAGCGCACAACGCGCAATCAGAATACCAACTATGCCGCCGCGCAGATACGCTGTATTGGCATAAGGAAGATTTAGCCGAGCTGTTAAGGCATCTGGTCAGTGAACATCAATGCTATGATGTATTGGTAGAGGCAGGTGCTAGAGTCGCAGGTAGTTTTTTATGCCAACAGCTGGTAGACGAGCTGATTGTTTATCAAGCGCCTTGTCTGTTGGGTGCAGCGGCGCGGCCGATGGTGAATTTTCATCCGCTGTCTTTATCTGAACAATTACGTTTTAAAATGAGCGGCCATGAGCAACTCGGTCCTGATCTTAAGCTGACGTTGTATCCTTTGTAGACCATAAGTTATAAACACCTTATCTACAAGCCTTGAATACTAAGGTCAAGATACCTGCCTTATAGATAAAGGGTCAAATAGTTATCTAGATAGTGGCATTGCCTGAAGGGCGCACCTGTTTCACATGAAACTGTGTATAACTCTGTTTCATGTGAAACTAAAAAGGTCCTGATTTACTGTTTGTTTTATAAATAATTTATAAAAATCATATGCTTACGTTGATGTTATGCTGTTGATAGTGTAATAGTAAAAATGCAAAGGTTTGTGGATAACTCTGTATAAAATAAGGATTTATCGCAGACGGGCTTGATTTATTGTTACTTATCCACAACTTATCCCCTTACACGCTTAAAAGACAGTGCTTTTAGGAAATATTTAGATAAAAGCAATGCTCGTTCATTGTCTATTGATAAGTAGTCATCATTTAGCATTTATTATCTATTGGATACCATTGTAATAATCGTCACTATTACTAAACGCTTATAACAGCAAAAAATTAGGATACGAGGTCTCTATGTTTACTGGAATTATAGAAAGTGTTGGAAAAGTCACGTCCATGCAGCCTACCGGCGGTGACATACGCTTGACGATAGAGTCAAGCGAGCTAGACTTTAGTGATGTCAAATTGGGCGATTCTATTGCCTCAAATGGTATCTGCCTCACTGTGGTAGAGATTGGCGATAAATCTTACTCTGTCGATGTTTCACGTGAAACGATTGCTCGTACTGCATTGGAAACCTTAAAGCCTGGGGATATCGTCAATTTGGAAAAAGCGATGCTACCCACCACGCGCTTTGGTGGTCATATCGTCGCAGGTCATGTCGATGGGGTCGGCCGCGTTAGTAAACTGCAACAAGACGCGCGCTCTATCTATATCGAGATTGAGATCTCAAAAGAGCTGGCGCATTATACCGCGACCAAAGGCTCTATCACTGTCGATGGCATCAGTCTAACCACCAACCTAGTACGTGACAATGTGGTTTGTCTCAATATCATTCCGCATACGGCGCAAGTGACCAATATCGCCAAACACTGGCTGGTCGGCAGTAAGGTAAATATTGAGGTAGATATCGTCGCCCGCTATTTGGAACGTCTGTTAAATAAGTCGCAAGCTGGTGACATAAACGCACCAAGTCCGCAAAGCCAAATCACCGAAGCATTCTTAGCCGATAATGGTTTTATGAAGTAGTGATAAGCTAAAGCGTAGGTATCGTCGATTCTAAATAAAAGAGTCAGGCATTGATTAACCAGCAAGGCTGATAAACGTTTTTTGGCGTGCTGTGCCGTTGCTGACAGAGGCTGCAAAAACTTTTATTAGCCTTGCTTTTACTATACGATGCGCACAAAGGCCAGTCAGGTAGCGGGTTAATATTTTGATATTAACCCGCTATTTTTTTTGGATATAGATACAGATATAGATATATAGTCAGTTGAAAATAAAACTGTTATATAAATTTAAACGCGCTACTGGTACAAATTTTACTTGCGTGCTGCGTTCCCAGAGGCTGCGCAAAATTCATCCCAGTAGCGCTATGCGCTTTTTAGAGTGCATCGACTATAGTAAGCGGGATTTTAGTGTTTTATCAGATTTTTTAGCACAGCCTCGAGCTTTTTCTTATTGATAGGTTTGGATAAAAACTCGTCCATACCCACTTGTATACAAGCATCGCGATCCTCGTCTGAGCTGTTCGCGGTTAGGGCGACGATTGCAATATCATCCCCTTGCGCGCGAATCGCTTGCGTGGCTTGTAGTCCGTCCATAACTGGCATACGGCAATCCATCAAAATAAGCGAGATATCCTCCCGCTGCGCCTTTAGCTGCTCAAGTGCTTGTTGGCCGTCTTCTGCTACGATACTGCGATAACCCAGTTTACTTAAGATTTTACAGGCAATTTCTTGATTGGTTGGGCTGTCTTCTACCACCAGTATCAGTGGCTCTACGTCATCCTTGTGTAGGGGAGTGGCCACCGTCATGTTGTTTTTTGGCGTTTGGGTGGTCAAGGTTTGCCGAACAGGTAGTGTCAGTCGTGTCAGCTCAGAGAGCAGGAGGGCACTATCTAGGGGTTTTAATAAAAAACCATCGCATTGATCCAGCAGGGCAGAAGGAATACGGCGCTCAGGCTTCATGCTACACAAAATCTTAGGTAGTGATTTTTTAGACAATAAATCATGTAGTGCTTGGCGTCTATCGTTGCTGGCCAGTATCAGGCGTTCTTTGGTTGCCTGTGTCTTTGATGCAGGGCTCTTTAGTGCGGTCTTTGATTCGTTGATAGAGGTCTCAGCGGACAGTTTGTCGCTTTGCTCTGCCACTGGGTCAGAGAGGTTTATGGCGGTGTGGTCAGTGTAGTATTCATAATCCAATAACAAGATGGGCGCTAGGCTCTGGGCGTCTTTGCCAAGCCGCTCGGCCAAGTGCTCGATGGTGGCACTATCAACATCGGTATAGATCGTCGCTGGAATCGATAAACAGTGGCACAAGCGGCGCAAGTAATCGGCCAGCAAGGTCTGATTGACCACGGCGATAAGATGAATATGCTGTAAGTGCTGGTGTGGGTGATAAATCGGCTGATAACTTGGCTGCCGACAAGGCAGATAGAGGTTAAAGGTGCTGCCTTTATTGACCGCGCTTTTTAGCTCAATAAAACCGCCAAGCAAACGGGCAAAACTATTGACGTTATTTAAGCCCAAACCCGCTTCGATACCATGGTAATAAGTGAGGTTGTTGTATTGCTGAAAGGACGGGCTTTGTTTATTAAAATAACTCAATAACTGATGCTGTTTGGCGATATCGATACCTGTGCCTGAGTCTTTGATACTAAAACGTACCCAGTAGTGCGTCTGCTGCGCTTTTACCTGTTCATTGATCGGTAGTAGGCTGCCTTTATTGATTTGAGATACTTGCTCAGGACTGATAGCATCGATCGCCAAGGCGACGTAGCCTGAGGGAGTAAACTTGATCGCATTATGAAGTAGATTTAAGAGTATCTGGCGCAGGCGTGTATGATCTGTATCGATCACACGAGGACACTCTGGATCAAAGAAATAAATAAACTCTAGCCCCTGCTGGCGCGCATGATCTACGGCCGCGTCACCCACTTCTTGTCCAAGCTTATAAATATCGACAGGCGCTATGCTCAGGCGGGTTTTTCGAACCTCTATATCGCCAATATCTAGCATGTCGTTGAGCGTGGTGAGCATATAGTGACTGGTTTTTATCAGTGTCTCAAGCGTGTGGTTTTGCTTATCGGTCAAGGTGCTAGGGTCGATAGGCTCGAGTGTGTCTATCAACGACTCCAGCGGTAGGCGCAGTTTACGCCCCATGATGGAGCGCAGCTCGCTAAACTCATCGATTTTTTGTTGTAATTGCTGGTTTTTTAGCCGTAGCTGCTCTGTTTGGCTGGCCAGCTCATTGATATTATTGATAAAAACGGTAAAGCCATGCACCTGTCCGTGCTCACCAAACCATGGCGTCACATGCAGCTGATAGGTTTGTTGGTCTTTTATTCCTAGCACCGTTAGCGTACGCGTGACGCGCAGATTAACCAGCCTTTGTAGTAGTTGTTGGGTGGGGTCGTCTTTGCCAGCGACAAAGTCTGTCAGCTGCTCGCTGCCACTGCTGTGCGTAGGTCTGATAAAGACTTGTTCAAAACGCTGGTTAAAAAAACTGATTTGACCGTGGCGCATGATCATTGCCATCGGTAATGGTGCTTGCTCAATCAGGCGCTCAAGACGGTGCTTGAGGGTTTTGATGCGGCGATAGTCGTTGTGTAGCTGATAATTGATACGGCCGAGCGCATGACCTAAGCGTAAAAACTCCCCAGTCGATTGGCTTTCTAAAAATGGCGGCGGGGTATAGGCTTCTTTTGCATTGTCACTCAAATTATCCGTATAACGTAATAGCTGCTCCCAGTTGGTGCGGCGCTTGAGCATGTATAGCAGTGCAGTGATAAATAACGCAATGGCTGCCATCAGTGGCAACCAGTATTTATAAGAGGTCCAGTCGATATCAAGCGGCTTATGACGCAATATCATATATATCCGTTGGCCACTATCTAGCTCAATGGTGCCCGCCAGATTGCGCGCATTGAGCGTATAAGCGCCATTATTCTGAGCAGAGGCTCTGACAGTCGGGAACGTCACTGTCGAAAACGCAGGCTCGTTCGGACGGGTATCACGATGAATGTATGTCTGTCCGGAGGGCAGCATAAAGATAAGCTGATAGCTGATGCCGTTAAGTGCCGGATGCGCCAAAACTCCCTTTAGCTCATCGTTTCGTAGCACAGCATGCTCAGTGAGCTCGTGTTGTAAGGTAAAAAAAGTATCGACGCTGTGCTGCTGTTGATACTGCCTCATACCATCAAAAAACATAACATAATACAGTACTAGCATCACCAGCAACGTTAGGACATAAAATAACAATAAGCGCTGTAAGGACTGAAACTGTTGCATGAAAGCGAGGTCCTATATCGTCACTTAGCAGGATAAATGTGGCATGAAAACTACCATGATAAAGCAGTCAATGTCTTTAATATAACCAATGACGGTTATCTATAGCAAAACAATCGCTGTTTTATTGTCTATAGCGCCTATTATAAAGCGAAAAGACCTCGTAAGTAACGCTGAGTAGGCGAGGTTACAATCATGGCACAATACGCCAAACTCACCTATAATGAAGCACCGAACCCTATATAATGCATGATTATGACGACAATTGCTCCTGCTTCTAAGTTATCCTCCTCATCTAGCCTTGCCGACACGACTTCTAGCACGCCATTACGTGTGGTGTTTGCTGGGACGCCTGAGTTTGCGGCAGTCAGCCTCGAGTCGCTCATTGCCCAGCAACAAGCACTCAACATAGAGATTGTGGCGGTTTATACCCAGCCTGATCGCAAAGCGGGCCGCGGGCAAAAAATGGCCGCCTCAGCAGTCAAGCAAGTGGCGCTCGCCCATGATATCGTGGTAGAGCAGCCACCGACCTTTAAAAAATCGAGCACCGAAGGCATGGCAGCCCGCCAGACGCTGCGTAGCTATCAGCCCGATGTGATGATTGTCGCCGCTTATGGGCTGATACTACCTGCGGGCGTACTGACGATACCCACTTACGGCTGTCTTAATATTCATGCTTCACTACTGCCGCGCTGGCGTGGTGCAGCTCCCATCCATCGTGCGCTCTTGGCAGGCGATAGTGAGACTGGCATTACCATTATGCAGATGGATCAGGGACTAGACACCGGTGATATGCTCTACAAAGTCAGTGCGCCTATCACTGCTGATGACACGGCAGCCAGCCTACACGACAAAATGGCAACAT
Organism: Psychrobacter sp. VH5; assembly: GCF_050572635.1. Classification (NCBI taxonomy): domain Bacteria; kingdom Pseudomonadati; phylum Pseudomonadota; class Gammaproteobacteria; order Moraxellales; family Moraxellaceae; genus Psychrobacter; species Psychrobacter sp. VH5. The sequence goes on along the minus strand of NZ_CP192145.1, from coordinate 230,073 downwards.
TGGGTGCGGACGCCATCGGTACTGTGTTAAAGGATTTGGCGCATTACCAAGCCCAAGCCGCCGCGCAAGATGACAGTCAAGCCAATTACGCCGAAAAGCTTGTCAAAACCGAAGGCGAGATTGACTGGGCACAATCGGCGACGATGATTGAGCGTCAAATTCGTGGTCTGACACCGTGGCCAGGCGCTTATACTTTTTTCAATGGTCAGCGTGTGAAGATTTTGGCCAGCCTACCTGTCAACCCCTCGCAGCAAACCGAACTGCCCGCTGGTACCATCATGAGTGTTGGACGCAAAGCGATATTGGTCGCTTGTGGCAAAGACGATAGCTTGGCGGCCGGTCATACTGAGCAGGCGAGTGGGACATTGGCCATTACTCATCTGCAGTTTGCAGGTGGCAAGCCGATGACAGCAGAGCAAGTCTGCCATGGCAACCAATTAAATGATGGCGACCAGTTCACCAAAGAATCAAACTAATTCAATCAAGCTTAATGTACTTTAGTTATAAGTTATCTAACCTTTATCAGACGCTATCGCGCATACGTCAAGGAACAGCAACTCAATGAGACATCCCAGCCCCGCGTCTAAAAACCATAAACCCTCAAGCAATCTGATTATGAATGGCAGTGTCCGCGTACGAGTCATACGTACCTTGTTGGCCATTCAAAATGGGCAGTCGTTGGCAAGCGTTCTTGACCCTTTGCTCAACAGCTTGCACGATGGTGATAAAGGGTTTGCCCATGCGCTACTTTTGACCACCTTACGCCAGTGGCATGCACTGGCGCGGCTGCTGGATAGTTTGGCGGACAACCCCATCGATGAAGTCGAGGTTCGTACCACCATTCAGGTCGGTCTGGTGCAGCTACTATATCTAGAAGTCGCTGACCACGCCGCGATACACGAAACGGTGGAGGCGGCAAAAGAGGTCGGCTTTGCTCATGCGACTGGTCTTATCAATGCCATCCTGCGCAAGGTCGCCAAAAACCCCAATAAGTTTCGCAAAAAATGCAATAAAAACCACAGCCTACCGAACTGGCTTGCTTATCAGCTCAAGCAAGACTGGAGCGATCAGTATGATGCGCTGACACAAGGCCTGCGGCAGTCAGCCCCGATGTTTTTACGAGTAAACGCGGCGGCCACCTCAGTTACAGAGTATCAAGAAGTGCTAGACGGGGCAGAGATTGAGACAGAGCTGACTGAGATGACCACGGGTTTTTGTCTACCCAGTGCCTCTAACGCTGCGCCCGTTACCCTAGCGACTACAGGTCTGCGGCTACGCCAAAGCACTGCTGTCAGCGCCTTGCCTGACTTCGCTGACGGCATCGTGAGTGTGCAGGACATGCACGCGCAGCTTGCGGCACCGATTATCCATCGTGCTTTGATGAGTAAGGTGAGCGCTGATAAGTCTCAGGCGGGCTTGGATAATAATGAGCTGCATATCTTAGATGCTTGCGCGGCACCTGGGGGCAAACTGGCGCATTGGCTAGAATTATTAAGATCTGAAGATGCGTCAGTCTTGTTTCACGTGAAACAAGACGATACAGCGGCGACATCAGTGCCTACGGGCATTAAGCTCACCGCTATCGATAACGAAGCATCGCGCATCGAGCGTATTTATGACAACCTAAAGCGCCTTAACTTTACCCAGACAGACTTGGCACAAAGTAGCAGTGGTATCGCCCTAGATATCGTCTGCGCCGATGCAACCCGCTGGCGCAGCACTGGTGCGTCTAAAAAGCAAGATTCTGCTAAAAACAGCGGCGTATTTGATGCTATATTACTGGATTCGCCTTGTACGGCGACCGGCGTGATTCGTCGCCATCCAGATATCAGCCTCTTGCGTACCGAAAAGGACGTCGAGCAGACCGTATCATTGCAAGCAGAAATATTGCAAAACCTATGGCCACAGCTCAAAGTCGGCGGTTACTTGTTATATGTGACTTGCTCTATTTTAAAGCAAGAAAACGTCCTGCAAATGCAAGACTTTGTCAGTCGTCATGACGATGCGGCGGCGGTTGCGTTTACCGAGGCGTGTAGTTGGGGTATCGAACAAGCGATCGGGCGTCAATGCTTGCCGATAGATCGCGATGGTGGCGATGGTTTTTATTATGCGCTGCTACAGAAGACAATGGCATAAAACTGCTGAATAAACCGTTTTAAATATTGAAAAAAATCATTGTAGACAGGACAATCTCATGAAATATATCAGTACCCGTGGTCAGACAGCACCGATGGATTTTAGTGATGTGCTTTTGATGGGGCTTGCGCCAGATGGCGGTTTGATGCTGCCTGAACAGTATCCGAGCATTGATAGCGCTACCCTTGATGAGTGGCGTACGCTGAGCTATCCGCAGCTTGCCATGGCGATTATGCAGCGCTTTGCCACAGATATCCCGGCGGCTGATTTGCAAGATATCATCGAGCGTACTTATACCGCTGACGTATTTGGCTCTGATGAGATTGTCCCTGTCCGCAAACTTGAAGACGACCTGTATATTTTGGGATTGTCCAATGGTCCGACGCTGGCATTTAAAGACGTGGCTATGCAGTTTTTGGGCAATGCCTTTGAATACGTGCTGAAAAAGAAAGGCGCGCGGATTACCATCATTGGTGCCACCAGTGGTGATACGGGCAGTGCGGCGGAGTATGCGCTACGCGGCAAAGAAAATATCGACGTCTTTATGCTGTCACCGCATGGCAAGATGAGTGAGTTTCAGCGTGCGCAGATGTATAGTTTGACTGATGACAATATCCATAATATCGCCATCGACGGTATGTTTGATGACTGTCAAGATATCGTCAAAGCGCTGCAACAGGACGCGGCATTCAAAGCCGCTTATAATCTCGGTACGGTGAACTCAATCAACTGGGGCCGTATCCTTGCGCAAATCGTTTATTACTTTAAGGCCTATTTTGCCGTCACCACAAGCAATGACGAAAAAGTCAGCTTTAGCGTACCATCGGGCAATTTTGGTAATATTTGCGCCGGTCACATTGCTCGTGAGATGGGGCTGCCAGTCGATCGCCTTATTGTCGCCACCAACGAAAACGATGTGCTCAATGATTTCTTTAATCAAGGTGCCTACCAGCCGCGCCCAGCTGAGCAGACTTACGTGACCTCTAGCCCATCGATGGATATCTCAAAAGCCTCTAACTTTGAGCGTTTTGTCTATTTACTGCTCGATAAAGACAGTGCCCGCGTCCATGCGTTGTTTGAAGGCGTAAAATCCGGCCAAGGGTTTGATTTGTCTGATTTGATGGAAGCAGTTAACACACGTTATGGTTTTGCTGCTGGCAAATCCACCCATAGCGACCGCTTACAAACCATCAAGGCGCTTTATGAGCAGCATGGTGAGTTGGTTGATCCGCACACTGCCGATGGGATTAAAGTCGCTAAAGAATTACAACGCGCAGGCGAAGTGATTGTATGTGCCGAGACTGCTTTGCCTGTAAAGTTTGCCGATACCATTGTTGAGGCTGTTGGGCAAATTCAGATCGCTCGTCCAGCCCATACTGAGGGGCTAGAGGACTTGCCGCAGCATGTCGTGGTATTAGACAATGACGCTGAGCTGGTCGCTGAACAAATTCGTCAACATGTAACGGCAAACCCAGCGTAATTAATAAAGGTATTTAACGCTCATTGTAAAAAGTAAATCTAGGAAATCATCCACATAAAGGTTACGGCATTGTAATAAAGTGTTTATGATTGTGTTATGGTAGATATAATTGTAATATGAGGAACAGCGTCGGCAAGTCATCATCGTGTTAGACGCTTTTTTAGCCATAAACATCAGTCAATTACAAAAAACAGCTGCCCAATAGGCGTCATAATAATTGCATTGCTGTGTCTGTAAACTGCGCTGAGTCTCTACGAATATATAATCGAAGGGCTTGACAGGTATAGACGTAAGTAGGGTTTGTTAAGGCGGCGACAGCGGTACATATTGTGGATATAACAATGAAGATGAGCTTAAAAAAGATAGCAAAAGCACTGTTGATCACGACATTTAGCAGTGCCATGCTAATGAGTACTGCCCACGCCAATAATCCACCACCTACCATCAAAGCCGATGCCCCTAATCGCTACATCGTCAAAAAAGGCGATACCTTATGGGATATCTCTGGGCGCTACTTAGACAGCCCGTGGCGCTGGAAAGAGATTTGGGCAACCAATAAACACATCAAAAACCCGCATCTGATCTACCCAAACGACATCCTTATCTTGTGCGTGATTCAGGGTAAAACCTTGGTCGGTGTCGATACGGGCGAAGGCTGTGCAGGAATCGAAAAGCAGCTGACGGGTGATGTCACCGCCAGTGCGGTCACTGTGACCTCAACGGCCAACAGTATCCCTCCTATTCCTTGGTCAGCAATTCAGCATTGGCTCGATAAGACCATCATCGTCGATCCACAAGATTTTAATACCACGCCATACATCTTGGCTTCTAAAAACCGCAACTTAATCACCGCCAGTGGTGATAAGGTCTATGCCAAAGGCGTACCACTGATCGTGGGGCAACGCTATGGCATTTACCGTGAAGGTGAGAGATACGTCGAGCCAAAAACCCAAAAAGTCATCGGTCTTGAAGTTACCCAAGTGGCCACAGGCCTAGTGACATCGACAGAAAGCAACGGCGTCACCAGCCTGCAACTGACAGACAGCTATGGCAAAGAAGTGCGCGAAGGTGATCGGGTATTTGTAGAGTTAGACAATGCGATCCCGCCTGTGTTTTATCCAACCCCAGCCAGCGTCAGTCGCGGCGGTATGATCGTACGAGTGATGGATTCGATCAGCTCTGCAGCAAAAGGCAGCGTAGTCGCCATCAACCTTGGTAGTACGCATGGTGCCAAACCTGGTGATGTATTGACTGTGTACCAAAAAGGACCATTGGTGCGTGATATCAGAGACAATGATACGCCAGTGCGTTTGCCAAACGAGCCAAGTGGGATGCTGATGGTTTTTAATACGTTTGAACATATCAGCTATGCCTATGTACTGGATTCTGAGCTGCCACTGAATGTCGGTGATCAGTTATTACCGCCGCCATATTTATAAACACGCCAAATACAGTACAAGGTTTTGAGATGAGCACCCGATCTTAGCGGAGGCGAGCCAAACGATGATGACAGCAGTCACCCCTTCTTTATCAGACGAGCAGCGCGCCATAGTGGCGCTATGGTATGAGGTGAATGCGTCATTGTCTGCTTATCACAAGCTGACGACGAGCTTTGGTAGTGCACAGCTGGCGTGGACGGCGACAGTAGAGGCTTGGCGGCAGCTGGGTATTCATTATACCCATCTCAAACGCCATGAGCAGCCAGCGCAAACACGCGCTAATATCGACAAAATCCAACAAGCACGCGTAGAAGGGCGCTATGGATTACTGTTTGCCGATCAAGCGGACTATCCTGCCCAGCTGCTACAGATATATGATCCGCCGCCAGTGTTGTTTTATCGCGGTAATCTATCTCGTCTGCACCAAGCCCAAATCGCCATCGTCGGTAGTCGCAAGCCCACCGCCCACGCACAAAAAATCACCTTTGATATGGCGCAGTACTTAGCGCAGGCAGGCTACATTGTCACCAGCGGGCTGGCCATGGGTGTGGATAAACGCGCACATCTAGGTGCACTGGCACAGACAGATTTAGCCCATCAAGGCCGGACGATCGGGGTAATGGGCACAGGAATTGATGTCAATTATCCCAATCATCACGACCAGCTATTTAGTCAAATCATCGAGCAGGGTGGCTGTATCATCAGTGAGCTGCTACCGCATACGCCGCCGCACAAGCATACCTTTCCACGCCGTAATCGCTTGGTCGCAGGACTCAGTCTAGCGACCATCGTCACCGAAGCCACCATTCAAAGTGGCTCGCTGATCACCGCGCGCTTGACCTCAGAGCAAGGCAAGCAAGTCTTTGCGGTGCCAAGCCATATTGACAATAGCAATGCTGAAGGCTGCCACCATTTGATACGCGAAGGGGCGACGTTGATTTATCATCCTCAGCAGGTTATTGAAGATGTCAGCAGTCAGCTTAGCCACCAGAAAGGTTTTGGTAGTCGCGTGCCGCCGAACAAACGCACACCTTCTGATAATGATAACGCCACACCATCAGCACAGGTTGCCAATACTGCAGAGAGCCCGCTGCCATCTACGATAGCTAATCACCCGGACCCTGTGGCTCCCAAACACTTGCAGCCAGTATATGAGCAGCTTGACTGGCATGGGCAAGATTTGGATGCGCTGTTGCTGGCCACCACGCTTGAAGCACCCGTTTTGATCGGGCAGCTGATGGAGCTTGAGCTATTGGGTCTCATCAGCGTACAAGGCGGGCGTTACTTGCGTGTCTAAAAAATGCTATTTTTGCGAGTGGCTGTCTTAGATTGGCTTTTTGCTGTGGTATGATAAGTTTCTACCTTTTTATTTTTTGTACCTCCATCATGAAACCATCCTCCTCCGTTTTGGCCGACTCCGTCAGCCAAGCTGCTACTTGGCTAAAAAATGGCCAGCTACTTGCTTATCCAACCGAAAGTGTCTGGGGTATCGGCTGTGACCCTTATAATCAAGCCGCCGTACAACGCATCTTGACCATCAAACAGCGACCAATCGCCAAAGGCATGATTGTCATTACCGATAGTGCCGAGCGTTTAGCGCCGCTGCTTGCACCTTTAACACAGGCTCAGCGTCAGCCTATTTTGGCGAGCTGGCAGACGGACAGCGACAACACCCAGCCGCAGTATCAACAAGCGCATACATGGCTATTACCTATTCCGCAAACACTAAGCACCAGTATCCCTCATTGGATAACCGGCCAGCATCAAACCGTGGCGGTACGGGTCATCTCTCATCCGCTTATCCAGCAGCTGTGCCAGCAGTTGGTCAGTGAGCAAAACCCTTTTGGCCTGCTGGTCTCCACCAGCTGTAACCCTTCAGGACAGCCGCCTGCCATGACTTTCTCTGAAGCTTATGCGTATTTTTCTGAGCAAATTGGCTACTTACAGGCTGATACCTTGAGGTATACACTGCCGAGCCAAATCCGTGATGCGCGCACAGGTCTGATTATTCGTTAGCGCCTACTTATGCTTTACAGAAAATCAGACACACGGCATAAGTAGGTTGGACTGGGTTTTGTATTAATCTGACTATATATCGTCTTATAGTCAATTCTAAATAAAACAGATACATTATATATCAACGTGGAACTGGTATAAATTTTCCTTGCGTGCTGTGCCTGCGCTGCTCGATGCTGCGTAAAATTTATCTCAGTCCCACTGTATCGTTTTTATACTGAACTCACTGTATTATCATATTGCCTTGTGATTTCACTGTTGACAGAAATAAAAGAATAGCGCAGTATGGAGATAGACAATGTTATCAATTTAAAAAATAGCGTATATCTATCAATTATGAAACTAAATCCTGTGACTGAAAAATTCGTTTTGCATTGGGGAGAGATGGGCTCGCAGTGGGGCATCAATCGCACCATGTCGCAGATTCATGCGTTATTGTTTATTATTGGAAAGCCTTTAAATGCTGAGCAGATTACTGAAACGCTTGGCGTTGCACGCTCAAATGTTTCAAACAGTCTCAAAGAGCTACAACATTGGGGGCTGGTACAAAAGGTCTCAATACTGGGCGACCGCCGCGATCACTTTACCACCAATACCGACGTTTGGGAGTTGGCACGTATCATCGTGATTGAGCGTCAAAAGCGTGAGCTTGAGCCGACAGTACAGTTTTTGCAGGCGCTCATAGACAGCCCAGAGTTTGAGCACGAAAACAGCGACGTAAAAGCTCGGCTCCGTGAGACACAAGCATTCGTCGAAACAGTGACCACGTGGTCTTCTGAGATGCTACGATTGCCCAGCAGCGTACTCAAAAAGATATTGAAATTGGGTAGTAGTATAAAAAAAGTCTTACGTTAATGGTCTGTGTTAAACAAGCGATGGTGCGTGGTTTAACGATAGTTAAGCTACTGTAAACAGGTACAGCACGACTGGTATTCAATTTTTTTGCGGGCGGTGCTTAAGCCGACAGGGGACACGGCCTACATAGACTCATAAAAATTTAAGTTATTATTTCTGTTTTGACAGAAATAATAATAATGACAAGATAACTTATAGTAGGCTTTAGATAGTAGGCTTTAGACAGAGGTCTTAGACCAATCACAAATGGATGTGGCACATGAAACCAAATAACACACAAAGTCAGACAGAGCAAAAGGTCAAGGATGTGGTGAGGTCGATAGTCTGGCAAGATTTGCGCCAGCTGACTGGTAGACAGATCGCTTATAACATTATTTTGCCTTATCCATTTTTATTGTTGTCGTGGTGGTTTGCTAGCCAGTCTTGGTATGTACTGGCGTGCGGTGCGTCTTATCTGTTTTTTGCCGCCGCTTTTCGTCAAGCGCATGATGGTTATCACCATAGTTTAGGTGCAGGTCGGCGTCTGACCACTGCTATTTTGTTGCTGCTTAGTGTGCTATTGATGACCAGCTTACATAGTATCCGAGCCACTCACATGGCGCATCATCGAGACCCATTAGGCGATCACGACGTTGAGGGTCGTTTGGCAAAGGCATCATGGCAGCAAGCACTGCTCGGCGGTATCACGTATCGGTTGGCTATCTACCGTCAAGGGCTGCGCTTGAGCAGTCGCCGTCACAGGATGCTGGCTTGGCTAGAGTTTGGATTGATAGCATTGGTGATCATGGGCGCCCTGATGATGAGCGTGTTTGCTGCGTCTACGGTGCTTGGGCAGGTGGTGCTATACCATCTTGTGGTGATGATGTTGGCCAACGCCAGTGTCGGTATCATCGCTGTATGGGGCGTGCATCACGACTGTGACGAGACGATAGCCCGCACTGAGCGCAACCCTCTGGTAAATCTGCTGACATTTAATTTGCTTTATCATGTAGAGCATCATTTGTTTCCTGCGATACCATCCAACCATTTGCCAACGCTTGCCAAGCGTTTGGACGCAGCCGCACCTCACTTGACCAATGCGCCTGTACTACCCAGCCGCACTACTGTTATAAAGCGCATGAAGCGTCGTCGCTGGAGTGCCATAAAAGACACGTATCAAAACAGTAATGACAGTGAGTGCCCTATCCGTAAGCATTTTGCTTAGAGACGAGTAGATCTCTAAATGGATGAAAAAAGGCCAATTATTTTATAGGTGCTGGTCATTAGAGCGTGTCTTTATTTTTAACCCATTTAGATGGCTATTGATTGAATTGAAGAGATGTCCTAGACCAAAAAACGTTACCAAAAGCCTGTAAAAGTCGTTTTGATAAAACCTGTCAAAAAGTAGACGATAGTGTAATAGTCTGGTTTTTTTGAGACGATAGGTAATGCGGATAATAACTGAAGCATAAAGGGAGCAGAGTATGAAGATGTTAATCAGTGGTGGCTCAGGATTTTTGGGTAGTGCGCTGAGTGATGAGATGATCAAGCGTTATTATCAAACAGGACAAGATCTTGCCATCACATGGCTGACGCGAGACAGCACTCAAGCACATCCTGATGGCATTAATATGATGACTTATGATGAGCTTACAAAGACTGATAAAAGCTTTGATGTGATAATAAACCTAGCGGGAGCAGGTATTGCCGACTCGCGCTGGAGCGATAGTCGCAAAGAGCAGCTGATGGCGAGCCGTATCCGGCCTACTGAGGCATTGTTGGCATTTATCGCTCGCAGCCGCAGCAAGCCCAAATTATTGATTAGTGGTTCAGCGATAGGGTGGTACGGCACACAAGGCGATAAACCATTGACAGAAAGTAGTGGTTTTGAGACAGATTTTGCTCATAAATTATGTGATGATTGGGAGCAGTTAGCGCTTAAAGCCACTGAACATGGTGTGCCTGTGGCAATCGTGCGCACTGGTGTGGTGATTCATCCTGATGGTGGGATACTTGCCAAGCTTTTGACCCCATTTAAAATGGGCGTTGGTGGACAATTGGGCGATGGCAAGCAAATCATGAGCTGGATCAGTCGGGCAGACTGGGTCGGCGCTGTGATATTTATCATTGAGCAGCACCTTGCTGATTATAACAACAGTCAAACCACAAATGATAATTCACTAAAAACCACAAATGATACACCAGCTATGGTCTACAACTTAACTGCGCCCAACCCTGTAACCAATCATGCTTTTACCAAAACCGTAGGTACATGGCTACATCGTCCAACATTCTTTACTTTACCAGAATTTTTACTAAAGCTGATATTTGGTGAGATGTCGACACTACTAATTGATGGTCAAAAGGTGCTACCACAAGCGCTTCTTGATGCAGGTTACACGTTTAAGCATGCGACACTCAGACAAGCATTAGAGGAACAAGATTAGTTGTGTCTTGACTGTTTCATGTGAAACATTAAAAATCGCGCTCAAGGACAATCCATGCGTTACGCATTTTTCATCATCATTTTTTTGCTCTTGCAGCTGTTTAGTGCGGGTGCTGCTCTAAGCTTACATTGGTGGTTACAGCCTTGGGCAACGCCGACATTAGAGATCGTCCTATGGGTTAGTGTGTTCGCCATCACCAATATCTTGCTGATATTGAGCATCAAAAGGGCATTTGCCAATAGCTATCGCTGGATTAGTGGTTGGATGCTGGTTATGCATTTTATGCTGCTCGCGGCATTGATAATAGGTATACTATATGGCTACTATGTTTTTAGGGCATCATTGTTAGGGGTGCTCACGGACGGTGTCTCGAATATCTCTACTGATGTTGGCTTAGAGCTTCGAGGGTTCGCACTGGTTATATTTATAAGCTTATTTATTTATGCACTGCATAGTGCTTATGTGCCAGTCGTACGTCAGCTATCTATTAGTATTGACAAACCTTTGGCCAAGCCACTGCGGATTGCAGTCGCAAGCGATCTGCACATAGGACGACTATTTGGCGTGGCTGCCATAGATAGATTACGCCATCTGGTAATCAAAGTTGACGCTGATATTTTACTAATGCCAGGCGATATCATGGATGACAATACAGATGCGTTTAATAACTATAATATGGCAAAAAACTTAGCTGAGCTATGCAGCAGCCTGCCATACGGCGTCTATGCAACATTGGGCAATCATGATTTGTATGGTCATGAGCGACCCATCAGTCAAGCGTTAGCGGATGCAGGCGTACATTTATTAAATGATAACGTATTTTGTGTAGAGCATCAGGGGCAAGCGGTCTGGTTGATCGGACGCTTTGATAATCACAAACGCCAGCGTGTGGCTACAACGGATTTGCTCGCGCGCGTTGATACCTCACAGCCTGTTATTTTGCTGGATCATAGGCCGAGTGATATTGCTGAGCACAGTCAGCTGCCCATTGATTTACAGGTTTCAGGACATACTCACAACGGACAAATCTTCCCAGCCAACTTCATTGTAAAGGCCATTAATCGAATAGGGTATGGCTACGAGGCGATTGGCAAAGGACACTTTGTCGTATCCTCTGGTTATGGCTTTTGGGGTATCCCATTCAGACTAGGCTCACGCTCTGAGATTTGGATGATTACCCTGACGCCCAGTGGTGCCGTTGCTGAGCCGTCGTCATAGTCAGCGCGCCAAAGCAGCCAGTCATTAGGCCGCTAACTGCCCCTGCTCACGAATGACCTCACGGACAAAACTGGCAAAACCGTGGATGATTTTGCGGGTTTCTAATCCTAGCCTCTGATGAATGCTCATAAAGTGAATAAAACCATGCGGCGCACCAAGTACCGTATAGTTTCTCACCGATATGCCATGTGTCTTTAGTTGCTCTGCATACGCAAAAGCTTCATCACGTAAGACATCCAGCTCTGAGGTGACGATATAAGTGGGGCAGACGTGGCTGTTGTCCCCCAGCATAGGCGAGTTGAGAATGTGTTGTCGCGGTAAGGGGCTGTTTTTTAGACATGCCGCGTCAAACACCGCCACATCGTCATGATCTAACAACAAGCCTTCGCCGTATAGCTCCCAGCTTGGATAGTCTGTCTCGATATCGGTAACAGGGTAAAGCGGCATTTGCGCAAGTGGCTGAGGCAGACGCTCTAACAGCGCAAACATATCTTGCCCCGCTTCGCCTAGGTCTGCCCAAGCTTGTTTGGCAGGAGCGGTGAGCTGCTGAGCAATAAGGGTCGATAAGCCGCCACCTGCGCTGTCGCCTGCCAAGACGATACGTGATGGCAGCGCGCCAAACATATGACAATGCTCGGCCAGCCAAGCATAAGCGCTGATACAGTCTTTTAGCGCGGCTGGAGCGGGGTGCTCAGGTGCCAATCGATAGTCGACACTGACGACAGGCCAGCCAGTCTGCTGGCTCAGCGCATGACAAAACTCGTGATGCGTATCGATACCGCCGATACAAAACCCACCACCATGAAAAAACAACAACACGGTCTCATCAGGATTGTGCACGCTGCCTTTTTTGATTGTCTTTCTATAAGTGCTAGCATCTGGCTGATAGCAGCGAATGGTCATATCGCCATCATCAGCATTTGCAATCACCTTATCAGTCCAACGAACGCTGACCTCACCTTTTTTGCGAAAGCGCTTTATATTATTCATCAGCGTATCGCCCGTCTGTTGCCATACCTTTGGAGACTGCATGGCCACGGCATCGGCAGCGAACCTCTCACGCAGCTTAGGCATCGGCGTCAGCTCAAGCGGGGTTTTTAGCTTACTATTTATTGCCAAAATCAGCCGTAGATGGGCATCGGCATGCAAGTATTGCTTAGAAGTGGGGCCGCCAAGGTAGCTGACCAAACTTTCTAACAGCGGCAATGGCAAATAACCCAGCCCTTTTATCGCATAATGCAAGGTATGCGCTTGATGATGAACGACTTGCTGATAACCCACACACGTGCTTTTTAACGCAAAGCATTGACGCTTAGCGCTATCTTTTGGTACAGCTTCTATCTCAGGCGCTAGCTCGTTTGAGCGCTTTAGATTGATCAACGCTCTATTTAATAAGGTATTGAGCGATATGGTTGAGTGAGACATAACACCTCGGATACATGATGGTTAATGTTTGAAATAACAGATGTTTTTGGCCATAGTAAAGTAAAAGAAAATAAAATTGAGTATATTTTGGTAATGGAATGAATGAAAACCGTAAAAATTTTGGAATAAACTAAAGGTTTGGTAGCGGGTGTGAGCTATAAAGGTAAATCAATAGCAGTAGGAGGGTACCTCTTGCAAAATAGATTGGCTAGATTTGCCTGTTTGTTCCAACGTTTTGTTTCAATGTTTGGCCTCACTGTTTATGCCGTTGTCAGCACCATATCTCTAGTCCCACGCTCGTTGGTACAGCAATTGTTGTAAATGGGAAAAAATCCTCAGCGCAAGGCTTGAAATTTGTCCTCATCACCTTTATCAATCAGCTATCAAAGCATATTCGCAAAAAATCAGTGATATTTGTTGATTATCTAATAAAAGCGCAGACTAATAAGAGCACAGTATGATTTGCTGCCAGCAGGTTTGTTGTGCCATACATCAATCGTCATTATTAAAATTCTAAGGAGCTATCATGAGCGAGCAAAACAATAACCACAAATCCCCTGAGCACAATGTGGCGCACGACAATGTCGAGCATAATGACAGTATTTTAGAAGAAACCATGGATGAGTTTGATCCAAAAAACAATTTATCTGAAAAAGTCACCATCGACAACGAAATCGATATCGACACTTTCAAAGCACGTATTGCTGAGCTCGAAGGCGAGGTCAAGCAGGCCCGTGAGACCACCGCCCGTGCCAATGCCGAAGCTTACAATGCGCAAAAACGCATGGAGCAAGAAGCCGATAAAAGCAAAAAATTTGCCCTACAAAAATTTGCCAAAGAGCTATTGGAAGTCGTTGATAATCTAGAGCGTGCGATTGAAAACGCCGACGCCAGCGATCCGGTTACCGAAGGCGTGCAACTGACGCACAAAGCCCTGCTGTCTGTCCTCAACAAAAACGGTATCGAAATGATTGACCCACAAGGTGAAAAGTTCAATGCCGATGTTCACGAAGCGGTGGGTATCGATGCCGATGCCGACGCTGATGTGGTCGGTACAGTGCTACAAAAAGGCTATAGCCTCAATGGTCGCCTACTACGTCCAGCGATGGTACGCGTGGGTCAGTAGGATTTTTTACTTGATTTTAAGCATCTAAACCTTACTTATATAAAGGGTTTTGCCAAAAAATCACACAAAAGACAATTTTTTGCTTGATGATTGCCTTGAAAAAATCGACAGGCAAACCGATATATAGCAATAAGTGACCGACTATGGTCTGAAGATATAAGTAGTTATATTTAAAATATACATTAGGAGCATTTGATTATGGGTAAAGTAATTGGTATTGACTTGGGTACAACCAACTCATGTGTGGCAGTGATGGAAGGTGACAAAGTCAAAGTCATCGAAAACGCTGAAGGTACCCGTACCACACCTTCTATCGTCGCTTATAAAGACGACGAAATCCTCGTTGGTCAATCGGCTAAGCGCCAAGCGGTTACCAACCCAAAAAACACTTTGTTTGCGATCAAGCGTCTGATCGGTCGCCGTTTTGATGACAAAGTGGTACAAAAAGACATCGGCATGGTGCCATACAAAATCGCCAAAGCGGATAACGGTGATGCTTGGGTAGAAGTAAACGGTAAAAAACTAGCGCCACCACAGGTTTCTGCTGAAATCTTGAAAAAAATGAAAAAAACGGCAGAAGATTATTTGGGCGAAAAAGTAACAGAAGCGGTCGTAACCGTACCTGCTTACTTCAACGACTCACAGCGTCAAGCCACCAAAGATGCCGGTAAAATCGCCGGTCTTGATGTAAAACGTATCATCAACGAACCAACTGCCGCCGCTCTTGCTTATGGTATGGACAAAAAGCAAGGCGATAGCACCGTTGCTGTATATGACTTGGGCGGTGGTACTTTTGATATCTCAATCATTGAGATTGCAGATGTAGACGGCGAGCAACAGTTTGAAGTACTAGCGACCAATGGTGACACATTCCTTGGCGGTGAAGACTTTGACTCAGCATTGATTGATTACTTGGTCGATGAATTCAAAAAAGAGCAAGACGTCAACCTAAAAGGTGACTCACTTGCGATGCAGCGTCTAAAAGAAGCAGCAGAAAAAGCAAAAATCGAGCTATCAAGCGCTCAAAGCACTGAAGTGAACTTACCATACATCACCGCTGACAGCAGTGGTCCTAAGCACTTGGTCATCACTATCAGCCGCTCTAAGCTTGAGAGCTTAACCGAAGATCTGGTACAGCGTACCATGGGTCCTTGTAAGATTGCCCTTGAAGATGCTGGCCTAAAAGTCGGCGACATCAATGACGTGATCTTGGTCGGTGGTCAGACTCGTATGCCACTTGTACAACAAAAAGTACAAGAGTTCTTCGGTCAAGAGCCACGTAAAGACGTAAACCCTGACGAAGCAGTAGCAGCGGGTGCCGCGATTCAAGGCGCGGTATTGTCTGGTGACAAAACTGACGTTTTATTGCTTGATGTGACACCATTGACGCTTGGTATTGAGACGATGGGCGGCGTAATGACCCCAATCATCGAGAAAAACACCATGATTCCTACCAAGAAATCACAAGTGTTCTCAACAGCAGAAGACAACCAGCCTGCGGTAACCATTCAGGTTTATCAAGGCGAGCGTAAAATCGCTAACCAAAACAAACTGCTTGGCCGCTTTGACTTAACAGATATTCCACCAGCGCCGCGTGGTCTGCCACAAATCGAAGTGACTTTCGATATCAACGCTGATGGTATCATGAACATCTCAGCGACTGACAAAGGTACTGGTAAAGCGCAAAGCATCCAGATCAAAGCAGACTCTGGCTTGTCGGATGAAGAAGTTGAGCAAATGGTACGAGACGCTGAAGCCAACGCAGCTGAAGATGAGAAGTTTGCAAATCTGGCGCAAGTTCGTAACGAAGCGGATGGTCGTATCCATGCGGTACAAAAAGCGCTAAAAGAAGCGGGTGATAAAGTCACTGAAGAAGAAAAATCATCAGTAGAAGCGGCAATCTCTGAGTTAGAGACAGCGACTAAAGAAGATGATCATGACGACATCAAAGCCAAACTTGAAGCGCTAGACAATGCTTTCTTGCCTATCAGCCAAAAAATCTATGCTGATAGCGGTGCAGGCGCAGAAGGTATGGATCCAAGCCAGTTCCAGCAAGGCGCGGATGCAGCAAGCAACAACCAAGCCGACGATGATGTTGTCGATGCTGAGTTTACAGAAGTAGACGACAAAAAATAAAACGGCTGATAAGCTGACCGTTGATTAATGTGACAAAAAAACGCACCTTTCGAGGTGCGTTTTTTTATGGCAGTTACCCATTTGATCAACGATCGATATTTGGTTCAACGATCAATATTTGACCCGATAAGCTGAGCGCTAATAATCAGTGCCTCATAAGTGAGTATGACACCAGCGTCTCCCGCCTCATCTATCGCCGAAAACTGCTGCCAGTAGCGCCGCTCAAATTGCTGTAAGCTCGATTTGTTCCAAACGAAAGCCACGCGCGGGCTGGCTTTGTTTTGCGCTTGATTGGTCGATACACCAGTGAGTTTCATATGTTTGAGTACCGCATAAGGACTAGAAAACGTCACATCAAAGCGCCGTGTCGATAGCGCAATATTGTCAAACCCAGCGTGATGCAATGCCAAGCGCCATTGCTGCATGTCAGGATAGTGAAGCCCTTGACCAGTCAGGGCTTTGATTTGCAAAAAATTATTAGGCGTAAAGGTGCTAAAGGCCAGCTGGCCACCTGCTTGGAGGCGAGAGGCAGAGTGGGTAACAAAGCTGAGAGGGTTATCAAACCATTGCACAGCATTGGCGCTGACAACCAAACTATGTTCTCCTTTGAAGTCGATAGTTTCAGCGTCGCCGATGGCGATCTGAGCATTTGGCAAAATGCCTTTCAAGGTGGCTGTTTGCTCGGCGCATAGCTCATTGATCAGCCAGTGCTGGCTTTGAATGTGCTCGGCCAATAGGCGGGTCATCTGACCTGTACCTGCGCCAATCTCTAAGACGCTGTCTTGCGTTTTTTTTGAGATGGTCGCCAGCAAGTCGTGACAGATCTTTTGCTGGATAGTGGCGTGCTCATCATAATGACTGGCATTGGCAAAATGGCGCGCGATGGTTTGCTTTCTGTGATCTAGCTTGAGTGCGGCTGAGTGTGTCATCTATGCTATTACATCCTGTCGGCGAGCCATTTTTCCTAAACCATATTATCAGTCTGTGACTGATCGTAAGGCATCTGTACGTCATCGCTAGTAGCGATTCAACCTATATTTAAGACAACTACAGCTGCTGAATTAACCGCTCACAGTCATCATAGGTCAGTTTGGCATTCATCACGAGACGAATGCGCGCGCTATTGGCAGGCACCGTAGGCGGCCTAATAGGCAGTGCATAAAACCCAGCGGCCTGTAGCTGCTGGGCTTTGGCCAGTGTGCGCGCATTATCGCCCAATATATAAGGGACGATAGGCGAGGCGTAGGCGCTGCTGGCTGCGCTGGTAGAGTGCTTGCGAGCAATGGCCTCGCTCAGCTCGGTAGACAGTAGCGCCAAATGCGTCCGTGCCGACGTCAAGCTTGGCATTTTGGCCAACACAAAACGTGTCCAAGCATGGTTGATGGGCGGCAATGCGGTACTAAAGATCAGTGAGCGCATGTGATTGACCAGCCAGCGCTTGATAATTTCATCACACATGATATAAGCGCCAACGGAGGCAAATGCCTTGCCAAAGGTACCAACCAAATAATCAATCTGCCCGAGTGTCTGCGTTTCCTCTGCCAGCCCAAGCCCTGTCTCCCCTAAGACCCCGATAGCATGAGCTTCGTCGACATACAGCTCAATGCGCGTATCTTGAGCTTTTATTTGTACCAGTTGTTGTAAGTCTGCGCGATCACCATCCATACTAAACACGCTTTCGGTCACGATAATGATGCGCCTGATATCGTTATCAGCTCGCTCGATAAGCCGAGCCAGATGCGCGTAGTCATTATGACGATAACGGCGATAGCCAACGGTTTTGTTTTGGCTAAGGCGCAGCCCATCGATAATACTGGCGTGCACCAGCTTATCTGCTAATACCAGCGTTTTGATGGGTAAGGCGGTCAGCGCGGGCAAAATACCGATATTGGCATGGTAGCCGCTGTTAAATACCAACACAGATTTTGGCCTACTCAGATTGCTAGGACTATTAGAGGCATCTTCTTGACACACCGCCGTTTGATACCACGCTTGCATCTCAAGCTCTAAGGCTTGTAACTGCGTGTCGTCTCCTGTGAGTAGCCTTGAGGAGGTGGCACTCATCTTAGGATAATGTGTGTCAGACAATTGATCCATCTGCTCAAAAAACGCCCTTTGTAGACTACTGTCGCTGCCCAAGCCCAGATAGTCATTACTGGCGATGTTTAGTAAGCGTTTGCCTTGATAAACAACATAGCGCCCATCATGTGCCAGCGTCGGTATCTGCCGATACTGCTCATTTTTCTTTAACGTCTGTAGTGCTTGCTCCAGCTCGTCCTTGAGGCTCATCATCTATTTTTCCTGTTATTTTGATAAAACAAAGCGATTTTTTGGCCTTTTTCGGTCTCTTTGTTCCTTGTGGCTAGGGCATGTATTCTATCAAGCGATAATCGTCTAACTGGGTGAAATATGAGGATACGCTCGGTAAAACCTAGTGCTCAGACACACACGCTGCCATCGCTTTCGATGAAATAAGTAGGAATTATTGCACAAAAATGGAGGTTGTAACAAAAGATTTCATATCTTTGCCTTTGTAACCCACACGCTGATAAATACTTGCAAATCTTAACTCTCATACCATCAAACACTGACAGAGAGTTTGAAATAGTTTGTTACTATCTATTCATCGTTAGCAAACAAGGCGATAAGGCCAAAAACCTATATAAATAGATAACTTGTTTGTCATAGTTTTAAGGAGCTTATCATGAATACTCTACAAAAAACCCTACTTGCACTAGCTACTGGTTCATTGTTGACAGTCAGTGCTCAATCTGCGACGACTTATAGTAACGGCTACACAGGCCAACCTTATGTGGGTGTAAAAGTCGGTCAGTTTGACTTAGATATCGACGATGCTGATGACCCAACAGCTTATGGTGTTTATGGTGGTTATAACTTTGACCAAAACTTCGGTATCGAAGCAGAATATGTCGGCTCAGACGATGCTGACTACATAAATGGTGACCTAGATGCCAAAACGTATGGTGCTTATGGTACGGCTCGCTACCAGTTTCCAAACACGGGCTTATACGCCAAAGGCAAACTAGGGGTAGCCAAAACTGAAGTAGAAGGCGATTACACTGTGGGACCAGTTAAAGTTTCAAATTCTAGTAGTGATACTGGTATCGCTGGTGGTGTTGGCTTGGGCTATTCGGTGAATCCTGATTTTGGCGTAGAAGCTGAATACGCCATGATGGATAGCGATGTTGATGCCAAACTATTAACAGTGGGCGCTCATTTAAAATTCTAAATCGATGATGAAATGACTTAAAGTCTACCGGATTAGAACTTTATAAGCGAAATGCAGTCATTGAGAAACGACAGTTGTCTACCTCGTTTCTCAAACCAATATTCTATATAAGATTGACGAACTACACTATATTAGGGGAATATTATGAAAACTTTACAAAAGACACTATTGGCTTTAGCGGCAGGTTCATTACTCAGCGTAGGTGCACAAGCTGCTGTCATTTATGGCAATGGTTACACCGGTCAAGCCTACGTCGGTGCCAAAGTCGGTCAATTTGATCTAGACGTCAATGATGCTGATGATCCAACGGCTTATGGTATCTATGGGGGTTATAATTTTGACCCTAACTTTGGTATCGAAGCTGAGTATGTCGGCTCAGATGATGCAGATTATCGCGGTGGCGATATTGATGCTAAGTCTTATGGCGCTTATGGTACTTACCGCTATCAGTTCCCAAATACAGGGTTATACGCCAAAGGTAAATTAGGTGTGGCAAAAACTGAGATAGAAGGGGACTATACGCGCAATATTGGCAATACTGAAATCAGAACCGAGACTTATTCGGACAGTGATACGAGCCTAGCAGGCGGTGTTGGTCTTGGTTATTCAGTGAGTCCAAACTTTAGCGTTGAAGCTGAATACGACAAGTTGGGAAGTGATGCTGATTTAATGACTGTTGGTGCTCAGGTGAAATTCTAAGGCATTGATTGACCACACCTTATATTTATATATCAGACAAAAAACGATCGCTTTGGCGGTCGTTTTTTTATTGTAAATACGTACTATTGAAGTCACCAAAAAAAAGTGCATAGGAAATAGCATTCTGTTAGACTACCATATTAAACAATAGTTCATCTAAATTATACGCTCTGTGACATTCATTCAGACTACATTTTAGTTTTATTTAATAGGAAGATATATGAATACCCTACAAAAAGCTTTAATTGCATTATCAATTGGCTCATTAATGAGCGTAAGCGCACAAGCGGCACTTAATTATGCAGGTCAGCCTTATGCAGGCGTGAAAATCGGTCAATACAGCCCAGATGATGCAGAAGATGATGCGTTTTCTTATGGTGTGTATGGTGGCTATAAGTTTACACCAGAGTTTGGTCTTGAAGCTGAATACTTGACGACTAGCGACACGGATGCTTTTGAAGATAGCTTTGAAAAATCGGAATATAATGCTGATGTGTATGGCTTATACGCAACTTATGACTATGCTTTTCCAAACACTGCTGTATACGCTAAAGGCCGTTTAGGGGTCGCAAAAAACGAGATAGACGTAGACTATACAGACAAGCTTGATGCGAGCGAAAACGAAAGTTTTAGCATGTCAGATACTGGTGTAGCTGGTGGTCTTGGTTTGGGTTATAACGTTAGCCCAATGGCGAGTGTGGAAGTGATGTACAATGTTTATCCAACCATCGATTTTGATGATGGCGAAGACTTAGATGCCAATGGTGTCACATTAGGCGCACACTTCAAGTTTTAATCAGTATAAAAATAGCTCAAAAACGATCGCTTTGGCGGTCGTTTTTTTATGTGGCAAAGGTTATTCGGCGCTTTTTGATTTCATCTAAGATATGGGCGTTGTGTTATGAGTGGTGTATATTGATGATTTTTAAGAGGTTATAGATGCTAAAAGTATGCTACATTGAAAGCTAGGATAGCAAGCTAGGATGATTCAAATAGGGTGGCAATGATGGAGATATTTTTGATGATTGAGCCTTGGCACTGGTTGGTACTGGGCTTTTTGTTGCTGATTGTTGAGATGTTTGTGCCGACATTCGCCAGCTTGTGGTTTGGTGCCGCTGCCATTATTGTCGCAGCATTGGCTTGGCTCCTGCCGATTTCTCTTTTTGTGCAAGTTGTCATTTGGTTGGTGCTGTCGGCGGTGTTTTTAGTGGCATGGTTTAAGTTTATCAAGCCTTTATCAGTGGACCGTACCAAAGCTGGATTGGGCGGTGGTGTCATCGTGGGTGAGACAGGGATGATTGTGCTATCACCGCAGCCCGAGCGCGTAGGTATCGTGCGCTTTAGTGTCCCTATCGTTGGCGCGGCAGAGTGGATGTGCCGCACCACAGGAGAGGAGATTGCAGTTGGTGAGCGGGTGGTGGTGACAGATATCGTGGGCAATGAGCTGATCGTCAGAAGTATGCAGTCGCCTACGCTGAGCCAAAAAAATAGGCAAGTTTGACTGCCAGTCAAATATAATTGTCAATTATAAGGATGAGTTATGGAAAGCTTTAGCATTGTGATGGTGGTGTTGATTGCACTGGTAGTCTTTACTGTGTTTAAAGGGGTGCGCATCGTACCGCAAGGTTATAAGTGGGTGGTGCAGCGACTGGGTAAATATAGCCAGACGCTAGAGCCTGGTCTCAACCTTATTATCCCTTATGTCGATGACGTCGCGTATAAAGTCACCACCAAAGACATCGTACTTGATATTCCATCGCAAGAAGTTATCACCCGTGATAACGTGGTAATCATCGCCAACGCGGTGGCTTATATCAATATCGTCCGCCCGGACAAAGCGGTCTATGGTATCGAAGATTATGAGTATGGTATCCGTAATCTGGTACAGACTTCCCTGCGCTCGATCATCGGTGAGATGGATTTGGATAACGCACTATCTAGTCGTGAGGAGATTAAAACCAAGCTCAAGCATGCCATCTCAGAAGACATCGCTGATTGGGGTATCACACTCAAAACGGTTGAAATCCAAGACATCAATCCTTCTGATACTATGCAAGCATCAATGGAAGAGCAGGCCGCAGCAGAGCGTCTGCGCAGGGCTACCGTAACGCGCGCCGATGGTCAAAAGCAAGCGGCTATCTTAGAAGCTGATGGTCGTCTTGAGGCTTCACGCCGTGATGCTGAAGCGCAAGTGGTACTGGCCAAAGGTTCTGAGGAGTCTATTCGCTTGATTACCGCTGCGATGGGCGATGAAGAGATGCCGATTGTTTATCTGCTAGGCGAGCAATACATCAAGTCGATACGTCAGCTTGCAGAGTCTGATAACTCAAAAATGGTGGTACTGCCTGCAGATATCTTGAGCACGGTCAAAGGTATGGTTGGCGATAAGTTTAAGGTGTAACAACGCTACGGTTGAGCGCTCATATTGACATAGCAAAAGACCTCAAAAACGAGGTCTTTTTTGTGTATAAAGTATTTTTTAAAGTACGTTAAATCACTTTAGAAAAGCGGTTTTTATGCTTTTTGTCCAAATATTCATCAAACACCATGGCGACGTTGCGACCGAGTAGACGACCTTTTGGCAGCACACGAATACCAGCGGCATCCATATCGATAAGTCTGTCCTCTTGCATCGCGCCTAACTGCGCAATCTCATCAATAAAATAGGTGATGGCATCGATACCAAATTTTTGATTGACGTCTTTAAAGTCGATGTAGTCGTGACACAGCAGATTCATGATCACATACTCGCGCAAGCGATCTTTGATAGAGGTTTTGATCACTTTGACCGCAGGCATGATGGCCAGATTGTGCTGCGCGGCATCGATGGTGGCTTGATAAGCTTGCAGGTCGGTATCGTTTTGCAAGATATAGCGGCTATTGGCATTGGCGATTTGACTGATGGCAGAGACGCCAAAGCCGAGCAAATCACAGTCGCCCATGATGGTATAGCCCTGAAAATTGCGATGCAACTTACCCTCGCGCTGTGCCACAGCCAGCTCGTCATCGGGCTTGGCAAAGTGGTCGATGCCGATGTATTGATAGCCTGCCTCGGTGAGCGTGTTAATGGTGTTGCCCAGCATGGTCAGTTTGGCTGCAGGGCTAGGTAAATCCGCTTCTTTGATTTGGCGCTGGGCTTTAAAGCGCTCCGGCAGATGCGCGTAGTTAAACACCGACAGCCGGTCGGGTGCCATCTCGATGATGCGACGTATGGTTTGCTCCAATGTCTCAGGCGTTTGATGCGGCAGACCGTAGATCAGATCGATATTGATAGAATGAAAGCCCAATTCGCGTGCTTCAGTAAGTACGTTTTCGATTAATTCCGCTGAATGCACGCGGTTGACGGCGATTTGGACGCTCTCATCTAAGTCTTGTACCCCTAAGCTGATGCGGTTAAAGCCCAGATCGCGTAGGACCTTGAGGGTGTTGCCGCTCAGCTCACGCGGATCAATCTCGATAGAGTAGTCGCCTTCATCATCACTCAAAAACTCAAACTGCGTTTGTAAGAACTGCCAGAGCTGAACCATCTCTTCATCACGCAAGAATGTCGGCGTACCCCCGCCTAAATGCAGCTGCTTGACGACTGGGTTCTTGCCACCTTCAGTGGTCAGCAAGCGCCGCTTGAGTTTAATCTCAGCGATGAGATACTCTAAGTAGTCGCCTGAGTCGCTGTTTTTCTTAGTGATGATTTTATTGCAAGCGCAGTAATAGCAAAGGTGGCGACAAAAGGGAATATGAAAATATAGCGATAAGGGCGCGCGTGCTTCACGGCTTTGAAGGATTTTAGTCTCTAAACCATCAGCTATCTCTGTAAATTCTAAAGCAGTCGGATAGGAAGTGTAGCGTGGCCCTGAACGATTGTATTTTTGGATCATCGCTTCATCAAACGCTGGCAGCTGCTTGCTGGTGATACTGCCGCGCGTACTGGCATATGGGTTGTCAGGCTGCATGACAGGGCGCGTGGTCGTCGGCTGCTCGTCAGCGCGGTTGTAGGGCTGCTGAGTATCTGGTTGTGAGTATTCTGTCATACGGCATTCCTCGGGTTGACCATACAGGCTGCGGTTTTGGGTGTCGCTTTTGGTTGTATAGAGATGACTGACTTGCTACCGCTAGTATAACAAATCCCTATCAGTAGTGGGGAGACGACTTAGAGCAGTCGGGTAAAGACTGGGATGTGGAGAATTGATAGCGGGGGTGTAAAGGCTTAGAATTGCTACGCTCTTGAAACGGCGCTTGCATATATGTCGGGCCGTTATTGATAAAGGCATACTCGCTGGCATCAAGGGTGTATTGTAGCTCGCCCAATGTGGCATCGAGCGCCACGCCATTGTTTTGAAAGTAGGCAATCGCATCTGCCAAGGCGGCACGGGTGCCCGCTGTGATTTTAAGATCGCGCGGTGTGTTGATAGGGTCAGACTCATCAAACGGCACATTAAAGGCATCATCAGTGGTTTCGGTAAAGTCGACATTGCGCCAAAACTCTCTAAAGACATGAGCGCCCCTACTGTCTAAGTTATTACGGCGATCCCAATTGCTCAGCACTGTGCAGGCTTGGGTCGCGTCGATACTGCCACCGCTCGATAACGTCCTTTTGCGGTGATATGCGGAATACCAAACTCGGTGCGCTGGATGTCCACCTCGTAGGTGGTCGTGGGCTGGGCGGTATCAGCGTTATTAAAACTGTTGTCACTATCCGAACAACCGAATAGAGCTAAGGAGACGGCCACTGTCAGTAGCGTAAGGGTCGGCACACGCCGATGGCTAAGCACATTGATGCTCATAACTTATCCATTCTTGGTTGGTTAAAAAAAGCGTGGTACACAAAGCTCGACTCAATCAGCTTTATGAGGCAATAACATCCTTTTATTGCGCATGCGTTTAAGTCTAGGGTTGAGATTAAGACGCATCTATTCATCATATAACAATATAGAAGCATGATGCTAATGCTGCCTTATTTAACGCATCGGTATTAAGTGATATTAACATTGAAAACAAAGCGAATGAGACACGACATTTGCGCACTGATAATTAATGTTTTATTATCGATTGATTCCCTATATTAGGAAGTACTGATGTCGTTTGCCCAAGTCTATACCCGCTCAGTCGTCGGGCTGCATGCCCCCAAGGTCATCATTGAGGTGCATTTATCGCAAGGCTTGCCTGCACTCACCATTGTGGGTTTGCCAGAGGCGGCCGTCCGTGAGAGTAAGGATCGCGTACGCTCCGCCATATTAAACTCAGGTTTTCAATTTCCCAATCGTCGTCTGACCATCAACTTAGCGCCAGCGGACCTGCCAAAAGATGGCGCGCGGCTGGATTTACCGATTGCGATTGGTATCTTAGCGGCGAGTGGTCAGATCGAGCCTGAGGGCTTGTCCGCGTTTGAGTTTATCGGCGAGCTGGCGCTAAATGGCGAGCTGCGCCAAGTCAGCGGCAGTCTGGCAGTAGCACGGGCGATAAAAGCAGAGGGGGTAACGGCGCGGTTAGGGCAGATGACAACGACAGCTGACCCAAAAGGCTGCGCGCAAAAACTGCCGCAGTTGATCGTGCCCATGGATAATGGTGCTGAGGCCAGCCGCGTCGAGGGTGTAGATGTATTGGCCGCCGAGAGCTTGCAGGCTGTGTGTGAACACTTACAGTCACTGACTGACCCAAACGAGACCTCTCAGCGTTTACCCATTGTCACGCCCAGCACCGTGCAGCGGCATGTCGGCTATCAGGTAGATTTGGCTGATGTCAAAGGCCAGCATCATGCCAGACGGGCATTAGAGATTGCGGCAGCAGGCGGTCATTCGTTACTGTTTACAGGGCCGCCTGGATCTGGCAAGACGCTGATGGCATCGAGATTGCCGAGCATCTTGCCAGATTTGAGTGATGAGGAGGCGCTGGAGGTAGCCAGCACTTACTCGGTGGCAGACAATGATTATGATTATGGTACACGGCCCTTTCGTCAAGTGCATCACACCATATCGGCAGTGGCGCTGGTGGGCGGTGGCTCACGTCCGAAACCTGGTGAAATAACACTTGCTGATAAGGGGGTTTTATTTCTCGATGAGCTACCAGAGTTTGATCGTACTGTGCTCGAGGTCTTGCGTCAGCCGTTGGAGGCCAAGCAAATCACCATCAGCCGTGCCAACTCACAAATGACCTTTCCGGCCAGCTTTCAGCTAGTAGCGGCGATGAACCCTTGTCCATGTGGCTATGACGGTGATGGCTCGGGACGCTGCCGCTGTCGACCTGAGCAGATCAAACGCTATCAAGACAAACTCTCAGGGCCGCTACTTGATCGTATTGATTTGCACATCACTGTACCTGCACTACCCATCGCAGACTTGCAGAGCGCGCAGACAGGCGAAACCTCCGCCCAAGTCCGCGAGCGTGTTGCCGCCGCGCATCAACGCCAAATAACGCGGCAACACAAGGTCAACAATGCACTGAGCCCAAGCGAGATCGATAAGTATGTGCCACTGGGCGAGGGCGAGCAGCAACTGTTGCAGTTGGCGCAGCAGCGACTTAATTTATCGGCGCGTGGCTATCATAGAGTCTTACGTGTTGCTCGTACCATTGCCGATCTTGCCGCTAGTCATGATGTCACCAGCGCTCATTTGTCAGAGGCGCTCAGCTATCGGGGCAAAGCATAAGAGCAAATCAGGCTCGCCTAAGTTAAAGGTCTATAGGCTTTATTATCAATGTATAGACTGTATTTTATCGCTTATGCATCGTTTTGCAGGATCCATTGCACTAAGGCGGCAAAGTCATCAAACGCATGGGTGGGATTTAGCTTGCGAATATCTTGTCCATAGTTGTAGCCATAAGACAGCCCCAGCGTGTCCATACCGGCGTTTTGGCCGGCCAAGATATCATTTCTAGAGTCGCCTATCATGATGGCTTGTGCTGGCGTGACGCCCAGCGTTTGGCAGACATGTAGCAGCGGCGCGGCATCTGGTTTTTTTTGCGGTAAGCTATCGCCGCCGAGCACAGCACTAAACAGCTCTTGCCAGCCGAAAGACTGTAAGATTTTTGGGACAAAACCAATGGGTTTGTTGGTGACCAAAGCCAGTGTGTAGCCCGCTGCTTTTAGTTGTTTGAGACCATCATCGACGTCTGGATAGGCGACCGTTTTGCTACCGCTGATATCTTTATAAGCCGTAAAAAACACCGCTTCGGCGTGATCCAGAGTGTCTGTATTTAGCTCGTCTTCTAGTACCTCTATTTTGCCGACCAAGGCACGTGCCACCAGCATGCGTGAGCCGTTGCCGACCCAATTACGTATGGTATCAATAGGGTAGGTGTCTTTGCCAAGTGTGCTCAGCATGGCGTTTACGGCATCGGCCAAGTCTGGTACGCTATCGATGAGCGTACCATCAAAATCAAAAATCAACAGTTGCTTATCCATTATTCCTCTCGGTTTTGTGTTGCTATAGCGGATTTAAGATAGCTTCGATGCCCAGACAATACCAAGCAATATAAGGCAAGGCAGGCAAGCGACAGTGTGCAATGAGTGGGGGCGCTGCAAGCGAGCCAAGCGCTGTATCTATTTTATACAAGGATAGCTATCTTGATCGTCTGTGCTACCATAGCACAGCTAAGCTTTTGCACCCACTTTTATGCAGGCTTAAATATCGCTAGTCGACATCTTTATAGCGCTCGCGGTGCGCTTTTTTCATTTGTAGATAGGTGTCATTTTTACGGCACGCGTCCCATTTTTGCTTAAAAATACGAGCGGACTCTGCTTTGATAGGATCTTCTTGCTGACGCGGTAACTCTTCGCGGCCATGCGCGCCGCTTTGGCCTTTTTTATCGTCAGGTACCGCCCCTTTGTATTTTTTGCCGCCCTTGTGATTGGCATAGCGCCGCGCACGCGTGTAGCCCATTTGGATAAACTTGCGCGCCATGTCAGCACCGACAAAATCATCCTTTGCCAAGTAATCCAAAAACATCTGATAAATCGTCTCGCTGCTTTGCTTGGCAACCTCAGGAGTGGCAAAGCGCCAGTATGGCAAAATCTCAGACTTATAAGGCTCGACCAACAGCACTCCTTGCTCGCCGCGCCCGACTCGGTATAGCTCAGGCTGCGCGCGCAGGTCTAGGTTTTTATAATCTAAGTCATAATCAAACTCTCGCATCGTGTGCCCTTATCCTTTGTATGATGTTTACGGCTACTATCGAGTATACTGAGCGCAGCTGTCTAAAAAACAGCGCAAAAGTGTTATACAACCGTGACAGTGAGCGATTACTATATGAATCACCGCTGCTGGCTTTATCGCTAAAGCCAGCATTAGATAGCGTTTGATGATTACTGAGTAGGTCAAAACCATGACAATAAAACGTATAAAACCATTTGGCATCACCTCGATTTTATTTTCAAAATATAGGTTGGGTGTCGCGGCGCTACTCATCAGTGTACTCAGTACCACGGCGGCATATGGCGCGTGGTTTGAGCATTTTATCCCGCAGGGTGAAACCTATACCGTACGTGAGATAGACCGTGACTTGGCCTTTGTGATTGATGGTTTTATCTATGATGCGCGCACGTCGTGTTTTTTGGCGGTGGGGGATCGGGTGGTGTTTTTTGAGGGGCGTCATGGTATTGATTACCGCGCGACGGTGTATGATTTGGATTCGCGCGAGCGCTGTGAGCTGTTATTGCGCGGTAGGCTATACCAGCGTTAAGTGAGTATTAATCTATAAAAATCAGCCATAAAAAAACCCCAAACATTTCTCAATGTTTGGGGTTTTAGAATCTAGTAAACGAATGGTGGCTCGAGGCAGGATCGAACTGCCGACACACGGATTTTCAATCCGTTGCTCTACCGACTGAGCTATCGAGCCGTCTTCGTTGAGGCGCTATTAAACTAAATATCGCCGCTGCTGTCAAGGGGTTTTTGCATTTTATGTGATAAAAGTCTCTATATCCGTCAATATAAGCGAAATAATCGGGTTTTGTCTTACTTTGAGTGATTGAATTGAGGACACGCCCTAGTCTTTGACGCGCAGCAGCTCATACTCGCTCATGATACGATGAATAGCATCATCGGCAGGGACGAACTCTCGCACGCCTTTTTTGACCTCGGCATCATAGACCAGCTTGATAAACTTGGCATCAATCGCGCGTTTGCGGTTTTCTGGATGTACGGTGAGGTACTGTAGGCGTTTGGCATTAGTTTGTCCGTCATCGAAGCAAGCCACCGCAGCGATGGGCTTGTCATTAAACATGCCGACGTATAGATATTGCCCACGGCTAAACCCTTGCTCAACGAGCCGAAGCACTTCTGCACCACTAGGCTGGGTTTCATCGCTGTCATATAGTGCCGCCAAGCGCTCGGCTAACTCATTGTCGCGTGCAGGTTTTTTGATCAGCGGGGCGTCTAAGCGGTTGATGGCAATGGCTTCTAAAGGCATGGCAGTTGTTCCTATCAAAAATGGAATGTTATAAATAGACAGTGATAAGGTCAGGTCGGTATAAACAAGATAGCACGCGGCATCACAGCGTCACAGCATTGATGATTGATAAAACTCAATGCACTATTTTAGCAGAATACGCAGATTTTGTGCGTGGTTTGGCGCTTGGCCGTGGCGGTCGTGGTTAGGGTTTGCTATGATGCAGGTAGGCCGCGTATTGTCTCTGGCAGACAGGCTGCATTTAGCCCATGCGCGCCAGCCATATTTTAGTCTTTTTTAATCTTTTGTCATTGACAGACTTTGTTGACACCGCTCGCAACGTACGAGTGTTTATTGGACGTCTATCGTCCTATTTTATTGAGCACATTTTATTGACCGCTTTTATTGATAGAGAGTAGCCATGACAGCCAATTCGACCACCCATACCCCTGAACAGTCCTTGCCTCAACCCCCAAACCTATATGGCCGTCCAGCGCGCACCGCTACCGTCGAGCGCAATACCGCTGAGACGCAAGTCAAATGTACGGTCAATCTCGATGGCACCGGTCAAGGCGTCGTCGACACAGGGGTGCCATTTTTGGATCATATGATCGATCAAATCAAGCGTCATGGTCTCTTTGATTTAGATATAAAATGCACAGGCGATACTTATATCGATGACCATCACAGCGTCGAGGACACCGGTATTACTTTGGGGCAAGCGTTTAACAAAGCTTTGGGCGATAAAAAAGGCATCCGCCGTTACGGACATTTTTATGCGCCGCTCGATGAGTCATTGACTCGCGCGGTCGTCGATCTATCAGGGCGTCCAGGTTTGCATATGGATATTCCATTTACCCGCTCACATGTCGGCACATTCGATGTCGATCTGTTTAGCGAATTCTTTTACGGCTTTGTCAATCACTCATGGATGACCGTGCATTTGGACAATCTTAAAGGCAAAAACAGCCATCACCAAATCGAGTCGACCTTTAAAGCCTTTGCTCGCGCCCTGCGTATGGCCTGTGAATATGATGAGCGAGCGCTAAATACCTTACCGTCGACCAAAGAGGCGTTTTAAGGATAGGTGCGGTGCTGCTACGGTCACAGCCGCGCTTATTGCACGGCTTGTACAGTTGGCGCTTTTGCTCGTAGCAGGATTTTATCTGTACCTCATCCGCTGTTATCAAATATAATAAAAACGATTCAAAAACGAGAACCAATCAATGACCAAAATCGCCTTATTAGATTACGGCATGGGTAATTTGCACTCAGCTGGCAAAGCATTGTCAGCGGTAGGGGCAGACGTCTCTATCACCAATGACCCAAAAGTTGTCGCTGCTGCCGACAAAATCGTCTTCCCCGGTGTCGGTGCCATGCGCGACTGTATGGCTGGTATGACCGCTGCGGGTATCGATGATGTCGTACGCGACGCGATCTTTAACAAACCCGTGATGGCCATCTGTGTCGGTATGCAAGCGCTGTTTGAGCAATCAAGCGAGAATGGCGGCACAAATTGCCTAGGCATCCTAAACGGTAGCGTAGAAGCCTTTGATCCGGCGTGGACAGACGAGCAAGGCGCGACGATTAAAGTACCGCACATGGGCTGGAATACCATTAGCGGTATGGACTTTCACCATCCATTGTGGCGCGGTATCGATGACCATGCGTATTTTTATTTTGTGCACAGTTTTTACTGCGTGCCTGCCGATAGCGCACAAGTGGCCGCTGTTTGCGACTATGGCCAGCCGTTTTGTGCCAGCGTGATCCAAGACAACTTGTTTGCCACCCAGTTTCACCCCGAAAAAAGCCATACCGCTGGCTTGCAACTGTTAAAGAACTTCGTTGAATGGGATATATAGCCAGACAACGCTGTCTTTTTCATCAGTAGTCACGCTGAACAGATATCAGCTTGAAAGGTGAGTCGACGGCGTTGCTCACTTCTTATAGGCCGCAGCTATTGCTTGCTGTTATATACGGAAAACACCAGTGGATTTTACCGCGTTTAAAATCAATATCATCGACGTCACAGGCCTAGCCAAAGATGCGCTGCACATCTATGTCGGTGTCGGGGTCTATCTGCTGTGCCTACTGATACTGCGCCCTCTTATCAAAAACCAAAATCTCAGAGCTTTTATGGCCCTGCTGGTGGTGGTGAGCGTGGCGCTACTCGGGGAATATCTGGATAATCGCCATATCATCATTCCAAAAGGGATATTTGCGCTGGGAGTCTTGGATATCAAAGCCAGCCTACACGACCTGATAAACACCTGCCTGCTGCCCTTGGTGCTGTATGCGGCCAATAAATGGCTAAAAATATTTCAGCCCACCCCCCATACCAAAGCCTTGCTTAAGCGCCATAAAAAAATGGACGGCTAAAGCTAGCTTTTGCTGTCGCCCGTCACTATAGTCAATCCGATATAAAAACGATACAGCGAGAAGACACGTGGTTTTTCGTAGCCTTGAGCGGCGCAGGCACAGCACGCAAGAAAAATTTTTGCCAGTTGCAGGCTCATAAGCGGCCTTATCTTTACAAAGCTTACGAAACATAAAAAGTCTCGTCTATTTCACGTCTCCTTATTTTGCTACTTTATAGGTGTCATCTTTCTTGATGAGCCAATACAAGTCATAAAACTATAAGCAATAAAAAAGGAAGCCACTATGAATATGCAGGATCTATTAGATAAAGCCAAAGACACCTTAGACAACGCCAAAAATACTCTAGGCTTAGAGCCGCAAGAAACTGAAGCAGGCATTTATATTCCCTCAACATCATCGCTGAAGATAGCTGCGCCGAATAAAACCAACTACGATCATACTAATTACGATAATCCCTATACGGGCGATAAGAAAATCATGATGGTCTGTACCGAAGAGCAGTATATGACTATGGAGAACGGCAATAAATTTGATACCGGTAATCATCCGGTGGAGATGATGGTGCCGTTATTACATTTCAAAAAAGCAGGCTTCGATGTCGATGTGTTTACGCCAACAGGCGAGGCGGTCAAGGTCGAGCAGTGGGCGATGCCAGAGGACGATGACGACGTCAAACAAATCTATAGCGAGTACGATTCCAAGTTTGAGAGTCCAAAAAGCATCGCGGATCTTGTCAAAAATGACATGGCTGATAGCAATGATTATGCAGCGATTTTTATCCCCGGTGGTCATGGCGCGATGCTCGGCTTGCCAGAAGACAAAAACCTCGGTGCATTGCTACGCTGGGGACACGATAATGATCTATTTACCTTAGCGATTTGTCACGGGCCTGCAGCGTTATTGGCGGCTGACCTTAATAGTCCTGACAGTTCTGATGAAGGCAATTCCGAGCGTGACTTTATTTTTAAAGGCTATAAGATGGTAGCCTTCCCGACGGTTATGGATAAGCAAATGCCAAAAATTGGCTATCTGCCTGGTACGATGCCATGGTACTTTGCGGATAAGTTAGAGGATTTAGGCGTTACCATCGACAATAAACTGGCCTCAGGGCAAACGCATCAAGATCGTAAGCTAATCTCAGGTGACGGGCCACTCGCGGCCAATGAGTTTGGTAAGATAAGTGCTAAAGCTTTACTAAAAGCGCTTAATTAACAGGTTTTGATGCGTTTAATCCAAAAAAACGGACTATTTATTAGTCCGTTTTTTACATTCAAAAAGAGATGGTTTTACTTAGCCTCATCATACAGCTTTCGCACCACCTCACCAATCACCGCAATGCCTTTGGCCAACGTGTCCTCATCCGCCGCGATACTCATCCGAATACACTCATGCGCGTGTTGATAGTCACTGACATCGACACCCGGGAAGAAGTATTCACTCGGTACGATAAGTGTGCCTTTTTCTTTTAGGCGCTCGTACAGCTCAAGCGTGGTAATCGGCAAGTCCTTAAACCACAACCAAAAGAATATCGCCCCTTCAGGCTTATGAATCATCAATGGATAATCACCCAGCTCTTGTTTAAGCAGCGCAGTGGCCTTTTTTGCTTGCTGCTGATAAAACGGCTTAATCTCGTTATCGGACAAGTCTTTAATGGCATCGTTTTCAACCAAAGGCGTGGCAATAGACGCGCCAAAGCGCGTCGGCGAGAGATTAACCACCGCATTCATCGCGCTGACGGCTGCGATGACCTCAGGCGCGGCAACGATAATGCCGGTACGCACTCCGGGTAAGCCGATTTTGGATAAGCTAAAACACAGTATCGTATTGTCATCCCAGTTGAGCGTGACGTCGGAATAAATAATATTAGGGAAGGGCATACCGTAGGCGTTATCAATAATCAGCGGTACATCGTAACGCTTAGCAATCTCCGCCAAATGCGCCATTTCCTCATCGGTCAGCACGTTACCTGTTGGATTGGTCGGACGCGAACAACAAATCGCGCCAATACGGCCTTCGGTCAGCGCAGGCAAGCTCTCTAACGCCTCAAAATCCACGCGATATTTAAAGAAGCCTGCTTCGCCATCATGCGTCACTTCATCGATATGCGGTAATACGGCGGTAAAGTGCTGACCCTCGACATGCACATCGCTATAGCCGATATACTCAGGGGTCAATGGCAGTAGAATGGATTTGTCGACAGATTCATTCTTCTCATCAGTGAACGCACCGCCAAACAGATTAAACAAATAGAAAAACGCATTTTGCGAGCCATTGGTCAGTGCGATATTCTCACTCGTCAAATTCCAGTCATAATGACGGTTAAAGAAGCCAACTAAGGCATCTATAAAGCCAGCATCCCCTTGCGGATTGGAGTAATTCGCCATGCTACTCGTCGCTGTGCTGTTAATGTCCTCACGAAAGCTACCATCATTGCCCAGCGCTTGATAGGTCTCTAAAAACAGCTCATTCACCGCTTCAATACGCGCTGGATTACCACCACCGAGCATATTGACCGGCTTATCGCTTTTGAGCGCATCGCCCAGATCATCCATCAATTGTGAGATGCCAGTGGGCTGGGTAAATTTTTGACCGAACTTTGAGAATTTCATAAGGTTACCGTGCTGTTTTAAAGAGGTGTAAGGGAGAATTTAATCGATAAAGTTAGGCTAGTATAGCAAATGAGGGCTATAAAATAAGCAAAGTGCGGGGTTGATATTGGTTTATATAGTTGTGTCTTAAGTAAAAAAAACGCCCACTATATCCATAGTGTGCGTTTTGATTTGAGGGTTTAGGAAATCAGGGATTTGGGGCGGAATTCTTGCAAAGCTAAAATTGAATACGCTAAATCATCGCCCTGACCCGAGCCATAATCCCGCGTCCAATCACCAAGCGTACATAAATAATCGCAATACCCAACAGTAAGGCGAGAAGCAATCCGCCACCAATAGCCAGATTCGCCCACGGTACGCTAAAGCGTAAGTCAAACCACTGGGTAATCGCAAACCAAGCGCCAGCGCTGGCAATCGTCATCGCAAACACCGCGGCGCTAACACCAAGTACGCCAATCTCTAAGATATTAAGCATATACAAGTCGCGCTTTTGCATCCCTAGCAGGCGAAATGAGGCGCTCTCGGTCATACGGTCCTGTGAGGTGGACAGCAGCGAGCTAATCAATACCATGATGCCTGTTAGCAATGCCAGTAAGGTGAAGACATAGA
Organism: Psychrobacter sp. VH5; assembly: GCF_050572635.1. Classification (NCBI taxonomy): domain Bacteria; kingdom Pseudomonadati; phylum Pseudomonadota; class Gammaproteobacteria; order Moraxellales; family Moraxellaceae; genus Psychrobacter; species Psychrobacter sp. VH5. The sequence goes on along the minus strand of NZ_CP192145.1, from coordinate 194,889 downwards.
CCAAGCGGCTCATTTGCACGACCAAATCTTGGACTTGCTCAGCGATAGCGGTACCGTCAATGGTGGTGACAGCAGGGAACTTGCGTACCAGCTGACCTTGTACCTCGGCGATACGGTCCTCAGGGATATGCGCGGTGGCAAACTGGATTTGCGGCGCGCTGGACAGCACCGATGGCTCAAACAAAAAATAAAAATACGGACTCGGGCCACGCTCGAAGCGCGAGCGGATACTGGTAATTTGCCCGATGATTTTGATCCCTTGGATATTAAAAATGATCTCGTCGCCCATGCCGACATTGAGCAAACTGGCTGCCGTATCCAAGATAGATAGGGGTGCTATGGTCTGTGCGGCGTTGTTGTTATTATCGGTATGATCGGTGGTGATAGGCGCATAGAGCGCGTTTTTTTTTAGAGAATCAGTGATGAACTCAGTATCCATCACCGTGTCGGCGTAGCTTAAGTTAAACACTCGCGACGGATCATCAAAACCTTCTGTAGGCTCGATATCTTGTACAGGCACGCCGCCTGCTGTCACCACCCGCGCCCGAATAACGGGGTAATAGCTGACCGGTGCGCCAATGATGTTATTAATCGCGTCGTGTTGTTCGCTTTGTACATCGAGCAAAAATATATTGGGCGCGTCTGCAGGGTAGGTATTGATAAACTGCTCGTTGATACTGTGATTAAGCGTGGTGATAAGTGTTAGGACGGCGACCGACAGCGATAAGGTGACAAAAAATAGCGCCGATTGGTTGCCTTTGCGCGCCAAATTATGAATGGCGATACGCTGCATCCAGCTGATACGGCGGCGCGAGGCCAGTTGTGTCAAGAGCCATAGCCAGCCACGAGCAAGCAGCCAAAATATCGCGACAAAGCCAATCAGGCCGATCAGCAGCTGCGCGCCCAGTAGCCACGAGCCCACTTCATAAGCAAAAAACACATACAGACTTGTTAGCATCAGCCCGTACCATAGTATCGGCAGGCGTCGATACCATGGCAGGTTTTGATTGGACTGACTTGCGCCTTGATTGAGTAAGGTTGCAGGCTTGGTGTGGTTCAGCGGGCGTAAACCGCGCTGGGCGATGACAAAGCTCAAGAGCAGCGCAATGATGATGGTTTTTAGGACGCTAATGGGGTTGATCGCTAGCGCCACATCGGCAGGTAAGATAGCGCCAAGGTAGGGCTGACTGACCTGTAGTAAGCCGGCACCAAGGATACTCGCTGCGATACAAGCGATGACGGTGGTTGTAAGTAGTAGCTGGTAGTAGCTGCGTTTGAGCGAGGCAAGCGGCTCACCTAAGGCGAGGCGAATGGCGTTGTTCGGCTGCTCTTTGCTGACAAAAGCACTAATCACCCCATACATCGCCACCGCCGAAAGCAGGAGGACGGCGATGACCAATAGCTTTAAAAACATCAAGACATTATCAGAAATACGCGAGACAGACGTATCCGCTGACTGAGCGTCAGATAGCTCGATATCAGGGTGGCTTACGAGTAGCTGCTCAAGCGTTGCATGCTGCGCCGCTATTGTCTCGGCATCTCCTGCCATCTCGATACGGTAGTTGACACGGCTGCGCTGCCCCAATAGGTTGGTGGCTGCCAGCGCTTGTTGCTGCATCAGGACCCGCCCGCCAAAGCCAAAGGCACTTAAAGGGCGATCTGGCTCTTTGGTCAGTACATCGCGGATGGTAAAGCGCCCATCACCGATGGTGACGACATCGCCGACGGTAGCGCCAAGACCATTTAGCACCTCTGGCGCGACGATGATGCTATCGGCTGTCAGCTGTTGCCACAGCGGCTGTCCGGAGGCCAGCTCGACGTCGCCATATAATGGATAAGCGGGAGAGACGGCTTTGAGCTGCGTCAGCAATGTCTGCTCTGCGCTCACCACCATCGCACTAAACTGATGATCGTAGACGACTTGGCTGGCAGGCAGGGTGTTGACTTGTGCCATGACCTCGCTTGGCCAGTCTTGTTTGCTGTTGAGTATCAGATCGCCGCCGACCAGCGCTCGCTGATTGTCAGTGATGTAGCGATCAACGGACTGCTGGATAGAGTCCAGAGTCAGATAAGTGGCCAGTGATAGCGTCAGCGTCAATAAAAACAATACCGGATACACCCAGCGTCGCCACCAGCTACGGGTGAGGGCTTGCGCGCCTAACGTGCGAGTAAACAGCGGACCTATCAGGCCATGAGACTGGGCTGTAGCAGACTGAGTTGTAGCAGCGCTTGGTTTATTTTTCATCAGCGTTTGACCCATCTATCGTACCGTCATGCATGGTGATGACTCGATCGGCCATGTCAGCGAGCGCTGGATCATGCGTCACGACGACCAGCGCTGAGCCTGTCTGCGCACGCAAGTCTAGCAATAGCTGCATGACCTGCTCGGCGTTTTGCTCATCCAAGTTGCCTGTCGGCTCATCGGCAAAGACAATCTTTGGCTGGGCGACCAGCGCGCGCGCCACCGCTGTGCGCTGCTGCTCACCGCCGGATAGTTGACTGGGCAAGCTATCACGTCGATGGCCGAGCCCGACTGCTTCGATTAAGGCATCGACCCGCGCAGGATCAGGACGCCGCGCGATATCTAGCGGAAAAGCGATATTTTCGCGCACGCTCAAGGTCGGCAGTAGATGAAATGACTGAAAGACAAAGCCCATCTCGCGCTGACGAATCACCGCTAGCGCATCTTCATCAAGAGCGCTTAGCGTTTGTCCAGCCAGCGTAATCGAGCCACTATCGGGATAATCAAGCGCGGCCAGTAGACCCAGTAAGGTGGATTTACCTGAGCCTGATTTGCCCATAATCACTACAAACTCGCCGGCATCGACATGGATACTGACGTCTTTGATGATGGCCAGCGGTTGCTCACCGACTTGCACGGTTTTATGTAAATGCTCGGCACTGAGTATGGCGTTACTGGTAAGTGTGGCGGTCATGGGCAGTTCCGGTTGGTTGGTTTAAGGCCATAAGGCATCGAAGTGAAGCAGCTATAGATAAGCGCCTTTAATTACGCTCACTTTCGACTATTTTTTCTAGCTTGGGCGTGAGCACTGGCAAAATATTTTCATTGACGATCATGCGATAGCCCTCTTTAGTCGGGTGAATGGCATCCGCTTGGTTGAGAGCGGCATCACCGCCCACCCCGTCCAAAAAGAACGGAATCAGCGTAACCCCCGTGTCTTCGGCGATGCGCGGATAAATCGCGGCAAACGACTCTACGTAGTCTGAGCCAAGATTGTCATAAATCTGCATGCCGCCCAAAATGACTTCGCTGCCACCTGCTTGCAAGCGTTTGATGGCGGTACGAATGTTATTTTCGATAGTGGCGACTTCTATACCGCGCATGGCATCATTAGCACCAATGGTCAGTATGGTGATATCAGGTTTGGTCTGTAGCACCCAATCCAAGCGATTGACCAGCCCTGTGCTGGTCTCGCCGCTCAAGCCGGAATTGACGACAGTGATATTGGAATAGCCCATTTTTTTTAACTGAGCTTCTAGTTGGGCAGGGTAGTTATCTTCAGGCGACACGCCCAAGCCTTCGGTCAAGGAGTCGCCCAGCGCCAAGATGGTCAGCGCTGCTTGCTGCTCATCCAACCGTGAGGTGGATGATGTATCGGCAGTCTGACTGGTTTGAGTAGTTTGGCTGATAGGCGGGGTTGGTTGTGTGCTGTCGGCTGGCGTGGTATCAGCATTATCAGGCGATTTTTGACAACCATTGGTGGCCATCACCATGGCTAAGAGAGCCGCCACCGGTAGGTGCGAAGTCAAACGAGAAGATGGTTTCATAATACGTAGTCTATCCTATAAGCAATCAAACCAGTGTAGCAAAATAAGATCGCGACCAATATTATGATAAGGTTACCGTGATTTAGGGTTAAGCCGATGTTAAGCGTGCTTACCATCGACCATGATTGGGCGACTGACCAGCCATGCCATCACGACGTTGATGATCATCAAGATCAGCAGCATAAACAGCGCCAAGTCCCAACTGCCTGTGGCATCATGGATCCAGCCAGTACCAAGCGGACCAAAAAACGCCAGTAGATACCCCACTGCCTGCGCCATACCAGACAACTCGCTGGATTGGTTGGCGGTATAAGTGCGCATCGAAAACAGCATCATACTTAAGGTAAAAATCGCCGAACAGCCCATGCCCATGAGCCCAGACCACAGCCAAGCAAGGTCGGTCGATAGGTACATGATGCCCAATACACCAAACACGTTTAAAGCGGCGGCAAAGACGGCCAGTGCCTGAATCGGTCGACCGCGATTGACCAGCCACGTCAGGCTCAAAATGGCCACCGGTGCCATAAACTGAAACACCGATCCCATTTGTCCAGCACTCACCGCAGACAGCCCCTTACTGAGCCAAATCGACGGTAAAAAACTGGCAACCGTATAAAACAACAAAGACTGCAGACCCATAAAGACCGAAATCTGCCAAGCAAATGCTGAGCGCCATACCGAAATGTCTGATGAGCCGGTAGCGAGCGGCGCCACCACCCGTGTCGATGAGCCTAGCCGCACCCGCAAAAACACCCACAAAACTAAGGCAAAAAAGCCCAAAAGCGCCCAGCCGCCAAGCGCCCACTGCCAACCAAACTGCTCAGATAACGGCAGCACCACACCTGCGACGATGCCTGCGGCGACGGTCAAGGTCAAGCTAAAGCAGCCTGTTACCAGCGGTATGTGATTGGGCGTGCGCTGTTTGATGACAGGCGCGGCCAAGGTGTTGGCAAAACCGATGGCCAGCGTTAGTAATACCGTCCCGCTCAAAAAGCCAATCCAAGTGGGAATCACCGAGCGGATGACCATGCCAATCGTCAGCAGGGCAATCATCGCAATCAAGGTATTCTCAAGCCCAAAGCGCTTACTGATGGCAGGCGAGATAAGCGCGCCCAAGGCAAAAGTCAGCATCGGCACTGCGCCCAGCCAGCCAAGCTCAGTCTCAGAGATACCGAGCGCTTCTTGCACCACAGGTGCGATAGAGCCAAGCGCCACGATAGGTGCGCGCATGTTGGTCGCAAGTAATACGATCGCACATAACACCAGCCAAAAAGTAAAGCGTGATGATGGCGGGATGGGGGATTTTGACGCTTTTGTTTGAGAAGCAGACAGATTTGCGGAGGTAGACATGGCAGCACGACTATTATATAAAATAAAAAACACGTCATTAGATAGCGTCGCCGCAGCGCCGCTTATCAAATAACACCAGAAAAGTCTCATGAAAACGATGAGTTAGAAAAGCTGTTAGGACTTTACAACACGGGCAGAAAGCCTGTCATATGAACTTGCTGCCCTCTCAAGCAGGGCAAACTTAGTATATGGATGATAACGATGAAGGTTTGATTCTAGATTTATAAAACATCAGCGGCTTATAAAAGCTATCAAAACGAATATGGCACAAGAAAAATAGCGCCAACTCTATTTTGTAGAGTTTGACGCTATTATAAGAACAATTGATGACTAAATACTACCAGCGTATGGTAACAAACGCGGTATTTATATCTACTCTAGACAGATTTGCCTAACTGAGCGGCTTTAAGCGCGGTTTCTTGCTGCTCGGCGATGAGTGAGTCGCACTTGTTTGGGTCGTTGCCACAAAATGAGCAATACTCGTCGCCCATTAGTTTGGCCACCCCGCCGCAAGAACCTTTTAGGGGCTTTTTTTTCACCATATATCCAATACCCATAAAGACAAAAAACAGCACAAATACGGTAAAGGTAATCGCAAGCATGGGGAGCAATTGAGTAAACATAGAGGAAACCTCGTATTAAAAATAGGGCTGTCATCTATAAAGACAACACCTTTATATAGTCGATACACTCTAACAATGTCATAGCGCTACTGGGATGAATTTTGCGCAGCCTCTGGGAACGCAGCACGCAAGTAAAATTTATACCAGTAGCGCGTTTAAATCCATAACAGTTTTACATTCAGCTAACTATAGTATAGCAGATTTTTGCAGATGCCGCTTGAGTGTATCAAGATGTTTGGCGCATGCAGCTGGCAGTTTACAAGGGTTTGTCGGCGCGTAATGCTTGCATCGCTGGTGTCTGTACCACTTGCCATTTTTCAATATTGTCAGCGTCTTTGATGGTTTTTTTATCACCATCATTATCGGTATCGGCTAATACCACAAACATCGCCGCTAGGTTTTGCTTTTGAGCGACGTCTAGCGCCTGCTGATACGGCATGGCAGTCAGCGCCGTTGCCCACGCATCGGCCAGCGCCACAGACTCTGCGGCGACAGTGACAGAAGGCGCGCCGCCCGCGATGGGAGTGCCCGTGGTGGGGTCGATGGTATGGCTATAGCGCTCGCCATCGAACACCACAGAGTTGCGGTAGTTGCCAGAGGTCGCCAGATGCATTTGATTGGCCGTGCTGATAGGTTGGCGAATCGCTGATATGGTCTCGCGCTCACTGACAGTGCTGTCTTCGATAGGGGCGTCGATAGCGATTTGCCAAGGTTGTTTTTGTTTGTTGACACCAGAGGTCGCAATCTCGCCCCCTATCTCCACCATATAGTTTCTGATTTGATAGTCGTTTTTGAGCACATCAGCGATGACATCGACGCCATAGCCTTTTGCCACCGCAGAAAAATCCAGCCCCACGCCTTCTTTGGTTTTGTAGATGCTTTGCTGATCTTGTACGATACTGTCAAAATCGACCAAGGCTTTTGCTTGAGCGATCTCGAGCGCAGTGGGCGGATTTTGTAAGCGCTCGACGGTCATGGTACTACCAAAACCCCACGTCTCTACTAGGGGCATCACTGTTGGATCAAAGGCACCGCCGGACTGCTGATAGACGGTGCGCGACACCTCAAGCACATGCGCAAAGTCGGCATCGATCGCTATGGGTGTGTCTTTTCCTAGCTGGTTGAACTTAGAGATAGTAGAGTCAGATTGATAGGTCGACATGCTATCATTGATCTGTTGCAGCCGCTGATCGATGGCTGCTTGTATGGCAGCTTCATCTGCATTATCAGGGAGCTGATAGCTGATATGGTAGCTTGTCCCCATCGTTTCACCAGTCAGATAGTTATAATCTGGTGTTTGCTGGCAAGCACTGAGGCTTAAGATGCTGGTAAGGCTCATTGTGCCAAACAGCGTGTTTTTGATCGTTTTCTTAGAAAGTAAACGGTACATTGTATTTTTCATAATATCTTCAGTATGACGCAGAAATGAATAGGGTGTAAAACAATACACGCTTATTTTACACCCCTTGACCCTACAAATACCAATGATGGCAATGTCCAGTGAAATTCTAATGCATACTAATCTAATGCATACCAAGCTATTTTACTTGCGACTCGCGTATGAGCTTATAAAGTTTGGGCGGTGAGACACGATTGACCCGTGTTGCCAGCTTTTCTTTACTGCCAGCGACCACGATATATTCTTCACCTTTTGAGAGTGCCTTCACCACTTGCTTTGCAAACTCAGTTGCCGTGAGACCGTTACTGGTTGCTTCATCCATGGTGCCCTGAGCGCTGCCATCACCTGTCAAGGCATTGATAGAGATGTTGGTCTGAATAAATCCTGGGAATATCGTCGCCACTTCTATACCTTTGTCATGCAACTCTGCCCGTAAACTGTTTGCCCACATATGCAATGCGGCTTTGGCTGCGCCATAAGCGCCGCGATATTGTGTCCCTAGTAATCCTGCGACACTTGATACCATGACGATTTTGCCGCCACCTTGTGCGATCATATCAGGCAGTATTAGTCTGGTTAGTCGCGTCTGAGCAAAGTAATCTACCTCCATAATCTGACGCTCGACGTCTTCGTCAGTTTCCATGATGAGTGAGCGCTGGCTAATACCGGCGTTATTGATGAGCCAATCAATGTTTCCAGCCTGAGCTTTGGCATTGTCATAGGCGGCTTTTGCTTGAGCAGCGTCACTGATATCAAACGGAATGACAATATGCCTATTCGCACGCTTGCAGCTTTTCTTGACGGATTCTAGTTTTTGGTTATCACGGCCACTGAGAATAATTCTAGCACCACGCTTGGCAAAGGCAATCGCCAATGCTTGCCCAATACCACTAGAGGCACCCGTGATCCAAATGGTCAGATCTTTGTATTTGGTTTTCATAAGCGTCCTTTCTTAATATTTAGAGCGTTCATGATATAGGATAGCAATGCTGATCTACCAGTTAGATTTGTAGTCTCAACAACCACAATGACTGCTAAAAATCACACAAAAAAAGAGCCTCAATTGAGACTCTTTTTATATACACTTTTAAGTTTATCTGGCGGGGGTATTTAACCACCGAAGTCATCAAGTAGGATGTTTTCATCCTCCACGCCCAAACTATGGAGCATGTCAATTACCGCCGCGTTCATCATCGGTGGCCCACACATGTAGTATTCACAGTCTTCTGGGTTTGGATGGTCTTTTAGGTAATTTTCAAGTAGCACATTATGGATAAAGCCGGTCGGACCATCCCAGTTATCTTCTGGTAATGGATCAGATAGCGCCACATGCCACTCAAAGTTATCGAACTCTTCTTCGAGCTGATCGTAGTCTTCGACATAGAACATTTCACGAATCGAGCGCGCACCGTACCAAAAGCTAATCTTACGCTTAGAATTTAGACGTTTTAGCTGATCAAAGATGTGCGAGCGCATCGGTGCCATACCAGCACCGCCCCCGACGAAGATCATCTCAGCATCGGTATCTTTGGCAAAGAACTCACCATACGGGCCTGATACCGTCACCTTATCGCCAGGTTTTAGGCTAAATACCCAAGACGACATCTTGCCCGGCGGGATACCTTCAGGACCACGCGGCGGTGGACTGGCGATACGGATATTAAACTTAATGATGCCTTTTTCTTCTGGGTAGTTGGCCATCGAGTACGCACGAATAACAGGCTCATCGACTTTTGAGACGTATTTGAAGACGCCGAACTTTTCCCAGTCTTCACGGTACTCTTCACCGATATCAAAGTCTTTGTAGTGCACTTCATGCGGCGGCGCTTCTAGCTGTACATAGCCACCAGCGCGGAAGTTGACTTCCTCGCCTTCTGGAATTTTAAGTACCAGCTCTTTGATAAAGGTTGCCACGTTATCGTTAGAGATAACTTCACATTCCCATTTTTGTACATCAAAAAACTCAGGGTCGATCTCGATTTTCATGTCTTGCTTGACAGCTACCTGACAGGCTAAGCGCATGTGATTGCGAATCTCGCCTTGTGTAAAATAGCCTTCTTCGGTGGGCAGGATAGAACCGCCACCTTCAATAACGCGGCAACGACACTGCGCGCACGTACCACCGCCACCACAAGCTGAAGATAAGAAAATACCTTCGCTTGCTAGAGTTTGCAGTAGCTTGCCGCCCGCTGGTGTCACAACGTCATTATCGGGATTATCATTGATATGGATGGTAACATCACCTGAACTGACCAGTCTTGAGCGCGCCGCCAAAATAATGGCGACAAGGCTCATGATGATCAAGGTAAACATAGCAACGCCACCAATCGCCGTAGCATAATCCATGATATGTATCCTTAATCTATGGAGTAGGGGAGTAACAGGACGCCCAGCGTCTACTGCTACCCCTACCGAATAAATGAATTAAATAGGTCAAATCGCTAACTAGGCTTTTCAGCGTAGCGGTTTAGATTGACATACCGCCAAAAGACATAAAGCCAAGTGACATCAGACCAACCGTGATAAAGGTAATACCAAGACCACGCAGCGGTGCTGGGATGTCTGAGTATTTGAGCTTTTCACGGATGCCAGCCAATGCGGTAATCGCCAATGCCCAACCAAAACCTGCGCCCACGCCATATACGACCGATTCGCTAAAGTTGTAGTCACGCTCCACCATAAACAGAACACCACCCAAGATGGCACAGTTGACAGTAATCAGCGGTAAGAACACCCCAAGCGCGTTGTACAAGCTTGGAACGAACTTATCTAAGAACATCTCTAGAATCTGTACGGTCGCAGCAATCAGACCGATATAACTGAGTAGGCCTAAGAAGCTTAGGTCAATATCAGGAAAACCTGCCCATGACAGCGCCCCACTTTTTAGGATAAATTGAAACAACAGATTGTTTAGCGGTACGGTGATGGCCATCACGACAATGACCGCGACCCCAAGACCTATGGCCGTTGAGACTTTCTTGGACACCGCCAAAAAGGTACACATACCTAAGAAATAGGCCAGCGCCATATTCTCGATAAAGACTGAGGTTATAAATAAACTAACATAGTGTCCCATTAGTGACCGCCTCCATGTACCATGCCTTTAGATTGCGGCTTCATGACAAACTCAGCGTCTTCAACTTGTTCTGGTTTCCAGATACGCACAATGGCGATAAACAAACCGATGATAAAGAATGCTGACGGTGGTAGTAATAACAAACCGTTTGGAATATACCAGCCGCCATCAGTGACAGGCTGCAAGATGGTGATACCAAACCAGGTACCGGCACCGAGTAGCTCACGGATGGTTGCGACAAATAACAATACCGCTGAATACCCAAGACCGTTACCGATCCCATCCAAAAAGCTAGGGACAGGCGGATTGCTCATGGCAAAGGCTTCGGCACGGCCCATCACGATACAGTTGGTAATGATCAAACCAACGAAGACCGATAGGCCTTTACTCACATCATAAGCCACCGCTTTTAGTACCTGATCGACCAAAATAACCAACGAGGCAATAATCGTCATCTGGACGATGATACGAATGCTCGATGGGATTTGCTTACGGATGATAGAGATAAAAAAGCTCGAAAACGCTGTTACCAGTGTCAAGGCCACACACATCACCATGGCGTTGGCCATGCTGGTGGTGACTGCCAATGCCGAGCAGATACCTAGGATCTGTAGGGCAATGGGGTTATTGTCAAAGATAGGCGTGGTTAAAATACTTTTGGTGTCAGCCATGTTATGCCTCCTTGCCGTTTACTACTGGCGCTGCCAGTTCGGTGTTCGGTTCAGCTGTCAGCGTCGCTTGACTGGCTTGTGTGTCTGCATTGTCAATCGTTTGACCACTGTCTTGGCGCAGCTTATCTAGATAAGGCTTGTAGCCTTGCTCACCCAGCCAAAACTGAATCATATTGCTGACACCGCGACCCGTTAAGGTTGCACCGCTGATGCCATCGACCCAGTTGTCTTTTGGTGTGCCAGCTTTGGTCACGCCAGTGGCCACATTGCCATCTTCGTCATACGACTGGATGCCACTCCATTGGGCGCGCCACTCTGGCTCTTCGATACGAGCACCGAGCCCTGGGGTTTCTTTATGCTCATAAAAACTGATACCTTTGATGGTATTCATGTCGCTCTCAAGCGTTAAGAAACCATAGATCGTGCCCCATAGGCCATAGCCTTGAATCGGTAGTACCACCAGTTCAGGATTGCCAGCGTCGTCGCTTTTTACGTAGACTTTGGCATATTTGGGTTTACGGCCAATACCAGCAGGATCGTTGTCGCCCAAGTCTTCACTCAAAGCTTGGTTTTTGGTCGCTTGACTGGCGTCATAGGCGTTGCGATCAGGGATGCCAGCGGCTTTTAGCGCCTCATCATCGAGATAGTCACCTGTATTTAGGTCGATGATCTCGACATCAAAATCTTTAAAACGCTCAGCCACATCGCTTGCAGTATCTGACTCAGCATTGTACATGCCGGCGGCAACGAGGATGTTTTTGTTACGGTCTAAGCGAGCGTTTTCGATTTGTGCTGGTTTTAGACCCACAGCAACTGCCGAGACCAATACAGAGCACACCAAACATAGCGTCAGTGCAACGCTGATGGTTTTTGCGTTATTACTTTTGGGCTTGGACATAACGAACCCTCCGAGCAGTTTGGCGTTTGATGTTTGCTTGGGTAACAAAGTAATCAAACAATGGAGCAAATAAGTTGGCGAATAAAATGGCCAGCATGATACCTTCTGGGAAGGCTGGGTTGACGACGCGAATCAATACGGTCATAAAACCAATCAAGATGCCATACGCCCAGCGGCCTTTATTGGTATGCGCAGCAGAGACAGGATCGGTTGCCATAAATACCGCACCGAAAGCGAAGCCACCGATGACCAAGTGCCAATAAAACGGCAGATTCATCATCAGATTGTCTTCTGAGCCGATCATATTAAAGACCAGCGAGGTGGCGATGAGGCCGACCACACAGCCTGCCATGATGCGCCATGAGGCGATACGTGTCCACAGTAGTACGGCCGCACCCATGAGGATAGCGAGCGTAGAGACTTCACCGATACTGCCTTGCATGTTGCCCAAGAACGCATCACTCCAAGTGATGGCATTGCCATAGACATCGACGAAATCTTGTGGAGCGACGCCAAGCGCTGCAAGACCAAGCGGGGTCGCGCCAGAGAAGCCGTCCACCGCCGTCCAGATTGAGTCACCAGACATATATGCTGGATAAGCAAAGTAGAGGAAGGCACGACCTGATAGGGCAGGGTTTAGGAAGTTTTTACCCGTACCACCGAAGACCTCTTTTGCCACGACCACACCAAAGATGATACCCAAGGCGACTTGCCATAATGGGATATCTGGCGGTAGACAAAGCGCGAAGAGTACTGAGGTCACAAAGAAACCTTCGTTGACTTCATGGCCGCGCACCACGGCAAAGATAATCTCACAGAGAATACCAACCGCGAAGGTGACGATATAAATGGGTAAGAACTGCATGGCCCCATAGACAAAGCTGGCCCAAATACTATCTGGGTTGTAGCCTGCCATGTTGGTGATGACCGTGCGCCAGCCTTCAGGTTGCAAGCCTAACTGAGCGATGGCGGTTAATGCTTGGTGGCCGATATTGTACATACCCCAAAACATCGCAGGGAAGGTACAGAGCCAGACGGTAATCATGATGCGTTTGAGGTCGATACCATCGCGCACGTGTGACGAGGCGTAGGTAGTGGTACCTGGCTGACGCAAAAACGTATCGAACATCTCAAAGACGGCATAGTACTTTTCGTGTTTGCCACCCTTGGTAAAAGACGGCTCCATACGATCGAACATATTGTGTAAAAATTTCATCGTGGTTAGCCCTCCAGCTCAATGCGCGTTAAGTTATCACGCAAGATATCACCGAATTCATATTTGCCAGGAGAGACGAAGGTGCATAATGCCAAATCTTCTTCGTCCAATTCGAGTGCGCCCAAATCAACGGCGCTAACGATATCCTCAACAATCAAGGCACGTAGTAGCTGTGTTGGCAGATAATCTTGCGGCATGACTTCTTCATAGACACCGATGGGTACCATCGCACGCGGTGAGCCGTTGCTGGTGGTGGTGAAGTTGTATTTTTTGCCACCAAAAAACTGCGAGATATAGATCGGCAGTTTAGAGAAGCGGTTTTTACCAACGGTAAAGAAGTGAAATGCTGGACGCTCACGGCCTTCAGGTAGGGCGCTGACTTGGTTGTGAAAGCGGCCAAGATAAGCGATGCTGCTAAATACCTTGCGTCCTGACAGCACTGAGCCTGAAATGACACGGTTTTCACCAGCGGCCAGTTGGCCTTTGGTCAATGCTGTGATGTCAGCACCGCGTTCGGTTGCGATCAGATGTGGCGTATTGACTGCAGGGCCTGCCAAGCTAATCATACGGCGCGTGTACAAGCGGCCAGTGGTAAATAGCTTACCGATAGCAATCACATCTTGATAGCCAATCGTCCAAACGGTGACATCGCGCATGATTGGATGCAAAAAGTGAATGTGCGTGCCGGCGAGTCCTGCTGGGTGCTTACCTGCAAAACTATGATACTCAGTGACGTTGTTTGCCGCGGTTTTTGCAACGGGCGTCAGGCTAGCATCACCATGATGACAGACAAAAGTCTTAGGGCTGAGGGTAGATAATACTGCGAGGCCGTCATTGAACGCTTGCAGCTCCTCATTGATCAGCAGCATCGGGTCAAACGCAAGTGGATTGGTATCCATCGCGGTGACAAAGATGGCATGCGGACGGGCACCGATTTCTGGTGCGCGGCTATAGGGGCGCGTACGAAACGCAGTCCATTCGCCAGAGGCCAGCAGTTGGGTTTCAACGACCTTCGAGTCTAGGTCAGCAAGTTGCTGGGAGTCATAGCGCTCGAAGTCTACTTCTTCACCGTTTGGGTCGACCGCAATCACAAGGCTTTCAAACACTCGGCGCTCGCCGCGATTGATCGCGACGACTTTACCAGCAGCAGGGGCAGTGTAGATAACACCAACACGTTTTTTGTCTTCAAAAACGGGCTGGCCTTTAGCTACGACATCACCTTCTTTGACATTCATTGTGGGTTTCATACCCACATAATCATAGCCAATGACTGCTACATGTGTTGGTTGGTGCTCAGATATCTCGCGGGAGGGTTCACCGGTGATGGGCAAATCCAAACCTTTTTTGATGGTAATCATAAGCGAAAACTTAGTCCATAGTCTAAAACGATACCAGACGTCCTGTTTGGTATATCGGTAGCATGAACATCTGCGTCATTTAATAAAGCCCTCAACTCGCTATTCCTATAGTAGGATAGAGATACATAAGGCTTTGAAAACAACGCAAGAATATCACTGCTAGTAAGAGTATTAACGCTGACCTTAGACTCCTTAACAACACGTTAATGTCTTATTCGAATTACCAAAGTTGGCGACTGGCTACCAAGGTGTATGCTAAAACCATCAAACCAAACGCACTCACTTTGGGCATTGGCCAAAAGCGACTGCATTGATCGTAAACAGCTCCATCATACGTTTCATTGAAAATTAAAACCTGTAAACCAGCACGATTGTCGCTTTATGAACTGGCTTTTTGTTACAGAGCCAATGACATAAAAACGCAGCCAAGTAATCTACAAAGATAGATAAACTGGTCGAAGTCACACTAGCCCTGCCGCTGGTAGACATACGATATATGACCATCTGCCGCTGGGAATATAGGAGTGACTGTCTAAGGCGTTATCTCATGATAGGGATGTAAGGGAGATATATAAAAAGACGTCTCAAGGGTAATGGCGTAGCGCAGTCTGCTCTCAGACTGGCATTGAAGATTGTTACGTTAACCCTTTTAGCCAACTGTCAGCCAATATTGTACTGGTTCATTTAGCTGTTGCTCGATTCATCCTGACCGCCATGAGCACTTCAGTGATGGTTAACTGAAAAAAAGTGTGGCGCATGGTTGCTATCATATAGAAACAAATACAAATTTACCTAGGATTATACGCTAAATTGACCTAAAATTGCCAGCCGGTAAGTGAATTTACCTAATGTTGCCAGTGATTCCGTCTGCTAAAACTTATGGTTATGATTGTTAAGTTTTTGGCATTATTCGTTGTTTGAATTATTCAGATTTGAGCCAACACGAAGAGAATTTACTGATACTATATTCTGACTGATTTTGTCAGCCACTGATTTCGAAATGGTCTGCGGTATAGCTCTGTCATCAGCGATATATCAAGTGGCTGTCTAGATGGTATTTCGATATCAGTCATATTTTGATTCAGTGATATGTTGATTACTTATTTTATTTGTGCGTTATAAGGAATGTCCTATGTGTGCTGTGCCTGTCATTATTCCGGCGATTGATTTAAAAGATGGTAAATGTGTGCGCTTAAAGCAAGGCCGTATGGAGGATGATACGGTGTTTTCTGACGATCCTGTGGCCATGGCGGCGCGCTGGGTAGAAGAAGGTGCGCGCCGCTTACATTTGGTGGACTTAAATGGCGCGTTTGATGGGGTACCAGTACACAGACAAGTGGTCAATGACATCGCCAAGGCTTATCCAACTCTGCCTATCCAGTTGGGCGGCGGTGTGCGCAATATGAACACCATCGAGCAGTACATCACTGCAGGTTTGACGTATATTATTATCGGCACCAAAGCAGTCGAAGATCCCGACTTTGTCACTGAAGCTTGCCGTGAGTTTGCAGGACATATCATCGTGGGTATCGATGCCAAAGACGGTATGGTGGCGACCCATGGCTGGGCAAATGTCACTGATACTCGCGCTACCGAGCTGGCCAAGCGCTTTGCCGATGTAGGCGTATCGTCAATCGTCTATACCGACATCGCCCGTGACGGTATGATGCAAGGCGTCAACGTCGAACAGACAGTCAATCTAGCTCGCGAAGGTGGCCTGCCTGTGATTGCCTCAGGCGGCGTGACCGACATAAAAGACATCGAGCTACTAAAACCCTATGGCGACTGTATCGAGGGTATCATCACCGGCCGCGCCATCTACGAAGGCACACTTGATTTGCGTGCTGCTCAAGCATATCTAGACAGCTAAGCTCACCTAAGATTTGCTAAAAAATTACTCGCTAGGTTCTTACTTGCTGGGCTCAGCGCTCAATGGCGAGGATAGGCAACGCACTACGGCTATCTGTTTGCTGCGCCATAGCGGCGGCGTCAAGCACATAGCCGTATGTTTACTTTATCGTAGATAGACTCGCGCCTAGCTGATAAAGTAAGACAAAGAGCAGGAACCACGCTTGCATAAGACCTTGAGGTTTTGGCAATGATGCAACAAGCAAAGGATGCTTATGTCGATTTATCTCACGCAAAAAACGCCCACCATCATCCGCTGTCTGGCCAGTATATGTGGTCAGCTGCTGTTGCTATTGGCGCTGCTTGGTCAACTGCCAGCTCATGCAGCTATTGAAGACGCTGCCTCCATTAGCGCTGCGCTCAGCGGTGACAATGTTGACAATGCAGAAGCGCTTGATGAAGACAATACCGAGCCAGCACCTGCTACCTCTGACAGCATAGCTGAGACGCCAGAGATCATAGAGCCATCACCTGAGACTGACCCGCCGCCTATCATCAGTGGTGAGAGTACCAATAACGCGCAAATCGAGACCACGCCGACTCCGCAAAAAGACAATGATATCCGCCAACGTATCACTGGCATATTTTCAGAAATAGACGGGTTGCAAGCGGTCAATGTCAGCGTGACGCAAGGGGTGGTTACCCTGACGGGAGAGACGCCCAATGAAAAAAAGGCGCAGCAAGCCATCAACTTGACCAATCGCTTGACAGATGTGGTCACGGTCGAAGACCGAATCAATCGTACCCTCGATGTGCAAGACAACGTTACCACTGTCTATCAAGGTCTAAAAGCACAGGTGACCAATCTAGTGAAGGCATTGCCGCTACTATTGGTCGGTATAGTGCTATTTGCCTTGGTGACTTGGTTTGGCAGCTGGCTCTCCAATCGCAAAAACATGTGGCAACGTCTGACGCCAAATCCATTTGTGGCAGAGCTACTGGCTCAAACCATCAAAGTTATTTTTATCATTTTTGGTCTGATCTTGGCGCTGAGTCTGATCGGCGCAGAGACTGTCTTGGGTACGCTACTTGGCGGGGCAGGCGTGATCGGTATCGCGGTTGGTTTTGCGGTCAAAGACACGATTGAAAACTATATTGCCTCACTCATGCTTAGCATCCGGCAACCGTTTCGCGCGCGTGACCACATTGTCATCAATGGGCAAGAGGGTATCGTCGTGCGCCTGACATCGCGGGCGACTATTTTGATGACCTTAGATGGCAACCAGCTGCGCATTCCGAATGCCGAGGTCTTTAAAGGTACTATTCTAAATTACACCAAAAACCCTGAGCGCCGCTTTACTTTTGAGCTGGGTGTGGACGCCAACGATGACCCGCTGGCAGCCATCAAGGTTGGACTAGATGCGATACACCAGTTGGCGTTTGTCTTAGATGAGCCAAAAGCGATTGCCGTCATTACCAATGTAGGCGACTCAAATATCATTTTAGAGTTTCAGGTATGGGTGGATCAATCCGAGACCGATTTTTCTAAAGCGCGTAGTATCGCTATTCGCGAGACTAAGCACGCGCTAGAAAATGAAGGCTTTAGCTTACCTGAGCCCATTTATCGACTGCGTTTTAACCATAAATTAGAGCAAGCTTTTGAGCATATGCCACAAAACAACGCCACCTCGGGTGCTACTCTTACGACCACCGTGCCCAGCGCTACCTCAAGCAATCAAGCGCCAAGCTCCACCGATGATAAAGATAAAGAGCAAGCAAAAGCGCGTGCCAAAACTATTCTGCAAGGCCGCAGTGCCAGCGATGTCCTCGATGCCCGCCCCGATGATAAGCTGATGGAAAAGGTCGAGCAAGAAATCGCCGAAAACTCAGATGAGACTGATTTGCTAAATAACAATAGCCCGCAAGAATAATCAGCTTAGCGCCTGTCCGCAACTCAATCGATAGCCATCTAAGTGAATGAAAAATGGCTAAATCTGGCCAAACAGGGTCAAATAGCTGACTAATATCTCGAGATTATATGCGCTATCTTCCTTGTTTAGTGGCAAATGTTTAGCGGCAGTTTATCTCATTTTTATCACCATTTTTAAAATGCGAACACGCCCTAAAAAACGGCATAAAAAGTGCAATAAAATAGATATTTGATGACTATCTAGAAACGAGACACTTTTATGCAAATGAAACATTTGATTATCTTTGCACTTATGGGCATGGTGGTATTATTGGGTTTTAATCTGATAAGCGGGCATCAGCGTGATAAGCACAGAGAGATACTAGTAAACAATAATAGCGCTGAGTCGGCGACTGCGACAGATGCAGGTGCAAACACTGGCGAAAATATTGCCAATCAGCCGTTAGGTCAGCAGCCCAAGGCTATCTTGGATGATGCCACCGCGCAGATAGAGCAAGCACAGCGAGCCGAGCAGCAGCGAGTCGCGCAAGTGGCTAAAGCCCAGTAGCGTAACGGGAACAAAAAAAGGCTAACACTGGGTTAGCCTTTTTTATCAATACCTTTTTATCTACCACATCTTATATAGCTTAGCTTTTTTTGCTTGAGCCTTTGCGATTGCTGCTCTTTTTAGCTGGTGATTTTTTGGCTGGTGGTTTTTTAGCTTGGTCTTTTTTGGTTTGGTTCATCTCACTGGCTTGTAGCTTGGCTTGTAAATCAAAGTCGATTTGTAGCAAGTCCATATTAACGCCTGCGACTTTGACTTTGACCAAATCGCCCAGACCAAACAGCGTACCTTTGTCTTTACCGATAAGCTGCTGCTGCGTCTCATCATAGACAAAAAAGTCATCACCGACGTTTGAGATATGCACCAGACCGTCGATATACAAGTCAGTCAAGGTGACAAATAAGCCAAAGCTCGTCACGGTGGTCACCACGCCATTGAACTCTTCACCGACATGATCTTTCATGTAGTGACATTTGAGCCATGACTCCACAAAACGCGAGGCTTTTTCGGCGCGGCGCTCGGTATCTGAGGTTTGCGTGCCTGCGTCTTCGAGTGAAAAATCCATCACTGGCTGTTTGCTACCCGTGACTTTTGCCTTGATCGCACGATGTAGCATCAAATCAGGATAACGGCGGATAGGCGAGGTAAAGTGACTGTACTCGTCATACGCCAAGCCAAAGTGACCGATGTTGTCAGGCGCGTAGTTGGCCTGCATCATCGAGCGCAGCAGCATGCTGTGGATGCTAATGGCATCGGGTCTGTCTTTGGTGGCTTCGATGATACGCTGGTAATCGGCCTGCGTTGGGCTCTCTTCTGGGAAGCTCAAACCAAAGTTTTTGGCGTACTCATGGATACGCATGGATTTTTCGCTATCTGGCCGATCGTGGTTACGATACAAGACAGGCAGCTCATGCTTGAGAGCAAAGTTTGCCGCACAAGTATTGGCCAGTAGCATACATTCTTCGATCAGCTTTTGCGCATCGCCGCGCGTACGTGGCAATATTGCTTCAATGCCACCTTTTTCATCAAACTTAATATAGGTCTCTACTGTCTCAAACTCCATCGCATGACGCTCTTCGCGTTTTTTCAAAAGCAGCTCATAGAGTTGATGCAGTGTATCAATTGATTTTTTGACGTCTTTATTGCCTGTCAAAGAATCAGGCACGCTTTTGTCTTTTGGATTGTCAAAATACGCGTTGACTTGGTTGTACGTCAAGCGTGCTTGTGAGTGCATCACACCTGGATAAAACTCATAGCCTGTGATTTTACCAGCGCGCGATATCTTGATATCAGCCACCATACATAGGCGATCACGATCAGGGTTTAGCGAACAAAGACCATTCGACAATACTTCAGGGAGCATCGGAATGACACGATGCGGGAAGTATACTGACGTACCGCGCTCATACGCGTCTTTATCTAACGGCGAGTTTGGCGTGACGTAGTGGCTGACATCCGCGATAGCCACTAAGACGCGGTAGTTACCGCCTGAACGTTTTTCGGCATATACCGCATCGTCGAAGTCGCGTGCGTCTTCACCATCGATGGTAACTAGGGGTAAGTGACGTAAGTCAGTACGGCCCTTTAGGTCTTTGTCAGTAGGCTCCTCGTAATCATTGGCTTGCTTGAGAGCCGCTTCACTAAATTCTGATGGAATATCATAATTAAGTAACGTCGTTTCGATGATCAGCTCGCGGTCGTTGTCATCGGAGAGAACTTCAGTGATTTTGCCAGTAGCAAACTCGTGCTGGTTTGGCCAATCGATGATGTCGATTTTAACGGGTGCGCCTTGCTTGGCGTTTAGAGCCTGTACGTTGTCATCAGTGACAGTAATGGGTTGGTGATGGTTTGGACTACCAAGCTCGACACAGTAACCTTCGTCATCACGTGCTAGCGTACCGATGAAGTTGTTTTGACGACGCTCTATGATATCGACGATGCGGCCTTCGGTGCGACCGCGGTTGTCTGTTGAGGTGCCGATTGCGGCTACTGTATCGCCGTTAAATACCCAACGCATTTGTTTTTCGTGCAAAAACAAATCGGGCATGTCTTCTAATAGCACAAAGCCAAAACCTTTGGGGTGCGCAGACACAGTACCGGTGACCACATCTTGCTTGGTCACTGTCCGATAACGATAAGGACGACCTTCACGGCTTACTTGACCGTCGCGTGCCATGGCTTTTAGGCGATTGCCCAGCGCATCAAACTGATCTGGATCTTCAATCTCAAAGATCTGCGCCAGCTGCTTGTGAGTGACTTCGCCATGCTCATTAATCGTGCTCAGTATCAGCTCGCGACTAGGGATAGGATTGTCATATCTTTTTGCCTCACTTGAGGCGTTTGGATCGTTCCAACTCATAAATTACCGTATCTATTTTTAAAATTATTAATAATGGCTATCTTAACACGAACGACGAGGCAATATCTTGCGTCAATCGCCTAATCTGTATTAAGTCGCAATAAGCTGTCTGCTTTTACAGAAGACAGCTGAAAAAGCCCATCAAATATCGATATCCACCGCACTAGACTTATCAGTGATTTTTTTGCTGTCTAATTCCTTTGAGACCTCTAGCACCGTGGTCTGATTGGATTTGTCGAGATATTTTTGTGCTTTATCGACCTCAGTGGTCAAGGTATTGACCGTTTGCTTCATATTTTCTAGCGCTTCAACTTTATAATTGCTGATCATGTCCATCGTATCATAGACATTATTGAAGGCGTTTTGCAGTTTATCAAGCTCGATACTGCTGCTGGTCGCCTGCTCATGGATCTCGCCCGATTGACGTTTGAGCATCGCAGAGGTCGATTCGATCAAACTGCTGGTGGTTTTATTCAGCGCAGTGATTTGATCAAGTACCAGTTTTTGATTGGTCATCGCTTGTGCGACAACCACCGCCGTGCGGAGCGCTGAGATGGTCGTCGTGGTCGCGCGATCGACACCTTTGATCAGCTCCAGATTGTTTTTGCGAATGGTATCAAGCGCCAAATAACCTTGGACGTTGACGGCCAACTGCGTCAAAAAGTCGGTGTTTTTTTGGCGCACATAAAACAGCATCTCTTCTTTGATGATGCGTGCTTTTTCTGGGTCAGTCGCCTCGATGGCATAGACTTTTTGCTCCAACTGCTCATCGATTTTTTTGCCCACATAAATGTACTGACGAATCGATTGCATCAGCTCCCACATATTGACTTTTTCTTGCTCGATCATGGCATTGTCTTTGAGCAGCTCGTCTTTGCCGTTATAGAGACTGGTCACGACGGCATTGATATGTGACTGCGCTGACTCGTATTGACGAAAGTAATCTTGAACCTTGTTGCCAAAAGGAATAAGGCCAAACAGCTTGCGTGAGCTGGTCAAATCTTTTTTGCTAGGGTCCAAATCTTCGACGATACCGCGCAGCTCTGTCAGAGATTTGGCGATGGGGGAGTTATCAAACAAATTGTCGTTGATGCTTTTTGCTGGCAGCTCGAGCATACGATTAGAGACTTGTGCGGACTCACGAATCTCTTTATTGCCTAAGTTGTGTATGGACTGGACGTTTTGTTGAAACTCAGGGCTATGTACAGAGTTGGTGATGACATGATCGACAAAAGCATCAACTTTAGCATCGAGCTCTGGTATCTGGCTTTTATCGAGGGTTACCATCTGGTCGGCTTCACTCTTTTGTATTTCTTTGACGGGCTCAGGCGGCGTCAGTGAAATGCTTGGCGCAGCGGCATTTTCTGGTGGCGTCAATTCTTGCATAAAGTTTCCTATAATATCTAGAGGGAAAAAATCAGTAATACATCATCCGTGCGGTTTATGTAGTGTCGACTATATCGGGTATTGTCTTATTTAAAAGACAAGTCGCGGCCTGTATGTCACAGCCTGTGGTTTATATAAAGCCGAATAAATACAGAGCCATTGAGCTTTAGACTAACTGGTAATGAAAAGCTTGAGAAGAGAGGTTTTGTAAAATAGCGTCAGCTTGTGATGCCAAAAACAGTGTTTAAAAACGCTATAACTGATAAACACTATAGGTGATAAAAGCCATGGCTAATAAAGGCAGTATCACTGCTTATGATAAATAGGCAGAGAAGCCTATGTACAAAAAAACCATCAATATCCCGTAGCATATTGATGGTCAACAGTATAAGTATCCATATTAATCAATATCGACTTATCTAACATCGACGGATTAGCATGCCGATTAATAGCTGCCACTAACTAATAGCAATCTGGTTAGTCGATCACTTTTTCTTAGTTGGGCCGAGCAGCATACCCATCTGACGACCTTCCATCTTAGGATATTGTTCGACGTTTGAGATATCAGCGGTATCTTCAATGATGCGGTCAAGTTGCTTGCGACCAATATCTTGGTGCGCCATTTCGCGTCCACGGAAACGAATACTAATCTTAACCTTATCTTGATTTTCTAAGAAACTAATGATTTTACGCAGCTTAACTTGATAATCCGCCTCTTCAGTACTAGGGCGTAGTTTCATCTCTTTAAGCTGAGTCTGCTTTTGGTTTTTCTTAGCTTCTTTGGCCTTTTGTTTTTGATCATATAAGAAGTGCTTATAATCCATGATCTTACATACAGGCGGCTTTGCTTCAGGAACCAATTCGACCAAATCTAAGTTTTCATCACGCGCCGCTTTCATCGCGGTTTCGATATCGACCACGCCCATTTGTTCGCCGTCTTCTTTGACGAGTCGGACTTCTTTGACTTTGATATCTTCGTTGATGTTCAAACGGTTGGACTGTTTAATAGGTATTACTCCTCATCTGTTTTTGGGGTCTGTCGGCCTTTTTTACCGACAGCGGTCTGTACTAATGCCATAAAGTCAGAGATACTCATCACGCCAAGGTTTTCGCCTTCACGCGTCCGGACATTGACGCTGCCCGTTTCAATCTCTTTATCCCCTAATACTAGCATATAGGGGATACGTTCTAATGTTTTCTCTCGTATCTTAAATCCAATCTTTTCGTTACGCAAGTCGCTAACGGCTCGAATACCGACGTTTTTCAGCTCATTAACCACATTTTCACAAGCCTCTGCTTGCTTGTCAGTGATATTCATCACCACCACTTGCTTGGGTGCAAGCCATACTGGCATCCAACCGGCATAGTGTTCGATCAAAATACCGATGAAACGCTCGAACGATCCTAAGATAGCACGGTGTAGCATGATGGGGGTTTCACGCTCGTTTTGTTCGTTGACGAATTCGGCATCAAGACGCTCAGGCATATTGGGGTCGACCTGAATGGTACCACACTGCCAGACGCGGCCTAAAGAGTCTTTTAGACTAAATTCAATCTTCGGACCATAAAACGCGCCTTCACCCGGCAAATATTCCCAATCGAGACCTGAGCTGTCGAGAGCATCGGCCAAAGCTTTTTCGGCAAAATCCCAAGACTCATCAGAGCCGACACGTTTTTCAGGGCGGGTGGAGAGCTTCATGATGATGTTGTCAAAGCCGAAGTCTTCGTAGACTTTTAGGGTCAGTTTAATAAAGTCAGCGACCTCTTGCTGAATTTGTGCTGCAGTACAGAAGATATGCGCATCATCTTGCGTAAAGCCGCGTACGCGCATCAAACCATGTAGCGAACCTGAAGGCTCATTACGGTGACACGAGCCAAACTCTGCCATACGCAGTGGCAGGTCACGATATGACTTTAGGCCTTGGTTAAATACTTGCACGTGACACGGGCAGTTCATTGGCTTTACCGCATAATCACGGTTTTCGCTGGCAGTGGTAAACATATTGGTGGCATAGTTGCCCCAGTGTCCTGAGCGCTCCCACAAGCTACGATCGACGATTTGTGGTGTTTTAATTTCTTCATAGCCGTGATCGTGTTGGACTTTGCGCATATACTGCTCAAGCACTTGATAAATCGTCCAGCCATTAGGGTGCCAAAAAACCATACCAGGCGCTTGCTCTTGCATATGAAACAGATTGAGCGCTTTACCAATTTTACGGTGGTCGCGTTTTTCCGCTTCTTCAATACGCTGAATATAGGCCTTTAGGTCTTTTTTATCAGCCCACGCTGTACCATAGATACGTTGCAGCTGCTCATTTTTGGCATCACCGCGCCAGTATGCACCCGACATTTTGGTCAGTTTAAACACCTTCAAAAAGCGCGTGTTTGGTACGTGCGGGCCACGGCACATATCGACGTATTCTTGATGGTGATACAGACCAAAGGCTTCTTCACCCGGCATATCATTGATCAGTTTCAGCTTATAATCTTCGCCGCGCGCTTCGAATATCTTGATGACTTCATCGCGCGGTGTCATTTTTTTGATGACATCATAATCTTGCTTGATCAGTTGCATCATGCGTTTTTCGATGGCTTCCATATGCTCAGGGGTAAACGGCGTCTCGCTATAGATGTCGTAATAAAAACCATCTTCGATGACCGGTCCGATGACCATTTTTACCTCTGGATAGAGCTGTTTTACTGCATGACCTAACAAGTGGGCGCAGGAGTGGCGAATGATATCGACACCGTCAGCGTCTTTTGGCGTCACGATTTCAACTTTGGCATCATGGGTGATCGGATCGTGTGCATCGACTAATTGACCATCAACGCGCCCAGCGACCGTCGCTTTGGCAAGTCCTGCACCAATACTTTGCGCCACTTCCATGACGGTGGTATTGCCTTCAAAGTTTTTTACGCTACCATCTGGTAAAGTAATCGCTACCATAATCTATTCACCTTTTTGGATCCGTTGGCAGTGATGATTGCAACCATCAATCATATAACCGTAAGACCGCATCAATTATATCTAACTGCTGTGATATGTTAAGAAAAGTACCACCCAAAATACTAAGTTGAGACGATATTAACAGCAGGCTTTTGGCCAGTTTATCTAAAGACTCACTTTAGTATTGCAAGGTAGTGTCATAAAAGCCACTATTATAGCAAACACTGCCTAGCAACACTAGGTTGTAGACTATAGATACAAAGTGACAAAAGTATTATAACAAGCGACGTCAGCACGGTGACTGTTCAAGTATCGATGCAGCACTTGATGCTTCAAGGTTATCTAATCATCCTAATTACCGATGCTATAAAAAATAACGTTTTATCTCGCTGCATCATGTTTATATCGGATTGACTATATAAGTATTTATTAAGCAGATTTCAATAGGTAATAGATAACGCCAATTTTGCTACCACTATATAACTAATGAAGTGATGATGGTTTAAGTCGCAGCGCCGTCCTAAAAATTTTTTTCGCTAACATATTGAAAACACTAGTCTATTTTATTTTTGTCGAAATTAATTAAAAAACTTGTCAAAAAGCAGTTGACACCCGTCAGAAACTCTATATAATACGCACCTCATCAGGACAAGCTAAGCATTACTAGGGTAGATTACATAGTAACAACACAGCGAACCTTGAGAAACAAATTAGATAAAAAGCTTGACAAACCAAATCTTTATGATATGATAGTCGGCTCGCTAATAACGATAAGCACATTGCTTAGTTATTAGTTATATAACTCTTTAACTGGACGACAGTGAAGAGACACTATTTAAAAGCACAACTAAAGAACAACTTGTGTGGATTTTTGCTGATATAGAATGCTAAAAAATAAAGTTGGTTTTGACTTCTTTTCGGGAGTTAAATCTAACTATAAAAATTATCATTTACTCAGCAGAAAAACTCAAAGTTAATTCATTACGAACATAATTTTAAGCGATTTGCTAGATAAATGAGCCAAGATTAGAAGTCATCTTCCTATTTATAGGTAAAGGCTTCAGAAAGATTAAACTGAAGAGTTTGATCATGGCTCAGATTGAACGCTGGCGGCAGGCTTAACACATGCAAGTCGAGCGGAAACGATGGGAGCTTGCTCCCAGGCGTCGAGCGGCGGACGGGTGAGTAACACTTAGGAATCTACCTAGTAGTGGGGGATAGCTCGGGGAAACTCGAATTAATACCGCATACGTCCTACGGGAGAAAGGGGCAGTTTACTGCTCTCGCTATTAGATGAGCCTAAGTCGGATTAGCTAGTTGGTGGGGTAAAGGCCTACCAAGGCGACGATCTGTAGCTGGTCTGAGAGGATGATCAGCCACACCGGGACTGAGACACGGCCCGGACTCCTACGGGAGGCAGCAGTGGGGAATATTGGACAATGGGGAAACCCTGATCCAGCCATGCCGCGTGTGTGAAGAAGGCCTTTTGGTTGTAAAGCACTTTAAGCAGTGAAGAAGACCTAACGGTTAATACCCGTTAGCGATGACATTAGCTGCAGAATAAGCACCGGCTAACTCTGTGCCAGCAGCCGCGGTAATACAGAGGGTGCAAGCGTTAATCGGAATTACTGGGCGTAAAGCGAGCGTAGGTGGCTTGATAAGTCAGATGTGAAATCCCCGGGCTTAACCTGGGAACTGCATCTGATACTGTTAAGCTAGAGTAGGTGAGAGGGAAGTAGAATTCCAGGTGTAGCGGTGAAATGCGTAGAGATCTGGAGGAATACCGATGGCGAAGGCAGCTTCCTGGCATCATACTGACACTGAGGTTCGAAAGCGTGGGTAGCAAACAGGATTAGATACCCTGGTAGTCCACGCCGTAAACGATGTCTACTAGTCGTTGGGTCCCTTGAGGACTTAGTGACGCAGCTAACGCAATAAGTAGACCGCCTGGGGAGTACGGCCGCAAGGTTAAAACTCAAATGAATTGACGGGGCCCGCACAAGCGGTGGAGCATGTGGTTTAATTCGATGCAACGCGAAGAACCTTACCTGGTCTTGACATACACAGAATCTTGTAGAGATACGAGAGTGCCTTCGGGAATTGTGATACAGGTGCTGCATGGCTGTCGTCAGCTCGTGTCGTGAGATGTTGGGTTAAGTCCCGCAACGAGCGCAACCCTTGTCCTTAGTTACCAGCGGGTTAAGCCGGGAACTCTAAGGATACTGCCAGTGACAAACTGGAGGAAGGCGGGGACGACGTCAAGTCATCATGGCCCTTACGACCAGGGCTACACACGTGCTACAATGGTAGGTACAGAGGGCAGCTACACAGCGATGTGATGCGAATCTCAAAAAGCCTATCGTAGTCCAGATTGAGTCTGCAACTCGACTCCATGAAGTAGGAATCGCTAGTAATCGCGGATCAGAATGCCGCGGTGAATACGTTCCCGGGCCTTGTACACACCGCCCGTCACACCATGGGAGTTGATTGCACCAGAAGTGGTTAGCCTAACTTAGTGAGGGCGATCACCACGGTGTGGTTGATGACTGGGGTGAAGTCGTAACAAGGTAGCCGTAGGGGAACCTGCGGCTGGATCACCTCCTTATAGACAGCATTCGGTCAGCAAGAATTCACAACAAGTTGTTCTTTAGTTTAAGCTTACGTTTTAGGACGTACTAGGGTCTGTAGCTCAGCTGGTTAGAGCACCGTGTTGATAACGCGGGGTCGGTGGTTCAAGTCCACCTAGACCCACCATTATACATGGGGCCATAGCTCAGTTGGTAGAGCGCCTGCCTTGCACGCAGGAGGTCAACGGTTCGACTCCGTTTGGCTCCACCACTACAAACCTCGGAAGCTTAGCGTGCAAATAAATACAATAGGTATTAAATAGAAACAAGTGATTTATCTTTGAATAAAGACACGATTACTTCTTTCTGTTTTATACGGAAATCTATGACTTGACGAAAGCATAGAGACTATTTAAAAACATAGATATGAGTCTGGGTTAGCAATAACATTTCACGTGTTATTGTTAACCTGAAGACTAGCCTTTTAACGACATTGTTTGTTATCCCAAGGGCTAGTCTTCAAAGTAAAGAGAACTGAATCAAGCGTAAACATAGGTGATATCGTTATAATTGCTGACAAAGACCCCTTGGGGTTGTATGGTCAAGTAATTAAGCGCACATGGTGGATGCCTTGGCAGTCAGAGGCGATGAAAGACGTGACAGCCTGCGATAAGCTTCGGGGAGGCGGCAATATCCTGTGATCCGGAGATTTCTGAATGGGAAACCCACTTACCATAAGGTAAGTATCTTGTACTTGTACAAGAAGCGAACGAGGGAAGTGAAACATCTCAGTACCCTTAGGAATAGACATCAATTGAGATTCCCCTAGTAGCGGCGAGCGAACGGGGAGAAGCCGATTAATGCTAATGTAGAAGAACAGCGTGGGAAAGCTGACCATAGTAGGTGATAGTCCTGTATTCGAAACATTAGCGTTAACATATTAAGTAGAGCGGGGCACGAGAAATCCTGTTTGAAGATGGGGGGACCATCCTCCAAGGCTAAATACTCCTGACTGACCGATAGTGAACCAGTACCGTGAGGGAAAGGCGAAAAGAACCCCTGTGAGGGAGTGAAATAGAACCTGAAACCGTGTGCGTACAAGCAGTGGGAGCCCACTTGTTGGGTGACCGCGTACCTTTGTATAATGGGTCAGCGACTTATATTCTGTAGCAAGGTTAACCGTTTAGGGGAGCCGTAGGGAAACCGAGTCTTAATAGGGCGTCTAGTTGCAGGGTATAGACCCGAAACCGAGTGATCTATCCATGAGCAGGTTGAAAGTGCCGTAACAGGCACCGGAGGACCGAACCCACTGTCGTTGAAAAGCCAGGGGATGACTTGTGGATAGGGGTGAAAGGCTAATCAAACTCGGTGATAGCTGGTTCTCCCCGAAAGCTATTTAGGTAGCGCCTCGGACGAACACCATTGGGGGTAGAGCACTGTTTCGGCTAGGGGGTCATACCGACTTACCAAACCGATGCAAACTCCGAATACCGATGAGTGATATCCGGGAGACACACGGTGGGTGCTAACGTCCATCGTGGAGAGGGAAACAACCCAGACCGCCAGCTAAGGCCCCAAATTCCTAGTTAAGTGGGAAACGAGGTGGGAAGGCATAGACAGCTAGGAGGTTGGCTTAGAAGCAGCCATCCTTTAAAGAAAGCGTAATAGCTCACTAGTCGAGTCGGCCCGCGCGGAAGATGTAACGGGGCTCAAACTAGGAGCCGAAGCTGCGGATTTGAATTTGTTTCAAGTGGTAGGGGAGCGTTGTGTAAGCCTGTGAAGGTGTGTTGTAAAGCATGCTGGAGGTATCACAAGAGCGAATGCTGACGTGAGTAACGATAATGCGAGTGAAAAGCTCGCACGCCGGAAGACCAAGGGTTCCAGTCCAACGTTAATCGGGGCTGGGTGAGTCGACCCCTAAGGCGAGGCCGAAAGGCGTAGTCGATGGGAAATCGGTTAATATTCCGATACTTGTTTATGATGCGATGGAGGGACGGAGAAGGTTATGCCAGCTCAGCGATGGTTGTCTGAGTGGAAGGATGTAGGTTTATAGCTTAGGTAAATCCGGGCTATTTCATACCGAGATCTGATAGCAAGTCCTACTTGTAGGACGAAGTGGCAAATACCATGCTTCCAGGAAAAGCTTCTAAGCGATAGTCATAAACGAATCGTACCCTAAACCGACACAGGTGGTCAGGTAGAGAATACCAAGGCGCTTGAGAGAACTCTGCTGAAGGAACTAGGCAAAATGGTACCGTAACTTCGGGAGAAGGTACGCTGCTGATGGTGAAGGACTTGCTCCGTAAGCTATTGGCAGTCGCAGATACCAGGCTGCTGCAACTGTTTATTAAAAACACAGCACTCTGCAAACACGAAAGTGGACGTATAGGGTGTGATGTCTGCCCGGTGCTGGAAGGTTAATTGATGGGCTTAGCGTATGCGAAGGTCTTGATCGAAGCCCCAGTAAACGGCGGCCGTAACTATAACGGTCCTAAGGTAGCGAAATTCCTTGTCGGGTAAGTTCCGACCTGCACGAATGACATAATGATGGCAGCGCTGTCTCCAGCAGAGACTCAGTGAAATCGAAATCGCAGTGAAGATGCTGTGTACCCGCGGCTAGACGGAAAGACCCCGTGAACCTTTACTACAGCTTTACATTGAACTTTGACCTGACTTGTGCAGGATAGGTGGGAGGCTTTGAAACCGAGACGCCAGTCTTGGTGGAGCCATCCTTGAAATACCACCCTGGTCATGTTGGGGTTCTAACTCAGGTATCACAATACCGAGGACAATGTATGGTGGGTAGTTTGACTGGGGCGGTCTCCTCCTAAAGAGTAACGGAGGAGTACGAAGGTGCGCTCAGAACGGTCGGAAATCGTTCATAGAGTATAAAGGCAAAAGCGCGCTTAACTGCGAGACCCACAAGTCGAGCAGGTACGAAAGTAGGTCTTAGTGATCCGGTGGTTCTGTATGGAAGGGCCATCGCTCAACGGATAAAAGGTACTCTGGGGATAACAGGCTGATACCGCCCAAGAGTTCATATCGACGGCGGTGTTTGGCACCTCGATGTCGGCTCATCTCATCCTAGGGCTGAAGCAGGTCCTAAGGGTATGGCTGTTCGCCATTTAAAGAGGTACGCGAGCTGGGTTTAGAACGTCGTGAGACAGTTCGGTCCCTATCTACCGTGGGCGTTGGAAATTTGAGAGGATCTGCTCCTAGTACGAGAGGACCAGAGTGGACGAACCGCTGGTGTTCGGGTTGTCATGCCAATGGCATTGCCCGGTAGCTACGTTCGGATGGGATAACCGCTGAAAGCATCTAAGCGGGAAGCCCACCTCAAGATTAGATTTCCCTAAAGAGCCGTTCAAGACTAGGACGTTGATAGGCAGGGTGTGGAAGCGCAGTGATGCGTGTAGCTAACCTGTACTAATTGCTCGTTTGGCTTGACCATACAACACCCAAGTGGTTTGTATCAAGCAATTATTCGATATCACCGTTATCCTTGATTCAGTTAGGATAAGTGATACTTAAGTCATTAAGTAAAACAAACATAGACTCATATCTAACCCTCTTTGCTGACGACAATAGCACGATGGCACCACCTGATCCCTTCCCGAACTCAGAAGTGAAACATCGTTGCGCCAATGGTAGTGTGGCTCCGGCCATGTGAGAGTAGGTCATCGTCAGCTCTCTATTCCCTAAAAGCCCCCACTCATATCCGAGTGGGGGCTTTTTTTATCTAAAATCTAAAAACAGGTTTAAATAGTGCACGATGATGGGTTAAAGCTTATTTTTATCTCTCATATCTCTTAGCGATCGTAAATAATCTTTAGATTAGATCCCAATTGTTTTGCAGACAATCGCCTTCTAAACTATTACCTTATAGACAAGCTTTTATTATTGAGAGAGCCCTATGGCTAGACGGTGGGAATATCAATGTTTGCAAGCTTCGTTTACCGAGTATATAGATTACGGTTGCAGTTGTGGTTTTAAAGACTTGGTATATTTTGAGTTTTTAATGTATATATTTCAATGAGTTATTATTTATTTTAAATAAAAGATCAAACACCCCTTGACCCCCATCCAAATACGCGTATAATGCCACCCAGTCGAAAGGGAAGGCGGATTAAAGAGTGGCTCATTCAAAGAATGATTTATTATTTTAAACTCTTAAACTCCAAGCCTGACCAACTAATTTAAAATAAACCAAATTAGTTCTTGACTTACCAAATAAAGCGTCTATAATACGCACCTCATCAGGACAAGCTAAGCATTACTAGGGTAGATTACATAGTAACAACACAGCGAACCTTGAGAAACAAATTAGATAAAAAGCTTGACAAACCAAATCTTTATGATATGATAGTCGGCTCGCTAATAACGATAAGCACATTGCTTAGTTATTAGTTATATAACTCTTTAACTGGACGACAGTGAAGAGACACTATTTAAAAGCACAACTAAAGAACAACTTGTGTGGATTTTTGCTGATATAGAATGCTAAAAAATAAAGTTGGTTTTGACTTCTTTTCGGGAGTTAAATCTAACTATAAAAATTATCATTTACTCAGCAGAAAAACTCAAAGTTAATTCATTACGAACATAATTTTAAGCGATTTGCTAGATAAATGAGCCAAGATTAGAAGTCATCTTCCTATTTATAGGTAAAGGCTTCAGAAAGATTAAACTGAAGAGTTTGATCATGGCTCAGATTGAACGCTGGCGGCAGGCTTAACACATGCAAGTCGAGCGGAAACGATGGGAGCTTGCTCCCAGGCGTCGAGCGGCGGACGGGTGAGTAACACTTAGGAATCTACCTAGTAGTGGGGGATAGCTCGGGGAAACTCGAATTAATACCGCATACGTCCTACGGGAGAAAGGGGGCAGTTTACTGCTCTCGCTATTAGATGAGCCTAAGTCGGATTAGCTAGTTGGTGGGGTAAAGGCCTACCAAGGCGACGATCTGTAGCTGGTCTGAGAGGATGATCAGCCACACCGGGACTGAGACACGGCCCGGACTCCTACGGGAGGCAGCAGTGGGGAATATTGGACAATGGGGAAACCCTGATCCAGCCATGCCGCGTGTGTGAAGAAGGCCTTTTGGTTGTAAAGCACTTTAAGCAGTGAAGAAGACCTAACGGTTAATACCCGTTAGCGATGACATTAGCTGCAGAATAAGCACCGGCTAACTCTGTGCCAGCAGCCGCGGTAATACAGAGGGTGCAAGCGTTAATCGGAATTACTGGGCGTAAAGCGAGCGTAGGTGGCTTGATAAGTCAGATGTGAAATCCCCGGGCTTAACCTGGGAACTGCATCTGATACTGTTAAGCTAGAGTAGGTGAGAGGGAAGTAGAATTCCAGGTGTAGCGGTGAAATGCGTAGAGATCTGGAGGAATACCGATGGCGAAGGCAGCTTCCTGGCATCATACTGACACTGAGGTTCGAAAGCGTGGGTAGCAAACAGGATTAGATACCCTGGTAGTCCACGCCGTAAACGATGTCTACTAGTCGTTGGGTCCCTTGAGGACTTAGTGACGCAGCTAACGCAATAAGTAGACCGCCTGGGAGTACGGCCGCAAGGTTAAAACTCAAATGAATTGACGGGGGCCCGCACAAGCGGTGGAGCATGTGGTTTAATTCGATGCAACGCGAAGAACCTTACCTGGTCTTGACATACACAGAATCTTGTAGAGATACGAGAGTGCCTTCGGGAATTGTGATACAGGTGCTGCATGGCTGTCGTCAGCTCGTGTCGTGAGATGTTGGGTTAAGTCCCGCAACGAGCGCAACCCTTGTCCTTAGTTACCAGCGGGTTAAGCCGGGAACTCTAAGGATACTGCCAGTGACAAACTGGAGGAAGGCGGGGACGACGTCAAGTCATCATGGCCCTTACGACCAGGGCTACACACGTGCTACAATGGTAGGTACAGAGGGCAGCTACACAGCGATGTGATGCGAATCTCAAAAAGCCTATCGTAGTCCAGATTGGAGTCTGCAACTCGACTCCATGAAGTAGGAATCGCTAGTAATCGCGGATCAGAATGCCGCGGTGAATACGTTCCCGGGCCTTGTACACACCGCCCGTCACACCATGGGAGTTGATTGCACCAGAAGTGGTTAGCCTAACTTAGTGAGGGCGATCACCACGGTGTGGTTGATGACTGGGGTGAAGTCGTAACAAGGTAGCCGTAGGGGAACCTGCGGCTGGATCACCTCCTTATAGACAGCATTCGGTCAGCAAGAATTCACAACAAGTTGTTCTTTAGTTTAAGCTTACGTTTTAGGACGTACTAGGGTCTGTAGCTCAGCTGGTTAGAGCACCGTGTTGATAACGCGGGGGTCGGTGGTTCAAGTCCACCTAGACCCACCATTATACATGGGGCCATAGCTCAGTTGGTAGAGCGCCTGCCTTGCACGCAGGAGGTCAACGGTTCGACTCCGTTTGGCTCCACCACTACAAACCTCGGAAGCTTAGCGTGCAAATAAATACAATAGGTATTAAATAGAAACAAGTGATTTATCTTTGAATAAAGACACGATTACTTCTTTCTGTTTTATACGGAAATCTATGACTTGACGAAAGCATAGAGACTATTTAAAAACATAGATATGAGTCTGGGTTAGCAATAACATTTCACGTGTTATTGTTAACCTGAAGACTAGCCTTTTAACGACATTGTTTGTTATCCCAAGGGCTAGTCTTCAAAGTAAAGAGAACTGAATCAAGCGTAAACATAGGTGATATCGTTATAATTGCTGACAAAGACCCCTTGGGGTTGTATGGTCAAGTAATTAAGCGCACATGGTGGATGCCTTGGCAGTCAGAGGCGATGAAAGACGTGACAGCCTGCGATAAGCTTCGGGGAGGCGGCAATATCCTGTGATCCGGAGATTTCTGAATGGGGAAACCCACTTACCATAAGGTAAGTATCTTGTACTTGTACAAGAAGCGAACGAGGGGAAGTGAAACATCTCAGTACCCTTAGGAATAGACATCAATTGAGATTCCCCTAGTAGCGGCGAGCGAACGGGGAGAAGCCGATTAATGCTAATGTAGAAGAACAGCGTGGGAAAGCTGACCATAGTAGGTGATAGTCCTGTATTCGAAACATTAGCGTTAACATATTAAGTAGAGCGGGGCACGAGAAATCCTGTTTGAAGATGGGGGGACCATCCTCCAAGGCTAAATACTCCTGACTGACCGATAGTGAACCAGTACCGTGAGGGAAAGGCGAAAAGAACCCCTGTGAGGGGAGTGAAATAGAACCTGAAACCGTGTGCGTACAAGCAGTGGGAGCCCACTTGTTGGGTGACCGCGTACCTTTTGTATAATGGGTCAGCGACTTATATTCTGTAGCAAGGTTAACCGTTTAGGGGAGCCGTAGGGAAACCGAGTCTTAATAGGGCGTCTAGTTGCAGGGTATAGACCCGAAACCGAGTGATCTATCCATGAGCAGGTTGAAAGTGCCGTAACAGGCACCGGAGGACCAGAACCCACTGTCGTTGAAAAGCCAGGGGATGACTTGTGGATAGGGGTGAAAGGCTAATCAAACTCGGTGATAGCTGGTTCTCCCCGAAAGCTATTTAGGTAGCGCCTCGGACGAACACCATTGGGGGTAGAGCACTGTTTCGGCTAGGGGTCATACCGACTTACCAAACCGATGCAAACTCCGAATACCGATGAGTGATATCCGGGAGACACACGGTGGGTGCTAACGTCCATCGTGGAGAGGGAAACAACCCAGACCGCCAGCTAAGGCCCCAAATTCCTAGTTAAGTGGGAAACGAGGTGGGAAGGCATAGACAGCTAGGAGGTTGGCTTAGAAGCAGCCATCCTTTAAAGAAAGCGTAATAGCTCACTAGTCGAGTCGGCCCGCGCGGAAGATGTAACGGGGCTCAAACTAGGAGCCGAAGCTGCGGATTTGAATTTGTTTCAAGTGGTAGGGGAGCGTTGTGTAAGCCTGTGAAGGTGTGTTGTAAAGCATGCTGGAGGTATCACAAGAGCGAATGCTGACGTGAGTAACGATAATGCGAGTGAAAAGCTCGCACGCCGGAAGACCAAGGGTTCCAGTCCAACGTTAATCGGGGCTGGGTGAGTCGACCCTAAGGCGAGGCCGAAAGGCGTAGTCGATGGGAAATCGGTTAATATTCCGATACTTGTTTATGATGCGATGGAGGGACGGAGAAGGTTATGCCAGCTCAGCGATGGTTGTCTGAGTGGAAGGATGTAGGTTTATAGCTTAGGTAAATCCGGGCTATTTCATACCGAGATCTGATAGCAAGTCCTACTTGTAGGACGAAGTGGCAAATACCATGCTTCCAGGAAAAGCTTCTAAGCGATAGTCATAAACGAATCGTACCCTAAACCGACACAGGTGGTCAGGTAGAGAATACCAAGGCGCTTGAGAGAACTCTGCTGAAGGAACTAGGCAAAATGGTACCGTAACTTCGGGAGAAGGTACGCTGCTGATGGTGAAGGACTTGCTCCGTAAGCTATTGGCAGTCGCAGATACCAGGCTGCTGCAACTGTTTATTAAAAACACAGCACTCTGCAAACACGAAAGTGGACGTATAGGGTGTGATGTCTGCCCGGTGCTGGAAGGTTAATTGATGGGCTTAGCGTATGCGAAGGTCTTGATCGAAGCCCCAGTAAACGGCGGCCGTAACTATAACGGTCCTAAGGTAGCGAAATTCCTTGTCGGGTAAGTTCCGACCTGCACGAATGACATAATGATGGCAGCGCTGTCTCCAGCAGAGACTCAGTGAAATCGAAATCGCAGTGAAGATGCTGTGTACCCGCGGCTAGACGGAAAGACCCCGTGAACCTTTACTACAGCTTTACATTGAACTTTGACCTGACTTGTGCAGGATAGGTGGGAGGCTTTGAAACCGAGACGCCAGTCTTGGTGGAGCCATCCTTGAAATACCACCCTGGTCATGTTGGGGTTCTAACTCAGGTATCACAATACCGAGGACAATGTATGGTGGGTAGTTTGACTGGGGCGGTCTCCTCCTAAAGAGTAACGGAGGAGTACGAAGGTGCGCTCAGAACGGTCGGAAATCGTTCATAGAGTATAAAGGCAAAAGCGCGCTTAACTGCGAGACCCACAAGTCGAGCAGGTACGAAAGTAGGTCTTAGTGATCCGGTGGTTCTGTATGGAAGGGCCATCGCTCAACGGATAAAAGGTACTCTGGGGATAACAGGCTGATACCGCCCAAGAGTTCATATCGACGGCGGTGTTTGGCACCTCGATGTCGGCTCATCTCATCCTAGGGCTGAAGCAGGTCCTAAGGGTATGGCTGTTCGCCATTTAAAGAGGTACGCGAGCTGGGTTTAGAACGTCGTGAGACAGTTCGGTCCCTATCTACCGTGGGCGTTGGAAATTTGAGAGGATCTGCTCCTAGTACGAGAGGACCAGAGTGGACGAACCGCTGGTGTTCGGGTTGTCATGCCAATGGCATTGCCCGGTAGCTACGTTCGGATGGGATAACCGCTGAAAGCATCTAAGCGGGAAGCCCACCTCAAGATTAGATTTCCCTAAAGAGCCGTTCAAGACTAGGACGTTGATAGGCAGGGTGTGGAAGCGCAGTGATGCGTGTAGCTAACCTGTACTAATTGCTCGTTTGGCTTGACCATACAACACCCAAGTGGTTTGTATCAAGCAATTATTCGATATCACCGTTATCCTTGATTCAGTTAGGATAAGTGATACTTAAGTCATTAAGTAAAACAAACATAGACTCATATCTAACCCTCTTTGCTGACGACAATAGCACGATGGCACCACCTGATCCCTTCCCGAACTCAGAAGTGAAACATCGTTGCGCCAATGGTAGTGTGGCTCCGGCCATGTGAGAGTAGGTCATCGTCAGCTCTCTATTCCAAAAGCCCCCTTAACTTAATTGTTAAGGGGGCTTTTTTTTGTTAGATTTACTATCTATCCTTAAGATTTATATTTTTAGTTCATTAATGATATATTGGTAGAGTTTCTAAAATGTATTAGTTTTAAATTAAATAATAGCTACTCTTTAGGGGATAACAAATGGACAAATTAAAAAGGTATGAACTAATTAATCAACTGTTGATTCTAGAGAAATTATATCCAGATGAAGCTGACTATCATGCTAAAAATAGAAAAGCATTAGAGTATGGATTTGAACTACAGTACTCTTGGTTGACTGAGAATTTAAGCGAAGGTTTAACTACTGAAGAGTGCAAGGAAGTTTTAGATATTTTAGATATGTATCGATCTATTACTTTCTCATGGCTCAATAATAACTCAGGAGCGGAGATTCCTAATAGTATTAAGTTTAAAGGATTTGATGGCAATAACGAATCAGCATTAAGAAACTATGTTCAGTATTTTGTTTTAGACTTAGAAAGGTTTGAAGAACTAAAGTATGGTCAGTCATTCCCACAATTTAATAGTCATACTAGAATGCTTGAACAGTATCGTAGACAGTTAAAAGTATGGCGGAATTTTGATTTTGATCTTACAACAGAACAGATAGCCTTGATATTGGAAGCTTGAGATGAGCGAAATAGTCAATTGGATTGGTTCGATTTGCTCTATTTTAGGTGCAATCTATGCATTAAGACAGGCAAATGTCGCTAAGAAAGCTGCAAATTTGGCGCAATCAATAAAGCATCAGCTTATTAGTCATCGTAAAACTTCAGAGCTATCAGAGCTTCAAGCGTTACTAAACGCAGCGCAAAAAGCATTCAACAAGTATGGTTCATCTAATCCTAAAGGACTAGCTGGTATATCTCATAATTTAGACGCAGAGGTAGTATTAGATTTTATAAATAAACTAAAATCATTTAGAGATTATTTTTCAGATGATTCAACTAATGTCGCAGATGAGACTTACAATGAGATATATTTGGAGTTAATTGAGTTTAAGAAAGCATCTTCTGTAAAGAAAATATCAGAGCATGGTTCAAATATCTTAAATATTGTTGTCGGCTTTTCACCTAATTTGAAGCGAGAATTAACTGACCAAAAGGAAAGTATCGTTGAGTAAATAATAATAGAGTAGATAGGTCTAGATTTTTAGTTAGTCGCCTCTTTTTCGTAGCTATAACTTATAACTTCTGCGTAGATTGAGTTTAAACTAAAATAGGATTATGCAAATGATTAAAAAATTATCTGATAGATATAAACAATTATTTGAAGAAATTAAAGAGATTGAAGCAACACATGGAAAACAGAATAGTCAGCTTTTTGGAACTATTGATGTTCTAGATAACGATAAAGCTTTAACTTGGAAAGTAAAATCTAAAAACTTGCTAGTAGCTACGTGTGGCCTAGAGTCACAGCACTATCAAGAGTTTATAAAGGCAGAGAAAATTAACGGTTATCAAACGCAATGGGATGCATTCAAAAGAATGAAGTCTGTATTTATAGCCGCAATGGATGATTATAAAAATGGTTATTTGACATCGATAAAAAACTTGATACAAGCCGATGTTTTTGATAGCGAGCTTGAACAGGCTCAAGAGTTATTATCTAGTGGATATAAACTAGCAGCGGCGGTTATTGCTGGAGTAGTTTTAGAAACAACACTTCGTGATCTGTGTAATCAAAATAGCCTACCTATAGGTAAACTAGACAAAATGAATTCAGATCTTGCTAAAGCAGGTATTTACAATAAGCTTCAACAGAAAAGAATTACTGCTTTAGCAGATATAAGAAACAGTGCTGCACACGGAAAGCCTGAAGAGTTTTCTGATAATGATGTAACTATGATGATTAGAGATATTGAGCAGTTTCTAATTACACATCTGTCTTAATAAAAAAGCCCATATTAACAAATAATACGGGCTTTCACATCTAATAGAGTAGTTAACAAACTAGGCTAATCACTAAGCCCCTTCACCAAACTTACCACTTTGGAAATCAGTGACGGCTTGCATGATTTCTTGCTGACTGTTCATGACAAAAGGACCGTATTGAACAATGGGCTCATGGAGTGGGCGACCAGTGATTAAGATCACTTTAGTATCCTCACTACTATCAGCAGTAATGGTAACGCCATCCGTATTGTCATCATTTTTCAAGATAGCCATGGTCTTAGTTGGTACTTCTCTACCTTCAATGTCTACCGTACCGCGATATACAAAGGCAAAGGCATTGTGATCGGCTGGAATGGCTTGGCTAAAGCTCGTTCCTGCTGGTAGATGAATATCCAAATACGTCGGCTCAGTAATGTCGCGGGTGACTGCACCTTCTACGCCATGCGATCTACCTGCGATTACCGTAACGTCTACGCCATCTTCAGTTGTGTATTTAGGCAAGTCCTCACTTTGGAAATCTTTATACCAAGGGTCATTCATTTTATCTTTGGCAGGTAAATTAAGCCACAGCTGAAAGCCTTCCATCGCGCCGTCTTCTTGTTCCGGTAGCTCTGAGTGGATTACGCCGCTCGCCGCTGTCATCCATTGCACGCCGCCGTTCTGTAATAGCCCTTCGTTACCCGCGCTATCACGATGGCGCATACGGCCGGTGATCATATAAGTAATGGTTTCAAAGCCGCGATGCGGGTGATTGGGGAACCCAGCGACATAATCATCTGGATTGTCACTTTTAAAGTTATCTAGCATCAAGTACGGATCGAGGCGCTGTTGCAGCTGCTGCGTCAGTACGCGAGTTAATTTAACGCCAGCACCGTCTTGGGTATCGACCCCAGCAAAAAGCTGCTCGATTTGACGTGATTGGGTAACGGTGTCTTTTACGCTATTTGTTGGGCTGTTATCCATTGTGCTCTCCTACATTTTTAACGGCTACTCGTATATATTTGAGGATATAGATATATATTTCAATAGCTACTATGTAGTTTTTCTATAATTATCAAAACCATTGTAAAATATTACTTAATTGTTTTGAGCTAATTAAAACAATTCTCCTGTCTCAGCCGCTTCATTAAAATCAAAGCCTAGCTGCTCGTTCTTGCGCTGGCGCATCTGCTCGATACGCTGTCTGCGCCCATTGACCAGTCGTAGTACTTCACGGCGCTGTTCTGTCGTCATATCATGCCATAGCTGACGCTCTGTACGACTACGCAGACAGCCAAAGCAATAGCCTTTTTTATTGCTTTGACAGACACCAATACAGGGATTGGCAATCTCGAACAGTTCAAACTGCTGACTCATGGCAGCTCCATTGCTATTGTCGTTAGTCCTTTTACTTATATCGTCGTATAGTCAGATACTGTTATTATGGCGCAAATACTGAATAATAGTGTGCCGTTTTAGTGTTATTGTTTTGCTTGCGGCAGTGCTATGCTGGATTTTTATTATCGAGATAAAACCATCTTAACAAAACCAATAAGTGAGATGATACGTGAATATTATTTATATCCATGGCTTAGACAGTGATGCCAATTCTATAAAAGGCTCGCTATTAGAGGAGTATTGCCGCCAGTATGATCCCGATATCAAGGTGTTACGCCCCGATCTAAATAAGACGCCAGATCAAGCGTTTGACCAGATGCTGTCGTTAATCGATAGTGTGGCGAGCAAAAACTCTCATGATCAAAATACGGTCTTGGTCGGTAGCTCATTAGGCGGGTATTTTGCTACGTTGCTCAGTAATCATACCGGCTGTCCGGCGCTTTTATTAAACCCTAGTATACAGCCGCATCAGACACTGCAGCGATTTAAGCATAGCACTGAGACTGAGGATGACGGTGCGAAGGACGAGAGTGCGAACGACGAGGCGTCTGAGGTGCTATACAGCACTTTGGGTGGTTGGCGCATCACAAATGCTGATTTAAGGTGGTTTGCGTGCCATCAGCTATCGAGCCTTAACTATCCTAAAAAAGTAGTCGCGCTAATCAAAGAGGGTGATGAATTACTTAATAGCAGTCTTTCTGCCAACTTCTATAGGAAGCAAGGAGCGACGGTCAATATGCAAAAAGGCGGCGATCATCGCTTTAGTGATTTTAAAACACAATTGCCCACAGTAATCGAGGTCATACAGCAACTGGTCAAAGGTCGCTTGGTTTAAAGAGACGACATTATCTGACGTGAGCGACTGAGTATTGACCTTAATGCCGTTATTTTTCGTTATAATGGCTGTATAGAATTCATCGTATATAAACAGTTAAGGATGCATTTGTGAGTCAATATAATGCGCAATCGTTAGAAGTTTTAGAAGGGCTGGAGCCGGTACGCCGTCGTCCCGGGATGTACACCGATACCACCCGTCCCAACCATTTGGCCCAAGAAGTCATCGATAACTCCGTCGATGAAGCGCTGGCAGGGTATGCCAAGACCATCAAGGTACAGCTGCATAGCGACGGCTCGCTATCGGTCGAAGATGATGGCCGCGGTATGCCAACCGATATCCATCCTGAGTTTGGTCAGTCAGGTATTGAGCTGATTTTGACGCGTCTACATGCAGGCGGTAAATTTTCGACCTCCAATTATGAGGTGTCGGGCGGGTTGCACGGTGTCGGTATCTCTGTGGTCAATGCACTATCAACACGCGTTGAGGTGACGGTATGGCGCGATAGTACGCAGTTTGCGATGGCGTTTGAAAATGGCGCAGCGGTGACGCCGTTGACTAAGTCTGTCAGCTCCAATAAACGCAAACGCGGTACTCGGGTGCAGTTTTGGGCCGATGGCAGTTTTTTTGATACGCCGAAATTCAATGTCAAACAGCTCAAACATAACCTAAAAGCCAAGGCGGTATTGGCCGCTGGTCTGACCATTGAATTTGTCGATGATATCAATGACGAAAAAGTCGTTTGGCAGTTTACTGACGGGGTGGTTGAGTACCTCGGTGAGCAGCTAGATGGACTTGAGACCCTGCCACCTGAGCCATTTTATTATAATCATGAGGCAAAAGACGGCGAGCGCGCGGGTATTACCTTTGCTTTATCGTGGCTGCCTGAGGGTGGTACGCCGATTCAAGAAAGCTATGTCAATTTGATTCCAACCGCGCAAGGCGGCACGCATGTCAATGGCCTACGTACTGGTATCTTAGAGGCGCTGCGCGAGTTTTGCGATATCCACAATCTATTGCCTCGCAATGTGAAGCTGACGGCAGAAGATGTGTGGGATGGGGTCAACTATATCCTATCGCTCAAGTTTTCTGAGCCGCAGTTTTCTGGTCAAACCAAAGAGCGTCTCTCAAGCCGTGAAGCTGCCGGTGCGGTGCAGACCCTCGCAAAAGATGCCTTTAGCCTATGGCTCAATCAGCATGCCGATATAGGCACTCAAATCGCCGAGCTGGCTATTAATAAAGCTGGTCGACGGCTCAAGTCTGCCAAAAAGGTCGCCCGTAAAAAAATCTCCCAAGGGCCTGCGCTACCAGGTAAGCTTGCCGATTGTCGCGGCGATCTGCGTGATGGGGCAGAGCTGTTTTTGGTTGAAGGCGACTCTGCGGGCGGCAGTGCCAAGCAAGCACGCGATCGACATTATCAAGCGATATTGCCGCTGCGTGGTAAGATTTTGAACACGTGGGAGGTGTCATCCGATACCGTGTTATCCAGTCAAGAGATTCATGATATCGCCATCGCTATCGGTGTTGACCCTGCCTCAGATGATCTCTCTGAGCTGCGTTATGACAAGATATGTATCCTCGCCGATGCCGACTCTGATGGCCTACATATTGCCACGCTTATCTGTGCGCTGTTTGTCAAACACTTCCCAGCACTGGTGGATGCCGGGCATTTATTTGTCGCGATGCCGCCGCTGTATCGAGTTGACATTGGTAAAGAGGTACATTATGCGCTAGATGAAGGCGAGCTTGAGCATATTTTAGCGGGCGTACCGGGGAATAAAAAAGCGCAAATTACTCGCTTTAAGGGACTCGGTGAGATGAGCGCTGAGCAGTTACGTGAGACCACCATGAACCGCGATACGCGGCGTCTGGTGCAGCTGGATATGGATGACATGATACTGACCAATGGCGTGATGGATATGCTACTGGCCAAAAAACGCGCCGCCGATCGCAAGTCGTGGTTAGAGAATAAAGGTAATTTAGCAGACATAC
Organism: Psychrobacter sp. VH5; assembly: GCF_050572635.1. NCBI lineage: Bacteria > Pseudomonadati > Pseudomonadota > Gammaproteobacteria > Moraxellales > Moraxellaceae > Psychrobacter > Psychrobacter sp. VH5. Next base: position 150,927 of record NZ_CP192145.1, on the reverse strand, counting down.
CGTAATGTATGTCATCGCTCGCTCGCCCATGCGCCAGTGTCTGCCGAGCGCCTATGCAATAAAAGTATAAAAGATAATCTCGCCCGATAAGCTTAATGTTATGATATGGCTATCTTTAATTATATGGTGCCGTCATGACATCAACGTTATTTAATCGTGCTAAATCGGGCCGCTCTGAGTCTGCACGAGTCAAAGCATTACCAAAACTTAGCAAAAAACATCTGGGTGATTTGGTACCAAGACGGGGCAATAAGTTTGCGCCTGTCCTTGCTTCTGCCTTACTCAAAGCAGCTGGCTGGCGTACAGTCGGCGAGGTGCCCAATATCCCACAAGCGGTGGTATTGGCACTGCCTCATACTTCAAATGTCGATGGTATTTATGCCATTCCAAGCCTATTTGCGCTGGATCTTAAGATCAGTATTTTGGGCAAACATACTTTGTTTAAAGCACCTGTCTTTGCCCGGTTGTTAAATTGGATAGGCGTGATTCCGATTGATCGGGGCAACAAAGGCTCGGTACTACAAGCGAGTATCGATAAGTTTAAAACCGGTCAGCCGCTGTTTTTGGGTTTGGCACCAGAGGGCACGCGCCAGTACACCAAAGGCTGGAAGTCGGGATTTTATTACTTGGCAATGGGTGCGGGCGTGCCTATATTGCCAGTGGCGATGGATTATAAAACCAAAGAGATACGTTTTATGTCGCCCATTTATCCGAGTGGCGATATCGACGCTGATTTGCCAAAAATTTATGCGCAGTATAAAGGGGTGGTGCCCAGACATCCTGAGCGCTTGTCGCAGCCTCTGCAAGACATCAATCGCGCGACAGATTAAGCGCTATGGGTTCTGATACGCCGCACAGGCTTTGAGGTTTTATATATAACCAGCCCCTGATATCTGATGATATCAAGGGCTGTTTTTTATGAGAAAGACAAGAAGCGCTGGCTAGTAGCGAGCGAGGTATCGGTAATTATGAGGTTTGATGGTGTTTGATTGATGGCTGGATCAAAACTGTGGCTGGCCGTTTGAGGCACTGACGCCGCCATCGACGGGTAAGTTGACCCCCGTGATCATCGCCGCGTCGTGACTGGCCAAAAAAGTAATGGCGGCGGCAATATCGTTTGGTGTCGCTAAGCGGCCGAGTGGACAGCGTGCCAAAAATTTATCGGTTTTATTGTCGTTGTTTTGAATGGCGCTGCTCATGTCAGTTTTGGTAACGCTGGGATTGACCGCATTGACCCGCACGCCATCTGGCCCATGGTCTAAGGCTAGCGTGCGGGTGAGGTTGGTCACTCCGGCTTTGGCAGCGTTATAAGCGGCCATGTTCCAGTCGCCGCCGACCCCTGAGAGCGAGGAGACATTGACGATGTTGCCCTTGGTCGCAATCAGATGCGGCATGGCGGCTTGCGAGACATAAAACGTACCATTTAGATTGACATCGATGGCAGCTCGCCAGTCTTCGGCTGACAAGTCAGTGATTTTCCCTTGCATGGCTTTGCCAGCGTTATTGACCAAGATATCAATCTGTTCAAACTTATCGACGGCGCGTTTGATCATCTCTTGTACTTGGCTTTGTATGCTGATATCACAAGTGATGGTCAGATAGTTATCGGTATGAATCCACGTACGGTCTTGTGGAAATTCTTTTGCAGTCTCTTCTAAGGTTTCAGCGGTACGACCGACCAAGACGACATTGGCACCTTCTTGGGCAAAACGAATAGCAGTCGCCCGGCCAATACCTGAGCCTGCGCCTGTGACGATGACGGTTTTTTCTTTAAAGCGTTTCATGGTATTCAATCCTTGTTATTATATGACAATCGTGGGCGATGTGAGCCGAGTATCCTTGAGGTGTCAGATGTGACAGATGCTGAGAGGGTAAGTAAAAGACCATCAGCTGTATCGAGTCGCGTCTGGCTCATCTCGTCAAATCCCTAAACTATAGAAAGATGCGCATAAGCGCTGCTGTGCTGATATCATCATAACAACTCATTGCGGTGAAAGCGACTGTGTCTCATGACGTTTATGTCGTTTAATTTTTCATAATATTTAGGGCGTGTTGAGCACGCCATAATCATAAAAGGTTGAAACGGTGGCTGATTTGACTGACCTAACTGAGGATTTGGCTTGCTACCTGCAGGGCGCAGCGGCAGGCGTAAGCGTTGGCGATATGCAAGCAGTGACGTGTCAATATAACGCCTACTATGACGCGCGGCAATCCTGCTATCAGCTGCCGCTTGGGCGGTTGCAACGGCTGGATCTGACACTGTATCTACCAAGGCATAGTAGCGCGAAGACTATTAAGTCGGCGCGAACGGCGACGCTAAAGGCGGTGCTGGCATGGTATAAGACTTCTTGCGTCGCGGATAGCAATGACAATCAATATAAGCATGATCGAAACGATAACGGTCAAAGCGATACTCAAAATCATGACAAGAAAAGCCGCCGCGATGTATTGATCTTTGATATCGTCTTTTTTGATGAGACAGAGATGAGCGCTGATATACCGACACTCTCACCGAAACAGCGCTTAGCAAATCGCCTGACGCATCATTTTGATACTGCTTATTTTATGGAAGATTTGGTCATCGATATGAGTGGTGAGCCGCGACCGCTACAAATCTTCAGTTACGCTGACTGGCAGAAGCTGTCGTCAACGCTACAGACGCCTTGTGAGCTATGGCGGTTTTTTCACTATCATTTACAGCAGCTCCAGCAGTCACTTAGCGATCAGCGCGCACATTTTGAGAGGGTGGCAGATTTGGTCACTCAGTTTTTGTACAATCCGTCTGTATTTACTCATGCCATCACCATTGATAATGCCCTTATAAAAGCGGGCGTGCAAGATGCGCCCAATGCGGCGTTGATCGCCATGACACTGGCGCACAAAAATCAAAGTGCGACAGCGCAGATGTATCAGCAGCACATGGCACAAGCTGCCACACTATGGTCACAGCTAAGCGGCCAGATGATAGCGATGTGCCGTGATGAGCGACTGAAAAATAGTGCCCAAATGTCCTCAGAGGTTGATTTTTTATATTGGCAGCAGCAGCTACTCGACGAGTCATTGTTTTCTCGTCATGAGCTGGTACGCACTTTATACCGACATCCAAAACAACCAGACAACCTAAAAAGCGCCGGTTACGTGGTACATCAGCACTCGTATGAGAGTCTGGGTCGGCATTATGTGCTGATATTTTATGGCCAAAATCAGGAAGGGCAGCATAGCAAACAAGCCATTCAGCCAAACTTGGCAAAAATTGCTCAAGATGTGGCCACGCGCTTACCGATAGCAGCGCTGCATCATGTCATTATCTTGGGGGTGGAATTTATCAATGAAGGCCAAGAAACCTTTATCGATATCGATTTGTGGATCCAACCCGTTGCGACCATGACCCAGCGTGAGCGCCAACTCACCAAGCAGATACAACAGCTGCAACAGCAAAAAATGCTAGTGGCATGCACTTCTGCGGATAACGACCGTCCAGCAGAAGCCCTGCCGCAAGTTCGCTTGAATCTCACCATTCCTGCTTGTAAAAGTAATAAATAGCACTATTGATAGCGACTGATAGGTATAAAACACACATTTATGCCCACAAAAAAAGACAGCCTAAGCTGTCTTTTTTGGTTTGAGCGAGCATAAAACTGATGAATTTATCTCAAGAACACATATTTCGAGAGCAAATTATTTATTATTGATATCGTCGTTTAGACCGCTACCTGGTAGCAAGTTGTTATTGTCGATATCTGCATCAGTGATACTACCATCGGTAACATCGTTATCGATATCAGCGGTGTCGATAGCATCGGTATCGACGCGAGTGGTATCGACGACATCAGTGTGAGTATCAGTGCTCTTTGTTGCCGCTGATGGGGTGTTTTCGCGGACAGAGTCAGCAAACTTTTCACGAGTTGATGCGTTCGGCTGTAGCGTAGACTTGGCTTTGGCTTCCTCTTGCTCCTTGTCCATTTTGTCCTGCATCTTACGTAAGAAGCGAGCAGCTGCTTCTTGACCACCAAGACCGAACGAGAGAGCAAAGGCCACGGCAACTGCGCCTAGTGTCAGACCAAAGGCTAGGTTGACGATAGAGTCAGCAATGCCCATCGCTTTTAGACCCATAGCAAGTACGAGACCCATGATTAAGACGCGCACGATGTTTGCTAAGAACTGTGAGCCTTGCTCAGAGCGCTCCACCACACCAGCGATGATGTTGGCAAGCCAAAAGCCGATGAACAGAATAATCGCGCCCAAGATAATATTGGCACCAAAGGCGATAAACATCGCGATGATGGCTGAGATTGGCTCAAAGCCTAATAAATCCGCAGCAGCGATAGCGGCAAATAACATGGCAAAAAAGACAATGGCATAGCCGACAAGATCAGAGACTTTCTTATCACCCATGGTTTCTTGTAGGCCAACCTTGGCAGGTATCTGATTGATCTCTGTGTTTTCAATCAAACCTTTGATGATATTGGCAACCATACGCACCACATAAAACGTCACCACTAAGATAGCTGCTGCCATAAAGATGTTTGGCAACGCTTCCATGATTTTGTTTAGCATATTGGTCGCTGGGCGCGCAATTACTTCGATTTTTAAAGCGTTTAAGGCCGCGATAATCGTCGGGATAATCACCACTAAAAACGCCAAAGACCCTGCAATATTCGGCAGGCTGTTTTTTTCGCTCAAGCCAGCTTTTGAGGCCAGCTCTTGTATATTAAAGGTAGACACAAGATTGGTGACGATACCGCGCACCACTTTTGCAATGATGTAGCCGACGACAAACACCACGCCAGCAATGATAATGTTAGGGATAAAGCTAAAGATTTTATCAACCATGTTGGTCAATGGCGCAAACAAACCATCAAGCTCTAATTGACCGAGTACCATGGTCAATACCACCAATAAGATGAACCAGTAAACCATATCGGCTATCGTGCTGCTCATGGGTTTTACGCCTGCTTGTGCGCTTAGGCGCTCATCCATCGAGGTTTTAGCAAGGGCGGCATTGATAGCGGTACGTGCCACAGTGGCGATGACCCAACCGATCACCCCAACAGCGATAGCGCCGATCAGATTAGGGATAAAGGCCAGCACTTGATTGACCATATTGGCAAACGGCGTCGAAATGGAGTTCAGATTCAATTGGTTCAACGCTCCAGAAATGGCGATGATAAAGATAAACCAAAATACGATTTTAGAGATGATGCCTTCTAAATCGTAGGTTTTGCCGGTTGAAGAATTCATGCGTTGGTTGAGATTCACCTTAGACAATACATTGCGAACCAAAGCCGCGATACCCAGTGCGACAAGCCAACCAATAATAAATATCAAAATAGCCCCAATGATGGAACCAATAGGCCCACCCAGATAACCGTTAAAAGACGCATACATTGGATTCATCTTATCCTCCTTTAATCATCATATAAAAGCCGCCAAACGATAGGCTAGGTACTGCTATCAGCGAGCGAAACCAACATAGATGGTTATGATAAATAGTTTTTTTAAATCAGTTATGCGGCGATATTATAATTTTTAAGTGTAAAAATTCATCGAAAAAACATCGGCTTATCTTGTACCAACTGATGTACTACCAATGTCGTATCATCCATGATAAAGAGTTACACTCGGTTACTTATCACCTCAACTCATTCAGCTTAGCTGATGTATTAGGGGATTTAAAGATAGAAAGCTTAACGTGTTACTGTATTTGTGTGATAACTTGTTATCGTGACAGGGAAATATTAACACAGACTGTACATTCGCCCGATAATTTTTTGCCAAACATGGCTCCTAAAACCAAGATTTGCTATCATAGGAACATGTGACATCTTGCCACTATTCTTACAATTTGAGAGTACTTTATGAAAAAAATCACTACCTTAAGCGTTGGTGCACTTGCTAGCGCTATGTTGTTAGTTACAGGCTGTAGCACCAATAACGGCAATCAAGAAACCGCAGCGCAAAGCATTTCGATCACTGAGCAAAGCTCGGCGAACGAAAAAGTAGGCTATAGCTTGGGTTATATGATGGCCGAAGGTAATAAAGAAGCGGTCGGTGATCTAAATCTTGATACTTTTGAGCAAGGCTTTCGCGATGGCTATGAAGGCAACGACTCAGCACTGACCCAAGAGCAGATGCAACAAGTCTTGATGGATTATCAAAAGGAGCAAGAAGAAAAGTTTGTTAAAGACATGGAAGCCAAAGCTACAGAAAACAAAGCGGCAGGCGAAGCCTTTTTAGCAGAAAACGCTAAGAAAGAAGGTGTAAAAGAAACCTCTTCTGGTCTGCAGTACAAGGTCATCAAAGCAGGTACAGGCAAATCACCAAAAGCCACCGATGTGGTCGAAGTCAATTACGAAGGTAAGCTGATCGACGGTACAGTATTTGATAGCTCATACGAGCGCGGCGAGCCAATTGAGTTCCCGCTCAATCAAGTCATCGCGGGCTGGACAGAAGGTCTGCAGCTGATGAAAGAGGGCGGCAAATACGAGTTTTATATCCCATCAGACATCGCGTATGGTGAAGCGGGTAACGCGGGTATCGAGCCAAACAGCACGCTTATCTTTACGGTTGAGCTATTAAACGTAAAATAACGCATTAGGGGCATTCATTGCTTTTAGTGTTATGTTTGACATCGATAGGCTGATACCTGTGCGAGATTGTCTCTAGCAGGTGTCATTTATAAGGCATTACTTATAAAGTGCCATTTGTAAAGCGACATTGATAAAGTATAGTCAGCTCGCTATAAAAAATTGTCCTATCGCTTTTTAGTATTGATAAAAAAGCCCTCGTTTATAAATGAGGGCTTTTTTGGTTTGGCGCGGCAGTTAACTAAAGCCTGCCTAGATTAATTATAAGGTTTTTTGAAAGACCTTAGAGTTACGACCGTTGTTGTACTTTTCGCGGCGCGCAGCGGGCAGAGCGCTGGCATCGACTTCGGTAAAACCGTGCTCGACAAACCAATGGGCGGTGCGAGTCGTCAAGACAAAGAGCTTGTGTAGGCCATGGCTACGTGCTTGCTGCTCGATAAACGCCAGCAAATCATTGCCGCGGCTACCGTTACGGTATTCGGCATGGACGGCGACGCAAGCGACCTCTGCTGAGTCGTCATCGAGTGGGTATAAAGCGGCGCAGCCTAAAATCATGCCATCACGCTCGATGACGCTGTAGTTGTCGATTTCTTGCTCGAGGCGCTCGCGCGAGCGAGCCACCAAGATGCCTTGCTCTTCAAGTGGCGTCAAAAGCTCGAGCAGGCCGACCACGTCATCGATGTTGGCGTGGCGGATTTCTTCATAAGGGTCGTGGCTGATTAGGGTGCCAGAGCCATCACGGGTGAACAGCTCTTCGAGGAGTGCGCCGTTTTTGGCGTATGAGATGATGTGCGTGCGATGGACACCTTGACGGCAAGCCACACTGGCGCAGTGTAAGAAATAATTGATCTCACAGTTTAGGTCACGGTCGCGTAAGAAGCGATCGACTTCGTTTGGAATCATCTCTCGTAGCAAGCGATCATTGTCATTGATGCCGGCTTCTTCTCCTAAGAAAATAAGCTTATCGGCACCCAAGCTCACTGCGGTGCTAAGCGCCACATCTTCAGCGAGCAAATTAAACACTTCGCCTGTCGCTGAGTAGCCCATCGAGCCCAATATCACGATATGGTCGTGGAGCAGATTGTTTTTGATGGCTTCGACGTCGATCGAGCGTACTTCGCCTGTCATTTGGTAGTCGACGCCATCACGGACGCCATAAGGTCGCGCTGTGACGAAGTTGCCAGAGACCGCATCGATACGAGAGCCGTACATGGGCGAGTTGGCCAAGCCCATCGATAGCTGCGCTTCGATCTGTAGACGGATGGCACCGACCGCCTGTAAGATGGCAGGCATCGCTTCTCGCGGCGTGACACGAATATCTTGATGCAGGGGCGAGGTGATGGCAGCGTCTTTTAAGTTTTTTTCGATTTGTGGCCTAGATCCATGCACCAGCACCAGCTTGATACCTAAGCTATGGAGTAAGGCAAAGTCATGGATTAGAGTGCTAAAATTTGGATGGTTGACCGCTTCACCACCAAACATAATCACGAACGTTTTGCCGCGATGCGTATTGATGTAAGGGGCTGAGTTGCGAAACCAATGAACGTATTCAGGATTGATCTGTGGCATGGCGCTAGTAGTCATAATAGGGGCAGTAGTGGTTAGAATAAAAAAGGCGCGGCAAACAAGCCGATCGCTAAAGAATTACCATAGCAAAAAACGCCGTTATGAGCCATCTTTTATTTCAGTGGTGTTTATCATTTTCAGAGCTGATGCACTATATACACAACCGCAACACGGGGCTTATGTACACCCATAGGGTTTTTGCTATGCTAAACGCTATTGCTTTACAGACCGCGAACGAAGATAATCAAGAAAAATAAATGCCGCCTTTGGCATGCAACTATAGTAGATTTAATTTAAAAAGGTTATAGCGCTACTGGTATAAATTTTCCTTGCGTGCTGTATACACAGAGGCTGCGAAAAATTCATCCCAGTAGCGCTTTGGAACTTATGACAGTTTTGTTTTGAACTGACTATATACTGCCCAATGCCGGAGAGCCACGCGCGCCTCAATAGATGAGCGAGCGTCATACCGATAGTGAAGCGGTAGCGCGGCGTTTTATCGATATATCAACGAGGGATAATAAACACTATGAAAAAAACCAACCACTTTGCCAGTCCATTTAGCGCATGGAGCGGACATCGCTTATTTCACGTTGTTGCTGGTACGCTTATCGGCGCAATGGTCGTCACGCAAGCCTCTGCCATGTTGCCAACGCCAGAGCAGACGGTAGACGCTTCAGCTGCGGTACAAACGAGTACTAGCAACGCCGGTAATTCAAGCGCTCAAGCAGTCACTAGTAAAATCACCGCCTCTTTGGTCAGTGTCGATGCCAATGGCGAAGAAGTGCTGGTACCAGTCAATGCCAACACCCGCCTGCAGTCAGGCAACGTGCTGGAGTATCAAGGGTACTTTACCAATACCAACGCTGACCGCGTGCGTAAGATGACCGTGACCATGACCATACCTGAGCAGGTCGAGCTGTTGCGTACAGTAGCACCTGATTTTCCATACGGCAGCGTCGATGGTAACACCTTTGCTCGCATGCCGCTGCGTACTCGCGTAGACAATCAGCTGGTCGATGTCGATCTCAAGCATTACAAAGCCGTACGCTGGGATTTGCAGGGCGTCGGTCTCAATGACACCGTGGCAGTAAAATACCGCGCACGCGTCAAGTAGCCTCGTAGCCGGCGATGATGATATGACTGCTCGTTAAGTCATGGCATCACATTACTTATACAGTCATTTTTATAGTGTATTAACTATAGATAAATGAATAAAAAGCACTGCAATGTATCAATTGTGGTGCTTTTATCGTATTAGGCATCTTTGCAGCACGTGCGCACGACACGCTCTAGTCCGTTCAAAATAAAGTGGTTATCTGTTTAAGCACGCGACTGAATCGAAGGCACGCAGTACGCAAGTAAAGTTTATACCAGTAGCGCTATGTCATTGTTAGAGGGGGGCGACTGCTAGATACCGTGTTATCAAATCGCTTGGCATAATCGATGGTGTTGTCAGTTATAATAAAATCAGCCAGTGATTTATAGTGTGATGATAATACTTGCTTTTGTCGATGGAAATAAAAAATTGTTAGGATCTTCGATGACCACATCCGCCAATCAGACCCTCAGTCATTTTACCGAACCTGCACGGCCAGCAGGCGAAGTCTCGCCATTAGATATGCCAGTGACAGCGCTGGCGGGTGTTGGGACAAAGGTCGCTGCGCAGTTGGCGCAGTTGAATATCAAGCGGATATTTGATCTGCTGCTTCATCTGCCGCGTGATTATGAAGATCGTAGCCGCTTGGTGGCCATCGCTGATGTGGAGCACGGGCAAGCAGCGTTGATTACGGGACGTGTGGTGCATGTCGATACCAAACGAAATGGCATGACCGTCATTGTCGATGACGATACGGGCACGATTTCTCTGCGATTTTTTAAGGTCTATCGTGGTCTTGCTCAGACCATGAGTGTAGGTACGCGGCTGCAACTTTTCGGTGAGGTCAAAGTCAGCCGCTATGGCAAGCAGATGCACCATCCTGAATATCAGGTGCTAACTGATAGTACTGCCATCACCAATACCGGCCTGCAACCCATTTATCCTACTGTCAAAGGCCTGCATCAAAACAAATTGCGCACCTTGATTAAGCTGGGACTCCAGACGGTGCGCAGCCAAGGTCTGCCGATGACGCTATTTACGCCAGCGGATTTTGCGGTGGTGGCAGATTTGCCGTTGGTGCCTTTTGTGCCAAAACCAGCAGTGACCGCAGAGATAGACTATCCAGACGATATATTTTCAACGCTTGCGCGGCGTGTGCCAGATCATACTCTAGCTCATGGTGCCGATGAGTCCAGCAGCGCTGCTAGTACGGCCAATAATAATGTTTATAACTTGACGATATTTGAAGCATTGGTCCTGCTGCATACCCCGCCCACTTATACCGATGCCAGACAGCAATATCAGCTGCTGACTCAGCTCAGCGCTCGTAGCCACGCGGCGTGTCAGCGCCTTATCATTGAGGAGCTGACCGCCCATCAGTTAAGCTTGCTATATCGTCGCCAGCAGTTGCATCAGTACAAAGCGCCTAAATGTGCCGCTCACAGCCCTTTGGCTGACAAGCTGTTTGCCGCGTTGCCGTTTGATTTGACCGGTGCGCAGCGGCGCGTGCTCACAGACATTACCACAGATATGGCAACGTCGATCCCCATGCTCAGACTGGTGCAGGGCGATGTGGGCGCTGGCAAGACATTGGTTGCTGCAGGCGCGGCGGGCTATGCGCTCGATAGTGGCTGGCAGGTGGCGGTCATGGCACCGACCGAGATTTTAGCAGAGCAGCATCTGTTAAATTTTAAACAGTGGTTTGAGCCATTAGGCATCGGTGTGGGCTGGCTGGCGGGCAAGCAAACCGCCAAGCAGCGCCGCGAAGCGCTAGAGGCAGTAAGTGAAAACACCGTGCAAGTGGTGGTCGGTACTCATGCGCTGTTTCAGGAGCAAGTGCAATTTGCCAAATTGGGCTTGGTCATTATCGATGAGCAGCATCGTTTCGGCGTCGAGCAGCGCATGGCGCTCACTAATAAAGGCGTGGCAGGCAGTACGCCGCATCAGCTGATCATGACCGCGACTCCTATTCCGCGTACGCTGGCGATGAGTGTCTATGGTGATATGGATACCTCTATTATTGATGAGTTGCCACCGGGACGTACGCCCATCACCACCGTGACGATTGACCGTAATCGCCGTGATGAAGTGATTGAGCGTATTGCGGTGAACTGTGCTGCAGGTAGGCAGGCGTATTGGGTATGCTCGTTGGTAGAGGAGTCGAGCGTGCTCGATGCGCAAGCGGCAGAAGCGACATTTGAGGATTTAAGTGCACGCTTAGATATTCGTATCGGGCTGGTGCATGGCAAAATGAAAGCTGCTGATAAGCAAGCCATCATGCAGGAGTTTAAAGCAGGCAATCTTGATTTATTGATTGCCACCACTGTCATCGAAGTCGGCGTCGATGTGCCCAATGCCTCGCTGATGGTCATCGAAAACGCCGAACGTCTGGGACTATCGCAGCTGCATCAGTTGCGCGGCCGCGTTGGACGTGGCTCAACCAAGAGTTTCTGCGTCCTACTGTATCAAAAGCCTTTATCAGAGACGGGCACTGAGCGGCTAAATGTGCTGCGAGATAGCACTGATGGTTTTGTCATTGCCCAAAAAGACTTGGAGCTGCGCGGACCAGGCGAGCTGCTGGGCAAACGACAAACAGGCAATGTCGGCTATTATTTGGCTGATTTGATTCGCGATGAGCAGTTATTTGCTATTGCGCAGCGCTTGGCCAAGCATCTAATAGCAGATCCCGCGCGTAAAGCTGACGTCAGCCAATTAATACACCGCTGGATGCCTGAGGCCAGCCGTTATACCAATGCTTGAGGTGCTTGAGCCGCTTGAGTCGCCTGAAGCGTTTTAAACTGAGGACTTTACAGCTGAAAGCTTTAAAACAGCGGGTAATAAGAGAATAACAAAATTATATTATTCTTAATGGTTTTATAAATTACTATACTAAAAAACAGTAGGTTATGAGTAAATAGCGCAATCATCATTGCTCGCCCTGTTTTATCTTATGATGGCTTGTATTGATAGAGACTACCCATGAATGATTCTGACAAGACGCACCCAAAACCCGTAAACGAGACAGAGCTACCGCCGTACCGTCAACCCAGTACGCCCGCAACCGTTTCAGCAAAACCGCCTTTATGGCTGTGGCCGGTACTGGTGGTGGTACTGGTGTTAGGTGTCTTGTTGGGGAGATATTGGGGTGCTGATAAGACGGCGGCGACGGATACTCCCACTGCGCCTAACGCGTCAAGCAATAAGGTAGGGGATAAGGCGGCTAGTGACGCGCAGGCGGTGCTATCGGTTGAGACAGTAATGCCCAGCCAAGATACGATTGGCAATACCTTGAGCGCCGACGGTACGATTAGTGCCAAAGATACGGCCAATGTCAGTGCCAAAGTCAATGGCGTGGCTGTCGAGCGCGTCTTGGTGGAGGAGGGCGATCGCGTCAAAGCAGGCCAAGTGCTGGCGGTGTTTGATACCGATGCGATGGAGCAGCAGGTGTTGCAAGCCGAAGCCGACGTGGCCGAAGCCGAAGCCACCCTTGCCAATGCCAGTGCCGATGCCGCACGGGTCTTACCCTTGATAGACATCGATGCCATTAGTAGGCAAGAAGCCGATCGCTATCGCACCTCTGAGGTGCGTGCTAGGGCGTCTTTGCAGGCGGCAAAAGCGCGGCTCAACAGTCAGCGTTTGACCTTGGATAACGCTAAGGTCGTCGCGCCAGTCAGCGGCGTCATCAGTGACAAAATGGTGGAGGTCGGCATGGTCGCAGGCGGTGAACCACTATTTACCATCATAAAAGGCGGGGTATTAGAGTGGCGCGCAGATATCGATCCAAAGCTTGTTGGGGAAGTCACTGTTGGCACGCCTGTGCGTGTCAGCCTGCCAGGAGGCGACTCTGTAATGGGGAAAGTCAGTCGCATCGCGCCGACAGCGGACAACAATCGCCAAATCACCATCTATGCTAGTCTAGCGGCCAACGCAAAAGTACGCGCTGGCATGTATCAAACGGGCGAGTTTTTATTGGGTAGCAGCAACACCCAAACCATTCCTAACAGTGCGGTGGTCAGCAATGATGGCTATGACTATGTGATGATGGTCACACAAATCCGCACCGACCACGCAGCGCAAAAAACAGGCCGTATCAAGCAGCAGCGTGTGAGTTTGGGTGAGCGCCTCGGCGATAGTGTGGCGGTCACAGAGCCATTGCCGAGCGACAGTCAAATCGTCAAGCAAGGCGGTAGTTTTTTAAACGATGGCGACTTGGTGCGCATCGTCGATGGTCTGAATCAATCCAATAATAACGCTGATACAGCTTCGCAGGCGCGCTCATGAGCCTAAATGTATCTGCTTACTCGATTAAAAATCCGTTGGTTGCTATTTTGCTGTTTGTACTGCTGACGTTGGGCGGTATTTATGGCTTTATGCAAATGAAGGTGCAGCAGTTCCCTGACATTGATTTGCCTGCCGTGGTGGTGACCGTCACCCTGCCTGGCGCGGCACCTACCCAGCTCGAAAACGACATTGCCAAAAAAGTCGAAAATAAGCTGACCAGTATCGAAGGTGTCAAGCATATTCGCACCACCTTGCAAACCGGCGCTGCCACCATGGTCACTGAGTTTGTCCTAGAAAAAGACATCCAAGAAGCGGTCGATGATGTGCGCTCAGCCGTCGGTGAGGTGCGAGGGGATCTGCCAGCCGCGGCCAATGATCCGATTATTACTAAGGTCTCAACCGCAGGGTTTCCGGTGGTGACTTATTCTGTCGCCGCAGAAAACATGAATGTGGCAGATCTGTCTTGGTTCGTTGATGATACAGTCACCAAGCGGTTATCTGATATCCCTGGTGTCAGTACCGTTAGCCGTATCGGTGGCCTGCAGCGTGAGATCACCGTGGCGGCGGACCCGATTGCGCTCAGTGGTTTAAAGTTTCCCATCTCTCAGCTATCGCAGCAAATCGCTGGGATTCAGCAGGACAGCTCAGGCGGTGAAGCCGAGGTCGGTAAAACCACGCAAACCATTCGCGTGCTTGGGGCGGTCGAGCGCGCAAGCGACTTAAACGACCTACAAGTGGCCGTGCCGACAGGTGGCACGCAAGCGCTTGGACGTATGGCGCAAATCACCGATGGTGCTGCTGACCCAAGTTCGATTGCTAAGCTCGATGGGCAGACGGTGGTGGCGTTTAACATCACCCGCTCGCGCGGTGCCAGTGAGGTCGAGGTCATGGAGCGCGTCGATGCCGAGCTTGCCAAACTGGCGGCCGATACAGGCAATATCAGTATCGAAAAAGTCTATGATCGAGCCACCCCTATCGCCGAGGATTATCAAGCATCACTGCGTATGCTGATAGAAGGCGGGTTATTGGCCGTCGTGGTGGTGTTTTTATTTTTGCGCAATATCCGTGCGACCATTGTTGCAGCTGTGGCGTTGCCATTGTCCGTTATTCCTACCTTTTTGGGCATGTATCTGTTTGGCTTTAGTCTCAATATTATTTCCTTATTGGCATTGTCATTGGTGATTGGGGTGTTGGTCGATGATGCCATCGTAGAGGTCGAAAACATTATTCGTCATCTGCGTATGGGCAAGACGCCTTATGAGGCGGCGATGGAAGCGGCTGATGAGATTGGTCTGGCAGTCGTTGCTACTACCTTTACCTTGATTGCTGTGTTTTTGCCGACGGCCTTTATGGGCGGTATTGTTGGGCAGTTCTTCCGTCAGTTTGGTTGGACAGCGGCTTTGGCGATATTTGCGTCCTTGATGGTAGCGCGACTGATCACGCCGATGATGGCAGCTTACGTACTGCGGCCAGAAAAAAATCGCGTGGAAAAACAAAGCGCGCTGATGGATTGGTATCTTAAGATTGTTTCATGGACCTTACGACAACGCTGGATAACCATCGGCGCAACTTTGGTGCTGTTTGTCGCTTCATTGATGCTGGTGAAGTTGCTACCGACCTCCTTTATTCCTGACAATGATATCGATCAGACGCGTGTTGAGATTGAGCTGACGCCAGATGTGGCGCTCGAAGATACCGAGCGCGTGGCAGCGATGGCCAGTGAGCGTATCTTGGCCATGCCCGAAGTGACCAATATCTTTACCTCGGTAGGGGAGGCGCAAGCTGCTATGGAGCCCAGTTCTGGTGGCAAAGCCGAAAATATCGCAGGGCTAGATATCGTCCTTGCGCCGCGAGCAGAGCGTATCTCTAAGCAAGAGATTGAGCGCAAAATCAGTCATCTGCTCGCGGAGGTACCTGGCGCACGCTTTACCGTTGGTCTATCGAGCGGCGGCGAGACGGGCTATAACTTTTCTTTGACCAGTACCAATCCAGAGGTGCTAGAGCAGACCGCCCAGCAGATTATGACCGAAATCCGAGCGCTGCCCAGCGCCGGCGCAGTGACCAGTGACCGTAGCCTGCCGAGGCAAGAGCTTACGGTTATGCCTGACAGACTGGCGATGGCAGATAAAGGCGTCACCACGCAAGATATCGCTACCACGCTACGAGTGGCGACAGTCGGCGACTATGAGCAGCGCTTATCTAAGCTTAATCTCGATACTCGGCAGATTCCTATTGTGGTGCGACTGCCTGATGTCGCCAAACAAAACGTCAGCCAATTAGAAGGCCTATACGTGCCAAGCGCGCTGCCTGCAGGACAAGGGGTACGCGTGGGCGAGGTGGCCGATCTAAACTTTGGGACAGGCCCGGCCCAGATCAACCGGCTCGATCGTGAGCGCGCCATTAGTATTACTGTGCAGCCTTCTGATGGCGAGCTTGGCGACTTGGTGCAGGCGGTCAAGTCGGTACCAGCGATGCAGACGCTGCCGCCATCGATTACCATCATTGACCAAGGTCAGGCAGAAAACATGGCAGAGCTGTTTAGTGGTTTTGTCATCGCCATGTCGGTCGGTGTGGTCTGTATTTTGGGCGTGCTTATCTTATTATTCGGCCGTATATTGCAGCCCTTTACCATCCTGATGGCGTTGCCGCTTTCGATTGGTGGTGCGTTTGTGGGTTTGGTCATTACCAATAGTAGCCTGTCGATGCCATCGATGATTGGCTTTATTATGCTCATGGGTATCGCCACCAAAAACTCTATCTTATTGGTGGATTATGCCTTGATCGCTCAGCGCCGCGGCTTGGCTCGTTTTGATGCCATCATTGATGCTTGTCGCAAGCGTGCGCGCCCAATTATCATGACGACCATCGCCATGGGCGCAGGGATGCTGCCTTTGGTATTTGGGTGGGGCGATGCCGATCCGACGTTCCGTCGCCCGATGGCCGCAGCTGTGTTGGGCGGCCTTGTCACCTCGACACTACTGAGCTTGGTAGTGATTCCGGTGGTATACACATTGATGGATGATTTATCGGGATGGTTTGCCAAATGGTTGACGCCGAGTGGCAAGCCGCAGTCGAGCACTGATAAGCACACTTAAATAAGGATTTTTTCGGGCTTACTTGGCTAAGTTTAGTCGTTCTAAGTGCCTATTGTTACCAATAACGCGGCAAAAAAGAGTTCTGCCCTCCACTCGAGCATCGCTCTCGCATTGCGAACGGGCAAAGCAGTGTCTTTTGTGAAGGTTTGACACGCCCTAGAGGTGAGCAAGACAATTGAGCTGAGGGTACCAGTGATTGAACTCTCATAGCCGCTCACTTAACCTGCATAGATGAATTAAATTCATCTTATATTTAAATAACATCGTTTTTATTCATGTGAGGTTCAAGGTATGATTCATCCCATACACAAATTAGCTTTTATCTGAAGCCTCGAGACGAGAGCTATCAGAGTAGTAAAGGGGACTATCATGACTCAGCCATTTACCTATACCATATCTCGCATACGTTTTGATGAACACTATCAGCCTGCCGACAGCACGCGACTAACGACAAACTTCGCCAACTTGGCACGCGGCGCAAGTCGTCAAGACAACTTACGCAAAACCTTGAAAATGATCAACAACCGCTTTAATGATTTAGCGCATTGGGACAACCCTCATGCCGACCGTTACTCAGTAGAAGTCGACATCATCTCGGCAGACTTAGACGTGGCAGGCGACGGTCATACTTTCCCCAGTATCGAGATGCTACAAACCACGATTGTCGATCACAAGGATAACTCCCGTATCAGCGGTATGGTCGGCAATAGCTTCTCATCCTACGTGCGCGATTATGACTTTAGTGTGTTACTGCCAGCGCATTTTGCCAACCATCCAGAATCAAAGCCGCCAGCGGAGTTTGGTGTGCTGCATGGTAAGCTGTTTCAGCATTTATTGCGTTCAGAGGCTTACCAATCTCAGTTTGATAAGCAGCCGGTGATTTGCTTGAGTGTGTCCAGTAAGAGAACCTATGTGCGTACGGGCAACCAGCATCCGGTATTAGGGGTGGAGTACCATCAGGATGAGTATTCGTTAACCGATGATTATTTCCATAAAATGGGTCTTACGGTGCGCTACTTTATGCCGACAGGAAGCGTAGCGCCATTCGCATTTTATTTCGCCGGTGATTTGCTCAGCGACTACAGTGATCTTGAGCTGATTAGCGCGATTGCGACGATGGAGACGTTCCAGAAGATTTATCGCCCTGAGATTTATAATGCCAACTCCAGAGCAGGCGCGGTCTATCAGCCCAGTCTCAATTACCAAGACTACTCAAAGACGCAAGTGGTGTATGACCGTGAGGAGCGCAGCCAGCTGGCAGTGAAGCAAGGCAAGTTCACCGAAGAGACATTTATTACGCCTTATCAAGATATCCTAGATGAGTGGGCAGCAGGCTTTGCAGTAGACAAAAGCGCTGATGAACAAGTGGCTTAATAGAGCTTTAGATATTAAATATTACGATACAAAAGATGAGACAACATGGATATATTATTACCAACTTCAACCGCTGGCAGCTTGCCAAAGCCTTCTTGGTTGGCAGAACCTGAAAAAATTTGGTCGCCGTGGCAACTTGACGGTGAAGAATTGCTTCAGGCAAAACAGGATGCGCTGCTAGTATCGCTACAAGAGCAAGTGCAAGCAGGCGTCGATATCGTCAGTGATGGCGAGCAAACCCGCCAGCATTTTGTGACTACATTTATTGAGCATCTAGATGGCGTCGATTTTGAAAACCGTAAAACCGTTAAAATTCGTGATCGCTATGAAGCAAGCGTGCCATCAGTCGTGGGTGCGGTGAGCCGTCAAAAGCCAGTATTTGTGGACGATGCAAAGTTCCTACGCACGCAAACCGATCAGCCGATCAAATGGGCATTGCCTGGGCCGATGACTATGATTGATACGCTGTATGATGGTCACTACAAGAGCCGTGAAAAACTGGCATGGGAGTTTGCTAAAATTCTCAATCAAGAGGCCCGCGAGTTAGAAGCAGCAGGCGTGGATATTATCCAATTCGATGAGCCGGCGTTTAACGTCTTTTTCGATGATGTCAACGACTGGGGTATCGCTACGTTAGAGCGCGCTATCGAAGGCTTAAAATGCGAAACGGCGGTACATATTTGCTATGGCTACGGCATCAAAGCCAATAACGATTGGAAAAAAACGTTGGGCTCAGAGTGGCGTCAGTATGAGCAAGCGTTTCCTAAATTGCAGCAATCTAATATCGATATCGTCTCATTAGAATGTCAAAACTCGCATGTGCCAATGGATTTGATAGAGCTCATTCGTGGTAAAAAAGTGATGGTTGGTGCAATCGATGTCGCCACTAATGATATTGAAACTCCTGAGGAGGTAGCCGATACGCTACGCAAGGCCTTACAGTTTGTCGATGCGGACAAGCTGTATCCCTCGACCAACTGCGGTATGGCGCCGTTGTCTCGTGAGGTGGCACGCGGCAAACTACATGCGCTGAGCGCTGGTGCGGCAATCGTGCGGCAAGAGCTGAGCGTTTAGCAAAACTTAACAAGTTTTGACTTGTTTAAGCTTATGAGTGGCCTCAGTTAACAAGGTACTTATAGATTTAACGTTTCTCAGGATTGTAGTAATGATAAAAGATATGATTGAAGCCACTGATTTTAGAGATGCCATGGCGCTATTGCCCACGGCGGTCAATGTGATCACCACCAATGGTCCGTCAGGCACTCATGGGTTCACTGCCTCGGCGGTATGTAGCGTCACTGATACACCGCCGACACTGCTGGTATGTATGAATCAAGCCGCGCGCTCACATGGGCATTTTGTGGATAATAAAGTCTTGAGCGTCAATGTGCTTGGTGCCCAGCATGAACACTTATCCAATGCTTTTGCTTCTAAACTAAGCTCAGATGAGCGCTTCGAGCAAGGAGTTTGGACTGAGCTTGTGACAGGCGCGCCTATCCTGAAAGATGCGCTAGTGAGCTTTGATTGTGAGATTGAGCACATTCAAGAAGTGGGTACGCATAGTGTGCTGATGTGCCGAGTGGTCGCTATCAAACCTCCAGAATCCCCAAGCGGGCAAGATGAGAGTTTAGTGTATTTTAACCGTGCTTATCATTACGTCGGTCAAGTTGAGCTTGTATAAGTCATAACTGGCATTAATATAGAGCACTTGCTCAGAAAATAAATCTATATAAGAAGACACTATCCCGTGGAACTACTCATTTTTTTAATCATAGGTGCACTAGCAGGTTTTGCGGCCGGGCTTTTCGGCGTGGGCGGTGGCACCATTATCGTACCGCTGTTATTTATCGTCTTTACCCAAATGGGCTACGATGCCGATACCATTATGCATCTGGCTTTGGGGACGTCGCTTGCGACCATCATCGTCACTTCGATCAGCTCGCTGATGGCGCATAATAAAAAGGGCGGCGTTATGTGGCCGGTCTTTAAAAATCTAGCACCTGGTTTGGCGCTAGGGTGTTTTTTGGGAGCAGGGATAGCAGGGCAAATATCAGGGTTATATCTGCAGCTGATTGTCGGGGTGTTTTTACTGTGGGTCGCTTATAGAATGTTTACCGCTGGTAAAAGACGTACACATATGAGTGATGCGAGTCATACGCCTGTGGCATTACCGTCTAAACCCAAGCAGCTCGCAGCAGGCGGCGTCATCGGTATTGCCTCAGCTATCTTTGGGATTGGCGGTGGCAGCTTAACGGTGCCGTATCTCACCCGTTATAATGTGGTGATGCAAAAAGCGGTAGGCACCTCAGCGGCGTGCGGTCTGCCGATTGCGGTTGCAGGCGCTCTAGGGTTTATGTTCTTTGGGATGCAAAAGCAAGTAGATGTGCCCAATACCATCGGCTTCGTGCATATTTATGCCTTTTTGGGCATTGCGAGTATGAGCTTTTTTACCGCTAAAGTTGGGGCAAAAGTCGCTCATATGCTCTCACCGCCACTGTTAAAGAAGTGCTTTTCGATATTGTTATTCGTAGTGGGACTTTATTTTCTGTATAAAGGGCTGGTTTAGAGAATGATATTTGTATAATAGGGCGTGTTCTCTTTAGAGTGAGAACACGCCCTAATCATATTATTTTGGCTAACAACGTTCACTAAACCCTTTGTGATCTAGTAATGCTAGATAGTAAAGGGTTAGTGTTATATAATGGTTAATTCATAAAAAACATTTAAAATCAATAATTTGTATCATTCAACCGTCACTGATTTTGCGAGGTTACGAGGCTGGTCGACATCTGTGCCGCGCATCACGGCCACATGGTAGGACAGCAGCTGCACAGGTATGCTATAGACGATGGGGGCCAGTATCTCGCAAACCTCAGGCACATAGACCACGTGCATTCTATCTTCTGCAACCATCTTGCTCTCTTCACTGGCGAAGACAAACAGCTCGCCATGGCGCGCATGCACCTCTTGCATGTTGGCTTTGAGTTTATCAAACATACTGTCTTTTGGCGCGAGCACCACGATTGGCATGTCTTTATCCACCAAGGCTAATGGGCCGTGTTTTAGCTCGCCGGCGGCATAGCCTTCAGCGTGGATATAAGAGATCTCTTTTAGCTTCAATGCGCCTTCTAGTGCAATAGGAAATTGTAAACCGCGACCTAAAAACAAGCAGCTTTTCTTATATTCAAAATGCTCGCTCATGACTTTGATCGGCGCATCGAGGTGTAAGCTGGCATGCAGTTGGCCACGCAGCGCTTGTAATTTCTCTAGCAGCGTGCTCAGTTTCTCGTCTGTCATGCGCGCTTGGACGGCGCCTACCTTTAACACCAGCAGCATCAAGGCGGCCAGCTGAGTGGTAAAAGCTTTGGTGGAAGCGACACCAATCTCAGGGCCCGCCAGCGTCGGCAAAAAGATATCGGTCTCGCGCACCAAAGACGACGTCGGTACGTTGCACAGTGCCAAGCTCACAAGACCGGCTGGGGTGTGTTTTTGAATATCGCGTAGCGCCGATAAGGTATCGGCTGTCTCACCAGACTGCGAGATGCAAATGACCAGTGTGTTATCGACGACGACCGGATTGCGGTAGCGGAACTCACTAGCCACTTCGACTGAGCACGGCACACGAGTTAGACTTTCAAACCAGTATTTTGCCACCAAACCTGCGTGATAACTGGTACCACAAGCGATGACTTGGACCTGTTTAATGCCTTTTAACAGTGCTTCATGGCGCTGTAAAAAATCATCACGCAGCTTAGATGGCGCATCGCTATCTACTGCCATCTCAATGGTACGAGCAACTGCATCTGGCTGCTCGTAGATTTCTTTGAGCATATAATGTCTGAACTCGCCTTTATCGGCATTATGCTGGGCGGCGTCAATCTCATGTATTTGACGTTTTACTTTTACACCGTCTGCATATACGTCAATACTGTCGCGTGTCAGCTTGGCGATATCGCCTTCTTCTAGATACATAAAGCGGTTGGTCACGGGCAGAAGTGCTAGCTGATCGGACGCGATAAAATTCTCGCCGATCCCCACACCGATGACCAATGGCGAACCTAGGCGCACGGTAATCAGCTCGTCTGGGCAATCGATATGCACAATGCCAAGGGCAAAAGCGCCGTGCAACATGGGAATGACCGCACGCACCGCTTCTAATAAGTCAGATGTGGTTTTATAGATATCATTGATTAAGTGCGCAACGACCTCGGTATCGGTCTGTGAGGTAAACTCGTAGCCTTTTGCTACCAGCGTTTCTTTAAGCTCGGCATAGTTTTCCACAATACCGTTATGCACCACCGCGATCTTACCAGAGATATGCGGATGGGCGTTGCGCTGGGCAGGCTCGCCATGTGTCGCCCAGCGGGTATGGGCAATACCGATATGACCATCAAAAAACTCAGGATTGACGGCGACGGCATCGACTAAGGCTTGTACCTTGCCCACTTGGCGTTCTCGATGTAGCTCGCCATCACGAATGACCGTTAGGCCAGCAGAGTCGTAGCCGCGGTATTCTAAACGTTTTAGTCCTTCAAGTAAGATATTGGCGATATTACGCTCAGCAACTGCTCCAACGATTCCGCACATAATTATTCCTTAAATTTTATGTTCTCATACCATGTGATTTGAAAAGATGCCAATACATGGATAATCATTAATCTGTAAATATAAATAAACAGCACCACAAATTATTGTCGTACTGTCTTAGTGGTCTTACTATCGTTTTTATCGAGTTAACGATCACCGCCGTCTTTATTTTTTAGTTGGACGCTGAAAGTTCTCTTTTTGCGTTTGCCGAGCGCGGCCAAACGCTAAGGCACTGGCATCGACATCCTTGGTAATCACCGAGCCTGCCGCTACAGTCGCTGTATCACCGATGGTAACCGGCGCCACCAAGCTAGCATTGGAGCCGATAAAGGCGTTGTCCTCGATGATGGTTTGTGACTTATTGGCACCATCATAATTACAGGTAATGACACCTGCACCGATATTGACGCCTGTTCCGACAGCCGAGTCGCCCACGTAGCTTAAGTGATTGACTTTGCTGCCCTGACCGATGGTGGATTTTTTGATTTCGACAAAATTACCGACTTTGCTCTGGTCTGCTAGTACGCTTTCAGGACGCAAATGCGCAAAAGGCCCGACATCGACACCAGCGCCAATCTTGGCATGATCAATGACGCAGTAGGGTTTGATATGACAAGCATTGCCGATATGAGCGTTTTTGATGACGCATCCTGCCTCAATATAGACATTGTCGCCTAAGGTACAATCACCCTCAAACACCACGCCAACATCGACAAACACATCTTGACCGGCGCTTAGGGTTCCTCGAATATCGACACGACTAGGATCGGCAAACTGCACGCCGGCTTCTTGTAAGTCGGCGACTAACTTTCCTTGCCACGTCCGCTCTAAGCTGGCGAGCTGCTGACGGTTATTGACGCCTTCAATCTCAAAGGTATGCTCAGGCTCGATCGCAGCGATGGCGATACCATCGGCCACGGCCATCTTGACGATATCTGTCAGATAGTATTCTTGTTGGGCATTGTCGTTTGATAGTTTTGGCAAGTATTTATGAAGCAGGGCATTATCGACGCAGTAAATGCCGCTATTGATCTCTTTGATGGCTTGCTCATCAGCGCTGGCATCTTTTTGCTCAACGATGGCCTCGATATTACCGTTGTTGTCACGTTTGATGCGACCTAGCCCAAATGGGTTATCTACCGTTAGCGTCAGCATCGACATGCCATCGGTGTTGGCCGCTTTTAATGCGGTTAACGTCTGGCAACTGACCAATGGTACATCACCATAAAGAATCAGACTTTGACCGTCTTTTGGCAAATCAGACAGCGTGACCTTGACCGCATGCCCGGTCCCTAGCTGCTCAGTTTGCGCCACCCAAGTAAGGGCTGACTGGGCATACTGGGTGGTGATTTCAGCTTTGACTTGCTCGCCGCCAAAACCATGCACGATGATGGTCTCATCGACCGTCAGCTGGTGACAGGTGTCTAAAACGTGAGCGAGTAAAGACTTGCCAGCCAGTGTCTGCAGGACTTTGGGTTTGGCCGACTGCATACGTGTGCCTTTACCCGCTGCTAGGATAATTACCGAAAGAGGAGAAGTCATAATGGCCTACAAATGTAACAAGATGTGATTTGAATTATAACGTAAATGCGTAACCAACCAAACTGCTAAGTCGTGACATCTTTGTAACGTCTTATTTGCAGCGTCACGAAATGTGCTAACGACTCATAGCAGCATCAGTTAGCAAGCGATAATACGCTACTATAAAGAACAATCCAAACAATTGCCGCCATGATGCCTGCGATGATGTCATCGAGCATGATACCTAAGCCACCGGCGACTTTTTTATCTGCCCAGCCGATCGGTGGTGGCTTGATGATGTCAAAAAAACGAAACAGGATAAAGGCGATAAGAAGCGCGATGAAAGAAGAGGTTTGGCTGATATTTTGCCAAAAACTGCTATCGGCAACGCCCATATAAGACATCGGCAGCAAGGTGAGCCACATACCTGCCCATTCATCCCAGACGATATGCGGATCATCATGGACACCCATTAGCTCTGAGCTGCGATCACAGATCCAAACGCCAATGACACAAGACAAAAGGGTAATAATCAAAAAGGCAGTAAAGCCTAAGCTTAATAAAGGAATAGCGACAATCAGTCCACCAACCGTGCCCCAGGTGCCAGGTGCGTGGCGCGGCAGGCCGCTACCTAAACCTAATCCTAGCCAATACACAATAGTATCGAGGGTACTTGCACCCGCTGGCAGCGGCGGGCAGTCATTGGCTTTACTAATATCAGGTTTGTGCAGGTCGTCAGTCATGGGCTAACCTATAAAATGTTGATAACCCGTCAGCGTGGGCCATGTAGCAAAAGGGGCAGGGTGCGTCGGTGTAACCTGCTGTCCTTGATAATACAGCTCAGCATGCACGTTGGTTGCCGTGTCTGCCTTGGCCAATGCTATCACCTCGCCAATACAAGTCACTGGCGTGTCACTGATATCGTTGACGGGTGGCTCGATATCAGCAGGTAAAGTAAAAGCCAGCTCGTAGTCGTCGCCACCTGCCAGCTGGCATAGTAAGCGCTCAGATATATCCACGCTCGCTAACGCTTGGCTGGTTGGCAGCTGCTCTAAATCAAGACGTATGCCAACGCCACTTTGCTCGCAGATATGTCCAAGGTCTTGATACAGACCATCAGAGATATCGATCATCGCTGTGGCGCCCACTTTGGCCAGCGCGGTTCCTAAGGTGATACGCGGCGTCGGCATGTGCAAGCGATGCGCCAGTGCTATGCCTTGGCTGCTATCAGGATGCTGCAGCGCATATGCGGCATCCCCAAGCGTGCCTGATACATAGACTTTATCACCGACTTGCGCGCCTGAGCGATAGACGGCTGGTGTATCAGCGGCTAAAAACCCTTGCGCGCTAACGCTTAACACTAAGTTATCGCTGCGCGTGGTATCACCGCCTATCAGGGTCACGCCAAAGAGCTGGCAGGCATGAAACAAACCCTTGGCAAATTCAGTGAGCCAAGTCTCATTTACCAAGCGCTCAGGCAATGCCAGCGCCAACAAAATACTGTGCGCCGCCGCACCCATCGCAGCGATATCTGAGACATTGACCGCGACCGCTTTATAGCCAATTTGAAAGGCTAATTGATTTACTTCATCGCAATCGGCGCTAAAATGCCGCCCTTGAACGAGAGTATCAATGCAGCTGACCAAGCGCGCGCCTGTAGGCACGCTCATCACCGCCGCGTCATCACCGATGCCTTTTTCGACGTCCGTTGCCGTGCGTGCTGGCGATATTTGCATCTGTGCAAAGATGCGCTCGATCAGCTCAAATTCATTCATGGTTAGTCTTTACTTTTTTCGTCTGAATTGACAAGGTTTGAGTCCTGTAGCCCAACATCGGCGGCAGTGCTCTCAGGGGTAGGCGCGGCTGCTGCCTCATTATGTCCCTGTGCACTGGCTTTTTTACTGGCTCTATAATCACTGATATTTGCCTGAGCCTTGTTAGCACGTGGCCGTTTAATGGCTTTATTGGCACTGAGACGAGGTTTGCCAGTTGTGGTCGGCGTTTCGCTAGTGTCGTCAGCGTTAGTGACAGCCTTGGTTTCATCAGTAGTTTGCGGCTGCGGCTGTGCGGCGGGTGCAGCGGCTTTTTGTGAGCTACGGCGGTTGGCCTTGATGTCGGCCTGTACTTCGATGTCGCGCAGATCTGTGGCCATTTTATCGAGCACTGCGTTGATTAACTTGTGCGCGTCAGTGGCGCCAAAGTGAGTGTTGAGCTTCATTGCTTCATCTAGTACCACTTTATAAGGAATCTCTAAGCGGTTTTGCAGCTCGTAGGCACCAATCAATAAAATAGCATGCTCAACGGTGTCTAATTTATCGATATCGCGATCGAGATGCTGACTGATAAGCGCATCTAATGCCTCGATTTGCTCGGGAATATCGCGCATCATTTCGTGATAGTAGCCGATATGTACCGTATGCATGGCATTGGTCGCACGGGTGCGTGCGGCGATATCGTGCGGCGCATTGTCTTTCCAGCCAAGCTTACCGTCTTTATCAAAACGACGGTCGGTGACCAGCCATTCATATAAGCCTTGCATGGCAAAGCGTCTTGCTTTGCGCACAGCGGTGTGACTGGTCTTATAAGAAGACTCACTCATATCAAATTTTTGCTCACCTGCACTGCTGCTTGCGAGACGAGTCGCTTCAGCTTGTTGGTCATTGGTTTGTGCGGTTTTTGCAGCGTTGATGGCGCGCTTGAGTTGGTCAGTCATAGGGGGTAAATACCTGAATGTTAAGTGGCTATTTTGAGTAACTGCTTTTATTAACTATTTTTTGATTGACTGTATTCATCAATTATTTAACGACTATTTAATATAGATACCAATAGCGTCAGGGTACAATCAGCTTGATTGTAAAAAATAGCCTGTGATAAGAAAAGCATAGACGTTTGAACTAAAAATGTTAAATAGTAATCGACTGGCAGATGATGACAATCGAGTGTTAAAGCAAAATTGCAGCGTTTTGTCGGCAGTGCCGCGAGCTTTAAGACACTGACGCCACGAGTTTTTAACCTATCAGCGCCAATCAAAAACAGTAAAACAATAAACAGTAAATAATAAATCTATAAAACGACTGCGATATGGTAGATTCAATTTAAAAATGTTATAGCGCTACTGGTATAAACTTTCCTTGCGTGCTGTATACACAGAGGCTGCGAAAAATTCATCCCAGTCGCGCTTTGGAACTTATGCCAGTTTTGTTTTCAACTGACTATACTACGCGACTACGCGACTACGCGTCATTATCGCTGTCGTAATCGTCATCAACATCTAACTGTGATAAAACCGCTAGCATCTCAAGGACGACCATCGCCGCTTCCGAGCCTTTGTTACCCGCTTTGGTGCCTGAGCGCTCAATCGCCTGCTCGATGCTGTCGGTGGTGATAACACCGTTGGCCACAGGAATATTATAATCAATCGCAACGCTGCTCAGACCCTTGGCAGACTCGCTAGCGACAAAGTCAAAATGTGGCGTGCTACCACGGATGATCGCGCCGAGCGCAATGATGGCATCAAAACGATCTGACTCAGCGGCACGCTGGGCAACGAGTGGTAGCTCAAAGGCACCTGGTACACGAATCACAGTGATGTTGCTGCCCAATACGCCATGACGTAATAGGGCGTCGATAGCACCGTCGACTAATGACTCAACGACAAACCCATTAAAACGGCCAACGACGATACCGATACGCGCCGCTTCGTTTTGATGCAAGTTACCATCGATATGGGTAATATCATTGCGCTGCTGCTGTAAATTTGACATAAAAAATCCTTTGAATAAGTAGCATTATAAGCAAAATTTTTGTACAAAATCTCGATTGTTTTCAATAGTTAACTGACAAAAATAAATAAGTAGCGCTATGATAACATTTTTTGTCAAGGCAGTTGTATTTTACCAAGCTTATAGGCGCATGGGTATGCCTTGTGCTGCCATATAGGCTTTGGCTTCCGATATGGTGTATTCGCCAAAGTGAAAGATACTGGCCGCCAGCACCGCATCGACGCCGCCTTCAAGTACGCCATCGACTAAGTGCTGTAGATTACCGACACCGCCTGAAGCGATAACCGGAATGTTGACCTGATCGGTAATATGCTTCATTAGTGCTAAATCATAGCCTTTTTTGGTACCATCACCGTCCATCGACGTGACCAATAGCTCGCCTGCGCCAAGATCGGCCATTTTGCTTGCCCAAGCGACGGCATCAATGCCAGTCGGTTTGCGCCCGCCATGGGTAAAAATCTCCCAGCGCGGGGTGGGGATGCCATTCACCTCTACGTCAGCCACACGTTTGGCATCGATGGCGACGACGATACATTGATTGCCAAATTTCTGCGCCGCCTCTCCGACGAACTCAGGCGTGAAAACTGCTGCTGAGTTAATCGCCACCTTGTCCGCGCCAGCATTAAGCAGGTTACGAATATCAGCAATTTTGCGCACGCCGCCGCCCACAGTTAAGGGGACAAACACCGTCTCCGCCATACGCTCGACGGTATGATAGGTGGTATCACGTTCATCGCTGGTGGCAGTAATATCCAAAAAAGTAATCTCATCAGCGCCTTGTTCGTTGTAGCGCTGCGCTACTTCGACAGGGTCGCCAGCGTCTTTGATATCGACAAACTGTACGCCTTTGACCACGCGGCCATTGTCCACGTCCAAACAAGGAATGATACGCTTTGCTAACATAGGGTCTTTCACCTTATAATCAATTCAACCATAAGCGCTAGTCTAGCAAAATCGCTGCCATATCAGGCAGGTTTTCACAAGATTATTATGCTTTTTATGATGGTTCGCTGATGCGTGGGACGATTATTGTCATTAGCGTCCAGATTTATTCTATTTATCTTCTTATCCAATTGCCAAAGTGAGATGTCATGTCCGTCTATACCCAGTTAACTGATGATCAATTTGCCGCCTTTTGCCAACGTTTTGGCGTGTCATTTGCCCGCGCCATTCCAATTACCCAAGGCATCAAAAACTCTAACTGGTTTATTCAGACTACCGATGATGCTGAGGGCGATTACTCTTACGTCTTCACCTTGTTTGAAGAGCGTCCGCCAGAAGACATCGAAAAAATGGCAGTGATATTAAATCAACTAGATGGCAAGCTGCCGGTCGCTGCCCCGTTGGCACTGGTAGCATTAGGTGCTGATGATAACGCTGATACGAAAAAACGCTATGTCATTCATTATGAGGACAAAGCAATCACCTTGGTGCCGTGCTTGTCTGGCGCGCATCCGCAAGAGACCACGCCTGCGATGTGTCATGAGATCGGCGCGGCGTTAGCGATGCTGCATGAGACCTTGCAAGCGCTACAACCGGCACAAGACTACGGCGTGCCCCTCTATCCGTGGAGCGAGGTGCGCGACCGTGAAATGCAGTTTATGCCCGGCGATGAAGCCAAGCTCATGCGCGATATTTGGCAAGCTTATTCAAATCTACCTCTGACCGACTTACCAAAAGGCTTGTGTCATCTTGATATGTTCGCTGACAATACCCTATGGGACTTGACTAAAGGGCAGGAAAAGCTAACAGGTCTATTAGATTTTACTGAGGTCAGTGTCGAGCACTATGTGATGGATATCGCCATTACCATCAATGATTTTTGTACCACGTGGGGTGATGCTGAGCAAGGCGAGCTGGTACATTTTGATCGTCGTAAGATGGCAGCGTTTTTAGAAGGATATGAGTCAAAACGCGCGCTAAACCGCGATGAAAAACGCGCGTTACCTGTTATGCTTGCCAAAGCGGCGGTGATTTTCTGGCTTTTGCGTCTTAATGTCATTCATTACAACCGTACCGAAGGTCGGACGGGCGACAATATCATGGTGAAAAATCCTGACCTTATGAAGCGTCTGGCCGCTTATCACTGGGCGCATGTCGAAAAAGCGCAAAAGACGGTATTTGTATTGTCAAGTGATAAGAGTGACAATCAACTCATAGGTATATTTAGTGATATCACCCACGCTGAGCAAGCGCGTGCTACTTTAAGTAATCGTCGTGACATCAGCATCAAAGAATATACGCTCGATCAATTGGCGTAAGTTTTTTTGCTCAATACCATTTTTTGCATCCAAACCACAGAGGCGACCCTATGACCGATCAAGTTGATAACTGGCACAAACTGGCACGCTATGACACCAATATGCAAGGTGAGCTGCATGCCAATCTGCTGCGTAATAATGGTATCACGGTGTCCTTGCAGCCGCTAAGCGCGATGCCAGGGATGAATTCAGGTATTGTGCTGTGGATACAAGATACCGAGCTGGCGCATGCCAAACGTATCTTGGACAGTATCGATACCGAAGGCGCGACGCCCTATGAGATGTTTGATGAAGGGGCAGAAAATGGCGCAAGCGCGACTGTACATCCTACCAAAAACGACGACCATAACGACAATCATGATGGTGATCTATAAATGTGTCAGCTTTTAGGAATGAACTGTAACACCCCAACCGATATTGGCTTTAGCTTTGCAGGGTTTCGTCGTCGCGGCGGTATGACGGACAGTCATGAGGACGGTTTTGGTATTGCTTTTTTTGAGCGTAGCGACTGCACCAATAATGGCGAGACGGCAAACGACTCAACAGGGCTACGTCTGTTTCATGACAACCGCCCAAGCCACCTGTCGCCAGTCGCTGATTTGGTCAATAACTATCCGATTAAGGCCATGAATGTCATCGCCCACATTCGTAAAGCCACGCAGGGACAAAACTGTCTGGCAAATACCCATCCTTTCGTCCGCGAAGTCTGGGGCGAGCAGTGGGTATTTGCGCATAATGGTCAGATGAATAAAGCCTTTATCGAGCGCTGTCAGCGGCTACAAGACAATGGTAACGCCGGGCATTGTCAGCCTGTCGGCAGCACCGACTCAGAAATAGCGTTTTGTTATCTGGTCAATCGCTTAAAAAGCACTTTTAAGACCCGTCCTGACGACCAGACGCTGTTTAACTTTTTGACCACGCAGTGCCGTTATTTGTCGGCCAACGGTTTGTTTAATTGCCTAATCTCCAACGGCCGCTGGCAATTGGCGTATGCCGGTAGCTTATTGTTTTATCTCACCCGCCAAGCGCCATTTGGCGAAGCGAAACTGGCGGACGATGACTTGGCGATTAATTTTAGCGATGTCACCACCGATACCGATAAGGTGACGATTTTGGTGACCGTGCCATTGACTGAAAATGAAAAATGGCAACAGTTGGCGGTCAATGAGTGTCTGATATTCTCTGAGGGTGAGATTATTTATAAAGACAGTCCAAGCCAGCGTAAGTTTTTGACCATTGACGAAGGGATTGCGGTGGCACGTGCGGTAGGGGCGAGTGTATAGTCGATACACTCTAAAAATGTCATAGCGCTACTGGGATGCTATTTTTAAACGTAGGTTGCGCAGCCTCTGGGAACGCAGCACGCAAGTAAAATTTATACCAGTAGCGCGTTTAAATCCATAACAGTTTTACATTCAGCTAACTATATAGCGCTGGCAGGCACTGTATCGGTTTTACAGTGAATTAACTATATAATCCACAACAACGCTTAAACTTCTCACCCGAGCCACAAATACACGGCTGTTTCTGTGTGACAGTCATAGGAACGGTCGGGTCGAGAAAATACCAACGCGCATCATGATGGGCTTTATTTACTAACTTTACAAAGGCCGACAACTCGTGATGCGCTTGCAAGCCATTAGGCGTTCTAAAATAAGCTTTAAATTCAACCTGCGCGTGTCGTTTGCCAAGCTTTGCTCTGTGTTCTACAACCTCTAATCCTGCCCAATCGGTCTTAGTGGCCCATTCCTCAATTGCTGTCACATCAAGTAAGCTTTGCTGCGCGGGTAGTGTGGTTTTGACGATGTATTCTGGCTTGATAAGCACAAAAGCACTATAACGCGTGCGCATCAGACGCTCCGCCGTTTCTGCCTGTACGCCGTCAGTTTTATCCGCTTCTTTATTTAACAGGCTGTCATGATAAGGCTGACAGCAGTCTTTATAAAGTAGGGGCGCGGTGGTGGTCTCTGACGCGGGGTTGATTTGGCAAGGGCAGGTTTGGAGGGCGGCAGAAGTCGACATAGTGTACTCTCATTATTTATCATTTTTTGCTGGTAGAGGCGGCCTTAACTTCGCCAGCCTTTGATCAATTCTGGCCATAGACCGAGCTTAAGCTTTGCCCAAGCTGCAGGATCACTGACCTGCTGCCAAAAGGTGTCAAACGGCGGCGCTATATATAACAATAACGCCAAAATAACGTATAGCAGCAAATACCACCATTTGTCTTTATGCTGATAAAACTTCATCGCCGTACCCGACGAGCGCTTCATTTTCATATTGGACAAATTGACGCTATACAACTCATCTAGAGCCAAATGCACCATCGCGCCACCAAATAAAAACAGACCATAAAACCAACTGGTTGTCAGCGGTAGATGCAGACCATAATAGCTTAGACAGGTTAACCCCAGTCCAAGTATCGCCATATAAGGCACAGAGTGGATAACGCCGCGATGTACGGTCATGGTGGTAAAGATATGAAAGATCACATAACGCATAAAACCATAACCCGCCAGCCATAATGCGATCAATGCCAGCAAGCTCAAATCACTACGCCAATGCATGACCAAGCCAAAGGCAAAGACAAACGAGGTAATATTAAAACCCAGCTTAATCGGTGTTGAATTATCTGAATCCAAATCTGGTAGCAATCCACCAATGGTACCAAGCGCCACGCATACTAAAAACCCTGAATCATCAATCAATCCAGCTTTATAAACCGTCAAACTCAGGGTGCCGCTGACCATAAAAGCGACATTTAAGTGGGTATTAAAATTTGCCATAAAAACTCATCAATAAATAGCGCGCGAACACAACGTTTCGAGCTGCCCGTCTAGCCGTAAAAAAGCGCACCATGATACCATAAGCCGCCCATCGCCTATGAGAGATAGTTTGATATGACTGCCAGTAATCTGCCTCCTTTGCATCGTTTAGATGCGCGTTTTGACAAGCCTTTGCCAAACGATTCGTCTATACAGGCGTCAGCCGTAGCGGCAAGTAGACTTGATGACAGCTTTGCCCAGATTGACTGGTGTGCGCCGTGGCTTGGGCATGTGCAGCAGTTAGATGCCATTAGTCAAGCCATCACTCGGCTTAGTGCGGCGAGTAACTGGAGCATGGAGCGCGCTGATGCTCAAAGCTCTGCTCCTGAGACTCAAGCCCTTGATATCAGCCGCACCCAAAACACGCCAGACATCATCGCGAAAGTATTAAATACCGCATTGCATCAGCAGGCAGCTGACGTGCAGCAGCAACTACCGCACACCAAGCCTGCATATAACCATAAGGTGCAGACTTTACAGTTTGTCTCGCAAGACGCGTTGCCAGAGGGCGAGGCTTACGAGAGCTTCATCGGCAGTACGGGCAATATCCCGACGCGTGATAACTTACACGACTTATTTAACGGCAGTATTTGGCTGACTTTTCCTAAGACCAAAGCCCTGCTAAACCACTATCATATGCTTGAGATTGCCAAATGTAGTGAAGAGCCAACTGGCAGTAAAAACCGTGGCCGCGTGCGCGATACCATCACCGTGTTTGATGAGAACGGCGCAATTTTAGTGACCTCTGATACTAGCATTGGTGAGGCTTTGATCGACTTTGATTGGCAAAACAGTCTAGTCAAACCAAGAAGATATTGGGATAAAATGGATAGCCCTAATAAAGAGGCTAAAGCTGCGGTTTATATCTTCGGTCACGCGCTGCTTGAGCAGTTGATCTATCCGCGTAAGCCGTTGTGCGCGCATAGCGTGGTCATTCACGTTAGCCAAGATTTCTTTGCCTTATCAAAGCTTGAGCGTATCAGTTATTTGGATGACAAGCTTAGTGAGTATATGAATGATTTGCTAGCACAAAGTGGCGTCACTCCGCGTCAGCTTGCGCCTTTGCCGATTTTGGGTGTGCCGCATTTTTGGTCCGACAATAGCGAGGTCAGCTTTTATGAGGACGCTTTTGTCTTTCGTAGCGGTCGCCGTAAAAAATAATAAAAATGGATTTGGTTAGCCTCTCATTAATAACTCGCTAACACATTGTTACAGTTACGATTCTGCCACCATATGCCTACGCCTAGACGTTAACAAACGCCTACTTATTTGTTATGGTAAAAGAACGCTGCTACTAACAGCAAAAGGAACGCACACCTATTCTGTTGAGCAAGCGTCTTATTAAAATCAATTAAACTGATGTTATTATTTAAGTAAATCCTGCAGATCTATATTTCTACTTGCCAACTACAAATGTTGTCATGTATGAAAAAGATAGCTCAGACAGATCCATTAGCCACCGTTATAACAATAATTTCTACCCTGTAGATAAGGAAGCTACCATGAGTGATATTTTTAATGTAAAAGACACCATTTCGGTCGATGGCAAGGAGCATGCCTATTATAGCTTGCCCAAACTTGCCGAGACTTATGACAATATCAATACGCTACCATACTGTATGAAAGTCGTACTAGAAAACCTATTGCGTAACGAAGATGATGGTCAGTCAGTCGGCAAAAACCATATCGAAGCGGTTGCCAATTGGGATGCAGGCGCCGAGGCGTCAAAAGAAATCGCCTTCATGCCAGCGCGTGTGGTATTGCAGGATTTCACCGGTGTGCCCTCAGTCGTTGATTTGGCTGCGATGCGTGATGCAGTGGTTGAGCTTGGCGGGAAGGCTGAGCAGATTAACCCATTTATCCCTAGTGAGCTGGTCGTCGATCACTCTGTACAGGTCGATGCTTATGGCCGCGAAGATGCGCTCGATCTCAACGAAAAAATTGAATTTAAACGCAACAACGAGCGTTATGAGTTTCTCCATTGGGGCCGAAATGCCTTTGAGAACTTTGTCGTTGTCCCGCCCGCGACCGGTATTGTGCATCAGGTCAACCTTGAGTATCTTGCGCGCGTCGTGATGGCAGCGGATGTTGATGGCGAGCTGATGGCGTATCCAGATACGGTATTTGGTACCGACAGTCACACGACGATGATTAATGGTATCGGTGTGCTTGGTTGGGGCGTTGGCGGTATCGAAGCTGAAGCGGCGATGCTCGGTCAGCCGTCTTCGATGCTCATCCCGCAAGTGGTTGGCTTTGAGCTGACAGGCAAACTCAGTGAAGGCGTCACCGCGACGGATTTGGTATTGCGTGTGGTCGAGATGCTACGAGCACATGGCGTGGTCGGTAAGTTTGTCGAATTCTACGGTGAAGGCTTGCATCAAATGCCATTAGCGGATCGGGCGACGATTGCCAATATGTCGCCTGAGTATGGTGCGACTTGTGGTATTTTCCCAATTGATCAAATGGCGATTGACTATCTGCGTCTATCAGGCCGTAACGAAGCGCAAATTGAGCTGGTCGAAAAATATGCCAAGGCACAAGGCTTATGGCACGATGCCGATACGCCAGCGGCGATGTATTCGAGCAAGCTAGAGCTCGATCTATCATCAGTACAACCAGCATTAGCAGGGCCGAACTTGCCACAGCAGCGTATCAACCTGTCTGATATGCATGAGAAGTTTGGCGAAACGCTAGAAAAAATGACCAAAGATCGCAAGTCAGAAGTCGAAGGCAAAGTACGCTTTGACCAAGAAGGCGGCGAGCAAGAGCAAGCGGAACACTTGGCAGCTGAACCCAACATCGACGTTGACACCGAAACTGACGATAGCAAAGGCTACCAGCCAGCCAATAACGTGTTCTCAAGCGTTAGTATTGATGACAAAGAGCATAAACTGCGCGATGGTTCCGTCGTGATTGCCGCTATTACCTCTTGTACCAACACCTCGAACCCAGCCGTTATGATTGGTGCTGGATTAGTCGCCAAAAAGGCCGCTGCCAAAGGCCTCAAAGCCAAGCCTTGGGTTAAGACCTCATTGGCACCTGGCTCAAAAGTCGTAACTGATTACCTAGAAAAAACCAAGCTGATGGATGAGCTCGAAAAAACAGGTTTTTATTTGGTCGGTTACGGTTGTACCACGTGTATCGGTAATTCAGGTCCGCTTCCTGATGTGATCGAAAAAGGCATCGAAGAGAACGATTTAGTCGCCTCAGCGGTGCTCTCTGGTAACCGTAACTTTGAAGGTCGTATTCACTCACACGTCAAGGCCAGCTACCTCGCATCACCACCGCTTGTGGTTGCTTACGCGCTGGCAGGTACAGTCGATATTGACTTAACTACCCACCCACTCGGTCAAGACCAAGACGGCAATGATGTCTATCTAAAAGACATTTGGCCAACGTCAGATGAAATCAACGAGCTAATTGCCAATAATATCGATGCTGATATGTTCCGTAAAAACTATGGTGAAGTGTTCGATGGTAGTAAAGAATGGAACGCGATTAGCTCAGCCGATAGTCAGCTATATCCATGGGATGAAGGCTCAACGTACATCAAAAACCCACCGTTCTTTGATGGTATGACCATGGAGCCAGAGGGTATCCCTGATATCGAAGACGCGCGTATCTTAGGTCTATTTGGTGACTCAATCACCACCGACCATATCTCGCCTGCGGGAAATATTGATCCAAACTCGCCAGCAGGTAAGTACCTGCAAGAGCGCGGCGTCATGGAAGCGGACTTCAACAGTTATGGCTCACGCCGTGGTAATGATGCAGTCATGACCCGTGGTACCTTTGCCAATATCCGTATCAAAAACCAAATGATGGGCGGCAAAGAAGGCGGTTATACTTACTACTTCAAAGATGACAAGTCGACGCTACAAGATGGTGAAGAAATGGCCATCTATGATGCAGCGATGAAGTATAAAGAAGATAAGCGTCCACTCGTCGTCCTCGGTGGGGCGGAGTATGGCTCAGGCTCTAGCCGTGACTGGGCAGCGAAGGGTACGATTTTGCTTGGTGTCAAAGCGGTACTGACCACCTCGTTTGAGCGTATTCACCGCTCAAACCTCGTCGGTATGGGCGTGCTGCCATTGACTTTCAAAGATGGCGAAGACGCTCAAACCTACAAACTCGATGGCTCTGAAGTGCTGAGCATCACTGGCCTGAACAATGGCGAGAGCAAAACCGCTCAAGTCACTGCCACTCGTGCAGATGGTTCAACTGAGAACTTTGAGGTCAACGTCGGTCTACAGACGCCGAAAGAGCGCGAATATGTGCGTCATGGCGGTGTACTGCACTATGTACTGCGCCAGCTAGCGGCGGAGAGTAAAAGCGCTGCTTAGTGGTTCGTTAGACTTACAACGAAAAAGCCCAGTTCCCTTAATGTAGGGGATTGGGCTTTTTTATGGGTAGTTAGATTTTATAAAAAGTAGCTTATTTGGGCATTTATAGCAGCTTTTTTAACCCTTCTCAGTAAGCAACTTAACCCCCAAACCAATAAACACCACGCCGCTTATTTTATTTAAAAGAACTTCGATAGCTGGGTTTTTTCTCAAGTTGGCACTAAATTTTGAGGCCAATAAAGCAAGGCACGAACACCATACAAAGCCCGTCAGCGCAAAACTCAATCCTAAGATCAGAAATGACAAGGCGCTATGAGTATAGCTAGGATCGATAAACTGCGGGAAAAAAGCTAGGAAGAATAGCGCGACTTTTGGGTTAAAGACATTGGTTAATACGCCCTGTTTGTATATTTGCCAGTGCGCGATAGAGTTGGCAGGTGCCGATAGGCTGATTTTTGGTAAATGATTTGCCAGTAAAGAAGGCTGCTTGCTCATCAGCATTTTTATACCCAGATAGCACAAGTAGCTGGCACCGATATATTTTACAATCGTAAAGGCTAGAGGCGAGTTGATCAAAATGATCGATAGACCCAATGCGGCGAGTACCGTGTGTACCAAGATGCCTGAGATGATACCGAGGACAGAATAAAACCCTGCTGCGCTGCCATGTGAGACGCTGCGGGTAATGATATACATCGTATCGGTGCCTGGAGTGAGGTTTAGCAAAATCGCCGCCAAGACAAAGCCCAGATAGTTTTCGATACCGAACATGGCTCATACTTCCTTGTGTTAGCAATAATAGGGGAGTGTTTTATTCATCGTTTATTTCGTAGTTTACCTGGTATCGGTCGTCATGAGCAGCTCATATCGATGGTTTTTATAAACGACAAACGAAAAAAATCCCAGTCACCGGATGATGACTGGGATTTTTTAGTGTTCGCTTACTAGTCTAACCTGATGCTAAGCAAAAGTGCTAATAAGTGACGCCGAATAGTGGCGTCCCCAGGGGGATTCGAACCCCCGTTACCGCCGTGAAAGGGCGGTGTCCTAGGCCTCTAGACGATGGGGACGCATAGAGTGTCATAACCTATGGTTATAACGGTACTTCACAATATCAGAGCGCTTATTTATCAATAAGCCTTGCCTAGGTGCTGACATTGTTCTCAAAGCAATATTTATCCGTTGAGCGATAAATAGTATGGTGGAGCTAAACGGAGTCGAACCGTTGACCCCTTGCATGCCATGCAAGTGCTCTACCAACTGAGCTATAGCCCCTCGCTAAGAGTGTGCGTATTTTAGGTAAGACCAGCAGTCTTGTCAACCGCTATTTTTAAAAAAATGCAAAATAATGCAAAAAAAGTCATTAAAAGTATTTAAATGGCTAATTGTGGACGTTTGAGTATGGGGGTTACATAAAAAAGAGCCAGTATCGAGCTGACTCTTTTTTATTATTTATCCATTCTACTCTTTATTGGCAAGTACAAGTCATTGGCAAGTACAAGGATATCCTGCTGCCAAACTATGCATCAGCCAAAAAATTAGGCAGATCCGCCGCTTTTTTCTCAAGTTTTTTCAGTTTCTTTTTACCAAGGCCGCCTAGGACATCAACCGCATGGCGCAAGCGCGTCAAGGTCATATCTGCACCGATAATCGCCATCGAGTTCATAACGGGCGTCGATGAGGTGCTACCAGCAATCGCGATAAAGAACGGCGCCATAAAATCGCGCATCTTAATATCGAGGTGAGCGGCAAGGCCTTTTAGCGTGGCATAGATGTTTTCCTCCGACCACGTCGGCAGGGTCTCAAGCTGCCAAAGCGCCAGTTGTAGCAGCTCGATGATTTGCTCAGGCTCAAGCGATTTATGAGTGAAGCTCTCAGCGGTGATGTCTGGCAGGTTTTGGAAATAAAATCCGCCCCAGTTGACCGCGTCAGACAACAGCTCGATGCGTGGTTGAATCGCAGCGGCGATCGCGGTGAGTTTATCGCTGTCACTGGCCCAATCGAGGATTTTGTTTTTTAGCTCTTCAGGCGTAAGGGCACGTAGCCATTCGCTGTTTAGCCAATTGAGTTTTTCGGTATCGAAGATAGGTCCACCAAGAGACACGCGCTGGATATCAAAGCTGGCAATCATTTCATCCAAGGTGAATTTTTCGGTATCGTCAGGCATTGAGTAGCCCATACGGCCTAGATAGTTGAGCAGCGCCTCAGGCAGTACGCCGGCATCACGGTAGTATGTGATTGAGGTTGGGTTTTTACGCTTCGACAGCTTTGACTTGTCAGGGTTACGCAGTAGCGGCATGTGGCAGAGTGTTGGCATCTCCCAACCAAAATAGTCATAAAGCAGTTGATGCTTGGGGGCAGAGTTTAGCCACTCTTCGCCGCGCATGACGTGAGTGATCTCCATCAAGTGGTCATCGACAACGTTGGCAAGATGGTAAGTTGGCATGCCGTCAGTTTTTAGCAGCACCTGCATATCGACTTGCGCCCAAGGAATCTCGACGGTGCCGCGCAGCATATCGTGTACTTGGCAAACGCCGTCGGTGGGCACACGCATACGAATCACATGCGGGGTGCCCTCGCTTACCAATTGCGCAGTTTTTTCTGGAGGTAGGTGGGCACAGCGGCCGTCATAGCGCGGGGTTTCGCCATTGGCCATTTGCTCAGCGCGCATGGCGTCTAGCTCTTCTGTAGTACAAAAACAGCGAAACGCATGGTCGCTTGCTATCAGCTGCTCGGCGTGTTTTTTATAAATATCGCTACGCTCGCTCTGACGATAAGGCGCGTGCGGGCCACCAACGTTTGGCCCCTCGCTCCAGTCAAGTCCGACCCAGCGTAGCGCGTCCAAAATCATCTGCTCAGATTGAGCCGTTGAACGCGTTTGATCGGTGTCCTCAATACGCAAAATAAACTCGCCGCCGTGGGCTTTGGCAAAAGCCAAATTAAAAAGCGCAATATAAGCGGTACCGACATGCGGAAAACCAGTCGGCGAGGGTGCAATACGCGTGCGAATAGGACGGGCGTTGCTCGTGTCGGAGGGAGCGTGGGTCGATGTTTGCATAATAAAAATCTCAAAATGTCGTGGGCGATAAGTAGCAACAATAGCCACAAAATAGCTGAAGAAAAAATATGACTAAAATAGCAATGAAAGAGTGGCCGTCAATAGCAAAAAATAGCGTAAAATATAGCGCTAGTATAACAGACAGCTACGATATTTTTAATGAAAAGCCTGTCTAGTGCTTGACTCACCGTGTATCCTTGCGATAATAAGGTCAAGCAAGACATAACTTGTTTATTTTCATCTGATTTTTTACTATTACCGGCCGATATGGCCGTTATCTACTGAGTCGTTTGTGTCCACATTGAATGATAAGCCAAATAATAAGCAAAACAGTACGTCCACTTGCAAACAAAGCCCTTCTTTGGCCACTGACCCTGCCAAGTCGGCGGCTGATTTATCTGCTGTAACTTCTGATACCGTGCAGCCCATCCGTGAGGGAGTGTCTGCGTGCGCGGCGTCCAGCGAGCAGCGCTTTGTCCATGATGCCGTGCTATTGCAAGAAACGGTGGCGGCGGTACTGGGCGTCAAATCTCTTCCCAAATGCACAGATGACGCCCCACAACCCAGCTTGCAAATGAGCGGCATCTACGTCGATGCTACCTTTGGCCGTGGCGGTCATAGCCGTCTATTATTGAGTCATCTGAGCGACGACGCGACGCTGGTGGTGTTTGATAAAGACCCGACAGCAATTGCTGTGGCGCAAGAGCTGGCAGCTAGTGACAGCCGTGTCAAAGTGGTGCATGATAGTTTTGCGACCTTAACGGACAGCCTAGCGGCGCTGGGCATCGATCAGGTGGATGGCTTGATGGCAGATTTGGGCATTTCATCGCCGCAGATTGATGATGGTAGCCGCGGTTTTAGTTTTATGCGTGATGGCGCGGTCGATATGCGTATGGATACCAGTCGTGGCCAGTCGGTGGCCGAATGGCTCGAGCAGGTCGATGACGAAACCTTGGCCAATGTGCTTTACGAGTTCGGCGAAGAGCGCCACAGTCGCCGTATCGCACGCGCCATCAAGCAGATGGACAGCTATGAGTCCACGCTTGAGCTGGCAGAAGTGATCAAAACGGCGCACCCCAACTGGCAGCGCGGCAAGCATCCAGCGACCCAAAGCTTTCAGGCCATGCGTATTTTTATCAATAACGAGCTGGGCGATGTCGATGACTTTTTGGCGCAAAGTATTCCGATTTTAAAAGCAGGTGGTCAGCTGGCAGTGATTAGTTTTCACTCTTTAGAGGACCGCCGAATCAAGCAGTTTTTGCAGCGCCATAGCAAAGGGCAATATCCAGAGGATGACAATCTGCCGATGCCGCCCAAACGTCCGCGCTATTTTGGTAAGCCAAAACGGGTGGGGCCTAGCAAGAGCGAGGTCAGCGGCAACCCGCGCGCGCGCAGTGCATGGTTACGACTGGCCACGCGCAGCGATGTTGAGTACCAACAGGCGGCAAGCCAAGATTAACCGCATTGTCAGTGAAGCGGTTTAAGAGTAGTCATATCGCTTTGCTATTGTTTGTCTAAATAAGATAAAAATGTGTGAATGGCTACGCTAGTGTTAAAAAGCTGTAAATATTACCTGCTAGGCTCAGCAGTTGGTTTTTTGTTTGTAGCGCGCACAACAGTGATATTTGGTTTTATGTCACCGATGCGGCCTGAGTATCTGGTAAAGACATTTGCGCATGAAAACCATTTAAAACCGTCGCCGATTTTATATTTGAAGTCCACTTTTTGAGAGCGTCATGGCAATATCTGACAAACCTACTCGCCGCGCCGGCACCCCTCCTAATGTCGATATCGGCGAGCTGTTTGTGCGCCGGTTTAATGTGGTCAGCATTTATGTGGCGATTTTATTATTGCTGGCGGCGGCAATCATCTGGAGCGGTATCAAGACCGCTGAAGGCGTCCAGCAATACCATCAGGACTATAAGACCTTGCAAGACATGAAAAAACAACAGCGCAAGCTACAAGTAGAGCATCAGCGGTTGCTTATCGAGCAGCAAACCTTTAGTGCCACGCCGCAAATTGCCAGCCGCGCTGTGGCCGAGCTTGGCATGTATTCTCCAACCCTCAAAGACAAGCTGATTATTCAGCCAGGCGCTCCTACGGCACTGGCGCCAGCCGCCTCTAGCGAGTCAGATATCACCGCCAATGATAGTGATGTCAAGCAAGAGGTTGCCAGTACCGATTTGTCGCCCGCTGCGCCGCCTAGAGCTACATCAATTAATACCAATGCGGCGGAGGCTGGGCGATGAGTGAAAAAAAATCCAAAGCCAAGACCGGTAAGTCAACAGCAGAAAACAACAGCAAAAAACCCACCAGCGGCAAAGTCACCAAGCCGCTGCGCCGTGTCAGTGCGGCCAAATCAGGACAAAAAAATAAAAAAACTGATAATAAAAAAACTGATAGTAGTGCGGCAGATAGCCGTAAGGCCAAGCTGTTTGGGCGACTAAAAAAGAATGACAATCAAGGCGCTTATACCAGTGTCAAAAACCGTAAAACCGCATTTTTAAATAAAGCATCAGGGGCGTCCTCACGGGGCGGTTTTGAGCAAGACAAAGCGCGATTTTGGACGGTTTGGGGGTTGGCGCTTGCCATATTAGTCGCGCTGATAGGCCGTGCTTACTACATTCAAGTCGCCAATGCCCAGTTTTATCAAGACAAGGGCAATGAGCTGATCACCAGCGTACGTACACAAAAATCTTATCGCGGTATGATTACCGATCGCAACAAACTGCCACTGGCAGTGAGTGCGCCGCTGGCGACAGTGTCCTTTAGTCCGCATGACTATGCGCGTGAATACTATGAGCTCAAACGCATCATTTTGACCAATCCTGACAGTCCGCAGCTACGAGCGCGTATGCAAAAACGCTTGGATGCTATGGACTTGACGACCTTGGCCGCTGCCGCCAATATCTCAGTCAGTGAGCTAAGACGAGTCACCGCGATCGATGACAGCATCGATGTCACGGACGAGGAAGCAGTAAAAGCAGCGCTGCCATCAGGCGCAGGCTCGCACTACCTACCGCTTCTTAATAAAGTCACGCCAGAGATTGCCCAAAGTGTCAGCTCTTTAGACTTCCCTGGGGTATATGAAAAAAACTTCTTTCAGCGTTATTACCCGCAGCCTCAGCCCAACTCGCAATTGCTCGGCTTTATGGGACAAAACGCCAATGACCCTGAGGGCGGCTATGAAGGGCGTGCGGGTATCGAACGTCAGTACGAAAAGGAGCTGGCGGGCAAAGATGGCAAGGTACTGGTGCTAAAAGATGCCAAACAAAACAGCCTAAAAGAAATCAAGCAAGTCGAGCCTGAGATACCGGGCAAAGATTTGGCGCTGACGATTGACTCGCGCCTGCAATATCTGCTTTATAAAGAGTTAGAAAAAGCAGGACGCCTACAGCGGGCGCGCTGGTCGACAGGTATGGTCGTCGATGTACAGACAGGCGAGGTGCTCGCCCTCTCGACCTGGCCGTCATTTAATTCCAATAACCTCAATGAGATGACCGGTGAAAACCAGCGAAACCGTGCGCTGTTAGATGTCTTTGAGCCAGGCTCAGTGATGAAGCCATTTACTGTGGCTGCGGCGTTAGACTCGGGTAAATATACCGCGACGTCATTGATTGATACCAATCCAGGCTCCATCCGTGTCCGTGGTTATACCATTCGCGATCACCGTAATCTCGGCATGATCAACATGGGCACGCTACTACAAAAATCGAGTAACGTTGCTTCGACCAAGATTGCATTATCCCTGCCGCCTGATGCCATTACCAATATGCAAAAGCAGTTTGGCTTTGGTGAAAAAACCCCATTACAGTTCCCGGGTGAGGGTAGTGGTCTGGTGGTCACGCCAAAAGAAAAAGAAACCTCGCGCCGCGCCACCGTCAGTTATGGTTATGGTCTGCAGGTGACACTTGCGCAGGTCGCACAGGCCTATTCGGC
Source organism: Psychrobacter sp. VH5 (assembly GCF_050572635.1). NCBI lineage: Bacteria > Pseudomonadati > Pseudomonadota > Gammaproteobacteria > Moraxellales > Moraxellaceae > Psychrobacter > Psychrobacter sp. VH5. The sequence goes on along the minus strand of NZ_CP192145.1, from coordinate 106,612 downwards.
GCTGGGCGCAGGCGGTGTCATGCATCCGCTGACATTGATCAAAGACGACAAACCGCAGCCAAGCAAACGCATTATGGCGCACGAGCAGGCGATGTCTATCGTGCAGATGATGGAGAGCGTCACCGAGCCGGGTGGTACCGCGAAAGGCGCGGCCATTGATGGCTACCGTGTGGCGGGTAAAACAGGAACGTCGCGCCGTATCAACCCCAAAGGTGGCTACTATACTGACCAGTATCGCAACGTCTTTGCGGGTATGGCACCAGCATCAAACCCAAGGCTGGTGGGCGTGATGCTCATCGAAGACCCGCGCGCACAGATTTATGCGGGTCTGACTGTCGCTCCTGTCTTTCATAATGTCATGAAAGAGGCGCTGCGTTTGTATAATGTGCCTTTAGATAAACCGCTAAAAACCGAAGAGCCATAAGTATCTTGCAACACAAACACGACGACAGATGTCGGTCAGTATCCAGCGCCAGCCGCTGATTTGTGTTTACCGTTTAGGATTTGCCCATGACCACGCTTACCTCATCGCCCAGTACCCACTCGGTTACCTTGGTTACCTTGCAGCAGCTTTTAGAGAGCGGCGACCGTCAGCATTCTTTGCTACAGTCATCGCTCACCGCGCTGCTCGCTGCTGCGGATAATATCAGTGAGGGCATCTCGGTCGCGCATATACCATTTGCACAGTTTCGGTTAGATAGCCGCCACGTTGCGGCACACGATGTGTTTGTCCTCCTAAAAAGCCAGACAGGCCACTGTCAAAAAAGCCGCGACTATCTGCTACAAGCTGCGTCACAGGCGGCTTTTATTCTCTCGGAGATTGACCCAAGCGATTTGTTTGATGATGGACAGTCGCCAGCGGATGTATTGTCTTGTCCTTTGATATACGTGCCGCATATTCGTGATTTTTTGGGCAGTCTCATTCAGGCGCGTTTGCAGTACCAGCAGCCTAGTCGGTTACCCACGGTGGTGGCAGTGACAGGCACCAATGGCAAAACCACCATCAGCCAGCTGGTGGCGCAGTTGACGCAGCTGACTGGCATGAGTAGCGCTGTGATGGGGACCGCGGGTAACGGTCGACTGGGTGCCTTGGTGCAGGCTAGCCATACAACGGGCGACGCCCTTGCGGTGCAGCAGTTTGTGTATCAAATGGCGCTTGAGAAGGCAGAAATATTGGCGTTAGAAGCCAGCTCGCACGGCCTTGATCAGCAGCGTCTACAAGGCGTACCGATATCTGTTGCGATTTATACCAACTTAAGCCGAGATCATTTAGATTATCATGCCGATATGGCAGCGTATGCCGCGGCAAAAGCTAGGCTCTTTGACAAAACGCATTTTCCTTCCTTGACGCACGCCATCATTAATATCGATGATGAGTACGCGCAGGTCATGCTAGATATGGCGCATGCCAGTGGTTTGACGGTATGGACGTATAGTCTAGATGCTTCAAAGCCTGCGACTTTTGTTGCCACCGATATTACCCCAAGCTTAGAAGGGGTGAAAATTACACTGCAGACAGACATCGCCGGTGGAGATACCGCTGATAAAGGCACTGGTGATACAGACACTGGCCATAAAGAGGGCCGTTGCATAAATATCGTTAGTCCTTTGCTCGGGCGTTTTAATGTCGCCAATTTGCTGGCTGCCATTGCCGCTGCTGCTGCATTGGGCATAAGTCTTGAGCGTATCGCCAAGATCGTCCCGCAGTTACAAGGCGCGGTAGGACGTATGCAGCGCGTCGCATCGCGTGATGGCTGCTTTATTGTTGATTATGCGCATACCCCTGATGCACTCAGTCAGGTGCTGGCCAGTTTGCGCACCCACTGTGAGGGACAGCTGTGGGCGGTGTTTGGCTGCGGCGGAGACCGTGACGCGGGCAAGCGTCCGCTGATGGCGCAGGCAGGACTGGCGGGCGCGGACAGGGTTATATTGACCGCAGATAATCCGCGTACCGAAGACCCAGAGGCCATCTTGCAAGATATGCAAGCAGGCATGAGCACCGCGCAGTATCAGCGCACCCATATCGAGCCTGCACGGCAAGCGGCGATTGAGTATGCTGTCATGCAAGCAGCGCCCAATGATATCGTCGTCATCGCTGGCAAAGGTCATGAGACCTATCAAGAGATCAATCATGTCCGTTATGATTTTGATGACAGTGTGGTCTTGCAACAAGCCTTACAAAAGGCTGGGCGCAGATAGGCGATAGGTCTGCAGGGTCATGATAGTTGAGGTTTGCGTCATTATTTAAGCGCGCTCATAAAATCATGTTAAGCGTAACAAACAGTATTTATAAAAATTAAGTAGTCATCATACAAGGTAATCACTATGACAGCCGACAACGACAATACTATTCAGTCGCAAGGTCTCTATGTCTGGCAGGTAGATAATCTGCTCGCTGCGACAGCCTCGCTGAATGGGCATTGGCAGCTAGCAGCAGGACAAAGCAATGCAGAACAGAACAATGCAGGACAAACTGAGCTTGCCAACAACGCGGTCACCAGCAACCGTATCGCCACCGATACCCGCACGATAAAGAGCGGCGATATCTTTTTGGCGCTAAGCGGTGCCAATTTTGATGGTCATGACTATATCAATCAAGCCGCTGCCCAAGGTGCTGTCGCCGCTATCGTCTCACGTCCCATCTCGACGAGCATCCCGCAGTTAGTCGTGAGTGATACGCGTCTGGCTTTGGGGCGGCTGGCCGCTTATCGTCGCCAGCAGCATCAAGATTTGACTGTGATTGCTATCACCGGCTCAAGCGGTAAAACCACCTGCAAAGAGATGCTTGGTAGTATCTTTGGTCGTCTAGCACCGACCCTGATCACCCGTGGCAACCTAAACAACGATTTGGGCGTACCGATGATGTTGCTCGAGTTGTCCGATCATCATCGCTATGCCATCTTAGAGCTGGGCGCCAACCATATCGGCGAGATTGCTTACACGACAGAAATTGTCCAACCAGATGTGGCTTGTATCCTCAATATTGGTACCGCGCATTTGGGTGAGTTTGGTAGCCGTGAAGGCATCTGTCAAACCAAGTCGGAGATTTACCATACATTAACCGATACTCAGTTTGCTATTGTCCCTGACAAAGACGACTTTACCAATCAACTGCGCCGTATCGCCGAAAAACATACCTCGCATGTGATTGGTTTTGGCAATACCGATGTCAGTGCCAGTCACTTGGATGTCGAGCCTGAGCGTAGTGAGTTCAAGCTGCACATTGGCAATCAAGTCCATGACATCAACCTACCATTGGCGGGCGAGCATAATGTCAATAACGCCTTGGCGGCGGCCGCTTGTGCGTATGCGCTAAACATCGATGTCAGTGATATCGTGATTGGTTTAGAAAACGCCCGTCCCGCCAAAGGTCGTCTCAATAGCCAGATACTGGGGATGCATCGCCTGATCGATGATACATATAATGCCAATCCGCATTCCGTGCGTGCAGCGGCTAAGGTGCTGGCGGCGCAAACAGGCACACAAGTGATGGTGTTAGGCGATATCGCTGAGCTGGGTGACGCGGCAGTGAGCGAGCATCAAAGCTTGGGTCGTACCATTGCCACCACTGGTATTAACGTGTTGCTGTGCGTCGGTGAGTATGCGCCGTATACCGTAGCAGGTGCGCAAGAAATCTCTGATATCAGTGCGCATGCGTTTGCGGATAAAGACAGCCTATTGGCATATTTACAGCCGTATTTGCAAGCGCAGCAGGCTAAGCCTTGTACCGTGCTGTTCAAAGGCTCACGTGCTATGCAAATGGAAACCCTTATCAATGCGCTAGTCGAGGAGTAGGCGGTGTTAGTTTGGTTGTTTGGCTGGCTTGGCCAGTATTATACACCGTTTTCTGCGGTTTCTTCGTTGACGCTACGCGCGTTATTGGCGGTCATTACCGCTTTAGTCTTTAGCATGATGTTTGGTGGCCGCGTCATTCGCCACTTGCGTGCGCTCAAATATGGGCAGGCCGTCCGTAATGATGGACCGCAGTCGCATTTGGCCAAGACGGGCACACCGACCATGGGCGGCGTCTTGATACTCAGTGCTATCGGGGTGTCGACTTTGCTATGGGCGCGCTTAGACAACCCTTATGTGTGGATCTTGCTGGTCGTGATGGTGGTGTTTGGCGCGGTTGGCTGGGCTGATGACTGGCTAAAGATTAAGTATAAAGACCCCAAAGGCCTAATCGCTCGCAAAAAGTACTTTTGGCTGTCAATGGGCGCGTTATTTGTTGGGGTGTCGCTGTACTATATCGCCACGCTGCAGCCAGATATCGCCACCACCCGCGAGATGCAGGATTTACTACTGCCCATCTTTAAAAACTGGATCATTCCTTTCTCCGCGCTACCTTTTGGTATTGGGTTTATTATCTTTACCTATTTTGTGATTAATGGCGCTTCTAATGCCGTCAATTTAACCGATGGTTTGGATGGTTTGGCCATCTTGCCGGTGGTGCTGGTGGCTGCAGGTTTGGGCGCGATGGCTTATGTCTCAGGTGATGTGCGTTTTGCTGACTACTTGCATGTGCCTTATATCGCTTATAACTCTGAGGTCATCATTGTCTGTGGTTCGATGATTGGGGCAGGCTTGGGCTTTTTGTGGTTTAACGCCCATCCAGCCCAAGTATTTATGGGTGATGTCGGAGCATTGGCACTGGGCGCGATGCTCGGTACCATCGCGGTCATGACTCGTCAAGAGATTGCCTTTGCCATTATGGGTGGCTTGTTTGTCGCTGAAGCGCTATCAGTAATGCTGCAAGTTGGCTCTTATAAATTGCGCAAAAAACGCGTCTTTCGTATGGCGCCACTGCATCATCATTTTGAAGAGATTGGCTGGAAAGAAACACAAGTGGTGGCACGCTTTTGGATTATTGCCATTATCCTTGTCATCTTAGGGCTAATGACGCTAAAACTGCGCTAACTATTTTTTAACAAGCTGGTGTTTTAGCAAACTGAGTCTTTTGGTTCAGCGCTCTGCAAAAGCCATCTCATCGTGTTTGAGGTGGCTTTTTTGGTTCTGTCTCTTATTGTTAAGTGAGGGTTTTATGCCGCAGCTGAAGCAAACTTTGCTAAAATGACGGCCATATTTGACTGATTTTGAGAAACCTGTGTCGTTATTTATTTGTCCCCTTTGCCAGTCACCCATGCAGCCAGCAGCCGATACGTGGCGCTGTGATGGCAGCTTGCATCCAAAGCAGACCAAGCACCCTTTCGATGTGGCGCGTCAAGGTTATGTCAATTTGTTACCAGTACAACAAAAAAAATCCAAAATGCCAGGAGACAGTCAAGCCTCTATCGAAGCGCGGCAGCGGTTTTTGGCCGCAGGACATTATCAGCCATTACAGGCTTTGCTTGAGCAGCAAATGAGACCGCTACTCGGGCAGAGTGATACTGCCGCAAATTGGCTAGATGTCGGTTGCGGTGAGGGCTATTATACCCAAACAATGGCGCAGATAGACGGTATAGCATCGCTGCTAGCGGCTGACATCAGCAAGCCTGCCGTCTCTACTCTCGCCAAAGCAAGCAAAGCGGCAGGGCAGCTGTGGTATCAGCAGCCCAAAGAGGGCGCGACTCAGACGGCGGTATATCCACTAGTGACCAGCGCCGCCCATCTGCCGCTACGCGCCCGTAGTGTGACGGGTATCAGTAGCATTTTTAGTCCTATCTTGCCTGAGGCCTTTGCCAAAGTATTGTGTGACACGGGCTATCTCATCATTGCCAAACCCGATAGTCAGCATCTTGCATCGATGCGTGAGGCGTTGTTTGATAGTGTGCGCGAGCATGATTCTGATAAGTTTTTGCACGAATTAGCCCCGCACTTTACCCTGCTTGCGACGCATCACGTCAGTACCGAGCTGTCATTAGCGGCAAATGATTTGGCAGATTTGATGACCATGACCCCGTATGCTTATCGCGCTCGCGCAGAAAAACGCCAAACGTTACTGGAACTTAGTGAGCATGCGCCATTTAATACAGAGGCCAAGTTTGTGGTGTATGTTTTGCAAAAGCATGCGGGTACATAGTGCAATCTGTAGATGAAATGAGCTTGCCTGCATCCTTATTAACAGAGTCGGTATGAGGGTGTGTCCTCAACTCAATATTAGAGGCAGGATGGTCATGGCTGTCCACGATTTAAACAATGCGACCTCTTATATTGGCAATATTTATTTCGCGCCACGTATTTCATTACGCTTTACAACTGGCTGATAAGAGGGTTTTTAATCATGTTAGCAATCTTTTGAGTATCGAATGGTACGGCACTATGGATGGCAGCCCGACCTTAGTTTTACTCAAGTTCTTATCAGCAATGCGATGCATCAAATAGGCCTGACTACGCCAAAGGCAATCGTGTGGAAGACTTCACTTCTCTTAAAGAAATATTTGAGCGAATAGCAGATATACCAGGCAATTTGCGCAAGGTATTTTCGACAAAAGCACTGTAGTCGTCTAGATCTCTTGCAACTACCTGCAACATAAAATCCGCCTCTCCTGTCGTGTTGTGACAAGCTTGCACGTTTTCCGACTCTTCAATGATGCGCTCAAACAATAAAGTACTTTCTTCATCATGGCTGGTGCAAGAGATTTGGACAAATGCCATGACCCCAAACCCGACCTTACGACGATCAATATTCGCCTGATAACTGCTGATTACCTTCTCTTCTTCGAGTTTTTTTAAGCGTCGCCAACAAGGCGTTTCACTTAAAGACAATGCTTCGGCCAACTTTACATTAGAGATACGGCCATTTTTTTGTAACAGAGCCAAAAGTTGAATATCGGTTTTATCTATCGTCATAAAAAGCAACAACCTTACAAAAATAACGTTAAATTCGAAAGAATCCTCTAATCATCATGGCATGTATGATTTAAATAGCAAGGTAATTCCTCATCATTTTCGTAAACTGGAAGCTGTGATTGATACCACGCCAACAGATTAAGAGGGGCGCCATGAAAGCCGTTGTAATTGAGCAATTTTCGTCTTTACCAACCATTCAGAACGTTGCAGATCCGACGCCCAAATCCCATGGTGTTGTGATTAAAGTGGTAGCAACTGGTGTCTGCCGAAGCGATTGGCATTGTTGGCAGGGGCACGATACAGACGTGGTATTGCCTCACGTACCAGGCCATGAATTCGCTGGCGTCATCGCAGAAGTCGGTAAAGACGTGACGCGCTTTAAAGTCGGTGATCGTGTCACCGTTCCCTTTATCAACGCTTGTGGCGGCTGCCCAGAATGTCACTCTGGCAATCATCAAGTTTGTGGCAACCAAACACAACCAGGCTTCACCCATTGGGGTTCCTTTGCTGAATACACCACGGTGGATCAGGCAGATGTGAACCTTGTTGCTATGCCTGAAGACCTAGAGTTCACCACAGCAGCGAGCCTAGGCTGTCGTTTCGCTACCTCATTCCGTGCTGTGGTCGATCAAGGTAAAGTCTCTGCTGGTCAATGGGTAGCGGTCCACGGTTGTGGTGGTGTCGGCTTATCGGCTGTCATGATTGCGCAATCACTGGGCGCTAACGTCATCGCGATTGATATTGACCAAGGCAAGCTGGAATTAGCGAAGTCATTAGGCGCAGTAGCCACCATACACGCAAATCAAGTAGCCGATGTCGCAGAAGCAGTGGTCGAAATCACTAAAGGCGGTGCTCACGTTTCATTAGACGCATTAGGCCATTCCATTACCGCTTTTAACTCTGTCAAAAGCTTGCGTAAGTTGGGCAAACACATTCAAGTCGGCCTACTGCTCGCAGACCATGCGGCACCGTCGATGCCCATGGCGAAGGTCATTGCTGACGAACTTGAAATCATCGGTAGCCATGGCATGCAAGCCTATCGTTACGACGCCATGTTAAGCATGATGCTGTCAGGAAAGCTAACACCACAGAAGCTTTTAGGTCGCACGATCAGCCTAGAACAATCCATTGAAGCACTTACCACGATGGATACTGCCAGCGCGACAGGCGTCACCATTGTTACCGAGTTTTAGGAGTCAAAAGTGTCTATTCAAGAAAGTAAAATCGCCTTTATTGGCGGTGGAAACATGGCGCGACAATACTCGTAAAGAGATGAGAACCAGTCAGAGAAAGTGGATGGTGAGCAGGATGTCTAACAGCATAAGGCAATCCAGTGTTATTGTTTTTATTGATGTATCGCACAGTATTGACTAATTATAACGTACTGTAAAACTTTGACCGTATTGATTGGTAAAGTCATTAGGACGTGTCTGCATGTCAAAAACGGTGATAAAAATGAGACAAATTGCGGTCGAACAAAGGAATTAGCGCCATTAATATCGGAATATAAACCTGCTATTCGACTATGTTTTAATTTGACTTAATGTTAGATATAGCAGGTTAGATTATGTATGTTCAGAATTTTTTTTAAAAAGTGAGCTTTAGCAAAGTCATGAAAGGGTATTACGTAGTGGTGAAAATAAGAAGGTAGTATCTAGAGCATATATTGCGTATTGCGGTAAGTGTATTTTTAATTTGCAGACGAATGAAGTTATAGACCAACACAAGCTATGGGATAGGTGGGTTATGTTCGGATAGATTAGGAAACCAGCAGGCATAAAAAAAAACGCTAGACGCGTTATTTATAAAGGGTTTAAGCAGTGTTTGGGACAGAGTAGGGCAAGATAGGAAAACTGAAGCTTAATAAGATTGGCGGTGAAGGAGGGATTCGAACCCTCGATACGCTATGAACGTATACACACTTTCCAGGCGTGCGGTTTCAGCCACTCACCCACTTCACCGTTTAGACAGACCGCATTTGCACGATACTGATTTTTGACTGGCTAAGTATAGCGGATACCATTTAAAAAGTCACGACTTACGCCTTATCTTTCTTTATTGATGGACGCCTGCTAGGATACGCATACGAAATAACAAGTATAGACGATTGAGAGTTGCATGATAAGAGTTGGTGGGTATCAAGGTGTTTTGAACAACAGTATAATGGTGGTATTTGCTATCGTCGTAGGGCTATCATCAGCGCAGGCAGATGATCTTACTCAGTGTAGTCAATCTTTTTATGGCGGGGTTTATCCAGAGTTTACCAATACCAAGCTTAATAAGAAGACTCAAGCGCTGTGTATGGACGGGTTTGCCGTTATTTACTCGGGCGTGTCACGGACACCATTGTGGTCAGCTGAGCATCTAGACCGCCGCCGCTTGCAGCAAGCAAAAACCATCGACCGCGAAGACAGCTTTCATGAGGAGAGCCGTCTACCTAAGTCTATGCGCGCCTCGTTGTCTGATTATTCAGGCTCAGGCTATGATCGTGGGCATCTAGCGCCCAATGCCAATATGGCCAATCGCAGCCAGCAATACGACAGTTTTAGTCTGGCTAATATCGCGCCGCAATCGCCGCGCAATAATCGTTACATTTGGCGTAATATCGAGTCTGCTACCCGCTACTTAACCCAGCAGTATGGCGAAGTCTATACCATCACGGGCGTGGCTTTTACGGGCAAAAAGACCAAACAGCTTGCCGAGCGCGTATTGGTACCCAGTCATTTTTTCAAGGCCGTCTATATTCCAGCGACCAATCAAGCAGGGGTGTATTACGCGCCCAATGATGAGTCAGAGCGCATAGAGGTCATTAGTCTAGATGAGCTAACGGCTAAAGTCGGCATTGATGTCTTGCCGGTACTCGATCGCCAGACCAAAGCGCAAGCGTTTGCGCTGCCACTAAAGGCAGGTGAGAGCGCCGACTTGCCTGATCAGCCAGTAGAGGAGCCGACATGGCTGCTGTTTGTTTGGGCGATTATTGAGTGGCTACTGACTCAATTACAGGCTTAACGTGCTTTTAGCGACATCTGAATGTGCTGATATGCATGACTGAATTACTATAAAAAGGATGACAAAATGATTGAACCCTTTGCCAATAACCACCAAAGCATGCAAATTGGAGAGCTGGTCATCGAAAACCAGCAGGACAAAATCACGATTTATGGCGATATCGATGTGACATTCGATGCAGCAGGACATCATCAGGCTCAGCAGCTACACGAGCTGACAACCAAAATTATGCAAGCTTTTGATGATGGTTTTCCTTATAGTAATAACGAGGCAAAGTCAAAAGAAAATGATGACCAATCGGACAAAGATATCGACAACCCTTTCCTGTAACTCTTTGATATGGTTTTGGTTTTACAGAAATAATAAAGTACAAAAAAATTACTAGGCAAACAGATAAAATTGCTTATAATGGGTCAAGACATCACTTATGTCGCTCAAATCTTTGAACAAAAGCTTGTGAGTAATCGCGATAACGACTATCAAATGGCACATGCTAACTTACGATGTGCGGTGTTGATGAGTAAAATCGCAGCGCTTGTATAAAAGATTCTAGCAAAGGATGAGCATAGAACAGCAGAAACATCACGTTTCGAGCAATCATTGTTTGATTAATCATTGTATGAAGGGAGTCACTCTATGAAACTATTTACAAAAACCGCTTTAGCAGCTGCCGGTATCAGTATGGCGACCATGGCGTTTGCCGCTGATCCATTACACAATACAACATGGCAGACGTATGACGACGGTAAGCCAAAAGGCACGGTAAAAATCACCGAGTCTAACGGGGTGTTGACAGGTAAGCTCATTGCAACGAACTCCGCCAAAGGCAAAAAACACGTCGGCATGACTGTCATCAAAGGCCTAAAAGCTGATGGCGGTGGTAAATATAGCGGTGGTACGATTACTGACCCAGAAAAAGGTAAAGACTATCGTATGACAGCCAGTTTAAATGGTAACACTCTAAAGCTAAAAGGCTATATCGGTCCATTCTCACGTAGCCAAGTATGGAAAAAGAAATAAACCATACGCGTTATATTAAGCGTTAGAACATAAAAATCCCGCCAAACCGAGAGGTCTGGCGGGATTTTTGATGGGGCATCTCTTTAATACAGTAAGTGAAAGTACATTAGATGAAGAGGCACTGGATTGAGAAGCCTTTAATTAAGAAGCGCTAGGTTGTGCCTTATCTGACAAATTCTGGGTACGCTTCCATACCACATTCTGCAATATCTGCCCCTTCATATTCATCCTCTTCAGAGATACGGATACCGATGACAGCTTTGATGATGACCCAAACGATTAAGCTTGCAACAAATACCCAAGCAAAGATGGTCGCAGCGCCTGCAATCTGACCGATAAAGGTAGATGCTGGGTTCGTAATTGGCACAATGAGTAAGCCAAACAGACCCACGACACCGTGTACTGAGATTGCGCCCACTGGGTCATCTATTTTTAGTTTATCGAGTGCCAAGATAGACAAGACCACGATAACCCCAGCGATCAGCCCAAAGAGCGTGGCTTGTAAGGCAGAAGGGGTCGATGGCTCAGCAGTGATGGCGACCAGCCCCGCGAGTGCACCGTTTAAGAGCATGGTCAGATCCGCTTTACCAAAGATCAAACGTGCCAGCAGCAATGCTCCGATAGCGCCGCCTGCGGCTGCGGCGTTGGTGTTCAAAAACACCATGGCCACAGAGTTGGCACTGGCGATGTCGCCCAGCTTGAGGACGGAGCCGCCATTAAACCCAAACCAGCCCATCCACAGTATCAAAGTCCCAAGGGCGGCCAGTGGCAGGTTGGCCCCCGGTATCGCCCGTATTTCACCTTTTGGTCCGTACTTGCCTTTGCGCGCACCTAGTAGTAGTACGCCTGCCAATGCCGCCGCCGCTCCTGCCATATGCACAATACCTGAGCCAGCAAAATCAGAGAACCCCAAGTCGCCAAGGTTATATAAACCAAACACATCGTTGCCGCCCCATGTCCAGCTGCCTTCTAATGGATAAATCAGCCCTGTCATGACCACTGCAAACAACAAAAACGACCATAGCTTCATACGCTCAGCCACCGCGCCTGAGACGATAGACATACAGGTCGCCACAAACACCACTTGAAAGAAAAAGTCAGAGGCTGCAGAGTAGACAGAGTCACCGCCAAAGCCGTTTTCGCTAGAGGCTGCTAGTGCGTCTTCTACTAAGGTATCGCCGCCTGCAATTCCGCTCAAGAACAGATCGCCACCATACATAATGGCATAACCGCAAATCATATACATGGTACAGGCGGTAGCGAATAGAGCGACGTTTTTGGTTAAAATTTCAACAGTGTTTTTGGAGCGGACCAGCCCTGCTTCTAGCATGGTAAAACCCGCTGCCATCCACATGACGAGCGCGCCACACATTAAAAAATAGAACGTATCAAGTGCGTACTGAAGCTCAAAGATTTGGTTTTGCATGTTAATTCCCCCTTGAATTGATGCAATATAGAGCGTTAGGTATAGGACTTACAAATCAGCGTTTGTAAGTAGGTCGTGCGCTTTAGATAGCGTCAGGACCCGTCTCGCCCGTACGAATACGAATGACTTGCTCGAGTGCTGTGACAAAGATTTTGCCGTCACCGATCTTACCTGTGCTCGCGATGCGGGTGATGGCTTCGATAGCAGGCTCGACCATTTCGTCAATAACAGCCACTTCGACTTTTACTTTAGGTAAAAAGTCCACCACGTATTCTGCGCCGCGATAGAGCTCTGTGTGGCCTTTTTGGCGACCGAACCCTTTAACTTCAGTGACAGTAACGCCTTTGACACCGATGTCAGAAAGCGCTTCACGCACATCATCGAGCTTAAACGGTTTTAAGATCGCAGTGATTAGCTTCATAAAAAATTCCTTATTTGTGTGATGCCGCAGGTTGAGAGAAGTTGTGGTGCGTCTCATCGTGGTGATGGTTGATATAGGTCATTCAAGAACTGTGCCAATGTGCCAAACCTACTCAAGGGGGTAGGTAGGAGTGGACTTATTGGTACAAAAATCACCAGTATCATGACACACATCACGCTCTATAACGCCGCGATTATACTTATCGTCATGCGTCATACCGCATCAATCAACCTTTGGCGTTAAGCCTATGAAAACTTTATTATAACCAACTTTCTAGGCGCTTGGGGAAGCTATCGATTTATTTCATGTGACGATTTGCTAAGCGGTTTTTATAAATAATAAAAACGAAAAGGGATACCTATCATCACTATATAAGGGATGAGGTCAAAAAACGCGCCGAGCATAAACACATTACTCAGCGCCGGTAAGAAAAATAATCAGGCGGCAGACGGTGTGGCGTATAGCCTTTGGGATAGCTCTTATGCTTTAGGAAAAAGCAGATAAGGGGTTTGGGTGCTGACCAGTAATTTTTCCGTATCGCTGCCTTGCAATAGCTCACGTAACCGCGACTGCCCAAACGCCCCTGACATCAATAGGCCAATATCGTTTTCGGTTTGATAATAATTGAGGGCTGCTGTCACGTCGCGGCAATCGAGTAACGCCTTTTTCGACTTGATGCCCGCTTGCTTGAGGCGCGCGTAAGCTTCGCGCAGCGCATCGCAGTTTTCAGAGTTTTTTTTGCCCACCATCACGATGTGGACGGTTAGGGCGCGAATAAGTGGCGTTTTACAGAGCCAATTGAGCATTTTATGACAAGTGGGACTGTTGTCGAAGGCAAATAGCGCCGTCGTAGGGGGCGAAAATGGTGCATGAGTAACCAAAATGGGGCAAAGACTGACTCTGATGAGTTGGCTCAAAGTCGATTTGCAAGTGACATGATGACCGATGACAATCAATTGCGCTTTGTCATCGACATAATCGATACTTTCACTGAGGTTTTCGTGCCGATGCAACGTATAGGTTTTGAGTTTTTGTCGCTGGTGCTCGCAGTAGGTTGTGGCTTGATGCAACAGCAGCTTGCCTTGGGCTTTTAATTCACAGTTGCTCAGGTGTTCTTTATTGGTAAATTGCTCAAGCAAGGTATTTTCGTCGTCGATACTTAGGCAGCCAGAGTAGTTTACCGCGGCTTTTTGTTGCAAGCTTGGCACCGAGTGCAAGAGGCCGATAGGCGCCTGTAGGCGAGTCGCTGCCCACATACTGGCTTTCAACACGGCTTGCACGTGATCAGGACAGTCCAAGCAGGCAATCACACTATCTGGTTTTAAATTACTCATAAGACCACCACATCATTCCGACAATAAAAAGACAGCTGCTTGGCGAAAAGCTGGCAATGTGACTGATGCTCAACTCTCTCAACCAACGCAGCTGTTTATTAAACTATATATTCAATTATCTACTAGTAATGCATTAATCCAGCAAGCCAATGTCTCGGCGATCGTGGATAGAAAAACGGTCAATCAGGGTTCGGCTTGCATTATTGAGTCCCACCACTTTGACATCAATGCCTTCTCGTTGCAAGCGCATGACCAGCTTGTCCAAAGTGTCCACGGCGCTGACGTCCCAAAAGTGCGCTTGGCTGACGTCAATCTCGATACTATCTACGGCTTCTTTGGTATCAAAGCTGTGCAAAAACTGCGTGGTCGAGGCAAAAAACACCTGCCCTTGCACATAGTAATAACGCGTGTTGCTACGCTCATCGTACTCACTAAAGATGGTTAAGAATTGACCAATCTTATTGGCGAAGGCCAAGGCAGAGAGCAGGACACCGACGCCGACACCGTACGCCAGATTGTGCGTAAATACTGTGGTCACGACCGTGGCTAGCATGACGATATTAAATGACATCGGATGCGTTTTAAACTCACGAATAGACTGCCAATTAAAGGTGCCAATCGATACCATAATCATCACCGCCACCAGTGCGGCCATCGGGATTTGACTGACCCAGTCGCTCAAAAATACCACTAAGATGAGCAGCACCACACCGGCAATCAAGGTCGACAAGCGCGTCCGACCGCCAGATTTGACGTTGATCATCGACTGACCAATCATCGCACAGCCGGCCATACCGCCAAAAAACCCTGACACCACGTTGGCCATCCCTTGACCACGGCATTCTTTGTTTTTATCACTTGGCGTATCTGTCAACTCATCCACGATGGTCGCCGTCATCATAGACTCTAGCAAACCTACGATGGCAAGCGCGATAGAGTAAGGCGCGATGATCAGTAAAGTATTGAGGTTTAGAGGGATATCTGGCAACAAAAACATCGGCAGCGAATCTGGCAGATCACCCATGCTGCCGACGTTACGAATATCAAGGTTCATATACATCGCCACCGCTGTCAGACCCACGATACAGATAAGCGGCGATGGGATCACCCGTCCGATTTTTGGAATCAGCGGAAATAAGTAAATAATCGCAAGGCCCGCTGCGGTCATGAGGTAGACCGTCATCCCGACGCGCTCAGTCATTGGGTTTAGCTCAGGGAGCTGGGCGGCAAAGATGAGTATCGCCAAGGCGTTGACAAAGCCAATCACCACCGAGCGCGAGACAAAGCGCATCAAATTACCCAGCTTTAAAATACCCATCACAATCTGAATGCCGCCGCACAGTAAAGTCGCAGCCAGTAGATACTGTAAGCCATGCTCAGCGACCAAGTCGACCATCACCAGTGCCATCGCGCCTGTCGCCGCCGAAATCATACCTGGACGACCACCGACAAAACTGATCACCACCGCGATACAAAACGAGGCATACAAGCCGACCTTTGGATCGACCCCAGCGATGATAGAAAAGGCAATGGCTTCAGGGATTAAGGCGAGGGCAACGACCAGACCTGATAACACATCACCACGAACATTGGAAAACCACTCGTCACGTAAGTTATCAATAAAAGATGTCATAAGTAAACTGCATAGGGTTAGAGGCAAAAAAAGTAATCATCCATAAAATGATCGCGTCGCTATAAAATAGCGGTTCATCTTTTTTTTACCACAACATGCGCCTTGTCATGTTGTGGTATTGAATTATCAGAGGTCAATCATCAACACATCGATGGATTTATTGATGGGTATCACAAATACACTCACCAATAATAACTATGATGATAAATCCTATCAGATTGCCTAAAAAATAGTATGTAAAATGGGTACTTAAAGTAGTGTATATAAAATAGCACCTACAATAACGTATAGAGTCAGCAATGAGATGCTGCAATAGAAGGTGATAAAACGCTGCCAACAAGCACAGTAGTTTGATTTTGATAGCAAGGTAGCCTAAGCCGCCGCAAATCAAAAATGACTGAGGGGTAAATAGCAGGCAAACGCTAACAACATGCTACACTAAAATGCCAAGCTCAAGACTTAGAGTAAGACTTAGCAAAAACCCTATGCTGACAGATCAGGGCGGCTATTATAGCATTAGACCCTGAATATAAAAACAGGCGCATAATAGCATAAAGTCATAAAAAATCAGTACCGAAATCTGAACGATACCGTTATCATGATTATTATCTTGACGGTAGCGCTTAACGCTTGATACAGCAGCATTGCTAATGCCATGCCAGCCGCTTCAGCCACTATATAGAGCCTCTTTTATTCGTCTTATCCTGTATCTTAGCCATATTACCCGTCGTTTGCTTGTTTAATTTTAATAGAAGGAATAGATATGACCACCAGTACTACAACAGAAGCCTTAATTCATAAAGGCAGTGGGTTACAAGTCGTGGTCGGTTTGGGGCAGTCGGGGCTGTCGGTGGCGCATTATTTGGTCAAGCAAGGCTATCAGGTCGCTGTCACCGATGCGCAAGCGGCGCCAGCGTTGGCAGTGAAGCTGCCAGAGGCCGTGACGACCCGTCAGTTTGGTGCGATTGACGCCGAGCTATTGCAGCAGGCGGCGCGTATCATTATCAGCCCAGGCATCGCCCTTAGCACGCCTGCGGTGGCGGCGGCGCGTCAAGCCCATATCCCAGTGGTCAGCGACATTCAATTGTTTTGTGACGCTTGCCGTGTCCCTATCGTCGCAATTACTGGCTCTAATGCCAAAAGCACGGTAACCACTTTGGTTGGTCAGATGGCGGCAGATGCGGGCGTCAATGTCGGTGTCGGTGGCAATATCGGCGTACCGGCGCTGACGCTACTAGAAAATAGCGAGATGGAGCTGGCTGTACTTGAATTGTCGAGCTTTCAGTTAGAGACGGTCAGCAATCTGGGTGCGCAAGTGGCAACTGTGCTCAATATGTCGCCTGATCATCTCGATCGTCATGGCGATATGCTCGGCTACCATCAAGCCAAACATCGTATTTTTCAAGGCGCTAAGTCAGTGGTCATCAACCGCGAAGATGCGTTGACGCGACCACTGGTGGCTGATAACTTACCCAGAATCAGTACAGGCATTCATGCGCCTGACAAAGACCAATATGGACTGATTGTTGATTCCGATGGGCAGATTTATTTGGCGCGTGGTACACAAAAACTACTGTCGGCAGACAAACTGTTGATTAAAGGTCGGCATAATTTGCTCAACGCGCAAGCGGCGCTGGCATTAGGCGAGCTGGCGGGGTTGCCGCTGGCGAGTATGCTGGCGACTTTGCAACAGTTCACAGGTCTTGAGCATCGCTGTGAATACGTGGCAAGCGTGGCTGGTATCGATTATTTTAATGATTCAAAAGGCACCAATATCGGCTCGACCATAGCAGCCATCGAAGGGCTTGGCGCTGTCTATGCGCCAAAAGATGGCAAGCTGCTGCTGGTATTAGGTGGGCAGGGCAAGGGGCAGGCGTTTGGTGAGCTGACGCCTTTTATCAATCAGTACGTCAGCCAAGTTTTGTTTATTGGCGAAGATGCACCGCTGATAGAGCAGCATTTGCGCGCGGCTAAGATCAGTCATGACGTAACGCTACATCAGTGCCAAACGCTAGAAAACGCCTTTGCCACCATCTTGCAAGTGACCTCAAGCAGTCTTTCGCAAGTACAGGCTGTGCTGTTGTCGCCTGCGTGTGCCAGCTTTGATCAATACAGTGGCTATGCCGCGCGCGGTGAGCATTTTGGTCGATTGGTCCATCAGTTAGCAAGCGAGTCGGCAGAGACAGCGACCCCTTAGTGGTATGAGTGGCTATCTGGCATTCTATGCCGGCAGCTGGTGGATGGGCAAGGCGCACAGGTGTTTTTGATAAATGATTGTTTTGCTTATAGATTGCTGCTACTGTCTTTTATAACCAGCCTACTAATCAAGCGAAGAGATGACTGTGTCATTGCTTGAGTAATGGTTAATCGCGCCGATGGCCGATGATGATCAGTCGTTGTTTGTCTTAGCTTCAGGTTTGTTTGTTGGTATGTGTTTTTTTAAACGGTGGCGTTGTATAGACGCCGTGTTTTTCGTTCGTTAGTGTATATAAAATTATGGCGCTCTCTTCTCTTTTTCGTTCTTCGTCCCAACCAAAGACAGCCACTGGCGCTGATGGTGTTTTATCGATGCCGTCAGCGCGTGCTGTTTTGATAGCGAGCGTTGGCTGTATGCTGGTGCTCAGCTTGTTGATGGTCGCCTCTGCTTCTATCCCGTTCGCCCTGAGCCGTGGTATGAGCGAGCTGTACTTTTTTAAAAACCAGCTGCTTTACATGACCATTGGACTTATCATCGCCGCCATCCCTTATTATGGGGTGTCTTTGCGGCGACTTTATAAGACAGAGACCCAGTTCATATTGCTGGGGGTTACTGGCTTGCTGCTCGTTGCTACCTTGTTTAGTACTCCGATTAACGGCTCAAAACGCTGGTTAAATTTGGGGGTCTTTAACTTTCAGGTGGCCGAGCTGGCAAAGCTTGTAATGATTGTCTTTGTCTCTGACTTTGTGGTACGCCGCTCGTTTGAAGTGCGCAATGGTTTAGATGGCTTTTTGCGCATTATGTTGGTGGTGGTTCTGATTACCATGCTCCTACTCTCGCAGCCAGACTTTGGCTCGTTTGTTGTTATTTTAGGCACGATTTTTGCGATTTTTTATATAGCAGGTGCGCCTTACAAGCACTTTGTCGCACTGACTGCCGCTGCCATCGGTGGGGCTGTGTTGATGGTGACAACGGCGCAGTATCGCTTGGTGCGCGTGATGTCGTTTATGGATCCGTTCGATGATGTGCAAGATACCGACTATCAGCTAGCGCGCAGTTTGATTGCCTTTGGTCGTGGGCAGTTTACTGGCGTGGGCTATGGTGAAAGTGTACAAAAACTCTCGCATTTGCCTGAAGCGCATACCGATTTTTTATTGGCCATCACAGGTGAGGAGTTGGGTTTTGTTGCGGTGACGATGGTCTTGGTGCTTGAGGCGCTGATCATCGGTAGTGCGATGCGCATCAGTTACAACGCGCTAAAACGTCGGCAGATGCGCATGAGCTATACCGCCTTTGGTATCGGTGTGGTGTTTATTGCGCAAACCATCATCAATGCGGCGATGAATATGGGAGCGATTCCGACCAAAGGCTTGACCATGCCATTTTTTAGTTATGGTGGTTCATCTATGCTGATCAGCCTTGTGATGGTAGCGCTGCTGCTAAAAATCTATAAAGAAAGCCCTGAGATTGAAAAAAGTCAGTGCCGTTACTATTAAGCCCTAAACCAAACACCATTACTATATTCCTAGGGCTTTAGTGTCTTTGCAAGATGATTAACAAGCGTCGCTATTATGAGTGGCGCTTTTTGCTGTTGGTCTATTATTTACCAAACTTAACTGCTGCTGGCCGTGTAGCGGCGCGTTGTCCCACTGTGCAGTCGCCTGTTTGAGCATCCGCGCAGGTGTGTCTATCTCGACACTTGGCTGCTGCAAAAGCTGTAATGCGGTCGCGATTAGCTGACTTGGGTCGCGAGTGTCTATTGGCTGCGCTAGGTTTTGTTTAGACAGCTTTTGCCCGTTTGGGCTGCAGATCAGCGGCAGATGATACCAGCGGTCAATCGCGGGCAGGCGCGCTGCTTGCATGATGCTGATTTGGGCGGTGGTCATGGGCAGAATATCCAAGCCGCGCATGATGTGTGTAACCCCTTGCAAGCCATCATCGAGACTGGCGGCCAAAATATAATTGATCATGCCGTCTTGTCGACGCACCACCATATCGCCCAAGGTCTGCTGCGGATTGCCCCACTGTTGTCCCTGAATATCATCATGAAACCCAATGAGATAATCGGGCAGCTGTATGCGTAGCTTGTGCTGTAGCCTATCTAGTGCTTTGGTGACACAGCGCCGCGGATAGCGTTTTCTGTTTGGCAGCACAGTCAGCTGTGTCGCAGTATCTGTATGGGCAGGGATTTGCTCTTGCTGCGCCCAATATTGCTCTAGGTCTTTACGTGAGCACTGACAGCCATAGGTCAGCGGCCGCAGGGTCGAGGCCAGATACTCATTATAGATATCGATGCGCTCAGATTGATACACCACATCACCATCCCAGTGTAACCCCAGCACTTCTAGGTCGATCAAGATCTGCTCGGTAAACTGCCGATCGCAGCGCTCTGTATCTGTGTCTTCGATACGCAATAACCACTTACCGCCAAGTGATTTTATATGGCAGTAGCTGGCAAGGGCGGTGGTCAGTGAACCAAGATGTAGCTCGCCGGTTGGGGAAGGGGCAAAGCGGCCGATAGGCGGCGTGGGTATGGAGGTCGTGGGCATAGGCGTTTATAGGATAGTTGAAATAAACGATGACGGGTTAAGGGACGCCGTTATCGCGAACTAGGTCATCTAGGATACTGTATCTGCTGGCCAAAAGATGTTTATAAAACGCAACAAGCGACCACATGATGGTCGCTTGTGCTGAGATAACGCTATTGATTTGTTATCTCTCGGATTTATATGCCTATGCGCCTACGCACCTTGGTTTTGGCGCTCTTTGATTTCTGAGAGAGTCTTACAGTCGATGCACTGGGTCGCGGTTGGACGCGCTTCGAGACGACGCAAGCCAATCTCTACGCCGCAGGTTTCACAAAAGCCATAGTCTTCATTTTCGATTTCTGCTATGGATTTGTCGATTTTGCGAATGAGCTTACGCTCACGGTCACGCGTACGCAGCGCCAAAGCAAATTCTTCTTCTTGAGTGGCGCGATCATTGATGTCTGGCATGGCGCTTGACTCATCTTGAATATAAGTCTTGGTACGGTCTGCCTCACCAATCAATTGGTTTTTCCAGTCCAATAAAATCGCCTTAAAGTGCGCCAATTGCGCATCAGACATATACTCTTCACCTTCGGCTGGCACATAAGGAGTAAACTTCACTTCACTCGGATTCGTGGTCAGGGTGCTCATATGGGTATCCTACTTTTTCAAATTAATTCAATAAAACGACGCATCAAAAGACAAGACGTTATCAATTTATAAACGCTATAAGTTGTCCCTTTATAAAACGTTTTACCACTTGGTAACACAAGTAACACAGCTGATCTAATAATAAAGTTGTCTCGATATGACGACAGCGACATATCAGTACCCCAGTATATGGTTATGTATATTTTTATTTAAATACCTTGATGCAAATACCTCAGTGCAAATAGGGTAATTGGCCTACGGGTCGCTAAACAATATAACAAAAATAACAAAACACGGACTATGAATACTTAGCGTGTGGTCAGGTTAGCCATCCTAGCTATTATAATTTTGTCTAATCTCGGCTATAGGTTATCTTTATATTTTAATCATCATCTGGTTTTATAAGTTGTATCACTGTTTTTCATAATAATGAAGCAGTTTTTATCATTGTTGGTGTTTTAATGCAGTCAGACACCACCTATCTGAGCCAGCAATACCGGCAAGAAGTCCGATACATTAGGGCTACATCACGCTCGCCGCGATAAATCTGGGCGTCAAGTATCCAGTCTTTCTACCCAGCTTGCAACCTCTCCATTGTTGGCTAATTGCAACCAACGGTAACCCGGCTGGGCACGTTTATCATAGGCAAAGTCATCTGCAAAAGGTTTGAACTGATAGCAGGTAGAAGGGGTGCTATATACCGTGACCCCTTGATAATTGCGTACTTGCTCCTGATGAGTATGACCGCTGATGATTACTTTTAAGTGCGTAAACGCACTCATCTGTCGCCAAAAATCCTCGCTGTTTTTTGCCATATGGGTATCGATCCAGTCAGAATCGACAGGAATCAGATGGTGATGGACGGCAATGAGCGCAGGCTTGCTACAGTGGCTGAGCTGCTGACATAGCCAATCGATATCGCTTGGCGCGATCTCACCTGAGACCTTGCCTGCGATGGATGAGTCCAAAAACAACAACTGCCAATGAGCAGACTCAATCACATGCCGACTGAGCAAACGCGGGTCAGCTGGTCTGGCCACCAGCTCACGCTGAAAAAACGGCAAATCATAGCCCAGCTCATCGGTCACATCATGGTTGCCGGCGATACAAGCAAAAGGAATGCCAGTCGCTTGTAGGACGGCAAAAATATGATCGTAAATATCAGGTTTTACTCGGTTGACCAAATCGCCCGTCACCACTATCAAATCGCAGCGAATATCATCGTTTAATGCTTGCGCCAGTACCGTCTCAAAGCTGTGCTGACACAAAACAGCGTCAACGCTACCATCGTCAGTGCCCTTGTTGACAGGCGTTGATAGGTGCAAATCCGTGATTTGTAAAATATTGAGCTGTTCATCAGGTGGGCAAAGCGTGTTGACAGGATAGCTTAGCATTGTGGCGCTCCCTTATCGACTCAAAACAATCAAAGTTGCCAGAACGACTATGGATAAACAATGGTGATTTGGCATGGCTGATGCCAGCCCTATTAAAGCAAGTTTATAACATAAAGTGAATGAAAGCTCTAGCGATATTAATGAAATAAAGTTGGACAACATCAAGGTAAAACTTGTTTATGACACCAGTGTTTACCTAGCGCCGGCGCTCTGCTGGCCAAAACCTAAGCGTTTTTAATTTGCTAAAAAACAACGCAATAAAAAACAAAATCGCTAATATCAAAACAATAGAAAGACCGGTCTGAATGTCCAGCCAAATACTGCCCCACACGCCCAGCGTGACGCCAACCTGAGCGATCAGTAAAGACAAGAGAACCATTTGTTTGGGCGAAGATGCCCATAAGCGTGCACTCAAGGCTGGCAGTACCAAAAGGCCACTGATCAGTAGGCTACCCACCGCCTGCAAGGCAATGGCACAAAACCCTGCCAATACCCCCATAAAAAATAGCCGCTGGCGCGCAGGATTGATACCTTGAATCCGTGCCAAAGCCTCATGAGTGGCCAGCTTGATTTGCGCAGGCCATATATAGATAAGCAGTCCTAAACCCACCAGTACACTGGTAGCAAGCAGCGGCAGATCAGCCCAATCCAGCTCAAGTAAGTTACCGAACAAAAACCCCAATACATTGGCTTGCTGGTCGGTCAGCTGAGTCAATGCCAGTAGTCCCAAGCACAGCAGCGACACCGCGACAACGGCCAGTACCGCATCGACAGGCAAGCGCTCATCATCGATAAGGACCAGCCCTAGTACCACCGCGATACTAATGATGGCAATCCCAACGCCCATCGGTAATTGCCACCACACTGCCAAAGCAACGCCAAGCAGCGTACCATGCGCCAGTGCATCGGCAAAAAAAGCCATGCGCCGCCACAATACCAGACACCCCAGAGGCGCTGAGAGCAATGCTAAAATACTA
This sequence comes from Psychrobacter sp. VH5, assembly GCF_050572635.1. Classification (NCBI taxonomy): domain Bacteria; kingdom Pseudomonadati; phylum Pseudomonadota; class Gammaproteobacteria; order Moraxellales; family Moraxellaceae; genus Psychrobacter; species Psychrobacter sp. VH5. The sequence continues at coordinate 83,233 of NZ_CP192145.1, read as the reverse complement.
CCTGCAATCCAAGCCGGGGCAATGATGGCTAACCAAGCGTTCATAAAAGATATCCGTAACAGTTTTTAGTTTGCATTAACGCTGTGTTTTTAAGGCAGTCATCAACGTGTTTGAGTGCATGTATTATAATTCGCTGGGAGCATGATGCTCGCAAGCATGCGGCTGATGCACATACGGTTGCTCATAGTGGTGACCAAACAGCTTTTGAAACTCACTACTAATCGCAAGCTCGCTTGGCTGACCTTCACAGCAGATATGCTTGTTGAGGCAAATCACCCGCCGGCTGCCTTTCATCACCCAATGTAAATCATGAGACACCACGAGCATGGCGCAGCGCAAAAACGATGGTAGCTCATCAATAAACTGATACAGCCAAACCTCAGTATCAGGATCAAGCCCTTGCATCGGCTCATCTAAAATTAACAAGTTGGGTTTGTCCAGCAGTGCCCGCGCCAACAACACGCGCTGCGTTTCACCACCTGACAAATGCAGCATCTGCCGTGACAGCAGATGCGTCAAAGACAAGTTGTCAAAAATAAATTGTCGCTGCTCGGCCGTTAGGCGTTTTTTGTCCGCTTGTGCCAATAAATCACAGACGCGTAATGGCAGTATCGGCGGCACGGCAAAGCGCTGCGGGACATAGCCCAGCTGTAGAGGCTGATGAGCGGTAATTTGCCCTTTAGTCGGCTCAAGCAAGCCTAAAATAAGCTTGACCAACGTCGACTTGCCCGCGCCATTGGGCCCAATGAGGCTAAGTGTTTCATCGACAGCAATATCGATATCGATATGCGACAGTAGACGCTGCTGACCAATATGAAAACTGATGTCACTCAAGCTCAGTAGCTTTTTACGATCAAGTGTTGTATCAGTCGTAGTGGTAGATATAGACGGTGACATAAGCGCGCTCATAGGGCAAGGACTCAAGGTAAGATAAACGATGGATGATAAATTAACGAGCAAATAGTAAACCGTCGTTATTACTGACAAGCTTGGCAAAGACCACTCAGCTCAATGACACTACGCTCCACCACAAACCCCACATCTTTTTCAGCAAAGCTCATCATCTCTTGTACCGGTACGCTACTGCATTCTTGTACCCGCTGACACTGCGCACAGATCAAAAACGCCGCCGTATGCTGAGCGCGAGGATGACAGCAGGGCACGTAGGCGTTGATAGAGGTAAGCTGATGGATCAAGCCCTCACCGAGTAAAAACTCCAAGCTGCGATATACCGTGGGTGGTGCCACGTTTTTTGTCGTTTTTTGCGCCGACGCATCATCAGGTGCGACTAGTCGCATTTGCTGCAACTGGGTGATCAAATCATACGCGCCGACGGGTTGGTTGGCTTCGAGTACCAGCTGGTATATCTGCTGCCGTAACGGCGTAAAACGCGCACCACTGAGTCGGCATTGCTCCTTTGCTGCGCGCAGGCGCTCAGTCACATCATGCGGTGTAAAGTCTTGCACATCATGCAAGTGATCGCAGACTGACAAACTCGTAGACATGAGGCAAACTCCTAAAAATTACGTAGCATTTTAGCAATGGCGTTTTCTATTGTTATAGTATAACATAATAAAATAAAATTACCGAGCAACCTAAATATTGAATAACCAAGTAAATTGACCGGCCACTGTCAAAGGGTGAGCTGATGAGGGCGATCGAGCTGGGGTGATAGCAATCGTCAAACGATATGTCCGATGCCCAGCATCTATATTTGCTTAACTTTTTGCCAACTATATACCAAAGAGCTGACTATGAATCCAATGTTTTATGATTATTTGCGTGCCTATCCGATTTTGCAGCGTCTGCTAGCACCGCTACTGCTATGGTTGGGACTGGTCTGTGTGAGTGCGCATGCAGCCACCGTCAGCGTCAGCAACTATCCGCTGTTTTTATTAAGTGAGGCGGTGACCGAAGGTGCGCCGTCTGCTAAGCGGCTACTACAAGCTGGCGAAGTCGGGCATCACGGCAGTATCAGCCCTGGTGATATCAAGGCAATACGCGACAGTAAGTTTGTGGTTTGGTTTGGTGAGCCGCTAGAAAATAACTTGGCCTCAAGCTTAAAGACAGCGCCTAATGCCATTGCCTTATTTGAGTTTGATGCCTTTAATCGTCATCCGCTACGTGATGTCCAAGGCAAACCCATCGCCGGCACGCTCGACCCTCATATCTGGCTCGATCCTGATAATGCCAAAGCCATCACTCGTGCCTTGGCTGTTATCCATAGCCATGCCAATCCGCAATATAAAAGCCTTTATCATGCCAATGCACAAAAATTCGCCCAACGTTTAGACAATGCGGTGGCCGCCGCCAGCTTAGATAGCACAAAAAACCCCTCACCCTACTGGGCTTATCATGATGCGTATCAATATATCGAAGACAGCATCAATTTACAGCTTATTGGTAGCTTGAGTGTCGATCACCACTTAGCACCAAAAGCCAGTCAATTACGCCGGTTAAATGAGCAGCGCCCAACCAAGCGAATGTGCTTGGTCAGTTCAAATGCACCTGCCAAAGGCTTGCTGGCCAAACTACAGCCCGTCAGTACCACAGTACAAGCAGAAGACATGAGTAACAGCACCGACTTTATCAGTGGCTGGCAAACGATGGCGCAGCAAATCCATCAGTGTATCGATAAATAAGCGCAATTAAGCGCAATTAAGCGCAATAACGCTCAAGTATCTGACTGACGTGCATGACTGACGGCTATTATACAAATGCCACAGTATGTTTTAAGGCATCTGATTTTAAGCTATCTGAAAAATAGTTGATCGACGATATAGTTAGCTGAATGTAAAACTGTTATGGATTTAAACGCGCTACTGGTATAAATTTTGCTTGCGTGCTGCGTTCCCAGAGGCTGCGCAACCTACGTTTAAAAATAGCATCCCAGCAGCGCTATGACATTTTTAGAGTGTATCGACTATAAGATAAACACAGGAAAATGCTGGCATAGCGCTACTCCCTTTATTTAGAATGAATGATAACGGGCGCAGGCTTGCCGCTCTTGATGGCAGCCATGAGCAGTGATTGGGGTAGGGGAGAGATAAAAGGTAGATTTTGCTTGCTTAACGGCTGCAGCCTCCTTATAATAAGTGGCGTTTTATTTTGGTTAAAAGGTAACACCTGTAGAGTGAGTCATTCACGGATAAAAGGGCTGCGAGTATTTCTGCTGTCTTATCCCAATGCTATAAGGCTATAGGCGTACCATGACCAAACCTACCAAACGCACCCAAAAAGACAAGATTGGTATTTATATCAAACGCCAAGCCTGGCTGTTATTTATCTTGATCATTGCTGCTTGGATGATAGATATAAGCTGGCTACATAGTCAGCTCATCATCGCAAAAAGCACCGCAATCGGTGCACTACTGAGCTTTATCACACAGGTTATATTTGCTTTTTTTGTTTTTTGGTACACCGGATATCGCGCGCGCAGACACATTGTCAGCCAGCTATATCGAGGTCAGATGGCCAAATGGCTATTGACTGTGTTTGGTTTTGCACTAATTTTTATTACCGTACAACCCCTATCTGCGCCAGCGCTGTTTATCGGTTTTATGGTAATGCAAATTAGTCACAGTTGGATGTTGTGGCACATACGCTAGTGCTGGTAGCTCATGATGGTATCGATGATGATCTATCTGTGATGGTTACTGATTAAATAGTACTAGGCAAGTCACCCTGCCGTCCAATTTCTCTATGACTGATTCTATAAAGTCAAAAAATGACATGTGCTTTATTTCTATTGATATGATTTTTATCGATAGGAATATAAAGATAGCGATATAGGCGACGAAGATTCATTGATAAGCGCAAAATGACGATGAAAACAACACAACGTCTTAATAAGCTTTGGGTTTAGTATTAAATATTTCTACCCAGCAAATGAAGCAAACCTATACGACTAAAGGTCAGTGGCCGCTAACTTATTCATACAGTGGATAAAAAAGTCATAATTGACTTTACACGAATACAACGCTGCATTAATATAGGCAGCGAAATATTTTGCTTATAAGCGCCGAATTGAGCGATAGCTACAAAAATGTGGCAGTAAGCAAGCACATATATAATAATTTTGCGTATACATGCAAGGGCTATTACTGAATTATCATAAGCCCTTTTTTGATAGCTAAAATTTAACTTACGCCATCAAACATCGCATCGTAATAGAACTATGGGTTGGATGTTATTGGTTACATGAGTGCTTTGGTTTTTTCTATATATTTGCTTAGTCGCAACATACATAGAAAGACCACACCTCATCAGATGACAACCATATTTTTGGTAGTTGATTAAATCGTTGATTAATAAGAAGCTTACATTATGGCATCCGAGCAAACATCATCAGAATATATCTCTCACCACTTAACGAATTGGACGTACGGTTATTTGCCGGGCGAGGGCTGGAAAGTCGCTCATACTGCTGAAGAAGCAGCGCAAATGGGCTTTAACGCTATCCATCTTGATTCTATGCTATGGTCAATTGGTCTGGGTATTTTATTTTGTGCCATCTTTTGGATGGTTGCCAAAAAAGTCACTTCAGGCGTGCCAAGCAAGACGCAAGCTGCGGTTGAGATGATCGTTGAGTTTGTTGATAACAACGTTCGTGATTCATACAGTGGTACCTCAAAATTGATCGCGCCATTGGCGTTGACTATTTTTGTTTGGATCTTCTTGATGAACTTGATGGATTTGATCCCTGTTGATTTCATTCCAGGTCTAGCTGGCCAAGTTGGCGCTGCTATGGGTCATGATCCCCATCATGTTTTCTTTAAGATTGTTCCAACAACTGATCCTAATATCACGCTTGGCATGTCGTTCTCTGTCTTTGCACTGATTATCTTTTATAGCATCAAAGAAAAAGGCGTGGGCGGCTTTATTGGTGAGTTAACACTACACCCATTTAGTGCCAAAAACCCAATTGTACAAGTGATTTTGATCCCCATCAACTTCATCCTAGAAGCAGTTACTCTGATAGCCAAACCTGTATCACTTGGTTTGCGTCTGTTCGGTAACATGTATGCTGGGGAATTGATTTTCATACTGATTGCTCTAATGCCGTTTTGGATTCAATGGGCGTTATCGGTACCGTGGGCTATCTTCCACATCTTAGTTATTACACTTCAAGCGTTCGTATTCATGATGCTGACGATAGTTTATATGTCGCTTGCATCATCAACTGAACATTAATTAGACATTCAATAGGTAAATGAGGATACATCAATGGATCCAGTATTAGGTGGTTACACAGTTATCGCAGTAGCACTACTTATCGGTCTTGGCGCACTTGGCACAGGTATTGGTTTTGCTATTCTAGGTGGCAAGTTCTTAGAAGGTGTTGCACGCCAGCCAGAGCTTGGCTCTCAGTTGCAAACTCGTATGTTCATCGTAGCAGGTCTTCTTGATGCTATTCCGATGATCGGTGTTGGTATTGCTATGCTATTGTTGTTCGCTAACCCTCTAGCAGGTTAATCCGAAAGCTCAGTTGTAAATGTTTGGTGCTCGAGGATTTTCTATCAAATATAGTCAGGATTTGACTGCCAAACATGATCAATGAAACTGATTTTTCATTAACAAAGAGGTGATCACGTGAATATCAATTTTACCCTCGTCGGTCAAGCCATTGCTTTTGCAATATTTGTGATTTTTTGCATGAAATTCGTGTGGCCACCACTTATCGGGGCCATTAATGAGCGTCAGCGTAAAATCGCTGAAGGCTTGAATGCCGCAGAAAAAGCAAAAGCAGACTTGGTGACCGCAGAGCAAGATGCCCAGCAGGAGCTTGATCTTGCGAAGACTAAAGCCGCGGCTTTAATCGAGCAAGCCAATAAGAGTGCCAACCAGCTTGTCGAAGATGCAAAAGCGCAAGCGCAAGCAGAAGGTGAGCGCATTCGCCAACAAGCACAAGCATCTATCGACCAAGAAATCAATCAAGCGCGTGAATCATTACGTGCGCAAGTTGCTGAACTGGCTGTACTTGGTGCTGAGAAGATTTTGCAAGACAAAGTCGATGAGCAAAAACATGCCAGTATGTTAGACCAACTGGCGGCGAAGCTGTAATTGTGAGGATATCATGGCTGACTTATCAACCTTAGCACGACCGTACGCTAAAGCCGCGTTTGACTATGCCAACGAAAATGGTGTGGTAAATGAGTGGGAAAAATTCTTATTTATTGCCAGCCGCGTTGTCAATGACAAGTCGTTCAGTACTTGGCTGGACAATCCAGCTGTTTCTGCTGAGCATAAGTCAGCTGCTTTGGTCGATCTTTATGATACACAAGTAGCGGGTTCTAATGACTCTGCTTTTAAGCAGCTATTAGATGAGAACCGGGGTGCTCAACCAAGCGCTGACACCAGCTATCCTAAAGTATCAGTAGCACTTAGTAACTTCGTTAAACAGTTATCAGAACAAGAGCGTCTGGCGCTGCTTCCTGAAGTTTATGAGCATTATCGCCGTCACAAGGCAATAAGCTTAAAGCAGCTTGACGCATATGTGACCTCTGCCTATCCATTGACCGACGCTCAGCGTGAAACGATTCAAAAACGTCTTGCTGCCTCGTTAAATGCCAGTGTGGTGATTCACGAGTCGGTCGATCCAAGTCTATTGGCAGGCGCTACGATCAAAGTCGGTGACAAAATCATTGATGATTCGATGCGCGGCAAGTTACAACAGTTAAAAACACAGCTAACTGCCTAATGCCACTCAGTAGCGCAGCCAAATAAAATCTGCGTGAGCGTAAGAGCATTTAAGTCAGTGGGCGGGTTATCATAAATTAAAGGAAACAAGGCAATGCAACAATTGAATCCAGCGGAAATCAGTAACCTGATTAAGCAGCGTATTCAAGACCTTGATGCGGGTGCAACTGCAAAGAATGAAGGCACGATTGTCAAAGTATCTGACGGTATCGTGCAGATTCATGGTCTTGAAGATGCCATGTACGGCGAAATGATTGAGTTTGAAGGCGAAATCTATGGAATGGCGCTTAACTTAGAGCGTGATTCTGTCGGCGCGGTAGTACTTGGTGATTACCTACAGCTGCAAGAAGGTCAAAAAGCCTATTGTACTGGTCGTATCCTTGAAGTACCAGTAGGTCCTGAGCTGCTAGGCCGTGTTGTAGATGCCTTGGGTAATCCTATCGATGGCAAAGGCCCTATCGATGCCAAATTGACAGATAAAGTCGAAAAAATCGCTCCAGGCGTTATCGACCGTCAATCAGTCGATCAGCCAGTGATGACCGGTTATAAAGCCGTTGATACCATGATCCCAATCGGTCGTGGCCAGCGTGAGCTTATCATTGGTGACCGTCAGACGGGTAAAACCGCCATGGCCATCGATGCGATCATCGCCCAGAAAGCTTCTGGCATCAAGTGTGTGTACGTCGCAGTCGGTCAGAAACGCTCTACTATTGCCAATGTCGTACGTAAGCTTGAGCAAACTGGTGCGCTAGAATATACCACCGTTGTAGTCGCTTCGGCATCAGAGCCAGCAGCACTACAGTACCTTGCACCATACTCAGGCTGTACGATGGGTGAGTACTTCCGTGATCGCGGTGAAGACGCCCTAATTGTCTTTGATGACTTATCAAAGCAAGCCGTTGCGTATCGTCAGATTTCACTATTGCTACGTCGTCCGCCAGGTCGTGAAGCATACCCAGGTGATGTATTCTACTTACACTCACGTTTACTTGAGCGTGCATCACGCGTCAACGCGGATTACGTAGAAAAGTTCACTAACGGTGAAGTGAAAGGTAAAACCGGTTCTTTGACCGCTCTGCCTATCATCGAAACCCAAGCAGGTGACGTATCTGCATTCGTACCAACTAACGTCATTTCGATCACTGATGGTCAGATCTTCCTAGAGTCTAGCTTATTCGCCTCAGGTATCCGTCCAGCAGTCAACGCTGGTATATCGGTATCTCGTGTTGGTGGTTCTGCGCAGACTAAGATCATCAAAAAGCTATCTGGCGGTATTCGTACTGCTCTAGCTCAGTATCGTGAACTAGCAGCATTTGCTCAGTTTGCCTCTGATCTTGATGACGCAACTCGTGAACAGCTTGATCATGGTGAGCGCGTGACTGAACTGATGAAACAAAAACAGTATCAGCCAATGTCAATTTCTGAACAAGCGGCCGTTATCTATGCGTCAAACGAAGGCTTTTTAGCTGATGTGCCAGTTGAAAAGATTGGTGATTTTGAAGAAGCCTACTTACGCTATATGCATGATGAGCAAAGTGAATTGATGCGCGAGATTGATGACACTGCGAACTACAACGATGATATCGCAGGTCGTTTAAAGTCAGCAGTACAGACTTTTAAACAAAATCACAGTTATTAATTTAATGGGTTAAGCCGATCTGGTGATGACTGATCGTTTAAAAAGTGGCGCGTTGTCTGATACGCTTTTTGCTAAGACAAAAGCGCCACTGTCTTAACCACCGTCGGTATTAGATCGCGTTATGCACAAAATATTGCCTTTTTTAAAGGTGATTGTTTATCAAATGCTGCATGCGCCAATGCTTTTTAACCCTCTTATATTGGAATCATTATGGCAAGCTTAAAAGAGATACGTGCCAAAGTCACCAGTATTAAAAGCACCCAGAAAATCACTCGTGCCATGCAAATGGTAGCAGCGAGTAAGATGCGCCGTGCGCAAGAGCGCATGGAAGTGGGTCGCCCGTATGCTGATAGTATGCGCCGGGTTATTTCACATTTGGTGCATGCCTCATCAGATTACAAACATCCGTATATGGTATCGCGTCCAGTCAATAAGGTTGGCTATATTGTCATCACCTCTGACCGTGGCCTAGCGGGTGGTTTGAATATTAACTTATTCAAAGCTTTAACTAAAAGTATCCAAGATTATCAAGATCAGTCAGTACAAGCTGAGTTTGCAGTCATCGGTGCCAAAGGTGTCAGCTTCTTCAAAAACTTTGGTGGTAATGTTACATCGGCTGTGACCGATTATGGTGACAAACCGACGTTTGAGCAATTAAATGCACCGGTTCAAGCCATGCTTGAGGACTACAGTAACGGTAAACTTGACCGTATTTATGTCGTCTACAACCGATTCGTCAATGCGATGACTCAGAAGCCAACGGTTAATCAGTTGGTGCCTCTACCAGAGCAGTCATTTGATGATGAAGACAGTGGTCTACAGACAGAACTTAGCTGGGATTATATCTACGAGCCTGATATCAAGACATTGATTGATGAATTGCTTGGTCGCTATATCGAGTCGATTGTTTATCAAGCGGTAATGGAAAACATTGCCTCCGAGCAGTCTTCACGTATGGTTGCGATGAAAGCGGCAACAGATAATGCTGGTGACCTTATTAACGATTTACAGTTGGTTTATAACAAGCTGCGTCAAGCGGCGATTACCCGAGAAATTTCGGAAATCGTTGGCGGTGCTGCTGCTGTTTCATAATTGACTACACCTATATATAGAAGTTCAAGGAGAACGCAATGAGTAGCGGTCGTATTGTACAGATTATTGGCGCGGTTCTTGACGTTGAGTTCAACCGTAATGAAGTTCCTCAAATTTTTGATGCCTTGCAAGTAGATGGTACCGAAACCACCCTAGAAGTGCAGCAACAGCTAGGTGATGGTATCGTACGTACTATTGCGATGGGATCAACTGAAGGCCTAAAGCGTAACTTACCTGTGACCAACACCGGTGCACCGATTTCTGTGCCTGTTGGTACTGGTACGCTAGGTCGCATCATGGATGTTCTTGGTCGTCCTATCGATGAAGAAGGTCCTGTTACTGCTGACGAGAAATGGTCTATCCACCGTGAAGCACCAAGTTATGCTGAGCAATCAAACAGCACTGAGCTACTAGAGACGGGTATTAAAGTTATTGACTTGCTATGCCCGTTTGCTAAAGGTGGTAAAGTTGGTCTGTTCGGTGGTGCCGGTGTTGGTAAAACCGTAAACATGATGGAGCTGATCAACAACATCGCTCTGAAACATTCAGGTTTGTCTGTGTTTGCAGGTGTTGGCGAGCGTACTCGTGAAGGTAATGATTTCTATCACGAAATGCAAGAAGCTGGCGTTGTAAACACTGAAGACTTTAGTAAGTCTAAAGTAGCAATGGTATATGGCCAGATGAATGAGCCACCAGGTAACCGTCTACGTGTTGCACTGACGGGTCTGACCATGGCTGAGTACTTCCGTGATACCAAAGATCCTGCCACTGGTAAAGGTCGTGACGTACTGTTGTTTGTTGATAACATCTACCGTTATACACTAGCCGGTACAGAAGTATCAGCACTACTTGGCCGTATGCCATCAGCGGTTGGTTATCAGCCAACACTCGCTGAAGAGATGGGTCTGCTGCAAGAGCGTATTACTTCAACGCAATCAGGCTCTATCACCTCAGTGCAAGCTGTCTATGTACCAGCGGATGACTTGACGGATCCATCACCAGCAACGACGTTTGCTCACTTGGATGCGACAGTCGTACTAAGCCGTGACATCGCCTCACAAGGTATCTATCCTGCGGTTGATCCACTAGATTCAACCTCACGTCAGCTAGATCCACAAGTCATCGGTGAAGAGCATTATAACGTCGCTCGCGGTGTGCAAGAAGTGTTGCAGCGCTATAAAGAGCTAAAAGACATCATCGCCATCCTAGGTATGGACGAGTTGTCAGAAGAAGACAAACTGGTTGTTTATCGCGCTCGTAAGATCCAGCGCTTCTTATCTCAGCCATTCCACGTTGCCGAAGTCTTTACTGGTGCGCCTGGTAAATATGTACCACTACGCGATACTATTGCCAGCTTTAAAGCAATCATCGCTGGTGAATACGATGACCTACCAGAGCAAGCGTTCTACATGGCTGGTAGCATCGAAGAAGTAGTGGCCAAAGCAGAAAAAATGAAATCTACTGCAGCGTAAGTTGCGTTAGCAATTGCTAAAAGGCAAGTGGGCTACTATCTGTCTACTTGCCAGTAGATAACGCATCGCAGTTTTGATTGAGTTTTGATCGTAAGGAGTTAAATATGGCAACGTTACAATGTCGCGTCGTAAGTGCTCGTGAAGAGTTGTATTCGGGCGAGATCAGCATGCTAATAGCTACGGGTACCGAAGGCGAGATTGGTGTATTGCCAGGTCACACACCGCTTATTACTTTGCTAAAACCGGGTGCGATGCGCGTGCAAACACCAAACGGTGAAGAAGAAGTGATTTATGTTTCAGGTGGCGTTTTAGAAGTTCAGCCAAAGATGGTCACTGTACTGGCGGATACCGCCATGCGTGCACACAATCTTGATGAAAGTAAAATCATCGAAGCGCGTAAAAAAGCGGAGCAAATGCTGGTTAATCAGTCTGATACGGTTCAGACCAATGCCGCTTTGGCTTCTTTAGCAGAGTCTGTGGCACAGCTACAAACGATTCGTAAATATAAAAACCGCGCTTAATGTATTTTCTATCATACTAAGTAGCGTCTCTTATTTGGTATGCTTAGTAAGTATAAAAAACAGTCCATCATGGGCTGTTTTTTTTATGTCTGTCATATATTCGGTATCAGCTAAAATCATATGACAAAAGTAATCAATATCGCGGTTTGCTGCTGACTTTATTAATAGAGGTAAAAAGACACTGGCGACAATGAGCATATCTGGTTATATTAGAGACGACAGTATGTAAATGCTGCGTGAGCGTTGAAAACATAATTGCTATTGTCATAGGTGCTGAGCGATGCGTAAACAGTGATGGGTCAATGTCTATGCCAGTATTAAAGCGCTAAAAAAGTCTTTATACCGTTAATTTGCATGAAAAAGGTAGAATTTTTGGACGTAAACTAAAGTTTTAATCATTATAGTTTATAGGTTTTGTTACTAACTATAGGCTATAGTATAGGAAGCCGTACGTTTAATAGTATACTGTGCTACCAAGTTGTAACAGCTATACAAACATCAATCGTGCCACAATATGGTGCTATTAATTTTACCGCTCTTACTTTTACTGCTTTTAAATGAGATGTATTAGAGGATATAACAATGACAACGACTGAAGAAGACAACACCCCCCGAATTTTGATTGTTGAAGATGATGAGCGTCTGGCTATGTTAACCCAAGATTATTTGGTTAAAAACGGCTTAGAAGTCGCTATCGAGACAGATGGCAATCGTGCTATTCGCCGTATTGTCAATGAACAGCCTGACATGGTAGTGCTCGATGTCATGCTGCCAGGTAGTGATGGTTTGACGGTCTGCCGTGAAGTGCGCCCGCATTATCAAAATCCAATTTTGATGTTGACCGCTCGTACTGAAGATATGGATCAAGTACTAGGTCTTGAGATGGGCGCGGATGATTATGTTGCCAAGCCCGCCCAGCCGCGCGTACTATTAGCTCGTATTCGTGCGTTATTGCGCCGCTCAGAAAACGCTCCATCAGAAGATGTGCCACAGCGTCTTGAATTTGGTGAGTTGGTCATCGATAATGGTGGTCGTTCAGTCACGCTTAGTGATGAGCTGGTAGATTTTACTAGCGCCGAATATGACCTATTATGGTTACTTGCATCGAATGCTGGTCGCATTTTATCGCGTGAAGATATCTTTGAGCGCCTGCGCGGTATTGAATATGATGGTCAAGACCGCTCCATTGATGTGCGTATCTCACGTATCCGTCCAAAAATCGGTGATGATCCAGAAAACCCTAAGCGTATCAAGACCGTCCGTAGTAAGGGTTATCTGTTTGTTAAAGAAGGCAACTAATCAGCTCACATCTGAGTGAAGACAGATTGTCTCGCATTCTCACAAAAAAACCAGCGCCTTTGCTGGTTTTTTTGTGGCTAAATTTTAATTTTTAAACTTAAATACAGCGTTATGTGGTTTAATTAAGCCATCATAATGTAGCAGCACTATGCTGGGTACTATCAGCGGATTTTATTTACTAAGTTGGTCACGGCACGTATGTCATTAGTTTCTTCTTTAAAGCACAGTATTTTCGTTCGGATTTATGCCGGACTGCTTATCGTTTGTTTATGCGTGGCCTTGTTCGCGCAGTTATTGATGGACACGATCAATAAAGAGCGGGTGCAGTCCTATCGAGAAACCATGGCCAAAGGGGCGTTTCATTTGGTCAGTGAAGGAATTGCGCATCAGGACAATGAGCAGCAGCGAGCGTATTGGTTATCAGATGCCAGTAGCTTGTTTGGCTCGACATTTAGTGTCATACCGATTGATAAAGTAGACTTCACCGCCAGCGAGCTACGCCGTCTTGAAAATGACAATACCGTGGTTCGTTATAACAATCAGCCGGTATATGCAGATGTTTATTATCGTCTGCCCGACAGCCAGAGCGTCTTGACCGCGAGGGTATCACAGGTGACCGAACAGCAAGTGCGTGCTATTGCTGTGTTTTTGTTAGATGATTTGTCTTATCAGATGACTTTATCGGATAAGCGTGCACGCCTCGCTGAGCTAGAAGACAAGTTTTCTTTTCCGCTTGCGTTTCAGGCGGTCAACACCCTCGATCTGGATTCTGATCAGATAGCGCGTTTGCGCCGTGATGAGGTGGTCATCTCTTTGCAGGATACCAACAGTAGTAAGAGCAACTCAGCGATCAGAGTGATAGTGCCCTCCGAAATCAATGACATGGCTATCTTGATCGGCCCGATTCCTTTGTTTAACTGGTTTCCGCTCAATCTGATCATCAGTATGATTTTGATCAGTATGTTCCTTATTAGTTTGGGTGTGTATGCGCTGATTTTCCCGCTTGAGCGTAAGCTACAACTGATACAAGTAGGCGTCAACGAAGTCAGTAAAGGCAATCTAGATATCCAGGTACAGGTCATTGGCCAAGATGAGATTGCGCGTTTGGCAGCGACATTTAACGCCATGACCTCACATATCAAGCGTTTGATTGAGTCACAGCGTGAGCTGACACGCGCGGTCTCGCATGAGCTGCGTACGCCTGTTGCCCGTATAAGGTTTGCCGTCGATATGCTGGCCGATACTGATGATGAGGACTCGCGCTTTATGCAGCGTGACTATATCGATGAAGATATTGAGTCGCTAAATGGTTTGATTGACGAGATTTTGACGTACGCCAAGCTAGAAGAAGGCTCGCCAAAGCTTGATCTAGAGCCTGTCAATCTTCGAGAGCTGCTAGAGCAGGTCGAGCGCGAAACCAACGCGCTAGGTAAACCCATCAAGATAGTAACCAACTTACCAAATGCAAAGGTGACCGCAATTGCCGATCGTCGCTATTTGCACCGCGTGATTCAGAACCTGGCAGGCAACGCTCTACGCTATGCAGAAACCACCATTATCATTAGTGCTGGCGTCAAAAAGGGCAATGCTTTTGTCAGTGTCGAAGATGACGGTCATGGTATCCCAGAAGAAGACCGCGAAAAGGTGTTTATCCCATTTTCGCGCTTGGATGACAGTCGCACCCGTGCATCGGGTGGCTATGGACTTGGTCTGTCTATCGTTTCGCGCATTGCCTTTTGGTTTAACGGCAGTATGAAGGTAGATGAAAGCCGTGAGCTTGGCGGCGCAAGGTTTGTCATGACTTGGCCGATTAAGCCCTTGACACAGATATTGGCGGCAGATGAGTTGACGCAAGAAAGAAGTGAGCGTGATATTGAAAACTAATGATAAGCAAAGACAGCCAGTGATCAGCAGAGCAATAGTAGAGGAGGGCAAAGGATGCCATACTTATTTGGCGGTTTGGTGATAGTAAATGCGATTACCTTGGGGTATTATTTATTTGTGCAGCAGCCGAGTAGCACTCAGACCGTAGAGGCGGCCAAAGCGGAGATTACCCAGCCGCTGGCCTTTACCAATAGTGCTAAGCACATCCCGCCGGTGATTGGCAGCAAAGACTGAGATTGAAGATCAAGGGGCGGCTTGAGTCTGCCACTAACCTTAATTTTAAGGGTTAGTCGGCTTGTCTGTGGCCTGTTTCTCATCAGATGGCTCTGAGGTAGTGGGCGTATCGGCGGCTAAGGTTTCATCGCCAGCCACCTTAGAGAGTAGCGGGATACGTACGCACACTTGTAAACCGCCATCAGGGTGATTGATGGCCTCAACCGTACCATGATGTAACCCTGCAATACGGCTGACGATGGCTAAGCCTAGACCACTGCCTTGTGTGGTACGTGCCGTCTCGCCGCGCTCAAATGGTTGCATAATACGCTCTAATTGGTCTTCTGCCACGCCATCGCCGCAATCGCGCACACAGATTACCAATTGTTCTTGTGCTTCTTGGTTTACTACGTTTTCCGTCACCACATCGGTTTCTTCATCTACAGCGGTTTCGACAAAGGTCGGTATGACGGTTGCCGATAGATAAATGGGCGGTTTGCCGTAGCGATTGGCATTATTTATAAGATTGATAATCAAACGTTTGATAGAAAGCGGCCTGACGGGTACCACTTTATGGCACTCAGATTGATAGATAAACTCCATTGGCGCAAATTGCACCATGATTTCATTAAATATGGTGTCCAGATTGGTCAGGCTCACAGGCTCATCGGAGCCATCTTTCATAAACGAAATAAACTGCTCCAAAATCGCATCCATATCTTCAATATCATAAATCAGCCCTTCACGAAAAAAATCATCCGGCAGCATCTCAGCGGTCAACCGCATTCGGGTCAGCGGCGTCCGCAAATCATGTGAGATACCGGCAAGCATGATGGTACGCTCTTTTTGCGCCTGGCTGAGCGTGGTAAATAGGCGATTAAAGGCCATATTGACCTGACGTATCTCTGTTGGGCCTTTTTGGGTGGGCAGGGTGGTGGCGTGACCAAGACGAATATAATTGGTCGCGGCGCGCTGCAGATAGCGCAGCGGGCGGTTTAATTGTCGCGCTAGTAAAACAATGGTGAGCAAGGACAAGATAGGCAAACCAATCAAAAATAACACTAGCAGACTTGGGCTATACTGTGAGTAATACACCACAGGCTCACGAATCCAAAAACTGTCGTCACGACTGTCTTGTACCCATAATTGCGGCGTGGGCTTAAATTTAAAATACACCTCAACAGGTCGCCCTAATTGAGCGCCAATCTCTCGCTGCAACACGTTGGTAAAGATACCGACAAAGGCTTTATCAGCTACCTCCGGAAAGTCGCTTGGATTATCCACCACCACCACATGTGAGTGCCGATAAATCCACTGGCGTACCTCAGGACGCGCTTGCCAGTCTTTATTGGCGCTATTCATCAGCTTTAGCTCGCTGGTCAAATAACGCGCATGATTTTTGAGCTCTGGCAAATACAGACTGCGCCAAAAAAACAAAATCGATAAACTGACACTGATCAGCACGATAAAGGCGACCATCAAAGTCGTCAGCCAAGTGTTGGAGTAAGAGCGCGCAAGCCAGCCTTTGCGACGGGTTGGTAAATTTGATGGAGTCATAACAATCCAGTAGGTTACATGAGGCGTTATAAAGTATAGCGTTATTTGGTCTAGAAAGGATGTCATCCACCAAAAATAACGGCGCAATAGCAGAGGATTGCAATATGCAAATCCTAGAAGGATTTTATATCGATAGCCATTTAAGCTATTGTTAATAAATAATTAAATAAGCACAGTTTATGTTTTCAATAAATCAAGACTGTGATATAATTATGCCCTTTTTGGTATACCTGCGAAAGAGAGAATTCACATGGTTGTTATTCGTTTAGCACGGGGCGGTGCCAAGAAACGCCCATTTTATCAAGTAGTTGTTGCTGATCAACGCCGCGCGCGTGACGGTCGCTATATTGAAAACATCGGCTTTTTTAACCCACTCGCTAAAGAGTCTGAAGAAGCAGTACGCCTAAACATGGAAGCGTACAATGCGTGGATCGCCAAAGGTGCTCAGCCTTCAGATCGCGTTGCTTCATTAGCAAAAGCTTATAGCAAGTCTGCCGCTCAAACTGAAGCCACTGCTTAAGTTTGTTGGTCGCTGAGGTGCCTATAGTTTGACTATGGCAGTCTCAATAGACTTGAGAACACATAGCGTAACTGGTCTGACCAGGGTGCGCCATTAACTGTTTATCGCTTTTAACGTAGTTTTCAATGATTGTTGCTTTAATCGTGATTGTTTTACTTACTGTTTGTTAGTCATTACTAGGTTAGCCGTTATGTCATCTGCTCCAGACGCTAATACCCTTATGAAAATCGGTCAGCTTAAAAAGCCTTATGGTATTAAAGGCTGGCTGTGGGTATTTAGTGATACAGAGGATCGGACGGCAATATTTGACATGCAGCCGTGGTGGATGAAAACTGCCACTGGCATGAAGCCTTTGACGGTGAAAGCATGGCGTCAACAAGGCACAGGAATCGTCGCTCAGTTTGAGCAGGTACCTGATCGCAATGTTGCGGAGACGATGAACGGTGTGACCGTTTGGGTCGAGCAAGACGTCTTGCCAGAAACGGCTGAGGATGAATATTATTGGTCAGACTTGATCGACTTGCGCGTGATAAACGAGCAAGAAGAGTATTTAGGCGATATCACCGAAATGTTTGAAACTGGCGCGCATGACATCATGCGCGTGAAAGCAAACTCAGACAGTTTGGATGGTGAAGAGCGCCTGATTCCATGGCACAAACAAACTGTCATTGAGGTCGATATGACTGAAAAAACGGTGCTGGTGGCATGGCCAAGTGACTATTAGTTAAATAGATATTAGTCAAATATCTATTAATCAAGTAGCTAATAACTAGTAATAGTATGAGTAAGACAATTTTTTGGCGTTAGCGCCAGTATGATCACTGCGTCCATTAAGTAGATATCAGATGTATTTTGCCGTCATTAGTATTTTTCCTGAGATGTTTGCCACGATTCGTGATTTTGGTATCACAGGAAGGGCAGTCGCTGGAGAGCACGTGACGATTGAGTGCATTAATCCACGTGATTATACCACCGATAACTACCGCCGTATTGATGAGCGCCCGTATGGTGGCGGTCCTGGCATGGTGATGATGGCCGAGCCATTATCAAAAGCCATAGAGGATGCACGCTTGCGAGCGAGTCAGCACGGCTGCCGTGTCGATAGTGAGCACTGTCCGGTGATTTATATGTCGCCACAAGGACAGACGCTCAGTGAGAGTAGTGTAGTCAGCATGGCTGAGTACGATGGCATGATTATATTGTGCGGTCGTTACGAGGGTATTGATGAGCGCTTACTATCACGATATGTTGATAGGGAGGTGTCATTGGGGGATTATGTGCTGACAGGCGGTGAGCTGCCTGCTATGGTATTGATGGATAGTGTGATACGTCGTTTGCCTGATATCATGGGCGATGATCAGTCCGCTGAGCAAGACTCCTTTGTCGATGGTTTGCTTGATTGTCCGCATTATACCAAGCCGCATGAGTTTGCAGGTATGAGCGTCCCTGAGGTATTACTCTCAGGTCATCATGCCAATATTGCTAAGTGGCGTTTTGCTCAGCAAGTCAGTCGCACGCAAGCGCGTCGGCCAGACTTATGGCAGGCGTTTACCCCAACGGCAGAGCAAGCGAAGTGGCTAAAGGCACTGGCAAAAACAGATAAAAATAAGGGTTAACCTTTCGTTTTATCGTTTTTGAATTTGATAAACAGTTAAACAATAAAATTTTGAGCAATAATAAAACGAGTCATCATATTGTGGCCGTTGGTTATAACCCATTTACGTTGCGTCTTTTTATAATAAGATGCAATTCATTATTACAAACAGGTGATATGCGTGAAGCCTCTATTATCTAATGTGAGGAGATAACTCTCATGAGCAACAAGCATCCATTGGTTCAGGTCATCGAAAACGCTCAATTGCGTGAACACCCAAGCTTTGCACCCGGCGATACCATTGTCGTACAAGTAAAAGTACGTGAAGGTGAGCGTGAGCGTCTACAGGCTTTTGAAGGTGTGGTCATCGCTAAGCGTAACCGCGGTTTAAACTCAGCATTTACCGTACGTAAAATCTCAAGCGGCGTCGGTGTTGAGCGTGCATTCCAGTTGCATTCACCACTGATCGATAGCATCGAAGTGAAACGCCGTGGTGCGGTTCGTCGTGCGAAACTATACTACTTACGTGAGCGCTCTGGTAAATCAGCACGTATCCGCGAAAAGCTTGGTGCTCGTCCAACAGCTCAGAAAAAAACTGACGCTGGTGTTCCTGATGCGGTTGAAACAGCGCCAGGTATCTAAGCACAAGTTACGTGAGCACATACGTGATCATAAGTATCTAAGCGCTGCTCTGAGTCTTTGTTAGTCTGTGATTATCACCGCCAGCAAAGGCTCGGACAAGCATAGATACCAGCCCTTATTCATAGGTTTATTTATAAATAAGCGGGCCATACCAAAAAGACAAAACCCCAATCTATGCGATAGCTGGATTGGGGTTTTTGTATGGGCTAAAATACATGTGTGCCTATGAACGCAGATGCATGAGATTAGGCGCTATCAGCGGTGTCGATGCGTATGCTTTGATCCTTTGATTTGCTGTGCTTACGCAAACGGATATACAGTGTCTTGGTGACAGTGGCCACAACTTTTTGCTGCTCATCGACGATATCGACACTGTAGTCGCGAAATACCGCCCCTCCATCTTTGGCCAGCTCTTGAATGGTAATGATTTCAGCGCTCGGTATCTTCATCCTTGCGGTGACTTTGCTATGGCCTGGCGCGACAAAGTCGATATGTGAGCTTTTGTCCCATACCACATAATGACTGCCCAATTGATGCATCAGCATGAGCATATAAAACGGATCAACCATAGAGTAGAGGCTGCCACCGAACTGGGTGCCGACGATGTTTTTATTTAAGCTATTCAAGCCCATACTGACCACACATAAACCTTGATCGAGGCTGATATGCTCGATTTTGATGCCAGCTCCGACGTAAGGCGCGTAGGTGTTGATACGCAGTTTGAGTAAATGCGGTGTCAACAATGGCATGATGCTTTGTTTGGCGCGACGCTTTAAGGTCTCAAGGTTGGTGGGTAGTAAGCTCATAAAGGAATCCTGTTACTTCTTTTCGATTTTTAATTATTAAGTCAAATGGCTGACACCTGTTGCAGGGTATCTAGCGTGAAAGCTATTTATCATAAGTAAAAATCGTCTTTACCGCTAGGTTTAAAGCGTAAGTATGCCTCATTATAAATAAGATAAATGATGAATATATGAGGCAGCACGTCGCCCTGAGCACGGTCATCGCTAAGCAATCTGTGGTTGTTTTTCTAAGATAAATGATTGATAAGTTTGCAAAAATGATAATTTAAAACTTTAAGTTATCAATCAAACCGAGACGCATAGTATCTTTACATGGTTCCGCGCTCGCATTTCACTGTCCTGTGACATACAATAGCCTGCAATTTGTACTGCCCTGTGATTTTATCAAGTCACATCAGTGCACTGCCCGTCCATCGAAGCCTCAGTCGACATAAGGAAATGTGATGAGTAACACTCAGATCCCTGCCTCAGGGTCTAATCCGCCACCATCAAATCCATCCAATTACGACAGCGAGTCACAAGGCAGCTACCTTGATCTACACAAGCCCAGCTCAAGCTTCGACAGTCGAGATGCCTATCTAAATCATGAACTACAAATCATGCAGCCCAAGCGCTGGCGGGTAAACTTGCCGTTTCGTGATTATCGTTTTGAGTATGAAGATACCATCCCTGCGATGGCCGCAACGATCGGTAAGGTCGTGATGGTAGGCGCTATTGCCGCTACGTTTGCAGGGCCGCTTGGGCTAAGCGATGCCTTTGTATTAGAAAACGTGCGCTATGAGCTGTTAATTGTCGCTTTCTTTGTGATTTTATTCTCAGGATTTCTGCTACCGACGGCCAACCTTGCTGGTACGCACGGGCCACTGATTCCACTGATTCCTATCGTCGTTGCTGCTGGTGGTCACCCGATGGCCTTTGGCTTGCTCATCGGTGCTTTTGGGCTATTACTAGCCATTAGTAAAGGAGGCAGTCTGCTGGCAAACTTGACCAGTAAAGGCGTGTGTGGCGGTCTGCTGCTTTATTTGGGTTTTATTGGCACCCTCTCGCAGGTCAAAAATCTTTTTGCATGGGCCGAAGGTATCGGCATGGCGCATATCGCCTTTGTGGTGATTTTGCTGACCATCATCCTGTACGCGGTGTTAGAAAACTTTCAAAAGCGCTGGCTGGCTGTACCGTTAAGCTGCTTGTTAGGTGGCGGTGTGGCCTTTGCCATGGGCGCGCCTTTTGCCTTTGAGACAGCGCCTGGCCTGCCAAATATGAACCCGATGTACTGGTGGGGGGAGGACACGGGCTGGATGCTAGGCTTACCGACGATTGAAAGCTTTGTGGTGGTATTGCCATTTGCGGTATTGGCCGTCGCTATGTGGTCACCGGATTTTTTGGGTCATCAGGTCTTTCAAAAGATCAGCTACCCAAAGCGTACTGAAAAAGTGCTCATGGACATCGATGACACGATGACCAGTGCCTCTATCCGTCAGGTCGCAGGCTCTATCCTTGGCGGCGCAAACTTTGCGTCATCATGGGGTACGTATATCGTACCAGCTGCGATTGCCAAACGCCCGATTCCAGCGGGTGCGGTACTCACAGGACTGTTTTGTTTGATCGCTGGTATCTGGGGCTATCCGATGGATTTAGCGATTTGGGAGCCGGTGATGTGTGTGGCACTGATCGTCGGGGTCTTTATTCCACTGCTTGAGGCGGGGATGGAGATGACGCGCGAAGGTAAAACCACGCAGTCTGCTGCGATTGTGGTCTTTGCCTCGGCATTGGTCAACCCAGCCTTTGGTTGGTCGATTACCTTGGTGCTTGATAACCTAGGTTTGATTGGCTCAAAGGAGCGTAGTGCGAGCCTATCAAAGATGAGCCGCTGGATTATTCCTGTCATTACCTTTGTGATATTGACTGGTGTCATGGCGGTGGTTGGGATGTTGCCGGGCATTCCTGCACTATTACCGAACTTCCGTCATTAGAAATTTTGCCTACCACAAAAAAAGAAAAGCCAGCTTCGTGCTGGTTTTTTTTGTGTGTAAGCGGATAAGTTTGATGGCTTGTAAAACGTAGGCTACCGCCCCATAAATAGCTGTATATCAGTGTCTTAAGAGCAATAAATTTTATGGTTAATGTCTCAGAGTCGAGTCCCGTCGATGATAAAAAAGCCCGCCTCAAACATCTAATTCAGCGCCTGCCAAACTTGCCAGGGGTCTATAAAATGCTGGGTAAAAACGGTGATATTTTATATGTGGGCAAGGCAAAATCATTAAAAAGTCGCGTCAATAGCTACTTCGCTAAGACCATTGACCATCCAAAGACGCGGGCACTGGTGGCACGGATTCACGATATCGAGACCATCATTACCCGTAGTGAGACCGAGGCGTTGTTGCTCGAGCAGAACTTAATTAAAGAGTATCGCCCGCCTTATAACGTCCTACTGCGTGATGATAAGTCGTATCTATACGTGTTTATCTCAGCGGATAAGCCTTATCCACGTTTGGCTTATGGCCGCGGCAAAGGCAATCACCAAAAAGGTCGGTTTTTTGGGCCTTTTCCTTCTGCTCATGCGGCCAAAGAAACCTTGGTGCTCATGCAAAAGATGTTTCAGATGCGTCAGTGTACCAATACGTTTTTTAAGCAGCGTAAGCGTCCGTGTCTTGAGTATCAAATCAAGCGTTGCCGTGCGCCTTGTGTGGGCTTGGTGTCGCCAGAAGAATATGCAGAAGATGTGAATAACACCATTCGTTTTCTCAAAGGCGACTCAAGTGACATACACAGTGCGCTAATTGAAAAGATGGAAAGTGCTGCTGAAGCGTTGGATTTTGAAAAAGCAGTCTTTTATCGGGATCAGCTCTCTATGCTGCGCGAAGTACAAGCGCGGCAGGCCGTCTATACGGTGCAAGGTGAGGCCGATGTGATTGCCATTGCCAGTCAGGCAGGCATGACTTGTGTCAATGTGCTGACGGTGCGCGGCGGCCGCGTACTCGGTGGCAAAAACTATTTCCCTGATGTCGATAGCAGTGAGTCGCTCGCGGATAATTTGTCCGCCTTTATTACCTCGTTTTATTTTCAGGTGACCGACGACTTGCCAAGTGAGATTATTCTTAGTCATGCGCTACCTGACCAACAAGCAATCAGCGAAGCATTGGCCACCCACTTTGAGAGCAAAGTCGTCATCAAAACCAATGTGCGCGAGCACCGCTCAGAGTGGCTGGACTTGGCAAAGCTCAATACCAACAATGCACTAAAAACCAAACTGGGCGACTATCTAGAGCTGCATGCGCGCTTTGGTGCGCTAAAGGACGTACTGGCTGATGTCACTGATCGTGCCATAGACCGTATCGAGTGCTTTGATATCTCGCACACCATGGGCGAGGCGACCATCGGTAGCTGTGTGGTGTTCGATCAAGGAGGCTCACGCCGCCGTGATTATCGTCAGTATGCGATTCATGATATCCAAGGCGGTGACGATTATGCGGCGATGCAGCAAGTGCTGACGCGGCGCTATAAAAAACAGCCACTGCCTGATCTATTGCTGATTGATGGCGGGAAAGGTCAGCTTAATATCGCCAAAGACGTCTTGACCGAGCTGGGTATTTTAAATGACACGCTGCTTGTGAGTGTGGCAAAAGGAGAAGGGCGCAAGGCGGGTTTAGAAGTATTACATTTTATCGATCATGAGCCGCTGGATCTGCCCATGGACAGCAAGGCGCTGCATTTATTGATGCATATTCGCGATGAGGCGCATCGTTTTGCCATCACAGCGCACCGTAAAAAGCGCGATAAGCGTCGTTCGTCGTCGGTGCTGGAGGTGATACCGGGGCTGGGAGAAAAGCGCCGCCGCGACTTGCTCAATCACTTTGGCGGGATGCAGCAACTGCTAGGGGCTTCACAGCAAGAGCTGTCGGGTGTACAGGGCATCGGTCCAGTATTGGCCAAGACCATTTATAAAGTGCTGCATGAGTAAACAGATATATCGTGAGTTCAGTACAAAAACGATACCGTGGGACTGGGATGAATTGCAGGCAGAGGATGCCAGAAAAATTTATACCAGTTCCGCGCTGAAATAGAATGTATCTGTTTTATTTAGAATCGACTATAGCTCAGTGAAGCATATCATCTCTATGCATTTTATAAACAATAGGTAACCTCACGGTTGATTCTATAAACTTACTGTCTTTAGTTGCTGCATGAAATATCATTTTGTGAGCTTGCATAATAGCATTTCTATCTAGATGTCGATGGCCTGACGATTTTTGAATACTGACCTTGTCAACTGTGCCGTTCTTATTAACATATAATTTAAGTAAAAGGTCCAAACTTTCTCCCTGACTCATCCTTCTTGATACTCGATAAGGGATAGTAAAGTCTACGGAGCGCATGACTTTAGGGGGAACTATAACAGGCTCTCGTTGAGGCAGGCTCTGGCAGCCTGTCATAAATGCGAAGAGAAGTGCAAGTGGTAAAAGTTTTTTCGTCATTTTTTAGTTTCCACGCTTTTATAAGTCACAAATCTAAAATCCAATCCGCTTTTTTCATCATGCATCGACTCAGACGCTTCTACGACTGCAAAGTCGCTCGGCAATTCAGGATAAAACGCTTCGCCGTCAGGAATCTCGGTATCGACGTGTGTCAGCTCAATACGATCGGTGTACATAAAGGCATCACGAAATACCCGCTCGCCGCCGATGACCCAAATCGTATCTAAGTGAGCACCATGGGCGAGACTGGCAGCTTGCGTTAAAGCATCATCCAAATTATGCACCACATGCGCATTGTCTTTGCCTACTAGGCCGCTCTTTTCGGCGTAGTCCATTTGACTGCTGATAATAAAGCTGACACGTTTTGGCAACGGCTTGCTACCCATCGACTCAAAGGTCTTGCGCCCCATGATGACGATACCTTGAACCGCACCGCCTGTTGCTTTGGTGGTCATTTGTTTGAAATGCTGCAAATCTGCTGAGATATGCCACGGCAGCTCATTGTCCTTGCCGATACAGCGATTGCTACTGATAGCAGCGATTTGGGCGACTTGGGTATTGGCATAACTCATAATATGTCCTTATTGTTTTCATCAGTCATATGAAGTAAAAAACAGTCTTTATACCGCGACTTTTGCTTTGATAACGGGATGTGATGCATAACCGTTTACGCTAATATCCTCAAAACGAAACGCAAAAATATCATCGACATCAGGGTTGAGCGTCAATGTCGGTAGTGCATAACACTCACGCGTCAGTTGCAGCTCGACTTGCTCGCGGTGGTTTTGATAAATATGACAGTCGCCGCCGGTCCAGATAAACTCGCCCACGCCCAGCCCACAAACCTGCGCAATCATGTGGGTCAGTAGGGCATAGCTGGCGATATTGAACGGCACACCTAGGAATAAATCCGCTGAGCGCTGGTAAAGCTGGCAGGAGAGTTTGTTGTCCGCGACAAAAAACTGAAACAGCGTATGACAAGGCGGCAGGGCGACTTGCTCGGCTTCACCTGGGTTCCAGCCAGAGACAATCAAGCGTCTGGAGTTGGGATTGGTCTTGATTTGCTCCACGACTTGGGCGATTTGATCGACGCCGTCATTGTTATAGTGGCCATTCTCGTCTTTGGTCGCGCCGTAGTTGCGCCATTGGTGACCGTATACTGGCCCTAAATCGCCCGCAGGACGATTGAAGCGCGCCGTCTGTTCCGCTGTGGCCCATTCGTTCCAGATACGCACGCCGTTTTCTTGTAGATAATCGACATGAGTGCTACCGCTCAAAAACCACAATAGCTCATACACGATGGATTTAAAGTGGACTTTTTTGGTGGTCAGTAACGGGAAGCCGTCTGATAAGTCAAAACGCATCTGCGCGCCGAAGTGGCTTAGCGTACCTGTGCCCGTACGATCGCCTTTTTCAGTACCGTTATATAAGACGTGGCGCAGCAAATCAAGATATGCTTGCTCGTTTTTACTACTGTAACTGCTCATAATATTGCTCTTCTACGCTATCAAAGCGCGTCATTAAATAAGTCTTAATCTGTTTTTCGGACATTTATAGTGCAAGCGCGCTTAATAAGCCGCTTGCTTACCCCAGTCATAGATACCGCGTTTATAGGCATAAACCAACAGTACAAAGCCGATGATAATCATTGGTGCGCTCAGTATTTGGCCTTTGGTCATCCAGCCGAGTAAAATAAAGCCTTGGTCGGCATCTGGCTGACGGAAAAACTCGATGATAAAGCGGCTGATACCGTAACCTAATAAGAATATCGCCGATGCCGCCATACGTGGACGCGGCTTGGCAGAGTACCACCACAAAAACAAGAATAGCAGCAGACCTTCAGCAAAGGCCTCATAGAGCTGTGATGGGTGGCGGGGCAGTAAATACTGGCCGTTGACCTCCATCATCAACTCCTGTAATTGAGGATTGGCTTGCAATTGCTGCATATCAAAAGCCGCGGCCTGCGGGAAGTAGGTCAGCCAGTTATAGCCGCCATCAGAGACGCGCCCCCACAGCTCACCGTTGATATAGTTGCCGATACGACCAAACAATAACCCCGTCGGTACACACGGCACGATAAAATCCAGCACTTGAAAAGGTGTTTTTTTGTACTTACGAGCAAAATACAACATGCCGAGTAAAACCCCAATCATGCCGCCGTGGAACGACATACCGCCTTCCCACACCTTAAATAAATAGGCGGGGTTTTGTAGCAGCTCACCAAATTGATAAAACAGCACATAGCCGATACGGCCACCCAAAATGACACCGAGCGCGCCATAAAAAACAAGGTCTGACACCATGTCAGTGGTCCAGCTCTCACGCTGGCCACTGCGGTACCATGCCAGACCAAACGCGGCGGCAAATGCCAGCAGATACATCAAGCCATACCAATGTACTTCTACAGGGCCCAAGGACAGCGCTACGGGATCGTACTGAGGATGAATCATCATAAGGACATCATAATTATTGATAATAGAATGGGGGTCATAATAGCAAAAATAGCTTGGCAGGCATACCAAATTACGGTTAGACAATTGCATCACAGAGACTGCATAAATGTGATTTGCGCCTGCCAGCCGCTAGAAACCAAGACAGAAAACCGCTAAGATATAAAAAAGCTGCTAATGATAAATACCTCAATATTTTCAGAAGCATGAGCGGATATGGGCTGGCGCTAATAAGCCGTATGAATGGATAAACCGTATTTTAAGGATAGATTATGCAAGCTGATGTATCAAAAGTAGCAACAGCCACTGAGTACCGTTGGGCAAAAAAAGGTCTGATCTTGCTCAGTCTACCCAGTCTGCTGGCACTATCCCTGACGCCTGCATATGCAGCAAGTAGCAGTATCGAGCAAGTCACCATTTATCAAGGCTTGGCCAGTGTCACGCGCGCGCTACCTGTCAAGGGTAATGGAGAGCAGACGCTGGTGTTTTCTTGCTTGTCTCCTTATATCGACAAAGACAGCGTGAGCGTGCAGACCGTCACAGGCGTCAATCTCGGTGAAGTCAGTATCGAGACGCTAAGCGGTGAGCAAGCAGCGCAGTGTCAGTATGAGGGCGATGCCAACGTACAATCGCAACAAGCCGCGCTTGCTAAAATCAATGCCGAGCTAGAAGCCGCCAATCTGGCAAAAGCTTATCTACAAAACCTCACCAAGGTCAGTCAAATCAGTACAGAGGGCACAGTGGCCAATAACGCCCGTGATATAGAAACACAAGCGGCAAGTATCAATAAACGCATATGGGATATCAAGCAGCGGCAAGCGCGGGCACAGGCCGCGCTTAATCAAACGATGGCGGGCAGTAGCACATCGACGCAAAATCGCGTAACACAGGTCAGTGTCCGTACTGCCAGCCGCAAACACGCCGCGGTAAAGCTCCATTATCAAGTGCGCGGCGCAGGTTGGCAGCCGACTTATCAGGCGCGTCTGGATACCAATACCGAGCAGCTTAGCATCACCGCATCAGCCATCATCGCTCAGCAGACCGGAGAGAATTGGCAAAACGTCGCTGTCGTACTCAGCTCAGTCAACCCCAATCAACGCACCACAGGCCAGCTGCCAAATGTGGCGCGCCTGTCTTTATATGAAAAAGAGCAAGCATCACGTGCTAGGGTTGCATCATCCATGATGGAGCCTTCTTCCATCGTTGTCTCAGAAAGAAGTAGCGATGACAGGGAGGCGTCGGCACCGACGATGGCACCGCTACCGAGCTTTAGCGTGAGTCGTCAAAACAAAAACGGCATCATCGAGTACCGGTTGCCGCAGCGTGTGAGCTTGCCAAGTGACGGTAGGCACGTGCGTACGATAATCGATGAGCAGTCTGGGCGTAGCAAGCTTTGGATCCGCAGTACGCCAAGTGTTGAGCAAACGGCTTATTGGTATGCATCGGCACCATTTTTGACACCTGCATGGGCCGATGGAGCGCTTCAGCTCTACCGTGATGATAACTATATTGGTCAAGCGCGCTATCAGTATCAAACGCTCAAAGAGCAGGGTATCGGCTTTGGCGTTGATCCAAATATCCTCATCAAACAAATAACTGACGAAGATAAGCAAGGCGATAAGGGCGCGTTTAATCGTAAGCAAACCTTAAGTAGTACCGAAGCTTATCAATTGACCAATCAGCATAGCCGCACCAGACGCTTGCAGGTACTGAGCAGTGAGCCTATCAGCCGTGATGATAGTATTAAAGTAACCACAGTACACACCCCGCCCGTCACTGAACGCGACTGGAATGACAATACCGGCATGGTCGCTTGGGAGTTTGATTTGCCAAGTAAACAATCAAAAGTGATTCGATCGACCACACAGATTAGCTATCCTGCTGATAAAAAACTCCGCACCAATTGATATAAGAATAGAAAGATGCAGGCTATTTTAAACGACGTTATTTTGTACTGAAAAGATTACCTATTAAAAAGACGACCAGTCCCATAAACTACCAATCCCATAAAAGGAAAACTATGTGTATCGTCGCCATCGCTTGGCAGTTGTTTGATGAGGTGCCGCTGGTGCTCTTATCCAACCGAGATGAGTTTTTGCAGCGTCCGACTGAGCCGCTGCACCAGTGGCCTGATAAGCCGATTTATGCAGGTCGCGATCAGCAGAGTGGCGGTACTTGGCTGGGTATTCACCAAGTCATGCACGACGGTCTTTATGAGCAAAATGGACGCTGGGCGGCGGTGCTAAACTTTCGTGATGGGGTGCAGGCAGGGGCAGATGAGCGCTCGCGTGGGGCACTGGTTACAGATTTTTTGACCAGTGACAGAAGCCCGATGGACTTTGCGCGGCAAATTGAGTTGCAAGACTATGCAGGTTTTAACCTGATCATTGGCGATGCGCTGCAAGCAGTGATGGTCAATAATCGCGGCCATGCGCCCACGCCACTGTATGCAGGATTGCATGTGGTCTCAAACGGTCAGCCAGACGACGGTTGGTTCAAAACCGAAAAACTGCGTGGTAGGCTGCGTCAAGAAGTGCTGCCACTTATCGCCGAAGACAGCTCGCCTGCTTACTGGCAGGACGCTGCCTATGCGGTGCTATCTGACAACCGACAAGCCCCCGCCGATCAGCTACCCGATACCGGCATGAGTAAAGAGGTTGAGCAGATGCTGTCCTCTGTCTATATCGAGCCTGTGGCATTTGATCAGCGGCAGGCTCCTCTCCCTACTTATGGTACCCGTACTCAAAGCATCTTAACCTTGCGCCAAGACAAGCATAAAGGGGCAAGTAGTAAAACCACCGCCACGCTCGTTAGCCGCGAGGCAAGTGCGGCTGCAACCGGCGCATAAAAATGCTCACGGTGATTCCATAACAGTATCACAGTGAGCATATGTAGTTAATTAGCGATGTCAAAATCACACCAAAACTATGTCAAAACTCTATCAAAGTCATGCCAGCAAATGGTTGTCCTGTTCCGGAAGGATCAGCTCTTGTTTTAGGGGAAGCTCGCGCACCAGCTCTTGCAAGGCGCGGCGATATACCCCACGTTTAAAATGAATCACTTGTCCTAGAGGATACCAATAACTGACCCATTGCCAGTGGTCAAACTCTGGTTTACCTTCATCAAAGCGAATGTGTTGAGTATTTGGCTCATCTAAGCGCAGCAAAAACCATTTTTGTTTTTGCCCAATACACAAAGGGTGCTGTCCATGGCGTACATAACGCTTAGGCAGACGATAGCGCAGCCAGTCTTGAGTGACTGCCAATAAGTCTACATGACGCGGATGTAGGCCGACCTCTTCCCAGAGCTCGCGATACATCGCATCCATCGGCGTCTCCCCGCGGTCGATGCCGCCTTGAGGAAACTGCCAAGCGTTGTGACCAATACGTTTTGCCCACAGTACTTGCCCTTGTGTATTTGCCAAGATGATGCCGACATTGGCGCGAAAGCCGTCTGCATCTATCATGACTAACCCTTTTAATTTGTTTAAAAATAGCTTATTTCAAACCGATACCATGATGACAATCCTAATTATTATAAGTCGATTGTCACCTATATCTGGCCAAAATAAGATTCATTACCGTTATTAAACCAAGAAATAAGCAAAATGTGTAACAGTATTTTGCTATAAAATGTTTCACGAGTTTTACCTATTAAAATCAATAGCTTATAAACAGACTTTTGTAATCTAGTTCTTTAAGGTAATTTTGATAAATATGAGCAAACACAGGTTGAGTTTGTTAACTATTGCTTAACAACAAGGTATGTAAGGTTATGATGGTGCGTTGCCGTCAAATAAATACAGATGGCTGCTGCTTTATCAGGTCTTTATAAAATCTGGTTTTGGCTTGTGCTACACTAACCTTATCGCGTGTATTATTGAAAATAATAATCAGGTTATCTGCCAATCAAAATAAGGAAAAACGAACATGTCAGAATCAAAAGCAAGTGTCACGTGGCAAGAGAAAAAAGCCTTTTTGGGTGTCTCACCCTCAGGGCATCATGTGCAAATCGACGCCGACAAAGAAAATGGCGCAAGCCCGATGGAGCTGATCTTACTCGGCTTGGGCGGCTGTGCCAGCTATGATGTGGTGTCTATCTTACAAAAATCACGTCAAGAGGTCACGGATGTACGTTGTGAGCTGACTGCAAACCGCGCTGAGACCGTCCCTGCTGTCTATACCGACATTCATATGCACTTCATCGTGACTGGTCAAGACATCAAGGATAAGCAGGTCGAAAAAGCGGTGAACCTATCAGCAGAAAAATACTGCTCGGCCAGTCGTATGCTAGTACAGGGCGGGGTGAATATCACGCATGATTTTGAAGTGGTTGCAGGGTAGGGGCGAGGGCGCGCATGAATGTATTTTTTGGGTTGATTCCTGATACTGCCGCATCCGCGATTTGGGCGATGGTGGTGGCAAGCTTGTTGCCACTCGTGATGGCGCTGAGTGCAAAAGCCCTTGGCGGCTTTCGGCTGGCTGACAACGCCCATCCGCGCCGTTTTTTGCAAGAGACAACGGGCGCCGCTGCGCGCGCCAATGCCGCTCAGCAAAACAGCTATGAGACGTTGCCGGTATTTTTGGCAGCAGTGCTGGTGGCAATGTTGTTTTTTGTGCCTCAGCTGATTGTCAACGTGTTGGCTTGGTTGTACGTACTGATTCGTATTGGCTTTTGCATCGCTTATATCAGCAATTTAGCGACGTTTCGTTCGATACTGTGGACGCTGTCGATGGCGTGTCCACTCATGCTGTTTTATTTAGCAATACGTGTGAGCGTCTAGCGCTAGGGCTTATGAACAATTAGCCGCCGCCGAGCTTCTGTTTTAAGATAAAAGACAAGCCGTTATTGTCTTTGCTGTTTATGCCGTCGCTGATGAGACGCTGGTGATAAGAGCATCGATGATGACGGCTTTGTTTTTTTCACGCTTGATGCGTTCCCACACCGGCTGCGCCTCATCATAGCCTTTGGTTAGCATCCCCAGCCACTGTTTGTAGCGGCCCACCAGTACCACATCGTTTTTTGCTGCCCCTTCCAAAAACTTAATTTGATGCGGTATGAGCGCGTGCCATGTCAAGGTCTTGCTATCTGCTCTAACGCTGGCCGCCGCCCTCTCATCATCATGGCTACTATCGACACGGGCAATCAAGTCAGGACGGGTCACAGCGCCGCGTCCTAGCATCAGGTGCGGCGTGCCTGCCTGCCTCATGCATTGCTGTGCTTGCTCACTATTCCAAATCTCGCCATTAGCAATCACTGGGATATCAAGCTTATTAAAATTTTGGATTTTGTCCCAATAAGCGGGCGGCTTGTAGCCTTGGGTTTTGGTGCGGGCATGAATGGTCAACCAGTCTGCGCCACTCGCCCCAATCGCACCTCGGATATCGTCCATACGGCTGGTATCTGTGTAGCCCAAGCGAATCTTCGCTGAGACGGAAATATGGGCAGGCACTGCGCGGCGTACAGCCTTGATAATGTCATACATGACCTCTGGCTCATCGAGCAGTACCGAGCCGCCGCGGTGGCTATTGACGGTCTTGGCAGGGCAGCCAAAGTTGATATCGATGGCGGGCGCGCCAAGCTCACAGGCGTACGCGGCGTTTTCTGCCATTAGGCTAGCATCACTACCGAGCAGCTGGATATGTATGGGCGTGCCAGCAGTCGTTTTGGTGTCTTGATGTAGCTCTGGCACATATTTATAAAACACATGCGCGGGTAGCAGCGTTTGAGTCACCCGTATAAACTCACTCACCGACCAATCATAAGGACGGCCTAAGTCTGCGGCAATCTGTGTTAAGATTTGCCGCATTAATGGATCGGTCAAACCTTCCATTGGAGCAAGTAGGCGCACAGGATGGGCAAATAGTTGCTGCAGGGTGCGCTGGCGTATTTCGAGGGATGAATGTTGAGTCATGATTAAGGCTTAGTATCTAAATGAAAGGCGATATGAAGGGCGATAACGTGATCGAATAGAGCGGAGCGGTGTTAGGTATTGCCAAAGATGACCTTTTTCCCCGTTTGCAATCCGATGATCAAGTCTTTGATATGATGAATGTCGAGATTGCTCTGCGCGCGTGTGCAGGCAACGTAGAGCAAACGCAGCTCCTCTGGGCTGATCTTGACTGCATTGGTGGTCACGTCGTAATAAAAATCGTCATCGAGCTGTACGCGCCCCCATTCAAGCCCTTTGGCCTTGTGCGCGGTAGAGATGACATAATCGGCGTTATCGATGCTGGTCAAACTATTGACCGCTTGGCTTAAGACGTTGGTACCGTGATCATCGACCAGCTTGACCAATGTTTTAAGATCGCTGCCTTCATTGGTTTCAGAGTACTCTTGCACATCGCCCCAATTATAAAAATACGCCAGCTCTGGTACGCCATAAGCCGATTTGCCGTTTTTTAGGTTCTCAGCTGCTTGACAGAATTTCAGCATACGATCGGTATCGGCTTGCAGTGCCACGCGGTGCCCAAGCTTGAGTCCCGTCAATAGCTGCGCCATCGCAGCAGCATTGGTGCGACAGAGTATGGCGTCTTTTTTACTATGGACCATGCCTTTATCGGTAGAGGACTGCTTGGCAGGATTGCCCTTTAGTGGTACTTCTTCTTGTAATGCTTTGAGTAGGGTGTTGGCCACCTCAGCGATCGGCTCTCCAAAGCGAAACGACTGTGTCAATAGGGTTTGTGGTAGTGGTAGCTTTTTCATCGCATTCACCGCGCCGCGCCATTCATAAATCTGCTGATGAGCGTCGCCCACATAGATGACTTGCCGTGGCTGCTGGGTCAAAATCCCCATCATCAGCGGATCGGCATCCTGCGCTTCATCAAACAAGATAAAATCCGCTGGGATACTGGGCTTGGAGAGTGCCCATAATTTGAGATAAATATCATGACCGATACCAGCAGGATGGCGGGCATCGATAGACTGTAGCCAGCGCTGCTCGACGGCAGGGTAGAGCATCTCACGCAGCTGCTCGCTATCTGCCGCATCGAGCCAGCTGGGAAACAATAAATGCCGGGGCGCAGGGTAGCTGGCATGGGTACTACAAAAATGACTGACCGCATCGCTGACAAATCGCGCAAGGCGGGCTGGGGTCAAAGTGATGTATTTATTTACCCCATCCATTTGCCGACGTACTTGCACCGCTTGTAGCCCCAAATCGTCGCCCAAACGCTTGGGTGAAAACCGTGGTAAGGACAATTTGGCAGTGATATCACGCGCGACATGGCGATAAGCAAGTGAGTGAAACGTACGGCAGTCCACGTGACTGGGGAATTTTTGCCGAGCATCATTGGCGATCGCTTTGTTGAAAGCCAAATATAAGCCGCGACCACGCAGCCGCTCACCAATCAGCTTTAGAGTAGTCGTTTTACCCGCGCCGGCATAAGCGACCACCTTAAACGATTTATGATCCATCGCCATATTGAGCGCGGCAAGCTGCTCTTCGGTAGGGTCACTCATATAAGCGGGCATAGATGCAGACATAAAAAGCTACCTAAATGTAAAACAGAATAAAATGAAGCATGAAATAAAAGACACGGGGCTAAAAAAAGCCACTGCGTAAACAATGGCTCATTAGAAGAGAAAAAACGCAAATCAGGCGCTTTCTTGATTGGAATAGGGTTTGTTGCGCATGCGTAAATGAGCACTACTGATTTTAACAGATTAGCTTTGTCTTTATGAGCAAACATTTGCTATCAGCAGTCATTGTCTTATAACGCACGAATCATTTCATAAAGCATGGATATCACTTTGGCTTTGTTAATGCTCTGAATGCTCAGCGACTAGACCTTCTTTTTTGTCTTTAAGCAAGATTTTAGCTAAAAATAAGCCCAGCTCAAACAACAGCCACATCGGAAAAGCCAGCATCAACATCGACACACCATCCGGCGGTGTCACCACGGCCGCGATTGCAAAGCAGCCAACAATGATATAACGGCGTTTATCCTCTAAGCTGTCAATGGAGACGATACCGGCCAATATCAACAGCAAGGTGACGACTGGTATCTCAAAGGTCAAGCCAAATACCATAAACAGCTTTAGGGCAAAGCTCAAATAACTGTCTATATCTGTCATGGGTAAGACGTTTTGCGGTGCAAAGGTAATAAAGAATTTCAGAACCCCTTTGAGCACAATAAAATAAGAAAACGCCACCCCAGCATAAAACAATACGATAGAAGACATCAGTACTGGAATGGCGACTTTTTTTTCTTTTTTGTACAGACCTGGGGCGACAAATGACCAAATTTGATACAAGATATAAGGCATGGCCACAAAGGCGGCGACAAAGATACTCAAGCGTATCGGCGCCATAAAGTTTGAGGTGATATCGGTGGCAATCATTGTCGAGTTGGCAGGCAACTGCGCGACCAATGGGTCCGATAACAGGTTATAAAGCTCGCGTGAAAACCCAACCAAGGCCAAAAATACCACCAGCACCGCCACGCATATTTTGATCAGATGACGGCGTAAATCAATGAGATGCTCAGTGATGGGCATATCGCCAAGCGAGCTTAACATATCCCCATCATCGTTATCATAGGCCATATCGGCTGAGCGGGTTTTTTCTGGCCCTGTATCGCCGATTTTTTCTTGTCGGCTTTTTTTGCGTTTAAACAAATCCATCAGTCGGCCTCCTGCATCTGGGCAGACGCTTGTGAGGCGATAGGATTGGCAGGTGCGCTATTTAATAAGATGTCTGCTTGATAATTGGGGAGATAGGGGGCAGCGGGTAAGCGCCGCGCTTTATCATAATCACCGAGGCGAAACCACATGTTTTCCCAAGGTTTGGTCATGATGGGCGGCGCTGTTTGCTGATCGATGCCGTCAGAGGGCTGATTATGCTCATAGGCGTGTGCAAATGCCGTTGCCACCTCAGGCTGCTCATTTACGGTATTGCGCGCAGTATCAGCCTTGTGACGTGCTGTGTCATCGTTAATCACAGGCTGATGCTCTGCATGCGGATCGGCTGTTAGGGCGCGGTTCTGTGACGACTCAAACTCTTGCATACTGCCGCGCATCTCTGCCATTTCACGTCTCATCGCCGCCTCTGTCTGACGGATTTTTGCCAGCTCTTTTTGCATTTGTTGCCGAGTCTCAGCCAAGTCGAGCTCAGCCTCTATCTCCGATTGTAGGGTGGAGACAGTGCGGCGAATTTTGGCATACCACTGCCCAGCCGTGCGCGCCGCTTGCGGCAGCTTTTCGGGGCCCAAGACGATCAAAGCAATCACGCCAAAGAGCAGTAATTCAGAAAACCCAATATCAAACATAATGGTGGATTGTCACTATCTGGATGCTAGCAGCATTATACCTAGCATGGTATTTGCTATGATCAATGATGCTTATCGTCAGTAGGGAGCGTGCTGCTATGCTCATCGACTTTATTAGGTGCTTGGCGCTCTGCTGGATGAGCTGCGCCGTCGTGATCGAGTACCACTTGTTTTTTGGCATGCTCAGCATTTTCGTCTTTGACTGCGTCTTTAAAGCCTTTGACCGCACCGCCCAAGTCTTTGCCGGCATTTCTAAGCTTTGAGGTGCCAAAAACGACGACCACGACTACCAAGAGAATGAGCCAATGCGTAATAGAAAAACTGCCCATAATGATATCCTTAATGTCTGAGACCTCATGTCTGAGATTTCTGAGTGTGAATGCTGCTCTTTAGTTGTTGACATCAGTATTGCCGCCACCGCGCTACTGTTATTTTATAGAATATTGATCTATTTGACAAAAATACAGACATAACGCTGACGTAAAAATACTATTATACCTTGCTGTTATGACAAAAAGGTGAAAGTCGCAACAATCACACAGAGTAAATAGGTAGTGGCACTTTTGTTTTCGACATATAGTCGATCCTAAATAAAACAGATACATTATATATCAACGTGCAACTGGTCTAAATTTTCCTTGCGTGCTGTGCCTACGCAGATAGAGGCTGCGAAAAACTTATTCCAGTCCCACTGTATCGTTTTTATAATGAACTCACTATATGATAGGTTATCTCGACGCTTTTTCATCGATACCTGAGAGACCAAAGCGTCGCCCCAGCTCGTTTAAGATGGCGTCTGACTCGATATCAAACCATGCCAGCCCGACCAACGTATGAAACCACACGTCAGCCACTTCATAGATAAGCTCATGACGCGCGGCATCATAGTGTGCTTGGTCGCCAGAAATGTCGCAGATAGCCAAGTCCTTGGCGGCGATGATGCTCTCGGTCGCCTCTTCGCCTACTTTTTCTAATATCTTGTTTAGGCCTTTTGCATACAAGCTTGCCACATAAGAGCTATCGCTATCTGCGTGTTTGCGCTCTGCTAATACCTGATCTAATTGCTGTAAAATCGAGTGGGTACCGATCTGAGTAGTCTCTTTCTCAGTAGTTCCTTTAGTGCTGGCATCGTGACGTTGGGGGTCAGAGAGGGCTTCGGCCGCCGACGTAGACGCATAAATCTCTGCCGGATCTTTTAATACTTTATCCACCGTTTGCCACTGAGGCTGCGCGCCTGATAAGTTTAAACGCTGATAAAAACAAGACTCACGTCCCGTATGACAGGCGATGCCGCCCGCTTGTGTCACGCTCAGCACAATCACATCTGCATCGCAGTCTAAGCGGATATCATGGACTGTCTGGGTGTGACCTGACGACTCTCCTTTGTGCCACAACTGACCACGTGAGCGCGAAAAATACACCGCTGTCTTTGTCTCGGCGGTGAGCTGGAGGGCCTCGCTATTCATCCATGCCATCATGAGGATACGCCCAGATTCATGATCTTGAGCAATAGCGGGAATCAAACCATCAGCATTAAATTTTATGGCGGCAAGCCAAGCAGGTAAAGTCATAATATGTCTGTCTTGTGATGAGAAATAGGAAATAGATAGTTAGTGGGGCTGTGCTCGACCCTCTATGTGACATTTTGGCCTAATGGTGGTAGGGGCTCAGAGCGTCAAGGGCATCACAGCTTAAATCAATGCGGATATAGCGCCGCTTTTGTGTCTTTATCCAAGGCGGCGGGTTTGTTGAGATGAAAATCGTAGCTGATAAAATGGATCCGCGCCTTTGCCACCACCTCGCCACCATGCATACGTGATATTTTGATGATCATATGGCCGCCGTTATCATACAGCGGCTCGACCCCCACCTCAAACAACAGCTCTTCGCGCGCCCGTACACGGCTATTGGTGGTTAGCTGTATGCCATCGATGATCAGTCCTCGATGGTCCGCATTGATCTCTTGTATGCCTTTTGCATGCAAAAACCGATACCGCGC
Source organism: Psychrobacter sp. VH5 (assembly GCF_050572635.1). NCBI lineage: Bacteria > Pseudomonadati > Pseudomonadota > Gammaproteobacteria > Moraxellales > Moraxellaceae > Psychrobacter > Psychrobacter sp. VH5. The sequence goes on along the minus strand of NZ_CP192145.1, from coordinate 45,108 downwards.
CTCACAAAGCAGAGCGGTCAACGCTTCAAACGAGATATGCTGACTCCTATCGATTTCAGTATGACGCACTCGCATCACTGTCTCAAATACAAATAGGCTGTCATCAAAGTCTAACTCTTGATTTGACACGTTATCTCCTAGAGTGATGGCAGGCAATGATGGGGGTTGCCAATCATGTTATAGGTGTACAGCGTCAGGACGGATTATGGTCATAAAACGGATGAGCACAATACCGAGTCAATGGCTATCGTTACTGGCATACAATTCGTGCACGATAAGCAATCAAGCCCAACCTCTACTTAAGCACAGCTTTGCCTCACATTCAATCTATTTGCAAAAAAATCCCCGACTTTATAAAGTGTATCGCCGTCTTTGTGGTGGGCTATTTGGCGGAGTGTAGCGGAGCCATAGTGATATGCGCTTACTAAAAGCGCTGGCTCTATAAACAGCTGAGCGCTTGGGCGAAAATTCACTTGGCAAAACAGGGCGCTATCTGCTAAAATAGCGCCTCCCACCTCGAGGCAAATAACAGTTTAGTGGTTGTTTTTAAAGCCACTATTTATTATGACTGACGATTTGACGACCAGGTTCTATCAAAGACAAAGAGGCAACTCATCATGAAAGTTAAGATGAAAACCAGAAGCGGTGCCGCTAAACGCTTCAAAAAAACAGCGAATGGCTTTAAGCGTAAGCAAGCCTTCAAAAGCCATATCTTGACCAAGAAATCAGCTAAGCGTATTCGCCAGTTGCGCGGTCTAAAGATGGTGGACAAGTCTGACGAAGCAGCAGTTCGTCGTATGTGCCCATACATCTAATAGCCTATGGTCACTTAGCTTTAATGTATTAAAGGTATTTGACTTTGCAATCTGATAACGATGTCTGGTATTCACTTATATAACGACATCGTGACTCGTTTAATAATGATTAAAAAATCTTGGAGTAATTTATGGCCCGTGTAAAACGTGGTGTACAGGCAAATCGCCGTCACAAAAAAATCTTAAAGCGTGCTAAAGGCTACTACGGTGCCCGTTCACGAGTTTACCGCGTAGCGGTACAGGCAGTGACCAAAGCTGGTCAATATGCTTATCGTGACCGTCGCAACAAAAAACGTACTTTCCGTCGTCTCTGGATCGCACGTATCAATGCTGGTGCTCGCATCAACGGCTTAAGCTATAGCCGCTTTATCAATGGCTTGAAAAAAGCTAACATCGCAATCGATCGTCGCGTCTTAGCTGACATCGCTATGCATGATGCAGCTACTTTCACCACATTGGTCGAAAAAGCAAAAGCGGAATTGGCCTAAATATTACCCTTTTCGTTAGGTGGCTTGCTTTTTTAGCAAATACCTAGATGGATTGGACTAATATTGATTAATAGTACGATATTAATAAAAGCTACCGCTGGTCGGTGGCTTTTTTTATAGTAAATTATTTTGGCGTCATCACTATTGCGGTTAAACACACGCGTTTTTGCTAAATATCTATTTTGCTAGATATATATGTCCACATATTCAAGCCATTAGCATCACTCATGGTCATCGTGAGATAACCGAGCAAATGGTTTGCAATATTTGGTCAAATCCCTACAATTACCAAGCACCATACTTACTTAATAGTCCGTTTAAATCAGGAATAATGCGTCTTATGACTACCCCTGCTGCTATCACCGATTTGTCGGCGCTACCGACCTTGTCCTCAGAGCTTAATGAGTTAAATGAAGCACAGCTCAATGAGTTTGCCAGTGCTGCTGAAGCGCTAATTTTGCAAGTAAACGACGCGCGTACCCTACAAGACTTGCGTGTACAGCTAACGGGCAAAAAAAGCTCGCTTACCGGCTGGTCAAAACAGATGGGTAAGCTTGGTAGCGATGACAAAAAAACCTACGGCGGCTGGTTGCACAGTGTGCGTAGCCGTATCGGACAGGCGCTCACCGAGCAGCAGCAGCATCTAGAAGTCGCTGCATTGAATGCCAAGCTTGCAAGCGAGAGTATCGATATCACCCTGCCGGCGCGCGGCGGCCAAAAAGGCCATTTGCATCCAGTGACGATGGTGACCCAGCGTATGCAGCAGTACTTTGTGCAGGCAGGTTTTAACGTCGCGACAGGTCCTGAAGTTGAGAGCGACTACTATAACTTTGAAGCGCTTAATATCCCATCGCATCACCCTGCGCGCGCGATGCATGATACGTTTTATTTTGATGCGCACTACTTGCTGCGTACGCACACCAGTCCGGTACAGATTCGCACCATGGAAAAGAACGAGCCGCCGATTCGTATCATTTGCCCAGGCCGCGTCTATCGTAACGACTCAGACCAAACGCATTCGCCGATGTTTCACCAGCTAGAAGGGCTGATGGTGACCGAGTCGAGCACCTTTGCTGAGCTCAAGGGCTTGATCAGTGAGTTTTTAGAGGCGTTTTTTGCCAAAGCGTTGACTGTACGTTTTCGTCCGTCATTTTTCCCATTTACCGAGCCTTCAGCTGAAGTGGATATCCTCGATGACAATGGCAAGTGGCTAGAAGTCATGGGCTGCGGCATGGTGCATCCGCAGGTGCTGACCAACTGCGGTATCGATAGCGACAAATACACTGGCTTCGCCTTTGGTATGGGTATTGAGCGTTTTGCCATGTTGTATTATGGCATCGATGACTTGCGTTTGTTTTTCCAAAATGACGTGCGCTTTTTAAAGCAATTTGGCTAGAGTGCTTTTTTTATATAAAAAGCGCGCCTTGTTGATACAACAAGTGTATGTGCCAAGCTTTACTCCAACATCTTTATTACAAAATTCTGATCCGAGATATTTATGAAAATTAGCGAACAGTGGCTACGTCAATGGGTGAACCCCAATAATACCAGCGAGCAATTGGCCGAACAGCTGACCATGGCAGGGCTTGAGATTGATGATCGCTTTGCCGTTGCCCGTGCATTTAGCGGTGTGGTGGTCGGTGAGGTCATCAGTGTCGAGCCGCATCCTGATGCCGATAAGCTGCGCGTCACGCAGGTAAATATTGGTGAGTCTGAGCCATTACAAATCGTCTGCGGCGCGCCGAATGTGACGGTCGGTATGAAAGCGCCTGTGGCAACCGTTGGGGCGATACTGCCAAGTGATGATGCCAGTAATGGTAAATCGGGCTTTAAGATTAAAAGAAGTAAACTACGCGGCGTGGCCTCAAACGGTATGCTGTGCGGTGCCTCCGAGATCGACCTGGTTGACGACATAGATGGCCTACTTGAGCTACCTGCAGATGCACCCATTGGCACTGATATCCGTGACTATCTAGGTTTAGACAATCAAATACTCGATATCTCTATCACGCCAAACCGTGGCGATTGCTTTAGCGTGCGCGGTATTGCCCGTGAGATATCAGTGATTAATGATCTGCCGATGCAGCAGCCGGAGATTGCCACTGATGTAGCGGTAACGAACAGTGATGCAACGCCTGCAGTCACCATTAGTGCCATTGAGGCTTGCCCACGCTATTTCTTACAATCAATCAGCAATATTGATCGTAGTATCGACACGCCAAAATGGATGGCTGATGCTTTGGTTCAGTCAGGACTACGCTCGCATAACTTTTTGGTGGATGTGACCAACTATGTATTGATGGAGCTTGGTCAGCCATTACATGCGTTTGATGCCGATACCATTCAAGGTGATATCGTGGTGCGTTTGGCGCAGCCTGCAGAGACAGTGACGCTATTGAATGAGCAAACCATTGCTCTAACTGGTGATGAGCTGGTGATTGCCGATGATGAGGGCGTGCTCGCCTTAGCGGGAATCATGGGCGGTAAGCGCAGTAGCGTCACCGATAGCACCACCAATATTATTTTAGAAAGTGCGTTTTTTAATCCGCTGGCTATCGCGGCGCGCGCGCGTCGTTTTGGCTTGCATACCGATGCCTCGCAGCGCTTTGAGCGCGGGGTAGACTTTGCTCTGCCAGCACTTGCTTTGGCGCGTGCTGTTGATTTGATTACTAGTGTCACAAGCGGGCAAGCTGGGCAAATAGTAAAAGTAGAAAATAGCGAGCACTTACCAGCCCGTACGCCGATTACCTTGCCAATCAGTAAAGTCCGTGAGGTCATCGGTATCGAGATAGAGCCTGCGGTCATGGTGCGTATCTTAACCCAGCTGGGCTTTGAGGTCGCGCAGCAAGCGGAGAGTCTGAACTGTACGCCGCCGTCGTATCGTTTTGATATGAGTATTAAAGAAGACCTTATCGAAGAGATCGCCCGTATCTACGGTTATGACAATATTCCAAGCGTCCTGCCGCATCTGCAAGTCAGTATGGATTATGACGATACGGCTGATTTGACGCATGAGATGAAGCTGGCACTCGTCAATAATGGCTATATGGAAGCGATTAGTTTTAGCTTTAGTGATGCCAAACTTGAGACGCTACTTGATGATGAAGCGTTAGGTGAAGTGTTGGCATTGGCCAATCCGATCTCAAGCGATCTGGCGGTCATGCGCCGTACATTGCTCTCAAGCTTGTTGCCTTGTGTGCAATACAACCTTAATCGTCAGCAGCCGCGTGTACGTTTTTTTGAAACAGGTCTGAGCTTTGTCGGTCAGAGTGTCAGTGACTTGGTGCAGACGCCGAGCATAGCGCTGGTCGCAGTTGGCGATATTTGGGATGAGCAAGCTTATCAAAACCGAGCTTTAGATTTTTATGATCTCAAGCACGATATCGAGCAGCTACTTCCAGCCCAAATCGATCGTGCGCGCGTACGCTACGAGCGCAGTCAGCTAGCATTTTTGCACCCTGGTCAAAGCGCCAAGCTGTATATCGATGATATCTATGTCGGCTGGTTGGGTCAGCTGCATCCAAGCACCGCAAAACAGCTGGATCTGCCTGCCACTTGGGTTGCCCAGTTATCGCTTGCGCCGCTGCTTAACTTGGCCCGCGAGCAGCATGACATCACCACGCCAAGTAAGTTTCCACAAGTGCGCCGTGATATCGCCATCTTGGTAGATACCGAGATTAGCCTACAGACGCTAGAGTCGACGGTGCGCCGTGCTGCTGGAGCCTTGTTGAGTGATATGTGGTTATTTGATATCTATCAAGGTGATAAAGTACCGGCAGGTCAGCGCTCGCTTGCATTTGCTCTGATATGGCAAGATGTGTCACAAACCCTATCTGACGAGGCAGTAAAAACTGCCACTGATACAGTCGTTCAAGCTTTGATTGAGCAGCATTCAGTACAGCTGCGTGACAGCTAACCTCTACACCCGAAAACTGATAACGCATCATGGCCTTTTTTAATTAAAAGGCTGTGGTGCTTTATTTGTCAAAAAAATTATGATCGAGACGTTTTTTGTCTAAAAAATGGTAAGTGGTTATTAATAAAAGAGATTTTATAACGTCTATATTAAAAAGACCACAAAAAACCTTTATAATAACTGCTATCCCCTCATACCGCTAAACCATGATATTCGACATCACGACATAGCATAGGAGTCGTACTGTGAGCACTTTAACCAAATCTGACATGATTGAGCACTTGATGAGCCACCTAAACCTAACGCGCCAAGATAGCCGCTGTTTGGTAGAGCGCTTTTTTGAGGAATTGTCAGAGAGTTTGATTGATGGCAAAGAAGTCAAGCTTTCAGGCTTTGGCAACTTTGAGCTAAAAGACAAAAATAGCCGCCCTGGTCGCAATCCAAAGACAGGGGAGCCCGTTGCCGTATCTGCGCGCCGAGTGGTAACCTTTAAGACAGGTCAAAAATTTCGCCAGCAGGTTGATGAGCGTTTGTTTGATGCTTAGTCTGTGCCTATACATATAGGCGCTGCTCAGAGAAAAAAGAACCAAAGATAACGCTGTTTAATAGGGACTTTTTTGGGTATATCTTGTCTACTAGCTTAGCGCAAACAATCAGTGTCCATCTAGTTAGCAGGCTATCCTGCTATCATCTTGCTTCAATAGCAGGCATAAAAAAAGAGAGCATAGGCTCTCTTTTTTACTACAGTGTTTATTGTATGACCAATAAAATTACTGAGCTTCTTCAACAACCACTTCGTCAGCTGCATCAACAGCTGCAGTGTCAGTTTCGCTAGCTACATCAACGCTAGTAGTAGTACCGTCTACAGGTACTTCAGCGTCCATTTCGTCAGTTGCAGTTGCAGCTTGTGCATCAGCGATGTCAGCTTCAGCTTCAGCAGCGGCAGCTTCTGCGTCAGCAGGTACAGCTTCGCCGTCAGCAGCAGCTTCGTTTAGCTCTTCTTGAGCGTCTTGTACTTCTTCTTGTGCGTCAGATAGATCTTCAGCAGCGTTTTCAGTGTTGCTGTCACAGGCAGTTAGGCCCATAGATGCAGTCATGATACCAGCTAGAGCAAGTAATTTAAGGTTCATAGTAGTTTCTCCGAAAAAATGAAATGAGCAGTAGTAGTAACAAAAGCCAAAAAAAGGTCGAAATCTGATGTTTTTCAGAGTTCAACTAATCTTAGTTACAACTACTCAGCTTTCACGCATTCTATATGTTTTCTTTCTGAATGGAAAGAGGCTGTACAATTCAGTAACAATAAAATTGTAAATGTAATTTTACATTTTAAACCTCTTATCTTCCCTTAAAGAGTAACACCAAATAATATGCGTATAATCAATAAGATCGACTTATTATAAAAGCATATTTGCTGTCTTGATATTCTTTAACTGTTGGTGTTGTGTAGTGCTTTCATTGAAGATGGCTGGTATTCGGTAATTGGCGTATTGTGGTCAGTGAATTTTACGATAACGTAATCAATTTCGGCGTTGTTTTTGTACTGTATCTGCTAAAGGCTACTGATAGGCATATAAAAGTCATAAAACATAATAAGCAAAAAGCTTGGAGATACCGTAAAAGCTAGGTGCGACAATGAGTCAGACAATAAAGAACGAAAAATACTTGTATAAATGGTCGATAGTATGATGGTATAAATCATATATTTAAGGAGATATGGTATGAAGTGGCAAGGTAGGCGAGGCAGCTCAAACGTGCGCAGCAGTCGCGGCGGCGGTAAGATGATAGGGGGTGGTATCGGCGGTATTATTATCGCGGGTATTTTGTGGTTGGTTTTTGGAGTCAATCCCATGACGGCATTACAGACAGGGCAAGTGGTGGCAGGTGGTGGCGGCAGTACGGCAAGTGAGCCTGCCACCAGTGATGACCGCGATACGCAGTTTGTCAAAGTCGTATTGGCCGATACAGAAGACGTTTGGCATCAGATATTTAATGAAGCAGGCAGTACGTATCAAGAGCCGTCGCTCATATTGTTTAACGGTCAAGTCAGCTCTGCTTGTGGGAGTGCTAGCGCTGCAACAGGGCCATTTTATTGTCCGGGGGATCAAACCATTTACCTGGACACGTCGTTTTTTGTGGAAATGCGTCAAAACCTAGGTATAACCGGCGATCAGCAAGGCTCAGGGGATCAAGATAACCAAGGTAAGGCAGGCGACTTTGCGCAAGCCTATGTGATAGCGCACGAGGTGGGCCATCATGTGCAGACGTTGCTTGGCATCACTCAGCAGGTAAATGAGGCTGGTCGTCAAGTCAGCCGCGCACAGGCCAATAAACTGTCGGTCATGCAAGAGTTACAAGCGGACTGTTTTGCTGGGGTATGGGCGCAGCGCAATCAGGAGCGCGTACAGTTCTTAGAAGCAGGTGATATCGATGAGGCCATCAATGCTGCAGGCCAAATCGGTGATGATCGTCTCGCTCGTGCAAGCGGCGGCGCGGTTGTACCAGATAATTTTACGCATGGTACCAGCCAACAACGTGTGCAATGGTTTACTCGCGGTCTGCAGAGTGGCAATGTACAGGCATGTGATACCTTTAGTGGCGCTCTATAACGCTGATAGGTTAGAGTTGATGCGTTTTAAAAAAAGGATATGACGTTACTGGTATAAGTCTTCCTTGCGTGCTGGCTCGTCTACGCTGCCAGTAGTGATGCAACCTAAACTTAAAGACAGCATCCGAGTCGCGCACTTAACGGTATCGTCATTTTATTTTCAGTTGACTATACTTAATTGAGCGATTTTTTAGCCACATATTTGATGTATTCTGATTTGACCGTTGTTTAAGTTTAAAATAAAAATACACGCCTGCTAATCGCAAAGGGCCTGCAATGATTGCAGACCCTTTGTTTATCTTTACATACTATTTAGACAGCTTATGAGAAAGTTCACATCAGTGTCTTTTAAGCTCAAAGCATATTTACTTATCTAAGCTTAAAATACTTAGAAGGTATGTCTTTAAAAAGACTTGTCTAACCAAACTGCTTGAAGTGCTGTCTATCCGTTATAAACCAAATTATCTGGTTTGGTCTAGGATGTAAGCGCCAGCGCCACCAACAGCAGCACCGCCCAATGCCCCGCGAGCGATATCTTTACTGTCGCCGCCACTTCTGATCAAAGCGCCCGCTGCTGCGCCTGCTGCTGCACCTTTAGCGGTATTGCTCAAGCCAGAGTTGTAGCCATTGGTCGCACAGCCTCCCATGATTAAAGCAGAGCTAGTAATGGCAGTCATTGCGATAGTTTTAGCAAATTTCATAATATCACCTGTCAAATTATCAAGTTGGGTCAAAAAAAGAATACGAGATTTTTAGTGCTATGTGTTTGATATAGATAAACCATATCAAGCGAATCCAGCAATTGTCTTAGAATAATCTGTATTGCTATCGCAAGACATAGGATTATATTAAGGGTTTTCAATATTTCAATACGTGTACTGCTATCGCACCTGATAACAGAGTATATCTATGCTAACACTTATATTAACTCATCAATTCGTCTCTAGGCGTAGTAAAAGCGCTAAGCTTTGCAAGCAAGCTGTAAAAGATGTTTCCCCACTGTATCCTTGGTAGGGATTTTGCTTAGTGTCATTGTATTTGTATTGATAATACGCTAACTGTTTTTGTCACTGCTAGCGCTATCTATTTGTAAAGAAATAGGGTCTTATATTTGCTTCGTGTGATATAGGCAATCCGCTATAGAGACTGTAATTTTTTTATTTAGCACTTACTATAGCTTGTCGTCTGGCCATATTGCCACGACCCAACACACAAAAACCGCCCTAAGGCGGTTTTTGGTATTTGTCTTTAATATCTATAGTCGATCCATATCAAAAATGACATAGTGCTATTGATATGAGTAAAGCTTATCATCGCACATTAGTTTTGTGATTTACGCTTCATTTGTTCAAAAAACTCATCATTGGTTTTGGCTTCTTTTAGGCGCTCAAGCAAGAACTCAGTGGCTTGGACACCATCCATTGGCTGTAGCAATTTGCGCAAGATCCAGACTTTGCGTAGTTTGTCTTCATCAAGCAGGCGCTCTTCGCGGCGAGTGCCAGACTTTTTGATATTAATCGCTGGGAAAACGCGTTTTTCGGCTAAGTCACGCTCAAGGGTAATTTCTTGGTTACCGGTACCTTTAAATTCTTCAAAGATGACGCTGTCCATTTTGCTACCGGTGTCAATCAAAGCACTGGCGATGATGGTCAAGCTGCCGCCTTCTTCGACGTTACGCGCTGCGCCAAAAAAGCGCTTAGGACGCTCAAGGGCATTGGCGTCTAGACCACCGGTCAACACTTTACCAGATGATGGAATGACGGTGTTATACGCACGAGAGAGGCGAGTGATGGAGTCAAGTAAGATGACCACGTCTTGCTTATGCTCGACCAAGCGCTTGGCTTTTTCGATGACCATTTCGGCGACTTGCACGTGGCGCTGCGGCGGCTCATCAAAGGTTGAGGCAACGACTTCACCGCGTACCGTGCGTTCCATCTCGGTCACTTCTTCTGGACGCTCATCAATGAGCAAGACGATCAGATAGCATTCGGGGTTGTTGCGGGTGATAGACTGGGCAATCGATTGCAAAAGCATGGTTTTACCGGCTTTTGGCGGCGCGACGATGATAGAGCGCTGGCCTTTACCAATCGGGGCAATCAGGTCGATGATACGGCCTGTCAAATCCTCGGTCGTACCGTTACCTAATTCTAGCTTTAACTGCTCGGTGGGGAATAATGGCGTGAGGTTCTCAAAAATCAGCTTGTGACGTGAGCGATCGGGGGTATCAAAGTTAATCTCGCCGACCTTTAGTAGCGCAAAATAACGCTCAGAATCCTTTGGTGGTCGAATCGTCCCAGCGATACTGTCGCCTGTCTTTAGGCTAAAGCGGCGGATTTGGCTGGGGCTGACATAAATGTCGTCAGGACCTGCCAAGTAAGAGCCCTCTGATGAGCGCAAAAAGCCAAAGCCATCGGGTAAGACCTCGAGCACGCCGTCACCATAGATGGCTTCGCCGTTACGAGCGTGAGTCTTTAAGATAGCAAAGATAATGTCTTGTTTACGGCTACGCGCCATATTATCAAGACCCATGTCTTTGGCGATGGCCAATAGCTCAGAGATTGATTTTTTCTTTAGTTCAGTTAGATTCATAGGTAGGTCATTAGCAATTGATCAGATGAGAGATGCCATTAGCAGCATAAGTCACGACATTGATTAAAACAACGATAGTATGGCGATAGAGGGCGCGAGCACAGAGCCAGAGTTATGTAGTTTGGGTATTGCGTGTTGACTTATGTACAAGTTGCAAGAATAGAGTGCAAGGTAATAAGAAATAAGGATACAGAAGGCTACATAAGAGTCTGCGTCAAAAACTCAGTATCAGTAATTGTGTTTAGTCATTTCGTTCAGTAATGGTGTTTATAATGACGATTGTGTTTTTGTTGATAAACACGAGGAGAATAGCGACAAGACACTTAGGAAAACGGTTCGTTTTCTCTTGTCAGCAGACTATACGGTCTTCACAATGGCATTGTCAATAAATTTTGCCAAAAAAGTCGTATTATTGGTTTTTTTGCATAAAAAACGAGCAAAAAACCATTATCTTAGCAGGACAATGGTTTTTTACTGATTGGTATCTATTATGACGTGTAGACACTCGCAGCAGATAGACTGACACGAGCGTATCGACACTGATAGCAGCGCTTATAGATGCTTGTCAAGTACTTTGGCTAGCTCTGCTTTTGGCTGTAGGCCCATGACTGAGTCAACTTTTTCGCCGTCTTTAAAGACAAATAGCGTTGGGATGTTACGGATACCAAAGCGGCTGGCGGCTTGTGGGTTGTTGTCGACGTCGACTTTGACGATTTTTACTTTGCCTTGGTATTCGCTGGCTAGATCTTCTAAAATAGGCGCGATGGCTTTACAAGGGCCACACCACGCCGCCCAAAAATCTACCAATACAGGCAGGTCTGATTGCAGCACGTCTTGGTCAAAGTTTGCATCGGTGGTATTTACGATTAGGTCTGACATAGTTATCTCTCTTGTTTTATTGTCTTTATCGTCGTTCATCAATTTATCGCGGCTTTGTGTAGCTAAAGACCAGCGGTATAAAGTAATGATAAGCGGCTAAAGAGTCGTTTCGAAATGGTGAAAATGTGCCATCATATTAACATGTTTGCTCTTACTTGACAGATGCAGGCTGGTTAAATTGTTTAACAATTACGATTGATACAATAAATCGAAACACAACCCTACAGCCAGTGAGTGCGCTGTCACTTGTCACTTTTTGGTTTTTTTTCTATGTCATTGCCTCTATCATGTCATCTTTACTCTCATTTATATAAGTAACCGATTTTTATGCCTTTTACTGAAGAAGAAGTCAACGCCTTAAACCGACAAGAGTGCGCGTATTCGTTGGCGTTTTTTAAAACATTTGCCCAAGACATTACGGTCTATGAAGATGACGATATTTGGGTGGTGGATAAGCCAGCGGGCCTCCTCAGCGTCGATGGCAAAACCCTTAAGGTCAGCTTGCTTGCGCGGCTTGAGCGCGTCAATCCAGCCGTCAAACTCATTCACCGCTTGGATATGGACACCTCAGGGCTACTGATTTTTGCCAAAAATGCCGCTGCCCAAAGCCATATTAGTAAGCAGTTTATTGAGCGGTTGCCACAAAAAAGCTACCAAGCGCGCGTCTTTGGCCAATGGGAAAGTATTGGGGCGACCGGTAAGATATCGGTGCCGGTACGTTATGAGCCCACGACCAAACCGCGCCATATCGTCGATCACGATTGGCCCAAACAGGCACTGACTTTATATGAGGTCTTGGCTCACGAAATATGCAATGATCAGACCGTCACGCGCGTGCTACTAAAGCCTGTCACGGGCCGTAGTCACCAGTTACGTGTGCATATGGTGCATGCCGGTCATGTGATGATTGGTGATCCGATTTATGCTGAAGGCGCGGCACTGACGATAGCCCCGCGGCTAAACTTGCACGCACAGCAGCTACGCCTAAAGCACCCGACACTGGGTGCGTGGATGGATTGGGAGAGTCCGTGCCCATTTTGATGCATTAGCTGCCTGAATATGAAGTCGAAGCGCGCGATTAATAGAAGCACTAAGGCTATCGCTGATCATACAAACACAAGGATGAGAATATGCTTGATATCGCTACTACCAAACAGGCGATCAAAAGTCGCCTCGCACGTAGACAGTCGCAAAGGGATAAGCCTGCTGATTATGAAGTGCTGATTATTGGTGCGGGCATTGCGGGTATCGGTATGGCCTGCCGCTTACAGCAACTAGAGCATAAAAATCTATTTGGTCATAAAGGCGTAAAAAAACAAAGGCAGAACAGATCAGTTAACAACGAAAGAAGCTCGCAGCGCTTTGCCATATTAGAAAAACGTGCTGATTTGGGCGGCACGTGGGATTTATTTACCTATCCTGGTATCCGCTCGGACTCTGATGCCTTAACCTTTGGCTATAACTTTAGACCGTGGCTAGATTATAGAATGCTGGCAGCAGGTGGCGATATCAAGCGTTATATCGCTGATACGGCGTGCGAGTTTGGTATTACTGAGCATATTCGCTATGAGCATGAAGTTCAGCAAATATCATGGTCAAGCATTGATCAGTTATGGACAGCAACCATAAAAAACCATGCCAGCGGAGAAGTGTTCGTTAAGACGGCAAAGTTTATCGTCGGTGCTACGGGCTACTACGACTATGAGCAAGGCTATCGACCTCATTTTGCGGGAGAAGAAGATTTCCGCGGTCGTATTGTCCATCCGCAGCATTGGGATGATTTAGATTATAACGACAAAAAAGTGGTCATTATTGGCAGCGGTGCCACTGCAATGACGCTATTGCCGGCACTGGTAGATGAAAGCAGCGAGCAGTGTGCGCGTCATGTCACGATGCTACAGCGGACACCCACTTATGTGGCAAGCGTACCGGGCGATGATCATTCTATCGACTGGCTCTCAGGCAAGTTTTCACCTTTATCAAAAGAGCAGGCCTATACGGTACTGCGAGCGCGCAACGTGCTGCGGCAGCAGGGGCTGTATAAATTAGCCACTCACGCGCCCAAGCTGATGAAAGCTGTGCTAAAAGGCGGCGTGACAAAAGAGTTAAAAGGTAGCGGCGTTGATGTCGAACACTTTATGCCCGACTACAATCCGTGGGATCAACGCGTATGCGCTGTGCCAGACAGTGACTTATTTAAGTCTTTGCACGGTGAGCGTGCAGCAGTGGTCACCGATCAGATCGACCACTTCACCGAAACCGGTATTATGCTGCAATCAGGCGTACATCTTGAGGCTAATATCATCGTCACAGCAACCGGATTGAAGCTGCAAATGCTAGGCGGAGCAGCGGTATATATCGACGGGCAGGCCATTGATATCGGCACGCGCATGACGTATAAGGCAGTCATGATCGAAGGCGTGCCTAACATGGCGGCCTTATTTGGCTATACCAATGCCTCATGGACGCTAAAGATTGATCTGGCTTGTCAATATGTGGTGCGGCTGTTGAGTTATATGCACAAAAACCGCTACCAAGTCGCGCTGCCAAAGGCACAGGCGGCGAATGCTACCGCCTACGCCCAAGCAGATACGGTGATGGGCTCGCTATCGTCTGGATATGTCAGACGTGCCCAAGACAGACTGCCTAAGCAAGGCGATCGCTACCCGTGGTACGTGACCAACAACTATCTTAGCGACCGTGTGATGCTCAAATACCGCAAAATAAAAGACGACTGGTTGCGGTTCAGTCGTTAGGTTTTAATTGATCGATAGTCGCTATTGATGCTGATTATCGATAAAGTCAGCAACTTGTTTGCTTAATATCTGCCATAAGGTCTGTTGCGCGCTTTTGCTGCCCCAAGCATTGTGCGGGCTAAATATCACCCGTGGATGCTCGCTGAGGCTGAGTAGCGGATCATCTGCCGTGATCGGCTCTTGCTCAAACACGTCGCTGGCGTAGCCGATGATTTGCTCGTTATGGATGGCAGTTGCCAATGCTTGACTATCGACGATGCCGCCACGAGCGACATTGACGATGAGCGGTTGTTTGCTCATTTTTGCCAATGTGTCTTTATTGATAAGATGCTGGGTCTGTTCGGTCAGTGGGCAATGTAAGCTCAATACATCTGACTGCGCCAGTACGTCATCAAAGGCGGTATAGTCTGCACTGCGAGGTGCACGCCCTTGATGCTCCGCCCATAACACCGTCATGCCAAAGGCGCGTGCAATCTCGGTGACGCGCTTGCCGATGGTACCGACGCCGATGATGCCGAGCGTCTTGTCTTCTAAGTCGATCAGCGGTATGTCGAGCAAGCAAAAATTGCCATTGTCGCGCCATGTACCATCGGCGACTTTTTGATGATAATGAATGCCTGCGCGCATGGCATTGAGCATCAGCATAAAGGTATGCTCAGGCACGCTTTTGACCGCGTAACCTGCGACGTTATAAAGGGTGACATGATGTCTGTCACAAGCGTCTTGATCGACGTTGTTCATCCCTGTGGCAGTCAGCTGAATCAGCTTGAGGTTGGGCAGTTGACCGATCACCTCAGCGTCTATTTGGACTTTGTTGGTAATGATGATATCGGCGTCACGGCAGCGCTCGAGGATGACGTGGTTGTCCTTTGGCGTGTCATGATAAGTCATGTAATCTGTAATCCCAGCTGGGGCTGGCAAATCGATACCGTCCGAAAAAGTACCCTTGTCTAAAAAAACCGCTCGCATAGTGACTCCCTGATGAATTGATTGTTGTATTGATTTTTTCTATGGTTTTAAGGCTTTATGGGGGTGAGGCTTAATGTAGCACGTCGGTGGGTTGAGTCAAAAACCAAACCATAAAAACCTGAGAAACCCAAGCGCTGTCACAATTGTCTACTTGAAAAGTCAACTAAACGCACTCATCTAGCCGCTAACGTTATATAATGGTCTACCTTAGCTGTCGACTAAATGGGTGTTACCCTATGCACAGCCACCATTAGCGGCCATTGCTATCTATTTTATTTCTTATTACCTGAGTACAAAAAAGACATCGCCTTATGACTACCTCTATCGCTTCACTGCACAGTACTGAATTCGCCGTTGGCCAACGCTATTTATCTGATACAGAGTCTGAGCTTGGCTTGGGTGTGGTCATCGATGTGGATGATCGCTGTGTGCACATCTTGTTTCCGCAAAGCGAGGAGACGCGTGTTTATGCCAAAAACTCAGCGCCACTGTCGCGCGTGGTATTTAAGGCGGGCGATAGCATTTATGACCAAGATGGCAACGGCTATACGGTCAATGCGGTAGACGAGGTGATGGGTGTGCTCAAGTACAGCGTCGATGAGCATGAGCGCGGTATCATGGAAACCCGACTCGCGGCCAATATCACGCTTGCCAAGCCGCTTGAGCGTCTGCTCGCTGGTCGCATCGAGCGTGGCGACTGGTACGAGCTGCGCCAAGACATCTTGCGCATGCAGTCGGCGCTGGCAGGTCATCCGCTCAAAGGCCTAATGGGCGCGCGTGTCGATATTATCGAGCATCAGCTGTATATCGCTCACGAGGTCGGCAAGCGTATCGCGCCGCGTGTGCTTTTGGCCGATGAAGTGGGACTGGGTAAAACCATCGAAGCGGGCTTAATCATTCATCAGCAGCTAATCACAGGAAAGGCTGAGCGCGTACTTATCTTGGTACCAGACAGTCTGCAATACCAATGGATGATCGAGCTGCGTCGCCGCTTTAACCTAAATTTTGCGTTGTTTGACTTGGTACGTACTGCCGCGATCAAAGAGCATGATCCTGAACAAAACGTCTTTGCCACCGAGCAGTGTATCATCGCGGGCATGGATTTGTTGCTTGACCATCCTGATTTGTACGATCAGGCGATGGAAGCGGGCTTTGATCTATTGGTCGTCGACGAAGCGCACCATTTGCACTGGGATGAAGAGCAGGGCGGCAATGACAAATACGATTTGATTGCTGACTTTGCTGAAGAGACGCCTGGGGTGATGCTACTGACCGCAACGCCTGAGCAGCTCGGCGCGCAAAGCCATTTTGCGCGTTTGCGCCTGCTAGATCCTGATCGCTTTGATGATTTGGATGAGTTTATTGATGGGCAAGAAGCCTTTGCTGAAACCGCTGCCGTCGCTGGCGTGTTGATAGAAGACAAGCCGCTGAGTGATGGGCAAATCGCAGCTTTGAGCCATTTATTAGATATTAGTATGGATGAGCTGGGCGCAATCAATGACGATGAGCGCTTGCGTACTTATGCCCTTAACGAGCTACTGGACCGTCATGGTACCGGCCGTATCTTATTTCGCAATACTCGTGAGAGTGTCAAAGGGTTTTATGGACGAAGCCATCAGCCATATCCACTGCCCCTGCCTGACGCATGGGTTGATAGCTACCAAACCACGGGCAAACTGCGTGAGCAGCTGTGGGGCGAAGAAAACCAGCCCGATGGTGGCTGGCTAGAAGATGACCCACGTGTGTCTTGGTTGATTGATATCTTGCGCGGTGAGCTAAAGCATCAAAAAGTGCTATTGATCGCTCGTAGTGGGGCGACGGTTGAGAGTCTTGAGGCGGTACTGCGTCTGCATGCAGGTATTAAGACTGCTATCTTTACCGAGCAGATGACACTGCTTGAGCGTGACCAAGCGGCGGCGTTTTTTGCGGATTCCGAGGGCGCGCAGATATTGCTTTGCTCAGAGATTGGTTCAGAAGGCCGTAACTTCCAGTTTGCAAGCCAGCTGATACTGTGGGACTTACCTGCCAATCCAGACACGCTAGAGCAGCGCATAGGCCGCCTAGACCGTATCGGTCAGACGCAGCAGATCATGCTTCACGTACCTTATGTGCAGGGCACCGCGCAGGAGCGTTTATATCATTGGTATGACAAAGCGCTCAATATGTTTAGTCAGATATCACCGACTGCCCAAAGTGTGCAAGAGCAATACATCCAAACGCTAAAGCCTGTGCTAGAGAGTGCTGATACGCCCGACAACCGTGCCATGCTACAAGATATCATCACCGAAGCGAAAAAAACCCGCCTAGGGCTAGAAGCGCAGCTACAAGCTGGCCGTGACCGTCTGCTGGAGTACAATTCGTGCCGTCCACGTGTCGCTGGGCGTATCAAAGATGCCATGATTGACTTTGATCAGAACAATCTGCTGCCACACTTTATGGAGCGCTTTTTTGCCTCTGCCAATATCGATCATAGCATCCAGCGCGATGGCTCGTGGGTCATCGCTCCTATCGATAGTACTGAGATCAGTGAGTACATCGATGGCCTGCCACTGGGCGATGAAGATGGGATGACCTTGACCTTTGATCGCGGGCAGGCATTGCTGCGTGAAGATATCGACTTTATTACCCATGAGCATCCGCTGATGCGCGCGATTTACGAGTTGGCCAGCACCAGCACCTTTGGTAATACCACGGTGGCGATGCTAAAAAGCGCGGTCGTGCCACAAGGCATGGTGCTGCTCGAGGTAAACTTCCGTGTCGAGGCCATCGCGCCAAGAGTGCTCAATCTGCCTGCGACTATCACCACGCAAAACATTCGGGTGTTTATCAGTGAGCAAGGCAATGATCTGTCAGCGCGCATCAGTAGCGAGATGATCATGCCGCACATCGAGCGACTGGACAAAAACCGCGCCCGCCAAGTCATCAAAGTACGCGGTGATGTGATCGAGCAGCGTTACTACGACGCCGAAGAGATCGCCCGCCAGCAGCTGGCAGAAATCGGTGAGCAAGCAAGCGCCCGTTTCAATCAGCAGTGGTCGCGTGAAATCAAGCGCCTAAAACATCTACAAACCATCAACCCCAATGTACGTCCAGAAGAAGTAGAGCGCTTAGAGCAGCTAAAAGCACAAGGCGAGCAGGCATTAGGCAACCTATCGCTGGTGCCAGACTCTATCCGCGTACTGGTAGCGGTCAAGCCATAAACGAAGTGTAGCAATGAAAACGAGATGCGCCGATCATCTCGTTTTTTATTAGGCTGATGCACTGATGCTGCGATAGATACCTCTGCCTCAAACCTTGTGATAGCCAAGCGCGTGCGTAAGCGATCAGCGGGTAAGCGACTCATAACTGGTCAAAGCGTGGGATATTGGGTAATATGTTTAGCCTTTCAGTGGATAATAAATACGTGTATAGCGCTGCTATCGCTATATTTTTACGCTAAAATTTTGTTCTAACATCTCTCTTGTGTATTTTTAGCAAGTGATTTCATATTATTTTACATTCAAACGCAGCAGGTTTGCCGTTATATCATCTGGCTATCATTAGGTGGGTTGGTGCAGCCGCGCCGCGTTTTTGATAAAAATAAGGAAACCTATCGTCATGTCTGATTATTCGCAACTGATTGATGAGCTGCTTGCTACCGTATCGCTTATTGAAGTGAGCCCTGATGTCTTTGAGGGGAAAAGCCATGACTATGTGGGCAGTCGTATCTTTGGTGGGCAAGTCTTGGCGCAAGCAATCATGGCAGCTGCCCATACGCTGGATAAAGACAAACCCTGCCATTCACTGCACGGCTATTTTTTGCGTGGCGGAGATATCAACCAGCCAGTGGTTTATCGAGTACGCCGTCTACGCGATGGGCGTAGCCTCTCTGCGCGAGAAGTGACCGCGATTCAGTACAAAGAAGTACGCGGTAAAGCGCCTATTGAGCAAGTGATTTTTTCGATGATTGCCTCGTTTTCGCCGATGGAGGAGGGGCTTGAGTATCAAGAAGATATGCCCGTCTATCCGCCACCAGACGACCTGCTTGCCGAGCAAGATTTAAAAGAAGAGTACGTCGGCAAAGTGCCAGATGCGCTCAAAGCACGTTTTATGCGTCGTCGTCATGTCGAGATTAAGCCTGTCAAACCGCGTGATCCTATCCATCCTGAGCCGATGAAGCCAAAACAAGCCAACTGGCTGCGTATTCGCGAGCTGGGCAATCAGCCGGTGGCGATTCAGCAGGCATTATTAGCCTTTTCGTCGGACTTTTATTTAGTGGGCACGGGACTGATGTCGCATGGTGTCAGCTTTATGACCAGTGGTCTACAAGCGGCCAGTATCGATCACTCGATGCACTTCCACCGTGAATTTGATTTGAATGATTGGCTGCTCTATGACATGTGGAGCGATACCACGTCCAATGCCAAAGGCTTAAATCATGGGCAGTTTTGGCAAGATGGTAAGCTCGTCGCAACGGTGCAACAAGAAGGCTTGATGCGTCTGCGGGTGCCTAAGTCTTAGGCTTTGTCTTAAGCTCTGCCCTAATTTTTCAGTCTTTTCTCAAGGCAAAAAGCGACTCACTATTTATGGTGAGTCGCTTTTTTTATGCAAGTTATTTGGTTGTATGGTTAGGGCGTGTTGAACATTCACAAATAGGCACTACTGATCGCTAAAATTGTCCCAAACAATGCGCAAAATTCATCCCAGTAGCACTGTGTTTATTTATAGTGGTTCGACTATACGTACGTACCGCTCTAAAATCTTCACCATCGCCCGCGGTAATCCAAGTGTTGCCCGCGCATCGTCTGCGGTCAACCAATGAAGATTAATCTCTGCTGCTTGCAAGGCTGTGCTCAATGCGGTTATTTGCTTATTGTCTAAAGTGACGGATTGCGGCGTCAAATACCAATGAAAGTGGGTCAATGAGTGCTTGATAGGCGCATCATCAAGCAAGGTTTGATTAATGGGTGCGGCTATCACATTATGCTTATCTAACCACTCATGAATAATCTGCTCAGCGGTGGTAAATTCTGTCTCATAGACTTTTTCATGACTGCGTACGTCATTTGCTGTGTTTGATGGCTTATCATCGCTAGCTAGCGTCTTTTTAACAGTAGCCTTAGTGTTCGCTTTACCATCAACCTTTTCTACAAACTGTAAAGGCAAGCTCCATAGTCCGCCCCAAATACCATTGTCAGGGCGCTGTAGCCATAGTATTTTGCCGTCCGTATCTTTGATGATAAGCGCGTTGCTAAACTTACTGGGCTTGGGCTGTTTTTTTGCCTTGACTGGATAGTCGGTTTCGCGCCCCTGTGCATGGGCAAGACAGTCCTCTTGTAGTGGACACAATAAGCAGGCAGGCTTGCTACGCGTGCATAGCGTTGCGCCCATGTCCATCATCGCCTGCGCAAATAGTCCTGAGTTCTCTGTCGGTGTTAAACGCTCCGCTAATGCCCATAACTCTTTGGTCGTAGCAGATTTAGTGATATCGCCGTCAATGGCTGCCCAGCGGGTAAGGACGCGTTTGACATTGCCATCACAGATGACGCCATACTTGTGCAAGCCCATCGCCATAATCGCCCCAGCGGTCGACGGCCCAACGCCAGAGATAGCTTCCCAGCCCGCTAGCGTCTGCGGAAAATCACCGGTCTCGTCAATTATCTCGGCCAGTTGCTTTGCGCCTTTATGCAAATTACGCGCGCGTGCATAGTAGCCAAGCCCGGCCCAATGCTCGGCGACCAAGTCCCATTCTGCGGCGGCCAAATCCTGCACGCTCGGAAACGATTCCATAAAACGCGCAAAGTAGGGCAACACGGTGGTGACTTGTGTCTGCTGGAGCATGACTTCGGATAGCCAAACGACATAAGGATTGGGGGTGTCAGTCTGGTGCTGTTGCCAAGGCAGGTCATGGCGACCGTTTTCGGCAAACCAATCGAGTAGGCGCGGGGCGAAGGTGTTTAATGATGAGCTTGACTGAGAAAAATGAGTAGGCAAAAGTGTTCCTTGTAGGTCGTAAACTAGTCTTGGCAGGTAGGGTGCACCTCGCACACCGACAATGAAGAGTTTGCTGATATTAAAGGTAATTTATCTATTCGTATATGAGGTTCACTAGGCACGATATAAAGGTATTTGACTAACGGTAAACGCTGTCTAAAGTTTTACCCGCTTCGTTTTTCCATTCAATCCAGCCATTTGTCGAGCGTCCTGAGACTAATGAGCTAGCTCCGCTAGGTGTCTTAAATAGTTGGTTCTCAGTTAGCTGATAACTTTTATTGTTTATCGGCATTAACTTGCCGCTACTCAATAAATTCTCTTTTATTTTAGTAACGAATGGTGGAGCTGAGATAGCTTGTGCTTGCCGTATTAACGATCCTGCCAATATGACAAAGCCGTCATCGTCATAATAACCTTTGGCATCACCATCTTTCGCCTTATAGTAAAACAGTGTTGGCTGTGAATCAGCGATAGGCAAGACATCAGCAGTACTGATTGAAGGAACAGCAACGTTACCCGAAGACTGATTCTTAATGTTGTTATTTTCTTTAATATTTAAAGACTCAAAAACGGGTTGCCCTAAAGTCGATAATAAAACATCAAGGGTATAAAACAGCTCTTCACAATCCGCTTTTAAAGGATCAGGCGTGTGCGGCTTATTGCCAGTATTACCGTTTTTAATCTCGTAGCGCCCAACTTGAGTGGCGGTCGCTATAGCTTTATGTTCCATATATAGCGCGTGCGTTTGCGTCATTGAGTTATTCGTTGAAAGCATAACAAAGGCACGCGTCCAAAAGTCTTTGTCGTCATGTTGATTTAACCGTCTTCTTAGGTCGCCAGTCTGGCCGATATATAGTAGCGGCTTATCGGTACTTTCTGTCTCACCTATTAAAAAGTATAAGCCTACTTGATTGGCATCAGGCATCGCAAAAAAATCATCAATATGGATACGCGGAATCTCAATCAAACGTACCGTACGCGTGGTCATCTCAGCCAAACGTAGTCCGCGAGGATTACCTTTGGGTAAATAGATTTGAATGGTCTTAGCGGATGGAATCATAGTCGTCTTTATTAAAATAAAATTTTAAAAATGTAAGTATTCCATAGCGATTAATCTTTATAAAGTTTTGAGATACATGGTCTTTCGTACAGATTAACATCAAGATCATAGTCTGGAGTAGCTTCACATCCATAAGCAATATTGCCATTTTTATCTAACTTAATTATAGAATCTCCAATGACTTTAAAATAGGTTTCATCTTCATCTGAAGCCATTGAGTCACTATACATACCTCTATAAACGGTATAGCTAAAACGCTTACCAAACATTGCGATATCAGTAGCACCATCCTTCTGTATTTTAATCAATCCATTGGTATCATTGCCGCCTTCAAAATTAAAAATACGTTCTCCCGTAAATGGAAGATTTGTATTTGCATAAGAAAAGCTGCTAATCATAAGCAGACCAAGTAGTGGCATTAATTTTTTTAACATTCTATACATCCTTATTTTTTATAAAAATTTGAAGACTCACAAGTAAAACTCTTTAGTGCTATCAATTTTGTCACTGATAATTAAATATAGCCTACTTCCGATTCTTCCGCGTTTTTAATCGGCGCAAGCGCTTTTCTTCTTCGCGGGCTTTCTTTTTTTCTTCTGCCGCCAGACGTTGTTCGGCGACGATAATTTCTTCCGCTTCGATCATCGCTGGAGTTTCAAGGGTAATACGTCCAAGTTTGCCACTACGCAGCTCATTGATCAAAATCTCAGACATGCGGTAGGTATCAACGACTCCGCCTTTTTTGATAAATCCTCGGTTACGCCCTGCCATTTCAAAAAACTCCCAATCGGTCTTGGGCAACTCGTCAATTTTATAGCGAGTTTTTAGCAGCTCAGGATAAGCGCTCAGCAAATACTCAGCGGTATAGCTGGCGACATCGGCGAAGTCAAACGCGGTATCGCGAATGCCACCGGTCGCTGCGAGTCGATAGCCAGAGTTTTCGTTTTCGACCTTTGGCCAGAGCATACCAGGGGTGTCATAGAGCATGATGTCATCATCGAGTTTGATCAGCTGCTGCGACTTGGTCACCGCAGGCTCGTCGCCAGTTTTTGCTACTGCACGCCCTGCTAGGGTATTGATCAAAGTCGATTTACCAACGTTTGGAATGCCCATGATCATGGCTTTGATCTGGCGACCGGTGCCAACTTTATTGGGCACCATTTTTTTGCATAGAGCGATGATGCGCTTGACGTCATCGGCTTTGTTATTGTCACACGCGATGGCTTTGACGCCCGCTTGCTGCTCAAGGTGCACCATCCATGCTTGGGTCAGATCAGGGTCGGCGAGATCGGCTTTGTTTAATATTTTGATGACGGGTTTTTCGCCGCGTAGTGCTGCGACCATAGGGTTTTCGCTACTATAAGGAATACGGGCGTCAATCACCTCGATGACCACGTCCATCTGCGGCATGATTTCTTTGATTTCGTTACGGGCTTTGTTCATGTGCCCAGGGAACCACTGAATATTCGCTCTTTTATCCATCTGCTTTCATAACCTTTTATAAAAAATGCTAAAAGTAAGACCATCAGTGTCTACTTTTTTATGATGTTCAGTTTACTACACAACCAGCGTCAGCACCCAATGTTATCCAGTCGCCTTGTTGCCACGTTACAATTTTATGTCAGGCTTCAGGCAGGCTGTCATGCGGATTTGGGCGTGTCTTTATGTTTGGCTCATCTATAGGCTCATCGATTGGGTTGAGAGTACGTCCTAGTCTACTAAGTCCTTGCGCGCTGGTGGTAGCGGCGCTAAATAGCCAATGACCAAGATCAAGCTGCCTGCACCAAGGAACGAAATCACCCGCCAAATCGCCTCGGTCTGTGACAAGTCAACCAAGACCAGTTTTAGCACCACCGCGCCCAGTAGTCCAATGCCCATAAACCATAGCGTGCGCTGTCCATAGCGGCTAGCGCTGATGGTCGCGACCAAGGCAATGAGCGTCCACAAAATGGTTAGCCCCGTCTGTACTTGCTCGCTATTCCACGCGCCGCCAGTAACTCCATATACACTGCCAGTCCATAAAGGCGTGCCGATAAAGGCATGCAGCGTCCTGACCAACATACTCGAACCTATCCAAAGGCCAATCAGCGCTAAGACAATAAGTAGCATATCGTTTTTAGGAATGGCTTTTAATAGATTTCTCGAACCGCTACCATGTGGCTGACGGCGTAAATAAACGCCCAAGGCATAAAACACCACCAGCCATAAAGTCAGATCGTATAAATTAAATAGCGGAAAATAAGGCAAGGCCCAAATCACCCCATCATAAGTAAAATTGGTAAACAGCGCCCAGCCTAAGGTGATAGGTACAAAGATTTTGGCGCTGTCTAACAGTGCTTGAGGCCAATCAAACCAAGCGAGCGGAAAGGCTGAGGTTGCTGCTTTTGAGTGCGTGTTTGACTGCTCATCATGATATTTACCCATAGCATGACGCTGTGCCCACCATAACCCAGCCAACATAAAGGCAACTGGCACTAAAACAGTCATGACACCTTTTGAGTCAGGTAAGCCATAATGCATGGCTTCTGCTAAAACAATAATGCCCGCTCCAAACCAGCTTGCGCTATCAAAACGTGTTAACTCAGCTGCTTTATGCCATATCTTTAGCCATAACTGCCCAATGACCAACCCGCCTATCAGCAAAGTAATAAATATCGACCAATGAAAGGTCGACCATTGATAATCAAATGTATATCTTTGCGGTAATTGAAACAGTAGCGTGGCATACAATAACAGCAGTAAACCATGACAAAACTGCCGAATCTCCAACCAAGAATGATATTGATTGACGGCATAATAAAGGACAAGGCTGGTTAACGCGGCCAATCCTAGCAGCGCTGTCGTTGCGATGTGCCAGTTGGCAAGCCACTGATCAAGATCGATGACCAATACATACAGCAGCCAGACCACGGCGGTGAACGTCAAAAAACGGCTCAACCTCGGACTGCGCCACATCAGGTTAAACGCCATACTTTGGCTATTGATTGAAGCCAGCCACTGCTTGGTCGCGAGTTCACCGATGCCCAATGTGTTAGCGTATTTCACCAGCGTCTGATCGGCGTGACGCTGGCTGTTTTTGTCACCCATAGGGGCGTTGCTGGCGCGTAAGACAAACATGGCGGCGAGGTAGCTGAGCGCTGAAATCGTCAAGGCCAGTGTTGGATAATCTTTGATTGTAAAGACCACAGTTATCATCAGCATCGCGATACTCAGCAGCTGTAACACTAGCCCAAATAGCACCGACCATGCGCGTAGCGAGCGCCGACCAAACCATACCAACGCCAGCCCTTGAACCGACCAGCCAAAGGCAATCCACTCAGCATCGAGAGCCAGCGGAATGACTAATGCCAAAAATCCAAATCCTAACGCCAGCATGCCTTCAGTGATTAAGGCATATCGTTGACTGCGCTGTACAAATATCCAGCCAATGCCCAAATAAATCACTGCTAAAACAGCACTGGTGAGGGTCAGCGCATGAGGAATAGCGTCTAACAACGCCGCAAATAAACCAAAGGCCAATATCGGTACGGAAAACAATAAACCCGTATCAATAGGGAAGACATAGGTGTTGTTTGCGCTGTTCTTTGTATGGTTGTTCGTACTGGCATCTGTGCTGGGGTTTGTACCGTAAATACTATCTACAGTCATCTGGGCGATATCTGTTTCATTTAATGTGTTATAAGCGATGATCTGCTGGGCGTAGCGGATGACGACAAACAAATATAGCAATACATGCAGCGTCACCAGCAATACCAATGTCCAGCGCTGCGCCTCAATGGTAGCGCTTAGATTGTTCGTCGCGCCCCAATAGTAGGCCAGTCCAAAGGTGACCAACACGCCGAGCAGATTGAGCATTTTCCAAGTACGGTAGTGAGCAATGACAGCAACGGTGACGTTTAACAGCAGATAATAGCTAAATAAGGCGACCAGACTGCCGGTGTCTTCACCGGTCAATACAGGCGCAAAAAACCCACCAGACAAGGCCAATAAAGCCAGCGGTAAGGCGTTTTGACGCACAGCGAGACCGATGGTGACAGCTGATAAAAGGCCAAGTCCAATAAAGCTTGGCACGCTTGCGAGCACCTGATAGACGCTATAAGCAAAAAAGACGGTCAAATAAGCCGTCGCTAAGCCCGTGCCCTGTAAAGTGATGCCATAAGCAAAGCGGTTTTTTGCCAACTGCATCCCCAACGCCGCCAGTCCCAATCCCATCAGGCCAATACCAATAAGCTTTATGGTAATCGGAATCTCGATATAATCGCTCAGTAAGCGCAGCAAAAGCACCACACCGATGAGCAAGACGATTACCCCGACACGCACGACCAAGTTACCGCCAAAAAACCAGCTTTTGATAGAATAAATCAGTGAGGTGACGATAGGTAAGGAGCGCTCATCAGGCTCTATGGTTGCAGTGGCTTGTCGATTTTCTGTCGATAGTGATGAAGCTGCAGGTAAAGGGGGTGTAGGTAGTTCGGATAAAGGCCGGTTTGCTGACTCTGGCAACTCTGGCCGCTCAGAAAGCATGGGTGGTTGTGACGTTATCTGCTGATGCGCTGTATCTTGAGAGGATGGCTCAGAGTGCGCGTTGGATGCAGCGTCTATACTGTCTTTATATTGCTTGAGCTCAGCTTGTAGCGCTGCCATCTCACGGCGCAACTGCTGGATTTGGCTATGGATACTAATATATAGCACCGAAGCGATGATGAATAAAATGGTAAAAGCCAGCCAGCCCAGCGGATTCATTAACAGATATAGCATCCTCGTCACCCAATTTGCTTGATGATAAGGTGATAATGACGCGATTTGCGTCCGAGTACAAGAAGCATCATGTACCTAAAGCTGCTTAACTAAAAAAAGAGCCGCTTATAAATCAGCAACTCTTTTTTCGGTTTATATAGGTTTTATAAAAGCCCTATGATAGTGGCCTTTTCATGATAGCGTCTATGCTAAGTTACTTTTCATAAACTCAAGCATATTATCCCAGCTTTGCTTGGCGGCAGCTTCGTTGTAGCCGAGATCGACGTCGTTTTTGGCTGCGCGCTCATCGGCATGGGGGTTGGTAAAGCCGTGCTTGGCATTGTCATACACATCGATAGTGTAGTCGACATCGGCCGCATCCAGCTCAGATTTTAGACCTTCTATCGCCTCCATCGATACCATAGAATCATCACGGCCATGCGCGACCAAGACTTTGGCGGTAAAGTTTTTGTCCGCAGGCTGTTTTGCTGATGGGTTGCCGTGGAATGTTGCGACAGCTTTTAGTGGCATACCATCGCGCGCCATATCAAGCACGACTTTACCACCGAAACAGTAGCCAATCGCGCCTAAGTTGCTACCATCAACAGCCAACTGATCGCTAAAATCATTGAGGATAAGGCGACAGCGATCCATCAGCATGTCTTGGTCTGCGAGTACTTGCTCCATCCACATGTTTGCCATTGCCGCATCACTGGTCAATTTGCCTTCACCGTAGACGTCCATTGCCACCGCTGCATAGCCTGCTTTTGCCAGACGCTCGACCACAGATTTTGGGTGATCGACCACGCCCCACCATTCTGGTGCGACCAAGATGCCAGCCGCTGGGTTTTCTTCCGATGCGTCTTCTGGTAGCGCCACATAGCTGATGAGCTCGACGCCGTTTTTGGTGGTGCTGATAAGTTCAAACGTCTTAATTGACATAGTGCTGTCCCTTTTTATGTTATGAATTTTATTTATAGTAAATCGTTTTTCTTACTTTTAGTACCTTAACGCCCATGCTTCGCAAAAACAGCTATAATACTGTAACGCTCTTTATCAAAATGCTACTGCACCTTTATGACACTCAATTTGCTCAACCAACTTATCGACAGCCAACAATCACCAGCTGCTGAACAGTCACCGACGCCGCAACCAGTGCCAAAGCCTGTTGTGCCCGCCAATGCAAGCTTGTTTGCCGATAGCGATGGTGAGCTGGCGGCCACCTTGCGGCCGCAGTTTTGGTCGCGATTTGCCTTATCAGAGCTGACGCATCATGAGTGGGAGGCTTTGTGTGATGGCTGCGGTAGCTGCTGCCTGATCAAATATATCGATGATGATGACGCCGAAGCGTTGGTTGAGTATACCGATGTGACCTGTCAGCTGATGGACTGTGCGACGGGTCATTGTCAGCACTATGCCACGCGTCAAGAGTATGTGCCTGACTGTATTCAGCTCACGATGGAAAACCTGCCCAACATGATGTGGCTACCATCACACTGCGCCTATAAACGCTTGTATAAAGGGCAGAAGCTCCCAAGTTGGCATTTGTTATTGACTGGTGATGCGGCGCGCACCGAGCAGCAGATGCGCGCAGCCAATGTCGGGGTGGCAGGGCGCTGTGTCTCTGAGGTTGGTATGACAGATGAAGAGATGGAGGAGCGGGTGGTGACATGGGTACAGCCCTAGCGGTATCCATTTAGACTCTTATCGTTAGTTTATGGCGAGTAGTGAGTTTATGGCGCGGCGGCATGCGCCGCAAATTGTGCTTTGGCTTCAGCTGCCGCTTTTGAGTCAGCCAATGGCGGGATAGGAATGTCCTGACGAATCTGCTTGGAGAACTCGCGGCTATTGACTACGCTGCTGCCTGCTAAATTATCAAAACCACGCACTTTTGGATTGATATGAGTGCGCTCGTACCAAGTATCCATCGACCAATTCTGCGCGCCGCTGTTGGGCTTGGCGTCGAGCATACCGACATCGTATAGATAGTTTGGCAGCCACCCAGAGACCCAAATCCGATAATCCCATGGCAAACGTTCGCCACTGACGATACGCGCCATATAAAAAATAATATTGGTACAGTTGCTGATTAATGTATTGTACCAAGCAGGTTTAGCGTTCAAATCATCAGCCGCCGTTAGATAAGATTCAAATAGCGACCTCACTTCATGCTGTTGCAAATTGCTAATAGGAAACAGATACACCTGCTCGCCGCGCGCATTGCTGCGCGTATAGATAATATCACGCTCCTCGCTAGCAATCAGGCTAAGCTCATAACGCCGAAAAAAACCAGCCAGCGCCGAAAAAGACTCACCTGCTTCTTTACGAATCTCAAATGAGAAGGCAAGCGGTCTGTCATCCTCAAAGCGAAAGCTGACCAAGGTATGAGCAATCAGTGGCCCCATCCAGTATGAGTTGGTGACATCGACGCCCGAGAATTTGGACATATCAATGGTACGGGTGTCCCAGCGCTCGGTGGCGTCTGTATCGGTATGCCAGTCAAAATTGCGTACATTTTTGAGGGTGATTATATTAGGGTTGCTCGCGTCGCGCTCATAGGAGACTTGCTGGCTGACCTCTGCCATCCAGTCTCGCTGCTGCTTGGCTTCGATAGAAAAAAACCAGCCAACCCCGAGGCACCAAGTCGCAGCGTACATACCCATAAGCCAAGTGCTGGCCGGTTTTTTTGTGATGGCATGGTGCTGGGATGAATGCTGGTAACGGCTACGTAGCAAAGCTGCCAGCAGACAAACGATGACGATGGCCGCAAGCCAAGTGACGAGCGAGCGCACGCCAAACTGATACCAAATCGCTAATAGCAACCACAGCGCCGATAATAACAGCGCGGTGATGATAAACAACTGGACAAGATAGTAGCGCCATGTCTTTTTTTTAGGGTTTGTGGCGTCCGTCATTGTTTGGCCGTGACCGCTTGTACCATGAGAGCGCGGCAGGCTAGTTGGACATAGTCGGCGTAAACGAGAAAAAAACGAGCGTAAGGACATGGCGTTTATTATTGATAAATAAAGGCTTTGACCATAGCAAAGTTTATAACACACTGACAATACAATTTGCGTGAATTTATCGTTGAATGTCGGTGAGCCATGCGATAAAGTGAAGCTAATTTAGGCTGGTCTATTTATAGGTATTATTTGGCCGTGGTTGTGATGGCCTAATCATAAAACGGCTGTTTTATTTGTTATTTCTATCCCCATCTAAGTTTTTTGCTGTTCTCATTGTTATTAACTAAAGAGGTTAAACCATATCATCATGTCTGACGACACTCCCAGCCCGAGTAGTTGGTCGATGCGCGGCTTAAAACGCTGGCTATCGACCGCCCCCGAAACCCGTGATGAATTGATTCGTTTGGTACAGGACTCTCGTCAGTTTTTAGAGCCTGATACTGTCGATATGTTAGAAGGCGTGCTCGATCTGCCTGCCACTCAAGTCCGCGAGATTATGACGCCGCGCCCGCAAGTGATCGGCCTGCACGAAAGCGCAAGTCTGGCTGAGGTGATGGATATCATCCTCGACACCACCCACTCGCGTTACCCAGTATTTGATAGCCAAGATGATGATGCGGTCATCGGCATCTTGCTTGCCAAAGATTTGATTCCTATCTTAGTGCACATGGTGCGCGACCAAGAAGACAAAATCGACAGCAAACGTCTCAGAGATCTGGTGCGGCAACCGCTATATATCAGCGAAACGTCGCGCTCAGACACGTTGCTGCGCTCACTGCAGCGCACCCAAGTGCACATGGCAATCGTCGTCGATGAGTTTGGCAACTTTGCAGGGGTGGTCACCATGGAGGATTTACTCGAGGAGATCGTCGGCGATATCGTCGATGAGCATGATGACTTTGATGAAGACAGTGATATCAATAATATTATCGCTGATCCTGATAAGCCACATACTTGGCGTGTACAGGCCTCGACGGTCATCGAAGACTGTAATGATGAGCTTGGCACCCATTTTGATGATACCGATGTCGATACTATGGGCGGCCTTGTCATGCAGGCGCTCGGCTATGTGGGCGACTTAGAAGGCGAGAGCGTAATAATAGATGACTGGAAAATCACCATTACCGATGTCGAAGGGCGTTTTATTCATAGTTTAGAGCTGACCAATATGAACGCCGATCAGCAGGTATTGATTGGCAGTCATTGATCGATGATGAGCCGCTTCATCGGTATAGGGTTAGTTTATAATAAAACGGCTATAAAGTTAGGCATGCTATTAGGAGGCTTTTGACAGCACCGTTGCGCCGCCTCATACCAGTCTATAGATAAAAAAACACGATTGCGGTCGTGTTTTTTTTGTGTCTTGCCGTGGGCTTTTGCGACGCAATTTTACCCATTAATTGCTGTAGGCTGGTATCATGGGCGGGTTTATTTACTGAGTCTTTACTGAACGCTTATCGAGCTTGATCTTTGTCTAAGCTTAGTTTTTTATCTTTTTATTTAAGCGTCGCTAAGTGAATGCTTACTATTTTAAAAATATGGTTCTGGATAACTGCTATGCGCCTGTCTACTCATGATTTACAAAAACGTCTCAATGCCGATAAGCAAAGGGGCTTACCCATGGTACTGACAGTATTGATTGCGTGGTTGGCAGGGGCCGTGTTTATCTTTGCACTTGCGCCTTATGACATCTGGCCGCTAGCACTGCTATCGCCTGCGATATTGTACGCCTTATTGATGCCAAAGATGAGCGGCAAACGGGCGTTTTTGATCGGTCAAGCTTACGGTACAGGCTTGTGGTGCGTGGGGGCGTTTTGGCTCTACACATCTATTCATGTGTACGGCGATACGCCAGCGTGGCTTGCTTTGATTATGATTGCGCTGATGGGTCTGGGCATGGGCTTGTTTCATGGCTTTTTGGGGCTGGTGTTTAATAAGATGGTCGGCAAGCAGCCGCTGTCTTTTGCCGCGCTTTGGGTGCTGCAAGAGTGGATGAAGACATGGTTATTTACTGGTTTTCCGTGGTTGTTTGTCGGTTACGCCTTTACAGAGCAGTATTGGCTATCGTCACTTGCGCCAGTGGCGGGTGTGTTTGCAGTGTCTTTTGTGGCGGTATTATTGGCAGGCAGCTTAGTCGAGCTACTGCGTCGCCGCGCAGGCTATATGGTGGCTTCGATTGCCCTGCTAGCGCTCAGTACACTATTGTGGCTACTAAACCCGCAATGGACCAAACCAAAAGGCACGCCTGATGTGTCGGTGTCATTGATTCAGGGTAATATTCCGCAAGATTTAAAATGGCTAACTGAGTATCAAATAGAGACGCTCAAGATTTATGCCACGTTGACTCGCAGTGAGTGGGGGCGTGATATTATCTTGTGGCCTGAGTCGTCGATTCCGATGTTTCAGACCGATGCGATCGGCTTTATCAATGAGATGGTCAAAATGGCCAAAGCCACCAATACCACGTGGGTGACCGGTATTCCTTATAAGGATGAAGCGGCATTTGATGAAGCTCAAGATAAGTATCCGCCATTTTATAACAGCGTGATTGCGCTGGGTGCAGAGGCAGAAGGACTGTACAAAAAACAGCGCTTAGTGCCATTTGGTGAGTATATTCCATTTGAAGGGCTGCTCGATATTTTGCCAAACCTTGCAGGTAGTCAAGAGGTTATGAGCTATAGTCGCGGCAGTGAGGCGCAGTCGCCGCTACAGGTGCGTGGGCACAATTTGGGCGCTGCCATCTGCTATGAAGTGGCCTATCCTGATACCACGCGCAAAAACGCCATCGGTACAGACTTTTTATTGACCATCTCAAATGATGCATGGTTTGGCACCTCGGCAGGCCCGCTACAGCACCTACAAATGGTACAAATGCGCGCGCTCGAAAATGGCCGCTGGTTTATGCGTGCGACCAACACCGGTGTCACCGCCATCATCGACCACAAAGGCCGTATCGTTGAGCGTGCCCCGCAGTTTGAGCGCACCGTATTGCGCAGTGATGTACAAGCGCGGACAGGCAGTACACCGTTTATGCGTGTCGGTCATTATCCTGTCTTGTTTGTGGTGGCGCTGCTGCTGTTATTGAGTTATCTGGGCAAGCGGGCAACGACAAGAGCGCGCTTGGGTAAATAGTTTTGATGTTGATCCGTCGTGGTGCGCCATTTAAAGCAAATGATAACGCTAAGGCGCTCAGGTCATGGAGAAAAACTGCCCATAATAAATCCTTTAAATACTTAAGGGTTTTAACAAATCGCTATAAATTGCGATATAATGGGTCAATATTTCAAATATTTTGTGCAAGGTGGATAAGATATGTCAGAAGGTATCGTCAATAACAACCCAAAAAAAGAGCTGTTATACACTCTAGGTGGCATTGCCTTATTCTTAGGTATTGTCTTACTTATTGGTGTTTCTGCATTTTTGCGTCCAGCAGGCGAGCATATCACTGCTGAAACGACCGAAGCTACAGTCACCGCTGATGAAGCAGCGCCAGTAGCGGCGGCCAGTGCAGAGGCTCAGGACGATGCAGCCCCAGCAGAAACAGCAGAAGCGGCCGCACCTACGTCAGCGGCAGATGCGACTGTGACGCCAGCGGATGCAGATAGTGCCGTGGTAGCAGCAGAAGCAGGTACAGCGACCGCTTCTGGTACAGTAAGCCAAGCGGCGGTTGCCGATGCTGATTTAACCGCAGAGCAAGCGGATGGTGACGTGGAAGCGGGTGAAACTGTCGCACAATAAGCTGTTTTTGCCTAGGGCGTGTCCTCGTTTTTAGCCCAATTAGATGGCTATCGATTGAATTGAGGACACGCCCTTGATACGGGCTGTCTTTTTTCATTATGACAAGATAGTTATCTTGTCATAGTGACTGATATTTGTCTTTTGGCAATGCCACAAATACTCGCTCTCAGCTACTGAGGGCGATTTTTTTTGTGAGCCATTGTGTAATTATTGACCAATTAATTCTTTACTTGCCAATAGACAGGTGAAACAATATTGCTCCTATATGACCGCTTATCTGAATAAATAGGGGTTTGGTCATTATTAAAGTGGTCTTTAAAGGAATAATCTTATGAGCAAAGAAGCAAATTCAAGGGTGAATGCCGCTGAATTAGAATCGCTAGAAAACGGTTTTATGGGGCATCCAAAGCCGCTGCGTCCGCTATTTTTTACGGAGATGTGGGAGCGGTTTTCTTATTATAGTATTCGCCCGCTATTGGTATTGTTTATGGTGGCGACGGTAGGCAGTGGTGGTTTTGGGTTTGATGACGTCACCGCTTCTGCTATCTATGGTATCTTTGCTGGCTCATTGTATTTGGCGGCCGTCCCTGGCGGCTGGCTGGCAGACAACTGGCTCGGACAAGAGCGCGCGCTGTGGTGGGGCAGTATCATTATTGCCCTTGGTCACTTATGTATCGCGCTTTCGGCGATGTTTGGTATGACGCTGTTTTTTGTCGGTCTGATCTGTATTGTTTTGGGCTCAGGGTTATTTAAGACCTGTATTTCGGTGATGGTCGGAGCGCTGTATACCAAAGGTGATGTGCGCCGTGATAGTGGTTTTACCTTGTTTTATATGGGTATCAATATCGGCGCGTTATTGGCCGCGCTGATCGTTGGAATCTTTAAAGAAAAGGGCATGTGGCATGCCGGCTTTGGGGTCGGTGGTTTGGGGATGCTCATCTCGCTACTTATCTATCGTTTTTCTGCCCAAAAAACATTGACCCATTATGCCAAAGCCAAAGGCATCAGTGCTGAGTGGGAGCGCTCTAACGACCGCTATCATAATGTCGGACGCTGGGTCGCAGGATTTTTGGCATTACTGGTGGCTGTGATTGTGCTGGTCGCCACCGGTATCATGCCGTTTGAGGCAAGCATGGTCGCAGAGTATATGACCTATATCATCGCGGCTGTGGTGATTGGCTATTTTGCCGTGATGTTTGTCTCACCGCGCCTTGATAAAACCGATAAGCTGCGTTTATTGATTTGCTTTATTTTGGTTATTGGCTCGACGCTGTTTTGGTCAAGCTTTGAGCAGCAGCCGACCTCATTTAACTTATTTGCTGATCGCTATACCGACCTTAATGTCTTAGGATTTGAGATACCAAGCATTTGGTTTCAGTCGCTAAACCCGCTGTTTATTTTGTTGCTCGCTCCTATTGTCAGTATTCTTTGGGTCAAGCTGGGTAATAGAGGTATCGAGCCAAACAGTATGGTCAAGTTTGCGCTGGGTATGTTGATTACTGCGGCAGGTTTTGGCTTGATGATTATCGCCTCAAAAAATATTTTGACCAATGAGACTGGCCTAGCATCCCCTTTATGGCTGGTCGGTAGCTTGTTGCTGTTGACGCTTGGCGAACTGGCGCTGAGTCCAGTAGGATTGTCATCGATGACCAAACTTGCGCCAAAAGGTATGCAAGGTCAGATGATGGGGCTGTTTTTTGCTTCTGTCGCCATGGGTAACTTGGTTGCTGCATTTTTCGGTGGTCATGTCTCAGCGGACAAGATTGAAGGCTTGCCAACGCTATTTACGACCATGACCGTCTTTTTGGTAGTGACGGCGGTTATCTTGTTGCTATTGGCCAAGCCCATCAGTACCATGCTCAAAAATAGCGAACAGTCCGATCATGTCAGCTAAACGACACCAAAAAAGTTAGCGGATGCGTTTGAGCAAATGGTCAGGATAGCCAAGCACTAAGTCTGTGCATCAATAAGTAGGCTGATGATTAGACGTGTTACCATGGTTGGTAGCACGTCTTATCGTTTTTATCCGTGACAGGTCTTGCTCAAGCCATGACATATTTTTGTTCAAGCCTTTTTTTATTCCAGTATTGAAAGCTTGTTATCTGCCCAAACATCTTAATAGTATCTGGCTATTTATCACTTCTGCATGGTCAGTATTTGCATCAATGGCTATTGATCATTCAACACGATTCAATGCGCGCTTACTCATTTACCCGCGCCAATAAGACGACTATCCATAGTCGCCGCGTCGTCGTATTTTTTTAATACAACCTCGCTTGCCCACTGTCTTCAAAACCAATAAGGAAAACTTTAATGAATAAACAACACATTCATGATCGTATCGCAAGTTTACGGGAGCGCATGGCCGCCCAAGACCTAACGGCCATCATCGTACCGTCAGCGGATCCGCATTTATCAGAGTATCTACCAGAGTATTGGCAGGGGCGTTTGTGGTTGTCAGGGTTTACAGGCTCGGTCGGTACTCTAGTGGTAACCGCCGATTTTGCGGGTCTGTGGACGGACAGCCGCTATTGGGTACATGCCGCCGCCCAGCTGGAGGGTACAGGTATCAGCTTAGAAAAACTGGCACCAAGTCAGCCAAACCATATCGATTGGTTGGCGACGCATTTGGCAGAAGGCGATAGTGTGGCGGTCGATGGTAATGTGTTGTCTATCGCGGAGCAAGACAAGCTGTTAGATGCGTTTGATGCCAATGACATCACCCTCATCACCGAGCGTGACGTACTGACAGAGATTTGGACAGATCGTCCAGCATTGCCATCAGCGAAGCTATACCAGCATGATGCGCAGTTTGTCGCACAGTCTGCGACCGATAAGCTTGCTGCGGTACGCTCAGGGATGCAGGAGGCTGGCGCGACTCACCATCTGCTCTCAAGCTTAGATGACATCGCTTGGCTGACCAATCTGCGCGGCAGCGATGTCGATTATAACCCCGTGTTTTTGGCGCATATGCTAATCAGTGCCGACAGTGCGACATTGTTTGTCGATAACAGCAAAGTCAGCAGCGATATCGCAAAAGCCCTAGAAGACAGTGGTATCACGCTTGCTGATTATGACGCAGTACAAGACGCTTTGAGCGCATTGACTCCAGAGGATTTGCTGCTGCTAGACCCAAATAAAGTGGCGGTGGGTACGCTATCAAAGATGGCCGATGATGTGGGCTTTATTGAGCAAATCGCCCCCAGCACGTTACTCAAATCTGTCAAGTCCGATACCGATATCGAGCATGTCCGTGAAGCCATGCGCCAAGATGGTGCGGCCTTGTGTGAGTTTTTTGCCACATTTGAGCAGCGTTTAGCAAACGGCGAGCGTCTGAGTGAGCTGGATGTCGATAGTATGCTGATTGAGGTGCGTAGTCAGCAGCCGCATTATGTTTCGCCGAGCTTTCCGACGATTGCAGGGTTTAATGAAAACGGTGCACTGCCGCATTATCGGGCTACGCCAGAAAAGTTCAGCTACCTTGATGTCGCTGAGGGTGAGGGTGGATTGTTGCTGATCGACTCAGGGGCACAGTACCAAAACGGCACCACCGATATCACTCGCGTCGTCGGTATCGGGCAAGTCAGCGATGAGCACAAGCGCGACTTTACGACAGTACTAAAAGCGCATATCGCACTTGCGCGCGCCTCTTTCCCTGATGGTATCGCTTCGCCACTAATCGATGCGATCTGCCGTGCGCCATTGTGGCAAGCACAAATGGATTACGGTCATGGTACAGGGCATGGCGTTGGCTACTTCCTAAACGTCCATGAAGGCCCGCAAGTCATTGCTTATAGTGCCAGTACGCCAAAAGAGCGCGCCATGAAAGCAGGTATGATCTCCAGTAATGAGCCAGGTCTATACCGCGAAGGTAAATGGGGTATTCGTATCGAAAACTTGGTGGTCAACACCCCAGTTGCGAACCCTACCGAGAGTGAGTTTGGTGAATTTTTACACTTCGAGACCGTCACTTATTGCCCAATTGATACCCGTTTGCTTGATAAATCATTGCTCGACCAAGTAGAGGTTGAGTGGCTAAATGACTACCATCGTCAAGTTTATGCTGAGCTAAAAGATCGCGTTGCTGGTGCAGCGCTTGATTGGCTAACAGAGCGCACCCAAGCGATTTAATCGAAAGCCTTAGGGCGTGTATTTATTTCTGAAATGAAGACACACCCCAGTAGACGTCCAATAAATAAGCCCCGTAAGTGTTTACGGGGCTTATTTTTTAAAATTATCAGACGATATCTATAGTTTTTAGCTGTCTTTATTGGGCATATAGCCAATCCCCAATCTTCAAGCCACTCTAAAACCAACCCAGTAGATAGCTTTACTCTTTTTATTTGGAATTAACGACAGGCTGATCTAAAGCCTCTGTCTCACCCAATTGCTGTGCCACCTCAGCATGGAGCCATGACTTGAGGTTTTCTGACATCAGCATCATCTGTTCACTGAGATAGTCATCGATCTGCATCTCGAGCTCATGGATGAGCGCTTGATGCGCGGCGTTAGATGGCTCCTCTTTTAGTGTCAGCTTGATGGCTGTACTGGCCTTATCTTTGATGGCTTTGACCGCTTTGACATTGGCATCATGGTTTGTATCATGAGTGGTTTGCTGATCAGTCGTTTGCGCTTCCTCATCGCTGCGCTCAGGGGCACGGACGGTCTGCGGCTGGGTGCTGGTGGCAGCGTCTTTATTACTTTGTGTTTTTGCTATGCCAGCTTGCGCTGTGTCAGTTTTACTATCGGTGTCAGGCGCGTCGGATTTGGTGCTTTGGTGGGGCTCTTGACGGGCGGCTGGATGGGTATTATTTTCTAGATCATCAGTTGCTGTTGGCTTATGTGGCGGTTGTTTTTGTGCGGCTTGTGCTTTTGAGGCTATCTCTTCTTGTCGCTTTGCGTCCTCTGCTGCTTTTATTTTTTCTTGTTTTGCTTTGGCATCCGCTTGCGCTTGCTTATCGGCGATGGCTTTTGCAATGGCCTGCTCGGCATTGTGGTTGTCGTAGAGCTCATCGACATGAGTGTCTAGATCAGGCGTGCTAAATACAAAGCTTTCAAACGGCGTCTGGGTTTGTAGCAAGGTGATGATGTCTTTTAGCTCTTGGGTAATGGCGGCGCGTACAGGCTCAGGAGCACACGTCCAGCGCTGATAAAACTGATGAGAAAATGAGTAGCTTGACATGGTATCTTCCATAAATGTACAAAAATTACTCCTTATCATACGCAAGTACGATAAGGGGCTGCAAGTGCACAAACGTAGCAAATCTGACACCAAAGTTACAACGCGCCGTATCAGACGGTCGTATTTAGGCGGTGACAGGCCAACGGGCAAATATCAAAGAGCCATTGGTACCGCCAAAGCCAAAGCTGTTGGACACGGCATATTGTAAATTGTCCACTTTTCGGGATTGGTGCGCGACATAATCGAGGTTACAGTTGTCCTCGACATTGTCTAGGTTGATGGTTGGCGGTACATGCTGTTGCTGCAGCGCGCAAACGGTAAAGATGGCCTCAATACCCCCAGCTGCGCCCAGTAGGTGCCCTGTCATTGATTTGGTTGAGCTGACCAAAATGCTGTCTTTGACAGGCGCAAAGACGGTTTCGATAGCGATGGACTCAGCGACATCGCCGGCGGGGGTGCTGGTGCCATGAGCATTGACATAGCCCACTGCGTCAGGCTCGATGCCCGCGTCATCGAGTGCGTTTTTCATTGCTCGAGCGGCACCGCTACCGTCTTCTGGGGGCGCGGTGATATGGCTGGCATCGTCGCTCATGCCAAAACCGACCAGCTCGGCCAATATCGTAGCGCCGCGCGCTTTGGCGTGGGCGAGGCTTTCGAGTACCACCACCCCTGCGCCATCGCCGAGCACAAAACCATCACGGTCTTTATCAAATGGCCGTGAGGCTTTGGTTGGTTCATCATTGCGTGTAGAGAGCGCATGCATCGCCCCAAACCCTGCCATGCCAAGTGGACTTGAGCCTTTTTCGCTACCTCCAGCGAGCATCACATCTGCATCGCCATAAGCGATCAAGCGTGCCGCGAGTCCCATCGCATGTGTGGCAGTGGTACACGCAGTCGAAGTGGCGAGGTTTGGGCCTTTTAGGTTATGTTTGATCGCAACCAATCCTGCGGCCATATTGACGATCGAGCCTGGGATAATAAAAGGCGATACTCTCCCAGCGCCTTTTTCGCGTAGGGTATCGCGGCTGTTTTCGATGGTCTGAATACCGCCGATGCCTGAGCCTAAGATGATACCAAATCGCTCAGCGTCGACGCCTTGTACCGGCGCATCGGCCGCGCTCACCTCATCGATGAACCCCGCATCTTTTAATGCCATGGCTGAGGCCGCCACACCATAATGCATAAACTCATCATAGCGGCGCGCGTCTTTGGCGTTCATGTATTGTTTGGCATCGAAGTCTTTAATCACCCCAGCGATTTGTGCACGGTAATCAGTGGCATCAAAATGGCTGATAGGGGTAATACCACTCTCGCCATTGATGAGCTTGGTCCATGAGCTATCGACATCGAGGCCAAGTGGCGTGATAGCGCCCATACCCGTGACCACGACACGCATCTCATCTGGGCGCTGGTAATGTGGCGGCTTTTGGCGCGGCGTTTGCTGGGTAGTGCCAGCATTAGAAGAGGCGGCTTGCGCGTTCGGTGAACTGCTATGTTGGCTCATGCGATATATCCTGTACGTGCGATCCTAAAAAGAAGGTATTTTAACCGTCATTATAAAACACATAAGTGTACGTATGTAAACTAAAATTTGACCGACTAGGCAAAACATACCTGACCCAATACCACGCCCTTTTTGGCGCCTGTTACCGCAGGTAGATTGCCGGTTTCGCCCATCAAGGTTTGCCGCGCCAGCCAAGCAAAGGCAACGGCTTCGACCCAAGCTGGATCCAGACCTAAGCTTGCGGTCGTGGTGACATGACAATGGGGCAGGTGTGCTTGTAGCCGCGTCATCAGGTAATCATTTAGCGCGCCGCCGCCGCAGACATACACCGAGCTATTTTTATCAGTAGTTATAAACTTATTGATCTGCGCGCTTGCAC
The DNA here is from genome assembly GCF_050572635.1 of Psychrobacter sp. VH5. Taxonomy (NCBI): domain Bacteria; kingdom Pseudomonadati; phylum Pseudomonadota; class Gammaproteobacteria; order Moraxellales; family Moraxellaceae; genus Psychrobacter; species Psychrobacter sp. VH5. Next base: position 4,555 of record NZ_CP192145.1, on the reverse strand, counting down.
TAATGGCGGTCAGCTCGGTTAAGGTCGCTTGTACATCAGCGGACGAGTAACGAATATGCGCCGATGCGTGATCAAACCTTTGTAGCTCCTCTTGTAGCCACTCTAGGTTGAACTCCTCACGCCCTGTGCTCTTAGGATAAGATCTGGCAAAAAACGGATGCTCTAGCAGCTGATTTAGGAGTGGCTCTATTACTTGGCCAGACTGAGCCCAAGCACCGCCTGCGTCATAGTCATTGTCGGTATGCAGCGCGGTCCACGCATCAAGTAATAAGTTGGCAGGGCCAGTGTCATAGCCAACGACATGGCTATGAGTATCAGGCGTATCATTGTCAGTATAATCATTGCCCACATGATCGTTGTCAGTATGATTACTGGCGGGCAAGACGGTAATATTCGCAATACCGCCCAAATTCAGTAAGATACGAGTGCTAGCGGAGTCAGAAAATAAAGCCTTGTGAAAAGCTGGCACCAAGGGCGCGCCTTGCCCGCCAACTGCCATATCACGGCGACGAAAGTCGCTGATCACACTGATACCTGTACGCTCTGCGATGACATTGGCATCGACCAATTGCAGGCTAAAACCCATTTGTGGACGATGGCGTACCGTCTGCCCATGACAGCCAATCGCCAGCACCGACTCGCTATCGGTATTTGACTGCTGCAATAAATTATTGACCACCTCGCTGGCAAACTCGCCATAGGCTTTGCTTGCCCAGCCAAACCAGTCCAGCTCGCTATTTGGCTGGTTGTTTGGCTCATCAGCACTCGGCGTCAACGCTTGAATACCATTAGGCTGACACAGAGCAAGCAGCACCTCGCGCAGGCGCGGCGGGAAGTCTTGGCTATAAGTGGCTAAAAGCTGCATCGGCTGCTGGGTCTGCTCTTTATGACTCATGTCGGCGGCAAACTGACAAAGCACCGCGTCCATCCCATCCAAGCTGGTGCCAGACATCATGCCGATATATAGACCGTCATCAAAGCTTTCAAACACCGTTTGCTCTAACGCATCAGTGAGCGATGCATAATGGGCACTTTCGTCAGCTGCTAAAAGGTCAGCCGCTAAAATCTGATTACTTTCTGGATCATTCGTGGTCTGGACAGGGTTGGCCATGGCAATTTACCTTAAAAAACGCTAGTATATCCCTCAAATTCTAACATCTTTTACTGGCTACGAAACGTCAATCCCGTTTGCAAAAATAGAGTAGCAAGAAAAACAGTAGCAATAAAAACAAGTGCAGGTACTAATATAGAGCAGATGCTATATCTAGTAGACTAAACGAATTTGACGCTGCTAATCGCACTTTGGCACTCGGGAGCATTCGCCCAAACGCGTTACCCTTTTAATAAAGACAATAAAGAGAGCATCATGACCACTCAAACCCACACTCTAGAAGAACAACTGGCCCTGATTCAGCGCGGTACGCAAGAAATCCTTTCAGAAGAGGATTTGGTTGCCAAGCTAAAACTGGGTCGTCCGCTGCGTATCAAAGCGGGTTTTGATCCTACCGCGCCTGACCTGCATTTGGGGCATACGGTATTGATTAATAAACTCAAGCACTTCCAAGACTTGGGTCATGAGATTTATTTTCTCATCGGGGACTATACCGCCAAGATTGGTGACCCCTCTGGTAAAAACACCACGCGTCCGCCGCTCAGTGATGAGCAAATCAAAGTCAACGCGCAGACCTATGCTGAGCAAGTGTTTAAGATTTTGGATAAAGAAAAAACCAAGATTGTCTTTAACTCTGAGTGGTTCAACGACATGTCGGCAGGGGACATGATTCAGCTATCAAGCCAGTTGACGGTCTCGCGTATGCTAGAGCGTGATGACTTCTCCAAACGCTATGCGGCGCAAACGCCGATTGCGATTCATGAGTTTCTCTATCCGTTAGTGCAAGGCTACGACTCTATCGCCCTTGAAGCCGACGTCGAGCTTGGCGGTACCGACCAAACCTTTAACATCCTAATGGGACGCACCCTGCAAGGTCGCTATGGTCAAGAGCCGCAAGTGTGTATCACGGTGCCGATTTTAGAAGGACTAGACGGCGTCAATAAAATGTCAAAATCTCTTGGTAACTACGTCGGTATCTATGATGCCCCAGGCACCATGTACCAAAAACTGCTGTCGATGCCAGATACTTTAATCCGTCGCTACTTTGAATTTTTAAGCTTTAAGCCGATGGAAGAAGTCGAAGCGTTAATGGCTGAGATGGAAAATGGTCGCAATCCACAAGAAATCAAACGTATCCTTGCTGAAGAGCTGATCGAGCGCTTCCATGATGCCGACGCTGCTGCTAATGCGCATAAGTCAGCGGGCAACGTACTTGCTGATGGCGAGCTGCCAGTTGACCTGCCAGAGGTGACGTTGGAGCTAGAAGGCGCAGACGCGTTATTTATCACGCAAATATTGAACCAAGCAGCCCTTGCCAAAAACAACTCAGCAGCCAAAGACATGGTCAAACGTGGCGCGGTCAAAGTAGATGGCGAAGTGGTTGATGGCAGCTTTAGCTTAACCTCAGGTCAGACCGTCGTCATCCAAGCGGGCAAAAAAGCCTATGCAAAAGTGACGGTTGCTTAAGCGCTTGCTCACATCAATAATGGCTTGAGGAGAGATAAATGATAGAACAGGTTACCTTATCGGGTAATGGCATTATCCTTGAGCCATTAACGCTCGCTCATGCCACTGACTTAATTGAGGCTTGCCAAGATGGTGCGCTGTGGCAGATAAACGAGACGTCTGTACCTGAGCCAGACAAAGTCATTGACTATATTAATGTTGCAGATTCAATGACGGATAGGCAAGCTTTTGCCGTCATTGATGAGCGTACTGGTAAAGCGATTGGCTCAACCAGCTTCCATGACATTTTGCCGACTACCAAAAGATTAGAGATTGGCTATACTTGGTATGCCAAATCTTACTGGCGCACGCATGTCAACACCACCTGCAAGCTCATACTGCTCACTTATATATTTGAAACGCTACAATATCAAACCGTAGGCTGGCGTACAGATGTCGATAATCATCGCTCACAACAAGCCATCGAGCGCTTAGGTGCCAAAAAGGATGGTGTGATTCGTGGCAATCGAGTACGCCGTGACGGCGTTATTTCAGATACCGTGATGTATAGTATGGTCTATTCTGAATGGGCGGGTATAAAACCCAAGCTTGCAGCAAAAGTACAAAGCATCTTTTAATTATCAATATAAATGAGTGGTTTATGTCTCAAAAAAATCAAAATTCGGTAGCCCAAGGCATTTACCGCCACTATAAAGGCAATCTTTACCAAGTATTGCATACCGCGCATCATTCCGAAACCGAAGAAGCCTTAGTCGTTTATCGTTGTCTATACGGTGAGTACGGCGTATGGGTACGACCTTTAACGATGTTTACTGAAACTGTAATGCGTGATGGCACAGAAGTGCCTAGATTTGAGCTGATAAAACCCCTAGTGGATTAACTCTTGAACTTGGCAGCATCTCCTAAAAAAGCGACTTTACTAAGTCGCTTTTCCATTTCTACTTATAGCTCATTCCCGAAAAACTTTCTTAATACCTGATAAAACCTAACGGGCTCATCCATCGGTACCGCATGACCAGAGTGGGGCAATACGATTTCTGTGGCGTTGGGTAGCATCTGCGTCACCTGCTGCTGCCACTTAGCGTCATAGAGCTGTGAGCGACCTCCGATTAAGTTCACGACTGGAATGGTGACTTTTTCTATCACCGCCCGAAAATCGTACTCCAGATTTAAGTATGTTTGCAAACAGCGCATCTTATGCTGCCAAATGCGGTGATCATAGAGCGCAAGCTTAGGATCGTTCTTATAAGTCATCGCTTGTATAAACGCTTTTGAGCGTCTGCGGTTGACGGATAGTAAGGAAAACTGTCGCTCGACATCAGTGACGCGGCGCTTGAGCGCAAAGGGCAGGTGGGTAAAACTCTCGAGCTGAATATACGGCAGCGTCATATTCACCACCTCATGAAAGACTGCAAACACCTCGCGCTGCCGCGTACCAAACAAACCGCCTTGCCAGTCAGGCTGGTTATGAATCGCAGGGCTTTGGTCGATGTTTAAATAACGACTGACTCTTGCGCTGCCATAACGCGAAAAATACGCCCACATCACTTGTGCACCCATCGAGATGGCGGCGATGGGCAATGCGTCTATGTTGCGTGCCAAACAAATTTGCTCAATGACAACATGGAGGTCATCGGCGTATTGCCGCAAAAAATCAAACTCACTCAGCTCGATATCCTTTGCGGCTCCAAACCCGCGTAAATGCGGCAGATAAAACGTATAGTGACCGAGCAAAGGCAGGATGAATGGCAAAAACTCACGTGCATCCATCCCGTATGCATGTAGCAGTAGCACCGGCTTGCCGTGGCCGATAACTGACATGGGTAGCAGCATGCCTTTTGCCACCTCGATGTTTTTTGTATGCAGCTGATACTGATTGAGCAAAGCAGGGCGCGGCACAGCAAATAGGTTGGTTTTCATCAGGTATGATACCTTATTGCAGAGCAGGGCATCGCGCTGACGCAAACGTTTTGCCAC